>CAWAAI010000009.1:0-228462 GCA_963779875.1 uncultured Alphaproteobacteria bacterium | reverse complement strand
GATGCGGCGCGGGCGGGGTGCGACCTGTTGGTGTATCCGGAGGCGGCGCTGACGGCGTTTTTTCCGCACTGGCTGGTGGAGGACGAGCAGGAGCTCGACTCCTATTTCGAAAGCGAAATGCCGAATGCCGCGGTGCAGCCGTTGTTCGATGCAGCGCGGCGGCTGCGGGTGGGGTTTCACCTGGGCTATTGCGAGCTGGATTTCTCGACCGGGCGAAGCGGCGCTTCAACACCTCGATCCTGGTCGCAAGGATGGCGCGGATCGTCGGCAACTACCGCAAGATCCATCTGCCCGGCCATGCCGACCACGAGCCGGGGCGCCGTTCCAGCACCTGGAGAAGCGCTACTTCGAGGTCGGCGACCTCGGCTTCCCGGCCTGGGCGCGTTCGGCGGCGGCGCGTCGGCATGGTGATCTGCAACGACCGGCGCTGGCCCGAGACCTACCGCGTGCTGGGGCTGCAGGGCGTCGAGATGGTCCTCCTCGGCTACAACACGCCGGTGCACAACCCGGCGACGCCGGAGCACGACCGATCTCGCACTTCCACAACCAGCTGGTGATGCAGGCCGGCGCCTACCAGAACGGCACCTGGGTGGTCGGCGTGGCCAAGGCGGGGGTGGAGGAAGGCGTGGACCAGATCGGGCAATCCTACATTGTCGCGCCCTCGGGCGAGATCGCTCGGCGCGGTGCACCACCGCTGGAGACGAACTGCATCGCGCGCTGCGACCTCGACCTACGAGCTACAAGACCACCATCTTCAACTTCGCGCGCCACCGCGGCCGGAGCACTACCGCCTGATCGTCGAGCGGACCGGGGTGGGAGAGGTACTGGGAAGGTAAGAGGTTCTTTTTTGAAAAAAAGAACCAAAAAACTTTTGTCCATTTGCGGGTAGCAGGAGGCTCGGCGGTCGGGCGCAGGGCAAACGGATAAAAGTCTTTTTGCTTCTTTTTCTTCAGGAAAGGAAATTTCTTCTGACTTGGCGGACTCGCAGAGAGGAGAAACAGATGGACGCATTCACCACGGCGGTCTTGGCGGCGCTTCCCGAGGATCATGCCGGGGCCGCGCTGGCGGGGCGTGTCTGGCGGCCCGAGTTGGGCGGGCCGAGCGTGGTGGCGGTGCGCGGGGGCGAGATGGTGGACATCACGGCGGCGTTTCCGACGATGCGCGACCTGTGCGAGGCGCACGACCCGGCGGCGGCGTTGCGCGGGGCGCAGGGGGAGAGCCTTGGGGCGGTGAGGGATATTCTCGCCAATACGCCGGTGGATGGGCGCGATGTGGGGCGGCCATGGCTGCTGGCGCCGATCGACTTGCAGGCGGTGAAGGCGGCGGGGGTGACGTTTCCGATCTCGATGCTGGAGCGGGTGATCGAGGAGCGGGCGCGCGGGGACCTCGCGGCGGCGGCCGGGCTGCGGGCGGAGGTGACGGCGCTGATCGGCGACGACCTGGCGCGGCTGAAACCGGGGACGGCGGAGGCGGCGAAGCTGAAGGAGATGCTGATCGCGCGCGGCGCATGGAGCCAGTATCTGGAAGTCGGGATCGGGCCGGACGCGGAGATCTTCACCAAGGCACAGCCGATGGCCGCCGTGGGGACGGGGATGGATGCGGGGGTGAACCCGGTTTCCACCTGGAACAACCCAGAGCCGGAGGTGGTGCTGGTGGTGGCGAGCGACGGGCGGATCGTGGGGGCCATGCTGGGCAACGACGTGAACCTGCGGGACGTGGAGGGGCGCTCGGCGCTGCTGCTGAGCAAGGCGAAGGACAACAATGCCTCGGCGGCGGTGGGGCCATTCATCCGGTTCCTGGATGGCGGGTTCGGGTTGGATGATCTGCGCAGCACTGTGGTGTCGCTGACGGTGGAGGGGACGGATAACTTCCGGCTGGAGGGCGCGTCCTCGATGACGAGGATCGCGCGCGACATCACGGACCTCGCAGCGCAGATGGTGAACGCGCACCACCGCTATCCCGACGGGGCGGTGCTGTATTGCGGGACGATGTTCGCGCCGATCGAGGACCGGGATGCGCCGGGCAAAGGGTTCACGCACAAGAGCGGGGATGTGGTGACGATCGCGACGCCGAAGCTCGGGCGGCTGGTGAACCGGATCAGGCCAAGCGATCAGTGCGCGGCGTGGATATTTGGGGTGGGGGCGTTGATGAGGAATTTGGCGAAACGAAGGGTCATCTAAGCAAGAGGTTCTTTTTTGAAAAAAGAACCAAGAAACTTTCGCGACATTGGCCGTGAGAGCGGAATGTTGCCACTTCAACGGAAAATGGTCAGAAGTCTTTTTGCTTCTTTTTCTTCAGAAAAAGAAATTTCTTGCTTCCTTTTGCCATCGCTGACCGTCAGTAGGCGAAGCGCGGCTCCGGCAGGCCGCGGACGCCGGGGTCGATGGCGAACAGGGCGCCCGCGGCGGGTTGCTGGGCGCGCTGGGCGTCGCTGAGGTTCTGCCAGGCCGTGGTGATGTAGAGGGTGGCGAGGCCGGGGCCGCCGAAGGCGCAACTGGTGACGTTGCTGGCGGGGACGGGGATCACGCGGTCCACGGTGCCGTCGGGCGCGAGGCGGGTGACGCGCCAGCCGCCGTAATTGGCACTCCAGAGGTAGCCTTCGGCGTCGACGGTACCACCGTCGGCGACCATCGGCGCGGGGAAGGTGGCGAACACGCGGCGTTCGCCAATGGCTCCCGTGGTGGGGTCGTAGGGAAAGGCCCAGATGACGCGCTTGGGGCTGTCGGAGAAATACATGGTGCGGCTGTCGGGCGACCAGCACAGCGAGTTGGGGATGGCGATGCCGTCGAGCACCTTGGTGCAGCCGGTGCCGTCGAGGCGGTAGAGGAAGCCGGGGGTGCCGGGCGTGTCGGCAAACATGGAGCCGACCCAGAAGCGGCCCTGGCGGTCGCATTTGCCGTCGTTGAAGCGCAGGCCGGGGTGGTGGCCGGGCGCGTCGGCGAGCTTCGTGATCTGGCCGGTGGCGGGGTCGAACGACGAGAGGGCGGATTGCAGGGCGACCAGGATGCCGCCCTGTTCACGCAAGGTGATGGAGCCGACCTGTTCGGGCATGCGCCATGTGGTGGTCTCGCCGGTAGCGGTGCGGCGGCGGATGGCGGGTTCGCGGATGTCCACCCAGTAGAGCGCCTGGTCGCGCGGGCACCAGACCGGACCTTCGCCGAGGAGATCGAGCGTGTCGCCGACGCGTTGCAGTCCCGCCATTGTCCGTTCTCCACCTTGCCGCTGCGGGAACCCTGTCACAAACTGGCGTGCAAACGAAGGGGACGCCCATGGCGCGCAGCAACGTCGATCACGAGTTCCAGAACCTCCATGAGTTCATCAAGGCGGCGCACCTGAAGCTCAACAGGCATATCTGGGACTACCTGACCGGCGGGGCGGAGACCGAGACGACGCTGCGGCGGAACCGGCTGGCGCTGGACAGCGTGGCATTCCGGCCGCGGGCGCTGGTGGACGTGTCGGCGGTGGACACCTCGGCGAGCTTCTTCGGGCGCGATATCAGGTTGCCGGTGGCGTTGGCGCCGGTGGGTTCGCTGGAGTCGTTCGAGGCGGGAGGCGGGGCGACGGCGGCGCAGGGGGCCGGGGAATACGGTGTGCCGATCTTCGTCTCCTCGGTGACGCAGCCCGGGCTGGAGGCGGTGGGGGCTGCCGGCGGCGGGCCGAAGGTGTTCCAGCTTTACGTGCGCGGCGACGACGACTGGGTGGACGACCATGTGAAGCGGGCCGTGGATGCGGGCTACGACGCGTTCTGCCTCACCGTCGATACGGCGATGTTGAGCCGCCGCGAGCGCGACATCGCCAAGCGGTTCCGCGCGCCGTGGCGGACGCGCAGCGTGGGCATGGACTTCCAGGCCGGGCTGAACTGGGCGCATGTGGAGCGGTTCAAGGCGAAGCACCGGATTCCGCTGATCATCAAGGGCATCGCCACCCACGAGGACGCGGCGCGGGCGGCCGGGATGGGGGTGGACGCGGTGTACGTGTCCAACCACGGCGGGCGGCAGCTTGACCATGGGCGCGGGTCGTTGGACGTGCTGCCGGAGGTGGTGGACGCGGTGGCCGGGCGGTGCAAGGTCTTCGTGGATGGCGGGTTCAGCCGGGGCACCGATATCGTCAAGGGCATCGCGCTGGGAGCCGACCTGGTGGTGGTGGGGCGGCTGTATCTTTATGGCCTTGCGGCGGGCGGGGCGGCGGGGATCGTGCGGCTGCTGGAGATTTTGGAGGACGAGGTGACGGCCTGCCTGGGTCTGCTGGGCACGCCGTCGTTCGCGGAGGTGGAGCGCAGCCATGTGCATCCCGCGCCGTCGGTGAGCGAGCCGCATGTGCATAGCGCGTTCCCGCTGCTGCGGCTGGGCGAGGGGTATTAGGAGGTATTCTTCTTTTTCTGAAGAAAAAGAAGCAAAAAGACTTCTACCCGTTTCCGTTGGAGCGGAACGTTTGCGCTCCAACGGATAAATGGGTGAAAGTTTTTTGGTCCTTTTTTTCAAAAAAAGAACATCTTGCTTACGCGAGCATGCCGGCCAGCGCGCCGCTCATGCAGGTGGCGAGCGTGCCGCTCAGGATGGAGCGCAGGCCGAGCGCGACGATTTCGTGCCGCCGCTCGGGCACCATGGCGCCCATCCCGCCGATCATGATGCCAAGGCTGCCGAAATTGGCAAAGCCGCACAGCGCATAGGTCAGGATCAGCCGCGTCTGCGGTGCGAAGCGTCGCGGCGGGCATGCTGGAAAAGTCGAGGTAGGCGACGAACTCGTTCAGCACCGTCTTGGTGGCCATCAGCGACGCGGCGGTGCCGGCATCGTGCCACGGCACGCCCAGCAGCCACATCACCGGGCGGAACGGCAGGGCGAAGATCGCCTGCAGCGTGACCGGCGCGCCGACCCAGTGCGGCAGCAGGGCCAGGATGCTGTTCAGCAGGGCGACCGACGCGACGGCGACCAGCAGCACGGCGATGATGCCGGCCAGGATGGGGATGCCGTCCAGCGTGCCCTTCACCAGCGCGTCCAGCGACGACAGCGGCGGATCGCGCAGTTCCAGCCGGGTTTCCTCCGCCGCTTCCGCGCGGGCCGAACGGCACCATCAGCGCGGCGATCGCCAGGCCGGCGGGCGTGCTGATCACCGAGGCGATCAGGATGTTGCCCAGCGCGTTCGGGATGACCGGGGCCAGGAAGCCGGCGTAGATCACCATCACCGTGCCGGCGACGCCGGCCATGCCGCAGGTCATCAGCGCGAACAGCTCGCCGCGCTGCATGCGGGCGAGATAGGGGCGGACCAGCAGCGGCGCCTCGATCATGCCGACGAACACGTGCACCGCGGCGCCCAGCGCCAGGCGCGCCGCCGATGCCCATGGTGCGGCGCAGCAGCCAGGCGAAGGCGCCGGTGATGCGCTGCAGGATGCCCCAGTAGAACAGCAGCGAGGCCAGGGCGCTGATCGTCAGCACCAGCGGCAGCGCCTGGAGCGCGAGGATGAAGCTGGCGCCGGGTGGTTTTCGGCGAAGGGCAACGGCGGGCCGGCGAGGTAGCCGAACACGAAGCTGGAGCCGGCGTCGGTGGCGTTCTGCAGCGCGTGCACCGCACCGTTCAGCGCGAGCATGGCGTGGGTGGCGGGCGGAACGCCGAGCAGCAGCAGGGCGAGGGCGAGTTGCAGCGCCATGCCGGCGATCACGGTGCGCCACGGCACGGCCCGCCGGTCCTCGCTGAGCGCCCAGGCCAGCAGCAGCACGGCGGCGATGCCGAGCACGGGAAGGAGGGCACTGGCCATGGCGGGGCGACTCCGGCGGAACGGTGCGCGGCATGGTTGCCGCGCCGCGGAATCATCCGCTCGCGGCCCTCCTGCCGTCAACGCCATGGCGGGCGGCGGCCTCGGCGAGGTGGCCGTCCAGCTCGGCGGCGCGGTGGCGGGCGGTGTGCGAGGCGAGAATGCGGCGCCGGCCGGCCTCGGCCACCGCCCGGCGCGCCGGCTCGGCCATGCCGTCGAGAATGGCGAGCACCCCGGCGCCGTCCCAGGGCAGCAGTATCTCCTCGCCCGGGCGCAACAGCGCCGCCAGTCCTGGCCAGCAGTCGGAGATCACCGGACAGCCGCAGGCGGCGGCCTCGAACAGCCGCACGCTGGGGCCGTAGCCGGCGGCGATCATGTCGGCGCGGGTGACGTTCAGGGTGAAGCGGCTGGCGGCGTAGAAGGCCGGGTGGTCGGCCGGCGGCACATGCTCCATGCCGTTCGACATTGGCCGGCCAGTCGATGCCGGCGGGGTATTGCGGCCCGGCGACGGCGAAGCGCAGGTGGGGCAGGCGGCGCGCCGGCTCCAGCAGCAGGCGCTCCAGCGTCGGCTGGCGGTCGCGCTGTAGGTGCCGAGATAGCCGAGGTCCCAGCGCCTGCGGCGGTCGAGCGGGCGGTAGGCTCGGCATCGACCGAGCAGTACAGCGCGCGGGCGGCGGGCGCGCCGTATCGCCGCACCAGCCGGTCGAGCGTCGGGCCGCCGGTGAAGGAGAGGTAGAGGTCGTAGCGCGGGGATCAGCGCCGGCGTCGAGATATTCGTCCTCGCCGCGCGCCAGCTTGGCCGAGGTGACCGGGGTGTCGATGTCGTAGAAGGCGACGACGCCGCGCGCGGTGCGCTGCGCCCAGCGTCCCACCGCCACGCCCTCGGGCATGTAGGAGCCGACGATCACGGCATCGGCCGCCGCCACTTCGCCGCGCAGCGCGCCAGGTCGTCGAGGTCGCCGATAGAGGGCAAGCGGCAGAAGCCGGGGTCGGCAGGTCACGGTTGGCGGCGTACCAGGGCACGTCGCGCTCCAGGAACAGCACGTCGTGGCCGCGCGCGGCGAAAGCGCGCAGCAGGGCGCGGTATGTCGTGGCGTGGCCGTTGCCCCAGGAGGAGGAGAGGGTGAGGCCGAGGACGACGAGCCTGAGCGGGCGGCTCATGTGGGGGCGGGCCATCATGCCTCCGCCCGCTCGGCCTTGCGCGCCAGCTCGTGCCGCAGCAGCCGGTCCACCTCGGCGCCGCGGCGGGCGTAGGTGTGGCTGGCGAGCACGCGGCGCAGCGCGGCCTGGCCGATGGCCTGGGCACGCGCGGGCGTCAGGGCGGCGAGATGCTCGGCGACCTCCCGCCCATCGCGCGCCACCAGCACCTCCTCGCCGGGCTGGAGGAACATTTCCACGCCCTCCCAGGCGTCGGTGATCAGGCAGGCGCCGGCGCCGGCGGCCTCGAACACGCGGGTGGCGGGCGAGAAGCCGACCGCGGCCATGCTGTCGCGCGCGACGTTGAGCACGGCGCGCGGCGAGCAGTTGAAGGCGTTGTGGTCGGCGGTGCCGACATGGCCGATGCGGCGCACGTTGCCGGGCATGGGCTTGCCGTCCCAGCCATTGCCGCCAAGGAGGAAGTGGCGGGCGGGGAGCCGGCGGCGGCGGCGAGGAAGAACGCCTCCACCCGCGCCTCGCGGTCGGGAAGGCGGTTGGCGAGGAAGGCGAGGTCGGCAGCGAAGCGCGCGTCGGGCGGCACCGGGTGGTGGGTGGTGGGGTCGAGCGCGTTGTAGATCGGGGTGGCATTGCCGGGCGCCGAAGCCCTGGTAGGCGGCAACGACGGGCGGGCCGCCGCCATAGGTGAGCACCAGGTCGAGCTGCTTCAGGGCGTGGCGCAACGGATGGCCGGGGCCGGAGTCGCGCAGTTCGGCCAAAGTGGCCGCCGCGTCCACATCCCAGAACAGGCGCAGCGCGCCGGGGCGTGCGGCGCGCAGCAGCTCGGCCAGCAGCAGGTCGTCGAAGACGCCGACCCCGCTGGCCTTCACCACCACGTCGGCCCGCGAGGCCTCGGCGGCGACGCGGCGTGCATCGGCCTCGGTGGCGGGCCAGACGACGACGCGGGCCCAGTCCGGCGGCTCGATGTCGCGGTGGCTTTGGCGCTCGAAGGCGTCGGGTTCGTAGAAGGTGATGGCGTGGCCGCGCCCGGCGAGGTCGCGCAGCAGGCCGCGATAGTAGGTGGCGGCGCCGTTCCAGTACGACGACAGCAGGCTGGAGCCATAGAAGGCGATCATCATGACGCGGCCTCCAGGGTCGTGGTGCCGCGACCGAGGCGGGGGACGATCGCGAGCAGTTCGGCGGCACGGTGGGCGCAGCTGTGGCGCGCGCGGATGGTGGCGAGCCCCTGGCTGGCCAAGCTTTCGCGCAGGGCGGGTTCGTTGGCGACCGCGCGCAGGGCGCGGCGCATGGCGGCGCCGTCAGATGCCATGATGAAGTCTGCACCGGGGCGGAACAGGTGCTCGGCGTCGTCCCAGGGGGCGCTGACCAGGGGAATGCCGCAGGCCAGGGCCTCGAAGACGCGAATGGTGGGAATACCCGGCAGGGCGCGCACGTAGAAGCGGCGCGGCACGTGGACGGTGGCGAGGTGCCGGGCAAATACGGCCGGCGCCCGGGCATTGGCGAGCCAGCCGCGGTAGCGGGCGCCGTGGCGGGAGAGCATGGCCAGCGCCTCGGGCGGGTAGCGCACGCCGTGGATGTCGAGCGCCAGCCCTTCGGCCCGGGCGGGGGCGAGCAGGTAGGTTTCCAGCTCGGCGGTGCGCTCGCCGTCGCCCCAGTTGCCGATCCAGACCAGGCCCTCGCGCTGGCCCTCCTGTGCGGGGGGGCGGAACAGGGCGGTGTCGGCGGCCTCGTGCCAAACGAAGGCGCGCGCGCCCCAGCCGCGGCGGCGATAGACGGCGGCCAACGCCTCGCCGAAGGCCAGCACGCCGTCGTATCCGGCGAGGTCGAAGGCATCGATGGCGCGCGGGTCGCTGACGGCGCGATGATGGGTGTCGTGGAACAGCAGGGTGAAGCCTTCGTGGCGGCGCAGGCGGCCGAGTGCGGCGACCAGGGCCGGATCGTTCCACTCATGCACGATGACAAGGTCGGCGCCGTCGCACATCGCGGCGAGATCGGGGGCTGGCCCGTAGCGGGTGGCGGAGAGGCCGGGATAGGCGGCGCGGAACGCGGACAGCCCGGCCTCGCCATGGTCGGCGACGAGGTTGGCGCGGCTCCAGGCATCTGCCGGTTCGAAGGTGCGAATTTCGTGGCCGAGGCGGGAGAGTTCGCGCAGCACGCCGCGCAGGAAATGGGCGTTGCCGTGGTTCCAGCAGGATTCGAGGGAGTGGGTGAAATAGACGATCCTCACGCCACCGCCTCCGTGGCGACCCGGCCAAGCCGGGGGGCCGGCGCGGGGACGAGGCCGCGATAGGCCGCCAGCGTGCCGGCGGCCATGGCGGCGACGCTGTAGCGCCCGGCGCGCGCCTCGGCGGCCTGGCCGAGGCGCTCAGCCAGGGCCGCGTCGGCGAGCACGGCGCGCAGGGTGGCGGCGAAGGCGTCGGGACTGCGCGGGTCGGCGAACAGGGCGGCGCCGTTCCACAGCTCGCGGAAGGTGGGGATGTCGGCCAGCACCAGCGGGCAACCGGCCTGCGCCGCCTCCAGCACCGCCAGCCCGAACGGCTCGTAGCGCGCGGGCGAGGCGAAGACCGGGCGATGGGCCAGCCAATCGGCGATGTCCCCGCCGGAGAGCGGCCCGAGGGTGCGCAGGTGACGCAGGGCGACGGCCTCGCCGGTGGGGCCGGTCAGCGGGCCGGCAGCGACGGCGGGTGCGCGCAGCAGGGCGGCGGCGCGGTCCAGCACGGCGAGGTTCTTGCCGCGGTCCCACAGCCGGCCGGCGGCAAAGACGAAGCGGGCGCGGCGCGGGCGCGGTCGGGCGGATGGCGGCGGGGCGGATGGCGGCGGGGCAGGCGGCGTGCGGCCGTTATGGACCACCTGAGGGTACCGGCCATGCACCTGCGAAGTGGCGGCGGCAAAGGCGGCCGAGGGGGCGATCAGGCTCGCGCAGTTCGCCATCCCGGCGGTCAGCGCCGCGGCACGCCAGGTGAAATCGGCCGGCATTTCGCCCGCGCCCACCGCGCACCACCAGGTGGCGAGGCAGGAATGGCACGCGCCCAGCACCGGCACGGCGAAGCCGCCCTCCATCGCCAGGGCGGGGCTGTTGAGGTGCACCAGGTCGGCACGGCTGGCAACGGCAAGGGCGGCGATGGCGCGGCCGGCTGCACGCAGCTCCTCCGGGCAGGTGGCGGTCCAGTCGAGCGGCAGCCCGGTTTCCACCAGCCGCAGGCCGGCGATGGCGGCGGCGGCGCGGCGCTGGTGGTCGGCGGGCGGCGGGCCGAGCAGCGCCAGGGTAACGCCGAGGCCGTGGCGCGCCAGACCCGCGGCAAGGTCGAGCGCGTAGGTCCATACCCCGCCAACCGCATCGGCGGTCATGAGTATGCGGCCGGGCCGCGCGGCCGCGCCTGGGAAGCCTGGCGGGGTCACAGCGCCACCGTCGCGCGGGCGGGCGGCTGGGCGCCGCCTTCCGCCTGCAGCCAGGCGGCGAGTGCGGCGAGCCCGCTGCGCCAGTCGCGCGGCGCCTCCAGGCCGAGGGCGGCGCGCGCGGCGCCGGTGTCGGACACGTAGTAACGCTGGTCGCCGGCGCGCCAGTCGCCGAAGCGCAGCTTGGCCGGGCGGCCGGCCAGCGACTCGGCCTCGCGGATCAGCTGCACCAGGCTGACCGCGTTGGCCGGCCCGCCGCCCAGGTTGAAGGCGCGCCCGGCCACCGTGCCGATGCGCTGCCATGCCGCGATGTAGGCGCCGACGGCGTCGTCCACGTCGAGGATGTCGCGCATCTGGCGGCCGTCGCCGAATATGCTGATCGGCTGGCCGGCGAGAATGCGCAGGAGGAAATGCGCGACCCAGCCCTGGTCCTCGGTGCCCATCTGGCGCTGGCCGTAGATGCAGCTCATGCGCAGCACGCAGGTGGGCAACCCGTAGCTGCGCGCGTAGTCGAGCACGTACTGGTCGGCCGCGCCCTTGGAGCAGCCATAGGGGGTGTGGAAATCGAGCGGTCGTGCCTCGGAGACGCCGCGGCGCCGCAGCGCGGCATCGCGCGGCCGCCAGGCGTCGCCGTGCAGCTCCAGCGCCACGTCGGCGAGGTCGCCGTACACCTTGTTGGTGCTGGCGAAGACCAGCGGGGTGCGCCCGCCCCGGCGGCGCAGCGCCTCCAGCAGGTTCAGCGTGCCGCGGATATTGACGTCGAAATCGTCCACCGGGGCGGCGAGGCTGGTGGTCACCGCCACCTGGGCGGCGAAATGGAACACCGCCGCGGCATCGCGCACGGCGCGGCCGAGGGCGGCGGCGTCGCGGATGTCGGCGATCTCGGCGGCGATGCGCCGTGGGTGGCGGGCGCGCAGCCAGGCGAGGTTGCGTTCCACGCCGGGCCGCGCCAGCGCGTCGAACACCAGCACGTCGTGGCCCATGGTGGCCAGCCGGTCGGCCAGGTTGGAGCCGATGAAGCCGGCCCCGCCGGTGATCAGGACCGGGGCGCCGCTCACGCCACCAGGCCCCGCATCTCCAGCTCCCGGCTGGCCTCGGCGACGCGGTCGCATGCTTCCTGGCGCGCGACCCATTCGGCAAGCTCGGCGAGGCCGGCGGCGAAATCCTGCTGCGGGCGGTAGCCGAGCACGTCGCGCGCGCGGGCGATGTCGGGGATGTTGTGGCGGATATCGCCGGCGCGCGCCTTCTGCACGATCTCGGGGGCGAGGTCCGGCCGGCCCATCGCGGCGGCCTGCAGGCGCGCGACCTGCTCCACCGTGCGGTCCTCGCCGGAGCCGATGTTGAACACCTCTCCGTCGATGCCCGGCCGGTCGAGTGCGAGGAGGAATGCGCGCGCGACGTCGCCGACATGCACGAAGTCGCGGCGCTGGCGGCCGTCCTCGAACACCATCGGCGGCTGGCCGTTGGCGATGCGCGAGGCGAAGATGGCGAGCACGCCGGTATAGGGGTTGGACAGCGCCTGGCCGGGGCCATAGGCGTTCCACAGCCGCAGCGCCGTGCCCTGCATGCCGTACTGCGCGGTGAGCGTCAGCGTCAGCCGCTCCTGCACATACTTGCCGATGGCATAGACGGAGCGCAGGGCCGGGCGCTTGCCCTCGGGGGTGGGCACCGGGATCAACGGGCGGCCGTGCTCGTCCAGCGGGTCCCAGCTGCCGTCGGGGTTGCGCGGGCCGCGCACCACGTCGTCGCGCAGGCGGCCGTCGGCGGTGCGGTAGAGGCCCTCGCCGTAGATGCTCATCGAGGAGGCCACGACCACGCGGGCGACGGGGTTGTCGATCAGCTGCTGGAACAGCACGGCGGTGCCGTGGTCGTTGACCGAGGTGTAGCGGTCCACCGCATACATGCTCTGGCCCACGCCAACCTCGGCGGCGAGATGGACAACCTTGTCCACGCCTTTCAACACCTGGCGCACCGCGGTTGCGTCGCGCACGTCGCCGATGTGCAACGCGGCGTCGGACGGCAGCGCGGCGGGAGGGGTGCGGCCGGGGTGCACCTGCTCGATGAGGCTGTCGAGCACCCGGACCCGGTCGCCCCGGCACAGCAGTGCGTGGGCGAGATGCCGGCCAATGAAGCCGGCGCCGCCGGTAATCAGGACTGTCTGTACCATGTTCCCCGTCAGCTATTGACGAACCAGGAGATGCAGCAGGTCATTCCGCCCGTACGCGCGAGACATTCCACAAGCGAGGCAATCGGCATGCGCTTGCGCCCAAGTGCCGGTGTCGTTGTGGTCCGTGATCTTCTTTGCGCGAGGCATGGCATTCTCCGCCCACGCCCTCCCTAACTGTGCAACTTCAAGCAAGTTCCGCCCGCGACGCGACCGGGTTGTAACGGTCAAGTTAAGCCCCGGGCATGACGGCGCCCGGAACGTATTCCCACCGGGCGAATTGGCACGACGTCGACGAGACGGCACGCCGCGACGGCGCGGCACGCCGCGAACGATGGGGGTGAGCGGGCGGATGGCACGCAGGACGGTTCGGGTTGGCGTCGCGGGCGTGGGCAACTGCGCGTCCTCCCTGGTGCAGGGGCTGTCGCACTATGCCGGCGCCACCGCCAACGAGCCGCCGCCGGGCCTGATGCATGTCGAACTGGGCGGCTATCACGTGGCCGACATCGAGATGGTCTCGGCCTTCGACATCGGCGCGGCCAAGGTGGGCCGCGACCTCGGCGAGGCCATTTTCGCGGCACCCAACAACACCATGCGCTTCGCCGAGCCGAAGCGGACGGGCGTGCGCGTGCAGCGCGGCCCGACGCTGGACGGCATCGGCCGCTACATGGCCGGCGAGATCGAGGAGTCCGCCGCGCCGGTGGTGGACGTGGCCGAGGCGCTGCGCCGTTCGGGCACCGAGGTGCTGGTCTCCTACCTGCCGGTCGGCTCGCAGCGCGCCACCGAATACTATGCCGAGGCGGCGCTGGCCGCGGGCTGCGCCTTCGTGAACTGCATCCCCGTCTTCATCGCCTCCGACCCCGGCTGGGCGCGCCGCTTCACCGAGCGCGGGCTGCCGCTGATCGGCGACGACATCAAGAGCCAGGTCGGGGCCACCATCGTGCACCGCATGCTCGCCAACCTGTTCCGCGAACGCGGCGTGCGGCTGGAGCGCACCTACCAGCTCAACTTCGGCGGCAATGCCGATTTCCGCAACATGCTGGAGCGCGAGCGGCTGCAATCGAAGAAGCTGTCCAAGACGCGGGCGGTGACCAGCCAGCTGGACGTGCCGCTGGAGGCGGACAACATCCATGTCGGGCCGAGCGACTTCGTGCCGTGGCTCGACGACCGCAAATGGGCGCATATCCGCATGGAGGGCACCGCCTTCGGCGGCGCGCCGATGAGCGTGGAGCTGAAGCTGGAGGTGTGGGACAGCCCCAACTCCGCCGGCATCGTCATCGACGCGGTGCGCTGCGCCAAGCTGGCGCTGGACCGCGGCCTGCGCGGACCGCTCGCCGGGCCGTCAAGCTATTTCATGAAATCGCCGCCCGAGCAGTACACCGACCACGAGGCGCGCGAACGGACGCTGCGGTTCATCGCCGGCGAGGAGCCCGCAGCACGCCGCATGGACTCGTGACCACGACGGTGCTGCTGGTGCGCCATGCCAGCCACGACCGGCTGGGCCGGGTGCTGTGCGGGCGCATGGAGGGGGTCTCGCTGAGCGCGGCGGGGCTGGCCGAGGCGGTGCGGCTGGCGGCCGGGCTGCGCGCCGAACGGCCGGCGGCGGTGTATTCCAGCCCGGCCGGGCGCGCGCGCCAGACCGCCGAGCCGATCGCGGTCGCCTGCGGCCTGCCGGTGCTGGTGGATGCGGGGCTGGACGAGATCGAATTCGGCGAATGGACCGGTGCGGCGTTCAGCGACCTGGCGGGCGACCCGCGCTGGCAGGCGTGGAACGAACGGCGCGCGGCCAACCGTCCGCCCGGCGGCGAGTCGATGCAGGAGGTGCAAGCGCGGCTGGCGGACTGGCTGCGGCGCGTGCGCCGGAACCATCCGGGTGCCACGGTGGTGGCGGTCAGTCATGCCGACGTGATCAAGGCGGCTGTCATGGCGGTGCTCGGCCTGGGCGCCGATGCGCATGACGCCTTCGAGATCGGCCCGGCGAGCATCACCCGCGTCGCGGCGGGCGACTGGGGGGCCAGGCTGCACGCCATGAACGAGGCGGCCCATGAACGAGACGGCCCATGAACGAACGGAATGAGCGGGGTTGGGGCATGACGCCGGATCAGATCCGCGAGCGGCTGGGCACGCTTGGAAAATGGTTCCACAACCTGGACCTCAACGGCGTGCGCACCGCGCCCGACCATTTCCTGGACGACTACCCTGCCTTCAAGTGGCGCCGCTTCGCCGATGCGGTTCCTGCCGACCTGACGGGCAAGACGGTGCTGGATATCGGCTGCAACGGCGGATTCTATTCGCTGGAGATGAAGCGGCGCGGGGCGGCCCGGGTGCTGGGCATCGATTCCGACGAGCGCTACCTGGCGCAGGCCCGCTTCGCCGCCGAGGTGACCGGGCTGGACGTCGAGTTCCGCCGGCTGTCGGTCTACGACGTCGGCGCAGCTGGGCGAACATTTCGATGTCGTGGTGTTCATGGGCGTGCTCTACCATCTGCGCCACCCGCTGCTGGCGCTCGACCTGATCCACGAGCATGTCGCCGGCGACCTGATGCTCTTCCAGTCGATGCAGCGCGGCGCGGCCGAGGTGGATGCGGTGGCAGCGGACTACGATTTCTTCGAGCAGGACGCATTTCGACAGCCCCGGCTATCCGAAGCTGCATTTCATCGAGCATCGCTACGCCGGCGACTGGACCAACTGGTGGGTGCCGAACGCCGCCTGTACCGAGGCCATGCTGCGCAGCGCCGGCTTCGAGATCACCGCCCATCCGGAGCAGGATGTCTATCTCTGCCGCCGGGTGGCTCGACCGACGCCGGAGGGCGCCGTCTATCCGGCCCGGCCGGACCGCGCCGGCAACGGGAGGGAGCGGGCATGATCGAAGCCGCGAAGATCTGGAACGAGCCGAACAACAAGTCGCACTGGGACCCGCTGCTCGACCCGGACTGGGACCGGTTCGCGCGCATGACGGTGCTGGCCGGCCAGGCGATCGCCGCCGAATGCCCGGGGCTGACGCGCGTGCTGGGCGGCATGTCGCCGATCGACCCGCAGTTCATCCGCAACATGAGCGGCCAAGGGCGTGCTGGACCAGGTCGACGTGGTGGCCGTGCACGGGTTTCCGCTGGACTGGAACCTGTGGCAGATCGACGAATGGCCGGATCGGCTGGCCGAGATCCGCGGCGGTGACGGACAAGCCGGTCTGGGTCACCGAAGTCGGCGTCTCCACCTTCGGCGTCGGAGGAGGTGCAGGCCTGGGGCGTCGCGCGCACCGCGGAGCTGCTGGTCGGGCGGGCGCCGCGCATCCACTGGTACAGCCTCTACGACCTGCCGCGCAGCTGGGAGGCGACGACGCGGCACCGCGAGGCGGAGGGCTCCTCCTACTACCGGCATTTCCACATGGGCCTGCTGCGCGAGGACGGCACGCCGAAGCCGGGGCTGGAGGTGTATGCCGGATATGCCGCGCGGATGGGGCTGTGCCAGTGGTTCCACTTCGAGGACCACCGGCTGGACGAGGCGGTGGCGTGGATGAAGCGGCTGGGCGTGCGCCATGTGCGCACCGGGCTGTCCTGGGCCGACAGCTTCCGCCAGGGCGCGCTGGACTGGTTCGACCGGCAGATGGAAGCGCTGGCAGATTTCGAGGTGACGGTGACGTTCTGCTTCACCCCCGAGCATCGCGGCCTGGAGCCGCACCACACCAGCCCGCCTGTGGTGGCCGAGGAGTTCGCCGCGTTCTGCGGGGCGATGATGCGCCGCTACGGTGCGCGCGGCGGCGTCCGCCGGCTCAGCGCGGCGCAGTGAGGCCGGCCATCCGGCCGGTTTCCACCAGCGCCAGCAGCAGCGAGCCGATCTGGAACAGCGTGGGCATCTCGCCCGACATCGCCATGGCCAGCGCGCGGTCGAGCGGCACGCGCAGCAGTTCGATGCGCTCGCGCGGGTCGTCGTCGGGTGCGCGCACCTGGCGCACGCCTTCGGCCAGCACGGTGTGGATGCGGTTGCTCTGGTTGGCCGGGTTGGCCCAGTGCATGCCCAGCAGGCGCAGGCGTGCCGCGGCGCAGCCGGTCTCCTCGATCAGTTCGCGCGCACCGGCGGCGACCGCGTCGGCGTCGGCGGGGTCGATGCGGCCGGCCGGCAGCTCCAGCGTGACACCGCCCATGCCGTGGCGGTACTGGCGCACCAGCAGCAGATGGTCGTGCTCGTCCAGCGCCACCACATGCACCCAGTCCGGGTATTCGGTGACGTAGTAGGGGGCGACCACCGTGCCCTCCTGGGTGACGCATTCGTCCTCGCGCAGCGCGATCCACCTGTCCTTGCGGACATAGGTCGAGCGCCGGACGGTCCATTTCGTATCGGTCATGCGGGCTCCTGGCGGGAAGGCCGTGGTGGTCAGCGACCATAGAGCCGGTCGAGCACCGCGGCCACGTCCACCAGGCGCTTGGCCTCGGGGTCGAAGCGCTCGCCGGCCACGAGGCGGCGCGCCCAGGCGGCGGCGGCGCGGCCACCCCAGGCGTCGGGCGGGACGGCGACAGTCTCGCGGGCGGTGCCGCGAAAGCGCTCGGCGGTGAAGTCGTGGAACGAGCCGTCGAGGTTGCGCATGGCGGCACCGCCCGCGGTGCCGTGGAACGCGGCGCCGATCACCGCGTCGCATCCGGCCTGCAGCCGCCAGGAACAGGCCAGGCGCACCACCGCGCCATGGCCATGTTCCCCATCGGCGAGGTCGAGCGTGGCCACCGCGTAGTCCTCGACGACATCGGTGCGCCCGGCGAGGGGCATGCCGCCGGCGATGAGATGGCTGGCAACGGCGGTGACGGCGGGAAAGCCGAGGGTCCACAGGGCGAGGTCCACGAGGTGCACGCCCAGGTCCATCACGCAGCCGCCACCGGACAGTGCGGGGTCGTAGAACCACGGCTTGTCCGGGCCGTAGGCGTTGTGGAACACGAGGTCGGCGGCGAACACCCTGCCAAGCTCGCCGGCCTGCACCGCGGCGCGGATGCGTTGCATGGCGGCGGTGAAGCGGTAGGAGAGATCGACGGCGAGCAGCCGGTCGGCTTCGCGGGCTGCCTCCACCACCGCGCGTGCCTCGGCTGCGCTGCGGCCGAGCGGCTTCTGGCAGAACACCGCCGCCCCCGCGCGCAGCGCCTGGATCGCCTGGGCGGCGTGCAGGGCGCTGGGGGTGGCGATCACCACGCCGTCAAGCCCCTCGGCCAGCAGCGCCTCCAGCCCCTCCACCTGCGCCGCTTCCGGTGCGAGGTCGGCGGCATGGGCGCGCATGTCCGGCGAAGGGTCGGCGATGGCGGCGATCTCGACCGCGCCGGTGGCCGCGATCGCCGCCAGCCGGTGGCGCCCGATCCAGCCGACGCCGAGGAAGCCGATTTGCGGGCGCCCGTTCACGCGCTGCCGCCCTTTCACATCGTCACCACCGCCTTCAGGAAGCCCTCGGGCCGGTCGCGGGTGGCGTCCAGCGCCTCGCCCAGCCGTTCCAGCGGATAGGCGTGGGTGAGCAGCGGCGCCGGGTCGAGCCGGCCCGCCAGCACCGCCTCGATCGCCTCGCGCACCCCGCTGGCATAGACGCGCGGATCGCGCTCATGGGCGTTGATCACGTCGATGCCGCGCCAGTTCCAGGACTGCATGTTGACCTGGCGCGGCCCGTCCTGGTGGTAGCCGGCGATGACCAGCCGGCCGCGCTCGGCCACCAGCTCGCCGGCGAGGTCGAGCGGGCCCTGGTAGCCCACCGCCTCGATCACGCAGTCGCACAGGCGCCCGCCGGTCAGCCCGCCGACCAGCTCGACCACCTGGTGCGGATCGTCCATGGCCAGCGCCTCGGCCGCCCCCATGCGCAGCGCCACCTCGCGGGCGAAGGGGCGGCGCGAGATGGCGATGACGCGTGCGCCGGCCTCGGCGGCCAAGCTGGTGAGCAGCGCGCCGAGAAAGCCGGCGCCGACAATGGCCACGGTCTGGCCGGCGGCGATGGCACTGCGGCGGAAGACGTTCATCGCGCAGCCCAGCGGCTCGGCCGGGAAGGCCCGGCCCGCCAGGGCGGCGGGCAGGCGGATCGCCGCCTCGGCGTCGGCGATGTCGTATTCGGCATAGCTGCGGAAGGACAGCGCGGCGATGCGGTCGCCCTCGGCCAGCCCGATCACGCCGGGGCCGACGGCGGCGACGCTGCCCCACCCCTCATGCCCAAGCCCGCCGGGCTGGGTAGGGAACCGCATCCATTCCGGCCCGGCCCATGGCCCGAGATTGGACGCACAGACGCCGCAGCCCTCAAGCCGCACCAGCACCTGGCCG
Organism: uncultured Alphaproteobacteria bacterium; assembly: GCA_963779875.1. Classification (GTDB taxonomy): domain Bacteria; phylum Pseudomonadota; class Alphaproteobacteria; order Acetobacterales; family Acetobacteraceae; genus CAMDGX01. The sequence goes on along the minus strand of CAWAAI010000009.1, from coordinate 209,724 downwards.
GGCCCGGCCACGGGGCGCGGCACCGCGCGGACCTCCACGTTGCCGGGGCCGGTGACCACGGCGGCGCGCATGGTGGCTGCCGATGCGCCCGTGCGACGCTTAGGCATTGCTTCGCCGTCCGGCATTGTCCGCCCCCCGAAAAACCGTCGGAGGGGGAATGCCCGAAAGGGCTTGTGGTTGCGCGGGCCCGCGCGCCGCCGGGAAGCGTGATCCGTGCCAGGCCGCGCGGCTCAGGCGTGGCGCGGCTCAGGCGTGCTCCAGCGTGCGCTCCATGTTCTGCGAGCGCAGCAGGTCGCGATAGGGGCCGGGGCGGCTGGCCAGCACGTCCGGCGCGCCGTCATCGACCACGCGGCCGCCATCCATCACCACGATGCGGTCGAAATTCTTGAGCGTGGACAGGCGGTGCGCCACCGCGATCACCGTGCGGCCCTGCATCAGCCGGTCGAGCGCCTGCTGGATCAACTGCTCGGATTCGGTGTCCAGCGCGCTGGTGGCCTCGTCGAGCAGCAGGATCGGCGCATCCTTCAGCAGGGCGCGGGCAATGGCCAGGCGCTGGCGCTGGCCGCCGGACAGGCGGGTGCCGCGGTTGCCGACCGGCGTGTAGAAGCCCTGCGGCATCGCCTCGATGAAGTCGCGGCAGCGGGCGGTGTTCACGGCATGGGCGAGGTCGTCCTCGCTGGCCTCGGGGCGGGCGTAGCGCAGGTTCTCCAGCACGGTGCGGTTGAACAGCGCCACGTCCTGCGGCACCACGGCGATGCGGGCGTTGAGGCTTTCGAGGGTAACGGTGCGAACGTCCTGCCCGTCGATCGATACGCTGCCCTGCTCCACGTCGTAGAAGCGCTGCAGCAGCGACACCACGGTGGACTTGCCCGCGCCCGAGGCGCCCACCAGGCCCACGCGCTGGCCCGGCTCGATCACCAGGTCGAGGCCATGGACGATGCGGCCGCGGCCGGGATAGGCGAAGTGCACGTCCTTGAACACCACGCGGCCCGGGCCGGGCAGCAGCGGCACCGCATCGGGCGCGTCGGGCATGTCGTGCGGCAGCAGCAGGGTGTCGATCGCCTCGTCCAGCCGGGCGATGTGCTGGGTGAGGTCGACCAGCGAGACCGCGAGGTCGCGGGTGCCGTGCAGGATGGTGAAGCCGAGCGAGCTGATCAGCACGATGTCGCCGGCGGTGGCCTGGCCGTTCAGCCACATCACCACCGCCCAGGCGAGCAGGCCGGCGGTGACGAAGGCGGTCTGCACGGCGTGGATCAGCCGCAGCTTCTCGAGATAGAGCAGGCTTGCGCGCCGGGCGCCCATCTCGGTGTCGATGCGCTCGTTGATGCGCCGCTGCTCGCGCAGCAGCGCGCCGAACACGCGCACGACCGACATGTTGGAGATGACGTCGACCAGCTCGCCGTCCACCCCGGCGGCCTTCTCGGCGAAGTTGCGGTGGATGGGGGTGCCGGCCTTGGCCAGACGGAAGATCACGGCGGCCATGGCGAAGGAGACGGTGGCGAGTGCCAGCGCCATGAACGGGTTCACCGTGCCGATCAGCACGATGGCGATCAGCACCGCCAGGATCGGCGGCAGCACGGTCCAGGCCGCGGTGTTCTCGGTCTGGAAAATGGCGTTGGAGGTGGCGGTGATGCGGCTGGCCATGGTGCCGGGCATGCGCTCGGAGAAGTAGGTCGGCGAATGGCCGGCGAGGTGGGCGAACAGGTCGCCGCGCACGTCGCCGGTGACGCGCACGAAGGTATGGGCGGCCATCCAGCCGCCGACGCGCCACATGCCGTTGTCTGCGACGATCAGCACGCTGAGCAGGATGAAGGTGCTCCATATCGCCGAGCCGCCCGCCTCCGGGCCGCGGCTGACCACGTCGATCAGCAGCTTGATGGCGTACTGGGTGAACATGGCGCAGAACACGGCGGCCACCACCGCGCCAAGCACCACGCCATGGCCGAGCGCATGCCGGCGTACGTAGTGGAGCAGGAAGGCCAGCGGTCGGCCATGGTACTCGATGATCTGAGGCTGGTGTGCTGCAAGGTTCACTGGCTGCGTTCCTGTGCGCTCGGGTCCGGTCAAGACTTCATCAGGCCATGGCAATGCGGCAGAAAAAGGGGTGATCGGCCTCCAGATGCCGATTTCTCGGGAGGTCCGCAGCCCTAAAGGAGCCAGTTTTGCGGAAGGCGGGCGGGCCAGGGAACATGTGGATCCCCATGAGTTTAAGACTGGCGGCTTAAGACGGGAGCTTAAGCGGGGGGATTAGTGCGTGGAACTTGCGGTGCGGGAACTTACGGCTGGGGGCTTGCGGTTGGGGGGCGGCATAGGCGTGATGACGCCACATTTTGCCTTCAGTTAACGTCCCGTTCGCGAGAGGGTTTCACACGCAATGCGTATTGCGCAGATCGCACCGCTGTTCGAATCCGTCCCGCCGCTGCGCTATGGCGGCACCGAGCGGGTGGTGCACTGGCTGACCGAATTGCTGGTGGCGATGGGCCACGACGTGACGCTGTTCGCCACCGGCGATTCGCGCACCTCGGCGCGGCTGGTGCCGGTGCGCGACGCCGCGGCGCGTTTCGTGCGCAACTTCGAGGTGAACAACGCGCCCTATGTGCGCATGATCGAGACGGTGCGCCGCGCCGCCCAAGAGTTCGACGTGCTGCATTTCCACATCGATTTCCATCCTTTCCCGGTCTTCACCCGCCAGCCGACGCCGTTCCTGACCACGCTGCACGGGCGGCTGGACCAGGACTGGGTGCCCGGCGTGTACGGCATGTTCCCCGATGCGCCGCTGGTGTCGATCAGCGAGAGCCAGCGCCAGCCGGCGCCGCACCTCGCCTGGGCGGCGACCATCCTGCACGGCATGCCGGCGGAGTTGCTGAAGCCGATGGCGCCCGCGGGAGCGGGGGGCGCGCCGGAATATTTCGCGTTCCTGGGGCGCATTTCGCCGGAAAAGGGCGTGGTGGAGGCGATCCGCATCGCGCGCGCCTGCGGGGTGAAGCTGAAGATCGCCGCCAAGATCGGCGAGGAGGACCTGCCTTTCCACGAGGCGGTGGTGGCGCCGCTGCTGGACGGCCCGGGGGTGGAGTTCGTCGGCGAGATCGACGACACCCATAAGCCCGCCTTCCTGTCGGGCGCGAAGGCGCTGCTGTTCCCCATCGCCTGGCCGGAACCGTTCGGGCTGGTGATGATCGAGGCGATGGCATGCGGCTGCCCGGTGGTGGCCTTCCGCCGCGGCTCGGTGCCCGAGGTGATCGAGGACGGGCTGACCGGCTTCATCGTGGACGACGTGGACGGGGCGGTGGCCGCCTGCAACAGGCTGGGCGAAATGGATCGTTTCGCCGTTCGGCGGCGTTTCGAGGAACGCTGGACCGCGCGGCGAATGGCCGAGGACTACCTCGTGCTGTACCGGCGCCTCGCCGGCGCCGCGATTTCGACAACATAGCCGCCTAGATTCAGGTGGTTCGATCCGCCGGCTGCCCTAGCAGCCGGCCATCCGACCCGGAAGGTTCCCCCATGCGCATCGCCCAGGTTGCCCCGTTGTTCGAGGCCGTGCCGCCCAAGCTGTATGGCGGCACCGAGCGCGTTGTGCACTGGATCACCGAGGCGCTGGTGCAGCAGGGCCACGACGTGACGCTGTTCGCCTCGGGCGATTCGATCACCTCGGCCAAGCTCGACCCGGTGTGGCCTCAGGCGCTGCGCCTGTCGCCGGTGGACGACTGGGTGGCGACCTATGCGCTGATGATCGAGCACGTCGCGCAGCGTGCGTTCGATTTCGACGTGCTGCACTTCCATATCGACTACTGGCCGAACTCGGTATTCTCGCGCCTCGGCGTGCCGTTCGTCACCACGCTGCACGGGCGGCTCGACCTGCACGAGTTCGGCGTCGTCTACAGCCGGTTCCCTCACGTGCCGGTGGTGTCGATTTCCGACAACCAGCGCAAGCCGGTGCCCAACCTGGGCTGGGCCGGCACCGTGCACCACGGCATGCCCGCCGACCTGCTGACGCCGCAGCCGACCGGGCAGACGCCGTATTTCGCCTTCCTCGGCCGCGTCTCGCCTGAGAAGCGGGTGGACCGCGCCATCGAGATCGCCGGCGCATGCGACGTAGAACTGCGCGTGGCCGCCAAGATCGACCGCGCCGACCAGCTGTATTTCGATCGCGAGATCAAGCACCTGTTCAGCCAGCCGCATGTGAACTTCATCGGCGAGATCAACGACTCGCAGAAAGTGGGCTTCCTGTCGGACGCCAAGGCGCTGCTGGTGCCGATCGACTGGGAGGAGCCGTTCGGCCTGGTGATGATCGAGGCGATGGCCTGCGGCACGCCGGTGATCGCCTTCCGCCGCGGCAGCGTGCCGGAGATCATCGAGGACGGCGTGACCGGGTTCATCGTGGACGACATGGCGGGCGCGATCGCCGCCGCCCGGCGCGTGGGCGAGATCGACCGGGCCGGCGTGCGCCGCCGCTTCGAGCAGCGCTTCACCAACCTGCGCATGGCCGACGACTACATGGCCATCTACAAGCGCCTGATCGCCGCGAAGAAGAAGTAGCCTGGCGCCTATCCCTTCAGGGTGGCGCAGACCTGCGCCACCTGCGCGTCGGTCAGTTCCGGGAACATCGGCAGGCTGAACACCTCGGCCGAGGCCCGTTCGCTGGCGCGGCAGCCAGCCGGGCCCATGGCGATGCGGCCCTTGTAGGCTGGCTGGAGGTGCACTGGCACGGGGTAGTGGATGCCGGTGGCCACGCCCTGTTCGCGCAGCCGGGCCTGCATCGCGGCACGGTCGGGGCTGCGCAGCACATACTGATGGAAGACGTGGCTGGCCCCGGGGCGGCGGGCCGGGGCCGCAACGCCCGGTGGCAGGGCAGCGTCGTAGGCTGCGGCGATCGCCTGCCGGCGGGCGTTGTTCGCGTCCAGCCGTGCCAGCTTCACCCGCAAAATCGCCGCCTGCACCTCATCCAGCCGCGAGTTCACGCCGCATTCGTCGGAGATGTAGTGCTGGTGCCAGCCGTACTGGCGCAGTGCCGCGATGCGCGTGGCCAGCGCCTCGTCGTTCGTCGCCAGCACCCCCCCGTCGCCGAGCGCGCCGAGGTTCTTGGTGGGATAGAGGCTGAAGGTCGAAACCTCGGTAAAGGTGCCGAGCTTGCGCCCGCCGAGCGTGGCGCCATGCGCCTGGCTACAATCCTCGATCACCGCCGCGCCATGCCGCGCCGCCGCCGCCGTGATCGCCCCCAGGTCGGCGGCCTGGCCATACAGATGAACGGGTATCACCGCGCGGATCGGCGGCAGGCCGGACGGCGGGCTGTCCAGCACTTCCGCCAGTTCCGCCGGGTCCATGGTGTAGTGGACGGGGTCGATATCGATCAGCACCGGCGTGGCGCCGACCATCTCCACCGCCGCCACGGTGGCGACCGCCGTGTGCGACACGGTGGCGACCGCGCAGCCGGGGCCGATGCCCAGGCCGCGCAAGGCGAGCGCCAGCGCGTCGGTGCCGTTGGCGCAGCCGACCGCCTTCGCCGTGCCGAGCCAGGCGGCATACTCGGCCTCGAAGGCGCGGCCCTCGGCGCCAAGGATGTACCAGCCGGAGCCGAGCGCGCGGGAAACGGCGGCGTCGATTTCCGCCTTTTGGGCTTGGTAGCCGGCGCCGGGATTGGCCTGGGGGACGGTGATGGGGGCGGTCATGGCAACCTCGGCGGGGGGATCAGGGAAGGAAGGCCTTCTTTTTCTGAAGAAAAAGAAGCAAAAAGACTTCTATTCATTTGCGCCCCGGCAAGCGGCATCCGCGCAGAGTGGATGAAAGTTTTTTGGTTCTTTTTTTCAAAAAAGAACATTCTCACAGATAATCCGCCAACCGCGGCCGATACCATTCAAGCGACCGGCGGATGCCTTCTTCCAGCGACACCTCGGGCACCCAGCCTGTTACGGCGCGGAAGGCGCCGTCGTCGGCATGGTAGCTGCCGATATCGATGGTCTTGCGGTCGGCGGGGAACTCTCGAGTGGTGAACTGCACCTGCGGCCCGCCGACGCGGCGCATGATCTCGGCGATGTCCAGCAGCGAGGCGGGCGGCGGGCCGCCGATGTTGAAGACGTGGCCGTGGCAGGCGGGCGTGGCGGCGGCGCGCAGGAAGGCGTTGGTCACGTCGTCCACATAGGTCATGTCGCGCAACTGCTCGCCGCCCCACACCTCGAACGGCCGGCCTTCCAGCACGCAGCGGATCCATATGCCCAGGAAGGTTTGCCGCGCGTCGCGGACGCGCAGGCGCGGGCCGTAGCAGTTGGTCAGGCGCAGTGAGACCACGGGGCGACCGGCGGTGCGGTGCTCGATCATCCAGTACTGCTCGCCGGCGAATTTCGACACGCCGTTGGCGTCGGGCGGAGAGACCGGGTGCTTCTCGTCCACCGGCAGGTAGTGCGGGCGGCCATAGAACTGGCGGGTGGAGGCATGCACGACCACGGCGTCCGGCGCGGCCTCGCGGGCGGCCTGGATCAGCCGCACCTGGGCCACCGCGTTCACCGCGATATCGGCCAGCGGGTCGCGCTGCCCGCCCATGTGGCTGGTCTGGGCGGCGAGGTTGAAGATAACGTCCACGCCCTCGCAGAGCGGCCGCAGATCCACCTCGCGGATGTCGGCCCGCACCAGTTCCACATCCGCGCCGTCGAGGTTGGCGGGGTTGGCGCCGCCGCCGAACAGGAAGCCGTCCAGCGCCGTCACCTGGCGCCGCGCGCGGCCAGCGCATGGCACAGGTTCGCGCCCAGGAATCCCGCCCCGCCCGTCACCAGCATCCTGCGTCCGCTGAACTCCATCACGTCCTCCCGCCACATGCATACCCTGCGCCGCCATCGTGGCGGAACTTGGTCGCGATGCCGCTCATTCCTCCGCCCCGTCCTCGCTCCGGCGCCGGCGCGGCGGATCGGCCGGGCGCACGGTGTCGCGGGCGCGCATGATCTCGCCGAAACCGAACAGCAGCAGCAGCACGCCCAGCACCACCTCGCCGGCCGCCAGCGCGCGCACCAGCGCGCCGTCGGGCACGATGTCGCCATAGCCGACGGTGGCCATGGTGATCACGCTGAAATACAGCGCCTCGGCGAAGGACAGCGCCTGCACCCGGCCGTGCACCCGGAACTGCCCGGCGCCGAGCGCCATCTCGGCGATGCGGTAGAGGCAGGCGAAGACGATGATCACCAGCGCGTAGTAGGTCAGGAAGGCGACCACCGGCATCAGCAGCCGGTGCGCCCGGTCGGCCACGTTCTCGATGAGGGTGGCCACGTCGATCAGCAGCAGCACCACGTCGCGCGCGGCCACGGCCACCAGCGCGCCGATCGCCGCCATCGCCGCCAGCAGCACCCAGCCCTGGGCGGTGGCGTCGAGCGCCGTGCGCGGCAGCAGGAAGGAGGTGACGCCGACCAGCAGCAGCCCGGGCAACCAGCGCCCCAGCCGGGGCAGGTGGGTCGGCACCACCGCATGGCGGGTGCCGAGCGCATGGCCGATGGCCACCCGGTTGGCGTAGCAGCCGGCCAGGAACGCCACCACCGGCAGGGCGAAGCCCAGCAGCACCGCGCCGTGCGGCGCCTCGGCGAAGTTCGCCTCGCGGAAATAGGCGAACAGGCAGACATAGACGGCCAGCCCGTTGGCCATGGTCAGGCCGAAATGCGCCCCGGTGGCGAACAGCAGGTAGAAGAAGCCGAACCCGACGCCGCAGGTGGCCAGCGCCGCGGCGGCGAACACGCGGTCGGCCCCCATGGCCAGCGTCACCAGCCCGACCATCGCCAGCGTGAAGGCCAGCGTGCGCAGCCAGGCGCGGTCGAAATGCCCGCCGGCCTGCGGCTTCGGCCGCGCCGTCACGGCAGCGCCGCGATCCCCGTCACCTCGATGCGCCAGGTGGGGTCGGCCAGCTCGGCCCGCACCGTGGCGCGGGCCGGCAGGTGGTCGCGGTCCACCCAGGCATCCCAGGCGCGGTTCATGCCGTCGAAATCGGCGAAATCCTGGATGTAGATCTGCACCATCAGCAGATGCCGCCGGTCGGTGCCGGCCTCGGCCAGCAACGCGTCGATCTGGCGCAGGATGTCGGCCATCTGGCCCTCGGCGTCCAGGCTGGTGTCGTCGGCCACCTGGCCGGCGAGATAGACAGTGTTGCCGTGCACGGTGGCGCCGGCGAGGCGGGCCTCCGGCATCAGGCGGCGGATGGTCATGGCGGCGTGTCTCCCGTATCGGTCGCGCGGCCACAGTGCCGCCGTGCCCCGCGCCTGTCACGCATCGGCGCCGTTCCGGGCGGCCGACCAGCGCGCCCGCAGGCTGGCGTGTGGGCCCGCGAGCAACCCGGCAGCCCATAGCACGCCAGCCGCCAGCACGATCGCCGGCCCGCCCGGCACGTCGGCGTGGAACGACAGCAGCAGCCCGCCATAGCTGGCCAGCAGCGCCATGGCGATGGCGGCGCGCACCTGTCCGGCCAGCCGGTCGGACCAGTGGCGTGCGGCGACGGCGGGCAGCATCATCAGCCCACCGCCATCAGCGTGCCCAGGGTCTGGAAGCCGGCCACCAGGTTGAGCACCACCAGCGCCAGGAACAGCACGTGGCCAGCCGCCCGCGCCCGCCGACGGCGCGCAGGAAGTCGGGGTCGAAGCATTCCGCCACCAGCGGCCGCCAGATCACCGCCAGCCCCAGAGCGAGCACCGAGCCGCCGCCCCGGCCACCAGCATCAGGCCGGCATGTCCACCGCCAGCATCGCTGCCGAACAGCAGTTGAGTGAGATCGACGCCGGGGCCCTTCGCGACACGATCAGCCCGCCGAGCGCCACCGCCGAGAGGTGGAAGCTGGCGAACTGGCTGTCCTCGCGCCGCCGGTGGCGCGGTCAGACGATGCCGGCCAGCAGCACCACGGCCAGCCCCGCCAGAAGCCGCCCAGCCCCATCGCCGATAGCGACAGCCCGCCCGCGACCGCGCCCAGGGCGACGCCGGGCAGGATGCCGTGCTGCAGCACCTCGCTGGTCAGGCCATCCGCCGCAGCACCAGCAGCACGCCCAGCGGCGGGGCAGCGAGCGACAGCGCCACGCCGCCGGCCAGGGCGCGGCGCATGAACGCCGTAATCGGAACGGGGCGAACAACAGGTCGTGGTCAAGCGGCGCGCCGCCGGCCGGCAGGTCTCCTCGCGCCTCGGCCAGCAGTCGCGCGCGCAGCCGGTTCTCCGGCGTCAGCACGGCGGCGGTCGGGCCCCAGGCAACCGGCTCGCCGGCCAGCAGCAGCGTCTCGGGGAAGGCGGCGCGCACCAGGTCGAGGTCGTGCAGCACGGCGATCACGGTGCGGCCCTCGCGGTGCCAGCCCGGATCAGCGCAACAAGGTCGGCCTCGGTGCGCGCGTCCACGCCGCGGTCGGCTCGTCCAGCAACACCACCGGCGCGTCCTGCACGATCAGGCGGGCGAACATCACACGCTGGAACTGCCCCGCCGACAGCGCCCCCACCGCGCGCGGCCCGAAGCCGTGCAGGCCGACCTGCGCGAGGGCATCCTGCACCCGCGCCGTAAGGTCGGCCGGCGCCGCACCCCACGCACCCATCGCGCCCCAGGCACCAAGTGCCACCAGATCGGCGCAGGTGACCGGGAAGGAGCGGTCGAGCGCGCTGGCCTGCGGCAACAGGGCGATCTGCCGGGGGGCGAGGCCGCCGCGGTCGATATGGCCGGCATGCGCCGGATGCAGGCCGGCCAGCGCGCGCAGCAGCGTGGTCTTGCCGGCGCCGTTCGGGCCGACGACGGCGGTAAGGCTGCCCGGCGCGAAACGGCCGCCGAGGCCGCGCAGGGCGCCACGCCGGGCAAACCGGCATTCCAGCGCCGCGATCACGATAGGCGGCGGGGGGGGCGTCGGCGTCACCATGCCCACCACACCACGCCCCAGATAACCACGACGACGGTCAGCGCCGCGCCCAGGCGCAGTGCCAGGCCGGCGGTCAGGTCCATCGGGTCGGGGAAGCGCCAATGCATTGTTATACTGTTACACCCGCCCGGGCTTGCCGGCAAACCCATCCGGCGTGATAGCTTCCATGCGCATGAGCCCCACCGAACCGGCCCCTACCCGCGACCCCGATGCCGTCGCGCGCGCCTCGCTGCGCCGCCACAAGGGGGTGGCGACCGGGCTGGTCGCGGGCATGGCGGCGCTGACCATCGGCACCTACTGGCTGCCGCCGGGCATCGCCACCGAGGTGCTGCAGGCCGCCGCCAAGGCCGGGTTCGTGGGCGGCATCGCCGACTGGTTCGCGGTGACCGCGCTGTTCCGCCACCCGCTGGGCCTGCCCATCCCCCACACTGCCATCATCCCGGCGCAGAAGGCCCGGCTGGGCCGCGCGCTCGGCCGCTTCGTCGGCACCCACGTGTTCACCGAGGCCGAGGTGGCGCGCACCATCGCCCGCCTCGACCTCGCCGGCATCATCGCCCGCACCCTCGCAGACCCCGCCACCGCCCGCCCCGCCGCCCAGGCCCTGGCGGAAATGCTGCCCAAGCTGCTGGGCACGGTGGAGGACGGGCGCGCCCGCAAGGTCATCACCCGCGTGCTGCCGCGCATGCTCGGCGGGCCCGAAGCCGGGCGGCTGATCGGCCGCGCCCTGCGCCAACTGGTGGAGGGCGGGCGCCACCAGGAGGTGTTCGGCTATGTGCTGACCCAGATCAAGCTTCTGCTGGTCTCGCGCGAGGAGGCACTGCGCCAGGCGATCCAGGACCGGGTGCGCGAACAGGGCGGCCGGCTGGTGGGCTGGGCGCTCGGCGCCACACTGGCCAGCCGGGTGCTGGGCGTGGTCAACGCCGAGCTGGACAAGGTGGAATCGGACAATTCGGAACTGCGTGCCGCCTTCGACGAATGGGTGCGCCGCGAGATCGCCCGCATCGAGGAGGATCCGGCCCGCGCCGCCGAGATCGGCGGGGCTTTGCGCCGCGTGGTGGCCCATGAAATCGGTCACCGCCTGGTTCTGGGACGTATGGTCGCGCATGCGCCTGGCCTTCGAGGCCGATGCCGGCAAGCCGACCGGGCGCACCGTCGCCTTCCTGGAGGAGGCGCTGGCCAATCTCGGCAACCTGCTCGCCACCGACCCGGTGGCCCATGCGCGGCTGCAGAACACGGTGCAGGGGCTGATCGGCGGGCTGATGCCCTCCGGCCAGGTGCAGATCGCCGATTTCGTCGCCGACGTGGTGGGCGGTTGGGACAGCCGCACCATCACCGAGAAGCTGGAACTGCGCATCGGGCCAGACCTGCAATACGTGCGCATCAACGGCACGCTGGTCGGTTTTGTGGTCGGCGGGCTTGCCTATGCCGTGCTGAAGGCGACATTTGGCACAGTGAGCTTTTGACGTCCGTGAGCTTTTTGACGTCCTTGGGCTTCTGACGCCCGCGAGCCTTTGAAGGGGGACCACGCCATGCGCCTTTCCGTGCTGGACCAGTCGACCGTGGTGACGGGCCGCGCGCCCGACGTGTCGATCCGCGAGAGCCTGGCGCTGGTGAAACATTGCGAGGCCCTGGGCTACCACCGCTACTGGGTGGCCGAGCACCACAACTCGGCCAGCATCGCCGGCTCGGCGCCAGAGGTGCTGATGGCCGCCCTGGCGGCCACTACCACCGCATCCGCATCGGCAGCGCCGGCGTGATGCTGCCGCACTACTCGGCGTTGAAGGTGGCCGAGCAGTTCCGCGTGCTGGAGGCGATCGCGCCCGGGCGCATCGACCTCGGCCTGGGCCGCGCGCCCGGCTCGGACGGGCTGACCGCGCATGCGCTGAACCCCAACGCCGCCCAGGCCGCCGACAACTTCCCCGCCGACGTGCGCGACCTGATGGCCTGGCTGGCCGGAGAACCCCTGGTGGAGCGCCACCCGTTCCGCAGCATCACCGCCCAGCCGCAGGGGCCGACGGTGCCGGAGACCTGGATCCTCGGCAGTTCCACCTATGGCGCCCAGGTTGCGGCGCATTTCGGCCTGCCGCACTGCTTCGCCTATTTCATCTCGGACGGCTATGGCGCGGCCCAGGTGCTGGACATCTACCGCACCGGCTACCGGCCCAGCGCCCGCCACCCCACCCCGCTGGGCGCGGTCTGCGTGTGGGCGGTCACCGCCGAGACGCAGGCGGCGGCCGAGCGCCTGTTCAGCAGCCGCGCCCTGGCCCGCATCTGGCGCGATCGCGGCGTGTTCGCCCCGCTGCCTTCGCCCGAGGAGGCGGCGGCCCATGAATATTCCAATGCCGAGAAGCTGAAGTTGGAGCGGCTACGCGAGCAGAGCTTCTGGGGTACGCCCGACGTGGTGGCGGCCAAGCTGCGCGCGCTGGCCGAGGAATTGCAGGTGGAGGAGATGGTCGTGCTGTCCACCGCCCACGACCCCGAGGCCCGCCGGCGCAGCTATACGCTGCTGGCGCGGGAGTTCGGGATGGCGGGCGAATCCAAGCTGGCGGCGGAATAGAGGAAGGCCAGGGCACCGGCCGATCGGCGAGAAGGAAGGCGAGGGCTCTGCCCTCGACCCGCAAAGGGTCGAAGACCCTTTGATCCCATTATCTTTGTTCTCTGCGATGAGATCCCTGATCCAACAAAGCCGACAGCCTACGGGAGCCTTCGTCCATAGTTCAAAAAGATCCAGGGGCTTGGCCCCTGGCGGGACTGGGCAGAGCCCAGCCTTGCTGAAATTCAGGGCAGGAAGTTCGCCCTCGGCCCTCTGGTGCCCGAGTGCGTCTTCGCGCGCCGGCCAGCGGCCCCAGATCCTTGTAGCCTACGGTCGGTAGATGTCGTGGCGCCCCGCCTGCGCGCGACGCGCCTGCCACAGGCGCCAGCGGAAGATGCCGTAGGCGACCAACCCTGCCCCGATCGCCACCGGGATCAGGATCAGCGCGAACCACAGCATCAGGGCGGCCACCGCCAGCCCCGCGGCCAGCACCGCCACCACGATGGCATAGCGCAGGATCTTCGCCGACCAGGGCATGGGCGGCGGCGAGCGGAACTCGCCCTCCGGCGTCATGTCGATGGTGCGCCCGTTCTCGCCGAAGCGGCTGTCGAGCACGCGGTTGATGATGATTTTCATGCTTCCGACGTGGCCGTTCGGCAACGAGGGGTCAAGGGCGGATGCCTTAAGGTTTGGTCATCCGCCCACCCGCACGGGATGCGAGGCTCAGCGCCGCCCGCCGCCCTGGCCCGTCCCGCCGCCAGCCCCCATTCCCCCGCCCGCCCCGGGACCTGTGCCCATGCCCGTGCCAGGGCCGCGGCCCTGTTGCGGAACATCCGGCAGAGTTACGCCGCGCTCGCGCGCGCGGGCCTGCATCCGTTCGTGGTGCTCGGCGCGGACGCGCTCGCGCTCCCGGGCGGTGGTGGCCTCGCGCATGCGCTCTCTGTATTGCGTCCGCTCCTGCTGGGTCATGAGCTGGCTGCCGAATATCGGTTCGTCCGCCCGGGTCTGGTCGCGCGTGCGGTCGCGGTCCTGATCCTGTTGCTGCGTCCGATCACGCTGCTGGACCGGCTGTGCACCGGCAAACGTTGCGACGCTAGTGCTGAACAGGACAGCTGTCAGCGCAAAGCGCAGATGCTTGTTCATGGGAAACTCCTGGTTGAGCCGACTTCCTCCCCCTTCGGATCGCCCGGGATCAGGCGATGCGGGGTGCCGCCGGACGTCATCAACCTGCATCGCCGCCGGAGGGCCGAACCATGATCCACGTCAATCCAATCGCGTCGTTTGGCACGCAAGGCCGCGCAAGCTGCGCCGAGTTGATCACGTCTGCGGGAGATGGAAACGGCCCCTGTCCAATCCGTGGCGGAACGGACAAGGGACGGCAATGAGGGTGCGGAACGGTGGCCGGTTCAGTTCCGGTGGAACTACGTCTCCAGATGCGCCCCGGCGGGCGGCAAGGCTGGGCGATGGAGTTGCAGTCGGGCACGTTGTCCGGGCGGTCGCTCGCCAGGCACGCCCATCGGCGCCGGCGAATGGCCTACGGTGCCGACGGCGTATTGCTGGTCGATCAGGATCTTCCAGATCTCCTGGACGGTCTTGATGCGCTCCTCGCCATTCTGTCTGGCCGCGGCGCTGAACAGATCCATAACCTTCTGGTTGTTCGGGTCCTCGGGCTACTTTGCCGGGGTGCCGCCCAACAACACGCCGACCGGCCATCCCCGCCGCGCCGCCTTTCGCCCGCCTGACCGCCCGCGCCGACAGGCGTCCCGAACGTTCCGATATGGGAAAAATATCAGGCCGGCGCCACCGCCTCCGCCGCGCCAACGCCTGCCAGACCCAGCTCCTCCGCCCGATGGCAGGCCACCAGCCGCCCCGGCTGCACCTCGCGCAGTTCCGGCACCTCCGCCCGGCAGGCATCCACGGCATACCGGCAGCGCGGATGGAAGGTGCAGCCCGGCGGCGGATTGGCCGGGTCGGCGATCTCGCGCTCCAACACGATCCGGCTGCTCACCGCCCCGGGCACCGGCGTGGGCGCCGCCGACAGCAGCGCCTCGGTGTACGGATGCAGCGGCCGGCCGAACAGCGCCTCGGTCTCGGCCAGTTCCACGATCCGGCCGACATACATCACCGCCACCCGGTCGCTGACATGCTTCACCACCGACAGGTCGTGCGCCACGAACAGGTAGGTCAGCCCCAGCCGGTCCTGCAGGTCCAGCATGAGGTTGAGAATTTGGGCCTGCACCGACACATCCAGCGCGCTCACCGGCTCGTCGGCCACGATCAGCGAGGGATTCAGCGACAGCGCCCGCGCAATCCCGATCCGCTGCCGCTGCCCGCCCGAGAACGCATGCGGAAACCGGTTGTAGTACGCCGCCGGCAACTGCACCAATTCCATCAGTTCGGCCACCCGCCGCCGCCGTTCGGCGCGGTCGGTCATGCCGTTGATCAGCAGCGGCTCGCCGATGATGTCGCCCACCACCATGCGCGGGTTCAGCGACGAATACGGGTCCTGGAACACCATCTGGATATGTCGCCGCAACGGCCGCAACTGCCGCCGCGCTAGCCCCGCCAGATCCACCTCCTGCCCTGCCACCTTGAAGCGGATTTCGCCCGCCGTCGGCGCATAGGCCCGCAGGATGCAGCGCGCCGCCGTGGTCTTGCCGCAGCCGCTCTCGCCCACCAGCGCCAGCGTCTCGCCGCGGCGGATCGAGAACGACACCCCGTCCACCGCCTTCACTTGGCCCACCACCCGGCGCAGCAGCCCGCGCCGGATCGGGAAGTGCTTCTTCAGCCCGCGGACCTCGAGGATCGTCTCGCTCACGACGCCGCCCCCGCCAACTGCGTCCCCGCCAGTTCCGCCTGGGCCTCCTCCATCCCGCCATGCAGGAAGCAGCGCACCTGCCGCCCGTCCGCCGTGTCCACCGCCGGCGGCTCCGCCCGCTCGCACACCGCCCCGATGATCTCGGCACAGCGCGGATGGTAGGCGCAGCCCTTCGGCCGGTTGAACGGATGCGGGATCGACCCGGCGATGGTTGGCAGCCGCGTCCGCGGCTTGGCCAGCACCGTCGGGATCGATTTCAGCAATGCCCGCGTGTACGGGTGCTTCGGCGTGGTGAATATCTCCTGCACCGACCCGGTCTCCACCGCCCGGCCCAGATACATCACCGAAACGTCGTGCGCCATCTCGGCAATCACACCCATGTCGTGCGTGATCAGGATGATCGCCAGCCCCCGCTGCGCCTGCAGGTGGCGCAGCAGATCCAGGATCTGCGCCTGCGTGGTGACATCCAGCGCCGTCGTCGGCTCGTCGGCGATCAGGATGCGCGGGTCGCACGACAGCGCCATCGCGATCATCACCCGCTGCCGCAGCCCGCCCGAAAGCTGGAACGGGTAGTCGTCCACCCGCCGCGACGGCTGCGGCACGCCCACCATGTCCAGCAACTCGATCGCTCGCTTGCGCGCCGCCCGTTCGTTCAGCCCCAGATGCAGCTTGATGCCCTCGCCGATCTGGTTGCCGACGGTGTAGTGCTGGCTGAAGCTGGCCATCGGCTCCTGGAACACCAGTGCTATCTCCGGCCCGCGATAGCGCCGCATCTCCTCGTTCGAGAGCTTCGCCAGGTCCACCACCTCGCCGCCTGCCCGGCGCAGCATGATGCTGCCGCCCACCACCCGGCCGGGCCGGTCCACGATGCCCAGCAACGACCGCGCCGTCACCGACTTGCCGCAGCCGCTCTCGCCCACCACGCCCAGGGTGCGGCCCTCGAACACGTCGAAATCCACGCCGTCCACGGCGCGCACCACGCCCTCCGGCCCGAAGAACTGCGTCCGCAGGTGGCGAACGGAAAGGATGGGATCAGCCATAGGGGTCCGCCGCATCGCGCAGGCCGTCGCCCAGGAAGTTGAAGGCCAGGATCACCACCACCACCGGAATGGCCGATACCAGCAGCCAAGGCGCCAGCGCCAGGGTCTGGATGTTCTGGGCATCCTGCAACAGGATCCCCCACGAAATCGCCGGCGGCCGCAGCCCCAGCCCCAGGAAGCTCAGCGACGTCTCGCTGATGATCATGGCGGGCAGCGCCAGGCTGACGGCGGCGATGATGTGGCTGGCGAAACTCGGCAGCATGTGCCGGAAGATGATCCGCCCTTGCGACGCCCCGGCGAGTTCCGCCGCCATCACGAAATCCTCCTCCTTCAGCGCCAGGAATTTCCCCCGGACCACGCGGGCCAGGTCCGTCCACGCCAACAGCGAGATGATGATGGTGATGGCGAAATAGATCTGCAGCACGCTCCAGTCGTTCGGCAGTGCCGCGGCCAGCCCCAGCCACAGTGGAATGGTCGGCATGGAACGGATCACCTCGATCACGCGCTGGATCGCGGTGTCGGCCATTCCGCCGTACACCGCCGAGACCCCACCCAGCAGCACGCCGAGGAACAGGCTGATCGTCACCCCCACCAGCCCGATGGTCAGCGACACCCGCGTCGCCACCATCAGCCGCGACCACAGATCGCGCCCGAGCAGGTCGGTGCCCAGCAGGTAGATGCCGTCGCCGCGTTCGGGGTTCTTCAGCGTCATCAGGTGGCGGTCGGACTGGAACAGGCCGAACAGGCTATAGGAATAGCCCCGCCCGAAGAAGTCGATATACACCTTGCGCGACGGATCGACCGTATAGACCAGCTTGAACGTGCGCATGTCGCGCACGCCCTTGATGCCGTTCACGTGCGGCCGGAATCTGCCGTCCTCGTCGAACAGATGGATCGGCTGCGGCGCGATGTAGCTGGTGCGCGCGTCCGTCGCATGCGGGTCGGTGGTCGCCAGGAAGTCGGCGAAGATCGCCATCAGGTAGAACAGCCCCAGCAGCACCATGCTCACCATGGCCAGCCGGTGCCGGCGGAACCGCCACCAGGTCAGCTGAAGCTGCGAGGCAACGGCATATCTCTCGGAATCGATCTGCGCCATCGGCTAGTCCATCTGGTGGCGAATGCGCGGATCAACCCACATCAGCACGAGGTCGGAGATGAAGGTGCCCACCACGGTCATCAGGCCCAGCAGCAGCACAATGGTGCCGGCCAGGAACATGTCCTGCGCCACCAGCGCCTTCACCAGCAGCGGTCCCACCGTGGGCAGGCCCAGCACGATCGAGACGATGATCGAGCCGGAAACAAGATAGGGGAACAGATAGGCGATGTTGCTGGCGAACGGGTTGAGTGCCGCGCGCACCGGATACTTGACGATTACCCGCCGCTCCGACAGCCCCTTGGCCCGCGCGGTCACCACATAGGGCCGGCGCAACTCGTCCAGCAGGTTGGCCCGCATGATGCGGATCAGCTGCGCCGTGCCGCCGAGGGCCAGGATCACCGCCGGCAAGGGCAGGTGCTTCATCAGGTCCCACGCCTTGGCCCAGCTCCACGGCGCCATCGTCATCTCGGCCGAGAACAGCCCGCCCACGCTGGCGCCGAACCAGACGAAGGAGAAATACATGATCACCAGCGCCAGCAGGAAGTTCGGCACCGCGATGCCGATGAAGCCCACCAGGGTGAAGGCGTAGTCGGCGAAGGAATACTGCCGCACCGCCGAGAATATGCCGATCGGCAGCGCCAGCCCCCAGGTTACGATCAGGGCTGCGAAACTCAGCAGCAGGGTCAGCCAGATGCGGTCGCCGATCACCTCGGTCACCGGCCGCCGCCACTCCATGGACTCGCCGAAGTCGCCGGTGACGATGCGCGCCAGCCACTTGCCGTACTGCACATAGAACGGCTCGCCCAGGCCGTACAGCTTGCGCAGGCTCTCGGCCTCCGCCGCCGAAACCTGGCTGCCCGACGAGGACAGCTGGGCGATGTAGGCATCCACGAAATCGCCCGGCGGCAACTGGATGATGGTGAACGACAACACCGAGATCAGCCACACGGTGAGCACGCCCAGCAGCAGCCGCCGGGTAATGAAGGCGATCATGGCGCGCAAGCGCCCCTAAGACTTATCATGGCGCGCAAGCGCCCCTACGATTTGTCATCGCGCGCAAGCGCCCCTACGACTTGTAGTACCAGGTCGACGGGTGCGAACTTCCCGGCGTGCGGCAATGCTGGGCGATGCACACGCGGCCGGGAATATTGGCCAGGCGCCGGCTGGCCAGCCGCACCCCCATCAGCGCCGGCGACTGGCCGCACACGCCGATGTGGAACTGCTGGTCCACCATGATCTTCCAGATCTCCTGCGCCGTCTTGTTGCGCTCCTCCTCCCGCTGGCCGGCCGCCGAGCGGAACAGCTCCAGCGCCTTCAGCATGTGCGGGTCCGCGGGCTTGGTGCCCTGCGCGCCGTTGGACGCATACCAGCGCGCTGTCTCCGGCCCGTAGCTGCCGTTCGCCGTGCTCACCGGCAGCGCCCACAGCGGATAGAGGTACAGCAGTTCGGTGCCGCCGTTCGTCCACACCACGATATGATGGTCGCCCGAGTTCACCCGCTGGAAGGCCAGCCCGCGCTCCTGCTCCTTCACGTCGCCGAAGATGCCGATCTTGCGCCATTGCTGGGCGATCATCTGCGCATGCGCCGGCCAATCCATGAACGCCTTCACCGCCGTCAGCTGGATCACCAGCCGCTCGCCGTTGTCGGTGCGCACGCGGTAGCCTTCGCTGTCCTTCTTGGTCAGGCCAAGCTTGTCGAGCATGCTGTTGGCCTGCGCGATGTCCAGCACCGACCATTTCTTGCGCCATTCGGGGCCGGGGCTCTCCGGCATCACCTCGGCCGGCGCCGTCGAGCCCGGCGTGGCCAGGCCCAGCCAGAACGTCTCGTTCAGCTGGTCGCGGTCGATGCCCAGCGACAGCGCGCGGCGGAAATCGGCGGTGGCGAGCCATTTCCCCACCTCCGCATCGCCGGTGTAGTTCATGTTGATGTGCAGCGTGGTGTCCGCGCCGTTGTAGGCGAGGTCCAGATGCACGTCGTACTTGCCGCGCTCCCGGTTCTCCAGGATCACCGGTAGCTTCGACAGGTCGATGTGGCGCTCCTGCAGGTCGTACTCGCCGGCCATGGCGCGCAGGTTCACCACCTCGATATTTTCGGCCAGCGTCATGATGATGCTGTCGATGTAGGGCAGCTGGTTGCCCGCGGTGTCGACCACGTAATAGAACGGGTTGCGCTCCATCACCCAGGTCGGCGTGTTGATCGGCCGCGTCGTCTTCCACGGCCCGAGCGTGGGCAGTTCCGGATTGAGCTGCCAGTCCTTGCGCACGTGCAGCATGCGCACCCAGTTGTCGAACCCGGCTTCGCGGGCGCGGCGGTTCACTTCCGCCTCGGACGAGTATTTCGGCAGGAACTGCTTCAGGTAATGGGCGGGGGCATAGGCGGCATAGGTGTTGCCGCCGGACTGGCGCACCGCCTGTCCGCCGCCGATCAGCGTGTCGCCGGCCAGCAGCGAGGGGAACAGGAAGTTCGGGTTGTCGAACTGGAACTGCACCGTCGTCTCGTCGATCTTGACCAGCCGGCCGGGCTTGCCGCCTGCCGACATGTCGGGGATCGGCGAGGGCACGATGTCCTTGTTGCCGTACAGGTCCTCGAACCAGAACACGAAGTCGTCGGCGGTGAAGGGCGCCCCGTCCGACCAGCGCATTCCCTTGCGCAGGTGCAGCGTGGTGGTCTTCCCGTCCTCCGACAATTCGTACGCCTTGGCCACCGAGGGCACGATCTTGCTGCCTGTCGGGTCCCAGAACAGCAGCTTGTCGCTGGCCATGATGCGGTTGCCGTTCTCACCATCCGACGGCCCGATGAAGGCGCGCCGCCAGGTGCCGCCGTAGCGGCCGATGCTCTCCAGCGGCTTGAGCACCAGCGGCTCGGACGGCAGGCGGCTGGCCACCGCGGGCAGCTTGCCCGCCTTGACCAGTTCGGCAAGCTGCGGCGCCTCCTTGAACGAGGCGGGGATGGTCGTGACCTGGGTGGGCCCCTCCAGCTTGCCGACCAGGCCGGACTGGTCGAACGCGCTCTTGGCGGTGACTGCCTGGGCCAGGGCTTCGACAGTGGGGGCGGCCGCGGCTGCCAGGATGGCGCCGGCGCCAAGAAAATGCCTGCGGGTGGTCATGGAACGTCCTCCGGACAAATCTGACTCCGCAACCTCGTTCGATCGGGCGCGGTATGTGATCTGCAAGCTAGAGCAAGACCCCAAGGGAGGCCAGGGGCGATCGGCGCCCCACGGGCACGTGGCCGCGCCGCCGGCTGATGCCCTCAGGCCTTGAAGAACCAGGTCGGCGGGTGCGAACTCGCCGGGGTGCGGCAATGCTGGGCGATGCAGACGCGCTCGGGAATGTTCCCAAGGCGCCGACTCACTAGGCGCACCCCGGCGAAGGCTGGCGACTGGCCGCAGACGCCGATGCTGAACTGCTGGTCGATGACGATGCGCCAGATATCCTGCGCCAACCTGTTGCGTTCCGCCTCGTGAAGGGTGGTTGCCGAGCGGAACATTTCCATTACGCGCAGCACATGCGGGTCGCTGGGCTTCGTGCCCTGGGCGCCGTTGGAGGCATACCAGCGGGCCAGGTCCATCCCCAGGATGCCGTTGCCGATATCGACCGGCAGCACGAAGTGCGGATACAGGAACAGCAGTTCCGAGCCGGTGTTGCCGAACACGAAGATATGGTGCTCGCCCGCCCGCACGCGCTGGAAGGCGAGTGCCCGTTCCTGATCGCGCACATCGGCGAAGATGCCGATCTTGCGCCATTGCTGGGCGATCATCTGCGAATGCGCCGGCCAGTCGAGAAAGGCCTTTGTGACGGTAAGCTGGATCACCAGCCGCTGGCCGTTGTCGCTGCGCAGCCGATAGCCCTCGCGGTCCTTCGCCTTCAGGCCGAGGCCGTCGAGCATCCTGTTTGCAAGCGCCACATCGAGCACCGACCATTTCGCCCGCCATTCCGGCCCCGGGCTCTCCGGCAGGCTCTCGGCGGGCGCCGCCGAGCCGGGCGTTGCCACGCCCAGCCAGAAGGTTTCGTTCAACTGGTCGCGGTCGATGCCCAGCGACAGGGCGCGGCGGAAATCGGCGCTGGCGAGCAGGCGGCCGATCTCGGCATCGGCCGTGTAGTTCAGGTTGAAGTGCAGCGCCGTGTCCGCGCCGTTGAAGGCCAGGTCGAGATGCACGTCATAGCCGCCGCGGTCGCGGTTCTCCAGGATCACCGGCAGCTTGGCCAGGTCGATATGCCTCTCCTGCATGTCGAATTCGCCGGCCATCGCCCGCAGGTTCACGATCTCGGTGTTGTCTGCGAGCGTCATCACCACGTTGTCGATATAGGGAAGCTGATTGCCGGCGGTGTCGACTGCGTAATAATAGGGATTGCGCTCCATCGCCCAGGTCGGGGTATTGATGGCGCGGGTCGTCTTCCACGGCCCCAGCGTCGGCAACTCGGTGTTGATCGCCCAGTTCTGCCGCACCAGCAGCATGCGCGCCCAGGTGTCGAAGCCGGCCTCCTTGGCGCGGCGCGTCGCCTCGGCCTCGGAGGAGTATTTGGGCAGGAACTGCTTGAGGTAGTGCGCGGGCGCATAGGCGCCGAAGGTGCCGCTGCCGGACTGCCTGGCCGCCTGGCCGCCACCGATCAGCGTGTCGCCGGCCAGCATCGAGGGGAACAGCAGGTGCGGGCTGTCGAACTGGAACTGGATGGTGGTCTCATCCAGCTTCACCATCCGGCCCGGCTTGCCGCCGGCCGACATTTCAGGAATGGGGGCGGGCACGATGTCCTTGTTGCCGTACAGGTCCTCGAACCAGAAAACGAAGTCGTCGGCGGTGAACGGCGCGCCATCGGACCATTTCATGCCGCGGCGCAGGAACAGCGTGGTGGTCTTGCCGTCGGCTGACAGTTCGAAGCCGCGCGCCACGGCGGGTGCGATGGTGTTGCCGGTGAAATCCCAGAACAGCGGCTTGTCGGAGGCAACGAGCCGGTTGCCGTTCTCGCCGTCGCCAGGTCCGATGAAGGCCCGCCGCCAGGTGCCGCCGTAGCGGCCGATCCCTTCCAGCGGCTTGACGACCAGCGGCTCGGCCGGAACGCGGTCAGCCACGGGCGGAAGCTTGCCGGCCTGCACCAGCGCGGCCAGCTGCGGCGCTTCCTTGAAGACGGCCGGGGTGGTTGTGGCAAGCACTGGACCCTGGAGCTTGCCGACCAGTCCGGACTGGCCGAACTGTCCGCCGGTCCCCTGCGCCGAGGCATGCAACGATGGGGCCATGGTCGCGGCCGCGATGATGCTGCCGCCGATGAAGTGCCTGCGCGTGGTCATGGAAGCTGTCCTCCGCGGCCTGGTCTTGTATCCGACCAATTCCGGAACCGAGCCTAGGAGCGTGGAGGCGCGGAAGTCCAGAGACTCCGCTGCCGGCCGCCTCAGCCTGCCAGGCTTCGCCAGGCCAGCAACATGAGCAGGGTTGCGTTGCCCGCCAGCACCCAGGGCGCGGCACGGTTCACCGCCACCTGCCAGCGCCGCGCAAAGGCATGGCCCAGCAGGCCGACCACCACCAGCGCAGGCACCGTGCCCAGCCCGAAGGCCAGCATTCCAGCCCCGCCGAGCAGCGGCCCGCCCGCGGCCGCAGCGGCCAGCGCCGCGTATACCATGCCGCAGGGCAGCAGCCCGAGCGCGAGCCCGATCGACAGGCCGCCAGGCCTTTGCCACGCTGCGAGGCGGGCGACGAGGCCGCCGATTCCCGACCCGGCCTTGCCGCAACCCGCCCTGCCGTCATGGCCCCCGTTCCTGCCGGCCAGCGCCGACACGGGCTGCAGCCGCTGCCAGGCCAGCAGCAGGAACGCCGCGGCAGCCAGGGCCAGCAACAGCCCCGGCACCACCTGGGGCAGGCGCAGCGCGCCCAGCCAGCCGGCTGCGGCACCCAGGAAAGTGTAGGTGGCCAGCCGTCCTGCGTGGTACGGCAGCAGCAGCGAACCGCGCAGCCTTGCGGCCTGGCACATGCGCGCGGCCGGCAGCCGGGCGAGCCCGTCGGCCACCTGGCCCAGCACGAAGGGGCCGCACATGGCGGTGCAATGCACCACGCTGCCGGCCAGCCCCGCCAGCAGCAGCGCCGGCAACAGCCACACGCCGCGCGCGGCCTGATCCGGGCCGCACAGCACCGCCAGCGTGTCGAACAGGCCGCTCATCTGCAGTCGTCGGGCAACATGGTACCAGCAGGCTCGCTCGTCTTTGCCGTGGCATTGATCTGCGTCAATGTCGCGGCGCAACACAACGTGCACCGTCCGAGCCTGCCGGGAAGCTGGTCCGGGCCATCGTGACGGGGAATCGATTCGCAATGCATGAGCAAACAGGAGATCTCGCGGTCGGCCTGCTGGTGTTCGTCCTGGGCCTCGTCGGCCTGGTGATGGCATCCGGCGCGCTGGACAACGAGATCTATGTCTTCGGCCTGTCGCTGGCCATCTTCGCCGTCCTCTTCATCTTCGGGCTGGTCCGGCGGCATTTCGACCGCATCGATGCGGCGCGGAGCCAGGAGGCGGGGCATGTCTGACATCGCACTGAGCCCGGGCATGGCAGGGAGCCCGGGCATCACGGGCACGCTGGCCGCGGCGCGGCCGGTGGCTGCCGTTGCCGTCGAGTACAACGAGGCCATCGTCAAGAAATTTCTCATCGCCGCGATGTTCTGGGCAGTGGTCGCCTTCCTGCTCGGGGTGGTGCTGGCGCTGCAGCTGAGCTGGCCCATGTTCAACCTGGGCCTGGAATACACCGCCTTCGGCCGGCTGCGCCCGGTGCACACCTCGGCCGCCATCTTCGCCTTTGGCGGCTCGGCACTGTTCTCCACATCGTTCTACGTGGTCCAGCGCACCTGCCGCGCCCGCCTGTTCGGCGGCGAGGCGCTCGCCAACTTCATCTTCTGGGGCTACCAGTTCTTCATCGTCATGGCCGCGCTGAGCTATGTGATGGGCTTCAGCCAGAGCCAGGAATACGCCGAGCCCGAGTGGCACCTGGACCTGTTCCTGACGATCGTCTGGGTCGCCTATGCCGTCGTGTTCGTCGGCACGCTGCTCAAGCGCCAGGAGCCGCACATCTACGTGGCCAACTGGTTCTACCTGGCCTTCATCCTCACCGTTGCCGTGCTGCACCTGGGCAACAACATGGCCCTGCCGGTCTCGATCTACGAGGCGAAGAGCTATTCGCTGTATTCCGGCGTGCAGAACGCGCTTATCCAGTGGTGGTACGGCCACAATGCCGTCGGCTTCTTCCTGACTGCGGCCTTCCTGGGCATGATGTACTACTTCATCCCCAAGCAGGCGAACCGGCCGATCTACTCCTATCGCCTGTCGGTGGTGCATTTCTGGTCGCTGATCTTCATGTACATCTGGGCCGGGCCACACCACCTGCACTACACCTCGCTGCCCGACTGGGCGCAGACGCTTGGCGTGGTGTTCTCGGTGATCCTGTGGATGCCCAGCTGGGGCGGCATGATCAACGGGCTGATGACCCTGTCGGGCGCGTGGGACAAGCTGCGCACCGACCCGGCCCTGCGCTTCACCGTCACCGCCGTCGGCTTTTACGGCATGTCGACCTTCGAGGGGCCGATGATGTCGATCCGCGAGGTCAATGGCCTGGCGCACTACACCGACTGGGTGATCGGCCACGTCCATTCCGGCGCGCTCGGCTGGGTCGCCTTTGTCAGCTTCGGCGCCATCTACTACCTCACCCCGGTGCTGTGGAAGCGCAGCGGCGTCTATTCGGTGAAGCTGATCGCCTGGCACTACTGGATCGCGACCCTGGGCATCGTGCTCTACATCACCGCGATGTGGGTGGCCGGCATCATGCAGGGCCTGATGTGGCGGGCATACGACAAGTTCGGCTTCCTGCAGTACTCCTTCGCCGAGTCCGTCAACGCCATGCACCCCTACTACGTCATCCGCATGCTCGGCGGCGTGCTCTTCCTCACCGGCGCGCTGGTGATGGTCTTCAACCTGATCATGACCGTCCGCTCCGCGACCACCCAGGTTCGGCCGGCCCCCATGACCGCAACCGCCGCCGTGGCGGGAGAGTGATCCGATGTTCATCCGTCACGAAACCATCGAGAAGAATGCCATCCTGCTGCTGGTGCTCACGCTGATCACCGTGTCGATCGGCGGGCTGGTCGAGGTGGTGCCGCTGTTCACCATCGAAACCACCGTCGAGAAGGTGCCAGGCGTGCGGCCCTATTCGCCGCTGGAACTGGCTGGCCGCGACATCTACGTCCGCGAGGGCTGCTACACCTGCCACAGCCAGCAGGTGCGCGCGCTGAAGGACGAGGTCGAGCGCTACGGCCACTACAGCCTGGCAGCCGAGAGCATGTATGACCGGCCGTTCCAGTGGGGCAGCAAGCGCAACGGCCCCGACCTGGCGCGCGTCGGCGGCAAATACTCCAACGACTGGCACTACGCCCACCTGACCCACCCGCAGGCGATGGTGCCGGAGAGCCTGATGCCGCGCTACGCCTTCCTGGCGACGCGCGAGGTGGACCCGCAGAAGGTGGCACGGCACATGCGCACCAACCGCACCCTCGGCGCCCCGTACAGCGACGAGCAGATGGCCGCCATCGCCGACGACCTGGCCAGCCAGGCCGACCCGCTGGCCGATCCCGAGGGGTGGACCAAGCGCTGGCCCAAGGCGGTGCAGGTGGCCGGCAACGGCCGTGCGGTGACCGAGATGGATGCGCTGGTGGCGTATCTGCAGGTGCTGGGCACCATGGTGGACTTCACCAACCCCGCCGTCGAATCGCTGCGCCAGTAGCCGGGACAACGCTGATGTTCATGACAATCCTGAACTGGCTGCTGACGTGGTCGGTGGCGATCGTGGGGGCCGTGTTCCTGTTGCTCGTGGCCAGTGCGTACTGGCCCGGGCGGCGCGAGCGGCTGCAGGGCCACGCCATGATCCCCCTTCTGGACGACAAGTGAGGAGCACGCCGATGGCGAGCAACAATGCGGCGGGCGGCGAGCACGATCCGGTCACCGGCCGGCACACCACCGGCCACGAGTGGGACGGGCTGAAGGAACTGAACACGCCGCTGCCGAAATGGTGGTTCTGGACCTTTGTGGCGACCGTGGTGTGGGGCATCGGCTATGCCGTGCTCTATCCCTCGGTGCCCTGGTTCACCACGTACTACCCTGGGTTGCTTGGCTTCTCCCAGCGCGCCCGCGTTGAGGCCGATGTGCGTGCGCTGGACGGGCGGCGAAGCGAGGTGATGGGACGGCTCAAGGCCGTACCGCTGGCCGATGTGCGCAAGGACGAGGCATTGTACGCCGTGGCCATGGCCGCCGGCCGCATCGCGTTCGCCAACAACTGCCAGTCCTGCCACGGGCCGGGCGGCGAGGGACGGCCGGGCTATCCCGCGCTGGCCGGCGACGCCTGGATTTGGGGCGGCAGCCTGGATGCGATCAAGCAGACCGTCACCTACGGCATCCGCAGCGGCCATCCAGACGCGCGGGTGTCGATGATGCCGCGCTTCGGCCTGGACGGCATGCTGAAGCCGGCCGAGATCGATGCGGTCGCCGACTACGTGATGACGCTGTACCGGCCCGCGGCGCCGGCGGGCGACGAGGCGAACGGCGACGTGGCGAAGGGTGGGGCGATCTTCGCCGAGAACTGCGCCGCATGCCACGGCGACAAGGGCCAGGGTAACCGCGAGTTGGGGGCGCCCGCGCTGCGCTCCGGCGTGCATCTCTACGGCGACAGCCGCGAGGTGGTGCGCGCGCAGATCGTCAACCCGCGCCAGGGCGTGATGCCGAACTGGAACACAAGGCTGGACGAGGCCACCATCCGCGCCGTGACGCTCTACGTCCACGGCCTGGGCGGCGGCGAGTAGTGGCGCAGGCAGGGGAATCGGGAGCAGGTTCCATGAGCAAGATCGGCAAGCCGCCCCGTCCGGCCAGCGACGACGAGGTGCCGGCCTCCGAGTTGCAGCTCTATGCCGACCGCGTGCGGGTCTATCCGCGCGCGGTTCGCGGCATCGCGCGCAACATCAAGTGGGCCGTCCTGATCCTCTGCCTGACCGTCTACTACGTCACCCCCTGGATCCGCTGGGACCGCGGCGAGGGGCGGCCCGACCAGGCGGTGCTGCTGGATATCGCGCATGAGCGCTTCTACTTCTTCGGCGTCACATTCTGGCCCGAGGACATCTACTACCTCACCGGGGCGCTCATCCTCGGCGCGGTCAGCCTGTTCCTGGTGACCAGCCTCGCGGGCCGCGTGTGGTGTGGCTATTCCTGCCCGCAGACCGTGTGGACCGACCTGTTCATGTGGGTGGAGCGGATGGTGGAAGGCGACCGCAACGCCCGCATGCGCCGCGACCATGGCGCCGCGACCCTCGACAAGGTCTGGCGCAAGGCAGTGAAGCACGCGGTGTGGGTGGCGGTCGCATTCTGGACCGGTGGCGCCTGGATCATGTACTACGTCGACGCGCCCACGGTGACGAAGCAGTTCTGGACCGGCCAGGCGAGCGTGGAGGTGTATTTCTTCACCGGCCTGTTCACCGTGCTCACCTACGTGCTGGCCGGCTGGGCGCGCGAGCAGGTGTGCACCTACATGTGCCCGTGGCCGCGCTTCCAGGCCTCGATGCTCGACGAGCAGAGCTTCATCGTCACCTACGAGAAGTGGCGCGGCGAGCCGCGCGGCCACGGCAAGCGCAGCGCAGACACCCCGCTGGGCGACTGCATCGACTGCAAGGCCTGCGTGCATGTCTGCCCCACCGGCGTGGACATCCGCGACGGCGTGCAGCTCAGCTGCATCAACTGCGGCCTGTGCGTGGATGCCTGCAACGAGGTGATGACCAAAACCGGCCGGCCGAAATGGCTGATCCAGTGGGACACGCTGGCCCGCCAGGAGGCCAAGTCCCAGGGCCGGCACGAGCCGATCCGCCTGCTGCGCCCGCGCACGCTGATCTACGTCACCGCCCTGGTGCTGGCCACCTCGGTGATGGGCACGGCGCTGGCCCTGCGCGCCCATGTCGGCATGTCCGTGTTGCACGACCGCGCGCCGCTGTTCGTGAAGGTGCGCGACGGCTCGGTGCGCAACGCCTATGCCGTCAAGGTGTCGAACAAGATGGCGGAGCCTGCCGCGTTCGCGCTGTCGATCGACGGCGTGCCGGGGGCGGCGATGGCGCTGTCCGACGACACCGACAACCGCCAGCCGGGACTGACGCTCGACGTTCCCGGCAACTCCATCGGCACGTTCCGCGTGCTGGTCTATGGCGAGCCGCAGGCGCTGGCCGACGGCTCGCAGAAGCTCGTCTTCATCCTGCGCAGCCTTGCCACCGGCGAGACCGCGCGGGTCACCTCCGTGTTCATGGGGCCCCCAAGCCGCAAATGAACCCGCAGATGAACCGGCACCCGCAAGCAAGGGACTGAAGGCAATGGACATGACGCAGCCCGCAACCGCCACGCCGCGCACTGCCTGGCGCTGGTTTCCCTGGTTCCTGGTGGCCGCACTCGGGCTGGTGGTGGGGGTCAACGTGCTGATGGCCGTGCTGGCCCATCGCAGCGCGCCCGGCGTGGCGGTGCAGGGCTCGTTCGCCACCTCCAACGCCTATGGCCACATCCAGCAGGAGGCGCGGCGCCAGGTGGCGTTGGGGTGGTCGCTGAATGTCGGGCTGCGCGACAACCGCATCACCGTGCAACTGTCCGGCCCGGGCGGGGCGCCGCTGCCGCACGCGCAGCTTCAGGCGATCGCCACGCGCCCGGTGGCCGACGCGCCGCCGGTTGCCCTGGCGATGCTGCCGGACGGCGCCGGCGGCTTCGTCGCCGCTGCCGCCCTGCCGGGCGAGGGGCAGTGGGACGTGCTGTTCACCGCGGTGTCCGAGGGCCACAGCTTCCGCCACACACGGCGCATCATCGTTCCATGAGTGCGGCTGCCCTTGCCGCAGCGTCCGATTCGGCGACGGCCGGGGCAGCGCGCACGCAGGCATCGACCTGCGCCCATTGCGGCGGCGAGACGGCGGCTGGCGGCCGGTTCTGCTGCGCCGGCTGCGCCGCGGCGTTCGAAACCATTCAGCAGCTCGGCCTGGGCAATTACTACCGCGACGTGGTGCGCGACACCCTCGCCCGGCCGCTGCGCCCGTCCGGCGAGGCGCGCACCGACCTCGCCCGCTTCATCCGCACCGACGCCCAGGGCCGCCACGAGCTGAACCTGTCGGTGGACGGGCTGCAATGCGGCGCCTGCGTGTGGCTGATCGAATCCGTGCTCGGCCGCGACCCGCGCGTGCAAGTCGCCCGGGTCAACATGACCACCCGACGCCTGCGCCTGGCTTGGCGCGGAACCCAGGGCGACGCCGCCGGCCTGGTCGGCCGAATGGAGCAGCTCGGCTACCGCCTGGTGCCCTTCGACCCCGCCTGCCTCGCCGCCGCGCGCGACCGCACCGGGCGCGAACTGGTCAAGGCGCTGGCCGTCGCCGGCTTCGCCGCGGCCAATGCCATGCTGCCGGCGGTCGCCATCTGGATCGGCCTGTTCGCCGACATGGGCCCGGCCACCCGCGCGCTGCTGCACTGGGTGACGGCGCTGATCGCCATGCCGGCCATCGTCTATGCCGGGCAGCCGATCTTTCGCTCCGCCTGGGGTGCGCTGCGTGCCGGTCGCACCAACATGGACGTGCCGGTCAGCATCGGCGTGATCCTCGTCACCGCGATGAGCCTGGTGCAGACCATCCTCCACGCCGAGCATGTCTATTTCGACTCAGCCGTCGCGCTGCTGTTCTTCCTGTTGCTCGGCCGCGTGCTCGACCATCGCGCCCGCGCCCATGCCCGCGCCGCCGCCGAGCAGCTGATCGCCCTGCAGCAGAGCGATGTCGGCGTGCTGGAGCCCGACGGCACGCTGCATCGCCGTGCCGCCGAGACAGTGCCCGCCGGCGCCCGCGTGCTGGTTGGCCCCGGCGAGCGCATCGGCGTGGACGGCCAGGTGGAGGCGGGCGAGGGTCTGCTGGACACTTCCCTCGTCACCGGCGAGAGCATCCCGGTGGCCGCCGCCCTTGGCGCCCGCGTCTTCGCCGGCACGCTCAACCTCGGCGCGGCCCTCACCGTGCGCGCCACCGCCGCCGGCGGCGCCACCCTGCTCGCCGAATGCGTGCGGCTGATGGAGGCCGCGGAGGCGAAGCGCGGACGCTTCGTCATGTTCGCCGACCGCGTCGCCCGCCGCTACGCGCCCGTCGTCCACACGGCGGCACTCGCCACTTTCCTGTGGTGGTGGCTGGTGCAGGGCATGGCGGCGGCCGACGCGCTGCTGATCGGCGCCGCCGTGCTGATCATCACCTGCCCGTGTGCGCTGGCACTGGCAGTTCCGGCGGTGCAGGTGATCGGCACCGGCTGGCTGTTCCGCCGCGGCGTGCTGGTGAAGTCGCCGACCGGCCTGGAACGCTTGGCCGAGGCCGATTGCGTCGTGTTCGACAAGACCGGCACGCTCACCGATCCCGCGCTGCAACTGGTCCGCGCGCCGGGCGCCGACGATGCGGCCCTTCACCTCGCCGCGACCCTGGCGGCCACCAGCCGGCACCCCCTGTCGCGCGCGCTCGCCGCCGCTGCCGGGCCGGTTGTCCCGGCCGAGGGCGTGCGCGAAGTGGTCGGCGCCGGGCTGGAGCTGGACACGCCGGCCGGGCCGGTGCGCCTGGGCAGCGCCGCCTTCGCCGGCGCGTCAGCCGAAGGGGCGGCCACCCCCAGCCTGTGGCTCGCCCGCCCCGGGCAAAAGCCGCTGCGCTTCGACTTCGCCGAAACCCTGCGGCCCGACGCCGCGGCCACCATCGCCGCCCTGCGCCGCCTGGGCCTCGCCATCCACCTGCTCTCCGGCGACCGGGACGGCGCGGTGGCTGCCGTCGCGACCGAACTCGGCATCGCCGACTGGCAAGCCGGCTGCACGCCACTCGACAAGGTGGCCCGCATCGAGGCGCTGCGCGCGGCCGGCATGCGGGTGCTGATGGTGGGCGACGGGCTCAACGATGGTCCGTGCCTGGCCGCCGCCCACGTGTCGATGTCGCCCTCCACCGCCGCCGAGATCAGTCAAAATGCCGCCGACGTGGTGTTCCAGGGTGCCTCGCTCGCCCCGGTGGCGGCAACCTTGCGCATGGCCCGGCGCATGCGCCGCACCAGCCACCAGAACATCGGCCTGTCGCTCGCCTACAACCTGGTGATGGTGCCGGTGGCGATGGCCGGCTATGTCACGCCGTGGCTGGCGGCGCTGGCCATGTCCACCTCGTCGCTGCTTGTCATGGCGAACAGTTTCCGCCTCCGCCGCGGCGCCACCTCGGGAGACGCGCGATGACCCCCATCCTGTTCCTCATCGGCCTTAGCCTGCTGCTCGGTGCCGGCGGGCTGGCGCTGTTCCTGTGGGCCAGCCGTTCGGGCCAGTACGACGACATGGACGGCGCGGCCAGCCGCATCCTGTTCGACGATCCGCCCAAGCGGGGGTGAAGGCGAGCCAGCCGCTCCTCACCCCCCCTGTCCGGCTATAGCCGCGTCTTGTTGCCCGCCGCCTTCTGGTGCTGCTGTTGCTGTTTGGCGGCGCCCGCCTGCGCCACGACGGCGGATGATTTGGCGTCGGCCGCGACCAGCATCGCGAGGTTCTGCATGCCAACCCAGTAGTTGCGCACCGGCGTGCCCTTCTCGCCGGAGACCATGGCACGGATCACGATGCTGTCGCGGCAGAACTTCTCATGCGTGCCGTCGCGGCCACTCAGATTGTCCGGCATGTGGGAGCCGGACATGGAGACGGGGGTGCAGTTCAGGATGGTGGTACGGGTCACCTTTCGATTGGCCAGCTTGCCGCCATGGGCGTCGAAGACCCAGATGAATTCGTGCCCCTTGTTGGGCTCGGCATCCGGCGCGCCGTATCGGTCGGTCAGCGCCTTGATCACCGCCTCGGTCAGCGGCGCGGAGTTCGTGATTCTCCGCATAGTTCACGGCGCGCACGACATACCACAATTGCTGGTTGCCGGGCGGCAGCGTGAAATAGGTGACGAGCTGGTCGGCGATCCGGTTGTCGATATTCGTTCCCTGCAGCGAGATGATGATCGGGTTGGCATCGATCGGCGGAATGTTGACCTTGAACTCCAGGATCTGCTCCTCCGTGCTGGCGGCCTTGTAGGCAGCCCTTACCTGCTCGATGGGCATGCCGAAATTCAGCCCGGCCAGGGAAAGGTCGGCCTCGCCGGCATGCGATGGCGCAACGGTCGACAGCAGGGTGGCGCAGGCCAGGGAAAGTGCGGTTCGCATCGTGATGGAAACCCTTGTGCTGTGAAGTAATGGATCGGCTACCAATCGATCCGACAAAAATTCAATGGAGGGCCAGTTTGGCAATCCACTCCGGCGCGCGGGGACAAGGCAGTCCAGCGCCCGCGCGAGATCAGCCGGGCGGATATTTTGCTGCGGCCGTCACTTCTGCGCGAATCTCCAGCCGTGCCTATCCCGTGAACCGATACACGGTCCGCGACCTGAAGACCGCCCCCGGCCGCAGCACCGTGGAAGGAAATTCTGCCCGATTCGGGCTGTTCGGCACATGCTGGGTCTCCAGGCACAGCGCGCCGTGGCGGTTGGGCGAGAGGAAATTGCCCGTGTACAGCTGTATAGCCGGCTCGGTGGTGTACACATCCATGGCGATCGCGCCGGCCGAGACCTTCGCCACCCAGCGCGGCACCAGCTCGGGGGCAGGGGACAGCAGGTAGGTATGATCGTAGCCCCCGGCGAGGCGCAATTGCGGGTCCGGCTCGCCGATGCGCGCGCCGATGCGGGTGGGCATTCGGAAGTCGAACGGCGTGCCGGCAACCGGGGCGGGCGGGCCAGCCTGGATCAGCCCCTCGCCGATCGGCACGAACTGGTCGGCGGCGATGGTCACGCGGTGGCCCATCACGTTGCCGCCGCCGGCCAGGTTGAAATAGGCGTGGTTGGTCAGGTTCAGCACGGTCGCCGCGTCGGTGGTCGCGGTGTAGTCGATGCTCAGCGCGTTGCCGTCCTGCACGAAGTAGCGCACCGCCACGTCGAGCGCGCCGGGAAACCCCTGGTCGCCGGCCGGGCTGCGGTGGCGCAGCACCAGCGCGTCGCCATCGGGCTCCGCGTGCCAGACCGCGCGGTCGAAGCCGGTGGTGCCGCCATGCAGGCAGGCCGCGCCGTCATTCGCCGGCAGCGTCACCTCCTGGCCGTCGAGCAGGAAGCGCGCGCCCTCGATGCGCCCGGCGAAGCGCCCCACCGTGGCGCCGAGATAGGCCTGGTCGGCCTCGTAGCCGGCGATGTCGGGCATGCCCAGCACCACGCCCAGCGGGCCGCGCGGGCCGGGCACGGTCAGCGAGGCCAGCCGCGCGCCATAGGTGACGATCCCGGCCTCGATTCCGCCGCCGCCGCCCAGCCACCACAGCGCGACCTCCTCGCCGGATGAAGTCCGGCCGAACCGTTCTGGTACCATGGTATCAAGTCTCCTCGTTCGCTCGTCGTTCCGCGCGGGCGGCGCCTCCCGCATAACGGGCGCCAGCCTCGCTGGATCAGTGCTTGACAGGGCGCCGTCACATCGCGCGCAATATTCTCATAGGCATATACAGAAACTCACCAATCCAGGAGACGACCGATCATGGCCGAAGCGCAGCCACGCGAGCTTGATGTACTCATCGTCGGCGCCGGTTTTGCCGGCATGTACCTCCTGCATCGCATGCGCGCCCTGGGGCTCAAGGCGCATGTCTACGAAGGTGCCGACGGAGTTGGCGGCACCTGGTATTGGAACCGCTATCCCGGCGCGCGCTGCGACGTGGAGAGCATGCAGTATTCCTTCGGCTTCGACGAGGCGCTGCAACAGGAGTGGAAGTGGTCGGAGCGCTTCGCCGCCCAGCCCGAGATCCTGAAATACGCCAACCACATTGCCGACCGCTACGATTTGCGCCGCGACATCACCTTCAACACCCGGATATCCGGCGCCGAGTACGACGCCGCGGCCGCACGCTGGACCGCGCGCACCCAGCATGGCCAGACCATCCGCGCACAGTTCTTCGTGATGGCCACCGGCTGCCTCTCCACCGCGCGCATCCCCGACTTCCCGGGGCTGAAGGAGTTCAAGGGCCGCAGCTTCCACACCGGCTGGTGGCCGCACGAACCGGTGGACTTCACCGGCCGCCGCGTCGCCGTCATCGGCACCGGCTCCTCGGCGATCCAAGCGATTCCGGTGATTGCCGAGCAGGCCGCCCATCTCACCGTGTTCCAGCGCACGCCGAACTTCTCCATCCCGTCGCGCAACGGCAAGATGGACGAGGAATACGAGCAGTTCTGGAAGAACGGCTACGCCGAGAAGCGCCGCGAGGCCCGCACCACGCGAACCGGCATCCTCTACCGCCAGAGCGAGCAGAAGGCGATGGAACTCTCGCCCGAGGAACGCACCGCCGTGTACGAGGCGCGCTGGGCCCGCGGCGGCACCGCCTTCATGGGCAGCTTCGCCGATCTGATCACCAGCAAGGAAGCCAACGACACCGCCGCGGATTTCGTGCGCGCCAAGATCCGCGAAATCGTGCGCGACCCGAAGGTGGCGGACCTGCTGTGCCCCACCAGCTATCCGATCGGCACCAAGCGCATCTGCGTCGATACGAATTACTTCGAGACCTACAACCGCCCGAACGTCACCCTGGTGGACGTGCGCAACGCGCCCATCGCCCGCCTCACCGAGACCGGCCTGGTCTGGGGCGACGGCCAGAGCATCGAGGTGGACGACATCGTCTTCGCCACCGGCTTCGACGCCATGACCGGCACGCTGACCAACGTGGACATCACCGGCCGCGACGGGCTGAAGCTCAAGGACAAGTGGGAGGCCGGGCCGCGCACCCAACTGGGCCTGATGACCGCGGGCTTCCCCAACCTGTTCATGATCACCGGCCCCGGCAGCCCCTCGGTGCTGTCGAACATGATCGTCTCGATCGAGCAGCACGTGGACTGGATCACCGACTGCCTCGCCCACCTGCGCAAGCATGGCAAGGCGGCGATCGAGGCCACGGCCGAGGCCGAGGACAACTGGGTGGCGCACGGCAACGAGGTGGCCCACCGCACGCTCTATCCCCAGGCCAATAGCTGGTACATGGGCGCCAACATCCCAGGCAAGCCGCGGGTGTTCATGCCCTATATCGGCGGCGTCGGCCCCTATCGCGAGATCTGCGACGAGGTCGCGGCGAAGGGCTACGAGGAGTTCCGCCTCTCCGAACCCTCCAAGGTTGCACAGGCCGCCGAATGACGGCGGCGGCAGGGAACGCCGGCGCTTCGGCGTTCCCTGCGGCGGTCCGGCAGCCCGCTACTTCTTCCTGATATAGACCTTCTTGCCCTGGGCGTTGGTGTAGTACTTGCCGCCACGCTGCCCGGTGCAGGGAGCCTGGCGCGTGCAGGCCTCGGCCGACACGACCGCGCCTTGGCTGGGCTGCGGCACCGCAGCCGTCGCCGGCGTTCCCACCCCCACCACAAGCGAGACAATCGCAACAGACAAACCACGCCTGACCTGATCCACCGAACCCTCCCCATCGCGTCGTGAAATCGCCTCGGGCGGCGCCCGGGCGGGACGGCCATCCTATCGGTGTCGTTTCTTATCATCAATGGTGGCGGCGCGCGAATTCGTCGGTCGAGCGATTGCCGGCACATCGAGCCCTTCCCATATCCCGCTCGTTGACGGCAAGGGAACGACGATGAACCCGCAGGACCTGTTGAGACAATTCCTCGGCTCCGACATGGGCCAGGGTGGAGCGGCGGCGTTGGAGAATGCCAAGGGCAAGCTGGCCAATAGCGGCGTCGGCGGGACGGTGGGCGGCTTCGCGGCCGGCGGCCTGCTCGGTGTCCTGCTCGGCAGCAAGAAGCTGCGCAAGATGGCTGGCGGTGCAGCCGGTTACGGCGGCGCGGCGGCTCTCGGCGCCCTCGCCCATCGCGCCTTCCAGAACTGGCAGTCCAGTCCGCCGGGTGCGGCCGCCGCGCCCAGCCCGGCCGCCTCCGTCGCCCCACAGGCATCTGCATTGACGGTGGCCGCGGAGAAATTCCTGCCGAGCGCCGCCCCGGCCCGCAATGGCCAGCCATTCGAGCTGGCGCTGGTGCTGGCGATGATCGCGGCCGCCAACGCCGATGGCCATATCGGCCCAGACGAACAGCGCGCGATCTTCGAGCGGGTCGGCGCGCTGCCGCTCGATGCCGAGGACAAGGGGTTCATTTTCGATGCCCTGGCCAAGCCGCCGTCGCTGAGCGACATCGCCAGCCTTGCCCAGGGGCCGGAGCAGGCATCCGAGCTGTACCTCGCCTCGCGGCTGGCCATCGATGTCGACCATCCGATGGAGCGGGCCTATCTCGAGGCGCTGGCCCACCGGCTGGCGCTACCCGGCGAACTCGTGCAGCACCTCGACAACCAGACGCAGGCCGCGTTGGCCTGAACCGCGAATTGGGCGGCGCCGGGGCTATGCCGTAACGGCGGCAAACTCCTCGGCTCGCCAGCAACTCACCAGATGCCCCTCCTCCACCGGTGCCAGCGATGGCGGCGCGGTGCGGCAATGGTCGGTGGCGTGCGGGCAGCGCGGGTTGAACGTGCAGCCCGGCGGCGGGGCCAGCGGGCTCGGGATTTCGCCGCGCGCCTTCTCCCGCGCCAGCCCGCGCGTCAGCGGATCGGGGATCGCGGCGATCAGCGCGCGGGTATAGGGGTGGCGCGGCTGCTCGAAGATCTCCCGCCAGCCGCCGGTCTCGACGATGCGGCCGAGATACATCACCGCCACCCGGTCGCTCATGTGCTCCACCACGCCCAGGTCGTGCGAGATCATGAGGTAGGACAGGCCCATTTCCGCCTGCAGTTCCAGCAGCAGATTGATGATCTGCGCACGGATCGACACGTCCAGCGCGCTCACCGGCTCGTCGCAGATCACCAACTTGGGCTTGAGGATCAGGGCACGGGCGATGCCGATGCGCTGGCGCTGGCCGCCGGAGAACTCGTGCGGATACAGGTCGGCCTGGTCCGGCCGCAGCCCGACCTGGCGCAGCATCTCGGCCACCCGGTCGGCAACCTCGCCGGCATTGGTGATGCCGTGCAGCCGCAACGGGGCGGCCAGGGTGCGCCGCACGGTCTGGCGCGGGTTGAGCGAGGCATAGGGGTCCTGGAACACCATCTGCACGGTGCGCGCCACCTCCAGCCGATCGGTGTCGCCGCCCACGACCTTGCCGTCCAGCATCACGCGCCCGCGCGTCGGCTCCACCAGCCCCAGGATCGACAGCGCCAGGGTGGACTTGCCGCAGCCGCTCTCGCCCACCAGCCCCAGGCTCTCGCCCGGCCGGATTGCCAAGTTCACGCCGTCGACCGCGCGCAGCATCTGCGGCTGGCTGAACATGCCGCCGCCGATCGGGAAATGGACGGCGAGGTCCTCGATGGAAAGCAGATCCCCCTCAGCCATGGTGATGGCACCTCACCAGCGAGCCCTCGCCCAGCGGCTCCAGCTCCGGCACCACGCGCTCGCAGATCTCGGTCTTGCGGCCGCAGCGCGGATTGAACCGGCAACCGGCGGGATAGGCGGTGATGCCCGGCACCACCCCCGCGATCTCGGTCAGCCGCCGCCGCCCATGCTTGGCACGCATGCCCAGCCGGGGCAGGGAGGCGACCAGGCCCTGGGTGTAGGGATGCTGCGGGTTGTTGAAGATCATCTCCGATTCCTGCTGCTCCACGATGCGCCCCGCATACATCACGCAGACGCGCTTGCAGATGTCGGTTACCAGGCCCAGGTCGTGGCTGATCATCAGCACGGCCGTGCCGCGGGCCGCGCACAGCTCCTTCATCAGGTCCACGATCTCGGCCTGCACGGTGACGTCCAGCGCCGTGGTCGGTTCGTCGGCGATCAGCAGGTCCGGCTCGCAGGCAAGCGCGATAGCGATCATCACGCGCTGGCGCATGCCGCCGGAGAGCTGGTGCGGATAGTCCTTAACGCGGCGCGCCGGCGCCGGCACCTTCACCTGGGTCAGCGCGTCCACGGCGCGACGTTCCGCCTCGGCCCAACCCGTGCCCTGATGCAGGACGAACATCTCGGCGATCTGCCGGCCCACGGGCTTGAGCGGATTCAGCGCCGTCATCGGCTCCTGGAAAATCATGGCGATGCGCTTGCCGCGCAGGGCGCGAAGCTGGGCGGCGGGCAGGTTCTGTATCTCCTGCCCCGTCAGCACGATGCGTCCGCCCGCCAGCCCCAGCGGCGGCCGCAGCAGCCCCATGATCGACAGCGCGGTGATGCTCTTGCCGCAGCCGCTCTCGCCCACCAGCCCCACCGTCTCGCCGCGGCCGATGGTGAACGACACGCCCTCCACCGCCGGGAAACTGCCCTGGTCGGTGGCGAGGCCGATGCGCAGGTCCACTACCTCCAGCAGGGGCACGTTGTCCCCGCTCATCGGCGGCTCCGGCTCTGCGGGTCGATGATATCGCGCAGCCCGTCACCCAACAGGTTTAGTCCCAGCACGGTAAGGAAGATCGCCATCCCCGGGAACAGCGACAGCCAGGGCGCCGTCGTGATGGTCTCCCGCGCATCCGACAGCATCGAACCCCACGACGGCGAGGGCGGCCGAACCCCCAGCCCGAGGAACGACAGCGAGGCCTCGGCCAGGATCGAGCCGCCCATGCCCAAGGTGGCGATCACGATGATCGGCCCCAGCGTGTTCGGCAGGATCTGCGTGAACATGATGCGGATGTCGCCATAGCCCAGCACCCGCGCCGCCTGCACATAGCCCTGGCTGCGGATCGCCATCGCCTGCGCCCGGCTGAGGCGGCAGGTATACGACCAGTTGGTGAGCCCGAGCGCGATCAGCAGCGAGGTCAGCCCCGGCCCCAGGATCGCCATGATCGCCAGCGCGAAGATCAGGCCCGGGATGGCCAGCATCAGGTTGGTCAGGCCATTGACGAAATCGTCCCACCAGCCGCCCCAGAACCCGGCCGTCACCCCCAGCGTGGTGCCGATGAGCGTGTTGATCAGCTGCGACACAACGCCCACGGTCAGCGATATCTGCGCGCCGTACATCACACGGCTCCAGATGTCGCGGCCCTGCTGGTCGGTGCCGAACCAGAACTCGCCGTCGGGCGGCAGTTCCGCGTTCATCAGGTTGGCGTCCATGATCGGGTCGGTATGGGCGAGCCACGGGCCGAAGATGCCCACGCAAAGCGCGAGGGCCGTCAGCCCGCCGCCGATGGCGAGATTGGCACGGATCTTCATGTGGGCACCGTCGAGGAAAGGGAAGAATGTTCTTTTTTGAAAAAAAGAACCAAAAAACTTCGAACCATTTGCGATAGGCTACCTCCGGAGGCACCCACCGAAAACGGATAAAAGTCTTTTTGCTTCTTTTTCTTCAGAGAAAGAAGGTGCTTTCCTGT
Source organism: uncultured Alphaproteobacteria bacterium (assembly GCA_963779875.1). Classification (GTDB taxonomy): domain Bacteria; phylum Pseudomonadota; class Alphaproteobacteria; order Acetobacterales; family Acetobacteraceae; genus CAMDGX01. The sequence continues at coordinate 170,072 of CAWAAI010000009.1, read as the reverse complement.
CTTCGCCTTCACGCTGTTCATCTCACGTGTACCGGATGCGGGGGTCGATCAGCTTGTAGGCAATATCGACCGAGGTGTTGATCACCAGGAAGAACAGCGTGATCACCAGGATACAGCCCTGTACCGCGGGAATGTCGCGCTGAAACACGCTGTCCACCAGCAGCGAGCCGATGCCCGGCCAGGCGAACAGTTTCTCCACCACCACGGCCTGGCCAAGCAGCGAGCCGAACTGCAGGCCAATCGTGGTCAGCACCAGCACCAACGCGTTGCGCAGCACGTGCCAGACGACGACGCGGTATTCGTTCATTCCCTTGCTGCGCGCGGTGCGCACGAAGTCGGCGCTCATGATGTCGAGCACCGCCGCGCGCGTGGTGCGCGCCAGCAGCGCCATCGGGCTCACCCCCAGCGCCACCGCCGGCAGGGTGAGGTGGTACAGTCCACCATCGCCGTAGCCGAAGCTGGGAAACCAACCGAGTGTCAGCGCGAACAGGTACATCAGCAGGATGCCCAGCCAGAACTTCGGCAGCGACAATCCGGAGACGGCCACCACCATCGAGCCGAGATCGATTGCGCTGCCCGGCCGCATGGCGGCGATGAAGCCCAGCGGCACCCCCACCAGGATGGCGAAGCCCATGGCCGCGATGGTCAGTTGCAGCGAGGGCCACAGCCGCGCCGCGATCATGTCGGCCACCGGCTGGCGCGAGCGGAACGAGATGCCGAGGTCGAGCGTGGCCAACTGCTTCACGTAGTTGCCGAAGCGCACGTGCAGCGGGTCGTCCAGGCCCAGTTCGGCGCGCATGCGGGCAACCACGGCCATGTCCAGCCCCAGCCCCTCGTCCTGCTGGCCGGTGGCGAAGCTGCCGGGAATGACGCTGAAAAGGATGAAGATGAGCAGCGCGATGGCGGCCAGCATCGGCACCATCTGCAGCACGCGGCGGATGACAAAGGAGAGCATGGTGATCCAGGATGAAGGGGCCGGGCGGTCGCCCGCCCGGCCCCTGCGGTCCGCTGTTGCGGGGTGCTACTTCGCCGGCGACGAGGCGTCGACCCAGATATCCTCGGGGTACTGGTGCGCCAGCTCGGTCGCATTGGCCTGCAGCCCGTGCACCCAGGGCTGATAGGCCAGCACCGCCTTGTTGTAGTTGAAGAACCATACCGGCGCGGCGTCGTACAGATGCCAGTTGGCCTTCTTCAGCAGTTCCAGCTTCTTCGCCGGGTCGCTGGCCTGCCCGGCCTCGTCCAGCAGCTTGTCGTAGTCGGGGTTGCTGTATCCGGTCACGTTGCACGAGGTGCGCGGCGTCTGGCTGTGGAAGCAGCGCAGCGTCTGCAGCGGATCGGGCCCGGTCTGGCTCGACCCGATATAGGCCTGGAACTCGCCCTTGCGCGCGATGTCGGTCAGCACCGCCACCTCCACCACCTTGGTCTTCACGGTGATGCCCACCTGCTTGAGCATCGGGATCACCGCCTCCACGATCGGCAGGCCCCAGCTCTCGTTCTGGCTGGTGGTCCACTCGAACTCGAAGCCGTTCGGATAACCCGCCTCGGCCAGCAGCTTCTTGGCCAGCGCCGGATCGTAGCTATAGGGCTTCATGTCCTTGTCGTAGCCAGGCACCGTGATCGGCAGCCACGAGGTGGCGCGGTAGGCCTTGTTGCGCGCCAGCCGTTCAATGATCAGCTGCGCGTTGATGGCGTGGTTGATCGCCTGGCGCACCCGCTTGTCGTCGAACGGCTTCACGCTGTGGTTCATCGTCATGCTGCGCGTGAACACCTCGGCCACTTCCAGCAGGTGCTTGGACAGCTGCGGATCCTTGCCATACGCCACGTCACTGCACCGGCCCGAGGATGGAGGTATCGACTTCCTTGTTGCGGAAGGCGATGTCGCGCGCCGAGGCCTCGGCCATGATCGGGAACACGACCTGGTCCAGATACGGCTTGCCCGGCTTGTAGAACTTCTCCCACCGGGTCGCGACCAGGCGCGAGCCGGGGATGTGCTCCTTGAACTTGAACGGCCCCAGCCCCACCGGATTGGCGGCCCAGTCGGGCTTGGCCACCTCTTCCTTGGGCAGGATCGAGGTTGTCATGTTGTAGAACAGGAAGCCCGGCTCGACCTTCTGGGTGAAGTTCATCTGCACGGTGAAGTCGTCGATCTTCTTCAGGCCGGCGATTTCCTTCGCCTCGCCCTTTTCCACCGCGACCGCGCCCTTGATCAGCCGCACCCAGCGCGCGCCGACGAAGCCCTTGGTCGGCTCCATCAGGCGGGTGAAGCTGAACACCACGTCATCGGCCGTCATCTTGCGGCCGTTGTGGAAATAGGCGTCGTCGCGCAGCTTGAATGTCCACACCGTGCCGCCCTCGGAGGGCGTGGCGCTGGTGGCCAGCTCCAGCTCCGGCGCGCCCTTCTCGCTGTTCCAGCGGTAGAGCTGGCGGTGCAGCGCCAGGAACACCATGCCGTCCTGCGACCTGCCGGACATGTGCGGGTCCAGGCTGCCGAACGAGGCGGCGTAGGGCGCGGTCATGCGGAGCGTGCCGCCGCGGCGCGGGGTCTGCGCCTCGGCCGATGGCGCAAGCGCCGCCAGCAAGCCGGCCGTCGCCACGGCAATCGTCGAGAGTAATGCAATTCGTTTCATTATGCTTCCTGTCCTTGGACGCTTCGGCGCGCATACCAACACCGCCGCCACGCCCGCGCAAGGGGCGTGCGGGACGAGGCGCCGCGCTAACGGTCCAGCGCCACCGCGGTCACGCTGTTGAAGGCCGAGCCGTCCGTGCCGAGGCTGAGCGTGGACCACACGAGATACACCAGCACGTTCTTCTCCCGGTCGAACAGGCGGCTCACGCGCACCTCCTTGAAGAAGAAGCTCGCACTTTCGTCGAACACCACCTCGTTGTCCGGCACCTCGCCCTTCAGCGTCACCGGGCCGGTGGCGCGGCAGGCGATGGAGAAGCGGTTGGGGTCGGTGGCCAGGCCCAGCGAACCCTTCACGCCCCCGGTCTCGGCGCGCGACAGGTAGCACGACACGCCGTCCACCCGCGGGTCGTCGTAGCGGTCCACCACCACCCGGTCGTTGCGGCCAAGCAGGCGGAAGGTGGTGGAGACGTTGCCGACGCGCTTGGCGTTGTCGGCCAGCGCCGGCGCGGCCGGGGCGCCGAGGCCGGCTGTCAGCAGGCCGCCCACGACGATGGTGCGGGCGATTGTGCAGGCGGGGGGGCGAATGCGGATCATGGTTCCTCCACCGGTCGCGCGAACCGGGCAAAATCGCGGGCCAGAACCTCGTAGATGGCCCGCTTGAACGGCACCGCCAACCCCGGCAGTTCCGCCAGCGCCACCCAGCGCCAGCAGTCGAACTCGGGGTGCGGGTCCGCGTCCAGGCGGATGTCGCGGTCCTGCCCGGTGAAGCGCAGCGCGAACCAGCGCTGCCGCTGTCCGCGATAGCTGCCGCCCAGCGCCACCCCCAGCAGTTCGGGCGGCAGGTCGTAGGTGAACCAGTCCGGGTGCTCGCCGATGATCTCGGCGCGGTCGGTGCCGATCTCCTCCGCCAACTCGCGCAGCACCGCGGCGCGCGGATCCTCGTGCTCGTCGATGCCGCCCTGCGGCAGCTGCCAGCCGCCGGGCGCCCCCTCGGCGTTCGGCAGGTCGGCGCGGCGCGCCACCAGCACCAGGCCGCGGCGGTCGAACAGCACGGCGCCGACATTGGGGCGATAGGGCAGGCGGCGGGGATCGGTCATGGGGTCCGTGGAGTGCCTTTGGTCGGGGAAACGCCGGTTCAGGGCGGCGGCAGGACCAGTGCGCTCACCGGCACCAGCACCACGCCGCGCGCCTCCAGCAGCTTGCTCCAGGCCGCAAGCCGCTCGACGGTCACAGGCGTCGGCGCGGAAGCGAGGCCGATCGCGCTGCCTTGGTCGCGCGCCATCTGTTCCAGCTTTGCCAGCCGCGCCTCGATCTCGGTGCGCACCGCCGGCTCGTCGATCACCAGGTCCACCGTCCGGCGGGGCGGGGCGGCGCTTGCGGCGGTGGCGGGCAGCCTGCCGTCCACCCGCGGATCGACATACAACAGGCCGCGCCGGCCCAATTCCTCCAGCACCGCCAGCATCTGTTCGCTGGCGGCGAAACGCTCGCCCCGCAGCCCGCCGAGCGCGCCGGTGGCGCCGACATAGCCGCCGATGCGCGACAGCGCCCAGCGCAGCGCCGCCTCGTTGGCGGCCGGCGCGGCACCGGTCAGCATCGCCTTGTTGCCGGGGTCGTCCAGCGGATAGCCGCGCGGCTCCATCGGCAGGGATACCAGCAGCTCATGCCCGGTCTCGCGCGCCCGGTCCACCAGCCCGGCGGGGCGCGTCGCGTAGGGCGAGACCACCAGCGACACCGCCGGCGGCAACTGGCGCAACGCCTCCTGGCTGTCCGAACTCGCGCATGGCAAAGTCGGCGAGCAGCACCGCCACCCGCGGGCGCGCATCGGCGGGCGGCGCCGGGGCGGCATAGGCGCGCATCGGCGTGCGTCCGCCCGGTCCGGCGCGCGGCAGCATGCCGCCCTCGGTCAGGCCGGACGGTTCCTCCAATGCCGGGTCGGGCGGCGGGATCGGTGCGCCTGGCAGGCGCGGCACCACGGCGGCATCCCGCGCATGCGGCGTCACCGCCACCGCGGGCGAGGCGCCATGCGCTGGCGCGTGGGCCTGTGGCGGGGCCACGGAACGTGGGGCCGACACGTTCGGGGACGGCGAGGCTTGCGCCGGTTCCGAGATGGGAGCCGGCGCCGCCGTTTGCATTGGCGCCGTCCCGGGCGCATGCCCGGCGGCCGGAGTCTCGGCCGGCGCGTCGCGCGGGGGGCCCAGCAACTGCAGGGTCACCGCACCGCCACCGCCAACCACGACGACCGCCACCCAGAACCAGGCCAACGCACGCCATGCCGCCGCGCCTGGAGCAGCCGCCTTCTGGCCAGCCGCACCCCGACCGGAAGGGGCGGGCCGCGCCGACGCGGCTGCGTCAGTCCGCGGCACGCAACAGCTCCGCGGTGACGCGGCCGATCAGCGCGACGCGCGCTTGACCGAGGGCATGGCCCGCACGATCGCGAGGCCCTGCTGCAGCTGGTAGTCGGTCTCCGGCTTGGTCGCGTCGAACGCGGGCTGGTTCTCCGGCGGCAGCTTGGCGATCTCCTTGGCGATTGCCGGCAGGTCGTTGCGCGGCGGCGCGGTGTTCTGCGCCGTGCCGCCGGTGCCGCGCAGGATGCGGTTCAGGTCGGCTTCGCGCTCCGGCCCGAAATGCGGCTTGTCCTCGCGGCTCGCATGCACCTCAACGTCCGGCGTGATGCCCAGCGCCTGGATCGACCGCCCCGACGGCGTGTAGTAGCGCGCCGTGGTCAGCCGCATGCCGCCATTGCCCGGCAGCGGGCTCACGGTCTGCACGCTGCCCTTGCCGAAGCTGCGCACGCCCACCAGCACCGCGCGCCGATGGTCCTGCAGCGCGCCAGACACGATCTCGCTCGCCGAGGCCGAGCCGCCATTGATCAGCACCACCATCGGCAGCCCGCCGGTGATGTCGCCGGGCTTGGCGTTCCAGCGCTGCCCGTCCTCGGGGTTGCGCGCGCGGGTGGAAACGATCTCGCCGCGGTCGAGGAAGTCGTCCGATACGGAAATCGACTGGTCCAGCAGCCCGCCGGGGTTGTTGCGCAGGTCCAGCACCACCCCGCGCAGCTTGTCGCCCGCTTCTGCCTTCAGTTCGTTGAAGGCCCGGCGCAGCGAGGCTTCGGTCTGCTCGGTGAAGCTGCTCACGCGCATATAGGCAACGTCGCCACCCTCCAGGCGAGAGCGCACCACGCGGATCTTGATCACCTCGCGCACCAGCGCGATCTCCAGCGGCTTGTCCGCGCCCTCGCGGCGGATGGTCAGCACGATACGGGTGTTCGGCGCGCCGCGCATCTTTTCCACGGCATCGTTCAGGCTCAACCCCTGCACCGTCTGCCCGTCGATCGAGGTCACCAGGTCGCCCGCCTTCACCCCGGCGCGGCTGGCCGGCGTGTCGTCGATCGGGCTGATCACCTTGATGTAGCCGTTCTCCTGCGTCACCTCGATACCCAGCCCGCCGAACTCGCCGCGGGTCTGCACCTGCATGTCGCGGAACGTCTTGGCGTTGAGGTAGGAGCTGTGCGGGTCAAGGCCGGTGAGCATGCCATTGAGGGCATTCTCGATCAGGTCGCGGTCGTTCACCGGCTCCACATACTCGGCGCGCACCCGCTCGAACACGTCGGCGAACAGGTTCAACAACCGGTACGTCTCGGCCTTGCTGCCGTCCTGGGCGAACGCGTGCGGCATCAAGTTGAATCCGAACCGGCTTTCCAGCTGGTTCGAGAACGGCCCCACGGCAACGCCGGCAACGAATGCCGCGCCCAACAACAGCCCTGCACGAAGCTTCATGGCAGATATCCTCTGGCGCCGCAGCGCTCGCTTGGTCCCATCTCCCACCCTATCCCAGGGAGACATCCGATCAATATGCATTCCTTGGGGTGGATATTCCCTTATATCCCTCAAGGCATTGCTGCCAGCACGCAGGTGCATGAAGACGACGTCATGCGGGCGCATGGCGCAACCGGCACGGCACGTAGCGCCGATATAGCTGAAATGTCAGCTCTTGGCGCGCAGAAAAGGTGCCGGATCCACCGCCCGACCGGAATGGCGCAGCTCCACATACAGGATCGGCCGGCCCGCCGCCGCGCGCGGGTCCCAGCGTGGCATCACCCCGATCGGCATGCCCGGCGTCACCTTCCGCCCCACATCCAGGTCGATCCGCTCGAAGCCGGCCAGCACGAAATGGAAGCCTTTGCCGCAATCCACGATCACCAGCTTGCCGAAGCTGCGGAACGGCCCGGCGAACACGATGCGCCCGCCACAGGGCGAGAACACCCGTGCCCCGGGTGCGGCATGATAGGAGATGCCGTTGGCCGGTCCGCTGTCGGTCACGTCGCCGAAGCTGCGCACCAGCGTGCCGGCCACCGGTGCGTCCAGCGAACTTGCGGCGTCCGCGATGCCCGGCCCGGCGGGCGCGGCCAGCGCGGCCTGGCGGGAGCGCGCGGCGGCGGCCTCGCTGGCGCGGCGCCTGCGGGCGGCCGCCGCGGCCTCGCGCCGTGCCTGCACCTCGGCCTGGCGGCGCTCGGTTTCCAGCTGGGCGATCGCCGCCTTCAGCCCCTCCGCCCGCGCCGCCTCGCTGGCGGCGCGCTGGGCCGCCTTCGCCGCCTCGTCCTCGGCGGCGCGCCGTTCGGCATGCATGCTGCGCAATTGCGCGTCCAGTTCCGCCGCGGCCTTCTCCTGCGCGGCCAGGGCCACGGTCAGTTGGGGCATCTCGTCGTCGAGCGCCGCGCGCAGCCGTGCCACCTCGGCCTGCTCCGCGCGCAGCGCCTTCGCCTCGCGTTCCAGCGTGCGCACGATGCCGCCCAGCACCAGCACGCCGCGCACCGCCTGCTCGGGCGGCACCGGCACCGCCAGCATGGTCTCGGCGGGGAACAGCGCCAGACGTTCCAGCACCGGCAGCATCGGCGTGATGTCGGCCGCGCGCGCCGCCAGCCGCGCCTCGGCCGCGCGCTGGCGCCGGGCCAGCGCCTCCACGCGGTCGGCGGCCGCGGCGGTCGCCGCCTCGGCCACGCGAAGCCGCTCCAGTATCGCTTCCTGCTCGCGGCTCAGCCTATCGGCGGCACTGCTCGCGGCGGCGGCCCGGGCATTGGCTTCGCGTTCGGCGGCGAGTTCCCGCGTGCGCGCCTGCTCGGCCCGCCGCAACTCCGCCTCGCTCGGCGCCGCGCGCGGCCGATGCGCGAAACCGTCGCCCGCCAGCAGCATCGCCACGGCCATGGCCATGGCGGCCATTCCGCGGCGAACGATACGGTGGCAGACGACCGGGCCGGCCACGTGCGTCACGTGCTGCCGGACAGCAGCGATCGCCCGGTCATCTCGGCCGGCTGCGCCAGCCCCATCAGGGCCAGCAGGGTGGGCGCGATATCTGCGAGCCTGCCATCGTGCAGCGCCGGCGCATGGGGCGCGCACAACAGCACCGGCACCGGGTTGGTGGTGTGCGCGGTATGCGGCCCGCCGGTCGCGGGATCGCGCATCATCTCGCAATTGCCATGATCGGCGGTGACCAGCAGTCCGCCCCCCTGCGCCTCGATCGCCGCCGCGATGCGCCCCAGCCCGGCATCCACCGCCTGCACCGCCTTGATCGCCGCCGCCAGGCTGCCGGTGTGGCCCACCATGTCGGGGTTGGCGAAGTTCAGGACCAGCAGCGCGTATTCGCCGCTCTCGATCGCCTTGACGGCCGCGTCGGTGAGTGCCGGCGCCGACATCTCCGGCTGCAGGTCATAGGTGGCGACCTTCGGCGATGGGATCAGCACCCTCTCCTCGCCGGGATTGGCCACCTCGATGCCGCCGTTGAAGAAGTAGGTGACGTGCGGATACTTCTCGGTCTCGGCCAGCCGCATCTGCTTCAGCCCCGCCGCGGCCACCACCTCGCCCAGCAGGTTGGCCATCACCACCGGCGCGAACAGCGTCCCCAGGAACGGTGCCAGCGCATCGCTGTAGCGGGTCATGCCGGCCGCGGCGGCGAAACGGATGACGCGTGGCCGGGCGAAGCCCGAAAAATCCGGGTCGAGCAGGGCGGCCAGGATCTCGCGCACCCGGTCGGCGCGGAAGTTGAAGCACAGCACCCCGTCGCCGTCCTTCATCCCGCCATAGTCGCCCACCACCGCCGGATCGACGAATTCGTCGTACTTGCCGGCGGCATAGGCCTGCTCCACCGCCGCCGCCGCATTCGGCACGCGCGGGGCGTCCGCCTCGGCCATGGCGCGATAGGCGCGGCCCACCCGTTCCCAGCGGTTGTCGCGGTCCATGGCGAAATATCGCCCCGACACGGTCGCAACCCGCGCTCCCTGCGGCAGCGCCGCCGCCAGCTTGGCCAGGTCGGCCTGCGCCGATTGCGGCGGGGTGTCGCGCCCGTCGAGCCAGCAATGCACGGCCACCCCGATGCCCTCGCCCTCCAGCACGCGGGCCAGCGTGATGGCGTGATCCAGATGCGAATGCACCCCGCCCTCCGAGGCCAGCCCCATCAAATGGCAAGTCCCGCCGCTGGCCTTCAGCTTGCCGATCAGGTCGCGCAGCGCAGGCAGGCTCGCCAGGCTGCCATCGGCGCACGCCCGGTTGATCCGCGGCAGGTCCTGCATCACCACCCGCCCGGCGCCGATGTTCAGGTGCCCCACCTCCGAATTGCCCATCTGTCCCTCGGGCAGCCCGACATCCATGCCGGAGGTGCGCAGGAAGGCATGCGGGCACTCCGCCCACATGCGGTCGAAATTCGGGGTATTGGCTTGGCGCACGGCATTGTCGGCGCGCTCCTCGCGCCAGCCCCAGCCATCCAGGATCACCAGCATGATGGGTGCAGCCATGTTCTTTTCCCTTGCGGCAAGCCGGCGCAAACGGGCGCCCCGAGTCGCTGTAGCCGAAAATCCCGCCGCAGCAAACCGTCATGAACGCAAGATATACGTTCAGGGTAATGAATCTACGAGATTTTCTGCCGTTGTGACTTTGCCGCGAGGGTTCATGCGCCCCCGCGCGGTCCCCGATGATAGGGGTGCCCCGCCAGGATGGACTGGGCACGGAACAGCTGTTCGGCCAACATGACGCGCGCCAGCATGTGCGGCCATGTCAGCGGCCCCAGCGACATCACGTGCTCTGCGGCGGCCACCAGCGCGGGGTCCAGCCCCTCCGCGCCGCCGATCAGGAAGCACAGCGGCCGCCCGGTCTGCTGCCATTGGCCCAGCAGGCGCGACAGACCCGGCGAGTCCGGGGCGGTGCCGACCCGGTCCAGCGCCACCACCAGCGCCTGCGGCGGCAGCCGTGCGCGCAGCGCCTCGGCCTCGCGGCGCATGATTTCGGCGGCCGACCCGCGTCCGTCCGCCACCTCGACAATGCGCAGGGCCGGGCGCAGCCGCGCGGCGTAGCGGGCAACCAGTTCGCCTTCCGGCCCGGCGCCGATGCGCCCGACCGCGAGCAGCAGCCAGTCGGTGGCGCCAGCCCGCGCGCCCGCCGCCCTAGCCAGTGCCGCTTTCGCCGGCGGGCGCTTCCTCGTCCAGATCGGCGCCCCACATGCGTTCGATGCCGTACAGCACCCGTGCCTCGGGCTTGAACAGGTGCACGATGATGTCGCCCGCGTCGATCAGCACCCAGTCTGATCCGGCGGCGCCCTCGATCAGCACGCGCTTCAGCCCGGCTGCCGAGAGCTTCTCCTCCAGGTGGGTCGCCATGGCCGAGATCTGCCGGTCGGCCAGGCCGGTCGCCACCACCATGCGGTCGGCGAAGGCCGCGCGGCCCTGCAGGTCCAGCGCCACCACCTCCTCGGCCTTGTCGTCCTCCAGGCTGGCGACGATCACCTTCTGCAGCTCGTCGAGCCGCGAAGCCTCCATGGCCGGCGGGCGCTTCGTCTTGCGCGGCCGCGCGGCCTTGGCCGGCCCGGCGGCGGCGGCCTTCTTGCGCGCGGTTCCGGGCGGGGCGGGCAGGGCGGGCTTGGCCTGCGGCGCGCGGGTGGGGGCGCGCTTGCGCGGGGGGGCCGCGGGCCGTCCGCTGGGCGGCTCAGACGGCGGAGTGGGCGGCTTTCTGGCGATGGTCGTAACCTCCGTTAAGGGCGGCGCGGATGGCGGTGGCGGATGCGGCATGTTGCCGCATCGGCACGAACGCCCAGCGCGGGGGCAGCATGGCGGGCAAGGCAGGCGTGGCGGAGGCGCGCACCCGCGCACCGCGCAGGCGGCGGGCCGCGTGGCCGGACAACGCCCGAAGAGTGTACGTAGGGCGCGGCAGCACGGCAAATACCACCTGTGTGACAATATCCGTCCAGCGATGCCAGCGCGGCAGCTGTTCCAGATTGTCCGCCCCCATCAGCCAGACGAAATCCACGCGCGGAAAATGCCGCCGCAGCGCGCGCAGCGTATCCGCCGTATAGCGCGTGCCCAGCCGCACCTCGATGTCGGTCGCCACGATGCGCCGCCCATCCACCAGCGCCCGCGCCCCGGCCAAGCGGTCGGCCAGGTTCGCCATGCCGCGCGCCGGCTTCAGCGGATTGCCCGGCGAGACCATCAGCCACACCTGGTGCAGCCGCAGCCGCCGCCGTGCCGTGCGGGCGACATGCAGGTGGCCGGCATGGGCCGGATTGAACGAGCCGCCCAGCAAACCCACCCGGGTGCGCCGCCGGTCGCCCCAACGGGAAAGGGAGCGCGGCAAGGGGGCGGGCTGGCTCAGGGACGAACCTGCCCGGTGCCGGTGACGAGGTAGCGGAACGTGGTCAACTGCTCCAGCCCGATCGGCCCGCGCGCGTGCATCCGCCCGGTGGCGATGCCGATCTCCGCGCCGAAGCCGAACTCGCCGCCGTCGCAGAACTGGGTCGAGGCATTCCACAGCACCACCGCACTCGCGAGCCCCGCCATGAACCGGTTCGCCACCGCCTCGTTGGCGGTCACGATGCACTCGGTGTGCTCGCTGCCGTGGCGGGTGATATGGCCGATGGCGTCCTCCACCCCGTCCACCACCGCCACGGACAGGATGGCGTCGAGCCATTCGGTGTCGAAATCGGCATCGGCCGCCGCCGGCAGCCCCGCCACGATCGCCCGCGCCCGCGCATCGGCGCGAAAATCGCAGCCCAGCCCCCGCAGGTCGCCCACCAGCGCCGGCAGCAGCGCGGGCGCGATCGCGGCATCGATCAGCAGCGTCTCGGTTGCCCCGCAAATGCCGGTGCGGCGCATCTTGGCGTTGGCGACGATGCGCCGCGCCATCTCCGGGTCGGCATCTTCATGGACATAGGTGTGGCAAAGCCCCTCCGCATGGGCCAGCACCGGCACCCGCGCCTCCGCCTGCACCCGCTCCACCAGGCTTTTGCCGCCGCGCGGAATGATCAGGTCAACCTGCCCCGCGGCCGCCAGCATGGCCGCGACATAGGCCCGGTCGGTCGCCGGCGGCACCTGCACCGCCGCCTCCGGCACACCCGCCGCGCGCAGCCCCTCGGTGACCGCCGCGTGGATCGCCCGCGCGCTGTGGAAACTGTCCGACCCGCCGCGCAGGATCACCGCGTTGCCCGCCTTCAGGCACAGCCCGGCAGCGTCCGCCCCCACATTCGGCCGGCTTTCATAAATCATGCCGATCACCCCGATCGGCTGCGGGATGCGCCGGATGCGCAGCCCGTTCGGCCGCGTCCAGTCCGCCAGCACGCGCGCCAGCGGATCGGGCAGCGCGGCGATCTCGTCCAGCCCCTTCGCCATCGCCTCGATGCGCGCCGGGTTCAGCGCCAACCGGTCGCGGAACGCCGCCGTCCCGCCGCCGGCATCGAAGGCGGCGAGATCCCGTGCGTTCGCCGTCCCGATCGCCGCCGCATGGGCGCGAATGGCCCGTGCGGCGGCATGCAGCGCGGCATTGCGGGTGGCATCCGGCAGGGTGGCGAGCACCGCCGAAGCGGCGCGGGCGCGCGCGGCGGCTTCGCCCATCCACAGTGTGGCGGTTTCGGCAGGGCTGGTGGCGATGTTCATCGACGTTCTCCCGCAGGCAAGTCTGCCGGGTTGGAGGGTGTTGTGCCAAGTTCGGCGTCTAGCCGTCGCGCAGCACCAGGTCGTCGCGATGGATCAGTTCGTCGCGCCCGCGCCAACCCAGGATCTCCTCGATCTCCGCCGAACGCCGGCCGATGATGCGCACCGCATCGGCGCTGGCATAGGCCGAGAGCCCGCGTCCCAGTGAGCGCCCGTCCGGCCCCAGCACCTCCACCACGTCGCCGCGCTCGAACGCGCCGGCCAGCGCCCGCACCCCGGCGGGCAACAGCGAGCGGCCGGCGGCGAGCGCCTTCACCGCGCCGGCGTCGAGGGAAAAACTGCCCTGCGGCTGCAAGGTGCCCAGGATGAAGCGCTTGCGCGCCGAATGGTCGGCGCCATTGGCCAGGAACCAGGTGCAGCGCGCGCCCTGCTCCAGTGCCGCCAGCGGGTGATCGATATTGCCCAGCGCGATCGCCATCGCACAGCCCGCGCCGGTTGCGATGCGCGCGGCCATCAACTTGGTGCGCATGCCGCCGGAGGAATAGCCCGGCGGCGGCTCGCCACCCATCGCCTCGATCTCCGCCGTCACCGCAGTCACCACCGGCAAGTGCGTTGCCTGCGGGTTGCTGCGCGGGTCGGCGGTGTACAGCCCGTCGATATCCGACAGCAGCACCAACTGGTCGGCGCCGACCATCTCGGCGACGCGCGCGGCCAGCCGGTCGTTGTCGCCGAACCGGATCTCCGCGGTGGCCACGCTGTCGTTCTCGTTGATCACCGGCACGCAACCGAGTTCCAGCAGCGTGCGGATCGTCGCCCGCGCATTCAGGTAGCGCCGGCGGTCCTCGCTGTCGTCCAGCGTCAGCAACATCTGCGCCGCGGTCAGCCCCTCGCGCGCCAGCACGTCGGCCCATGCCTGGGCGAGGCGGATCTGGCCCACGCTGGCCGCCGCCTGCTTCTCCTCCAGCCGCAGCCGCCGGCGCGTCAGCTTCAGGCTGCGCCGGGCCAGCGCGATGGCGCCGGAACTGACCACGATCACATCCACCCCACGCGCCCGCAGGGCCGCGATGTCGGCGGCAACCGCCGCCAGCCAGTCCATGCGCAGCGTCGCTTCGGCGGAATCGACCACCAGGGCGCTGCCGATCTTCACCACCAGTCGCTTGGCGGCCCGCAGCGACGGCCCCTGGCCCACCGACGGCTCCTGGCTTAGCAACGGGGTTTGGCTCATCGGCGCCGCGCCTCCTCGATCACCCCCCACAGGGCGCCGAGCAATTCGGGCACGCCGTGGCGCGCAATGCCGGAGATCACGTACACCGGCGCGCCGGAGGCCTTGGCCAACTGGCGCCGGCGATCGCTGATCTGCCGCGGCGTCATCGCGTCGCTTTTGTTCAGCGCGATGATCTCCGGCTTGTCGGCCAGCCCGCCGCCATATTCCTCAAGCTCGCCGCGCACCGTGCGCCACGCCTTCACCACGTTGCCGGCCGCGCCATCGACCAGGTGCAGCAGTACCGCGCAGCGCTCGACATGGCCGAGGAAACGGTCGCCCAGCCCCGCGCCCTCATGCGCGCCCTCGATCAGGCCGGGAATGTCGGCAATGACGAATTCCTGCGTCATCGACAGCCGCACCACGCCAAGCTGCGGGTGCAAGGTGGTGAAGGGATAGTCCGCGATCTTCGGCTTGGCCGCCGAGACCACGGACAGGAACGTGGACTTGCCCGCGTTCGGCAGGCCGACCAGCCCCACATCGGCGATCAGCTTCAGCCGCAGCCACACCCAGCGCTCCTCGCCCGGCCAGCCCTTGTCGGCGCGGCGCGGGGCGCGATTGGTGGAAGTCTTGAAATTGGCATTGCCGAAGCCGCCATCGCCACCACGCAACAGGGTGATGCGCTTGCCCGGCACGTCGAGGTCGGCGAGCATCGTCTCCTGGTCGTTGTCGAAGATCTGCGTGCCGACGGGCACCTTGATCACCACGTCGTCCGCCCCCGCCCCGGTGCGGTCGGCGCCGGCGCCGTTGTTGCCTTTGCGCGCGCGGAAATGCTGAGTGTAGCGGAAGTCGATCAGCGTGTTGAGGTTCTGCACCGCCTCGAAGATGATGTGCCCGCCGCGCCCGCCATTGCCGCCGTCGGGGCCGCCGAACTCGATGAAGCGCTCGCGCCGGAAGGCGACGACGCCGTCGCCCCCGTCGCCTGATCGGCAGTAGATCTTGGCCTGGTCGAGGAATTTCATGAGGTGATCAAACGCAAAATGGGGGCCGGCTGGTGCCGACCCCCATCAAAGCTGGAACCGGCGTGGCGAGTTTATTCGGCAGCCACCGGCTGCGGGGTGATGTCGTCGTTGGCCGGCACGACGGAGCAGTGCACGCGATTCTCGCCGCGGGTCTGGAACTGCACGGTGCCATCGATCAGGGCGAACAGGGTGTGGTCCTTGCCCAGGCCGACATTGGCGCCCGGCTTCACCTTGGTGCCGCGCTGGCGAACGATGATGTTGCCGGCGATCACGGCCTGGCCGCCCGACTTCTTCAGGCCCAGGCGACGGCCCTCGGTATCGCGGCCGTTGCGCGACGAGCCGCCGGCTTTCTTGTGTGCCATGGTGGGGTCTCCCTCGTCTTACGCGGCGTTGATGGCCGACACGCGCAGCACGGTCACGTGCTGGCGGTGGCCGTTCTTGCGGCGGCTGTTCTGCCGGCGGCGCTTCTTGAAGATGATGATCTTGTCCAGCCGGTCCTGCGCCACCACGGTGGCCACCACCGTGGCGCCGGCGACGGTCGGCGCGCCCAGCGTAAGCCCGGCCTCGCCGCCCACGGCCAGCACATCGGTGAAGGTGACGCTGCTGCCTTCCTCGGCCTCCAGCTTCTCCACCTTCAGCACCTGGTCGGGCTGCACGCGATACTGCTTTCCGCCGGTGCGGATGACTGCAAACATGGTCCGAAACTTCCTGACATGCGGCGTGGTCTGCCGCGCCGTCCAATAGCATAGGCGGCGCCAGCAAAAGCCCGAGCACCGAGGCGGGGCTTGTAGGGCCGGTGGGCCTGCGCTGTCAATGCGGCGCAGGCCGCCAGGGCCGCAATGCTAATAGACCGCCGACGCCACCCGCCCGGCCGCGGGCTTCGCATCGGCCACACTGGCCGCGAGGTCGCGCAGGTAGTCCTCGCGCGGTGCCTCGTGCAGCAGCGACATCATCATGTGCAGCCCCGGCGGCGTGCGCACCATGCCGGGAACCCAGCCGCGGGCGGCCATCCCGGCGGCGATGCTGTCGGCATCCCTCTCGGCCGTGCCGAAGGCCAGGATCGACAGGTCGGGCTTGCCGAACACCTTCATGCCCGGGATCGCCTCGATGCCCGCCACATAGGCATCGCGCATCGCCAGCATCCGTTCGGCCACTTGCATGTAGCCGTCGCGACCGAGGAAGTTCAGCACCGCCCACGCCGCCGCGACCCCGCCGCCCGGCCGGGTGCCCACCAGCGTATTGGTCACGAACCGCCCGTTCGGCCATACGTCGAGGTCCAGCGCCTGGGCGGCGTGCTTCTCGGCATCGCGATAGAACACGGTCGAGGCGGGCTTGGGGCAGAAGCCGAACTTGTGCAGATCGGCCGACAGCGACATCACGCCGGGGTTGGCGAAATCGAACGCCGGGATCGGCCGGCCGAGCGCTTTCGCGAAGGGTGCGAAGTAGCCGCCCACGCAGGCATCCACGTGCAGCCACACGCCGCGCTTCAGCGCCAGCTCGGACAATTCGGGAATCGGGTCCACCACGCCATAGGGGAAGCATGGCGTGGACCCCACGATCATGATGGTATCGTCATCCATCGCCGCTTCCATCGCCGCCGGGTCGGCGCGCAGGTCGGGGGCGATGGCGACGCGGCGGATCTCCAGGTCCATCATCGCCGCACCCTTGTCGAAGGCGGGGTGGGCGGTGAGCGGCAGCACCAGGTTGCCGCGATGCGTGGGATTGCCGCGGCGCGCACGGTTCCAGTCGCGGCAGGCCTTGATGGCCATGACGATGCTTTCGGTGCCGCCCGAGGTCATGTTGCCGGCCGCACCGACGGGGCCGTGGAACAGGTCGAGCGCCATGGCCACGACCTCCTCCTCCATGCGCTTGAGGCTGCCGAAGGCGCGCTTGGCGCCAAGGGCGTTCTCGCTGAAGAACGCCATGAAGGCATCGCGCCCCACCTCGGCCACCCCCGGCGTGGCGCCGAACACGTAGAGCGGCACCCGGCCGCCGCGCCAGTTGGCGTCGCTGGCCTTCATCTGGTCGAGCAGTGCGGCGATGCGATCGGCTGCCTGGCCGGTCTGGGGGAACTTCATTCGCGGGTCTCCTTCGCGCAAGCCGCGAGCCTGCCCAAGGATTGGCCTGTTTGTCCATTGCCAAGAGCGGATCGCGCCGTCGTGAAGGGGCTTGCGACCGTGTGGTGCTAGCCTTCCGGGAAGGGGAAGTCTGCCGAATACAGCACAACGAATTCGTTTCATGGGAGGCCCTGCCGGTGGCCGTGACCGAGCAAAGCCCCACCGCCGCTAGGTCCAGGGCCGGCGTGGATGCCCAGCCTCTACCAGGTATCCAGCCTCTGCCAGGTATATCGAGCCCGCCCTTGTCCTGCCCGGCGGCGACGGCGGCGCTGGCCGGGGCGATTGTGCGGGAACGTGGGCTGATGGTGCTCACGGGCGCGGACGGTTCGGGCAAGCGGATGGTGTTCGACCGGGTCGAGGCGCGGCTGCGCGGCGCGGGCGTGGCTGTGGTGCGGCTGGATGGGCGGGACGTGGCGCGATTGCCGCTGCGGGGGCTGATCGGGCGCATCGCCGGCGGGGTGGATGCCACGCAGCCGGTGGAGGCGCTGCTGGCGCCGCTGGGGGCCGGGCCGGGGCGGCATGTGGTGCTGGTGGACGGGGCGCAGAGCCTGGGGCGCGATGCGCTGGAGTTCTTCGGCCTGGTGGCGATGCTGGGGCGCGGCTGGGCGCAGCCGATGACGGTGGTGTTCGCGGCGCGGCCGGCTTCGTGGAATCCGTTCGGCGAAGCGGCCGGTGGTGCCGGGCTGATCCAGCGGCGCTTCATGCTGGCGGGGCCGGCCGCCGCGCCGCCGCGCGCCGGGGCGGAGATGGGCGAACGGACACCGTTGGCGCGGCCGCAGGTACGTGCGCCGGGGCCGCGCGGCGGCCGGGCGCTGATGGGTGCGGTGGTGGTGACGGGGCTTTTGGCAGCGGCCGGGGCGGCGGCGGCGGTTTGGCAGTTCCGGCCGGAAATCGCGGCGCTGCCGCAACTGTCGCGGCTGGCGGCCGTGCTGGATCCGCGCGGATGGGAGTTGCCGGCGGGGCTGGGCGGTCCGGTGGAGCACGACTTCATGCCGTTGCCGCTGTGGCGGGCGGCGACCGCGGCGGAATTGGTGGGCGGGATGGTTCCGGTGGTGCTGGTGACCCCACAAGCCACGCCGCCGCTGCCCGTGCTGCCGCCGATGTCGGTGGGCGAACCGGGCGAGGCGACGGTGCGCGTGGGCGTGGGGCCGCCGCGGGAGGCCGTGGCGGCGGAGGAGCCGCCGGTCGACCAAGTGGCGGCGGCTCCTCCGGTTGAAGAAGTCGCGGCGGCGCCGGTTGACGAAGCGGCGGCTGCGCCGCCAGTCGATCAATGGGTGTCTGCCGAGATGCCGGTGGAAGACGAGGCACCCATGGCGGGCCGGCCGGCCGTGCGGGCGGTGGTGGCGACGGCGGTGGCGGCCGACGAGGTGGTGGAGCCGGTTGGGCGGGAGCCTATGACAATGGCGGAGGCCGCGGCCGATGCGCCGCCGCCGATGATGCCGCCGCCCGAGCCTGTCGCCGAGGCGGTTCCGGCGCGGGCGCCCGAGGCGGTGGAATCGCTGCCGCCGGTGGTGGTGGCGGGCGATGCGGTGCCGCCAGCGGCGGTGGCACCCGAGCCCGCGCCCGTGCGGGAACCCGAGCCGGCCGTTCGGGAGGCAGTGGCGCCCGCGCCTGTGCCGGAGCCCGGGTCCGAGCCGGTCGTTCGGGAGGCGGCCGCGCCGGCCGGGGATCCGGCGCTGGCGCGGGTGCTGATGCGGCGGGGGGATGCGTTGTTGGAGATCGGCGACATCTCGGCGGCGCGGCTGGCCTATGCGCGCGCGGCGACGGTGGGGAGTGCGGTGGCGGCGACGGCGGTGGGGCGGACCTATGACCCCGGGTTCATTGCGTTGATCGGCGGGCGCGGCATTGCCGGCGACGTGGCGCGTGCGGCGCAGTGGTACCGGCGCGGGGTGGAGATGGGCGACGCCGCGGCGGCGATGCGGCTGCGGGAGTTGGGCGAGCCGAGATAGGGCGGACGGAGCATTCAGGGGGAGGACGGCAAATGCTGAACCAGGCGATTAGGGTGGCCTGCGCGGTGGCGCTGGGGCTGGCGGTTGCGGCGGGGGCGCAGGTGGGGGGCGCGCGGGCGCAGGCGCCGCAACCAATTCCGGAGGCGGCGATGGCGCCGAACGGGCCGGTGGCGCGGGCCAACGCGGGGACGGTGGGGGTGATCTCGGGCGGGGTGGACGGGACCTATATCCGCATCGCCGCCGATCTTTCCGCGGTGCTGGACGATGGCGAGCGGCTGCGGGTGCTGGCGCTGATCGGCAAGGGGTCGGTGCAGAACCTGTCGGACATATTGATGCTGCGGGGGATCGATATCGGGATCGTGCAGTCCGACGTGCTGGCATTCGCCAAGAAGAACCGAACGTTGCCGGGGGTGACGACGGCGGTGCAGTACATCGCCAAGCTGTACGACGAGGAGGTGCATGTGTTGGCGCGCGAGGATATCGCCAGCCTGGGCGATTTGGCGGGCAAGGTGGTGAACGTGGACGGGCGGGGCAGCGGCACGGCGATGACGGCGGGGCTGATGTTCGACTACCTCGAGATTCCCGTCACCGTGGCGAACGACGACCAGGGGACGGCGCTGGAGAAGCTGAAGGCGGGGGAGATCGCCGCCATGGTGTACGTGGCGGGCAAGCCGGCGCGGCTGTTCAGCGGGATCGGGCCGGACAGCGGGCTGCATTTCGTGCCGGTGCCGATGACGCCGGCGCTGTTGGACACATACCTGCCGTCGAACCTGGGGCACGAGGCGTATCCGGCGCTGGTGGCCGAGGGGCAGGAGGTGGAGACGATTGCCGTGGGCGCGGTGATGGCGGTGTACGGGTGGGCGCGGAACACCGACCGGTATGCGCGGGTGGCGCGGTTCGTGGGGGATTTCTTCGACAAGTTCGAGGCGTTCCGGCAGCCGCCGCGGCATCCGAAATGGCGGGAGGTGAACATCGCGGCCCAGGTGCCGGGGTGGGTGCGGTTTCCGGCGTCACAGGAATGGCTGGACCGGCACGCGACGCCGGTGGCGCAGGTGAGCCTGCGCAGCGCGTTCGACGAATTCACCGCGCGCACGCCGGGCGGGGCGACGATGACGGAGGCGCAGCGGGAGCGGCTGTTCCGGGATTTCATGGAGTGGCAGCGGTCACGGCGGGCGGCGCGGTAATGTTATTATAGCGGAACAAATAGGGCATGGGCCGGCGGTTGCGGTCACGCCGGAAATGGGTGGCCGGGCGGCGCGAGGGCGTGGCGGTGTGGCGCCGGTCCTTGCGGGGCGGATGGTCCGGGCGGCGGCGCGGCGGGTGAGGGCGTGGTTGGCGTGCGTATGGCTGGTCGCGCCGCGCCGGGAGTGAGCGGGGGTGTGACGCCGAGCATGCGGCAGAGGGGGCGCAGGAGGCGGGCGGCCTGGGGGGCGGCAGCAAGAAGCTCGGCGAGGTCGGGGCGGGCGAGGAGGTGGGCGAGACCGCCGGCCTTGTTGGCGGCCTGGTAGCCGAGGGCATGGACGACCCAGGCGCGGGCGGTGGGCAGGCGAGGCCTGGCTGCGCGCGGTGCTGGACGGCCGGGGCGCGGCGGGCGGGGCGTGGGCAGGGTGCCGGCCTGCCAGCGGGCCACGAGGCGTTCGAAGCGGGCGGCGGTGCGGCCGACATAGGACCAGAGGCGGACGAGCAGGGCGGTGCGCGCCTGGTTGCGCGCGACCAGGGCGGGATCAGGCTCCTTGCGCGCGGCCGATGCGGCGATGATGTCGCGCAGGCCGGACAGGATGGTTGCGAAATGGGTGGCGAGGGACTGCATTGACGGCATCATAACTAACCAATGTTAGTGCGTCAAGCGGGCAATCGTCGTCAGGGCGGGGGGGCTTGCGGCGGGTTGGCGTCGGCGGGCGTTGTCTCGACCTTGTGGTGGCGTTGCAGCCACAGGGCGATGACCCAGGCGAGGATGGCCCAGGCAGCGCCGGCGACCCAGCCGGCGAGGACGTCGGTGGGCCAATGGACGCCGAGATAGACGCGGCTGACGCCGATGAAGAGGGTGACGAGGACGGCGATGGCGAGGATGTAGGCCTTGATCCATGGCCGCGGGTGGATGCGGGCGAGCAGGGCGCCGAGGGTGAGGTAGACGACGGCGGACATCATGGAATGTCCGCTGGGAAAGCTGGTGGTGTAAACGACTGCGCCGTGCGGGACGAGGTCGGGGCGGGGGCGGTCGAAGCCGGCCTTGAGGGCGAAGCTGGCGGCGATGCCGGAGGCGATGGCCACGGCGACGAAAAGGGCGGTGCGGCGCTGGCGGTGCAGGACGAGGAAGCCGACCGAGGCGAGGGAGATGAAGGTGAGGATGCCGACGCCGCCCAGCGCGGTGACGTCGCGTCCCAATTCCTCGACCCAGCCGGGGCCGATGGGATCGGACAGGTCGGTGGGCGAGCGCAGGGCGAGGAGGATGGCGCGGTCGATGCCATGGGTTTCACCCTCGACCACCTCGTCGGCGATGCCGATGAAGGCGAGCGTGCCGGCGGCAATGAGGGCGATTGCGGCAATGAGCGCGATCTCGCGGCGGGCGAGGGCGAGGATGAGTCGGATGGTTTCCTTAGGCTGCATCGTCCGGGGGGCTCTGGGGCTGGGGGGGATCGGCGGGGCCGAACGTTGCGTGAGAGGTAGCACGTCAAATAAACCTATAACTCACAACGATGGGGAAGTGAGGCTTGTGCGTCAGGATCAGTAGTGGATGATTTCGACGTCGGCGCGGCGGGCGGATGAAGGGTAGCGGGCTTGTCAATGCACAAGGCGGGAGTTTGGGAACCGGGGCAAAACCCCGGGCACGCAGATGCAGTATGGCCGGGCGCATCGGAGAGAAATGGACAAACTCCGTTGCATTTGCTGCTTCGCCGATCGCACAGAACTCGGACCTTCCATAACCGGCCCAGGGTGTTGCCCCGGTTTACGAGTTTGTTCGTTAGCCCAGGTGATTCGCGGGTTATTACCGAGGTGCCGAGCTACATGGAATTCGCCGATATAGAGGTATCATGACGAACGACCAAAACATCAGTAATCGCTTCCATTCTCTGTTCAATGCCGTCCGCAAGTCCAGTAACATAAATTTCCTGTAATGTGGAGTGGCCAATGAGGGGCTCCAGTGTATAAACTTGCGTAAACGACAAATCTAAAGCCTTCAATTCAGCTGCATCTCTTAAATTTCCAATTTGATCAATTTGAGTGTACGAAATATCAAGTTCTTCTAATGAGGGCAATTTGGAAAGTGCGCCGAGAGATTTTACAAGCGTTCCTGAGAGTGACAAATATTCTAGTGAAGGAGGGCAAAAATTTAGCGGCACAATTGAGATTTTTGTCATTCTTGCATTTAGGTGACATAACTTCGGTAGTTTTTCGATTCCGTTGAGGCTTCTTATGTCGGTGAAACTAATGTTCAAATAAATTAAATTTACAAAATTCCTCAATGTCCTCAAATTTTTGATACTAGTTCCAGATAAATCGAGATGGGTAACATGTGAGGCGGTCATATCAGGAATTGTTTTGCCGGACATTAGTGACTCAACTAATATATTATTTTCGGGAAGTTTAATTTTTTCCGAATTTTGCGTTGGCTCGCTAATGCTAAAAGAGAGCGGCCATTTGGTACAATTGTCGGTGGCACATTTAAGAAAATGTGCAAGATCCAAACCAGTGGCGTTTGAGAAGTTGGCCCCTTGCAGCAACGAAAAAGAGAAATCAAAACCTGCTAGATTATCCGTTCCGAAATCGACGTTACGTAAGTCGGCGCCTCGAAATGCGGTGGCTGGGTTGAGCCCGGCAAGGCGTGCGAGCGCCACGAAGCTGTTGACTTCCGCCGTGGCGACGGCAGCGACGCGGACGAGTTTGTTGCCGAGGCGCTTCATGTCGGGGTACGCCGGTGGATGCGGGCGCGGGCGAAGACGAGGCGGCCCATGGCGTCCTTGCGTTCGCCTTCCCCCAGAATGGCGTCGATGACGGCCTGGCGGTTAACCGTGACGCCCTGTGCCTGCGCCTCCGTTCGTACCTTCGCGGCGCGGGCGCGGATTTCGACGGTGATCGGTGACTCATGGTCAGCGACACGCTCCATCACAGCGAGGTGGTCGGAGCCGAGTGGATCACCGTAAAGTGCATCGCTGCGACGCGGGCCGTCGACGCCGATGCCGCCGCCGGGGCGGGGCTTGAGCCATTCATGATCAGTACGGTCGCAGACGCGCGAGCCCTGGACGTGCTGGTAGGCGGTGGAGGTGAAGGCAATTTCGGCGTCAGTGAGGGCAATTTCCACGGCTGTCCCGTTGTAGTCGTAAGCGAGGATGCCGAAGCTCAAGGTCGCGTCGATGCGGAAGGTTTCGTCGGAGTTGCCGGGGGTGGGATGAACTTTGAATTCGACGAGGCCGTCGATGTCGAGGCGGTCGGTTATGCGGAAGGGACTGGGAGGCGTGTTGAGTGCGCGGCGGGGACGAGCGCGCGTGGTTGCGGCTTTGGGTACCCGAGGCGGGGGTGGCGCGGCGACGCCGCGGGCCTCCTGCCACGCGGCTTCGAATTCGGCACGGGCGTTGGGGTGGCGGTTGCCGAAGAGGGCACCGCAGAGTGCGGAAATGTCATCAGGCACGATTTTCCCGGTTCGCCAATTCAGGATCGTGTTGGGGGCGTAGCCTGCCTTTGTGCCTAGGCTGGCGTCGGACCATGCCCTCCCGGTCGTTCCATCGGCACGGGTGCCGGCGCGCTTGTGGAACAGGAGCAATTCGGCGAGGCGGGTCGTGGGAGAAGGTTGCGCGGGCATGACGAGAGATTGCGCGTTTCTGCGCGGGAAGGGAATTTCAGTTGCGTGGCCGGTGTGAAAATTCAGGAGCCCTCGAGGCAGAGAGGGCTGGAGAATGTCGCACCGCACTGGATATTGGTTGTTGGCGGGAATTCACGTGGTGGCTGGCGCGTTCGCCATTCTGACGGGGCATGGGGTGGAGGGAATGTGCGCTTTGGCGGCGGCAGGAGTGCATGGACGGATGGCGTAGAGACGGGGTCGAAGGCGGTGACGCGGCCCCCTTCGGCTCCTCCCAGTGCGCGGGGTAGAGAATTTATAGGGGTCTGGGGCCGCCGCCCCAGCGGGTCGAGGGCGGCGCCATCGCCTCGGCGTGGGCGTGTCGAGATCGGGGAGATGCGGGCGCGATGCGGGGCGGTGGTGGTGCAATGCCTGCGGCATTGGCACCCTAGGGCGTTTCGGGGCTTGGCTAGGGGGCGAGGGCGCGGAGGGCGGCTTCGGGTTCGCGTTCGACGATTCGCAGGAGGGCTTGGGCGGGGGCGTCGGGTTGGCGGCGGGCTTGTTCCCAGTCGCGGATGGTGCCGAGGGGGATGCGCAGGCGGCGGGCGAAGGCGGCCTGGGTGAGGTTGAGGCGGCGACGAATGGTGCGAACGCGGGCGGCTTCCCATTCCTCGTCGGAGAGGATGGGGGCGGCGTCGGGGTCGGCGGCGACCTGGGCGGCGATATCTTCGTCGGTCATGGCGTCGATGGCGGCCCAGTCGGTTTCGGCCAGGGCTTTCTCGACCATTTCGGGGGTGACGCGGACCATCAGTTTACGGCGGGTAGCCATTTGGCGACCTCCTTGCGGTTAGCCTTGCGGAGCGAGATGACGCGGATTGCGTTGCCGCGGCGGGTGTAGACGAGGCAGTGCAGTCGGGGGGCAGTGCAGTCGGGGGCCGATGAGGCCGAAGGCGATGATGCGAGGTTCGCCATAGTCTCGACGGGTGTCCTCGGATTCGGCGACGGTGTGCGCGAGGACTATGGCCGCGAGGGAGAGCGGTAGGCCGCGGCGTTCGCGGTTGCGCGCATCCTTGTCGACGTCGAACTTGATTTCCACCATCCATCATGTAAGGCAATGCCGTAGTTTCGGCAAGTGGATGGGGGTCTGGGGCCGCCGGCCCCAGCGGGTCGAGGGCGGCGCCCTCGCCTTTGCTTGCCTTGCCTAGGCACCGAGTTTTTCGAGTACGTCGGCGTGGGTTTGGCGGACGACGTGGCGCTTGATCTTCTGGGTGGCGGTCAGCAGGCCGTTGTCGATGGTGAAGGGGGCGACGACGGCGTGCTTGCGGATTCGCTCGGTGACGGAGAGGCGCATGTTGACGTTGGAGACGGCCTGGGCGGCGGCGACTTCGTCGTAGCCTTCCTGGGCGACGACGAGGGCGGAGAGGGAGGATTGGCCGTCGCCGAAGACGATGGCCTGGGCGATGGCGGGTTGGGTGGCGAGCATGCCTTCGACGCGGGCGGGGGAGATGTTTTCGCCGCCGGCCAGGACGATGATGTCCTTCTTGCGGTCGGTGATGCGCAGGCAGCCGTCGGGGTCGAGTGCGCCGATGTCGCCGGTGTGGAGCCAGCCGTTGCGGATGACGGCGGCGGTTTCGTCTGGGCGGCCCCAGTAGCCGTCCATGACGAGGTCGCCGCGGACGAGGATTTCGCCGTCGGGGGCGATGCGCAGGTCGACGCCTTCGAGCGGGCGGCCGACGGAGGTCGGGGCGGATGTCGGTGGGGATGTTGGCGGAGATGACCGGGCCGGCCTCGGTCTGGCCGTAGCCCTGGAGCAGGCGCAGGCCGAGGGCGAGGTAGAAGGTGCCGACCTCGGGTTCGAGGCGGGCGCCGCCGGACATGGCGACGCGCAGGCGGCCGCCGAAGCGTTCGGCGATCTTGGCGCGGACCAGGCGGTCGAGGATGGGGTCGAGCAGGCGGTCGGCCAGCGTCAGGGGCTGGCGTTCGACGCGCCTGGTGCCGATGGCGAGTGCTCTGTTGAAGAGGCGCTGCTTCCAGGCGGGGCTGCGCTGGACGCCGGCGAGGATGCGGGCGCGGATCACCTCCAGCACGCGGGGCACCATGGTCATGATGGTGGGGCGGACGGCCTGGATGTCGGCGGCGAGGTGTTCGGTGCCGCGGGCGTAGACGATTTCGGCGCCGATGGAGAGCAGGAAGAACTCGCCGGCGGTGTGTTCGTAGGAGTGGGAGAGGGGGAGGTAGGAGAGATAGACGTCGTCCTGCAGGCCGATCATCTGGATGCAGGCGGTAGGCGCCGCGGCAGTTGGAGAGGATGGCGCGGTGCGGCAGCATCACGCCCTTGGGCGCGCCGCCGGTGCCGGAGGTGTAGATCAGGCAGGCCAGGGCGGTCGGCGGGATTAGGGCGGCCTCGGCCTCGATGTCGTCGGGCGGGAGCGGTATCGGTCTCGAGGGCTGCTGGAAGCAGGCGTGGCGCAGGCCGGCGGGGTCGCGCGTCTTCCATCGCCACCAGCAGGTCCAGGGCGCTTTCGGTGCCGTGGTGCGGCGGTGCAGGAGCTTGGCGGCCAGGTCGGGGGAGGAGACGATCGCGGCGAGGGCGCCGCAGTCGCGCAGGATGTGGGCGTGGTCGTCGGACCGTGTTGGTGGTGTAGGTCGGGCACCGGGACGGCGCGGATGGCCAGCAGCGCGGTTTCGGCGATCGGGTATTCGGGGCGGTTCTCCGAGACGATCAGCACGCGGTCGCCGGCGGCGACGCCGAGCGGCGCGCAGGTGGCGGGCGACGCTGGCGGCGCGGCGGGCGAAGCTGGCCCAGTCCGTGCCGTGCCAGGCGCCTTGGGCGAAGTGGCGCAGCATCGGCGGGTGCGGGCCAGGCCGCGCCCGGGCGAACATCATGGCGGCCAGGTTGGGCCAGTCGGGATAGGTTGCCTCCGAAAGACCGTCACGCTCCGTTCCCCGCGGTTTTGTTGCCTCGCGCCGCGCGGTCGGTGCTGTGCCGCGCGGTTCACGAGGTTGGCATATAGGACGCGGCCTGTGGCGCCAAGGGGAATTGGCGGGGTGGGCGGACGGGGCCGCGGGCTTGCGTGGCGGTGCCGGCGGCTGCGGGCAGGCGCGTGCGAAAGGGCGGATGCTCCGCAATACTGAGAGCCGCGCAAAAACAGGCATCGAGTAAACGCGGGCATTCTCTTCTTGGCCGTGGGCGTTTTCGCGGCGCAGCGCAAACGGGAGGCGTAACGTTTGCCGGGGCCACCCTTTGCCCTTCGCGCGGCATCACCTACATGCAGGGGATACGCCAAGCAGCACAGGACCGCGCCGCATGCCCGATGGAACCGCCGGCGACCTGCCGAACTGGGATCTCCCCGATCTCTATCCCGCCCCGGACAGCCCGGCACTGGAGGCCGACCTGGCGCGGGCCGAGCCGAGGCGCGCGATTTCGAGGCGCGGCATGCCGGGAGGCTGGCCGGAATGCCGGGCGCCGCGCTCGCCGCTGCGATCGCCGAGTACGAGCGGATCGAGGAGGTGCTCGGCCGCCTGATGTCCTACGCCCAGCTGCTGTTCAGCGGCGATTCCACCGATCCGGCGCTCGGGCCGCTTCTACCAGACGGTCAGCGAGCGGGTCACCGCGATCAGCTCCCACCTGCTGTTCTTCACGCTGGAGCTGAACCGGCTGGACGATGCGGCGCTGGAGCAGAAGCTGGCCGACCCGACGCTGGCGCGCTGGCGGCCGTGGCTGCGCGACCTGCGCGTGTTCCGCCCGCACCAGCTGTCCGACGAGCTGGAGAAGCTGCTGCATGAGAAGGAAGTCACCGGGCACAGCGCCTGGAGCCGCCTGTTCGACGAGACCGTCGCCGGGCATGCGCATTCCGCTGCGAGCGGCGAGCAGCTGACCGTCTCCGACGCGCTGAACAAGCTGTCCGACCGCGACCGTGCGGTGCGCGAGGCGGCCGGCAAGGCGATCGGCACGCGCGTTCGGCGAGCGGGTGCGGCTGTTCTCGCTGATCACCAACACGCTGGCGAAGGACAAGGAGATCGTCGACACGTGGCGGCACTATCCGCGCCCCGACCAGTTCGCGCAACCGGCCAACATGGTGGAGGACGAGGTGGTGGACGCGCTGGTCACCGCGGTGCGCGAGCGAGTTGCCGGCGCTGTCGCACCGCTACTACCAGATGAAGGCGAAGTGGCTGGGCCTGCCGAAGCTGATGCACTGGGACCGCAACGCGCCGCTGCCGGAGGATGACGACCGCGCGATCGGCTGGGACGAGGCGCGCGAGCGGGTGCTGGCCGCCTATGGCGCATTCAGCCCGGAACTGGCGGAGGTGGGCGAGCGGTTCTTCGACCAGCCGTGGATCGATGCCGACGCTGAAGCCGGGCAAGGCGGGCGGCGCCTTCGCGCATCCGACGGTGCCGAGCGCGCATCCGTACCTGCTGCTGAACTACCACGGCAAGACGCGTGACGTGATGACGCTGGCGCATGAGCTGGGGCATGGCGTGCACCAGGTGCTGGCCGGCGCGCAGGGCTACCTGATGTCCGGCACGCCGCTGACCCTGGCGGAAACCGCCAGCGTGTTTGGCGAGATGCTGACCTTCCGCGCGCTGCTGGATGCGGCCGGACCCGAAGCAGCGGCGCATCATGCTGGCGGCGAAGGTGGAGGACATGCTGAACACGGTGGTGCGCCAGATGGCGTTCTACCGGTTCGAAACGCTGGTGCATGACGAGCGCCGCAGCGGCGAGTTGCTGCCGGAGCGGATCGGCGAGATCTGGATGCAGGTGCAGACCGAGAGCCTGGGGCCGGCGTTCGAGTTCACGCCGGAATACAGCGTGTTCTGGTCGTATGTGCCGCACTTCATCCACACGCCGTTCTATGTCTACGCCTATGCGTTCGGCGATTGCCTGGTGAATGCGCTGTACTCGGTGTTCCAGTCGGGCCATCCGGGGTTCCAGGCGCAAGTATCTGGACATGCTGCGCGCCGGCGGCACCAAGCGGCACAAGGAACTGCTGGCGCCGTTCGGCCTGGATGCGTCGCGATCCGGCGTTCTGGAAGAAGGGGCTGGGCGTGATCGGCGGGCTTCATCGACGAGCTGGAGACGCACTGACCGGCGTGAGCTAGCGGCACACCTGATCCGGCGGGCTGCGGGGCGGGTATCATGCAGGCCGCATCGCGACCGACAATGTCTGACCGAGCAATCTGTTCGGCGAACTCCGCCGGTTGGCGCGCACCTCCGGCGCGGTGGGCGGCATTGCGGCGCGGGTGGCCGGGGAGCGGTGTTTGGTATCAAGACCGAACCGCGCCGCCCATGCCGAGGACCTGCGCACCATCCTGGGCGGGCTGAAGGGCCCGCTGATGAAGGTGGCGCAGTTCCTGTCCACCGTGCCCGATGCGCTGCCCGCGGAATACGCGGCCGAACTCGCGCATCTGCAGTCGAATGCGCCGCCGATGGGCTGGGCTTTCGTACGCCGCCGCATGCAGCGGAGCTTGGGCCGGACTGGCAGTCCCGGTTCACCAGCTTCAGCCACGAAGCGGCGGCGGCGGCGTCGCTGGGCCAGGTGCATCGCGCCACCTTGCCGGACGGGCACGGAGGTGGCGTGCAAGCTGCAATATCCCGACATGCCGAGCACGGTGGAAGCCGACCTGCGGCAGTTGCGGCTGGCGATGGCGGTGTATCACCGCATGGACAACGCCATCCAGCACGAGGAGATCTACAAGGAACTCGTCCCAGCGGCTGCGCGAGGAACTCGATTACGAGCGCGAGGCGGCGCAGATGCGGCTGTACGGCATCATGCTGGCCGGACGATCCGAGCGTGCATGTGCCGATGCCGATTGACGGAACTGTCCACCAAGCGGCTGCTGACCATGACCTGGCTGGACGGGCGGCCGTTGATGACAGCGGCTGGAGGAGGACCCGCCGCAGGAGGAGCGCAACCGCATCGCGGAGGCGCTGTTCCGCGCCTGGTACGTGCCGTTCTACCGCTACGGCGTGATCCATGGCGACCCGCATCTGGGCAACTACCAGGTGCGGGCGGACGGGACGGTGAACCTGCTGGATTTCGGGGCGATCCGGGTGTTTCCAGTCGCATTTCGCGCAAGCGGGGTGATCGACCTGTACGAGGCGATGCGCGACAAGGACATGGACGCAGGCGCACAGGCGTATCGCAGCCTGGGGGTTCGTCGATCTGTCGCGCGAGAAGATGGACGTGCTGAACGTGTGGGCGCGGTTCCTGTACGAGCCGCTGCTGGATGACCGGGTGCGGCCGATCAAGCATTCCGACGATCCGCAGTTCGGCCAGGAGGTGGCGCGGCGGGTGCATGCCGGGCTGTTGCGCACCGGCGGCGTGAAGCCGCCGCGCGAGTTCGTGCTGATGGACCGCAGCGCGATCGGGCTGGGCGGCGTGTTCGTGCGGCTGCGGGCGCGGTTGAACTGGTCGCGGTTGTTTCGGGAGCTGATCGAGGATTTCGACGCGGAGCAGGTGGACTCGCGGCAGCAGGCGGCGCTGGCCCAGGCGGGGGTGCCGGCGAGTGACGGCAGGCCAGGGCTCCGCCCTGGACCCGCTGGGGCCTGAGGCCCCAGGCCCCCATCGTTTTCAGGCTGCGGCGAGGCGGTGGCGGGTCTTGGCAGGCGGGTGACGAGGAAGCCGATGACGGCGAGGTTGGCGATGTTGGAGAGCACGCCGATGGCGAAGGACGGCAGGTAGGTGCCGTAGGCGTCGTAGATCAGGCCGCCCATCCAGCCGCCGGCGGCCATGCCGAGCAGGCCGCCGAACATCATGACCGGGATGCGCCACGAGGCCTCGCTGTTGGGGAATAGCGAGCGGGCGGCGAGGATGTAGTTGGGCACGATGCCGGCGAAGCCGAGGCCAAAGGCGGCGGAGACGGCGAACAGACCCATCTCGTCCTGGGTGACGAGGAACAGGGCCAGGGTGATCGCCTGGCAGGCGGAGCCGAGGAGGATGGCGCGCAGGCCGCCGATGCGGTCGGCGAGCCAGCCCCAGAACTGGCGGCTGACGAAGGCGCTGGCGAGCAGGACGGAGAGCATGGCGGCGCCGCGGGTGGCGGAGATGCCGAGGTCGGTGCAGAAGCTGACGAGGTGGACGCTGGGCTGGGCCATGGGCACGCAGCACAGGAAGATCGCAACACTCAACAGGGCGAGCACTGTGTTGGGGCGCAGGCCGAGGACGCGGGCGCCGGCGACGGGTTCGCCCCCGAGGTGGCCGCCGGTGGGGGTGATCGGCGGCGGGCGAAGGTAGATCAGCGCCAGTGGGACGGTGACCAGGGCGACGACGGCGGCAAAGGCCCAGGCGGTCTGGCGCCAGCCCCAGTGCTCGATGCCGCGTTCGAACAAAGTGGGCCAGATGGTGCCGGCGACGTATTGGCCGGAGCTGATGAGGGCTAGGGCGGTGCCGCGGCGGCGGTCGAACCAGCGGGAGATGTAGATCAACAGCGGGGCGCCGAGGGCGCCGTTGCCGAGCAGGCCGACCATGACGCCGAAGCCGAAATACAGGCCCCATTCGCCGCCGACGGTGGCCGCGACGAGTCCGGCGGCCATGAACAGGGCGCCGAATATCACGATGGCGCGCACGCCGATGCGGTCGGCGAGCCAGCCCAGGAGAATGCCGCCGAGGCCGGCGCCGAAGCTTTGCAGGGCGGCGGCGAGCGCGGGGACGCTGCGGGGGACGTCGAGGTCGGCGGCGATGGGCTTGAGGGCGACGACGAGGATGAGGGGGGAGCCGTAGATGACGGAGAGGATGGCGAGCACCGCCCAGGCGACGTGCCAGGAGTCTGCGTGATTCGATGGAGCGCAATGGTGATTCCCCCGTGCGGCGATTCTGGCACAGGAGGGTCTGCAAAGGAAAGGCGAGGGGTGTGCCCTCGCCTCGCTTCGTCTAGACGCGATGTTTGCGTCTGGCGAACCCGAGTCCGGCCAGGCTCAGCGCGAAGAGCGTGATCGTCGCCGGTTCCGGTGTTGGCTGTGCCGGATATGTGAGGTCCGCGCTTATTGCATAGAGTGAATGAGATTGCGTCCAGGGCAGCTGGAAGTTCGTCGTCCAGAATACAATGGTGCTGCTGGAAAGGCCGGAGTATGGGCCGGGGTAACCGAGGTGCCAGATGAAGGCTGCGGTTCCATCGGAATCAGAACCCGTCCAAACACCCGTTGCGTTGGAAGATCCGTTTTCGTCGTAGAGGATGGGCGCGAGAAGGGTGTCATCCCACAGGTCGGCGTTGTCGAATGCCACGCGTTGCCCGGCGAGGTTGAAGATATCCACCCCGGTGTCGAGAGTGGGGTTCGTGTTGGTGTTGTCCCTGGCATCCACGATCAACTCCGCACCGGCGTCGTCGGTCGTCGACGTCGAGGCGATTGCGGTCCAGGTGGTTCCGAGCGCGGCGAGGAGCGGTGACGTGTTGGCGGCGGCGGTCACGAATGCGTTGTAGTCGGCGATGTCACTCGACATGCCATCGCGGGTTGTGGAGGTGACGAATGCCAGGCGGTAGGTGTCGCCCGGGTTGAGGCCCACTGGAGCCGTGATTGGTGCCGCCTGCGCCGTTATCGCCATGCCGGGGGCGCCGATGATTGCCGCGACCAGCAGGGCCGCAAATTTCGATTTCAACATCGCTCTCCAAAAGTTGAATGTTTGGCGAAAGATTTGTCTTGAACTGTCAGAAGAAGGTTTTCGACTTCCTGCGGCGCTGCGTATTACGTTTCAGCGCTGGTTATTGGTCGATATATTAGCCCGGAATTGGTGTCAATACGGCAAAAAAACGGGATTTCGGTCTCGACCCGGTTTCCGGGCTCTCGCATTGGTGGCGCATGGCTGGAGCGGGGCCCGTGCTAAAAGTCGGACGGCCACCGCTCCAGCATCTTGTTCAAGAACGCCAATCTTCAGTTGGGGCGGGGCACGAACGAATGAGGTCGCTGCTAGATTTCGTTCACAGAAAGAATGCTTCCTATGCTTCCTGATAGCTTTCGAGGAACGTTTCCAGCCGGTCCATGGCCTTGTGCAGCAGGTCCGGCGACTTGGCGTAGCAGAGGCGGATGTAGTGTTCGGAGCCTTTGCCGAAGCTGGTGCCGGGGGCCATGCCGATCTTGGCTTCGGTGACGGCCCGCTTGCAGAACTGGAGCGTGTCGGTGACGCCTTCGACGGAGAACATGGCGTAAAAGGCGCCCTCCGAGGGGATGTTGCGGACGCGTTTCATGCGGCCGAGGCGGTCGTTGACCACCTGGCGGCCGGCGTCGCAGCGGGCGGCGAAGGATTTCACGAAGTCCTCGCCTTCGTCGAGTGCGACGATGGCGGCGTGCTGGAGGAAGGCGGGGGCGCCGGAGGTGTTGAACTGGATGAGCTTCTCGAAGCTGTCCTTGTGGCCTTCGGGGTAGACGATCCAGCCGAGGCGCCAGCCGGGCATGGCCCAGGCCTTCGAGAACGAGTTGGCGACGAAGACGGGGTCGCCGGGCTTGGCGATCTCGAGGAAGGAGAAGGCGGCGTTCATGCCGTAGACGGTGCGGTGATAGACCTCGTCGGAGAGGATGGCGATGTTCTTTTCGCGGGCGAAGGCGAGGAGGCGTTCGGCCTGGTCGCGCGGGATCATCCATCCTGTCGGGTTGCCGGGGGAGGCGAGGTAGATGACCTTGGTGCGGTCGTCGCACTGGGCCATGACCTGGTCGAGGTCGAGTTGCCAGCCGGCGTTGCCGGGGGTCATGGCGACTTCGCGCACCTCGGCGCCGTTGATCTGCATGGCGCGCAGGATGTTGGGCCAGGAGGGGGTGACGGCGACGACGTTGTCGCCCTGTTCGGCGGTGGCCTGGGCGATGAGCATGACGGCGCTCATGCCGGAGGCGGTGAGGGCGATGCGGGATTTGGGGATGTCCACGTTCCAGGTACGCTTGAGATAGCGGCTGATGGCGTCGCCCATGCCGGGGATGCCGCGGTTGGGGGTGTAAAAGGTGTTGCCCTCGGCCAGCGACTTGGCGGCGGCGTCGCGGATGAACTGGGGGGTGGGGACGTCGGGCTCGCCGGCGAACATGCCGATCACCTCGGGGTCGTTGTACCCCATGCGCCAGACCTCCACGATTGGGGAGTCCTCGAGGGTTTCGATGGCGGGGCGGATCAAGGACATGGCGCGGGGTTCCCGGCGGGGTGGGGTCAGGAATTGAGCCGGTTGCGGCGTGGGGGTCAAGGTTTCGGGCGGGGGCGAGAGGCTGGGGCCGGAGGCAGGCGAGGGGGCGTGGTCACATGGCGCACAGCAACAATGCGATTCTCCCGTGGCATCGGACGGTCGATAATTGCAGTTAATACGATATCAAAATAATGGAAGGCGCGGCTTCACGCCCTCCGGAGGGAGGGGGTTTTCGGGCGCGGGACTGCGTGAAGGCGTGGGCGGGGCGCGTGCGATGCGGCGCGGGTGGGCGCGCGGCGGCAGGACGGGCGTGCGGCGCATGCCTCGGCCGGGATGGCACGGCAGAATCCAGTCGGGGATGAGGCCCAGGGCGACGAACGGGGCGTGGGGCGGGGCATCCGACGCGAAGGCGGCCAGGGTGGCGTGGGAGATGTCGCCGCCGCGGGCGACGACGTGCCTGCGGCGGTTGGGCAGGCGGATGAGGAAGGACAGGAGCAACGCCTCCAGCATGGCCAGCAGGCAGGCGTGCACGGACCGGGCGCCTTGGGCGCTCGGGCGGGCAGGCTGGCTGGCCGGGATGGAGAGTGATGATGACATAGCAGTGATTATATCTAACTATTGCGTTGGACGGAAGGGATTTCATCGGCAGTCGATATCGTGTTGTGGCGCAGGGACATTCCGGGGTCTGGGGCCGCCGGCCCCAGCGGGTCGAGGGCAGAGCCCTCGCCTTGCTTCCTCCCTTATGCATCCCGCCAGATCTTGCCGCGCTTGCGGACGGGGTCGAGGAGGGACCAGTCGCCTTGTTCGACGACGTGGCCTTTGGGGAAGGGGGGGCGGGGTTCCATGCCGAGGGAGATCATGACGCGGTCGTCGCGGTAGTAGCATTGCAGGACGAGGCGTTGGAGGAGGGTGAGGGGCATGCCGCCTTCGGCGCGGAAGGTGGTGGCGGCTTCCTCCTGTTTGGGGCGGGGGAGGGCGGCGAAGTCGCCGCCGGCGAGGCGGTTGAGGAGGGCGAGGGCTTCGTGGACGGCGTCGGCGTCGCGGCCGAGGCTGCGGGCGATGTCGGCCTGGATGAGCGGGTCGTCGGCGCCGGGGACTTTGTACTCGTCGCTGGGCGGGATCATCAGGGCGCACATGGCGGCGAGGGTGCGCTTTTCGGACTTGGAGAGGGTGGGGTTGGTGGCCGACGGCGGGGGTTGGGAGACGGAGCTGGACATTTGACGGTTCCTCAATCGAACAGGGTTGCCAGGCGCTGCTTCATCTGGTCGGCGATGTAGAGGGCGAGCGCCTGGATGGTGGAGGTGGGGTTCACGCCGCCGGAGGTGACCCAGATGCTGCCGTCGACGATGAATAGGTTTTTCACATCATGGCTGCGGCCCCATTCGTTGACCACCGAGCGTTCGGGGTTGGTGCCCATGCGGGCGGTGCCGAGGAGGTGCCAGCCGGAGTTGAGGATGGGGCGTTGGGTGCCGATGTCGGTGGCGCCGGCGGCCTGGAGGATTTCGGTGGCGCGGGCGATGCCGTGGTCCATCATGCGCAGGCTGTTCTCGGACAGGGTGTAGTCGATCTTGGGCGCGGGGATGCCGTTGGTGTCCTTGAGCACAGGGTCGAGGGTGACGGTGTTGTGTTCCTCGGGCAGGTCTTCGCAGATGGCGGAGATGCGCAGGCGGCGGTGGGCGAGTTTGTCGCGGTAGGTGGCGTGGTGGCTGGCGCCCCAGGGGAGGCGGCCTTCCTCCATGGCGTTGATGGCTTCGGCGGCGACGCCGCTGCCGCGGTTGAACTGGAGGGTGTAGCCGCGGACGAAATCGCGGGCGGGGTCGGTTTCGTAGAACTGCTTGCTCCAGACGCAGAGGGGGGAGCCGCGATAGCCGTCGAGCGGTTCGTTGACGAAGCCGTAGGCCTGGGCGAAGGGGTGGAACATCAGGTTCTTGCCGACCAGTCCGCTGGAGTTGGCGAGGCCGTTGGGGAATTTTGCGGAGGCGGAGTTGAGCAGGAGGCGGGGGGTGCCGACGCCGTTGCAGGCGATGACGACGACTTCGGCGGGCTGGAAGTGCTCGTTTCCGTCGGCATCGTAGTAGATGGCGCCGGCGGCCATGCCGTGTTCGTTGGTGGTGATCTCGCGGACGCGGCAGTTGGTGCGGATCTGGACGCCGGCGCGCTGGGCCTGGGGCCAGTAGGTGATGTCGGCGCTGGCCTTGGCGCCCTGGGCGCAGCCATGGGTGCAGTGGCCGAGGTTGATGCAGGGGGCGCGGCCTTCCCATTCGGTGGTGGCCAGCGCGGTGTCGGACGGCCACCAGTGCCAGCCGAGGCGGTTCATGGCGTGAGCGTAGCGGGTGCCGGAGCGGCCGAGGGGGAGCGGCGGCATGGGCGGTTCGCGGGGCGGGAAGCCGGGGTCGCCGGCGAGGCCGGAGACGCCGGTCATGCGGTCGTTCTGGTGGAAGAATTTTTCCAGGGCGGCGTAGTCGATGGGCCAGTCGTCGGCGACGCCGTCGAGGGATTTGACGCGGAAGTCGGAGGGGTGCAGGCGGGGGTAGTGGCCGGTGTAGAGGATGGTGCTGCCGCCGACGGCGTTGAAGTTCACCACCTTGATGGGGGAGTTGTCGTCGTTGATGGGGTAGTCGGCGGGGCGGGCGCGGCGGTTGGGGGAGGTGGCGAAGTCGCCGAACTGGCGGGCCTCCCAGTCGCGGCCGTTGGAGGGGTAGTCGGTGGGCTTCATCCAGTCACCCTGTTCGAGGCAGAGGATGCGCATGCGGGTGTCGGCCAGGGACCAGGCGACGGCGGCACCGGAGGCGCCGGCACCGATGATGAGGACGTCGACCTTTTCGTTCATGGCGGGTTCCTAGTCGAACAGATTGGCCAGGCGCTGCTTCATCTGGTCGGCGATGTAGAGGGCGAGGGCCTGGATGGTGGAGGTGGGGTTGACGCCGCCGCCGGTGACGAAGATGGAGCCGTCGACGATGAAGAGGTTTTTGACGTCGTGGCTGCGGCCCCATTCGTTGACGACGGAGCGTTGCGGGTCCGTTCCCATTCTTGCGGTGCCGAGCAGGTGGCCGGGGTAGTTGAGCACGGTGCGCGAGCAGGCGATGGTGTGGGCGCCGGCTGCCTGCATGATCTCGGTGGCGCGGGCGATGCCGTGTTCCATCATGCGGCGCGTGTTCTCGCTGACGGTGTAGTCGATTTTTGGCGCGGGGATGCCGTGGCTGTCCTTGAGCGCCGGGTCGAGGGTGACGCGGTTGTGGGGTTCGGGCAGGTCGTCGCAGGCGACGCCGATGTTGAGGCGGCGGAAGGCGAAGCGGCGGAATTCGCGGTGGTGGTCGGCGCCCCAGGGGACGCGGCCGGATTCGACGCAGGCCTGGGCCTCGCCGACCGGGCCGGTGCCGCGGCCGAACTGGAGCATGTAGCCGCGGACGAAATCGCGGGCAGGGTCGGTTTCGTAGAACTGCTTGCTCCAGGCGGAGATGACCGGGGCGCGGTAGCCGTCCATCTCGTCGTCGACGTAGCCGAGCACGACGGGCCAGGGGTGGAGCATGAGGTTGCGGCCGAGCTGATCCGAGGAGTTGGCGAGGCCGTTGGGGAATTTTTCGGATGTGGAGTTGAGCAGGATGCGCGGGGTGCCGACGCCGTTGGCGGCCATGACGACGACGTGGGCGGGTTGGAAGGTTTCGGTGCCGTTCTTGTCGTAGTAGATGGCGCCGGTGGCCATGCCGTCGGGGCCGGTGGTGATTTCGCGGACGCGGCAGTTGGTGCGCAGTTCGACGCCGGCGCGGATGGCGCGGGGCCAGTAGGTTATGTCGGTGCTGCCTTTGGCACCCTGGGCGCAGCCGGGCAGGCAGTGGCCGAGATTGATGCAGGCGGCGCGGCCGTCGTAGTCGCGGGTGGCGATGGCGGCGGCGGAGGGCCACCAGTGCCAGCCGAGCTTGTTCATCGCCTGGGCGTAGCGGGTGCCGTTGCGGCCGAGCGGCATGGGGGGCAGGGGGAAGTCGTGCGGCGGGTAGGAAGGGTCGTCGGCGACGCCGGCCACGCCGGTGATGCGGTCGTTCTCGGCGTAGAAGGGTGCGAGTGTGCGGTAGTCGATGGGCCAGTCGTCGGCCACGCCATCGAGCGTGCGGACGCGGAAGTCGCTGGGGTGCAGGCGGGGGAAGTGGGCGGCGTAGTGGATTGTGCCGCCGCCGACGGCGTTGAAGTTGGCGATCTTGACGATGGAGTTGGTGTCGTTGACCGGGTAGTCGGCGGGGGACTGGCGGCGGTTGGGCAGGATGTCGGAATCGCCGAAGCGGCGGGCTTCCCAGTCGCGGCCATTGGCTGGGTATTCGGACGGCTTCATCCAGTCGCCCTGTTCCAGGCAGACGATTTTCATTTTCGTCTCGGCCAGGCTCCAGGCCACGGCGGCGCCCGAGGCGCCGGAGCCGATGATCAGGACGTCGACGGGGTCGGCCATCGCGGATGCCTCAATCGAACAGGTTGGCGAGGCGTTGCTTCATCTGGTCGGCGATGTAGAGGGCGATGGCCTGGATGGTGGAGGTGGGGTTGAGGCCGCCGGAGGTGACGAAGACGGAACCGTCGACGATGAACAGGTTCTTCACGTCGTGGCTGCGGCCCCAGCCGTTGACGACCGAGTTTTCCGGGTCGTCGCCCATGCGGGCGGTGCCGAGCAGGTGCCAGCCGCCGTTGAGGATCGGGCGTTCGAGGCCGATCTCCCAGGCGCCGGCTTCCTTGAGAATCTCGGTGGCGCGGGCGCTGGCGTGGTCGAGCATGCGGTTGCTGTTTTCGGAGATGGTGTAGTCGACCTTCGGCGCGGGGATGCCGTTGCTGTCCTTCAGCACCGGGTCGAGGGTGACGCGGTTGTGCAATTCGGGCAGGTCCTCGCAGATGGCGGCCATGCCGAGGCGGTGGTTGTGGAGCTTGCGGTAGATGCGGTGGTGGTCCGCGCCCCAGGGCAGGCGGCCGACGGACATGCTCTGCACCGCCTCGACGATGGCGCCGACGCCGCGGCCGAACTGGTAGCTGTAGCCGCGCACGAAATCGCGCGACGGGTCGGTTTCGTAGAACTCGTGGCTCCACAGGCTGAGCGGCGGGCCGCGGTAGCCGTCGGTGGGTTCGTTGAGGTAGCCGTAGATCTGGGCGTAGGGGTGGAACATCAGGTTCTTCCGACCAGGCCGGAGGAGTTGGCCAGGCCGTTGGGGAATTTCCCCGACACCGAGTTGAGCAG
The DNA here is from genome assembly GCA_963779875.1 of uncultured Alphaproteobacteria bacterium. Lineage (GTDB taxonomy): Bacteria > Pseudomonadota > Alphaproteobacteria > Acetobacterales > Acetobacteraceae > CAMDGX01. Next base: position 131,171 of record CAWAAI010000009.1, on the reverse strand, counting down.
CAGGCGCGGGGTGCCGACGCCGTTGGCGGCCACGACGACGACGTGGGCGGGCTGGAAGACCTCTTTGCCGTCGCGGTCGTAGTAGATGACGCCGGTGGCCATGCCGTCCGGCCCGGTGGTGATTTCGCGGACGCGGGCGCGGGTGCGCAGTTCGACGCCGGCGCGGATGGCGGCGGGCCAGTAGGTGATGTCGGTGCTGGCCTTGGCCCCCTGGGCGCAGCCGGCGATGCAGTGGCCGAGGTTGATGCAGGGGGCGCGGCCTTCGTATTCGGTGGTGGTGACGGCGCAGTCGGACGGCCACCAGTGCCAGCCGAGGCGGTTCATGGCGTCGCCGAGAATGCGCCCGGCGCGGCCCATGGGCAAAGGCGGCATGGGGGCGGCCTTGCCGTCGGGGTAGGTGGGGTCGCCTGGGAGGCCGGAGACGCCGGTCATGCGGTCGTTCTCGGCGAAGAAGGGGGCGAGGGTCTGGTAGTCGATGGGCCAGTCGTCGGCGACGCCGTCGAGCGATTTTACGCGGAAGTCGGAGGGGTGCAGGCGGGGGTAGTGGGCGGCGTAGAGGATGGTGCTGCCGCCGACGCCGTTGAAGTTCAGCACCTTGATGGGTGAATTGTCGTCGTTGACGGGGTAGTCGGTTTCCAGGCCGCGGCGGTTGGGGGAGGTGGCCATGTCGCCGAACTGGCGGGCTTCCCAGTCGCGGCCGGTGGAGGGGTAGGTGGCGGGGTTCTGCCAGTCGCCCTGTTCGAGGCAGAGGATTTTCATTTTGGTGTCGGCGAGGCTCCAGGCCACGGCGGCACCGGAGGCGCCGGAGCCGATGATCAGGACGTCGACGGGGTCGGGCATGCGGCGTGTTCCTCAGTCGAACAGGGTTGCCAGGCGCTGCTTCATCTGGTCCGCCACGTAGAGCGCCAGGGCCTGGATGGTCGGCGTGGGGTTGACGCCGGCGGAGGTGACGAAGAGCAGCCGTCGATGACGAAGAGGTTCTTCACGTCATGGCTGCGGCCCCATTCGTTGACGACCGAGGCGGTGGGGTCGGTGCCCATGCGGGCGGTGCCCATGAGGTGCCAGCCGCCATAGGGGAGCGGGCCCTCGCATTCGACGTCGATGGCGCCGGCGGCCTTCAGCACCTCGGTGCCGCGGGCGATGGCGAAGTCGATCATGCGGCGGCTGTTGGCGGAGAGGGTGTAGGTTATGCGTGGGGCGGGGATGCCGTTGCTGTCCTTGAGCGCCGGGTCGAGCGTGACGCGGTTGTGGGCCTCGGGCAGGTCCTCGCAGATGGCCCCCAGCCCGGTGCCGCGGCGGTGCAGGCGGCGGTAGGCCTGGTGGTGGGCGTGGCCCCAGGGCATGCGGCCGCCCTCGATGCCGTCGATGGCGGTGGCCGCGGTGCCGTTGCCGCGCACGAACTCCCAGGCGAAGCCGCGCAGGAAGCCGCGGGCGGGGTCGGTTTCGTAGAACTCGTGGCTCCAGTAGCTGTTGTCCGGTCCGCGCTTGCCGTCGAGTTCGTGGCCGAAATGGCCGAAGATGCTGCGCATAGGGGTGGAACATCAGGTTGCGGCCGAGCTGGTCGCTGGAGTTGGCGAGGCCGTTGGGGAATTTGTCCGACTTCGAGTTCAGCAGGATGCGCGGCGTGCCGACGCCGTTGCAGGCCATGACGACCATGTGGGCCGGCTGGAAATGCTCGCACGCCGTCGGCGTCGTAGTAGATGGCGCCGCTGGCCATGCCGTCTCGGCCGAGGGTGATTTCCCGCACGCGGCAGCGCGTGCGCAGTTCCACTCCGGCGCGGATGGCGGCGGGCCAGTAGGTGATGTCGGTGCTGGCCTTGGCGCCCTGGGCGCAGCCGGCGGTGCATTGGCCCAGGTTGATGCACTGCGCGCGGCCCTCATAGTCGGTCGAGGCGATGGCGCTGTCGGACGGCCACCAGTGCCAGCCCAGTCGCGTTGAAGCCCGCGGCCAGCGTCGCGCCGGCGCGGCCCAGCGGCAGCGGCGGCATCAGCTGGCTGCTGCGGCGGGATAGGCCGGGTCGCCCGCCAGGCCGGACACGCCCATCATGCGGTCGTTCAGGTCGTAGAACGGCGCGAGTGTCTCGTAGTCCGACGGGCCAGTCGTCGGCGACGCCGTCCAGCGAGCGCACGCGGAAATCCGAGGGATGGAAGCGCGGGAAATGCCCGCCGTACAGGATGGTGCCGCCGCCGACGGCGTTGAAGTTGGCGATCTTGATCGGCGAGTCGTCGTCGTTCGACCGGGTAGTCCCGCGGGCCGCGCGCGGTTCGGGCTGTAGGCGAAGTCGCCGCAGTTGCGCGCCTCCCATCGCGGCGGGTGGCGGGGAAGTGGCGGGGTTCATCCAGTCGCCCTGTTCCAGGCAGACGATGCGCATGCGCGTGTCGGCCAGGCTCCACGCCAACGCGGCGCCCGATGCGCCGGCGCCGATGATCAGAATATCGGCGTGGGCGCCGTTGATGAGAATATCGACGGGCTGGGTCATCTCAGTCGAACAGGTTTGCCAGGCGTTGCTTCATCTGGTCGGCGACGTAGAGGGCGAGGGCCTGGATGGTGCGGGTGGGGTTGACGCCGGCGGAAGTGACGAAGATGGAGCCGTCGACGACGAACAGGTTCCTGGCGTCGTGGGCGCGGCCCCATTCGTTGACGACGGAGCGGGCGGGGTCGGTGCCCATGCGGGCGGTGCCCATCATGTGCACGCCGTTGGCGCGGATCGGCGCCTCGGTGACGATGTCGCGGGCGCCGGCGGCGTTCAGGATGTCGGTGCCGCGGGCGACGGCGTGGTCGAGCATGCGGCGGGAGTTGTCGGACAGGGTGTAGTCGATCTTCGGCGCCGGGATGCCGTGGCTATCGGTGAGCGTGGGGTCCAGCGTGACGCGGTTGTGGGCCTCGGGCAGGTCCTCGCAGATGGCGACCATGCCGGTGCGGCGGCCGGCGAGGGTGCGGTAGGCGGCGTGATGGTCCTCGCCCCAGGGGACGAGGCCGGCCTGCATGCCCATGACGGCGGACATCACCGGGTTCTGGCCGCGCACCATCTCGAAGGTGTAGCCGCGCAGGAAGCCGCGGGCGCGGTCGGTCTCGTAGAATTCCTGGCTCCAGATGACGTTGCCGGGGCCGCGCCAGCCATCGGTCGGCTGGTCGAAATAGCCGTGGATGGCGGCGTAGGGGTGGAACATCAGGTTTTTCCCCACCTGGCCGGAGGAATTGGCCAGGCCGTCGGGGTGGGTGGGCGAGGCGGAATTGAGCAGCAGGCGGGCGGTGCCGATGGCGTTGCAGGCGAGGATGACGATGTGGGCGGGCTGGAAGACCTCGCGGCCCTCGGCGTCGTAGTAGATGGCGCCGGTGGCCATGCCGTCCGGCCCGGTGGTGATCTCGCGGACGCGGGCGCGGGTGCGCAGTTCGACGCCGGCGCGGATGGCGGCGGGCCAGTAGGTGATGTCGGTGCTGGCCTTGGCGCCCTGGGCGCAGCCGGTGGTGCAGTGGGCGAGATTGATGCAGCCGGCGCGGCCCTCGTAGTCAACCGAGGCGATGGCGCTGTCTGATGGCCACCAGTGCCAGCCCATTTTGTTGAGCCCGTCGGCGAGGATCTCGCCGGAGCGGCCGAGCGGCAGGGGGGGCATCTGCGGCGCGTGGGCGGGATAGGCTGGATCGCCGGCGAGGCCGGAGACGCCCATCATGCGGTCGTTCGCGTCGTAGAAGGGGGCGAGGGTTGCGTAGTCGATCGGCCAGTCGTCGGCGATGCCGTCGAGCGACTTCACGCGGAAATCGGAGGGGTGGAAGCGCGGGAAATGGCCGGCATAGAGAACGGTGCCGCCGCCGACGCCGTTGAAGTTGCCGACCATGATCGGCGAGTTGTCCTCGTTGATCGGGTAGTCGGTGGGCCGGGCGCGGCGGTTGGGGGAGATGGCGAAGTCGCCCATCTGCCGCGCCTCCCAGTCGCGGCCGGCGCTGGGGTATTCGTGCGGCTTCATCCAGTCGCCCTGTTCGAGGCAGACGATGCGCATGCGGGTATCGGCCAGGCTCCAGGCCACGGCGGCCCCCGAGGCGCCGGAGCCGATGATCAGCACGTCAACCGTCTCGGCCATGCGGCATGCTCCCGGAGTTCTTCCCGCCGCGTAGTCGATGCCGCGACCGCCCGGTTGTCAACGTGGCGCCTTCGCCGCATGGCCGCTAGGCTGATGCGGGAATGCAGCGATGGAGACATGCCATGGAATACCGCCGGATGGGCCGCAGCGGCCTGCAGGTTTCGGAAATCTGCCTGGGGACCATGACCTTCGGCCATGGCGCGGACGAGGCGGAGGCGCGGGCGATACTGGATGCGTGCCTGGATGCCGGGGTGAACTTCATCGACACCGCCAACTCCTACAATGGCGGCGAGAGCGAGACGATCCTGGGCCATCTGCTGAAGGGGCGGCGGCGCGAGGTGGTGCTGGCGAGCAAGGTGTTCAACCCGATGGGGCCGGGGCCGAACGATTTGGGCGCCTCGCGGGCGCACATCATGCTGGCGGTGGAGTACAGCCTGCGGCGGCTGGGGACCGATTATCTCGACATCTACTACCTGCACCACGTGGACCACATGACGCCGCTGGAGGAGGCGCTGCGGGCGCTGGACGATCTGGTGCGCCACGGCAAGATCCGCTACGCGGCGGTGAGCAACTACGAGGCGTGGCGGCTGATGGAGGCGCTGTGGACCAGCGAGGCCCGCGGGCTGGCGCGGTTCGAGTGCTACCAGCCGCAATACAGCCTGGTGGTGCGCGACATCGAGCAGGAGATCGTGCCGGTGTGCGAGCTGAAGGGGCTGGGGGTGGTGGTTTGGTCGCCGCTGGCCGGCGGCTACCTGACCGGGAAGTACCAGCCGGGACAGGCGCAGGCGGCGGGGTCGCGCAGCGAGGAAGGCTGGGCGTTTCCGGCGCAGTATTTCCATTCCGACCATTCCAACATTCTCGCGGCGCTGCTGGAGGTCTCGGCCAGTCTCGGCCGCAGCCCGGCGCAGGTGGCGCTGCGCTGGGTGCTGGACCAGGGATTCGTGACGTCTGCCATCGTGGGCGCGCGCAACGTGGGCCAGATCGAGGAGACATTGGGCGCGGCAGGTTGGCGGCTGCCGGAGGAGGCGCGGGCGAAGCTGGATGCGGCCTCGCTGCTGGCGCATCGCTATCCGCGCTCGATGGAGGACGGGATGGGCGAGCGGCGGCGGTCGGCGGTGCGGGTGGGCTGAGCTGAGCGGCCGAGGGCGCCGGCGGCTCGCCCGGCGCTCACATCTTGTCGATGCAGCTGATCATGTACGCGGAAACCGTGGTGGTGCCGGAGAGGCCGACGCGCCAGTCGCTGATGCTCTTCTGGTTGGGGAAGCCGACGACCAGCGTGGCGGCATTGCGGAACTCGCGCAGCCACAGGCCGAGCTTGTTGCGCGGCACCGAGAACTCCAGCGCCGCGTTGCCGTTGGTCATGTGGAAGCCGGTGGCGCTGGCCGACCAGGGCGCCTGGTTGTCGAATTGCATCGACACATTCACCTTGACGCCGCGCTTCAGCGTCCATCGCTTGCTGCTGAGCTGGATGGTGAAGCCGTTATTGCCTTTGAAATACTTCACGCCGAACCAGAGACCGTTGCCGCGCGAGGACATGCCGCAAAGCGGTGTGCCGTTGTTGGCGGTGCCGCCGAAGGCTTGCCATGTGCCGGCGCGCGCGAAGGTCCTGACGGAAGCGTGGGCGGACGCGGCGAGTGCGAGTGTAAGAAGGAGCACCAGCGCCGTGCCGGCGAATGGAATACGGTGTTGCATACTGTAAAATTCCTTCGATGCGGGTTTGGCAAACTAGGCGACGCGCGTCGCGTGGTTCAAGCCTGGGATGATCGGGGCATGGGCGGCGTTGTTTGCGTGGCGTCACCGACCGGCGCACAAGCGGCGTTGCAGGAGAGGCCGCCATGACGCCGCTGATGATCGCCGGGCTTACCGCCGTGATGCTCGGCACCGCCTTCCTGTCGGGCATCTTCGGCATGGCGGGCGGCATGATCCTGATGGGCGTGCTGCTGGCGGTGATGCCGTTGCCGGCGGCGATGGCGCTGCATGCGGTGACGCAGATGGCGTCGAACCTGTGGCGTGGGGTGTTGTGGCGCCGGCATATCCGCTGGCGGCCGGTGGGGTATTTCCTGGTGGGCAACCTCGCCGCGCTGGCGGTGTGGTCGGTGTTCCGCTGGGTGCCGGACAAGCCGGTTTCGCTGCTGATGCTGGGGCTGTCGCCGTTCCTGTTCCGGCTGCTGCCGGCGCGCACGCGGCCGGACCCGCTGCATTTTGGCCATGGCGCGGCGATGGGCGGGGTGTGCATGTCGCTGATGCTGGTGGCCGGGGTGTCCGGCCCGCTGCTGGACACGTTCTTCCTGGGCGGCGGCATGGAACGGCGGCAGATCGTGGCGACCAAGGCGGTGTGCCAGGTGGCGGGGCACCTGGCGAAGCTGGTGTATTTCAGCGCGCTGATCGCCAACAATGCGTCGGTTGATCCGGTAATGATGGGGTTGGCCGTTATTGCCTCGGTCACCGGCACGACCTTGGCGCGGCGCATCCTGGAGGCGATGACCGACCATCAGTTCCGCACCTGGGCCGACCGGGTGATCACGGTGATCGCGCTGGACTATGTGGGACAGGCCGGCTGGCTGATGCTGCGATAGGAGGTTGGGATGTCCGTGACGCTGGAGCCGCTGATCGCCGATTTCGTCGCCTGGCTGGCGGCCGAACCGCGCCCCTATGGCGAGGCGTTGGAGGCGTGGCGCACCAACTGCCCGCGGCTGACGGTGTGGGAGGAGGCGATGGAGCGGGGGCTGGTGGCGCGAAGGCGCGACGCGGCGCTGGGGCTGGTGGTGGAGGCGACGCCGGCGGGCCGGGCGCTGCTGAGGGAGCGGGGATGAGCGATATTTCATTGCAGTCGCGCATCAGCGGTTGCCTGTTGGGCGGAGCGGTGGGGGATGCGCTGGGCGCCGCGGTGGAGTTCGACCTGCTGCCGGGCATCCGCCGGCGCTTCGGATATGCGGGGTTGCGCGACTATGCGCCCGCCTATGGCCGGCGTGGGGCGATCACCGACGACACGCAGATGACGCTGTTCTCGGCGGAGGGGCTGATCCGGGCGTGGGTGCGGGGCCGCATGCGCGGCATGGTGAGCATTCCGTCGGTGGTGCGGCATGCCTATCTGCGCTGGCTGCTGACGCAGGAGGTGGAACCGGCGCCTGGCCACTTGGAGATCGGGCGGGATGGCTGGCTGTTCGGGGTGCGCGGCCTGCACAGCCAGCGTGCGCCCGGCAATACCTGCCTCGATGCCCTGTCGGTGGGTTGGGACGGGCCGGCTGTGGCGGACAACGACAGCAAGGGGTGCGGGGCGGTGATGCGCGCGGCGCCGTTCGGCCTGTTTCCCGCGCTCGGCGACGTCGAGGCGGTGTTCGCTCTGGGGGTGGAGACCGGGGCGCTGACGCATGGGCATCCCAGCGGGTCGCTTTCCGCGGGCCATCTGGCGGCGACCATCGCCTGCCTGCGCGACGGGATGGGGCTGCGGGATGCACTGAACCTGGCCGATGCGATCCTGGCGCGGCAGACAAGGCACCAGGAGACGGCAGCCGCGCTCACTGCGGCATATCAGCTGGCGGAGAAGGGGTCACCCTCGCCCGAGGCGCTGGAGGGGCTTGGCGGCGGCTGGGTGGGGGAGGAGGCGCTGGCGATCGCGGTGTGCTGCGCGCTGACGGCGGGGGACTTCGGCGATGGCGTGTTGCGCGCGGTGAACCATTCCGGCGACAGCGACAGCACCGGGGCGATCTGCGGCAACCTGCTGGGTGCGATGTGGGGCGAGGCGGCGATCCCCGCGCGGTGGCTGGAGGCGTTGGAACTGCGCGCTGAGATTGCGCGGCTGGCCGACGACCTTTTCGCCTGCGGGACCGGGGCGTGCGAGGCGGAGGCGATGCGGGAGGCCTATCCGGGCTGGTAGCTCAGCATTCGGTGACGTGCACGGCGAGCCCGCCCTGGGCGGTTTCCTTGTACTTGCTGTGCATGTCCATGCCGGTCTGGCGCATGGTGGCGATGGCGTCGTCGAGGCTGACGCGGTGGCTGCCGTCGCCGGACAGGGCGAGGGAGGCGGCGTTGATCGCCTTCACCGCGCCCATGGCGTTGCGTTCGATGCAGGGAATCTGCACCAGGCCGCCGATGGGGTCGCAGGTCATGCCGAGATGGTGTTCCAGGCCGATCTCGGCGGCGTTCTCCACCTGGGTCGGGGTGCCGCCGAGGGCGTTGGCCAGTCCGGCGGCGGCCATGGCGCAGGCGACGCCGACCTCGCCCTGGCAGCCGACCTCGGCGCCCGAGATGGAGGCGTTGCGCTTGGCCAGGCCGCCGATGGCGGCGGCGGCGAGCAGGAAGTCGTCGGCGGCCTCGGCGCCCGACTCGGGGTGGTAGATGCGCAGGTAGCGCAGCACCGCGGGCAGCACGCCGGCCGCGCCGTTGGTGGGCGCGGTGACGACGCGGCCGCCGGCGGCGTTCTCCTCGTTCACCGCGATCGCCCACAGGCTGGCGTGGTCCATGGCGGCCATGGGCGTGGCCTGGTTGCGGCGGGCGCGCTCGGCGATGCGGGCGGCCAGGGCGTGGGCGCGGCGCTTGACCTTCAGGCCGCCGGGCAACTCGCCTTCGGCCGACAAGCCGCGGTCGATGCAGGCGGCCATTGTCGAGGCGACCAGGGCGAGATGGGCGCGCACCTCCGCCTCCGGACGCACCGCGCATTCGTTGTCCAGTTGCAGGGCGGCGATGGATTTTCCGGCGCGCGCGGCCATGGCCAGCAGTTCGGCGGCCGAGGTGAAGGGATGGGGCAGGGCGGGGCCGGCGGCGTCGTCCATCGCCTCGCCCTCGCGCAGGATGAAGCCGCCGCCGACCGAGAGCCAGGTTTCGGCGTGCAGGGGGGTGCCGGTGGCGTCGAGCGCCTCCAGGCGCATGGTGTTGGGGTGCTCGGGGGTGGGGGTCAGGCGGTCGAACACGATTTCGACGGCGACGTGGCCAAGCCCGGGCACAGGCTGGGTGCCGGTGTCGCGGGCGCGGGCGGCGATGGCGAAGACCTCGTCGGCCTCGGCATGGGCCGGCTCCAGCCCGGCGAGGCCGGCGTGGATGGCGACATCGGTGCCGTGGCCGCGGCCGGTCCAGGCGAGCGAGCCGAACAGGGTGACGCGCAGGGCGGCGGCGCGGCCGGCCAGCGCGGCGGCGCCGAGCACGAAGGCGCGGGCGGCGCGCATCGGGCCCACGGTGTGCGAGCTTGATGGGCCGAGGCCCACGCGGAACAGGTCGAACACGCCGATCAACTGGGTCATCCGCAACCTTCCTCGCCACTGCCGCGCATGGTACGCGGGATGGGCGGAATAGGGGAGGGAAGCATGGCGGGTATCCTGGCGGGGCTGCGCGTGATCGAACTGGGCCAGGTGCTGGCGGGGCCGTACGTGGGCGCGATCTTCGCCGACCTGGGCGCGGAGGTGATCAAGGTGGAGCGGCCGGAGGGTGGCGACGATGCGCGGCGCATGGGGCCGGATTTCCGCCATGGCGATGCGCTGACCTTCCACATCTTCAACCGCGGCAAGCGTTCGGTGGCGCTGGACATGCGCTCGCAGGAAGGCCGGGACGCGCTGTACGGGCTGGCGGAGACGGCGGATGTCCTGGTGCACAATCTGCGCCCGGGGGTGCCGGAGGCGTTGGGGGTGGACGGGCCGAGCCTGTGCGCGCGGTTTCCGCGGCTGATCCATGGGGCGATCTCGGCCTTCGGGCATGTCGGGCCGATGGCGATGCGGCCGGGCTTCGAGCCGCTGCTGCAAGGGTTTTCCGGCCTGTCGAGCCTGAACGGCGGGGAGGGCGACCCGCCGATGCGCACCGCACCCTCGCTGTGCGACCAGGGGACGGCGATGTGGGTGGTGATCGGCACGCTGGCGATGCTGCACCGGCGCAATCAGACCGGGCGGGGCGGGATGGTGCAGGGCTCGCTGCTGGAGACGGCGCTGATGTGGGCGGGGCAGAAGGCGGATGCCTTCGTCAACACCGGCACGCTGCCGGAGCGGCACCGCAGCGGGCATCCGGTGCTGACGCCGTACGAGGCGTTCGAGGCGGCGGACGGGCCGGTGCTGATCTGTGCGGGCAACGACCGGCTGTTCGCCAAGCTGGCGCAGGCCTGCGGGCGGGCGGACTGGGTGGACGACCGGCGTTTCGCCACCAACCGGGCGCGGCTGATCAACAAGGCGGCGCTGTTCGCCGAACTGTGCCCGGTGATCGCCGGGGCGCCGCGGGCGCATTGGGTGAAGGTGCTGGACGAGGCGGGGGTGCCGGTGTCGCCGATCCATACGCTGCCGGAGGCGCTGGCGCAGCCGCAGGTGCGGGCGCTGGAGATGCTGCAGCAGGTGCCGGGCGAGGACTATGCGCTGACCGCCCTGCCGCTGACGCTGGATGGCGAGCGGCCGCGCATTCGCCATGGCGCGCCGCGGCTGGGGGCGTGGGACGGGAAGTAGGCTTGTTGTAACGATCCCGAGCCTATTGTCGCGGGTCACTTCGGTTGGACGGGATGCACGCCTGGCTCGCACCTCTGCTCGGGACGTCGATCGGGCTGCTGCTTTCGGTAGCGGGCGCGCTGCTTTTGGTGCCCGATCCGCCGATCGTCGATATCCGCCCTGCGGTGCAGTGGGTGATGCAGCTTTCCGCCCCCGCGCCGCGGCCGGCGGCGGCAGCCGATCCCGCCCCGGTGGCCGTGGTCGCGCCGCAGGCGGCCGCCCTGCCGCCGCCGGTGGCCTTCGCGCGCAGGCCGCCGATGCCGGCGATGGTGCCCACGCCGCCAGCCGAGCACGGTCTGCCCGGCCAGTCCGATGCGCCCGAGGCGGGCCAGGGGCTGGGCGGCATGCTCCTTCGCCCGCCGCCGGACTGGGCGACCGGAACCGGGTTCTTCGTCAATTCGCACGGCAGCATCCTGACCGCGGCGCATGTGGTGGAAGGGTGCCGCGGGGTGCGGGTGCTGTCGCAGTTCATCCGGCCCGACGACGCCCGCGTGGTGGCGCGGGATGTGCAGAACGACATCGCAATGCTGGACGTCGACGGGGTGGAGGCGCCGGCCTGGCTGCCGGTGAGCCTGCCGGCGCGGGATACACGGCGGCTGCTGGTGCTCGGCTTTCCGCGCGGCAGCCTGCCCGACGTGCCGAACGAGACCTGGGCGCGGCTGGCCAATGGCGCGTTTCCGGCAAGTGCGCCGGTGCCGACCGACCTGGGCGCGATGGTCTGGCTGCGCAATGCCGACATCGCGCCGGGCTATAGCGGCGGGCCGATCGTGGACCCCGGCACGGGGCGCGTGGTGGGGCTGGTGCGCGCGGTGATGGACCCGTCGCGGGCGCCCAGCCTGTACGGCGTGGCCACGCACGACCTGGCGCTCGGACCAGGGTCGAGCGCGCTGGCGGCCATGCTGTCGCGCTGGACAGTGCGCGAGGGCGTGATCCCAGCCGGACTCAGCGGCGCCGGCGCGCTGGAGATGGCGCGCAAGGCGACGGTGCGGGTGGTTTGCACGCGGTAGCGAGGCAGTCGAAGGAAGAATATTCTTTTTCTGTAGGAAAAGAAGCAAAAAGACTTTTGATAATTTAAAGCAGCAGAGATGACTGCCGCACGGGAGAGTGGATAAAAGTTTTTTGGTTCTTTTTTTCAAAAAAGAACATCTGGCTTAACCTGTATTGATCCCTTATTCACATGCTCGCGCTCTCGATGCCGGTGATTTCGGCGATCGCGATGCCGCTCTCCCCGGCGACGGCGTAGAGAAGAAATACTTGGCCGTCTTCCTCGAAGATCGCCGGGTCGCGCAACTGGTTGACGTTGCCGTAGGCGGTGCTGCGGATGCTGGGCACGACCGGGGCGTCGGCACCTTCCCAGGGGCGTTCGGGGCGCAGCACGGTTTCGGGCGGGGATTCGCGCCAGCCCATCCAGTTGCCGGAGAGGTCGATGGTGCTGTGCAGGATGCTTTCAGGGGCGTCGCCGACTTGGGTCCAGAAGACGTGCAGCGTGTTGCCGCGCTGGAGCAGGGCGGCGTGGCGCATGTTGGGGTTGAACAGGGTGGGGCCTTCGGCGAAGCCGGAGAGGCCGTCGGCGGAGCGGGAGATCACGCCGGGCATGGCGAGGGCGTAGGTCATGCCTTCGTGCGCGAAGACGCGCATGTAGGTGCGGCCGATCACCTCGGGGCGGGCGGCGAAGTGGATGCCGTCGGGCGAGAGGGCGACGCGGGAGGCCTGGTGGCCGACGCCTTCCAGGCCGTGGAAATACATCACGATGCGGCAGTTGGCGTGGTCCACGTGCAGGTCGGGCGAGGCGATGTGCGGGGTGGTCGCCTCGGTGAGCACGTCGTGGGAGATGGCCATGCCCGATCTGCGCATGCGGGCTTCGACTGCGGCGAGTTGCTCGGGCGTGGCCGGCGGTGGCTCGGTGGGGAAGCAGGAGGCGCGCAGGTGCAGCGTGCCGGGGACGTGGACCCGCCAGGGGCCGGTGAGGTTGTCGGCGTAGGCGAGGCGGATGTAGCTGCCCTTGTGGTCGGCGAAGTAGAGGTAGTAGCGGCCGAGCGGGTTGGGCACCCAGGCGGGCACGCGGATCAGCGACGGGCCCTGGATGTTGGCGCCGAGGCTTTCGTGCAGGTCGGGGCCGATGATGGGGCGGTCGAGCAGGCGGGTGATGCGCATGGTGCCTCGGGGGACGGAGGCCGGCAGCGTGGCAGGCCCGCAGCTGCAATTGAACCCCCCTCCGGCCGCCGCCATACTGCGCCATCTTTCCGGAGCATCTTCATGACCGCCACCGCCCTCGACGCACTCCGCACCTGGCACCCCGAGTTCACCGCGCTGCGCCAGGACATCCATGCGCACCCGGAGATCGGTTTCACCGAGACGCGCACGGCGGCGATCGTGGCGGAGAGGCTGAAGGAATACGGTATCGAGGTGCATACGGGCATCGGCGGCACCGGGGTGGTGGGCGTGCTCAGGCGAGGGAATGGGCAGGCGTCGATCGGGCTGCGGGCCGACATGGACGCGCTGCCGATCGTGGAGGAGACGGGCAAGCCGTATTCGTCCACCAATCCGGGGGTGATGCATGCGTGCGGGCATGACGGGCATACGACGATACTGTTGGCCGCGGCGCGGTGGCTGGCGACGCATGGCGATTTCAACGGCACGGTGAACTTCATCTTCCAGCCGGCGGAGGAGGGGCTGGGGGGTGCCTTGGCCATGCTGAAGGATGGGTTGCTGGAGCGGTTTCCGTGCAACTACGTGTATGGGCTGCACAACTCGCCGGCGCTGCCGTTGGGGAAATTCGCCATCCGGCGCGGCTCGGCGATGGCGTCCGGCGCGTTCTTCGACATCGCCATCCGCGGGCGCGGCTCGCATGGGGCGTTGCCGGAGCAGGGGATCGACCCGGTGCTGGTGGCCTGTCACATGACCAGCGCGCTACAGTCGATCGTGTCGCGCAATGTGCCGCCGGCTGAGACGGCGGTGGTGTCGGTGACGGTGATCGAGGCGGGCGATGCCTATAACGTGATCCCCGACAGCGCGGTGCTGCGCGGCACCGTGCGCACGGCGCTGCGCTCGACGATGGAACTGGTGGAGGCGGCGATGAAGCGGATGGCGCCGGGAATCGCCGCCGGGTTCGGGGCGACGGCGGAGGTGGATTTCCGCTTCATCTTCGCGCCGCTGGTGAACGACGCGGTGGCGTTCGAGGACATCGTGGGAGCGGCGGCGGCCGTGGTGGGCGAGGAGAATGTGAACACCAACAACGGTTTCATCATGGCGAGCGAGGATTTCTCGTTCGTGATGGAGAAGGCGCCGGGGGCCTATATCAATTTGGGCAACGTGGCGCCGGGGGAGGCGGGGGCGACGGGGGTGCAGGTGCACAACCCCGGCTACGACTTCAACGACGAGGCGATTCCCTACGGGGCGGCGATGTTCTGCGAGTTGACGCAGCGCAAGCTGCCGCGCGGGGTGGATTGATGGGGGCGTGGATTGATGGGTGCGGACCTGGTGCGGGTGCTGCGCGCCGCCGAGACCGCGGCCGGCTGGCATTCGGAACAGCGGCGCAAGGGGGCGGCGCAGGAGCCGTATATCAACCATCTGCTGGAGGTGGCGGCCCTGGTGGGCGAGGCCACCGGGGGGCAGGACCCGGAGCTGGTGATCGCCGCGCTGCTGCACGATGCGGTGGAGGATTGCGAGGTGTCGCCGGATACCATCGCCGCCGAGTTCGGCGAGGACGTGTGCGCGCTGGTGATGGCGGTGACCGACGACAAGCTGCTGCCCAAGGCGATGCGCAAGCAGCTGCAGATCGACCACGCGCCGGGCCAGGCGCCGCGCGCCAAGATGCTGAAGCTCGCGGACAAGACCAGCAACCTGCGCGCCATGGCCGCCAGCCCGCCGGCGAACTGGCCGGTGGCGCGCCGCCTGGAATACGTCGCCTGGGGCCGCGCCGTGGTGGCGGGGCTGCGCGGCACCCATGCGGGGCTGGAGGCGCGGTTCGACGAGGCGGCGGAGAAGGCGGAGCGGGCGGCTAGCGCGGGCTAGGAAGTGGAGATGAGAGTCTTCTTATTCTGAAGAAAAAGAAACAAAAAGACTTTTTTCATCTGCGGTACTGCTTCATCTCCAAAGAGCGGTGCAATTGGTAGAAGTTTTTTGGTTCTTTTTTTTCAAAAAAGAACCGCTTCCTTCCTCGCCTGGTGCCCTTGCCCTCGGCCCCGCTGGACTGACCCGCCGGGGGTGGCATACTCGGCTTCGACCCAGGGGAACCCTCATGAAGCCGATCGAGACCATCCGCACCTTCCACGACGAACTCACCACCATCCGGCGCGATTTCCATGCCCATCCGGAGATTGGCATGGAGGAGACGCGCACCGCCGGCATCGTCGCGGCCAAGCTGCGCGAATGGGGCATCGAGGTGCACGAGGGCGTGGGCCGCACCGGCGTGGTGGGCGTGCTCAGGCGCGGCGAGGGGCCGAGCGTGGGGCTGCGGGCGGACATGGACTGCCTGCCGATGGACGAGCAGACCAACCTGGACTACCGCAGCAACAATCCCGGCCGCATGCATGCCTGCGGCCATGACGGGCACACGACGATGCTGCTGGGGGCGGCGAAGTATCTCGCGCAGTCCGGCAATTTCAAGGGCACTGTGAACTTCATCTTCCAGCCCGGCGAGGAGGGCATGGGCGGCGCGCTGGCGATGCTTGAGGACAAGCTGTTCGAGCGGTTCCCCTGCGACGCCATCTACGCCATGCACAACCGGCCGGGCATGGCGGTGGGCGAGTTCGCCATCGCGCCGGGGCCGTCGGCGGCGGGCGGGGCGTTCTTCGATATAAGGATCACCGGGCGCGGCAGCCATGGCGCGCGGCCGGAGGCGAGCATCGACCCGGTGCTGGTGGGCAGCCACATCACCACGGCCTTGCAGTCGATCGTGGCGCGCAACGTGCCGCCCAGCGATACGGCGGTGCTGAGTGTTACGAAGATCGTGGGCGGCGACGCCTACAACGTGATTCCGCAGACGGCCACCCTGTCCGGCACCGCCCGCGCCTTCAAGCGCGAGGTGATGGCGATGATGGAGGAGGGCATGAAGCGGATCGCCAAAGGCGTGGCGGAGGGCTTCGGCGCCACCGCCGAGGTGGATTTCCGGGTGATCTTCGCGCCGCTGATCAACGACCCCGACCGCACCACCGAACTTGCCGATGCCGCCGCCGCGGTGTCGGGCAACGACAAGGTGGACCGCGCCAAGCCGCCGGGCATGGGCAGCGAGGATTTCAGTTTCATGATGGAGAAGGTGCCGGGCGCCTATATCCAGGTGGGCAACGGCGACAGCGCGCAGTTGCACAACCCCGCCTACAATTTCAACGACGAGTGCACGCCTTACGGTTCGGCGCTCTATGCTTCGATCGTCGAGCAGAAGCTCGCCAAGGGGTGAGGCGGGACTTACGCCGGGGCTCGCTGGTGGTGTCGTGCCAGGCGGCGGCGGATCATCCGCTGCATGGCGCGGCCCATATGCGCGCCATGGCGCTGGCCGTTGCACAGGGCGGGGCCGGGGGCATCCGGGCCGAGGGGGCGGTCGATATCGCCGCGATCCGGGCCGCGGTCGACCTGCCGGTGATCGGGCTGCGCAAGCGCCGGCGGGAAGGTTATGACGTGTACATCACGCCCGGCTTCGCCGATGCCGCCGAGATGGCCAGGGCGGGAGCAGACGTGGTGGCGCTGGATGCCACGCGCGGCCGCCGCGACGGGGAGCCGGTGGATGCCCTGATCCCGCGCATCAAGGTGGAGTTGGGGGTGGCTGTCATGGCCGACATAGCGACGGAGGAGGAGGGGTTGGCGGCTGCCGGCTGGGGCGCGGACTATGTCGGCACCACGCTGGCCGGCTACACGGCCGCCACGGCGCACCGCACTGGCGGCCCGGACCTCGACCTGCTGGCGGCACTGGTGGCGCGGTGCCCGGTGCCGGTGATCGCGGAGGGGCGGTTTGCCACGCCGGCGCAAGTGGCGCGCGCCTTTGAACTCGGCGCCTTCGCCGTGGTGGTGGGCACCGCCATCACCGACCCGCGCGCCATCACCGCCCGCTTTGCCGCCGCGGTGCCGCCGGAGGGCTTGCAGGCATGAATTTCCTCGGCATCGATGCCGGCGGCACCGCCGTGCGCTGGGCGTTGGTGGACCGGCATGGGGTGGAGGTGGATGCGGGCACGGCCGCGACCGTCACCGGCCATCTCTACCTGCCGGAGGAGCGCGCGCGGTTCGAGGATTTCGCGGGCGAACTGGCCAGCCTGCTCGCCGACCGGCGGGTGGCCGGGCTGGTGGCCGGCATCACCGGCCTGACCGGCGATTCGCCGCAGGCGGACCAGGCGCGACAGATGCTGTCGGAGGCGCTGCGCCTGGACCCGGCGCGCATCGAGGTGCAGGACGATCTGTGGATCGGCTACCACGCCGTGTTCCAGCCGGGCGAGGGGCATGTCGTGTATGCCGGCACCGGCTCGGTGGGCATGCATATCCGCGCCGACGGCTCGGTGCTGCGCGTGGGCGGGCGGGGCGTGCTGATCGACGATGCCGGCTCGGCCTTCGCCATCGGCCGGGCGGCGCTGGCGCTGTTGTATCGGCGGATCGACCGCGGCGACGCGCCGGGGCCGCTGGGCGAGGCGCTGTTCGCCGAGGTGGGCGGCGACGACTGGAACACCATGCGCGCCCATGTCTATGGCCCCGATATCGCGGGCGGCGGGCGCACGGCGGTGGCGCTGCTGGCGCTGGCGGTGGCGCGGGCGGCCGAGGACGACACGGGTGCGCTCGGCATCCTGTCCGAGGCCGGGCGCGAACTGGCGGTGCTGGCCGAGGCGCTGATCCGGCGCGAGGGCGTGCGCGAGGTGGTGCTGCTGGGCCGTGCCGCCGCGTTGCACCCGGTGATCGAGGCGGCGATGCGCGAGGCGCTGCCGGGAATTACGCTGCGCCAGGAAATCACCGATGCCGCGCTGGCCGCCGCCCGGCTGGCTTGCTCTCGCGCCACGCCCGGCGCAGGCTGATCCATACCAATCACGAAACGCAGGAACCGCTCCATGGACGGAAAACGCCCGATCGTCTCATCCGTGCACGGCATGGTGGCCGCGGCCCATCCGCTGGCCGCCGCCGCCGGCGCGCGCATGCTGGCCATGGGCGGCAACGCCTTCGACGCCGCCGCTGCCACCACCGCCGCGCTGAATGTGGTGGAACCGTACATGTCGGGCCTCGCCGGCCTCGGCTACGCCACGTGCTTCATTGCTGCCGAGCAGCGCGTGCGCTGCCTGAACTACGCGCCGCGCATTCCGTCGAAGTTCCCGAAGGGCAAGTTCAGCGAACGCGAGGAGATCCAGCGCCATCCGCTGGCCTCCGGCACGCCCGGCAACCTGGCCGGCTGGTGCGAGCTGGTGCGGGCGCACGGC
This sequence comes from uncultured Alphaproteobacteria bacterium, assembly GCA_963779875.1. Classification (GTDB taxonomy): domain Bacteria; phylum Pseudomonadota; class Alphaproteobacteria; order Acetobacterales; family Acetobacteraceae; genus CAMDGX01. The sequence goes on along the minus strand of CAWAAI010000009.1, from coordinate 113,248 downwards.
AAGCTGTCGCTGGCCGAAGTGTTCGCGCCGGCGATCGCGCTGGCGCGGGACGGGTTTCCGCTGGGGCGGTTCAACGCGGAGCTGATCAACTCCTCCTGCGTGTCGCTGAAGGACCATGGGCAGTATGCCGAGCTGAACCGGGTGTACGCCTTCGGGCGCGGCAAGGTGAAGCTGGGGGAGGTGCTGAAGCAGCCCGACCTCGCCGCGACCTACGAGGCGATCGTGGCGAACGGGCCGGGGCATCTGTATGGCGGGCCGCTGGGCAAGACGATGGCCAGCTACCTGCAATCGATCGGCGGGTGCATCACCGAGGAGGATTTGGCGGCGGTGAAGCCGGAATGGGTGGATCCGATCAGCGTCGATTATCGCGGGCTCAAGGTGCACACGATGTCGCCACCCAGCGAAGGGTTCCAGTGGCTGCTGACCCTGCGCATCCTGGAGGGGTTCGACCTCTCGGCGATGGAGCGCAACGGGGTGGACCACCTGGACACGGTGTACCGCGCCATCCGGCTGGCCGCCGGGGTGCGCATCGCACGCAATAATCCGAAGCCGGGCGAGCTGGCCGAGATCCTGTCCGACGCGCACGTGGCGCAACTGCGCGCGCGGGTGGCGGATGGAAAGCCGGTGGAGGGGCCGACCGAGCAGTTCGTGACGCCGCAACCGATCGACCTGAACAAGGAGCACACCACGTCGCTGTCAATCGCCGACCGGTTCGGCAATGCGGTGTGCATCACCCAGTCGCTCGGCGCCGGGTTTGGCAGCGGCATCGTCATTCCCGGCACCGGCGTGTGCATGAACAACTTCCTTTACTGGTCGGAAGTGGATACCGGCGGCCGGGCGCCGCTGGTGGCTGGCGGCGAGATCGCGCTGTGCGTGGCGCCGAGCATCGGCACGCGCGACGGCAAGCTGGTGCTGTCGATCGGCACGCCGGGCAGCTACGGCATTTTGCAGACGCAGGTGCAGGCGTTGGTGCAGTACGTCGATTTCGGGCTGGGGATTCAGGATGCCATTGCGGCCCCGCGTGGGCGGCTGTGGGATGGCACCAAGGTGGACGTGGAGGGGCGGGTCCGGCCCGAGGTGGTCGAGGCGCTGGTGCGCCGCGGGCATGGGGCGACGATGGCGCCGGACTTCACCATGCAGGTGGGCGGCATGCAGGCCGTGGCGATCGACCCGGAGAGCGGGGCGATGACCGGGGCGGCCGACCCGCGGCGCGATTCCTACGCGGTGGCACCGTAACGTCGGCAGCACGAACATGAACGGCGCACGCCCGGTCGTCTCCTCGGTCCATGGCATCGTGGCCGCGGCGCATCCACTGGCGGCCTCCGCCGGCGCGCGGCTGCTGTGGTCGGGGGGCAATGCCTTCGACGCCGCGGTTGCCACCGCCGCGGCGCTGGGGGTAGTGGAGCCGTTCATGTCGGGGCTGGCCGGAAACGGCATGGCAACGGTGTATACGGCGCGGGAACGGCGGGTGCGCAGCCTGCAGTTCCGCGCCGGCGTGCCGCGGGAGTTTCCCGTGGGGCGCTTCAGCAAGCGCGAGGAACTCTACAAGGGCGCGATGTCGGCAAGCGGGCCGGGCAACCTGGCCGGCTGGTGCGAATTGTTGTCCACGCGCGGCAGCAAGTCGCTGGGCGAGGTTTTCGCCCCGGCCATCGCGCTGGCGCGGGACGGGTTTCCGATGACCGCCTACAACGTGGCGGGCACCAATCTTTCGACCAAGGACCTGTCGGCGCGGCCGTTCTTCGACACCTGGAACGCCACCTACGCGGCCGGGCGGGGAACGGTGCAGGCCGGGCAGATGCTGCGCCAGCCCGACCTTGCCCGCACCTTCGAGGCGATCGCCGCCGAGGGGCCGGGGTTGCTGTATGGCGGCCGGCTCGGGCAGGCGATCATCGAGCACCTGCGCTCGCTCGGCGGCTGCCTGACCATGGCCGACCTGGTGGACGCGACCGCCACCTGGGCCGACCCGACGGTGGCCGCCTATCGCGGGCTGGACGTGCATGTGCCGCCGCCGCCCAGCCAGTCTTTCCAGTTCCTGTTGGCGCTGCGCATATTGGACGGATTTCCGGTCGGCCGGATGGAGCGCAACGGGGTGCGCCACCTCGACACTATGTGGCGCGCGGTGCGGCTGGCCGCCGGCGAGCGTATCCGCGTGGGCAAGCCGTCGGCCCAGGAGCTGGCCGAATTGCTCGGCGATGCCAACGTGGAGCGGCTGCGCACCCGGGTGGCAGATGGCGCGCCGATCGAAGGCCCGACCGAGCAGTGGGTCGCGCCGCCGCCCGGCAAGGTGGCGGGGCAGCACACCACGTCGCTGTCGGTGGCCGATCGCTGGGGCAATGTGGTGTGCATCACCCAGAGCCTGGGCGCGCTGTACGGCAGCGGCATCGTGGTGCCCGGCACCGGGGTGTGCATCAACAATGCGCTGTTCTGGGGCGAACTGGATCCGCGCGGGCCGAACGCGCTGATCCCCGGCGGCGCGCTGATGACGGCGGTGTCGCCCAGCATCGCCCTGCGCGACGGGGCGCCGGTGCTGGCGCTGGGCACGCCCGGCAGCTACGGCATCACCCAGACCCAGGCGCAGGCGATGGTCCAACATGTCGATTTTGGCCTTCCTATCCAGGAGGCCATCGAGGCGCCCCGGGCGCGGCTGTGGGACGGGCGGCGGGTACAGGCCGAGGCGCGCATCCGCGCCGATGTGCTGGCCGAACTCGCCGGCCTCGGCCACGCCGTGGAGGCGCCGGCCGACTGGACCATGGCGGTGGGCGGCATGCAGGGTATCGCCATCGATCCCGAGAGTGGCGTGATGACCGGCGGCGCGGACCCGCGGCGCGAAGGCTATGTGGTGCCGGCGTAGTGCGGGGCGGGCGGGAGAAGGAAGAAAGAACTTCTTTTTCTGAAGAAAAAGAAGCAAAAAGACTTTTAGCCATTTCAGGCGCGGAGGTAGATCCCGGGAAAATGGGTGAAAGTTTTTTGGTTTTTTTTCTTAAAAAAGAACTCTTCTTGCCACTTTCCTTCTGCTGTCACGTCTCCACCCCATCTGGAGAAGGTGCGCGATGATCGAGCAGATTCTGGACATTTCCACCACCGACGGCGCGATGGAGACATTTGTCGTTCATCCCGAGCGTGGCGGCCCGCACCCGGCGGTGTTGATGCTGATGGACGCGCCGGGCATCCGTGAGGAGCTATATGCCATGGCCCGCCGGCTGGGCACGTCCGGCTACTGTGTGCTGCTGCCGAACCTGTATTACCGCGCCGGCCGCGACACGAAATTTGGCGCCGGCGTTCTGGCGATGGGCGACCCGGAGCGTGATCGGATGCGCGCCATTCGCACGAAGATGACCATTCCGCCGGTGATGCAGGACGTGGCGGCCATGCTGCGGTTTGTCGACGGCTTCGCGCCCGCCAAGCCCGGCGCGGTGGGCGTGCACGGCTACTGCATGAGCGGGCCGTATGCGCTGGCGGCGGCGGCGCGGTTTCCGGGGCGGGTCGAGGCGGCGGCGTCGTTCTACGGCACCTGGCTGGTCAGCGACGCCGAGGAGAGCCCGCACGCAACCTTGGGGCGCGGCACCGCCGAGCTTTACATCGCCTGCGCCGAACATGACGAGTTGGCGCCGCTGCCGATGGTGGCGGAGCTGAGGAAGCTGTTCGATGCGTCCGGCGCGCCGGGTGAGCTGGAGATGTATCCGGGGGCGCATCACGGCTTCGCCTTCCCCGAGCGCAAGATCTACGACATGGCCTCGGCCGAGCGGCACTGGGAGCGGTTGATCGCGCTGTACCGGCGGCGGATAGGGTAGGGGCGCAGCTTCGCGACACGACGCTATTGGCCCCGTCCCGCTCCACCTCCCTGTTGCTGCTCGCCCTCGGCGCGACGTCGGCGCAGCAGACCTTCGCCACTGTCGGGCGCGGCTTGCCGCCGATCATCGCGCCGGCGGTGGTGGCGGAGCTGGGCCTCGATCCGGCGCTTCTGGGCGTGTACGTGGCGATCTCGGCGGCGGCGTCGCTGGCGTTCCAGCTGGGCTGCGGCAGCTTCATCCTGCGCCATGGCGCGCTGCGGGTGAGCCAGGCGGCGCTGGCTTTGGTGGCCGTGGGGTTGGCGATCTCGGCGGCCGGGCCGCTGGTGTTCTGGGCGATCGCGGCGGTGGTGGGGGCGGGAGGCTCGGCGATGTCCACGCCGGCCAGTTCGCACCTTCTGGCGCGCTATGCCGAGCCGCGGCGGATGCCGCTGGTGTTCGCCGCCAAGCAGACCGCGGTGCCGGTGGCGCTGCTGCTGGCAGGGCTGCTGGGGCCGTGGATGACTTCGGAATGGGGCTGGCGGGGCGCGCTGCTGGCGACCTCGGCTGGATGCTTCGTGTTCGTGGCGCTGTTGCAGCCGTTGCGGCGGGAGTTCGACGCCGACCGCCAGCCCAACTATCCCGTGCGGCTGGGGGATTTCCACCGCACCATCTCCGCCGTGCTGCGCGCCGACGCGCTGCGCCGGCTGTCGCTGGCCTGCTTCGCGTTCAACGGGCTGCAGACCGTGTTCACCTCCTATTTCGTGATCACGCTCACCTCGCTGGGCTACGGGCTGGAGGGGGCGGGGGCGATGTATTCGCTGGCGATGGTGGTGGCGATCCCGGGGCGCATCTTCTGGGGCTGGATCGGCAGCGGCCATGTTGCGCCGCGGCTGTTGATGGCCTGGCTGGCGATCGGCATGGCGGCCGGAGCGGCGCTGCTGGGGCTGATCGGCGCGGACTGGCCGGTTTGGCTGACGGCGGGCGCTGCGATCATGCTGAGTGCCACGGTGATGTCGTGGCATGGGGTGGTGCTGAGCGAATGCGTGCGGCTGGCCCCGCCGGGCCAGTCGGGTGCTGCCACCGGCGGCGTGCTGTCGTTCGGGCAGCTGGGCGGGCTGATCCTGCCGCTCGTCTATGCGCTGGTGCTGAGCGTGACCGGCCAGCACGGCATCGGCTTCCTGGTTTGCGGCCTGCCGGGGCTGGTGGTGGGGGTGCTGCTGCTGCGGCGGTAGGCGCCCGGTCGCCCCATGCCGGCTATTCGCCGCCGGCTTCAAGCGCCTCGATATCGGCGTCGCTGAAGCCGAAATGGTGGGCGATCTCGTGGATCACCACATTGCGCACCAGCCGGTAGAGGTCCTCGCCCAGCTCGATCCATTCGAACAGGATGGCCAGGCGGTAGAGCACGATGCGGTCCGGCATCGGCGCCACGTCGGCCACGCTGCGCTCGCCCAGCGGAATGCCCTGGTAGAGGCCGGTGAGCTCCCAGGGGCTCTCGATCTCAAGCTCCTCCAGCACCTCGTCCTCGGCGAGGTCCTCCACGGTGATGCCGAGGTTGCGCACGTGGTGGCGCAGGCGGGCGGGGATGCCGGCGATGGCGCGTTCGGCCAGGGCGGCGATCGCATCGGCGTCCGGGGGCGTTGTGAAGTGGGGGGCGGGGCGGGCATGCTGGTTCATGGCCGCACCTCGGCACGGCGGGGGCGGCGTGGTCAAGCAGGAGGTTGGCATGGTTGATCAGCTCGACGCAGCACAGCGCGCGGACCTGGCAACGCGGCTGCCCCGGTGGCAGGTGATGGCGGAGCGCGACGCCATCGCGCGCAGCTTCCGCTTCGCCGATTTCAGCACCGCCTGGGGATTCATGGCGCGGGTGGCGCTGCTGGCGGAGAAGCACGACCACCATCCGGAGTGGTCGAACGTGTACGACAAGGTGGAGATCGTGCTGAGCACGCACGATGCCGGCGGGCTGAGCGCGCGCGACGTGGCGCTGGCCCAAGCTATCGACAAGGTGGCGATCGATATGATCATGGCATGAACGGAGACAGCTTCCCCGAGCGGACCGCCCTGGTGCGCCGCGCCGCGGCCCGGCTGTGCCTGCAACTGGGCTGGGCGCCGGTGCACGAGATGTCGCTGCCCAATGGACGGCGCGCCGACATCATGGCGCTGCGCCCCGATGGCGGGTTCGTGTGCATCGAGGTGAAGTCGGGGCTGCGCGACTTCCAGACCGACCTGAAATGGCCCGAGTATCGCGACTACTGCGACGCGCTGTTCTTCGCCGTGGACAGCGACTTCCCGGACGGCCTGATCCCGGCGGAGGCCGGGCTGATCGTGGTGGCCGAGCGGATGGCCGAACTGGTGCGCGAGGCGCCCGCGCATCCCCTGGCGCCCAGCCGCCGGCGCGCCCTGATACAACGTTTCGCGGTGCTGGCAGCGATGCGGCTGGCGGCCAGCGAGGACCCGGCGGCGCTGGCCGAACTGCGCGGGGCGCTGCGCGTGGAGTGACGCTTGCCGGCGCGCGCGAACCGCCCGATGCTCGCGGCAACAACCGGGAGCGCGCCGATGAGCGGATATCCATTGCCCACCACCGACCTCAATTCCGCCGGGCTGCGCGAGGATCAGGTCGCGCGGCTGCACGGGCTGATCGAGGGGCACATCAAGGCCGGCCATTACCCCGGCGCGCAGATCGCCATCGCACGGCACGGAAAGCTCGCGCATTTTCGCAGCTTCGGCGAGGCGGCGCTGGGCCGGCCGGCGGCGGACGACACGCTGTGGCTGCTGTTCTCCAACACCAAGGTGATCACGGCCGCGGCATGCTGGGTGCTGGCCGAGCGCGGCGCCTTCCGCTTCACCGACCGCATGGCCGACCACGTGCCGGGCTTCGCGCGCAACGGCAAGGGCGATGTCACCATCCTGCAGGTGATCACCCATACCGGCGGCTTTCCCAACGCCGAGGTGCCGGCGGCGGCGTGGGAGGACCACGCGCTGATGCGCGAGGCGGTGTGCGACTACAGCCTGGAGTTCACGCCGGGCTCGCGCCTGCACTATCACGGCGCCTCGGCGCATTGGGCGCTGGCGGTGCTGATCGAACAGCTGACCGGCCAGGATTTCCGCGACTTCATCCGCACCGAGGTGACGGAGAAGATGGGGCTGGGCGACGAGATGAAGGTGGGCGTGCCCGAGGCCGCGATGGCGCGCACGGTGGAGATGTATGCGCCCAAGGAAGGCGGCGGAATCGCGCCGCTGGCCGACCGCAATGCGCCCGCGTTCAAGCGCGCCGGCGTTCCGGGCGGCGGCGGCTATGCCACCGCGCGGGGCATGGTGGCGTTCTACCAGATGATGCTGGCCGGCGGCACGATCGGCGGCGCGCGCATCGTCGGTCCGCGCACGCTCGGCTACGCCATCCGCAACTGGACCGGCGACATGCACGACCATGCCATGAACCAGCCCATGCATCGTGGCCTCGGCCCGCATCTGCGCGGCACCACGCCGACCATCCGGGGCCTCGGCTCCTTCGCCTCGCCGGGCACTTTCGGCCATGGCGGGGCCGGCAACTCCTATTGCTGGGCCGACCCGGAATTCGGGTGTGTCGTTCGCCTACCTCACGAATTGCCGGGTGCCCGACCCGTGGCACAGCCAGCGAATGGACGTGGTCAGCAACTTCGTCCACTCGGCGATCCTGTAGGCACGTCGAGGCCGGCGGTGGCGGCCGGCTACTGGGCCAGGAAGCCGCCATCCACCGCCAGCGTGTGGCCGGTGACCATGCCGGCGGCGGGGCTGGCGAGGAACAGGATGGCGGTGGCGACGTCCTCGGGGTCGGCCAGCCGGCCCATCGGGGTCACCCGCTCCATCTCGGCGACAACCTCCGCCTTGTCGAGCAGCGGGGCGATGAAGCCGGTGCGCACCCAGGTGGGCGCCACCGCGTTCACCCGTATGCCCTGGCGCGCCCATTCCACCGCCAGCGCGCGGGTCATGTTCACGATGGCGCCCTTGGTGGTCTGGTAGGAGATGTTCGGATACAGCCCGCCGCCGGAAAGCCCCATGATGGAGGCGGTGTTGACGATCGCCCCGCCGTTCCCGAAGGCCAGCATGTGCCGGGCGGCGCTGCGGGCGCACAGGAACGCGCCGGTCATGTTCACGTCCACCACCGTCTGCCAGTCCGCCAGGCTCAGTTCCACCGAGGGGCGGCGGATGGCGGTGCCGGCATTGTTCACCAGTATGTCGAGCCGGCCCTCGCGCGCGGCCACGGCGGCGAAGCCGGCATCGACCTGCGCCTCGTCGGCCACGTCCATGCCCAACGCTTCGGCGCCCTTGCCAAGCTTGGCGGCCGCTTCTTGGGCTGCGATGGCGTCACGGTCGAGCAGCCAGACGCGCGCGCCGGCGGCGTGCATCAGCGCGGCAGCGGCCAGGCCGATGCCGCTGGCTCCCCCGGTGACGGCGGCAACCCGGCCGTCGAGGCGGAAGCGGGCGAGCAGGCTGGCGGCGTCGTTCATGGCGCGTATCCCGGAACGGTCGATTTGTTCGCCATGATGGGCCATACCGTGCAGGGGCGGAACCCGGCGCAGGAGCGGAAACCGATGGTGGCATTGACGCATTGGTGACCCGGGCCGGCCAGGATGTCGCTGACCATCACCCGGCGTAGGAGTATCGTAATGATGGGTGTGGTAGGATGTTATGCCGCATAACCATTGGCGTGCGGCGGGCGAATCTCAGTTGGATCCATTGCGGGCAGGAACGGCGATGACGGGTAGAGCAGACTGATGTGCGGCCTGGCAGGCATTTTCCGCCCCGATGGCGGCCCGGTGGACATGGGCGTGCTGCGGCGCATGACAGCCGCGCTGAGCCATCGCGGCCCCGACGGCGACGGCTTCCACGCCGAGCCGGGGCTGGGCTTCGGCCATCGCCGGCTGGCGATCATCGACCTCACCGGCGGCGAGCAGCCGATGTTCAACGAGGACGGCTCGGTCGTCATCGTCTTCAACGGCGATGATCTACAACTACCAGGACCTCGTGCCGCTGTTGCGCGCGCGCGGCCACGTGTTCCGCACCAACTGCGACACCGAGACCATCATCCATGCCTGGGAGGAGTGGGGGGCGGACTGCCTGCAGCACCTGAACGGCATGTTCGTCTTCGCCTTGTGGGACCGGCGCCGCGGCACGCTGTTCATGGCGCGCGACCGGCTGGGCAAGAAGCCGCTGCACTATGCGCGGCTGGCCGATGGCAGCCTGTATTTTGCCTCGGAACTGGCCTCCTTCGCCGAGGTGCCGGGGCTGTCGCGGCGGGTGAGCGCCACTGCCGTCGATGATTTCTTCGCCTATGGCTACATTCCCGACCCGCGGCACGATCTACGAGGGCATCGCCAAGCTGCCCGCCGCCCATTTCATGCAGATCGACGCGCGATACACGCCGGCCGGCGCCGCGCCGCTACTGGACGGTGCCGACCACGATCACGCCGGTGGATCAGGCGGAGGCCGCGCGGGCGCTGATCGACCAGCTCAGCCACAGCGTCGGCCAGCGCATGATCGCCGACGTGCCGCTGGGCGCGTTCCTGTCGGGCGGGGTCGATTCGAGCGCCGTGGTGGCCCTGGCCGCCCGCCAGCGCGACCGGCCGCTCGATACCTTCACCATCGGTTTCGCCGGGGCCGAGGACGAGACGCCCTATGCCCAGATGGTGGCGCAGCGCTACGGCACGGTGCAGCACAACGAGGCGGCGGCGGCGATCGACTATATCGACGCGGCGCGGCTGCAGGGCCGGCTGTTCGGCGAGCCGTTCGGCGACCAGTCCTGCGGTGCCCACCTTCAACGTGTGCGCGCTCGCCCGCCGCCATGTCACCGTGGCGATCTCCGGCGATGGCGGCGACGAGGTGTTCGCCGGCTACCGCCGCTATCGCTGGCACCGGCTGACCGAAGCGGTGCGCGCGTACATTCCCGCACCGCTGCGCCGTTCGTTCCTCGGCCCCTTGGCGCGCGCCTATCCCAAGCTCGACTGGGCGCCGCGCTGGCTGCGGGCGAAATACACGCTGACCGAACTCAGCCTGGATTTGGCCGCCGGCTACCTGCGCACCGTCACCCGCGTACACGACGCCCAGCGCCGCGCCCTGTTTTCGCCGCTGCTCGCCGCCCGGCTCGACGGCCACGACCCCGGCGCGCGCATTCCCGCGCTCATGGACGAGGCCGGCACCGACGACCCGCTGTTGCAGGCGCAGTATGCGGACATCCACACCTGGCTGGTGGGCGACATCCTCACCAAGGTGGACCGCGCCAGCATGGCCAACTCGCTGGAGGTGCGGGCGCCGATCCTGGACTACCGGTTCGTTGAATGGGGCCTCGGCCTGCCGTCGCGGCTGAAGCTGCGGGGCGGCGAGGGCAAATACATCTTCAAGCGCGCGCTGCGCCCGCTGCTGCCGGACAAGCTGCTCTACCGCCCGAAGCAGGGCTTCGCCACCTCGCTCGCGGCGCCGTTCAGGGCGGGGATCGGCGGCGCGCAGCGCCTGCTGGGCGCGCCGATGCTGGACAGCGGGCTTTTCGAGCGGCCGGCGCTGGCCCGGCTGCTGGACGAGCACGAGGCGGCGGCCTTCGACCACAGCACCGTGTTGTGGCAGTTGCTGGTGTTCGAGGGGTTCCTGGCCCACGAGGCGCCAGGTGCCGCCGACCGGCCGGCTTCCCCGGCCCTGGCGCTGGCCTGACCGCATGAGCCGTATCTGCCTGGTCGGTGCCGGTTACATCGCGCGCGTGCATGCCGACGCATTGCGCAGCCTCCCCGGCCATTCGGTCACCACCATTGTCGATCCCAATCTCGACGCCGCGCGCAGCCTTGCCGCTGTGGCGGGCGCCACGCAGGTGCATGCCTCGGCCGAGGAAGCGCTCGCCCAGGGAGGCCCCGACCGCGGCTTCGATCGTGCGCACGTGCTGGTGCCGCCGGACCTGCACGCCGCCACTGCCGCGCAATTGCTGCAGGCCGGCAAGCCCGTGCTGCTGGAGAAGCCACTCGCCGTCAGCCGCAGCCAGTGCGACACCCTGCTCGCCGCCTCCGCCAATACCGGCGCGCCGCTCGGCGTCAACCAGAACTTCGTCTATCACCCGGCTTTCGTCCGGCTGCGCGCCCTGCTGGACGCCAGGACCCTCGGCCGCCCGAACTATGTTGATTGTCTCTACAACGTTCCGCTGCGGCAGATGGCGGCGCGGCAGTTCGGCCATTGGATGTTCCGCGCCCCCGGCAACATCCTGCTGGAACAGGCGGTGCATCCGCTGTCGCAGATCACCACGCTGACCGGCCCGATCGCCAGCGTGCGCGCCATTGCCGGACCGGCGATGGAAATCGCACCCGGCGTGCCGTTTCACACCACGCTGAACGCCACGTTGTCGGGCGAAATCCTGCCGGCGCAGCTACGCTTCGCCGTTGGCCAGTCCTTTCCATTCTGGCAGCTGCGCGTGATGTGCGACGATGGCGTCGCCGTCGCCGACATCCTGACCAATCGCGTGTTCACCTATGGCCGCACACGGTGGATGGAAGCGCTGGATGGTGCCGCATCCGGCACACGCACCGGCTTGACCATTGCACGCGACAGCATGCGAAATCTCAGCAGCTATGCGCTGTCCATGCTGCATCTGAAGGCCAGCAGCGACCCGTTCTTCCAGAGCATGCGCGGCAGCATCGGCGCGTTCCACGCCGCGCTGGATGCCGGGCGTCCGCCGCCGCTGGACGCGGCGTTCGGCGCCAGTCTGGTGGGTTTGTGCGAAACCATCGCCGACCAGGTGTTTGCCCCCGCCGCCCCTCGCCCGCAGGCGGTGAAAGACTCTGCTGCGCCCTGCGATGTCGCCATCCTGGGCGGCACCGGCTTCATCGGAATGCATACCGTGCAGCGCTTTGTCGATGCCGGCATGCGCGTCTCGGTGATGGCGCGCTCCACCGCGAATCTGCCCGCGCTGTTCGCCGATGACCGCGTTGTGGTGCATCGCGGTGACATCCGCGACGCCGACGCGGTGGAGCGTGCGATCGACGGCGCACCGCTCGTGGTGAACCTGGCGCATGGCGGCGGCGGTGCCGACTGGGAGGCGATCCGCGCATCGATGGTGGGCGGTGCCGAGGTGGTGGCGCGCGCCTGTCAGCGCAAAGGCGTGCGCCGGTTGGTGCATGTCGGCTCGATCGCCTCGCTGTATCTCGGTCCGCAACCCGGCAAGGTCACCGGCGCAACACTGCCCGACCCGCAGGAAAGCCGGCGTGGCGCCTATGCCCGCGCCAAGGTGCTGTGCGACCGCATGCTGCTGGAGATGCACGCGCGGGAAAAACTGCCGGTGTGCATCCTGCGTCCCGGTGTGGTGGTCGGCGAAGGCTCTCCACCGTTTCACAGCGGGCTCGGCCTGTTCAACAACGACCAGCATTGCATCGGCTGGAATGCCGGACGCAACCCGCTGCCCTTCGTGCTGGTGGAGGACGTTGCCGACGCGATCTTCCGCGCCACGCAGGCCGAAGGCATTGACGGCAAATGCTACAATATCGTCGGCGATGTGCGTTTCTCGGCACGCGACTATATGGCGGAACTGGCGCAGGCGCTGCAGCGGCCGCTGCGCTTTCATCCGCAGTTCGCCACCAGGCTGTGGATCGAGGATCTGGGCAAGTGGCTGGTGAAACGCGCCACCGGCCGGGTCGTGCCGATGCCGGACCGGCGGGATTTCCTGTCGCGTGGCATGCTGGCGGCGTTCGACTGCTCGGACGCGAAGCGCGACCTGGGCTGGCAGCCGGTGGCCGATCGCCGGCGGTTCGTGGAGCGCGCGATTCTGCTGCATGCAGCCTGATCCGGCTAACCGCGCAGCGCAAAGCCCGCTGCTGCTGCATGTCTTTTCCACCTTCGCGGTGGGCGGGCCGCAGATCCGCTTCATCACGCTCGCCAATCACTTCGGTTCGGCGTGGCGCCATGCCATCATCGCAATGGACGGCAACTATGCCGCGCGCGAGCGTCTGGGACCGCAGGTGGATGCGATCTATCCGCAGGTGGCGATGCGCAAGGGCGATACGCTGGGCAATGCCCGCAGCTTCCGCCGAACACTGCGCGGCATGCGGCCGGATGCGCTGATCACCTACAACTGGGGCGCCACCGAATGGGCGCTGGCCAACGCGCTGCCGCTGGTGCGGCACTTGCATATCGAGGATGGCTTCGGCCCGGAGGAACAGGGCGACCCAACTGGCGCGCCGCGTGTGGCTGCGCCGCCTGTTCCTGCGGCGGGCCACCGTGATGGTGCCGTCACGGACGCTGTATCGCATCGCCACCGACATATGGCGGCTGCCGCGCGGGCACGTGCTGTATGTGCCGAACGGGATCGACCTCGATCGCTATGGTGCGGCGGGGGACGCACCTCCGGCCTGGCCGGGCGAAGGGCCGGTGGTCGGCACGGTCGCGACATTGCGGACCGAAAAGAATCTGCCCCGCCTGGTGCGGGCGGTGAAGCTGTTGCGCGAACGGATGCCCGTGCGGCTGGTGATCGTCGGCGATGGGCCGGAGCGCGGGCCGTTGCAGGCGCTGGCAGCGTCCCTCGGCATCGCCGGCGCGGTGCATTTCACCGGCTATTGCGCAACGCCAAATCTGATGTATCGCGGGTTCGATGTGTTCGCGTTGACCTCGGACACCGAGCAGATGCCGTTATCCGTGCTGGAAGCCATGGCATCGAGCCTGCCGGTTGCCGCCACCGATGTCGGCGACGTGCGCGCTATGCTGGACGAAGCCAACGGCGACTTCGTCGTGCCCCTGGACGATGCTGCCCTGGCCGACAGCCTGGGCCGCCTGCTGGCGCAACCATCGTTGCGCCGCCAACTCGGGGACGCGAACAGGGCGCGTGCCGAGGCCGAGTTCGACCAGGACGCGATGTTTCGCGCGTGGCGCGCGCTGTTCGACGGCACGCTGGCCCCCGCTGCGCCATGACGAGTTGTTTTGCCAGGCTGTCCGGCCGGCCGCTATACAGATCGCCGGGGCCTGTCCCGCGGCAAGGAGAGCGTCATGATCGACATGTTCGCGCTGCTGGTATCGACCGGCCTGACCATGTTCGTGGTCATCCAGGCCATCCGGCTCGACCGCCAGCGCCCCTGGTTCGAACGGCCGAAGCCGCCGCGCGCCACGCCGGCCGCGCCCGCTGCGGGCAACGCCCGCCGCCAGCCACCCCGTCCGGGAATGCGCCCGGAAACGCGCCCGGAAACGCGCCGGTGAGGCAGCAGACGGATCGTTCCGCGCCGGCGGCCGAGGGGCGGGGATGAGCGATTATCTCGTCGCCCTCGTCTACCTGGCCTTCGTGGTGCTGGGCGTGGCCGCGCCGTTCGCGATGAGCCTTGGCTATGTCTGGGTGGACAGCTTCTATCCCCAGTTTGTCGGGCGCTACGTGATGGGCGGGTTTCCCGTCGCCGCGGTGATGGGAACCGCCGCCGTCCTTGCCTATATCCTGATGGACCGGCGCTCGCCGCCGCGTCCCGGCCTGATCCAGATCCTTACCGGGCTGATGGCGGTGTGGATGACACTCACGCTGCTCTGGGCCGTCGCGCCCGACGCTGCGTGGAAAGTGGGACTGGGCCTTCAAGACCGTCGTCTTTGCCGGCTTCATGCCGTTCGTGTTCCGCAGCCGCGTGCAGATCGAGGCGCTGATTTAGGTATTCATGCTTGGTTCGGCGATGCACCTCATCGCCGTGGGCATCAAGTCGTTCCTGACCGGCGGCGGCTACCACATGAACCTGACATTGTTGCCGGCGCAGTTCGGCATGTCGGAATCGAGCGCCATGGCCACGGCGGCGATGATGTTCGTGCCGTTGCTGCTGTTCCTGCGGGTGCACTCCGTGTTGGTGCCGTGGTCGACGATCCGCAACCTGTTCTACAGTTCCTACGCCCTCTCTGCGTCACGGCGACCATCGGCACCGGCGCGCGCACCGGCATCGTCTGCATGGTCGTGCTGGGTGGCCTGTACTGGCTGCAAAGCCGGCAGAAGATCGTCACCGGCGTGGCCATCGCCGTGCTTGCCGTGCTGGTGGTGGTGTTCAGCCCGTCCGCCTGGAAGGACCGGATGGCCACGATCGACGACTACAAGCAGGAGTTGTCGGCGCTCACGCGTATCCTAGTGTGGAAATGGACGCTCGGCTTCGTCCAGAGCAACCCGCTTGGCGGCAGCTTCCGAGCCTATGAGATCAACGTGATCCAGATGCCGCCGGATGCCTTCAACCCCGAGGGATGGGTGCAGCGGGGCCGCGCCCCCCACAGCAGCTGGTTCGAGGTGCTGATGGAGCTCGGCTTTCCCGGCCTGTTCATGTTCCTGTCGATTTGCGGCCTGACGTTGTGGTACCTTCGGCGGGTGCGCAAGCGAACCCGCGGCGTCGAGGAACTGGCCTGGGCATACGCGCTCGCACGCGCGCTGGCCATGTCGTTGATCGTCCTGTCGGCCGGCGCAACCTTCATCGGCGTCGCCTTCCAGCCCTGGTTCTGGTTTCTCTTTGCGTCGAGCTACTGCCTGACCGAACACGTGCGCCGGGTAACGCAGCCGGTCAAACGGCAGCCCGGCATCTTCGCCCTCCAGCTCAACCAGCCGCCGCCGCTGGCGCAGCCTCAGCGCGGCAGGGCGAATGTCACCGGCGGCGCCGCGTCCGGCGAGTTGTTCAACGGCGTGACCGGGCGCCACCGCGCTTGACGCGTTAACCCGCCGGCGCCATGGCACGCCGGCGAATATGCATCGCCGCCCGCCGCACCCGGCCCAGGCCGTGCCGCAGCAACAGTGCGGCGCCACCTGGATGCCAAGGGTTGGCGAGCATCACACCCACGCGCTGTCGCCGTGCCGAGGTCCACAACTGCTTGTAGGGGTCGTCGCCGCGGCCGAAATCGATCGCTTGCGCCTGCTCCACCTCGATCATGCGGCGGATCATGTAGGCGGTCAGCACCGTGCCCGGGGAGATCGGCTTGAACGCCTCGTCATGGGCCAGCTTCAGCACCGCGGCCACGCCCTGGTGCAGGATCCAAAGCTGCACCGCAATGGCCGTGCCGTCGCGCCGCAGCACGCCAAGCCGCAGCAGCCCCGCGCCCGCGGCATGGCGCATCAGTTCGGCGTTGAAGCGTGGAAAAGGCTCCGGCTCCTTCCAGCTGCGCGCATAGACCGCCTCGTACTCGGCAATGCCCGGCTCGACATCCGCGGGAGCGGCGACGACCGTGAACGACAGCGTCGGGTCGCGCTCGGCATCGCGCAGCCGCCGCCGCGTGGTCTCGCGCAGCGCGCCGGGCCGCGATGCCAGGTAGCCACGCCAGTCGCGGCCCGCCACCACCTCATGCCAGTTGCCGAAATGGTCGAAGCGCAGCGGCACCACCCCGGCCGCCCGTGCCCCCGCCAGCAACGGCGCCAGGCCGGGCCAGTCCGGGTCGAGCGAGTCCAGGCGCAGGAAGGGCGTGCGCCGCACCAACCGCCCCAGCGCCCGCCCGGCGGCGTGCAGATCCGCATCCGGCGCAACGGCCGGCTGGTAGAGGCAGGTATAGGGGTTGGTCAGCGCCTCGAACCGGCCGTCGTTATGCCGCAGCAAGGCGAACAGCACCGCCGCCCCCGCCTCGCCGGCCACGCCGAACAGCGGTGTCGCCCCCGCCGGCACGCCCGCCGCCCAGACGGTCCGCCACCACGCGGGCGTCGAGAAGAACCCGTCATGGCCCAGCAGCGCCGCCGCGCCGGGAAGTTCATCGAGGGAAGCAACGAGACGCATGGGCCTAATTCTGGCCGCGGATCGAGTACCAGGCCAGCCCCAGCCATTCATGCAGGGCAAAGGCGCTGCTCGCCCAGCCGCTTGCCTCGGGCACGAACCACGCCGGTCCGGGTGAAAAGGGCTGTATCAGATGCGTCGGCGCGGGCACCGCGGTCAGGCCGAAACGACGGAACGCCAGCAGCGCGCGGCGCATGTGCCAGGCATGGGTGACGACGAACACGGTGTCGATGCCGTCGGCGCGCAGCATGTCGGCGGAGAAGCGGGCGTTTGCCCAGGTTGTCCCGGCGCGATCCTCGACCCAGCGCACTTTCACGCCGAACTCGCCTTCAAGGATGCGCGCCATGGTCCGCGCGATCGGCGGCGCGCCAGACCGCAGCACGCCGCCCGTCACCAGGACCCGGCAGACGGGTTTGTCGGTGCAGCACCGCCCCTGCGCGCATTCGCTGCAGCGTGAGCGGGCCGACATCGGGCGGCGCGACGACCCCGCCGGGCGACGTGGCCATGTCGTCGCCGCTGAGGATCACGATGGCGCCGGGCGGCGAGGCTGGGTGCGCGGGCAGCGCAACGCCCGTTTCCAGAGAGCGCAGCAGCAGCCAGCCGGTAACCGGCAGTGCGAGCACGAATACGCCCGCGAAGGCCAGCGCCGCCAGCCACCCGCTCGCGCGTCGCATGGCCGAGGCGCGGGGCGCGAGACGCGACAGGACGAGGCAGGCGCCCAGGACCATCAGGAGCATGCCCGGGATATCCAGCAAGGCGCCCTTCAGCACCGCGGCGAGCGTCTGCATCGAACCTCCCGCGGTGCATTGACAGGCATCTGCCCCGGCGGTTCTGTCGTGGCGCCATGCCCGACATCAGCCTGTCCCGGCCACCCGCCTGGAACGCCCTCGGCGCAAGCTGGCGCGACCTGGAGGCGCGCGCCGACGGTTCGTTCTTCACCAGTTGGAACTGGGTGGGCAGCCTCGCGGCGGCGCGCTTCGCCAATCCGGTGCTGCTGCAGGCGCATAGCGGTGGTCGGCTGGTCGGGCTCGGCCTGTTCAACCGCCGCCGCCGCGGCTTGCTGCCGGCGCGGCTGTGGCTGAACGAGAGCGGCGATCCGGCGCTGGATGCCGTGCATGTCGAGCACAACGGCCTGCTGATCGAGCGCGGCGCGGAAACCGCGGTGCAGGCCGCCGCGCTGCGGCACCTTGCCGGCGGTCCCGGGCACGTGGTGCTGGATGGCATCGGCGATGCGCTCCTGGCGGCCGCCCAGCAAGCCGGCGCGCTGGTGCACCGCCGGGCGCTTCCGGGCCTCGCCCCGTGGATCGACCTGGAGGCGGTGCGGGCCAGCGCCACCGGCCATCTCGGCCTGCTCAGCGCCAACACGCGCCAGCAGCTCCGCCGTTCCCTGCGCGGCTACGGCGAGGCGGGCGCGCTGGCGGTGCGGCGCGCGGCCACGCCGGCCGAGGCCGCCGAATTCCTGGAAGCGCTTGCCCGGCTGCACCAGCGCATCTGGACCCGGCGCGGCAAGCCCGGCGCATTCGCCAACCCTGCATTCGCCGCCTTCCATGCCGAAGTGCTGGCCGCGGCTTGGCCGCGCGGGGAGGCCGATCTGCTGTGCATCGAGGCGGGCGGGCAGCCCATCGGCTACCTCTACAATTTCGTCTGGCGCGGCTGGGTGGGCAACTACCAGAGCGGCTTCGACTACGATGGCGCATCCCTCCCGCAACTCAAGCCGGGGCTCACCTGCCACCACCTCGCGGTGGAGATGTACGCCCGCGAGGGTGCCGCCGCCTATGATTTCCTGGCCGGCGAGCATCGCTACAAAACCAGCCTGGCCACGCGTGCCACGGCGCTGCACTGGGTGGAGATCATGCCGCGCGCATCGCTGCCGGGGCTGCTGCATCGTGCCCGCGCCGCCATGCCGTCCCGCAGCCGCGGCTGAATGCGGCTCAGGCCGCCGCCTGCGTCAGGCTCGCCACGGTCAGGGCCAGCCCTTGCTCCAGCGGCACCTTTGCGCGCACGCCCAGCGCCGCGATCGCCCGGCCCGGGTCGCCGATGGAGCGGCGGATGTCACCGGGCCGCGCCGGACCATGTTCCGGGCCTGCGTCGCGGCCGTGCAGCCGCGCCAGCGTCCGTGCCAGTTCCAGCACCGTGGTGCCGTGCCCGGTGCACACATTGAACACCGCGCCTGTCGCCGGCACCTCGCCCAGGAGGCGCATGGCGGCGCAGAGATGCGCCACCACGTCGCCCACATAGACGAAGTCGCGCATCTGCTGCCCGTCGCCGTGCACGCTCACCGTGCGGCCGGCGGCAACAAGCCCCGCGAAGATCGAGATTACGCCGCTGTACGGCGATTTGGGGTCCTGGCGCGGCCCGTACACGTTGAAGAAGCGCAGCCCAACGCTGGGCACGCCGTGCACAACCAGCGCCACGCGCGCGTGCAGTTCCGAGCCCAGCTTGTCCGCGCCATAGGCGGTGAGCGGTGCGGGAAGCTGGTCCTCGCGGGCGACCGCCTCGCCGATATCGCCGTAGATTGCGGCCGAGGAGGCATAGACCACCGGTATCCGCCCGGCCGCCCGCGCCGCATCCAGCACCGTGACGGTGCCGGTCTGGTTGACCAGATGCGTCCCGCGCCAGTCCTCGTTGCCGCGCGCCACCGAGGCGATGGCGGCGAGATGGAAGCAGCCCGCCACGCCCCGCATCGCCGCCTGCACGGTGGCGGGGTCGGTCACGTCGCCGCGCACCAGTTCGCAGCGCGGGTCGAGATTGCCGGAATGGCCGGTGGACAGGTCATCGAGCACCCGCACCTCGTGGCCATCCGCCAGCAGGGCATCGGCCAGATGCGAGCCAATGAAGCCGGCACCGCCGGTGACTAGGTACAACGCCAAGCAGTGTCTCCATCGTCAGTGGTCGGCCTCGCCGTGAATTGCCCGCGCCGCCTCGGCGGTGCCGCGCGTAGCGAAACAGCGGGCCCGCCGCAAGCAAAGCCTGCGTGAGACTGCACCGAAAATGCTTCTGCCGGATTAGCGAATCCGAAGAATCAGCCGCCCTTCACCCCGCCCGCGGTCAGTCCGGCGACGATCTCCTTCTGCATCAGCAGCGTCAGCAGCAGCACCGGCGCGGTCACCAGCAGGGCGGCAGCCGCCAGCGGGCCCCAACTCACCTGTTCGAAGCTGATCACGTTGTACACGGCCACCGGCAACGTGCGGGTATGGCGGTTGGCCAGCACCACGCCGAAGATGAAGTTGTTCCAGCTGAAGATGAACGCCAGGATCATCGCAACCACGATCCCGGGCCGCGCCAGCGGCAGCGCGATGTGGCGGAAGGCCTGCCAGATCGTCGCCCCGTCCACCAGCGCCGCCTCCTCCAGCTCGCTCGGCAGCCCTTCGAAGAAGCCGATCATCACCCACACCACGATCGGCACGGTGATGACCAGGTGGGTGATCACCAGCGGGGTCAGCGAACCGGTGAGCCCCATCCACTGGAACAGCAGGAACAGCGGGATCAGGTAGGACAGCCCCGGCGTCACCCGCGCGATCATGATCAGCGCGGCCACTCGCTGCGCCTTCGCCTTGGCGATGCCGAACCCCGCCGGCACGCCCAGCAACAGCGCAAGCCCCGTCGCGCCGAACGAGACGATGATCGAGTTGTAGGTGTAGTTCAGGAAGTCGTTGCGCTCGAACACCTCCACGAAGTTGGCCAGGGTCGGCGGGTCCGGAATGAACACCGGCACGAACGACATGTTGTCCACCTCGTTCTTCAACGACAGCGACAGCATCCACAGAAACACCAGGATCGCCGGCGATATCAGCGCGATCACCGCCAGGAAGAAGCCGATGCGGCCGAAGAAGCGCCGGACCTTGTAGGCCTTCATTGCCACTTCTCCTGCTGGCGGGTGGTGAACAGCACCAGGCTGATCAGCAGGATGATCACGAAGAACACCACCGTCATCGCCGCGCCATAGCCCATGTTGTAGAAGGCGAAGGCGGTCTGGTACAGGTACAGATTGATCGTCTCGCTCGACGTGCCCGGCCCGCCGCCCGAGATCACGAAGATCAGGTCGAAGGCCTTCAGCGAATCGATGGTGCGGATCACCGCCGCCACGATGATGTGCGGCCACACCAGCGGCACGGTAAGGTGGCGGAACGTGTCCCACGCGCTGGCGCCGTCGATGCGCGCCGCCTCGTACGGGTCGGTCGGCAGGCTGGCCAGCCCCCCCAGCACGATCAGCATCACCAGCGGCGTCCACTGCCAGGTCTCCACCAGCACCAGCGTCGGTATCACCGTGTCGGCGTCATAGCTCCACATGCTCGGCGGCAGGCCCACCGAGGTCAGCAGGTAGTTCAGCACCCCGGCCTGCGGGTGGAACATCATGGTCCAGATCAGCGCGACGGCCACCGGCGTTGCCATCATCGGCATGATGAAGATGGTGCGTGCCCAGCCGCGGCCGGGAAAGTTGCGGTGGAAGCACACCGCCGCGGCCACGCCCAGCAGCACCGGGAAGATCACCGCCAGCACGGTGAAATACAGCGTGCGCACCACCGACCACAGGAAGCGTTCGTCCTCGGTCAGGCGCAGGTAGTTCGCGAAGCCGACATAGGTGACCCCGCCGCCCACCTTCCAGTCGTGCACCGACATGTACAGCGTGAACAGCCACGGGAACACGATCACCGCGAACACCACCAGCCCCGCCGGCACCACGAACGCCCAGTAGTTGCGGGCATAGTTGCGCCCGCGCAGCCCGGTCGACGGGGCCCGCGCCGCCGCGACCGGCGCGCTGGCGCTCATCCCGCGCGCCCGCGCAAGGATGCAATTCCGTACGGCGCCGGCGCACGCCTCACCCCCGCATGGTCCACGGCGGTTCCCTCCCAATCTTGTGCGGCGATCATAGCGAAGTGCAACGCGGAGGAAACATGCCCGGCCTTAGGGCACCGGCAAATCCGTGACGCGGCACAAATCGGCCCCCTTGCGCTCCAGCGTGCGCCGCTTGGCGAACACCACCCGCAGGTCATAGACGCACTGGCCGCGCGGCAGGCGAAACACCCGCGAAGCCGAGGGCGCCAGCGGCCCGGTATCCAGCCGGTTCTGCCCCCAGGTGCCGGTGCCGGCAGGCGTGGCGAACAACTCGGCGATCGCCTGGTCGCCGCGATTTACCAGTCGGAAGGACGGGTCGTCCGCCGCCTTGCGCCCCGCCTCGGCCGGCCGGGCGCCTTGGGCCGTGACGGCGCGCGAACCGGTGCCGAAGCACTGGATGAACAGCGTGGAGGCGTTCGCCACCTCCCCCACCGCTGACGCACGCATCTCCGCCCCGGTGCTCGCGGCCAGCGCCGGCGCCACGCCCGCGCCGCGCAGGAAGGCCACCGCCTCCGCCCCCTTGATGGCGAAGTTGACGTTCTGCGGAATGTCGCCGCCGGTCATCTGGGCGATGCGCAGGGCGTTGAGCTTGGACACCACCACGCCCACCACATGGCCCTGCGAGTCCAGCAGCGGGCCGCCGGAATTGCCCGGCTGCACCGGCGCGCTGATCTGGAAGTGCAGCGGGTTGTCGCGCAGCCCCGCCAGCGCGCTGATGTCGCCCGTCGTCAGCGTCGGCCCCGACGACAGCACGCCCGACAGCGGGAACCCGTACGTCACCACGGCCTCGCCACGCCGCACCGGCGGGCCGTCGCGGAAGCGCAGCGCCGGCCCGGCCTCGCCCTCCACCGCCAGCAGCGCCAGGTCGCGGCGCGCGTCGTCGGCCAGCACGCGCGCGGGCAGGGTGCGGCCATCCGGCGTGCGCACCGCCACCCGGCGGCAGCCGTCGATGACATGATGGTTGGTCAGCGCCCGCCCCTCGGCCACCACGAACCCGCTGCCGCTGCTGCTCGGCCGCTCCTGCGCCGCGGCACCGCCGGCAAGGCCGGGAGCGATCAGGGCAGCGAGCATCAGGAAGACGGGTGAACGCAAGGCGGGGGGCAAACGCATGGCGGGTGGTCTCCAACGGGCCGGCACACTACGCTGGCACCCGGGTTGCGGTGAAGCGGGGGAACATATGGGCGTGCCGCGACGGGCCGTGGCGGCATGGATCGCCTATGACTGGGCCGACAGCGCCTTCGCCACCGTCGTGTCCACCTTCGTCGTCGCCACCTACTTCACCCAGGCAGTCGCGCCCGACCCGGTGACCGGGGCGGCGCAATGGGCCGGCGCCCAGTCGGTGGCCGGGCTGCTGATCGCGCTGCTCGCCGTGCCGCTGGGCGCCATCGCCGACCGCGGCGGCTGGCGCCCGCGGATGCTCGGCGCGGCGATCGCGGTGATGTCGGCCTGTACCATGGCGCTGTGGTTCGTGCGCCCCGACCCGTCATTCGTGCCGCTCGCCCTGGGGCTGGTGGTGGTGGCCACCATCGCCTTCGAGGTGGCGACCGTCTTCTACAACGCCATGCTGCCCGGCCTGGTGCGCCCCGCCCAGATCGGCCGGCTGTCGATGCTGGCCTGGGGCGCGGGCTATGCCGGCGGGCTGGCCTGCCTCGCCCTGTCGCTGGTGCTGGTCATGCCCGACCCCGCGCCGTTCGGCCTCGACCGCGGCCAGGCCGAGCATGTGCGGGCCGCCGCGGTGCTGGCCGGGCTGTGGGTGGCGCTGTTCGCCTGGCCGGCCGCCGTGTTCATCCCCGGACCCCTCCGCGCCCAGCCCTGGCGGGCGGCGGTGCGCGCCAGCATGGCCGAACTGCGCGCCACCCTGCGCGATGCCGTCGCCAACCCGGCGCTGCGCCGCTTCCTGGTCGCGCGCATGCTGTTCATGGACGGCATGATCACCCTGTTCGCCTTCGGCGGCATCTACGCCGCCGGCGAGTTCGGCTTCTCCGCGCAGGACGTGCTGCTGTTCGGCATTGGCCTGAACGTCACCGCCGGGCTCGGCGTGTTCGGCTTTGCCTTCATCGAGGACCGCATCGGCCCGAAATCCACGGTGCTCGCCAGCCTCGCCGCCCTGGTGGCGCTCGGCACTCCGCTGCTGCTGGTGCGCGATCCCGCCTGGTTCTGGGCGCTGGGCCTGGCGCTCGGCCTGTTCGTCGGACCCGCCCAGGCGGCCAGCCGCAGCCTCATGGCCCACATGGCCCCGCCCGAGGCCCGCTCGGCATGGTTCGGTCTGTTCGCCCTGTCCGGCCGAGTCACCGCCTTCCTCGGCCCCGCCCTGCTGAGCCTGGCCACCGCCGCCTTCCACAGCCAGCGCGCCGGCATGGCGGTGATCATCCTGCTGCTGGCCGCCGGCGCCCTCGCCCTGGCCCCGCTGCCCTCACCAGCGCCCCAGCGCTGAGGCCCTCACCAGCGCCCCAGCGCTGAGCCCCGCGCCCGCGCCGCGACGAACCCCAGCCACGCCACCTGCGGCACCGCCACCCCCAGCAAAAGCGGCAGCTTCAGCCCCGACGGCGCATGGGTGAACGCCAGCGCCATCGCGCCCCCCCACGCCGCGAACCCCCAATGCGCCACCGCGATCGCCCGCGCGTCCACGCCCGCCCGGTGCGCCACCTGGTATAAATGCGAGCGATGCGCATGGATCGGGTTCTCCCCCGCCAACACCCGCCGCACCAAGGTGAACGCCACGTCGAACAGCACCCCGAACAGCAGCATCGGCACGAGAAGAAAACTCATCTCCACCGTCTCGAACCGCGCCGCCGCCACCCCCAGCATCGCCAGCACGAACCCGCAGAACTGGCTGCCCACGTCGCCCATGAAAATCCGCGCCGAGGGGAAATTGAACGGCAGGAACCCGGCCACCGCCGCCCCCAGCAACAGCGCCGCGAAATACACGAACCACCCGTCCTGCCCCGCCGCGATCACCGCCAGGAACCCGCACGCCACCAGCACCGTGCCGCCCACCAGCCCGTTCAGCCCGTCGATGAAATTCATCGCGTTGGTCGCGAACAGGATCCAGCCCAGGGTCACCACCGCGCCCCACACCCCCAGATCCACCGGCCCCACCCAAGGCAGGTTGAACACCTCCACATACAGCCCCGTCCCCACCGCCAGCAGCGCCGCCCCCACCTGCGCCGCCAGCTTCACCACGAACGGAAAGTCGCGCACGTCATCGGCATACGCCACCACCGCGATCGCCGCCGCCGCCAGCACCACGCCGCGGAAATACGCATCCCCCAGCCGCGCGAAATCGGCGAACCCGTACAGCACCGAAATCCCCATCAGGAACGCCACCACGATCCCGACGCCCCCCCCTTCGGCGTCGCCACCACATGCGCCTTGCGCGCCGATGGTCGGTCCATCACCCCCGCGGACACCATCGCGCGAACCACCACCGCCGATACCACCGCCAACCCGGCCGCAAACACCAGGTGCCGCAGAATCGCCGCCCAGGTCATGCGCGGGTGGGGCTCGTGGAAGACAATGAAGGGCAGGGGCTCTGCTCCTGCGCCCCGCTGGGGCCGGCGGCCCCAGACCCCCTTACCTTTTCCGCCTTCGGCGGGAGGGGCCATCTCGGCACGTGACCGAGGCCCCGCTGGCCGCTCCCGCCGAAGGCGGAACACGCATGAGGGTCCAGGGACCTCGGGTCCCTGGTGGGGGTCCAGGGGGCAACGCCCCCTGGCCTTCCCTTCCTAGCCACCGGCCCTACCCCCGCGAGATCTTGGCTTCGATGCTGTCCCAGATGGCGGAGGCGAGGTCGGTGCCGTCGAAGCGGGCGATTTCCTGCAGGCCGGTGGGCGAGGTCACGTTGATTTCCGTCAGCCAGTCGCCGATCACGTCGATGCCCACGAATATCAGCCCTTGTTCCTTCAGCAGCGGCCCGATGGTGGCGCAGATCTCGCGGTCGCGCGGCGACAGGTCGATCTTCTCCGGCCGTCCGCCCACATGCATGTTGCTGCGCGCCTCCCCGGCTGCCGGCACCCGGTTGAGCGCCCCCATCGGCTCGCCGTCCACCAGGATGATGCGCTTGTCGCCCTGCCGCACCGCGGGTTCGTAGCGCTGGATCATCAGCGGCTCGCGCGAGCGGGCGAAGTGCATCTCCAGCAGCGAGTTCAGGTTCTCGTCATCGTGCTTCAGGCGGAACACCCCGGCGCCGCCGTTGCCGAACAGCGGCTTGACGATGATGTCCTTGTGGGTGGCGCGAAACCCGCGGATGGCATCCACGTCCCAGGTCACCAGCGTCGGCGGCATCAGCTCGGGAAAATGCGTCACCAGCAGCTTCTCCGGCGCGTTGCGCACCGACACGGGATGGTTCACCACCAGCGTGCCGGTGCCGTCGTCGCGATGGACATGCTCCAGCATATGCGTGGCGGTGATATAGGCCATGTCGAAGGGCGGGTCCTGGCGCATCAGGATCACGTCCATGGTCGCCAGGTCGAGGATCTCGTCGGCGCCGAAGCGGTAATGGTCGTTGCGGACCCGCTGCACCGTTACCGGCCTGGCGCGCGCGAACAGCCGCTCCTCGCGCGCCGCCCCGGGCTTGATCACCCCCTCGCGCAGCGACATGTGCCGCACCTCGTAGTGCCACAGGCTGTGCCCCCGCTCCTGGGCCGCCAGCATCAGCTGGAACGAGGAATCACCGTCGATATTGATGGTCTCGATCGGGTCCATCTGGACCGCGACCTTCAGGGGTGCCGCCATGGTGTCGCTCCTCACTGCCTGCCATGGGCATGGCGCAATCCGCGCCGCAGTTCAATCCATGCCGCCGCGCAGGCAGGCGATCACACGGTCCACGTCCACTTTCCACGGCGCATGAGGACCGGAAGTATCCAGCCGATCGCCAAATACCATCGTATGCCGCAATCCGCACGACCGGAACACGTTATGGTGGGCGAACACCCATTCGCGCCCCGGCTCGATATCCAGCACGAACTCGGCATTCGCCGCGAACACCGCGTTGAATAGCCCGGAGCCGCCGGGCACCACGAGAATCCGGGCATCGCGCACGATCCTGATCTGTTCGGCGAGCGGCAACCGCTCGGGCTCCACGATTGCGAAGCCGCGCGCGGCCAGGGCGGCGATCAATTCGCCCTCGTTGACAAGCGGCCGATAGCCCCGCGCCGCGCGCGACAGGTACACCTTCTCCCGTGTCGACCGCCCGGGCATGCGGCTGGCATGGTCACGGTAGAAATCCAGCGTGCCCGCGTCGAAATACGCGCTCCGGTTGCGCACGGAGGGAATGAGAGCGTCGCGCAGCAGCGTTTGGCTTCCCGCGGCATGCGGCACGATGCGCACGTCATCGCCGAGGAAGTGCTTCAGAACCGTGCCCATCCAGGACCCGCGCTGCGACGCCAGCAGGCTTCGCCCCTTCCACTCGTCCCAACCGGCCAGCTTGGGGACCACGCGAAACAGCCATGAACCGTAGTTCTCCGGCTCGGTCGAGGCCAGGCTGACCACCGGTTCCTCCACCACGTGGCGCTCCTCCGGCATTTCCACCACTGCCGCATCGCCGTCGCCGAACCGCGCCCGGTAGTTCTCCACCACGCCGCCCCCGGCGAAGGGCTTGGCGTAGTCCGCCAGGGAAAACTCGCCGTTCATCGATTTGTCGAGGAAAAATTTTCCGTCCGCCGTCACATAGGTCCGGTAGCCCACCAGCGTCACATCCCGCGCCCGGCAGACCCGGAACGTCGAGGTCCGCTTGGCCAGGCCAATCGGCCGGGCCAAGCCCGCGATCTCGACGGCAGGCGGGATCAGGCGGCTGTCGGGGGGAAGTTCGGCATACGACATCTCTCGCGACAGCAGGAGATCGAACTCCGAAGCATGGCAGCACGCCACTTCGTCCCGCATTGAAGCCCTCCAGTGCCGGCGCTGCGCGCCCCCCCGGGCGGCCATTCCGCCGGCCCGCCATGCCGAAGCCGCGGCACCATACCCTACATCGCCCGGCAGGGTTCCCCCACAGACTGCCCACGGATGAATACGTGACGCCTGACATTGATTCAGCGCCGATTATCTGCAACTCTCAACACTCCGCGCAATAGTCGCGCTCAAATTGGATTTGGTTGTAATTCAATGAAAGTTGCCGTCCTCTCGTACAACCACGGCGTCGTAAGCCAGCCATGGAAATCGAATACGCGCTACCTGATGGAGGCGACGGGACACAACATTGGCAACATGGCCTTTTGGTATGCTGCAAACCAGTTGGTCGACGCCGAAAAGGTGCTCATCCGCTGGAACACCAAGGCCTCGCAACTTCCGAAGGATATCGGCGCCGTTGTCATTCCCGCGGCGAATTTCATCAATCCCACCGCCAATCTGGACGGCCTGGCCCAACTCATCCGCGACCTCGACGTGCCCTGCCTGCTGATCGGCATCGGCGTGCAGGCCGAGCGTGAGGACGTGCCGCCGCCGCGCAACGAATTGGTGCTCGCCTTCCTCCAGGAGGTAAGCCGCCGTACGTCGCAGATCTGCGTCCGCGGCGAGTTCACCCGCAAGGTCTGCGCCGACTGGGGGATCGACAATACGGTCGTCCTGGGCTGCCCCTCGATCCTCATCAACCCCAGGATCGATCTGGGACAGGTCATCGAGCGCAAGATCGCGGCCGGGCTCGACAGCGGCCCCTACGCCATCCACGCCGCCTGCATCAAGCACCCCCTGACCAACACCGAGCGCGAACTGGTGCGGCTCACCCGCCTCAATCTCGGCTCAACCTACGTGGTGCAGCGGCCGGTCGAGTTGATCAAGATCGCCAACCGCGAGGCGCTGACGGAAACCGAGGCCGCCTATGTCGAGAAATGCAGCCACTTCCTCGGCTTCGGGCCCGACCTGCAAGGCTTCGCCAGCTACCTCAAGGCCCATCTCTACGCGCCGACCTCGATCGACAGTTGGATGCACTACCTCCAGCGCTTCACCGCCGGCGTGAACACCCGCATCCACGGCACCATCATCGGCACCAGCGCCGAAGTGCCGAGCATCTGCATCATGCACGACACCCGCACCCGCGAGCTTTCCAACCGCCTCGCGCTGCCAAGGGTCGAGCCGAAGGATTTCATCGAGACGCGCTTTTCCCTGGCCGAGATGTTCAAGCGCGCACAATTCTCCGGCGCGGAGTTCGACCTGAACCGGCGTTCGATCGCCGAGACCTATGCACAGGTCTTCCAGGGCGTCGGCGTCCCGGCGTCACGCCATCTGCTGGCGCTGGCCGAACCGGTACCTGTCTGATCCCGTCCCGCGGCATCGGATGACAAACATGGCGGAACCCTTCCAGTTCCAAGGGGCCGGCAGCACGTCGCTCGATCGCTATCCTCGCGAGTTCTTCGTCGCAAGATCGGTATTGCAACATTCCGGCGGAAAGCCACCGAGGGTTCTCTCCTTCGGCTGTTCCACCGGCGAGGAGGCTGTATCGCTGCTGCGGCTGTTCGGCGGTGGTGTCGTGGTCGGACTGGACACCTCCGCCGCCGCGATCAAGGCGGCGAGGTCCAGGAACACGGCGGATGGCCGGATCACCTACGATATCAGTTCGCCCGAATCGCTCCGGAAATACGCGCCCTACGACATCATTTTCGCCATGAGCGTCCTCTGTGCCTGGCCCAAGTCGCGCGAGGTCGACGACATTTCAACGATCTTTCCCTTCTCGCGCTTCGAGGAGGTCGTGCGCTCTCTCGACAGCGTGCTCCGCCCGGGGGGCGTGCTGGTGCTGTTCAACTGCAATTTCGAGTTTCTCGATACCAGCGTGTCGCGAGGCTACGAGATCGTTTTGTCCAACACGAACCGAAACACCGGGTTCGTCCACAGGTTCTCCGCTGGCAACCGGAAGATCTCGGGCTACAGCGGCAACAACGTGGTATTCCGCAAGAAGGCCGACACAACTGATCTCGCCGATACGCCCACCGCCTCGGCAAGGGTCTTCACCGTCATCGACGCGAACGGTCGGCCGCTGGGGCGCTTTTCACTCTCCAGGCTGGCGTGAGGCCGGGCCGCCCAGCGCCTTGCCGGGTTCACTTCTTGCGCAAGACGTTGATGTCCTGGACGCCCTCGATGCCGCCCTCGACAATCTCCACCACATCGAACATGCCGATCCAGTTGGCGCGGATGAAGTCGCCGGTGTGCAGGGCGTAGCCGTATGTCCCGGTCACGCCCTTGGTCGCACCCGCCTTCTTGAAGATGAAGCCCTCCCGGCGCAGATCGTCGTCGCTCACGTCCTTCCAGTCGGGCAGGGTGCGCCGGCGCGATTCCAGCGCCCGGAAACTCGACGTGGTCAGCAGCGCCAGGCCGCCGGGCCTGATGATCCGCCGCATTTCCGCCAGCCACACCATCTGCAGGTCGTCCGGCAGATGCGTCCAGACCGAGATCGCGAACACCACATCGAACTCGTCGTCGCCGAACGGCGTTGGCGGCACGTAGTCCGTCCGCACGGTGTTGATCGTCGGAATGACCGACTTGACATAGGCCAGCGCATCGGCGTCCACGTCGCACACGGTACGCGGCTGCTTGTGGCGGTGATGCAGCGGCAACGTCACGCGCCCGACGCCGCAGCCGAAATCGAGGATGTCGAGGTCCTTCATCGGCGTGCCGGTCACGTGGTCGGTGATGCACTTCGCGATGGCGGTGGACATCCTGGTGCCCTGGCGGATGAACACGCCGGCAGCCTCGTTCCCCGTCCCCATCATGTTGCCCACGGGCGGCAGGACAAGGCCATCGGCCCAGGAAGTATCCAGTTGTGCCTGGCTCATGAATACGCTCGCTTTCGATGCCGCCGACAAGATAAGGCCGCGCCGGCACTGCGGCGCGCATTCGGCACAGATCGCATATCTGCCGACGGCTCGCAATCTCCCGTCCCGCATCGGCGCACGACGTTGCCAAACCGGCACGTGGCGCGCCGTCGCGCCCGGATGCGGTGGACAGGCATCCTTGCCAATCGTATACGGTTCCGTCCCGATCCTGAATGGTCGGGAGCGCGCATTCCTGCGGCCATGCCTCGACTATGCGGAAACGGTAAATGCGGACGATCGTCTCGAAGTGGCTCGACAGGGACTTTGCCCGCCACACCCGCCTCGTCGACGCCACAACCATGGTCCGCCAGCCGCGGCAAGGCGTTGTGGTGCGCGACCCCGCCGCCGAGGATCGTGGCCAACGCCGGTTCGATCCGGTCGAAGTCCGGTTCGAACCGGTCTATGCCTGGCACATCCCCGACGCCACGATCAGCGACGAATTCGCGGTGCACGACGAGCGCCATCTTTACGTCGACTCGTCCATCCATTGCGCAACCCTTCCGACATCGGAATGGGACGGCGCGGTCGCCGACCTGCACCGGCGCATTGCCCGTTCCACCCCAACCCCCGACATCGTCGATGCCACCGTGCTGGTCCTCCACAACGAGGGCGGCGGCACCTGGGGCCACTACCTGGCGCAGAACTTCCCGAAGGTCCTGCTGTTCCTGAAGCAGTTTCCGCACGGCCGCATCGCGGTGCCGCGCCCGCACGCCACGGGCTCCAGCAGCTTCGCCCGCCTGTTCGACCTGTTCGGCATTCCCCGCAGCACGCTGTTGCCGCTCGACGCCGGCCGCTCGCAGCGCGTGCGCGAGGCGGTGCTGGTGGATTTCGCCTGGAGTTTCCAGCACGCGACGATCCACCCCGTCGCCCTCGACCTTTACGCCGCCGCGGAGGCGCCGCCGCGCGACGTGCCGCAGGCGCGCGGCATCTTCATCACCCGCCCTGGCAAGTCGGCCCGCGGCATCGCCAATATCGACGCGGTCGTGGCCGCGCTGGAACGCCGTCGCATCGTGCCGCAGACCTTGGGCTCCGCCGACATCCTCGACCAGATAGCCGCCTGGCGCGCCGGACTGCCGATGATCGCCATCCAGGGCAGCGACCTCGCCAACATGGTGTTCGCGCGGCCCGGCACGCAGGTGCTCAGCCTGTCGCCGATCTGGTTCGCCGACAGCTTCTTCTTCAATCTCGCCGCGGCGAGGGAACTGGTATGGAGCGAGCAGTTCTGTGGCGAGATGGGCGAATACGTCGAGCCGATCCGCTTCTCCAGCCTGGTCGTGGACATCGCAACGCTACACCGCGTACTCGACAGCATGGGCCTGTAGTGCGCGGGGCCGCAGGTCCAACTGCTTCACCCCATCCGAGACCGCACCTCCTCCATCGCCGCCCGCATCCGCTCCGCCGCCTCGCCCTCCGGAACCAGCTTCAGGAACGCCTCCCCGCACCGCAGCGCGTCCGCCAGTTGCCCCAGCCGCTGGTGCATCACCGCCGCGTCGCGCCACTGGCTCGCCTCGTCGGGCGCGATCCGCAGCATGTCCTCGGTGCAGGCCAGCGCGCCCGCCATGTCACCCATCTGCAGCCGGCG
Organism: uncultured Alphaproteobacteria bacterium; assembly: GCA_963779875.1. GTDB lineage: Bacteria > Pseudomonadota > Alphaproteobacteria > Acetobacterales > Acetobacteraceae > CAMDGX01. Next base: position 81,561 of record CAWAAI010000009.1, on the reverse strand, counting down.
CAGCTTGATGTTGTTCTGCAGCCGCAGCAGCACCCCGCGCGTGCTCATCGGCCGCAGCAGCCCGGGGCGAAGCTCCGCCTCCGGCCCCTCCAGCCGCTTCACCAGGCTGCGCAGCGCGCGCGCATCCATCGGGTTGCCGCCCTTGAACACGTCCAGCACCAGCTGCGTGCCGCGATGCGCCAGCGCCAGCATGAAGTGCGACGGAAAATCCACGCCATGCGCCGACCATCCCGCCGCCCGTGCCGCATGCAGCCACAGCACCCCCAGCGCCACCGGCAGCCCCCGCCGCCGCTCGATCACCCGCAACAGGTTGGCGTTGGCCGGGTTGTCGTAGAACTCGTCGTCGCCGACATAGCCGAACCGCTCGCCCATCACCTGCGCCAGCACCACCGCCTGGCCCACCAGATCGTCCTCGGCGATGCTTGCCCCCAGCAACACCGTCTCGCGCGCAAGCTCGGACAGGTGTTCGCGCGCCCCCTCCAGCCGCGCCTCCGGCTCGTCCACCCGCGCCAATTGCAGCGCCGCGTCGGCGATGGCGATCTCGCGGTCCGGCATCAGCCCGATCGCTTCCAGCGGTGACCTCAGGTCCATTTTTGGCCCCTCACGCGGCACCGAGATGGGCGCGCAGGAACGCGCCTCCGGTCGCCGCCGCCCGATCGTCGATCACGTGCCCCAGCCGGTCCAGCACGAATGCCGCCGCCTCGATCCCGGCCGCCTGCAGCACGGCCACGGCGCGACCGCTCTCCTCGGCGCGCACGTTGATGTCGTCCGCCCCATGAATCAACAAGGTGGGCGGCCGGCAGGCTATTTCGGCGGCCAGGCTGTCGGGCGCCAGCAGCTTTCCAGCGAAGCTCAGCAGGGCGGCGGGCGCCTCGGCGCTGCGCGGGCCGGCATGCAGCACGGTCATCGCACCCTGGCTGAACCCCACCAGCGCACATGCCGCGGCCGAAAGGCCCAGCCGGGCGCGTTCCGCTGCCGCGAAGGCGGCGAAGATGGTTGCAGCCGAGCGAACCCCGTTCTCCGCGAAGCCCGCCGTGCGGTTGTGATAATCCCACCAGCGCCGCCGCGGTGGGTTGTCGGCGGTCGCCTCCGGCCCGTCCGGCGCCACGAACATCGTGTGCGGCAGCATCGGCCGCACCCCGGTGACGAAGCTGGCCCAATGCGCGCCGAAGGCTCCCAGGCCATGGCACAGCACCACCAGGCTGCGCGGCGTGCCACTGGCGGCCGGCTGCCAGCGCGTGGCGTTCAGCTCAGCCATTCGCGGGCGGCAGGTTCGAATGCATGACCGATCCGAACTCCTTTGCGGTTGCAGCCAGCCGTGGTTACTAGCAGCGGCCCGATCCCCCCTCAATGGCGCGCCCGGCAATGGCGCGCACCGCGGCGCGGGGCGGGAGGATGCTGCGACAGGGAAAGATTTGAGTCCATGAGGATAGAATTCAACGAGGAGTCGCCGGACCGATTGCAGCGTTTCGGCCTCGGCCTCACGTTCACCGAGCCCACCGACATGCTGGCCGAGTTCGCCGTGGAGTCGCCGGTGGTGGTGGACGCCACCATCCACACCGACCTGCCGTTCCGCATGGGCGCGTTCAGCGCGGTCTATGGCGGCCGCCTGCGCTACGTCGCCATCGGCCGCTACTGCTCCATCGCGCCCGACCTGCAAACCGGCTGGGACGACCACCCCACCGACTGGGCCACCAGTTCCATGCTCGGCTACGTGCCCGACCACCACGGCTGGGCCACCCTGATGGGCCATGATGAGTACCGCCCGGCCCAGGAGTTCGAATCCACCAACGGCATCACCACCATCGGCAACGATGTCTGGATCGGCTACGGCGCCTTCCTGCGCACCGGCGTCACCATCGGCGACGGCGCCGTGATCGGCACCCGGGCGATGGTGATGCACGACGTGCCGCCCTATGCCGTCGTCGTCGGCGCCCCCGCCCGCATCCTGCGCTACCGCTTCGACGAGGCGACCATCGCGCGCCTGCGCCGCTCGCAATGGTGGCGCTACAACTTCTTCAACCTGCCGCCCGAACTGGTGCGCGACGTGCCGCGCTTTCTCGACCATGTCGAACAGGCCGCCGCGCGCGGCGCGATCGAGCCCTACGAGCCCGGCTGGTACGGCCCAGGCGACCTCGCCGCCCTGCTGGCCGACGCCGCCTGACGCGGGCGAGGGATCGCGAATGACGACGTTCCATGGCGCTGTGGAGACGTTTGGCCGCAAGTCGATCAGCGGCTGGGCCCGCTACACCGTCGAAGGCAAACCCGCCCCGCTGCAGTTCGAACTCCAGTTCAAGGGCCGGGCGCCGCAACAGGTAACGCAGACCGTCCAGCGCCCCGAGGGCACCGGCTTCGTCTTCGACCTCCCGCCCGAGTTCCACACCATGCCCTGGCCCGATTTCATCGCCGCCTATGAAGGGGTGCTGGTTCAGGCCATCCACGTCACCCCACCGCTGCGCTGGCGGCCCGGGCTATACAAGAACGTGCTGCTCAACCGGTTCGAGGACGTGCAGGCAACCGCGCGCGTCGCTCTGCCGCGCCGCCACGCCCAAACCCCGCCCAGCCGCCTCGCCGCCGTCACCCTGGCCAGCGGCCCCGCGCCCCTGCTGCCCCTGTGGGTGCGCCACCACGCCGGCATCGTCGGCCCATCCAACATCTTCGTCATCGATGCCGGCCTGGCCCCGGACTCGGCGGCCCGCGTGCCGGCAGGGGGCTCCACAGTGCGCCTGCCCACCCCCGAGACAACGGGCGAGGGGTCCGACAGCCGAGCCGCCGCCTTCCAGCGCTTCCTGCTCGAAACCTACGACGCCGTGCTCACCCTGCCGCCCGATACCTTCCTCTGCATCGATCCGGCCCTCGCCGCCGCGCGCGCGCCGCACGAAACACTCCTCGCCCTCCCGCCGCCAGGCGCGATCGCCACCGCCTGGAGCCTGTGGCACGACATCGACGCCGAGCCGGAATACGACCCCGCCCGTCCGCTGCTCGCCCAGCGCCGCCTGCTCGCCCGCGAACCCGCGCGGGACCGCCCCGTGCTCGCCCGCCTGCCCGCCGCGGGCGAGACCGCCGCCGAAACACCCGCCCCCATCGCCGGCCTGCATGTGCTGCATCTCGGCATGTTCGACCTGGAGCAGGCGCTCGCCGCCATCGCCCAAGCCGAGGCGCCCGACATCGACGCCGCCGCGAACGCCGCGGGCGAAATCGTGGCGCGGATGCGCGCGCGCAACGACGCCTTCGCCCAGGCCAGCATCATGGTCTTCAACCCCGCCGCCCCGCTCACTGTCGCGGCCGGCTGGATGCGCGCGGCCCTGGAAGTCTGATCCGTCAGCCCACCCGCATCAGCCGTGGGCCATCGGTGCGCAGCCACGCCACCGCCGCCTCGGTATGCGGCGTCAGCGTCCCCACCAGCGCCCAGAAGCGCGGCCCGTGGTTCATGTGCCGCAGATGCGCCACCTCATGCGCCACCACGTAGTCCTGCACAAAGCGCGGTGCCATCACCAGCCGCCACGAGAACGACAGCACCCGGCTGGCGGTGCAACTGCCCCAGCGCGTGCGCGTGTCCTTCACCGCCACCCGGCTCGGCCGCAACGCCGCCAGCGCCGCCTTCTCGCCCACCTGCTCCGACAGCCGCCGCCGCGCCTCGGCACGCAGGAAATCGCCCACCCGCCGCGCCAGGAACGCCGGATCGCCGGCCACCCGGATCTCGCCCGCCTCCAGCCACACCGTGCCGCGCCGGTCGCCCACGTGGCGGATCGGGTGCTCCACGCCGTCCAGCGGCACAAGCGCGCCATCCTCCAGCGCCACCGCGCCGGGCAGGGCGGCCAGCCGCCGCCGCACCCATTCCGCGTGGTCCATCAGCAGCGCCACCCCCGCGGGCCGCCCCGTGCGCAGCGGCAGCGTCACCACCACCGCCCCGTCGCGCGGGTCGATACGCAAGCTCACCCGCCGTGCGCGCGCACTGCGCCGCCACTGCACCCGCGCCTCCCCGCCGGGCAACGCGACCAACTCCGAGACTGGCTGATCCATGCGGCGCTTTTGGCAGATTCCGCCGCGCCGCCGCAATCGCTATCGTGTCCCCGCAACGACACCCGGTCGCACCCCGCTCTGGCGCCACCCTCTGCCGGGCGGTAGCCTGCGCCGATGCGAATTCTGGCCCTGGATGCGGCATTGGCGCGCTGCTCGGCTGCGGTGACGGTGAACGGCACCTTGGCCGCCCATGCCGCATCGCCCGGCGCCCGCGGCCAGGCCGCTCTGCTCGCGCCGATGGCCGAGCACGTCCTCGCCGAAGCCGGGCTGACCGCCACCCGCCTCGACGCCGTCGCCGTCACCATCGGCCCCGGCAGCTTCGCCGGCCTGCGCGCGGCCCTGGCGCTCGCCCACGGCATCGCCCTGGCCGCCACCCGTCCGCTCATCGGCGTGCGCGTGGCCGAGGCGCTCGCGGCCGCCGTCACCCTGCCGCCCGGCCGCGCGCTGTGGGTCGCGATCGACAGCCGCCGCGGCCGCGTCTTCCTCGACCGCGACGGCATCATCGAGGGTTTCGACCTCGCCGCCCTGCCGCGCCCCCCCAGCCCCGTTGCCATCGCCGGCGACGCCGCCACCGACATCGCCACCCGCCTGGCCGCGCGCGGGCACGACGCGATGCTCACCGATATCCGCCTGCCCGATGCCGCCTTCGTCGCCGCAGTCGCCGCCCGCCGCCTGGCCGGCCACCTGCCGCCCCTCGCCGCCCAGCCGCTCTATATCGACCCGCCCGAAGCCCGCCTCCCCGCCGGCGGCCTGCGCCCGCCCCCCGCATGATCGAGCCCGCCGGCATCGCCCACGCCGCCGTCCTGGCCGCCATCCACCATGCCGCCTTCCCCGCAGGCCAGCGCTGGGGGGCGGATGCCATGCGCCTGCAACTGGAACTGCCCGGCGCCTTCGGCCTCGTCCACCCGCGCGGCGGCATGATCCTCGCCCGCATCGCCGCCGACGAGGCCGAAATCCTGACCCTCGCCGTTCTGCCCGACCAACGCCGCCAAGGCATCGCCCGCGCCCTGCTCGAAGCCGCCGCCACTCGGGCCGCCGTGCACGGGGCAAGCACGCTGTTCCTCGAGGTCGCCTCGCGCAACCAGCCGGCCCGCAAGCTCTACGCCGCCTGCGGATTCACCCAGGTTGGACAACGCCGGCGCTACTATGCCGACGGCGACGATGCGCTGGTGTTGCGGCGACAGTTGGAAGGAAAGTGAAGGAGTTCTTTTTTTGAAAAAAAGAACCAAAAAACTTTCATCCATTCGCCCGATATTCGAACTTGGAGTGAATGGATAAAGTCTTTTTGCTTCTTTTTCTCCAGAAAAAGAAGACTCCTTCTTCCCTGCCGTCTGCCCCGCTATTTCACCGTCTTCAAATATTCGATCACGTTCTCCCGCTGCGTCGCGTTGCGGATACCCACGAACGCCATCGTGGTGCCCGGGATCAGCGCGCGCGGATTGGTCAGGTATTTGTCCAACGTCGCCTCATCCCACGTCAGGTCCGCCTTCTTGTTCGCCGCGGAATATTTGAATCCCTCCGCCTGGCCGTTCTTGCGGCCGAACACGCCGAACAGGCTGGGGCCGACGCGGTGCTTGCCTTCTTCCACCGTGTGGCATGCGCTGCACTGGGTGCGGAACACCTTCGCCCCGGCCTGGGCATCGGCTGCGGTGGCCGGCAAAGCAAATCCGCACGCCACCCCGGCAAGGGCGGCGATCACAAACTGGCGCATGAAAAGTCCTCCCCGATCGATGCTGCGACGCTCCCGTCATACCCCGTCGGGCCGCTCGCGTCATCGCATGGCTCCCGTGCCGCCGCCGCGCCAATTCCCATCGCCGCGATGTTGCTTTAGGAACGTCAAGCACCCAACGCAGGAAGGCGGGCCATGAACTACCAGGGCGAATTCAAGGGCAAGCGGGTGATCGTCACCGGCGCCGCCGGCATCTATGGCGGCTGGATCGCCGCGGCTTTCGCGCGCGAGGGCGCGGTGCTGTGCCTTTCCGACATGCGCGCCGACCTGCTCCCCGCCGTCGTCCAGCGCCTCGGGCTCGACCCCGCCACCACGCTGCTGCACGCTACCCAGCTCGAATCGGCCGAGTTCGATCCGCGACCTCGCCGACGCCGTCGCCAAGGCCTGGGGCGCCCCCGACATCGTCGTCAACAACGCCGGCGTCTATCCGCGCACCGGCGTGCTCATCAACCTCGAACCCGCCGAATACGACCGCATCATGAACGTCAACGTCCGCGCCCCCTTCTTGGTGGTACAGGCGATGGCGCGGCTGATGATCGCCCAGGGCATCCGGGGCAGCATCGTCAACATCGGCTCCGGCGCCGCCCGCCAGATGCCCACCGGCAGCGTCACCTATTGCATGTCGAAAACCGCGTTGGAGCGTCTCTCCAAGGGCCAGGCGCTCGAACTGGCGCCGCACCGCATCCGCGTAAACGTGGTCGAGCCCGGCTTCGCCCCCGGCAGCGACTTCTCCCACCTGCCGCCCGACTACGTGGAGCGCATGACCGCGCGCATCCCCCTCGGCCGCAACAGCGAGCCGGGCGACGCCGCCGGCATGGTGATGTACCTTTCGTCCCAGGCCGCCGGCTACATCACCGGCGCCGTTGTCAGCTGCGACGGCGGCAACTCCATCGGCACCTTCCAGCCCGCCACCAACACCTGACGGCGGGGCAGCGACAAAGGGCCGGGGCAGGGCAGGGGTGCGCCCCCTCCTGATCCTGCTCGCCACTCTGCCGCTCCTGCTCGCGGCCGCACCCGCACTCGTTCTGCTCAGCCCGCTGCCGCACGCCTGCATCTCGTCGCCTTTCGGTCCGCGCGCCATCGCCGGCCATGGCATCGCGATGCACAACGGTGTCGACCTGCCCGCCCCGGCCGGCGCCTGGGTGCGCGCCGCCGCCCCGGGCACGGTCGCGCGCATCGGCCGGCGCGGCGCCTCTGGGCTGATGGTGGAGCTGCGCCACGCCGACGGCACGCGCACCCGCTACGCCCATCTCGGCAGCGTGACCCCCGCCCTGGCCGGCGGCCGCCGGCACGTCGCCCTGGGCGAGCGACTCGGCCGTGTCGGCCGCACCGGCACCACCCGCGGCACCCATCTGCATTTCGAACTGCACGCCACCGGCCGACCGGTGAACCCGGCCCCCGCCCTCGGGCTGGCCCCGTGCCCCGCTGCCGCAGAGCGGGGATAAAAACAAAGCCTTCATCCATTCGGCGCAATCGTCCCCTGTGGCGCCCGGCATCGTGGCGTGTGCGCCGCCACTTCTGGAGCAACCGGCGTCGTAGCACGATCCTGTGATCTGCGGTTTGCACCAACCTGCCATGCATGTTACGGAAGCGCATGAGACAAAGACGCCTCGCCTCGGCCCTCGCCACCCTCGCGCTTACCGCATGGGGTGCCGCTCCGGCCCGGGCCGACCTCTCCTGCGGCGCATTCCTGATGCCCGCCGGCCAGCTCAAGCAGGTCTCGCGCGGCGTCAGCGCCCACCACGCGGGTCTCGACCTCGTCGCACCGCACGGCTCGCCCCTGCGTGCCGCCGCCCCCGGCGTCGTCGTCGCCGCCCACATCTATTTCGGCTACGGCAACCTTGTCGATATCGACCACGGCAACGGCGTCGTCACCCGCTACGCCCACATGGCCGATTTCGCCCCCGGCATCCACGCGGGCACGCCCGTCACCGCCGGCCAGCTGCTCGGCCGCGTCGGCCGCACCGGCCACGCCACCACCGCCCACGTGCATTTCGAGGTGCGGATCAACGGCCGCCCGGTAGATCCCAAGCCCTATCTCTCGCTGGCCACCTGCACTCCGCGCACCCCGCAACGCCGCTTCGACCTCGCCGCCGCGCGCGCGGGCACGGCCGGCAATCAGCTCCTGGCCCATGCCCAGGCCCAGTCCTCCGCCCAATTCCCTGGCCAGTCCCCCGTCCGCGGCGCATCGGGCGTCTTCATCGAGCCGGCGCTGGCCCTGAGCGCACCGCCGCCGCGCCGCATCGAGGGCCGGCCCGGCGGCCTGCTCGACTGATCCCTGCCGGAATTGAACCCCTACCAGGATCCAACCGCGCCGCTACCCCCGCAGCCCCGCCACCTGCAACGCCAGCCCCGCCGCCGCGCACGCCGCCAGCGTCGTGATCACCCCGGCCCCCAGCCGGAAGATCGCCACTCCCGCCGCCGCCGCCAGCACCACCGCCCACCAATCCACGCTCGCCAGCACCGGCACGTCCAGCCCAACCGGCCCCATCCACACCCGCGCCTGTTGCGCGAACAGCGTATGCTGGGCGAACCACACCGCCAGGTTCATGATCACGCCCACCACCGCCGCCGTGATCGCCCCCAGCGCCGCGTTCAGCACGCGGTTGCCGCGCAGTGCCTCGATGAACGGCGCGCCCAGGAAAATGAAGAAGAAGCAGGGCGCGAACGTCACCCAGGTCGTCAGCGCCGCCCCCAGCGTCCCCGCCCAAACCGGCGACAAGCCCGCCACTGGCTGCATCGTGGAACGCCGCCATGAAGCCCACGAACGGCAGCACCATGATCAGCGGCCCCGGCGTCGTCTCGGCCATGCCCAGCCCGTCCAGCATCTGCCGGGCGCGAGCCAGCCGAAGCATCCACCGCCTGCTGCGCCACGTAGGCCAGCACCGCATAGGCGCCGCCGAACGTCACCAGCGCCACCTTGAGAAAAACACCGCGATCCGCGCGAACGTGCCGCCCAGCCCAGCGCCAGGCCACCAGCGCCATCGGCACCAGCCACAGCGCCAGGACACCGCGCCCACCCGCAGCGCCGCGCCGCATCCGGCCGGGCTGAACCGGCAGCCCGTCGCCGAGGCAGTCTCGAACCGCCCCTGCGCCGCCCCGGCCGCCGCCGCCCGGCCGCCGCCCGCCGGCAAGCGCCCGCAGCCCCGCCCAGCGCCCCGGCGCCGCGCCGCCGCCGCCAGCACCACGACCGGAAACGGCACGCCGAGCAGAAGATCAGCGACAGGAACGCCGCCGCCGCCAGCCCCACCATCGTCGTTGCGCAGCGCCCGCCGTCCCAGCCGCATCACCGCCTGCACCACGATCGCCATCACCGCCGGCTTGATGCCGTAGAACAGCGCCGCCACCGGCCCCACGCTGCCATACAGCGCATACACCATGCCAGCCCCAGGATCGAAACGGCCCCTGGCAGCACGAACAGCACGCCCGGCCACCACGCCGCCCAGCGTGCGGTGCATCAGCCAGCCGATGTAGGTCGCCAGTTGCTGCGCCTCGGGCCCCGGCAGCAGCATGCAGATAGTTCAGCGCATGCAGGAACCGCGCCTCGCTGACCCAGCGCTGCTCCTCCACGAAATCGGGATGCATGATCGCGATCTGCCCGGCCGGCCCGCCGAAGCTGAGCGCCGCCACCCGCAGCCACACCCGCACCGCCGAGGCGAAGCTCACCCCATGGTCGCCCGGCCCGGCGGGGCGGTCGGTCACTTCCCCCGCCCGCGCCGCCTCAGGAAGCTGTCAGCAGCGAAGGCGAATTTCCCGGCAGGGTGGCCGCGCCCGTCTGCACCCCCGGCTCCTGCCAGCCGATCCGCCCCGGCGCATGGCACGACGGGCACACCGGATGCCATTCCCGGTGAACGGCCCCGCACTGCCCGCAACGCCACGCCGGATCGGCCGGCGCCATGGCGGCCTCGCGCAGTTCCGGCGTCGGGTCCTTCCCCTCGGCCGCCGCCAGGTCGGCCATCAGCACATGGATCCGCCGCGTCGGCGTCGCCAGCGATCGCGCCCGCTCGGCATGGAACCGCGCCTCGCGCAACTCGCCCGCGTCCAGCGACAGCCGCGCCAGCAGGTACTGCGTCTCGAGATGTTCGGCATTGGCGTTCGACAGCCGCACCGCCTGGCTCAGCCGCGCCTTCGGGTTGGTCTCCCGCTCCAGCAGGAAGGCGGCGAGATCGGGGTGCGGCGCGCTGCGCCACGCCTCCACCACTACTTCCTCCGCCTTGGCCTCGCGCCCCTGCCGGCGCAGTGCTGCGGCATGGGCCACCACGGCGGGGACGAATCCCGGGTTGGCCCGATAGGCAAGCCGCGCGTAGCGGGCGGCACTCTCCGGGTCGGCGCTCGCACCCGCCGCGGCGGTGGCCACCACCTCCTCGGGCAGTCCAGGGCCGCTCAGCGCCATCGCCCGGCTCCAGTCGCCGGTCTCCTCGGCCAGCCGCAGCCGCGCATCGCGCAACCAATTGCCACCGGGCTGCAGCGCCTCGGCCCGGCGCGCCAGCGCGTCGGCTTGCTTCCAGTCCTCGCGTTCCACCGCCTGGCGGAACAGGCCACGCAGCCCCAGGAAGGCACCGTCCCGCTGCGCCAGCAGCGCCTCGTAGCATTCCTTCGCCTGCTCCTGGTTGCCGGCCAGCCGCGCCGCCTCGGCGGCCAGCAACAGGGTCTGCGGCGTGTCCCCCAGGTTGTCGCGCGCGCGCCGCGACTCGCGCCGTGCCTTGGGCGCGTCGCCAGCCGCCAGCGCCACCAGCGCGTGGCCCACGGCCGCATCGCCCGCCCGGCGCCGACGCCGGCTGTTCCAGAAACGCGCCGCGCCGGGCAGGCCGAGCAGGCCCAGCAGCACGCGCAGCAACAGCAGCAGCAACAGCACCGCCACGGCCACGGCCACCACGGCGATCGGCGTGATCGTCTCCACGGTGTAGCCGAACGCGCTGGCCGAAACGGTGCCCGGCAGGAACGCCACCCACCAGGCGAGCGCCAGCGCCAGCCCGACAAGCAACAGGATCCAGATGACGCGGCGCATTACTGGGCCAACATCGTCGAGAGGGCGTCGCGCGCGGCCAGCAGGCTGGTCGCCCGCTCGACCCAAGGCGCCATCACCTGGGCGGCGGCGGGGTCGAGACCCTTCAGTTCGGCCACGGCGCCGGCCAGGTCGCCGGCATCGAGCTTCTCGCCGGCGCTGTGCAGCACCACCGCGGTGGGCGAGCCGAGCAGCACCTTGTCGCCCTCGCGCACCGTCACCAGGCTCTGCACCTTCTGCCACACCCGGTCGGCGACGCCTTCCACGGCACCCTCCGGCCGGCTGGCGGCCAGCGCCTGTTGCGCGGCCGCGGGGAATGACAGGCGCAGTTCCGCCTCGGTCGGCGGGGCCACCGTGGCGAAACGGCTGAGCTGGCCGGGGGCGCCCTGGATCTCGCCGAGCTGCTGCCCATTCGCCAGCGCCGCCGCGGCCTGCTGCAACCGCACCAGCCGCGCGGAACGCTCGCCGGCCTGCTGCGTGGCCTCGGTCGCGCGCTGTTGCGCCTGCGTGGCCTGCTGGGTTGCCTCGGTGGCGCGTTGCTGGGCCTGCCCGGCCTGCTGCGCCGCCTGGGAGGCACGCTGTTCGGCATCGGCCGCCTGCTGCGTCGCCTGCTTCAACCGTTGGTCGAGCGCGCTGAACCGGCTGGCCACCGCCTCGTCCATCCCCTGCGCCGCGGGCTGCGCCGGCCGCTGCTCCAGCGCGCCGGTGCGCTGCTCCAACGCATCCATGCGTTGCTGCAAGCCCGTCAGGCGTTGCTCCAGCGGACCCAGGTCGACGGCCGGCGCGGCGGGCTGCGCCGGGCGCTGCTCCACCTGCGACAGCCGCTGCTGCAAGGTGCCGATCTGCTCGCGCAACCCGGCGACGCTCTCCCGGTCGGCGCTGCGCGCGGCCACGTCCTGCTGCTGCTGCCAGAGCCACACCAGCCCTCCGGCCAGCAGCACCACGGCCAGCACCGTGAGCGCCGCCAAGGTCCCGCTCGACCGGCGCGGCGCAGGGCCGCTGGGCGGCGAGGTCCGGCCCGGCGGCAGCGCGCCAGCGGCCCCGGTGGCCCTCGCGGGGCCGGCAGCGGACGGCGACGAGGTGCCGGAAGTGGAGCCGGAAGGCACACTTCCGCGCGGCGGCGGCGGCTTCGTGGCCACGCCCTCGGGAACCCTGCTCTCGGGTGCCTTGCTCGCAGGTGTCGTGCCCTCGGGCGCCTTGCCCCCGGACGGCTGGCCCCCAGACGGCTGACCACCAGACGGCTGGCCACCAGACGGCTGGCCTGCCGAAGCGGCGGGCTTGTCGGCCGGCGGCTCGCTCGGCGGGCGGCCCGCCGGCTTTGGCGGTGGCTGGGCAGGCGTTGCAGGGTCACTCATCATGTGTCGTCCGCGAGAAGGGTCAGCAACGCGTCCTGGCTCGGCCGTGCTGCGACACGGACGCGGCGCCAGGGCAAGACGGAAAGCGGTTCAGCGACCGCTGGTGAAATAGCCATGGCATCCACCGCCTTTAGGCACTCTCCCGGCATGGCTGCGAGCAACAGGTTCGTGAAGCTGCGTGCGGTGGCTGCCGAAAAGAACAAAGCCGCGCCGACCGCCTTTCGTTCCAGGGCCGTGCGGGCCGCAGCGGAGAGCGATCCATGCGGCAACGCAGCATAAACCGCCCGGCGCAACACCGTAAACCCTGCCGCCCGCAGCCGCCGCGCCAGCCACTGCCCCTCGCCCCGCGCGGTGGGCAGCAGCAGCGCGCCCGCGCCCGGGGTGCAGCACCCCCGCACCACCTCCGCCAGCGCCGCCGCGTCCCCCGCCGCGCTGGCCACGTCGGCAAATCCGGCGGCCCTCGCGCGGGCCGCCGTGGCATCGCCGACCGCGAGCAGCTTGCGGCCATGAAACGCCGTGCCCAGCGCCGCCAGGGCATTGCCGCTGGTCACCAGCACCGCCTGCACCGAAGCCGCCGGCGGCAGCCGGGCGGGCAGGGGGGCGATGGCCAGCACGGGCGCGATGATCGGCACCAGCCCCATCCGCTCCACCGCGCGCGCCGTCCGCTCCGCCCCCTCCGCCGGCCGGGTGATCAACACCCCGTTGGGCCGCCGCTCAGGCAAACCCGGCGCTCAGGCGAAGATGTCGCGTGGCGAATCGGCGCGCAGGCTGGCGCCAAGTTCCGCCCCCAGCCGCTCCGCCTCCTTGCGCCCTCCCACGATGCTGCGCCGTAGCAGGAAGCTGCCATCCGACCGCGCCACCAGCCCGGTCAGGTGCAGCTGCCCGTCCTCCAGCAGCTTCGCATGCCCGCCGATCGGCGTGCGGCACGAGCCGTCGAGTGCGGCCAGCAATGCCCGCTCGGCGCCCGACACCGCGCGGGCATCGGCATCCTCGATCCCGCCCAGCATCGCCGCCAGTTCCACGTCATCGGCGCGCACGGTGATGCCCACGATGCCCTGGCAGGCCGCCGGCAGCATGATCGCGGGGTCCAGCAGCGCCGCCGCCTCGCCCTCCAGCCCCAGCCGCTTCATGCCTGCGATCGCCAGCAGCGTCGCGCCGAAATCGCCGTTGCGTACCCGCTCGATGCGCCGCGCCACGTTGCCGCGCAGCGTGCCGAAGCGCAGGTCGGGGCGCAGGTGCAGCAACTGCGCCTGCCGCCGCAGCGACGAGCTGCCCACCAGCGCGCCCTGCGGCAGCGCCGCGATCGGATCGTCGGCGGTCACCCCCTGCGGCAGCACCAGCGCGTCGCGCGCATCCTCGCGCACCAGCGTGCAGGCCAGCACGATGCCGGGGGGCAGGGCGGTTTCCAGATCCTTCAGCGAGTGCACCGCGAAATCGATCCGCCGGTCCAGCAGCGCCTCGTGGATCTCCTTGGCGAACAGCCCCTTTCCCCCCAGGTCGGCCAGGCGCGTATTGGCCGCCTGCGTGGCATCCCCGGTGGTGCGGATGGCATGCTCCTCGAACACGTCCATGTCGCGCAGCACCGGGCAGAAGCGCGACAGCCGCGCCAGGAAGAACCGCGTCTGCCACAGCGCCAGCGGCGATCCCCGCGTGCCCACGCGCAACGGCAGCGGCCGCGCATGCGGCGGCGGCCGCTGGCCTTCCGGTCGGTGCCCTTCCGGTCGGTTGCCTTCCGGTCGGTTGCCTTCCGGGCGCGAGGGGCGGGACGCATTGGAGGGGTGGGCTTGTGCCATCGCGGTGTCCTATTACCACCTGATGGGAAAGTGAAGGTGAAGGATGCCAACTCCGCGCATGGCAGCGCCCGCGCCAACTCACCCCGTGCTGGGGCTTGAGACATCCTGCGACGAAACCGCCGCCGCGGTGCTGGCGGCGGACGGCCGGTGCTGGCCGAGGCGGTGCTGAGCCAGGCCGCGCCACGCGCCCTTATGGCGGCGTGGTGCCGGAGATCGCGGCCACGCGCCCATCTCGCCCACCTGCCGGCCATGGTCGCCGACGTGCTGGAGCGCGCCGGGCTGGCTCCCGCCGACCTCGGCGGCGGTCGCCGCCAGCAGCCGGCCCCGGCCTGATCGGCGGGCTGATCGTCGGCAGCCGCTTGCCAAGGGCATGGCGCTGGCGCCAACCGCCTACCCTTCGTCGCGATGAACCACCTGGAGGCCCACGCCCTGACCGCTCGCCTGCCCGGGCCTGGTCGAGGGCGGCATCGCCGTTCCCCTACCTGCTGCTGCTGGTCTCCGGCGGCCACTGCCAGTGCGTCGCGGTCGAGGGCGTCGGCCGCTACCGCCGCCTCGGCGGCACCATCGACGACGCCATCGGCGAGGCCTTCGACAAGGTCGCCAAACTGCTCGGCCTCGGCTGGCCCGGCGGCCCGGCGCTCGAACGGCTGGCGCGCGGACGGCGACCCCGGCCGGCTTCGCACTCCCGCGCCCCATGCTGCGGCCGCCCCGGCTGCGATTTCTCCTTCTCCGGCCTGAAGACAGCGGTGGCCCAGCTCGTCGCCGCGCTACGCCTGCCGGCCCGCTCCCGGCCCAGGACGCCGCCGACATCGCCGCCAGCTTCCAGCAGCGCCGTCGCCGAGATGCTGGCCGACCGCGCCGCCCACGCGATGGCGATGTTGCGCGGCCGACCATGCGCCCTGCCGCGCGCTGGTCGTCGCCGGCGGAGTGGCCGCCAACGCCACCCTTCGCGCCGCCCTGGAACGCACCGCCGCCGCCCATGGCTTCGCCTTCTCGCCCCGCCGCTGCGCCTGTGCACCGACAACGCGGTGATGGTCGCCTGGGCCGCCATCGAGCGGCTGCGACTCGGCTGGACCGACAAGCTCGACCATCGCCCCCCGCCCGCGCTGGCCGCTTCGATTGCCGCCGACATGCGGCCACTCCATGAACTATCGTCACGCCTTCCACGCCGGCAAACTTCGCCGACTGCTTCAAGCACGCGCTGCTGGTCTCGCTGCCTCAGCCGCGCATGCAGCGCAAGCCCGCCCGGCATCTTCGTCCTGGACACCCATGCCGGCACCGGCAGCTACGACCTGGACACGGTCCCGCCGTCCGCACCGGCGAATGGCGCGCCGGCATCGCCCGCCTGCTCGACGACCCGCCGCGGTCGCGCCCCTGGCCCTACCTGGACGTCGCCCTCGTCCAGCGCCTCGGCCTCTACCCCGGCTCCCCCGCCCTGATCCGCGGCCTGCTTCGCCCGCATGACCGGCTGGCCGCTTGCGACCTCCATCCCGACGATTGCCGCCGAACTGCGCCGCCATTTCGCGCGCGATCCCGCATATCGCGATGCATCACCGCTACGGCTGGGAAGCCATCGGCGCCCTCCTTCCCCCGAAAACCGGAAAAGCGCGCCCTCGTGCTAATCGACCCGCCCTACGAGGCGCGAGACGAGTTCACCCGCCTCGCCGCCGCCCTGCCACCGCCCATCGCCGCATGAACGGCGCCGTGCTCGCCGCCTGGTACCCGGTGAAGCACTCGCGCCCGCCCCGGTTTCCACGCCGCCCTGCGCGACTCCGGGCATCCGCGACATCGCCGCCGCCGAAATCTGCTCCGCGCCCCCCGCGACCCGCCCGCCTGAACGGCTGCGGCCTGCTCCTGGTCAACCCCCCCTTCGGCTTCAACCGCGGCCCCCGCGACCTCGCCGCCCTGCCCAACCGCCTCGCCAGCGGCGAGCCAGGCGCCGGCATCCGAATGACTCCGTCTCGTCGATGAGTAACTCCTCCCCCGCGCCGCGCCCACTGCCAGGTCACCGGCGCCGGCGCCTGGGGCACCGCCCTCGCGCTCCAGGCGTGCAAGGCCGGGGCCACGTCCGGCTCTGGGTCGCGCGGACGCCGCGAAAGCCGCCGACGATCGCCGCACCCGCCGCAATCCACGCCTGCCCGGCGCACCCCGGCCCACGCGTTCGCCATCTCGGCCGACGGCAGCCCGCCGAGATCCTGTCCTCTGGCCGGTGCCCATGCAGGCCCTGCGCGCCCTCGCCCCCGCGCTACCACCCGGCCTGCTCGTCGCCGCTGCAAGGGCGTCGAGCAGGCCACCCACCTCCTGCCGCTGGAAGTCCTGACGCGAATCATCCCGCCCGCCCCGCCTGCATCCTCACCGGCCCGAACTTCGCCGCCGAGATCGCCGCCGGCCTGCCCGCCGCCAGTGTCGTCGCCGGCCATGACCCAGCCGCCCGCGACCAGGCCATCGCCGCCCTCGCCACCCCCGACTTCCGCCTCTACGGCAACGACGACCCCATCGGCGCCCAGGTCGGCGGCTCCGCCAAGAACGTCATCGCCATCGCCGCCGGAGCCGTCATCGGCGCCGGCCTCGGCGAGAACGCCCGCGCCGCCCTGGTCACCCGCGGCCTCGCCGAACTGGCCCGCCTCGCCACCGCGCTCGGCGGCCGGCCAGAGACCGTCGCCGGCCTCTCCGGCCTCGGCGACCTGCTGCTCACCTGCACCGGCCCCTCCAGCCGCAACTTCTCCTTCGGCCTCGCCCTCGGCCAGGGCCAGGCCATGGCCGACATCCTGGCCGCCCGCAGCGCCGTCACCGAAGGCGTCGCCACCGCCCCGGCCCTCGTCGCCCGCGCCCGCGCCGCCGGCGTCGAACTGCCCATCGCCGAAGCCGTCGCCGCCATGGTCGAATCCCGCCTCTCGCTCGCCGACGCCATGCGCCGCCTGCTCGCCCGCCCCCTCCGCGACGAATAAGCGCCGCGACGAATGAGCGCCGCCGCCATGGCGGAGCGCCCGCGCATCGGCTAAGCCCCCGCCATGCTCCGCGGCATCATCACCGTCGGCGGCTGGACCATGGCCAGCCGCGTCCTCGGCTTCGCCCGGGACATCCTGATCGCCGCCCTGGCTCGGCGCCGGGCCCGTCGCCGACGCTTTCTTCGTCGCCTAACCGCTGCCCAACCTCTTCCGCCGCCTGTTCGGCGAAGGCGCCTTCAACGCCGCCTTCGTGCCCTCCTTCGCCAGCCTCCTGGCACGCGAGGGCCCCGACCTCGGCCCGCGCCTTTGCCGACGAAACCCTCGCGGTGATGACCTTCTGGCTCCTCGCCCTGACCTTGCTGCTGATGGTGGCGATGCCCGTGGTCATGCTCGGCTTCGCCCCCGGCTTCGCCGACGAACCGGCCAAGTTCGCCCTCACCGTCGACCTCGCCCGCATCGCCTTCCCCTACATGCCGCTGATCTGCCTCACCGCCCTGCTCTCCGGCGTGCTCAACGGCATGGACCGCTTCGCCGCCGCCGCCGCCGCCCCGGTGATCTACAACCTCGTCTCCATCGCCTGCATGCTCTGGCTGGTGCCCTTCGTGCCCACCGTCGGCCACGCGCTGGCCTGGGGCGTCAGCGTCTCCGGCGTCTTCCAGCTCGTGCTGCTCGTCATCGCCGTGCGCCGTGCCGGCATGCGTATCACCTTGCCGCGCCCGCGCCTCACCCCGCGCGTGCGCGCCCTGGTGAGGCGGATGATCCCCGGACTGGTCGGTGCCGGCGTCACCCAGATCAACATGTCCGTCGACGTCATCATCGCCACCTTGCTGCCCGCCGGCACCGCCTCCATCCTCTACTACGCCGACCGCCTGAACCAATTGCCCCTCGGCGTCATCGGCATCGCCGTCGGCACCGCCCTGCTGCCCAGCCTCTCGCGCGCCGTCGCCACGGCCGAGGACGGCGGCGACACCCGCGCCCCGCTGGCGACCCTGAACCAGGCCATCACCTACGCCCTGGTGCTCACCCTGCCGGCCTGCCTCGCCCTCATGGCCGTCGGCCTACCCATCGTCGCCGTGCTGTTCCAACGCGGCGCCTTCAACCCCGCCAGCGTCTTCCTCACCGCCCAGGCCCTGGCCGCCTACGCCGTCGGCCTGCCCGCCTTCGTGCTGGTCAAGGTGCTGACCCCCGCCTTCTTCGCCCGCGGCGACACCGCCATGCCCGTGCGCATCGGCCTGTGGTGCATCGGCCTCAACCTCGTGCTGAACCTGGTGCTGATGCTGCCGCTGCGCCACATGGGCCCACCCCTGGCCTCCAGCCTCTCCGCCTGGGCCAACGTCGCCGCCCTGGGGCTGGTGCTGGTCCGCCGCGGCCACATGGCCGCCGACCGCGTCCTGCTGGTCAGTGTGGCGCGCATGATTCTGGCCGGGCTGGCGATGGTCGCCGCCCTGCTGGTGCTGCGGCATTTCGCCTACGCCCCGCTCGCCACGGCCCCCCTGCTGCGCTGGCTCGGCCTCGGCCTCGTCGTCGGCGGCGGCCTGCTCGCGTACGGCCTCGCTGCCACCGCCCTCGGCGTATTCCCCCTGCGCCCGTTCCTGGCCCGCCTGCGCCGGCGCAAGGCGTAGAAGCGGTTCTTTTTTGAAAAAAAGAACCAAAAAACTTTCATTCATTCGCCTTATGTACCAATCAAACAGATAAAAGTCTTTTTGCTTCTTTTTCTACAGAAAAAGAAGACTTTTCCCTTCCCTCCCCGCGACCCTCCCCCCGCGCCGCATGGGATTGACGCCACCCCCCGTTCCGCCGAACAAAGGCGCTTCTCCCAGCGGAAACGGCACCCATGCAGCGCATCTTCTCGGGCATCCAGCCCTCCGGCATCCCCACCCTCGGCAACTACCTGGGCGCGATGCGGAACTGGGTCGGCCTGCAGCAGGACCACGACTGCCTCTATTGCGTCGTCGACCTCCACGCCATCACCCAGTGGCAGGACCCGAAGGAACTCGCCAACCAGACCCGCGAGATGGCCGCCTCGCTCCTGGCCTGCGGCATCTCGCCCCAGCGCTCCATTCTGTTCCACCAATCCGCCGTGCACGCCCATCTGCGCCTGGCCTGGATCTTCAACTGCGTCGCCCGCATGGGCTGGCTCAACCGCATGACCCAGTTCAAGGAGAAGGCCGGCAAGGACCGCGAAAACGTCTCCACCGGACTGTTCACCTACCCGAACCTCATGGCCGCCGACATCCTCGTCTACCACGCCACCCGCGTGCCCGTCGGCGACGACCAGCGCCAGCACCTCGAACTCGCCAACGACATCGCCCAGAAATTCAACCACGACTACGGCGTCGACTTCTTCCCCCAGATCGAGGCCCTCATCATGGGCCCCGCCGCCCGCGTCATGAGCCTGCGTGACGGCTCCAAGAAAATGAGCAAGTCCGACGCCTCGGACATGAGCCGCATCAACATGACCGACAGCGCCGAAGTCATCGCCGACAAGATCCGCCGCGCCAAAACCGACCCCGAACCCCTCCCCTCCGAAGCCGAAGGCCTCGAAGGCCGCCCCGAAGCCCGCAACCTCGTCGGCATCTACGCCGCCCTCACCGATACCGACCACCAGGGCGTCCTGCGCACCCACGGCGGCAAAGGCTTCGCCGCCTTCAAGCAAGACCTCACCGCCCTGCTGGTGGAAAAACTCGCCCCCATTGCCGACGAAACCCGCCGCCTCCTGGCCGACCCCGCCACCGTCGATGCCGTCCTGCGCGAAGGCGCCGCCAAGGCCGAAGCCCTGGCCATGCCCATCGTCGAGGAAGCGGAGCGGCTTGTTGGGTTTCTGAAGGTCTAGGGGGCAGGGGCAAGTATAGAAATAGGGAGCCGTCGCGACATCAGGCTGAACGATCACGGGGGACAGGATGGATACCTGGGGACAAAGCGGTTACGGACACCGGATGCAGGTCGTCGTTCTCCCCGGACCGGTCGCCTCCGGCAAGCTGACCATCGCCCGCGAGGTCTCCCGGCGCACCGGGCTGGCGCTTTTCCACAATCATCTCGTCGTGGATGCGGTGGCAGCCGTGTTTCCCTTCGGATCGGAGTCGTTCATCCGCCTCCGCGAGCATTTCTGGCTCCAGACCGTGCATGAGGCTGCCCGCGCAGGCCGGTCCCTTGTCTTCACCTTTGCGCCCGAACCCACCGTGTCGCAGGGCTTTCC
The DNA here is from genome assembly GCA_963779875.1 of uncultured Alphaproteobacteria bacterium. Classification (GTDB taxonomy): domain Bacteria; phylum Pseudomonadota; class Alphaproteobacteria; order Acetobacterales; family Acetobacteraceae; genus CAMDGX01. The sequence goes on along the minus strand of CAWAAI010000009.1, from coordinate 61,512 downwards.
AGCAATCCTCCGCGCCGCTGTAGAGGCATCGGCAGGTCGCGTGATTGCCGTGGCACTCACCGTGCCGCCCGACGAGCAGGAGCGGCGCCTCACGGACCCGAGCCGCGACGCGTTCGGCAAACTTCGATCCCTCGACATTCTCCGCCGGCTGCGGGCCCATTTCGCGGCGTGCGAGGCAGCCATGCCAACGCCCGATCTGGTGACTGACACTGCCGCAACCTCGCCTGGCGACGCAGCGACCGAAATCATCCGACTGGTGTCATAAATAAACTGAAATGAATAAGGTTTAATTGAGAGAAAGGCTCTGAAGAGGGCAGGAGGCTTCTTTTTCTGAAGAAAAAGAAGCAAAAAGACTTTTACCCTTCTGCACGCGGAGAAGCATCAACTCTCCGGCCGCAGAGTCGATGCTTCTCCGCATGCAAGCGATAGAAGTTTTTTGGTTCTTTTTTTCGAAAAAAGAACTTGCTTCCTTCCTTCGCCTCGCTTTGGCGGATTGACGTTGCAACGGTCGCTTACGTCGCTTAATCTAACTTTGTGTTAGAAAACTGCTCCCCGCTGACCGACCTCGCCGCCCGCCGCGCCAGCGCGCCGGGCGGGTTCGGCGCGGTCTTGCGCGGTCTGGTCCTCGCCGTCCTTGCCGCGCTCCTTGGCGTGTGTCGCGGCCAGGATCGCCAGTGGCACCACCTTCCCGTCGGCATCGCGCCTGTGCCCCGTATCGCGGTGCCCAAGCCGCAGCCCGTCCGCCTGGCGTCGGACGGCACCCATGCGGCCTGCGAAAGCCCGATACTCTGCGTCATCGGCCCCGGCCCGAACCGCGGCCTTGCACCCCGCCCGCGCGCCACGCCCGTCGCACAGGCGCGCATCGCGCGCGCGCCACCGGTCCCGGTCGGCGATGCCTGTCCCGGCCGCCTCCCGCTCCCCCCAGCCGGGGATGCGGGCGCTTGTCCACGCCGCGCCGGGGCGGCCTACGCGCCCGCGATGGCGCGGACGTCCAGCACCCCGTCGTCGCGGAGCGCCAGCCGCCACGGCGCCCGCGCCGCCGCCGTGCGGCGGTGGGTATAGAGGGTGAGCCACGGAGGATCGTCCTGCAGCATCCGGTAGCAGCGACGGTAAAGCCGCTCCCGGCCCGCCACGTCGGTGATGCCGCGCGCCTCGTCGATCAGCGCCTCCACCGCCGGGTTGCGGTAGCCCAGCCACCAGGAGCCCGCCACCCGGCTGTCGATCTTCTCGGCCAGCACGCGGAACGTGCTCATCGGCGACGAATCGAACAGGCACAGATCGGCGATGTCGCTGTCCCGCACCCGCTCGGCATACCGCGTCCGGTCCGCCTCGATGCGTGCCTCCAGCGTGATGCCCACCGCCGCCAGTTGCATCTGCAGCGCCGGCAGCAGCACCGGCGCCTCGTCCGGCAGCCGGGTCGGCCAATCCGCCCGCAGCGCCAGCCCGCCGCCATGCCCGGCCGCCTCCAGCAGCCGCCGCGCCTCGGCGGGATCGTGGCGCGCACCGGGTGCGGCGGGATCGAAGCCGAAATGCAGCGGGCTGACGAAACCCGCCAGCGGCGTCGCCTCCCCATCCAGCACGTCCGCGATCAGCGCGGTCCGGTCCACCGCGAGGTTGAGCGCCCGCCGCACCCGCGCATCGGCGCACGGACCGCGCGCCGAATTGAACAGGCAGACGATGGCCGTGGGATCGGTCGAATGCGGCCCGTCCGCCCCTCCCGGCAGCCGCGTGGCGATGCCGGCCCGTTCCTCCCGCAGTGCCGCGAGCCGCTCCTCCGCCCGCGGAAGGCCCATCCACCGCAGCGCCGGCAGGCCGGGGCGCATGGGTTCCATCGCCACCTCCGCCTCCCCCTGCGCCGCCAGCCGCCACGGCCCGGTGCCCACCCAGCGCGCCGCCACCTCGGCCGCCCCGGCAGCCGCCGGCGCCACCACCGGCCCGGCGGCAATGATGTCCAGGATGTCGGCGATGTCGCGCGCCGTCGCCAGCCGCAGCGTGCGGGAATTCGTGGCCTCCACCGAACACCCGGCCAGGTATTGCGCCCACACGCCCGGCGCCCCCAGCGTGGCGCCCACCACCGGATCGGCCATGCGGCGCAGCGAGGCGGCCACCGCCTCGGCATCGCACGGCGTGCCGTCGTGGAACCTCACGCCGGGGCGCAGGCGGAAAAGCGTGGTGCGGGCATCCTGCTGCACCCACGCCTCCGCCAGCGCCGGGGCGAACTGGCCCGACCCGGCCCGGCGCACCAGCGGATCGAACACGGCATCCAGCATCGCCAGCGCATCGGCGCTGTCGGTGCAGTCCTGCGGGTCCACCAGGCCGATGCGGGCCTGGGCGATGGCGAGCGTTTCGGTCACGGCGGATCCTGCTGGTGACGGGGCAGGGGGCACACTAGATTGACAGTGTTCCGTTGCGAAGGAGGGCACCCATGTCTGCGCCAGCGGCGTTCAACCCGCTCGATCCGGCCTTCATCGCCAACCCGTACCCCACCTATCATCGCCTGCGCGAAGCCGTGCCGGTATGGCAGTCGCCGCTGGGGTTCTGGATCGTCACCCGCTACGAGGATGCGGCACTCGTGCTGCGCGACCGCCGCTTCGGCAAGAACTACGTCGCCACCGTCTCCAACCGCTACGGCCCGGCCATCATGGACGAGCCGGCCTACGCCTCCATGGCCCGCACCATGCTGGTGCTCGACCCGCCCGACCACACCCGCCTGCGCGGCCTGGTCACCAAGGCGTTCACGGCCCGCCGCGTCGAGGCCATGCGTCCCCGCGTTGCCGCCATCGTCGATGCCCTGATCGACCGCGTCCACGCCCAGGGCGGCATGGACGTCATCGCCGACTTCGCCCACCGCCTGCCCATCATCGTCATCTGCGACATGCTGGGCATACCCGAGGAGGATCGCGAGCAGTTCTTCGTCCGCAGCCGCGTCAACGGCCGCCTCATCGACCCGGTGCCGCTGAGCCGCGAGGAGATCGACGTCTGCAACGCCAACACCCTGGAAACCAACGCCTATTTCGACAGCCTGTTCGAACGCCGGCGCCGCGACCCGCAGGACGACCTCACCACCCAACTGGTCCAGGCCGAGGAGGAAGGCGACCGCCTCTCCGCCGAGGAACTGCGCGCCAATGTCGGCCTGCTCTTTGCCGCCGGCCACGAGACCACCGCCAACCTCATCGGCAACGGCCTGCTCGCCCTGCACCGCAACCCCGACCAGTGGGCCACCCTGCGCGACGACCCCTCCCTGATCCCCGGCGCGATGGAGGAACTGCTGCGCTACGACAGTTCGGTGCAGATGACCGGCCGCTCGCTGCACGAGGACGCCGAGCTTGCCGGTGTGCCCATCCCCAAGGGCGCGCAGGTCGTCTGCTTCCTCGGCGCCGCCAACCGCGACCCGGCCGCCTTCCCCGACCCCGACCGCCTGGACGTCCGGCGCCAGAAGGTCACGCCCCTCTCCTTCGGCGGCGGCATCCATTTCTGCCTCGGCGCCCAGTTGGCTCGCATCGAGGCGCAGGAGGCCTTCGCCGGCCTCCTGCGCCGCCTGCCCACCCTGCAACTACCGGAAAAGGACACACCCGCCTGGCGCCGCAGCTTCACCTTGCGCGGCCTCACCAGGCTGCCGGCCACCTGGCACTGAACCGCCCTCCAGCCCGGCCCCTTTCGGAACTTTCATCTGCTCGCCGGCCCGATTGGTCGCCGAGCCGGGCCGGGGCCTGTAGAATGCCGTCCATGGCAAATCCTCCCTCCTCCCCCGCCGCGAACCCGCAACCCGCTTCCTCCACCCACATGGAACGCGAGACGCGCGAGGCGCCCGACGCGGTGGCCCGCCTGCTCGGCCGCGAGGCCGCCACCATCGCCGCGCTCGGCCGGCGGCTTGCCGGCCGCAACCCGCCGGTGGTGGTCACCTGCGCCCGCGGCTCGTCCGACCATGCCGCGCACTACATGAAATACCTGCTGGAAACGGCAACCGGCATCCCCGTCGCCTCCATGGGCCTCTCGGTCGCCTCGGTGTACGGCACCAAACTGAAGCTGCGCGACGGCGTGCTGGTCACCATCTCCCAGTCCGGCCGCAGCCCCGACCTGGTGGCCTTCCAGGCCGCCGCCCGCGCCGGTGGCGCGCTGGCGGTGGCGATCGTCAACGATACCGAGGGTCCGGTGGCCGAGGGCGCCGATGTGGTGGTGCCGCTGCATGCCGGGCCGGAGGCAAGCGTGGCCGCCACCAAGACCTTCATCGCCTCGGCTGCCGCCGGGGCGGCACTGGTCGCGGCCTGGACCGGCGACGCCGCCCTTAAGGCCGCGCTCGACCGCCTGCCCGAAACCCTGTCCCGCGCCCTGGCGCAGGACTGGTCGGCGGCCGAGGCGGCACTGGCGGCCGCGCCCTCCTGCTACACGTTGGGCCGCGGCCCGGGGCTGGCGATCGCGCTGGAGGCGGCGCTGAAGGGCAAGGAAACCGCGGCCATGCACGCCGAGGCCTTCTCGCTCGCCGAGGTCATGCACGGCCCGGTGCAACTCGTCGCCCCCGCCTTCCCGCTGATCGCCTTCATGCCAGAGGACGCGGCGGCGCCGGAAAGCCGCACCGCACTCGCCCGCCTCGCCGCCGCCGGCGGCCAGGTCTTCGCCGCCGCACCCGGCGAACGCGTGCCGGGCACGCTGCTGCCGGTCGCCCCCGGCGGCCACCCGGCGCTCGACCCGCTGGCGATGATCGCGTCCTACTACCTGTTGATCGAACGCGTCGCCCGCCGCCGCGGGCTGGACCCGGACCGGCCCAGCCACCTGCAGAAGGTCACCCGAACGATGTGAGCCGGACCCGCGAGCGGCTTCCCCGCATCAATCCCCCCGCCTCAATCCCGGGGCGCCGCCGCCCGCAACCGGTCCCATTGCTGCTCCAGTGATTCCTGCCGCTGGCGCATCTCCCGCAGGCGCTGCTGCGCCTCCGGGTTGGCGGGCGTGGCGCGCAGCCGTTCCTGCTCCGCGCGCAGGGCGGCGAGATCCTGTTCCAGCCGCCCGAGGCGCTGCTGGTCCATCCGTCCGCGCTGCCGGGCGGCGTCGATGTCGCGCTGCAGCGCGATCGAGCGTGTCCGCTCGCTGGCGAGGTCGGCGCGCATCCTTGCGGCCCGGCTGGCCGCGGCGTCGCGACGGCCTTCGGCCTGCCGGCGGTCGGCCTCGGCCGCGACCCGGTCGGCCTCGGCCCGGTCGGCGTCCATCGACAGCCGGTCCACCCGCTGCTGATAGGCGCCGCCGGTCACGCAGCCGGCGACCTGGAAGATGCTGCGGTCGCGCGACGGGTCGCAGTTCTGCGGCGGCGCGCAGGCGGCGGCGAATGCCAGCGGCACGCCAAGGATGACGGCGAGGGGACGCAGCCCGCTCATGCCTCGATCTTCCCCAGCGCGTTGTTCATGCGGTCCAGCGCGCCGCGCAAGCGGGAATTGCTGGCGGCGAGGTCGCGGCCCTGGGCTTCCAGCGCGGCGGTGTTCTGTCCCTTGGCGCGCAGGTTGGCGCTGGTCTCGCGGATCTCGTCGGCCGCCTTGGTGCCGGCGTCCAGCTTCGCCCGGATCTCGTCACGCTCGGCCTGCGCCTCGGCCAGGGTCGCGCGCTGCTGCTGGTTCATCGCCTTGCCAGCGGCGACCTGCTGGCGCAGCGGCGCCAGGCTGCGTTCGTAGCGGGCGGCGGCGGTGCGGGCGGAACTGGCGGCATCGCGCTGCGTGGCGGCGATCGAGCGGGCGCGATCGGTGCGCACCGCCAATTCCTGTTCGGCCGACGCGAACTGCTCCTGCTGCGAACCCAGGGCATAGCCCCCGATCCCGCCGGCGGCAGCCCCCACCCCCGCGCCGATCAATGCGCCGCGCTTCCCGCCGATCAGCGCGCCGAGCACCCCGCCGCCCACGGCGCCCAGGCCGGCGCCCTGCGCGGTCATGTTGGCTTTCGGATCGGCGCAGGCGGCGAGCGCCAGGGAGCCGGCCAGGATGACCGTGACAGGGGTCCAGCGTTTCAGTGCGATCATGGAAATTCGTCCCTTGGGCTGATGGCGCGTGGTGCGGCATCGATACGCTAGCACAGGCATCGGCCAATGGCGCAACGCACGGCGGGCGCTTCGTTGCGTCACGGAATGCCGCGGGTCAGCCTTTGGCGCAGGGCGTCGGCCTGCACGCTGCGCCCGGGCCGGGCACGCTCCACTTCCTCGATGAACCAGCCGGCGAAATCGCGCAGGGTCTGGAACGCCGGTTGGGCGTTCTCGGCACGCCACACCGCAAGCTGCGCCTGGAGCAGCGGGCGCGGCAGCTCGGTCTGCTGCAGCAAAAGGCTGGCGAGTGCCGCGAAGGCGGTGTCGAGCGAGCGGTTCCACAGCACCAGCCGCTCGCGGGCATCGGCGAGGTCGGCCTCGGCCTCGCCGCGCTGCTTGTCGCTGATGCCACGCGGCGGGGATTTCACCGCCGCCTCCAGGTCCGCCACGATGCGCTGCAGACTGGCCGCGCCGCGATAGTCGTTGCGGAACGAGCGGATCAGCACGGCTCCGGCGCCGATGGCGCTGCGCGCCGCCCGCTCGTCGGCCTGCACGCGGCGGCTGCGCTCGTTCTCCACCACCGCGCGCAAGGTGGCCACCGCGCGCTTGCGGACGGGATCGACCATCTGCGCTTCCAACTGCTCGGCCAACTGGCGCGGATCGGCGCCGGTGGCCGCCTCCTCCTGGCGGGCCAGTTCCTTCTCCCAAGCCGCGCGCAGGGCGCCGGAGGTGCCGACATTGGCGATGATCGGCCGCCCGAGTGCCACGCGGAAGCCCAGGGTGGGCAGCGCCAGCACCTCGCCCTCCGGCGTGAAGGGCGGATATTCGATGCGCTGGCTGGTGCGGATCTGCTCGGCAGTGGAGGCGATGTCCCCGCCGCGCGCCACCAGTCCGCCTGCCCGCCCCCCGGTGCGCCCGCCGCGGGTCAGGCGATAGGGCTCGGCGACGATCTCGGCGACGTTGCCGAGCATGTCGTACAGCCCGAGCCGGTCCGGCGCCAGCAGCCCGACCATGACGGGCACCGGGCGCCGGCCGGTGCGGCGCAGCTGGGCCACGGTGGTGACGAGGCCGTCGATCGGTGGCAGGCGCTGGCGGAACTCGGCATCGCTCACCGCCGCACCGCCGCGGGCGGCGAACTCCCATTCCGCTTCGGTCGGCAGGCGCAGGAAGCCGCGGGCGTCGTCGTCGCCCGGCAGGGCATCGCGTTTCAGCTTGATTGCCGCCAGTGTCGCCTGTTCGGCGAAGCGAAGGGCGTCGGCCAGCGACACCCCGCCCTGCGGCAGCCGGCGCTGCACCGCCGAAAGCTTGGAATGCGCCTCGCAGCCCTCGATCACCGCCGCATACTGGCCGCGCGTGACCTCGTACTGCCCAGCCAGTAATGCGCATCCGCCCCCGTCCCGAAGCCGCCGGCCACATGCGCCTCGCGCACGAACTCGGAATAGGCCGCGCCCGCCTCCTCGTCGCCCAGCACCACCCGGCGGTCGGCGAGCGGACTGTCGGCCATGGGGGTGGCGACGCGGCGCAGCACGATGGCGCTGTCGCAGGGCAGCGGCAGCACCAGGTCGCCCTCGGCCGGCTTCGGGTTCCACGGCGGCGGGGCCGGCTGCGCGGCGGCGGGGTTGGCGAGGAGGAGGAGCAGGGGGAGCAGGAATCTCATGCCTCGCGCATGCCTTCCGACGGCGCGATGCCAAGCACCGGTCGGGCGGCGGCGAGGCTGGCCAGCAGGGCGAGCAGGGTGGCGCCGCCCATGGTGGCGGCAACGTGGATCGGCGCGATGTGGCACAGCCTGCTGCCCTCCAGATAAGCGACCCCGTAGGCGGCGTTTATCACGGCGGCGACGCCCAGGGCCACGGCGGCGGCCAGCAGGCTGCCGAAGGCGGCAACCAGCCCGCCCTGCACGACCGGGAAGGCGATCAGCGCGTGCGCGGGCAGGCCGAGCAGCCGCAGCAGCGACAGCGCTCGACGCTTGCGCGCCACGTTGCCCCACAGCGACACCGCCAGGGTCACCGCGACCCCGGCGCCGCCGCAGGCGGTCAGCACCGCGAACAGGGCGGTCAGGTTGCGGTCGATCGACAAGGTCCAGCCGATCCGCGCCACCTCGGTGCGCACCTCCATCCCCTGTGCCAGCAGGTCGCGCTCCAGTGCCGATACGTCGGTGATGTCGCGGGCGTACAGGCGGAAGCTGGGAAAGGTGTAGGCGGGGTCGGTGGGGGCGGTCTCGCTCTCCTGGAACAATTCCAGCGACGCCGCCATGGCGAGTGGGCCGAAGACCACGGCGTTCTGGGTGGCCAGGGGCGGGGCGATGCCGGCCACCGTGGCGCGCACGTCGATGCGACGATTGCCCGTGCTGGCGCGGCGGATGGCCCAGACGGCGATCTCGTCGCCAGGCTTGAGGCCGGAAATCTGGGCCAGGCGGGCGCTGAGCACCACCGCGGCGGGGCCAATTCCGTCGGCCAGCGCGCCAAGCAGCGGGTCGCCGGGGGCGGAGACGACGAAATCGGCGTTGCTACCGCTGATTGGAGTGTCGGCACGGCCGACATCGACGGGCTGGGCGAGCTGGCGCATGCGCGGGGCGACGAAGGCGACATCGGGGCGGGCGCGCATCGCCGTGAACCAGGCGGGCTTGAGCGGGACATGGCCGCGCAGCACCACCTCGCGCACCGCGGGATCGGCGCGCAGGGCGCCCAGCAGGTGCTCGACCACGCCGGTCTTTAGGCCGAGCAGCAGCAGCAGGGGGGCGAGCACGGCGGCGACGGTCAGCGCGACGCCGGTGAACAATGCCGCGTCGTGGCGCATGTCGGCGAGTGCGAGGCGGGCGGCGAGCGTCCATTTCATGTCGCCACCCTCATGTTGCCATTGGGCGCGCGACGGCGACCGCTCCGTGGGCCGCGCGGGTGATCTCGAAGGCGATGATCGGCAGCGCATAACGTTCCGCCGCATCATGGTCGTGGGTCGCCACGATCAGCGCCGCGCCCTCGGCCTGGGTTTCGGCGAGCAGCAGGTCCATCACTTCCACGGCCAGCGCGGGGTCGAGGGCGGAGGTCGGCTCGTCGGCCAGCACCAAGGGCGGGCGGTGTACCAGCGCGCGGGCGATGGCCACGCGCTGGCGCTCGCCCACCGACAACGCGTGCGGCATGCGGGCGAGGTGGTGGGCGACGCCAAGGCGGGCGGCGAGTTCCTCCACCCGGCCCGGTTCTGTGCGGCCGGCGATCTCGGCGGGCAGCGCGATGTTGTGGCGCACCGAGAGGAAGGGCAGCAGGCCGCCGGTTTGCAGCACGTAGCCGATGTGGTGTGCCCGGGTGCGGTCCTGCGCCGCCGGCCCGCCGCGCCAGGCGGCGGCAAGGTCGATCGACGTGCCGTGGGGGTTGAACATGAAATGCGCGGCGGCGTCCGGCGGCAGCGCCATGGCCAGCAGGTCGAGCATGGTGCTCTTGCCGCTGCCGGACTTGCCGAGCAGGGCGGCGCGACCGCCGGCGCGCAGGGTGAAATGCGGGATATCGAGGCGGAATTCGTACTCGCCGGCGCGGCGGGTGACATGCATGCCGCGCACGGCGAGCAGGGGCTGCCCGCTCACGGCAGGGCCGATAGCGGCACCGGATAAACAGCCTCGCCCGCGTCGCGCCCGCCGTCGAAGGTTTGCCAAAGCTCGGGCGTGCGGTTGAAGTCCTGGTAGAGGCGCAGCCGCGCCTCCAGCGTGTCGAGCAGTTCCGCCTGGGCGCCGCCGCCCATGCTGCGCCAAGTCGCGCGGTCCATGGTGGCGATGTCCGACACGTAGGGCAGGCCTTCGAGGTATTCGCCCAGGATGCCGCCGAGGATTCTCCAGCCCGCGCTGGCGCAGCCCGTCGGGGTCGCGGGCGAGATGGGCGGCGACGGTCTGCAGGCGCTCGAACATGGCGTTGCTGTCGAGCAGGTTGGCGCGGCCCTGGTCGATGATGAAACGCAGCGACTGGGCAAGGTCGTTCAGCTGGTTGCGGGTCAGCAGCACCCGCACCTCCAGGTTCTCCGGCGGGTTGGTGCCGCGGTAGCCGTCGGCGGCCCAGGCGCGCACCAGGTCGGGCGCCTGGGCGCGGTCCTGGCGGCCGAGCCAGGCCAGGCGCAGGGCGTGGCCGACCATGGCGGCGCGGTCGGCGGGGTTGGGCGGGGTGCGGCTGGCCTGGGCGGCCGACTGGTCGGCGCGAACCGCGCGCAGCTTGCCCAGCATGTCGCGCACCTGGCGGTCCAGCGCCTCGGCATCGCCGTTCGGCACGGGGAAATACTGTGGGCCGAGGGTGGGCAGCGGCACGGAGGTGAGCGCGGTGTACTGGCGTTCGGCGAAGCCGTGGTTGTTGGCCCCGGCCGGGCTGCGCAGGTGCAGCACCATCAGCGCCACGCCGGCGGCACGGGCCTTGTTGCCAAGCTCCTCCGGCCCCATGCCCGTGGCTGAGAGCGGGTCGTTGGGCGGCCGGCTGCCGGCGTCGGTTACCAGCACCACCACGCGGCCCTGGATCTCGCCCCAGTCGAGCCCGTCGATGGCGGCGGCGACGGCGGCGAAGCTGTCCTCGTTGAACGACAGGCTGTCCACGGTCGTTGCCTTCACCGCGGCGATCTTCTTGATGAAGCCGTCGGCGTCGGTGCTGTCGGCGAAGCGGGCGAAGGTCTGGTTCAGGTATTCCAGGCGCGGCTGGGCGGTGAGGCTGTTGCGGAAGCCGATCAGGGCGTAGCGCGTGGGCGCACCGGCCTCGGCCGCGGTGCCGCGCACAACGTCGGTGAGTGCGGCGCGCACCTTGTTGATGTAGGGGTCCATCGACAGCGTGGTGTCCACCACGAAGGCAAGGCCCATGGTGAACGGCGCCGGCGCCGCCGCCTGGTTGGCCAGCGGAATCGAGGCCACTTCGAGCATGCGGTATTCGCGCCCGTCCTGCAGCGCGATGCTTTCGGCCTGCAGGATCGGCAGCAGGTAGAATTGGCGTCGGATGTCGACGTACTCGGGCGGTTCCATGGCCACGACCGGGAAGTCGGCGGGGCGCGGGGTGCGCTGGGCGGCGGTGGCGAGGCTGTGCGCCTCCTGCGCGGGATGGGCGCCGCCGAGCATGGCCAGCAGCGAGTCGCGGTCGCGGAAGAACAACGTGCGTTCGCGCCCGGCTGGGTTGTGGAAGGCGGCGGTCATGGTATGGCGCCAGGGGATGGTGCGTTCCTCGGCGAGCCAGCCCATGGTGACGCCGCGGGTCGCCAGCCCGACTTCCATCCACGGCGTGCCGTCGGGGGCGGCCTGGCGGGCGAACACGAAGAGTGGGGTGAGCGGGTTGATCGGCGAACCCGCGGGTGGCCCGCCCGGCTGCGAGGAATAGGCGGCGCCGGGGCGGCTGAGCACCCGCTGGCGCAGGCTGCGCTTGCCCGGTATCAGCAGCGCCTCGCGTCCTTCGGGTTGCGGCGGGCGGGCGGGGCGGGCGGCGGTGGCCTGCGGCTGGCTGCCCGGGGGCAGGCCGGTGAACGGATTGCCCAGTGGCGGCTGCTGGGCTGCGGCGCGAAATGCGGCCATGGCGGCCGCGGCGGCGGTGCCTGCGAGAAGATGGCGGCGTCGGACGGTCATGCTCGATCCCTCCGTGGTGCTTACTGGATGCCGGCGGCGGCGAGTGCGGCGCGGGCGTTGTCGGCTTCGGGGCTGCTGCCGGCGGCCTCGCGCTTCAGCCGCTCGACCAGGGTGGTGCGCGCCGCGCCGGCCTCGGCCAGGCCGGCGGCGCTGGCGGTGCCGAACAGGTCGAGCGCGCGTGCCGGGTTGGGCGCGCGCAGGGGACCGCCGGCGCGGAAGGTGGCCGGATCGTACAGCCGGCCAAGCTGCAGCATCGCCGGGGGGTGGCGGTGCCGGCTGACCGCGGCGTTGAGCAGGCTGATGGCGACGTCGCCGGCCCGGCGATCCGGCAGCGCCAGCAACGCCTCGGCCAGCCTTGTCTGCTCGGCGGGAGGCAGGTTGCCCATCTGCTCCGGGGTGCAGCGCCCCGCCATCACGTCGGCGGCCTCGGCACAGCCGGGTGGCGCTGGCGCGGGGGGCGGGGCGGGCACCGGGGTGGGTGGGGGGACGCGTACAACCTGTTGCTCGGCTTGCGGATGCAGCAGCAGCCACGCCACGCCGCCGCCGATGATGGCCAGCAGCACTGCCGCGATCGCCGCGATCATGCGGCCGCGCGACGGGCCCGCGACGGGCGGTGGTTGGATGGGCGGAGGTTGGATGGGTGGGGGCTGGATCGGCGGCGCGGGCTCGACCTCGTCCGGGAGCGGCGGCGGCTGCTCGCGAGGCGCCACCCTGATTATCGTCTCGGTTTCGGTCTCGGCCTTCGGCTGGTCGGCTGGCGGCGGTGTCGGTTTTTTCGGCTCCACCGTGCCTGGCCCGGCGCCCGGCATGGCCGGTTCGGGCCAGGGGGCGTCGTCGTCGGGCACGTCGGCGGGCGGGGCCTTGCCGCGCGGGATTGGCGGCCAGATTTCGGTGCCCTCGATATCGGTGTCCAGCACCGCGACGCGCACGGGGGTGTTGGGCAGCACGTGGAAGGATACCTCGGCGCCGAAGCACAGCCACAGCTCGTTGCCGCGCTTCTCGATCAGGCGGGGGCGCAGGCCGCGGCTGTCCACCGCCCAGCCGTGGCGCCCCAGGCGGGTGTTCTCGGCGCCGAATTGTTCCACCAGCACGCGCGGCGCTTCCGGCAGGTGCGGCGGCGGGCTGAAGACGAAGGCGCCGGTCAGCACGCCGCGCGGGTCGTCATTGATCGGCGCGATGCGGAATTCCATCGCCATCCCCTACATTGCGCCGCCGGAAAGCCTGGTCACAGCAGCGCCAGCACGGCGCCGAGCGCCTGATTCTGCTTCGCGTCTACCATGCCGCCGCCGCCGCGGTCATGCACGTTGCGATGCACCGCGTCGGCCAGCACGTCCACCCAGGACAGGATGAAGAGCGGGGCGAACGGTTCCGGCTCGTCGCCGATCTCGAAGCCCGGCTCGGGCGGCGGCGTGGGCTCGAAGGCGGGTGGGCCGCCTTCCACCTGCGGCCGGTCGGCGGCCAGCACGCCGTCGTGGGACATGCCGAGGAAGTTGACGTGCTCGTTGGCGAGTTGCGAGACGGCAACCGCCCGGCGGTCGGCGGCCTGGTCGAAGCGCAGCCCGCCCTGGATGCGCTGCAGCCCCTCGGCGAGGCGCGCCTGCAGGCGGCAGCGGCCGGCGGTGGCGATCATTTCCGCCACCAGCGCGTCGGCGGCCGGGGCGTCGAAGCCGAAGAAGCCGTGCAGGCCGGGCTCGGTGGAGAAGCGGCGCAGCTTGGCGATCCAGGCGGACATGAGGGCGCTGGCGCGGTCCTGCGTGGGGTCGCTGCCGGGAGCGGCCTCGGCCGGCCCGGCAGCGGAGGGCGCGGCGGAGGGTGCGGTGCGGGCGCGCAGGCGTTCGCGCATCGACGAGACCGCGCCGGTGGCCGCCGGCGGGGCGGCGCGGCTGGCCTCGGCGGTGGGCAGGGTGCGCAGCAGCACCTCGCGCGCCTCGGCCGGGGTGAGGTGGAATTGGGTCAGCAGCAGGCCGAATCGCCCGGCATTGCCGTTGGCCTCCAGCAGGTCGAGCGCCGGGCGCAGGGCGGCCAGCCGCTTCTGGTACTCGGCCTCCAGGTCGTCGCCGATGTGCCATTCCGACAGGCGGCGAGCCATGTCGGCGCGCAGGATGCCGACCTGGTTGGCCAACTGGTTCAGCTTCAGCTCCGGCCGGCATACCGGGCCGAGCCGGTCCACCAGATAGCTCATGCCGGCGTCGTTGAGGCGGAACACCTCCTCCCACGCGCGGGTGGGGTTGGCGACGTGGCGGCGGATGCCGGGGTTGGCGGCGAACTCGCCGCCCCAGCGCGCGACCTTCTCCTCGGCGCCGGGCAGGAACCCGGCCTCGGTCCCGTTGTCGTCCAGCCGCGACAGCGATTGCGACTTGCCCGGGTTGCGCGCCAGCAGCGTGTTGCTGAAGGGCTGGCCGGGGTGCCAGTTGTCGAGCCAGCCGTTCGCCTCCTGCAGCGGTTGCAGCAGGCTCGCCTTCACCCGCGCCTCCCACAGATCGTCCGACGGCATGGAGTTGTCGCGGCCGGGGGTGCGGTTGAAGTGCATGTCCATGCGGGTGAGCATGATGAACAGCGCCGTCTCCACCCGCGCCCGCGCATCCGGCGTGGCGCCGTGGGTGCGATTGATCCAGTTGCGGATCGACTGGCGGATGGTGGCGTCGTAGGCGTTGTTGCTTTCCTTGATGCACAGCAGCAGCGCGTTCAGTTCGCGCTCGGCGGCGTAGCGCTCGAACAGGTAGGCGACCTTGCCGCGCAGGAAGAACTCGCCGAGCATTTGCGGACGGGCGGCGATTTCCAGGCCATGGTCCTTGCCGGTGCGTTCGCGCGCGCCGGGGAAGTCGAGCAGGTCGGTGTCCTGGAAGATCGGCCAGGGCAGTTCGGACATGGTGATCTGCAATTCGGCGATCAGCGCGGTCAGTTCCGGGCGCGACAGGGTGCAGCGGGCGCCGTTCTTGGCGGTGATCTCGATGCTCTCGCCGTCGGAATCGGCCAGGCGGTCGAGCGTGTCGACCTTCAGCACGCTTTCGGTCTTGGGCACCAGGGCGGCGATGGGGGCGAAGGCGTCGGCGTCGAAGCGCAGCGCCTTGAGGCGGGTGGTGAGGCGCACCAACACGTCGGTGAAGGGGGCGAAGCGGTTCCACAGCAGGGCGTACACGTCGATGCGCCGTTCCAGCGGCAGGCGTGGCAGCACGGTGGCCATGCGGTCCCAGAACGGGCCGGAGCGCACGGGCTGGGCGTCGGCGAAGCCGCGGAACTCGTTGTCGATGTATTTGCTGAGGTCCCAGATGTCCTCCTGGCGGACCTCGCCGGTCTCGGCGGCCCCCGCGGTGTCGCGCTCGGCGGCACCCAGCACCTCGGCGATGGCCTCGGCCAGGCCGGCATTGGCCTTTTCGGTGTCGAGCGCATCGGCGAACCAGGAATTGGCCAGGATCTTGACCAGGTCGATCTCGGAGAGCAGGCGCAGGCGGACCGGGAAGCCCTCCGGCCCGCGATCGGCGCGCATGGTGAAGCGGGTGACCAGCCCGGTGGCCTCCTTGTCGCTTTCCGGGTTGATGTCGGCGAGGAAGCCGCGTGGGCGGTCGAGTTCGGCGGTGAGTTCCTTGCCGGAAGGGCGGGCGAGGGTGGAGATGAGATAGGATTTGCCGGCCTGCGACAGGCCATACACGCCCACGGCGACCGGGCGTTCGGCGGCGATGCGCAGCTTGCGCGCCTCCACGGCGGCGAGGCGGAATTCCTTCTCCAGCACCGGGCGCTGGGCGGCGACGCGATCCGGGAATTCGCGGAACCAGGCCAGCGCCCCCTGGGCGGCGCGCTCGGTGTCCTGGCACTGGCGGACCAGGGCCTGGGTGGCGGCGTTGGCTGCGTCGGACATGCTCAGCCTCCCCCCACCGGGCTGTCGGCCATGGCGGCCAGGATGGCGTCCAGCGTGGCAAGCTGCCCGGCATCCAGCCAATGGCTGCCCTCGTCGCCCGGCAGGGTTTGCAGGCTGCGCACCAGCGTGCCGGCGCGCAGCGGCGCGCCGCGGGCATCGACCACCGAGGTTTCGTCGATCTCGAACTCCATGGCGTCGCCGTCGGGGTCGCGGGTGAGGCGGCGGCGCAGGGTGAAGGTGAGCGGCAGGGCGACGCCGGCGGCCGCGTCGGGGCTGGCGAACTCGATGCGGTAGAGCGGGCTTGCCGGCCAGCGCTCGGCGCCGAACTGCTTGAAGCCGAGGAAGGAGCGGCCGGAGAAGGTGAGCGGGCGCTCCGCCTCCTCGGTCTCGGCCATGCCGCCGTCGGCGGCGGGCGTGGCGGTGGAGAGGTCGCGGAACAGCACGCGGCTGGCGCGGATGCGGCGGTCGCTTTCCATCAGCCCGACATAGCGCGCGGTGGAGCGCATGGTGAACTTGTCGGTGAGCGCGAAATTGTCGAGCTGGCCGCCGCGCAGCAGCCGGTACAGCATCGCGCCGACCGCCACCGTGGTCTTGGGGTCGTAGATGCGCCCGGTGCCGTCGGCGAAGGGATACCAGGCGCCGACGCGGTACTGGTGCATGGGCTGCACGCGGTGCGGCTCGATGGCCAGCGAGGCGATCACCAGCGCGGGCACCGCCGGCCAGCGCGCGCCGCGGCCGGACAGCAGCAGCACGTCACAGCCGAAGCGGTTGACGATCTCGCACAGCGGGTCGAGCGCTTCCTGCATGGTCTGGGCGACGGTGGCGTCGATGGCGGCGAAGTCGAGGTCGAGCGGCACCTCGGCGATGTCGAAGCCGGCCACGCCAAGCTCGGCCACGCGCCCGTTCAGCCAGGTGGCGGCGCGCAGCCCGGCCGGCTCCGGCGCAACGCCGCGCGTCTGCGGCACCACGGCGGCGAGGCCGGCCGAGCGCGCGCCAAGGAACTGGCCAATGGTCCGTGTTTCCACCCCGCCCGCGGCCATCGGGTTCCAGCCCTCGTATTCGGCGAGCAGGCCGAGCGCGGCCGGGGCCAGCACGTGGTTCAGCGCCAGCCGCCGCGCCTGGCGTTCCGGCTCGGTGCCGGCGGGCACGCGGAACAGCGAGACCAGGAATTGCTGGGCGCGTTCGGTGCCGAGCGTGCCGCCGTTGTATTCCGACTCCGCGAGGGCGCGGCGCAGGCCGGGCATGACGTGGCGCATCACCACGGTTTCCAGCACGTCGTCGCCGGCGAGGCGGAAGCCCTCGCGGAACTCCTCCTGCGGCATCACCACGCGGTCGGTGAGGGTATAGGTGTAGATGGCGAGGTCGGTGGTGCCGCCGCCGACGTCGATGGAGGCGATGCGCAGGCTCGGCCGCAGGGTGCCGCCGACCTCGCGCGGGCGGCCGGCGAGGTCGAAATAATCGGGCGCGTCGCCGCGATAGGCGTGGCTGATCTGGTCGTAGAGATAGACGATCTGCGTGGCCGTGGCCTCGTCGAGCTTGGCCTCCACGTCGAGCACGCGCGGTGCCGTGTCGCCGGTGACGTCGCGCAGCAGGAAGGCGGCGGCGCGCGCCCGTTCGCGCACCTTGCGCACCTCCTCCAGCGGCATGGCCGGCGGCAGGGTGAGGATGAGGCTGGAGATGCGCCGAGGCGCGGCCATGTCCTGGCGGCCGTAGCGCGCGGCGTAGGAGTTCACCTGGGCGCGCGCCTGCAGCAGCACCTCCAGCAGGAACAGGGTGAACAGGCTGGCGCGGCTGAACAGGGGCCTCAGCGCGATGCCGCTGCGCTTCTTCATCGACAGCACGGTGCCGTCCTCGCCGAGGTGGCGCAGGTAGCTGCCGCGCAGCACGCCCTCGGCGTCGGTGGCCGGGTTGAAGCGCCAGGGAGTGAGGCGCGGCTTCTCGTCCCACAGGTAGCGCTTGGGGCTGGACAGCCCCGTTTGACCCTCGTTGCCGCGGTTCATCGCCGACAGGCGCAGCGCCTCCGGCCCCACCCGCACTGGGCTGGGCCAGTCGAAGGCGTTGCCGCGGCCGGATTGCAGCGACCATTCCTCCTTGCCGAAAGCGGCGCGGGCAAATTCCACCCGGCTTTCGAACGGCAGGTCGGAGGTCTCCTCGGGCTGCGAGATGTCGCGCAGGGCGAGGCGGTAGCTGTCGGCGATGGAGCGGTCGCGCCCCGGCGTCTGCTCCACCAGGAAACCGCAGGAGCGGGAGTTGCCGAGGTCGAGCACGAGGTCGACGTTGATGTAGCCGCCCGACTGCTTCTCGGCGGCGGCGATGTCGATCATGCGCACCGGGCGGACCGCGCCGCTCTCCTCCAGCAGGGTGAGCAGGGTGAGGTAGGCGGCGAAGTGGCGGCAGCCGATGGGCGCGTCGGGCGGCAGTTCGCGGCCGGTGCTGTCGCGCTCGCGGTAGAGTTCGGCAAGCCAGCCGCGCATCCAGATGGTGTCGAGCAACCACGACACCTCCTCGATGCGGGTGGCCAGCGCGAAGCGGGCGGTCTCGCGGTCCCATGGGGCGAGGAAGCCGGCGCCGGGCGTGCGCGCGACGGTGGCGGTGTCGAAGGCCAGAACGGCGCGGTGGGTGTGGCCCTCGGCCTCCTTGGGCGCCAGTTCCACGATGCGGATGCGCGCCCAGTTCTGCGGCCCGGGGGCGAGCTTGCGGCGACCGGGCGGGCCGTCCACGTCCACCTGCAGGAACGGCACCGGCACCCATTTGCCCAGGAAGGGCAGCAGGGCGGCGCGGGTGTCGGTGGCGTAGCGACCTTCCTCGTCGGCCGATACGAACTGTTGCTTGCCGTCGGAGTCGTAGGTGTATCCGCCCTCGTCCGGCACCGCGCGCAGCGGTTTCAGTGCCGCCAGGCCCTCGGTGAGCGGGGCCTCGTACCAGTCGCGGCTGACCCGCACGCTTTCCAGCGGCAGCGGCACGTCGATGAACTGGATGCCGCTATTGGGCACCAGGGGAATATCGGCGCCAGCGCCGCCGCCGGCCGGGCGGGGCAGCTCGGTATAGGGCTTGATCATGCGAACCTGACGATGGAACTAGGCAAGGGGGGGAAACGAGGCAACGGGCGGTCAATGCGCGGACAGAGTAGGGCCGCGCCGGGGAATGGGGCAAACCGGCGGCCAATCGTCCGGGCTGGCGCGCGGCTCATCGGGGCGCGTTCTCGCCGGGGCAGCCGAGCCGGTAGCTCCAGCGGGTGGAGGAAGACCCCGGCTTGCCCGAGACCACCACGCGCACCACGAGGTCCTCGGCGCCGGCCTCGGGCGGCGGGTTCCAGTCGAAGGCGATGGTGGCGCGGCCGGAGACGAACCCGCTTGTGGCGGCCAGTTCGCGGCCGCCGTGGAACACCTGAAGCCGGTCGGGCTCGCGCAGCATGTTGTAGGCGATCACCGCCCGGCCTGGCTTGGCGCCGAGGAAGTGGCGGGTTTCGGTGACGCCGCGGCCGCCGCTGCGCGCCTCGACGTTGCAGGGCTGGGTGTCCGGCGGCGGCACTTGGGCGGCGCGCGGGGGAGGTGGGGGCGGCGGCTCGGGAGGTGGCACCGGTTCGGGCGGCGGCTCGGGGCGTGGGGCGGGGCGGCATTGGGCCAGCCGGGCGGCGGCGTTGCGCTCCGCTTCGGCGATGCGGCGGCGCAGGTCGATCTCCGCGGCGCGCAGGCTGCCGTCGTCCACCGGTGGCGCAGTGCAGACGGCCGCGCGTGGATCGGGCGCGTCGCCGAGGGTGCCGGCCATCTGGGCGCCCCACAGCACCGCGAGGGCCGCCAACGGCAGCCCTACGGCCAGCGCGGCGGCGGCGAGCGCGACCAGGAAGCGCTTGCGCGCCGAAGCTGGCGGCGGAGGGGGGGCGTTGCCGCTCACCGGGCGGCGCCTAGCCGGCCGGGCCGGGCCGCGGCAGGCAGGCGCGCGGCGGCGGTGGGCGCAGGGCCTCGGCAATCAGCCGGCCGGCATCGGTGCCCTGGGTGGTGGCGAAGACGCGCCCGCCGGTGGCCTCGGCCAGGCAGGCGGCCTGTTCGTTGCGGGCGATGTCGATGACGGTCACGGACAAGCCGGGGTCGGCCGCGCGGGCGGCGCGGGCGGCGGCGCAGGGGTCGGCGCGGCAGGTCTCGGTGCCGTCGGTGACGACGACGACGAAGCCCGGCGTGCCGGCGGGGCGGCCGCGCACGGCTTCGGCGGCGCGCGTGATGGAGAGCGCGAGCGGGGTGCCGCTGGCGGTGGGGCGCAGCGCGCCCAAAGCAGTGGCGAGGGGAGCGGCGGCGAGAGGGGCGCGCTGGCCGGGGCCGAAGGTGCCCAACGGCGCCACGGCGCACTGGCTCTGCTCCACCCGGGCGGGATCGAAGCCGGCGAAGCTGAACAGGTGCACGCGGGCGCGCGGCGGCATGGCGGCCAGCACCGCCAGCGCCGTGCGTCGCGCCTGCTGCATTCGGTCCTGACCCGCCGGGGTGCGCGCCATCTCGGCCAGCATGCGGTCATTGCCCGGCGTCTCGGTGATCGGGCCGGCCTCGCGCGCAATCGCGGCCATGCGCTCGCGCTCGGCGGCGGCGTCCATGGTCGCGGGCCAGCGCATCGAGGCGGAGGTGTCGACGATCAGCGCCACGTCCACCGCCTCCGGCTCGGCGCAGACCTGGCAGGTGGCGCGGCGGCGGGCGAAGTCGCTCTCCCGTTCGGCGATGCGGCGGCGCAGCTCCATCTCGTCCATGTGCAGGCGCCCGTCGTCGAGCGGCGGGACCGGGCAGAACGCCTCGCGCGGGCTGGCATGGTCGGCAAGGGTGGCGGCCAGGCTGGTGCCCCACCACACCGCCAGCACCGCCAGCGGCAGGCCGACGGCCAGCGCGGCGACGGCGAGCGCCACCAGGAAGCGGCGGCGGCGATGGCCGGCCTCGTCGCGCGGCGGGATGGGCGCGGCGCCGATCATCGCACCGTGAACTCCGTCACGTTCTGCGGGCCGGGGGCGTTGGCGGTGCCGCGCACCTCGCGCCGTTCGCCGCCGGTCACCACGCGCACGGTGAAGGGCACGGGGGTGCGGCGTTCGGCGAAGTCGAAATAATGCACCTGCACACGGTAGGTGCCCGCGGGCGCGGGGCTGCTCCAGACCACGTTCTCCACCGGCGTGGGCGAGGGTGGCGAACCCTGGGCGTTCTTGTCGACGTCCAGCACGCCGCCGCAGCCCTGGCGGTGCTCGAAATAGATGCGCTCGCCGCTGGGGCAGAGCACGTGCAGGTCGAGATCGGCGGGGCCGTCCCAGGCCAGCGTCACCTGGGTCTCGCCGCTGCCGGCGCGCTCGCGCTCCAGGCGCTGGTCGATGTCGCCGCGCTGCTGCGGGGGCGCGGTCTGTGGCATTGATCGCGACCCTGGGCGCGGCGGCGGAATGGCGGCGATGCGGCATTGCTGCACGCGGCCGGCATAGTTTCGCTCCAGTTCCGCGATGCGTCCGCGCAGGCGCACCTCCTCCTCCTGCAGCGAGAGCAGGCCGGCATCGGGGGCGGCGGGCAACTCGCATATCGGCGCCGGCGGCAGGCGTGCGAACGCGACGGCGTGGCGCATCAGGTCGGGCAAGAACCAGGCCAGTATGGCGGCGAACAGCAGCAACAGGGCGGCAAGGCCCAGCAGCCGCAATGGCCAGCGCGGCGCCGGATCGGACACCACCGGCGGGGGCATTGCCCGAGGCGGAGCCGGGGGTAGCGGCGGGGGCGGTTCGGGCGGCGGTGGCGGGGCGGGGGCGGGTGCCGCGGCGCGCACCAGTTCGCCCTTCAGCGCCGGCAATGGCGGGGCGTTCTCCAGGGCGCGCAGGCCCCAGCCGGCCAGCACCGGCTGCTCGCCGACGAGGCGCAAATCGCCGAGTGCCGCACCCTCAAGCGCCGTCGCGAGCAGGTCGCCCAGGGCGCGCAGCGAGGGCGTGCGCTCGGCGCGCAGGCGTTCGGCCTCCTGCTCTAGGTCCTCGACCAGCCGGCGTACCTCGGCCAGCACGGCGGTGCGGCGCTCAGGCGGGACGTCGTCCAGGCCGGCGATCGGGCCGTCCAGCGAGGTGAACCACTGGATCGTCTCGGCCAGCACGTTGGCCTCGGCGAACAGCCCGGCGTGACGCGCCATGCCGCGCCCGGCCAGGTGCTGCACGATCTGGTCGCGATAGTCCTGGGCCGTGCCGTCCAGCACCCGTGCCGGGCGCCGGGCGGTGCGGTCGGTTTCGGCGAGCAGGCGGAGGGCTGCCATCGCCCCCGCCTCAGCGCGTCGCCGGCGCGGCGGGCGCGGCCGTAGTGGGTGCGGTGGGCGCCGCCGGGGTCGCGGCCGGCGGAGCCGGGGTCGCGGTGGCGGGCGGCGGCGTGGCCGATGGTGCGGCGGCGGGCGCGGGGGCGGCAGGGTTGCAGGCGCTGTCGTCGCTGCGCGCGGCGATGTTCTTCTGGCCCAGGAAGGTCAGCAGCGTGGCGGCGGGCAGGGCATAGTCGGCGCGGTAGGCGGTTTCGCGGTCGGTGCGGATGAAGGTGTTCACGCCCACGATGCGCCCGCAGCGGTCGGCGAGCGGGCCGCCGGAATTGCCCCGGTTGATCGCCGCGGTGTGGATCACCACCGGCGCGCCCTGCAGGGTCTGCAGCCCGCTGACCTCGCCCGAGGTGAAATGCGCGGCCGGCATCGTGCCCGCCTCGCCGCGCAGCAGGCGGCGGAAATCGTCGCTGACACCGGTGACGAAGCCGGGGAAGCCGACGGCCACAACCGGCAGCAGGCGATCGGCGGTGGGCGACAGCGCGAGCGGGGGCAGGGTGCCGTCCTTCAGCTTCAGCACCGCGAAGTCGGGCTGGCCGAACTCGTGGTTGGGCGTGCGCGCCACTACCTCGGCCTGCACGGGGTGGCCGAGCTTGCGGTTGACCACGTAGAGCTCGCCCGGGGTGGAGCCTTCCACCACATGCAGGTTGGTCACCACCGTGTCGGGCGCGATCGCGAAGCCGCTGCCGGTGGACAGGCCCTGGCGGCCGTCCGGGCCGCGCGACGGCGCCAGGATCAGCACCGTGGAGTCTTCCAGCAGGTCGGCGAGATTGGTCGTCTGCGTGGCCTGGCCGGGCGGCGCGGCGTGGCCGGGCGGGCGCGGCACGGGCTGCTGGTCGGGCGTGGGGGGCAGGGCGGGGATGGGCGACATCTGCGGCGCGGTCTCGCCCTGGCGCAGCGGGGCGGCGGGCAGGGGGCCGTCGGGGGCGGCGCAGATATCGCCGCGCAACCCGGATTCGAGCTGGGCAAGGCGGCGGCGCAGCCCGTCGTTCACGCTTTCCTGGATGCGGCGCAGATCTGCGTCGAAGCTGGGGTCGCGGGCCGGCGGGGCGGAGGCCTCGATCTGGTGCGCAAGCCGCACCCAGCCGTAATAGTAGCCGGCGGCGAGGGCCACGGCGGCCACCAGCAGCACGATGACGGTGGCGGCCAGGATGGCCCCAAGCGCGCCGATCGGCCGCCGCCAGCCCGGCTCCGGGCCCGCGGGCCCGCCGGTGGGAGGGAGCAAGGGTGGCGGTGGCGGGGCGCCGGCGCCGCCTCCGGCTGCCGCGGCTCCGATAGCGGCGCCAACAGCGGCGGCACCGGCTGCGCTGCCGGTTCCCGCCGTGCCGGAGGCCTGCGGTGGCGGCGGCGGGGCCGCGGCGGCCCAGGGATTGGCGCCGCCCGGCACCAGGTCGCGGAAGACGCTGGAAAAATGCCGCGCCAACGCCGCCGGGTCCTCGCCCACCGACGCGGGGGCGATGCCCCAGTTCACCAGCACCGGCGCGTCGCCGGTCCACAGGATGTCGCCCGGGCCGGACAGGGTGAGGGCGGCGCGCACCAGCGGCCCGGCGTCGGGATCGTTGAACAGCGGGGCGAGGTCGGCCAGGCGCCCGCGCAGGGCATTCTCGGCGGCCAGGCGCTGCGACGTCGGCAGGGCATCAAGGGTCACCGGCTCCTCGCCGGCGCGGGCGTACCAGGAGACGCGGGTGATCGGCTGGCCCTCGCGCGCGTCCGGCCAGGGCTCGGCGAACATGTCCGCCGCCCGCGGCGCGCGCTGCGCCAGCAATTCGGTCAGGCGCGGATACTGCTGTATGGCCGGCGTGCCGTCGGCCGACAGCAGGGTGCGGTCGGCGAGGCTCGACCCGAGCAGGAGGCGTGAACCAGACATCGATAGGCTCCTTGCCGGCGGGGCCGACTCTTCAACGGGCGAGGTTCCATGTCACGGCAGGATCGGCGGCCGGCGCGCGGGCGGAGGTGGCGATGGCGGAGGGGCGGGCGGGCGCACGCCGGGCAGGTCGATGTCGCGCGGGGCGCCGAAGCGGATGTTGTCCACGCCAAAGCCGGCGGGCTCGTTGCCGACCAGGTGGAACTCCAGCCCGGCGATGCGCGGCGAAAGGTCGGCGGTGGCCAGGCCGAGGAATTCGAAGCCCTTGCCCCGGTTGGCGGTGCGGCCCAGCACCTTGCCCTGGCGGTCGTAGACGGTGATGGCCACGCCGCCGACGCCGTCGAAACCAGCCGCCCTGCAGGCCGACGGCGGCGAGGTCGCGGTCGAACAGGATGGCGATCGGGCCGTTCCAGCGCGGCGTGCCGCCCAGTTCGGGCGACTGCGAGCCAGCCACGCCGGTATTGTCCAGGGTACGCACCGCAGGCGATGCCGGATCCAGCGCGAGGGGCGCGGCCGGCTCACCGGCCAGGCAGCCGGTGAGCGGGGCGCCGCGCGGGCACTCGCCGGCCTGGCCGAGGCGGCGTCCGCGGAAATGGCCGCCGAAGCGCACGGTGGGGCTGTCGCCGCCGCCGCCGTAGCGCGCGGGCTGATAGGTCGGGTTCACCGTGCCCAGCGGCACCTCGCTGAAGGTGATGCGCCCCGCGCCGGGCTTGAACTGCCGCTCCTCCACCCGCACAACCGCCCCCTGCGCCGCGGCGGGGCCAGCGGCGACGACAAGGGCGGCGAGGGTTGCGACGACCAGAACCCAAACTGGCGCTGTCGCTCGACACGGCTGCATGTGTGCTTTCCGGCTGCGATGCAGGCCGATCATTGTCTATTTGGTGCCCGGCGGGAAGACGGGGCTAAAATCGTCACGTTGCCATTGAAGAGATGCAGCAAGATGTTCTTTTTTGAAAAAAAGAACCAAAAAATTTCATCTATTTGCCAATCACAATGACGGCGGCACGAACCGACGAATAATCGAAGTCTTTTTGCTTCTTTTTCTTCAGAAAAAGAAGATTCTTGCCTAAATTGACTAAAGCGTCCACGTGCTACGCCGCGAGGTCGCCGATTGCCTGCACCAGTGCGCCGGGTGCCTCGTGCGGCAGGAAATGGCCCACCCGGTCCAACACCCGCCGCTCGTAGCCGCCGGTGAAACGGGCTGCGTGCGGGTCCGGGTAGCGCGGCGGGCCCACGCCGTCGGCGGCGCCTTCGAGGTTGATGGCCGGCACCGCGATCGGCGGCCTGGCGGCCAGCGCGGCTTCCACAGGCGCCAGTGCCGGGTCGCCCGGGGCGGCGTTGTGGCGGTGGCGGTAGGAGTGGATCACCACGTCCACGTAGTCCGGATTGTTCCAGGATGCGGCCGCGCGGTCGAGCGTCGCTGTGTCGAAGCGCCAGTGGGGCGACCACATCTGCCACAGCAGGCGGCCGATCTCGCGGCGGTTGGCGTCCAACCCGGCGCGGCCGCGGTCGGTCTGGAAATACCATTGATACCAATGGGCCAATTCCTGCACCGGGGCGGCCGGCCGGCCGGCGCTGGCCAGGTGCTGGATGTTGTAGCCGCCGATACTCACCAGCGCCCGCACCCGTTCCGGCCACAGCGCCGCGACCACGCAGGCCGCGCGGCCGCCCCAGTCGTAGCCGGCCAGCACCGCCGCGGGGATGGCGAGGGCATCGAGGAAGTCGCGCAGATCGGACCCCAACGCCGCCTGCTCGCCCGAGCGTGGCGTGGCGGCGTCGAGAAAGCGGGTGGCGCCGTAGCCGCGCAACCAGGGCACCAGCACGCGCCAGCCCCGCGTGGCCAGTGCCGCGGCGGAGGCGTCATAGGCATGGGCGTCGTCGGGGAAGCCGTGCAACAGCACCGCCGGCGGCCCGTCGGGCGGGCCGGTCTCGGTATAGACGACCTCAAGCCGCGGCGTGCGGACGGTCTTCACAAGGCGGGTCGCCGCCGCTATCCGGCAGCGGCCTGTCGGCGCAGTGCATCGATCAGCGCCTGAACGCTGTTGCCGTTGCGCGAGATGAACGAGGAATAGTCGCTGCGCTGGGTGAGGCGCAGGCTGGTGCCCTCGGCAACTATGTCGATCAGCTTGGGCGGGCCTTCGGCGTCCACCACCCATTCCACGCGGCTGGGCGACTGTCCGGGGCGGTTGACCACGGTGGGCACGGCGAAATCCGTCTGACGGCGCACCGCAGGTTCGATCGTATAGGTCACGCCCTGGTAGTCGCCCAGGTTGCCGGTGACGTTCTTTACCAGCACGTTGCGGAAGAGCTTCAGATACTCCGCCTGCTGCTGCGGCGTGGCGGTGCGCCAGTAGCGGCCGAGGGTGAAGCGGGCGACCGCCGGCACGTCCACCGCCTGTTCGACGATGCGGGTGAGGTCGGCGCGCTTGGAGGCGATGGGGGCAGGATTGTTCACGATAGCCAACAGGTCGTGCAACATCCGGTCGACGAAGGCGGTCGCCGAGGCGGCATCGGCGGCGCGGGCGCGCCCGCCGGGAGCAGCGCGCCGGCAAGGGCGGTGGCGAGAAAGGTGCGGCGTGCGGTCATCAACATGCCCCCATATGGGAAATCGCGGTGTTGGCGGCGCGGAGTGGTTGGTCGCCATGGTGAAACGGTAGGCCCCGTGCAGGGCACAGGTCGGGCGGCAGGCGGGCGATATCAAGGCGGCTGTGCGGGATGGGCGGCCCGCTTGCTCAGCGCGAGGGCGCTGACACGGGCGCAGGGGTTGCGGCAGTTGCGCGAGCGCGGCGCTGCGCGGCGGCGGTGCCACGGTCGTCGGCGATCACTTCCTCGATCGTTGCCTTTTGGTTCTGCCGGTAGACGCTGCGCAAGGTCGCGTAGGGATCGAGCGCGGTGTCCTTCAGGCGGTCGATTTCGTCGATCCAGGCGCGAACGGGTGATCCACCGCGTTAACCCCGGTGCGCGTGTAGCCGAAGGTTTCCGGCACCACGTTGGGGCTGATCCAGTTGAACGGGTCGGCTGCGATATCGACGCCGCGGCCGACCGCATCACGCGGATTTGAGGGACCGAACAGGGGCAGGTAGACGTAGGGGCCCTCGCCAACGCCCCATACCGCCAGCGTCATGCCGAAATCAGAGGCGTGCGACGGGTAGCCCATGCCGGTCGCCGGGTCGAACACGCCGCCGAAACCCATGGTGCTGTTGATGATCAGCCGCATGAAGGTGTCGCCGGCCCGCTTCGGCTTGCCCTGCAGCATGTCGTTGGCCAGCACCACCGGGCTTTGCAAATTGTCCAGCACGTTGCGCACGCCGGCGCGCCCAATGTCCGGCACCAGGGTGCGGTAGGCCAGCGCCACGGGGCGCAGGATCACCGTATCGATGGCATCGTTGACCTGGTAGATCACCCGGTTGGTCGGCTCCAGAGGATCGTTCGCCGCCTCGTAGTCGATGACCGCGTCGGGATCGCTCGGGTCGGGCGGCGTGGCGCAGGCCCCCAGCGCGAGTGCCATGGCAAGCGGAAGGGCGAACAGGGCCGGACTTGAAGGCGCGCGCATCGGAATCCTTCAGCATGGCGGATGGTATCGCGGGCAACACATACGCTGTCCGGGTGGGGTGAGGGAAGCGTGACGCATGCCCCCGCGACGCATTCCCCCGCGGATCAGATGGACCCGGCATGCGGAATGGAAAGCCGGCATGCCAGGAATGTCACCCTGGGCCATCGGTGTGTATAAGCGCGGAACCGTTGCCAGCCCTTTGCCGTGCCCCTCGCGGCCGTCCCCCTTGCCAGCGCCGCCGCGGCGGCCGAAATGATCGACATGAACAGCATCCTGCGCCCGCCTGCCACTCTTGCCCGCTGGCTCACCGGCCCCCGCTTCGCCGGCATGCCCGAGCGCGCCGCCGACCTGGCGCCGCCGGCGCTGTCGTTCGAGTTCTTTCCGCCGCGCACCGACGCCCTGGAACAACAGTTGTGGGCCTGTATTCGCCGGCTGGAGCCGCTGGCGCCGCGCTTCGTCTCGGTGACCTACGGCGCCGGCGGCAGCACCCAGGCGCGCACCCACGCCACGGTGGCGCGCATCGTGCGAGAAACCGCGCTCACCCCGGCCGCCCACCTCACCTGCGTCGGCGCCAGCCGCGGCGAGGTGGACGACGTGGCCCGGCAATACTGGGACGCCGGCATTCGCCACATCGTTGCCCTGCGCGGCGACGTGCCCGGCGGCGGCGATTATGTGCCGCACCCTGACGGCTATGCCTACGCCGCCGACCTGGTGGCGGGGCTGAAGCGGGTGGCGGATTTCGAGATCTCGGTCGCGGCCTACCCCGAGGTCCACCCCACCGCCGCCAATCCGCTCGCCGACCTCGACAACCTCAAGCGCAAGCTGGATGCGGGCGCCACCCGCGCCATCACCAACTACTTCTTCGACAATGCCACCTTCCTGCGCTTCCTCGACCTGGCCCTGGCCGCCGGCATCACCGCGCCGATCGTGCCGGGCATCATGCCAGTTTCGAACTATGCCCAGATCGTGAAGTTCTCGGCGGTGTCCGGCGTGCGGGTGCCGGATTGGCTGGGCCGCTTCTTCGAGGGTGTCGAGGACGAGATGGAAACCCGCCGCATGATCGCCGCCGTCGTCGCCGCCGAGCAGGTGCGCACCCTGCAGGCCAACGGCATCGACGAGTTCCATTTCTACACCCTCAACCGCCCCGAGCTCACCTTTGCGATTGCCCATATCCTCGGCGTGCGGCCCACGCCGCAACCGCCGCATGGGCCGGGCGCAGCAGGAACGGGCTGAGAAACAGCGGGAACTGCCACAGCGCGAAGAACAGCGCGATCCGCGGGTCGGCGGCGGCCGGCAGCACGGCGAGATACAGCGCCATGTTGCGGTTGCCGCCGACCAGCCCGGCCGAGGCCGACACCCGCCAGCCCAGCGGCGACAGCGCCAGCGTGGTCGCCAGGTTCAGCCCGAAATTGGTCGCGAACGCGGCGGCCAACGCGCCTGCCACCCAGGCCGGGTCGCTGCCGATGCGCGCCGCCAGCCCCTTCATCACCCCGAAGCCGAACAGCACCACCAGCCACACGATCGCCCCGTCGATCGCCGGGCCGAACGGTTCCAGCCGCTTCGCCCCCGCCCATTGCCGAACCGCAAGCGCCAGCACGAACGGCAGCCCCACCACCACCGCCAGCCGCCCCATGAACGCCGGCAGCGACAGCGCCAGGTCCAGCCCGGTCATCGCATAGACCATCGGCGGCGCCGTCAGTGGCAGCAGCAGGGTGGTGGCAAGCACCATCAGCAATGTCAGTTCCGCATCTAGGCCGAGCAGCCGCGCGAAGGCCGGCCCCGTCGCCGTGGCGCACCCGGTCGCCGCGATCACCACGCCGGCCGCGATCCCCGGCTCCAGCCCCAGCCCCGCCACCGCCGCCCAGGCGAACAACGGCGCGACCAACGCATGGAAAGCCACCACGAAAGCCAGCCGCACCGGACGGCGCAGATGCGCCAGCGCCGCGGCCACGTCCACCCGCAGTAGCACCAGCGTCATCATGCCGATCACGCTTGGCCCCACCACCGGATGCAGCAGATTCGCGAGCGGCGGGATCGCCACGCCGCCGAACACCGCGCAGCCCAGCAAGGCTCCGCCATGGCGGGCGGACGCGGCCAGGAAACGCAGGACGGGGAGCATGGCGGAAGCTTAGCAGGCTCAGGCGGAAAGCGAAGGGCAGGGCGCTGCCCTGCACCCGCTGGGGCCCGGGGCCCCAGACCCCCAATAATTGCGGGTCCAGGGGGCGCTGCCCCCTGGCGGGTCGAGGGCGGCGCCCTCGCCTTCCCTCACCCTTGGGGGGATTTCACCCTGTTCGCGTCCCGTTCTATACCTGCGCGATGCAGGATTCGCCCGCCCCCGCCGACTATCTCGCCCGCCTCAACCCCGAACAGCGCGAAGCCGTCGAGGTGCTCGACGGCCCGGTGCTGGTGCTGGCCGGCGCCGGCACTGGCAAGACGCGGGTGCTCACCACCCGTTTCGCCCATATCCTGCTGAGCCGCCGCGCCTTCCCCAGCCAGGTGCTGGCCGTCACCTTCACTAATCGCGCCGCCCGCGAGATGCGCGAGCGCGTGTCGGCCATGCTCGCCGAACCCGCCGAGGGCCTGTGGCTCGGCACCTTCCACGCCCTGTGCGCGCGCATGCTCCGCCGCCATGCCGAGCTTGTCGGCCTGACCAGCAGCTTCAACATCCTGGACACCGACGACCAGCTGCGCCTGCTGAAACAGGTGATGGAGGCCGCCCGCATCGACGCCAAGCGCTGGGCGCCGCCGGCGCTGATGGCCATCATCCAGCGTTGGAAGGATCGCGGGCTGACCCCCGCGCGCATCACCGCCGCCGAAGACAGCGACTTCGCCGGCGGCCAGGCGCGCCAGCTTTACGGCGAGTACCAGGCCCGCCTGCGCGCGCTCAACACCGCCGATTTCGGCGACCTGCTGCTGCACATGACCGAGATCCTGCGCGACCACCCGGACGTGCTGGCCGACTACCACCGCCGCTTCCGCTACATCCTGGTGGACGAGTACCAGGACACCAACACGGTGCAATATTTGTGGCTGCGGCTGCTGGCCCAGGGGAACCACAACATCTGCTGCGTCGGCGACGAGGACCAGTCGATCTATTCCTGGCGCGGTGCGGAGATCGAGAACATCCTGCGCTTCGAGCGCGACTTCCCAGGCGCCCGCGTGGTGCGGCTGGAGCGCAACTACCGTTCCACCGAGCCGATCCTGGCCGCCGCCTCTGGCCTGATCGCCCACAACGAGGCCCGCCTCGGCAAGACCCTCCGACCCGGCGCCAAGGACCCGTCCGGTGACAAGGTGGAGATCGTCGGGCTGTGGGATTCCGATGAGGAAGCCCGCATGGTCGGCGACCGAATCGAGAGCCTGCGCCGCAGCGGCGATTCGCTCGCCGAAATGGCGGTGCTGGTGCGCACCGGCGCGCAGACCCGCGCGGTGGAGGAGCGGCTGATCACGCTGGGCATTCCATACCGCGTGATCGGCGGACTGCGCTTCTATGAACGCCAGGAAATCCGCGACGCCATTGCCTATGCCCGCCTGCTGCACCAGCCTGCCGACGATCTGGCCTTCGAGCGCATCGTCAACGTGCCGCGCCGAGGCGTCGGCAACACCGCGCTGCGCCAGCTCCACGCGACCGCCCGCGAGCGCGACATCCCGCTTTACGCCGCGGCGGCGGCGCTGGTGGCCGAGGGGGCGCTGAAGGGCAAGCTGCGCGACAGCATTCGCGAATTGCTGGCCGGGTTTGAACGCTGGCGCGCCCAGATCGTCGCAGAGGGCCATGTGGTGACCCTGCAGGTGATGCTGGACGAGAGCGGCTATACTGAAATGTGGCGCCAGGACAAATCGCCCGAGGCGCCGGGCCGGTTGGAGAACCTCAAGGAATTCGTCCGCGCGCTGGCCGATTTCGAGACGCTGGCCGGCTTCCTCGACCACGTCTCGCTGGTGATGGAAAACGAGCAGAACGCCGAGGGCGACCGCGCCAGCCTGATGACCCTGCACGCCGCCAAGGGCCTGGAATTCGACACCGTCTTCTTGCCCGGCTGGGAGGAGGGGCTGTTCCCCAGCCAGCGCACCATGGACGAAAGCGGCGCCCGCGGCCTGGAGGAGGAGCGGCGCCTGGCCTATGTCGGCCTTACCCGCGCCCGCCGCCGGGCCATCGTCAGCCACGCCGCCAACCGCCGCCTCTATGCCAACTGGCAGAGCAGCATCCCCAGCCGCTTCCTCGACGAACTGCCCGACGAGCATGTCAAGCGCATGGGCTCGGCGGCGATGGAGCGCGAACGCCGCATCGCGGCACCACCGGTGTTCTCGTCGGCCTTCCCCGTCACCGCCCGCCGCCCCCGCGTCACCGATGTCTGGGAGCAGCCGGCCCGCCCTGAGCGTGCCGACAAGATCCCTGTCGGCACCCGCGTCTTTCACCAGAAATTCGGCATGGGCACCGTCACCCGGGCCGATGACGGCAAGCTCGACATCGCCTTCGACAACGCCGGCGACAAGCGCGTGCTCGACCGCTTCGTGGAGCGCGCATGAGCCCGCGCCCCCACGGCCGCCACGCCACGCGGCTGGAAACCGTCTCCGTCACCGTCCCGGAAGACGCACTGGAAGCCTATGAGGCCGCGCTCGGCACCGCCTGTGGCACCGTCGGCTTCTTCCTCGACGAAGGCACCGGGCTGTGGACCCTGGAAGGGGTGAAGGACCAGGGTGCGGACGAGCCGCAACTGGCCGGCGCGCTGGCGCTCGCCGCCCTCGTCACCGGCTTCGCCGCCGCCCCGGTGCGCAGCGAAACCGAAGCCGAGGGCTGGCTGGCCCGCACCCACGAGGCCTTTCCGGAACAGCGCGTCGGCCGCCGTTTCGCCGTGCGTGGCACGCATCTGGCCGATGCGCCCACCCCCGGCCGCCTCGTGGTCACGCTCGATGCCGGCATCGCCTTCGGCTCAGGCGAGCACGGCTCGACGCGGGGTTGCCTGCGCGCCCTGGAAATGGTGGCCCACCGCAGGCCGCGCCGCATCCTCGACCTCGGCACCGGCTCGGGCATTCTGGCCATGGCCGCGGCCAAGCTGCTGCACCGCCCGGTGCTGGCGACCGATATCGATCCGTGGTCGGTGCGGGTGACGCGGGAGAACGCGCGGCGCAACCTGCTGGGCGGCCGGTTGCGGGCATTGCGCGCCGATGGCTGGTCGGCCCCGGTGCTGGCGCGCCACGCGCCCTATGACCTGGTATTCGCCAACATACTGGCCCGACCGCTCTGCCGCATGGCCGGCAGTCTGGCACGCCATCTGGCGCCGGGCGGCACGGCGATACTGGCCGGGCTGCTCACGACCCAGGTGCGCTGGGTGCTGGCGGCACATCGGCGCCAGGGGCTGGTGCTGGAACGGGTGCTGGTGGAGCCGGGCGGGGCAGGGGATGTGCCCGGCCGCGGCTGGGCCACGTTGATCCTGCGAAAGCGGGCATGACCCAGGCAGGCGAGACGAAAGTCAGGGCTTGCCCGCTCACCCACTCTCCGCGCTATGCGGAAAGCGGGTTCGCGGGCCGTGCCGCCTACAGCACGCCGCCCTGGCCGGTACGCAGCAGGTTGGCCCGCTGGCGGTTGTATTCGACCACGAATTCCGGATCAAAGGCGCGCCGGACACCAGCGCGGGTCAGGCCGATATCGGCCAGTTGCGCATCGCTGAGGCTGGCCAGCTCTTCCGCCTCGGAGCGACGCAGCACCTTGGCCGACAGCCAGGCGCGAACACGCGCCGCCAGCCCCGGTTTGGCGCGCCCCGGGCTGCGCACCACGTATTCCGGCTCATCGGTGAAATAATGGTACATGGTGCCGGGAAGCATCAGGCCCAGCTCTTCCTTGCTGACATAGGCAGTCATGGTGATAGTCCTTGGGATCGCTGATCGTGGTGGGTGTCGGGCGAAGGTGCCGTTCACCGCGCGATCATTGTGCGCTGCAACATAGGGAGGTCGCTGCGCTGCGAGAACCATCGGCCGCGCTCCGTCAGCCCCGCTCCAAACGCATGACATCTTAACAAGCTATGCAAAAACGTTAACCCTGCCGTGAGGCCGAAACGATGACCGACACCGAATTGGCGCAATCCCGGCCGGATACGGCCAGCAGGCTCGCCGCCCTGCGTGCCGAACTCGCCCGCCAAGGCCTCGATGGTCTCCTCGTGCCCCGCGCCGATGAGCACCTCGGCGAATACGTGCCCGCCCGCGCCGACCGCCTGCGCTGGCTCACCGGCTTCTCCGGCAGCGCCGGCCTCGCCGTAGTGCTGGCCAGCCGCGCCGCTGCGTTCACCGACGGCCGCTATGTGCTGCAACTCGCCGAACAGACCGACCCCG
Organism: uncultured Alphaproteobacteria bacterium; assembly: GCA_963779875.1. Lineage (GTDB taxonomy): Bacteria > Pseudomonadota > Alphaproteobacteria > Acetobacterales > Acetobacteraceae > CAMDGX01. The sequence goes on along the minus strand of CAWAAI010000009.1, from coordinate 28,060 downwards.
CCTTGTGGGAACGCCGCCACATCACCGAGGAGCCGCCGGCGGACTGGATCGCCGAACACGCCCCGCCCGGTGCACGCATCGGCTACGACCCGCTGCTGTTCAGCGAGGAGGCGGTGCAGCGCTATGCTGAAAAGGGCCTGTCGCTCGTGCCCGCCGATGCCAACCCGCTGGACGCGATCTGGGCCGATCAGCCTGGCCCGCCGATGGCGCCCGCGCTGCCGCATCCGCTGGAGTTCGCCGGCGTCGATTCGGCCCGCAAGCGCGAGCAGGTCGCAGCCAGCCTGGCCGCGGAGAAGCAGGACGCGGCCGTGGTCACCGATCCCGCCTCCATAGCCTGGCTGCTGAACATCCGCGGCGACGACGTGCCCTTCACCCCCTTCGCGCTAGGTTTCGCGATCGTGCACGCCGATGCGGGCTGTGAACTGTTCATGGCGCCGCAGAAGGTGCCGGAAGCAACGCGTGCCTGGATGGGCAATGCGGTCTCGGTGCAGGACCGTGCCGCATTGCCCGGCGCGCTGGCTCGTCTGAAGGGCAAGCGCGTGCGGGTGGACGCGTCCGGCTCGCCCGCCTGGTTCGCCCAGCGCCTGCGCGAGGCCGGCGCCGAGGTGGTGGCCGGCATGGACCCATGCATGCTGCCCAAGGCGCGCAAGAACGAGGTGGAGCGCCAGGGCGCGCGCAACGCCCATCACCGCGACGCCGTCGCCGTCTGCCGTTTCCTGCGCTGGATGGAGACCGCCGCCGGGCGCGAAACCGAGATCTCCGCCGCCGACAGACTGCTTGCCCTGCGCGCCGAGGTGCCGCTGTTCCGCGGCGAGAGCTTCCCCGCCATTTCCGGCTCCGGCCCGAACGGCGCCATCATCCACTACCGCGTCAGCCCCGAGACCAACCGCGCCATCCAGCCCGGCGAACTCTACCTGATCGACAGCGGCGCGCAGTACAGCGACGGCACCACCGATATCACCCGCACGGTCTGGACCGGCCCCGGCACCCCGCCCGACGACCTGCGCGCCCGCGTCACCCGCGTGCTCAAGGGCCATATCGCCCTCGCGACACTGGTTTTCCCCAAGGGCGTCGCCGGCGCTCATATCGACGCCTTCGCTCGCGCCGCGCTGTGGCAGGTCGGGCTGGACTACGACCACGGCACCGGCCACGGGGTCGGCAGCTACCTCTCGGTTCACGAGGGCCCCGTCAGCATCTCCCGCGCCGCCCGCCCGGTCCCGATCGAGGCCGGCATGATCCTGTCCAACGAACCCGGCTACTACCTACCCGGCGCCTATGGCATCCGCCTGGAAAACCTCCTCCTCGCCACCGAAGCCGAACTCCAAGGTGCGCTGAAGCCGTTCCTGCGCTTCGAAAGCCTCACCTGGGCGCCCTTCGACCGGCGCCTGGTCGACACCACCCTGTTCACCCGAGCCGAACTGGAATGGCTGGACGACTACCATGCCCAGGTGAAAACCATCGTCGGACCGCAGCTGGAGGGTGAGGACCGCGTTTGGCTCCAAGCGGCGTGCGCGCCGCTTGGATAAGAAAGGCCAGGGGCCTGGACCCTCTTAGAGTCCTCTCTGATTGGGGTTGTGTGGGTCAAGCTGTTTCTCTTGCCTCAAGCCATTCCCGTAGGTCACTCGCTTCTCTTCGCGGTCGGCGCAGGGCCGCCGCAGCCTGGCCAACAGGCGGTCGAGCAGGACGTAGCCGGTGTGGCGGGTGAAGATGCGATCGAAGCGGGCCCTGAGCGCGGTAGCCCGCCGGGGACAGCGATCACGCTTCCAGGCCTTCAGGTCGGCATCGAGCCACCAGATCAAGTTCCGGGTAACAGGGACGGCCTTGGCGGTGGTCTTCTTGGTGGACAGCTCCTTCCGCTCGATGTCTTCAACAGCTCCGAGCCTGGCACACAGATGCCGCGTAGGGGCCGTCCCCCCATCACCTCTGTGCAGTATCCGATAGTGCATGCGGCTGCCGCGTCAGGTGTGCGGCAGGTAGGGCGGAGTTGCCGGAGAATCCCGATTGGGGTCGGGCTGCGCGGCAGTTAGGAAGCCGCTGCCGATGACGGCGCAGATCAGGGCGCCCGCCGCCACAGCCAACATGGAAATCATTCTCGCCTCCTTTGGCGGGCGCCAACGCAGGCGCCATGGCGTTGACGGGATCGGAGGGCTTGCCGATTTGGGGCGGCAGGCCCTCTGCCCCGGCCGTAGGTCACGCACCGATGAAAGTGCCCTCGCCGGCGTCACCTGCCGCGGCGATCTGCATGACCGTGCCTTCGCCCGCATCGCCGGCCGCGGCATGCTGCAGTACAGTGCCCTCACCTGCGTCGCCGGCCGCGGCGTGCTTCAGCGCAGCGCCCTCGCCCGCTGCCATGTGCAGGGCCACGCCTTCGCCGGCATCACCGGCTTGCGCGTGCTGCAGCGCTGTTCCTTCGCCTGCGTCGCCCGCCGCGGCGACGCGCAGAGCCATGCCCTCGCCCGCGGCGAGGTGCAGCGGCAGGATCCTGGTGCCAGAGGTGCCGGGACCGCTGGAGAACGGCCAGGCCTGGGCCTTGGCCATTGCGGGCGTCGGGGCCAGGGCACCCCCGGGCAAGACGCCCGAGAAAGCGGCCATGGCGGAAGCCACGGCCACGACGGCCACGCCAGCCTTGATTGTGGAACGATAGGTCATGTCAGCCTCCTTCATTGGCAGTGAACTGCCGGAACAACAGGGTTTCGCGCGATCCGCGTGCACCGCGCACCGGATCAGGGATCGTCGCCGGTCGGCCATTGGTGCCGGTGCCGTTCGGGCGAACGGGCGTCGGCGCCATCGTGCGGGGGGTGGTCAGGCATCGCATGGCCGTGCCCTCGCTGACTGTTGATCGGGAGCGCGGCGCCGCCTTTGGCACCGCGTCCGACCACATTGGCCGGTGCCATAGTCCTATCCGGACCGGTGCGGCCTCGCTTGGCGAAGATCTGCTGATTTCATGGAGGCTGTCTGGATTCCGCATGCTGAAATCCGTGCAGAAACGCTTGCCTTTCGGGGCAGGCTTTCGCGAATATCCCGCGCCTGCCGAAATATCGGATTGGACGCCGCGATGGCCGGACCAAGCCTGCATTTCGATGGTTTTGAGATCGACACCAACGCGTTCGAACTGCGCCATGGCGGCAGCCCGGTGCAGATCGAGCCCCAGGTGCTGGAATTGCTCGTCTATCTTGCCCGCAACCGCGGCCGGCTGATCACGCGGGACGAGTTGATCGAGAATATCTGGGGCGGGCGCATCGTCTCCGACGCCGCATTGTCCAGCCGCATCAAGTCGGCCCGCCAGGCCATCGGCGACGATGGCAGCGCGCAGCGCCTGATCCGCACCGTGCATGGCCGCGGCTTCCGCTTCGTCGGCGAAATCCGGGAGGCAGGTGAGGCGCAGGCGGCGCCGCCCCAGCAGCAGGAGGAGGCATTGGGCGGGTTCCCTTCGGCCACTGCATTGTCCGATGCGCCGGCGCTGGCGCCGTCCACAATCATGCCGGCACCGCCCCCTAGCGATTCGGCAGGCGGCAGTATCGAGGCGGCAGTGGCGCGGGTGATGGATCGGCCCGCCATCGCGGTGCTGCCGTTCGTCAACCTCTCCAGCGAACCGGGGCACGACTACATCGTCGACGGCATGACGGACGACATCATCGCCGCCCTGTCCGCCTGGCGCTGGTTTCCCGTGCTGTCACGCAATGCGGTGTATTTCCGCAACGACGCCACGACGCCGCCCGCCGAACGCGGCCGCCAGCTCGGGGCGCGCTACGTGCTCTCCGGCACCGTCCAACCGGTGGGAACGCGGATGAAGATCCGCCCCAGCCTGACCGATGCCGATGCGGGGCTGGTGATCTGGGGCACCAGCATCGTGCGCGAGATCGACGAACTGTTCTCCCTCCAGGACGAGCTGGCCAAGGAGATCGTCTGCGCGCTGGAGCCGGAACTGCAAAGTGCGGAACACCAGCGCATCATCCGCATGCCGCCCGGCAGCCTGTCCGCCTGGGACCTCGCGATGCAGGCGGCATGGCACGCCAACCGCATGACCGCGGAGGACTACCAGACCGCCGAGGCGCTCGCGGTCCGCGCCGCCGAGCTCGACCCCAACTGGAGCTATCCGCACACGCTGATCTCCTTCGTGAAGTTCCAGCAGGTGATGCTGCTGGGCAACCGCGTCGACCTGCGCCGGGCCCTTTCCGAAACACTGGCCGCGGCACACATCGCACTGGACATTGACGATCGCGCCTGGATCGCACACGCCCTGTCGGGCATCGGTGAGCTTTGGACCAACGTCAACCACGACCGCGCGCTAAGCCATCTGCAGAAGGCGCTCGAGCTCAACCCCAGCGCGAACTGGACCTATCATTTCCACGGTTGCGTCACCGGCTTCAGCGGCCAGCTCGCCGACGCGCAGGCCAGCGGCCAACGCACATTCCGCATCGATCCTCACTATTCCTACACCGCGGTCGTAAAGGCCGATCTCGCGCTCTGGGCGATGCTCGACGAACGCCTCGACGACGCGGCATCCCTCATCAACGAATCGCTGAGCTGGCGGCCGGACTATGGGCGCGCCACCCAGCGCCTCGCGGCGATCGAAGGGTTGCGCGGCAACCGGGAGCGCGCCCGGGCCGCCGCCGCGCAGCTTCCCAAGCTGGGCATGCCGATCGACCGTAGCTATTTCGAATCGACTTACCCGTTCCTGCACCAGGCGCACCGCGACACCTTCGTCAAGGGGCTGCGGATCGCCGGCATCAACATCTGACCATGCCGGCGCCGGCCGCACGCGGCATTCCATTCCGACCATGATCTGACACCGTGGCCAAGCGCCGCTCGGCCCGGCCCGGGCGCCTGCGGCCCAAGGTCATGAAACATCCACGAAATCCGCGCCTCGCGGCCATGCCGCCTGCAAGCGGGCGCGCGCCGGCTCTGGCACTCCTGGTTCACCGACGGCACCCGCCGCCGGACACAGCAAGGGAGTTTGGAGAGATGTTCAACACCATCGCCATCGGCAGCACCCCCCGCGCGGGATCCCTATTCGCCACGGCCATCCGTTTCCTGGCGCACAACCTGGCCGTCTGGCGCGAGCGCGCGCAGGCCCGTTACGCGCTGCGCGAGATGGATGACCGGATGCTGGCGGATATCGGTCTCACACGCGCCGCCGCCGGCACCGAGGCCCGCAAATTCTGGTGGCAAGCCTGACGCGGGCGAGCGCGCCTGGCGGCGCCGGGCGCGCCTTCCGCGAACCGCGAGGTTCAAGCAATGAGCACGACCAATGCCATGACGGCACCTGCGCTGGCGGCCCTGGCAGGGCCGCCGCACCCTACTCGAATTCCTTCTAATATCGTGACATTTGCCCGCCGTCGCGAGACGGCGGTCGGTGTGGGCGCGGCGCTGCTCGCCGTCACCGTCTGGGGCAGCGCGCTATCGATCACCCGCGCCGGCCTTGCCGACGGCACCGCGCTCGGCGCCCATGATATCGTCGTGCTGCGTTTCCTGGGCCCGTCAGTGGCGCTGATGCCCGTGCTGCTGCGCCAGGGCCTCGGCCCGCTGCGCTCCGCCGGGGCGGGAACGGTACTGGCGCTGCTGGTCGGCGGCGGTGCCCCATTCGTCCTGCTGGCCGCGGCCGGGCTGCGCCTTGCGCCGGCGGCCGAGGCAGGCGCGCTGCTGCCCAGCACGATGCCGCTGTTCGTGGCGCTGCTGTCGGTGGTGCTCCAAGGCGAACGGCTGGGGCGCCGGCGGATCGCGGGTTTCGCGCTCGTCAGCGCGGCGGTGGTCTTGGTCGCCGGACCCGGCATGTTCGTGGGCGCCGCCGGGCCCGGCTTGCGCGGCCATGTGCTGCTGCTCGGCGCGTCGGCGGTCGCGGCGGCCTATACGGTCGCGCTGCGCCGGTCCGGGCTCGGCCCCTGGCATGCGGCGGCGCTGGTCAGCGCCGGCTCCATGCTGGCCTTCGGGCCGGTCTACCTGATGGCGCTGGAGCCGGGGCTGACGGCAGCCTCCTGGCGCGAGATCGCGGTGCAGGGGTTGAGCCAGAGTGTGCTGTCCGGCCTGGTGGCGCCGGTCGCCTTCGCGACCGCCATCGCCCGCCTGGGCGCCACGCGCGCAGCGGCCTTTGGCGGGCTAACCCCCGTGGTGGCGGCGCTGGCCGGCGTGCTGCTGCTGGACGAGACGCTCGGCGGCGCGACCGCGCTCGCGGTGGGCGTGGCGTCGCTGGGCGTGGCGCTGGCCAGCCGCCACGGCTGACAGCCGCTCGGCACATCAACAGGGCCGCCCCACCGGGGCGGCCCTTTCGCTGTCCGGTGCAGGCGCCGGCTTCAGGATGGCGCCGTCGCCGGGCGCAGCGGCACGGTGAACGTGGTTGCCGTGCCGGACAGGCACAACTCGCCCGCCTCGTTGTGCACGGTGGTGGCCAACGTGCAGGTCGGCTTGTCGTCGCGCACCGAGGTCACCTCGGCCCGTGCGGTGATCGCCTCGCCCAGCCGCACCGCCTTCACGAAGCGCCAGTCCACCTGCAGGAACACCGTGCCCGGGCCCGGCAGGTCCTCGGCGACGACGGCGTTCAGCAGGCCGGACGTCACGCTGCCCTGCACGATCAGCCCCCCGAATGGCGTGGCGGCGGCCAGGAAGGCCGCCTCGCGCTTCATTGCCGCGTTCAGCGCCTGGTGGTGCCCACGCACCGTCTCCAGGTTCCAGGCGAACGAGGCGATCTGGTCGGTCACCTCGAACAGCGGCAGCGCCAGCTCGTCACGCATCGCCGCATAGCCGGCCAGCGCCGCTTCGCCGCCGCGCGCCAGCGCATCGGCCAGCAGCTCGGCATCCCGCAGCGCTTCGGTGATGCCATGCGCCGTGATGGGTCGCGGAAATAGCCGGCGTCGCCCACCAGCGCCCACCCGGGCCCGTGCGGCCGACGCATAAAGCCCTTCACGCCCGCGAACAGGCGCCACTGGTCCGGCTCAAGCCGCGCGAAGGCCGGCGCCAGTTCCGGGGCTGATACGGCCAGTACGGCGCGGAATGCCGCCGCCTTGCCTTCGTGGCCGTAGCCGCGCAGCCGCGCCGGCGGCATGGCGGCGAACACGCAGAGCTGGCCGCCATTGGTGGCGATGAAGCCGGCGCTGGAGCCGGGGTTGTAGCACCAGCGATAGCCTTCCAGGCCGAAATTGGGGAAATAGCCGAACACCACCCCGCAGGCATGCATCCCCGAACGCAGCACGGGCGCGCCGGCCAGCCGCGCCACCGAGGAGGCGTTGCCGTCCGCGCCCACGACCATGCCGGCCTGCACCAGGACCTGGGCCCCGTCCGCCGCCTGCAGCACCGCGCCGGTCACGCCCCCATCGTCGCGGCGCACCAGGCTAAGCAGCGTCATGCCGTGCCGCACATCGGCGCCCGCCGCCCGCGCCGCGTCCACCAGCGCCGCGTCCAGCACGGTGCGGATGCGTTCGCCCGCGAGGTCGAGGCTGCGCGGCGCCGGCGGCAGGCGGATCGGCTGCGTGGTCAGGTTTTCGGGCGGTGCGCCTACTGCATCGGCGCATGGATCGATGCGCGCCAGCAGCCGTTGCAGCGTGGCCTGCGCTTCGGCCAACGTGGCCTCCAGGTCGTCGGCGAATGCGACCCACCCGCCCTCGACCCCGGCCACCCGGCTGGCCCACCGCCAGGGTCACCTGCCGGCCGCCCGCCTGCTGGATCTCCTCGGCGATCTGCGCCCCGGTGGCCGAGGCGCCGACCACCAGCACGCCGCCAGGTAGAAGCAGCGCCGGGTTGCGGTGCCCGATGGCGTGATCTGCAGCACGCCGCCCGGCAGGTTGCGCGGGATGGCCGGGACCGCGGGGGTGTCGCAATGGCCGGTGGCGATCACCACAGCACCCGCCTGCCAGGCGCCCCGGCCGGTCTCCACGCAATAGCCGGCGCCGGCCCGGCGCACCGCGTGCACCGCAGTGGCGGTCTGCACCGCGGCCAGGGCGGCATAGCCGTCGAGATGATCGGCGAATTCCGCGGCGGCCATGAATCCGTCCGGATCGTCGCCGCGACAACGCCAGCCCGGCAGTCTGGACATCCAGTTGGGGGTCAGCAGCCGCAGCGAATCCCACCGCTCGCCGCGCCACCGCTCGGCCAAGCTTGGCGGAACCGTGGAGAAATCATGCAGGATGGCTGGATTCCTCCCCCAGGCAGATTAAGGAATGACCTGCTACGCGCAGCAGCCGTTGGCGAAACTTGCGCAGTCGCGCTCCGGAGAACGCAGATCCGTTGGGCCGGCACATCCGTGCGGGTCGGTAGCCGGGGCAAAATCTCGAGTGGTATGGTCTGATTTTGATTCCCCCGACGAGGCTGGACCGGATTTAACGTTGGGGTGGCAGCACCTGTTGAGATTGAAAAGCTATCGCCTTGCAAGTTGCGATCGTTGGTGGAACGGCTGAAGGGCGACCAGATTGCCCATCGCCGAGGAGGCGTTGCGGCGCGTCCAGGCTCAGCGAGCTCCTCCGTTGGAACTGCAAGGATGCCGCACACGCCCCGGCTGCCTGAAAACTCACGCCGTCAACCGTGGAGCTCGGCTCACGCTTACCCAGGAAGGGCGCGAGCCGCCGCCCTGATGCCGTCCTCTCCTGAATCACGTCACAGCCGCCACGGGAATCCGGAAGCCGCAACCGATCACCAATTTTGCCAAAGCAGTGCTAGTCGGCCTGCGACATGCCCTGGACGAGCAGGTCACCGGCTGGCTGTGACCCGCCAGACCGTGTTCGACAGATCGTCTGCGACGATCAGGGCGCCCCGGGGATCCACCGAGACACCGACCGGACGGCCGCGCGCATTGCCGTCGCTAGTCAGGAAGCCGGACACGACGTTGATCGGGTCGCCGGCGGGGCGGCCGTCACGAAATGGGACGAAGACAACGCGATAGCCGACAGGGTTGTCTCGGTTCCAACTCCCATGCTGGCCCACGAAGACACCCTCGGCGAATTGCGGGCCCATGGCCGGGGTTGAGAAGGCCAGCCCCAGCGCGGCGACATGCGACCCGAGGGCGTAGTCCGGACGGAGCGCGGCGGCGACCCTCTCCGGGTTCTGTGGCCGCACGCGCTCGTCCACGTTCTGGCCCCAATAGCTGTAGGGCCACCCGTAGAAGCCACCCTCGCGCACCCAGGTCAGATAGTCGGGAACGAGGTTCGGACCGATCTCGTCCCTCTCGTTTACCACCGCCCAGAGCCGGTCCGTGCCAGGCTGGATGGCGAGGGCGGTCGGATTGCGCAGGCCAGTGGCATAGGGCCGGTGCGCCCCCGTCGCCGCGTCGATCTGCCAGATCATGGCCCGGTCGACCTCGGCCTCCATTCCGCGTTCGGTGATGTTGCTGTTCGAGCCGATGCCGACATAGAGGAACCGGCCATCGAGACTGGCAGCCAACGACTTCGTCCAGTGGTGGTTGATGACCGAGGGCAGGTCGGTGACCTTCGTCGGGGGCCCGCTCGCCTCCGTCTGCCCGTCGCGGTAGTCGAAGCGCACCAGCGCATCCTGGTTGGCGACATAGAGCACCCCATTGGCCAGGGCGAGGCCATAGGGTGCGTTGAGGTTTTCGGCGAAGACGCCCCGGGCTTCGTAGGTGCCGTCGCCATCAGCATCGCGCAGCAGCGTCAGCCGGTTGCCGCCGGGGACCGAGGTCTTTCCCAGGCTCTTGATGTAGCCCGCAATGAAATCCTTCGGGCGCAGAGCAGACGCGTTGCCCCCCGTTCCCTCCGCAACCAGGATGTCGCCGTTCGGCAGTACCAGCGTCTGGCGCGGAATTTGGAGATCCGTGGCGATCGCTCGGATGCTGTAGCCTTGAGGCACGGCCGGAAGATCGGTGCCCCAGCCTGTGGGGCGCGGGATTGTCATGTTGGGCAGCAGGCCGCGCTGTGGCGCGGGCAGGCTTGGGTTGGGCCCCAGCTGCTGCGCGTGGGAGGTGCCGCCGCCAGGGAGCGCAATGGCCGCTGCGGCGATCAGAAATGCCAGGCGCATCAGACCATTCCTCTGGACTGGTAGCCGGAGTACCCCATCCAGGCCGCGACGAGCGCGAGCAGCGTCACGACCGCCGAGAGGTACAGCGCCTCCGGCATGATCGCGAATGCGTCCTTGGCGTGCACCAGGGCATTGATCAGGCCGAGCACCCACATGACGAGCAGCACGGCGAAGTAGAGGGCCGCGCGCCTCCTCCTTGCGGTGTCACTGCGGAAAACGTCGATCAAGGCCCATAGGAGGACGAAGCCGCCGGCGAGTAACCCGCCGGCAACAAGCCAGGACGAAAAGTTGGCCCACTGCACCTGGAAGCTCTGCCAGTAGGCGAGATCACCAATCAGCGCGCCCAGGAACAGCGGCAGCAGAAAGCCGAGCAGAATGGCGTGCAGCGGATGGAGCGGTCTCACGAGAACCGGCGCGGAGATAGCAGGCACGGGGTGTCCTCTCATGCTCGGCCCGGCCGCCCCTGCGCGGCATGCGTCACCGTCGTTCAACAAGGATCCGGGATCTAACGAAGCCACGGTTGGTAAGTTCCGGATGTGATGCGCCGCCGCCCCTGGCTGGCCATCGCCGCGCGGCCGACGAGAAGGCCTGCCTCGTGTGAGGGTCACTCCCGGCGGATGGGTTCGGCTGAAAGGCGATGCGTGACGTGCAATCGGTTCCGTCCCGGCGCTGCGGGCGGTTCCAATCGCCCCTGCCACGCCGCGGTAGCCGCCGGTGGTGGTGGTGCCGATAGGCGAGTTGCGCGCGTTATCGTGCCGCTTCGCCAACCCGTGCAGCGTCTCCCCAGCGAGATACTCCTGAACCACTTGGCGCTTGAACTCGGTGCCGTGGTGCGGTGTCGGGCCATGACCTCCATTCCCGGAAAGCCGGCTCCATGGTCGAATCCCAGCCGTCAGACCGTCCGCTTCTAGGGGCGCACTCCACTCGACCCGAGCAAATCTGGCACGCGTCTTCGCGTGACGGCGAAGCCTTTGCAATCCATTGCTGACGCATTGGGGGGCTGGGGCCTCAGGCCGTCACGCGGCAGCGTGTTTTCGCACGACGCGGGTCGAGGGCGGCGCTCTCTTTTTTCAGCGCTTGCGCGCTGTGTGCAACACCCCATCCGCCTTGAGTTGCGCGATTTCATCGGTGGAATATCCGAACTGCGCCAGCACTTCCTCGCCGTGCTGCCCGAAACTGGGCGGTTTGGCGCGGGTGCCGCCGGGGGTGCGGGACATCTTGATGGGGGTGCCGAGGCCCCGGTAGTCGTCCAGTTCGGTGACCATCTGGCGGGCCGCGGTGTGGGGGGCGGCCATCGATTCGTCGACCGGCAGCACCGGACCGGCGGGGAGGCCCATGTTCAGCAGTTTCAGGCACAGCTCGTGGCCGTCCTTGTCGGCCAGGGCTTCGCCGAACAGGTCGATCATTGCCTGGCGGTTGGCCAGGCGGTCGGCGTTTTTCAGGAAGCGTGGATCGGTGCCCATCTCCGGCCGGCCCAGCGCCTCGCACATCTTGCGGAACTGCCCGTCATTGCCCGAGGCGATGAAGATCTCGCAGGTGGCGGTCTTGTATTTCTCGTAGGGCGCGAGGTTCGGGTGGGGGTTGCCCATCGGCATCGGGCGCTTGCCGTTGAGGAAGTAGTTCGCCGCCTGGGGGTGCAGCAGCGCCATGCCGCAATCGTGCAGGGTCATGTCGAGATACTGGCCGAGGCCCGACTGGTTGCGTTCGTGCAACGCCATGGTGATGGCGATGACCGAATAGAGCCCGGTCGCCAGGTCCACGATCGGCGTGCCCATGCGCATCGGCCCGGTGGTGGGGTCGCCGTTGATGGACATGAGCCCGGTCATGGCTTGCAGGATGGCGTCGTAGCCCGGCAGCCCGCCCAGCGGGCCGTGGCCGCCGAAGCCGGAAACGCGGCAATGGATCAGGCGGGGGAATTTCGGCGCGAGGTCCTTCTCATATCCCAGGCCCCATTTCTCCATGCCGCCCGGCTTGAAGTTCTCCACCAGGATATCGGCCGTCTCGAGCATGCGCAGCAGGATCGCCTTGCCGGCGGGCTTGGAGATGTCGAGCGCGATCGAGCGCTTGTTGCGGTTCACGCCGATGAAGTAGCTGGCGTCGTCGCCCAGGAACGGCGGGCCCCAGTCGCGCACCTCGTCGCCCTGCGGCGGCTCGATCTTGATCACGTCCGCTCCGTGGTCGGAGAGGATCATGGTGCAGTAGGGGCCGCCGAGCACGCGGGTGAGGTCGATGACCCTGAGGCCCGCGAGCGCGCCCGGGGAGGCGGCGAGGCCCTTGCCGTGCGGCTGTGCCGGGGTGGATGCGTCGTTCATGGAGAGTTCCTCGTCGCGAAGGCTGGCACTGTAGCGCGCGGGCGGCGAGGGGGGAACGGTGGGCATGGACGGGGTTGTGATTAAATTGCGTAATCGGAACAATATGGGCGTGCGTGAGCGGGGCGGCTGGCGCCCTTGGCAGGACGGGATGCGAGCGGAGGAAGGGGGCGCGCGAGCCGTGCAAGCGGGCAGGTGCGGCGCAGGGCCGGCGTGCGGGCGCATGCCGGGATGCGGGCCGGGGCCGAGCACGTAGAGGAGGGGGTGGTCGATGCCGACATGGGTGTGCGGCGCGGGAAGCCACATGCCGGGCGCGGGGGCATGCGAGGTGGCGTCTGCGGCGGGGTACCAGGCGTGGGCGCGGCGCTCAATCCGGCTGAACAGCAGTGCGAGCAGGGCGAGCAGGAACGCATCCACCGCGGCCGACGCGCCCACGCGGACCTGCGCCGCCTGGGGGGCGTTGCACGGCCGGACGGGCGGGGTTGAGCGGACAGGCGACATGGTCGGAAGTATATCTAACCAATGTTAGAAAAGCAAGAGGGGAATGGTTCCGTACGTGCTCAGCGCGCCGGACGGCGTTTCCCGGGTGGTCGGATGGTGCTTGTGGAGACGAAGCGCCCCGGCTCTCCGGCCGGAGAGTCGGGGCGTAGGCCGCGTGCGGTGGAAGAAAGTTCTTTGGTTCTTTCTTTCAAGAAAGAACCGCTTCCTACCTAGTGTCCCGATCGCAATAACCTGCCGACCCGGAAACACCCGATAGCGGGACACGAGCTCTTTGTTTTCAGTGGCCTGCTGATCCGCCACATCCGTCCGAAGCCGGACGAACTTCGCGGGCAGGACACTAGATGTAATGCTCCGCCAGCGGGGTGAAGCCGTTGAAGCGCTGGCTGGCGTAGGTGGTGACGTAGGCGCCGGTGGAGAGAAGTTCGACGCGGTCGCCGCTGCGCAGGGCAACCGGCAGGCGGTAGTTCGACTTCTCGTAGAGGATGTCGGCGCCGTCGCAGGTGGGACCGGCGATGGCCACCGGCCCGGTCTCGCCGCCGTCGTGCGGGGTTGCGATGCTGTACTTGATTGCCTCGCCCTCGGTTTCCGCCAGCCCGCCGAATCGGCCGATATCGAGGTACACCCAGCGCACGGGGTCGTCTCCCTTGCGGCTCACCAGCACAACCTCGGCCGACACCACGCCGGCGTCGCCGACCACGGAGCGGCCCGGCTCGATCAGCATCTCCGGCAGGGCGTTGCCGAAATGCTCGGTCATGGCGCCCATGATGGCGTCGGCGAAGCGGTCGATGCCTGGCACCTCGTCGCGGTAGCGCACGGGGAAGCCGCCGCCGAGGTTGACCATGCGCAGGTTCACGCCGGCGTCGCGCAGGTCGGTGAACAGCATCGCCACCCGGCCGATCGCGGCCTCGTAGCTTGACGTGGTGGTCTGCTGGCTGCCGACATGGAAGGACAGGCCGTAGGGGTCGAGCCCGAGGTCGCCGGCGCGCAGCATCAGCGCACGGGCGTGCTCGATGGTGGTGCCGAACTTGCGCGACAGCGGCCAGTCGGCCCCTTCGTTCTCCACCAGGACGCGGCAATAGACGCGGCTGCCCGGGGCATGGGCGGCGAGCTTCTCAAGCTCCTCGTCCGAATCGAAGGCGAACATCGACACGCCGGCGGCGACCGCGCGGCGGATGGCCGAGATCTTCTTGATGGTGTTTCCGAAGCTGATGGCGGCGGGCGCGGCGCCGGCGGCCACGCAGGCGTCGATCTCCTCGATGCCGGCGGCGTCGAAGCGGCTGTCGAGCCGCACGAGGCGGTCGAGGATCTGCGGCGCCGGGTTGGCCTTCACCGCGTAGTAGATCTGCGCCAGCGGCAGGGCATCGCGGATGGCGCGGAAGTTCGCCTCCACGCGGTCGATATCCAACACCAGGCACGGCGTGGCCGGCTGATGGTCGTCAAGGAATCGTGCGATCTTGGGATTCATCGCGCGTTACCCCTATGGTGCGTCCGCCTGTTCAGGCGACGGACGTAGATTGCGGAACGGTCGAACGAACCAGCGACCAGACGGAGTGGCCCGTGCGTGGAGAAAGCCGCCCCACGTCGGGACCCGAAGTGCCAGAACGCTTGACGTCGTTACGTAACCCTAGGGAGTTCACCACTTGCCCCGAGGCGGGGGCGCTGAACAAGGCGGGCCAGAGGCACGTGCGTTGCTGCGTGGGGGGCACATAGGACCCCCACCCCCGGGGCGCAAGTGATATTTTTCAGCCTCTTCCCATTGTCGTCCGGCGGCCCGATGTGTTGGCTGGACATGTGTTCGACAAGGAAGGCGAGAAGCTGACCGACAATCCGTTTGAGCCCCACACCGAGGCGGAGCCGCGCGAGCGGGGATGGTGGGGCGCGCTGGTGCGCACCTTCTGGCGCATCCAGAGCCACCGGACTGGCCTGGTGGCCGCCGGCTGCGCCTTCTTTGCCACCCTGGCCCTGTTCCCGGCGCTGTCGATGATGGTGTCGCTGTACGGGCTGGCCTTCGACCCGCACAGCGTGGAGGTGCAGATGGCGCTGCTCGGGGGGTTCCTGCCGCCCGATGCCTATTCGCTGATCCATCGCCAGGTCCAGGCGCTGGTGAACGAACCGCCGGCGACCTTGGGCTGGAGCCTGGCGGTGAGCGCCACCGTGGCGCTGTGGAGCGCCTCGACCGGCACCAAGTCGATGATCGCGGCGCTGAACCTGGCCTATGACGAGGAGGAGCGGCGCAGCATCATCCTGTTCCAGGTGGTGGGCATGGCGATGACGCTGGCCTCGATCCTGGCGGCGATCGTGACCGTGGTGATCCTGGTGGCGCTGCGCCCGGTGATCGACTTGCTGGGCCTGCCGGCGGAGACCGCCCAACTGGTGAACTGGGCCTCGTTGCTGGTGCTGGTGCTGTTCGTGTTCGGCTCACTTATTTTTCTTTATGTCGCCGGTCCCTCGCGCCAGCACGGCCATCGGCGCCGGGTGTTGCCGGGCGGGCTGGTGGCCACCGTGCTGTGGCTGCTGATGGCCAATCTGTTCACGCTCTACGCGACCAAGTTCGCCAGTTTCGACAGCGTTTATGGTCCGCTTGGCACTGTTGCCGCCGTGATGCTGTGGTTCTGGGTCTCGGCATATGTCGTGCTGCTGGGCGCCGAGGTGAACTCGGCGCTGGAGAAGATGGCGCGGCTGGGCTGACGGGTCGCCCGTGCCGCGCCGGGCTAGTGCACTGACGCTGACAGATGCGTCAGTGCACTAGATTGATTTTGTGGGCCGATTCAGCCAACGGACTGAAGTGTCCGTTGGCATCGGACCACTAGCCGCGGCCCTCGAACGGCATCTTGGTGGCCTTGACCACGACGAACAGCGCGTTGGCGTCCGGGTCCAGGTCGGCCATGTAGAGGATTGTCTTGCCGACGTTGTCGGCGGCCATGGTCGGTTCCACCCGGGTGGTGCCGTCGGGCTGCGGCACGCCGCGGGCCATGCGCGCGGTCATGGGCGTGGCGGCGTTGCCGATGTCGATCTGGCCGCAGGCGATGTCGAAGTTGCGGCCGTCGAGCGCGATCGCCTTGGTCAGGCCGGTGATGGCGTGCTTGGTGGAGGTGTAGGCGGCCGAGCCCGGGCGCGGGGTGTGGCGCTGATCGAGCCGTTGTTGATGATGCGCCCGCCGCGCGGGGCCTGGTCGCGCATCATCTGGAAGGCGCGGTTGGCGATGAGGAAGCAGCCGTTGAGGTTCACCGCCACCACCTGGGTCCACTGCTCCCAGGTGAAGTCGCCGAAATTGGTGCTGGGCACGTTGCCGCCGGCGTTGTTGAACACCACGTCCAGCCGGCCGAACTTCGCCTTGATGGCGGCGAACAGCGCATCGACCTGTTCGGGCTGGGTGACGTCGGTGGGCACGCACAGGGTGCGCGCTCCCTGGGTGCCGGCGAGGCTGACGGTTTCGGCCAGCGCATCGGCGCGGCGGCCGGCCAGGACCAGGCTGTAGCCGGCCTGCAGCAGCGCCAGCGTGGCCGAGCGGCCCACGCCGCTGCCAGCGCCGGTGACCAGTGCGATCTTGCCCTCGTTGCTCATCGGTTTCTCTCCCCTTTGGTCGCGGTAGCGCGAATGAACAAGTGTGGCACGGCGGTTGACTGTTGTCCTGTTTCGCGCTGCGCTGGCCGGCAGACGATCTGGAGCGGCAGCGATGAGCGCGACGGCCACCCCGGCCCGGCCGCCAGGGGGTGTTAAGCTGCCGCGCGGGCGCCTGATGGTGCCGCTGGTGGTGGCCTTTGCCTTCTTCCTGGAGGGGCTGGATTCCACCATCATCGCCACCGCCATTCCCGCCATGGCGGCGGGGTTGGGCGAGACGCCGCTGCGGCTGAACCTGGCGCTTACCGCGTATCTGCTGTCGGCGGCGGTGTTCATTCCGGTGAGCGGCTGGGTGGCCGACCGGTTCGGGATGCGGCGGACCTTCACCGCGGCGGTGGGCATCTTCGCGCTCGGCTCGGTGGCGAGCGGGGTGGCGCCGGACCTGGCGACGCTGGTGGGCGCGCGCGCGGTGCAGGGGTTCGGCGGCGCGCTGATGGTGCCGGTGGGGCGGTTGATCCTGTTGCGGTCGTTTCCACGCAGCGAGTTCGCCACCGCCATCAGCTACATGAACATCCCGTCGGTGATCGGGCCGACGATGGGGCCGCTGATCGGCGGGCTGATCGCGGCGCATGCCTCGTGGCGCTGGATTTTCTTCGTCAACGTGCCGTTCTGTCTGCTGGGCATGGTGCTGGCGTGGAAGCATGTGAAGGAGGTGGACGGGCCGCCGCCGCCGCGCTTCGACCTGCCCGGGTTCCTGATGGTGGGGCTGGCGATGCTGGCGCTGCAGGCCGGGCTGTTCGGGCTGGGGCGGCGGCTGATGCCGCTGCCGGTGGACCTGTCGCTGCTGGCGGCGGCGGGGTTGCTGGGCACGGCCTATGTGCGCTGGAGCCTGAAGCGGGCCAATGCGGCGCTGGATTTCCGGCAGATGCGGGTGCGCTCGTTTCGGGTGGCGCTGGTGTGGGGCGGGATCACGCGGGTGGGGATGAATGCGGTGCCGTTCCTGTTGCCGCTGATGTTGCAGTTGGGTTTCGGCATGTCGCCGGTGCTGTCGGGGTCGCTGACCTTCGTGATGTCGCTGGGGACGATCGTGGCGCGCACGATCGCGCTGAAGCTGCTGCGGGCGCTGGGGTTCGACCGGTTGCTGCTGCTCAATACGCTGCTGTGCTCCGCGGGGATGGCCGGGTTCGCGATGCTGGACCAGGCGACGCCGCACTGGGCGATCGCGGGCTGGGTGCTGGTGTTCGGGATGATCCGCAACATCCAGTTCAACACGCTGCAGACGCTGACCTATGCGGACATGCCCGCCGAGGGGTTGAGCCGGGCGACCAGCCTGGGCGGCGGCATCCAGCAGCTTACCATGGGGGTGGGGGTTTCGGCGGGGGCCAGCCTGCTGGCGGCGGTGGCGGGGTCGGAGAGTGTGCTGCCGGCGAGCGACTTCCGCGTGGTGTTCCTGCTGGCGGCGCTGATCCCGCTGCTGGCGTTGCCGGGTATCCGCACGCTGCGGGCGGAGGATGGGGCGACGGTCAGCCGGCGCCGGCGGTAGACGGCGAGGAGCGCCGCGGCAATTTGGTCCGAATGCCCGCCCCCCCTTGGCAGGTTCGGCAGAGGACGCGGGCTCCGGCGGCGGCTTGCTACACGCGGCGCACGTTCCAGAATTTCGGCACTCCCTCCAGCACGCCGTCAAGGTCGGCGCGCCAGGCGGCGGGCTGGAAGGTGACCCCGGCGGGGGCGAGCGGCACGGTGGCGATCAGCTCGCGCTGGATCTCCTCGGCCAGGCGGCGGCGCTCGCCGGGGTTGGCGCTGAGCATCCACTGCGCGCGCAGTTCCTCGTAGCGCGCGCCCTTGTACCAGCCCGAACTCCACGGCGCCGACGCCGCGGATGCGCGAGTTGACCAGCGGCGAGGCGACCGACAGGCCGGGCACGTTCAGCATGTGCAGGTGGAAGCCGCCTTCCTCGGGCGGACCCTCCTTGCGCACGCGCTGGGTCATGGTGGCCCAATCGACCACGACGTTGTCGAGATTTATGCCGATGCGCTTGAGCAGGTCGGTGAGCACCTCGCTCGCCGCCTTCAGGTTCGGGTAGTCGCCGGCCGAGATGCAAATGATCTTCTCGCCGTTGTAGCCCGCCTGCTTCAGCGCGGCGCGCGCCTGGTCGGGGGAATAGGGCGGGTTCAGCGCCTCCATCCCCGCTTCGGTCGCGTCCGGCAGGCCGGGCGGGAAGAGGCCGACGCCGGCGCGCATCAGCTCGGGGTCGCCGCCGCCGATGGCGCTGACGAAGTCGTCCTGGTGGATGGCGCGCATGATGGCGCGGCGCATCTCCGGCCGGTCGAAGGGCGGCTGCTTCTGGTTGAAGCGGACGAAGGCGTAGTTGCCGAGCTTCTCCAGCACGCCCCAGCGCAGGCCGCGGTCGCGCTTGACCACGGGCAGCAGGTCCTGGGCCGCGTATTCCCACCAGTCCTGCTCGCCCTTCTGCATCGCGGCGAGCGCGGTGCCCTGGTCGGGCATGGTGGTCCATTCGACCCGGTCGAAATGCACGATCTTGGGGCCTGAATCGCCGTCTGGCGTGGCGCCGCCGGGGCGGGGCACGTAGCCCGTGAACTTCTCGTAGACGTTGCGCACGCCCTGCAGCCGCTCGGAGGCGACGTAACGGAAGGGGCCGCTGCCGACCATCTCGGTGATCTGCTTGAACGGGTCGGTGTTGGCCAGGCGCTCGGGCATGATCGCCGACATGTTCGCGCCCGGCTTGGCGAGGGCCTCGGCCAGCAGCGGGAAGGGGCGCTTGAGGCGAAACTGGATGGTGCGGTCGTCGGCCGCCGAGAGTTCGTCGGTGGCGGCGAGAAGCTCGCGGCCCAGCACGTCGCGCGCGCCCCAGCGGCGCAGCGAGGCGACGCAGTCGCGTGCCAGAACCGGCTCGCCGTCGTGGAACCGCAAGCCGTCGCGCAGGCGGATGCGCCAGCGGCGGCCATCGTCCTCGACGGTGTGGCCCTCGGCCATCTGCGGATGCGGCCGCAGGTTGTTGTCGGCGCTGTACAGCCGGTCGAATACCAGGCCCGCATGGTTGCGGGTGATGTTGGTCATGCTGAACACCGGGTCGAGGAACACCAGGTCGATCTGCGGGATGAAGCGCAGCACGCGCTGGCGCTCGGATTGCGCCAGGGCGGGTGCGGGCAGCCGGGCAGCGATGGCTGCGGCGGCGCCGGCGAGCAGGCGGCGGCGGGTGGTCCGCGTCATGACGGCATTCCTCCAGTTGGATGCCGCATCCTTGCGTGGCGGCACTTCGCCGTGGAGGTTCGGCAACATTGCGGTGTTTGTCCATCCGTCCAACGAGGACCGCTTGACGGGGCCGGCGGCGCTGGCCACGCTCGGGGCGGCAACCAGGGAGGCGGGCATGGCAGGCTCGTTGTCGGCGGCTGATGTCGCGGCGTATGAGCGCGACGGCATTCTGTTTCCCATCCGGGTGATGTCCGAGGACGAGGCGGCGGGGGCGGCTTCGGCGCTGGCGCGGATGGAGGCGCGCGAGGGCGGGCATATCGCGAAGCGGCGCAACCAGAAGCTCCATATGCTGGCGCCGTGGCTATGCGATATCGTGCGCAGCCCGGCGGTGCTGGATACGGTGGAGAGCCTGATCGGTCCGGACATACTGTGCTGGAACGGCGGCTTCTTCACCAAGAACGCTGGCGACGGCGCCTTCATCTCCTGGCACCAGGATTCGACCTATTGGGGGCTGTCGCACCCCGACGTGGTGACCGCCTGGATCGCGTTCACGCCGAGCACGCCGGAGAGCGGCTGCATGCAGGTGATCCCTGGCACGCAAACCATCGACCAGGTGCCGCACCGCGACACCTTCGCGCCGGGCAACCTGCTGAGCCGGGGTCAGGAGATCGCCGTGGAGGTGGATCGCAGCCGGGCGGTCGACGTGGTGCTGCGGCCGGGGGAAATGTCGCTGCACCACGTGCGGCTGTTCCATGGCTCGGAGGCGAACCGCAGCAGCCAGCGCCGGATCGGCTACGCGATCCGCTATATCCCCACCTATGTGCGCCAAATGAGCGGGCCGCGGACCACGGCGTTCCTCGTGCGCGGGGAAGACCGCCATGGGCATTTCGACCCGGAGCCGGTGCCGCGGGGGGAATACGATGCCGCCGCGGTGGCCGCCCATGCGGAGTCGCTCGACCGCTTGGACCGGGTACTGTACGCGGGAGCGGATCGATAGCGAA
Organism: uncultured Alphaproteobacteria bacterium; assembly: GCA_963779875.1. Taxonomy (GTDB): domain Bacteria; phylum Pseudomonadota; class Alphaproteobacteria; order Acetobacterales; family Acetobacteraceae; genus CAMDGX01. Next base: position 7,518 of record CAWAAI010000009.1, on the reverse strand, counting down.
ATTGTTCTGATAAGGAACAAATAATGCGTGGATCGGCGTGACCTGTCGCAGCCTGGCGGGGTCAATCCCGGAGTAAGAAAGATCTTCTTTTTCTGAAGAAAAAGAAGCAAAAAGACTTTATTCATTTTCGATTTTGCATGGAAAATATTCGGGTGATACTAAATTAATGAAAGTTTTTTGGTTCTTTTTTTCAAAAAAGAACCTCTTCCTTTCGCCTTGATCTGATTCTTGTCTTCTATGGCTCTCCCAGGGGCAGGGTGTGGGTCAGCATGGGGAAATGGCTCACGGCGCCGGAGAAGGGCGGCAGTTGGTGGAAGTCTTCGCGCATTTCGTGGCGGACAGGGGAGTTCAGGGCTTCGGTGAGTGCTTTGGGGCTGTCGAAGACGACTTTGTTGCGTTGCATGCAGTTTTCGCGTGCGAGGGGCAGGCCGCTGATCCAGTCGATGCGGGTGTAGATTTCGATCGCGCGGATGGCGGGGAAGCGGGCCATGATGGGCGGGTGGTGGGCGATGTAGTGCCCGAGCCAGGCGTTGGTATCTTCGGCGGGGCCGTCATAGGCGACGAGGTAGGTGCAGTGCGGCGCGGATCGCGGGCCGGGGTTGGGCACCGGGAAGGGGCGCGCCAGCATGGCCTGGTGAGTTGCGGTGGCCCCGGCCAGAAGGGGTGGCAGGGCCTGGAGGTGGCCGGACGGGGCGGTGGCGGCTTCGAGGCTGGCGATATCGGCGAAGTGGAGTTGCGCCACCAGGTCGGGCGGTGCCCCGTCCTGCAGGTAGGGATCATGTGCCTGGGCCGGCCGGTGCCACAGGGCGGTCGCGCAGCCGGGGGTTGCGGCGAGGAGGGTTGCGAGTTCTGCCTCGTGCCAGGCGCCGCCGCGGATCGTCAGGAAAAGGCAGAACGGCGCGGTTGAGGCTGTCATGCGGTGGGCCTTCTGGCGGGGGGTGGCGTGGCCGCGCGTTGGTTTGGAAGGAGGCCTGAAAGGTTTTTCTCGCGGGGGGAGATTCTTGCGGGCGCTGTAATCATATTGTAAGGATTTTGGAATAGTAAAATCTGGCGTTTTGTATTTTTTGACGAGATTTTGACATGAAATTGTTTATTGATGTCGTCGAGACGTTCAGTCGCTTGCGGGAGCGTGGACGGCGCTCCCGTGTCAGGCGGCAATTCCTCGGGCGGCTTGCGGCGTGCCGCCGCGGCGTCGTTGCCATCGAGTTTGCGCTGGTTATGCCGCCCTTCCTGCTGTTGTGCTTCGGCTTCATCGGCCTCAACTCGGCGCTGTTCACGCGCTCGGCGATGCAGGGTACCGCGCAGATGGCGGCACGCATGATGGCGACCGGGCAGGTGGCCAACTTCACCACTGGTGCGATCAACGCAAACAATTCGTCGGCCACCGCCACCTGCGGCGCCGGCATGGCCGCCGGCACGGTGGAGCAGGTGGCCTGCCTCGGCCTGCCCGGTTGGGCCACCTACACGGTGACGGCCAGCCAGGATTGCGCGGTGCCCAGCGTGACCGTGCAGATTTCCGCCAGCGGCTTTACCGCGGCGGCGGGGGATCGGTTCGACCTGTTGCTGGGGCGCACGCTCGCGGCGCGCGCGGTGATGATGAAGGAGGGAACCTGCTCATGATCCGCGCGCGCATATCTCGAATGGCAGATGCCGCCCCTGCGTTCGTCAACCAGGTGGGCGGCGGCGTTGGCGTGCTGGCGGCGATGATGTTCGCAATCCTGATGGGTATCGGCGCGCTGGCGTTGAACGAGGCGCATCTGCAGTACCGCGTCATGCTGCAGCGCCAGACCACGCAGGCCGCGGCGCTGGCGGCGGCGGCGAAGCTGGCAAGCTATTACGCGTCCGGCACCAATTCCGATACCGCCGTTGTTGCGGCGGCGCAGACCATCGGCGGCGCGAACATGCCGTCGGCCAGCTATGGCGCGGTGGTGCCGGCCAGCGCGGTGGTGCTGGGCAACTGGAACGCCGCCCGCGGCAGCTTCACCAGCCTCGCCGAGAGTGGTCTGGCTTCGCCCAACGCGGTGCGGGTGCAGGGGCTGAGCACGACCGCCAACGGCAACCCCATCGGCCTGCTGTTCGCCGGCATCGTCGGGCGCGCCACCATGGACTTCACCGCAACCGCGGTGGCCAGCTACGGCACCGGGCAGACGTGGAACACCATCATCACCAACGACCTGTCGCAGTCGTTCTCCTCGGCCATCGCCGACCAGCGGGCCGCGGACAATGCGATCCTGGATTGCGTGCGGTCCTCGGCGGGCAGCCTGTCGCAGTTCGGCATCACCACGCATACGGGCGTGTCGGCGATCTTCCAGCCGTTGCGCCAGGCGAGCACCAATTTCGCGACGCTGCAGGCGCGCATAGCCACGATGAACTCCTGCGGCAAGTCCGGGGCGCCGGCCTGCGGCGGCAGCAACGTGGCGTCGGCGATCTATTCGGCGATCCAGCAGTTCAGCGACCCGGCCTTCGCCAACACCCGCAAGAACGTGGTGATCATCACCGACGGCGTGCCGAATGCCAGCAGCCGCACCTATACCAGGGCGGACGGGATCTATCCCACTGCCACGTCCACGACGCCGACCTGCACCACCAAATGCACCGACGCGAACCTGTGGACGATGGCGGTCAACCAGGCGGCCGCGGCGCGGGCGGCCGGGATATCGGTGAGCACGATCTACTATTCAGGCAGCACCAGCGCGGGGCAGCGCGCCGGCTATGCCGCGCAGTTGGCGCAGCTTTCGGGCGGAACCGGGGTGTCGATGGTGGCGCCGACCACCGGGCAGATCTCAGGCGTGTTCGCGGGGTTCTGCAGCACCATGTCGTCGGCACTGAAGGCGGTTTACTGAGGCGGCCTGCTGCGCGGCTCGGGTGGGGTATGGCGGTGGCGGTCAGGCCACCGCGACAGCCACATGGGCCTGGAACGCCGGGCGCTGGCACAGCCGGTCGTACCAGGCGCGCAGCGAGGGGATGTCCGGCCGGTTCTCGATGGGCATATGGAACCAGCGGTGCAGGTGCGGGCCGTAGGTGATGTCGGCCAGCGTCAGGCCTGCGCCGCAGAGGTGGCCGCCGGCCGCGGCGGTGCGGTCGCCGACGATGCGCCAGATGCCGGCCAGCTCGGCCACAGCGGCGGCGATGGCGGCGGTGTCGCGCTTTTCGGGCGGGGTGCGGACCAGGCCGAGGAAGATGGTGCTGGCCGGGCGGCTCTGCGCGGTCTGCTGGAAGTCCATCCATGCCTCGACCTCGGCGCGGTGGCCGGGGTCGCGCGGGTAGAGCGGGCTGGCGGGGGCGTGGGCGTTGCAGAGATAGCGGATGATGCTGTTGCTCTCGAACAGGCGCAGCGCGCCGTCCTCCAGGCTGGGCACCAGGCCGAGCGGGTTCATGGCGCGGTATTCCGGCGTGTCGGTGCGGCCGAAGGCGCCGCCGGCGTCGATGCGCTCGTAGGCCAGGCCCAGCTCGTCGAGTGTCCACAGCACCTTCATCACGTTGCTGGACGTGGTGCGGCCCCACAGCCTGATCATGGCGTCTTCCCTCGGTTTGCGGCGCGGGCAGGGTAGGCGGTGGCGTGTTGCGCGGCAACGCTTGCCCGCTCGGGTGGCCGCGTTCATATGGGGGCCATGCCTGCCATTTCGCTGCGACCCGCGCTCGCCCTTGCCGCCCTGCTGGCGGGGGGGGCGCTGTTGGCGGCATTGGCGAGCGAGTGGTGGGGCGGGCTGGTTCCCTGCGCGCTGTGCCTGGTGGGAAGGTGGCCGTATCGCGTGGCCATCGGGCTGGCGGTGCTGGGTTTGCTGCTGCCGCGGCGCCCCGGGTGGCGATCGGGGGCGTGGTGGTGCGGCGCGGCGGTGGTGGCGACCATGCTGGCCAGTGCGGCGATCGGGGTTGTGCATGTGGGGGTGGAGGCCAAATGGTGGCCCAGCCCGTTGCCCGGCTGCGTTGCCCGCTTCACCACCGGCGGCAGCATCGCCGAGCAGATGGCGCGGCTGCCGGACCGGCCGGCCAAGCCGTGCGACGATCCGTCCTATCTGATTCCCGGCGTGCCGCTTTCGATGGCGGCGATGAACCTGATCTTTTCGCTGGGACTGGCCGGCGCGCTCGCCGCCGTGCTGTCCCGAACCCGATGGAGCCCGACATGAGCGTGCCGCCCCCTTCCTCGCGATTGCCCGGCGAGCGCATGAAGCAGGCCGAGGTGGCGCGCATGATCCGCGTGGACCATGCCGGCGAATACGGCGCCAAGCGCATCTACCAGGGCCAGCTTGCGGTGCTCGGCCGGGGGGAGAAGGGCGACCTGATCCGCCATATGCAGGAGCAGGAGCAGGTGCACCTGGACACCTTCGCCCGCCTGATCGCCAGGCGGCGGGTGCGGCCGACGGCGCTGTTGCCGTTCTGGCATGTGGCGGGGTTCGCGCTGGGAGCGGCGACGGCGCTGCTGGGCGAGCGGGCGGCGATGGCCTGCACCGTGGCGGTGGAGGAGGCGATCGACGAGCATTATTCGCGACAGTCGGCGGCGCTGGGCGAGGACGAGGGCGAACTGCGGCAGACGATCGAGACGTTCCGGGCCGAGGAGCTTGAGCACCGCGACATCGGCCTGGCGCACGAGGCGGAGCAGGCGCCGGGGTATCGGCTGTTGTCGGGGCTGATCAAGGCCGGCTGCAAGGTGGCGATCGCGGCGAGCGAGCGGGTGTAGCGGGGGGGCGATTGTTGCGGGCGGCGGCCGGGCGGCCTAGCGTCGGCGCGTCCATCGCAGCGGGGCACGCGCCATGAGCATCACCGTCGACCTGACCCAGCGCGGCTTCTGGCGGGAGTTCGCGCCGGCGCTGCATGTCGAGGATCGCAGCACGGTGGAGGGGCTGGATGCGATCGTGCCGGGCGAGGACCGCATGGCGGCGATCCGCGCGCTGGTGCTGGAGGAAGGGTATTTCCATGCCTCCGGCCTGACCTGGGTGATCGACCTGGGGGTGATGGCCGATACCGTGCGGGCGCTCGACCGGGCGGGGCTGTCGCCGGTGTTCGCGTTCATCTACGACGAGTTCTGGGTGCCGTTCTACCGGCTGCACCCGATCTATGGCGCGCTGCTGGGCGATTACCGGATGCTGCCGGATTTCTGGGTGTGGAATGTCGATCCCGCGCGCGGCGATGCCGGATGGCGGCCGCATCGGGACAAGGGGCATGGGTCGCTGTTTCCGGACGGGGCGCCGAAGTCGCTGACCACCTGGATTCCGCTGTCGCGGGCGACCACGCTGAACGGCTGCATGTACATCGTGCCGGCGACCGGCGACCCCACCTACAACACGCCGCGCGACGGGGAGTGGCAGTTCGACCATGCCGCGATCCGCGCGTTGCCGGCGGAGGCGGGGGACGTGTTCATGTGGAACCAGGCGGTGCTGCACTGGGGCAGCCGAACCTCGCCGCGCGGCGGCGCCTCGCGCGTGTCGATGGCCTTCGAGTTCCAGCGCGCCGACGTGGCGCCGTTCAACGAGCCGCTGCTGCCGCCGCTGGGCTTCCTGAGTTTCGAGATGCGGCTGGAACTGATTGCCAAGCAGGTGCTGCAGGACCGGCACATGTACAAGGTTGATCCGGCGATCGAGCGGATGGCGCTGGCGGTGACGCGGCGGGGATGAGGGAAGGCGAAGTTGTTCTTTTTTGAAAAAAAGAACCAAAAAAGCTTCTACCACATGATCAGTTGGGCGGAACTTTCCGCCGCAACGAAGAATTTTTGACGTCTTTTTGCTTCTTTTTCTTCAGAAAAAGAAGATTCTTCCTTCACTCGACCTTCAGGCCCTTTCGCGCGGCCGCTTCCGCCTGGCTCGCCACGCCGCCGTGCGCCGCGGACCAGGCGACGGGGTTCTCCAGGAAGCGGCGAACCTCGGCCAGCGCGCTGTCGGAGAAATAGGGGCGGTCGCGGCAGGCTTCCAGCACGTCCCACCAGGTGCACAGGTGATGCAGGGAGATGCCCATTCGGCCCAGCGTTTCGAAGCTGCCGGGGAAGACGCCGTAGTAGAAGACGACGAAGGTGTGGTTGCAGATGGCGCCGGCGTCGCGCAGGGCCTGGCAGAACTGCACCTTGCTGCCGCCGTCGGTGGTGAGGTCCTCGACCAGCAGGGTGTTCTTGCCCTCGGGCACGTCGCCCTCGATCAGCGCGTTGCGGCCGAAGCCTTTGGGCTTCTTGCGCACATAGGCCATGGGGGCGGCCATGCGGTCCGCGATCCAGGCGGCGAACGGGATGCCCGCGGTCTCGCCGCCGGCGATCGCCTCGATGGTCTCGAAGCCGATGTGGCGGCCGATCTTCTCGACGCCGAGTTCACATATCTTGGCGCGTGCGCGGGGAAAGTAGATGATACGCCGACAGTCGATATACACGGGTGACTTCCAACCCGATGTCAACGTATAGGGTTCCTCCGGCCGGAAGTTCACCGCCTTGATCTCAAGCAGTATCCGCGCCGTGGTGAGGGCCGCATCGCGATCCCAGTCAGTCATGTGCAGCTTTTCCATTCGGGATCTCCCCATGCGTCGCGCAGGCCCAGAGGGTGTTCGTAGCTTTCCCGCCGCCCGGCGTCCATCCGTGGCGTTCGGCTTGGCGGGACCGTGCGGCGTTGCGGGTGGCGGGGATGAGCGAGGTGGAGAAGACGCAGGCGACCACGGGCAGCCAGACGCCGCAGGCGCAGGCGCGGGTGTGGGTGCTGGACGATCCGCGCATCGGCACCGCCAACCAGGCCATCGGCATCGCCGAGCGGCTGGGCGTGCCGTTCCGGCGCATTCCGATGATGTGGAACCCATGGACGGCACATATCGCCGGGCTGCTGCCGGGCGGGTCGCTGGCCGGGCTGCGCCAGCCGACGCGCCGCATCGCCGCCGAACTGGCGCGCAGCACCGCCGGCGTTTCGCTGCCGGCGGGACGTGCCGCCGAGGGCGAACCGCCGCGGCCCGATCTGGTGATTTCCGCCGGCCGCCGCTCGGGCGCGGTGGCGCTGTGGATGAAGTCGCAGTTCGGCTGCCGGCTGGTGCATTGCATGAGCCCCGGGCTGGGCGGGCTGTGGCGCCACGCGATGTTCGACATGCTGGTCATCCCCGAGCACGACCGGCCGCAGCCGGCGCCGAACGTGATGCCGGTGCTGGGCGCGCCGCACCGCGTGTCGCCGCTGATGCTGCGCCAGGCGCGCGGGGCGTGGCAGGAGCGGCTGTCGCACCTGCCGCGGCCGCGCGTGGCGCTGCTGGTGGGCGGGCCGGTACGCGGGACCGACATGCCGCCGGCCATGGCCCATGCGCTGGGCAAGCAGGTGGCGCGGCTGACGGCGGCGCGCGGCGGGGCGGTGCTGGCCACCACGTCGCGGCGCACCGGGCGCGAGGCCACCGAGGCGCTGGCCGCCGGGCTGTCGCAGGCGCTGCACCTGATCTACCGCTGGGGCGAGCCGGGCGAGAACCCGTATCACGGCTTCCTGGCCAGCGCGGACGCGGTGGTGGTGACCGCCGACTCGATCTCGATGATCTCGGAGGCCTAGCAATACGATGGTTCAGCAGGCCACAACA
>CAWAAI010000008.1:0-107400 GCA_963779875.1 uncultured Alphaproteobacteria bacterium | reverse complement strand
ATCCGGGTCGCGGCTGGCGAAAGGGCCTCCGATTCGGCCGGTGGCGCCGACGCACCTCGCACGAAACGGAGCGTACGGACCGAAACGGATTATCACTTTTTGGGCAGTGTAAAAGGAAAAAAATCAGCGTCCGGCTTCACGCCGGTTGTAGGTCGGCTACCCACAAAACGGACAAAAGTTTTTTGGTTCTTTTTTCCAAAAAAGAACGCGCTTCCTACTAGACGATCCCCAATCTACCGCCCCGCCGCCGGCAGGTCGCGCGGCAGTATAAGGCGGCGCAACCGTGTGCCGCCCTGGCCCAGCGCCGCCCATCCGCCGGACACGCTGAACTCGGCCAACGCGCCGCTTGGGAATCCGTCGGACAGGCGGCGCAGCGAGGAGTCGCCCAGGCCCGCCAGTTCCTCGCCGGCGAGCCGCACGGCCAGGTCGTGCAGGCCGGGGTTGTGTCCCAGGAGCAGCACGCTGCGGGCCGTCTCGGCCACGCCGTGGAGCACCTGGAGCAGCTGCGGCACGTCGGCCAGGTACAGCGCGTCCATCGGTTCGACCAGTGGCGTGTCCGTCCACGGCTCCAGCGCCTCGAGTGTTTGCAGGGTGCGGCGCGACGACGACACCAGCACGATGTCCGGCGCCAGGCCGAGTTCCTGCATCACCTCGCGCATGGCGGCGGCGGCGGCGCGGCCGCGCGGGTTGAGCGGGCGGGCGTGGTCGGACAGCCGCGGATCGTCCCACGACGATTTGGCGTGCCGCATCAGCAGCAACTGGCGCAAGGCGGTGATCGCGGCCTCCTGTGGCGTTCCTCGCCAGATTAGCGCGATCTGGCCGACATGCCACCGGGGCAGAATGCGACGGTTCCCGGCGGCGCCGCGGCTCAGGCCGGCAGGTCGATCCACGACAGGTGGCCGCCCTTGCCGGCGCCGGTGTCCAGGAACACAGCCGTGCCGCCGGCGCGGCCGGTGCGCACATAGGGGCGTCCATCGGTGCTGCGGCGGTCGTGGCCGACATAGACGGTCATGCCGGCCGGGATGTAGTCGACCCAGTGCAGCACGCGCTCGGGGTAGCCATCGGGCTGCATCCGGCCGGTGGTCTGGCCGTATAGCGCGCGGGCGAGCACGCCGTGCACGCGGCCGTCCGGCAGGGGGGGCGGGTCGGCGCGCAGCATGTCGGTGTGGAAGGCGCCGTGCACGAACATTCGCTCGCCACCCCCAAGCTGGCGCTGGCGCAGCCAGATCGGCGCACGGTCGAGGGCCGCCGCGGCGCGGGCGCGAAGCTCGGGGTCGAGCTGGGCCAGGGTGGCGGCAAGTTCCGGGCCCACCCGCACGTCGCGCCCGGCGAGCGCGCGCCGCAGCTTGAGGTCGTGGTTGCCGAGCACGAATGCGCCGCGCCCCTGTTCGGTCATGCGCAGGGCGATGCGCAGGGTTTCGGCGCTGTCGGGCCCGTAATCCACCACGTCGCCAAGCTGCACAACGAAGCGGTCGGTCTGCACGGCCATGGCGAAGGCGCGGGCGTCGCCATGCACGTCGCCCACCACGCGGACCGGCTGGCCGGGCGGCAGCGCATCGGGCGCCATGCGGCGCGGCGGGTCGGCGGGGGCGGCGGGCGGCGTGGCATCGCGCTGCGGCCTCTGCTCGTCCTGCTGCATCAGGCCGCCACCTTCGGCAGCGCGGCGAAGGCGGCAAGCGCGCGGCGGCGACCTTCGGCAAGGTCGATCGCGGGGTGGGGATAGGAGGCGCCCAGGCGCAGGCCGGCCGCCCGAAGCACCATCTCCGGCGCTTCCCACGGCGCGTGGATCGCCTGGTCGGGCAGGGCGGCCAGTTCGGGCACCCAGCGGCGGACATAGGCGCCGTCGGGGTCGAACTTGCGGCCCTGGAGCACCGGGTTGAAAATGCGGAAATAAGGCGCGGCATCGGCGCCGCACCCGGCCACCCACTGCCAGGACGCCGCGTTCTGCGCCAGGTCGGCATCCACCAGCGTGTCCCAGAACCAGGCCTCGCCCGCCTGCCACGGGATCAGCAGGTGCTTGACCAGGAAGCTGGCGACGATCATGCGCACGCGGTTGTGCATCCAGCCGGTGGCCCAGAGCTGGCGCATGCCGGCATCGACGATGGGGATGCCGGTGCGGCCATGCTGCCAGGCGGACAGGGCGGCCGGATCGTCGCGCCACGGCATGGCGGCAAAAGGCTCGCGCAGCGGTGCGTCGGGCAGGGACGGGTGGTGCCACAGCAGGTTGGCGGCGAATTCGCGCCACAGCACCTCGCCACGGAATTTCGCGCAGGCCTCGGCGGCGTGCCAGACCTGCCGCGGCGAGATCTCGCCCCAGGCGAGGTGCGGGGACAGCCGCGAGGTGGAATCCACGCCCGGCAGGTCGCGCGCGGCCTTGTAGCGGGCGAGCGGTCCCTCCACGAAGGCGCCGAGCCTTGCTTGCGCGCCCGCCTCGCCCGGTGTCCAGGCACCGCGCAGCCCGCCGGCCCAGTCCGGCGCGGTCGGCAACAGGCCCCAATCGTCGAGCGCCTCGGAAGGCGCCGCCGGGGCGGCAGGCAGGCGCGCCGGCGCGGGGGCGGGCGGGTCCGGCGGCGGCATCGTCATGCAGGCGCGAACGAAGGGCGAATAGACGGCATAGGGCGTGCCCGCCTGGGTGCGGATGGCATCGGGCGCGAAAAGCAGCGTGGTCAGGTGCACGCGCAGCGCCACGGCGCCGGCTACCTCGCGATACGCGGCGCGGGCCCAGGGCTCGGTCGGCAGGCCGGCATGCACCTCGACCGCCCCGGTCTCGGCCACCAGGCGCGGGATCGCATCGCCATAGCGCCCGCGCCGCAGCACCAGCCGCGATCCGCGGCGCTCAAGCTCGGACTGCAGGGCGCGCAGGCTGTGGTGCAGCCACCAGCGGCTGGCCCCGCCGGGCGCCCACGGACCGGGGCTGCGCTCGTCCAGCACGAAGACCGGCAGCACCGGGCGCCCGCTGGCCAGGGCGGCAAGCAGGGCCGGGTTGTCGGCGAGGCGCAGTTCGCGGCGCAGCCAGAGCAGCACGGGAGCGGGGTCGGCGGTCACGGGAAGGGCCTTCTCCTGCCAGGAACGGCCTCTTCATATGGGGATGCGGCGGCGGCGCGACACCCCGCCCGCCATCCCGCGGCCGCGCTAACCCGCGGCGTAGCGGGCCCGCACCTCGCGGGTATAGGCCGCCTCGTCAAGCAGCTTCGCCCCGGCCAGGAACACCGCGTTGACTTTGCCCGTGCGGCCGCGCACCAGGCGCGCCGCCTCGCCATGGCTGGCAAAACCGCCGGCGCGGGCGATGCGCGCCTCGTCCGCGCCGGTCACCGTCAGTTCGGGCACGTCGGCGAAGGGGTTGGGCTGGGCGGGGTTGGCCACCAGCACGCGATCGCCAATGGCCACCAGGTCCACCGCGTCGTGCGGCGTCCACCAGCGCCCGTTCCACTCCGCCACCTGCTTCGCCGGCGGGCCGTTCCTGGCGAAGGCGCGCAGGATGTGCACCACACCTTCCAGCAGCATCTGCGGCGCGCCGTCGCTGGCGTTGGTCAGCACGGATACGCTGAGGTTCTGTGCCGGCAACACAGCCGTCTGGGTGCGGGTGCCGGGGAAACCGCCGGAATGGCCGAACATGGCCCAATCGCCCACCTGGGAGTGGATCGTTCCCAGGCCGTAGTGCCGATCGCCCGGCGTATCGGGGATGGCCCATTGGCGGCGCGTCATCTCTCGCCGGCTGGCCACCGACAACAGGCTGTGCGCCGCGGCGGGGTCGAGGGTGGCGAAGAAGCGGGCGAGATCGGCGGCCGTGCTCATGAAGCCGGTGGCCGAGGCCAGGGCATGGGTGCAGTTGTCGGCCGGGATCACCAGCCTTTCGCCCAGCAGCACGCGCGATGAGTGGGCGCGGCTGGTCTTCACCCCCCGGCTGGCCGGCGCGTCGGGCTGGGTGTGCGGCAGGCCGGCGGGCGCCACCACCTCGCGCGCGATCCAGTCGTTGTACGGCTCGCCGGTCACCGCCGCGATCACCAGGCCGAGCAGGCCGAAGCCGTGGTTGGAATATTTCATTCGCGTGTTCGGCGGCAGCACCGGCGGCTCGGCCAGGGCCGCGCGCAACTCCGCCTCGTTGAGGAACGGCCGGCGGTCGGCCCACTGGCCGGTGTCCTCGCCGTCGCGCACGATGCCGCCGGTGTGGCTGAGCAACTGGGCCAGTGTGGCCGCGCCCACCTCGGGGTGCAGCCCCTTCACGAACTGCCCGGCCGGGTCGTCCAGCCGCAGCCGCCCGGCTTCGAGCAGCCGCATGATGCCGACGGCGGTGAAGGTCTTGGAATGGGAGGCGACGCGGAAGCGGTGCGCCGGCGTGAGCGCCTCGCCCGAGGCCAGGTTGGCGACGCCGAAGGCCCGGTCCAGCACCGGCTTTCCGGCCGAGGCGACCGCCACCGCACAGCCCGGCAGATCGGTCAGCCGCCGCTGATAGGCGATCCATTGCGGGATGTAGTCCAGTGCCGGGGCGAGCCAGTCGGGCATGCGGTCGGTCTCCGTGCGGAAAGACTATACCTTGAGCACTGCCTGGCCCGCCGGCAACCGCGAACCGCCGCGCCCGGCGAAGGGAAAGCTGAACAGCCGCTCCTGCCCCAGCAGGAACACCCGCCCGCCGCGCGGGAACAGCCCGGCAATCGCCGGGTCGTGCACGTCCAGCCCCCCCGTGTAGGCGCCAAGTGCCGGCAGCATCAGCCGCCGCGCATCGGCCACGAAGCACGGGCGCGACACCGTCGCCCCGCGCGCGGGAATGCTCGCCTTGGGATGAAAATGGCCGCTGACCTCATGGACGGCGCCCGTCACGGCCTGGTGGCGGAACACCAGCCCGCCGATCGCAAGCTCCGCCGCCACCATGCCAGGCAAACCCTGCGGCGCCGCCGGATCATGGTTGCCCAGCACCCAGACCAGTTGCGTGGCGCGCGCCATCGCCGCCAGCCGGTCGCGGTCGGCCGGGCGCAGGCGGGCGGCTCCCTCGCGATCGTGAAAGGAGTTGCCCAACAGCACCGTCGTCGCCGGCCGGTGCCGCCGCAGCAACAACGCCAGCCGGTCGAGCGTGGCCGCGCTGTCCCACGGCGGAAGCAGACTGCCCTTCGCCGCCGCGGCCGAGCCCTTCTCCAGATGCAGGTCGGCCACCGCCATCAGGCGCTGCGCCGGCCAAACGACGGCACCGCCTGGGTCGAGCATCAGGCGCTCGGCGCCGAGATGCAGGGGGGCGGAGTTCATGGTGCGGTGGGACTTACGGATAGGGAAAAAGAATCTTCTTTTTCTGAAGAAAAAGAAGCAAAAAGACTTTTGTCCATTCGCAATCCATTCTGACGTGGTTTTGCAGGGTTATAATTTATAAAAGTTTTTTGGTTCTTTTTTGCAAAAAAGAACCGCTGCCTTTCCCCCCTTGTCCTTGTCACCCGAATAATCGCCCCTGCCGCCGATCCCGGCGAACCGGAACGGGTGTGCGCGTTTGCAGCGCCGGCGGCGCCACTTCGCCCATCGCCTCGGCCACCAGCGTTTCCGCCTCGGCCAGCAGCGCGTCGTCGCCGGTGCCGTTGCGCACGCTTTCGCGGCCGATTTCCAGCAGCACGGGCACCGCCAGCGGCGACACGCGCGACAGGGCCATGTGCCGCACCTGGCCCTGGATGCGGGCGAGGAAGGCGGCGATGCGGCCCAGGTCGGTCAGGCCGCCGGCGGCGTCGGCGCGGGTGGCGCGCAGCAGCACGTGGTCGGGTTGGTGGCGGCGCAGCACGTTGTAGATGAGATCGCTGTTCACCGTGACCTGGCGGCGGGTCTTCTTCTCGCCGGGGTGGTGGCGCTCGATCAGCCCGGCGATCACGGCCACGTTGCGGAAGGTTCGGCGCAACATCGAGCTTTCGGCCATCCAGGCTTCCAGATCGTCGCCGAGCATGTCCTCCTCGAACAGCCGGGCCACGTCGTGCGGCGGGCGGGCGCTCCAGGTGGCGAGCACGTAGTCGGTGGCGACGAAGCCCAGCGGCTGGAAGCCGAAGCGCTCCAGCCGCCTTGTCAGCAGCATGCCCAGGGTCTGGTGGGCGTTGCGCCCCTCGAAGCAGTAGGCGACGAGGAAATGCACGTCGCCGCGCGGGAAGGTCTCGATCAGCAGCCCGTCGCGCCCGGGCAGGCGGGAGAGCGACTTCTGCAGGGCCAGCCATTCGCGCACCGGCTCGGGAAAGGCCGGCCAGGTGGACGGGTCGCTCAGCATGGCGCGCACGCGGGCGGCGAGGTTGGTGGTGAGCGGCATGCGGCCGCCGGCATAGGCGGGCACCTTCGGCTCGCCGCTGCCGCCCTCGGCCACTTCGGCGACGGTCTCGCGCAGGCGCAGGAAGCGCAGCAGGCGGCCGGCGAACATGAAGGTGTCGCCTTCGGACAGGCCATTGATGAAGTATTCCTCGACCTCGCCGAGGAAGCCGCCGCCTCTCCCCGCCAGCTTCACCTTCAGCAGCGGCTCTTCCACGATGGTGCCGATGTTCATGCGGTGCTGGCGCGCCACCCGCTCGCCCATCACCTGGCAGCGGCCCTCGCTGTCGCGGAACAGTTTCCTGAATTGGTGATAGGCCTGGAGCGAGTAGCCGCCGTTCTCCACGAACGCCAGCACGTCGTCGAAGTCGCGGCGCGGGAGGTCGGCATAGGGGGAGGCGCGGCGGATTTCGGCGTAGAGGTCGTCGGGCAGAAACGCTCCGGCACAGGCCACGCCGAGAATGTGCTGCGCCAGCACGTCCAGCCCGCCCGGCCGCGGCGGGTCGCCGTCGAGTTCATGTGCGGCCACGCCGAGGATCGCCGCCTCGCATTCCAGCACCTCGAAGCGGTTGGCGGGCACCAGGATGGCGCGGCTGGCCTCGTCCATGCGGTGATTGGCGCGGCCCACCCGCTGCAGCAGGCGCGAAACACCCTTGGGCGCGCCGACCTGCAGCACCTGGTCCACGCCGCCCCAGTCGATGCCGAGATCGAGCGAGGAAGTCGCGACCACCGCGCGCAGCTTGCCGTCCGCCATCGCCCGTTCCACCCGCAGCCGCTGTTCCAGTTCCAGCGAGCCGTGATGGATGGCGATGGGCAGGGTCTCGGCGTTGAGCTTCCACAACTCCTGGAACATCAACTCGGCCTGCGCGCGGGTGTTCACGAACACGATGGTCATTCCCGCCGCCCGAATACGTTCCAGCACCACGGGCGCGCTCGCTAGGCCCATGTGGCCAGCCCAGGGCAGCCGCCCTGCCGGCAGGATCATGTCGATGCGCGGCGGCGCGCCACCGGTCACATCGATCCGCCGCACCCCGCCGCCGCGCCCGTCCGGCGACACATAGGCGAGCAGCGCCGCCGGGTGCGCCGCCGTGGCCGACAGCCCCACGCGGCGTACACCGGGCGCATAGGCGGAAATCCGCGCCAGGCACAGCGCCAACTGGTCGCCCCGCTTGGTGCCGGCCAGCGCATGCACCTCGTCGATCACCACGGCGCGCAGGGTGGCGAAGAACCCCTCGGCCTCGGGTTGGGAGATCAGCACCGCGAGGCTCTCGGGCGTGGTCAGCAGCAGGTTCGGCGGTGCCTCGCGCTGTTGCCGGCGCCGCGCGGTGGAGGTGTCGCCGGTGCGGGTGTCGATGGTCACGGGCAGGGCCATCTCCGCTACCGGCGCGGTCAGGTTGCGCGCGATATCGGCGGCCAGCGCCTTCAGCGGGCTGACATACAGGGTGTGCAGGCCGGTGCAGCGGGCGGCGTGCAACTCCACCAGGCTCGGCAGGAACCCCGCCAGCGTCTTGCCCCCGCCCGTCGGTGCCGTGAGCAGCACGCTCTCCCCCGCCCGGGCGGCCGCCAGCACGTCCAGTTGGTGCGGCCGCGGGGCCCAGCCGCGCGCGGCGAACCAGCCGGCGAAAGGTTCTGGCAATGTTCCTGTCATCCCCGCTTAGATACGGGCATCCGCCTTGCTGGGAAAGCGTGTTGTGGCGGCGGCGCACCTGGCTGTGATAATGTGGAGCTATGAAGAACATCACAGTTTCCGTGGACGACGAAACGTATCGCCGCGCCCGCATCAAGGCCGCCGAGCGCGACACCTCGGTCTCGGCGCTGGTGCGCGAGTTCCTGGCCGGCCTCGCCCGCGACGAGAGCGAGTTCGAGCGCCTCAAGCGCGAGGAGAAGGAACTGCGCGCCGGCATAAAGGGCTTCAGCGCCTCCGCGCGCCTGCCACGCGAGGCGCTGTATGACCGGGGCAGGAAGTGAGGCAACGGTTCGTCGATACCAACGTTCTGTTGTATGGCATCAGCGACCTGCCGGACGAAGCCGACAAACGCCGCATCGCCGACGAGATCCTGGACCGGGACGACAACGCCCTGTCCGTGCAGGTCCTGCAGGAGTTCTATCATCAGGCGACCCTCCAGAGCCGTCCGGATGCCATCAGCCAAGACGTTGCCGCAGCGCTCGTGCGGCGCCTCGGCCGGTTTCCCGTGCAGCCGATGACGGTTCCCGTGATGGAAGCTGCCTTCGCCATCCGGCAGACCACCGGCTACACCTACTGGGATTGCGCCATCATCGCCGCGGCGGCGGCATTGGGTTGCCAGGAGGTGCTGACAGAGGACCTCCAGCACAACCGGATCGTGGCCGGCGTGCGCATCCTCAATCCCTTCCGATGACCGGTCCTCACCCCGAAACCTGGCTCACCCCGCTGCCCGCAGGGCTCTACTGCGCCCCTGGTGGTTTCTTCATCGACCCGCTGCGTCCGGTCGAGCGCGCCATCGTCACCCATGGCCATTCCGACCACGCCCGCCCCGGCCACGGCGCCGTGCTGGCCAGCGCGCCCGACCCTCGCCATCATGCGCGCCCGCCTTGGCGACGGCGCCGGCCGCGCACCAGCAGCAGCTGGCGCTGGGGCGAGCGCATCGCGCCTCGGCGACGTCAGCTGTCGGCTGGCGCCGGCCGGCCACGTGCTCGGCTCGCGCCCAGGTGGTGCTGGAATGGCAGGGCAGCCGGGCCGTGGTCTCGCGGCGACTACAAGCGCCAGCCGGACCCCACCTGCGCGCCCTTCGAGCCCGTGCCCTGCGATGTCTTCGTCACCGAGGCGACCTTCGCCCTGCCGGTGTTCCGCCATCCCGCCGCCACCGAGCGGAGATCGCCAAGCTGCTGCGACAGCCTCGCGCTCTTCCCCGAGCGAACGCATGTCGTCGGCTGCTACGCGCTGGGCAAGACGCAGCGCCTGATCGCCCTGCTGCGCGCAGGCCGGCTGGGACGCGCCGATCTACATGCATGGCGCGCTGGCAGCCGCTGTGCGCCATCTACGAGGAACTCGGCATGCCGCTCGGCGACCTGCGCCGGCCACCGTCGCCGGCCAAGCGCGGACCTCGCCGGCGCAGATCGTGCTGGCGCCGCCCTCGGCCATCGCCGACCGCTGGGCCCGCCGCCTGGCCGAACCGGTCGTCGGCCGTGGCCTCGCGGCTGGATGCGGGTGCGCCAGCGCGCCAAGCAGGGCGGCGTGGAACTGCCGCTGATCATCTCCGACCACGCCGACTGGGACGAACTGCAACCGCACCATCGACGAGGTCGGCGCCCCCGAGATCTGGGTCACCCATGGCCAGCGAGGATGCGCTGATCCACGACGCTCGCGCAAGCGCGGCATCCGCGGCCGGGCGCTGCGCCTGTCGGCTATGGCGAGGAAGGATGAGGATAACCCCGCGCCGACGCGGCGGCCGCATGAGCTGACCGCCTTCGCCGCCCTGCTCGAACGCCTGGTCTTCACCCCGGGCCGCAACGCCAAGCTCCGGCCCTGCTGCGCCAGCTCTTCGCCACCCAGCCCGACCCGGACCGCGGCCTCGGCCTCGCCGCGCTGACCGGCGAGCTGGTGCTTCGCCGCCGCCAAGCCGGCGCTGATCCGCGAGCTGGCCGCCGCGCGCACCGACCCGGTGCTGTTCGCCCTGTCCTACGACTTCGTCGGCGACCTCGCCGAAACCGTCGCGCTGATCTGGCCGCCGCGTCCCCGACGCGAACGCCGCCCCGCCCGGCGCTGGCCGAGGTGGTGGAGGCGCTGGACGTCACGCCCAAGGCCGACGCTGCCCGCGCTGTCGCCGGCTGGCTCGATCGCTGCGACGCCACCGCGCGGCTGGCGCTGCTCAAGCTCATCACCGGCGGGCTGCGGGTCGGCGTCTCCGGCCGCCTCGCCCGGATCGCGCTGGCCGACTGCTCCGAAGGCCGTGCCGAGCCGGAGGAGATCGAGGAGCTGTGGCACGGCCTGGCGCCGCCCTACCTGCCGCTCTTCGCCTGGCTCGAAGGCCGCGCCGCCCGCCCCGACCCGCGCGACCGCCCCGGTCTTCCGCCCGCTGATGCTGGCGCATCCGCTGGAACCCGAGGACCTGCCCGCCCTCGACCCCGCCGTCCTGCGCGCCGAATGGAAATGGGACGGCATCCGCGTGCAACTCGTCGCCACGCCCGGCGGCCGCGCGGCTCTGCTCCCGCGGCGGCGAGGACATCTCGCGCCGCCTTCCCCGAAATCCTCGCCGCCATGGACTTCGATGCCGTGCTGGATGGCGAACTGCTGGTGGTGCGCGACGGCGCCGTCGCGCCCTTCGCCGACCTCCAGCAGCGCCTCAACCGCAAGACCGTCGGCGCCGAAGTTGCTCGCCGACTACCCGGCCGCCGTGCGGCTCTACGACCTCCTGTTCGACGGCGCGCGAGGACCTGCGCCCGCTGCCCTTCGACACCCGCCGCGCGCGGCTGGAGGCCTGGTTCGCCCGCGCCCGCCCCGCCGCGCATGGACCTCTCCGCCCTGATCCCCTTCGCCTCGCTCGACGAGCTCGCCGCGCTGCGCGACGGCGCCCGGGCCGCGGCCGATCGAGGGGCTGATGCTGAAGCGACGCCGACAGCCCCTACCTCGCCGGCCGGCCGAAGGGGATATGGTGGAAATGGAAGCGCGACCCGCTCAGCCATCGACGCCGTGCTGATGTACGCCCAGCGCGGCCACGGCAAGCGCAGCAGCTTCTACTCCGACTACACCTTCGGCCTGTGGCGCGGACGGGAGGGCGGCGAGGAGCTGGTGCCGGTCGGCAAGGCCTATTTCGGCTTCACCGACCAGGAACTCGACTTCGCTCGACCGCTGGATCCGCAACCACACCACCGCCCGCTTCGGCCCGGTGCGCGAGGTGGAGAAAGCCCTGGTGCTGGAGATCGCTTTCGATGCCGCGCAGCGCTCCGCCCGCCACAAGTCCGGCGTCGCCCTGCGCTTCCCGCGCATCGCCCGCCTGCGCCCCGACAAGCCGGCGGCCGAGGCCGACCGGCTTGAAACGCTGGTCAAGATCATTGTAGGCGAGAGTGGATAAGAGTCTTCTTTTTCTGAAGAAAAAGAAGCAAAAAGACTTTTGAGAATTTGCGATCTTTGCCCAAATGACACCATTCGAGGCAAATGGATAAAAGTTTTTTGGTTTTTTTTTCAAAAAAGAACCACTTCCTTCCCTGCCTTTCTCCGATCGACCCGGCCCCGTGCCCGTGGTGCGCTGCCCTTATCCAACGGGAGGAGATAAATGCCCATCATCGCGAACGCTGCGTTCGATCGCCTGCGTGCGGGGAAGACCTCGATCGGCTTCGGCGTCAGCCACCTGCGCACCGTCGCCGCCCCGGCCCTGGCCAAGACCGCCGGCTTTGACTGGCTGTTCATCGACTGCGAGCACGGCTCGATGACCTCGACACGCGCGGCGCAGCTCTCGGCCGCGGCGCTCGCGGTCGGGATCACGCCGTCGTGCGCGTGCCGGGGCTGAGCACCACCACGCCTCGCGCGCGCTCGACAACGGCGCGCAGGGCATCGTCTTCCCGCACATCGACACGCCGGAGCAGGCCAAGCGCGTGGCCGACCACTGCCGTTTCCCGCCGCGGGGCGCCGCTCGATGGGCGGCGCGCTGCAGCAGACCGGCTTCGCGCCGCAGCCGGTGGGCGAGACCGCCAGGCAGGTGAACGAGGAGACGCTGGTGGTGGTGATGATCGAGTCGCCGCAGGCGGTCGAGAACGCCGACGCGATCGCCGCGGTGCCGGGCGTCGACGCGCTGCTGATCGGCACCAACGACCTGACCTTCGAGATGGGCATCCCGGGCAAGTTCGACGACCCGCGCGTGGCCGACGCCTATCGCAAGGTGATCGCGGCCTGCAGCAAGCACGGCAAGCACCCCGGCATGGGCGGCATGTACGAGGAGACCTGGGCGAAGACCTATATCGGCTGGGGCGCCCGCTTCATCCTCGGCGGCGCCGACGGGCTGTTCATCATGCAGGCGGCGACCGCGCGCGCGAAGTTCCTCAACAGCCTCGCCTGATCGCCGGCCCAAGGGATGCACCTTGCGCATCCCTTGGGCCGTGCTTTGGATAGCGGCGGCCGACACGCCGGCTCACCCTTCGCAAACCCTGCGCCCCCACAGCAGCCCCCACGTCCCCAGTGCCGTGATGGTGGCGCCGCACAGCGTTACCATCAGCGGCACGCCCAATAGCCGGAACAGGCTCGGCGCCACGGCCAGAACTGCCAAAAGCCCGAAATTGTTCACCACCATGAAGGCACGGATCGCCGCCGGCAGATCGCGGCGCGGCAATCCGGTCTGGCGCACCGTCGCGGTCGCCACATCCATCATCGGCGCGCCCACGCCCGACAGCGCCGCACCCGCGAGCAGCCCCGGCAGCAGCCACGCCGTCGGCAACACCCAGGGCAGCACGCCCATCGCCGCGATGCCGCCGCCGAGCACGACATAGCCGGCGAAGATCAGCCCCGCCGGGCGTTCCGGCAGGCGCCGGTTGCCGATCACCAGCGTCGCCGCCAGGTTCGCCCCGCCATAGCAGGCGATCACCAGCCCGAATGCGGCCAGCCCCGAACCATCGCCGGCCCGCAGCCCGGCCTGCCCGATCAGCAGCGGCGCGCCGAGGAACAGCGCCGCATACCAGGCCCCGTTCATCGGTGCCGTCATCAGCAACAGCGCGAACAACAGCCGGTGGCGCCGCACCGCCCCGAAGCCGCGCGCCACCGCCGCCACCACGTTTTCGCGTCCCGGCGGCAGGGCAGGCAGCGGAAAGCGGCGCGCCAGCAAACCCGCCGTCACGGCCGCGGCCAGAAATCCGGCGATCTCGATTCCCACGAAGCCCGCCAGCGGCAGCAATCCCGCCGCCATGCCCAGCAGCCCCGGCCCCAGCAGCCGCGCGATTCGCTCGGTGGTGTCGATCAGCGCATTGGCGGCCGGCAGCAGGCTCGCCTCGCGCGCCAACCCCGGCAGCGCCGTCTGCACCGCCGGGCGGAACAGCGCCGTGCCCACGGCCAGCAGCGCCACCCCCGCCACCAGCGCCCAACCCGGCGGTTCGCCGGCGGCCAGCCACGCGGACAGCACCAGCCCGAGCGCCGCCGCCCGCAGCAACAACGTCGCCTGCATCACCGCCAATGGCGCGAACCGGTCGGCCAAGTGCCCGGCCAGCAATGCGATGCCCAGCCCCACGCCACCCTGCAGCACCGCCAGGTATCCGGCCGCGGCGCCGAAGGCGCCGACCGCCACCCAACTCAGAACCACGGTGAAGGCATTGTCCGCCAGCGCCGACAACGCCATCGCCAGCCACAACCGCCTGACCGCGGGATCGGCGATCGCGCGCAGCATCGGCGCGCGGGCGCGCGGGGCAGTCATGCCCGGCCGCGCCCCAGCCGCCACATGCCGACGGCGGCGATCGCCACATAGATCGCCCCGCCCGCCAGCGCGCAGGCCGCCGGGCCAAGCTGCGCCACCAGCGAAGGTGCGGCCAGCATCGCCACAATGGTGCCGCCCTGCACCGAGACCATGAACGCGCGCACCACGGCGGCAATGTCGCCCTGCGGCAGTTCGGTCTGGCGCAGCGTCGCCACGATGATGTCCTGCATCGGCCCGCCGACCGCCGCCACGCTCGCCGCCGCCGCGATGCCGGCCAGTTGCCACCCCGGCGGCAGCAGCATCGCGCCCGCGAGCGCCATCGTCGCCGCGCCGAACAGCAGGATGCCGGCCAGGACCCGGCGTTCGGGGCGGGCGGGCATCGCCATGTTGCCCAGCACCAGCGTGCCCGCGAGATTGCCCACGCCGTAGGCCGCAATGACGGTGCCGAATGCCGCCAACCCCGAGCCGCCGGGCAGGCTGCGCTCCAGGTGCAGCGGCAAGGCGAGATAATAGACGGCCATCCAGACACCGTTCTGCAGCCCCGCCACCGCAAGCATGTAGCCGAGCAGGCGGTGCCCGCGCGTCACCCGCACGCCGTGCATCGCCGCGCGCCAGAGCGGCTCGCGCAGGACCGTGCCCGCCGGCACCGCGCGCACGCGGGCAATCGCCACGATCGCCAGTCCCGACAGCACGAAGGTTGCCGCGTCCAGCGTGATGAAATGCACCTCGGGCAACAATGCGGTCGCCACCACCAGCAGCGCCGGGCCGAACAGCCGGGCGATCCGGTCGGTGGTATCGATCAGCGCATTGGCGGCCGGCAGCATCGCCCGGTCGTCGGCCAGCACCGGCATCGCCGCCTGCAGCGAAGGGCGGAACGCCGCCGCACCCGCGCCCAGCACGGCGATCGCCGCGAACAGCGCCCAGACCGGCGGCGCGCCCAGGGCGAGCCAAAACGCGACCAGCAGCGCCAGCGCGCCGGCGCGCAACAGGTCGGATGCGAGCATCACCCGCAGCGGCGCGATCCGGTCCAGCCATTGCCCGGCCAGCAGCAGGGTCGCCAGCATCGCCGCCGACTGTGCCACCGCGACATAGCCGGCATCCGGCCCCAGCACCCGCACCGCGACCCAGCCGAGCACGACGCGAAACAACTCGTCGCCGACCGCAGAGGCCGCCATGCCCGCCCACAACAACCCCAGCGTGCGCGTGCGCAGCGGCCGGAGCAGCGGCAGGTTCAAGCCTTGGGCTTTCCCGCCTCGATGTCCCACGCGTCCAGCGGGATGCGTGGTTGTTCGTAGCGGTCGGTGGTGCGGGCGTACCAGCCGGCGCCGTGCATGCGCCCCACCAGGTCCAGCTTCGGCGTGTCGATGTAGCAACGCTTGGCATCCAGCACGCAGTCGTCGCGCACATGCATCGCCACCACCCGGCCCATGACCAGCGCGCGGTCGGTGTTCAGTTCCACCGCCATGAAGCGCTCGCACTCGAAGGCGACCGGGCTTTCGGCAATGCGCGGCGGCTTGATCCTGGTGCTCGGCACCGTCGTCAGCTTCGCCTGGGCGAGTTCGTCCACCTCGGGCGGGAAGTCGATGGCGGTGATGTTCATCTGCGCCGAGGTGTCGTGGTTCACCAGGCACACGGTGAACTGCCCGGTCTCGCGGATGTTCTGCCCGGTGTCCTTCACGTCGCCCGGCTTGCGCCCGCCGATGCCGATGACCATCACCGGCGGGTCGGCGGAGAACACGTTGAAGAAGGAATAGGGTGCTGCATTCAGGCGCCCCTCCAGGTCCTGCGTCACCACCCAGGCGATCGGCCGCGGCACCACGGTGGAGACCAGCAGCTTGTAGCGGTCCTGCACCGCAAGGGTTTCGAAGTCGAACAGCATGGAGGTCTCCTCGGGGTTGCGTGGGCGTCGCGCCTGGGCCGGCACAGTCGCCGTGCGGCATGCGGCTGTCCAGGGGGCGCGGGTTGCCGGTGCATGAAGCGAGGGGTAGCTTCCAGCCGCGCTCAAACAACGGCCACCGGACCTCGCGATGATCGATCTCGACGCCTATCTCGCCCGGATCGGCTACGAGGGCCCGCGCGAGGCCACGCTGGCAACCCTGCGCGCCGTGGCCGGGCTGCATCCCCGGGCGATCGCCTTCGAGAACGTCGCGGTCGCGGCGGGTGGCGTGCCCGATATCAGCCTTGCCGCGCTCGAGGCCAAGCTCGTGCGGGGCGGCCGCGGCGGCTATTGCTACGAACACAACACACTGCTGCACGCAGCCCTGGCGTTGCTGGGCTTCGTGCCCACCATGTTGCTGGCGCGCGTGCGTTTCCGCGTGCCCGCCGAGATCGCCACCGCACGTTCGCACATGCTGCTGCGCGTCGATCTTCCGGATGGCACCTGGATCGTCGATGCGGGATTCGGCGGCGTCACCGTCACCGCCCCGGTGGCGCTGCACGACGACGGGGCGCAGCCGACGCCGCACGAGGCGGTGCGCGTGCTGCGCGACGGCGGCGACCATGTGCTGCAGGCGCGGCTGGGCGACGACTGGGCCGACCTCTACCGCTTCGACCTCGCACCGCAACTGCCACCCGATATCGACGCGCAGAACTGGCACACCGCCACGCGTCCGGCGGCGATGTTCGCCAACAACGTCATCGTCACCCGCCCGGTCGCCGGCGGCCGGTATACGCTGGCCAATACCATCCTGGCCTGGCGCGCCACCGGTGGAGCGGCGGAGCGGCGTGTCCTGGCCGATCGCGACGAATTCGCCACGGCGCTGCGCGAGGTCTTCGCGCTCGGCCTGCCCGAGGCGGAGGTGGCCGCGGCCTGGGAGGTCGCGGTCCGCGCGTCCGACTTGAGCGGCAAGTTCCTCTAGCGGGCCCGCCCCGTGAGCGGATGGATGTTCCTGCTGGCCTGGTCGGCGACGCTTGCCGACCAGTTGGCCCATATGCGGGGCGCCGGTGTGGTGGCTGGCGTGGCGGTGGTGATTTTCCTGGCGCTGGAGTTCCCGCACCAGCGCCGGCCGATCAAGGTGGTGGGGCTGGCGCTGGCTGGCGTGGGGCTGGTCGGTGTGGCCGCGTCCGCGGATCCGCTCGCCGCGCTGGCTGCCGGCGCGCGGCGCGGGGCCGCCTATGCCGCATTCTTCCTGGCCCTTGGCGCCCTGCGCGACGCCGCAGAGCGCAGCGCCACGGTGCGGCGCTGCGGCGCCCATCTGGTCGCCCAGCCCGCCGGCCGCCGCTATCTCGCGGTGACCGCCGGTGCCCATCTGTTCGGCATGATCCTTTCCTATGGTGCCATCGACCTGATGGGCGCCATGGTCGCCCGGGCCGGCGCCGGCGCCGAGCGCACCCGCCGCCTGCTGATGGCCGCCTTCCGCGGCTTCGCGACGATGAACTGCTGGAGCCCGCTGAACATCATGACGGTGGTGGTCAGCGCCGCGGTGCCGGCGGCCAACCTGCGGCCGATCATGCCGGTCGCCTTCGTCATGGCCATGCTGCTGCTGCTCGCCGGCTGGCTGGTGGACCGGTTGGAGGCCGCGCGCAGCGCCGACCGCGATGGCGCCGCCAGCAGCGAACGCTGGGCGATCCATCTGCGCATCGTCGCCATCGTGGGCGTGGTGGTTCTGTTGGCCGAAGCGGTCGCGTCCGGCTTCGCTACCAGCCTTGCCACCGGCGTGACCGCCGCGGTGCCCGTGGTCGGCGCCGCCTGGACGCTGGCCCAGTTGCGCCGCCGCCGGCACGTGGGGGCGATGTTCATCCGCCGCCTGCGCGGCTTCCACGCGCGCTTGCCGTCGTTCCGCGGCGAGGCGGCGCTGCTGGCGGCGAGCGGCTTCATGGGCGTGGCCCTCGGCGCCGCGCTGCCGCCGGGCGGGCTGGCCGCGTTCCTGCCAGCGCTGCCGCCGCTGGCCATTCCGCTGATGGTGCCGCCGGTGCTGATCGCGACCTCGCTGCTGGGGTTGAACCCGATTGCCGTCGTGGCGGTGATCGGCGCGGCGGTACCGGACCCGGCGGCGCTGGGCGTGGCGCCGGGCGTGCTCGCCTTTGCCTGCATGCTGGGCTGGGGAGTGGGGGTGGGGATGACGCCGTTCAGCGCCAGCGCGTTGGCCACCGGCCGCTGGACCGGCGCCGATCCCTGGCGCGTCACCACCCTCTGGAACCGCAACTTCACCCTGGCCGGCGTCGCCGTGGCCGCGGCGGCGATCGCCGCGGCGCATCTGGGGTGGCTGCCCGGCGTCGGGCGCTGAGCCTGCTTGATGCCAACGCCCTTCATCATTCCCATCCACGGAGGACCCGAATGCAGATCACCGTCAACGGCAGCCGACTGTTCTTCGACGTCGATGGCGCCAAGCTGGTGCCCGACGGGCCACGCATGCACGAGCGCCCCACCTTGTTGCTGCTGCATGGCGGGCCCGGCGGTGACCATTCCACGTTCAAGCCGGCCTTCAGCGGGCTGGCCGACATCGCCCAGCTTGTCTATCTCGACCATCGCGGCAACGGACGCAGCGAGCATGGCGATCCCGAAGGCTGGAACCTGGCGCAGTGGGGCGACGATGTGCACGCCTTCTGCGAGGCGCTGGGCATCGAGCGGCCGGTCGTGCTGGGCTACTCGTTCGGCGGCATGGTGGCGCAGTCCTATGCCACGCGGCACCCGGAGCATCCGGGCAAGCTGATCCTGTATTCCACCTCGCCGAAGCGCGATCGTGAGGAGATCTATGCCATGTTCGCCCGGCTGGGCGGACCGCAGGCGCGGGCCGTGGCCGAGGCGCGATGGAAGACGCCGAATGCCGAGACCAGCGAAGCCTATCGGCGGGTCTGCTCGCCGCTGTACAACCGGCGCGGCACCCGCGACCCCGATGCCTTCGCGCGCACCGTGCGCCACGAGGAAGTCGCGTTCCGCTTCGCGACCTCCGACGACGGGCCCAATCCGATGGATTTCCGCGCGGCCCTGGGGCGCATCCAATGCCCGACGCTGGTGGTGGGCGGCGAGGACGATCCGATCACGCCGATCTCGCGCAGCGAACTGATCGCCGCCTGCCTGCCGCAGAAGCTGGTGCGCCTGGTGCGGGTGCCCAATGCCGGGCATGGGGTGCATAACGACGATCCCGAAGTGGCGATGCGGGTGCTGAGGGAGTTTATCCTTCAGTAGGGAGAAGCTCTTTTTTGAAAAAAAGAACCAAAAAACTTTTGGCCATTTGCGTCGGGCTTTACCGTGGAGGCCGGGCATAAATGGGTAAAAGTTTTTTTGCTTCTTTTTTTTCAGAAAAAGAAGACTCTTTCACTTGATCAGGTTCTTCGGCTTCCCTCCCGCGAGGCAGGTGGTGATGGCGTCCAGGCACAGATGCCCCATGGCCGCGCGGGTTTCGGTGGTGGAACTGCCCATGTGCGGCAGCAGCACCACGTTCTGCAGGCCGAGGTAGCCGGGGTTCAGGTTGGGTTCGCCGTCGTAGACGTCGAGTCCGGCGAAGGCGACCTGGCCGGAGCGGAGGGCGGCGATGAGGGCTTCGTCGTCCACCAGCGAGCCGCGGGCGGCGTTGGCGACCACGGCGCCGCGCGGCAGCAGGGCAAGGCGCTCGGCGTCGAGCCATTTGGCGGTGCCGGCGCCACCGGGGGCGGTGAGCGCGAGGGCGTCGCAGTTGGCGAGGAAGCTTGTGTCGTTGTCGTGGTGGATGGCGCCCAGTTCCAGTTCGGGCGGCAGGCGGGTGCGGTTGCGGTAGTGGATGGTCATGCCGAAGCCGCGCGCCATCTTCGCCAGTTCGCGGCCGATGCGGCCCATGCCGAGGATGCCCAGGCGCTTGCCGCTGATCTGGGTGCCGAGGAGGAGCATGGGCGCCCAGCCCTGCCACCGGCCGGAGCGGACCAGGCGTTCGCCCTCGCCGGCGCGGCGGGCGGACATCAGGATCAGCAGCATGGCGATCTCGGCGGTGGCGACGGACAGCACCTCCGGCGTGTTGGCAACGGGAATGCCGCGGGCGCGGGCGGCGGCGACGTCGATGTGGTCGTAGCCGACGGAGCAGGTGGCGATGGCGCGCACGCTTGCGGGCAGGGCGGCGATGGTGGCGGCGTCGAGGCGGTCGGTGGAGAAGCACAGCAGCGCGTCGCAGCCCTGGGCGAGGGTGGTGATCTCGTCGGGCGACCATTGCAGGTCCGGCTGGTTCAGGCGGGCGTCGAACGCATGTTGCGCGCGCTCGGCCACCTCGTCGGGCAGTTGGCGGGTGACGAGCAGGGCGGGTTTGGTCATGTGGCACCTCCCGGGTTGCGGGCCTTATGGCGGCATCGGCCCGGTTGCGGAAGGGGCCGGGGGACGGCAGGCTGGCGGTCCTGCCGCAGGAGAGATGCATGCGCCCGAACCTGACCCCCGATATAGAGCTTGCCGCCCGGCTGTTCGCGAGCCTGCGCGAACGCACTTTCGACGGGGTGGGCATCACGCGGGAAGCCTATGGCCCAGGCGAGCGGATCGGCCACGAGGTCGTGCGCCATGCCGCCGAGGAACTGGGGCTGGAGACGCGCACGGATGCGGCAGGCAACCTGCTGATGACGTTGCCGGGGCGGGACCGGAGCGCCAAGCGGGTGATCCTGGGCAGTCATCTCGATTCGGTGCCGCAGGGCGGCAACTACGATGGGGCCGCCGGGGTGCTGGCGGGGTTGGCGGCGGTGGCGGGGATGAAGCGGGCGGGGTTCCAGCCGGCGCGCGACATTACCGTGCTGGCGGTTCGGGCCGAGGAGGGCGGGGCGTGGTTTCCGTCTGGCTTGCCGGGGAGCAAGGCGGCGCTGGGGCGGCTGCCGCCGGCGCATCTGGAGGTGGCGCGGCTGGATAGCGGGCGGTCGCTTGCCGAGCATATGCGCGAGGAAGGGTTCGACCCGGAGGCGGTGGCGCGGGGGGAGTGCCTGTTGCCGCCGGAGAGCGTGGAGGCGTTCGTGGAACTGCATATCGAGCAGGGGCCGGTGCTGGAGGCGCATGCGATTCCGGTGGCGCTGGTGACCGCGTTGCCCGGATCGCGGCGCATCCGCGAGGGGCGGGTGATCGGGGAGTACAACCATTCCGGGGCGACGCCGCGGCGGTATCGGCGCGATGCGGCGATTGCGCTGGCGGAGTTCGCGACACGGCTGGACGACGAATGGGCGCGGCTGGAGACGCTGGGGCATCGGCTGGTGGTGACGTTCTGCATCCTGGAGACGACCGAGCAGGCGGGGTTTACCAAGGTGCCGGGCGAGGCGCGGTTCCAGGTGGATGTGCGGGGGACGACGGAGGAGGGCATCGGCGCGGTGCATGCGGCGATCGACCGGCTGGTGGGCGAGGTGGAGGCGCGACGTGGGGTGCGCTTCGAGATGGTGCGCGGGCCGCTGTCGCCGCCGACGCCGATGTCGGCCGAGGTGCGAAGCGGCCTGGCGCGGGCGGCGGAGGCGCTGGGCATCGACTACCTGACCATGCCGAGCGGCGGCGGGCATGACGCGGCGAGCTTTGCCCAGGCGGGGGTGCCGACCTGCATGATTTTCGTGCGTAACCAGAATGGCAGCCACAATCCGGCCGAGGCGATGCGGATGGAGGATTTCGAGAAAGGCTGCGCGGTGGTGACGCGCTGGGCGGCCGATATGGCGGGGTAAACGATCGGTGTTTTCAGAACGAGCTTAAGGCGGAACAATTAGGGCATGCTTCGATCGTTGCCCTGGCGGAGATAAAAGCGGACGGAGGGCGCTTCGGCGGCCGGAACAGCGGTTCTGCCATGGCAGCGGGGGACGACTGGCCGGGTGAGCGCGGGTTGATGGAATAGGTGCGAGCGCCGGCCGGCAACTCGGGGCGTGCGATTGCCGCCACCGGAAGCGCCGCAATGCGGCGCGTGGCGCGGCCTTGGGATCGGCGAATCCTCGTGGCTTGGGCGGCGAGCGGCAGGCGGGGACGCGGCCGGCAGTCGCGCGCGATAGGAGGAGGGGGCAGTTGGCCCGATTGCCAGAGGGCGACCAGATGCTCGAGGCTGGTGATGAGGCGGGAAAGGGCTGCGAGAATGAGGGCGTGCAGCGCCGCGACCAGCCCATCATGGGCTGCCTGATGGTCGGCCTCGGCGCGGATCGCGGCGGCAATGCCGGCGACGTGCTGGGCCAGGGGAGCGGTTTCTAACACAAAGGTATTATGATTAACATTTCTGGCCGTTGCAAGGGCGCTTGCGGTCGCAGGAATGCAGAGTGGAAGGGCGTTCTTTTTTGAAAAAAAGAACCAAAAAACTTTCATTCATTCGCTGCCGGCGCAGTCTCGTTGGCGTGGCCGTGGAGTTCGGATATCGCCGCATGCGAATGGATAAAGTCTTTTTGCTTCTTTTTCTTCAGAAAAAGAAGACTCTTCCTTTGTCTTATCTTACTTATGTTGGAACCCTTGCACGTCCTGGTCTTACGGGGGTGCGCAGAAGGGATAGACCGTGTCGGTCGGCACTTGGCGGTAGGGCAGGGTAGTGAGGTCGGCGGGGCCCCAGTCGGGGGTGTCGACGATGAGGATGGTTTCGGCGAGGGGTTCGTAGACGGCGCGGAAGTGGGTTTTGCTGCGCAGCACGATGATGGCGAAGTCTTCCGGGCGCAGACCGAACTGTTCGAACGGGGCGCGGTCGATGGCGGTGGTTTGGTTGGTGGTGACGCTGACGACGATTCCGTTGGCGTCGATCACCGCGGTGGGGCCGAGGTCCATGCGGTGGCCGCGTGCGACCGGGCCGGTGCGGGTGAACTCGGTGGGGGCGGCGTAGAGCACGCGGCCGGTGAGGCGGACCTTGCCGCCGGCGCGCGGGGAGGAGTCGCTGCCGACTTCGATGGTGATGGTGGCGCCGACGCCGGCTTCCATGGCGGCGGCTGCGGCGGCGGGGTCGCAGAGGAACGGCACGGCGACGCGCTTGAGGCCGCGGCGGACGATCTCGCGCAGCACGTAGGTGGAATCGTTCATCCGGTCGGCGTGTTCGAGCAGCACCACGGGCCTGGTTGCCGTGGCTGCCAGTTCGACGGCGCGTTCCACGCCGGCTGTGACATCGAGCACGGCGTCGCGGTGCATGAGGGCCTCGCGCTGGCCGGCGATGCGGGCGCTGAACAGGTCGGCGGTGGCCTGGGCGAGGGCGGGGTTGCCGTCGGCGACCGCGACGGCCGCGAAGCCGCAGTTCGGCACGTCGGCGTAGGAGAAGCCGGCGAAGATGGAGACGTCGAGCAGGCCGGGGGTGCGCGCGGGCATCTCCACCGACTCGCGCACGATGTCGGAGAGGGGCGGAATGTCGGTGGCGCTGAAGATGCTGGGGACCATGATTCCGGGCCGGGCCAGGGCGACCACGGGGCGGATTTCGCCGCGCAGGGTGCGCAGCAGGCAGGTGGCGGCGCGTTCGCCGGTGGCGCCGGTATCGATGTGCGGCGAGTAGTGGTAGCCGAACAGGCTGTCGACCAGGGGCAGCCAGGCGGCGTCGATGTTGCCGTGGTAGTCCAGCGCCACCACCAGCGGGGTCTTGCGGCCGATGACGGCGCGGACGCGCTCGACGAACTCGCGGTCGGGGTCGAGCCGGGTTGGCGTGGTCATGGCGCCGTGCGGATGCAGCAGCACGCCGTCGAGCGGGCCGGCGGCGGCGATGCCGGCGCAGATGCGGTCCACGTAATGGACGAAGGCGTCGTCGGCGGCCGGGCCGGCGGCGCCGCCCTCGGTGGTGAGGACCGGCACGATCTCCGCCCCCTCGGCCTCCAGCACCTTGATGAAGCCGCCCATCACCGTGTTGGTGCCGCGGAAGCGCGACAGGATGGCCGGGCCTTCGGATTCGTTGCGGCGGAAGTCCTCGATGGTTACGGGGTCAGGCAGGAAGCTGACGGATTCCAGCGAGAATCCGGCTATGGCGATGCGCATTGGGTCTCCCGGGGCTGCACGGCGCGGTGGCTGAGCTTGGCACGGACAGGCGGGCGCGGCGAGATGGCGTGGACTGGCCGCTGGCGAAAGGTCAGGACCGCGGGTCTGCCTGCGGCCGGACTCGTCGCGCCAGCCAGGAGCGGGTGAA
The DNA here is from genome assembly GCA_963779875.1 of uncultured Alphaproteobacteria bacterium. Taxonomy (GTDB): domain Bacteria; phylum Pseudomonadota; class Alphaproteobacteria; order Acetobacterales; family Acetobacteraceae; genus CAMDGX01. Next base: position 83,783 of record CAWAAI010000008.1, on the reverse strand, counting down.
CAGCAGGGCGGTTAGGGCGGCGGTGGCGTTCCACACCAGCCAGTCGGCGAAGGCGGCGCCGTGGCTGGCGGCCGTGACGGCGGCATCATCCGTTGCGGGAGCCTCGGGCAGCGGTTCGGCCATGGCCCAGGCCACGGTAGCCACCAGGACGGCCGCGGCCACGCGCACCGGCAGCGAGTTGAGGCCCATCTGCGCAAGCACCAGTATCATCCAGCCGAACACCAGGCCCAGCACGAAGGCGCCGGGCCCGGCGTAGAGTATCGCCATGGGGGCGAGCACCGGGGAATAGATGAGGTCGAACGACAGGCCGTTGGCGCGCAGGGCGAGCAGCACCGTGCCGATGACGGGGGCGGCGAGGGCGCAGTAGAGGCCGACCAGCAGCACCGTCGCGGCGTGGCGGAGCAGGTGGCGCCAGGGTGGCGGGGGGAGTTGGTGCCGGACGTGTTCATGCGCCATCATGCCACATGCGCGCGCCCGGAGGCGACAGGCCGGAGGCGACAGCCTGGCCGCATCGGCACCGTATCGGCGCGGCGGAGGGATTGGCTGGCGGCCCCCGCGCATTCGTGGTCGTCAGGCGGCGCGGACGCGGTCCAGGAAGCGGTCAACCTCGCCGCGCAAGCCGTCGGCCTGTTGCGCCACCTCGGCGGAGGTGGACTGCACCTGGCTGGCGGCGGTGCCGGTTTCGGTGGAGGCCTGGGTGACCGCGCCGATGTTGGACGAGACCTGGCGCGTGCCCTCGGCGGCCTGCATGACGTTGCGGGCTATCTCCTGGGTGGCCGCGCCCTGTTGCTCCACCGCCGAGGCGATGGACATGGCGATGTCGTTCATGTCGCGGATGACCCTGCTGATCCGCCCGATGGCGCCGACGCTTTCGGAGGTGGCGGATTGGATCTCGCCGATGCGCCCGGAGATGTCCTCGGTGGCGCGTGCGGTCTGGGTGGCGAGGTGCTTGACCTCGGAGGCGACGACGGCGAAGCCCTTGCCGGCGTCGCCCGCCCGCGCGGCCTCGATGGTGGCGTTCAGCGCCAGCAGGTTGGTTTGCGAGGCGATCTCGGAGATCAGGCGCACGACTTCGCTGATGCGGGTGACGGAGTTGGTGAGGCCCTGGACGGTGGCATCGGTGCGCTCGGCCTCGCCCACGGCGTCGGTGGCCATCTGCGAGGAGGTTGCCACCTGGCGGCTGATCTCGAGCACCGAGGACGACAGTTCCTCGGCCGCGCTGGCCACGGTCTGGACGTTGGTGGTGGCTTGCTCGGCGGCCGCGGCGACGGTGGTGGCCTGGCGCGAGGTTTCCTCGGCGATGGAGGCCATGGAGGTGGCGGCGCTGGTGAGTTCGGTGGAAGCGGAGGAGAGGGTGTTCACCACCTGGCCGACGCTGGCCTGGAAGCCGTCGGCCAGTTCGTTCATGGCGCGGCGCTTGTCGATTTCGGCCTGGGCCTTGATCTCCTCCTGCTTGGCCTTCAGTTGCCCGGCTTCGAGCAGGCCGGCGCGGAACCCCTCGACGGAGCGCGCCATCACGCCGATCTCGTCGCCGCGCTGGACGCCGGGGACGGTGGTGTTCAGCACACCGCCGGCCAGCGTTTCCATGGTGGCGGTGAGGTTGCGCACGGGGGAGACGACGCCGCGCATGGCGATCCACAGGCCCAGCAGCATCACCAGGATGATGGCGCCGGCGGCGATGGCGTAGGCCTGGTTGCGGGCCGCGCCGACTTCCTCGCCGAGCGCTGCCGACCTGGCATCGGCCTGTTCGCTCGCCTGTTCGGCCATGGCCCGCAGGTCTGTGCGCATCTTGTCGAGGGTGCCCGTGAAATTCTGGTCCATCAGGGCGCGCGCGTCGGCGCCGAGTTTGGAGGCGGACAGGTCGGCGGCCTTCATCGCGGTCTGGAGGAGCGTGGTGAAGGCGCGTTCCATTTCCGGCACCTGGGCGGCGATGGGTTTGCCGGCCAGGAGGGCGCTGACCTTGGCCGAACGCTCCTGGAACTGCTTGCCGAGTTCCTCCATCGCGGCGCGCTCCTTCGCGGCCTCGGCGCTGTCGACCGCCACCGCGCGCCAGGCCATGCGGCCGAGGTCGAGCGCGGTCAGGTTCATGCGCGCGGCGTAGAGGGCGCCGGTGGACTCGTGGTCGATCAGGTTCGAGTACCTGCTGATCGGTGCGTGAAAGGGTGGCGATGAGGTAGAGCGCAAGCCCGACCGCCACGGCGGCGCTGAGGATCAGGGGGATGAGGCTCTTCTGCCATATGCGCAGCGAAGCCAGCAGGTTTTCCATGATTTCGTTCCAGTGCGACGGGAAGCGTGCGCCGTAACGTCGGCGGTGTCCTGCTGCTATCCACTCATTTGGTTGAGCGATGGTTACTGGAGGATGCGGATGGCGGCGGCGCCGCCCGGCATTGACCGCGCTGGGCTGGGGTGGGTTGTTTCGGAGCGGTAGGGTTGGCCAGGATTGGCTCGGACGCTTGTCATGCGCGCCCGCGCCCGCTTGACTGCACGCTTCATCAGCCTGGGATAACGCGCCCTCCATGGTCTCCACCCGTTCGCCGAGTGCCCGCCTTGCCGTCGACATCGGCGGCACGTTCACCGACCTTGCGCTGGAGCATGCGGGCGCGCGCACGACCGCCAAGGTGCTGACCACGCCGGCGGCGCCGGAGCAGGGGGTGATGGAGGGGGTGCGGGCCATCCTGGCGGCGGCCGGGCTGGCGCCGGGCGACATCGCCATCGTGATCCATGGGACGACCTTGGCGACCAATGCGATCATCGAGCGCAAGGGCGCGCGCACGGCACTGTTGACGACGCAGGGGTTCCGCGACGTGCTGGCGATGGGCAACGAGAGCCGGTACGACCAGTACGACCTGAATATCGTGCTGCCCGAGCCGCTGGTGCCGCGGCATTTGCGGCTGGCGGTGGCGGAGCGGCTGGACAATGCCGGGCGGGTGCTGTTGCCGCTGGACGAGGCGGGGCTGCGCGGGCTGGTGGCGGTGCTGGAGCGCGAGCGGGTGGAGAGCATCGCGGTGGGCTTCCTGCACAGCTTCGTCAACGGCGCGCATGAGCAGCGGGCGCGGGAGATACTGGCCGGGGCGTTGCCGGGGGTGCCGGTGTGCCTGTCGTCCGAGGTGTCGCCGGAGATGCGGGAGTGGGAGCGGTTCTCGACCACCGCGGCGAATGCCTATGTGCAGCCGTTGATGGCGAGTTATCTGACGCGGCTGGCGGATGGGCTGGCGGGGATGGGGGTTGCGGCGCCGGTGTTCCTGATGCTGTCGGGCGGCGGGCTGACGACGATCGAGACGGCGTGCCGGTTTCCGATCCGGCTGGTGGAGAGTGGGCCGGCGGGCGGGGCGATATTTTCCGCCCATGTGGCGCGGCAGTGCGGGCTGGACTTCGGTGCTGTCGTTCGACATGGGGGGAACGACGGCGAAGATCTGCCTGATCGATGGCGGGCGGCCGCAGACCTCGCGCAGCTTCGAGGTGGCGCGCGTCGGGCGGTTCCGGAAGGGGTCGGGGCTGCCGTTGCGGATTCCGGTGATCGAGATGGTGGAGATCGGCGCGGGCGGGGGGTCGCTGGCGCAGGTGGACAGCCTGGGGCGGATCGGGGTGGGGCCGGAGAGCGCGGGGGCGATGCCGGGGCCGGCCTGTTATGGGCGCGGGGGGACGCGGCCGGCGGTGACGGATGCCAACCTGGCGCTGGGGCGGTACGACCCGGGGCGGTTCGCGGGCGGCACGATGCGGCTGGACGAGGGCGCGGCGGCGGCGGCGCTGGCGGGTCATGTGGGGGATAAGCTGGGGCTGGGCCCCGAGATGGCGGCGTTGGCGGTTGTGGAGATGGTGGACGAGAACATGTCCAACGCCGCGCGGGTGCATGCCATCGAATCGGGCAAGAGCTACCAGGGGCGGACCTTGATTGCGTTCGGTGGCGGCGGGCCGGTGCATGCGTGCCGGGTGGCGGAGAAGATCGGCATCGACCGGGTGCTGGTGCCCTCTGGCGCCGGGGTTGGAAGTGCGATCGGGTTCCTGCGGGCGCCGGTGGGGTACGAGGTGGTGCGGAGCCTGTACCAGCGGTTTTCCAGCTTCGACGTGGCGGCGGTGAACGCGCTGTTGGACGACATGGCTGGCGAGGCCGAACAGGTGGTGGCGGCCGGCAGTTTCGGGGCGGCGACGCAGCAGACGCGGATCGCGTTCATGCGCTATGTCGGGCAGGGGCATGAGATTCCGGTGCCGTTGCCGGCGCGCACGCTGGTGGCCGATGACGTGGCGGCGATACGGGCGGCGTACGACACGGAGTACAGCCGGTTCTATGACCGGCCGGTGCCGGGGTCGGACGTGGAGATCATGAGCTATGCCGTGGTGGTCGCCACCTTGGCCGACGACGCCGATACGGAGGGCGGGCGGCGGTGGCGAGCCCGGGCGGTGCCGGTGCGCAGCCAGCGCGTGCGCGACAGCGTGAGCGGGGAGGTGGCGGACTGGGCGATCCATGATCGTGCCGACCTGGTGCCGGGGGCGGCGTTGGCGGGGCCGGCGATCATTGCCGAAGACGAGACTTCCACCCTGGTTGGGGCGGGCTGGAGCGCGCGCGTCAACGGTTTCGGTTATATCGAACTCGTGCGGGAGGCGAACTGAGATGACCACCGACGCGATGGCCGCGATCCAGCGGCAGATCATGTGGAACCGGCTGATCGCGGTGGTGGAGGAGCAGGCGCAGACGATGATCCGCACCGCGTTCTCGACCACCGTTCGCGAGGCCGGCGACCTTTCGGCGGGGATCTTCGACCTGCAGGGGCGGATGATGGCGCAGGCGGTGACCGGGACGCCCGGGCACGTGAATTCCATGATGGAGAGCGTGGAGCATTTCCTGGCGAAGTTCCCGGCCGGCACGATGAAGCCGGGCGACCACTACATCACCAATGATCCGTGGCTGGGCACCGGGCACCTGCATGACCTGACGGTGGTGACGCCGGCGTTCCGGCGCGGCGAGATCGTGGGTCTGTTCGCCAACACCGCGCATGTGATCGACGTGGGCGGGTTGGGGATGGGGCCTGAGGGGCGGTCGGTGTTCGAGGAAGGGTTGTATATTCCGATCGTGAAATGCTTCGACGAGGGTCGGCCGAACGAGACGTTCTTCGACTTCATCCGCTGGGGCTCGCGGCTGCCGGTGGAGTTGGAGGGGGATGTGTATTCGCTGTGCGCCTGCAACGATGCCGGGGCCAAGCGGCTGGTGGAGATGATGGACGAGTTCGCGATGGACAGCCTGGAGCCGTTGGCCGGGTTCATCTTCGACGCGTCGTTGCGGGCGACGCAGGCGGAGATCGGGAAGCTGGGGCAGGGCGTTTTCCGTGCAGAGATCAACAGCGACGGCTATGACGAGCCGGTGACTTTGCGCGCGGCGATGACGATCAATGGCGAGACGATCGACGTGGATTTTGCCGGCACCTCCGGGCTGTCGCAGCGGGGGATCAACGTGCCCCCGGCCTATACGCGGGCCTATGCGTGCTTCGGGATCAAGGTGGTGGTGGCGCCGGAAATTCCGAACAACTGGGCGAGCCTGGCGCCGTTCCGTATGACAATTCCGGACGGGTGCATCCTGAATGCGCCGCGGCCGTACCCGGTGAGTGTGCGGCATGTGATCGGGCATTTGATCCCGGACATGATGATGGGGTGCCTGCACCAGGTGGTGCCCGACCGGGTGGCGGCCGAGGGGGCGTCGTGCCTGTGGAATCCGCCGATGCGCGGCGGGGCGAGCGTGTCGGGGCAGGCGCGCGGCAACCGGCCGGTGGTGGATGATTTCGAGATCATCACGTTCAACTCCGGCGGCACCGGCGCGCGGCGCACGCTGGATGGGTTGGACGCGACGGCGTTTCCCTCGGGCGTGCGGACCATGCCGGTGGAGGCGACGGAGAATGTTTCGCCGCTGGTGTTCTGGCGCAAGGAACTGCGCGACGGTTCCGGCGGCGCGGGGACGACGCGCGGCGGGTTCGGGCAGGTGATGGAGGTCGGCACCAAGGGCGAACTGGAATACGCGGTGAACGCCACCTTCGACCGCATCGCCAACGCGCCGCGCGGGCGCGACGGAGGGCTGGACGGGGCGGCGGGGGCGGTGCGGCTGAAATCGGGCAAGGTGCTGCGGCCGAAGGGGTTCCAGGTGATCCCGAACGGCGACCGGCTGATCCTGGAACTGCCGGGCGGCGGGGGATGGGCGAGCCGGCGGCGCGCGATCCGGCGCTGGTGGCGCGGGATGTGCGCGACGGGCTGGTTTCGGTGGCGGAGGCGCGGGCGCTGTACCGGGTGGCGGTGAATGCGCGGGGGGAGTTGGATTTGGGGGCGACGACGAGGTTGCGTCAGGGGAAGTGAAGGCGTTCTTTTTTGAAAAAAAGAACCAAAAAACTTTTAACCATTAGGCATCCGGTTTGGCCGCTGCGCTTAATGGGTAAAAGTCTTTTTGCTTCTTTTTCTACAGAAAAAGAAGACTCTTCCTTGCCCTTCCGGCCGCCGCGCTCACGCCTGGACAGCCCCGCGTTGAGGGTGTTCGATCGGGCCAGTAAACTTCGGCAAGGTTGACCCATGTCTCTCCGCTGCGACCTGATTCTTCGTGATGCGACGATTTTCGACGGCACTGGCGCCGCCCGGACGCGGGGCGACGTGGGGGTGACGGGCGACCGGATTGTGGCGGTGGGTGATCTTGGCGGATATTCGGCTGACCGCGAGGTGATTGCCAGCGGCCGGGCGGTGGCGCCGGGGTTCATCGACGCGCACACGCATGACGACCGCGCGGTGCTGTGCGGGCCGGCGTGCATGCTGTGCAAGATGAGCCAGGGGGTTTCCACCGTGGTGGTGGGGAATTGCGGGATTTCGTTGTCGCCGGTGCGGATGAAGCAGCGGCCGATGCCGCCGCTGGATCTGCTGGGCGACGAGTCGTGGTGGACCTTCGACAGCTTCGGCGACTACGCGAAGCGGCTGGCCGACGAGCCGGCGCCGGTGAACACCTATGCGATGATCGGGCATATGCCGCTGCGGGTGGAGGCGATGGGCGGGGATGTGAAACGCGCCGCCACCGACAAAGAAGCCGAACATATGCGGGCGCGGCTGGCGGCGAGCCTGGCGGAAGGGGCGAGCGGGTTCTCGACCGGGCTGTACTATCCGCCGAACATGGAGGCGCCGACCGACGAGGTGATCGCGGTGGCGCAGGCGCTGCGCGAGGCGGGTGGCATCTATGTTACGCATATGCGCGACGAGGCGAACTTCGTGCTGGACAGCATCAACGAGACGGTGCGGATCGGCGAGGAGAGCGGGGTGCCGGTGGTGATCAGCCACCACAAATGCTCGATGCCGGAGAATTTCGGGCGCTCGGTGGAGACGCTGGCGCTGATCGAGCGGCTGCGCGAGCGGCACCGCGTGGATTTCGACGTGTATCCGTACTACGCGGGCTCGACGGTGCTGATGCCGGACCGGGTGCGGGCGGATGTGCCGATCAAGGTTGCGTGGTCGAACCCGCATCCGGAAATGGAGGGGAAATTCCTGGCCGACATCGCCCAGCAATGGAACATGGGGCTGAAGGAGGCGGCGGAGAAGCTGCTGCCGGCCGGGGCGATCATGTTCCAGATGGAGGAGGCGGATGTGCGGCGGATCATGCAGCACCCGTTGTCGATTATCGGCTCGGACGGACTGCCGCACGATACTTTTCCGCATCCGCGGCTGTGGGGGTGCTTTCCGCGCGTGCTGGGGTATTACGCGCGGGAACTGAAATTGTTCAGCATGGAAACGGCGGTGCACAAGATGAGCGGGCGGGTGGCCGAGGTGTTCGGCATCGTCGATCGCGGCGTGATCCGCGCCGGGGCCTATGCCGACCTGGTGCTGTTCGATGCGGAAACGGTGCGCGACGCGGCGGATTTCGACCATCCGACGCGGCCCTCGATCGGCATCCTGGAGACCTGGGTGAACGGGCAGAGCGCCTATGTGAACGGGCAGGGGGCGACCGAGGCGCGGGCTGGGCGGCTGGTGACGCGCGGGCGGGGCTAGCGGTTGCTGGCGCAGGCGATGCATTCCGGGGCGGCGGGGTCGAGCTCCAGGCGCCTGGGCGCGATCGGCTCGCCGCAGGTGGCGCACCAGCCGTAGTCGTCGCCTTCCATGCGGGCGAGGGCGGCATCGATGCGCTGGATCGCGGCGGCCTTGCGGCGGTCGGTGGCCTGGGCCATCGCCTGTTGCTGCAGGGCACCCATGCGCGACAGGCGACCGACGCTGGTCTGCTCCAGGTCCACCGGGCGGCGTGCCTCGGCGGTGTCGCGGCTGGCCTGTTGCAGGGCCTCCCGCTCGGCGAGCAGGTGCTGGCGGAGTTCGGGCAGGTTGAGGCCGGGTGGGTGCGTGTCGTGGTGCATGGCGCACTTCTCCAGGAGGCAACGAGTGCGGCGGCGGCGCGCTCCACCGCTTCTGCCCGGGGATATGGGCAGGGCGGCGGCGCAATGCCAGCGCTTGCCCCTTCGTGGCGGCTGGCCTGCCTCCGATCGGGTTCAAGCGGCGCCCGCCATGGGGTAGGGATGGGCGATGCTGTTCGAGTATCTGGCCTTCATTCGCGGCAACGCACGGCCGTTGCTGTTCGGTGTGCTGCTGACCGCGCTGTCCAGCTTCGGTCAGACCTTTTTCATCGCGCTGTCCGGGGCGGCGCTGCGCAGCGAGTTCGCGCTGTCGGACGGGTTGCTGGGCTTGGCCTATGCGGTGGCGACCACCACCTCGGGCATTTCGCTGGGCTGGGCCGGGCGGCTGATCGATGTGACGTCGCTGCGGCTGTATGCCGCCGGGGCGGCCGCGGTGCTGGTGGCGGGGTGCCTGGGCATGACCGTGTCGGTGGGGTTCTGGTCGCTGGCGGCCGCCTTCCTGATGTTGCGCCTGGGCGGGCAGGGGCTATTGTCGCATACCGCGATGACCGCCACGGCGCGGCGGTTCCAGAACGATCCGGGCAAGGCGCTGGCGCTGGTGTCGCTGGGCTATGCGCTGGGCGAGGCCGTGCTGCCGCCGCTGGCCGTGACCGGGCTGGCGGTGGTGGGCTGGCGGGTGGTGGGGTGTGTGCGCCGCGGCGGTGGCGCTGGGCACCGTGGCGGCGCTGATGTTGCTGCCGGCGAATGCGCCGGCGGCGGCGGGCGCGAAGGCGGGGCGGGGCGTGCCGGCACAAGGGGGCGCGGCGCCGGCGCTGTGGCGTGACCGGCGCTTCCTGGCGGTGATGCCGGCGGCTTTGGCGCCCTCGTTCATCGTCACCGGTTTCTTCTTCCACCAGGTTCGGCTGGCCGAGGAGCTGGGCTGGGATATCGGCATGGTGGCGGCCGGATTCGCGGTGTTCGCGGTGGTGCGGGGGCTGGCGACGCTGCGGGCCGGGCCGGCCATCGACCAAGCCGGCGCGGCCCGTCTGCTGCCGCTGTTCCTGCTGCCGCTGGCGGGGGCGATGGGGCTGGTGATGGCCGGTCCCGGCATGGCGGCGGCGATCTTCGCCTATATGCTGGGCCTTGCGCTCACCTCGGGCGTGTCGGCGACGCTGACCACTGCGCTGTGGTCGCAGTTCTACGGGGTGCAGCGGCTGGGGGCGGTGCGGGCGGCGGTGGCGGGCGCCTCGGTGGTGGCCTCGGCCCTGGCGCCGGCGGTTTTTGGCGGGTTGCTGGATGCCGGGATCACGCTGCGCTGGCAGGCGGCGGGGTGCCTGGTGTTCGTGCTGGCTGCCAGCGCGCTGACGGTGCCGGTGGCGCGCGGGGTGCGGCGGCCGTGAAAGGCGGGATTTTTGCGGCACCAGGGGCGGGCGTGGCTTGCGGATGCCATTCGCAAGGGCAAGTTTTCGCGTAGGGCAGGGGTGTGGGTCATCGACGCGTTCATCCAGACGGTGCTGGCGTTCATCCGGGAGCACCAGCAATGGGCGGTGCCGATAGTGTTCCTGCTGTCGTTCGGGGAGTCGCTGGTTGTGGTGTCGCTGGTGCTGCCGGCGACCGCCATCCTGCTGGGGCTGTCCGGCTTCCTCGGGGCCAGCGGCATTCCGTTCTGGCCCTGTTGGGCGGCGGCGGTGGGCGGGGCGGTGCTGGGGGATGCCGTATCGTTCTGGCTTGGGTTGCATTTCGGCGAGCGCGTGGGGCATGTCTGGCCGCTGACGCGCTCGCCGGGCCTGCTGCCGCGCGGGCGGCGGTTTTTTGCGCGATGGGGGATGCTGGGGGTGTTCATCGGGCGCTTCTTCGGGCCGCTGCGCGCGGCGGTGCCGTTGGCGGCGGGCACATTCGGCATGGCGCAACTGCCGTTTCAGCTGGTCAACCTGGCTTCAGCGGTGGTGTGGGCCACCGGCATCCTGTCACCCGGGCTGTTCATGGCGCTGGTGCACCGGTGAGCGGCGCGTTCGCTTCATAGGTGGATATGCGGCGCTTTCGGGCCATGTATGGACGAGCGGCGCCGTCTGTCTGCCACGACTTTTTCGTATTTCGCGCGTTATGCGGACAGAGACCCATGGCAACGCTTCCCGCTATGCCCAGGAGGGGAACATGCTTCGATTTGTCACGCTTGCCGCCGCTGCGGCGCTGACCGCCGCCTGTGCCGTTGAACCCGGCTATGGCGATTATTACGGCTACAATTCCGGCTATGCCGATACCTATGCCGGGGCCTATCCATCCGTGGCGCCGCTGTGGCAGCCTGGCTGGGCCTACAGCAGTCCGGGTCCCGTGGTGGGCAATCCATATTACGGCCGTTACTACGGGCATGAGGAACGGCGGGGCGACGGGCGTGGCCATAGGGAACGCGCCGGGCGCGGCGAACAGCATCGGGGCGGCGGCCGTGCTCCGCAGCAGTGGAATTGCGGCCAGCAGGCGCAGCGGCAGTTCTGGGGGCGCGGCGCGCAGGCTGCGCCGGCGGTGCCGCATGGCGGCGGCGCGAGGCGGGCAGCTCCGGGACCTGGGCCCGCGGCTTCGGCTTCGTCCGGGCGGCGGTTCTTCGGTGGCCCGAACGTGCAGGGCGCGCCGGCGAGGACCGAGCAGGGCGCGGACTGACCAAAGCCGCTACCGTGGCGCCTCGCGCGGTGCCAAGGAAGGGTCCTGGGGAATGCGTGGCAGACATGTGGCCGGGGCGATGGACCGTGACAGGTCAACAATGCTGACCTTTCCGCCATGGATGTTCCGCTGCTTCCCTTGCTTGGCTTTGCGTTTGCCGCCGCGGTGACGCCGGGGCCGAACAATGCGCTGGTGGCGGCCAATGCCGCGGCCAACGGGCTGCGTGCGATCTGGCCGCACGCGCTGGGGATCGCGGCCGGCTTTTCGTTGATGATCGTGCTGGTCGGGCTGGGGCTGGCGGGGGTGCTGGCGGCTCATCCGGCGCTGGCCGCGGCGATGCGATGGGTGTCGATGGCGTGGCTGCTGTGGCTTGCGTGGAGGATCGCCAGCGCCCCGGTGGGCGATTCGGCGGCGCCGGCACGGTTGCGTTTCGGGTTCGTCAGGGCCGTGCTGTTCCAGTGGGTGAACCCGAAGGCCTGGCTGCTGGCGCTGTCGATTGCCGCCGCCTGGGTGCGGCCGGATGCGCCGGCGGTGCCGCAGCTTGCGGTGATCGGCGCGGTGTTCTTCCTGGTGACGCTGCCGAGTTGCCTGCCTTGGGCGTTGCTGGGCCATGGGGCGTCGCGGCTGGCCGGGCAGGAGAGGGCGGGGCAGGAGTGGGCGGGGCGGGGAAACTGGATGCGGGCGTTCAATATCGCCATGGCAGTGCTGCTGGTGGTTTCGATGGTGCCGATGGCGCTGGAAGGTTGAGCGGCGGGCTGCCAGAGTGGTCCGGACAATCAACGCGGAGGAACCATGGCCACCGTTCTGAGCGATACCGGCACCCATGCGGTGCCGTCCGCCGGGGGGCTGCTGCTGGCCCCGGCCGATACCGAGCGCGTGACCGGATGGAGCATGAAGCCGGAGGGGATGTGCAGGGGCGAACTCTGCGTGCCGCTGGCTGGCGGGATGCTTGAGGCCGGGCGGATCGACGTGGCCGCGTTCTGGCGCCACCTCGGCAACCCCGTGGCCAGCGACCGTGCCGGCGATACGTGGGTGCTGGGGACCGGCCCCGAGGCGCGCAATGCGGGGCTGGCCGGGCTGGAGGCGCCGGATTTCGCGCTTCCCGACCTGTCCGGGCAGGTGCACCGGCTGTCGGATTATCGCGGGCAGAAGGTGCTGCTGACGACCTGGGCGTCTTGGTGAGGCTGCCGGCTTGACCTCTCCGTGTGGGAGGACCTGCGGGCTTGCCTTTTCGATGCGCCATTCACCGTCATCGCCGTGGCCGAGGAGGGGCGTGGCGCCGAGCAGGCGCGGCCCTGGATCGAACAGGCGCGGCCGTCCTATCCCTGCCTGATCGACGAGGAGCATCGGGTTTCCGCGCTGTACGGCATGGTCAACGTGCCGCAGGCGGTGTGGATCGACGAGCGCGGCATCATCGTGCGGCCGCCGGAGACGGCGGGTTCCACCGACCATTTCCGGCGGATGGACCTGGCGACACGGACCCTGGCGCCGGAGTTGGCCGCGGAGCGGGAGGCGGCGCGGCTTGCCTATCTGAATGCGGTGCGGGCCTGGGTGCGGACCGGCAAACACGCCCTGCCGGCGGATGAGGCGCGCGCGCGGCTGCCACAGGTGACGCCGGAGATGGCGATGGCGGAGGCGCTGTTCCGCCTGGCGCTGCATCTGCGCCGGCAGGGGCAGGTGGCGGAGGCCGCGGAGTATTTCGCGGAGGCGAGCCGGCTGCATCCGGAGTCTTGGTGCATGTTTCGCGATGCGCAGACGCTGGAGCCGTCGGGGCTGGCCGGCGGGGCGGCATTCTGGGAGCGGGTGCGGGCGCTGGGCGACAAGCCGTGTCTACCCGGCGCCGCGGCTGTGAGCCTGGCTGGGCGATGCGGCTGCGGCGCGGTTGGCTATGCGGTGGACGGGGCGTTCTCCTACGCGCTGAACTGCCATTGCTCACAGTGCCGGCGTGCCACCGGAGGCGCCTTCAAGCCGTTCGCCGGAGTGGCGCGCGCCCAGGTGCGCCTCACGCGTGGCGACGCGGACGTGCTGGTGGTGGGCGAGGGGGAGAACCACGACATCCGCTGCGGCCGCTGCGGATCGCTGCTGTTCTCGGTGGTGCGCGAGGGCGCGTTCGCCCATGTGACGCTGGGCACCGTCGATGGCGACCCCGGCATTTGCCCGCGCGCCCACATCTTCGTGGGCTCGAAGGCGCCTTGGTTCACCATCAGCGACGATTTGCCGCAGTTCGACGGGTTTCCGGAGTGAAGCGAGGCTTAGGGAAGGGAAGAGTCTTCTTTTTCTGAAGAAAAAGAAGCAAAAAGACTTTTATCCATTCGCTTGCGGCTTGCGTTCGGCTTAAGAGGTGAAAGTTTTTTGGTTTTTTTTCAAAAAAAGAATATTCTTCCTTGTTTCTCAGCCTTCGTACAGCCCCGCCTGCCGTGCCCGCACCTTGATGAGTGCGACCAGCAGTTCCAGCGTGGGCAGTTTCACGCCCACCATTTCCGCCAGTTCCAGCGGCGTGGTGTAGAGGGCGTCCACTTCCATGGGTCGCCCGGCCATCAGGTCCTGCAGGATGCTGGGGCGGTGGCCGAGGACGCGGTTGCCGGCCACCACCTTGTCTTGGTCGATGGCGACGGTGCGGCCCATGGCGGCGATGAGGGCGGAGACTTCGGTCATGACCTGGCGCGAGGCGGCGACAAGGGGTTCCTCGGCGTGGGTGTCCTTCACCGGGGAGGTGGTGAGCACGCACATGGGGCCGGCGGAGAGGTTGAAGGACAGCTTCTCCCAGATGATGTCGCGGATCTGCGGGGCGATGGTGAGCTTGAGGTTGCCGGCGGCGAAGGCGCGTTCCATCAGGTCGAGGCCGGGGTGGGGTTGGCCGTCGGGCGAGCCGAGGACGCAGCCGCGGGCGGCGCCGGCGCTCATCTTGATGATTCCGGGCGCGGGGACGGAACTGGCCGGCCAGGCGATGCCGCCGAGCAGGCGGTTGTGGCCGATGGCGTGGCGCAGCGCGTCGTTCGGGTCGAGGCGGGGCAGGGAGCGGTTGTCGAGCGGGCCGCCATGGCCCATGAAATACCACCAGGGGATGCCGTTGGTGAGGAAGGCAACGGGCGTGTCGTCGCGCAGCAGCGGGCCGATGGCGCCGGCGACGGAGGGCAGGGAGGGGGCCTTGACGGTGACGATCACGCCGTCCTGCGGGCCGAGGTCGGCGGGGTTGTCGCTGGCGGCCACCTTAACGGTGTAGCTTTCGTCGGGCAGTTCCAGCGTGAGGCCGTTCTCGCGGATGGCCGCGAGATGCGCGCCGCGCGCCACGACGGACACCTGGATGCCGCCCTTTGCCATCGCCGCGGCCAGCCAGCCGCCGATCGCCCCCGGACCATAGACGCAGATCTTCAACTCGGTGCCCCCGTTTCGCGTGAGCGTGCATGCTGCACGAGCGAATTGCGGCGGGCAACCGCCCATGCCCGTTCGGCGGCGGCAATCAGGTGAGACCGGCGAAGGCCTCTACCTGCCGGGTCGAGCCGGAGACGATGAGGATGGCATCTGGCGTGATCATCGTGTCGGCTTGGGCATAGGTGAAGTCTTTGCGTGGCCGCTTCACCCCGACGACGGTTACGCCGTACCTGCTGCGCAGCCCGCATTCGCCCAGCGTGCGGCCCACCGCTTCGCGCGGGGCGCGGGTCTTGGCGATGGCGAAGCCGTCGTCGAACTCGATGAAGTCGATCATCCGGCCGGTGACCAGGTGGGCGACGCGCTCGCCCATCGCCGCCTCGGGGTAGACGACGTGGTGGGCGCCGGTGCGCTCCAGGATGCGGCCGTGGCGCGGGCCCGCTGGCCTTGGCCCAGATGTCGGCGACGCCGAGGTCGATCAGCGCCAGCACGGTCAGCACGCTGGCCTCGAGGTCGGTGCCGATGCCGACGACCGCACAGCCGAACTCGTGCACGCCGAGGCGGCGCAGCGTCTCGGGGCTGGTGGTGTCGGCCTGCACCACATGGGTCAGCCGGTCCGACCAGGACTGCACCAGGTCGGCGCTTCTCGTCGATGCCGAGCACGTCGTGGCCGAGGCGGACGAGCAGATTCCGCCACCGCGCCGCCGAAGCGGCCGAGGCCGATGACGACGACACCGGCGTCGGAGGGGGTTTTATCCAACGATCGGGCGCTCCTCGGGATAGCGGTAGGGGCTGCGGGCGGCGGCGCAGGGCGAGCGCGGCGGCCAGGGTGACGATGCCGACGCGGCCGATAAACATCAGCACGGTGACGAGCGCCTGGCCGGCGGGGGGCAGGTCGGGCGGAGACGCCGGTGGACAGGCCGACCGTGGCCAACGCCGAGACCACTTCGAACACCGCGTCGCGCAGGGCAAGCCCGGTCAGCGCCAGCAGCGCCAGCGCCGCCACGCCCACGGCGCCAACCGCGGCCAGGGCGACGGCGACGGCCTGGCGCTGGACCTCGACCGGCACGCGGCGGCCGAACGCCACCGTGTCGCGCTCGCCGCGGATTTCCGCCCACATCACCAGCGCCAGCACGACGAAGGTGCCCACCTTGATGCCGCCCGCGGTGCTGCCGCTGCCGCCGCCGATGAGCATCAGTGCGTAGGTGACGACGATGGTCTCGTCGCGCATCGCCTCCATGGGCACGGCGTTGAAGCCGCCGGAGCGGGCCATCACCGAATGGAAGGCGGCGTTCAGAGCCGCGCCGGGCAGGTCGAACGCGCCCGATCGTGGCCGGGTTGCCGACCTCGAACGCCAGGGTTGCCAGCATGCCGGCGGGCAGCAGCACGGCGGTGCCCAGCAGGGTGAGCTTGGTGTGCAGCGACCAGCGCCCGGCGCGGCGCCCTTCCTGGCGCAGGTCGTTAGCACCGGCAGGCCGATGCCGCCCAGCACCACGCCGAGCATGATCGGGCCGAGCACGGCGGGGTCGGTGGCGAAGCGGGCCATGCCGTCGGGGTAGAGGGTGAAGCCGGCGTTGTTGAAGGCCGAGGCGGCGTGGAACAGCGCCGTTCCAGGCCGCCTCGGCCCAGGCTTCACCGTGGCCGAAGCGCAGCCGCAGCGTCAGCACCAGGGCGATCGCCACCTCCGCCAGCAGGGCGAAGCCAGCACCAGGCGCAGCACGTCCATCACGTCGCCCAGCGCCAGCCCGCGGGTTTCGGCCTGGGCGATCAGGCGCGTGGTCAGCCGCAGCCGGCGGGTGACCAGCAGGCCGAGCAGGCTGGCGCCGCTCATGATGCCGAAGCCGCCGATCTGGAACAGGGCAAGGATCACGGCCTGGCCGAATGCGGTCCAGTAGGAGGCGGTGTCCACCACCACCAGGCCGGTGACGCAGACGGCCGAGGTGGCCGTGAACAGCGCGACAGAAACGGAACGGGCGCCGTGCCGGCGCGCGCGGCCGGCAGCATCGAGCAGGATGGTGCCCAGCGCGATGACGACGAGAAAGGCGAGCGGAATCAGCCGCGTGGGGTGCTGCAGTGCTTTCGGCAAGACGTGCCCTTGTTGCCGTCGCAGGCGCCAGCGGGATGGTCCCGCATCGGCTGCATGGCGCGATGGTAGAGTATTTGCGACGGGGTGGGATAGCCTGAGCGGAGGTTGGGCGGTGCCGCGGGGAAGGGAGGGAGGAGTCTTCTTTTCTGAAGAAAAAGAAGCAAAAAGACTTTTACCCATTTGGTACGGGGCAAATGACCGGGAGGGAATTGGTGAAAGTTTTTTGGTTCTTTTTTTCAAAAAAGAACTTCTTTCTTCCTACTCTCCCCGCCCAAGCCGACGCAGCTCGACTTTTCTGGCGATGGACTCCACCGCGAGCACGAGCGAGCGCATCAGTTCGGCGCCTTCGCTGAAATCGGGATGGGCGAGGTTGGCCACCCGGTGGCCGGCACGCATTTCGCTTTGGCCGGTCCAGTCCTGTGCCTGTTCGGCGTTGAAGACGGCCAGTGCGATGCCGCCGCCGCGCGACAGCAGGCCGAAGGCGGCCATGTCGCTGCCGCCGTCGCCGACATAGATCACCTGGTCGAGCGGGACGTGCATCTGTTCGTCGGGCACGTCGCGGTCCACGTCATCGGGCCCGTCCGCGCCGTTCGGGTCCAGCCGCTTGCACAGGGCGAGGATGTGGCGCGCCTTTTCGGGGTGCGTCAGCACGCGCCGGGCGAAGGCGAGCCGGCCGTTGTCGCCGAAATGGAACTCGGTGCCGCGGATGGAGGCGAACTCGCCGGCGAAGGCGGTGCAGCGGTGCAGGTCCACGAAGCCGGAGGTGACGAGGTGGAACTCCACCTCGATTTCCGGCGAGACGCTGGCCGCCGCCGCGCGTAGCCGGCCGAACATGCCGGGCACGCCGGGGAAAGGGGTTATCGCGCGCCCGGCTTCGGCCACCAGGTCGGCGGTGACGGGCCGCTTTGCGCCGCCCAGCGCCGGCAGGCGCGAGAGGCAGTAGATGCGGGCCAGGATCGTCTCCCACCCCTCTGACACGAGCGGCTGGACATGATCCTGGCGCCATTGGTCGGGAAATGCGACGCCGCAGTGGTGCAGCAACGTGGTGAAGCTGTCCGGCGCCAGGGTGAGGTCGAAGTCGAAGATCAGGGCGATGCGGTTGCGGTAGATCATGGTTGCGGGCATCCGCCGCTGTTCCTTGCGTTGGCGGTCGTCAGTCGCCGGCCACCTCGTCGGCGGCCACGGCGCCGCGGCTGCCGATCGGCCGTTGCGGGCCGGTGGTGGTGTCCTTGGCGGTCTGGAACTCGAGTTCGGCGTTGAGCTGGCCGCCGATGAGCACCACCAGGGCCGATAGCCAGATCCAGGTCATGAAGCCGACCACCGCGCCCAGGGAGCCGTAGGTCTTGTCGTAGTTGCCGAAATTGGAAACGTACCAGGAGAACAGCAGCGAACCGCCGATCCAGGTGACGGAGGCGAAGGCGCTGCCCCACGAGATCCAGCGCCACCTGGCTTCTTCCCGGCTCGGGCCGAAGCGGTAGATGAGGGCGAGCAGCACGGCGACGACCACCAGCAGCAGCGGCCAGCGCAGCCAGCGCAGCAGGAACTCCCATGTCCCGCCCAGTCCCAGGTAGCCCAGGGCCACCGGCACCGCGACCACGGCGGCCAGCGCCACCACGGTGAACAGGATGACGCCGAGGGTGAAGGCGAGCGTGACCGCCGTGCGCAGCAGGAAGCCCCGCTTCTCCTCTTCCTCGTTGACCACGTTCAGCGCCTCGAACAGCGCCTTCATTGCCTGGTTCGAGGTCCACAGCGAGGTTGCGATGCCGATGCCAAGGCCCAGGCTGAGGCCGGTGCTGCCCTGGCCGGCCAGCTTTTGCGCCTGGTTGGTCAGGAGCTCCACGCCGCCGCCGGGCAAGACGCCCGAGAGTGCCGAGATCTGGTTGGTGACCGTCGAGGGATCGGCGATCAGGCCGTAGATGGAGATCAGGGCGGCGAGCGCGGGGAATACCGAGAGCAAGGTGTAGAAGGTGACGGCGGCCGCCTCGGTCATCAGCCGGTTGTCGGAGATTTGGCGAGCCACTCGCTTCAGCACGTCCCACCAGCCGCGCGCGGGGATTTCCGAGGGCGTGTCGGCGGCGTGGCCGTTGCCGCCGGCGCCCGCGCGGCCGGAGGATGCCGGGGTGGAGCGTTGCGTCGGCCTCACTGCCATCTGGCCCCTGGGACGGGCCGGCGGGGGGTGCGGGGGGCGCCGGAACATTGCCAGCAGGAACGCGGTTGCGGCGAGCGCCGCGGCGACGAGAGGTTGGTCCGGCTTGTTTCGCATGACGACGTACCCTGATCGGAAACCGCCGGACTCCGCCGGCGCCCATGAGCCGCGCGGAAGATTGCGGTCTCGCAGAAAACCCCGCGCGAGGCTTGCCGGTTCCCGCTGGCGGTGTGCGTTCGTGGCCGGGCTGTGAACGGCGGCGCACCAGATGGCGAACTGGTGGTGCGGTCCAAACGCTTGACTCCCAAGCGTTTGGCTAATCGCCCCACGAAATCAGGGTAGTGGATGGAATTTGACGTTGCTCTCCGTCAGATTCCATCCGCTAGGGCGGTGAACCGGCGGGGTGACGAGGCAGAGCGCGCGGCAACCTGGGCGTCGGCCAGGGTGACGGCTGCGAGGTTCTCGCCGTGAGGTCCTCGCCGTCCTGCCGGACACGGTGGCATCGCGTGGAGGGGCGCCATCGCGGTGCGGTTGGGACGACTTGTGGGTGGAGATCTGGTACATTGTCTTCGTTGATGGCGTGCCCGACTTGGAGGGTGCATTTGTGCGTCGCGTGCACCAGTGGTTTGCAGAGCGCGTGCCGAGGCCGCCTTCGGCCGGCGCCGTCAAGAATGAGGTGATTTCGGCTTTGGCCTCGCATCGGTCCCGAGGCGCTGGCGAACGCATCCTGGCTGCCACGCTCCTGTTTCATCATCTCGCATTGGAGGCTCGCCATGGCGGCAGCTGAACGAATCATCTACCAGCCTTACGTCCAAGGTCGGCGCGGCGGGCTGAAGCCGGGCCAGCCGGTGGCCTGCCGCAACGCCGCCGATGCCGAGCGCCGGGCCGAGAAGGCGCTGGCGAGCGGCATCGCCGTAGGCGCGCACATCGTCCGCGTCATGGCCGATGAGGAAGCCGGCGATTATGGCGAGCCGGAGTTCCTCGGCGTCTTCGGCCAGGTGCCGGAAGTGGCGTGACGACGGCTCCTGGGTGCCTCGCCGGCGAGCCCGGGCCGGATCCGGGGGCTTGTGGACGGGAAGGCGGGCGCCAAGGTGGGCTTTGGAACGGTGACGGTTGTGACCGGCAATGCCTGTTCAATTCTGCCGCCCGCCGGGCATTCGGATTTGACAAGTGAACTGAATCTGCCATTCCCCATCTTTCAGGAGGATCGGCCGATCGCTATCTACAAATTGTCGATGGGCCGATCTTGACCAGCGACTGCGGTGAAGCGAACGAGGAAAGCCACACTCTTGAAAAGACAGAAGAACGATCGCCAGCGGCAATCGCGCGGTTGGAGCGATGACAATAGCAGTCTCTATGGCAACACCCCGGAGTTCGTGCCTTTCCCGTCGTTTTCCGTAAGCTCCTCCGCGCCGGAGGTTGGGGCGACGGTCAATTGGTACAACGCCGAGAAGGGATTCGGCTTTGTGACACTGGCGGACGGGGCGGGTGACGCATTCCTTCATGTCAGCGCGTTGCAGGCCAGTGGGCTTCAAGCGGTCGCACCCGGTGCGCTGCTTAAGGTCCGGGTTGGAAAGGGCCAGAAGGGCCTGCAGGTCGAACAGGTCGTGTCAGTGGCCGAAGGACCCGCGATGGCGCAGGGCGGGCACCGCCCAGAGAGCGACCGCGGCGGGGCGCCCAGCCGCCCGCGTCGCCAGGTTGACTTGAGCGCCGCGACTGAGATGGGCGGCACCGTGAAATGGTACAATGCTGAGAAGGGTTTCGGGTTTGTCAGCCCGGACACAGGCGGCAAGGACGTTTTTGTCCATGCGACGGCCCTTGAACGGTCGGGGATCTCGACACTGGCCGAAGGACAGTCGGTGCGGATCGGCGTGGTGCAAGGAGCCAAGGGCCCGGAGGCGGCTTCGGTCAGCCTGACGTAGGCACCCGGCGAGGGGCAGAAGCAGCGACAGAAAGCAGGCGGTTCCTGCGAAAGGCTTCTGGCTGGCGTCGTTGTCGGCCACGGCCCGACTTCAGTGTCAGGCCGGGCTGGGAGCGGTCGCGCCCCTGTATCCGGCTCTTCTCGTCGATCGACAGCACGACCGAATCGGTGGGTAGGTCGAGATAGAGGCCGCAGCCCCTGAAGGTGCGCACGCGATGCGGGTTAAGCTGGCGTGCTTGCCAGATGCGCTGCACCGGGCGCGGCGAGATGCCCGCGGCCTTCGCCATGGCGTGCCCGGTCCAGTGTGTCGCCTTGATGCGGCGGCGAACCGCAAGTTGGTGTCACCACCCGCGCAGCCACGTCTGGCGGCATGGGGGGTGTGCGGGGAGGGCGGGTCTTGTCGTGCAGCAGACCGTCCACGCCTCCTTCGGCGAAGCGTTGCTGCCAGCGCCAGACCGGCGGGCGACGGATTCCGGCCTCATCGGCGATTTGCTGCACCGGACGAGGATCGATCGAGTCCAGTAGCGCGCGTGGCCGCTCCAGGTGCTTGCCGGGCCGGTTTCGGTCGGCCGCGATGGATTGCAGGCGCTGCTGGTCCAATGCGCCCGCGATCACGGATAGCGTTTGGGCCATGCCGCCAAGCCCTCACACCTGTTCCGCCATGTGAATCGGCAGAGTGAATCGGCAGACTGAATTCGGCAGACTGGGGCAGTGCACCAGCGCCGCGATGAGCGCGCTACGTTGGGTCGCCCTTTCGCAGCCGGGCAGGATGATCGGGACGGTCATGACGTCGCCAGTGGTTTGACGAGATCCGCCGCGGCGGGGCGCCGAGGGGCTGGGTGGGTCGTCCGGCATTATTCGTGACGTGGCTGGCCAACAGATCCTCGCCTCGCAAGGCGCTCGGGCTGGATGCAAAATGTTACGATGGACGATGCATCGAATACTTATTGTATTCGTCGACATGTTTTCAGTCTGGATGCATTTCTCATGCAAATACATAAAATTATTGCGGTCTCGGCGCATTGCTTAAACCTGCCGCGGCACTCACGGTAACTAAGCGCCCAAGATCATGAACGGAATCGTAATGAGGGAGATAAATGAGCAGTCGGTTCTTCGCCACTTATAGTCAGGTGGATACTTCCTACCAGGTCGTGATCCACGCCCTCGGCGGAACTAATGTCGACACGGCCGATCTCAGAGGCCATTTCGGAATTAATGCGGAACGGTAGATTTTGGGGGTTGGATGGCCGTGCCAGATGTGATTCCGGGCAGGTGTTCGAAGCCTTGCCGGAGATCTCATGTGGACGCCGACCACCCGCGCGCAGCATAGCCGCGCGGGCCTCCGCTATGGAAGTGACGTCACCGACGCCGAGTGGCTGATCCTCGGGCCGTTCCTGCCTGCCGCTTGCCGGTGCGGTTGCCCGCGGAAATGGGAGATGCGAGAGATCGTCAACGCGATCTTCTACGTGCTGCGCGGAGGGATCGCCTGGAGCCTTCTGCCCAAGGACTTTCCGCCCGTGCCGACGGTCTATCGCTGGTTCGCCCGGTTCCGCGACGACGGCACCTGGGAGCGGATCAACCATTACCTGGTGATGCTCGACCGCGAGCGGACGGGGCGCGAGGCAAGCCCAACTGCGGCCGTGATTGACAGCCAGAGCGTCAAGACCACCGAGAGTGGCGGCGTGCGCGGCTACGACGCAGGCAAGAAGATCAAGGGTCGCAAGCGGCACGCCCTGGTCGATACCGACGGCCGGGCACTGAAGTTGCAGGCCCATTCGGCCGCCATCCAGGATCGGGATGGCGCCGGACCGCTGCTGCGGGCGTCTCGCGCAAGTTGGCCGTTCGTGGCGTTGGGCTATGCGGACGGCGGCTATGCCGGTCCCAGGGTCGCCGATGCCAGTCCGATCCGCATCGAGGTGGTCCGCAAGGCCGACAACCAAGTCGGCTTTGCCGTCATCGCCAGACGCTGGGTGGTCGAGCGGTTCTTCGCCTGGATCAACCGCAATAGGCGCTTGGCAAAGGACTTCGAAGCTACTCTCGAAAGCGTCGAGGCGTTCCTCTACGCTGCATCCAGCGTGCTGCTGCTACGAAGGCTGGCTCGATCGTAAAGCGATTCGAAATGGACTCTCACCGTCAGCATCGCTGGGATCTGGCAACCTTCACAAGCGCCGTCGGACCGGCGAACTGGCTGGTCCAGGCCAATCCCGAGAACGGCGCGGTCGGCATGTTCGACGCCAACTTCGCCTCCCCGGTTGCTTCGGTGGACGATGCCGTTCTGGTCAGGCTGAACTTCGTCCTCGCCAGCGCCGAGACCATTCCGGACGGCAGCGTCACGGTGGACAGCTATACCGATGTCGACGGCAACTCGTTCGGAGCCAGCCCGGCCTTACCGCTCGGCTCCGCCGCCCCGTGCTTCGCCGCCGGCACGCGAATCCTGACCACGCGCGGAGAGGTGCCGGTGGAGGCGCTGGAGGTCGGCGACGTGGCCTTGCTCGCGCGCGGCGGCACGGTGAAGGTGACCTGGATTGGCCAGCGCCGGCTGGATGCTGCACGCCATCCCCGGGGATGTGAGCCCGGTGCGGGTGAGCGCCGGGGCGCTGGCCCACGGCGTGCCGCATCGTGACCTGTTGCTGAGCCCGGACCACGCGCTGTTCCTCGGCGGCCACCTGGTGCCGGTGCGATACCTGCTGAACGGTGTGACGATCGTGCAGGAGGCACCGCGAGCGGTTCATTATTTTCATGTCGAGTTGACGGACCACAATTTGTTGCTGGCCGAAGGCGCGGCGGCCGAGAGCTATCTCGATACCGGCAACCGCTCCGCCTTCGCCAACGGCGGCACGGTGGTGCAGGCGCATGCCGACTTCGTCCGCGGTTCCTGGCGTGCCGATGGCGGTGTGCCGCTGCTGCGCGAGGGGGTCCGCCTCGCGGCGATCCGCGCCGCACTCGTGGGACGGGCGCAGACGCTGGGCTGGCGGCTGGTGCGCGACGCGGCCGTGGTGCTGGAGGTTGACGGGCTGGAGATCGCGCCGGTGCGCAAGGGCACGACGTTGCGCTTCAATCTGCCCGCATCCGGCAGCTTCGTGTTGCGCTCGCGCGTCGCGGTGCCCGCACATGCCGATGCCTGCTCGGACGACTACCGGCCGCTCGGCGTGGCCCCGGTCGTCACCCTCGCCCGCCTGCCCGCCGCCATCCACCCGGCCGCCCGCATCGTCGACGCCGGCCAGAGCCTGCTGGCACGCCAGTTCGTGGACTACTACTCCGACCCGAACAACTTCCCGATCGTCTCGTTCCGCTTCACCGACAGCGCCGGCGGCGGCCAGTTCGCCCTCGGCGGCACGCTGATCACCGACGGCACCTCGAACACCGTGACAGTCGAGGAGTTCCAGTCCGGCGCACTGAGCTATGTCGGCGGCGCGGCGACCGGCGCCGAGACCATCAGCATGGAAATCTACAACGGCGTGCTGTGGTCCACGCCGGTCACCACCACCGCCTATACACAGGGTGCCGCCGGCGGCTCCCCGGTCGCCATCACGGTGGCCAACCAGAAGGTCGGCGTGGACCAGGTGCTGCCCGCCGCCCTGCTGCTGAAAACCATCAGCGCGCCGGCCTCGGTGGTGTCATATGCCTTCCGCGACCTCGGCGGCAATGCGGGGTATTTCGCGCTCAACGGCCTGGTGCAGAACACGCTGGACTGGATCATCGTCGCCGCCGCCGATACCGGCCAGCTGACCTTCCGCGCCGGCAGCACCACCGGGCGCGAGGCGGTGGCCGTCGAGATATGGGACGGCACCGGCTTTTCCAACACCGCGGTGGCCACCATCGCCGCCACCGCCACACCGCCCACACCGCCCACGCTCCAGGCGCAGAACGCCACGGTCGGGCTGAACCTGCGACTCCAGCTCGCCTCCCTGATCGCCACCGCCGCGCCGGGCGAGAACGGCAACGCCATCGCCCAGTATTCCTTCTGGGACTACGGCAGCGGCGGCGGCCATATCGAGATCGACGGCCTCGCCGTGTCGGCCAAGGCCTGGGCGACCGTCAGCGCCGCGGACCTCCCCAAGGCGACCTATGTCGGCACCGCATCACCGGACTACGAGGGCATCGCGGTGATGGCGTCCGACGGTTTCCAGTATTCCACGCCCGTCGTCGCCAAGGTCACCTCGGCCAATCTCGATGTCCCGGTGCTGGCATCCCACGCCCGCAATGTCGGCTACCTCCTCTCCGTCGCCGCGCCGACCCTGTTCGACGTGGTCAACGAGCCCGCCGGCCTGCCCACGCTGAGCTACACCTTCACCTCGATGAGCAGCTACGGCTACTTCGTCTGGAAGCCCGCTGCCGGCAATGGCGGCGTCATCGAGGGGCACGAGGCGTTCGGGCCACAGATCACCGACATCAACCAGGGTTCCCTGGGCGATTGCTGCCTGCTGGCCTCACTGGGTGCCATTGCGCTGTACGACCCGCAACTGATCCGCGATATGTTCGTGGACAACGGCAACGGCACCTTTGGCGTGCGCTTTTTCGTCGGCGGCCAGCCGGTCTATGTCACCGTCAACCGCTACCTGCCAATATTCGATGGCACCGCCAATTCCAACATCAACAAATCCGCCAATATCTGGGTGGCGATGATCGAGAAGGCCTATGCCCAGCTGAACGAGCAGCGCTCGATCGGTCATGACGGCGCCAACGCCTTCTTCGGCATCTCCGGCGGCTGGGCCGATCCGCTCACCTACATCACCACCAAGCCGATCACCCCCTATGACGTCAATTTCAAGACGCCCGCCAAATCGCCTGCGGAACTCGCCAAGCTCACGGAAATCCTCAAGACCGCCCTGCTTGCCGGCAACGAGGTCGATGTCGGCTCCTTCCAGGACACGAGGATGGACGGCGTGCGCGCCTTTGTCGGTGAGTTCGCCAATGGGGGCGGCCACATGCTGTGGGTGACGAAATACGATGCTGCCACCGACAAGTTCGTCGCCCGCAATCCCTGGGGCGTGACCGCCGGGCAGGACTACTTTACCGAATTCCAGTTCACCATGGCCGATCTCCAGGCCGCGCACGGCATGTTCTTCGTCGCCGCCCCCGGCACCATGGCGGGGCGCAGCTCCATCGGGGGTGCGCAGGCGCTCGGCTCCGCCCCGGTCCTGGCCGCCGACATCCCCGCCGACGTCAACGGCATCGCCTATTCCTGGAAGACCCACGCCCTGCTGGCCGACGTCGCCGTGGCCGCGATCGGCAGTGGCGATCCCGTCGGCGGCGGCACCTCGCCGCTCGCCCGGCGCCAGGTCCATCCTGATGCCGGCGGCAACCTCGTCGCGGAACTCTGGGCCAACCCCACCGACCCCGCGACCGACTTCGCCGCCACCCTGGCCTTCGGCACCGACTTCACCGCCGTCTTCGCAGCCATCCTGCCCGGCGACTGGACCGTCACCCCCACCGCCGACGCCGGCAGCCTCGCCCTGGCCGGCAGCGGCACCACCGCGCTCGCCACCGCCACCAAGCTCGGCATCCTCACCTTCACCTTGCCCGCGGGCACCACCGCGCTGGAAGTGGCCCTCACCGACGGCGCCATCGGCACCACCGCGGGGGTGCCGCTCAGCCTGGGCTATGTCGTCGGCACCTCCGGCGTGGCCGGCGCCTTCACCCTGGCCGCGCTGCTGCCCGACACCTATTCCATGGCTGCCAGCCGGCCGGCGACGGATACCGGCAACGCGATCACTGCGGCCGACGCCCAGGCGGCATTGAAGCTGGCGGTCGGCATCAACCCCAACAATGTCGGCGCCGACGGCTCGGTGCCGATGGCCTCGCCGTACCAGTAGATCGCCGCCGACGTGAACGGCGACGGCAAGATCACCGTGGCCGATGCCCAAGCGGTGTTGCGCATGGCGGTCAAACTGGCCAACGTCAAGGTAGCCAGCTTCAGCATGGTGCCGGAAGACATGACCTTCTGGGACAGCAACGCCCAGGCCTTCACCGTCACCAAGTCCGCGGTGCCGACCGACTTCGCCACCAGCACCAGCCTGTCCAATACCACCGCCGCGAACTACGTGGCGGTGCTGAGCGGCGACGTGAATGGCAGCTATGTACCGCTGACCCAGGCCAACCAGGTTCCATCGAGCTATGCCAAGCTGGACGACAGCTACTTCACCGACACCAGCCAGGCCGCCAGCGACGTGCCGATCGACCTGTGGGCGGTGGCGCCCAACCTCATCCTCGGCGATGGCGATGCCAACATCCTGGACGACACCCTGGGGCGCGACAGCTTCATCGGGGGGGGCGGCGCGGATTTATTCCGCTTCCTGGCCGCTGGCGACAGCGCGGTTGGTGCCAGTCGCGACCGGATCGGCGATTTCAGCACCGCCCAGGGGGACCTGATCGACCTCTCGGCGATCGACGCCAATGACATCCTGCCCGACCGCCAGGGGTTCAGCTTCCTCGGCATCAGCCCGTTCAGCGCTGCCGCCGGCGAACTGCGCTACGACGTGACGGGCCCCGGCGCGATCGTCCAGGCCAGCATCGCCGGCAGCACCCCGCTCTTCGAAATCCGCCTCGCCGGCGTCATTACCCTGGCCGCGACCGAATTCACACTGTAGCGCGGCGAACGGATCAGAGATTTTTACCCGGACTCACTGCCGATCCGTCCAGGGGAGGCGATCGTGCGCGGTTGGTGGTGCCCGTTCGTCGAACGAACTATTGCGGACTTCGCATGTGCTGCCCAGCGGCGTTGCCGATGCTGCCAGCTTCTTCCCAACCGCATCCGCGCCCGGATCATGCAGCCAAATGCCGGATCGAGCGCGTTCACGGCGTCTTGTTGTGCGCGTGGGCGTGCGAATGTCCTGGCAGTCGGCGCGACTCTTCCTCTACGCCTTGTCCGCGGGCCGCTTGGCTGCCGGGTGCCGGAAACGCACGCGCCAGGATGGCTTGCAATGCGGCTGTGCCCGGTTGCGGCGAGTTGGCCATCCTGCCCACCAGGTCGAGCCAGATTTCTTCGCTGCCGTGGTCCAGCAGATGGCGGACAGTGGCGGCGACATAGGCGCCGGCGCTTACCGAATTCTTGTCCGCTTCCGTCTTGACCCGCTGCAGCAGCGCCTCGTCCGCAATGACGGATAGCAGTTCCTCCGCCACGGTGGCATTGGTCAGGCCGCCCAGAATATTGCCCAGCATCGCCGCCTCCTACTGCACCAGGGGCGAGGTCGCGCCCGCGATATCGCATCCGCTGATCCGGGCCTGGCCAGCAAGCAACGCCACGTATTGCGCCACTGCACGGCGCGACGAACTTGCTTCGAGGTAGGCGGCGATACGCTCGTGAACCTGCTCGAACGGGAGCGGGGAGCCTGCCATCTTGCGGTCCAGGCGAACGACATGGACGCCGTACCGTGTGCGCACGATGTCGGGGCAGATCCGGCCCGGCGCAAGGTTTTGCAGTGCCGCTTCGAATTCGGGCGTCGTGTCGCCGCGGGCGATCTGGCCCAGGCGGCCGCCTTCAGCCGATGACGGGCAGTCGGACAGCGCCCTGGCCATGCTCTCGAAGCGTTCCGGAGCCTGCTTCACCTCCGCCAGAACAAGCTCCGCCTGGGCGACGGCCCGGGTGTAGGCAGCCTGGTCGTCGACGGACGCCTTGAACAATATATGCAGCGGCTCATAGAGGTCGGGGCTGCGGAAGCGTGCCAGGTTGGACTGGTAGTAGCGCCGGCAATCCGACTCCTCCGCCGAAGGTGTGCGCACCTCGGCTTCCAGCAGCATCCTGATAAGTGCCTCCTCGTCGGTTTCGCGCAGGCCATTGTCGCTGCGCGGCGTGGCGACGATTTTCAGGGCGTGGGCGCGCTGCTTCAGCAGTTCGCGCACCACCAGCGCGCGGGTCGCCGCTTCCCACGCCGCGACGGGCGAACTGGCGTCCTGGTTCTGGACCTCGCGCGCGATATCGGCGCTGGCGATGACCGCGTCATTGACGGCCACGATCCGGGGTGCGGATGACCGCCTGTGTTCGATGCGCATGGCTCAATCGTTTCCTGGGCTGGGAACGGGACCGATGGCCGGCGCCGGCCTCGGGGAGAAGGCGGCGCGGGGCGACGCGGCCGCCGCGGTGGGCCGCCCGATTGCGGCCCGCGTGGTGCGCACGATCTGGTAGCCCTTGCGGCCGAGGTACCAGACAGGGGCGCTCCAGACATGCACCAGCCTGGTGAAGGGAAAGACCAGGAAGATCGTCATTCCGAGGAACAGATGCAGCTTGAAGACCGGGCTGACATCCGCGACCACCGCCGCGACGCCGGGATTGAGGGTGACGATGCCCTGGGCCCAGGTCATGAACTTCAGCATCTCGTGGCCGTCGAGATGGTTGGCCGAAACGAAGATGGTGGCCAGGCCCAACGTCAACTGCGCCCACAGCACCAGCAGGATCGCGGTGTCGGCGAAGCTGGAGGTGGCGCGGATGCGCGCGTCGAACAGGCGGCGGTGGGCCAGCAGGGCGATGCCGATCCAGCAGGCCACGCCCGCGACGCCGCCGACGACCATGGCGAGAAGCTGCTTGAAGCCATGGCTGATGCCGAGCGTGTCGAACACCACCACCGGTGTCAGCAGGCCGATCAGGTGGCCACCGAAGATGGCCAGGATGCCGACATGCATGAGGTTCGATCCCCACATCATCTGGCGGCGGCGGAGCAACTGGCTGGAGCCGGTGCGCCAGGTGTACTGGGAGTGGTCGAAGCGCAGCAGGCTGCCGAGCAGGAACACGGACAGCGCGACGTAGGGATACCAGCCGAACAGGGCGTTGTTGAGCCAGGCTTGCATGATTGCGGTTCCTAGGCTGCCGGGTTGGCGCCCCGGGGCGCATTGGAGGCGATGTTCTGGCGGACGTCGCGCTGGCCGGCGCGGATCTGCGTGCGCAGGCGGTCGGTGCCGCAGCCGTCGATCGCCTCGCCCGGGCCGAAGCGCACGGCGGCTTCCTCCCAGGCGGCGTCCATCGTTTCGAGGTCGTCCGGATCGTCCTCGGGGATGTCCGACATCGCCAGCATCGGGGCCGCCGCGATGTCGGCCAGTGCCGCCATGACCGTCATGTAGCCGGTGTTGCGGGCGGCCAGCCGGTCGGTCAGGGCGCGCAGGATGCCGGCGGGTTCGGCCAGCATCGCACGCGCCTCGGCATCCGGCAGGAGCGAGAGAAATTCCAGGAACAGCGGCAGGAAGTCGGGCAGCTCATCGTTCGCCATATCCAGGCCGTGTTCCTGGTAGAGCGCGATCAGGTCGGCCATCGCCTGGCCACGGTCGCGGCTTTCGCCGTGGATGTGCTCGAACAGATGCAGCGACAGCGTGCGGCTGCGGTCGAACAGGGCGAAGTAGCGTTCCTGCAGGTCGTAGATGTCCGCGGTCGCGAGCTCGGCCAGGAAGGCGCGGATGGCAGGCAGTTGGGCGGTGTCCACGATGCCCTCGCTCGCCAGCACGCCTGCGATCTCGCCGATTGCCTCCTGCAGGTTTTCCGTGGGGTACGACAGCAGGGCCGCCAGCGCGCGATAGGTGCGGGCCATCATGCCACCTCCGCCGGCGACTTGGTTCGCGGCTTGTTGCCCGCGAAGAGGTCGAACCCGGTCTTGCTGCCGCTGCAGTTGTCGCCGAAGGAGAACCCGCAGGAGCCCTTCATTTCGAAAGCGTCCTCGCCGGTTTCGCGATGCGCTGTCGGGATGACGAAGCGATCCTCGTAGTTGGCGATCGCCATCAGCTGATACATGTCCTCGATGTCGGCGCCGCTCAGGCCGACGCGCTTGGCGATGCCGTCATCCAGCACACCATCGACGGACTTGGACCGCATGTAGGCGCGCATCGCCAGCATCCTCTCGAGCGCAAGCTCGACCGGCTGGGTGCGGCCGGCGGTGAGCAGGTTGGCGAGGTATTCGACGGGGATGCGCAGCGATTTCACATCCGGCATGCCGCCGATCTCGCCCAGGTCACCCTTGGCGGCCGCGGCCTGGATCGGCGACAGTGGTGGCACGTACCAGACCATCGGCAGGGTGCGGTATTCGGGATGGAGCGGGAAGGCGATCTTCCAGTCCATCGCCATCTTCCACACCGGCGAAAGCTTCGCGGCTTCCAGCCAGGATTCCGAAATGCCGTCCAGCCGGGCCTGCGCCTGCACCCTGGGGTCGTTCGGGTCGAGGAAGACCTTGAGCTGTTCCTCATAGAGGTCGCCGACATCGGGTGCCGAGGCCGCGGCCTGGATCTGGTCGGCGTCGTACAGCACAACGCCGAGATAGCGGATGCGGCCGACGCAGGTTTCCGAGCAGACGGTGGGCAGGCCGGCCTCGATGCGCGGGAAGCAGAAGGTGCATTTCTCCGACTTGCCGGACGACCAGTTGTAGTAGATTTTCTTGTAGGGGCAGGCCGAGACGCACATGCGCCAGCCGCGGCACTTGTCCTGGTCGATCAGGACGATGCCGTCTTCCTCGCGCTTGTAGATGGCGCCCGACGGGCAGGCGGCGACGCAGGTCGGGTTCAGGCAGTGCTCGCACAGGCGTGGCAGGTACATCATGAAGGTGTTTTCGAACTGGCCGTAGATCTCCTTCTGCACGCCTTCGAAATTGGCGTCCCTGGAGCGGCCGGCGAACTCGCCGCCGAGGATCTCCTCCCAGTTTGGCCCCCACTTGATCTTTTCCATCCGCTCGCCGGACACCAGCGAGCGCGGACGGGCCGTGGGCATCACCTTGCCCTCGGGCGCGGTCTGGAGATGGGCGTAGTCGAAGGTGAAGGGCTCGTAGTAGTCGTCGATCTCAGGCAGGTCGGGGTTGGCGAAGATGTTGGCCAGCACACGCCACTTGGCGCCGATGCGCGGCTCGATGGCGCCGTTGGCGCGCCGCGTCCAGCCGCCTTTCCAGCGCTTCTGGTTCTCCCAATCCTTTGGGTAGCCGATACCGGGCTTGGTCTCCACATTGTTGAACCAGGCGTATTCGACGCCCTCGCGGCTGGTCCAGACGTTCTTGCATGTTACCGAACAGGTGTGGCAGCCGATGCACTTGTCGAGGTTCAGCACCATGCCGATCTGCGCGCGAACTCTCATGCCACGGTCTCCTTTTGCCCCAGGGGCTGCCCCAGGTTCTGCATCGTGTGCGGCGTGCCATCCAGCCAGTCGACCTTGCTCATGCGCCGGATGACGATGAACTCGTCGCGGTTGCTGCCGACGGTGCCGTAGTAGTTGAAGCCATAGGATTGCTGGGCGTAGCCGCCGATCATGTGCGTGGGCTTCAGCACGGCGCGGGTGACCGAGTTGTGGATGCCGCCGCGCTGCCCGGTGATCTCGCTGCCGGGCATGTTCATGATCTTTTCCTGTGCGTGGTACATCATGACCATGCCGGGATTGACCCGCTGGGAAACCACCGCCCGCGCCACCAGGGCGCCGTTGCTGTTGTAGGCCTCGACCCAGTCATTGTCGGTGATGCCGACCTTCTTCGCGTCGGCCTCGCTCATCCAGATGCAGGGTCCGCCGCGGCTGAGGGTCAGCATCAGCAGGTTGTCGGTGTAGGTGCTGTGGATGCCCCATTTCTGGTGCGGGGTGACGAAGTTCAGCGCGATCTCGGGATTGCCGTTGGAGTGGCGGCCCTGCACTTGTGCGGTCGCCTTGGTGTCCACCGGCGGGCGCCATGTCACCAGCGCCTCGCCGAATGCGCGCATCCACAGATGGTCCTGGTAGAGCTGCTGGCGGCCGGTGAGGGTGCGCCAGGGGATCAGTTCATGCACGTTGGTGTAGCCGGCGTTGTAGCAGACCTTTTCGCTCTCGATGCCCGACCAGGTCGGGGATGAAATGATCTTGCGGGGCTGGGCGACCACGTCGCGGAAACGGATCTTCTCGTCTTCCTTCGGCAGTGCCAGGTGCGCGTGGTCGCGGCCGGTCAGCTTGCCCAGCGCCTCCCATGCCTTCACCGCGACCTCGCCGTTGGTCTCGGGCGCCAGGCTGAGGATGGCCTCGATGGCGTGGATGTCGGTTTCCAGCTTCGGTTGGCCGGCGGCCGCGCCCTTGGCCGTGGTGCCGTTCAGCGCGCGCAGGAACTCCACTTCATGCTCGGTATTCCAGCCGATCCCCTTGCCGCCGTTGCCGGTCTTTTCCAGCAGCGGGCCGATGGCGGTGAAGCGGGCATACAGGTTGGGATAGTCGCGCTCGACCACCGTCACCGCCGGCATGGTGCGGCCGGGGATGGGTGTCAGCCGCTCGCGCTTCCAGTCGCTGACGCCATAGGGCTGGGCAAGCTCGCCGGGCGTGTCGTGCTGCACCGGCGTGAGCACCACGTCGGTCTCGCGGCCCAATACCTCGGGCGCCACTTCGGAGAAGGTGCGGGCGATGTCCTGGTAGATTTGCCAGTCGGTCCGTGCTTCCCAGGCCGGGTCCACCGCCGCGGTGAGCGGATGGATGAACGGGTGCATGTCGGACGTGTTCAGGTCGTTCTTCTCGTACCAGGTTGCCGTCGGCAGCACGATGTCCGAATAGACGCAGGTGGTGGACATGCGGAAGTCGAGCGTCACCAGCAGGTCGAGCTTTCCCTCCGGCGCGCGCTCGTGCCACGCCACGTCCTGCGGGCGTTCGCGGCCCTCGGTGCCCAGGTCCTTGCCCAGCACGCCGTTGCTGGTGCCGAGCAGGTGCTTGAGGAAATACTCGTGCCCCTTGCCGGATGAGCCGAGCAGGTTGGAGCGCCACACGAACATGTTCCGCGGCCAGTTCTCAGGTGCGTCCGGGTCCTGGCACGACATTTCAATCTCGCCGGAGGCGAGCGCCTGGGGGACGTAGTCCTTCGGCTCCAGCCCGGCGGCCTTCGCTTTCGCCGCCAGGGTCAGCGGGTTCTGCTTGAGTTGCGGGGCGGATGGCAGCCAGCCCATGCGCTCGGCGCGCACGTTGTAATCGACCATGCTGCCGCTCCAGTCGCCATCGGGCGCGGTGGGGGACAGGATCTCGGCCACGTTCAGCGTCTCGTAGCGCCACTGGTCGGTGTGGCCGTAGAAGAACGAGGTGCTGTTCATGTGGCGGGGCGGCTTGGCCCAGTCGGTGGCGAAGGCGATCGGCGCCCAGCCGGTTTGCGGGCGCAGCTTCTCCTGGCCGACATAATGCGACCAGCCGCCGCCGGACTGGCCGATGCAGCCGCAGAACACCAGCATGTTGATGATGCCGCGATAGGCCATGTCCATGTGGTACCAATGGTTCAGCCCGGCACCGAGGATGACCATGGAACGGCCATTGGTCTTCTCGGCGTTGGTGGCGAACTCGCGGGCGACGTGGATGATGTGGGCGCGCGGCACCCCGGTGATGTTCTCCGCCCAGGCCGGCGTGAACGGCTTGTCCTCGTTGTAGTCGCGCGCGACGTTGCTGCCGCCGAGATCGCGGTCCAGGCCGTAATTGGCGCACATCAGGTCGAACACGGTGGTGACCAGGGAGTCGCCGTCCTTGAGGGCCAGGTTGCGGACCGGGACGTTGC
Organism: uncultured Alphaproteobacteria bacterium; assembly: GCA_963779875.1. Lineage (GTDB taxonomy): Bacteria > Pseudomonadota > Alphaproteobacteria > Acetobacterales > Acetobacteraceae > CAMDGX01. The sequence goes on along the minus strand of CAWAAI010000008.1, from coordinate 49,834 downwards.
GGGTCAGCACATCGCCATGTTCGGTGGCCTTGAAGCCGTTGGTGGCCAGCCCGCCGAAATAAGGGAAGCTGACTCGCGCCGTCGGATTGTCGCCCGCCAGGCTCAACTTCAGGTCGACGTCGCGGCCGGTGCTCTCGCGGGCTTCGAGGTTCCACTTGCCCTGTTGGCCCCAGCGGAAGCCGACGGAGCCGAGCGGCACCACGGGCTGGCCGTCCTGGTCGAAGGCCATGGTCTTCCAGGCCGCATTGTTGGCCTCGCCCAGATTGTCGGCGAAGTCCTCCGCGCGCAGCAGGCGATCGGGAACATATGCGTCGCCCTTGCGCGCCAGGCGCACCAGCATGGGCAGATCGGTGTAGCGGCGGGCATAGTCGGCGAAATAGGGCACGGTGCGGTCGAGGTAGTATTCGCGCAGGATCACGTGGCCGATGGCCAGCGCCAGGGCGGCGTCGGTGCCCTGCTTCGGGCTCAGCCACAGATCGGCGAATTTTGTCGCCTCGGCATAGTCGGGCGAAACGACGACGCTCTTGGTGCCCTTGTAGCGCACCTCGGTATAGAAATGGGCGTCTGGCGTGCGGGTCTGCGGGACGTTGGAGCCCCAGATCATCAGGTATCCCGCATTGTACCAGTCGGCACTTTCGGGAACGTCGGTCTGCTCGCCCCAGGTCTGCGGGCTGGCCGGGGGAAGGTCGCAGTACCAGTCGTAGAAGCTGAGGCAGACGCCGCCGAGCAGCGACAGATAGCGGGCGCCGGCGGCGTAGGAGACCATCGACATCGCCGGGATGGGAGAGAAGCCAACAACACGGTCGGGGCCATGGGTCTTGACGGTATAGGCGTTGGCTGAGGCGATGATTTCATTCACCTCGTCCCAGTTGGCGCGGACCAGGCCGCCCAGGCCGCGCTTGCTAGTGTAGCTCGCGCGCTTTTCGGGGTTCTCCACGATCGATGCCCAGGCGGCGACCGGCGTCAGCGTCGCGCGCGCTTCGCGCCACATCTTGAGCAGGCGGCCGCGCACCATCGGGTGCTTCACCCGGTTGGCCGAATACAGATACCAGGAATAGCTGGCGCCACGGGCGCAGCCGCGCGGTTCATGGTTGGGCAGGTCGGGCCGGGTGCGCGGATAATCGGTCTGCTGCGTCTCCCAGGTGACGATGCCGCCCTTGACGTAGATTTTCCACGAGCACGACCCGGTGCAGTTCACCCCGTGCGTCGAACGGACGACCTTGTCGTGTTGCCAACGCTTCCGATAGCCGTCTTCCCACGCCCGCGGCTCGTTGGTGACGATGCCGTGGCCATCGGCAAACGTGTCGACCTGCTTCTTGAAGAAGGTCAGCCGGTCGAGGAAGTGGCTCATTTCCGGGGGTTTTCCTGCGCTGTTGAAGCCCCTCCGGCATTCGACGGCCCCGGAGCGTGGGGACACCATATGGCCAACGTCACACCACTGCGTTGACTTAGATCAATGCTATAAATTGATGTTTATCCGTTCATGACGTGCCGAAGAACGCGGCGTCCGGCGCCTCGATGCGGCGCGCGGGCGCGGCGGGCCACGACGGCAGGCGGCACGACAGAAGGAATGGCGATGTTGATGGGAACAGAAACGCACGGCGAACCGGGCGCCGCCGGGCCGGCAACGCCGCGCGAAGCGCTAGCGGCCACGGAATGGCTTGGCCACGTTCCCGCCGCGGCGCTGGATCTCCTGGCACACCAGGCGGTGCTGCACGGCATGCCCGCTGGCAGCACGCTGTTCGAACAGGCCGAGACGCCGGCATTCGCCCTGCTGCTGGCCAGCGGCACCGTGGAACTGCTCGCCGTGCGGGGTGCCGAGGAAACACTGGTCGAACTGGTGCGCGGGCCCGACCTTCTGCTCCCCGCCGCCGTATTGAACCGGCAGCCCTATCTGCTGCGCGCGCGCGTGCTGAGCGACGCCCGCATTGTCATGATCCAGGCGGAGACGTTCCGTGACGCCGTTGCCGCCGATCATGCGCTGTGCCTCGCCGTGCTGGCCTGCCAGGCGGCACAGTTCCGCCGCCAGATCAAGCACGCGAAAAACCTGCAACTGCGCTCGGCGGAGGAGCGGGTCGGCTGCTACCTGCTGAAGCTGGTGGACAATTCGCCGCCAGGCGCCACGGCGCGGCTGCCGTTGGAAAAGCGGCTGATCGCGTCGCAGCTCGGCATCACCCGCGAAACGTTCTCGCGCACCCTGGCCGCCGTCGCGCGCTACGGCGTCCGGGTGGACGGCGACGCTGTCCATCTGGTGGACGCCGCCGCGGCACGAGCGCGCTTCCAGCTTGATCCACTGATCGACGGGCGCGAGCCCATGAGCCAACTGCACGTCAAAGGAACCTGACAATGACCACCGCGCCGGTGCATCCCTCTGACCAGCGGCGAGCGCTCTGGCTCTCCACCGCGGCTTTCACCGTGTGTTTCGCGGTGTGGACCATCTTCGCCATCATCGGCATCCAGATTCAGCGGAACCTGGGCCTGACCGACACGCAATTGGGCCTGTTGGTCGGCACGCCGATCCTGACCGGCTCGCTCGTCCGCCTCATCCTCGGGATCTGGTCGGATCAGTATGGCGGCCGAATGGTATTCTTCTTCACCATGCTGTCGGCCGCCGCCATGACCGCGCTGCTGACGCTGGCCTACGACTACCCCACCTTCCTGCTGGCGGCATTGGGTGTCGGCATCGCCGGCGGTTCGTTCTCGGTAGGCGTGGCCTATGTCGCCAAATGGTTCCCCAAGGACAAGCAGGGCACCGCGCTCGGCATCTTCGGCGCCGGCAATGTCGGCGCCGCGGTAACCAAGCTGGCGGCCCCAATGGTGATGGCGACCTATGGGTGGCACGCCGTGCCGCTGATCTGGGCGGCCGCCCTGGCGCTGGTGGCGGTCATCTTCTTCGTCATGACGAAGGAAGACCCTGACAGCGTGCAGCGCCGCGCCGCCGGCCGCAAGCCCGAGCCGCTGTCGGCGATGCTGGAACCGCTGAAGAATGTACAGGTGTGGCGCTTCTCGCTGTATTACTTCTTCGTCTTCGGCGGCTTCGTGGCGCTGGCGCTGTGGCTGCCGCACTACCTGATCGGCGTGTATGGCCTCAGCATCGCCTCGGCCGGCGTCATCGGCGCCGCCTATTCAATCCCGGCATCGGTCTTCCGCGCCTATGGCGGGCACCTTGCGGACAAGTTCGGTGCACGGCGGGTGATGTACTGGACCTTTCTCGTGTCCGTCGTCTGCACCTTCATCCTGTCCTACCCGCCGACGCACTACGTAATGCAGGGGAGCCACGGGCACGGTCGCGTTCTCGACCAATCTTGGCGTGGTCGGCTTCATGGCCGTGGCCTCGGTGCTGGGGTTCTTCATGAGCCTGGGCAAGGCCGCGGTGTACAAGCACATCCCCGTCTACTACCCCGACCGCGTCGGCGCCGTGGGCGGCGTCGTGGGCCTGGTGGGCGGGTTGGGCGGCTTCGCCCTGCCGATCGCCTTCGGCGCGCTGAACGACCTTACCGGCCTGTGGCAGAGCTGCTTTTGGCTGCTGTTCGCCATCGTCCGTTCGGCACTGGTTTGGATGCACGTGGCGGTCCGGCAGATGGAACGCACCGCGCAGGCGGAGGGCATTGCCGTGTCGGCGCTGCCGGAGCTGCCGGAAATGCAGCCGCTGCATGGCCCGGCGCAGGCTGGCGCGCATGGCCGCGACCGGCGCCATCGCGGACTGGCGGCCCGAGGATGCCGACTTTCTGGAACGCCACGGGCCGCCGGATCGCCCGGCGCAACCTGTGGATCTCGGTGCCCTGCCTGCTGCTGTCCTTCTCGGTGTGGATGGTGTGGTCCGTGGTGGTCGCCAAGCTTCCTTCGGTCGGCTTCGCATTCTCCACCGAGCAGCTATTCTGGCTGGCCGCGCTCCCCGGCCTGTCCGGTGCGACGTTGCGCGTGTTCTACGGTTTCATGCCGGCGATGTTCGGCGGGCGGCTATGGACCACGCTGACCACCTGGTCGCTGCTGATCCCGGCGCTCGGCATGGGCTTCGCGGTGCAGGACCCGGGCTCGCCCTACTGGATCTTTCTGCTGCTCGCCCTGCTGTGCGGCCTGGGCGGCGGCAACTTCGCCTCGTCCATGGCCAACATCTCGTTCTTCTTCCCCAAGGCCGAGAAGGGCAGCGCCCTGGCGCTGAATGCCGGGCTTGGCAACCTCGGCGTCAGCGTGGTGCAGTTCGTGGTGCCGCTGGCGATCACGGCCGGGGTGTTCGGCTGGTTCGGCGGCGCGCCGCAGACGGCGACGGTGCGCGGCGTGACGAGCACGCTGTGGCTGCAGAACGCTGGCTTCGTGTTCGTGCCATTCATCGCCGCCAGCGCCTTCGCCGCCTGGTTCGGCATGAACGACATCGCCACGATGAAGGCGTCGTTCGCCGACCAGGCGGTGATTTTCCGGCGCACGCACAACTGGATCATGTGCTGGCTCTATACCGGGACATTCGGTTCGTTCATCGGCTTCTCGGCGGCGTTCCCGCTGTTATCGAAGATCCTGTTTCCCCAGGTGAACGCGCTGGCCTACGCCTTCCTCGGCCCGCTGGTCGGCGCGCTGGCGCGGGCCGCGGCCGGCAAGGCGTCCGACCGGTTCGGTGGCGGTCGCCTGACCTTCTGGGTGTTCGTCGCCATGAGCGCTCGGCACGATCGGCATCCTCTACGCAATCGGCATGAAGGGGCAGCCGATGGCGTTCCCGGTGTTCCTGGCCAGCTTCCTGTTCCTGTTCGCGGCCACGGGGGTTGGCAATGCCTCGACGTTCCAGATGATCCCGGCCATCATCCGCAAGGAAGTGGCCCGCCTCGAACCCGGCCTCGCCGGCGCCGACCTGGTGAAGCAGTCCGATAAGGAATCGGCCGCGATCATCGGCTTCACCTCCGCGGTGGCGGCATATGGCGCCTTCTTCATCCCCAAGAGCTTCGGCAGTTCCATTGCCGCCACGGGCGGGGCTGAGCTGGCGCTGTATTGCTTCCTGGCATTCTACGTTAGCTGCATCGGCTATCACCTGGTGGTTCTACACCCGGCGGGGTGGCCTGCTGTTCGATGTGGAGCACGGCAGTATCGAAGCGCCTGCGCCCCCGGTGGTCGTCGTGAAGTGATGGCGGAACCCGAGGGCATGAGAGCATCGAAGGCAAGTCCAGGCGCTTCCCTGGGCTTGCCTTGCCGACACCGGGTGGCCGAGCAAGACCAGATAGGGTGAAAATGTGCTCAACAGTGCCTGGCGCAGTGCGAGAACAATTTTTTCCTCCATGAACCTTGTCTTCTTCATGGCGGGCCTTTCCGAAAACAGCTCGGTCAGTCTGCCGGAAAGCGTAAATCCAATGATGGGTGGATTGCCACGGCCAGAGCCAACGGTGGTCGTCGTCTTAGTGTCCATCCGGGAACAAGGTTAGCGAGTTGAATCGGTTGTGATTTTGTCCGACGCGGAGGCGACGTCGATGCTTCGGGCATGTGGACGAGCGAAAATCGAGCGCGCTACGACCGTCGTGGCCTGCGCTATCCGAGTGACCTGACCGACGATGAGTGGGCGCTGATCGGTCCCCTGATCCCGCCGGCGAAGCGTGGCGGCAACAAGCGGACGGTGGAGGTGCGCGCGGTAGTGAATGGCGTGATGTATGTGCTGAGCACCGGCTGCCAGTGGGCGGCCTTGCCGAAGGATCTGCCGCCGCGCAGCACGGTGAACGACTACTTCCGGCGCTGGAAATGGGACGGCACGCTGGCGCGCATCCATCACGCGCTCTACGTCCAGTGCCGTGAACTGGCCGGGCGCGAGGCCAGCCCGACCGCGGCGATCATCGACAGCCAGAGCGTCAAGGGCGCGGAAAAAGGGGGCGCTCGGTCGATCCGCCCGGCTACGATGCCGGCAAGAAAATCAAGGGCAGGAAGCGGCATATCCTGGTCGACACGCAAGGCCTGCTGATGCAGGCGGTCGTCCATGCCGCCGACGTGCAGGACCGCGATGGCGGCGTGCTGCTGATGGGCACGCTGTTCGGCCTGTATCCTTTCCTGCTCAAGCTCTATGGCGACGCCGGCTACCAGGGGCCCAAGTTCCAGGATGGCCTGCAGGCGGTCTGCCGCATGGTAAACATCGAGATCGTCAAACGCTGCGACCTGCACAAGTTCGTCGTGCTACCCAAGCGCTGGATCGTCGAACGCACCATCGCCTGGCTCAACCGCTGCCGCAGATTGGCCAAGGACTGGGAGTGCCTCAACCGCTCCGCACTCGCATTCCTCCGATGGGCTTCCATCAGGCTCATGGTCAGAAAGCTCTGCCAAAACTCAAAATGATCCCGGATGGACTCTTATGCAAACGAGCCGCCGCCGCCCAGATCCGCGTCCGGTCTTTGCCGAAAGCGCAATAATTCTACCCCGCATCGGACATAGCGGATGTAGTCTGGCGACCGAGGCGATTGGAACGAAACCCAATGCCTCCGGGGGCCGTTTGCATGAGATTACTCCACCACTGGCAGGAAGCTGCCGGCGTGACTTGGCCACGCATCATCGACTGGGATCTGGTCGACGATGCCAGTTTGGTAACCGTGGAGCCATGGTTGACCGGTCCTGGTTCCGTGACGTTCACGCCCGACGTGCCACTCACCGACGTCGAGAGCGAGGTGGCCTACATATCGGGGGTCAACAGCAATGGTCCTCTGGCCACGACGGCGTTCTGGACGGACTTTTCCGAAACGGCCCATAAATGGGGTGGGGGCAGCGCCGGCACCGCCGGCGGCATCGTCACCTATGCTTTCGATGTGGCCTCGGGCTTCACAGCCGCCGAAATCGGCACTTGGCAACAGGGACTCGCCATCTGGTCGGCGGTCGCGGACATCCAGTTCGCCGAAGTGGATGAGAGCGGTGCACCGCTGGTGGTCCTCAAGCGGGGCAATGACGGCAATGCATATGAATCGGACACTTCGACCGCTGCGAGCGGAACGACGCTGGGGACCATGCAGTCGGCGCTGATCTCGATCGACAGCAGCGTGGATTGGTTCGACCTGGGCGGCTCGTTCACCCTGAAGGGCGGCTACGGCATTTCCACGGTGACGCACGAAATTGGCCACCTGCTGGGTCTCGGGCACGGGGGAAACTACAACGGCACCGTCGATCCGGCCACCGAGCAGTATACCGCGTTCGACCAGCGGCTCTGGTCGGTCATGTCGTATATCGAGGTGTTTGATAATTTGGCCCAATACTATGCCAGCTACCCGGTGACCGGCACATCCTGGGGCGCTTCATACACCATGACCACCTGGGCGCCGCTCGATGTGCTGGCCGTCCAGCGGCTGTACGGCGCCGCGGTTGGCGGCCCCCTCTCGGGTGGGCAGGTATTCGGCTTCAACAGCAACATCGACGCGTCGATCCGTTCGTTCTTCGACTTCACCGTGAACGCGGCGCCGGTTGTAACCCTCTACAGCTCGGGACTGGGCAATACGCTCGATTTGTCGGGCTATGCCGAGGCGGGAACGATTGATCTGCGCGACGGGCATTTCAGCAGCATGGCCGGGCTCGTCAACAATGTTGCCATCGCCTACGGCACGCGCATCGACAGCGCGATCGGCGGCACCGGCGACGATGCCTTCCACGTCAACGGCCACGGCAACAGCATCGACGGCAATGCGGGCGTGGACACGGTGTATTTCTCCGGCTCCATGGCGTCGTACACGATCACCATAACTGGGGCCTATGCCGGCACGGTGGTCGCCGGTGCCGAGGTGAACAGCTTCATCAATGTCGAAAGCCTCGCCTTCGACGACACGATCTATGCGGTGGCCTGTTTTGCGGCTGGCACCCTCATCGCCACGCCGGATGGGCCGGTCGCAGTCGAATTCCTGACGATAGGGCATCGCGTGGCAACGGCCGGCGGAAGCGCCGCGCTGGTGAAGTGGATGGGACGGCGCGCCTACACGGCGGAAATCGTGGCTGCGAACCCGCACCTGCGACCGGTGCGGATCGGCGCCGGAGCCCTGGAGTGCGGCCTGCCGGAGCGCGACCTGCTGGTATCGCCATGTCATGCCTTGCTGGTGGACGGCGCGCTGATCCCGGCCGGCGCACTGGTCAACGACGGCTGCATCGATCGCGGCGATATCGGTGCAATCACGTCCTATCATATCGAGCTGGATACTCCCGGCCTGGTGCTGGCAGAGGGGGTGGCAGCGGAGACATTTGTCGATTGCGATAGCCGCGCCCTGTTCGACAATGCAGGCGAGTATGCTGCGCTCTATCCCGGCCAGCGGAGTCCAGCCGCGGACCTTCCTTTCCCTCGGTTGGAGGATGGACCGCTGGTCGAGCGGGCGCGCCGGCGCCTGGCGCGGCAGGTGCCGCGCCGCGGCCTTGGGTCGCTGCGGGGGCATGTTGAGAGGGTGGCCGACGGCGTGCTGGAAGGCTGGGTCCTGGACGAGGCGGCCGGCGGCAATGCCGTGGAACTTGAGGTCATCGCCACCGGCGCGGCGCCTTTGAGGATCTGGGCCAACCGCTACCGGATCGATCTCGACCGCGCCGGGCTGGCCGGCGGCCGTTGCGGCTTCCGCCACCGCATGCCGTTGGATGCGGCGCTGGTGCAAGTGCGCCGTGCTGCGGATGGCGCCGCGTTGCCGATGATGCGCGGGTGACTGCGCGGCCGGAACATGCATTGAGGAATTGGCCTGCCGCGGTTTGCGGCGGCGGGGTGGCGAGAGAGCCGATCCCAGCCCGCTGTCGGAGCGGATACGTTCGGGCGGCGCTCGTTCCGTAGACGCTCCTGGCCGGAACGCCGCATCAGCCCGGTTTGCCGTCGGGCCGGGGTCGCAACAACATAGGGCCATAGACCAGCAGGAACAGTCCGAACGCCGCAAACCAAACTGCGCCAGCCAGCGCCAGGGGGAACATTCCGTCCACCAGGGTCGGGCCAAAGACGCGGGTCAGCGCGGCCAGTGGGAGCATTGCATAGGCCGCCACGGTCAGCCGTGAGGCCACGAGGTCCCTTCCCGTGTGCCCCAGCGTCGCGCGCGTCATCACCGCGACGATCATCAACGCCAGTGCTCCCGCACCCTGAAGGTGCAGCCAGTGAATGGCCCACGGCGCGTCGGCCAGCAGCCAGGCAGCCTTGACGCCCAGAGCCAGTGGCACGAACGCATAGGCGAGGTGCAGCACCCACAGGATCGGCTGGCCCAACGTGCGCAACCCGTGCCAGCGCGACAGCCGCAGCGCCATCATCACGGCCGCCACCGCGGCGACTCCGCCCGCGAACTGGCTGGAGGGGGCGATGAGATCGACCAGCGCCACTCCGATCAACGCGGCGATCGCCGCCCGGTCCACGCCCGGCAACGGCCTCGGTTCGGCCGGGTGCGATGACTTGCGCAGGGCGTTGAGGGTGAATGAGGGGATGATCCGCCCGCCGATCACCCCCACAAGCACCAACGCCATATCCGCCATCAGAAGCTCGCCCGCCGGCCAGGTGTCGGTCCGCCACCAGCCCGCCGCCGCGCCCAGCATCAGCACGTCGCCGGCCCAGAAGCCCAGCACAAGCAGCGGAGGGCCGAAGACGCGCAGCTTGCCGGCGCGCGCCAACGCGGGCATCAGCAGCAGCAGGACAGAAGGCAGTCCGGCGAGCGCGATCGGGGCAGCCAGCGCAATTGGCAGCGGTGAGCCCGGCAGCAATGCCAGCCGTCCCGCCAGGAAAACCGTTAGCAGGGCCATTAGCGGCGCCCCGGCATACCCGCGCTGTCCCGTCCAGTTCGGCACTGCGGTCAGCAGGAAGCCGATGATGGCCGTCGCGATGAAGCCTGCCAGCATCTCGTGCGCATGCCATCGCAGAAGCGGCAGCGGTCCTTCGGGCACGCCCAGCCCCGCCAACGCCGCCACCCACAGCCCCACGCCCAGCGGCGCCCAGATTCCCGCAAGCAGGAAGAACGGCCGGAATCCGTGCGCCAGCAGTGCGACGCGCGGACGTGTCATACCATGTCTCGCTTGTCGCGACCCGTGATATTGGGCCCTGGTTTTGCGCGCCGCCACCCGCCGGCCCGGCGCGCATACCAACACGCGCTGACCGCGAAAAGGTCGCGATCAGCGGGAGTTGGTATCAGTACATCCGCCCCGACCGATGGGCGATTGTACCTGCGGCGGCCAGCCTGGATGGGGCTCGACATCCTCAGGCTCCGAGAGGGGAAGAGGTTGCGGCGAAATTGGCGGTGCTCATGGTCAGCTCCATACCGGTATTGCAGATACTACTTACCGTGCGCCTGGAATATGGTATGGTCAATACCAATATAGGGTTCTCGCCATGCGCCTGCTCGCCGCCACGGACTTTTCGCTGCGCCTGCTGATGCGTCTGGCCGAGTCACCCGGTGAGCACCGCAACACGGAGGCGCTGGCCCGGGCCATCGGCGTACCGCGCAACCACGTGCAAAAGATCGTCCAGGAACTCGCCGAGGCCGGCTTCGTCCGCACCCTGCGCGGCGCCCAGGGCGGCGTGATGTTGGCCCGGCCCGCTGCCGAGATCGGCGTCGGCGCCGTCGTTCGCCACTTCGAGCGTGGCCAGGCGTTGGTCGAATGCTTTCGTGCCGATGGCGGGGCATGCTGCATGTCCGCCGATTGCCGCCTGCGTGGAAACCTGACGCGGGCGCGGGAGGCGTTCCTTGCCAGCCTCGACGAGACGACGCTGGCGGAATGTCTCAGCCATTAGATATGCAATATCTAGTGGTGACGCGGCCTGATAACCACCATATGTATTGCCTCTCCAACTCGCCGTGTGTGAGCGCAGAGGAACAGGGCCCATGGACGGATCATATCACGGCGCCATCGCCGGCCACCTCGCCACCCCCGGAAGCAGCTTCGGCGAGACGCCGTTGTTGCCTCGCCCGCTTGACCCCGGCATGGGCTTGGCCGTTGCCCGGCGCACCGTCTTTCGCCCCGATGACCACGAGGATTTCGGCCGCGTGGCGGACCGCGTGGCCGTCGGCAACATGGCGCTACTGGGCCCGCAGGCCGACCCGGTGGAGCAGGCACGGCTGCGCAACGCCATCGCCACAGGGGCGCTCCTCACCTCCGGCCGCCACCTGCAGCACGGCGACGCGACGCAGCCAGGCCGCAACATGGAGGTCTTCACCAACTGCGCCACCGCAGCGGCGTCGTTCACTCTGTTCTACCTGCTGCTGAACGGCAGCGGCGTCGGCCGGGCCTATGACGACGAACTCGCGGCGGTCGATTGGGGCCACGCACCGCGCCTGCTGCTGCAACTCGACCGTACCCATCGCGACTTCCCCGCCACCCGCGCGGCACTGCATCGCTTCGGCACCGAGTTCGGCCTGCTGCCATGGGGCACGACGCTCGACGCTGTCACGCCGGGGCAGGAAAGGGAACTGCGCGACTGGATCGGCCGCGAGTTCATCGACAGGTCGGCGTCCGTCCCCCCAGGCACCATCGAGCACCACGTCGCCGACAGCCGCGAGGGCTGGGCCAAGGCGGTCGAGGTGCTGGAGAGCCTCGCCTTTGCCGGCGCCGCCGACCGCACCCTGCTGCTCGACTTCTCCGCCATCCGCCCCTGCGGCACGCCGATCGCGGGCATGCAGGGCCGTCCCGCCTCGGGCCCTCTCTCGCTCATGCGCGGCTTCGTCAACCTGCGCCACCACGTCATCGAGCCTGCCCGCCACCGCGCCCCCGGCGACGAGGCCCTGCAACCATGGGAGCAGGCGCTGCTGGCCGACCACTACCTGTCCGTCGAGGTCCAGGTCGGCGGCGCCCGCCGCGCCGCGCGCATGGCCACCAAGTCGTGGCGCGACCCGGGCATCTTCCGCTTCATCCGCGCCAAGGCGGAGGGCGGTCTGTGGACGGCCAACAATTCCGTCATGGTTGACACCGAATTCTGGAACGCCGTGCGTGCCGCCCGCGCGGGCAGTGCCGCCGCAGAAGCGGCCCATGCGCTGGCGGTGTTCAACGAGGTCACGCGCTGCGCCTGGATCAACGGCGAACCCGGCTTCATCAACGGCGACAAGCTGGAAGACCACCGCACCGGCCGCGCCCGCCTGAAGCCCGTCCATACCGACGGGCGGGACGTGCGCTCCGCACGCTACCAGGCCGATCACGCGGTGGCGCTGCTCGCCGATCTTTCACGCCGCGCCCGGATCGCGCGGTTTCCGGCCACCACGAATCCCTGCGGTGAAATCACCCTGCACGTCACCGGGGGCTACTGCGTCATCGCCGATTTCGCCCCCCTTCTGGCCTGCCCCGCCGACCTCGCCGATTTCGCGCCCGGCCAGGCGCCGCCCGGCATCGCCGTCGCGTGGGATGCCCGCGTCGAAGACTCCGTACGCCTCGGCGTGCGCTTCCTGATGCGCGCCAACTTGATGGACGCCCTTTACGGCGAGGAGGTGCGCCGCACCAACCGCATGGGCATCGGCCCGACCGGGCTGCACGAATGGGCCTGGATGCGCTGGGGCTACGACTTCAATGATCTGCTGGACGAGGCGCGTTCGGCCCCGTTCTGGGCTATGCTCGCCCACCTGTCGGCCGCCGCCAAGGACGAGAGCATCGCCTATGCCGCCGAACTCGGCTTGCCCGCGCCCTTCACCGTCACCACGGTGAAACCCGCCGGCACCACCAGCAAGCTGTTTGGGCTGACCGAAGGCGCGCACCTGCCCGCGCGGCGGCAATATCTGCGCTGGGTGCAGTTCAGGGGCAGCCCGGCAGGGCAGGGCGGCCGGACGGAAGACAGCGATCCGCTGCTGGACGACTACCAGGCGCGGCGCTATCCGGTGCGCGCGCTCCAGAGCTTTCCCGGCATGTCGATTGTCGGCTTTCCCACCCTGCCGTTGATCCAGCGCCTGGACATCGGCGATCGCCTGGACACCGCGTCGGACGCACCCCCCGCTTCGCAATACCACTGGCTGTCGCTGCTGGAGCGGCATTGGATAGGCGCCGAGCGCGGAAACCAGGTTTCGTACACGCTGAAGCTCTACACCGACCGCTGCGACCTGGAATCCTTTCGCGCCCTGCTGCTGGAACACCAGCCGCACATACGATGCTGCGCCATTCTGCCCAGCCGGCCCGACCATGCACTCGGCTACGAATACCTGCCGGAGGAGGAGGTGGCGCCCGACGACTTCGCCGCCCTGGTCGCCAGCATCGAAGACCCGGCCCTGCACGAGGCCGTCGACCTCGCGCACCTCGCCTGCGCGTCCGGTGTCTGCCCGATCTGAGGACGGACGGCCGCCATGCGGCGCTGCTGCTTGACCAGGCTGGTTGGCGCGTCTCCGGGGTGCTCGCCGTGTCGCCCTGCGTCAACCTGCTGCCGCTGCCGCCGAAATGCCCAGACCTCAACGTCATGGGGCACGTCTGGCAGTTCATGCGCGACAACTTGCTGTCCAACCCCGTCTCCGCCACCTATGACGACATCGTCGAGCATTGCTGCCGGGCGTGGAACAGGCTCATCGATTAGCCGTGGCGCATCAACTCAATTGGGATGCGAGATTGGGCATATCGGTTCCGGACCGCGATAATTGGCGGCAGGATGCCAAATCGTATCGCACAACAGGTTTTCAATGGCGAGCTAATTCAATGTGCTCCGACCCGGGGCCGAATCCGCAATACCCTCAGGTCGCTGAGATGATTGATCCTTCGGAACCAGATTCAGGTCTTCGTTCCGATTGCGGAGCGCTGGGTGCATCGCACAAATCCGCCGGAAACGTGCTGTTCGCACCGCTGCAGGTCGATAGGGAGGGAAGTTCGCCCAGCTTGGTGGCGTCCCCGGCGGACGCCAATGGACCGGAGCATGGTGAAGCATGGATGCCGTAGTGCCCTGCCGAGCGACTGAAAACGGCTAGATATTTCCGGTGGTTGATACGCTATGCGCCGCCTTGCGCCGGTATGCCATTGCGGAGGTGTGGTGTGGGGGATAGTGTGGGGGAAGAAAGAAGCCCATCCCCCACATAGGCGCCCGCAGCCATGGCACTTGGAAATCTCGATGACGCCACGATCCGCGCCGCGAAGGGGCGGGAGAAGGTTTATCGCCTGAGCGATGGCGGCGGCTTGCTGCTTGAGGTTCACCCGGACCGGACCGACAAGCGGGACGGCATGGTGAAGCAGGGGCCGCGCGTATGGCTCTGCCGCGTGACCGTCGCGGGGAAGCGCCGCGATATCGGGCTGGGCGGCTATCCCGCTGTGTCCCTCAAGGATGCCCGCCGGAAGGCTGCCGAGGCGCGGAGGCAGGCAGAGGTGGGGACTGATCCTGCGGAGGAACGTAAGCGCAAGCTGGCCGAGATAGTGGCGGAGCGGCAGGCGGCGGTTGACGCCAAGGCCCGGACATTCCGCAACGTCGCGGCCGAGTGCGTGACCTCCAAGGCGCCTGAATTCAAGAACGCCCGAACCGCGCTGTTGTGGACCGGCTCGCTTGAGCGGTGGGCGTTCCCGGTGCTGGGGGATTTGCCGGTTGCCGATATCGACCGGGCTGCGGTTCGCCGCGCGATTGATCCCGTTTGGACCTCACGCCCGGCGACAGCAAAGAAGGTGCTGCGCCGCATCGCGACGGTGCTGCGCTATGCCGCCGCCCACGGCTGGCGCCCGAACGACGATGTTGCCGATTTGCGGATGCTGCGGATGGCTGGGCTGCCAAAGCTGGCCGGGGGACGCAAGCAGCCTTCGCTTCCATGGGCACGGGTGCCCGCCTTCGTGGCTGCGCTCGACAAGCGGGCCGGCCTGGCACCGCTGGCGTTGCGGCTGGTGGCGTTGACTGCGCTGCGCTCTAACGAAGTGAGGCAGGCCCGTTGGTCGTGGCTGTCGTTTGACGGAACGCCGACCTTGACCATCCCCGGCGAGTTGATGAAATCCAAGAAGTCCGACGATGTGCAGCCGCATCGCGTGCCACTGACCGACGCGGCGCTTGAGACGCTGGCGCGCGCCTATGCCGTCGCGAACGGCACTTCCGCGACGGCGGCGGACGTGCCGAAGCTGGCGGCGCTGGCACGGGACAACCTCATTTTCCCGAACGCCACCCGCCGCACTCCGCTTAGCGACATGGCGTTGTCTGAAGTGGTGCGTCGGATGAATGAGGCGCGGGCGGCGGGTATGCCGGCTCCATGGCGGGATGCGGATGGACGCCCGGCGGTGCCGCATGGTTTTCGCGGCAGCTTTTCCACGTGGATTGACGACACCCGCCCGGACGAACGTGAGCCGGCGGAGGCCGCGTTGGCGCATGTCATCGGCAACAAGGTGTCAGGCCGCTACCGGCACTCCGACATGTTTGCCCGGCGCGTGGTGCTGATGCGGGAGTGGGCGGACCATTGCACAAGGGCGGGGGGTGAGGCGGAAACCCCACTCAAGGCAATTGCTTGAACAGGAACGCCGCCGATTACAGGGGTCTATGATCGAGCATCGGGCGCACATGCGCCGACAAAGACCAATGAGGACGAGAATTGAATTACAATCTCTTGGCTTGCTGCACGATACCCCCCGCGAAATAACCCTGGGTTGCCATCTGTGCTAGCGTGGTCATGAAATGAATATATTGCCAATAGGCCATCGCCATTTCTGCGGACATCTTCAATGTATATGGCTAATGGCTGGCGATGTGTTTGTATAACAACGTTGCCTTTGTTGTGTGACCATAGACCAACCCAAGGTCTATATTCATTCAATCGGACAAATGCGGTTTCTAGTCTGGATGGCTCGTTCTTCCAGTGCCCATTGCAAACTAGCTCCTGTCGCGACTCAGAGTGAAACAACACGACGTAGAGCGCGCCGCCGCCAAGAATGGCCACGACGGAGAACAATATCGCAATAGTTTTGATCACGTGCAGGGGGCGCACCTTTGACTTCGAAGCCTGCACATTTGCATACGATGCGGAGAATTTCATCCCCAATCTCCCTTCGTGTGGCAACGGTGGCAACGCCGGCAACAATGGCGGATTTCTGCGGCTTTCCTTGCGTTGCCATCTGTCCTGAGCCATTGGCAACGCTGGTAACGCTGCGGCGCGCATCCGTTGCGGGTATGCTGCGAGTCGGACGGGGCAAGGTTGGCCGCCTCGCGCCCGGACTTCGACCGGGCCGCCCCGTCGCTTTTCCCTTCGGAGTGCGCATTGGAGGCGCAATGTCCAGCACCACATCTTGCGTCGACAGCGGGCCTGCCGCTTCGCTGTTGGCGGCGGCCAAGATTGGCACAGTGCCAACGGGTTTTGACGGCGCCGCGTTGATGCGCGACCTTGAACGGCTGCCGTTGCGGCATATGCTTGCGGAAGTAGGGGAGAAACGAGGCGCGGCCGTTGCCGATGTGGATGCGCTCTATGCAATCCGCACCGACTGCCAGACGCTGATTCAGAAACTGTCGCAGGTGACGACAGACCCGCTAAGGAGGCCGGCCCATCATGCATTGTTGGAAATCAGCACGCCGAGCATTCACCAGTTGCTTGCCGATTTGCGAGCCTTGATTGCCGGTCTGCCGGTGCAAATTCAGCGACTAGCAAAACTCTCCGAAGAAGGGCCTCTGTTGCCCGGCGGCGGGGCAAGTGCCAGGGAAGAACTATTCGGAAAACACTTACCCGCTCTTTATTCAGTTCACTTTGGTAAAGGTTGCGGCATTTCGTTGAACTCTGGCCCGGGTGATAGCCCAACCGAAGGTGTACGGTTTCTTTGCGCTGCTTACGAGGCGATGGGGCTGGGCACCGTCATGCCTGAAGCGGCCGTGAAAGCCCATCGGCGATGGAAGCGTACAATCCGGGGGGACAACGCCGCCTGAGAAGGCCGGCCGTGTCCCCGTCCATCCTGGCGGCACCTGTGTCTTTACTGTGCAGCGCGGAACAAGCCGCTTCACGCTGTTTCAGGAGTTGCCACATTGATTGCCGAGAAACGCGAGAAGGGCCGCAAGCGCAGCCCTGACGAACGCCCGGCCCCGCCACCGCACGCCCTAAGCTACACGCTTCACGATGCGGCCCGGATGACCGGCTTGAGCGTCGCCACATTGAGGCGCCGTGGCAAGGACGGTGTGCTTGAATTGTTCAAGTCCGGCGGGCGCCGCCTCGTGACTGGCCCCTCACTGCGCCGGATGGCCGGGGCCGAATAGAAACCGCCGGGCCAGCATGTGACTGCGAACCCGGCGGCAGTGTCGGAAGGCATTGATGCAACCGCTTTCTACACTGTTCCGCACCCCGGTTCCAGCACATCCGCGCCCGCTTCTCACGAAAGGAGCGTGCCATGGGCACTAATACTTCATACCGTCTACGCCTGCCGTCCGGGGGCGCCGCGCGGCTGTATTCCCTCCCCACTCCGGCGAATTGCCGCTGGTGCGTCATCGTCGCAGCCGATCCCGAGCACGCGCGCCTGGATAGCCTGCGCCGCCCCGGTGGCATGTCCGCACTGGTGACGCACGATCCGGGCGGCACCTGGCCCGACCGCAGGGGCGAGGCGCTGGCAATGGCGGTGCTGGCCCATGGTGGCACCGTGGGGCTTGCCTTCGTGTCGATTACCGATGCGCTGGCCTGTAAGCGGCGGCTGGAAGGGGAAGCACAGTAATGGCAACCGCGCATATCGTTCCGGCGTGCCTGATGGCCTTCTCGCTAGCCCCGGCCTGGGTGGGCTGGGTCTACATGGGACGGCAACGGCGCAAAGTGCCGATCAACCCGCATACGGGCAAGGCTGCATCCGCTGCTGATCCGCGAACCTGGGGAATATTGGCGGAGGCGCGGAAGCTGGCCGAGGCGCGAGCCTACCGCCATCCGCACGGCGGCATCGGCATCGTATCCTCTGCCGTGCCCGCGCTGTGCTTCCTCGACCTCGACCGCTGCATTGACCCGGAGGGCACGGTATCCCCCGCTGCCGGGCGGTTGCTTGAGATGTGCGGCGCCACTTATGCCGAGCGCACGCCGAGCGGTGCCGGAATCCGCATCGTCGGCACGATGGAGACGGTCGGCGCTGTCCTGTCCCGCAAGGGCACTACGCCAGACGGGCTGGCCCTGGAAGTGTATCGCGGCGCCGCCCGCTATCTGACCGTGACCGGGCTGCGGATGCCCGACCATCCCGACTCACTAGGCGATATCTCCGACGTGGTGCTTGACCTGTTGCGCGGAATGCCGGGCGGCAACGCCATGCCGGCGGGCGACGGGGGGCGGGGCGACGAACGCGACGATGGGGAGTTGGCGCGCCGCATCGCGACGGGGGAGGGATACCATGCCGAACTCTGCGCCCTGGCCGCCCGCTGGATCGGGCGCGGCCTGCCTGCCGGTGCGACGGTCGAAACGCTCAAGGGGCTGATGCTGGCGCGCCCGGATGCGGAACGCGATGCAAGATGGATCGACCGTTACGAGAGCATTCCGGGCCTGGTGCAATCCGCCGCCGACAAATACGCCGCGCCGCGCGAGCATCGTCGCGGGCTGGCATGGCTGGCGGCCCGGCGGTTGCGGATGGGGGACGATCCTGCCGAGGTGCTGGCCGCCGTCGTGACCGAGGGCAAGGCGCTGGGGGTGGCGGAGGATACGGCGGCAAGGCTGGTGCGGTGGGTGGCGGCCCGCGAGGTGGAATTCCGAGGGCTGCGCCATGGATGACGCGGGGGATTTCGACACGCTGCGGGCCAGCAACGCCGAGGCCGCCAATCTGCCGCCCGGCTTTCGGCTTACACGGGAAGGGGTGCTTTGGTTCAACGCCGCCAACCCCGATGATGCCCCGTTGCACGTCTGCGGCCCGTTGCGGGTGACGGCGGCGACGCATGACACGACGGGCAACGCCTGGGGTGCGCTGCTGGAATGGCACGATGCGAACGGCCTGCGCCATGAATGGGCCATGCCTCGCGCCATGCTGGCCGGCGACGGCAGCGACGTGCGCGAACGCTTGTTGGATGGGGGCCTGTTCCTGGCGCCCGGACGGAAGGCGCGCGAGAAGCTGGCCGAGTATCTAGGCCGCTGCTTTCCCCCGGAGCGGGTGCAATGCACCCCGCGCCTGGGGTGGCATGACATACCGGGCGGGCCGGTTTTCGTTCTCCCCGAAAGCGCATTGGGCGCTGATAGCGCGGTGAAGCTGCGGCACCAGACCGACCGCCCCGACGCGGTGCCTCCGCTGGCGCGGTCGGGCTCGTTGGAGGATTGGCAACAGGCGGTTGCCGCGCTGGCGGTGGGCAATTCCCGGCTCGCTTTCTCCATCTCCACCGCACTTGCCTCGCCCCTTCTGCGGCTGGTGTCGGCTGAGGGCGGCGGCTTCAACGTGAAGGGGCCTTCCTCCATCGGCAAAACGACCACGCTGCGCGCCGCCGGGAGCGTCTGGGGCGGAGGTGGCTTGTCGGGCTGGTGCCGCAGTTGGCGGGCGACCGACAATGCGCTTGAGGCTGTCGCGGCGGCGCATTGCGACCTCTTGCTGTGCCTGGACGAAATGGGCGAGGCGGAGCCGGAGGTTGTGGCGCGGACCTCCTACATGCTGGCGAACGGGGCCGGGAAGGGCCGGGCCAGTCGCGACGGCAGCGCACGCCGCGCGGCTGAATGGCGCCTGCTGTTCCTATCAACCGGCGAGGTGGGCATTGCCGAGCGGATGGCCGAGACGCGAGGCGGGCCGAAGCGTGCGCGAGCCGGGCAGGAAGTCCGGGTGCTGGATATCCCGGCCGATACCGGCGTGTATGGGCTGTTCGAGACATTGCACGGGCATGAACGGCCGGGAGCCTTGGCAGACGCTTTGAGGGCCGCAGCGGGCTGCTTCTACGGTGTGGCGGGACGAATGTGGCTGGAATACCTGGCCGCCGATCCCGATGGCGTTGCCGCTGCCGCGCGGGAGGTGATGGTCTTGTTTGTCGCCCGCAACATCCCCGCCAACGCGGATGGACAAGTGCGCCGTGCCGCGAACCGTTTCGCGATAGTGGCGGCAGCGGGCGAGGTGGCGACGGCGGCCGGCATTCTCCCCTGGCCGGCGGGTGAGGCAACCCGCGCCGCCGCCGCGTGCTTCAAGGCGTGGATTGGTGCGCGAGCCGGAGGCGCCGGGGCGGCCGAGGATGCGGCAGCGGTGGCGGCGGTTCGCAGGTTCATCCTGTCGCATGGGGCATCGCTGTTTGAGCCGGTTGGCGAGAACGAGCACCCTGTCGAGCGCACAACGTTCAATCGGGCGGGATGGGTCAAACGGGATGCAAATGGCTGCCGTTACCTCATTCCATCGGAGACATGGGCCGGCGCGGTGGTGGCTGGTCTTGATCCTCTAGCGGCAGCCCGCGCCGTGGATCGCGCCGGGTTTCTGGTGCGACAGGAGTTGGGACGCTTGCAGAGAATGGAGCGTGTGGGGGCGTCGGAACCTGTGCGCGTCTATGTCATCCGCGACGCCATCATGTCGGGGGAGGCGGAGGGATGACCGCCGCGTGGCGCGATAGGATGGCCGCGTGGCGCGCCGCGATGGCGGCCGAGAGCGTTGCCAGTGTCGCCAGTGCCGCCGAAGGGGTGGCAACGCCGGCAAACCCGCAGACAACCGCCGATGTTGCCAGCGTTGCCACCGTTGCCAGTGCAAATAAGCATGTTTGCGACGGAACAGGGATGGAGCCGGCTGGAACGCGGGATTGGGCGCCGCATCCGGGTTCGATTCCATCAAGTGCGGCGATCCTAGCAGCGGTGGCGGCTTGGCCGCCGGACTTGCGCGACGCATTCGAGGAACGTGCCGCCATTATGGAATACGACGGTGGCGCGCGGCGGGAGGTGGCCGAGCGGGCCGCTTACGCCGATGTGTGGCCGGGATGGCGCTGATATGACCGTGAACCGTTGCCCCCGTCCTGAGGTGCTGGGCGTAACTGTGCCCCCTGGCGACTTTCGCACCCCCCGCGCCGTGGTGGCTGTGCGGTGCGGGGTGGTCGTGGTCCGGGTGACGGTGCGGCGCCTGTCTGCCTCCGGTTTCAACGTCGTGGCCCCGGTGGCGGCCGATGGCGCGGCAGGGGTGGAAATGCCCGCGCCGCTTTGGACAGCAGTAGAGGGCGCGGCCGTGGCGGCAGTTTGGGCCGATGGCCCCGCCGCCGTGGTGCTGATGCAGGGGCGGCAGAGGCGTCACGCCACACGCAGCAAACGGGGCGAAAATGACGGAGAAGCGTGAACGAATGACGGACGCGGAGATTCTGGCACAGCAGCGTGAGCGCAACCGGATACGGGCGCGAGCCTATCGCGCGCGGCGGCGCAGGGGCGAGATTTGGGCCTGGATTTCGATTGACCCGAAGGCATTGGCGGGGCTCGAACGACTGGGGTTGCTCCCTGCGGGGGATCGGAGCCTAGACGCAGTATCGGAGGCAGTGGCGAGGTTTGTCCACGCGGCGGCGCCTGTGTCGGCGGTGGGGGATGCCCTGTGGCCGGGCCAATCCGATGAAGCGGCATAGCGCGCCGAGCGGTTGGGCCGCTTTCCGGGTGCTGCGGCAGACGCCGACCAAAGTCGCGAAGGTGCGTCATGGAAACTGGCGGCACGGCGGCAGGAGTTAGGAACTTCCATTGCTAATGCGGCAGATACGCTTTGCCGGATGGCTGCTGAGAAAGCCGGGCCGGCTAATGGCGGTATCGGATGCCGTTCTGGATGGGTGGCTGCCGTCACTCCCGGTGGGCTGGGCACAGTATCGATCCCCCCTGGTCAGGTCCCCCCCGATGCCCGTTGAAGTGCCCGGTCGCTTGGTCCAATAACGACTTTCGCGCAGAGACCCGGCTTTTCCCATTCGGCAAGCACCTTGGCTTGGGATCGATGCACAAGGAGCGCAAAATCTACAGGCCGAACAAGTGCATTTCCTTGCGGCAGCTTCGCCCAATCTGGCAATTGCCGGGTAATCTCCCTATCCATCATAATGTTTGCGGCAACGCACATGTCCGCCGCGCCGGTTCGAACCCAAGCGACGGGTGCCAAAACTATCGCCAACAAGGTGTAGAGGACGATCATACCGCTTTGACAGCGGCCGCCCGCCAACAAAGTAGCCCCCCAAACGTGCTTTGTGGGGGAAAGTGTGGGGGAGGGAGGTGAAACATATCTTTTTTTGTTTTTATTCAATGTGTTGTGGTTGGATTATGGCGTAGGATAGGGAACTGGGAGCGAAAACTCTCTGTGCGCAAAGCATTTGGGCCTTGGGTTCCAAAGATTATGCACCAGGCAACGACCAGCCTTGCGTCGGGCTTCGTAAGCCTTGGCGTGGATGTAAGCCGCCTCGTGCACCTCATCCGGCACACCGGCGCGCCGAGCCGCGTCGAGCAAGAAGCCAAACACGTCGGCCTCAATCCGCCCCCCAGCCTCAATGTCGCGGGCCATCGAGACAGCGGCCTGGGGGGTCCCGCGGAGGAAGGGAAGAAATTGCCCTTCTATCACTTCATCCCTTGGCGGGTGGCCGTGTGCGGCCGCAATCGCCGCATTGCGGCGCAGAAGGCGCTCAAGCCAAGCGGCACCGTCTGGCGCGGCAGTGACCTCGCCGAGGTTGGCGCGCATCAGCACCGTCGCAGTTGCGGCTGTCCCCCAGCCGACCAGCTTCTCCCACATTCGCCGCAGCGCGTCGGGTGCCGCCTCCGCCTGCACAACAGTGCCGGCAAAGGCCGGCTGGAAGGCGAGCACGCGCGCGCTCATCGACCGGTCGAGTTCACCGAACTCGATCCACTGTGGCGGGGCCAGCTGCCGCACAACGCCCTCCGGCGTCAGTGCGGTGGAAACCTTGGTCAGCCCGCCGAGCACGTGCCCCGGCCCGAATGCCGCCTCCAGCCGCTCCAGGTGTGAGATGCCGTTGAGCAGCGGTAAAACCGCCGTTCCCTCTCCCACCGCGGGACCGATCGCTTCTACCGCAGCGTCAAGGTCATAGGTCTTGCAGGTCAGCAGCACCACGTCCCAGCCCGGGCGCACCTCGCCGGCGAGCAGCGTCCGCACAGGGTGGCGTCGGAAGTCGCCCGCAGGGCTCTCGATCGTCAGCCCATCGCGGTCGAGTTGGGCCTTTCGACCGGGCCGGACGAGGAAGGCAACCTCCTCGGCAATGCCTGCCTCGATCAGCCTCCCGCCGAAGTAGCCTCCGATCGCACCAGCGCCAAGGACAAGTATATGCATCTCCATCTCCCGTGTATCGCCGTCGCCGGCGGCTCGATTGCCGAGGGCGCCTCGGTCAGGCCAATTGCGGTGCCGCAGTCGCTGGCGGCGCCGGTTTCCGCAGCGAAGCCACGACAAGGCGGCCGCGATGCAAAGGACGCCCGCTAGGAAAAATGCCGGCAGATAGCTAGCCAAGCTATCGCGAGATGCGCCTGCGCCAAACGCCATCGCCCCAGCGCCTAACTGGTGTGCAGCGAAGATCCAGCCGAATATCAGAGGTGCCTGTTCGCGACCGAATGCCTGAGCCGTCATGCGTACCGGAGGCGGTACGGTGGCAATGAAGTCGAGGCCGTAAAACACCGCGAACAATGAGAGACCGACCAGCGAGAAGCCGCTGTATGGCAGCCACATCAGCGCGAGCCCGCGCAATGCATAGTACCAGAAAAGCAGCCAGCGATTGTCGTAGCGGTCTGACAACCAACCGGAGCCAATGGTGCCGACCAAGTCGAATACACCGATCATCGCGAGAAGACCTGTGGATGTGATCGGCGTAATGCCAAAATCGCCACACATTGACACGAAATGCGGCATTAGCCCGAAGCTCGAAACTCCGCAGACAAAGAAGCTGAAGGAGAGAACCCAGAAGACCTTAGAGGTGCACGCTATGCGCAGAGCATCGATGCTGACGGTGAATGCATTGCCGCTTGGAGGTGGTGGGTCGGGTAGCACCTCGGCCTCGCCATAGGGCGGGAGCCCGATGTCAGCTGGACGGTCGCGCGACAGCATCACGAACAGCAGGGCCATGACCCCGATCAAGCCAATGAAGGGCACAAGTGCCCAACGCCAGCCGTATTCCTGCGCTATCCAGGCGGCTGGCGATAGGAAGATCAGACTGACCGGTGGCACTTCCTGCACTGAGCAACCCGAGAACAAGGCCGCGCCGAGCCGTGAACCATCGCGTCGCGACGGTGGTACCCATCACCAGCGCCGTTAATCCTGGCGCAATACCGAGGATCACCCCCAAGGCGAGCCAGAGCTGCCACTTCTCCGACATGACAAGGGTCAGTCCATACCCAGCCATGAGTAAGATGGCGGAGAACGTGAGCATATGACGGGGACCGTAAAGCAATATCAGCCCGCCTGCGAAGGGGGCGATCAGGCCGAATAACGCGACCCTCAGGCCGAGCGGACCAGATAGCTCACCGATCGACCAGCCCAGATCCTGTGAGATCGGGACGAGCAGCACCCCGGGGATGCTCATCGCGGCGGTGGAAAATACTCCATAGACAAACAGTAAGCCCACCATCAGCCAGCCGTAATGAACGTTCCAGCGAGCGAGGGTGCGAGCAGCCCAAGTTGCGATCATCGAAGTTCCTCATTTTTTACTGCTCAAGGCGTTGCTCTTGGAGCGGATTGGCAGAGTTTATCACTGGAACGTTTTGCCAAGTGCCTCGGTCAACAAGGAAGTCAGTGGCTCGCCGTCCCCCCGCGCTATAGCGTGGCCAACGCTCCGCTCAGGCTCGCGACAGGCTTCGTCGCAACGGGTTCCGACCGAGGTTCGGAGCAGGACGGCGGACCCGGCCTCGAGCGGAAAAAGACCATCAGTCCACACGCCGGAGTTCAGTCTTCTGCACCTTGCCCATGCTGTTGCGCGGCAGCGTCGCGACCGTGCGGAACTCGCGCGGCACCTTGTATGCGGCGAGGCGCTCGGCGCAGTGAGCCCGCACTTCCTCGGCCTCAAGGCGCATCCCGGGCCGCGGCACCATAAAGGCGCGAATATCCTCGCCTAGCTGCGGGTGCGGCACGGCGACCACCGCCGCCTCCAGCACTGCCGGGTGGCGGAACAGCGCGTCCTCCACCTCCATGGAGCTGATCTTGAGACCGCCGCGGTTGATCACGTCCTTCAGCCGGTCCACGTACCAAAGAAAGCCGTCAGCATCCTTGCGGCCAAGGTCGCCGGTGCGCATCCAGCCATCCACCAACGCAAGCTCGGTCGCCTCCGGATTCTTGTAGTAGCCCAGCATGTTCCCCGGGCTGCGGATGTGGATCTCGCCCACCGCGTCAGGCGGCAGCGGCCGGCCTTCCTCGTCAGCCACTGTCGTCTCGCATAGCGGCATCGGCAGTCCGACCGAGCCGAGCTTGGTGAAGGTGAACTCCGGGGTTAGGATGGTCCCTGCTGGTCCCGTCTCCGTCATGCCGTAGTTCTGCCGCTGCTCGGCATCAGGGAAGATCTCCGCCAGCGCCCGCACCACCTCGCCGGGCATGGGTGAGCCGCCATAGTCCCAGAGGCGCACCCGCGTCAGTTCTGCCCGGCGCGCGCGCAGCGCCTCCAGCATGAAGATGAACTGGGCTGGAACCGCCATGACCGCGGTCGTACCTTCGTCGACCATGCGGGTCACCATGCGCGCTGCATCGAAGGCAGGTTCAACCACCAGTGCGCAGCCGCACCAGAGGCTGATCATAGGCAGCGCCTGGGCGCCGGAGCTGGTGAAGAACGGCACAGCGTGGTGCAGCACATCCCCTGCATCGAGTCCCGGCCCACGCCGAACACGGCGCCCCCGTTCACTGCTGTGCGGTGGGTGTGGATAGCTCCCTTCGGCCGCGCGGTGGTGCCCGAAGTGAACAGGATGCTGCAGACCGCTTCGGGCCCAACAGCCACCTCCGCGGTAAAGTCTGGGGCGCACTCCACTACGTCCCGCCAATCGGTCCAGCTCTCCGGGTGGTCACTGCCGACGCCGATGATGCCATGCAGACCATGTACCCCGGCTCGCGCGGTCTCAACCGCCCTGACTACTTCCTCGCCGCCCGTGATCACCCAGCGGCAGTCCGCGGCTGCTAGGGCATACGCGATCTCGTCAGCCGTGCTCCTCGGGTTGAGTGGCACCAGGACCGCGCCCCGCCGCAGGAGGCCGAGGTTCGCGATGTAGCTTCGTAGGCGCTGCGGTTGTCGAGCACGACTGCGACATGGTCGCCAGGGCCAACGCCGACGGCAGCCAGGCCGGCAGCTGCACGGCGGGTGTCCTCGGCGAGGCGTGCCCAACTCGCACGCACCCAGGCGCCTCCTTCAGCGGCCGAGGTACAGACCAATGCGATGCCGGATGGCCGCTGCTCGGCGTGACCGTCGAGTAGGGATTGAATTGAAGGCGTAGCCGCGATCGCGGCGGCAAGCGCACGGTCTCGGGCTGAGCGCGTCTCGGGATCATACGTGGTGGCAAAGTCTGACATCGGCATTCTCCTGGCAGAGAGGACGCGACTGCGTGTTCAAGATCTCGGCGACGTTACTTCTGCTAACCGGCCCGAGCCGGTTCAGATTGTCCAGACCGCGCGGGGCTGGAACTCTACGCCAAGCTGCGTTTAACCGTCCGGCCGATCGGTTCCGGAGTCAACGCAACATGAAGCGGCCCGCAGCCATTTGGGGGACTGCAATCGGCGCGTAGAGGAATCTGGCAGCATCGCGATCGGCAAACCGGCTGGCGTTGCAAGTCGGTTGGTTGCGCGTCGTCGCAGTGCCCCGATCACCCAGCGTGTCAGCGAGCGCGTTGCGACCCATACCCATCCCGCAGCCGCCGCCACACCGAGGGGAGGCAAGTCGTGAATCTGATGCAGTCCCGCTACACCCGAATACTCGGGCCCCACCGGCAGGCGCAGCATGGCCTTCGTATGCAGCGTTGCAAGATGGAAGTGGCTGATCTGATCGCTCATCGGGGTCCTCCCAACGTTGGTTCGCATGGACCCTAGGATAGAAGGTGCCTTAAGCTCTTTGGCCGAAGGCTGAAAAGATCTAAATCGGGAGGGAAGGATGCGGAACGCCTCAGCGCAGCCCATTACCTTAGGTCCCTTTCGGCTCGACCCCGCCGCTCGCCGCCTCACCCGGGACGGTACCGAGCTTGCTTTAGGTGGCCGTGCCTTTGACACCCTCCTCGCTTTGGCAGCTGCCAGCGGCGAGACCATCAGCAAGGACTCGCTGCTTGCCACCGTCTGGCCCAACGTCGCCGTTGAGGGAACAACCTGCAGGTTCAAGTTTCAGCCTTGCGCAAGCTCCTTGGTGAGGGCTGGATCGTCACTGTTCCCAATCGCGGCTATCGCTTGGTCACCGCACCCGCCTCACCGTCGCTCTTATTCAGCTCCTCAGAGCCACCCCCTCTCCCTGACCGCCCTACCATCGCCGTCCTCCCCTTCTCCAATCTCGGCAGCTGGCATACTCAAACAGGAGTTTTTCTCGGACGGCATTGCCGAAGGACATTCTGACGGAGCTATCGCGCAATCGCCGCCTGTTCGTCATCGGCCGCGCCACCAGCTTCCTTTACCGCGGGGCGGTGGATCTGCGCGAGGTCGGCCGCAATCTCGGCATCCGCTATGTTCTCGATGGCAGTGTTCGGCGGTCCCGGGGGACGCCCTGAGGGTCACCGCAAGGCTGAACAATGCCGCCTCCGCAGTGGTCCTCTGGTCCAACCGCTATGAGCGCGACGTAGTGGACATCTTTGCTGTCCAGGACGAAATCGCCGTCGCCGTATCCGAAGCCGTCGGATTTGCCGTGACTGAGGCCGAACAGCAACGTGCTCGGCGGAAACCGCCCTCCGACCTTACCGTATGGGAGACCTATCAACGCGGCCTGTGGCATCTATACCGGCGCACCGAATCCGACGCCCACACGGCGATCGCCTTTTTGAGTGATGCTGCGGAAGACGACCCCGGCTTTTCAGGTGTGTTGATCGCCTGGAGCCAAGCCGTCCTAATGCTTCATGGCAATTTTGGTGTATCCAGCTTTGAGGAAGGTGGGCGCATTTTACTCCATTTGGCGCAGCGTGGGATTGACTCGTGATCCATTCGATCCCGATGCACATATCACCCTCGCTACGGCTCAGGTCATGCTGGGCAATATGCAGGGCGCCTGGACCAGTACCCGCGAAGCTGAGCAATTGAGCCCAACTGCGCCGAACGTGCAGCGGTTA
The DNA here is from genome assembly GCA_963779875.1 of uncultured Alphaproteobacteria bacterium. Classification (GTDB taxonomy): domain Bacteria; phylum Pseudomonadota; class Alphaproteobacteria; order Acetobacterales; family Acetobacteraceae; genus CAMDGX01. Next base: position 21,923 of record CAWAAI010000008.1, on the reverse strand, counting down.
CTTGGCTCCGCTGGAGATCTTTGCCGGCAACCGAGCGGAGGGGCGCCGCCGGATCGAGACGGTGGTGCGCTCTCTGATACGCGCAGCCCCATACTGATAAATGCCCACTCCAACTACAGTTGGTCGCTGTTCCTTGATGGCGCATACGAAGTCGTGCTTACAATTGCTGAACATGCACTAGCCTGTCGCCGAGCGCAATTTCTGGGCGCATCGCCACAGAGTTGCTGCTCTCGCTGAACTCGGCCGCATTGACAAGGCCAGGGAGGCACTACGGCAAGCCCGGCGGCAAATTCCGAGGCATTTAATTCATATGCTGGAACCGAGGTTGCCTTGGCAGCATCCGGACGATCAGATGCAACTCCGAAAAGCATATCGGACAGCCGGTTTGGGGGTGAAGGAACTGAGGTCGACGACTATACGCTTGTCATGTCGGTGGGCGACAATGGAGCAGCGCACCGATCTAGGCAGGGATTGCATCTTGATTTAGCGGCTTGTGGCGCCACCGGCGACCGGCCGCATGCGATCGTTGAAACGACCGTTGTCGAATATCGTTTTTGAAATCGGAGGAGCGATGGGACGGACCAGCAGTCCACCAATTCTCTTCGGGCCCTTTCGGCTCGACCCGCAATCCCGGAGCCTTAGCCGCGAAGGAGCAGACATCGCGATTGGCGGCCGTGCATTCAACGTTCTTGCCGCACTCGCTGTTGCCGGAGGGCAGATACTGAGCAAGGACGCACTTCTCGCTGTCGTCTGGCCGGGACGCGAGGTGGAGGAGAACAACCTTCAAGTCCAAATTTCTACGCTGCGCAAGCTCCTGGGCGAGGGTTGGATTTTCACCATCCCAGGGCGCGGATATCGGCTTCTGGTGACACCGGAGGTAATTCCGCCGCTACCGGTGCCGCCTGTCATCCCGGACCAACCGTCCATCGCCGTGCTTCCATTCGCGAACCTCAGCGGCGATCCCGAAGAGCAGTTTATTTCCGATGGTGTAGCGGAGGACATCCTCACCGAGCTTGCCCGCGACCGGCATCTGTTTGTGATAGGGCGCGCATCGAGCTTCAATTATCGCGGCGCCGTCGATATCCGGCAGGTAGGTCACGAACTGGGCGTGCGTTATGTGCTTGACGGCAGCGTTCGCCGTGCGGGCGCGCGGCTGCGCATTACTGCGCGGCTGAACAATACTGCTACAGGCGCGGCGATGTGGTCGGAGCGATTCGACCGCGACATTCGTGACATCTTTGAGGTCCAAGACGAAATCACCGCGGCGATCACGCAGGCGGTCGGACCTGCCGTTGTCGACGCAGAGCAGAAGCGGGCAAAGCGTAAGCTGCCGGCCGACCTTACGGCCTGGGAGGCTTACCACCGCGGTCTGTGGCACCTGCTCCAACTGACCGAGGAACAGACGAACACCGCCATTGTGCACCTCCGCCATGCGACAGAACTCGACCCTGACTTCGGCAGCGCCTGGACCGCCTGGTCGCATGCGGAACTCGCGCTGTTTGGCCGTTTGGGCTCCGGTGATTTCGCTGAGGGCGGTCGGACTATGTTACCGCTCGCACAGCGGGCTATCAGTTGCGATCCATGGGAACCCGAGGGGCATGTGGCAATGGCCACTGCCCTTATGATGCTGGGTGACATGGCCGGAGCTTGGCGCGCTGCGCGTGAGGCAGAGAGGGTGGGTCCGACTTCGCCAAGATTGCTTCAGCTCCTTGGCATGCTGCACGTTTTCGGCGGCGACCGCGTTAAAGGCCGGGAGCTGCTTGAGGACGCGATGCGCCGCGACCCCTTTAATCCGCTTCACAGCAATTCCCGAGCGAACTACAGTTGGTCACTTTTCCTGGATGGAGAATATGAAACCGTGCTCTCCCTTGCCCGCCAGGCAATCCACTACGCCCCGCACGGTGAGCTTTGGGCCTATCGTCATATTGCAGCAGCGCTTGCCGAGCTTGGACGGTTCCATGAGGCGAGGGAGGCGCTGCGATTAGCAAAGAAAAACGGCCTTAAATTATTGGCCCTTTACATGGAAAATCATGTTCGTTCCAACGCCCTGAGGACTTTGAGCGCTTCCGAGCGGCGTTGCGTAAGGCGGGGTGGGATGGTTCGAACTAAAGAATGATGTCAAGTGGCTGCTTTCAGTACTTGCCAAGATTGAAGCGGCGCGATGGCGGAACCCTCTGTGTTTGGACACCGATCGCCCCTCGGGGGTCGGGGGTGGGCGAAGACCGAAGGGTTTTGGACTTGATCTCGACGGTGATCGAGTGTTGGGAGGGGCGGGACGCTCCCGGACCGGTCCACCCGCCCGCAGTCACGGCGCGGGTGGCGGGCACTCTGCGCCGTCTCCTGCGCGAGGGCGCGCCGTGGCGAAGCTTGACGGCAAATGCGGGCGCTGCCAGCCGCTCAACGCTGCGCCGGCACCTGGTAGCCTGGACACGCGGCGGCGTGCTGGCGCTGGAGCATGCCTTGCTGGTGGCCATGCTGCCGGGCGACCCGACACTAATCCTGGACAGTTGCACGGTGGGGGCGAAGCGCGAAGGCGAACTGACCGGGTTGGACCCGACCGACCGTGGCAAGCAGGGCACCGAGTACCGCATCCTGGTCACCGGTGACGGGCTGCCGATCGCCTGCCTCCCCACGGCGGCCAACGTCAACAACACCGTTGCGCTCAAGCGTCGGTTCCTGGCCGCCTTTGCTGTCCTGATCCGCATCATGGCCGTGTTGGCTGACAAGGACTACGATGCCGAGGCCAACCGCGTCCTGTGCCGTGCCTTCGGGGCCGAAACGCACGTCCACAAGCGCGGTCGCCCACACGGCTCGGGGCTGGGCCGGCGCCGCTGGCCGGTGGAGCGCAGCAACGCCTGGGTGCTGGAGCACAGGCGCCTCGCCCTGCGCTGCGACCGCCTCGGCTTCATGGCGCAGAGCCTGCTCCACACCGCCTGGATACTCCTGATTGTAGGCAGGCTCGTTCGGGGATTCTGAAAGCCGCCTGTAAGCGATTGGCCCTAGGAATGGCCAAGGGACGGTCCTACTGCACTTTCTTCAACGCGGACGGAGAGCATTGCTGGGCAACAACCGGCTCCCCCTTTATAATCATTCGAACACCGCCTTCAATCCAAGATGCTAGGGCGACCGCGCAGTGGACTCGAAGAGAGATCGGCGCCATCGAGCACATTGGAAGCCAGAGCGGGGCTTTCGCTTCCTACAGCCCCTGCCTTCTGCCTAGCACCTGACTGGGCCGCAACTGACGGCCATCACCACTTGAAAGCATGACTCCATGTGGATCACGACCTTCCATCGCTTTGACGGCCGGTCGAGCTTTTTGGCCACCTGTGCAGCTGCCGGTTGGACATGCGCGCCTGGTAAGGATCCCGAGTTGCCGCAGGGCGTGGCAATGGATCTGCTTGGCCCTCTGGCTGGATCAGCCGCCACGGACCAAGGCGGCACTTCGGCAAGAGGCGAGGTGATGGACAGAGGGTACCGCGTCAAACTCGCTTGGTACGCACAGGCGCCAAGTCCAGCTTTCGCGGCGTCGCAGATTGCACCGGCAACACCTGCATTTATTTGGGGCGGCCTGCCCCCCGTAGAGTAAGTCTCTCACTTCAGACCGCCGAAAATACACTAAACGAGGTCGATCGCGAGATAGCAGAAGATATCGATCAGTAAAAAATCACGAACTCGAGATCTGATGGATACAGAGTAATTCGTTAGACAAGAGAAATACACAGCTCGTGCTATTCTTCGCCTTTGGAACAGGTTCGAGAAAAAATATCATGTCGGCGGAGGCTTGACGCCGGGTCAATTGGCACAAGCGCGTCTTCAGCAGGATGGTTGCCCACCCGGCTTCAGGCATGAAGGCCCAGCAGCTCAGCAGGTGCTAGATCAGACCGATCGATCGGCTGGCGCGCTGCGTCCACGTCACCATCAGGCTGCTGATTGAGCAAAGACGTTCGCAGCTTGAAAGCGATCACCCTGGCGGATTGCAGTACCCCGGCCATCCGCCCGCGTTTAACATGAAGGCCAGATACTCTTCCTCGAAGGGCTCGGAGTAAGTGGACGCTGACGACGAGGCAGGAAATCTAATAATCACCGCCGACATCACAGCACCTAGTTGTTAATAAGTCGTATTAAAATATACACGAACGGTCGCAGCGAACATGTTCACGTCTGCGCGATGTCGATACCGTACTGTATGCGCCCTATGATGTCTACTCCTAACCAGTACGTTATATACTCGGAACTGCTACGGTCCGCGAATTTGGAGGCAGTCGAGCTTGGCCAATCGGAGGCTTGGAGAGGGGCGGAAAGGCGCTGAGCACAGCGGGCAGCACTGCTTCACCGCGTTGGTGCATCCCTTTCGGCGTGGCAGCCATCGAGGGCCGGTGGCAGTCGTCGAATGCTTTGGGATAGGTTGTGTTTCTGGCTAAGCGGATTGCGCTCGCGCCGGTCGAGCACCTCGCGGCCCTCTTGGACACCGTAAGCGACGGCGCGGGAGATGCGCCACAAGGGCTCGGCGACGAGGCGGCGCTGCGACCTATGCGCAGGGTTCGGCTTCCTTGATGAAGTCTCCGCCGGAACGAGCCTCGGATCATCCGAATTTGCCAGCTTCCGCGCTTCGAACGCTGCCCTGATCGACGTCAGCTTCTGCCCAGGATCCCGGGCCGCGAACATCCGCACCGGCCGCTTTGGGATCACCTTGGCGGCGGCGAACGCGGCGGTATGGCGGTGCCCGAGAACCATGACGCGTTGACGTGCCAGCGCGGATCGACAGCGCCGGGGGTGATCACGGTGCCAACCAGCGCCGGCGGCTGGACCGCGGGGCCGACGACGTCCAACGATACGCCGGCCGGTGGCTGGGGCGCGTTGTCCAGCCCGCGCGGCCATCCCGCGGCATCGCACGCCGCCAGATACGCCGCCTCGCTGTCGAAGCGGTGGAATGTCTCGGTCCACATAGCGGCTCCTATGGCGCGGTGAGGGTCTGCAGGTGGGCGTTGCCGAGCCGACGGGGAGAAAATTCGCCGCCCGATAGTGCCCAATTGGCGGTAAGTCCGGACGTCCCGTCAGTTCCGACGTTGGCAAATTCATTGCGTCGACAAGACATGCGAGAGCTACACCCTCTCCACGATCCTGAAGCTCCGCGACGCCCCTGCCGGACTGTCGCGGCTGGCGACCGCCTCCTCCCCCGGCGCCGCCACCGCCCCCCAGATGCAACGAGCGTTGAGCTCGGCGGCGGTGAGGCTCGTCTCCGGGATCCACAGCGCCTCCCCGACGCCGCCCAGCGCGGCCACGAGCGCCCGGTGCTGGGTCCGAACCTCCGCCGCGCTGAGCAGCGGCAGCGTGAAGCGGGCGACGCGCGGATTGACCAGCGCCGGCACCGGGAACTCGGCCCCGGTCAGCGGATTGCGGTCGCGCCGGTCGAGCACCTCGCGCCCCTCCTGCACGCCGTAGGCCACGGCGCGCGAGATGCGCCACAGCGGCCCGGCGACGAGGCGGCCGATGTCGATGACGGCGGCACCGAGGGAGACGACCTCGACCAGCAGGTAGCGCCCGGTCGCGGCGGTGGCGCGCAGCAGGACCACGTTGCCCTGCCACGCCGCGTCGGTCTCCGCCGCCACGAAGCCGCTGTCGTGGACCACGGCGCTGGCCGCCAGCGACGAGCCGGTGGCACCGAGGGCGGCGACCTGGGTGTCGAGCAGGCGCGAGGCGTAGAGGGCGAGGCGCTGATAGGTGCCGACGCCGAGGGCGGCGCCGACGGTGGCCGCATCGCCCCAGGGCGCGCCGCCGAGGCTCACCCGGTCCATGCCGGGCGGCACCGGGAACGGGTGCCGCGAGCGTCGTCTGCGAGGCGCCGCGGTTGAACACCAGCCCGCCGATGGCGGCCGCCCCGACCAGGGTGACCGCCGCATTGACGCTGCCGGCGATCGCGGGCGGCGTGTAGGCGACGCCGGCCGATCGGCGCCGTCCACGAGCAGGCGCCGGCGGCGTCGATCGCCAGGTAGGAGGAATTGTCGTAGCTGTCGGGCGGGCCGTAGCCGCCGGGGATCAGCGTGCCGCCGCTCGCCCCCTGGCTCTGGCACTGCACCAGCAGCGTGGCCGCGCCGATCGACAGCCCGGTGATGCGGGTCCGGTCGGCGGCCCGGGTGGCGAAGCCAGGGACACCGGCGGGCGGCAGGATCGGCGAGGAGGCGCAGGGTCCCTTCTCGACCTGGGGCAGGCCAAGGCGCAGCGTCATGTCCACCACGGCGCCGGTTCCCCAGCTCATCCGCAGGAAGGGCGAGATCGTCGCCGTGGCCGCGTCCGCCAGGGTCGCGGTGAACTGCATGGCGCTGGTTGCGCAGCGCATCGGCAGTGGGCACCAGGGTCGGGCCGTCGTTGTTGAGCAGCGAACTGCCGCCGGCGCTGTGCTCGACGAGGCGCAGGATCGGCCCCGAGGACCCCGGCGTGATCGATCCGCCGACCAGGCGCACGAACATCGACATCGACCAGGTCTCGCCGGCCAGGGCGGCGATCGAGGTGGTGGTCTCGAAGCGCACCAGCAGCAGGGCGGTGGTCGTCGCGGTGCCGAAGACCCGCAGGTCGAGATAGGGGATGCCGCTCTCGCTGCCGGTGCCGACGACCTGGGTGGCGAGGCCGCCGCCGATGCTGACGATCCAGTTGGTCGGCATGACGCCGGGCAGGCCGGGGCTGGCGCCCTCGGCGCGCGGGTTGCGGACAGCAGTTGGTGCGGCTCTCCTCCAGCAGCAGCCCGCGGCAGGCCAGCGTCGCGGGGTCATGGTCGAAGCGCGCGACATCGGCCGCGGCCTCGACCAGCGTGCCGGTGGCGTCGAAATGCCAGCCGGACGTGGCCCGGTTGAAGGCCCAGCCGGCGGGATAGGTCAGCGTGCCGGGCGACGGTCAGCCGCAGGTCGAACACCGGCGTCGCCTCGACCAGCCCTTCCAGGGCGCCGAGGCGCCAGCGGACGGTGTCGCCGGCGCGCAGCGAGGTGGAGAGCAGGGCGACGGCCTCGATGGCGGTCTCGGCGCCGAAGTCCACCAGCACGGCGGCGGACGAGCCGAGCCAGCGGGTGCGGTGGCGCGGCTGCGGGTCGAGCAGGTTGGACAGCGGCAGCGAGGGGACGGGCTGGGCGCCGGGCGCGGTGAGCGACAGGGCGCGGGCGACACGGTCGTCCCAGAGAAAGGCACCGGGCATTCAGGCCTCCGGCAAGCGTGGCGACGGTGAGGGTCAGGCGCCGCCCGCCCAGCGCCTCGCGCCAGCCGATGACGGTGCAGCGGACGCCGGCCTCCAGGCCGTAGGCCGGATACGTCACCCGGCCGATGTCGCCGCACTCGATGGCGCCGAGGTAGCGGTCGGTGGTGAGCGTGCAGAGCCGCGGCCCGGCCTCGATCCAGCGGCGCCAGCGCGCGGCACGGGCGAGCGCGTCGGCCTCGGCCCAGTAGAGCCCGGGCAGGCGCAGGTCGCGCTGCTGGGCGACGCGGGCGGTGACCAGCGCGCTCTCGGCCCGCGCAGGCCCGGAGGCCTGGCCGGCGAGTTGGGCGCGCTCGGCGCCGTCGACGGAGCCGGCGAGGTCGGAGAGCGGAAACCAGTTGCGCCGCCAGTCGATGGCGACGGCGCGGGGGTGCGGGCGCAGCGTGGCCGGCAGGGACAGCGGCTGGAGGGCGGCGATCCAGGCGGTGGGGATGTCGAACTGCGCGTCGGCCTCGGCGATCGGGATCGAACAGCCGCAGCTGCCCGCCGCGCCCGCCGGCCAGGACGGCGCCGGAGCCGGCGAGGATTTCCCCCACCGCATCGGCGGCGCTGATCTCCTGGGCGCCGCGATACCAGCCGATCTCGCCGGGCAGGTCGGCATCGGCGAAGGCGAAGGCGTCCGCCGAAATCTCCGCGTCGCCGATGGCGGGGCCGAGCGACTGCACGAGGCGGCGGACGATCGCGGCGGTGGTGTTGGCGTAGAAGGGCGCGGCGTCCCCGCGCACATCGGCGGTGACCGGCCCGTCCGGGCTGCTGCCGATCTGGAACGCGCCTAGAGCCGGCCAGTCGCGGAACTGTCCGACGCCCGGCGCCGCGCCGACGGCGTTCTGCGCAACGCCGCGGATGCGCACCGCGTCGTGGCCGGCGATCGCCCGCCAGTGGCTCTGGTAGGTGGGCAGCGTGCCGTCGCCGAGGTCGATGTTGCCCAGGGCCACCGGCTCGGCGTTGAACACGCGGCCGAGGCAGATCGGCTTGGGGCGGCCGGCGAGCGCGGCCGGCCCTTCGGTATGGCCCGTGCCGAGATAGCGGGTCGGCTGCAGCGGGACGGCGAGGCGCTCGGCGATGTCCGACAGCGCCAGCCGGGCGCCGCGGCCCTCCACGGCCACGACCGAGCGGACCATGCCCCGGAAGACCACCGGTGCGGCCGAGAGCGGCGTGCCGCCATCGGAGGCCAGGGGCGACAGGGCGGGCACGACGCGGATGGTGGCATTGCGACCGTCGGCACCGCCGAAGCGGACGAGATCGGCCAGCGCGTTGTCGCCGTCCCAGAGCTCGATGTCGCCGATGCCGAGCGCGATGCGCCCGCCGATCCCGAGCGCGTCGGCCGCGGTCTGCGACAGCACGACGTCGCCCTTGAGGCGGGCGGGCCACAGCGTGTTGGCGGGCACATCGGTCGGGCCGCTGATCCAGCCGGCCGAGTGCCATGCGCAGCACGGTGACGCCCTGGCCGGTGACCCATGCCGCCGGCAGCACCCCCGGCGGCCAGGTGCCGGGTGCGGCGAAGGTGTCGCTCATGCCGGCGCCCGCGTCTCGATCTCGACCAGCACGATCGCCGCCCGCGGCTGGGTCCCGGCGGTACGGACGGGGCGCGCGGACAGCGCGGCCAGTCGCCAGCGCCGCCGGCAGCACGGCGGGCGCCTCGGTGCCGGGCGGCGCGAAGCCGGTCCCGCTCATGCCAGCAACTCCGCCTTGCGCTCTGCGGCCAGGAGCCCGCGAGCGACCAGCATGTCCAAGACAGCGGCGATCTCGGCGATCATCGAGATCGACCTCGGCGGCGCTGTTCAGGTCGTCGAGCCAGACCTGCAGCGTGGCATCGTCGGCCTCCAGCGCGCGGGAGGCGGCGAGCGTGATCGCCGCCCGCTCCTCCGGCGTGAAGCGCCGCCGGAAGGCCAGCGCCGGCAGGGTGCGCGGCAGCGGGGTGTCCACGGGCTCCGGCACGACGAAGGCCTCGCCGGTCCAGACATCGCCCTCGCGGATGGACTCGTCGCAGGGCTGCCAGTGCAGCGAGGGATGGTAGCGTCCGGCGGGATCGGTGGCGGTGATCTCGCGCACGCGGCCGTCGATGATGAGTGCCCAGGGCATGGCGTGCCTCCTCAGTAGTCGATGACGATGAGGCCGGCGGCGCCGGCCTGGCCCGGACTGCCGCCGGCACCGCCGCCGCCCGCGCCGCCGGGGAAGCCGCCGGCCAGGGCCAGGCCGGTGGAGGTGCCGCCACCACCGCCGCCCATGGCACCCTCGCCGCCGCGCCCGCCGATGGCGTCCGCGCACGCTGCCCGTGCCGGCCGAGCCGGTGCCGCCGACGGCCAGGATGGCGTTGGCGCCGCCGCCCGATCCGAAGCCGCCGCCGCCCGCCGTTCCCGCCGAGTTCGCCGAGCCGCCGCCGCCCACACCGCCGGAGGCCGACAGCAAGGCGCCGAAGCTGCTGGTGCCGCCGCTGCCGCCGTTGTTGGAGCCGGCGGTGCCGGTGTTGGCGCCGGCCGCGCCGGCGGCGCCGATGGTGATGGCGATGGAGGCGCCGGGCACGAGGCCGGTGATGATGTCCTCGGCATAGCCGCCCCCACCACCGCCTCCACCCGCGCCCGCCGTGCCGTTGCCGCCTCCCCCGCCGCCACCGCCCCAGACGCGCACGCGGGCCCGGGTGACGCCGGCCGGCACGGTCCAGGTGCCGGAGGCGGTGAAGCGCACGAGGCGGGAGAAGCCGGCCAGCGGCGTGGCGACGACCGCCACCCAGGCGGCACCATTGCGGTAGCAGTCGGCGGCCTCGCCGGGCTGGAGCACCAGCGTGGCCGCGCCGTTGATCTGCTCGGCGGCATTGGGATCGAGCGTGAGCGCGGCGGTGCCGGCGTTGAGCACGAGAAAGCCGTTGCCGGGCGGCACGGTGGCGATGGCGGGGAAGTTGAAGCTGGCGGCGGACGCGCCGGACCAGACGACGAGATTGCCCAGGTCGGCCAGGGTCGCGGTGATGCTGCCGGTGCCGGTCAGCAGCCCGCGCGAGGCCGGGTCGAGGAAGGGGAAGACGTCGGCGGTGCCGGCGGGCAGCGAGACCAGCGCGTTGGAGTTGGACGAGGCCAGCACGGTGGCGCGGGTGAGGTTGCCGGGCGATCCGCCGTCGAAGTCGCCCAGGCCCACCTCCCAGAAGGTGGTGCCCTGGACGACATAGCCGATGCGGGTGGTGCCGGCGCCGAAGGCCTCCTGGAACCCGCGCCGGCCGGTGGGGGCGGCGTTGAGCACCAGCGTGCCGGTGCCGGTGGTGTTGGTGGTCTGCGCCGCGCGCCAGGCAGGGATCGGCATCTCGGAGAAACCCCTTGGTTTCTCCAGGGCGCGTCAGCGACGCACTGGCGTCGCGCGAGCGCCTCCGGAGGTGTTGGGACGAATGGCCGGTCAGGCCGCGGTGCGGCGCGCCAGCAGGGCCTCGATGGCCGAGGCGAGGCGGCGGAACTCGGCGAGCGTGGCGTTGGCCACGTCGAGCTGGCGCTCGCCGTAGCGCGCGAAGGTCTCGCGCAGCGCATCGCCGCCATCGACCTGCGCCTGCAGCAGCGCGCCGAGCCCGGCCGGGATCGCCGCCGCGGCCGGCCACGGCGCTCGCCACATCGGCGACGAGCGAGGCGTAGCGGTCCGACGTGCCGAGGAAGTCGCGCGCGACCGGCAGCACCTGCCGCGCGGTCTGGGCGAAGTCGTCCACGGTGCCGCCGGCGGCCAGCTTGCCGCGCGCGTCGTTGAGCAGCGACAGGGCGGCGAAGTAGCGCTGCTCGGGGGCAAGTGCGGACTGGCTGCCGAAGGCGAGATCGGCGAGCAGCGACTGCCCGGCGGCACTCGGCACCTGGCTCTGCTGCGTCTGGCCCAGGGTCTGGTCGAACTGCGCCTGGGCCTCGGCGATCGCCTTGCTGCGCGCCTCGGCCAGGCCGGTCTCGGCGAGGCCATACTCGCGCGCCTTGGCGCCGAGCGCGTCGAACTGCGCGCCGATGGCCTCGATGGTCTTCTGCAGCTTCTGGGCCGGCGTGTCGGTCAGCTCCTCGATCGCCGCCTTGACCGAGTAGAACCCCTCGACGAAGGCCTGCAGCTTGGCGGGGTCATCGAAGGTCCTGCCGGCCAGCGCGCCGGAGAGGACGTCGCTGTCCTTGGATCCAAAGCGCAGGCGGGTGAACGCCTCGGACAGGCTGCCGGCATCGGCCCAGGAATAGTCCGGCGCCATCCTTGTTGCCGCCGATGATGGAGACGCCGCCGACCTGCAGGTTGCGCTGGGCGAGGTAGGCGTTGAGCGAGGCCACCAGCTGGTCGGCCTGGGCGAAGACCGCCGCGCCCTCCTTATTATAGTACTGCCGGCTGACCGGCAGCAGCGCGTCGGCCATCTCGTTGCGGCCGTTCTCCGTCAAAGCCGGCGCTCTGCAGGCGCAAGCCGTAGCCGCGCACCGACTCGCCGGGGCCGAACAGCCCGCCCAGGCCGCCGCCGCCGAGGCCGCCGATGATGCCGCCGAGCAGCGTGCCGACGCCGGGGATGATGCTGCCGATCGCAGCCCCGGCCGCAGCACCGAGGCCACTGCCGACCATGCCGCCGGTCTGGTTGCCGCCCAGCAGGCTGTTGAGGAACATCCCGGCCCCGAAGCCGGCGCCGGCACCGCCCAGGAAGCTGCCCAGCGTCATGCCCGAGGCGGTGCTTCCGGCCGCGGCCACCGCCGCCGGGGTCGCCGGGCCATAGGCGCCACCCATCGCCGCCAGGGCTGCCGTCGTGCTCTCGGTGATGCCGCCGATGAGCGGGGTGGACAGAAGCCCGCCGGCCCCGGTCAGGCCGAGCGCCTGCGCCGATGGACTTGCCCGCCGAACAGGTCCGACAGGCCCAGCAGGTTGCCGATGCCGGACAAGCCGCCCCCGCCGCCACCCAAGGAGAAGACGGAGGGCCGCTCGGTGCCGAGGATGCCATTGAGGATCGGGTTGATCAGGGTGAGCTTGGCGATCTCGGACAGCACCGAGGACACGACGCCGCGGGCGACGTTGCCCCAGTTCACCGCGGCCCCCTCGCCGCCGACGAAGGCCTGGGTGATGGCATCGCCCACCCGCGAGAACGCCTGCACCGCGCTGTCGGCGATGCCGTCGTAGAGGCTGCGCTGCTGGCGCAGACTGGTGTTGGCGTCGGCCAGCGCGGCGGCCTGGTCGACCAGCGCCTGCTGCTGGGCCGTGAGGTTCGCCGGATCGGCGCCTTCCTGCACCAGCTGGCGGATGGCGCGCCGTGTCGCCAGTTCGCGCTCGCGGACGGCGGCGCTCTCGCCGAGCAGGTCGACCTGGTCGCGCAGGTCGTCCAGCTCGCGCCGGCCGGCGGAGAGGCGGCGGGACTGCGCCAACTCGGCGTTGAGCGCCGCCTGCTCCTGGGTGCGGCGGCGGACCAGGTCGATCTCGCGCGTCAGCGCCTCGCGGATCGCGGGATCGGTGGCAACCTCGCGCTGCGCCTCCATCGCCCGCGTCGCCTCGCGGACGCGCGCGTCGATGGCGGCCCAATAGCTGGCGCGGTCGCCCTGCCGCTCGGCCTCGATCAGCCGGCGCAGCGCCTCGTTCTGCTCATTGAGCGCGACCGCCGTCTCGGCGCCGCTGGCCGCCTCCTGGGCGGCGTTGCGGTTGAGGATCGCCTGGGCGAGTGCCGTCTCGGCAACGCCGGTCTTGCTGGCGGCCTCGCTGTGCGCCTCGGCCTCTGCCCGGGCGCGCAGCATCGCAGCACGGCCCTGCTCGGAGGCCTGGGCCAGCGCAAGTGCCGCCTGTCCCTCGCGGGTGATGGCGGCGACCTCCTGGCCGCGCGCATCGGTCTCGGTTCGGATGGCCTCGGCGACACGGCGGCGGATCAGCTCCTCGCGCGCGGCGCCGGTGATGCTCTTCTCGGCTGCCTCGCGCTCGGCGGCGATCTCGGCGCGCACGCGCACCCGGTCGGGCACCGAGGCGGCCAGCACGCGCTGCTGGTCGCGATAGGACTGCGTCAGCAGGTCGACCTGCTTCTGCTGGGCGGCCAGCTGGCCGGGCGACGGCTCGCCGATCGGACTGCCGGCCGTGCGGCCGCCAGGATCGGGTGCCGCGGCGGCCCCGCCGGTGATCGGCCCGCCCTGCATCATCCGCCGGGCGCGGGCGTCGGCCAGCTGCTGTTCGACCACGCGCCGGGCATCGCCCGCGACACTCGGCGCGCCATAGCTGTCGGTGCCGGCGAGCAGCCCTTCGAGCCGGGCGATCTCGCGATCGGTCTGCTCCGCGGGCGCGGCGCTGCCCACCACGGCACCCATGCCGCGCACGGCCAGGCTGAGCGTCTCGACCAGGGCGATGATCGGCCGCGAGGTCGCGACCGCATCCATGAAGGCGGACCAGCTGTTCGACAGGTCGCGCAGCGACTGGCCCATCGGCGAGAGTGCCTCGCGCGACAGCCCGCCGATGCGCCTGGTCAGCGCCTCGACGGCAAGATCGACGGCCCGGGTCTTCTCGCCGTGCTCCAGCATGGTGCGGATGGCCGCGGCCTGGGAGGCGGTCAGGAAGTTCAGCGCGCCGTCGAGCCTGCGGATGCCCTCGACCGGCGTGGTGAACAGGTCGGCCAGCTGCTTGGCCGCCGCAGCAGCATCGGTGCCGGTCGCCGCGGCGAGGTCGGGCGCCAACTGCGCCGCCCGGCCAATGTCGCGCGCGGCGAGGCCCGGCGTGCGGGCCAGGTCGGTGACGATGCCGCGGGCGTCGGCACGGGCGACACCCTGCTGTTCCAGCACCCGTACGTAGTTCTGCAACTCGGCCGTGGCGATCTCGGCATCGCGGCCGACGCCGCGCAGCGCCACCGAGAGGGTGCGTGCCTCGCCTGACAGGTCCGCGGCCCGCGCCGCCAGGCCGCCGACCGCCACGGCGCCCGCGGCAAAGGCGAGCACGAACGGCCCGCCGACGGCGGCCGAGAGCGTGCGCAGGGTGTTGCCGACACCGCCATAGATCTGGGTGATCTGCGGCCCCTGCTGCAGGAACACCTGCATCGGCGGCGGCGCCGAGGGCCAGCGTCTGGAAGACGTCGTTCAGCTGCAGGGCCAGCTGCTTCTGCTGATAGGAGGCGTTCTCGCCGGTGCGGGCCAGCTGGACCTGCGCGCCGGCCGCGGCCTGGGCCGCGGGTGCCACGCCGCGCAGGGCGGCGGTGCTGTCGAGATAGCCGCGCACCGTCCGGTCGCGCGCCGCCGCGGCGGTGGTGGCATCGATGGCGCCGACGCGCTCGGCGTGGCCGATCTCCTCCAGCAGGGCCTTGTGCTTCTGCTGCGCGGCGAAGAGCGGGTCGAACCTGGCCGCGCAGCCGGTCGAGCTCGCGGCCATAGGCGGCGATGTCCTCGCCGCGGCGGCGCACCGCCTCGGCATCGGCGGGTCGGGCCACGCCGGCAAAGGCATTGGCGGCCTCCTGGGCGGAGGCGGCCACCCGCCGCAGCGCGCGATCGCCGACATCGCCGAGCGCTTCCAGCCGCGCCCGCGCGGCATCGACCTCCTCGGCCGAGACGCGGATGGCGACGGTGCGGGCGGTGCCGCTCATCCGCGGACCGCCGCCGCGACGGAGTTCGGCCACGACATTGCTGGCGAGCAGCCCGGCCGCCTGGGCGCGCACGGCGTCGACGTCGAGCCGCTTGCGCAGCGAGACGCGCTTCATCAGCAGGAACATCGGCACGAACCCCCGGTCGAGCAGGTCGCGGGCGGCCTGCGCCCGGCCCTTGCGGTTGCCGGTCAGCACCTCGGCCGGGCCGGCCCAGAGGCGGATGCGGTTGCGCCCGCGCCGCGACAGCCCGCGCGCCTCGCGCACCCGCAGGCACCACAGCCGCACCGCCGGGTTGGACTTGGCGCGGATCACGAAGGCATCGCCGTGGGCCGCCATCATCTGCTGCGGCGTGACGCGCAGCCCGCCGCGCGCCGAGGCACCACGCCGGCCGCGGAGCGCGTTCCACGATGTCGGGAAGGCGAGCCACCGCTGCCCCTTGGCGACGATGGGCACGCCCTTGTCGAAGGCATCGACGATGTCCGGCGCCTTGGAGTGCACGAGTGCGGCCGGGCGCCAGGTGCGGGGTGCCGCCCCCTCGGCCGGATAGACGCGCAGGCGCCAGGCATTGGCGATCGCCCGCCCGCCATCCTTGAACCCGCCCGCCCGGGCCTGGGCGCGCAGTTCCTGCTGGACCTGCCGGCCGGTGCGCGCGACGGCCCGGCGCAGCCCGGCGGCGATAGTGACGATCTCCTCGTCCATCGCCGCGCGGATGCCGGCGCGGAGGGCGCCAGGTGCAATGGCCATGTCAGCCTCCGCGGCGCCGCCGCTCGTCCTCGTCGAGTTCCCCGTCGATCGCGCCGAGGGTGGCGAAGGCATCGACCACCCAGGCCGCCTGGTCCGGCGACGCCGCCGGCGTCCGGCCAGGTGGCGATGCCGCCCATGCCGGCGCGGCAGGCGGCCCACAGCCGCACGAAGGCTGCCCAGGCGCCGTCCAGCACGATGCGCGGGTTTTCCGCCCAGGTCTGGCCCGCCACGATCCACTCGCCGCCGCCGGGCGGACGCAGCCCGCCCTGGCAGATCAGGGGGTCGCGGGCGAGGACGAGGGCGGTGCGGAGTTTCCCTCCGCGGCCCGGTCCGGCTGCATCAGTTCCGCCGCCCGGCCGCCCACCGCCTCGATCTCGTCGGCCGGCAGCAGGTCGAGCAGTTCCGCCGGCACCAGCCCGCCCACGCGCGTGAAGGGCGGCAGCCCGTCGCCCTCCCAGCCGCGCAGCGCGTGGCGCGCGGCGACCCAGGGCAGCATGCCGGCATAGCGCTGCCGGGCGGCGATCAGCGTGGTGTAGACCGGGATGCCGGCGCAGGCCGCCTCGATGGTGGCCAGGCGCTGCTGCGCGGCACGGTCCTCGCCGTCCGGATCGGCCTCGGCGGCGTCGATATGGGCGATCAGTTCCTCGGCATTGCCGGGCGAGACCTCGCGGACCGCCTCGCGCAGGGCGTCGAGCAGCTGGGCGCGCGGCGGGTAGAGCCCGCCCTCGCGCGCCATCTCGGCCCGGAAGGCCTGGCGCTCGCGGAAGGTCAGCGGGGCGAGAAGTACGTACGTGGCGAGCCAGGCGGCGTGAAGCGCTCGGCCTCGCGCCGTGAGAACACAGGGACCATGGATGTCTCCGGATTGTGCGGGGGGATGTCGGAAGGCAGCGCGCGATCAGAAGGCCGCGAGAAAAAGGTCGCTGTCGGCGCCGTCCATCTGGAAGGCGATGTCGTGCTGGCCGAGCCCGTCGCGCGCGCCCGGGCCGCAGGCCGGTCGCCTTGGCCGCGGGCGCGGTGACGAGGAAGCGGTTGCCGGCGGTGGCGCCGACGATGGCGATCAGCGGCATCGGCGTGCCGGCGCGGAAATTGTCGTAGAGGGCGAAGGCGTAGTTGGTGTCCATCAGCGGGTCGATGCTGCCGCGGCTGTCGCGCGCGATCGGCACGCCGGGGTCGTAGCCCTCCACCGCCTCGGGGTTGTCCGGCAGCACCACCTCGACGCCGGCCTCGAGCATCAGGCGGCGGCTGCGCGCCGGGGCGTAGTTGATCTTGCAGGCGCCGTTGACGAAGCGCGGCGGCGTCGGGCGGATGGCGGTGTTCCAGCCGGTCGGCAGGGCCGCGCCGGTCATCGCCAGCATCTGGCCGCGCAGCTCGAAGGTCAGGATGCCGATGCCGCCGGTCGCGAGCTCCAGGCTCCAGGTGCCGACGCAGCCGCCGAAGCGCCAGTTGATGCCGTCGGCGTAGAAGTAGAGTGTCGCGGTCTTGTAGATGCCCTCGTCCGAGGTCGGCGCGTAGAGCACGTTGGCCGGGATCTGCAGCAGGCTGGAGATGGTGAGCGGCGTGGTCCGCGCCTCGCCGAAGGAGATCACCCGGCCAGTGGTGTAGCCGATGATGCCGGTGGTGAAGGACTGGTCGCCGGAGACCACCAATGGCAGGCCGCGATACTGGTTGGCCGTGGTGCCGAAGGGGGCGGCGGCGGTGGCGGTGTTCACCGTGCCGGCGGTCGCCGCGGTGGGCGCGCCGACGGCCGCGGCCTGCACGGTCTCGCTGTAGGTGCAGCAGCGCATGAGCTTGCCCCATTCCGGAGCGGTCGCCGCACTGCCGGAGCCGCGCAGGGGCACGCGCAGGCGCAGCCGGGGCCGCAGGCCACCGACGATGGCGGGGGCGCGGTCGAGCGTGCCGGTGAGTTCCGGGTTCTCGACGATCACCGGGTCGAAGTCGACCTCGATGTCGGCGGCCAGCCAGTCGGCCGCGGCGGGCGAGCCGGCGATGGCATCGCCGCCCGGCGTGGTCTCGATCTTGGCCGCGACGGCGGCGTTGCGCATGCGGACGAGGCTCAAGGTCATGGCGATGCCTCCGTCAGGGAATGGTGGGATCGCCGGTGGGCGTCACGGCGAGGAGGGAGAAGCGGGCGACGCACTCGCCGGCCGGCTTGGCGCTGTCCTCGGCGTCGTAGAGGACGAACTCCGCCCCCTGCTCGGCGACATCGCCGAGGTTCCAGCTGTCCGGCACCCAGCCGGCCAGCGCGGCGGCGATGCGGGCGTGCAGCGCCGAGAGCGCCTGTTCGAGTTCGAGGTCGGAGCCGGCGCGGGTGAAGGCGACGACCGAGAAGCCGATGCGGTAGTGCGTGCGGCCCGGCTCCTGGGTGTCGTCGGCCTCCATGTCCTCGCCGCGCAGGACCAGGCGCGGCAGGCGCTCGCGGTCGGCATCGATGGCGCCGCGGCGGGCGCGGTCGAGGGCCACGTCGGGCATCTGCGCGCGCAGCCGCGCGGCGACGGCGGCCAGCGCCGCCTCGCGGATCGGGGTGGCCATCAGAGGGTGTCGCCCTCGTCCGGCGCCGGATCAGCGGCGGGCCAGTCCGATGCCGGCTCGGGCGCGGCTGGTGCCGCATCGACTCGGGCATGACACGCACGCCGCGGCCGAGGCTCAGCGCCATGTTGGCCATGTCGGGCGGCAGGTCGGCCTCGTCGCCGGAGGCGTACTCGGTCGTGCCCAGGACAGAGGGCATGGTGAAGCGGATCAGCATCGCAAGGCTCCTTGCGGGGATGGGGGAGGAGCGGCGGCGCCTATCGCCTTGAGCACGGAGGCGAGGGCGGCGATGCGCGCGGTGTCGCCCTCGGGCTGCCCGGCCACCCAGGTCGGGCAGAGCCAGCCGCCCTCGGTGAACTCGTTCCAGGCATAGGCGATGGCGATCTGCGCCGGCGCGTCCGGCTCGTTGGCGCGCAGCCAGGCGACGGCATCGGCGGCGTGCTGGGCGATCTCGTCGGGCGTCGGCGGCAGCCAGTAGGCGTTCGGGTCGCCGGTCGCCTCGGCCCCGAACCACTGTGCCGGCCCGCCAATGCGCGGCCGGTAGTCCCAGCCGAAGGTCAGTGGCGGCACGACGTGCACGCCCTCGGCCGCGGCATCGAGGCGCCACTGCTCGGCCGCGGCGGCGAGCGAGACGTAGGGCGTGGGCGTCGGTGATCTGGCCGAGCGCGGCATAGGCCGAGGCCGCATCGGCGCCGTAGCCGGCGAGCGTCGCGGCGCGGACGTGCCAGCCGTCCATCATGACGATGTACGGATCGCCCACGCCCGCCAGGACGCACTGCTCGCGGATGCCGTCCAGCACGGTGGCGATCGCGTCCATGCTGCCGAAGCGGTCGATGATGTCGGCGTCGGACATGGCGTTGATGAACAGCAGCGGGCGCGTGCCGAACACCTTGCGGTAGCCCGGCTCGGCCATCAGCCCGATCGTGCGCGCGACGTTGGGCAGCCAGGTGCCCTGGTAGTAGAGGCCCTGCATGTTCTCGATCATGCAGAAGCCGATCTCGCCGCGCCGGCTGCTGGAGCGGTAGAGGTTCAGCGCCGCATTGGCGGGATCGGCGGGGTCCCAGCCGAGGAAGGCCCAGAAGGCGAGCCCGGCCGCCGCGGCCTGCGCGATCTCCGCGTCCATGCGCTGCTGTGTGGCCGCGGGCAGCGTCACGGCATCGCCCGCGACCGAGGCCCAGAACGGGGCGCGGTGCACGAAGGCCGCCTGCGACAGCGCCGCCTGCTCGGCCTGGGTGAGGCCCGAGGCCGGCGCGTCCCAGGCGTCGTAGCGGATGGCGCCGATCGCCGGGTCGGGTGCGGCGCTGGTGAGGAGGTCCGACAGGGTGAGCCGCCAGGACAGGCCCAGCGCATCCGGCTCGGCGGCTTCGACGTGGTGCACGGCGCCATCGAACAGAAGCTCGTCGCCGCGCCGCGGCGCCAGCGGCGCGATGTCGCCGGCGAGCACGGTGGCGCAGCTGCCGGTGCGCGCGGCCGCCCACCGATGACTCGCCGGCTGCGACAGCACCACCCGGGCCGGCACCCAAGGACCAGGCGGGCGGCGGAAATCGGCCGGCGTGCCGATGTTGCTGTCGGCGTGCACGGCCAGCATGCTGCGAAGGCGGACATCAGAGCGCCCCCACCGGATAGGCGTCCGGTTGAGCTCGAAGTGGGACCATCGCGGAAGCGCGGCCAGTCACCACCCCAGACCAGGCGATGCCGCGGGCCTGGGCGGCGTCCTTCATCGCCTTGGCCAGGGTAAAAAGCGGCCAGTCCCACCGCACCTCGCCCGCCGTCGGCGCGAGGTCGACGGCGTGGCCGGTGAGGTGCCGGCTGTCCATGGTCCGGCTGGCGCCGGACTTCACCAGCAGGGCCTGGCGCTCGCGCGTGCGCAGCCTTCCACCACGATGAAGGGCACTGCTGGCGCGCGGCCTCGACGACGGCCACCAGGTCAGGATGCACGCCGGCCAGCCGCATGCGGTCGCGGGCGGTGAGCGGGCAGGTGCTGAATCACCACCATGGCTCAGGTCCCCGCGGTGGAGCCGGACAGCCGCACCCGCACCGTGGTGTCGGCCGAGGCCGCGGCGGCGACGGCATGGCCGATGGCGACGTTGCCGGTGGCGGTGGTGGTGACCCGCCGGTTGGTGTTGTCCCAGAACACCCGGGCGCCGACGGCGATCACCAGCGGCGGCCTCCTTGGTGATGTCGAAGACGCCGTTCGCCGCGACCTCGGCGGTGACGCCGGTCGAGCGCATCGACGGCGACGACACCGAACAGCGCGCCGACCAGCACGCCCTGGCCGGAGGTGACGCGTCGATAGGGCATGGGCAGCGGGACCGAGACGTCGCCCGGCTGGACGAAGTTCTTCATGGGGATGAGGTCTCCAGAAACGCGAAGGGCGACCCGAAGGCCGCCCTCGCGAGAGATGAGGATGGAGACGATGGTCAGGCGGGAGGTCAGCCGGGCATCAGGTGCCCGGGTTGAACCAGGCGCCGCGCCAGTCGATGGCGCCGACGCCGAAGTCGAAGATCACCGACACCTCGACGCCATCGACGCCGGACATTGGCCCGGTGGTGACCTGCGGCCCCTCGGCGCCGTTGAGGTAGCCGTAGACGTAGACCGGCGCCGACCATCGGATCGGAGAACAGGTACCAGCGGTTGGCCGGGATCAGCGGCTCGACCAGCGGCTGGATGAAGCCGGCATAGACGTTGGCGTTGCTGGTCTGCGTCGCCTGCACCGAGACGGTCAGCTGCCGCGCCGCCAGTTCCTGGTTCGGCCCGACCAGCAGCGCGCATGCTGCGCGCCGACCGAGATCGGCAGCCCGTCGAGGGTCTTCTGCTTCATCACCGCCGCACGGCCCGGCGGCCAGGTTGGTCAGGTCCAGCGCGGTGCCGGCACGCCGCCTTGTTGGCCCGCGCGGCGCCGGTGGCGAACACCGCGGCGGCACCGGTGGTCAGCGTCGGGCCATCGCCGTTGGCGCGTGTTCAGCAGGCGCATAGGCGGTGGCGTTCTCGAAGTCGGCCACGCGCCGGCCGATCATGGCGGCGAAGTCGGTGAAGGCGCCGAGGTCGTCGTTCACCAGCATCTGCCGGGTGACGCGGATGCGCCGGGCGAAGGTCGTGCAGGACACCAGCTCCTGGCTCTCGGACATGGTGCCGGCCTGGATCTCGCCATTCTCCGACAGCGGCAGCAGGTTCGGGAAGTCGCCGACGCGCAGGTGGCGGTGCGGCTTGAAGTCGCGGAAGTCGCGCCGGAGGAAGATCTGCCGGTAGGTGGGGCTGGCCGGCGCATAGGCGGCCAGCAGCATCTTGTTGGCCGCGGCCGAGAGCAGCAGCGGGAAGTCGCTGGTGGTGTGGAAGGCGCGCTCGGCCAGCTTGGTCGGTGTCGCGCGGGATGTTGCGCTCGCCGCGGGCGCGCATCAGTTCGGCCGACCATCTCGGAGGGGCGCCAGCCCAGGAACTCGGCGTGGCGGCCGGCGGCGGGCGCCTGGTAGCCGGGCATGGCGCGGACGGCCAGCGCCTCGGCCATGGCGTCGCGGATCTGCGCCGGGTCCTCGTTGGCCGGGCCGGTGGCCGGGTCGCGCCGGCAGCGGAGGGCCGCGGCGCGGCCCCGCTGGTGAAGGCGTCCCACAGCCGGCCGCGCAGCACATCGGGCGAGACGCGCTCGCGGATGGCGGCCTGGCGCTGGTCGTCGATCTGGTCGTCGGGCAGCAGGCCGCGGGCGGCGGCCAGCACCGGCTCGTAGCCGGCGATGCGCTCGACCGCGGCGCGCTCGGCCTCGGCGCGGATGGCGTCGAGGTCGGGCGGCGGCGGCGCCACTGCCGGCGGGGAGGCCGGCGCAGGGGGCGGTCATGGTGGCGGCCTCGGGCGCCGTGGCGCGTGGCGGTGGTGGTCGTGGCGGCGTCTGCCGGGTCCGGCATG
>CAWAAI010000007.1:0-94286 GCA_963779875.1 uncultured Alphaproteobacteria bacterium | reverse complement strand
CGCCGCCGCGCCACGCACCCGCGCCGCCATCGCGGACGCCGACATCCACCACTCGCCGCGCGACTTCAAGCTTCTCTACCCCTACCTGCCCCAGCGATGGCAGGAATACCTGAACGAGTACGGCCAGCGCGCCCGCCAGGGCAACGCCAGCGGCCCGCAATACCCCAAGGGCCAGCCCGACGCCTCGCGCCGAGACGCTTGGCCGCCCGGCGGCGGGCGCCCGGGCAGCGACCTCGCCTTCATGCAAACCCACCATCTCGACGCCAACGGCATCGAACTCGGCGTGCTGAACATGATCCGCCCGCACCCCGGCGGCTTCGCCAACCTCGACCTCTCCATCGCCGTCGCCCGCGCCATCAACGACTGGCAAGTCGGCGAATGGACCCAGCCGGAACCGCGCCTGAAAGCCTCCCTGGTCGTGCCCTATGAGGACCCCGCCGCCTCGGTCGCCGAAATCCAGCGCTGGGCCGGCCATCCCGGCATCGTCCAGGTGCTGCTGCTCAGCCGCACCCGCGCCCCGCTCGGCAACCCCCGCTACCTGCCGATCTTCCGCGCCGCCGCCGAGGCCGGCTGGCCCGTCGGCATCCACGCCTTCGGCAATGGCGGCCACCCCGTCACCAGCCACGGCTGGCCCAGCCACTATGTCGAGGACATGCTCGGCCACGCCCAGTCCTGCCAGGCCATGCTGACCTCGATGGTGGTCGAAGGCCTGTTCGAAGCGGTGCCGGACCTGAAAATCGTGCTGATCGAGGCCGGCTTCGGCTGGCTGCCTTCGCTCGCCTGGCAACTCGACCGCAACTGGCGGCTCCTGCGCGCCGAAACCCCGCATCTGCGCCGCCTGCCCAGCGAGACGATCGCCGCCCAGGTCTGGCTGACCACCCAGCCGATGGAGGAGCCGGACGACGCCGCCCATCTGCGCGACTGCATCGAATGGATCGGCTGGGACCGGCTGCTGTTCGCCACCGACTACCCGCACTGGGACTACGACGACCCCGAGGGATGCCTGAAGCTGCCGCTCGCCGCTTCCGAGCGGCAACGCTTCTTCCGCGGCAACGCCCGCGCGCTCTATGGCGCCTGATGCACGCCGAAGGCCGGATTTCCCGATTGTTTCATTTGTTAAAGCAGGCGCACCCGCCAGCCAGCATCCAAGTTCAACAAAACCGGTCAATGCGCGGGAATCGCATGCATCCCGATTCGCGGCGTTAACCTTTCCTTAGCGAAGCCCGACATATGTTCCCTAACGCCGGGTAAAACGATTCGCGCGGCCGCGACGGCGGCAACCAAAGCGGCAACCAAAAGGGAAACCTTGCCATGCAGAACTCCGCCACCAAGACTGCACAGCCTCCCCTGCCGCAGCCGGCCGAAGCGGCATCCGCCGAATCCCGTCTCGCCCCGCTGGCCGCGCAATTGGCCGCGGCGGGCTGGGATTGCACGGTGCACGTCGACTGCAACGGCGAGGCGATGCTGGTGCTGGAGCAGGCGGACGAGACCTGGCTGGTCAGCGCCGCCCCCGGTCCCCTGCTGCGCCTGGACCGGATGGTGGACGGCGAGTGGCTCCAGCTGGAAGGCGAGGGCACGCCCGGCCGCATTCTGGACCACCTCGCCCGCGCTCTTGCGCCGCACCAGGCCTGACATGGACGGCCACCCTGACATGAACGGCCACACGGAAACCCCGCCGGCCCACGCCAGCCTGCGCGGCCTCGCCGCCTGCCTCGCGGCGCTGGAACAGGAGGCGATGGCGCTGCGCCAGCCGCTCGCCGCCCATTTCATCGCCGCCGCCGCCCTGGCGCTCGACCCGCCCCAAGCTGCACAAAACCCCGCCGCATTGCCGACACAGGACGTTCCCCGCTAGGCTCTCCCGCGTCAGGAACGTCGCAGGAGCCGAAATGGCCGAACGAACATTGCGCGGCACCGTCGCCATCGCGGGTATCGGGGAAACCACCTACTACCGCCACGGCAAGTCGCCCGACAGCGAGTTCAAGCTGGCGCTGGAAGCCATCGTCCGCGCCTGCGAGGACGCCGGCATCAGCCCGCACGACGTCGACGGCTTCGCCTCCTACGGCAACGACCGCAGCGACGGCCCGCGCCTGGCCGCCGCCCTCGGCATCAAGACCCTGCGCTTCTCAAACATGTTCTGGGGCGGCGGCGGCGGCGGCGTATGCGGCGCGGTCGGCAATGCCGGCGCCGCGGTGGCCACCGGCATGGCCGATTGCGTCGTCGCCTTCCGCTCCCTCGCCCAGGGCCAGTACGCCCGCTACGGCCGCGGCGCCCCGGTGCCCACGGTGGCCGGCGAGCAGGCCTTCACCGCCCCCTACGGCCTGATGTCGCCGGCGCAGATGTTCGCCATGAAGGTCACGCGCTTCATGCACCAGCACGGCATCAGCGACTCCGCCCTGCGCGCCATCTCGCTGGCCTGCTACCACCACGCCCAGAACAACCCCAACGCGGTGATGCGCGGCCGCCCGCTGGATGCCGCGATGTACGACGCCTCGCGCTGGATCATCGAGCCGCATTTCCACCTCTACGATTGCTGCCAGGAGAACGACGGCGCCGCCGCCGTGATCGTGGTGCCGGCCGAGCAGGCCAAGGATTTCCGCAACACCCCCGCCTACCTGCTCGCCTGCGGCCAGGGCGGCGACCACCGCAGCGCCGCCCCGGTGCACAACATGCCCGACTATCCCGGCTCGCATTTCCGCGCCCTCGCCCCGCGCATGTACGACATGGCCAGGCTGAAGCCGGCCGAGATCGACATCGTGCAATGCTACGAAAACTTCACCGGCGGCGTGCTGATGAGCCTGGTCGAGCACGGCCTGGTTGCCGCCGATGCCGCCAACGAGATGCTGACGCCCGAGAACCTGATGGCGCCGGGCGGCCGCATGCCGCTCAACACCTCCGGCGGCAACCTCGCCGAGTGCTACATGCACGGCCTGGAACTGGTGATCGAGGCGGTGCGCCAGATCCGCGGCACCGCCATCAACCAGTCGGCCAAGCGCGACACCGCCATCGTCATCGGCGGCCCGATGGTCACCCCGGTCAGCTCCCTCATCCTCGGCTCGGAGGCCACGCTGTGACCTACCTCCCCAAAGGCCTCCCCGCCCCCTCCACCGCGCCCGACGGGCTGGCCGAGCCGTACTGGCAGGGCACCCGCGAAGGCCGCCTGCGCATCCAGAAATGCAAGGGCTGCGGCGCGCACCAGTGGGGCCCGGAATGGATCTGCCACCGCTGCCACAGCTTCGACCTCGACTGGGTGGACGTGAAGGGCAGCGGGCGCATCTACAGCTACGAAAAGCCGCACCACCCCGTGCACGCGGCGCTCGTCGGCCACGGCCCCTACGTCATCGTGCTGGTCGAACTGGACGGCTGCAATGTGCGCATGCTCGGCAACCTGCTGGGCGACCCGGCGCAGGAAGTGCCGATCGGTGCCGAGGTGGAAGCGGTATTCGAGCGGCACGACGACGCCGACCCGCCCTATACGCTGGTGCAATGGCAGCGGAAGGGGTAGATCCAGGGGCGATGGTGCCGGGTGAGGGGATCGAACCCCCGACCTTCGGTTTACAAAACCGCTGCACTACCGCTGTGCTAACCCGGCGTCCGACACGAAAGCCCGTCCCGTGACCAACCCTCGCGACCGCCGCCTTATACCCGCACCCGCCCCGCCCGGCAAAGCCCGCGCGCGCCGTTAGCCGGCCGGTCGCGATGGACCGCAAAGCCATCCTGCTCGGCACCGCCAACAGCGGAACGCCTATCCTGGAGATCGGCCCCAGCTACAATCCGGCGGCGCCCCGCCAGGAAGGCTGGAACACCGCCATCATCGACCACGCCCCGGCCAGCGAACTGCGCGCCAAATACGCCGCCATGGGCGTGGACACGTCGCGGATCGAGGACGTCGATTTCATCTCCACCGGCGGCCCCCTGCACGCCTGCGTGCCCGCCGAACGCCATGGCAGCTTCGGCCGCCTGATCGCCAGCCACGTCATCGAGCACGTGCCCGATGTGCTCGGCTTCCTGCAATCCGCCGCGATACTGCTGGCGCCGGACGGCGTGCTGGCGCTGGCGGTGCCCGACAAGCGCTTCTGCTTCGACTATTTCAAGCCGCCCTCCACCACCGGCGACATCATCGCCGCCCATGGCAGCATCCGCCATCCCCGGCGCACCCTTTTCCAGCAGAACGCCTATTCCGCCTCCGCCGACAGCCTGCATGCCTGGGGCAGCCAGCCGATCGCCAGCACGGCGCTGATGGGCGGGCTGGAAACCGCCTGGATGGCCGCCGGCCAGGCCAGCCAGGACCCGGACAGCCCGTATATCGACGCCCATGCCTGGCATTTCACGCCCGCCTGGTTCCGCCTGGCGATGCTGGAACTGGCCGAGGGCGGGATGATCGACTGGCATGTCGACGAGATGACGCCGACGGTGTTCTGCGAGTTCATCGTCACCCTGCGCCGCGGCCGCCCCGCCTGGCCCGACCACGCGGCCCGCGAGGCGGAACGCCTGTCGCTGCTCAACGCCACGCTGTCCGAGAACCACGAGCAATCCGGCTTCGCGGTCGCCGGCGGGCTGATCGCGGGGGGCGCCGCGCCATCCGCCGGCGCCGTGGGCCAGCCGCCCTGGGCACTGGCCGAGGCGAGCGGCGCGGCGGATGGCGTTGCCGCGCTGCATCCGCTGGCGCGCTGGCTGAACAACGTGCTGACGCGCGGCGCGCCGCTGCGCTGCACCCGCCTGGCGGGGCCGCTGCCCGGGCCGGAGGAAATCGGCCATCTGTTCCCGCCGTACCAGCCGATCATGCCCCGCGCGGAGTTGTTCGTGGACGGCGAGCACGCAGCCATCGCCGCGATGCCGCTGGAAGGAGGCCTGGTTGGCGGCGAGGTGAAAGGCTTCCTGCGCCCGGCCGACGCGCTGGCACTGTACGAACTCGCCTGGTACGCGCCGGGAGACGTGCTTGAAATGGGCTCGGCCTGGGGCCTGTCCACCACCATCCTCGGCCGCGCCATGTCCGCGCGCGTGCAACCCGGCAAGCTGCTGACCATCGAGATCGCGCCGGGCTTCCAGGCAGCCACCGAGGCGGCGATGCGCAAGGCGGGGCTGGGCCACCTGCATGTGATGCTGCCCGGCGACGCCACGGTGATTGCCAAGCGGATGGCCGATTCCGGCCGGCGCATCGGCGCCGCCTTCATCGACCACGACCACAGCCATGCCGCGACCCGCGCCGCCTGCCGCGACGTGGCGTGCATGCTGGTGCCCGGCGGGCTGGCACTGGTGCACGACTTCAACGACCGCAACAATATCATCGATCCCGGCATCTACGGCGTGTACGCCGGCGTCTGCGATTCGGTCGCCGCCGGGGAGTTGGAGTTCATCGGCGTGGTCGGCTGCTGCGCCTTGTTGCGGAAGCCGGTGCGATGAGCGCGCCCACCATCACCGTCGTGATGCCGGTCTACAACGGCGTGCGCTATCTGGCCGATTCGATCACCAGCGTGGTGGCGCAGACGCTGCAGCCGAGCGAACTGATCATCGTGGACGACGGCTCCACCGACGGCTCGAAGGAACTGGCCGAGGCGATCGAGACGCCGTTCCGCAAGCTGGTGCTGCACCAGGCGAACAAGCGCCAGTCCGCTGCGCGCAACCTCGCCGCCCGGCATGCGCGCGGCAAATACCTCGCCTATATCGACCACGACGACATCTGGTACCCCCACCATCTGGAACGGCTGGTCGGGCCGATGGAGGCCGACATCCGGCTGGGCTGGGCCTACAGCGACATCGACGAGATCGACGCCGACGGCAAGCTGATCAGCCTCAACGTGCTGCGCACGCTCAACGCCTTCGTGCAGCATCCCAAGACCGACATCTTCAACATGCTGGGCGCGGACATGTTCATTTTCCCCTCCGCCGCGGTGGCGCGGCGCGAGGCGGTGCTGGCGGTGGGCGGGTTCGACGAACGGCTGTCGGGCTATGAGGACGACGACCTGTTCCTGCGCATGTTCCGCGCCGGCTGGCTCAACCACTACAGCCCCGAATTGCTGGTGCGATACCGCCGCCACCCTTCCAGCAGCGCCTTCTCGGAGCGGATGTGGATCAGCCGCGACATCTATTCCCGCAAGCTGCTGGAGGAATATCCCGACGATCCCGTGCTGGTGCGCTTCTACGTACGCGACATCATCGCGCCGCGCTTCTACGGTGCCGCGCGGGCGGAATATTTCCGCCACTTCCCGCACCGGCGCTGGGAACAATGCCGAATGTCGGTAACGCTGATGCGCCGCTTCACCAAGCTGTCGCGCCTGCCCTATGGCCGCCGGTGGCTGCGGCGCCAGCTTTCCTTCGTGCTGCTCGCCAACCCGCGACTGTTCGCCACCTTCTATCCGCTGCTGCGCGTGCTGGCCGGGTTGCCGCGCGTTACCTGAGCGGAACCGTTCAGGTGAGCGCCGCCAGCGCCTGGTCCGCCGCCGCCAGTGTTTCGTCGATCGTGGCGTCGTCATGCGCGGCGCTCAGGAACCAGGCGCAGCGCTGGTTCACGCGCACGCCGCGCCGCTGCAGCTCCGCCGAGAACCGCATTGCGCGCTCTCGGTCGAACAGGCTGGATTCGCGCCAGTTGGCCGGCGGCTCGGCGATGAACATGGTCTGGAACATCGTGGGCACACCGGTGACGTGCAGGGACACCCCGTGGCGACCCGCGCGCTGGCGCAGCCCGTCCATCAGCCGCGTGCCGCGCGCTTCCATGGCGCGGTAAATCGCGCCGTCGTCGGCGGCGAGGATATCCAGCGCCGCAATGGCCGCGGCCATGCTCTGGACGTTGCCGTTGTAGGTGCCGCCATGCATCACCCCCTGGGTCTGCATGATCTCCATCACGTCGCGCCGGCCGGCCACCAAGGCCATCGGAAAGCCGGCGGCCACAGCCTTGGCGAACACGGTCAGGTCCGGCGTCACCCCGAACCGGCCCTGCGCGCCGGTGAGGCCGAGGCGGAAGCCGGTGATCACCTCGTCGAAGATCAACAGCGCGCCGTGCTCGGCGCACAGGGCCTTCACCCCTTCGAGGTAGCCGGGCTTCGGCAGGATCACCCCGCCATTGACCATCATCGGCTCCATGATCACGCCGGCGATCTGGCCCGGGTTGGCGGCGAAGGTGCGGTGGAGGTGGTCGAGGTCGTTCCAGCCGGCAATCGCCATGTCGGCGATGGCGCCCGGGGCGACGCCCGGGGTGTCAGGCACCGCCACCGGCGCGTCGGCCGGCCCCGCCTCGTTGCCCGAGGGACGGACGGAGACGTAAACCGAGTCGGTCCAGCCGTGGTAGTGGCCCTCGAACTTCACGATCTTGGTCCGGCCGGTGAAGGCGCGGGCCAGGCGCAGGGCCATCTGCACCGCCTCGGTGCCGGAGCTGGCGTAGCGCACCAGATCGGCGCCGGGGATCAGCGCGGTGAGCCGCCGCGACAGCTCCAGCTCGCCCACGTGCTGGCCGGCAAACACCTGCCCCAGCGACAGCGTCTCGGCCACCGCCGCGCATACGGCCGGCGGCGCATGGCCGAGGATCGCCGGGCCGTTGCCCAGGATGTAGTCGATATGGACGTTGCCGTCCTCGTCGTAGAGCCGCGCGCCCTCGCCACGGGCGAAGAACAGCGGCACCGGCACGCTGGCGTAGCGCACGTTGCTGCTGACCCCGCCGGCCAGATGCCGGCGGGTTTCCTCGTACAGCGCGCTGGACCGCGCGTAGCTGGGCTCGCCCATGGTGTGCCTCCGGCTACTTCTTCTTCTCGGAATAAGCGCCGCCCGAGGATGCCGCGCGGATCTCGGCGGCCGTGACTGGCCATGCGCAGGCGCGCAAGGTGCTCGGCCTCGCCCTCCAGCATCTTGTTGGCGTTGGCCAGCACCTGCTCCGCCCGGTCGGCCGGGAACTTCACCGCGCCGTTCTCGTCCATGTGGATCAGCTCGCCAGGCGCGATATCCATGCCGCCCACGCTGACCGGCACGTTCACCGCCTGCACCGCCATCTCGCCGTGGCCGGCCGAGACGCCGCCCAGCAGCATCTGGAAGTTCAGCCGCCGCACCGCGTCCACGTCGCGCGAGGGGCCGTTGCTGATCATGCCCACGCAGCCCACGCGGGTCATGGTGGTGACCATGATCTCGCCGGCCAGGCCGGCCTTGGCCATGATGCCATCGGGCCATTTCTGCTGGATTACCAGGATGGTAGGCTTGGGCATCGCGTCCAGCGCGTCCACCACGTCCATGAAGGTCAGCCGGCCGGCGAAGTTCGGGTCCGGCAGGCCGTACACGCAGGTTACGGCATAGCCGATGCGTGGGCCCATCTCGGGGTAGATGCAGCGGATCGAGCTGTCGGTGTACCAGTTCTCGGTCCAGGGATTGTACAGCCCCAGGCACAGCGGGTTCTTCGGATAGGTCGCGACCACGTTGGTGATGGTCGGCGTATCGATCTTCAGCAGCGCCTCGAGGGTGCCGTCTGTGGTGTTGGCCATTCCCGGTGTTCCTTCCTGCATGCGCCTGGGTGCATCTGCCCGGCGAGCATCCCGCGAAGCCCGCCCCCACGCAAGGCCGGGCGACTTCCCCGCTGGCTTGCCCCGTTGGCTTGCCCTGGCGCGGTGCATCCCATAGGAACAGGGCACCAGGGGGATACCGAGCCACCCATGACCGCCACGCTGCGCATCGCCCACTGCGCCGACATCCACCTCGACGCCAGCGGCTACGGCCAGGCGCTCGGGGCCGACGGCAGCCCCTTCCACCGCGACGCCTTCGCCGCCGCGCTGGAGGCGATGCGCGCCCACGCGCCCGACCTGATGCTGCTGGCCGGCGACCTGTTCGACAGCAACCGCGCCACCGCCGGCACCATCGAGTGGGCGATGCAGGTGCTCTCCGAGCAGCCCTTTCCGGTGCTGATGATCCCCGGCAACCACGACTGCCTGGAGCAGGGGTCGATCTACCACCGATACGACTTCAACCGCATCGCGAACGTGCAGATGATCGCCGCAGCCGAGGGCGAGACGGTGCGCGTACCCGAACTCGGCCTCGCCGCCTGGGGCCGCGGCATGGTGGAGCATTCGCGCAGCTTCAGCCCGTTGGCCGGGCTGCCGGCGCGCCCGACGGAATGCCGCTGGTACCTGGGGATGGGGCATGGGTTGTTCGTGCCGCACGGCGACGACACCGACCGCTCCTCGCCCATCCATATGCGCGAGATCGAGGCGAGCCCGTGCGACTACATTGCGCTGGGCCATCATCACGCGGCGATGGAACTGGGCGAGGACCGCGTGCTGGCCGCCTTCTCCGGCTCACCCACCGACAAGGTCGGCCGCGGCCCCACCTATATCATTTGCGACCTTGCCGCCGATGCGCCGCCCGCCGTCGCGGTGCACAGGGTGGAGAAGGGCTGGTGAGGCCCGCCCGGGCTGACGGCAGGGCCCGGGGCTGAGCCGCGGCAGCCCTCCACGGCCGGCCGCCGCGCGCCTGGCCCGCCTAGCCGCCCGCGACGCGCACGGCGATGTCGAGGGCGCGGCGGAGCAGGGTTTCGCTGGCTTCGGGAGTGCGGAAGGCGCTGTGGGCGGAGAGGGTGACGTTGTCGAGTTCGGACAGGGGGTGGTTGCCGGGCAGCGGTTCCTCGACAAACACGTCCAGCGCCGCATGGCCGATATGGCCGGATTTCAGCGCCGCGATCATGGCGGGCTCGTCGATGACGGCGCCACGGGCGGTGTTGACCAGCAGCACGCCGGACTTCATGGCGGAGATCTGGGTGGCGGAGATGAAGCCGCGGGTTTCGTCGGTGAGCAGCAGGTGCAGGCTGATGACGTCGCTCTCGGCCAGCAGCCGGTCGAGCGGCACGAATTCGACGCCGGGTGCGATCTTCGGGGTGCGGTTCCAGGCCAGCACCTTCATGCCCGAGCCGCCGGCGATGCGCGCGACCTCGGCCGCGATGCCGCCGAAGCCGACCAGGCCGATGGTCTTGCCGGTCAGTTGGCGGCCCTCGGTGCGCAGCCATTGGCCGCGGCGGATGCCCCGGTCCATCAGCGCGAGGCCGCGGGCGCCGGCCCACATCAGGGCGATGGCGTGTTCCGCCACTGCCGTGTCGCCGTAGCCCTTGATGATGTCAACGGTGATGCCGAGGGCTTCGAGTTCCTCCGGGTTCATGTAGCTGCGCGCGCCGGTGCCGAGAAAGATGACGTGCCTGAGGTCCGCGCACTTCGCCATCCATTCGGTAGGCATGAAGGTGCGGTCGTTGAGCACGAATTGCTGGCCGGTGAGCAGCGCGGGGAGTTGCTCGGGCCGCACCTCCTCCTGGATGTTGACGCCGACCTGCGGATCGCCTGGCTGGCGCACGCGGGCGAAGATTCCGGCCAGTTCGTCCGTGGCGTCGACAAACAGTCCCTGCATGGCGCGTCCTTTGCGTGCGGTCCGTCTGCGATCCTGCACGCTGCGGCTTATGCCGGGCAAGGACGCGGCGCGTGAGCCGGGCGGCGCGTGGCGACCCGGCTGCCGAGCCGGCCTCCCCGGCGCGCAGGCGACGGAGGCGCAGCTGGACGTTGCGCCTGGTGCGCTGGGCGGTGCTGCTGGGCGTATGGGGCGCGCTCTTGGGCGGGCTGGCGCTGTTGTTCTTCGCCTGGGACCTGCCGCGCCCGGAATCGGCGCTGGACGCGGCGCGGCGGCCGAGCATGACGATGCAGGATTCCGCTGGGCACATCGTCGCCACCTTCGGCGACCTGGTGGGCGAGCCGCTGCGGCTGGCGGACATGCCGCCCTATCTGCCCGCCGCCGCGGTGGCGGTGGAGGATCGGCGCTTCTGGCATCATGCCGGGCTCGACGCGATCGGCATCGCGCGGGCGATGCTGGTGAACCTGCAGGCCGGGCAGGTGGTGCAGGGCGGCTCCACCATCAGCCAGCAGGTGGCCAAGAACCTGTTCCTGAGCAACGCGCGGACGTTCCGGCGCAAGGTGCAGGAGGTGCTGCTGACGCTGTGGCTGGAGCGCCAGTTCACCAAGCGCGAGATCCTGGAGATCTGGCTGAACCGTGTCTATCTCGGTTCCGGCGCGTTCGGGATGGATGCGGCGGCGCGGGTGTATTTCGGCGTCTCCGCCCGCAAGGTGAACCTTTGGCAGGCTGCCGTGCTGGCCGGGCTGCCGCGCGCGCCGTCGCGCATCAACCCGCGGGTGAACCCCCAGGCGGCGGCGGCGCGCGGGCGCGAGGTGCTGGCGGCGATGGTCGATACCGGGGCGGTCGGTGCCGAACTGGCCGGGGCGGCGGCCGGGCAGATCGCCTTCCCGCCCCGCCCCTCGCGCGCCGCCGGCTGGTTCGCCGACTGGGTGGCCGAACAGGCCGAGCCGCTGCTGCCCGAGGGGGCGGACACGGTGGTGCGCACCACGATGGATGCGCGGGTGCAGCGCATCGTGGAGGCGCGGCTGAAGGCGCTGCTGGATGGCCCCGGCGAGGCGGCGGGAGTGGGCCAGGGCGCGGTGGTGGTGCTGGACGCCGCAACCGGCCAGGTGCGCGCCCTGGTGGGTGGGCGCGACTACCGCACCAGCCCCTACAACCGTGCCGTTGTCGCCCGCCGCCAGCCCGGCTCGGCGTTCAAGCCGTTCGTCTGGCTGGCGGCGCTGGAGAGCGGCGTGCGGCCCGACGACATGGTGCTGGACGCGCCGATCCGCCGCGGCCGATGGGCGCCGGCCAATTTCGACGGGCGGTTTCGCGGCGAGATCACGGTGGAGGAGGCGCTGGCCCATTCGGTCAATACCTCGGCCGTGCGCCTGCTGCTGCAGGGCGGCGGGCCGCGCGTGACGGCGGCGGTTGCCGCGCGCCTGGGCATTGCCGACCCGCTGCCGCCGAACGAATCGCTGGCGCTGGGCACGTCCGACGTGGGACTGCTGGAGCTGACCGCCGCCTATGCGACGTTTTTCAACGGCGGACTGCGGGTGACGCCCAGCGGCATCGCGTCGCTGCAGGCCGAGCGCCGCGCCGTGGCCTACAACCCGCCGCCGCCGGTGCGCGCGGCGGACCCGAACCTGGCGGCGATGATGGCGCGCATGATGGCCGCCGTGGTCTCGCGCGGCAGCGGACGAGCGGCGGCGGTGCCGGGGCGGGCGGTGGCCGGCAAGACGGGCACGACCCAGGACTACCGCGACGCCTGGTTCGTGGGCTGGGTGGAGGGGGCGCAGGCGGGCGGGCGGATGATCGGCGTCTGGCTGGGCAACGACGACAACAAGCCGATGGACAAGGTGACCGGCGGCAGCCTGCCGGCGCGGCTGTTCGGCGAGATCGCGCGCGATATCGGCGGCGGGTGAGCCTGTTCGCACGGGGTGCGGTTGCGCGGTTCTGATTGGTGTGATGTTATACTATTTCATTTAGCGGGCTGAAGGATTTCCGATGCCGCCACTCTACCGGCCACCACAATTTGCCGCCGCAAGTTGGGGCGCATCCAGGCGCAGCGTCCTGGCAGGGCTGGCTGCGCTGCCCTGGTGCAGCGCAGCCAGGGCCGCCGAACCGATGCGCGCAGTCGCCAGCTTCTCCATCCTCGCCGACATGATCAGGCAGGTGGGTGAAGGCCGGGTCGAGGTGCACGCCCTTGCCGGCCCCAACCAGGAACTGCACGGCTATGAGCCTCGCCCCTCCGACCTGAAGGCGGTCGCCCGCGCCGCGCTTATGGTGGTCAATGGCCTGGGGTTGGAGGGCTGGGCGGATCGCGTCGCCAAGTCCGCCGGATTTCGCGGCGTGACGGTGGTGGCATCGAATGGCGTCGCGGCGCTGCGGGCGGGTCACGGGAACGGGGCGTTCGACCCGCATGCCTGGCAGAACGTGGCGAATGCGAAGATATACGTGGGCAATATCGCAGGCGGCCTTGCCAAGGCCGATCCAGACAATGCCGCCGCCTATGCCGCAGCCGCCACCCGCTATCTCGCCCGGCTCGACGCGCTGGATGCCGAGATCCGCGCCATGCTCGCCCCGATCCCGCGCGAGCGGCGCCGCGCGGTGACGTCCCACGACGCCTTCGCCTATTTCGCCGATGCCTACGGCGTGGACATGCTGGCGGTGGCGGGCACCTGGAGCGACAGCGAGCCCTCGGCGCGCGAACTGACCGCGCTGATCGCCCAGGTGAAGCGGCAGAGGGTGCGCGCCCTGTTCCTCGAGAACGCCGGCAACGGCACGGCCGTTCGCGCGCTGGCGGGCGAGGTGGGCGTGGCGATCGGCGGGCGGCTCTATGCCGATGCACTGTCTGGCCCCGGCGGCCCCGCAAGCAGCTATGTCGCCATGATGCGGCACAATGCGCGCGTTGTCGCCGATGCGTTGAAGGGAGAGTAAGGAA
This sequence comes from uncultured Alphaproteobacteria bacterium, assembly GCA_963779875.1. GTDB lineage: Bacteria > Pseudomonadota > Alphaproteobacteria > Acetobacterales > Acetobacteraceae > CAMDGX01. Next base: position 81,004 of record CAWAAI010000007.1, on the reverse strand, counting down.
GGGTTCTTTTTTGAAAAAAAGAATCAAAAAACTTCTATCCATTTGCTCGTTTGTCGCTACGATGTAAAATAGATGAAAGTCTTTTTGCTTCTTTTTCTACAGAAAAAGAAGACCTCCCTTGCTCGCCCTGGATTGACGCGAGGCCCGGCATCGGGCGCAATTCACCGGACGGAGGGATCGGGAATGTGCGACACCATGGCCGCGCGCGGCGCGGCGACCACCACGGGGTTCACCTTGTTCGCCAAGAACAGCGACCGCGAGCGCAACGAGGCGCAATTCCTGGAATGGCTGCCGGCGCAGGAATTCGGCCGCGGTGCCGTGGTGCGCTGCACCTATATCGCCATCCCGCAGGCCGCGCGCACCAATGCGGTGCTGCTGAGCCGGCCGTTTTGGATCTGGGGTGCCGAGATGGGCGCCAACGAGCATGGCGTGGTGATCGGCAACGAGGCGGTGCATCCGCGCGCCGTGCCGCAGCGACGCGAGGCGCTGATCGGGATGGACCTGCTGCGCCTGGGCCTGGAGCGCGGCGCCAGCGCCGCCGAGGCGGTTTCGGTCATCACCGGGCTGCTGGAGGCGCATGGCCAGGGCGGCAGTTGCGGCCACATGGGACGACGCTACTACGACAATTCCTTCATCATCGCCGACGCGCGCGACATATACGTGCTCGAGACGATCGGCCGGCGCTGGGCGGTGGAGCGCGCCGGCACTACGCGGGCGATTTCCAACACCTATACCATCGGCACCACGCCGACCGATGCCAGTCCCGACCTGGAGGCATTCGCCCGCGCCCAGGGGTGGTGGCAGGGCAACGCGCCGTTCGACTTCGCGGCCGCGGTGACAAATCCCGACAATCCCGGCCTGTCCGGCGCCCTCGGACGCTGCCGCCGCGCCACCGACCTGCTGGCGCGGCAGGCCGGGCGGATCGGCGTGGCCGAGATGATGGCCAACCTGCGCGACCACGGCGGCGCCGCCGAGGGTAACGCCGATTTCCATCCGCAGCACATCGAGGGGGTGACCATCTGCATGCATGCCGGCGACGGCACCCGGCGCGGCCAGAGCGTGGGCGCCATGGTCAGCGACGTGCGCGATGCGGGGGCGGTGCACTGGATGACCGGCACGTCCGGCCCCTGCACCTCGGTGTTCAAGCCGGTGTTCATGGACGCTGGACTGCCGCCGCAGGGCAAGCGCCCCGGCGACCGCAGCGACCCGGACACGCTGTGGTGGCGGCACGAGAAGCTGCACCGTGCGCTGGTGCAGGGCGACTATGCAGGCGCCATGGCCTGGTTTCGGCCGGAGCGCGACGCCCTGGAAGCCGAGTTCCGCACCCGCGTGGAAGCTGTGATCGGGCTGTCAGGTGCCAATGGCGCTGCCGCGCGACGTGGGGTTGCCGAGGCGTGCTGGCGGGATGCCGCGGCCGCCGAGGAGCGCTGGTTGGCGCGCGCGACACCTCTGGCGTGCACCGGCCTGCGTCCTGCCTTCCGGCGTGCCTGGACGCGCTTCGACAAGCTCGCTGCCGATTGAAGGCAGGGCCTGTGCCCTACTGCGTCAGTGTCGCGGCAAGCGCCTCGACATCCGCGGCGGCGGCGGCGTTGGGGTGGCGTTGCAGCAGCAGCGACTGGCGGCGGATGGTGTCGCGCACCCGGTCGTCCCGCCGGATGATGCCGGCGAGCGGCGGCGTGTGGCCAAGGAAGGCGGCGCAGGCGCGGGCCAGGGTGGCGTAGGTGCGCTCGCCTCCCGCGCGACCGCCGGCCTGGTTGACCACCACGCGCACGTCGCGGGCGGCGCCGGCACAGTCCGCGTGGTGCAGCTTCAGCACCGCGTAGGCATCGGTCAGGCTGGTCGGCTCCTCGGTGGCCAGCACCAGCAGCAGGTCCGCGAAGCGGGCCATCCGTCGCACCTGGCGGTCGATGCCGGCGCCGAGGTCGAGAACGACGTCGTCATAGCGGGCGGCGGCCTCGCCCAGCGCGGCAAGAACCGCTTCCAGCGTTGCGTCGTCCAGCGCCGACAGCGCGCCCGAGCCGGACCGCCCGGCCAGGATGTCGAAGCCGCCGGGATGGGCATGCACCGCGTCGGCAAGGCTGCGAACACCGGCAACCACGTTGCCGATGTCGTGCGCCGGCATCACTCCGAGCTGAATGTCCACGTTGGCCAGGCCGAGATCGCCATCGAACAGCAACACGCGCCGGCCGGCGCGCGCCAGGGCATGGGCGAGGGTGATCGCGAGCCAGGTCTTGCCGACCCCGCCCTTGCCGGAGGCGACAGCCAGGATGCGCCCGCGCGATGGCGCACCGGCGGGGCGGGGCAGGGTGGCCGGAGCGGGGAGGGGGGTGGTCATGAGTGCAGCTCCCGGGCAGGCAGGGCGGATCGGGCGGGCACTTGCAGCAGGCGCTGTGCCAGCAGATCGGCGGTGAAGGGCACCATGCCGTCTGCCGCACCGGGGCCGATGCCGGCCTCGGCGATGGCGAGCCCGGCCTCGGCGGCGGCAAGCAGGCTGCCCAGGCGGCGGGACGCGTCCAGCCGCGTGGCGACGAGCAGCGACGCGCCGTTCTCGGCATGCGCGGCGGCAGTGTCGGCCGCCTCGCCCGGGTCCATTCCGGCTGGCAGCACCAGCGCGGTGTCGGCGTCCAGGGCCGCGGCCAGGGCGGCCAGGGCTTCGCGCTGGGCCGGATCGAGGATGCAGCAGCCCGGCGCATCGACCAGCACGGGCGCACCGTCCTGCCGCCGCGCCAGCGCGCGCTGCAGCCCAGCGGGCTGGCTGGCCACCAGCAGGTCGATCCCCAGCAGCCGGGTGAAGGCGGCAAGCTGCTCGGTGGCGCCGGCACGCTGGCCGTCGGCGGTGATGACCATAGGCCGCACGCCTGCCATCACCAGGCGGGTGGCCAGCCGCACCGCGCTCAGCGTCTTGCCGGCGCCGGGAGGACCGGCCAGCAGCAGCGGCCGGCCGCCCGGCGCGAGCGGCAGGCGGGCGAAGCGAAACGCCGCCGACAAGGCGAACGGCAATGGCCCGGAGCACAGCTTGCGCTGCACCGCCGCCGATGCGCCATGGAAGGCGAGCGCATCGGCATGCTGCCCGGCGACGGGCAGCGGAAAGGGGGAACGGGGGGCATGGAGCGGATGGGGGGCGGCGGGCGCGGGCCGCGGCACCGGGGGCGGCGCCACCTCGTCCTCCACTTCCAGCCCGGCCGTTACCTCCACGCCGCCGTCCACGCGGCGCGACGACAGGATCATCGCCTCTGCACCGAGTTCCGCGCGCACCTGGCGCATCGCGTCGGCCATGGCCGGGCCCCGGTAGAGCTTCAGGCGCATGTCAGATGCCGCCCGCCATCAGATGTTGCCGACCGTGCGGATGCGGACCCGCGGATGGATCTCGGTCTGCGCCAGCACCGGCGTTTCCGGGCGGATGCGCTCGACGATGGCGCGCACATGGCCGCGCAACGGCGCGCTGGTCAGCAGCACCGGCGCCTCGCCGGCGGCCGCGGCCTCGTCGAAGGCGTTGCGCAGGCGCTGCATGAACTCGCCCAGCTTGGTGGGGGCCATGGCGAGCTGGCGTTCGTCGCCGGTGCCCACCAGGGCCTCGTGGAACTCCTGGTCCCAGGTGGCCGACAGGGTGATCAGCGGCAGGTAGCCATTCGGGCCGAGATGGGCGTCGCTGATCTGCCGGGCGAGGCGGCTGCGCACGTGCGAGACAATGGCGGGGATGGCGCGGGCCTGGCTGGCGCACGCCTCCTGGATGCCTTCCAGGATTGTCGGCAGGTCGCGGATGGAAACGCGTTCGGCGAGCAGGCCCTGGAGCACGCGCTGCACCCCGCCTACGCTGATCTGCGACGGCACCAGCTCGGCCACCAGCTTCTGCTGGTCGCGCGGCAGTTCGTCGAGCAGCTTCTGGGTTTCGGCGAAGGAGAGCAGCTCGGCCATGTTCTGCTTCACCAGTTCGGTGAGGTGGGTGGTGAGGACGCTGGGCGGATCGACGACGGTGCAGCCGCGGAACACAGCCTCGTCGCGCAGGGCGGCATCGATCCACATGGCCGGCAGGCCGAAGGTGGGCTCTTGGGTGGCCTCGCCGGGGAAGTCGGGCATGCCGCCGCCGGGGTCCATGGCGAGCACCATGGTGGGGCGCACTATGCCCTGGCCGGCGACGATCTCCTTGATGCGGACACTGTAGCCGTCGGGCTGTAGGGCCATGTTGTCCTGGATGCGCACCGGCGGCAGCACAAAGCCCATCTCGGCGGCGATGGCGCGGCGCAGGCCCTTGATCTGTTCGGTTAGCCGCGGGGCATCGCCGCCAGCCAGTACCAGCAGGCCGTAGCCGAGCTCCACGCGCACCATGTCGATGCGCAGGGTGTCGCTGATCGGCGGTTCGCTGGCCGCGGGGGTCACGGCCTCGGGCAACTCCCCCTGCATGCGCGGCGGATTCCTGTGGCGCATCCAGGCGCCGGCGCCTGCCAGGCCGGCCAGCGAGAGGAAGGGCAGCATCGGCAGGCCCGGCATCAGCGCCAGCACCAGCGCGGCGCCCGCAGCCATGCCGAGCGGTTTCGGGCTGCCGCCGAGCTGGCGCATCAGGGTGACGTCGGCGGTGCCCTCGGTGCCGCCCTTGGTGACCACGATGCCGGCCGCAACCGAGACCAGCAGCGCGGGAATTTGACTGACCAGCCCGTCGCCGATGGTCAGCGTGGTGTAGCTGCCGGCGGCATCGGAGAACGACATGCCGTGGCGCACCAGCCCGATGGTGAGGCCGCCGACAATATTGATCGCGGTTATGATCAACCCGGCGATCGCGTCGCCGCGCACGAACTTGGCGGCACCGTCCATGGCGCCGAAGAAGCCGCTCTCCTCCTCCAGTTCGGCACGGCGGGTACGGGCGATCTTCTCGTCGATCAGCCCGGCGGAGAGGTCGGAGTCTATGGCCATCTGCTTGCCGGGCATGGCGTCGAGGCTGAAGCGCGCGGCCACCTCCGCGATGCGGCCGGAGCCCTTGGTGATGACCATGAAGTTCACCACCAGCAGGATGGCGAACAGGATCATGCCGATGACGATGTCGCCGCCCATCAGGAAGCCGCCGAATGCCGCCACGACATGGCCGGCCGCCAGCGGACCCTCCTGGCCGCCCGAAAGGATCAGCCGGGTGGTGGCCACGTTCAGCGACAGCCGCAGCAGCGTGGTGAGCAGCAGCAGCGTGGGGAAGCTGGTGAACTCCAGCGGGCGGGCGAGGAAGATCGCCACCATCAGCACCAGCACGGAGGCGGTGACCGATAGCGCGAGCCCCAAATCCAGCACCAGGGTCGGCAGCGGCAGCACCAGCACGGACAGCAGCACGATGACGCCGAACGCCAGCCCCACGTCGGTGCCCGGCGTGAACGGCCGCAGCCGCCCGGCCAGCGTGCCCAGCGATCCCGCGAGGGCGGTGGTCATGCGCTAGGCAGCCTGACCGGCGGGCGCATGCCCTGCCACGCCGGCGGCTGGCGGCGGCACGGATACGCCGGCTGCGTTATAGTCGCGCAGCTTGTTGCGCAGCGCGCGGATGGAAATGCCAAGGATGGTCGCCGCATGGGTGCGGTTGCCCAGGGTGTGGCTGAGCGTCTCCAGGATCAGGTCGCGTTCCACCTCCTCCATCCGCCGCCCCACCAGGGCGGCGACGCTGCCTGCCGGCACGGACATGCCGATGGTTGCCGCGGGCGCGAGGACTGCCGGGCGGGTGGCGGTGCTGCCGGGGACCACTTCGATGGCATCGGCATCGATCGAATCCCCCTGCGCCAGCAGCACGGCGCGGTGCAGCGTGTTCTCAAGCTCACGCACGTTGCCGCGCCAGGCGCAGGCCAGCAGGCGCTGGCGGGCGGCCGGGGTCAGCGGGCGCGGCGGCAGGTCGTTCACCTCGGCGAACCGGCGGGCGAAGTGTTCCGCCAATGCCAGGATATCGCCGGGCCGCTCGCGCAGCGGCGGCACGTGCAGGCTGATGACGTTGAGGCGGAAATACAGGTCCTCGCGGAACCGGCCCGCCGAAACCTCGGCCAGCAGGTCGCGGTTGGTGGTGGCCAGGATGCGCACGTTCACCCGCACCGGCGCGGCACCGCCGATGCGGTCGATCTCGCGCTCCTGCAGGGCGCGCAGCAGCTTGGCCTGCAGGCGGATGTCCATCTCGCCGATCTCGTCCAGCAACAGCGTGCCGCCGTCGGCGGCCTCGAACTTGCCCACGCGGCGAGCCACGGCGCCGCTGAAGGCGCCTTTCTCGTGGCCGAACAGCTCGCTTTCCAGCAGGTTCTCCGGGATGGCCGCGCAGTTCAGCGCCACGAACGAGGCGGCACTGCGGCGCGAGCGGCGGTGGATGTGCCGGGCCAGCACCTCCTTGCCCGTGCCGCTCTCGCCGGTGATCAGCACCGACGCCTCGGCGGCGGCGACCTGCTCGGCGCGGGCCAGCGTGGCCTGCATCGCGGGGTCGCGCACCACGATCGTGCGATCGTCCCCGGCCACCGCGTCCAGGATCGCCGCGATCAGGTCAGGATCGGGCGGCAAGGGCAGGAACTCGCGGGCGCCGGCACGGATGGCGGCGACCGCGGCATCCGGGTCGGGGTGCACGGCGCAGGCCACCACCGGCACGGCGATCCGCTCGGCGGCCAGCGCCCGCACCAGGGCGCCGACGTCGTGCGCGAGGTCGCACAGCACCATGTCGAAGCGCGGGTCGCGGCGCAGGGTGGCCAGCGCGGCATCGCGCGAATCAGCCTGTTCGATGCGCACGCCGCGGGCCATCGCCAGGCGCGCCGCCTGGGCCAGCTCGCCCGTGAAGGCGCCGATGATCATCATGCGCATGGCGCATCCCTTCGTGGTCGTGGCATGGCAGCTTCGCGCCGGGTTCAGCCGGCGCGGTCGGCCTTGACGATTTCCGTCATCGTCACGCCGAGCCGGTTGTCATCCACCATCACCACCTCGCCGCGCGCGACGAGGCGGTTGTTGACGTAGATGTCGATCGCCTCGCCCAGCTTGCGGTCGAGTTCCACCACCGCGCCGCGGCCGAGCTTCAGCAGCTGCGCCACCTGCATCGTGGCCTTGCCGAGCACGGCGCTGACCGTCACCGGGATGTCGTACACGGCCTCCAGGTCGCGGGCGCTGCGGATGCCGCCGTTGTCGGTTCCCGGCGGCGCGGGTTCGGCGAGTTCGGCCAGATCCATCTCTTCGGGCATCGCGCCCTCCCTTGGTTGTTGCGGTCGCTGGTGTTGGCGTCAGGCACTTGCGGCAGCGTCAGGCTATCGCGGCGGCGGCAAGTTCAGCCGGAACCGGTGGGGGCGTGAGGCCCAGCGGCGCGAGGATGCCGGCCACCTGGCTCCACAGCGCATGGCTGTCGCGGACGGCGACGCCGTGGCGCCAGCCGACCCGCGCATCGCCGGGCGGCATGTCGTCGCGTGTCTCGACCACCACGGCGGCGCGGCGCTCGTTCTCCAGCCTGTCCAGGACCTGCGCCACCTCGCCGGCCATGGTGGGATGCACGCGGATCACGATGCGCGGCTCAGCGGCCAGCAGGCGGACCATTTCACCAGTGAGGCGGGCGATTTCAGCACCGCCATGGCGCGCGCTCAGGGCGGGAAACGCAGCCTGGAGCACAGCAAACACCAGTTGGGCGAGCTGGGCGCCGGACTCCTCGACAACGTCGCGCAGTTGCGTGTCCGCCGCGGCGATGTGGCCGGCCAGTGCCGAGAGCATGGCCTGGCGCTGCGCCTCGCGGGCATCGGCGGCCTGGGCAAGTCCAGCGTTGCGGCCTTCCTCGTGGGCCTGCGCACAGGCGGCGGCGAGCATCTCGGCGGTCACCGCCGACTGCGCCGCTTCGGGTGCGCTACCAGGGTCGGGCTCGGGCATCTCGTCGAGCATGATGACGCCGGCGGGCGCGTCGAAGTCGGGGACGAAGAGGCTGAAATCGGCAGGGGGGGCGTTGTCGGTCATGGGCTAGTACACCAGCTCCTCGTCCTTGCCTTCGCCGATCTCGATCTGGCCTTGCGCTGCCATCTCCTTGGCCTGGGCGACGATGCTGGCCTGCGCCTCGTCCACGTCGCGCAGCTTGACCGGGCCGAGCGCCTCGATCTCCTCGCGCAGCATCTTGCCGGCGCGCTCGGAGACGTTGCTGAAGAACAGATCGCGCAGCTTCTCCGACGCTCCCTTCAGCGCCAGCGGTAGCTTCTCCTTCTCGATGCCGCGCAGCAGGGTCTGCACCGCCATGGGGGTGAGGCGCTGCAAGTCATCGAAAGTGAACATGAGCGACTTGATCCGCTCCGCCGCCTCGCGATTGCGCTCCTCGAGTGCCGCGATGAATCGCGCCTCGGCCTGACGGTCGAGATTGTTGAAGATCTCGGCCATCATCTCGTGCGCGTCACGGCGCGTGCTGCGGGCCAGATTGGACATGAACTCGGCGCGCAGCGTGCGCTCCACGCCGTCCAGCACGTCCTTCTGCACGCTTTCCATGCGCAGCATGCGCATCACCACTTCCATGGCGAAACTGTCGGGCAGCAGCGCCAGCACGCGGGCGGCATGGTCGGCGCGCACCTTGGACAGCACAACGGCCACGGTCTGCGGGTATTCGTTCTTCAGGTAGTTGGCTAGCACCGCCTCGTGCACGTTGCCCAGCTTGTCCCACATGGTGCGGCCGGCGGGACCGCGTATCTCTTCCATGATCTGTGTCACCCGCTCGCGCGGCATGGTCTTGAGCAACAGGCGCTCGGTGTTCTCGAAGCTGCCGACCAGGCTGCCGGCACCGCCGATCTGCTCGGCGAACTCGGCACACAGCCGCTCGATCACGTCCGAGCGCACGGCGCCAAGCTGGGCCATGGCCGAGGAGATCTCCTTGATCTCGTCCTCGTGCATCATGCTGAACAGCCGGGCACATTGTTCCTCGCCCAGCGCCAGCATCAGCACCGCGGCCTTCTGCGCCCCATTCAGCGCCCGCGCATCCTCGCCCCGCGCCATCAGCCGTTGCCTTCCTGCATCCATGCACGCACGATAGTGAGGCTTTCCTCGGGATGCTTCTCGACCATCTCGGCGAGGCGGCGCAGCGAGGAGACACGCAGCTGGCCGTCGACATTGGTCATGTTCACCAGGTCCTCGTCATCGCCGGAGTAGGCTCCGCCTTCGCCCGGCGGTCCTTCCAGCAGGCGGGTAACATCGGCCGCCATGCCGAGCGAGGCGGCGGTGACCGCACCGTCGGCGCCCACGGCCATGGCACCGCCACCCGGCAGGGCTGCGGCGGCGCCGGCGGGCAGCGCCCGGCTGCCCAGCGCGGTCACGCGCAGCACCATGGGGCGGAACACCAGCAATAAGGCGAGCACCGCGATCAGCCCCACCACCATGGTCTGGGCCAGGCGGGCGATGTCGGCGTTGTCGAAGCCCAGGCCGAGAAAGCCGCCAGCCACCGCCGTGCCCGCGTCGATGTCGCCGGTGAAGCGCATGGTCACCACTTCCACCTGGTCGCCGCGCTTCTCGTCGAAGCCGACGGCGCTGCGTACCAGCCTTGCGATGCGCTCCAGGTCCTCCGGCGCACGCGGACGCCAGGTGGCCGTGCCGTCCGCCGCCTTCTCCTCGACGCCATCGACCAGGACCGCGACACTCAGCCGGCGGATCTGGGGCTGCTCGCGGACGATGGTGCGCACGGTTTTGCCGATCTCGTAGTTGGTGGTTTCCTCCTGGCGCGCCTCCTGGCTGCCGGAGGCTTCGCGGCCGGCATCGGCATTCGGCAGATTGTTCTGAACCGAGACCGTGGGCGCGGCCTCGGTGGTCTTGTTGTTGTCGCTTACGGTTTGCGAACTGCGTACAACCTGGCCGTCGGGATCGTATTTCTCCTGGGTCTCCTGCACCCGGTCGAAATCCATCTGTACCGAGGCTTCGGCGCGCACGCGTCCTGGCCCCAGGATGCGTTCCAGCATTTCCTCAACCGCGCGCGACAGGCGCATCTCGGTGGTGCGCCGGATCTCCTCGGCGCCCATCGCCACCGCCGCCGGGCCCATCGCCTCGCCGCCGCGCGCCAGCAGGGTGCCGCGGCTGTCCACGACCGAGATGCTGCGCGCGCGCAGCCCGGGGACGGCGCCGGCCACGAGGTTCACAATCGCCTGGATCGCCTCGCGGTCCAGCCGCGCGGCACCCGCCGTGGTGAGCATGATGGAGGCCTGCGCCTCCTGCTTCTCGCGAGCGAAGGGCTCGCGCCGCGGCAGCACCAGGTGCACGCGCGCCGCCTTCACACCGTTGATGGTACGAATGCTGCGCGCCAGTTCGCCCTCCAGCGCCCGGGTCTCGGTCATCTTCTGTTGAAACTGGCTGGCGGTGATGCCGTCGCCGCGGTCCAGCAGCTCGTAGCCGAGCGAACCGCCCGACGGCAGGCCCTCGCGCGCCATGGTCACGCGCAGCCGCGCCACCTGATCGGCCGGCACAAGTATCTGGGTGCCTCCGGCGCCAAGCTGGTAGGGCACCTTCTGGCGATCCAGCAGTTCGACGATCTGGCCGGCCTCGCGGGCATCGAGCTCCGCATACAGCAGCGCCATCCGGTCGCTGCCGCCACGCAGCGCCAGCATGCCGAGCAGGCCAAGAAGGCCCACGGCCACCACCCCCATCGCAATCAGGCGGGCGGCACCAAGCGCACGAAACCCCTCCAGCAGCGCATTCATGGCCGCGCCACGCCTGGGGTGAGGTGAAAGGACCGCGACATGCGCAACCAAACTCCTGCACGACCGGCATCCTGCCGGCGACGCAAGGTGGCGCGGGATGGCTTAGCGGGGCGTTAACGGCCCGGCACAAAATGCCGGGGCGGCGGCGCGGACCGCTAAACCGTGAACTGCTCGGCGATGATGCGCTCCGACAGGCCCTGGTCGGGGTCGAACAGCACGCGCGCGACGAGGTCGCGGTCCTCGCGCACATGCACCGTCAGCACGTCGCGCACTTCGGTGAAGTCGGCCACCGCCGCCACCGGGCGCTTGTCGCTCTCCAGCACCTCGAACAGCACCTCGGCGGTGCTGGGCAGCAGCGCGCCGCGCCAGCGCCGCGGGCGGAACGAGCTGATCGGCGTCAGCGGCAGCAAGTTGGCCGATAGCGGCACGATCGGCCCATGCGCCGACAGGTTGTAGGCGGTGGACCCGGCCGGCGTGCTCACGAGCACCCCGTCGCACGCCAGTTCCGCCAGCCGCACCCGCCCGTCCACGGTGATGCGGATCTTGGCCGCCTGCCGCAGTTCGCGCAGCAGCGCCACCTCGTTCAGCGCCAGCGCCTCCACCGTCTCGCCGCCCGCCGTGGTGGCGCGCATGCGCAGCGGGTGGAGTTCGGCGATCTGGGCGCGGGCGAGGCGGCCGGGCAGGTCGGCCTCGTCGAAGCGGTTCATCAGGAAGCCGACCGAGCCGCAATTCATGCCGTACACTGGAACCGTGCTGCCGAGAAAACGGTGCAAGGTCTCCAGCATGAAGCCGTCGCCGCCCAGGCTGACCACCACGTCGGCCTGCTCGGGCACGCAGTCGCCGTAGCGCCCGACGAGCCGCGCCAGGCTGTCGCGGGCGATTGCGGTGTCGGAGGCGAGGAAGGCGATGTGGCCGGGGCGCACCTCGCGCGGCGGCGGGGGGTCCGCCGCGGCGACGCCGGTCAGCGGCGCCAGGCTCAAGCGCGCGGCCCGCGGCGGCGAACGGCGCTGAGCCCTTGCCGAGCACCCCCCGGCCGGTGCGGGTTGACGCATTCGTGCATCGCTGCCTCCTGCAGGCCGGCGCACAGCCCCGGCCTTCCCTTGCGGGGCCACCCTAGCGAAGCGCGGCTAGCGAGGCCAGTCGATGCGTGGTTCGCCGCGGTCGTCGTCGGTGGGGCGGCGCCCGTAACGCCCGGGCACGCGCGGCGGACGCAGCGGCGGCGAAGGCGGCTCGGGCGGATAATCGTCCTCCGGCGGGCCCGGCGGCGGCGGCAGGTCGGCCTCCGGCGCACGCGGGGGCAGCGGGCGGGCCCCGAGCCGGGGCTCGGCGCGCGGTCGCGGGCCCTGAGGCTGGCGGTTCAGGTCGCTCTGCGCCTTGTCGCGCATATACGCCAGCATACGATCGGCCACTGGATCGCCGAAGCCGCCCCGGGGCGCCGCCTCGCGCGCCGCCGGGGGGATGGGCGGCTGGGCGCGCGCGCCGGGGTCGTACGGGTCCATGCCGCGTTCCGGCAGGCGCAAGGTCAGCGCGCGGATTTCCTCGTGAAGCTCTTCGAGCCGCGCCTCGAGCGACGACAGCCGCGCGCGCAGACCGAAGGTCTGGAACGGCATCAGCAGGAACAATGCGAGGTAGAGGGCGATTGGCACGAGTGCCGCCACCACCACCCACCACGGCAGCCAGTCCGGAAGCGCCAGGCTCTGAAGGTCCATGCCGCATCATGCCACCCCTGGATTTTGCCGCAATCCCGTGCGATCAGGCTCCGTTGCGAGGTACCCCCATGAAGCTGCTGATCCCCGGCCCCGTCACCACTCGCCCCGAGGTGCGCGCCCTCATGGCGCAGGACATCGCACCCTGGGACAACGATTTCCGCCCGGTGCTGGCCGATGTGCTGGCGCGGCTGCGCAGCATCGCCGGTGGCGCGGCGGAGACCCACGCCGCGCTGGCGCTGCAGGGTTGCGGCCACTTCGTCACCGAGGCGGCGCTGCGCAGTTGCATCCGTCCGGTCGGCGCGCCGAACGCGGGGCGCATCCTCATTCCCATGATCGGCGCCTATGCCGACCGCATGGCCCGCCTGGCGCGCGAGGCCGGGCGCGACGTGGTGGAACTGGCCCTGCCGGACCAGGTGCCGGTGGACCCGGCCGCCGTGGCCGCGGCACTGGCCGCCGACCCCGCCATCACCCATGTTGGGCTGGTGTATTCCGAGACCGGCACCGGCGTGATCCACGATCCCGCGGCGATCGGCGCCGTGGTGCGCGCGGCCGGCCGGCGGATCATCCTGGATGCGGTCTCCGCCTTCGGCGCGCTGCCGCTGGACCTGTCCGCCCAGCCGGAGATCGACTGCGTCGTGTTCACCTCGAACAAGTGCTTCGAGGGCCTGCCCGGCCTGGGCTTCGCGGTGGCGCGGCTCGACCGGCTGGCCGAGAACAAGGGCTTCGCCGGAAGCTGGTCGTTCGACCTGGAGAGCATCCACGCCCAGGCGCTGCGCTCGCCCGGCAGCTTCCGCTTCACGCCGCCGGTGCAGGTGCTCGCCGCCTTCCAGAAGGCGCTGGACATCTATGAAGAAGAGGGCGGCCAGCCCGCTCGCCTCGCCCGCTACCGGGCCAACGTGGCGGCGCTGTACGACGGGGTCGTGGCGTTGGGACTGCACCCGTATGTCGCCCGCGATCTCCAGGGACCGGTGGTGATGAACGTGCATGCCCCGGCCGACCCGGCCTGGAACCTGCAAACCTTCGTGGACGGACTGAAGCGGCGCGGCTTCCTGATCAGCAATTTCTTCAATACGCCCACGCCCAGCTTCCGCGTCGGCTGCATCGGCGCCATCACGCCCGACGACATGCGCGATTTCGTCGCCGCGATCGACGCGGTGCTGGGCGAGATGCAGGTGCGCAACCGCACGCGGCACCCGGCGGCGGCCTGAAGCCCATGCCATTGCGTGCTTTGGCAACGGCCGTGGCTTCGCCTAGTTTGGCGTCATGAGCACCGACCTCGAGATCGCCCGCAAGGCGACGCTGCGCCCCATCACCGAGATCGCCGGCCGAGCCGGCATACCGCCCGACGCCCTGGTGCCCTACGGCAAGACCAAGGCCAAGGTGGAGTGGGATTTTATCCGCTCGGTGGCCGACCGGCCCGATGGCGCGCTGGTGCTGGTCACCGGTATCTCCCCCACGCCCGCCGGCGAGGGCAAGACCACCACCACCGTGGGCCTGGGCGACGCGCTGAACCTGATCGGCACCAGAGCGATGATTGCCCTGCGCGAGCCCAGCCTGGGCCCCTGCTTCGGCGTCAAGGGCGGGGCCACCGGCGGCGGCTATTCGCAGGTGCTGCCGATGGAGGACATCAACCTCCATTTCACCGGCGACTTCCACGCCATCACCTCGGCCAACAACCTGTTGGCCGCGATGCTCGACAACCATATCTACTGGGGCAACGAGCTGGGCATCGATCCGCGCCGGGTGTTCTGGCGCCGCGCGCTGGACATGAACGACCGCGCCCTGCGGTCCATCGTCGGCTCGCTTGGCGGCGTGGCCAACGGCTTCCCGCGCGAGGACGGGTTCGACATCACGGTCGCCTCCGAGGTCATGGCCGTGCTGTGCCTGGCGCGCGACCTCGACGACCTGCGCGCCCGCCTCGGCCGCATGGTGGTGGCCGCACGGCGCGACGGCAGCTTCGTCACCGCCGCCGACCTGAAGGCCGACGGCGCCATGGCGGTGCTGCTGCGCGACGCGCTGATGCCGAACCTGGTGCAGACCATCGAAGGCACGCCGGCGCTTATCCATGGCGGGCCGTTCGCCAATATCGCCCATGGCTGCAACTCGGTGATTGCCACGAAGCTGGCGTTGAAGCTGTCTGATGTGGTGGTGACCGAGGCCGGTTTTGGCGCCGATCTGGGCGGCGAGAAGTTCCTCGACATCAAGTGCCGCCAGGCAGGGCTGGCGCCGTCATGCGCGGTGGTGGTGGCCACCGTGCGGGCACTGAAGATGCATGGCGGCGTGGCGCGCCGCGATCTCGGCGCCGAGGACGTGGCGGCCGTGGCGCGCGGGGTGGTGAACCTCGCCCGGCATGTGGAAAACATGCAGAAATACGGGCTGCCGGTGGTGGTGGCGCTGAACCGCTTCACCTCCGATACCGACGCCGAGGTGGCCGCGGTGCGCGAGGCAATGGCCGCGCTGGGCACCGAGACGCATCTTTGCACCCATTGGGGCGACGGCGCGAAGGGCGCCGAAAGCCTCGCCCGCGCGGTGAGGGCGCTGATCGAAGCGAAGTCTGCCGCCTACCGCCCGCTCTATGCCGGCAGCCTGCGCCTGGGCGACAAGATCGCCGCCATCGCGCAGGAAATCTACCGCGCGGCCGACGTGGCCCTGGCCCCCGGCGTGGCGCGCAAGCTGGAAAGCTACGAGAAGGCGGGCTTCGGCCACGTGCCGGTCTGCATCGCCAAGACGCAATACAGCTTCAGCGCCGATCCGACCCTGCTCGGCGCCCCCACCGGCCACACCCTGCCGGTGCGCGACGTGCGCCTCTCGGCCGGCGCCGGCTTCGTGGTGGCCGTATGCGGCGAGATCATGACCATGCCCGGTCTGCCGCGCGTGCCGGCGGCGAACACCATCACCCTGAACGATCTGGGCGGGATCGAAGGGCTGTTCTGACCGGCGACGCATTTCCTGCCGCGGCGTGGTGGAGGCGTGTTTCGAACGGGTGACATCGGACCCGCGCCACGAAGCCGCGACAAGGCTGTTCGAGATGGGGTCGGCACAGCGCCACTTCGACGCATGGGGCACGACCTGTGCCAGCGAAGACGCCGCGCAGGATCGTATTTCCAGCATCCGGCACCTGTGGGCCACGATCTTGTGGCCGCGCTGACCGGAGCGATCGCGCTGCACGAAGCGGCCTGACCGCCGCATAGCCCTGCGTCACGTTCAGTTGTGGCCTGACTATGCGTTCGCTTGACACCCGCGGACCGGCGTGGCGCAGTCCCTGCGTGACCGGACCTTCGCTCCTTTCGGCAACCCGACGCCGTCCCTGCCGCCAGCCGCAGGGCGCTTCCGCCTGGCACGCGCGACGATCCGGGGGCTGATGCTCCTTCGCCGCCACCATGCCCACAGCACCCTGCCCACCTCCCGGTCGGCGGGGTTTTTGTTGCCCGAACGGAGACGCCTGCATGCCAGACAGCCCCATTCCCGCCATCACGCGGGCCACCGCAGCCGACGCGCCGCTGGTGCGCGCCATCTCGCGCGCCGCCTATGCCGAATGGGTGCCGCTGATCGGCCGCGAACCCTGGCCGATGACCGCGGATTACGACGCAGCCCTGCGCCACCACCGCATCGACCTGCTGCGCCTGGAAGACGAGGTGGTGGCACTCATCGAAATTGTCCCACAGCCCGATCATCTGCTGGTGGAAAACGTCGCCGTGCTGCCGGAATTCCAGGGCCGCGGTCTCGGCCGCCGGCTGATGAGCCATGCCGAGGCGGTCGCCACGTCGCTGGGCCACGGCACGATCCGCCTCTACACCAACCGGCGCTTCGCCAGGAACATCGCCCTGTACCAACGCCTCGGCTATGTCGTCGAACGGCTGCAGACGGTCGCGGCCGGCGTCGTCGTGCACATGCGCAAGTCTCTTGCCGGCGGGGCAAACACGGACGTCAGTTTTTGCTGTCGCAGTTGAACATCCACTTCACGCCGAACCGGTCGGTCAGGCTGCCGAAATACGCGCCCCAGAACATCTCCTGCAGCGCCATTTCCACCTTGCCGCCCTCTGCCAGGGCGGCGAACAGGCGGTCCGTCTCCGCGCGGCTGTCGGGTTCGAGGTTGATGTGGACATTGTTGCCCGGCGCGACCGTGAAGCCCATCGTCTCCGGCGCGTCGGTGCCCATCAGCCGGTGTCCGCCCAGGATCGGCAGCGATACATGCATCACCAAATTCCGGTCGGCCTCGGCCATCGGCGGTTGGCCCGGGGCGGCGGGCACCTCGGCGAAGCGATGTATGCCACCCTCGAACTCGCCGCCGAAGACGGTGCGGTAGAAGACGAACGCCTCCTCGGTGGAACGGGGGAAATTGAGATAGGTGCTGACACGGGCCATGCGGGTTGCCTCAAGCGGATTTGGGGTCGGCGCGACCGGACGGCACTCAGCCCTCCTCGCCCGGCAGAGTGGCATAGTTCTCGCCCACCGACATCGCGCAGATGCGCGACAGGTGGGTCAGCGGCAGCCCGGTCTCGGCCGCCCATTGGTTCAACCGCTCCTGCACCAGCCGGAGGTCGCGCTTGCTGGTGGGGGTTTCGGCGATGTCCAGCCCGGCGTCGCGCAGGCAGGCCACCATGTCGCGGCTGATGATCCAGGAGTTGCGGCCGAGGAAGCGCAGCAGGTATTGCCCGGTCATGCCGCCCAGGCGGGTGCCGCGCTTGCCCAGCACCTCCAGCAGCCCCAACTGGTCGGCGGCCGGCCAGTCGGCCAGGAACCGGCCGAAGCTGCCATGCTCGCGCGCGATGTCGGCGACGAAGCGGGCGTTGCCGCGCACAGACAGGATCTTGGCGCCGTTGCGCACGATGCGTGTGTCCCGCGCCAGCCCCTCCCAATACTCGTCCGGCTCGAAGCACAGCCGGGCCACGTCGAACCCGTGGAACGCCGCCTCGAAACCCGGCCATTTCTGTTCGATGACGCGCCAGACGAAGCCCGCGCAGAATATCCGCTTCGTCATCTCGGCGAGCGCGCGGTCATCGGGCAAGGTGCGCAGGTTGGCGGGGTCGGGCACCGGTGGCAGCAAGGCGGCCAACGCATCCGCCCCCCCCTTGCGCGCCTCGGCCCGCTTGCGGATGGCGGCAAAACCCGGCATGGCGTGACCTCCCGTTGCAGGGGCGATCCTGCCGCCGCGCTGCCGGAGGGACAAGCATGGACCCGCGCGAGGCCGCCGCCCACTGGGAAGCCAATGCCGAGACCTGGACCGCCCATGCCCGCGCCGGGTTCGACCGCTACCGAGACCTCGTGAACACTCCCGGCTTCCTCGCCTTGCTGCCGCCGGTGGCGGGGCTCGCGGGGCTGGATATCGGGTGCGGCGAAGGGGGCAACACCGGTCATCTCGTGCGTCGCGGCGCGCGCATGACGGCGGTGGATTTTTCGCCCACCTTCCTGCGCCACGCTGCCGCGGCGCATCCGGCCATCGCCTTCGTCCGCGCCGATGCGGGCGCCCTGCCCTTCGCCCCTGCCAGCTTCGATTTCGCCAGCGCCTTCATGTCGCTGATGGACATGCCGCACCACGACCGCGCGCTCGCCGAGGCGCATCGGGTGCTCAGGCCCGGCGGCTTCCTGCAGTTCTCCATCCTACACCCCTGCTTCGTGCCGCCGCACCGTCGCAATATCCGCAACGACGGCGGCGAGGTGATGGCGCTGGAGATCGGCGGCTATTTCGACCGCATCGACGGCCGGGTGGATAGCTGGTGGTTCGGCGCCCTGCCTGCCGAGGCACGCGCGGGCACGCCGCCATTCCGCGAGCCGCGCTTCCACCGCACCTTGTCGCACTGGCTCAACCTGCTCGCGCGCACCGGCTTCGTGCTGGAGGAGGCAGGCGAGCCGCGCGCCGACGCCGCCACCGCCGCAGCCGAGCCCTATGTGGCCGACACGCTGGTGGCGCCGCTGTTCCTGCACCTGCGCGGGCGCAAGGCGGCATGACGATGGACCCGCAGGAGGACGCGGACGCGCTGGTGCGGGCTGCTACCCAGGCGCTGGCGCAAGGACCCAACGAGGCGATGCTGGCGCGGCTGGAGGTGGCGCTGCGGCGCCATCCGCGCCATGCCGCGCTCGCCACCCGTCGCGCCGACGCGCTGAACCTGCTGCGCCGCACCGGCGAGGCCGTCGCCGCCTATCGCCAGGCGCTCGACCTCGACGCGACGCAGTTCGAGGCCTGGTACGGTCTGGGCGGCGCCGAGCTTGGCCGGGGCGCCTTCGCCACGGCGCGCGACGCGCTGCTGCGGGCGATGGCCTTGCAGCCCGTGGCGCATGGTGCCCGTTGCGCCCTGGCCGAGGCGCTGTTCGGCGTGGGCGAGGTGGACGCCGCCGCGGCGCAGTACCGCATCGCCATCGCCGAGGGTGCGCCCGAGGTGCGCGACGCCGCGCTTATGAGCCTCGCCGTGCTGGTCCCCGGCAGCCCAGCCGCCGACCATGAGACAGTGCTCCAGGCGCGCACCGCCTGGGCCAGCCGCGCCGCCGCGGCCATCACTCCCCTGCCCCACCGCCCGCCACCCCAGGGCCGGCCGGTGCGGCTGGCCTACCTCTCGGCCTTCTTCGGCGCACGCAACTGGATGAAACCGGTGTTCGGGGTAATCAACCGGCACGACCGCGCCCGGTTCGAGTTGCATCTGATCTCCGACGGCGACGATCCCGCCGCCGCCAGCGGATACGCGGAGCACGCCGACGACTGGATCTGGCAGGTGCGCGGCATGCCCAACGGCGCGCTGGCCCGCACCATCGCCGAGGCCGGGATCGACGTGCTGGTGGACCTCAACGGCTACAGCCTGCCCAACCGGCTAGGCCTGTTCCCGCATCGCCCCGCCCGCCTGCAACTCGGATGGTTCAACATGTTCGCCACCACCGGCGTGCCTGGCATGGACCTGCTGGTGGGCGACGCCGCCAGCGTCCTGCCGGAGGAGGAGCGGTTCCACAGCGAGCGCATCCGCCGTGTGCCGGGCAGCTACCTCGCCTTCCAGGTGCCCTACCCCACGCCCCCGGTCGCGCCATCGCCGTGGCGGGCGAACGGCTTCCCGACGCTGGGGTGCCTCGGCTCGGCCTACAAGCTCACGCCCGGCACGCTCGATGCCTGGGCGGCCATCCTGCGCAAGGTGCCGCAGGCGCGGCTGCATGTCGCCAATCCCACGCTGGACGAGGCGTCGAACCGCGCCGACCTGCTCGCCCGCCTCGCCGCGCGCGGCGTGGCGGAGGCCCGCGTCACCACCGCCGGACGAGCCGAACATTTCGACTTCCTGCGCGGCTACGACCGCGTCGACATCGCGCTCGACACCTTTCCCTACAACGGCGGCACCACCACCACCGAGGCGCTGTGGCAGGGCGTGCCGGTGCTCACCTGCATCGGCGACCGCTGGGCCGGGCGCACCAGCCGCTCGCTGCTGCTGGCCGCGGGGCTTGGGGAGTGGGTGGCGCCGGGCATCCCGGGTTTCGTTGCCGATGGCGTCGGGTTGCTGCGGGATCCCGCGACGCCCGCCATGCTGGCCGCCCTGCGCACCAGCATGCGGGCCCGGCTGGCGGCCAGCCCGGCATGCAACAGCGCCGGCCTGTGCGCGGCGCTGGAGGCGATCTATACCGAGGGCCTGCCGGGTGCGATGGTGTAATCATTCGCCCGCCCGGCCACCAAGAGGGAAACGACCATGCGCCGCCTTTTCCGCCTCGCCACCTTCGCGCTGCTCGCGCTACCCGGCCTCGCCCAGGCCCAGCCGGCGCAATCCACCCTGCGCATCGTGCTGGTCAACGACCTCGCCAGCCTCGACCCCGTGGTCTCCACGGCCGCGTTCGTGCGCAACCACGGCTTCATGAACTACGACCAGCTGTTCGCGCTGGACAGCAAGGGCGAGGCGAAGCCGCAGATGGTCGGCGACTGGTCGGTCTCGCCGGACGGCATGAACTACTCCTTCACCCTGCGCGACGGCCTGGCCTTCCATGACGGCACGCCGGTGCGCGCCGCCGACGCGGTCGCCTCGGTGAAGCGCTGGTCGCAGCGCGACGTGGTGGGCAAGGCCCTTGCCGCCGCCACGGCCAGCATGGAGGCGACCGGCGAGAAGACCTTCACCATCAAGCTGAGCCGCCCCTTCGCCCTGGTTACCGAGGCGCTCGCCCGGCCCACCGCCAGCGCCCTGTTCGTGATGCCCGAGCGGGTGGCCAGCACACCTGCCAACACTGCCTTCACCGACCCCACCGGCTCGGGGCCGTTCATTTTCCAGAAGGACCAGTGGCGCGCCGGTGACCGCGCCATCTACATCCGCAACCCCGCCTACAAGCCGCGCCCCGAGCCGGCCGACGGGCTGGCCGGCGGCAAGGTGGCCAAGCTGGAGCGCATCGAGTGGCGCGCCATGCCCGACGCCGCCACCGCGGCCGCCGCCCTGCAGGCCGGCGAGATCGACCTGATCGAGCAGCCCAGCCCCGACCTGCTGCCGGTGCTGGAGCGCAATGCCAACATCCGCACCCTCGCCCTCAATCCGGTGGGCTCAATGGTGTGGCTGCGCCTGAACCACACCCAGCCGCCCTTCAACGACCCCCGGGCGCGGCAGGCGCTACTCTACCTGGTCAACCAGAAGGAGAACCTCGACGCCGCCGGCATCCGCCCCAGCGAGCAGGTGCCGTACTGCCCGGCCTACTTCCTGTGCGGCTCGCCGCTGGAAACCGCCGCCGGCGCGCGCGGCCTGCGCACCGCCGACGTGGCCAAGGCCCAGGCGCTGCTGAAGGAAGCCGGCTATGACGGCCGCAAGGTGGTGTTCCTCGACGCCGCCGACAGCCCGATCAACCACGCTGTCACGCTGACCATGTCCGAAGCCTTCCGCAAGGCCGGGCTGAACATGGACGTGGCGACGATGGACTGGGCGACGCTGACCCAGCGCCGCAACAAGAAGGACCCGGTCGATCGGGGCGGCTGGAACATCTTCGTCACCGTGGCGAATGTGTTGGACGGCGGATCGCCGCTGACCAACCTCTACCTCGCCAGCCCCTGCAACGGCGGCCTCGCCGGCTGGCCCTGCGACCAGAAGCTGGAGGATCTGCGCAGGTCCTGGTGGGAGGAAGGCGATGCAGCCAAGCGCCGCGGCCTGCTCGACGCCGTGCACGCTCGCGCCTACGACGTGCTGCCCTACATCAACGCCGGCCAGTTCCGCACCCTTGCCGCCTATCGCAGCAACGTGGTGGGCCTGCGCCAGACCATAATCCCGGTGTTCTGGGGCGTGGAGAAGCGTTGACCCCGCCGGGCCCCCACGAGCGAGCGCCAATGCTGATCCGCCGCGCCACCGCTGCCGATGCCGAGCTGATCGCGGCGATCGGCACCGCGTCCCGCCGGGCCGCCATGCCGACGGTGCGATGGGCGCACACGACGGAGGAGGAACGCGCCTGGGTCGCGAATACGCTGCTGCCGGAGGAGGAAGTGTGGGTGGCCGAGGAGGACGGCACCATCCTCGGCTTCCTGGCGGTGCGCGACGACTGGCTGAACCAGCTCTACCTGCGTCCGGACCACTGGCGCCAGGGCATCGGCTCCGCGCTGATCGCCCACGCCAAGTTAGTGCGGCCAGCCGGGCTGCGGCTCTGGTGCTTTCAGACGAACACCCGCGCCCGCGCCTTCTACGAGCATCACGGCTTCATCATCAGCCGCAGCACCGGCGGCGCCGGAAACGAGGAGCGGGAGCCCGACCTGCTGTATATCTGGCCCGGCCAAGCGGAGTCCGGCCCGGCAATCAGTGCCGCCTACGCCGCCATGGACGGCTTCATGGCCGCGTTCAACGCCGAGGACGCCGCGGCGCTGCGCACCCGGTGGTTCCACTTCCCGCATGTGCGCTTCCACAGCAACACCGTCACCGTGATGGCGACGCCGAGCGACTTCCGCAGCGCCGTATGGGGCCGCCAGGGCCAGTCCGAAGGCTGGGCGCGCACTGCGTGGGATTATGTGGAGGTGGTGGATGCCGGCGCGGAGAAAGTGCATTTCCGCGTGCAGTTCACCCGCTACCGCGCCGACGGCTCGGCCATCGGCAGCTACCGCTCGTTGTACATCGTGACGCTGAAGGATGGGCGCTGGGCTATTCAGGGCCGGTCAAGCTGGGCCGCGTGACAGGGGTAGGGAAGGAAGTCTTCTTTTTCTGAAGAAAAAGAAGCAAAAAGACTTCATCCATTAGCTTTGAGCCGGCGGTTCGGCACGATCAAGTGGATAAAAGTTTTTTGGTTCTTTTTTTCAAAAAAGAACGCTTCTTCCCTACCTTCGACGGGCCTCTACGCGGCGTCGATCAGCGACCAGGGATCGCCCGGCTCGCACAGCATCGGCCAGGCGTTGCGCGTGCGCACGTTCGGCTCCAGCCCCATTTCGGCGCGTAGGGCGCGGAACAGCGCGCCATGGGCCACCACCAGCACCATGCCCGGCCGCGCCAGCGCCCGGTTGACGGCCGCGGTGGCGCGGGCGCGCAGGTCGAAGAAGCTTTCGGCGTCGTCAGGCGTGTAGGTGCCCTCCACCCAGCGGGTGAACCACTCCACCATCGGCTTGCCTTCCTGGGCACCGAAGGCGGTCTCGCGCAGCCCTTCGTCGATCTGCACCGGCAGTCCCAGCAGGTCGGCCACCACCTGCGCGGTGTCGCGGGCCCGCGAAAGCGGCGAGGCGACGATGGTGGCGATGCCGCGGTCGCGCAGCATCGGGGCGGCGGCATGTGCCTGGGCGATGCCGTTGGCGTTCAGCGGAATGTCCACGTTGCCCTGGCTGAGCCCCTGGGCGTTCCAGTCGGTCTCGCCGTGGCGCAGGAACCAGAAGCGCTGCTGGGTCAGGGTCGCCAAGGTGCTGGACACTTGCGTGGTTCCTTCAATCGAACAGCGAGCTGACCGACTTTTCGCCGTGGATGCGGTCCATGGCGTCGGCCAGCAGTGGGGCGATGGTCAGCTGCTTCACGTTGCTGGCCAGCCGCACCGCTTCGGTGGCCAGGATGCTGTCGGTGACCATCATCATCTCGATCGGGCGCGGAGGCGACACGCGCCACCGCTCCGCCCGACAGCACGCCGTGCGTCACGTACACGCTGGCCGACTTGGCGCCATTGTCGATCAGCGCCTTCGCTGCGTTCACCAGCGTGCCGCCGGAATCGACGATGTCGTCCACCAGGATGCAGTCGCGCCCCTCGACCTCGCCGATCACGTTCATCACCTCCGACACCCCAGCCGCCGGGCGCCGCTTGTCGATGATGGCGAGGTCGCAGCCCATCCGGGTGGCGATCGCCCGCGCCCGCACCACGCCGCCCACGTCGGGCGAGACGATCATCACGTTGCGCCCGGCATAGCGCTCCTTGATGTCGCGGGCGAACAGCGGGGCGGCTTACAGGTTGTCCACCGGGATGTCGAAAAAGCCCTGGATCTGCGCCGGCATGCAGGTCCATCGTCAGCACGCGGTTGGCGCCGGCCTCGATGATCAGGTTGGCCACCAGCTTGGCACTGATCGGCGTGCGGCTGCCGCATCTTGCGGTCCTGCCGGGCGTAGCCGAAATACGGGATCACCGCGGTGATGCGCCGCGGCCGAAGCGCGGCGCAGAGCGTCCAGGTGATCAGCAGTTCCATCAGGTTGTCGTTGGCGGGATAGCACGTGCTCTGCACCACGAAGACATCCTGGCCGCGGATGTTCTCATGGATCTCGAAGAACACCTCCATGTCGGCGAACCGGCGGACCGAGGCCCGCGTCAGCGGCAGTCCGAGCGCCGCGGCCACCGCCTCGGCCAACGGTCGGTTGCTGTTGCAGGCAATAATCTTCATCGGCTTCGATCCAGATGGGGCGATCCGGACCGGCGCCAACGCGGCAGCGGTGCGAACGCGGCGGGCATGGTTTTCAACGAGGCGGGGTGTTCAGCAAGATGGGCGGAAGCGCTGCGGGCGCGGGCGTTCTAGCAATCCGGCCCTCGGGTGTCCAACGGGCGGTGTCCCGCGCGCCGCCGCTGCGGCACGCATTCACGGCACCGCCGCATCGCGCCGGGTGCCGGTCTGGTTGCGGATCACATCGCGCACGCCGCCCGCCGCCTCCTGCGCCACCACCAGCGCTACATCCGCCCACAGGCCCGACAGAGTGCCCGCCGGCACCTGGTTGAGTTGCACCACCTGGCCGGCCTCGGCACCGCGTGCGTTGTCCACCTTCCAGCGGATTTCCACGCGCTGCTGGTTGCCCGGCATGCTTGCAACCTGCACCTCGCCGGTCAGGGTGAAATCAGGGCTCTGCGGCGCGTCCAGCACCTTCAGGCCCAGCTTCGCCAGTTCCTCGCGCATGTGCCGGGCGAGGGAAGCGTTGCCGTCGCCGGGCGCCCCGGTCACCGGCTTGAGGTGCACGCGCACCGCCCGGTTCACCAGGCTGTCCGGGTCGGCTTCGCGCCGTGCCGCCTCGATGTCGGTCAGCAGGGCGGCGATCACGGGGGCCGCCTCCCGGCCGGCCCGCTGCAGGGTTTCAGGGGCAGCCGCGGCCCAGTCGGCGGCCGGCACCGCGGCGGCGGCCGTGCTGCCGCGTTCGGCGCCGGCGGGATCGCGCACGCGAAAGTTTGGCACCACCATCCCGTCGCGCAGGTCCGCCGTAAGTTCGAGGCGCCAATCCCCAGGGTGCGCCGCGCCTACCACCGCCGGCAGCGCCTGCTCCTGCATCGCCTCGGCCACGGCGCCGGCGTACTGCACGGCAGCGGCATCGCCGAGCCATGCGGCGCCGGGCGGCGCGATGGACAGGCGTGCAGGCGGCGGCTGGGCCAGGCGCATGGCGGTGGCGCCGGGCCGTCCCTCGAACGGCCGCGGCAGGCTGCCGCACGCCGCCGGCAGAACCGCCAGCAACAGCGCCGCCAGCAGAAAAGGCAGCCGCACCAAGCTATACCAGGACACAGGACACCAGCGTCGCCACCACCATCATCACGAAGAACATCCACAGATAAGGCATCAGGCGATCCTACAGCGTGACCACCGACATCTGGTGCCCTATCGGACCGCCCCCGGCCAGAGTGCGCCGGCGATGGCTGAAGAATTTCTCCTCAAGTGCCAGCGTGTCGAGCCCGAGCACCTCCACCACGCCCACCCCGGCATCGCGCGCGCGCCGGGCGCAATAGCCCGCCAGGTCGAACTGCCAATGCCCTGGCCGCTGCCCGTCGGTGAAGAAGCGCGCGTCGGCCGCGTCGTGCGCCAGCACCGCGTCGCGCAGATCGGCCGCCACCTCATAGCTGGCCTGGCCGATGCACGGGCCGACGGCCACCGCGATGCGTGTCCGCCGCGCGCCCAGCGCCTCCATGGCCGCCAGCGTCGCCTCCACAACTCCAGCCACCGCGCCGCGCCAGCCGGCATGCGCACCGCCCACCACGCCCGCCTCGGCATCGGCGAACAGCACCGGGGCGCAGTCGGCGGTGACGATGCCGATGGCAATGCCCGGCCGGTCGGTCACCGCCGCGTCGGCGCGCGGTCCCTGGCCCGGCAGCCATGGCTCGTCCACCCGCGCCACCTCGATGCCATGCACCTGGGTCAGCCCGACGAGCCGGGCGGGATCGGCCCCCACGGCGCGGGCGGCACGGGCGCGGTTCTCCAGGATCGAATCGCGCGCGTCCTGGCCCGCCAGCGCGCAATTCAGGCTGGCATAGGGCCCCTGCGACACGCCGCCGCGGCGTGTGAAGAAGCCGTGGCGGGCAGGCAGGCTGGGCGCGGTGACGAATTCGGCCTCGGTCATTCGGCAAATCCCGGCAGGAGGGGCAGGCCAGGGTGGCAAACCGCCATGGCCTTGAACAGCCGGCCCATCCGGTGCGGCTCGGCCAGCCGGGCGGCGGCATCGAACAGGGCGTGGGCCCGCGCGGCAGGCTGGGTGCGCGCCAGCACGCCCGTGCGTTGGTACAGCCCCAGCCGCGTCAGGAACACCCCTTGCGGCACTGGCCCTTGCACTTCCGCCCCCGCTTGTCGCGCCACCGCGGCCAGGGCCTGGAAATCGACATGGGCGGTAAGGTCGGCCCGTCCGGGATCGGCCAGCGGATCGGCCGGCTTGCCGTCGCGCAACGCCTGCAGGCTGTCCCCTGGGGCAGAGTGCTCCGGGCCATAATCAACCAGCAGCACTGCCCCGCCCTGGGCCACGATGCGCGCCGCCAGGTGTCCCACCACGGCGCGCGCGGCCTCGCCAAGCTCCACCACCGCCCCGTCAGGCGCATCGATCGTGGGTGGCGCGGCGCATGGCTGCTCGACGAAGGCGCCTGCCGCGACGAACCGCTCCACCCAGCCGGGCCCTCGGCGCACGAACTGGCGGATCGGCAAGGCGTCAAGGAATTCATTGGCCAGCACGAGCGCGGGGCCCGGCGGCACGTCCTCCAGCCGTTGGTGCCAGGCGGCACCAGGCACGCGCGCCGCCTGCATCGCGCGCAGCGACGGCGAGGTCTCCACCAGATGCACGCGCGCGGCCAGCGCGGGCGCGGCGCGGACCACCAGGCGCAGCGCGTCGGCCATCAGCGTGCCGCGGCCCGGCCCGGCCTCCACCAGCATCGCGTCCTCGGGCGAACCCATCGCCTGCCAGACCACCACGGCCCAGCCTCCCAGCAATTCGCCGAACACCTGCGTGATCCCGGGCGCGGTGGCGAAGCCGGCCAGTGGGTCGGCACCGGCATAGAAGGCGGCGTTGGCCCGGGCCATGAAGCTGTCGAGCCGCTCCATTTCCAGGCCGGCCATCGTCAGGGGCGCGGGGTCATGCGACCGGCCGCCGCGCCCGCGCGCGCGCCACCAGCCACAGCCCCGCCGCCAGCATCGGCAGGCTGAGAAGCTGGCCCATCGTCGCACCGGCGAACAGGAAACCCAGGAACGGGTCGGGTTGGCGGAAGAACTCGCCGATGATGCGCGCGATGGCGTAGCCGATGAGGAAGGCGCCGGCCAGCATGCCCGGGCGGGCGCGCACCGCGTCGCGCCGGCTCAGCGCCGCCATCACCAGCAGCAACACCAGCCCTTCCAGGAAGGCCTGGTAGAGCTGGCTCGGGTGGCGCAGAACGTCGCCTCCGCCGGCGAATTTCATCGCCCATGGCAGCCACTCCGGCGCCGCGCGGCCCCACAACTCGCCGTTCATGAAATTGGCGATGCGGCCCAGCCCCAATCCCACCGGCACCACCACCGCGATGCGGTCGCCGAAGCCAAGCAGCGGGATATTCTGCCGCCGGCAAAACAGCACCACCGCCAGCACGGTGCCCAGCATTCCGCCATGGAACGACATGCCGCCGTGCCACACGGCGAAGATTTCCAGCGGATGGGTCAGGAAGCGCGACGGCTGGTAGAACAGCACGTAGCCGATGCGGCCGCCGATCACCACGCCAATGGTCGCCCAGGTGAGGAACTCGTCGGCCTGCAACGGGGTGGCCACCGCCGGCGGCTTCTGCACCAGCACGCGCAGCCAGCGCCAGCCGATGACCAGCCCGCCGATATAGGCCAGCGCATACCAGCGCAGCACCAATGGCCCCAGCACCAGGAACGTCGTGCTGTCAGGGAAGAATTCCATCGCGCTAGCCCTCGGCCTGGGAGGTGCCGCGCAGCAGCGCGGCATAGCGCGCCACGCCGTCCTCCAGCGTGGTGAACTGGCCGGCGTAGCCAGCGTCGCGCAGCCGATGCATCGGCGCCTCGGTGAAGCTCTGGTAGTGCCCGCGCAGGGCGGCGGGCATGTCGATGAACTCCACCTGCGGCGCCAGCCCGGTGGCGCGGCAGGCGGCCTCCGCCACCGCTCGATAGGTGCGGGCGGTGCCGGTGCCCAGGTTGAACAGCCCGTTCACCGCCGGCTTATCCAACAGCCACAGCAGCACGTCCACCACGTCGCCCACCCAGATGAAGTCGCGCTTCTGCTCGCCGTCGGCGATGCCCGCCCGGTCGGAGCGGAACAGTCGCGGCGCGCGGCCGGCGGCCGCCTCGTCCAGCTTCACGCGGATCACCGAGATCATCGCGCCCTTGTGGTCCTCGTTAGGCCCATAGACATTGAAGAACTTCAGCCCCACCCATTGCGGCGGGCGCGGCCGCCCCTCGGCAACAGCGCGGGCCACTGAGCAGTCGAAGGCGTGCTTGCTCCAGCCATACAGGTTGAGCGGCCGCAACCGCGCCAGTCCTTCCAGCCCGTCCTCGAACCCGGCCGTGCCGTCGCCGTAGGTGGCCGCCGACGAGGCGTAGACCAGCCGCACCCCGCGCGCCGCGCACCAGCGCCACAGCATCAGCGGCAGTTCGACGTTGACAGCCCAGACCAGGTCGCCGTCGGTCGCGGTGGTGGCGCTGATGGCACCGAGGTGGAAGACCGTCTCGATCGGCGGGTGGTCGGCAAGGAAATCCTCCAGCGCCTCGGGCGCGATCAGCCGCGCCGGCGGGTGGCCGGCAAGGTTGCGCCACTTGCCGCCGTGGCGCAGCCGGTCGACCACGACCGTCTCCAGGCCGCGCGCCGCCAGGGCCGCATGCAGATTTGAGCCGATGAAGCCGGCGCCACCGGTGACCAGGATCATGGTGCCGGGGTATAGAGGCACCGGCGCGCCGGCGAAAGCGGGGCGGTGCCTCGATGGGGAGATCACGATGGCCGAGCGACCGCGACTGTTCGACGACCTGGCCGGCATGGCCGGCGGGGCGATGTCGGCCCTGGTGGGCCTGCGCGACGAGATGGAGGCCCTGGTCCGCGCCCGCATCGACGAGGCGCTGCGCCGGCTCGACCTGGTACGCCGGGAGGAGTTCGACGCCGTGGCCGAGATGGCCGCCAACACCCGGGCGGGCCAGGAGGCGGCGGAGGCGCGGCTGGCCGCGCTGGAGGCACGGCTGGACGAGTTGACCCGCAAGCCGGGTGGTGGCGGCCCCGGCATGATCGTCTAGAAGCGTTACGACCTGACGATCAGGTTTAACATCACACCATTGTATCTTGATTCGGACTTGCGGCGCGGCCTTGCGCATGCGTAGGGTTTTCGGCATGGCGAATCGGAGTCGCGGCGCCTGGACCCGCCCCAGGCGGAACGGGGCCGCCGCGCGGCGATGCGGCCGAGCCGAGTGTGCCGCAACGGCATTCCCCCATTCGGGAGACCACGCATGTCCGCCCACCTGAACAGCTACAGCGACCTCGCCGCCAACCCGCTGGACGTGGTCGAGCAGATCGTCGCCGCCAACGAGTGGATCTGCGACCGCCGCAGCGAGTCCGAGATGGCCGCCGAGGCGCCGGGCAAATGGTGCGACTACGGGTTGTATTTCAGCTGGTCCAATGAGATCAGCGCCATGCACTTCACCTGCGCCTTCGACCTCAAGGTGCCCGAGAAACGGCGCACCGCGCTGTATGAACTGCTCGCCCTGGCCAATGAGCGGCTCTGGATCGGTCATTTTGGCATGGATGCCGAGGACGGCATGCCGGTGTTCCGCCACTCCGTGCTGCTGCGCGGCGCCCCCGGCGCCTCGGCGGAGAGCCTGGAGGACATGGTGGACATCGCCATCAGCGAATGCGAGCGCTTCTTCCCCGCCTTTCAGTTCGTGCTGTGGGGCGGCAAGGCGCCGGCGGAGGCGCTGGCGGCGGCGATGCTGGAATGCGTCGGCGAGGCATAGCGGCACCATGACCACGATCCCGCCAATCCTGCTCGTCGGCTTCGGCAAGATGGGCGGCGCCATGCTGGCCGGCTGGCGCGAGCGTGGCCTGGCGCCCTCGGTGGCCGTGGACCCCATGCTGCCCGCGGCACCCGGGCCGGAGGTGACGGTGGTGGCCGACGCCGCCGCCATTCCGGCCGGCTTCGTGCCCGCGGCGGTGGTGCTTGCCGTGAAGCCGCAGAACGCTGCCGAGACCCTGCCGCTCTATGCCCGCTTCGGCGGATCGGCGGTGATGCTGTCGATCATGGCCGGACGAACGATGGCTGGCATGCGCGTACTGTTGGGCGAGGGCGCCGCCGTGGTGCGCGCCATGCCGAATACACCGGCCGCCGTCCGCCAGGGCGTCACCGTCGCCTGCCCCGGCCCGGGCGTGAGCGCGGCGCAGCGAGACCTGTGCGACTCCCTGTTGTCGGCCATAGGCGCGGTTGCCTGGGTGGACGACGAGGGGCTGCTCGACCCGGTCACGGCGGTTTCCGGCAGCGGCCCAGCCTATGTCTTCCTGCTGGCCGAGCTGATGGAACAAGCCGCAATCGAGCAGGGCATCCCCGCCGACCTCGCCCGCCTGCTGGCACGCCAGACCGTCGCCGGCTCCGGCGCGTTGCTGGCGGCGAGCAGCGAGGATGCCGCCCAGCTCCGCCGCAACGTCACCAGCCCCGGCGGCACCACGGCGGCGGCACTGGCCGTTCTGATGGAAGGCTCGGCCATGCCGGATGCGCTGTCGCGGGCGATTGCCGCGGCCACCGCACGGTCGCGCGAACTTGCCGGCTGACGGCGAACCGTACGGCCTGACGGGGTGACAACAGCCGCCGGATTGCCCATGTTTCCCCAATGGAAGCGACGCAACCCGACGCCACGCCGCGCGAACCGGTCGCCGACCGGGCCCATGACGGCGCGCTGATCGCCGCCGCCTTCTCCCAGATCGCCGAACGCGGATGGCTGCGCCTCAGCATTCCCCAGGCCGCCCGCGTGGCCGAGGTGCCGCTGGAGGTGGCGCGCCGGCGCCTGCCGGGCCGCTGCGCCCTGCTGCTGCGCTTTGGCGAGGTGGCCGACGCCCACGCCCTGGCCGGCGCCGCCACCGACGGAGCGCCGCGCGACCGGCTGTTCGACCTGGTCATGCGGCGCATCGACTTCTTTCAGGCCCACCGCGACGGAGTGGTCGCCCTGCTGCACGCCCTGCCCACCGATCCGCTGGCGGCGGCGATGCTGGGGGCCGCGAGCCTGCGCAGCATGCGCTGGCTGCTGGAAGCGGCGGGCATCGACGCCGGAGGGGCAACGGGGGCGGTGCGCGCCGCCGGCCTGCTGGCGGTCTGGGGCTGGACCCTGCGGGCCTGGGAGCGCGACGCCAGTGAGGATCTGTCGGCAACCATGGCGGCACTGGACGTGGCACTGGCGCGTGCCGAGCGCGCGGCCGGTTGGCTGGCCGCTCGCGGCGGCGCCGCGCCGGACGCCGAAATGCCGCCAGTGGAAGGCGACTTTTCCATGCCCCCCGCGGACGCCCCCCCGCCTGAAACTCCTCCACCGCCTCAAACTCTTCCCCCGCCTCAGCAGCAAGGATCCGACCATGGCGATTGACCCGAAATGGCCGCAGATGAACTGGCCGGGTGCCGAGGAGTTCACCAAGCTGTTCGCCGACATGAAGATGCCGGCCGCACCCAACGCCGAGGCGCTGATGCGCGCCCACCAGCGCAACATCGAGGCGATGTCGGCGGCCAATCGCATCGCCCTGGAGGGCGCGCAGGCGGTGGCGAAGCGGCATATGGAAATCATGCAGCAGACCATGACCGAGCTGACCGAGACGCTGCGCGCCATGGCCAGCGCCGGGGCGCCGCAGGAAAAGGCGGCGCGCCAGGCGGAACTGCTGAAGGCGGCCTATGAACGTGCAGTGGCCAACACCCGCGAACTCGGCGACCTCATCCAGCGCTCGAACGGCGAGGCGCTGGGCACGCTGAACCGGCGCGTGGCCGAGGCGATGGACGAGGTGAAGCAGCTGATCGGCCCGGGCGGACCTGCCAGCAAGCCCGCTTCGGGCAGCAAGCCCGCCAAATCCTGAGCCGGGAAGCCCCGGCGGGCGTCGCAGAGTTGCAACCGGCCGGGCCGCCTAGAGCAATATCCGATCGAGTGGAATCACTCGATCGGAAGATTTGCGTTCTTGAACAAAGTGCTAGAGCGGTAGCCGTGCGTCTATCAGCACGGCTACCGCTCTAGTGGTGCGACTCCGACGGATAGGTTCGTCGGAGTCGCACCACTAGAGCTTGATTTTGTGGGGCGATTCGCCAAATGCTTGGGAGGCAAGCGAACGGGTCGCACCACTAGCCCCGTTCCAGAAGCAGGCGGGTGACGCCATCGTCGCCCGTCTCCTCCGCCAGAATCTTGTGGCCGAGTTCGCTGGCGCTGCGCGGAACGTTCCGGCGGGGCTCCTCGCCCTTAAGAATAACCAGAAGCTTCTGGCCCGGTTCAAGTCGATCCAATGCAAGACGGGTGCGCACGAACGTCATCGGGCAGATGTCCCGGGTGATGTCGAGCGTATGGTCTGCGGCGATTTCCATCGTGCTCATCTTGCTCTTGGGCGGTCTGTTATGCTGCTGCAAAATATCCGTTGCGAAGCGGGCTGACCAGCACCTATATCACCCCGGTCATCGTTTCGGGAGGGCATAGGATGTCCGAAGATATCGGCAATTCAGATGTACTTGGCCTGACAGCGCAGATTGTCTCGGCGCATGTCTCCAACAATTCGGTGATGCCCGATGCGTTGCCAACGCTGATCCTGGATGTCTATCGGACACTTGCCAATGTCGGGCGCGAACCCGCCCAGCCCGACAAGCCGCAGCCCGCCGTGCCGGTAAAGAAATCGATTTTCCCGGACCATATCGTGTGTCTGGAAGACGGCAAGAAGCTCAAGATGCTCAAGCGCCACCTCAAGACCTCCTACGGCATGACCCCCGACCAGTATCGGGAGCGCTGGGGCCTGCCGGCCGACTATCCCATGGTTGCGCCGGACTATGCGAGCCACCGCTCGTCGCTGGCCAAGAAGATCGGTCTGGGCACCAAGCCGCGCGCCGGGCGCTAGCGCCGCGCCCGCCGTAAGGCAGTTTCCCCGACCGGCTTGCGGTGGCCGGTCTCCGCAGCCGTGCGGCGATCAGTAAGGTGACATACATGGACATCGCCCGCCCTGATCGGCTACGCCTGTCCCGCTGACGACGGCGACCACATCGCTTTTGGCTTGCGATCGGTCTGGACGCGACCGGCAGGGTGCGGGATAGCCGGCGGCGTGGCGGAACTCCCGCGGCGCCGCCGGCCTCGCCACCGGATGCAGGCAGGCCCGCAGGAGTTGGCGATCGGTCGGCACGGGAGATCGGATGGAAAGCCGCATCGAACGCCTTTGCGTTGAACGAGGCCTGAAAATGACCGGCCAGCGCCGCGTGATCGCGCGCGTGCTGTCGGAATCCGACGACCACCCGGATGTGGAGGAACTCTACCGCCGGGCGGCGAACCTCGACGCGCGCATCTCAATCGCCACCGTCTACCGCACGGTCAGGCTGCTGGAGGAGCGTGGCATCCTGGAGCGGCGGGATTTCGGTGGCGGGCGGGCTCGATACGAACCCACCGAGCACGGCCACCACTACCACCTGATCGACGTCGAAACCGGCCGGGTGATCGAGTTCGAGGACGCCGAGCACGAAGGCGTGCTGAAGGCGATCGCCGCCCGCCTCGGCTTCGACCTTGTGTCGCACCGGCTGGAGTTGTTCGGCCGCCGCCACGATGCCAAGTCGAATTCGGCTGAGGTTCCGGCGACCGAAGTTCCGCCAACCGAAGTTCCGGCGACCGAATCCGCCGGCCCGGCGCGCCGCCAGTCGGGCGGTGTGCGATGAGTCTGGACCAAACCACCACCCCCGATCAGACGGCTGGGTTCGGGGAACTGCGCAGCGGCAACCTGGGCGTGCGCATCGCCGAGAACGCGGCCGAGGTCGATGCCGCACAGGCCCTGCGCTACCGTATCTTCTACGAGGAGATGGGCGCCCATCCCGACTCCGACGCCGCCGCCACCAGGCGCGACCGCGACCGCTTCGATGCGGTCGCCGACCACCTGCTGGTGATTGATCACGCCCGGGGCGCCGGCGCCGACGGCGTGGTCGGCACCTACCGCCTGATCCGCACCGAGGCGGCGGCGCGCGTCGGCGGGTTCTATTCGGCCGATGAGTACGATCTCGCCACGGTGCTCGCTTTTCCCGGCCGGGTGATGGAACTGGGCCGCTCCTGCGTCCATCTGAACTACCGCAACCGTGCCGTGATGCAGCTGCTGTGGCGCGGTATCGCCGCCTATGTGCGCCGCCACGACATCGGCCTGATGTTCGGCTGCGCCAGCCTGCCGGGCACCGACCCCGACGCGCTGGCCACCGAGTTGACGTATCTGCACGCCTATCACCTCGCCCCGCCGGAGCTGCGCCTGCGGGCGCTGCCGTCGCGCTACGTGGAGATGCGCCGCAGCGATCCTGCCGCCCTGGAGCCGCTGCGCGCGCTGGCCGCGCTGCCGCCGTTGATCAAGGGCTATCTGCGGCTGGGCGGTTTCGTGGGCGATGGCGCGGTTATCGACACCCAGTTCAATACGGTGGACGTGGCGATCCTGGTGAAGACCGAGCTGGTGACCGCCAAATACTCCCGCCACTACGAGCGCGACCAGCGGGAGACGGCCACTTGACCGATGCTGCCGGGGCTGCCGCCGGTCCCTTCCATGCCGCCGGTCCCTTCCATGTGGTGATGACCGCACCGCGCCTGGCCGCAGAGGCGGTGGCGGTGCTGGATCGGGCCGGTTGTGCGATCCACTACATGCCCCCCTACCCCTCGGCCGAGGCAGTGGCGGCACTCACCGGCGAGGTGCAGGCGCACGCCATCCTTACCCGCCAGGGCCCGGTGACCGCGGCGGCGATGGACGCTTCCGCCCGGTTGCGGGTCGTCGCCCGGCACGGCGTCGGGGTGGACGACGTCGACCTGACTGCGGCGGCGGCGCGCGGCATCCTGGTGGCGCGCGCGCCGGGCTCGAACACGCGCGCGGTGGCCGAGCACACGCTGGCGATGATCCTGGCGATGGCCAAGGACCTGCGGCCGCTGGGCGAAGCCATCGCCGCCGGCGGCTGGCGCGGTGCTGCCACCAGGGTTCGCGACATCCACGGCATGCGCCTGGGCCTGCTGGGCTTCGGCGCGATCGGCCGGCATGTGGCCGGGCTGGCCCAGGCCTTCGGCATGGCGGTCGCCGCCTTCGACCCCACGGCCCGCACGGACGAATTCCCCGCTGGCGTGCAGCGCGCGCCTGATCTGCCCACCCTGCTCCGCCACAGCGACGTTCTGTCCGTGCATTGCCCCTACACGCCGCGCACCCATCACATCGTCGACGCCGCGGCGCTGGCGGCGATGCCGGCCGGGAGCTATGTGGCGAACACGGCGCGCGGCGGCATCGTGGACGAGGCGGCGCTGGCGGCGGCACTGGACTGCGGCCACATCGCCGGCGCGGCGCTGGACGTGTTCGAGACCGAGCCGCCGCCCGTGGGCCACCCCCTGCGCCGCCATCCGCGCGTGCTGGTCACGCCGCACGTCTCCGGCGTAACCGACGGATCGCTGGTGAACATGGGCGTGATGGCCGCCGAGTGCATCGCGGCCTGCCTGACCGGCGGCGAAGTCCCACCCGAGCGCATCGTGCGGTCGGGGTGACCCGGCGGCGTGCTGCCCGCGTGCGCGGACATTGTCGCCAAGTGGCTGCCCCGGGCGCGGGCGCGGTGTAGCCGGCCGGGCATGCTGAACAGGTTTCTTGCCGTGTTGGCCGCCATGCGCGGCTGGCGTGCCATGGCGACCGCCGCCGTGCTGGGCGCTGTCTCGGCGCTGGCGCTGCCGCCGGTCCACGCGCTGCCGGTGCTGCTGCTGGCGGTGCCGGGGCTGCTGACGATGCTCGGAGCCCGGGCCGGGGTGCGCGGCGCGTTGGCAACCGGCTTCTGGTTCGGCTTCGGCCACCATGTGGTGGGGCTGTACTGGGTCACCGAAGCCATCCTGATCGAGTCCGCACGGTTCTGGTGGCTGGTGCCGCTGGCGGTTCCGGCGCTGTCGGCCCTGCTGGCGCTGTTCATCGCCGCCCCCTGCGGCCTTGCCCGGCTGGCCCCGCCGGGCTGGCGGCGCGTAGCGGTGCTGGCCGGCGGCTGGGTGGCCTTCGACCTCGCCCGGCAGTTCGTGCTGACCGGCTTTCCGTGGAACCCCTGGGGCAGCGTCTGGGCGGTGCCGGGGCCGGTGGGCGACGTGATGCTGCAGCCCGCGGCGCTGGCGGGCGTGCACGGCCTCACCCTGGCCACGCTGCTGCTCGCCGCAACACCGCTGATGGGCCGCCGCGCTGTGCTGGCGGGGCTGGCAGGGCTGGTGGCCTGGACGGCCTGGGGCGCCTGGCACCTGGGCGAGCCGGTCGCCGCCGATCCCGGGCTGACGGTGGTATTGGTGCAAGGCAACGTGCCGCAGGGTCAGAAATGGGACCGCGCCATCGTGGGCACGATCTTCCAACGCTACCTCGCGTTGACCCGCGACGCCGTGACAAAGCTCGACAGCGGCCCCGCGGTGGTGATCTGGCCCGAGACGGCAAGCCCCTATCTGCTCGACATCGACGCCACCGCCC
The DNA here is from genome assembly GCA_963779875.1 of uncultured Alphaproteobacteria bacterium. Classification (GTDB taxonomy): domain Bacteria; phylum Pseudomonadota; class Alphaproteobacteria; order Acetobacterales; family Acetobacteraceae; genus CAMDGX01. The sequence continues at coordinate 44,443 of CAWAAI010000007.1, read as the reverse complement.
GCGCGATGATAGCCGCGGCGTCGACGCGCCCCGACGGCACGGTGGTCCCGGCGCTGATCGGCACCGTGCGCTTCGACGCCGCGCGGCGGCCCTACAACAGTCTCGTCGCATTGCAGGGTGGCGGGCTGCCGCTGGCGCGCTATGACAAGTGGCACCTGGTGCCGTTCGGCGAGTATCAGCCCAGTTGGATGCCGCTGCCGGTCCAGGTGGTGCCGGGCGGCGGGTTCATGGCCGGGCCCGGACCGGAAACGCTGCACGTGCCGGGGCTGCCGCCCTTCTCGCCGCTGATCTGCTACGAGGCGATATTCCCAGCCGCAGTGGTGGCGCGCCGCGACCGTCCACACTGGATCGTGACCATCACCAACGACGCCTGGTTCGGCAATTCGACCGGGCCGCGGCAGCATCTCGCCGCCGCCCGGCTGCGCGCGGTGGAGGAGGGGCTGCCGATCGCCCGCGCCGCCAATACCGGCATATCCGCGGCCTACGACGCCCATGGCCGCGAGCTTGGCAGGCTCGGCATGGGGGTGACGGGCAGCTTGGCGGTGCACCTGCCCGGGTATCTCCCGCCGCCGCCCTTTGCGCGCCTCGGCCTGTGGCTGCCCGGTGGACTCGCGCTGCTGCTGGTGGGCCTGGGATTCACCACTCGTGGACGGCGCGCCAGGAATGAGGCAAACAGACCCCCCATCTCGTGAAACGAGACATACAGGGGCGAGTTTCATAATTTCTTGACGATTTGCGGTTGTGAGCCTAGCGTTGCGGTCAACCGGCCGCCGGCTGCGGTAGGCCGGTTGGGGCGCGGCTCATTTCAGCCGCGCTCATTTCACGGCTTATTCTTGGGCACATCGGACAGAACGGGATTGGTCAATCAATGGCGGAATCAGGTCGAGACAGCACAGGCGCCGCAGACCGGCCGGAGCGGGAGTCGCGGGCCAGCCCGATCGATGCCCATGTCGGAACGCGTATCCGCCTGCGCCGCACTTTGTTGGGGATGTCGCAGGAGCGGCTGGGCGAGGCGCTCGGCCTCACCTTCCAGCAGGTCCAGAAATACGAGCGCGGCGTGAACCGCGTGGGGGCATCGCGCCTGTTCGACCTGTCGCGCGTGCTGGACGTACCGATCAGCTTCTTTTTTGACGACATGCCCGAATCGCTGGCCACCACCTATGGCGGCACCGCGGGCGTGATGGGAGCACGGCGCTCCTTCGGCTTCGCCGACACCCAGGAGTCCTTTGGCGCCGCAGCTGGCGTGGACGACTCGATGAACCGGCGCGAGACGCTGGAACTGGTGCGCGCCTACTACCGCATCACCGATTCCGCGGTGCGCAAGCGGGTTTTTGACCTTATCAAGTCGCTCGCCCCTGACGCCGCGACGTAGGGCAGACCGTAGGGCAAGAGCAGCAGGGTTAGGGCAAAGGCATCAAGTCAGGCCGGCGGCTGCACGGTCCCAGGTTCCACCCAGGGGCGCATCTTTCACCCAGAGGCGCATCAGCCTAGCCGCATCCCGGCCGGCTCCCTCCCTGGCGCCTGGTCACGGAAACCCGGGATCGCATCCGCGTTGATCCAGGTCACACGGCGCCGGGCGGGGGCATGGCATTGTCGCGCTCGACCGCGGCACCGCCGCGACGCCACAGCCGGGAGGATCGTGCGATGGGCGAACAGCAGGTGATCTGGTTCGAGGATCTGGGCCGGGGCGACGTGGCTGCCGTGGGCGGCAAGAATGCTTCCCTGGGCGAGATGGTGCGCCATCTCGGCGCGCGCGGCGTGGCCGTCCCGCCGGGCTTCGCCACCACCGCGGACGCCTACTGGCGGTTTGTCCAGGCCAACCACCTGTCCGGCACCATCGCCGACACGCTCGCCGCCCTCAAGGAACGCAGCCTGACGCTGGCCGAGGCGGGGCGGACGATCCGCGAGGCGGTGCTGCACGGCGCGTGGCCAGACGAGACCGCCACCGCAATCCGTGAAGCCTATGCCGCGCTATGCGCCCGGCTCGGCCACGAAGAGGCCGACGTCGCCGTACGCTCCAGCGCCACGGCCGAGGACCTGCCGGATGCCAGCTTCGCCGGCCAGCAGGAGACGTTCCTGAACATCCGCGGTGCCGACGCCCTGCTCGACGCCTGCCGCCGTTGCCTCGCCTCGCTTTTCACCGACCGGGCGATCAGCTACCGCGAGACGCGCGGCTTCGACCACCTGAAGGTGGCGTTGTCGGTGGGTGTCCAGGCCATGGTGCGCGCCGACCTCGGCGCCTCCGGCGTGATGTTCTCCATCGACACCGAGACCGGGTTCGACCGCGTGGTGGTGATCGACGCCACCTGGGGCCTGGGCGAAACCGTGGTGCAGGGCGCGGTGGATCCCGACGAATACGTCGTGTTCAAGCCGCTGTTGGCCGACGCCGCGCTGGTGCCCATCGTGGAGAAGCGGCGCGGCGGCAAGGCGATCAAAATGATCTACGCCACCAGCGAAGGCCGCACCACGCGCACCGTGCCGACCTCGCGGGCCGAGCGCGCCGGCTTCGTGCTGTCGGATGCGGAGGTTCTCACCCTCGCCCGCTGGGCCTGTGCCATCGAGGCCCATTACGGCTGCCCCATGGACATGGAATGGGCGCGCGACGGCCGCAACGGCGATCTTTTCATCGTCCAGGCACGCCCCGAGACGGTGCAGTCGCGCCGCGACACCGGGGCCCTGCGCACCTACCGCGTCGCCGGCAAGGGGCGCACCTTGGCCACCGGCCTTGCCATCGGCGAGGCGGCGGTGGCCGGGCGGGTGTGCCTTATCGAGAACGCGCACGATATCGACCGCTTCGTGGACGGCGCCATCCTGGTCACCGGCAACACCGACCCCGACTGGGTGCCGATCATGAAGCGGGCGGCGGCGATCGTCACCGATCATGGCGGCCGCACCTCGCATGCCGCCATCGTCAGCCGCGAGCTGGGCCTGCCGGCAATTGTTGGCACCGGCAACGCCACCCACGTGCTGCACGACCAGCAGGACATCACCGTCTCCTGCGCCGAGGGCGATACCGGCGCGGTCTATGAGGGCATCGCCCAGGTCGAGACCGAGACCCTCGACCTGTCGGACGTGCCGGCCACGCGCACCCAGGTGATGCTCAACCTCGCCAACCCGGCCGCCGCCTTCCGCTGGTGGCGCATGCCGGCCGACGGGGTGGGGCTGGCGCGCATGGAGTTCGTGGTGAGCAACCACATCAAGGTGCATCCAATGGCGCTGGTGCATTTCGACCGCCTGCAGGACGCCGAGGCCAAGCGCCGGATCGCCGAGCTTGCCGAAGGCTACGACGACAAGACCGAGTATTTCGTGGACAACCTGGCCGCGCGGCCTGGCCCGCATCGCCGCCGCCCAGTATCCGCGCCCGGTGATCGTGCGCATGAGCGACTTCAAGACCAACGAATATGCCGGCCTGCTCGGCGGCGCAGAGTTCGAGCCGCACGAGGAGAACCCGATGATCGGGTTCCGCGGCGCCTCGCGCTACTATTCGCCGCGCTACCGTGCCGGCTTCGCGCTGGAATGCCGCGCCATACGCCGGCTGCGCCAGGAAATGGGGCTGCGCAACGTGGTGGTGATGATCCCGTTCTGCCGCTCGGTGGTCGAGGCCGACCGGGTGCTGGCTGTCATGGCCGAGGAGGGGCTGCGGCGGGGCGAGGACGGGCTGCAGGTCTATGTCATGTGCGAGGTGCCCTCCAACGTGATCCTGGCCAAGGATTTCGCCGCCCGCTTCGACGGCTTCTCGATCGGCAGCAACGACCTCACCCAGCTCACACTGGGCGTGGACCGCGATTCCGAGGCGCTGGCCGAGCTGTTCGACGAGCAGGACCCGGCGGTGAAATGGATGATCGCCAGCGTGATAGCCGAGGCGCGCAAGGCCGGCGCCAAGATCGGCCTATGCGGCCAGGCGCCGAGCGACCACCCCGGCTTCGCCCGATTCCTGGTGGAATGCGGCATCGACTCGGTCTCGGTCAGCCCGGACAGCTTCCTCGCGGTCAAGCGCGAGGTAGCGCGGGCCGAGGCCATGCCTGCCCCGGCTGCCGCTCCCCCCAGCTGACGCTCAGCCGAGCCGGCAGGTGGTCAGCGTGGCGTTGGCAAAACCCGGGATCGGGCTTTCCGTGACGTCGAGCACCACCTCGATGTTGTTCAGGCGGAATACGTGGCTCGCCGGCATGCCCTTGGCCGTCGCCGGGCCGCCGCTGCCCAGGCCGGAGAAGCTCACAATCGAGTGGCGCGCCATGTCGTCGGCGATCACAGGCGCCAGGGCGGCCACGCGAATCATACCGTCGGCAAAGGTGGTGCCGTCGTCGGGTGCGAGCTTGGCGCCGGCCGAGATGCGGAAGCGGCGCGACACCGTGGGGCCGTCGCAGCGCTGCACCGGCTCCGCCTCGCCGATCGCCTGGCGAATGCGTTCGCCATCCAGGCCGCCGGCCAATCGCGTGCGCGCGTCGGCGAGGATGGCGGCCAGTGTGCCGGTGGGGATGACGGCGTCGTAGCGCTGCTGCAGCCCTGCCCGGGCGGCGCGCGCCTGTTCAAGCTCCAGCTTCAACCGGGCATTGTCCTGTCCCAGCAGGCCCACCTGCTGCCGCGCGGCGGCAAGGTCAGCGGCCAACCGCTCGGTTTCCACCCGGGCCAGCCGGCTGCCGGTGCGATGCGCCTCGTAGCCGATGCCGATCAGCGCGCCGACGATCAACAGCCACTTTCCCACGCCGAACATCAGGCGACGGGTTCGCTGGCGGCGTTCGCGGCTGCGGCGGGTTCCCAAACTCATGATCCGGAGGGGATACGCAGAGACGACGCTCGGCGCAACTCATCGCCGGGCATTTTCCGCCCAGACGACGAAGCCGGACGCCTCGCCCACGGCCCCTCCCGGCCCCGTCAAACTTCTATGACGACGTAGTCCTGTTCCACCGCCACCTGGAACGTCTCGGCCACGAAGGGCCCCTTCACCAGCGCCTCGCCGTGTTCGACCGTCACCGGGTAGGCGCGCACCTTGGTGTCGTTGGGGTCGCACCAGGACTGGCCGGTGCGGATGTCGTATTCCCAGCCATGCCAGGGACACTTCAGCATCTCGCCCTGGCGCGTCAGCTCGAAATGCCCCGGCTCGCGCGAAGTCGCCAGCCCGATCAGCTTGCCCTTGCACAGTTCGGCGCCCTGATGCGGGCAGCGGTTCAGCAGCGCGAAATACTCTCCGGCATGGTTGAAGATGCCGATCTGCCGGCCGCGGACGGTCACCAGCTTGCGCCCGCCCGGCGGAATCTCGCCAGCCGCAGCAACAACGTGCCGTGCCACCTTCAGGCCAGCCCGTACAGCGCGCGCGCGTTGTCGGCGAAGACCTGGCGCTGCTCAGCCTCGCTCATGCGGAACTTGAACGCCTGTTCGGGGCTGTCCATGTCCCAGTGCGGGTAGTCAGTGGCGAACAGCAGCCGGTCCCAGCCGAGCCAGTCCAGGCTCTGGCGCAGGTATTCCGGACGCTCCGGCTCGTCGGCGGGTTGGCTGGAATACCAGATGCTGCTGCGGAAATATTCCGACGGCTTCTTGGACAGGTGCGGCACCTCGCCGCGCATCCGCGCCCAATGCTGGTCCAGCCGCCAGGCCACCGACGGCACCCAGACGAACCCGGCCTCGATGATCACCGCCTTCAGCGCCGGAAACCGCTCGAACACGCCTTCGCACACCAGCGAGATCGCCAGGTTCTGCTGCGACAGCGCCACGTTGTGCTGCTCCTCCACGTAGTAGCTGCACCATCCCGCGCTGGTCACGGCGTGGCCGTTGTTGCCCGAGCTATGCAGCCCGATCGGCAGGCCGAGGGCGGCGGCGGCTTCGTAGATCGGCCAGTAGCGCCGGCGGCCCAGCGGCTCGATCGTATGGGTGACAAGGCTGACCTGGGCGAAGTCGGGGTTGCCGGCCCAGCGCTCGATCTCGCGCACGGCGGCCGGCGGGTCCTCGCCCGGCACCACGATGGCCGCTTTCAGCCGGCGGTCCTTCTGCGTCCAGTGCTCGGTACCTGCCAGTCGTTGATGGCGCTGCAGATCGCGTTGCCCAGATCCTGGTTGCGCTCGTCCATGCCGCTCATCAGCAGGTGCAGCATGCCGTATTCGATATTGTAGGGGTCGAGCAACTGCTCCTGCATGAAGGCGAGGTCCGCGCCGGGCGGCCCGCCATTGGGCGGCCAGGAATCGGTGCGCGACAGTGCCGGCGCGGTCTTGGGATAGGGCGAGGCCGCGGTGAACGGCACTGGCCGGCGACGCCCGAAATTCTCCAGGTGGCTGTGCCAGCGCGACGCCAGGTAGGGATAAAGGTCCTTCGACGAGCGCAGCGCGTGGTGCACGTCGCAGTCGATGAGCTTGAGCTTGCTGCGCGAGGCACTGACCGGCGCCTCGGCCACAACGGTCCGGCCGTCTTCGGGAGTCATTGCAGAGCCTCCTTCAACCTCGGATAGGCATTGCGCGGATTATCCACCAGCACCCGGCGCTTCAGCGCGTCGGAAAAGCCGGCCGGCCAGACATTCTGGCCGTCGAACTGCCAATGCGGATAGTCGGTCGAGAACAGCAGCATGTCGTCGCGGCCGATCTGCTCCAGCAGCCGCTCCATGTCCTCGCCGGTGGGCGGGCTGTCGGTCGGCTGCAGGGTGAAACGCACGTGGTCGCGGATGAGTTCGCCCGGCGCCCGGTCCACCCACGGCACCTCGGCCCGCACGCCGCGCCAAGTCTTGTTGGCGCGCCACATGAAGGCGGGCAGCCAGGTGAAGCCACTCTCGATCAGCACGAATGTGAGCCCGGCGAATTTGGTGAACACACCCTCATGCACCAAGCTCAACAGGTTGGACTGGAAGGCCTGGGCATGCGCCGCGTAGTCCTCCAGGTGGTACGATGGCCAGCCGTTGGACGTGGTGGCGTGGCGGAAGGTGCTGCCGGCATGCACCCCGATCGACAGCCCGTGGCGCTCGGCCGCGGCATAGATCGGCCAGTAGCGCCGGTTGCCGAGCGGCGCGTCGCCCTGCGCCAGCAACAGCACCTGCACGAAGCGTGGGTCGCCGGCCCGGCGCTCGATCTCGTCCACCGCAAGCTCGGCGTTCTGTGCCGCCACCGTGATGGACCCGCGCAGCCGCTTCTCGCGGTCGAGCCATTCGGCGGCGAGCCAGTCGTTCATCGCGCGCGCCACCGCGGCGGCGAAATGCTCGTTGTAGATGGCCAGCACGCCATAGAGCGGATTGCAGATCGCCAGGCGCGAGCCGAAACCGTCCAACGCGTCGCGCTGCAGCCGTTGCAGAGAGCTGCCCGGCTTTGCCCCCGGCTCGCGCCAGTCGCGCCGCCCATGAGCCTCCATCTGCAGCGGAAAGCTCGCCAGGTCGAGCCCGTCGATACCGCGCACCGTCACCTGTTCCTGCCAGTACGGGTCGAGATGGGGCAGCAGGGCGGACATGCCGGGCAGCGCCGGGTGGACGTCGCAGTCTATGCCGCCGGGCAGCGCCGTGTTCATCGTTGTCGTTCCGTCCCTGGGCAACCTCGCTGAACGCTACATCGCCTTGCAGCACGCGTCCATTCGCGAACCGGGCGCGGGCATGAAAGGCTTCACCTGCCACCCTGCCTGTGGCAGGCTCGAAGCTATAGGCCGTCCAGGCCCAAGAATAATGGGGGAACCTTGCCATGCCTAACGGATGGATCACCCGCCGCCAAGTCGCGCGGCTCATTGGCGCCGGCGGCGCCGCCCTTGCCGCCGGCCTGCCCGAGCGGGTTCATGCGCAAGGACGCCGCGGCACGCTGGTGCTCGGCATCGACATCAGCGACACGATCAGCCTCGATCCGGCCCGCATGGCGCAATACACGCCGCCGATGACCCTGAACGCCGCCTATTCGTCGCTAGTCGCCTTCAAGGCCGGCAACTATGTGGACTTGGTTCCGGCGCTGGCGGAATCCTGGCAGCGCTCCCCCGACGGCAAGGCGCTGCGCTTCAAGCTGCGCGAGGCGAAGTTCGCCACCGGCAACCCGGTCACCGCGGACGACGTGAAGTGGACGCTGGACCGGGTGAAGAACCTCAGGGGCCAGCCGGCGCTCTATATCCTCAACATCGAGCGTATCGAGGTAGTCGACCCGCGCACGGTGGACCTGTTCCTCGTGGAACCGCGCGAGCCGGTGCTGGGCGCGCTTGCATCGTCCACCAACGGCATCCTCGAGCGCGCGGTGGTGGAGAAGCATGGCGGCACCTCGGCCGCAGACGCGAATGTCGCCGACAAGGCCACGGCCTGGCTCGACAGCAACTCCGCCGGCGCCGGTGCCTACCGGCTGGTGAACTGGGACCGCAACGTGCAGATCCAACTGGTGCGCAACCCGCACTACTGGGGTGGCAAGCCGGCCTATGACCGTATCCTGATCCGCCACATGAGCGAGAGCGCCACGCAGCTCCTGGCAATTCAGCGCGGCGACATCGACGCCGCCTTCAACCTGATCCCCGAACAGATCGCCACCCTCAAGGACAACAAGGATGTCCGCATCGAGGGGCTCGTCAGCCTCGACTTCGTCTACATGGCGCTCACCCATTCGCCAGAGCTCAACAAGGCACTCGCCGTGCAGGAGGCGCGCCAGGCCATCGGCTATGCCATCGACTACGACGGCATCCGCGAAAACCTGCTGGGCGGCGTGGCCACGCGCTCGGCCAGCTTCTTCCCGGTCGGCATGCTCGGCTCGACCGAGAAGGTGACGAAGGAAATCGGCTTCCACGAGGATCTCGACCGCTCGCGCGCGCTGCTGAAGAAGGCGGGGCTGCCCGACGGCTTCGAGTTCGAGGTGAGCTACGGCAACGCCGCGGTCAGCGGCCTGTCCTACGGCGTGCTGGCGCAGAAGCTGCAAGCCGACCTGGCACGGGTGGGCATTCGGCTAAAGCTCAACCCGATGGACCAGGTGAACCTGCGCACGCAGTACACCAACGGCAAGTCCACCGCCGTGCTCACCTTCTGGAACCCGGCCGGCGTGCGCCAGTTCAGCTGGGCCACGGCCACGGTCGAGCGGGTGGCAAAGCGCCTCAACTGGTCCCCGCCCGCCGACCTGGTGAAGCTGGTGCGCGACGCAACGCTGGAGCAGGACCAGGCGAAACAGGAGGCGCTGTGGATCGAATATCAGAAGCGCATGGTCGACCTCGCCGACCTGATCATTCTGTTCCAGCCGATCTATCAGACCGCGGTGCGCAACACTGTGAAGAGCTTCCCGCTCACCGCCGCCGGCTACCAGGTGGAACTGGAAAACGCCCATCCGTGAGCCTCGGCCGGTGATCTGCCGCCATCGCGGCGCCGCCGCCTCTCCCGGTGGGCGACCGCGGCGCCGATGATCCGCTATCTCCTCTCGCGGCTTGTCACGGCCTTCGTGCTCGTGCTGTTCGCCACCCTGGTGGTGTTCCTGATCGCCAACACCGTGCCCGGGGATCCGGCCCTGGCAGCGTTGGGCGACGAGCAGGCCTCCGACCCCCAGGCGGTGGCGGCGTTCCGCGCGATCTATGGCCTCGACCTGCCGCTGTGGGAACAGTACTGGTTGTTCCTGCAGCGCTTGGTCCATGGCGACATGGGCCTGTCGATCGCCACGCGGCGGCCGGTGCTGGACGACATCATCGACTACGCGCCGGCCACGCTGGAACTCGCCACCATTGCCTTTGCGCTGTCGCTCGTGATCGGCCTGCCGCTGGGCATCGTGGCCGCCGTGCGGCGCGACTCCTGGGTGGACCATGTCGCACGCTTCGTGGCACTTGTCGGCGTCTCCGCACCCACCTTTTGGCTCGCCTTCATCGTGCTGGCGATCTTCTATGGACAGCTCGACTGGGCGCCGGGCACCGGGCGGCTGGATCCGCTCGCCTTCCCACCCGAGCGCATCACCGGGCTGCTGCTGATCGACACCGCCCTGGTCGGCGACTGGGAGACATTCCGCGATGCGGCGGCGCATCTCGTGCTCCCCAGCATCGTGCTCGCCGCCTCCACCCTGGGCCTGATCACCCGCACTACCCGGGCTGCGATGCTGGAGGCTCTGAGCCAGGACTATGTGCGCGTCGCCCGTGCCAAGGGGCTGCTGGCGCGCGTGGTGGTCACCGGCCACGCGCTGCCAAACGCCATGCTGCCTGTGGTGACGCTGGGCGGGCTCGCCTATGCCAACCTGCTGACCGGCGCCGTTATGACCGAGACGGTGTTCTCCTGGCCCGGCCTGGGCCGCTACACCTTCCGCAGCGCCGTGGCGGTGGATTTCCCCGCGATCATGGCGATCACCGCCATCGTGGCCGCCGTGTTCGTGCTGGTGAACCTGCTGGTCGACCTCTCCTACGCGCTGCTGGACCCGCGCGCGGTGAAGGCGTGAGCGCGGTCGCCGAAGCGTCTGGCGGTGCCGCGCCCGCGCGCGGCCGCACGGCGCTGGCTGCGCCGCTACGGTCTGGCGACCCTGGGCGGGGCCATCGTCGTGGCCTGGGCGCTGCTGGCGCTGCTGGCGCCGTGGATCATGCCCTATGATCCCAACTTCGTGGACGTGGCGAACCGCCTGCAACCCCCCTCGGCCCTGCACTGGCTCGGCACCGACGTGCTGGGGCGCGACGTGCTGACCCGGGTGGTCTATGGCGCGCGCATTTCACTGACCGTCGGCATGGTGGTCGTGCTGCTCGGCGGGCTGTTCGGCACCCTGCTCGGCGCCCTCGCTGCCTATGCACGGGGCTGGGCGGAGGAGGCGCTGATGCGCACCACCGACCTGGTGTTCTGCTTCCCGCCGATCATCCTGGCCATGGCGATTGCCGCGGCACTGGGCATCGGCACGGTGAACACGGTGATCGCCATGCTGGTGGTGTGGTGGCCCAAGTTCGCCCGGCTGGCGCGAAGCCTGGTGATCACCCAGCGCTCGCTGGAATACGTGGAGGCGGCGCAGTCGATCGGCTTCGGCCCTGCCCACATCCTGCTGCGCCAGATCATCCCCAACGCCGTCGGCCCGCTGGTGGTGCTGGTCACGCTCGACCTCGGCCAGGCGATCCTGGTGTTCGCCGGCCTGTCCTTCCTGGGCCTGGGCGTGGTGCCGCCCACCGCCGAATGGGGCGCGATGGTGGCCGAGGGGCGCGAACTGGTGCAGCAATGGTGGGTGGCGACCTTCCCCGGGCTGGCCATCCTCACCGTGGTGATGGGATTCAACTTCGTCGGCGACGGCATCCGCGATTGGCTGGACCCGCATGCCCGAACGCGCTGAAGACGGGCCGGCCGAGCTGCTGCTGCGGGTGCGCGACCTGCGGACCTGGTTCCTGACCGACAGCGGCGCGGTGCGTGCGGTGGACGGCGTGAGCTTCGACCTGCATGCCGGCGAGACGCTGGGCATCGTCGGCGAATCCGGCTCGGGCAAGAGTGTGTGCGCCAAGTCGATCATGCGCCTGCTGGACGAGCCGGCGCGCATCATCGGCGGTTCCATCGAGTTTCGCGGCCGCGACCTCGCCACGCTGGACGACGACTCGCTGCGCCGCGTGCGTGGGCGCGAGATCGCCATGGTCTTTCAGGACCCCATGACCTCGCTCAACCCGGTGCTGCGCATCGCCAAACAGTTGGTGGAGGCGATGACGGCGCATGGCAGGTTCACCGCCCCCGCGGCACGGGCACGGGCGATCGACCTGCTGCGCCGAATGGGGGTGGGGCGCGCCGAAGCGGCAGTGGATTCCTATCCGCACCAGTTCTCCGGCGGCATGCGCCAGCGGGTGATGCTGGCAATGGGCTTCTCCAACGAACCGGCGCTGCTGATCGCCGACGAACCCACCACCGCGCTGGACGTCACCATCCAGGCGCAGATCCTGGAACTGCTGCGCGAACTGAACCGCGATCTCGGCACCGCCGTGATCCTGATCAGCCACGACCTGGGCGTGATCGCCAATGTCTGCCGGCGCATTCTGGTGATGTATGCGGGCGAGGTGGTGGAGGAGGGGCCGCCGGAGGAACTGCTGTCCGACCCTCGCCACCCCTATACCTGGGCGCTGCTGCATGCCGCCCCGCGCATCGACGCCGAGTCGACCGACCGCCGCCTGACCACCATCGACGGCCAGCCGCCCGACCCGCGCGCCTGGCCCGAGGGCTGCCGCTTCCGCGATCGCTGCCCCTTCGCGGTAGCCAAATGCGCCGAGCACCCTGCCCTGTTGCCGATCGATGCCACCCGCTCGGCACGCTGCTGGGTCACCCAAGCCGGCGGCGCGCTGCACCCGCCGGAGCGCGCCCACGCCCGGCCTGCTTCCTCCGCCGGGGTGCAGTCCACTGCACCTTTGCTGGAGGTGACCAACGTCGCCAAGCATTTCGCCCTGCCGAAGGAGGGCTATTTCGCGGCCACCCGCGTGCTGCGCGCGGTCGACGGCGTGAGCCTGTCTATCGCACGCGGCGAGACCGTGGGGCTGGTGGGCGAAAGTGGTTGCGGCAAGTCCACGCTGGCCCGCCTGGTCACCCGCCTGCACGAGCCGACATCCGGCAGGATCGTGTTCGACGGCACCGACATCACCCATGCCACGCAGGCGGAAATCCGGCCGTTGCGCCGGCGCGTGCAGATGATCTTCCAGGACCCCTATGCTTCGCTGAATCCACGCATGTCGGTGGGCGAGATCCTGGCAGGGCCGCTGCTGCTGCACCGCATCGTGCCGGGCGATGCGGCGGCGCGATTGCGGGTGGACGAGTTGCTGGACCTCGTCGGCCTGCCCGCCGCGTCTGCTGGGCGGTTCCCGCACGAGTTCTCCGGCGGCCAGCGCCAGCGCATTTCCATCGCGCGCGCGCTGGCTGTTGGGCCCGATCTGGTCGTGGCGGACGAGCCGATCTCGGCGCTGGACGTGAACATCCAGGCGCAGATCATCAACCTGATGGTCGATCTGCAGGAGCGGCTGGGCCTGACCTACCTGTTCATCGCCCACGACCTGGCGGTGGTGCGGCATGTCTGCGATCGCATCGTTGTGCTGTACCTGGGCAAGGTGATGGAGTCCGGCCGCGCCGCCGACCTGTTCACGCGCCCGCTGCACCCGTACACCCGAACCCTGATTGCTGCGGCCCCGGTGCCGGATCCGCGGTTGGAGCGGGCGCGCCGGCATGTGCCGATGCACGGCGAGCCGCCAAGTGCCGTCAATCCACCAAGCGGCTGCCGCTTCCGCACCCGCTGCCCGGTTGCCCAGCCTCTATGCGCTACCGAGGAGCCGGCATTGCGGCCGGGCGCCGACGGTCAAGTCGTCGCCTGCCACTTTCCCGGGGCGCTCTAGGCCCCGGCGCGAGCCAGCCTCGCGACGCGCCAGCGCAGCAAGCCCGTTGCCGTACCGGTCAGCGCACCGTTCAGCGTGCCGTATGGCTTCAGCCCAACCGCCTTCAGCACCATGGCGACGGCGCGCTCGATGTGGGGGCGGCGATACACGCGATAGGCGCGCATTGCATAGGCGTTGGCGTTCTCGGCGCGCTTGTACGGGGCGGACGAGTTCTGCGCGGCGTAATAGGCATAGGCCAGCTCGTCGTCTTCGGATTCGCGGATGCGCGCCAAGCCGATGCGCAGGCGGCCCAACCGGCCAAGCCGGTCCGTGGCCACGTAGCGGCGCATGTTGGCGTAGAACAGTTTGAAGTGGCGCAGCTCGTCGGCGGCGATGCGGCGGCATATCGCCTTCAGAACCGGCTCGTCGACCGCATCATGCAGCGCAGTATAGTAGGAGCTGGTGCCGGTTTCCACGATGCAGCGGGCCATCAGTTCGCCGGCGCGCGAGCCACGTACCGACTCGGTCGCATCCACCGGCAGGGCGTAGCCAGCGCGGAACCGCGCATAGGCGGCCACGAAATCGAAGGTCGGGTCCGCCAGTTGCGCCCAGCGCCCGAGAACCTCGCCGTGCTGGACCTCCTCGACCGACCAGTTGGCGGCCGCCTGCTTGAACTCCTCATCGTCGCTGAACACGCCGGCCAGGTAGTCGCCATATTCCTGACCGCCCAGTTCAACCAGCGCGGCGGCCTTCACCAGCCGGACGATATCGGGATCGACTTTGGTGGGATCGAACCGGTCCCAAGGTATGTCATCGGGGGTCCAGCCCGCAGCCAGACCGCGTGGCCGCCGGCGCTCGACAGTGGCGGACCCCGCCGGGCCTCGCTGTGGATCAACGGTCGCATCACTTGCCAATCGCGGTCTCCCAGGAAAGCATTTCCAATCGCAGGGCCTGGCACCAGCCGCAGGCATCGATTGCTAGCCCACGCCGCCGTCTGCGGCCCCCTCCGTCGATGCGCGCGCCTTGCCGCAAAGGGCAAGTCAGGATCGAGTGATGATACTCGCCGATATGGTGAACACCAGCCCTAGGCTGCTTGTGCCGTTGGGTTGTATGTGCCCACGGGTTGTATGTGGTTGTCCTGAGATGCTCGGAAAAGAAGGAAACGACATCGCCGTCGCATGGCAGCATGGCATGGCAGCGAAATGGTCGAGCGAAAGAATACGGGACGGCGTTGGCGGAGAGGGTGTCCGCCTTTCGCTGTGCTTTTTCAATATGATACGATTGATCTTGGCTAAAATCCCCTAATCGATCCCCTTAATCGGGTGCAAAAGGATTGGCCGGGGAGCCGGCCGCTTGAGCGGCATTCCCGCTCTATGAGCTCACCGGGCGCGCGACACTCTGATTGCCTCTCTGCCGCTGGGTTGCCAGGCCGCTCGTTGTCGGTCGATCAACCCGCACCTTGGAGCAAAGCATCGACCGCGTGCGCGGTTGGTCGCATGGCAGGGCGAGAGGCGGCAGTAGTTGGGAACCCACATCGGCGCCATCGGGTGGCATCAGGCACGACAGGCGGCGGCGGTGAAGGCTGGTTGCGGGGCCAAGTTGTCGCATCCACGGCAGCCCCCCTGGCACCCGCGACAAGGGGGGTGGGGGTACACTTCATGACCCCCCGGAGAAATTCTTGGCTGCTGTTCCTTGGTGCAGCCAGTGGCCCAATGCCGCTATCGCCGCCTCGGTGGCCTATAGGCATACGGATCCACTGAGCCGGGTTTTCCAGTGAAAGGGTTGGCGTTCCCCCTGGTGCTGTAGTTGTCCAAGCGTGTCCCGTTCGGGCGGCTCTGGTAGGATGGGGGCACATATACGCCATCGCGGCGGACGTAGCCGCTCCGCGGCTGGGGCTGTTGGGCATCGGCTGGCCACGGTGCCAACGATAAGCCGGCGATCAAGCACAACAGTCGGAGCATTTGCGGCCTCTGGTGGGGTGGGTGGGGCAGTCCAGCAGGTGAGGTCAACCGTCACCTCAGGCAATCAACCCGCACAGTGCCGCTGCGGGCTCGGTCGACGATGGCGGTTGTGGCGAGTTCGGCGGAACCCGACGCGAGTACGTACGCAACGCCGTGCGCTTCGAGGAAATTCGTGGCGACCGACGCTTTGATGGCGAAGTTGATGTTCTGCGGAATGTCGCCGGTGGCGCCAGCGACCGCGAGGGCATCGAGCTTGCTGACGACGACGCCGACGACATTGCCCCCGGTGTCGAACACTGGCCCCCCGCTGTTGCCAGGCTGCACCGCTGCGGAAATCTGGAGCAACCGCGGATCGTCGCGCGGTCCCGACAGCGCGGTGACATGCCCGATGGTGAGGTTTCCTGTCGAGGCAAGCAGCCCCGTCAGGGGGAAGCCATACACTGTCACGCCCTCGCCCTGTCTCACTGGCACGCCGGCGCGGAATATCGTAGCCGTCGCCTGCCGCTTTTCCACTTTCAGCAGCGCCAGGTCATCCCCGATTGAGGTTGCGACCACGCGGGCATCAGCGACGTCGCCATCCGCGCGGCGAGTTTGCACCACCTTACAGTCCTTGATGACGTGTGCGTTGGTGAGCAGATGCCCGTCATGGGTCACAAAGAACCCGCTGCCGGTGCTGGCAAGACGCAAAGCGGTGGAGGGCGCTTTTTCAACCTCGTACGGTCGGCCAGGGTCGAACCCTCCACTGCGGCTAGGTGGCCCTCCGGTCGTGTCCTCGAATTTGGCGTAGGGGTCGGGCGGATCAAACTGGTCAAAGAAATTCCACATTTTTGGCTGCCACTGGCTTGCGAGGCGCTGCGCCTCAGCGATCTGAGTGATCGTCATCTGGCTTGCGATGGCGTCACGAAGATCATTTTGACGGGCCAGATTGAACCACATGTGTGCCTGAACGAAATTCTGGGGCACTCCATCGCCGAAATTGTACAATGTCCCCATCAGGGTCTGAGCATCGGTCAATCCCTGGTCCGCAGCCCTGCGAACCCATCTGGCGGCTTCGGCGTAGTCTCGCCCCAAGAACATAGCCCCGAGGTTGAATTGGGCGATAGCGAGACCCTGATCGGCAGCTTTACGAAACCACTGCGCTGCCGCGGCATGGTCCTGCTGCACGCTTTTGCCGTTTCTGTACATAACCCCGAGAGCGTTCTGGGCGCTGGCATCGCCGTTGTCGGCGGCTCTGCGATACCACCGAGTTGCCTCGGCATAGTCCATCCGCACGCCCTGTCCAATCTCGTGCATCACTCCAAGAGCAAACTGGGCGCCACTGTTCCCCTGATCCGCCGCTTTGCGATACCACCGGACTGCCTCAACAAAGTCGCGCCTTACGCCGTCGCCCCTCAGATACATGACCGCGAGGTTGTTTTGGGCCGCTGCGTCGCCCAGTTCCGCGGCCATGCGATACCAACGAGCCGCCTCAGCGTAGTCCTGACGCACGCCGCGGCCCAATATATACATGCTGCCGAGGTGGGATTGAGCTTCCGTGCGCCCCTGGTCGGCCAGTGGTCGCAGGAGCCGGAGGGCGGTCGCATAGTCGCCGCGCTGGTAGGCACTCACCCCATCCTCGAAGGGCCCGGCTTTCACTGGTTCGCGCGCCATTCCCAGAAGCAGGACGACCAACACCACATTCCTCACGATCGCGAGCATGGCACCCTCTGCTGATTTCGCGCGCTGGCTTGAGCAAGCCACTGCGCCGGCGACTGTGAGCGCGGTTTGTCAGGAACTTCGGACATTGGCATGCGACTGTGACGGGGTTCCACGGGACCGACAAGTTGCCTATTGGCGAGGAAAGCGGGCATTGTCACGCTGTGGCTCTGCCGGAGGCCACATGCAGGCTCGTAACGATGTGACGGTGGCCGGCGCGAAATTGGCGGCGGCGCTTGCCAGGCTGTTGCCCGCATACCTCGGCTCAGGGCACCGAATGCCCGCATCTGGGCACCCGCTGAGGGCCTGAGCCGGGCCCGGGTTGCACCGCAGGTTCTCAGCACGCAATTCAGACAATATGCAACCTGCTGGAGGCAAGTTTGAACAAATGCACAAATTCTGCTTGTTTCTGTGCATATCAAACGTTCAGTATTCGTGATTTTTGGAGACCAGTTGCATCCGTCGCCGATGACACATAGATCACGCAAAGCAATCAAGCGCACGACCGAGTTTCTTGCAGGGTACATCGAGCTCGACCGCTGTTGCCTGACGGAGGTGCTAGGCATGTTCAGCCAAGCGGCTGACCCTACGTACGCGGCCGCCCGAATACCAATTTCCCGGTCACGCCAATGAAACAATGCCAATCCGCGTTGTGCCTGGGGAAGGGATGGGACGATAGGGCGACGGCTGGCACCGGCCCCATCCGGGATGAAAGACAGCGTCTCCATCGCTACCAGCATGGTTTATTCAGGGGATACCAAGGTGGGGCACTAATGCGCGCATCGGTCCAACTTTCACTACCGCGGCGGGCAACAACCGCCTAACCATATGCCTTGCTCCCCACCACAGTAGCGAAAGCGCCGTTAGCCGCCCATTTGAGTAGCAGGGAAAAATCATCGTTGCTCATGATCTAGAACGGACGGGCTTGCACTCGCTCTCTGCCAAGATGAAAGTCGCAGGACGCTTTCCGGAAGCTGCCTGACCAACTTCGGTGATACCGACTTCGCAGAGCTCCTGGGCCTTCCGGCGCAGCGTTTCCCGCGGGAGGCCGACCGCCGCAGCGTCAAGCGCTCGCGCATCATTCGACTGCGGCGCCCCATCCGCTTGGCGGTGGACCGCATGCATGTGGCACCAGAGCTTCATGGCCCCAGTTGTGATCTGCCGCAACACCGCACGGAGGCGTGCGGAGTGGACGCGCCAATAGCCGTGCAGACCGGGATCTTCGTTCTGGCGCCATTCGTTCGGCAGTATCGGGTTCCGACCCGGCAGTTCATAGATTGCGGCCTTGCCCTTACCCGAACTGCCCATTCCCCCCGGGCGGACTGCCTCGCGGATCTTCACAATGAACCCGGCGGTCTCCAGGTCTCGGAATGCTTTTGCGATCGCGTGCGGGCCGGCCCGGAGGATAGCGATTGCTTGCTTATGGCTCACGAAGAGCTCTGAGTTTGGGTTGTATGCCGCGTGGAGCAACAAGAACACGCCGACCGCGTGGCCGGACAGTTCCCGGAAGGCACGACTGGCGATCATGGATGCGGGGATGGAGGCATATGGGTCGGCCGCGTGCGGTTCACCGCTACGACCGTTCCGAAGAACTTTCCGCCCGGGCTTCCGGGGTTTGCGTTGCGCTTTTGCCACGAGTTGTCCCCCCGCAGCGCCAAATCGGGTGCTACGTCCGCGTCGAGGATGAAGTGTCGGGAGCGGGAAGGGTGGACTGGTGCCACCCGCTTCCCGCTGGCGCGGCTACTGCGGCGCTTTGAAGACAGCCCTCGGCAGGCTCGCCAAGTACCTGACGGAGGCTGCTGCCGTCGATGAGGACGGAGCGGCCAGCCTTCACGGCGACGACTTTACCTGCGGTCAGCGCCCGATAAATGAACGAGCGGGAAATGCCGTAAGTGGCGGTCGCCGTCCTGATGCGGAAAAACGCTGCAGACTGGTCCAAGTCGACCTTGTCGCGCTGGGTGCCGGCCAGGCGGCATTTGGACGGCACAGCGCGGCGTGTGTGGCAGTTCATTGGCAGTTACTCCTTGGTAGCGGCCTAGGGGTGAAGATCCATTGCGGAGAAGCGTATAATCTGGATGCTAGACCACGCTTCAGCCGCCGGTTCCTCGCCCGAGGGCGGCGGTTTCTTTAGGACTGGCCGGCGATAAGAGCGCGGAGGGACGCGGCGTCAATCAGGGTTCGGCCGCCGACCTTGATCAGGCGGAGGTGTCCTTCTCCGGCCAACTTGTAGAGCGTCGTGCGACCGATGCCGGCCGCGGTGCAGGCGTCTTTCACGCGAAACGCCAACCGCTCAACCTCGGCAGGCGCAGCACGGGTGCGGTCGATCGAGCGTGGCGACAGGGTGTGAACCATGGTGGATGCCCTCGGGCTGTTGCGGCCACATGAACAACACACCGCCGAACGGTGGACCTAGTACGCCCCCTCTTCATTGTCGCCTTTCGTACCAGCCACGCGGCGCCAATCGTCGACTGCGTTCCTCAGTTGTCGATGGCTGACCGGGGGCAGGCGCATGATCGCGGCAACGTCGCAGACGAAGCTATGAAATGCGCCGTGAGGGGTCGTTGAAACGAAGCCAGATAGCCCAAGTTCATCCGCATACACAGCGCAGTCGAAGGCAACCAAACATGACCACTCCTTTTCGCGCGCTCCGATCTTTGCCGGTCGGTCGAGATACGGGGCTGCGTGTCGCGCCGCCCGATTGAGCTTTGCAGCCATATCCGCGAGCAGCCTTTTGTATCGTTCAAGGTGTTCAAGATTGAGCGGGGCTTCCGGATCCCCGTAGTCAGGGTCGTTTTCTGGGACACCTGGCCGGTTCGGGAGCGTGCCGTCGAACAAAGTCATAGCCATCCCAGGGTCAATGGGTGTCATGGCTAGGTGTGCTTTCCGGACCGCCCTTGAGGCAGAGCTAACGGCCTTCACCACACGCTGCACGTCGGTTCGGCGGTCCTCCGGCAGCGGAAGGGTAACGCCAGCCTGAGCACGGGCCAGTTCCGCTGTTTGGACCAACCTTTGTTGCATCTTTTGTGTGTCGGCTGGATTGCGACGGAACTGCTGAAACGCGCTGCTCAGGGCCCGAAGCGCATCCTTTAACGCGTCCTCGTTGATGCCCGCAGGAGCCTTGGCACTCGGTGTCACGTCGCTCACAACGCCGCGCCCCGGCCAAGGGCGATTGGCACGACATTGGTACCGCTAGGCGCGGTGGTGGTTGTGCTGAAGGTGCCCCAATCGTCCATCAATCTCCGCCGTTTCTCGAACAGGTCGCCGCGCCGATAGGCTGCTTCGACCTTGTCGCCGACGGCGTGCGCCAGTGCCATCTCCAACACTTCCGCGGGATACGCGGTTGTCTCCGCCGCCCAATCTCTAAAAGTGCTGCGGAACCCGTGGGCCGTCAGGTCGCCGCGCTCCATGCGCCTCAACAGCGTCAGCATCGCCATGTTGGACAGCCCCTTGCCGGCGATAGCGCCGGGGAACACAGGCGCGCTGGGGGCAGTGGTGATGCGGAGGCTGGCAGCCTCGCCGAGCGCCGCCAGCGCCGGTTCTGAGAGGGGCACCCGGTGTTCTCGGCCAGCCTTCATGCGGCCGCCCGGCACGGTCCACACGGCTGCCCCAAGGTCCATTTCGCCCCATGTCGCCCCGATGACCTCGCCCGTGCGGGCCGCCGTCAGGATGGCAAAGCGCAGGGCCAGCGCCCCCACGCCGGCCTGTGCCTGCAATGCCTGCATGAAGGCGCCGACATCCTGCCAGGGCAGCGCCGCGTGGTGCTCTACCTTGGCCACCTTGGCGCGAGCGGGGAGCGTCAGGGCGAGGTGCCCCTTCCATGCCGCCGGGTTGTCGCCGCTGCGCAGCCCCTTCGCCTTGCCGTAGTCCAACACTGCCTCGATGCGGCCACGCAGTCGGGATGCCGTCTCGGGCTTGGTGCTCCAGATCGGTTGCAGCGCCGCCAGGACGTGCGCCGTCTCCACCCCGGCCACCGGCAACGCGCCGAAATGAGGGAAGGCGTAGGCTTCAAGCGTGTTGGTCCATTGCTGCCGGTGCTTGGGGTTGTTCCATGCCGCTTCGTGCGAGGCGATGTAGTCCACGGCCGCCTGCCGGAACGTCATAGCGCGGATGGCCGCATCCTGCTCTGTAGCCTTCGCTGCCGCGGCGTCGGCCGCGCGCTTGGCGAGGGGGTCTAGGCCAGCGCGGACCATGCGATACAGGGTGCCGGCCTTGTCGCGCGCTTCCGCCAGTCCCACCGCGTTCTTGTCGGTCCCTGCGCGGCCGAGCCCCACCTCCCGCATCTTCCCGCCGGGGGGCGTGTAGCGGAAAACCCAGAACCGGGTGCCGTTCTCGCGCACCAGCAGATAGAGCCCGTCGCCATCGCCGTACCGGCCTGGGCCAGCCTTGGCAACCTTCAACGCCGATAGCCCTGCCGCACGTCTAGGCATCGCGTAGCCCTCCGAGGGAAAGGGCAGGGGCAACGTCCCCTGCTCCATCCCCTAATGGTACGGGCGAACAGCGCCGACCGCAAGTGGACACTCGCGGCCGAACAGTCATCCTATGACATTGATTTTCGGATGTAACTGAGCGTGCTTTGGCCAAAGAAGGGCATATACGAAGGGGAAACTGGCGGAGAGGGTGGGATTCGAACCCACGGTACGCTTGCACGTACAACGGTTTTCGAGACCGTCACAATCGGCCACTCTGTCACCTCTCCTGACCCGTGGCGAGCGGGTCTTATAGGCAGGGGGGCGATTGGCTGCAATGGCGAAGCGTGAGGGTCAGCCGCCGTTCTTCTTGCGGGCGCCGTTGCGGCGGAGGAGGAATTCGCGGCCGACCTTGACCATAGGGGCGCCGTCATAGGCGACGATGTCGGCGGTGGCGTAGGTTTCGCTCCAGATGTCGGGGATGAAGCTTCCGGTGCCGACAACGTCGATGGGGGCGCGGGTGTCGGCCATGACGCGGCACTTGTCCACGCCGAAGCCGGAGGAGGCGACGATGCGCACGGCCGGGAAGCCGGCTTCGTCCAGCGCCTCGCGCATGCGCCAGACGGCGGCGGCGGAAACGCCTGTGCCGACGAGGTAGCGCAGCTCGGTTTCGCTGCGGTAGCGGCGGATGGCGCCGGGAGCGCGGTGTTCGAGCACGGCGTAGCTCTCGGCGGGATCGAGACCTTCGAGGAAACGGCCTCCATGGGTGTCGAGGCGCAGTTGCAGCTTGCCGGCGGCGGCCAAGGCCGGGAAGCGCTGGCAGACGGCCAGGCCGTCGGTGATCTCGCGGCCGTAGTAGTCGACGAGCACCGTCAGAACCTCCTCGGGGAAGGTTTCGTGGAACATCTCGGCGGCACGGACGGTGCTGCCGGCATAGCCGATCAGGGCGTGGGGCATGGTGCCGCTGCCGGTGGTGCGGCCGAACCAGTGGGCGGTGAAGTCGTTGGCGTTGCCTACGAAGCCGCGCGCTCCCTCGGCCTGGGCGGCGCGGCTGCCGACGGCGGCGGCGTAGGCCATCATCTCCTGCATCTCCGCACCGGCGCAGTGGCGGGCGTCCATGGCCAGGAAGGCGACGGCGGGCAGGGCGAGCGCCATCTGGTAGGCGTTGTGGGCGGCGACGCAGGCGGGGCCGAGCTTCTGCAGGAAGATGGTCTCGAGGTCGGAGAGCTGCTCGAAGCTGCCGGTGATATAGACGAGCGGTTCGCCGGCGCCTGTCCAGGTGCCTTCGGGGTGGGTGACGTCGATGTCGAACGCGGTGGCGCGGGCGGCGGCGACCTGGGCGAGCCATTCGAGCATCAGGCGCGGAGCGGAGATGACCGGGCGGCGCAGGAACACGGCGTAGGTGACGCGCTTGTCGCCGAAGCGGTGAACGATGGCGCGGGTGCGGTTGAAGTAGACGTCGGTCCGCCCGGATATTTCGCCCAACAGATCGGATGCCGGGCGCTTTTGGTCCATCGCCCGGCCTATTGCGCGGCCATCGGCTGGGACGCCGGCTGGGCGCGGCGCTCCTTCAGCTCCTCGGCGAGCAGGAAGGCGAGTTCGAGGGACTGGCTGGCGTTCAGGCGGGGGTCGCAGAAGGTCTCGTAGCGGTTGCCGAGATCGGCGGCGGTGAGTTGGTGGGCGCCGCCGATGCACTCCGTGACCTCGCGGCCGGTCATTTCCACGTGGACGCCGCCGGCCCAGGTGCCTTCAGCGGCGTGAATATCGAAGAAGCCGCGCACTTCCTGGAGGATGGATTCGAAGTTGCGGGTCTTGACCTTGTTCTCGGTGGAGATGGTGTTGCCGTGCATGGGGTCGCACAGCCAGACCACCTTCCGGCCGGCGCGCTTGATGGCGCGGAGCAGGGGCGGCAGCAGGGTTTCGACCTTCTCGGCGCCCATGCGGCTGATGAGGGTGAGGCGGCCGGGCTCGTTGGCGGGGTTGAGGGCGTCGATGAGGCGCAGCAGGTCGTCCGCCGTGGTGGTGGGGCCGACCTTGAGGCCGAGCGGGTTTTTCACGCCGCGGAGGAATTCGACATGCGCGCCGTCGGGCTGGCGAGTGCGGTCGCCGATCCAGAGGAAATGGGCGGAACAGGCGTAGTATTCGCCGGAGGTGGAATCGACGCGGGTGAGGGACTGTTCGTAGGGCAGCAGCAGGGCTTCGTGGCTGGTGTAGAAATCGGTTTCGCGGATCTGCGGGATGGCGGCCGATGTCATGCCGCAGGCGGCCATGAAGGCGAGGGTTTCGTCGATGCGGCCGGCGATCTGCTGGTAGCGCTCGGCGAGCGGCGAGCGGGCGGCGAAGTCGAGGTTCCAGCGATGGACCTCGTGCAGGTCGGAATAACCGCCGGTGGCGAAGGCGCGCAGCAGGTTGAGCGTGCCGGCAGACTGGAAATAGCCGGTTTCCATGCGCGCGGGGTCGGGGATGCGATCGGCGGCGGTGAAGGCGGGGCCGTTGATGATGTCGCCGCGATAGCTGGGCAGGGTGACGTCGCCTACCGTCTCGTTGTCGGACGAGCGGGGCTTGGCGAACTGGCCGGCCATTCGGCCCATCTTCACCACCGGCACGCCGGCGCCGAAGGTCAGCACGACGGCCATTTGCAGCAGCACGCGGAAGGTGTCGCGGATGATGTTGGCGGTGAAGTCGCCGTAGCTCTCGGCGCAGTCGCCGCCCTGGAGGACGAAGGCCTCGCCGTTCGCCACCTTGGCGAGTTGGGCCTTGAGGTTGCGGGCCTCGCCGGCGAAGACCAGGGGCGGGTAGCGGCGGAGCTTGGCTTCCATCGCCTCCAGCGCGGCCTGGTCGGGGTAGGTGGGGACCTGCTTTATCGGGCGCGCGCGCCAGGAATAGGGGGTCCAGGAATTGGTCATGCGTTGTCGCTCCCGCCACGGCCGCTGGGGGCGGCCGCTGTTCGTGACGGGAGTTATCCATACAAAGGCGGGGCTTGGCTACTCTGGCGGGCCAATGGGGCTGTTGGGGGGGCTCGGTGGCTTCGCAGTGCGGCCTGCGAATCCAGTCGGGAGACCCGGGCGCCGGCAATCAGGCCGCCCCGAAATACGAGCATCATCACGCTCGCCGCGAGCATGTACCCCTAGCCCCAGCTGCCCTGCCACATCGCCGTGTGGTGTTCCAGGTCCTGGACCACCGCTGGCGGCACGGCCATCGTCGCCGCACGGGCCGTGACCGAAGCCGCACGCGTCGTCCTTCACGAGCGTACCACCATCAGGGGGCACGGCGACTGACGCATAACGCCCTTCAGCGTGGCCGCGCGCTGCGCAGACCACTTGCCCCCCCAGGCCAGGACGACGAGATCAGCCGCCTGTGCGCTGGCGGTCCGGGCAATCTCGGACCCGGGGCTCCCCTCGGCCAGGAGCAGGCGCACGCGCAGGCGGTCGAGCGGACACACACAGGCAAGACGCTCCAAGAACTCGCTGGTCCATGCGGGCCACTCGTGCTGCGGCTGGTCGAGATAATAGGGCGCGGTAAGGGCGCCACGCTGGGAGGGCGCCGCAGTGCCGGAAGCCGCCACATGCAGCACGACCAGCTCGGCGCCGGTGCGGTGGGCGAGTTCCGCGGCCGGCCGCAACGCGGCGCTGGCGGCAGGGGTTCCATCGTGCGGCAGCAGAATCCGGCGGAGGCGCCAGTCCTGCTGACCGCGCTCGGGACGCACAAGGACTACCGGGCAGGGCGCGCCCCGCAGGATACCAAGCGCAGTATGGCCCAACACCCTCCGCGGCATGGCGGACGCCGTGTGCGTGCACATGACGATCAGACGCGCCGCGGTTTCCCTCGCAGCATTGAGGACCGAGCTGGCCGGTTCACCGGCGTGGGCGTCGAGGGTGCTGCCGCGAAGTTCCGCAGGATCGAGGCCAAGCCGCTCAACCAGCGCCGACGACGGCAGCTGCGGCTCGGCCACATGGAGGATGTGCAGGGTTGCCCCTTCAGCTTCGGCAAACCACCTTGCCACGGGCAGCGCGGCAAGCGCATGCGCCGAGCCGTCGAGCGGAACGAGGATGACGGGCTCGCTCATGGATCCGCCCCTCCGGTTGTCGCCGTGGAACGACATTGCGCATCGGGAATTTCAGCGTGATGAAGCTGGCCTCGCCACTGGAACCGGAACGAGAGGCCCTGCCAGTGGGGTGGCAGGTTGGGGTGGTGCTCCGGCCCTTGCTCAGTGAGGCGCAGGCCTGCGAAGCCGAATACAGCAGCCTGCCAGAGTCCGCCGAGGGCGGCGGCGTGGACACCCCCGGCGGCATTGCCCATGTTGTCCGCGAGGTCGATCGCCATGGCCTGGCGGAAGTAGCGCTCCGCCATCGCGACGTCGCCCAGGCGCGCGGCCACCAGCGCATGGATCGCCGGGCTTAGCGAGCTGCCATGGCCGCACCGGGGCTCGTAGAACCGGAAGTTCGCCTCCCGCACCGCGGGCGGGAACCGGTCCCAGAGGAGATGGAGCAGCATCACGACGTCTGCCTGCTTGATGATCCTGGAACGCTGGATGCGTTCGCGGCCGAGAAGCACGTCCATCGGCGCGGTCCGCGGCGTGAAGGCGGCGAGATCGATCTCCTCGAGGCCGAAATAGCCCTGGAACTGCTCGAACAGGCCGGTTTCAGCGTCGAATCCAGTGTAGATGTCACGTGCCACGCCCAGCCAGCGGCCAGGCTCATCCGCCGCGAGGGCGAGTCGGCGCGACAGCGCCTGCCACCGCTCCGGCCAACGCTGCGCCATGAAGGTCGCCGCCTCGGCAGCGACCTCCAGGTTCCAACGCGCCATGCCATTGGTATAGGCGTTGTCGTCCACGGTCTCATGGTATTCGTCCGGGCCAATAACGCCGCGGATGTGATGCAGGCCGTCCGCCTCGCGCACCGCGCGGCTGGCCCAGAAGCGGGCCGTCTCCACCAGGATCTCCGTACCCGCATCGGCCATGAATGTTTCGTCGCCGGTGATCCGCCAGTAGTTCCACACCGCGTAGGCGACATCCGCGCTGATATGCTGCTCCTGTTCGCCCACCAGGATCGGCACCACCGTGCCGTCCGGCGCAACGGCCACGGACGGAGCCGCCTCGTCCCCGGTATCGGCCAACTCCCACGCGTAGAGAGCGCCGCGCCATCCCAGCCGGGCGGCCTTGGCCTGCGCGGCGGGAAGAGTGTTGTAGCGGTACATGAGGAGCGCCCGCGCGGCCTGAGGGCATGTCAGGGTGAAGAAGGGCAACATGAAGATTTCGGTGTCCCAGAACACGTGCCCCTTGTAGGCCCGGCCTGTCAGAGCGCGTGCGCCGATGGAGACGCGTTCGTCCTGCGGATTGGCCGCGCTTAACAGTTGGTAAACGGCGAAGCGCAGGGCGCGTTGCGCGGCGGGATCGCCGCTGATGGCCACGTCGCAAGCGTCCCATCGGGACTGCCACGCGGCGCGGTGCTCGCCCACGATGGCGGCAATGTCGGCTGCGAGGGCGCGCTGGGCGTGTTCGCGTGCGGCCTCGGCCGGCCGATCCGAATCACGGGACGTATGGATCGCGCAGACCCGGTCGAGCCGATAGGTTCTCCCGAGTTCGATATCGACCGTCAGCGTGTCCGGTAGGGGTTCGGCCCGCCCCATCCACCTGCCTTCCGGATCCTCGAGGCGCTGTGCCGTCGCCAGCGCGATCGTCGTGCCGCCGGCAGTGCGCCGGACCGACATTCCGGGAATGGCCGCGTCCAGACAAACCGTGCCGCTGTAGTTCTCCGGGGTAAGTGTGACCGATTGCACCAGCAGATGGCGGTCCGACTGCGAGGCGAGGCGCAGGCCGCGCACCCGGGTGATGCGCCCGGCCGGGTCCTGGTGGCGCCACTCCCGCCAGAGAATGCCCTGCCGGAGGTCAAGGACGCGGCGATGCTCCAGCGCCTTGCCGGTATCCAGGCGGAGCGGACGGTCCTCCACCGTCACCGACAGACGCGTCCAGTCCGGCACGGTCGCCAGGCCCGGCAGTGAATTCGGGCCCGGTGTCGAATACGCCGGCCACGAAGGTGGCGGGGGCGGAGAGCGGGTTGCCTTCGGCGAGCGAGCCGCGCGATCCCACATAGCCGTTGCCGATGGCGAACAGGGATTCCAATTCATGCTCGCGCGTCAGGGTCGGCTCTTCCTCGGCAAAGATCCAGTCGGTCGCCTCGGTTGGCGCGCCCGGCAGCGGCACCGGACGGAGCGCGGCCTGCGCGGCGAGTAGTTCGCGAAAGCGCGAAGGTCCGCCGCCGAGATGCAGCACGCTGGCTGGCGCCCCATCGGGCTCCGGCCCTACCGAGACGATCGTGGCGGCTTTGATCTCGGGAAGAAGCAAAGGCGCATCGGCGCCCGGAATGTCCCCCATGGAACCGAATGCGTGGCCGCCGATCAGGATCTCCGTCGGCGCGATGCCGCGCGGGCCGGCAAGGTCGCGCAGCATCCAGGCCACTGCGGCGCCCCGGTCGGCAAGTCCGATCATGACATGCGCCGTATCGCCGGTGATGCGGACCTTGAGGCCCCGCCCGGCGGCGATGCGGCGGGCGAGCACCGCGATGTCGCGGAGGCCTTCGGCCAGTCGTGCTTCGCCATCGTGTGCGCAAGCCGCAACAGCGGGAGCAAATGACCACCGGGCATGGCTGGCCGGCGCCAGGTGGACGCTGAGCCTGGCGCCGATATCGAGACGCACCGCTTCGACCACCTCCTGAAGGAGCTGTTGCTGCCGAGCCGTGGCTGTGTGCCGCCAGAGCATAACGGGTCTAGCGTGCGCGTCGAAACCGTGTATCTCGGAGCCGCCATGCGTGGCGAGGTAGAGGTTTCGCCAGGGCGCGCGGCCGATGCCAGGCGGGAGCCGGGCCTGCAGCTCCGCGATGCCAGTTTCGGCGATGGCCATGACCAGGACGCCGGACCGCAATAGCCTCTCCACGGGACCCCACACAGCCCCGGCCTCGTCCGGCTGCTCTGCGACGGCGGTGCCCTCCCAGCCGAAGATGAGAAGGCGAAATGGCTGCGTCAGCGACGGCGGCAGCTTCATGTCGTCACCTCGTGGTGCGCTGCGGGTGGGCGCCGGCCTCGCATTCTCGGCTATTCGGCCTCGGCTATTCGGCAGCCTTGGCTACCGGGCCGGCGACACGGGTTCGGGTGCGCATGGTGACGAACTCCTCGGCGGCGGTGGGGTGGATGCCGACGGTGCGGTCGAAATCGGCCTTGGTGGCGCCGGCGTTGATGGCGATGGAGATGCCCTGGATGATTTCCGGGGCGTCCTCGCCGAGCATGTGGGCGCCGACGACGCGCTGGCTGGCCTGGTCGACGACCAGTTTCATGATGG
This sequence comes from uncultured Alphaproteobacteria bacterium, assembly GCA_963779875.1. Classification (GTDB taxonomy): domain Bacteria; phylum Pseudomonadota; class Alphaproteobacteria; order Acetobacterales; family Acetobacteraceae; genus CAMDGX01. The sequence goes on along the minus strand of CAWAAI010000007.1, from coordinate 15,851 downwards.
TCTTGCGCACGCGCTTGGACAGCGTGTGGCGCATGGGGGTGAACTTCTCGACGAAGATGTCGGCGGGGCCGTTCGCCGCGGCCTGGGCCTCGGTGAGACCGACACTGGCGATGGGGGGCGTGGAGAACACCGCCGACGCGACGCGGTCGAGGTGCCACAGGCGCGGGGCGGGGCCGTAGAGGCGGTCGGCCAAAGCGTGGCCCTCGGCGATGGCGACCGGGGTGAGGTTCACGCGGTGGGTGACGTCGCCGATGGCGTAGATGTGGGGCTGGTTGGTGGCGTTGGTGTCGTCCACCGGGATGGAGCCGTGGCCGCCGGTCTTCACGCCCGCCGCCTCCAGGCCGAGATCATTGGTATAGGGGGCGCGGCCGATGGCGGAGAAGACGAGGGCGGTGTCGATGGTGGCGCCGTCGTCCAAGGTGACGCGCTTGTTGTCGCCGCGGGCCTCGACGCCCGAGATAGTGCGGCCAGGGTGTAGGCGGATGCCCTGGGCCTCCATGGCCTCGGCCAGGCCGTTGCGCATGTCGTCGTCAAAGCCGCGCAGGGGCAGGGGAGCGCGATAGACGAGGTCGACCTGGGCGCCAAGGCCCTGGAACAGGCCGGCGAACTCGACCGCGATGTAGCCGCTGCCGTAGATGACGATGCGCGGCGCCAGGTCGGGTAGATAGAAGGCGTCATCGGAAACGATCGCGTGCTCGGCGCCGGCAAATTCAGGCGGGGTCGGGCGGCCGCCCACGGCAATGACGATGCGCTCGGCAGTGACGCGCTGGCCGCCGACATCGAGCGTATGCGGGTCGATGAAGCGGGCGCGGGCCTCGAAACTGGTGCAGTTGGCCATCAGGCGCTTGTAGATGCCGTTCAGGCGGGCAATCTCGGCGTTCTTGGCGGCGATGAGGGCGGGCCAGTCGTGGCGGCCCAACTGCGTGTCCCAGCCGAAGCCGTGGCTGTCGATAACCGCGTTGCCGTATTCGCTGGCCATGACAAGGAGCTTCTTGGGCACGCAGCCGACGTTGACGCAGGTGCCGCCCCAGGCACCCTCCTCCGCCACCGCTACCTTGGCGCCGTGGGAAGCAGCCATTCGGGCGCAGCGGACGCCGCCGGAGCCGCCGCCTATGACGAAGAGGTCGAAATCGTAGGGCATCGGGAAGGCTCCGTTTCGAGGGAAGGCCAGGGATAAGTCTTCTATTTGTGAACAAAAAGAAGCAAAAAAAAACTTCATCCATTTGCGTGGGGATCGCATGTCGGGCGCCGGACCCATGATCTTTGGGCCCGGCGGTAGTCACAAGGAAGTGGGAAAAGTTTTTTTGCTTCTTTTTGTTCACAAAAAGAAGGCTCTTTTCCCTTGCCTCGCTTTAGGTGCCGATCCCTCCGATCGCGAGGTATTTGATTTCCAGGTATTCGTCGATGCCCTGGTGCGAACCTTCGCGGCCCAACCCGGAGGATTTTACGCCGCCGAAGGGAGCGACTTCGGTGGAGATGATGCCTTCGTTGATGCCGATCATGCCGTATTCGAGGCCTTCGGCGACGCGGAAGATTCTTCCCACGTCTCTCGCATAGAAGTACGAGGCGAGGCCGAATTCGGTGTCGTTGGCCAGGGCGATCGCTTCTTCTTCCGTTTTGAAGCGGAACAGGGGGGCGACGGGGCCGAAGGTTTCTTCGCGGAAGATGAGGGCGTCGTGGGGGACGTCGGCGAGCATGGTGGGTTGGAAGAAGGTGCCGCCGCGATCGTGACGTTTGCCGCCGGTGATGATGCGGGCGCCGCGGGAGAGGGCGTCGGCGATGTGTTCCTCGACCTTGGCGACGGCGTCTTCGTTGATGAGGGGGCCTTGGGTGACGCCGTCTTCCATGCCGGGGCCGACCCTGAGGGCTTCGACGGCGGCTTTGAGCTTGGCGGCGAAGGCGTCGTAGACGCCGTCCTGCACCAGGAGGCGATTGGCGCAGACACAGGTTTGGCCGGTGTTGCGGTATTTGCTGGCCATGGCGCCCTGGACGGCGGCGTCGAGGTCGGCGTCGTCGAAGACGATGAAGGGGGCGTTGCCGCCGAGTTCCATGCTCGTCTTCTTGATGGTGGGGGCGCACATGGCCAGCAGCTTGGCGCCGACTTCCGTGGAGCCGGTGAAGGTGAGTTTTCTCACCAGAGGGTTGGAGGTGAGTTCCTGGCCGAGGGGGCCGGAGGGTCCGGTGATGACGTTGCAGACGCCGGGGGGCATGCCAGCGCGCTCGGCGAGGACGGCGATGGCCAGGGCGGAGAAGGGGGTCTGGCTGGCGGGGCGGATGACTCCGGTACAGCCGGCGGCCCAACCGGGGCCGGTCTTGCGGGTGATCATGGCGGCCGGGAAGTTCCAGGGGGTGATGGCGGCGAAAACGCCGACCGGTTCCTTGGTGACGACGATGCGGCGGCCCTTGGCATTTTGCGGGATGGTGTCGCCGTAGACGCGCTTTCCTTCCTCGGCGAACCACTCGATGAAGCTGGCGGCGTAGGCGATTTCGCCCTTGGACTCGGCCAGGGGCTTGCCTTGTTCGGCGGTCATGATGATGGCGAGGTCGTCGGTGTTGGCGAGCATGAGGTCGAAGAGGCGGCGCAGGATGGCGGCGCGGTCCTTGGCGAGCATGGCGCGCCAGGCGGGCTGGGCGCGGTGGGCGGCCTCGATGGCGCGGCGGGTTTCGGCCGCACCCAGGGCGGGGACGGTGCCGACGGTCTCGCCGGTGGCGGGGTTGCGGACGGTGAGGGTGGCGCCGTTGTCGGCTTCGACCCATTTGCCGTCGATGTAGTTGGCCTGGCGGAACAGGCTGGGGTCCTTGAGGGGCAGTTTGGCGACCTGGTTGAGCATGGCGGGGTTCCTCTCCCGGGGATTGGTTAGGGGGGGGTCGGCTAGAGATAGGGCGGAACCGGTGCGATGTCAGCGTTGGCAGAGCAGGTCGTCGAGGAAGGTGACGTGGGTGGCGACGAAGGCGGGGCGGAGGTGCTTGTCGTCGGCGAAGCGGGGCTGGTCCTGGCCGAAGAAGACCGGGCAGGCTGGGCCGGGACCGCAGATGGCGGGGACGGGGTCGCGCAGTTCGGCGCCATGGCGGGCGGCGATGGCGGCGAGGCGGCGAAGGAGCCAGGGTTCGCGGCCGGCGAGATCGGCGACGGGGATGGGGGCGCCGAGGTTCGGGGCGATCCGGTAGCCGTGCCAGGAGCGTTCAACCATTCGGCGGGGGTCGAAATCGGGGTGCGCGGGCGGGGGCAGTAGGAGGACCACGCGGTGGCCGGCGGTGCGCAGGCGGGCGATCTCGGCATCCAGGGCGGCGAAGACCGCGTCGATGCCTTCGGGGATGTTGGTGGGGATCAGGCGGTCGTCGTGCTCGATGTGGATTTCGGGGCGGAGGTAGCCGGTCCAGAAGGCGCCGAGGATGACGGTGCCAATGCGGTTGCGGGCGAGGACGTCGCGGGTCATGGCGGCGAGGCCGGTGCAGTGGGTGAAGGGCTGGGGCATGACCAGACCGGGGAAGGGCGCGCAGCTTGGGCCGGTGACGAAGAGGACGGGGCCGGGGAGGCGGCCGGCTTCGGCGAGGGCCTGGGCGCGGGGGCCGTATTGGAAGAGCACGCTGTCGCCGACGAGCAGGACGCCGGGGCCTTCCGTGGGGCCGATGCTGGCGATCAGTTTCTGGGCAACGTCCTGCATGCGCATGTCGGGGGTGGGGCGGAAGACGCCGTCGCCGATGGCGGCGTTGATGCGGGCGGTGTCGGGTTCGCCGGCGAGGGCGGCGTTTCCGGGGGCGCGCCAGGTGGCGAGGCCGGCGGCGCCGATGAGGACCATGGCAGCGGCGAGGGCGGGAGCGGCGCGGTTGCGCCATCGTCCGAAGCGGAGGGGCTTCTCGATCAGGCGCCAAGTGAGCCAGGCGAGGGCGAAGCTGGCGGCGAGCAGGGCGACGACCAGGAGAGGCTTCGGTGCCTGGCCGAGAAGGACGATGTGGGCATAGGACAGCAGCGGCCAGTGCCAGAGGTAGAGGGGGTAGCTGATCAGGCCTGCCGCCACCATTGGGCGCAGGGACAGCAGCCGGCGGTTGACCAGTGCCTCGGGGCCGGCGGCGATCAGCAGGGTGGCGCCGAGTGTGGGCAGCAGGGCACGCCAGCCGGGGAAGCCCTCGCCGGCCTGGACCAGGGCGACGGAGAGCAGGATAAGGGCGAGGCCAGCGAACGAGGCGCTGTCGCGGCGGACAGGCTCGTGGATGGCGGGCCGTCCGGCGCGATAGGCCAAGGCGAGGAGTGCGCCGAGGGCGAGTTCCCAGAAGCGGGTGACGGGAGCGTAGAAGGCGGCGGCGGCGTCGGTGGCGGTCAGCGCGAGGTTGGCGGCGAAGGAGGCGGCGGCGAGGGCGGCCAGCGGCCACAGGCGCAGGCCCAGGGTGCGGTGCAGCGCCCAGAGGGCGAGCGGCCAGACGATGTAGAACTGCTCCTCCACCCCGAGCGACCAGAGATGGAGCAGGGGCTTGGTGGCGGCGTCGCGGTCGAAGTAGCCGACATCGAACCAGAAGACGAGGTTGGCAACGAAGCCGGCGCCGCCCGCGACGTCGCGGCCGAGGAGGGCGCGTTCGCTGGGGAGCAGCACGATCGCGCCGTAGGCGAGCACGGCGGCGAGGACGAGGGCGAGGGCGGGGAAGATGCGCAGGACGCGGCGGACGTAGAAATGGGCGAAGGAGAAGCGGCCAGCGGCGAGGCCGTCGGCGATGATGCCGGTGATCAGGAAGCCGGAGATGACGAAGAAGATGTCCACGCCGACGAAGCCGCCGGGCAGGGCGGTGGGGAAGGCGTGGTAGAGCACCACCGCCAGCACGGCGACCGCGCGCAATCCGTCGATGTCTGGGCGGTAAGGCATGCGGGCGGGCGGCTCCGGGGTTCTCGGGGCGTCAATAGGCGGGACGGGCGCGCATGTCAGCGGCGGGATGGCCTTGATGGCGGGTGGCGCAGCATATTCCCCGTCGCAGATCCCGATCGCAGATAGGGGAGGAGACGCCGCCATGAACCAGTCCGCCGAGCATGACCTTGCGCGGCTTCTTGCCGATTTGCGGCGGGAGGGGCGGCAGCAGAGTGGGCTGGCGCCGCATCTGGTGCCGCCTGACGCGGCGGCGGGGTACAGCGTGGCGTCGCTGGTTGCCGACCTGCTGGGGTGGGAGGTGGCGGGCTGGAAGATCGCGGCGACGAACGAGCGGATGCGCCAGGCGTTGCGCAGCGATGCGCCGATCTATGGCCGCGTGTTCGCGCCGCTGGTTGTGCCAGCGCCGGCGCGGCTGGTGCATGCGCGGCTGGCGAGCCCGATTCCGGAAGTGGAGTACCAGGCGCGGCTGGGGCGTGACCTGCCGGCACGGGCGGGCGCCTACACCGTGGCCGAGGTGGGCGAGGCGGTGGCGAGCCTGCACGTGGGGATTGAGGTGGCGGAGTGCCGGTTCATCCATGATGCCGCTTTTCCGGCGCTGCCGGCGATCCTGGCGGATGGCGCCGGGTCGGGCACGCTAGTGGTGGGGCCGGCGATCGAGGGGTGGCGGGAGCGGGACGTGGCCGGGCAGGAGGTGGTGTTGCGCAGCGGCGAGTGGGGCAGCGAGGGGCGAGAGCGCCGGCGCGGGACGGCCGCGGAGGCGATGGAGCATCCGCTGGAGCCGCTGACGTGGCTGGCCAATGCGCTGTCGCGCACCGGGATCGGGCTCAAAGCTGGGCAGATCGTCAGCACCGGGACCATGACGGGCATGCTGGCGCCCAAGGCGGGCGAGACGTTCACGGCGGATTATGGGGCTTTCGGGACGGTCGAGGTGGTGTTCACATAGGCGGAATGCCGCGCGCCGGAACAGTGCGGCAGCCAGGAAGCACCAGGAAAACAGCCATGTCCGACCTGCCCACCGCCACCCGCGTCGCCGATCCCGGTCTGCGCGCGCTGTATTCGTTGGACAACCGTTGGCAGGCCTGGCTGGACGTGGAGGCGGCGCTGGCGGTGGCGCAGGCGGAGTTGGGGATCATTCCGCAGGCGGCCGCGGATGCGATTGTGCCCAAGGCGCGGCTGGAACTGATGGACCGGGGGCGGGTCAGCGAGGGGTTCGCGCGCACAGGACATACGCTGGTGCCGCTGGTGTGGGAGCTGGGGCGGATCGTGGGCGAGCCGCACGGGGGCTGGGTGCACTGGGGGGCGACGACGCAGAACATCACGCAGACCGGGGACCTGCTGGTGCTGCGGCAGGCGCACGGGATTTTCCTGCGGCAGATCGGCGAGTGCCTCGAGGCGATGGCGGCGCTGGCGGAGCGAGGGGCGGAGATGCCGATCGCCGGGCGGACGCATGGGCAGCATGCGGTGCCGGCGACGTTCGGGTTCAAGGTGGCGGTGTGGATCGACGAGATGATCCGCCACACCGGGCGGCTGCAGCAGGCGGCGCCGCGGCTGTTCGTGGCGATGCTGGGGGGGGCCGCGGGCACCTATGCCTCGCTGGGGGAGCAGGGGCCGGCGGTGCAGGCGGGGATCGCGCGGCATCTGGGGATGGGGAACATGGCGGTGCCGGCGCGGTCGATCGGCGACCACCTGGCGGAGAATGTGTGCCTGCTGGGACTGCTAGCGGCGACGGGGGGGAAGATCGGGCGCGAGATCTATACGCTGATGAAGACCGAGTTCGGCGAGGTGGAGGAGCCGGTGCCGCCGGGAACGGTAGGCAGTTCCACCATGCCGCAGAAGCGCAACCCGAAGCTGTGCCAGGACATCATCGCCGCCGGGGCGGAGGTGCGTTCGCAGGTGCCGCTGGCGCTGGAGGCGATGATGACGGAGCACGAGGCGGACCGGACCTCGACCCTGATGATGGATACGGCCGAGGCGCGGGCCTGCATCGCGACGGGGGACATGCTGGCGCGCATCGGCGAGGTGTGCCGCGGGTTGAAGCTGGACCCGGCGCGGATGCGGGCCAATCTGGACCTGGGCGGCGGGTTGATCATGGCCGAGGCGGTGATGCTGGATCTGGGGCTGGCGCTGGGGCGGCAGCATGCGCATGACGCGGTGTACGACGCGGCGCAGGCGGCGTTCGTGGAGCGGCGGCCGTTCGCCGAATTGCTGGCGGGCGATGCGCGGGTGACGGCGCATATGGGCGCGGAGGCGATCGGGCGGCTGCTGGACCCGGCGGCGTATACCGGGCTGTGCGCGACGATGGCGCGCGATGCCGCCGCGCGGGCGCGCGATGTGTGCGCGGGGCTTGCCAAGCCGGTTTAGGGACCGTCTGATCCGCCGTTCCGGCAGGCGGCCGGGCGGCGGCAATCGCGCGATTTGAGGTGGGCACCCCATGAGCCGGCACATGCATATCAACCTGTTCATCCATGGCCGTGGGCATCACGAGGCGGCGTGGCGGCACCCGGGGGCGTCGGCGCTGCCGCTCACCGATATCCGCTATTTCGCCGAACTGGCGCGCAAGGCGGAGGTGGGGCTGTTCGATTCAATCTTCCTGGCCAACTCGCTGGGGGTGGGCGAGGACGTGGCGCAGGCGCCGCGCGGCTGGCTGGAGCCGTTGACGACCCTGGCGGCGCTGGCGGGCGCGACCAGCCGGATCGGGCTGATCGCCACCTGCTCGACCACCTATACCGAGCCATACAACCTGGCGCGGCAGTTCGCCTCGATCGACCACATCTCGAACGGGCGGGTGGGGTGGAACATCGTGACCACCTGGCTGGCCTCGGCGTCGGGCAACTATGGCAGGACCGGCGGCGAGCAGGGGCCGTTGAGCCATGCCGAGCGCTATGAGCGCGCCGAGGAATACATGCGCGTGGTCAATGGGTTGTGGGACACGTGGTCGGACGACGCGGTGCTGGACGACCGGGCGGACGGGCGCTACGCGCGGCTGGACGGGCTGCGGGTGCTGAACCATGAGGGCGCGCACTACAAGGTGGCTGGGCCGCTGAACATGCCGCGCGGGCCACAGGGGCGGCCGGTGTTCGTGCAGGCGGGCTCGTCGGAGACAGGGCGGCGGTTCGCGGCGCGGCATGCCGAGGCGGTGTTCACGGCGCAGATGGAGAAGGCGACGGCGCGGGATTTCTATACCGACCTCAAGCGGCTGGTGGCCGAGGAGGGGCGGGCGCCGGAGAAGGTGGTGATCCTGCCCGGGCTGAGCCCGGTGATCGGCGCGACCGAGGCGGAAGCGCAGCGGATCGCGCGCGAGTTGAACGACCTGACGGACCCGGAGGTGGGGCGGCAGCGGCTGTCCGGCCGGTTCGGCGGGCATGATTTCTCGCACCTGCCTTTGGACACGCCGCTCTCGCCGGAGGATTTTCCCGATCCGGGCACGGTGGAGGCGGCGCGCAGCCGCACCGAGGTGATCGTGGGGCTGGTGCGGCGGGAGAAGCCGACCTTGCGGCAATTGCTGAGCTACATGGCAGGCGCCCGCGGCCATTTCGTGACCGCGGGCACGCCGGAGCAGATCGCCGACCTGATGGAGGATTGGTTCCGCGACGGCGCGGCGGACGGGTTCAACCTGATGCCGCCGGTGCTGCCGCTGATGCTCGACACGTTCATCGCCGAGGTGGTGCCGCTGTTGCAGCGGCGTGGGCTGTTCCGCACCGAATATTCGGGGGCCATGCTGCGCGACCATTTCGCGCTGCCGCGGCCGGACCTGAGCTTCCATGCCGGCCCCGGCGAGCGGCTGGTGAAGGGGGCTTCGACCTGACAGACAGGCGCCCGGCCTTTCGGGGCATGCGCGGCGCTGCTAGCGTTCGTCCACCAATCTGGGGGAACGATCACATGCGCGCCAACCGCCTTCGCGAGAAACTCGCCGCCAACGAGCCGATCCTCGGCACGCACATCCTGTCGGTCTGGCCGACGCTGGTGGAACTGGTGGGGGCGACCGGGCAGTACGACTACATCGAGTTCACCGCCGAATACGCGCCGTTCACCATGCACGACCTGGACAATCTGGGCCGTGCGTTCGAGCTCGCCGGCGTGGCGGGCATGATCAAGGTGGAGCAGGGCGAGGTACACGCACCAGGCGATGCGCGCGGTTGGCTCGGGCTTCCAGGCGGTGCTGTTCGCCGATATCCGCACCGCCCAGGATGCGCGGGCGGCGGTGCAGGCGGTGCGCGCGGAATCGCCGGGGCGGCGCGGCCTGACGGGCGTGGGCATGCGGCGCGACGTGGGCACCAACCGCGACGTGGGCAACCCTAACTACATCCAGGCGCTGGATGACGTGGTGGTGGCCATCATGGTCGAGAAGCGGCAATGCGTGGAGGACCTGGAGACGATCCTGTCCACGCCGGGGCTGGACATGGTTCAGTTCGGCGCCGCCGACTACGCGATGAGCATCGGTCAGCCGCACAACCGCGCGCATCCGGACGTGAAGGCGGCCGAACGCAAAACCATCGAGATGGCGCTGAAGAAGGGGCTGCACCCGCGTATCGAACTGGGCGACATCAATGGCGCCGCGCCCTACCTGGAAATGGGCGTGAAGCATTTCTGCATCGGCTGGGATGCGACGATCCTGGCCAACTGGTGGCGGGACAATGGAATGGCGATGCGGAAGGTGTTGGGGGAGATGAAGGAAGGATAATCAGGGAGAGGAATGTTCTTTTTTGAAAAAAAGAACCAAAAAACTTTTTCCCATTTGGGCGGGGCCGTCGGATAGGCCCGGCATAAATGGGTAGAAGTCTTTTTGCTTCTTTTTCTTCAGAAAAAGAAGATTCTTATTCCTGGTTTTCCGCCAGGCGCCGCAGGGCTTCGGCAGTCGCCGGGTCGGCTGGGTAGAACTGTTCGACGGCGAGTTCGGCGAGGGTGATGTCCACCGGGGTGCCGAAGACGGTGACGGTGCCGAACAGCGACAGCACGGCGTCGCCGAGGCGGAGTTGCAGGGGCACGACGAGGCCGGCTTCGCCCGGCGATGGATGTTCGGTGCCGCCGGGGTAGGCGGCGAGTTCGGCGGCGAGGTCGATCAGGGCCGGGTCGGCGGTGGCGGCGACCTGCTGGCGCAGGCGGGCGAGGATGTGGCCGCGCCAGACGGGCAGGTTGGCGATGTGCGGAGCCAGGCCCTGCGGGTGGAGGCTGGCGCGCAGGACGTTGACCGGAGGCACGAGCAGCGCCGGGGCGACGGTGTTGGCCAGCAGGCGCTGGGTGGCGGCATTGGCGGCGACAAGGGTCCAATGGCGGTCCACCGCGAGGGCGGGGTAGGGGTTGTGGGCGTTCAGCACGGCCTGCACCGCCTCGCGCGCCGCGGTCATCTCGGGGTCGGTGAGGGCATGCTGGGGATAGGCCGGGGCGAACCCGGCGGCCTGGAGCAGGGCGTTGCGCTCGCGCAGCGGCACGTCGAGCAGTTCGGCGAGGTGGAGCACCATGTCGCGGCTGGGGCGGGAGCGGCCGGTTTCCAGGAAGCTGAGGTGCTTGGTGGAAATCTCGCCGTCCAGTGCCAGGGCAAGCTGGCTGAGGCGCCGGCGTTGGCGCCATTCGCGCAGGAGGTCGCCGACGGGGCGAGTGGTGGGGTGCATCAGGATCATCGCGGCACGGTAGGGCGCGGCGGAGCGCGGTTCCATTACCTCCGGCTTAATCGACCGCATGCCCGCGGCTGGGACAGGGTGGCGCCGTGCATCATCCCGATGCCCAACCGCAGGAGAGAGCGATGTTCGATTCCGAAACGATGGTGGCCCGCTACCTGGCGCCGTGGAACGAGGCCGACCCGGCGCGCCGGCGTGCGCTGATCGCGGAGGCATGGGCGGTGGGCGGCAGCTATGTCGATCCGCTGGCCGAGGTGGCCGGGCATGACGGGCTGGATGGGTTGATCGCGGCGGTGCAGGCGCAGTTCGCGGGGCTGCAATTCCGCGCCGCCGGCACGCCGGACGCGCACCATGACCGGCTGCGCTTCCGTTGGGAACTGGCGCCGCCGGGTGGGGCGGCGGTGGCGGCGGGCACCGATGTGGCCACGCTGGATCGGGCGGGGCGGTTCGTGGCGGTGACTGGCTTCATCGACATGATGCCGGCTTGAGGGGGAGGATTGGTGATGAACATTCCTGTTCGCCCTGTTTTGGCGCTGGACGCCGCAGGATGCCTGGTGGGCGGGGTGGTTCTGGCCGCCGCCGCCGGGGCACTGGCGGAAATGATGGCGCTGCCGGAGGGGCTGCTGCGCGGCGCCGGGCTGGTGCTCGTTCCGTGGGCGCTGTTTGTGGGGTGGCTGGCGACGTGGCCGCAGCCCGGGCGGCGCGCGGTGGCGTGGGTGGCGGCGCTGAATGCGCTGTGGACGGTGGACAGCGTGCTGCTGCTGGTATTCGGCTGGGTGGCGCCGAACGCGCTGGGCACCGGGTTCGTGCTGGCGCAGGCGGCGGTCGGTGGCGGCTTTGCGGCCTTTCAGGCGGCGAGCCTGACGGTGCCCGCGGTGCAGCGCGCCTGAGCGGCCGGCCGGTGCTTCCGCGTGGACGGGGGCGCCGGCCGTGATGCCCGCGAAGGCGGGGACTTGCAGACATAACGATATCCTTATACCTGTGCGGCCACAGCACAGGAGCGCCCCGCATGCCCGACTACAAGGTGAAGGACATCTCGCTGGCCGATTGGGGCCGCAAGGAGATTTCCATGGCTCAAGACGAGATGCCCGGCCTGATGGCCATCCGCGCCGAGTATGGCGACAGCAAGCCGCTGGCCGGCGCGCGCATCGTCGGCTGCCTGCACATGACCATCCAGACCGCGGTGCTGATCCAGACGCTGGAGCACCTGGGTGCGACCGTGCGCTGGTCGTCGTGCAACATCTTCTCGACGCAGGATCATGCGGCGTCGGCGATCGCGGCCAGCGGAACCCCCGTGTTTGCCTGGAAGGGCATGAACGAGGAGGAGTTCTGGTGGTGCATCGAGCAGACGCTGACCGGGCCGGCCCAGCCGGACGGAAGCGTCTGGAAGCCGAACATGATCCTGGATGATGGCGGCGATGCCACGCAGATCATGCACGAGAAGTATCCGCACCTGCTCGACGAGGTGCGCGGCATCTCGGAGGAGACCACGACCGGCGTGCACCGGCTGTGGGAGATGGCGCGGGAGGGCACGCTGAAGGTGCCGGCGATCAACGTGAACGACAGCGTGACCAAGTCGAAGTTCGACAACCTGTACGGCTGCCGCGAGAGCCTGGTGGATGCGATCCGCCGCGGCACCGACGTGATGATGGCCGGCAAGGTCGCCGTGGTGAACGGCTTCGGCGACGTGGGCAAGGGCTCGGCGGCGAGCCTGCGCAACGCGGGCTGCCGGGTGATGGTGACCGAGGTGGACCCGATCTGCGCGCTGCAGGCGGCAATGGAAGGCTATGAGGTCACGACCATGGACGATGCGGCGCCGCAGGGCGACATCTTCGTGACCGCGACCGGCAATATCGACGTGATCACGCTGGACCACATGCGGCGGATGAAGCACCGGGCGATCGTGTGCAACATCGGCCATTTCGACAGCGAGATCCAGGTGGGTGCGCTGCGCAACTTCACCTGGGACAACGTGAAGCCGCAGGTGGACGAGGTGGTGTTCCCCGACGGCAAGCGGCTGATCCTGCTGTCGGAAGGGCGGCTGGTGAACCTGGGCAATGCGACCGGGCATCCGAGCTTCGTGATGTCGGCGAGCTTCAGCAACCAGGTGATGGCGCAGATCGAGCTGTTCACGGCGCCGGCGGGCAAGTACCAGAAGCAGGTGTACACCCTGCCGAAGCAGCTGGACGAGAAGGTGGCGGCGCTGCACCTTGCCAAGGTAGGGGCGAAGCTGACGAAAATGAGCCCGAAGCAGGCCGAGTATATCGGCGTTACCGTGGCGGGGCCGTACAAGCACGACTTGTACCGCTACTGAGCCACCGACGCTGCTGAGCTGCAAGGCGCCCGCTTCCCGGCCGGCCAGCCGGGGGGTGGGAATGGGCGCAACTCCGCAACCCTTTCTTACCGTTGCAACCTTTCCTTAACATTCCCCTGCGTTTCTTCGGTTAATTTTCAAACCGAGGGAACGGCACGGCATGATCGGCCTTCTCCCAGCCGAGCCGAGGTTCGCCTCCAGGGGAGTTGCCACCGCCATGCTGTCTGCGGCCGATCCGTCATTCGCCATTCCGCTCGCCCCTACCCCTGCCTTTCACGATCCGTCGATGCCTCGCACCCATGCGCTGCAAGGCGCCCTGCCCCACATTCGCGATCATACCGCGCGCAGCGATCTGCTGTTCCTGGAACGCTGGGAGATGGCACCGGACGGCGCCACGGCCCAGGTGTTGCGTGTGCAGCAGATCCGCCGTGCCAATCCCGAACTTGCCGCCGCGATCCGGCGCGAGGTGGGGGCGCTGAGCCAAGGATAGGCCGGAGACCAATAGGCCGACATTCGACCGGATATCTGTTGGATTCCAGAGGCTTTACCTTTGGTGGGATCCAGGGGAAGCGCCCCTGGCCGTGTCTTCGCCCGCCCCTTCTCCCGACGCGAATCTGACCCACTTGCGGCGGGCTTTCCAACGAGCGGCCGAGGCGCGAAGCTGGCGACATGAACGACCGTGCGGATGCCGGCCCTGTTGTACGCGGAATCCGGCCGGCCTGCCACGAAGGGGGCGGCGCGGGCACGCACCAGCCGGCGGAGCCGGATCACCGCGCTGATCGTGGCCTGTGCGCTGTTCATGCAGAACCTGGACAGCACCGTCATCGCCACCGCGCTGCCGACCATGGCGCGGGCCTTCGGTGCCGAGCCGGTGCACATGAACGTGGCGCTGACGGCGTATCTGCTGTCGCTGGCGGTATTCATCCCGGCGAGCGGCTGGATCGCCGACCGGTTCGGGGCCAAGCAGATATTCCGCCTGGCGATCGTGGTGTTCACCATCGGCTCGGTGTTGTGCGGGCAGTCGAATTCGCTCGGCGAGCTGGTGGCGGCGCGCATCTTCCAGGGGCTGGGGGGGGCGATGATGGTGCCGGTGGGGCGGCTCGTGCTGCTGCGCACGGTGCCGAAGCACGAGCTGGTGGCGGCGATGGCCTGGCTGTCGACCCCGGCGTTGCTGGGCCCGGTGCTGGGGCCGCCGATCGGCGGGTTCATCGTGACCTGGTTCTCGTGGCGGGCGATCTTCGAGATCAACATCCCCATGGGCATACTGGGGGTGATCCTCGTGACCTTTTTCGTGGACGACGTGCGCGAGCCGCGGCGGGCCGGGTTCGACTGGCGGGGGCTGTTCCTGTCGGGCACAACGTTGGCCAGCCTGATGTTCGGGCTGGAAACCCTGGGGCGTGGCATCTTCCCGCGCTGGATGAGCCTGGCCGGGATCGGGGTGGGGCTGGCGGGCGGGGCGCTGTACTGTGGCACGCTCGGCGGCACCCCGCCCCGCTGATCGACCTGACGCTGCTGCGCTACCGCACCTTCCTGGTGGCGGTGGCGGGCGGCAGCCTGTTCCGGATAGGCATCGGCGCGGTGCCGTTCCTGTTGCCGATGATGCTGCAGCTGACGTTCGGCAAGTCGGCGGCGGAGAGCGGGCTGATCACCTTCGCCAGTTCGCTGGGGGCGCTGGCGATGAAGCCGGCGGCAATGGGGGCGCTGCGCTGGCTGGGATTTCGCAATACGCTGCTGGTCAATTGCGCCATTTCCGCCCTGTTGCTGGGCATGATCGCGCTGTTCCGGCCGGGCTGGCCGATAGCGCTGATCTATGTGGTGCTGCTGGGGGGCGGGTTCTTCCGGTCGCTGCAGTTCACGTCGTTCAACGCGCTGGCCTATGCCGACATTCCGCGCGAACTGATGAGTGCGGCCACGGGGTTCTACGCAACGGTGCAGCAGGTATCGATGACGCTTGGGGTGTCGGCGGGGGCGGCGTCGCTGCTGATCACCATGTCGTTGGCCGGGGCGGAGGTGCCGCGGCTCGCGGATTTCTCGGTGGCGTTCCTGGTGGTGGCGTCGTTCTCGCTGCTGTCGTTGCCGGTCTCGCTGTTGTTGCCGCGCGACGCGGCGGAGGAATTGAGCGGGCACCGACACGGCTGATCGCGGCGGTTTGAGCTTGCCTCGTTATGTCCGAATGAATATATCGATGGACATGAAACGCATCATTCTGCTGCTGATTCTTGCGCTGGCCCTGGCCACGCCGGCGCGGGCGCAGCCGAAAGACGATCTGCTGGTATTCGCCGCGGCGAGCCTGACCGACGCGATGCAGGATGTGGGGCGCGCCTGGGTGGCGCGGGGTGGCGTGCGGCCGCGGTTCAATTTCGCGGCGAGTTCCACATTGGCGCGGCAGCTGGACCAGGGAGCGGCGGCGCATGTGTTCGCATCGGCCAATCAGCGTTGGATGGACTGGGCGCAGGAGCGGGGGCTGATCGCGGCCGATACCCGGCGGACGCTGTTGGGCAACCGGCTGGTGCTGGTGGCGCCGCGCGATCGGGTGCGGCAGGTGAAGATCGGTCCGTCGATGGACCTGCTTGCGCTGCTGGGGCCGCAGGGTCGCCTGGCGGTGGGCGACCCCGCGCATGTGCCGGCGGGGATCTATGCCAAGGAGGCGCTGACCCGGCTGGGGTTGTGGGCCGCCGCCGAGCCGCGGCTGGCGCGCGCGGACAACGTGCGCGGGGCGCTGCTGCTGGTGGAGCGGGGCGAGGCGCCGCTGGGCATCGTGTATGCCACCGACGCGGCCGTGGCCAAGGGCGTGGCGGTGGCCGGGGTGTTTCCGGCCGATGCCACCGATCCCATTGCCTATCCCTTTGCGGTAACGCGGGCTGGCGACACGAAGCTGGCACGGGACTTCATGGCCTTCCTTGCCGGGCCCGAGGCGGCGGAGATATTCTCCCGCCGCGGCTTCGTGACCGAGTAGGAACATCCAGCATATTTTGACTCCGGATGAATGGACGGCGGTCGCGCTGTCCCTTGGCGTGGCTGGGCGCAGCGTGGGCTTCGGCCTGCCCGTGGCGATATTGCTTGGCC
>CAWAAI010000006.1:170000-197033 GCA_963779875.1 uncultured Alphaproteobacteria bacterium | reverse complement strand
GCGCCGCCGCTGCTGCTGCCCGCCCGACAGGCCGCTGGCAGGGCTGCCGAGACGGTCCTTGACCTCGTCCCACAGCGCCGCGCGCGACAGCGACCACTCCACCCGCTCATCCATCGCGCCCTTGCCCAGCTTCTCGTGCAGCCGCACCCCGAAGGCGATGTTGTCGTAGATCGACATCGGGAACGGCGTCGGCTTCTGGAACACCATGCCGATGCGGCTGCGCAGGGCATTCACATCCACGCCGGCGGCGATGATGTTCTGCCCGTCCATCATCACCTCGCCGGTGGCGCGCTGGCCCGGATACAGGTCGTACATGCGGTTCAGGCAGCGCAGCAGGGTGGACTTGCCACACCCCGACGGCCCGATCATGCCGGTCACCTGGCGCTCGGCGAAGTCGAGGTTGATGCCCTTCAGCGCCCGGTTGTCGCCATAGTAGAAATCGAGGTTGCGAATGGCGATCTTGGCCGGCGCCGCGGCGCTTTCCGGCCGGGTCTCCAGGGCGGGGGATGCCGTCATGGCCTTGGTCCCGGAAGTTGTCTCGTTCATGTCGCTGTTCCTGCGGACGGATGACGGATAGCCGTATCGGTTGCGCGGTGCCGCATCAGCTGCGCCGGCGCAGCACGAGCCGGGCGATGATGTTGATGGCGAGAACCCCGAACGTGATCAGCAGCGCACCGGCCCAGGCAAGCTGAACCCAGTCCTCGTACGGCGAGGCCGCATACTGGTAGATGGTGACCGGCAGGCTCGACATCGGCTGCGTCAGGTCCACCGACCAGTTCAGGTTGCCCAGCGAGGTGAACAGCAGCGGCGCCGTCTCGCCGGCCACCCGCGCCAGCGCCAGCAACACGCCGGTCATGATGCCGTCGCGTGCCGCCGGGTAGCAGACGAACACGATCGAGCGCCATTTCGGCGCCCCGAGCGCCACCGCCGCCTCGCGCAGCGCCACGGGAATGAGCCGCAGCATGTCCTCGGTGGTGCGCACCACAATCGGTATCACGATCACCGCCAGCGCTATGCAGCCGGCAATCCCCGAGAACCCGCCGAGCGGCGCCACCAGGATCGTATAGACGAACAGGCCGATCAGGATCGACGGCGCCGACAGCAGCACATCCGACACGAACCGCACCGCATTGCCCAGATGGGTGCCGCTTGCATACTCGGACAGATAGGTGCCCACCAGCAGGCCGATCGGGGTGCCGATGGCGGTGCCGATCGCCGTCTGGATCAGGCTGCCGACGATCGCGTTCAGCAGCCCGCCGCCCGAGCCCGGCGGCAAGGTCACGTTGGTGAACACGCTGACCGACAGGCCGCTGAAGCCCCACAGCAGCAGGGTCACCAGGATCGAGGCGAGGAAGGCGATGCCAACCAGCGTCGCCATCACGCACAGCAGCCGCACGATCAGGTCGGACCGCTTGCGCTGCCGGCCCAGCCGCCTGGCGGTCGCCTCGTCGCGGACCGGGCGCGCGGCCGCGCCGGCGGCAAGGGTGGAGGCGCTCATCGTCGTTGCTCCCTCAGCCGGTGGTTCGCGTGCGCAGCAGCATCCGCGACAGCGCCAGCACGATGAACGACAGCACGAACAGCAAAAAGCCCAAGGCCAGTAGCGAAGACAGCTTCAGGCTGCCGGCCGGGCTCTCCGGAAATTCCAGGGCCACCAGCGAGGCGATGGTGTTTCCGGGCCCGAACAGCGAGGTGGCGATGCGGTTGGTGTTGCCGATAACGAAGGTCACCGCCATCGTCTCGCCGAGCGCCCGCCCCAGGCCGAGCATGATGCCGCCCACCACGGAGATGCGGGTGTACGGGATCACGATGGAGCGCATCACCTCCCAGGTGGTGCAGCCCACGCCATAGGCGCTCTCCTTGAACACCGGCGGCACGGTCAGGAACACGTCGCGCATCGTCGCGGCGATGAACGGCAGGATCATCACCGCCAGGATCAGCGCCGCGGTGAACAGGCCGGTGCCGAAGGGCGGGCCGGCGAAAAAATCCTGCAGCACCGGCACCTCGGCGAAAGTGTCTATCACCCCCGGCTGCACATACGTCGCCATCATCGGCACGATCACATAGAAGCCCCACATGCCGTAGATGATCGACGGCACCGCGGCCAGCAGCTCGATCGCCGTGCCCACCGGCCGGCGCAGCCACATCGGCGCGATCTCCGTCAGGTAGAAGGCGACGCCGAACGCCACCGGAACGGCAAGCACGATGGCCACGACCGAGGTCACCACCGTCCCATACAGCGGCACCGCGGCGCCGAACACCGAATTGACCGGGTCCCATTCCGTGCTGGTCAGGAAGGCGAGGCCGAATTCGCGGAAGGCGGGCCACCCGCCCACGAACAGCGACACGATGATCGCGCCGAGCATCACCAGCACCAGCACCCCGGCCGCGGTCGTGGCCAGGGCGAAGATCCGGTCACCGGACATGCCGGCGGGCTTCCGGGTCAGCGAGACAAGGCCGCGGTCGGTGGGGGAACTTGCTGACAAGATCCGGTCTCCAGAATGGTATCGGGCGGCGGGCGTAACGGGAACGCAGCTCTGCTTGCAAGGCAAACCCCCGGCAGGAAATTCCTGCCAGGGGCGCCGTCGCGGTGGGCGACCGGGCCGGCGTAAAGCCCGCCCGGTCGCCCTTCAGCTCAGCTGCCGGTCTTCAGTTCGGCAGCCCAGGTCTTGCGAACCGCGTCCTGCACCGTCTTCGGCAGCGGCACATACTCCAGGCCGGCGGCGATCTTGTTGCCGTTGGAGTAGGCCCAATCGAAGAACTTCACCACATTGGCGGTGTGCGCCGGGTCCTTGGCGTCGCGCGGCACCAGGATGAAGGTCGCCGAAACGATCGGCCAGCTTGTGTCGCCCTGCGCATCGATCAGGCTGACCGCGTAGTGCTTGGCCGCACCCCAGTCGGCATTCTCGGCCGCCGCCATGGCGGCTTCCAGCGAAGCCTTCACGAAGTGCCCCGAACGGTTGCGCAACTGGGTGGAGGACAGCTTGTTCAGCGTGGCATAGGCGCCCTCGACATAGCCGATCGCGCCACGCACCTGGCGCACCGTGGCGGCGATGCCCTCATTGCCCTTCGCGCCGTTGCCCACGACCCACTTCACGCTGGTCGCCGCACCCACGCGCGACTTCCAATCCGGGCTGATCGCCGAGAGGTACGAGGTGTACACGAACGTCGTGCCCGAGCCGTCGGCGCGGTACACCGGCGCGATCGCTAGGTTCGGCAGCTTCACGTCGCGGTTCAGCTCAACCAGCTTCGGGTCGTTCCACTTGGTGATCTTGCCCATGTAGATGTCGGCCAGGATCTCGCCGGTCAGCTTCAGCTGGTCCTCGCCGACGCCCGGGATGTTCACGATCGGCACCACGCTGCCCATCACGGTCGGAAACTGCACCAGGTTTCCCTTCTCCAGCTTCTCCGGCGCCATCGGCGCGTCGGAGGCGCCGAAATCGACGGTGCGGTTGAGGATCTGGTTCTGCCCGCCGCCGGAGCCGATCGACTGGTAGTTCAGCTGAATGCCGATCGCAGCCTTCGCCGCCTCGCCCCACTTTGCATAGACGGGCGCGGGGAACGACGCGCCGGCGCCGGTGATCTGCTGGGCGGTCGCCGGGGCGGAAATGGCGGTCGCGCCGGCCACCGCAACGGCGGCCAGGATGCTCAATACGCGCTTCATGAAAACTCCTCTGGTGTAGCCCTGGGGCAGGGCGACGGGACAGGACACAGCCCGGCGGCGGAGTCCCCCGCGCTGCGTGCGGCCGGAACCTACGCCCGGCCCGAGACTCCCTGATTGCATTTTTATGAAAGAAATATGACGCCTGCCCGGGCCAGCCGATATGGACATCCTGCCAACTCATCCGCACCCCTGTGGAAGCCGAGCCGCCTCAGGTGGCAGCCGCCTCAGATGGCAAAGGTGATCGGCTCGGCATTCGGCCGGCGCAGCCCCGCCGCCGCCGCCTGGCGCAACAGATCGTCCAGCGTCAGCCCCGCCAGCACCCCCTGCGCCGTCGTCTCCAGCCGCATCCACAACGGCTCCACCACGCTGCCGTGCAGCGTCCCCGACGGCCCGTCGCCCGAATCCACGTCCTCGCCCGTCACCACCGCCACGATGTCCGACAGCCGGATGTCGCGCCGCGGCCGCCCCAGCCGGTAGCCGCCCCGCGGCCCGCGCACGCTCTCCAGCAATCCTGCACGCGACAACATCTGCAAAAGCGGCTCCATCCCCCGCCGCGCCAGCTTCAGCCGCTCGGCCAGGTCGGCGGCGCTCACGGTCGCCGTCCGCCCGCCATGGAACGCGACCTCCAGCATGATGGTGATCGCCAGCATGGCGCGGTCCCTGCGGATCAGCATGTCACCTGCCGTGCTTCATCGTTGCCTTGCCTCGCCGCCCTGCATTCCCACTAAACCACGGCCCTGCCGCGTGTAAAGCACGCCAATCCCATGCTAGAAGGCCCAATGGACCAACCCGAGACCCGCCCGCCAGCCCACGAACCCACGCCCGAAACCGTCCCCGCGCGTGGCCGCATCTTCGCCAGCGTGCTCGACACCATCGGCGCCACCCCCCTGGTCCGCATCCCCCGCATCGCCGCCGAGGAATCCCTGGCCGGCGACGTCGCGCTCAAGCTTGAATTCTTCAACCCGCTCGGCTCGGTCAAGGACCGCATCGGCCTCGCCATGATCGACGCCGCCGAGGCCGCTGGCCTCATCGAGCCCGGCCGCTCGATCCTCGTCGAGCCCACCTCCGGCAACACCGGCATCGCGCTCGCCTTCGTCGCCGCCGCCCGCGGCTACCGCCTCATCGTCTGCATGCCTGAGGGTGCCTCGGTCGAACGCCGCAAGATGCTCCGCCTGATGGGCGCCGAGGTCGAATCCACCCCCGCCCGCCACGGCATGGCCGGCGCCATCGCCCGCGCCGAGGCCCTCGTCGCCGCCACCGCCAACGCCTGGATGCCCCGCCAGTTCGACAACCCCGCCAACCCCCTGGCGCACGAAACGACCACGGCGGAGGAAATCTGGCAGGACACCGCCGGCCAGGTCGACTTCGTCATCGGCGGCGCCGGCACCGGCGGCACCCTCACCGGCATCGCCCGCCGCCTCAAGCCCCGCCGCCCCGCCCTGCGCGTCATCGCCGTCGAACCCGCCGAAAGCGCCGTCCTCTCAGGCGACGAACCCGGCCCCCACGGCCTGCAGGGCATCGGCCCCGGCTTCCACCCCGCCGTGCTCGACCTCGCCCTCATCGACCAGATCGTGCGCATCTCCGAACGCGAGGCCCTCGCCATGGCCCGCCGCTGCGCCCAGGCCGAGGGCCTGCCCATCGGCATCTCCTCGGGCGCCGCCCTGCACGCCGCCCTCGACCTCGCCCGCGACCCCGCCAATGCCGGCAAGCTGATCGTCGCCATCGCCCCCAGCTTCGCCGAACGCTACCTCTCCACCGCCCTGTTCGCCGGGCTGTAGCGGCCGCTGCCGCCCCCCTACCGGCCCCGCAGCGCCGCCTGCACCAGCGTATCCAGCGCCGACAGGAACTTCGACCGGTCCGCCTTGCCCATCGGCGCCGGCCCCCCCGTCGCCACCCCCATCTCCCGCAGGTGCCGCCCCACCTCCCGCCCGGCCAGCGCATTGCCGATATTGTCCGGCGTCCACACCCGCCCGTTATTCGCCACCGCCCGCGCCCCCCGCGCCAGGCACCGCGACGCCAGTGGAATATCCGCCGTCACGCACACATCCGCCGCCGTGATCCGCTCGGCGATCCAGTCATCGGCCACATCCGCTCCCTCCGGCACCACCACCATGCGCACATTCGCCAGCCCCGGCGGACGGATCGGCCGCGATCCGTTCGAAACCACATGCACCACCAGCCCCAGCCGCCCCGCCACGCGATACACCTCCTCGCGCACCGGGCACGCATCGCCGTCCACATAGATCTCCGTCATCGCCTTCCTTTCTTCGCCGCCCATTCCTCGCCGCGTTGCACAAAATTACTGTGCTCCCCGCCGCCATCATGCTTGCATCGCCCCCGAAGCAACAGAACCGGAGCCGACCATGCGCCTCACCCCTGTCTGGACCCCTGTCTGGCTGTCGATGGCCGCCCTCGCCGGTCACCTCGCCGCCACCCCCGCCCAGGCATCGGAACTGCGCATCGGCCTCGGCAGCGACCCCGACCAGCTCGACCCCGCTACCGGTGGCTCCTACATCGGCCGCATCGTCTTCGCCGCCATGTGCGACAAGCTGGTGGACATCGACTCCAAGTTGAACTTCGTCCCCCAGCTCGCCACCGGCTGGGAATGGTCGCCCGACAACATGGCGCTCACCATCAAGCTGCGCCCCGGCGTCAAATTCCAGGACGGCGAGTCCATGGACGCCGAAGCCGTCCGCATCAACCTCGAACGCTACCGCACGGCCCCCGAAAGCCGCCGCAAGGCCGAGGTCAAGCCGATCAGCGCCATCGAGGTGCTCGACCCGCTCACCATCCGCCTGCGCCTCTCCGCCCCCAACGCCCCCCTCGTCGCCGTCCTCGCCGACCGCGCCGGCATGATCGCCTCGCCCAAGGCCCTGGCCAAGCTCGGCAAGGAATTCGGCACCGCCCCGGTCTGCGCCGGCCCCTTCAGCTTCGCCCAACGCGTCGCCCAGGACCGCATCGTCCTCGACCGCTTCCCCGGCTACTGGAACGCGCCCGCCATCCATGTCGACCGCATCACCTATCGCCCCATCACCGACAGCTCGGTCAAGCTCGTCAACCTGCGCGCCGGCCAGCTCGACCTCATCGAGGGCGTCGCCCCCACCGACGCCGGCGCCGTCAAGGCCGACCCCAACCTCAAACTCCTCTCCGCCCCCGCCGTCGCCTACCAAACCTTGCTCTTCAATCTCGCCCACGGTCCCATGGCCGACGGCCCCTTCGGCCGTGACAAGCGCGTACGCGAAGCCTTCGAGAAATCCATCGACCGCACCGTCCTTAACCAGGTCGTGCTCGACGGCCTGATGGTCCCCTCCAACCAGACCGAGGCGCCCGGCACCACCTACTGGAACCCCGACATCCCCGTGCCCCCGCGCGACCTCGCCGGCGCCAAAGCCCTGCTCAAGGCCGCCGGCGTCGAGCGCGTCCCCGTCACCCTCGTCGTCGGCAACGCCCCCATCCCGCTGCAAACCGCGGAGATCATCCAGTCGATGGCCGGCGAGGCCGGGTTCGACGTCAAGATCACCGCCATGGAAGCCAATGCCGGCGTCGCCGCCGCCCGCGCCGGCGAATTCAACGCCTATATCGGCATCTGGTCCGGCCGCGCCGACCCCGACGGCAACGTCGCCATCTGGCTCCAGTCCGACGGCTTCCTGAACTGGGGCAAATACATCAACCCCAAGTTCGACAACCTCCTCGCCCAAGCCCGCGCCGTCACCAACGTCGCCCAGCGCCAGGCCCTCTACCGCCAGATCTCGGCCATCTACACCGCCGACCGCCCGCTGATGGTCATGTACCATCACAACTGGCTCTTCGCCCACAGCAACAAAGTCTCCGGCTTCACCGCCGTTCCGGACGGGCTGATCCGCCCGCAGGGAATCAAGGTGGCAGAGTAAAGCCCAAGAAAGCATGTTCTTTTTTGAAAAAAAAGAACCAAAAAACTTCTGATCATCCTTCGTTGGGTCGGAGAGGCACAGACTCTCCGGCCGCAATGGGTAAAAGTCTTTTGCTTCTTTTTCTACAGAAAAAGAAGACTTTTCCTCCCTGACAGGTGCCGCCCCATGACCATCCCCAACACTGCCTACGACGGCCCCCGCCTCCTTGCCGACCTTTACAAGCTGCGCGGCTTCGGCACCTTCAAGACCGGCGTTCACCGCCCGACCTATTCGCCGGTGGACATGGAATCCCGCCACTGGCTCTGCGAGCGCATGCGCGAGGCCGGGCTGGAACCGGAGATCGACGGCATCGGCAACGTCATCGGCCGCGATCCCACCCCCGGCCCCAAGCTCCTGCTCGGCAGCCACACCGAAACCCAGCCCGAAGCCGGCTGGCTCGACGGCGCCCTCGGCGTCATCTACGCGCTGGAAGCCGCGCGCGCGCTCGGCGGCGGCATCGACGTCGTCTCCTGGGCCGACGAGGAGGGCCATTACGGCAGCTTCCTCGGCAGCCGCTCCTTCATCGGCGAACTCTCCGAGGCCGAGATGGACGCCGCCCACGGCCGCCACGCCAACAAATCCCTCCGCCACGCCCTCGCCGAAGCCGGCCTGGCCGGCAAGCCCCGCATCGCCTTCGCCCCCGGCCGCTACGCCGGCTACCTTGAAGCCCATATCGAACAGGGCGACGACCTCGAAGCCCGCAACCTCAAGATCGGCGTCGTCACCAGCATCGTCGGCATCTGGCAGTACAAGGTGCGCTTCGAAGGCGTGCAGAACCACGCCGGCACCACCCGCATGGCCATCCGCCGCGATGCCGGCCTCGCCGCCGCCAAACTCGCCGTCGCCATCGACGCCACCTTCCCCAAAATCTGCGCCGAACGCAGCGTCTGGACCGTCGGCCGCATCACCCTCGAACCCGGCGCCGCCAGCATCATCCCCGGCGGCGCCGAAATGCTCATCCAGTTCCGCGACGCCGATCCGGAAGTGCTCAACCGCCTGCAAGCCACCCTGGAATCCCTCGTCGCCGAAGCCAACCAAGGCCCCTGCACGGCCGCGCTGACCAATCTCTCCCGCTCCATCCCCAAGGTCATGGACCCGCGTTTCCAGAACGCGCTGGAAGCCGCCGCCGAAACCCACGCCCCCGGCCTGCACCAGCGCATGCCCAGCGGCGCCGGCCACGACGCCCAAATGCTCGCCAAGGTCATGCCCGCCGGCATGCTCTTCGTCCCCAGCATCGGCGGCATCAGCCACCACTGGAGCGAAAACACGTCGGACGAAGACATCATGCTCGGCGGCGCCGTCATGGCCGATGCCGCCCGGGCGCTGCTGGCACGATAGACGGCGCAATCCTCACCGGATCGGGCAAACACCGGCGCGCCGGCGGGATTTGGTGCGGCAACGCATGGACTCACTTGCGCCGCTGAATGCGCGCGGCGCATACTTTCGGGCATCAACGGTCCTGTTGTGCAATAACGTCCGGTGCCAGGAGATAGGTGCGGTGCAGAAGCTGTTCTTGACGGGCGCCGTGGCGCTGTTGCTGGCATCGGCGCCAGCCTCGGCCGCCTACCTCACGATCGACGACAGCAACCCCGGCACCTACACTCTCACGGCCGGCGGCTTCAACGGATTCTCCGTCGATGGCGCGATCGTCGTGAATTCCGCGTTGCAAACCGGGCTTGTGTTCGCGGATGGCCTGGATCACTACTTCTCGGCAACGCTCCTCGGGGCGATCGTGCCAATCGCGGTGAACGCCTATGTCGAGTTCGCGCTGCCCTCGGCGCCCACCGAACTGACAAGCTATCTGGCCTACACGTATTCATCCGATATTACGATCAATGGCGCGGTCGCGACGCTCAGCGGCAGTTTTGGCGGCGCCGGTGATTTTCCCTATTTTGGCGCCGGTCCCGGGGCGCTCCCCCAGGACGGGCGAACCGTAACCATCCCCTTGGCAGGGGTGGACCTCACCTTCGTGAGCGAGTCGCCCCTGTGCCCGAACCCGGCACGCTGGCGCTGCTTGGCCTCGCGGCCGCCGCACTGGCCGCGGCGCGGCGGCGCACCAAGTAACGCGCCACTCGAGAAGAACTGAACCGTCTTGGCACGAACAGCACAGACAGACAGTAAGAATCTTCTTTTTCTGAAGAAAAAGAAGCAAAAAGACTTCCATTGATTTACGCTACCCAAGACCACTGCCGGGAGCAACGAGCGTTCTTGCCGAGGCAACCGGGTAGAAGTTTTTTGGTTCTTTTTTTTCCAAAAAAGAACATTCTTCCTTTGGAATCTCCTTCTTCGCCCCGCAGCAGGGCGAACGCGCTTGCAGCGGCGGATCGTGCCAAATATAATAACTAACCATGACATCACTCGCCGCCCGCTTCACCCTCATCCTCGACCGTCTCGGCGCCGCGGTGGCTGCTTTCATGGTGCGTCAGGCGCGTGGGCCGCTTGTTGTGGCCCTGGGGACCGGGCTTTTCGTCGAGCAGGTCGCGCCCAGCCCGCACCGGGTGATCCCGGGTGAAACCTGGCTCCTGCTGGTTCGTCGCGCCGAGCGCCTGGCCGGGCGGTTTCGCATTCTCGTCGGACGCTGGCAGTCCGGCACCCTGCCGCCGCCGCGCCCTGGTGGCGGCGCGCGGGCAGGCCAGGGAGCAGGGCAGGGGGCGGTGCCCGCGCCACGCCGCCAGGCACTGAGGCTTCCGCGCGAGCGTGGCTGGATCAACAAGCGCCTTGCCGAGACGGGGCAATGCGCGGCCCATCTGCATCTGTTGCTCCAGGACGGGGAGATGGCGCGCTTCCTGGCCCAGGTGCCGCGCGCCGGCCGCCTGCTGCGCCCGCTATGCCACGCGCTCGCCGTCGACCTGCCCGCCGCGCTCGCGCTCCCCGCGCGGCCCCGCCAGCCACGCCGCAGACCGCCAGTCCCGGCCGTGCGTGAAGGCACGCCGGACCGTCCGCTGCCTGCCTATGTCCTGACCGCCGGCCGAGCATGGAAAAAGCGCGGCGACTGACCGGCCCGCCCAGCCACGCCCAATACGTTACGTAACAGGCTTGTTCCGCAACTTGCGCATCGCCAAGGCCGTCGTCGGAACATCGGTGGTGAATACCTCCACCCCGAGGTCCAGCATCCGCCGCACGCTCTCCTCGTCGTTCACCGCCCAGGCCCCCACGCCCAGCCCCGCCGCCCGCAGATGCGCCAGCACCCGCCCGTCGAGCCGGTTGGCGCGAATGCCCACATGCCCGATCGCATGCGCCTCGGCCGCCGCCACCACGCCGTCCAGCCCGGCATCATCCATCACCACCGGCGCCACCAGCCAGATCCGCCCCAGCAGCCCCGGCGCCTGCACCGCCTCGCCCACGATCGGCGCGAGAAAGCTCGTCACCACCGTCCGCCCCCGCATCCCCGCCGCATCCAGCAACCGCAACGCATCGCCGAGCAGGCCTGGATAAGGCTGGTGCCCCACATCCGACTTCACCTCCATCCGCAGGTCGATGCCCGTCGGCCGGAACACCTCCACCACCTCCGGCAGCGTCATGATCCGGTCGGCCTCGGTGCCCTTGATCGTCACCGCCCGAAGCTCGGCCAGCGTCCGCACGGCAACCGGCCCGTGGCCATCGGTGGTCCGCTCCAAGGTCGCGTCATGGATCACCACGATATGCCCATCGGCCGTCGGATGGATATCGAACTCCACCTGCTCCACCCCCAGCGCCGCCGTGTGGCGAAAACTGGTCGGCGAATTCTCCGGCGCTTCCAGCGAACCGCCGCGATGCGAGGCAATCAGGGTCATGGTGGCGTCCTAGTTCAGGGTCGGGTCCAGCCGGTCGCGCAGCCAATCGCCCAGCAGGCTCACCGACAACGTCGTCAACACGATCACCACCGACGGCGCAAGCAGGATCCACGGCGCCCGCGTCAGGTATTCCCGCCCATACCCCACCATGTTCCCCAGGCTGGTCATCGGCGGCTGCACCCCCAGCCCCAGGAACGACAATCCGCTCTCCAGCAGCACCACCTCGGGAAACGACAGCGTCGCCGCCACGATCAGCGTCGAGGCGATGTTGGGCAGCACATGGCGCGTATAGATCCGCAGCGGCGTCGCCCCCAGCCCCCGCACCGCCGCCGCGTAACCCTGCGCATTGGCCGCGATCGCCAGCCCGCGCGAGATGCGCGCATGCCGCTCCCACCCGTTCAGCCCCATCAGGCAAACGAACAGCACCAGCGAATTGCCCAGGAACGCCAGCACCGACAGCGCCAGAATCAGGAACGGCATCGAGGCCTGGAAGTCGATCAGCATCAGCACGACCTGCTCCACCCAGCCCCGGAAATGCGCCGCCAGGAACCCCATCGTGGTGCCCACCACCGCCGCGATCGCCGTCGCCCCGAACGCGATCAGCAGCGACACGCGAACCGACTCGATCAGCCGGCTCAGCACGTCCCGCCCCAACTCGTCCGTGCCGAGCGGATGCGCCCACCCGCCCCCGAACCCAACCGGCGGCGTCAGCCGCGCCCGCAGGTCCAGCGCCGTGATGCCGTACGGCCGGATCAGGTCGGCGGCAAGCGCCACCGCCAGCATCACCGCCAGCCAGCCAAGCGCCGCCATCACCCCCGCCGGCATCCGCGCCCGCCGCCGCTTCGGGGCCGCCACCGCAGCCCCCGGCAGGACCGCGACCGGTACGACATCCGCCATCAATGGCCTCCCGCCGCCGCCTGCCCGCGCATGCGCGGATCGAGCACGCCATAAAGCAGGTCGACGATGAAATTCGCCGTCACCATCGTGATCGCCACCAGCAGCAGCACGCACTGCACCACGGCGAGATCACGGTTCGACACGGCCACCACCAGCAGCCGCCCCACCCCGGCCAGGAGAACACGCTCTCCACCACCACCGCCCCGGCCATCAGCGCGCCCACCATGAACCCCACCACCGTCACCGTCGGGATCGCCGCGTTCGGCAGCGCATGCCCCCGCACCACCATCCGCCACGGCACCCCCTTGGCGCTGGCGGTCCGGATATACGGCTGCCCCAGCACCTCCAGCATCGCCGACCGCGTGAACCGCGCCAGCACCCCGGCTCCCCCAAGCCCCATCGAGATCACCGGCAAAATCACGCTGCGCCAGCTTTCCTGCCCGCCCGACGGCAGCCAGCCCAGCTGCACCGCGAAGATCAGCACCAGCACCAGCGCCAGCACGAAGCTGGGCACGGTGAACCCGGCCACGGCCAGCGTCATCACCAGCCGGTCGGTGAGCGAGTTGCGGTGCAGCGCGGCATACATGCCCGCCGGAATCCCCAGCCCCACCTTCAGCAACAGCGCGGGAATGGTGAGCATCAGCGTGGCCGGAATCCGCTCGGCCACCAGTTCGATCGCCGGCCGCCCATCGCGCATCGACTGCCCCAGTTCGCCATGCAGGATCGCGATGAAATACTTGAGGTATTGCACCCACACCGGGTCATCCAGCCCCCAAGCCTCACGGAACGCGGCCAGCACCTCGGGCGGCGCATCCGGCGACATGATCAGCAGGGCCGGATCGCCCGAAAGCCGCAGCACCACGAAGGCAAAGGTCACCACCAGGGCCACGGTCAGCAGCGCGCGGCCGAGCCGCAGGGCGATGAAACGCAGCATCAGGCGGCCACCTGAACATCGCCGGCCACCAGATGGCACGCCACCTTCCGTCCATCCCCCATCACCGCCAGCGGCGGCGTCACGCTGGCGCACGCGGCGACAGCCACCGGGCAGCGCGGATGAAACGCACAGCCGGTTGGCCGGTCGGCCGGATTGGGCGGATCGCCGGTCAGCACGATTCGCGCGATCCGCCGCGGGCCCGGCACCGGTATCGCCGAGACCAGCGCCCGCGAATACGGATGCAGCGGATCGGCGAAGATCGCCTCCGGATCGCCCTGTTCAACCACCCGCCCCAGATACATCACCGCCACCTCATGGCTGATCTGGCGCACCACCTTCAGGTCGTGGCTGATGAACAGCATGGCAATCCCGCGCGCCGCCTGCAGGTCGGTCAGCATGTTGATCACCTGCGCCTGGATCGAAACGTCCAGCGCGGAGACCGGCTCGTCGCACACCAGCAGCGCGGGGTCAGTCGCGAGCGCGCGGGCCAGCACCGCGCGCTGGCGCTGCCCGCCGGAAAGCTCGTGCGGATGCCGCGCCCCCAGATCCTCCCGCAGCCCCACGTCGCGCAGCAACCCGGCCACGCGCTCGCGCCGCTCGGCGGCGTTGCCGATCCCATGGATCTCCAGCGGCTCGCCCACCTGCGTCGCCACGTCCAGCCGCCGGTCCATCGCCCCCAGCGGATCCTGATGCACAAGCTGCATCCGCGCGCGCATCGCCCGCCATCCTGGCGTGCCCGGCGCCGGCATCGCCTGGCCCTCGAACAACACCATGCCCTCGCTCGGCCGCTCGATGCCCAGCGCCACCCGCCCGGTGGTGGACTTGCCGCAGCCGGACTCGCCGACGATGCCGAGCGTGCGGCCGGGCTGCACAGAGAGCGACACATGGTCCACCGCGCGCACCTCCACCGGCCGACCGAGCAGGCCGCGGCGGGTGGCATACACGCGGGAGACGCCGTCAAGGGCGAGCAGGCTCATGCGGCAACAGTTTCCCGGTGGTCGAGGTGAATGCAGGCGGCCTGGTGATCGCCAATGGCGCGAAGGGAGGGTTCCCCCGCGTCACATGCCGCGGTGGCACGCGCGCAGCGCGGCGCGAAGGCGCAACCCGGCGGCAGGTTCCACGGCTCCGGCACTCCGCCGGGAATCGCCTCCAGCCGCCGCCGCGGCCCGACCATGTCGGGCAGGGCAGCCAGCAGGCCGCGCGTATAGGGGTGGCAGGGGGCGGCGAACAGGCTGTCCGAAGGCGCCTGCTCCACGATCCGCCCGGCATACATCACGCCCACGCGGGTGCACATCTCCGCCACCACGCCCAGGTCGTGGCTGATCAGCACCAGCGCCATGCCCGTTTCCTGCTGCAACCGGCGCAGCAGGTCCAGGATCTGCGCCTGGATGGTCGCGTCCAGCGCCGTGGTCGGCTCGTCGGCCACCAGCAGTTCCGGCTGGCCGGCCAGCGCCATTGCGATCATCACCCGCTGGTTCTGCCCGCCGGACATCTCGTGCGGATAGATGTGCATCCGCCGGCGCCGATCGGGAATGCCCACCTGGTCGAACAGCCGCAGCACTTCCGCCGCGGCCGCCCCGCCATCCATGCCGCGATGCAGCCGCAACGCCTCGGCCACCTGCTGGCCCACCCGCTTGACCGGATTCAGCGCCGTCGCCGGGTCCTGGAAGATCATCGCGACCCGCCCGCCCCGCACCCTGTCGAGTGTGCCGGCAGGTGCGCCCAGCAATTCGGCCTCCCCCAGC
Source organism: uncultured Alphaproteobacteria bacterium (assembly GCA_963779875.1). Classification (GTDB taxonomy): domain Bacteria; phylum Pseudomonadota; class Alphaproteobacteria; order Acetobacterales; family Acetobacteraceae; genus CAMDGX01. Next base: position 182,094 of record CAWAAI010000006.1, on the reverse strand, counting down.
CGGACGCTGCCCGTGACCATGGCGGTCGCGGGCAGCAGGCCAAGGGCGGCAAGCCAGGTGACCGACTTGCCGCAACCGGATTCCCCCACCAGCCCCACCGCCTCGCCCGGCATCACGTCGAGATCGATGCCGCGCAGTGCAGGCAGTCCATGGAAGGCGACCCGCAGGTCGCGAATGCGAACCAGCGGGTCAGCCACGGCGCCAGAGTCGCTCAAAGCGAGAAGTTGTTGGCACGGAAATCCATGGCGAAGGAGGGTGCGGCCTTCCACTTGATGTCGCGCCGCTTCGCCGTGAACACCGCGTTCTGATGCAGCACGGTATAGGCCGGGTCCTCGCGCTCGCAGATCTCCAGCATCCGCGCGAACACCGCCCGCCGCCGCGCCCGGTCCGTGCTGCTCTCCAGGTCCACCGTCGGCTTGTTCATTTCGTCATCGGTCCACTCGCCCATCTGCTGCTGCTGGCCGTTCGGGCCGTGCTGGGCGACGATGGAGGAGACGGGATCGCTGAATGTGGCGCTGTTCGACCAGTCGCGCACCCCGCGCTCCGGCCCGCGGGCGAAGATCTGGCTCCAGTTCTCCACCATGGTGATCTGCACGTTCAGCCCCACCTGCTTCCACATCTCCACCAGCACCTGCGCATTGGCAACCTGGTTGATGTAGTAGTTGTTGAGCACGCGGAAGGTGATCGGATCGCCCTTGTAGCCCGACTCCTTCACCAGCTTGCGCGCCAGCGCCGGGTCGTATTTCGGCACCGACCAGTCGCTGATGAACATCTGGTCGTAGAACTCCCACTGCAGCCCCTTCGGCACCGCCGTGCGCCCGGCCCACAAGGCGTCCACGATCGCCTGGCGGTCGATGGCATGGGTCATCGCCCGGCGCACGCGCGCGTCCTGCAACGGCGCATGGTTCTTGTCGAACACGATCAGGCGGTGGTTCGGCACCAGGCTGCCCTGCACCTCGAAGGCGCGATTGTCTTCGATCTGCTTGATCTGGTCGGGGGAGATGTCGCTGGCGAACTGGTATTCGCCCGACAGCAGCCCGTTGATCCGCGAGGAACTCTCGGGCACCTCCATGAACCGAAGCGTCTTGATCGGCGGCCGGCCGCCCCAGTATTCGTCGTGCGCGTCCAGCACCAGCGAGTTGTCCGGCTTGAACTCGCGCACCTTGTAGGGTCCGGTGCCCACCGGCTTGCGGGCGTATTCCAGCCAGGACGGCGCGTCGTTGAACGCCTGCCAGCCGATGATGTCGCTGCCGCGCACCGAGGCGCGGCCCTCGATGGTTACGTCAGGAGCCGCGTTGACCAAGCGCACGGTGTGCTTGTCGACGATCTCCATGCGCTCGAAGGCCGGCCACAGGCGGCGGGCGACCGGCGGCACGTCGCGGATAAGTTCCTTGGTGAACACGGCCGGATTGCTGCCGGACAGCGGGATGGTCACGCCGCGCACGGTGGGGCGCGTCTCGCCGAACATGTGCTGCGGGCTGAAGCTGCCGGCCACGTCCTCGGCGGTCATCTCGCCGCCGTCGTGCCGCTTCACGCCCTGGCGCAGCTTGAACTCCACCGTGGTGTCGTCGATACGCTTCCATTCCGTGGCCAGCCCCGGCACCGGCTCCAGCTTGGACTGGTAGTTGAGGTCGATCAGCCGCTCGGTGATCAGCGGCGCCAGCCTGGTGCCGACGTTGGACTGCTCGCGCAGGGCCGAGAGGGTGTTGGTGTTGCTGATCTTCTGCACCGCGATGGTGATGGTCGGGCGGTTGTCGGCCTGGCCGATGGCGAAGCGGGGCAGGGCGGCGGTGGCGGCGGTGCCGGCCCCCAGTGCCAGGGTGGTGCGGCGGCTGAGCTTGGTCATGCGGATTCTCCATTGCCGGACGGCGTGCGCCGTTCCAGTCCGGTGGGCGTGGCGCGGTAGTGGGTGAGGGTGCGGTCGGCGTGGTGCATGCGCCAGGACAGCGCCTTCTGGGCGTAGTCGCGGGCGATGGCGGCGTGGGCGGGGTCGTCGGCGAGGTTGGTGAACTGGCCCGGGTCGGCTTCGAGGTTGAACAGCAGCGGGGGCAGGGCGGTGAAGTGCACGTATTTCCACTTCTCGTCCTGGATCACCGCGAGCGTGCAGGCATCCATCGGCAGGCCGAGATCGGTTTCGGCGCGCGAGTTGAAGGTGTCGCGGAAGTCGTACTCGTAGTGCAGTTCGCGGCGCCAGTCGGCGGGTTTCGCGTCATGCACCAGCGGACGCAGGCTTCGCCCGTCGCAGGCCCGCGGCACCTCGCCGCCCAGCCAGTCGATCATCGTCGGCATCAGGTCGATGCTCTCGGTGGGCGCCGTCTCGATCCGCCCGGCCTGCTCCGGCGCGTCGGGATCGACGATCACCAGCGGGATGCGGAAGCTCTCGTCGTGGTAGCCGAGCTTGCCGCACAGATGATGGTCGCCAAGCTGCTCGCCATGGTCGGAGGTGAAGACGATCAGCGTGTCGCGGATCTGCCCGCTCTGCTCCAGCAGGTCGAGGACACGGCCGATATTGTCGTCCACCTCGGCGATCATGCCGCAATAGGTGGCGCGCATCTGGCGGATGGTCGCCTCGTCCATCTCGGCCGTCATGCCCTGGCCGCCGGTAAAGAAGCCGGACTGGCGGGTGTGGCGCAGATAGTGGCCGAGCAGCGGGTGCTGCGCGGCTTCCTGCTCGGCGGAGGGTGCGCGCACGGGAGCCGGCATGTCCTGCGGGCGGTACATGTCGTGATAGGGCGCGCTGACCACAAAGGGCGGGTGCGGACGGTAGTAGCCGAGATGCAGGAAGAACGGCTTGCCGTTGCGGCCCTTGAGGTATTCCAGGGCCTTCTCGGTGAAGAAGGCGCTGTCCGACAGTTCCTTCGGGATGCGCGCCGGCCGGTCGGTGGCGCCGGGCACGGCATCCTCGCCCTCGGGCAGCCAGATCTCCTCGCGATTGGCGGGCAGCGGATAGCCCTTCTGGGCCAGCCAGCCGAAATAGGCCTCGTGATGCGGGCCGAAGGCGCCGACCGGCCGCCAGCCCTCCATCATGTCGCCGAGATTGGTAAAGCGCGGGTCGTTGGGATGCGTCGTGCGCGGGTCCGGCACCGTGGTGGTGTAGCCGATCAGCGCCGGGTCCAGCCCGCAGGTACGCACCGCGCGGGGCAGGGTGGTGTGGCGGGCATCCAACGGAATCCAGTTCTGCACCTGGCGATGGTTCATCAGGTACAGCCCGGTATGCAGGCTCGCCCGCGCCGGACCGCACGGCACGGTGGTGGTTACGTGGTTGCGGAAGGTGACGCCGGCGCGGCACAGGCGATCGAGGTTGGGAGTGCGAAGATGCGTGGCACCGAGATAGGGCACGTAGTCGGCCCGCCACTGATCGACGACGATCAGCAGGACGTTGCGTGGGTTCATATGGATCCTCGTTTCTCCCTGCGGGTATCACACGCCCAAAGGCAGCCCGATGACAAGGAGATTGCGGTTTGATGACAGCTTGGGCCGACGGACCTGCCCTCGACCAGGCCGGTGAACCGGCCCATAGTCGCTATTCCCGACACGCCATAGCGCCGGGGGCCCTGGTGCCGGCGGAATTCGACGCCACGTGCTGCACTGTCACGAACTGAACGTGCGAGGAGAAGACGATGTACGATGATGTATCCCTGCTGATCGACGGCACCTGGGGGCCCAGTGCCGCCGGGCGCACGCTGACGGTGCTCAACCCCGCCACCGGCGAGCCGGCCGGCAAGGTCGCCCATGCCGAGCGCGCCGACCTTGACCGTGCGCTCGAGGCGGTGGAGCGCGGATTCCAGGTGTGGCGGAAGGTGTCCGCCTTCGACCGCTCGAAGGTGATGCGCAAGGCCGCCAACCTGCTGCGCGAGCGCGCCGACATGATCGCCGCCCTGATGACCGCCGAGCAGGGCAAGCCGGTGGCCGAGGCGAAGGGCGAGGCGCTGGCCGGGGCGGACGTGATCGACTGGTTCGCCGAGGAGGCGCGCCGCGCCTATGGCCGGGTGATCCCAGCGCGCGCCGATGGCGTGTACCAGCTTGTGGTCAAGGAGCCGGTCGGGCCGGTGGCGGCGTTCACGCCATGGAACTTCCCCATCAACCAAGCGGTGCGCAAGACCTCGGCGGCGCTGGCGGCGGGCTGCTCGATCATCCTTAAGGGACCGGAGGAGACGCCGGCGAGCTGTGCCGAGCTGATCCGCTGCTTCGCCGATGCGGGCGTGCCGGCGGGGGTGATCAACTTGGTGTATGGCGTGCCGGCGGAGATTTCCGAATACCTGATCCCTCATCCAGTCATCAGGAAGATCTCGTTCACCGGCTCCACCGCGGTAGGCAAGCAGCTCGCCGCCCTGGCGGGGCTGCACATGAAGCGGGTGACGATGGAACTGGGCGGGCACGCGCCGGCGATCGTGTTCGACGATGCCGACGTGGATGCCGCGAGCCGCATCCTGGGGGCGGCGAAGTTCCGCAATGCCGGACAGGTCTGCGTGTCGCCCACGCGTTTCCTGGTGCAGGAGAGCGTGTACGACCGGTTCGTGGAAGGCTTCGTGGCCGTGGCCAAGAAGGTGAAGGTGGGCGAGGGCACCGATCCCGCGACCACGATGGGGCCGCTGGCCAATGCGCGGCGGGTGACCGCGATGGAGGGGTTCGTCGCCGATGCGGTGCAGAAGGGGGCGGAGATCCAGACCGGCGGCAAGCGCGTCGGCAACAAGGGAAATTTCTTCGAGCCGACCGTGCTGACCAACCTCAACAACGACATGCGGGTGATGAACGAGGAGCCGTTCGGGCCGCTGGCGCTGATGGTGCCGTTCACCAGCTTCGACGAGGTGGTGGCCGAGGCGAACCGCCTGCCGTACGGACTGGCCGCCTATTCATTCACCCGCTCGGCCAAAACCGCCAACGCGATCGCCGCGGCGGTGGAGAGCGGAATGCACACCATCAACCATCTGGGCCTGGCGCTGCCCGAGGTGCCGTTCGGCGGCATCAAGGACAGCGGCTATGGCTCGGAAGGCGGATCGGAGGCGATCGAGGCCTACCTGAACACGAAGTTCGTGACGCAGGCGGGGTTGTGAGACAGTAGGAAAGGACAAATCTTCTTTTTCTGAAGGAAAAGAAGCAAAAAGACCTTTGTCCATTTGCGCCCGGCCGATCGGAAAGCCGGGTGCAAAATGGTCAGAAGTTTTTTGGTTCTTTTTTACAAAAAAGAACCCTTTCTATAGCCGTGCTCCGTCCTGCCAGACCTCCATCACGTTCAGGTCGTCGTCCAGCACGACGAAATCGGCGCGTGCGCCGACCGCGATGATGCCGCGGTCGGTCAGGCCCAGGCATTCGGCCGGGGTGGCGGTGGCCATGCGCAGCGCCACCGTCCAGTCGATGGCGGTGAAGGACACAAGGTTGCGCACGGCCTCGGCCATGGTGAGGTGGGCGCCGGCCAGTGTGCCCGCGGCGTTGGTCAGGCGACCGTCCACCAGCGAGATCGTCTCGCCACCCAGGGTGAAGCCGGTGCTGTCGGAGGCGGTGGTGGCCATGGCGTCGGAGACAAGGAACAGCCGCTCGGGGCCGAGGCAACGCAGCGCGATGCGCAGGCTGGCGGGGTGGACATGGTGGCCGTCGACGATGATGCCGGCATAGGCGCGGGAATCGTCCAGAACGGCGCCGACGAGGCCCGGCGCCCGGCTGCCGAGGGGGGACATGGCGTTGTAGAGATGCGTCGCCCCGCGAATGCCGGCGGCGAAGCCTGCGCGGGCCTGGTCCCAGGTTGCTTCCGTGTGGCCGGCAAACAGGGCGATACCGGCCTCGGCCAGGGCTTCGATGTCGGCGGCCGAGACCATCTCCGGCGCCAGGGTAACGGCGAGCGGCCCGGGGAATGCGGCGGTGAGCAGGGCGCGGTCGTCGTCGCCGAAGCTGGCGACGGCCGAGGGCGGATGGATGCCGCGGCGGGCGGCGGCGATGAACGGGCCCTCGAGATGCAGACCGATCACGCCAGGCACGGCGCGCGCCAGCGCCTCGCGCACCGCATCCATGGCGCGCGCCATTTGCGGGCGGTCGTCGCTGATCAGGGTGGGCAGGATGGCGGTGGTGCCGGTGCGCGCGTGGGCGGCGGCGATGCGGGCGAGGCCGGCGGCGGAGGTGACGTCGTTGAACATGATGCCGCCGCCGCCATTCACCTGGAGGTCGATGTAGCCGGGTGCGAGGATGACATCCTCGGGCAGTTCCTCGACGGGAACGCCGGGCGGATCGTCGGCGGCGAAGCCGGTGATGCGGCCATCCTCGATGATCACCACCGCCTCCTCGTGCTCGTCGCGTCCGTCGAACAGGCGGTTGGCGCGAAGTGCGATCATCGGGCAATCTCCGTCAAAGCTGTGCGCAGCCTGTCGCCGCAGCGCCGCAGCAGGGTTTCAGCCTGGGCACGGTCGAGGCCGTGCAGCAGCAATACCGCCGTTTTCACCCGTCCGTCGGCGCCGGCGAGCGCCGTGTGCAGGGTGGCCTCGTCGTCGATGCCGGTCAGGTGGCGCAGCATGCGCATGGCACGGCGCCGCAGCTTTTCGTTGCGCGCCTGCATATCCACCATCAGGCCCTGGTGAACGCGGCCGAGCTGGACCATGAGCAGCGACGAGAACAGGTTCAGCACGATCTTCTGCGCCGTGCCAGCCTTCATGCGCGTGGAGCCGGCGATGACCTCGGCGCCGGTCTCCACCAGCACCTTGTGCTCGGCGCAGGCCAGCAGGCTGCCGCCCGGCGCGTTGGCGACGCCGATGGTGAGCGCGCCACGGGCGGCGGCGGCGCGCAGGACGGCTGTGGTGAAGGGGGTGCCGCCGCTGGCGGCGATGCCCAGCACCACGTCGGCGGGCCCGATGCCGTGGGTGCCGATGGCGGCGGCGCCGGCATCGCTGTCGTCCTCGGCATTCTCGATGGAGGTGGTGAAGGCGGCATCGCCACCGGCCATCAGCAGCACCAGCCGTGTGGCCGGCCAGTCGAAGGTGGGAGCAAGTTCCGCACCGTCCTGGACACCGATCCGGCCGGACGTTCCGGCGCCCGCATAGACGAGCCGGCCTTGTCCGCCTGCCAGGCGCGCGGCGGCGGCGTTGGCGGCGGCGGCGATGGCCGGCAGTGCGGCATGCACGGCGGCGGCGGCGGCAAGCTGGCCCTCCCACATTGCCTGTAGGATGGCCGGCGCGTCCCAGGCGTCGAGATCGCGGTAACGCGGGTTGATCGCCTCGGTCGCGGCGGCGGAAGAAGTCATCGCGTGCTGCCCAGGTAGTAATGAAGTCGGCGAGGCTTGGCCATCATCGCCGGCTTGGCCGCGGGCACGCCAGATACATTATTTGTGTCATGGCGGTCTCGGTTTCGCCAATGCAGATAGGTTTGCGCAAGAAACCTTTTGCACGCACGCAAATCCACTGTTACGACGCGGATCATTGTGATGTCGGCGTCGTATCGACGACTCGCATCCGTCTGCAGGCCACAACCCTCAACCAGAGGATAGCACCCCTCATGTCGAAAGCCTTCATTGCCAGGGTTCTTCAGGAATTGGCTACCCTCACCGGCACCGCCGCCAACCGTGCGGCTGGCGATCTGATGGGGGCGATCGTCAAGGAATTGAAGAAGAACGGCAAGTTTACCCTTCCAAGCTTCGGCACGTTTACTGTGCGCAAGACGAAGGCGCGCAAGGGGCTGAACCCGCGTACCGGCGAGGCGATCAAGGTAAAGGCTGGGAAGACGGTTCGATTCAAGGCGTCTCCGACCCTGAAGAAGTCGGTCTGAACCAAGCGCCGCGCCCATCGCCGGGCGGGCGCGGCCGCTAGCGCACCAAGACAGGCCCGGCGGCGGTGAGCGCCGGTGGGGCAGGCGCCGGACTTCCTTCACACATCGAGTTCCTCGACGCTGCGGGCGTTTTCCTGGATGAACTGGAAGCGCAGTTCCGGACGCCGGCCCATGAGGCTTTCGACGAGAGAGTTGGTTTCGGCGCGGTCCTCGGGCGCCGCGACGACCTTCAGCAGGGTGCGGCGGGCCGGGTCCATCGTGGTTTCCTTGAGCGCGGATGGCGGCATTTCACCGAGGCCCTTGAAGCGGCTCACTTCGACCTTTCCGGACTTGAACAGCTTCACCTTGCGCTCGCGGTCGGCGTCGTCCATCGCATAGACTGATTTGGCGCCCTGGGTGAGGCGGTAGAGCGGCGGCTGGGCGAGGTAAAGGCTGCCCTGGCGCACCAGTTCCGGCAATTCGCGGTAGAAGAAAGTCATCAGCAGCGAGGCGATATGGGCGCCGTCGACATCGGCGTCGGTCATGATGATGACGCGGCCGTAGCGCAGCCTGGTGCGGTCGAAGCGTTCGCCGACGCCGCAGCCCAGTGCCTCGACGAGGTCGCGCAGTTCCTGGTTCTGGCGCAGCTTCTCGGTGCTGGCGCTGGCGACGTTCAGGATCTTGCCGCGCAGCGGCAGCACTGCCTGGGTGGCACGGTCGCGGGCCTGCTTGGCAGAGCCGCCAGCCGAGTCACCCTCCACCAGGAAGATCTCGGTGCGCGCGGCATCCTCCACCGAGCAATCGGCGAGCTTGCCGGGCAGCCGTAGCCTACGGGTCGCCGATTTGCGGGCGACATCGCGCGAATCGCGGCGGCGCAGCCTTTCCTCGGCGCGCTCAATGACGAAGGCCAGCAGGTTGTCGGCCTGGGCGGGGTCGCCTGCGAGATGGTGGTCGAAGCGGTCGCGCAGGGCGGTCTCGACCAGGCGGCTGGCCTCCGGGCTGGTCAGCTTCTCCTTGGTCTGGCCCTGGAACTGCGGGTCGCGGATGAAGACCGAGAGCTTGGCGGCGAGGCCCGTCAGCAGGTCCTCGCCCATGACCTGGGCGGCGCGGCGGTTGCCGCGCTGTTCGCCCCAGGCACGCAGCCCCTTGAGCAGCGCCGAGCGGAAGCCGGTCTCGTGCGTGCCGCCCTGCACGGTCGGCACGGTGTTGCAGTAGGAGTGGACGAACCCCTCGCCTGTCTCAAGCCATGCCAGCGCCCATTCGAGGCGCCCGGTGCGTGCCCCGTCGGCGGCGTTAGGCAAGTCGGCCTCGCCCGCCCAGGGCGGCGCCACGCAGGCGATGGCGCCAATGTCGGCCTGGAGGCTGTCGCGCAAACCGCCGGGGAAGTGCAGCACCGCCTCGGCCGGCGTCTCGTCCTTGCCGCCGCCCAGCAGCGCGGGGACGCAGTTCCAGCGGATGGTGACGCCGCGGAACAGGTAGGCCTTGGAGCGGCAGAGGCGGTAGAGGCGCGCCGGGCTGAAGGCGAGGGCACCGAAGATCTGCGGGTCCGGCTTGAAGCGGAAGGTGGTGCCGCGGCGGTTGTTCACCGGGCCGGCCTGGACCAGTTCGGTTTGCCGCACGCCGCGGGCGTAGCGTTGCTTCCACAGAATGCGGTCGCGGGCGACCTCGACCTCGAGCACTTCGGACAGCGCATTGACGACCGAACTGCCGACGCCGTGCAGGCCGCCCGATGTGTCGTAGATCTTGCCGGAGAACTTGCCGCCCGAATGCAGGGTGGTGAGGATCACCTCCAGCGCGCTGAGATTCTTGAACTTCGGGTGGGCATCCACCGGAATGCCACGGCCGTTGTCGCGTACGGTGAGGAAGTTGCCGGCCTCCAGCGACATCTCGATGGTGCTGGCATGCCCGGCGACGGCCTCGTCCATCGCGTTGTCGAGGATCTCGGCGGCCAGATGATGCAGTGCCGCCTCGTCGGTGCCGCCGATATACATGCCAGGGCGGCGGCGAACCGGCTCCAGTCCCTCCAGAACCTCGATATCCTTGGCGGAATAGGACGCGGGGTCGCGGCCGTTCTTCCCGGCATCGAAAAGGTCGTTCATGCTGTGTTCTCCGGCATCGGCGGCACTCTATCCAGCCCCGCCGATGCCGGGCAAGCGCGATGGGCGACTCGTTACGTCTGCAGGTGGGCCTCGATGAACCACAGCCACTTGTCGAGATCGCGGGAGACTTGGGTAAAGATGTCCGCGGTGTCGGCGTCGCCGGCCTCGTCGGCCTCTTCGATGTTGGCGCGCACGGCACCGCCGACCTTGGCAACACGGTCGGCCATGGCGGCGAGGTGGTCGGGCACCGCGTGGATGTCGGTGGGGTAGGGCGGCAGGGTGGTGGCCTTGGCGATGTTCTGGGCGGTGCCAAGCGGCACGCCGCCCAGGGCGGAGACACGCTCGGCCATGGTGTCCACATGCTCATCCAGCGCGTCGCGCAGCTTGTCGAGCATTTCATGCACCGCAATAAACTGCATGCCACGCACGTTCCAATGCGCCTGCTTGGTGGCGAGCGCGAGGTCGATCGTATCGGCGACGCGTGCGTTCAGCAGGTCGATGGCGGTTGCCTTGGCGTTCGATTCTAGGGTGTTGCGTGTCTGCATGGCATATCTCCTTCGGCACGAGATATGGATTGTCCGGAATTGCTTGCCAGGGTGGCTCAGGGGCCGGCGGCGCCGGGGCGGGCGGAGGGCGCTGTCGCGGGTTCGCGCCTTCGGCGGGGGGAAACCGAGAGAAACCGGCTTGGCGGAAAGGGTTCGCCGCGGTGGAGCGCCATTGCCCGCAGCAGAACGGCTCGATCCTCCTCGCTCATTCGTGACGCCTCGCGCAGGTGATCGGTCCAGTTCTCCACGCTCCAGACCTCCATCCAGCCATCGGCGTGGGCGATGTCTTCGTAGAGTTGCCATTCGATGGCGCCGGCGCGGCTGCGCACATGGCGGAGTTCCGCCATCACGGCCAGAAACGTTTCGCGGTCGGCGGCGGCGATGCGGTAGAATTGGGTTTCCAGGACGCGGCCGCGCGCCTGGCGCACCAGGGGGAGCAGGTCGGGGTCCACCGCCTCGGGCGCTGGCAGGACGGTGGGTTGCGCGGCACCTGCGGCGGGCTCGTTGTCGATATCGAAGCGGCGGGCCAGCACGGCCAGGACGAATCCGCATGCGGCCGCCGCCAGCAGCGCCATTTGCAGCCCGACGCGCGTACCTAGCCAGCCCCAGAACAACGTGCCGGCGCCGAGCGCGAAGTTGAAGCCAAGCTAATAGAGCGACAGCGCGCGCGAGCGCACCCACGGCGGTGCGGCCATCTGCGCCGCGCCCTGGGACACCGAGGAGGACGCTACCCAGCCCACGCCGAACAACAGCATGGCGGCAGCCGCCGTCAGCAGGTGGGTGGAAAGTGCGAGCATCGCCATGCCGGCGCAGGCGCAGAGGCTGGCGGCGAAGACGGTATTGCCACGCGACAGCCGGCTGCGCACTTGCGGCAACAGCATGCCCGCCGTGACGCCGCCCGTTCCCATGAGGCCGAGCAACAGGCCGAAGCTGCCCGCGTCGAGCCCAAGCTGCTCGCGCACCACCAGAGGCAGCATGGCCCACGGGGCTGCGGCGGCGAAGAAGAAGGCGGCAGTGCGCGCCATGGCCGCACGCATGATCGGGGAATGCCGTACGAACCGGACGCCGGCACGCATGGCGGAGAGCAGGTGTTCGCGCGGCATGCCGCCACCCTTCACACGCGTGCGGCGCCAGGAGAGCAATACTGCGATCACAGCGATGTAGGAGACGGCGTTCAGCGCAAATGCGAGCTGCGGACCGCCGGCCACCACGAGCACGCCGGCCAGGGCGGGGCCGACGGCGCGCGCCAGGTTGAAGCCTACGCCGTTCAGCGCAATGGCCTGCACCAGGTCGCGGCGCGGCACGGCCTCGCTCATCACCGTGCCCCAGGCCGGGTTGTTCATGGCCGCGCCGAGCCCGATGGCGAAGGTGAGCATCAGCAGCACGGGCGCGCCGGTCCATCCGGCATAGGTGAGCAGCGCCAGCACGGCGGCCGCCAGCAGCATCCAGCTTTGGGTCGCGATGATGAACAGCCGCTTGTCGACGATGTCGGCCAATGCGCCGGCCGGGAGTGCCAAGAGGAACACCGGCAGGATGGTCGCCGCGGAGACCAGGCTGACCGTGAGTGCGTCCGGCGCCAGGGTGGTCATGAGCCAGCCGGCCCCTGTGTTCTGCATCCAGACGCCCAGGGAGACCACCAGGTTGGTGATCCACAACATGCGGAAGAGCTTGTGGCGAAGGGGGAGGAGTGCGGCGGGCAGGGCCATCATTCATCCTTGCGCAGGT
>CAWAAI010000006.1:0-165000 GCA_963779875.1 uncultured Alphaproteobacteria bacterium | reverse complement strand
GCGAGCAGGCGTTGATCCGTGGATATCTGAATGGGGCAACCCACCCCTTTGGGGTATCACCATCTGAATACATAGGGTGGTGAGGCAAACCCGGGGAACTGAAACATCTCAGTACCCGGAGGAAAAGACATCAACAGAGATTCCGCTAGTAGTGGCGAGCGAACGCGGAACAGGCCAGTGGCCTGTCGGGGATAAGCAGAACGGTCTGGAAAGTCCGGCCATAGCGGGTGATAGCCCCGTATGCGTAAATACCGTCAGGTCCTTGAGTAAGGCGGGACACGTGAAATCCTGTCTGAACATGGGGGGACCACCCTCCAAGCCTAAATACTCCCTGGTGACCGATAGCGAACAAGTACCGTGAGGGAAAGGTGAAAAGCACCCCGATGAGGGGAGTGAAATAGACCTGAAACCGAATGCCTACAAGCAGTCGGAGCCTCCTTGTGGGGTGACGGCGTACCTTTTGTATAATGGGTCAGCGAGTTTCTGTTGGCAGCAAGCTTAAGCCGTTAGGTGTAGGCGCAGCGAAAGCGAGTCTGAATAGGGCGTTTAGTTGCCGGCAGAAGACCCGAAACCGAGTGATCTAGCCATGGCCAGGCTGAAGGTGCGGTAACACGCACTGGAGGGCCGAACCCACGCCTGTTGAAAAAGTCGGGGATGAGCTGTGGCTAGGGGTGAAAGGCCAATCAAACTCGGAGATAGCTGGTTCTCCGCGAAATCTATTGAGGTAGATCGTTAGGTGTTTACCCCGGGGGGTAGAGCACTGGATGGGCTAGGGGGTCCCAAAGACTTACCAAACCTAACCAAACTCCGAATACCCGGAAGTATAGCCTGGCAGACAGACGGCGGGTGCTAAGGTCCGTCGTCGAGAGGGAAACAGCCCAGACCGCCAGCTAAGGCCCCCAAATGATGGCTAAGTGGGAAAGGATGTGGGGATTCCAAAACAACCAGGAGGTTGGCTTAGAAGCAGCCATCCTTTAAAGAAAGCGTAATAGCTCACTGGTCTAATAGAAACCCTGCGCCGAAAATGTAACGGGGCTCAAGCCATCTGCCGAAGCTGCGGGTGTAGAGCAATCTACGCGGTAGCGGAGCGTTCCGTAGGCCTGCGAAGCGATACCCGTGAGGGGTCGTGGAGGTATCGGAAGTGCGAATGCTGACATGAGTAGCGACAAACAGAGTGAGAAACTCTGTCGCCGAAAGTCCAAGGGTTCCTGCGCAAGGTTAATCCGCGCAGGGTGAGCCGGCCCCTAAGGCGAGGGCGAAAGCCGTAGTCGATGGGAACGGGGTTAACATTCCCCGGCCTGCTGGAAGTGACGGACGTGAAGTTTGGTGCGCGCTTATCGGATTGTGCGTGCCACTGGATCGTCCCAGGAAATAGCTCCAGCGTATAGACCGTACCCGAAACCGACACAGGTGGACTGGTAGAGCATACCAAGGCGCTTGAGAGAACGATGCTGAAGGAACTAGGCAAATTACTCGCGTAACTTCGGGATAAGCGAGACCTATATCTGGGCAACCAGGTGTGGGTGGCACAAACCAGGGGGTAGCGACTGTTTAGTAAAAACACAGGGCTCTGCGAAGTCGAGAGACGACGTATAGGGTCTGACGCCTGCCCGGTGCCGGAAGGTTAAGAGGAGGTGTGCAAGCACTGAATTGAAGCCCCGGTAAACGGCGGCCGTAACTATAACGGTCCTAAGGTAGCGAAATTCCTTGTCGGGTAAGTTCCGACCTGCACGAATGGCGTAACGACTTCCCCACTGTCTCCAGCATCGGCTCAGCGAAATTGAATTCCCCGTGAAGATGCGGGGTACCCGCGGTCAGACGGAAAGACCCTATGAACCTTTACTGCAGCTTTGCAGTGGCATTAGGAGGGGGCTGTGTAGGATAGGTGGGAGGCTTTGAAGCATGGGCGCTAGCTTGTGTGGAGCCAACCTTGAAATACCACCCTGACCTCTTCTGATGTCTAACCGCGGTCGGTCATCCCGATCCGGGACCCTGCATGGTGGGCAGTTTGACTGGGGCGGTCGCCTCCCAAATAGTAACGGAGGCGCGCGATGGTGGGCTCAAGCCGGTCGGACATCGGCTGTTGAGTGCAATGGCATAAGCCCGCCTGACTGCGAGAGTGACAGCTCGAGCAGAGACGAAAGTCGGCCATAGTGATCCGGTGGTCCCGCGTGGAAGGGCCATCGCTCAACGGATAAAAGGTACATCTAGGGATAACAGGCTGATCTCCCCCAAGAGTCCACATCGACGGGGAGGTTTGGCACCTCGATGTCGGCTCATCACATCCTGGGGCTGGAGCAGGTCCCAAGGGTTCGGCTGTTCGCCGATTAAAGTGGTACGTGAGCTGGGTTTAGAACGTCGTGAGACAGTTCGGTCCCTATCTGCCGTGGGTGAAGGAGACTTGAGAGGATCTGTCCCTAGTACGAGAGGACCGGGATGGACGCACCTCTGGTGAACCGGTTGTCGCGCCAGCGGCACGGCCGGGTAGCTACGTGCGGAAAAGATAACCGCTGAAAGCATCTAAGCGGGAAACTTACCTCAAAACCAGGTCTCCCTGAGGGCCGTGAAAGACCATCACGTTGATAGGCCGGATGTGTACGTGCGGTAACGCACTCAGCTAACCGGTCCTAATCGCCCGAGCGGCTCGATAACACAAAGTCAAAGCCAAACCGGTCGAACCACCGGCAAGGATGAGGCTTCCCATCATGTGCAGCAATCATCCACACAATCAGGATGAAACGCACAACTCGAACAACACAAAATACCAACAGCTTGCACAATGAAATCCAGAACCTGAGCACCCGCCGTCCCAACCTGGGCCGCGGAACGTGTGTCACCCTGAACAACACGCAGGGCCACACCGGGTGCATTGGACGACCTGGTGGCTATGGCGGGGAGACTGCACCCGATCCCATCCCGAACTCGGCCGTGAAAACCCCCAGCGCCCATGGTACTGCGGCTTAAGCCGTGGGAGAGTAGGTCGCCGCCAGGTCTTCCAATGCACCCAATATCCTATCACCCACGCGGGGTGGAGCAGCCCGGTAGCTCGTCAGGCTCATAACCTGAAGGTCACAGGTTCAAATCCTGTCCCCGCAACCATCTCGATCTGCGTACACAAGCCGCCAGCGGAAACGCCGGCGGCTTTGTCACGCGCGAACTCGGGCAGATACCAAATCAACGCTATCTCGCCGCGAAATGGGCGTAAGCCGGTGGCTACGGTCACGGCGTGAGCTCGCAGATGGAGCGAGCTTTGGCGCCAGCCCTGCAGTTCCAAGGTGAAAATTCGTCGAGCCGCGCTGCCGGATCGTACACATCCGGTGAGCACCGCGGGCGAGTTCAGGATCGGCCGCGCCGGTCCTTGTGGTGGTAGCTGGCGATGATGTCCGGGTTGGCCTTATGGATTTGGATGAGTTCCTTGAGGTTGTCGACGCCGTCGGCGGTGAAGGCCATTGTTGCCTCGTCGCTGACGCCGTAGACGAACAGGCAGCTGTCTTCCGGGTCCATTTCGAGGGCGACATCCCACAGCCAGCCTTCCTCTTCGCCCAGCATCTCGGCAACGTGGGCGGTGGTGAACACAGCGCTCGGCACCGCCATGATCAGGCGGCCTGCTGGCGCTCGCGCGGTCGCCACTTCCAGGGGAGAAGCTCATGCAGCTTCAGGGCCGGGTGCTCGGCAATGCGGGCGAGCACGTCGGCGAGCCACGCCTGGGGATCGATGTCGTTCATCCTGGCCGTGACGATCAGGCTGTACATCTTCGCAGCCCTTTGGCCGCCGCGATCCGACCCGGCGAACAGCCATGCACGACGTCCCAGGGCGATCCCTCTCAGCGCCCGTTCCGCCGCGTTGTTCGAGAGGCAGATCCGACCATCACCGAGGAATCGGGTGAACGAAGCCCAGCGCTTGAGCATGTAATCCATGGCCTTGGCGACGTCGTCGTGGCGCGACAGCCTGGCGCGCTCCTGCTGCATCCAGATCTCCAGTTCGGCCACCAGCGGCAAGCTGCGTTCCCGGCGGACGGCGAGGCGCTCGGCCGCCGATTTGCCGTTGATGGTGCGTTCGATGTCGAACAGCGCATCGATCCTGCGCACGGCGGCCAGCGCGATCGGCGAGGCAAACGTGGCCGTCTTTCCATGCGCGCGACGCCGGGCGTTGAGGGCAAGGTCTGCCAGCACGAAGAACTTCCTGCGCGCATGCGACCAGCACGCCGCCTCGGTGATCGGCCCCGGTTGGCGGCCGGGATCGTAGAGCTTCGTGTAGCCGCCGAAGGCGTCGGCCTGGAGGATGCCGCGATAGGTTGCCAAATGGCCCTGCGGGTGCGTGCCGGCGCGATCACGCGAGTAGTAGAACACCGCGCCGGGCGGCGCCGGACCGCCGAACGGACCATCGTCGCGGACGTAGACCCAGGACCGGCCGATGTCGGTCTTGCCGCGCGCCAGCACCGGCACGGTGGTGTCGTCGCCATGCAACCGCTGCGCGGCGAACACATGCGCCTCGATGAGCTTGAACAAGGGATCCAGCACCGCACAGCAGGCGCCCATCTGGTCGGCCAGGGTGGACAGGCTGATCGGCACGCCTTCGCGGGCGTAGCGCTCGGTCTGGCGGTTCAGCGGCTGGTGCTGGCCGAACTTCTCGAAGGCGATCATCGCCAACAGGTTCGGGCCCGCCCAGCCGCGGGGAATGACGTGGAAGGGGGCTGGTGCCTGGCTGATCGCCTCGCAATCGCGGCAGGTGAACTTCTCCCGGACGTGCTGGATCACCTTCCATTGCCGGGGCACGACCTCCAGCGTCTCGGTGACGTCTTCGCCCAGCCGGGACAGGCGTGCGCCGCCGCAGCATTTGCAGGCGGTCGGCCCTGCTACGACCACACGCTCGCGCGGCAGGTGCTCGGGGAATGGCTTGCGCGCGGGTCGCTGGCGGACGAATGCCGCCACGGTCGTGGTCCTGGCCGCGTCCTTCTCTGCCTGGATCTCGTCCTCGGTGGCCGCGGCCTCCAGCTCCTCCAGGTGCAATTCCATTTGGTCGAGCAGGCGCTGCGTCCGCTCGGAGCGGGGGCCATAGATCTCCCGCCGCAGCTTCTCGATCTCCAGTTGCTGGCGCGCGACCAGCGCCTCGGCGTCGGATTGCCGTGCCCGCGCCATAGCCGCCTCGGCCTGGGCCAGGTCGGCCCGGGCACGCGCGGCGAGCAACGCCGTTCTCAGCGCCGCGATGTCGTCCGGCAGGTCGTCGGAGGCAGCGTCCATGAGGTGGATCGAATCACGAATCGCCCCAGCGCGGTACTGTTTTCTCCACGCCGGCCCGCGGTTTTGAACCTATCCGGCTGCCTGCGGACGCCAAGTCTGCTGGGGGTTTCTCCAATCAATCCCCTCCAGCAGATAGCCCATCTGCGCGGCCGTCAGCGCCACCGCGCCATCCACGGTCTGTGGCCAGATGAAGCGCCCGCGGTCCAGGCGCTTGGCATACAGCGACAAGCCGACGCCATCGTGCCAGATCGCCTTGATCAACGAGCCATTGCGGCCGCGGAAGACGTAGACGTCGCCCGCGAACGGATCGCGCCCGAGGCCCTCCTGCACCTGAAGCGCCAGCCCCCGCATGCCGCGGCGCATATCGGTGTGGCCGGTCGCGATCCACACCCGGATCCCGGAGGAGATCGGGATCATTCGCCCAGCGCGGCCAGCACGCGCCGCAAGGCGGCCAGGTTCACGTCGCTGCCAACGCGCACCTGCCGCCCGCGGCCCAGGTCAATCTCGATCAGGCCCGATGGCGCGGCCGGTCGCGCGGGAGCGGATGGGCGTGCCGCTTGCGGCGATGGCGGCGGTGACGCCGTCGGTGCCCCGTCGACAATGCGCACCGGCATGAAGACCGGCATCTCCGCCGCCGCCGCCAGCACGCCCTCGCGCACCTGCCGCCGCCAAGCGAACAACAGGCTCTCGCAGACGTCGTGTCGGGCCGCGACAGCCCGGACCGCAGTGCCAGCCTCGTGCGTCTCCGCAACCAGACGGAGATTCTCCGCCGCACTCCAGCGCCGACGACGCTCCCGCCCAGTGATGATCTCCACAACTCCATCCATCGACACACCTCAAGCGCCTACTAAAATAGCGACTTAAAGTGGCGATCGGCGCCCTGCCCAGGCGGCCTTCGGCGGAGGGTTACGCCGCAGCGGACCTGGCGGCCTGAGATGGCGGGCTGATCGGCGGCTGGGGGGGTACACAACCCCGCTCGGGTGTGGTTGAATCCTGCCATGCCCTCCGGCGTCGCCCAGTCCTCCCCGACACTCCAGTCCTCCCCTGAACTTGAAGCCCTGCGCGCCGCTCTGACGACCGAGCAGGCCGCGCGGCGCGAGGCCGAAGCCCGTGCCTCGGGGGCCGAGGCAATGGTGGCGCACCTGAAGCTGCTGATCGCCAAGCTGCGGCACGAGCGCTTCGGCGCCTCCTCGGAGCGCGGCCGCAAGCTGCTCGACCAGATGGAACTGCAGCTCGAGGAATTGGAGGCGGCGGCCACCGAGGATGAGGCGGCCGCCCCACCGGTTGCCACGGGCGAGCGGAGCCCGCGCCGCCGCCCGGTGCGCGGCCCCTTGCCGGCGCATCTGCCGCGCGAGCGGGTGGTGCTGCCCAGCCCCTCAGCCTGTCTGTGCTGCGGCGGGCGGCTGTCCAAGCTGGGCGAGGATGTCACCGAGACGCTGGAGGTGGTGCCGCGGCAGTGGAAGGTGGTGCAGACGGTACGCGAAAAGTTCGCCTGCCGCAGCTGCGAGACGATCACCCAGCCGCCGGCGCCGTTCCACCCGATTGCCCGCGGCCGGGCGGGACCCAACCTGCTGGCCACGCTCCTGGAGGCCAAGTTCGGCCAGCACCTGCCGCTGAACCGCCAGAGCGAGAGCTTCGCCCGCGAGGGCATCGAGCTCGATGTCTCCACCCTGGCCGAATGGGTTGGCGCCTGCACCGCGACCTTGTCGCCGCTGGTGGCCCTGCTGCGCGCCCATGTATTGGCAGGCGAGCGGCTGCACGGCGACGGCACAACCGTGCCGGTGCTGGCCACGGGTCGCACCACGACCGGCCGATTGTGGGTCTATGTGCGCGACGACCGCCCCTTTGCCGGCCCAGACCCGCCGGCGGCGCTGTTCCACTACTCGCCGGACCGCAAGGCCGAGCACCCCAGGCGGCACCTCCAAGGCTGGTGCGGCATCCTCCAGGCCGACGCCTATGCAGGGTTCAACGAGCTCTATGCTCCGGCTCGACAACCGGGCCCGGTGACCGAGGCCGGATGCTGGGCGCATGCGCGCCGGAAGTTCTTCGACCTGGCCGAGCTCGGCCGTGCCCCGCTGGCCACCGACGCGGTGCGCCGGATCGACGCCCTGTTCACCGTCGAGCGCGACCTCGCCGGCCTGTCGGCCGCGGAGCGCCAGGTGCAACGCCAGCAGCACAGCGCCATCCCCCTGGCCGAGCTCGAAGCCTGGATGCGCGAGGCCCGCGCCAAGCTCTCGCGCCACGCCGACGTGGCCCGCGCCATGGACTACATGCTGACCCGCTGGGCGAGCTTCGCGCGGTTCCTCGACAATGGCAGGATCGACTTGTCGAACAACGCCGCCGAACGCGCCCTGCGCGGCATCGCCATTGGCCGAAAGGCATGGTTGTTCGCCGGATCCGACCGGGGCGGCGAGCGCGCTGCAGCGATCTACTCCCTGATCACCACCGCAAAGCTCAACGATGTCGACCCGCGTGCCTGGCTCGCCGATGTCTTGGCGCGCATCAACGACCATCCTGCAGCGCGGCTCCACGAACTCCTGCCCTGGAACTGGAAGACCGCGCGCCTGAAAGCCGCAGACTGATCGCGTCACCCGCGGCCCTCGCCGGACGGATACAGCGCAACTCGCCAGGCGATAGCTCTTCAATCTCAACAGGTGCTGCCACACCAATGTTGAATTAGGTCCAGCCGCGTCGGGGGAACCAAAATCGGACAATGCCGCCCAGGGTTTTGCCCCGGCTACGGCCCGACGACACTATCCGTGTAACCCTACGCCGAAGGCCGTCTGGGCAGGGCGCAGATCGCCGCTTTAAGTTGCTATTTCAGTAGTCGCTTGAGGTGTGTTGATGGATGGAGTTTTGGAGAGTTTTGGAGATCATCACTGGCCGGGAGCGTCGCCGGCGCTTGCGGTGCGGATGCCCTCGATGATAGCGGCGAAGGTTTGGGCAATGCTTGGCATTGTAGTTAGTATATATGACATACATCGGCCGCGCCAAGTGGATGGAGGGGCAGGCCGGGGCGACGGGATAGATTGGCAGCGGGAGAGCAGACGCGCGATATGGATGCCTATACGCGAGCGGGCCGGATGACGAAGGTGGCGGATCGGTTCGGCCCGGCGTGCGGGCCGGGCCTTGGCATTGTGGGTTTGGCGGCGACTGGTTGGGGCTGGGGCGGTTCCTGGCAGGACAAAAGTGGGAGGGATGGGGATGTTGCGAGATCGGTATGACAATGCGTTGTCGACGGAATCCGAGGCGGCGCGGGAGGCGTATGTAACAGGGTGCGACCTGTTGCTTTCGTCGAACCTGGGGGCGGAGGCGGCGTTGCGGCGGGCGGTGGCGGCGGATGAGGGGTTTGTCGCCGGGCATGTGGCGCTGGCGCGGGCGTTGCAGATGGCCGGCGAGGTGGCGGCCGGACGGGCGAGCCTGGCGACGGCGCGGGCGGCGGTTCAGGCAAGGGCGGGCGGCGTGACGCCGCGGGAAGAGAGCCAGTTGGCGATTTATGGCGCGCTGCTGGGCGGCGATTCGGTGGGGGCGCTGGCGGCGGTGCGGGCGCATGTGGCGGCGTGGCCGCGCGACGCGATGGGGCTGGCGCCGGCGACGGGGGTGTTCGGGTTGATCGGCTTTTCCGGACTGGCGGGGCGGGAGCAGGCGCAGCTTGACCTGCTGGCGCCGCTGGAGGGGGCGTATGGGGATGACTGGTGGTTCCTGGCGGCGCTGGCCTTCGCCGAGTTCGAGCAGGGGGAACTTGGGCGGGGGCGAGGGCATGTGGACCGGTCGCTGGCGGGCAACCCGAGGAACGCCAACGCGGCGCATATCAGCGCGCACGGGTATTACGAGGCGGGGGACGGGGCCGATGGGGTGTGGTTCCTGCGCGAATGGCTGGTGGGGTATCCGCTGGATGCGCCATTGCACAGCCACCTGACCTGGCACCAGGCGCTGTGGGCGATGCAGCGGGGCGACATGGACGAGGCGTGGGCCGTTTATGAGGGAAGTTTGCGGCCGGGGGTTTGCCGGGGGCCGCAGATCAACCGGGTGACGGACAGCGCGTCGTTCCTGTTCCGGGCGGCGTTGGCGGGGGCGAAGGTGGACGGGGCGCTGTGGCGCGAGGTCTCGGCGCTGACGGCGGAGGTGTTTCCACAGCCAGGGGTTGCGTTCATCGACCTGCATGCCGGGCTGGCGCATGCGATGGCGGGGGATGGGGAGCGGCTGGCGCGGCTGGTGGAGGGAGCGAAAGGCCCGGCAGGGGCGCTGGTGGCGGTGGCGTCGCGGGGGTTCGCGGCGTTTGCGCGGGGAGAGTGGGAGGCGGTGATCCGGGAGTTGGGGCCGGTGCTGGCGGAGCACGAGCGGTTCGGGGGGAGCCGGGCGCAGCGGGATCTGCTGGAGTATGCGATGGCGTGCGCGTTGATGCGGGTGGGGCGCGGGGCGGAGGCGCGGGGGATGCTGGAGGCGCGGCGGGGGCGGACGTTGGCGGGCGGGGTGGCGGTGGTGGGTTAGCCGAACAGGCGCGGATCGAGGCGGACCGGGGTTTCGGGGCCGATGGCGATGCGGGTGGCGTCGGGGTGGTCGGGGTTGATGACGGCGTTGGTGTCGAGCCCGGCGGTGACGACGGAGGGGACGAGGAGGAGGGCGGAACGGCGTTCGCGGAGCCAGTTTTGGCCGAAGGCCTGGGCGATGGTGGGGTCGTGCGGGTTGTTCCAGCCGGGGTGGTCGGGGGGGTTGAAGGTTTCGCGGGAGATGTCCGGCGGGAGGGTGGCCTCGACATAGCGGGCGGCGCTGGGGGGCGTGCGGCGGTTGGCGTGGACGAGGATTTCGACCAGGCAGAGGGCGAAGCTGGTGCCGGTGTAGATGGCGGGCAGGCCGGGCGGATTCCAGCGCTGGCCGAAGCGGCGCGCGCCTTCGCCGGACCAGATGGGGTGGGGGCCGGTGGCGATGCGCCAGATGCGGAGAGGCGTCACGGCTAGGGGGCGAGGCCGTATTCCAGGGCGTGGAGGATGTGTTCGGCGCGGCGGGTGGCGAGGTCGGTGCGGGCGGCTTCGAGCGGGGTGCGGTTGTCGAGCATGGGGTGGGGGGTGGTCATGAAGGCGCGGGCTTCGTCCTCGGTGCCGAGGGCGCGGGTGGCGTGGACGTAGAGGCGGGCGAGGCGCTCGGTGCGCTCGCTTTCCTCGGAGGAGAGGCGGGTGGTGCGGCGTTCGAGGGTGGTTTTTGGGACGATGGCGTGTTCGAGGCGGGCGATGCTGGCAGGGTTGGGACCGGCGAGGCGCTCGACGACGTGGCGCAGGGCGGCGCGGGGGAGGCCCTGTTCGACGGCGTGCTCGATGGTGGCGGGTGTTGTGGCGCGCGCGGTTCGGGATGGGGCTAGGCCCATGAGATTTGCGACGGTCGCGGCGTCGTAGTCGGTGAGCATGGCGGGGTGGGGCCTGGACCAGTTGGGGTGAATTTAGGGACCAGGTGGGCGGTGTCAAGGTTTAGCGGGTTTGGTCAAGGGGCGTGATGATGGAAGGGAAGCTATTCGGGAGGGTGTCAGGATTTTGGTATCCGTTGCGCGGCTGTGGCTAATCGCGCGGACGTGCGCGGCGTTCCAGCCGCGTTCCGTGAGGCGGTCGGCGGCCGAGTGCGGGAGGCCCTGGTGGTGGAGGTGCTTTACGCGCGTTCGGAGGGCTGGATGCTTTCGCCAAGGGTGCGGGCGGCGAAGGCGAGGGCCTCGACGATGCGGTGGACGGTGAGGCGCATGCCGCGAATGGTGGGCTGGCCGTTCAGGATGGAGGGGTCGGAGGTGATGCGGTCGAACACGGGGTGGTCCTATTCGGGTACTGAGTGAATCTAGGCGACGCGGGTCCGATCTTAGAGCGTATTTGCGACAGGTTTCGGAGAGGCGGCGCGGTTATTCCCGGAAGCCGGAGTGAACTTCATCGACCTGCATTCGGCGCAGGCGGCGGCGATGGCGTGGGATGGGGCGCGACTGGCGTGGTTTTCGGAGGGAGTGAAGGGGCCGGTCGCGGATCTGGTGGCGGTGTGCGGGCAGAGGTTCGGGGCTTTTGCGCACGGGGATTGGGAGGGGGCGGTTTCAGAACTTCGCGCGGTGCTGGGGTCGCATGAGCGGCTCGGGGGAGCCGGGCGCAGCGCGATTTGTTGGGAAAGGCTGTGGCATTTGGGTTGATTCAGCTGGGGTGGGGTGGCGGTGATGGGGTAGTGCAAGGGTCTGGTTGGGTTGTTAGACCGACAGGCCAAACTCGGAAACTCAGACTGTTCCGAAGTCTATCCGGTGCATCTGGCGTGAGCCGGTGGGGGAACGAACATATTCGGTGATCGGCAATCCGATCAGAGCTACTAAAAGGCGACCGACCAAAGCTTGCATTTCTAGTGTCAAGTTTTGATTGGTTCCGATGCCATGCAGCGCAAAACCGAGAGGGGCGTCCATGAACAAGCCTTCATGGATCGTCGCGTTGCGGATTGCGGCGATCTCTGCGGAGCCTTTAGGCGTCTTGTCGGCCCAGACCGGGACGGACATGTGGAACAATTGGCACATCCATTCAACTCGTTCAGAGTGACTGAGCCTGAGTGGCGTAGGGTTTAGTTTTTTGGCGAGTGCGAAACAGGCATCGAGCGAAACGTATAGATAGGTGAATTGCTCAAACTGCAAGGATTTCGGCCAGTGAGAAATAAACAATGCGTGGACAGCCGCCGACCACAGCTTCGCACAATTGGGGTTTGATTTGTTTTTCTGCCAGAACTCCTCGGCCAGCTTGAGTGCTTTCGGGCAATCGTGGGTGGAGTGCCAGAAATCCACGAGTTTGCTGGGCTTGATTGGGGTTGCATCGATAAAGCCTGCCTCGGTGGTTGTCATTCGCATTCCAGCGAAGAATGATAACGCCCAAATCAGAAAGTCGAGGTGTTCTTGGCTGTCTGCGTTGGCGTGTTCGATCAAGTGTGTCTTCGGCAGTCCGAATATGCGGCTGGCGTAGGGCAAATACTGAACGCGACCCATACTGAAATGTCGTTCCGACATTCCAGGATAAATCCAGTCGTTCTCGACGCAAGTACCTATTCTGTACAGAAGTGACGCTCTGCTCGATGTTTGGAAGAGTGAGTGCGGCGATATCGTATACGGTAAAGTTGAGAGAATGAGGATAGTAGCCGAACTCGGATTTCATCTTGGGCATGGCTGTGCTCTGGCGGTGAATGGAGCATGTGTCAGAAATGATGCGTCGAGCACGGGCAGTTCACGCCCCGACTTGATAACAGGCGCTTCATCCGCGTTCGAGTGATTGGACGCTATTGTTGAGGTTGGAGGTGGCGGAAGCGCGTATAGCGGATGTCATCGAGGTCGGGATAGTGCAAGAGTGCTGTTAGTGGCCGCGCGGCTTCGGGAGCGTATTGGCGTAGGTTTCAAGAACGGCGTTCATGCGGGTTTGATAGCCTTTGCCTTGGGACTTGTAGGCTTCCAGCACGGATTTCTTGATACGCAGGGTGACGGATTGGGTGCGGTCGGGTTCGACCAGTTGGGCGTTCTGCCAGAAGGATTCGTCGAGTTCGGGGATGTCGGTAAAGTCGAGGTCACGATCGGTCGTGGTTGCGATCTCGGCCGGGGTCATCGGCTTGGTGTAGCGCTTGCGCATAGCGTTTCCTTTCGCGCTCGGAGGCGGGGCGGGCGGAGATGATGCGGCGGCGGTCTTGGCGGGTGGTGTGGACGACGGTGAGGATGGCGACGCCCTCGACCTGCCCGATGCTGATTTCCCGGATTTCGCCGTAGTCTTGCCTTGTGTCGCGCAGGGTCCAGATCGGGCCGTCGAAGATGCGGCAGGCGAGGCCGAAGCTGACGCCGTGCTTGGAGATGTTGGTGGCGTTCTTGGCCTCGTCCCACTCATACATCGTCGGCGGTGTTCATACAAATTGTATTTACGTGATGGCGGGTCCAGGGGACCCGGTCCCCTGGTAGGGGGTGCAGGGGGACGACGTCCCCTGCCTTCCTTGCCTCAGGCGCGCTTCTTGATTGGCGGCTTCACGTCGGTGGGTAGTGGGCAGACGTAGGGGTTGCCCGCGGTTCGGGTGGCGTAGTCGGCTTTGGCCTGATCGATGATGGCGGGGTTGGCGAGGGCGTCGACGGCGGTGCTGGCCATGATTTTGGCGACGTGGATCATGCCTTTGTGGGCGATGCCGGATTTGCCTTGGGCGGTGAGTTGCCAGGAGTGGCCGGGGGTTCCGATGGCGTAGGTGGCGCCGCGGGCCTGGACGGTGGGGACGACCCAGGAGACGTCGCCGACGTCGGTGCTGCCCATCATGGGGGCGCCTTTTGCATCGAGGGGGACGATTTCGTCGCAGAGGGGTTTTTGCAGGTCGGGTTTGGCGCCGACGCGGCGGAAGGCTGAGGTGATGTCTTCGGGGGAGAGGGTGGCCTGGATCTGGCGGGCGTATTCGCGGTCGGCGTCGTCGAAGGGGGGCGGGCCGAGGCGGTCGAAGGCGGCGTACATAGTTTTTTCGAGCGGGGTGTTGCCGAGGAGGTTGGAGACGGCGGAGACGACCTGGTGGGTGACGGTTGTTTCGGTCATGAGGGCGGCACCTTCGGCGACTTTCTTCACGCGCTCGATGAGGGGCCAGAGTTCGGGGAGTTCGCGGGCGCGGATGGCGTAGCGGATTTTGGCGGTGCCCTGGACGACGTTGGGGGCGATGCCGCCGGTGTCGAGGTAGGCGTAGTGGATGCGGGCGTCGCTGGGCATGTGTTCGCGCATGTAGTTGACGCCGACGTTCATGAGTTCGACGGCGTCGAGCGCGCTGCGGCCGAGGTGGGGGGAGGCGGCGGCATGGGAGGGGCGGCCGGTGAAGGTGAAGTCGATGCGGGTGTTGGCCAGCGACATGGCGTCGTTGACGCCGGAGAAGGCGGCGGGGTGCCAGGAGATGGCGATATCCACGTCCTTGAAGGCGCCTTCGCGGACCATGAAGGATTTGGCGGCGCCGCCTTCCTCGGCGGGGCATCCGTAGTAGCGGACGCGGCCCTTGAGGCCGTTTTCGGCGAGCCAGTCCTTGACGGCGGTGGCGGCAAGGAGGGCGGCGGAGCCGAGGAGGTTGTGGCCGCAGCCGTGGCCGAGGCCGTTTCCGGGGAGGGGCTTTTTCTCGGCGATGCCGGCTTCCTGGGAGAGGCCGGGGAGGGCGTCGTATTCGCCGAGGATGGCGATGACGGGGCCTTCGCTGCCTGCTTCGCCCATGACGGCGGTGGGGATGCCGGCGACTTCGCGGGTGACGCGGAAGCCCTGGCGTTCGAGCATGGCGGTGTGCTCGGCGGTGGATTGGTGTTCGTCGTAGGCGATTTCCGGGTTGTCCCAGATGGTGTCGGCCAGGGTGATGAACTCGTCGCGCTTGGCGTCGACGAGGGTCCAGACCTTGTCAGTGTTTTGCATGTTGGTTCCTGGTGGGGGTAAGGGAGGATCTTCTTTTTCTGAAGAAAAAGAAGCAAAAAGACTTTTACTCATTTGGGTGGGTGCTTGGGGTAGCAATGGGTAAAAGTTTTTTGGTTCTTTTTTTCAAAAAAGAACATTCTTACTGTGTGTTTCTATTCGGCGTGTAAGGCAGCGGAGAGGATGGGGGCGGCGGCCGTGGACATTCGGTTGCCGTCGTGGTCGACGCCTGGGACGTCGATGATGGTCCAGGCGCAGCTTGTGCCCAGCGACGCGGCCTGGGCGCGGGCGGCGGCGATGTAGTTGTGGGCGCGGGCGTGGCGGGTTTCTCCCTGGGCCATGGCGGGCGGGTCCTTGGGGAAGTGCTCGCTGGCGGTGTCGGTGTCGGCGGTGCCGGCCATGACGGTGAGGCGGAATTCGAGGAAGGCGCGCAGGTCGGTTTCGTCGAGGGACAGGAGGCCGAGGCCGTAGGGGTAGGGGGTGGCGAGGTTGGGGAAGGAGTAGGTGCCGGCGTTGGCGGTGACGGCGGCGGCAACGCGGTGGCGCAGGCCGAGGCTGAGGGCGCGGTGGACGAACTGGCCGCCGGCGGAATGGCCCCACATGCCGTAGCGTTGGCGGTTCGTGAGGCCCTGGGCGCGCAGGAGGTCGAAGATGGTGGCGTCGGCGCCGAAGGACCAGGCGTCGCGGGGGTTCAGGCGGCCTTCGGCGTCGTGCAGGTTGCCGAAATTGTACCAGGGGAGCGGGGGAAACCGTCGGTGGTGAACTCGGGGGCGATGACGAGGAGGTCGGCTTCGTCGACGAGGGGGAGCCAGTAGTTGCGGTAGTCGTCGCCGTTGCGGAGGACGCCGTGGTGGACGAAGAGGATGGGGGTATCGGGCGTGCAGTGGCGGGGGCGGGCGCTGCGCAGGTACCATGCGGCGGCCGGGGAGGCCGGGGTGCTCGTAGTCGAGGTCGTTGGCGCCGGGGCGGGCGAGAAGAGGGGAGAGGTCGGGCATCGGGGCTCCTGGGCGGCGGCGGGCGATGACAGGGCGCGCCGGAGATGCGACGTTACCGTTCGACAATCGCCCCGACCAGAGCCGTGGAGACGGATATGAACGACCTTCCCGCCGATCATGCCTTGTGGACGCGCGCGCGGCGGCACCTGCTGCGATTCGGCGGGGATTTCGTGCCGTTCGTGCCGGAGCGGGCGGAGGGGAGCTTCCTGTTCGACGCGGCGGGGCGGCGGGTGCTGGATTTCACGTCGGGACAGATGAGCGCGATCCTGGGGCATTCGCATCCGGAGATCGTGGCGGTGGTGCGTGAGCAGGTGGGCAAGCTGGACCATTTGTTCTCGTCGATGGTTTCGGCGCCGGTGGTGGACCTGGCGGAGGGACTGGCGCGGCTGGTGCCGGACTTGCCGCGGGTGATGCTGCTGTCCACGGGCGGCGAGGCGAACGAGGCGGCGATCCGGCTGGCGAAGCTGGCGACCGGGAAGTGGGAGGTGGTGGCGTTCGCGCAGAGCTGGCACGGGATGACCGGCGGGGCGGCGGGCGCAACCTACAAGGCGGGGCGGCGGGGGATCGGGCCGATGGCGGTGGGGAATTTCGCCATTCCGGCGCCGAATTCGTATCGGCCGCGCTTTGCGGGGGTGACGTGGCAGGAGGAGATGGACGATGCGTTCGACCTGCTGGACCGGCAGAGCACGGGGAACCTGGCGTGCTTCATCGCCGAGCCGATCCTGTCGTCGGGCGGGGTGCTGGACCTGCCGGTGGGGTATTTGAACGCGCTGAAGGCGAAGTGCGAAGAGCGGGGGATGCTGCTGATCCTGGACGAGGCGCAGACGGGGATCGGGCGGACGGGGATGATGTTCGCCTTTGAGCGGGACGGGGTGGTGCCGGATATCCTGACGCTGTCCAAGACGCTTGGGGTGGGGCTGCCGCTGTCGGCGGTGATGACGTCGGACGCGTTGTCGGCGGTGGCGGATGAGCGGGATTTCCTGTTCTACACGACGCATGTGAACGATCCGCTGCCGGCGGCGGTGGGGGTGAAGGTGCTGGAAATCGTGCAGCGCGACCGGCTGGCCGAGCGGGCGGCGGCAATGGGGGCGCGGCTTTCGGCGGGGCTGCGCGGGCTGCAGCAGCGGCATGAATGCGTGGGGGACGTGCGCGGGCGCGGGTTGCTGCTGGGGCTGGAATTCGCGCCGTCGGCGGGGCGGGATGCTGCAGCGATTTCCGACGCGGTGACGGATGTGGCGCTGGACCTGGGGCTGTCGGCAAATATCGTGCGCGCGGGGTCGAGCGGGGGGACGATGCGGATAGCGCCGCCGCTGACGGTGACGGAAGAGGAGATCGACCTGGGGGTCGAGTTGCTGGATGCGGCGATCAGGCAGGCGATGAAGGGGTAGAAGGACCTTCTTTTTCTGAAGAAAAAGAAGCAAAAAGACTTTTACTCATTTTGGTCCGCGCAGAAGAGCGGCAGGTGGGCGTGTGGGTAAAAGCTTTTTTGGTTCTTTTTTTCAAAAAAGAACATCTTGCTG
Source organism: uncultured Alphaproteobacteria bacterium (assembly GCA_963779875.1). Lineage (GTDB taxonomy): Bacteria > Pseudomonadota > Alphaproteobacteria > Acetobacterales > Acetobacteraceae > CAMDGX01. Next base: position 147,859 of record CAWAAI010000006.1, on the reverse strand, counting down.
TGGTTTGGAATTGACCTGGCGTTGCACGACGTAGGTGACGCCCAGCCGCGCCACTGGGGTTTCGGCCCGCGTGACTTCAATGGCGATTGCCGCGCGGCCGCGGCTGGGGTCGCGCGGAGAGGGGCTGGTTGAGGTCCAGCTTGCGGCGACAGCGTAGTCGGTGGCGGGCCATACCGGTTCCAGGAACCGTGCCTCGTGCAGGGCGTAGCCGGCGACCACCGCCACGTCGGCGATGGCGCGCACCATGAGGCCGATCGCCATGCCCTGGGTGTGCAGGCCGGAGGCGCAGAGGCGGCCGAAATAGGAACGCGCGGCGGCGGCCTCGTCGAGGTGAAAGGGCTGAGGGTCGTAACGCTCGGCAAAGGCGACGATCTCCTCGCGGAGTTCAGGCGGAAGTCGCCGCAATGGAATGGGCGGCCCAGGGAGAGATCGTCGAGGTATTGCAATGGAAGGACTCTTCTTTTTGTGAACAAAAAGAAGCAAAAAAACTTCACCCATTGCCTGTTTCTCCAAGCAATGGATGAAAGTTTTTTGGTCCTTTTTTACAAAAAAGGACTGCTTACTTCGCCTTCGCTTCGCGCCGCCGGCTGTGCAGCACGAACTCGGTATATCCGTTGGCCTGCGCGCGGCCCTGGAGCACCAGGTCGCAGGCGGCCTTGAAGGCGGGGCCGTCGAAGCCGGGGGCCATGGGGGTATAGGCGGGGTCGTCCTGGTTCTGGCGGTCGACGATGGCGGCCATGCGCTTCATGGTTTCCATGACCTGCGCCTCGGTGGCGATGCCGTGGTGCAGCCAGTTGGCGATGTGCTGGCTGGAGATGCGCAGTGTGGCGCGGTCTTCCATGAGGCCGATGTCGTGGATATCAGGCACCTTGGAGCAGCCGACGCCCTGGTCGATCCAGCGGACGACGTAGCCGAGGATGCCCTGGGCGTTGTTGTCGAGTTCCTGCTGGACCTCGTCGGGCGCCCAGTTGGGGCGGTCGGCAAGCGGCAGGGTGAGGATGTCGGAGAGCTTCGCGGGGGCGCGGGTGGCGATTTCCGCCTGGCGGGCGGCGACGTCGACCTGGTGGTAGTGCAGGGCGTGCAGGGTGGCCGCGGTAGGGGAGGGCACCCAGGCGGTGTTGGCGCCGGCCTTTGGGTGGCCGATCTTCTGGGCGAGCATGTCGGCCATCCGGTCCGGCGCCGCCCACATGCCCTTGCCGATCTGGGCGCGGCCGCGCAGGCCGCTGGCGATGCCGACATCGACGTTGTTGTTCTCGTAGGCGCCGATCCAGGCGGCGGCCCGCATGTCGTTCTTGCGGATCATCGGGCCGGCTTCCATGGCGGTGTGAATTTCGTCGCCGGTGCGGTCGAGGAAGCCGGTGTTGATGAACACGACGCGCTCCGCGGCGGCGTGGATGCAGGCGGCGAGGTTGATGGTGGTGCGACGCTCCTCGTCCATGATGCCCATCTTGAGCGTGTTGCGGGGCAGGGCGAGCAGGTCCTCGACGGCGGCGAAGAGGTCGGAGGCGAACTGGACCTCCTCGGGGCCGTGCATCTTGGGCTTCACGATGTAGACCGAGCCGGCGCGGGAGTTGCGGATGGGGCCGGTGGATCTGAGGTCGTGGACGGCGATGAGCGAGGTGATCGCGGCGTCGAGGATCGTCTCGGGGATCTCGGCGCCGGAGTCGTCGAGCACGGCGTCGGTGAACATGTGGTGGCCGACGTTGCGGACCAGCATGAGCGAGCGGCCGGGGACGGTCATCTCGCGGCCGAGGGGCGAGGCGTAGGCGCGGTCGGGGTTGAGGCGGCGCTCGATGGTGCGGCCGTCCTTCTCCAGCGTGGCGGCGAGGTCGCCTTTCATCAGGCCGAGCCAGTTGCGGTAGATTTCGACCTTGTCCGCGGCATCGACCGCCGCCACGGAATCCTCGCAGTCCATGATGGTGGTGACGGCGGATTCCATCAGCACGTCGGCGAGGCCCGCCGGGTCGTCCTTTCCGATCGGGTGGGTGCGGTCGAGGACCAGTTCGATGTGCAGGCCGTTGTGGCGCAGCAGGATGGCCTTCGGCAGGACGATGTCGCCGCGGTAGCCGACGAACTGGGCGGGGTCGGCCAGGCCGGTCTGGCCGAGGCCGGGGGCCAGGGTCATGCGCAGACGGCCGCCCGAGATGGTGTAGCCGTGCACGTCGGCGTGGCTGTAGCCGGCGACAGGGACGGCTTCGTCGAGGAACTCCTTGGCGCGGGCGATGACGAGGGCGCCGCGGGCGGGGTTGTAGCCGCGGCCTTTGGTGGCGCCGTCGGTCTCGGGGATCGCGTCGGTGCCGTAGAGCGCGTCGTAGAGGCTGCCCCAGCGGGCATTGCCGGCGTTGAGCGCATAACGGGCGTTGCTGACGGGCACCACGAGCTGCGGCCCGGCGATGGTGGCGATCTCCGCGTCGACGTTTTCGGTGGAAACCGAGAAGGCGGGGGGCGGGGGCAGCAGGTAGCCGATGCTGCGCAGGAAGGCTTCGTATTCCGTGGCGTCGTGCGGCTTGCCGCGGCGGGCGAGGTGCCAGGCGTCGATCTGGGCCTGGAGACGGTCGCGGGCGTCGAGCAGTTCGCGGTTACAAGGGGCGAATTTGGCGACGATCTCGGCCAGCCCGGCCCAGAACCGCTCTGCCGCGATGCCCGTGCCCGGCAGGGCCTCGGCCTCGACGAAGTTCTTCAGGATGTTCGCGACCTTCAGGCCGCCCACCGCCACATGGGCCATGCCCCACTCCCCTGTCTTTCTCTGAGCCATTGGTTTTGGCGAAGGGGGGACGGTTTGTCGAGGGGCGGGCGGCGGCGTTGGCCGATCAGCCCTTCGCCTTCTTCCATGCCTCGTATTCGGCCAGCGTTGCCTCGTTGGGCGGGTAGGTGCCGGGCAGCGGGGCGCCGCCGTCGATCTTCGTGATGAGGAATTGTTCCAGATCCTCCTGGGCGGCGGCATCGCGGGCGACGTCGTCGGCGATGTGGGCGGGCAGGACGACGACGCCGTCGCTGTCGCCGACCAGGATGTCGCCGGGATAGACGGCGACGCCGCCGCAGGCGATGGGGGCGTCGATCTCGACGGCGTGGTGATGGACGATGTTCAGCGGCGCGGAGGGGCCCGCGCAGAAGACGGGCAGCGGCATCTTCGAAATGGGCCCCGCATCGCGGATGCCGCCGTCGGTGACCACGCCGGCGGCGCCGCGGCGCAGCAGTCGGGTCATCAGGATGTCGCCACCGCTGGCCGCGCGGGCGTCGCCGCGGCAGTCCATGACCAGGACGTGGCCGGGCTTGCAGGTTTCGACGGCCTTGCGCTGGGGGTGCTCGGGGTTGCCGAGGCTGGACATGACGTCGATGTCCTCACGCGACGGGATGTTGCGCACGGTGGTGGCGGGGCCGACCATGTTCTCGGCGTAGCTGCCCAGGCCGCGCACGCCTTGCATGAAGACATTCCGGAAACCGCGCTTGAACATCTGGGTGGTGAGCGTGGCGGTGCTGACGCGGCGCAGGGTGGCAAGCGTTTCCGGATTCATGGCAGTTTCCCCTTCGTTGCCGTCGCAGCATGCCGCGCCGCGCCGGCCGTGCCCAGCCACTGATCCAGGAGCCGTGATGTCCGCTTTCGAACGCTACCTTTCGGTGTGGGTGGCGCTGTGCATCCTGGCCGGCATCGTGCTGGGCAATTTGGTGCCGGGCGTGTTCCAGGCGCTGGCGGCGCTGGAATATGGCTCGGTGAACTTCGTGGTCGCGGTGCTGATCTGGTTCATGGTGTATCCGATGATGGTGGCGGTGGATTTCACCAGCCTGCGGCGGGTGCACGAGCGGCCGAAGGGGCTGGTGATCACGCTGGTGGTGAACTGGCTGATCAAGCCGTTCACCATGGCCGGGCTGGGGGTGCTGTTCTTCAATTACCTGTTTGCCGGGCTGATCGATCCGGCCAATGCGGGGCAGTATATCGCCGGGCTGATCCTGCTCGGGGCGGCGCCGTGCACGGCCATGGTGTTCGTGTGGTCGCAGCTGACGCGCGGGGACGCGACCTACACGCTGGTGCAGGTGTCGGTGAACGACATCATCATGGTGTTCGCCTTCGCGCCCATCGTGGCGCTGCTGCTGGGGGTGACCGACCTGGTGGTGCCGTGGGAGACGCTGCTGCTGTCGGTGGTGCTCTATGTGGTGATTCCGCTGGCGGCCGGCGTGGCGACGCGGTTGCGGCTGGTGTCCGGCGTGGCGGGGCAGGACGCGCGGGAGGCGGCGGTTTCGGCGTTCACCGGGCGGGTCAAGCCGCTGTCGGTCCTGGGATTGCTGGCGACCGTTGTGGTGCTGTTCGGGTTCCAGGGGCGGGTGATCCTGGACCAGCCGGCGTTGATCGGGCTGATCGCGGTGCCGTTGGTGATCCAGTCCTATGGCATTTTCGCGCTGGCCTATTGGGCGGCATGGGCGTGGCGGGTGCCGTATAACGTGGCGGCGCCGTGCGCCTTGATCGGCACATCGAATTTCTTCGAACTGGCTGTGGCCGTGGCGATCGGGCTGTTTGGGTTGAATTCGGGTGCCGCGCTGGTGACTGTCGTGGGAGTTCTGGTGGAGGTGCCGGTGATGCTGTCGCTGGTGGCGTTCGCCAACCGCACAAGGGGCTGGTTCGCCGGCAACCGGTGACGCATGGTTCGAAAAACAATGAGGAGAGTTCGATGACCGACGATATCAAGCAGATCGAGGGCGTGCTGCAGACCTATTTCGATGGGCTGTACGAGGGTGATGCCGGCAAACTTGCGGCGGCGTTCCATGAGACGGCGGACCTGCGCAGCGTGGGCGCCGATGGGAGCTTGGCGGTGCTGCCGCGGGAGAAGTGGCTGGAGGGGGTGAAGTCGCGACCCTCGGCGAAGGCGCAGAACCTGGAGCGCAAGGATTGGGTGGTGACGATCGACCGCTCGGGGCCGACCACGGCGTTCGCCAAGGTGCATTGCCAGATTCCGCCGCGCTACTTCACCGACTACCTGTCGCTGGCGAAGGTGGGGGGCGACTGGAAGGTCATCGCCAAGACGTTCCACACGGAGACGCGGTAAGCGCCCGCATCGGATTCCGGGGCACGGCGCCCGCGCCCATCAATGACGAACTTGGCACGGAGATTGCACAATTTTCGCAGCAGGGTCTCGGTTTTTTGAAACGCCCTGTGGTCTGGAGTTTTTTTGGAAACGAGATCGTTGATTGGGCCGAATGGGGTAACGACTGCTATTAGTGACAGCGCACGCATTTGAACGCGCGACCGGTAAAGCGCTAATTTTTGGACGACGGTGTGCTTATGGCACACCGTCGTTCTGCAACTGAAAGACATTCATATGACCAGCGCCCGCAGGTTGCCCGACACCGGAGGTTCCATGGTGGGACAAGGGAGGCTGCGTTGATCCCGCCGGCCGTGCTCGACAGCCTGCACGCCACGCCGGCAAGCCAGCAGATGCGCGACGCCGCAGCAGAATTGGCGCTGCGCCTTGCTCATGGCGAGTACCGACCAACTCGACGAGATGCAACGCATCGACCTGCACTGGTTGGGGATGATGCTTGAGGTCTGGGCGCGGCGTGTGCAGGTGCTCGAGGCCGGGCTCTATCCCAACGCGCCGGGCGACGGGCCGCACCCCACCGACCATTGACCTTGCGCGCTGCCTGCCGGCGCGCGGCCTGCTCCATCCTCGCTGTTCGCGGCGTGATGTGCGACGCTGCTGCAAGTGCGGCGCTGCCGTGCCGCACTGCACGGCTCAGGGTTTTTTCGTGAAAAATTCACCAGCGCATTGCAATTTGCGTTGACGATTGGGTCATGAAAATTGCGATTTGCAACGCAATAGGAAAATTGGAGCGGTCGTGTTTAACGAAGCGTGGTAAAAGCCGGCTTCTGTGCGGGCGCTTGCCGATAGAAGTGGCTGGCACGGAAACTGCAATGTCCCCTTCGCCGCCGGCATCATCCGGTCGGTGAGACGGGATGGACGGTTTGTTCGAACGAATTCACAGCGAGCCGGGTCGGGTGCGGATGCATCTGCGCGGCGGCCTGGACGGCGAGGCGAGCCGCGCGATGCGTGACAGCCTGGCCGCCCTCGCCGAGGTTGATGCCCGCGAGGTGGTGATCGACCTTTCCGGGGTTTCATTCATGGACGGCTCCGGCGTCGGGTGCCATCTCCTTCCTTTTCAAGCGTCTTGCCGCCCGCGGCCGCCGTCTTTCGGTGGTTGGCGTTTCCGGCCAGCCCCTGGCGACATTGCGCCATCTGGGTCTGGCGCCTCTGCTGGGTATTAGCGACGATCGCCCCAGGCGTTCATTCCTGTCCTTTCCGGGCATGGCCTGGGCGCGCTGACCGCCCCGGCCCTGCTGCCGCGCATTTGAAGGCCTGCTCATTTCACGAACACCATCATTAGCCTCATTGACGGGTTTCAGCATCCCGGGTGGCCATTAGCCGCCCGGGATTTTTATATGCTGCCCTTGCATGATCGGGTTGATCTGGGTGATTTTGGTCCGGCATGAAACGGGAGCCAGTCGGGCATCCCTTCGCGGAAGGACCGGATGAGCGAGCGTGGCTTTGCGGCACAGCTGACGGAGGACCTGTCGCCCCAGGACCTGCGCCATGTGCTGAGCGTTTTCGAGACCGACGTCCTGCGCCTGAGGGCCGCGCTTGGTGCGGCGGCGCTGGCGGACGACGCTGCGGGGTTCCGTCGTGCTGCCCATGGCCTGGCGGGTGCCGCCGGCGCGGTTGGTGCGGCCGCGCTGGAAGGGGCCTGCCGTCGGGCAATGGGCGGCGCCGCGCCGATCGGTGACGCCATGGCGGAAATCGACGCCCTCGCCGGGGCCGTGATGGGCGATATTGCCGCCTGCGTCACCCGCCTCGACGCGACCCCATGACCGGGCCGCTGCCATGACGGATGCTCCGGCACGCGTGCTGGTGGTGGAGGACACGCCCACCCAGGCACAACTGGCGCGTGCATTGCTGGTCGATCTCGGCCACCACGTGGAGATCGTGGAATCCGCCGGCGCCGCGCTGGTGGCTGCCCGCGACTGGCACCCCGACGCCATCCTGCTCGACATCGAGCTGCCCGACTACAACGGTTTCGAACTGATGCAACGCCTGCGCACGGAGGGGATCGACACCTCGGTGATCGTGGTCACCGCCAACGCCTCGATCAACACCGCGGTCGAGGCGATGCGGGCCGGCGCGGTGGACTTCATCGTCAAGCCCTATGCCAAGGCGCGGCTCTCCGTGACATTGGCCAATGCGCTTGAGAAACAGGCGCTTGCGGCACAACTCGCGACTGTGAAGGCGCGGCTGGACCGCAACCAGTTCTTCGGCTTCATCGGTGCCTCGGCGCCCATGCAGGCGGCCTACCGCACCATCGAAAGCGTGGCGGCCAGCAAGGCCAGCGTATTCATCACCGGCGAGAGCGGCACCGGCAAGGAACTGGCCGCCGAGGCGGTGCACCGGGCCAGCCCAAGGGCGGGGCGCAATTTCGTCGCGCTGAACTGCGGCGCCATTCCGCGCGACCTGCTGGAGAGCGAGGTGTTCGGCCATGTCCGCGGCGCTTTCACCGGCGCTAGCGCCGACCGCGAGGGCGCCGCGAAGTTGGCCGATGGCGGCACGCTGTTCCTCGACGAGATCGGCGAGATGCCGCTGGAAATGCAGGTGAAGCTGCTGCGCTTCGTACAGACAGGGACGTTCTCGCCTGTCGGTTCGTCGCGTGTTGAACGGGTTGACGTGCGCTTCGTCTGCGCCACCAACCGCGACCCGATGCTGGAGGTGCAGGCCGGGCGGTTCCGCGAGGACCTCTACTATCGGCTTTACGTGGTGCCGGTGGAACTGCCGCCGCTGCGCGAGCGCGCCGAAGACGTGCTGCTGATCGCGCGCCAGTTCCTGGCCCAGTTCGCCCGCGAGGAAGGGCGCGACTTCGCGGGCTTCAGCCCGGCCGCCGAACAGGCGCTGGCGCAGTATTCCTGGCCAGGCAATGTCCGGCAGTTGCAGAACGTGGTCCGCAACATCGTGGTGCTGCACGACGGCGACCGGGTGGAACTGGACATGATCCCGCAGACCGTTCGGCGCGGCGGCGCGGCGCCGGAGGAGCGCCCGGTTCCGCAGGCGGCTGCCGCGGTTGAACCGCCCATCCCTTCGCGCCTGGTGCGGCCGGCCGGCGGAGAGGACGAGGCGACGGAGGTGGTTCCGTTGGCGGTGATGGAGCGGCGCCTGATACTGGCGGCGCTGCGCCAGACCGGACAGGACGTGCCGCGGGCGGCCGCCCTGCTGGAAATCAACCCCTCCACCGTCTACCGCAAGTTGCAGAGCTGGCGAGCCGAGGGGCTGATCCCGGCCGGTTGACCGGCGCCAGTTGCGCCATGGCGGCACAGCCCTTCGACAAGGTTGAAGCCGGGTTGCCGTCACCGACGTGTCGCAGGCGCTGATGTGTGGCGGACGCCGGACGAGAATGAGAGAATGCGAATGCGGGCGGTTGGCATGGTGATTGCAAGGCGAATGGCAACTGACCGACAATGACCAAACGGAGACTGCCCATGTCCCAACGCAAGCGCACCCCCGCCGCGCTGACAACCGAGCAGCTGGTCTCGCTGGACTATGTTCCGCGGAGCGTTCTGGTGTGCAAGCGGGCGATGGACATCGTCGTTGCGTTGGCCGGGCTCATCCTGACCGCACCGCTGTGGCCACTGGTGGCGCTGGCCGTGCGGCTGGACAGCCCTGGGCCGGCGGTCTACCGCCAGATGCGGGTGGGACGGATCCTCGCCGACCGTACCGAACTCTTCATGATCCTGAAATTCCGCTCGATGTATGCAGATGCGGAAAGCAGGACGGGGGCCGTATGGGCGCAGAAGGACGATCCGCGGATCACTCGGGTGGGCGCCTTCATCCGCAAGACGCGACTCGACGAGCTGCCGCAGTTGATCAACGTGCTGCGTGGCGACATGTCGGTGGTGGGGCCGCGTCCCGAACGCCCGGTGCTGTACCGGCGCCTGGAAAAGGCGGTGCCGTTCTTCGCCGACCGCACCGCGGGTCTGCGGCCCGGCGTGACCGGCCTGACCCAGGTGGTGCAGGGCTACGACAACAGCCTGGAGGACGTGCGGCGCAAGGTGGGGTTTGACGCGGCGTATGCGATGCGGCTGTGCAGCTTCCGCTCCTGGCTGGCCTCCGACCTCACGATCATGGTCCGTACCCTCAATGTAATGGTCAGCGGCCGCGGGCAGTAGCCCGGGCGGCGCGACCCAACGAGATTACTTCCCGGGAACGCATTTCAGCGTCACTTTCAGCCAGCCGATTTCAAGCCAACCAGGAACCGGAGCGCGGGAGACCGCTCTCCGGTTCTTTTTTCGTTGTTCGCCCACGCCTCCGCCCCCGCCGTGGCGAACTGGCATTGCGGCGTGTGCCCCACTATGGTGCGCGCCTTCGTGCGCACCGAGGTGCGCGCCCTCGGGTCCGCACCATAGGGGCGTGCCTCCGCTTTTCGGGATTCCTCAATGATTTCCATCTTTCGCGCATTTCTGGGCACCTGGGCGGCGAAGGTGTTCTTCCTTCTGCTGATCGGCGTGTTTGTCGCCTGGGGCGTGGGCGACGTGTTCACCTCGCGCAACACCGATACCGCGGTGGCGACCGTCGCCGGGCGGAAGATCGGCGCGGAGGAACTGAACGACGCGTACCGGCGGCAGCTTTCCCAGGTCAGCCGCATGCTGGGCGCGAACGTGGAGCCGACGGCGGAGATGCGCCGCGGTGTCGCCGCGCAGGCGCTGGAGCGGCTGATCACCCAGGCAGCGTTGGGTGTGGCCGTGGCCGACATGGGGCTGGTGGTGCCCGACGAGGCGTTGCGCCAGGCGGTTTGGGAGATGCCGGCCTTCGCCGGGCCGAACGGCCAGTTCGACCGCAATCAGTTCGCCGCGGTGATGCGCAACAACGGGCTCACCGAACAACGCTTTCTCGACCTCATGCGCGTCGAGATCGCCCAGCGCCAACTGATGGAAGCAGCACGCGCGGGCGCGGTCAGCCCGGATACGCTGACCCGCCTCGTCTATGCCTTCCAGCAGGAGAAGCGGGTCGCCGACGTGGTGGAGGTGCGGCTGGATGCCGCGCCGGTGCCCCCGCCTCCCGAGCGCAGCGTGCTGGAGCGCTGGTATTCCAATCACCTGGACCGCTTCTCCCGCCCCGAGATGCGCCGCATCAAGGCGGTGGTCATGGCACCCGAGAAGCTGGCGGCCGAGATCGTGCCCGACGAGGCCGACCTGCGCGCCGCCTATGACGCGCGGGCGGCGGAATTCGTGCAGCCGGAGCGACGCAGCGTGCAGGTGGTGCTGAGCCAGGACGAGGCCAAGGCCCAGGCGCTGGCCGCGCGCTGGTCGTCCGGTGCGGACTGGGCGGCGGTGCAGGCGGCGGCGCGCGAGGCGGGTGCGGCGCCGGTTGAGCTGGCGGATGCGGTGCGCGACGAGATTCCGGCGCCGGAACTGGCCGGGGCGATCTTCTCGGCCACCCCCGACACGGTGGTCGGGCCGGTGCGCAGCCCGTTGGGCTGGCACGTGCTGCGCGTGACCAAGGTGACGCCGGGCACGACGCGAAGCTTCGACGAGGTGCGGCCGCTGCTGGTGGCGCAGATCCAGGCCAACCGGGCGGCGGACCTGCTGTATGGCCGCGCCAACAAGGTGGACGACCTGCTGGCCGGCGGCACGCCGCTCGACGAGCTGCCGGGCGACCTGGGCCTGGAGGCGGTGACCGGCACGCTGGATGCGCAGGGGCTGACCGACAAGGGCGTGCGGGCGCCGATTCCGGGCAGCGAGACGCTGCGCGCGGCGCTGGTGGAGAATGTCTTCAAGACCGCGCCCGGCGAACCGCCGCGGCTGGTCGAGGCGCCGCGCACGCCCGGCAAGGTTGCCGGCTTCTATGCGTTCGTGGTGGAGGAGGTGTTGCCCTCCACGCCGCGGCCGTTCGACGAGGTGGCGGACAAGGTGCTGGCGGACTGGCGCCAGGCGGAGATCCGCCGCACCCAGGAGCAGGAGGCGGCCGGGCTGATGGCGTCGGTGAAGGGCGGGCAGAGTCTCGCCGATGCGGCGCTGGTGGCGGGTTTGCCGGTGCGTCGCCTGCCGGCGGTGAGCCGTGGCGCCAAGCCAGCCGACGAGGTGCCGTTGCAACTGGTCAATCCACTGTTCGAGCTCAAGCCGGGCGAGGCCACGATGGCCGAGACGGTGGACGGCTTTGTCGTCGCCGTGCTGGCCGAGGTCGAGCCGGTGCAACCGGACGGCGACCCGGTCGGATATGGCCAGGTCCGCGATGCCCTCGCCAAGGCTGTGGCCGACGATGTGCAGGCGGTGCTGACCGCCGGTCTGCGGGCGCGCACCAACCCGCAGGTCAACAAGGCCATGGTCGACCGCGTCGTGCAGCCGGAATAGGGTCATGCGCCGCCTCGCCCTCTTGGAGACCGAACAATGAATGCCTCGCCCCCGCCCGGCTTCGCCGAGTTCCGCGCCGACTACGAGCAGGGACGCGGCCGGCTGCTGTGGACGCGCGGCGTGGCCGACCTGGAAACGCCGGTCGGCGCGTTTCTGAAGTTGGCGCACGGCAAGCCCTTCACCTTCCTGCTGGAGAGCGTGGAGGGCGGGGCCTCGCGCGGGCGCTATACGATCATCGGGCTGGACCCGGACCTGATATGGCGCTGCCGCGATGGCCGCGCGGAGCTGAACCGTGACGCGCGCGCCGCCCCGCATGCGTTCGTGGCCGACAGCCGACCTGCGCTTGAAAGCCTGCGTGCCCTGATACGCGAGAGCCGCCTTGAGGTGCCCGACGGGCTGCCGCCCATGTGCGGCGGGCTGATCGGCTATCTCGGCTATGACATGGTGCGGCTGATGGAACAGTTGCCGGAGAAGAACCGCGACGACCTGGGCATTCCCGAAGGGCAGATGGCACGGCCGTCGCTGTTCGCGATCTTCGACAACGTGAACGATACGCTGACCCTGGCCGCGCCGGTGTATCCGCGCGAACGCGTCACCGCGCTGCAGGCCTGGGAGGCGGCGCAGGCGCGGTTGGCGGAGGCGGAGGCGGGGCTCGCCCGGCCGCTGCCGCTGGGCGCGCCGCCGGTGGCGCTGCCGCCGATGCCCGAGCCCGACTCGACCTTCACCCGGGCGGACTTCCTGGCCGCGGTCGAGACCTGCCAGGAATACATCCGCGCCGGCGATGCCTTCCAGATCGTCGCCAGCCAGCGCTTCTCGGCGCCTTTCGCACTGCCGCCGTTTGCGCTCTACCGCGCACTGCGGCGCATCAACCCGGCGCCGTTCCTGTTCTTCCTGGATTTCGGCGGCTTCTCGATCGTGGGCTCGTCGCCGGAGATCCTGGTGCGGCTGCGCGAGGGGATGGTGACGATCCGTCCGTTGGCCGGCACCCGCGGCCGCGGGGCGACGAACGAGGAGGACCAGCGGCTGGAGCGCGAGTTGCTCGACGACCCGAAGGAGCGGGCCGAGCATCTGATGCTGCTCGATCTCGGTCGCAACGATGTTGGCCGCGTGGCCGAACTGGGCAGCGTGAAGGTGACCGAGAGCTTCACCATCGAACGGTTCAGCCATGTGATGCACATCTCCTCCGAGGTGCAGGGGCGGCTGGCCGAGGGGCTGGAGGCGCTCGACGCGCTGGTTGGCGGCTTTCCGGCCGGCACCCTGTCGGGCGCGCCGAAGGTGCGGGCCATGGAGATCATCGAGGAGCTGGAGCCGGTGCGGCGTGGCATCTATGCCGGCTGCATCGGCTATTTCGCCGCCGATGGCTCGATGGACACCTGCATCGGCCTGCGCACCGCGGTAGTCAAGGACGGCACGATGTACGTCCAGGCCGGCGCTGGTGTGGTGGCGGATTCGGTGCCGGACGCCGAGTACGAGGAATGCCGGCAGAAGGCGCGCGCGCTGTTCCGTGCCGCCGAGGAGGCGGTGCGCTTCGCCGCCGGCAAGGGGCCGAACGCCGGCCCCGGCTGACGGGCGCGGGTATCGCGCGGCGGGGGCTGCGGATCGGATTTGGGCTTCGCCGCGCCCTTGCGATGTGCGATCTGATGGTGTCGCATTCCGCGTGACTTGTCCGGGGGGCAGGACGCTGCCAGACGCCGCCACCACATCGGCCGCCAAAAATGCCTCGCCGGGCGCCGTCTCGCCGGGCAACGGGGCGGAGTCGCCTGTTGCGGCCGGCCGTGCCGTGGCGGCGGTACGCCGGCGCTGGGCCCCGTTTCGCGCCACCTACGCTTTCGCCGGGCTGATCGCGGTGGCCATAGCGCTCACCTGGGGCAGCGTGTACGTGCACCTGCTGCGCGAGTACCGCCAAACCCTGTTCGATGCCGGCCAGAAGGCAAAGAACACCGCCTATGGCTTCGCCGAGAACCTGGAACGCAGCTTCGAGTTGATCGACCAGAGCCTGTTGTTCCTGCGGGAAAGCTATTTGCGCGACCGCGAAAGTTTCGACCTGGTGGCGCTCAGCCGCGGGCCGGTGCTGGGGCGGCGCAAGGTGCAGATCTCGGTGGTGGACCGCGACGGCCTTCTGTTGGCCAGCAGCTTCGGCATGGTCGCCGGACGGGTGGAACTGGCGGACAGCGAACTGGCCTGGCTGCACAGCCCCGGCGAGGATCGGCTGCTGCTGGGCCCGCCGCTGCGCAACCGCGCGACCGGGCGCTGGTCGGTGAACGTGATCCGCCGCATCGTGGCGCCGGACGGTGCGCGCCTGGGCGCCATCGTCGCGACGCTTGCCTCGGAGGAGCTGACGCGGTTCGCCGAGGCGCTGGACGTGGGCGAGGCGGTGGTGTTGGTGGTGGGCAGCGACGGCATCCTGCGCGCGCGGACACCGTCGCTGCCGGGCGCAATCGGCGAGCCCTATGCGGGCATCCAGGCAGCCGACATCGTGGCCGGCGCGGCGAGCCAGGGGGCGTTCCGCGGCGAAGGCGGGCCCGACGCGAAGGACCGCATCGTCAGCTGGCGGCGGTTGCGCGGCTATCCGCTGGTGGTGATGATCGGCATCGAGACGGTGGACGTGTTCGGCAGCTTCCGCCGCCATCGTCTGCAGTTCGTGGGCGCGGGTATGCTGATGACCGTCGGCGTGGTCGGCGTTGGCGCTCTGGTGCAGCGCCAGCACTACCGGCTGCTGGCCTCGCAGCAGGCGTTGACCGCGACACTGCAGAACATCTCGCAGGGCATCCTGATGGTGGATGCGCAGGGTCAGGTGCCGGTACTGAACCAGCGCGCCATCGCGTTGCTGGACCTGCCGCCCGAGCTTGTGCGGATGAGCCCCTCGTTCCGCGAGATCGTGCAATGGCAGGCGGAGAATGGCGAGTTCGGCCCGCCCGGCCGCATCGAGGCATCGGTGCTGCGATTCCTGGAGACCGGCGACCTCGCCACGCAGCAGGCGCAGTTCGAGCGGGTGCGGCCGAATGGCATGGTGCTGGAGGTGCGTACCGAGCGGCTGCCCGACGGCGGCGCGGTGCGCACGTTCACCGATGTCACCGAGCAGCGCCGCAACGAGCGTGCCCTGGCTGCCGCGCGCGATGCCGCCGAGGCGGCCGGGCGGGCGCGCAGCGAGTTCCTGGCGGTGATGAGCCACGAGATCCGCACGCCGATGAACGGCATCATCGGGGTGGCCGGGCTGCTGCAGGACATGCCGCTGGGGGCTACCGAGAAGCACTACGTACGGATCATTCTCGATTCCGGCGAGCACCTGCTGCAGTTGATCAACGACATCCTCGACTTCTCGCGCCTGGATGCAGGGCGGGTGGAACTGGAGGAGGCCGTGTTCGACGCGCGCCAGGTGCTTCGCGACGCGATCGAGATTCTGCGCGCGGAAGCAGGCGCCAAGGGGTTGCTGCTGGAGCTTGAAGTGGCCGACGACGTGCCGGCGCGCGTCGTGGGCGACACCCATCGCCTGCGCCAGGTGCTGCTGAAATCTCGTTGGCAACGGCATCAAGTTCACCGCCAAGGGCAGCGTGCGCGTGGCGGTGCGGCTGGTGCGCACCGAGGGAACGGCGGTGCGGCTGGGCTTTGCGGTCACCGACACCGGCATTGGTATTGCGCCTGAAGCGCTCGGCAAGTTGTTCACCGAATTCACCCAGGTGGACAGCTCGATCTCGCGCCGCTTCGGCGGCAGCGGGCTGGGGCTGGCGATCTGCCGTCGGCTGATCGAGCGGATGGGCGGTGGCATCAGCGTGGAGAGCGTGCCGGGCGTTGGCAGTTCCTTCCGGTTCGACGTGCTGCTGACGCTTCCGCGCGGTGAGGGGGTGCTGGCGGGGGCGGAGCACCCGCCGTCCTTGCGACCAGTACCGCGCCGCGTGCTGATCGCCGAGGACAACGCCACCAACCGGCTGGTGGCGACCCGGATGCTGGAACGCATGGGCCATCAGGTCGAAGCGGTGGAAAACGGGCGTGAAGCGGTGGCCGCGGTGCAGCGCGGCGGCTTCGACCTCGTGCTGATGGATGTGATGATGCCCGACATGGACGGGCTGGCCGCGACCGAGGCGATCCGCCGCATGTCCGGCCCTGCTGGCCGCATCCCGATCATCGGCCTGACCGCCAACGCCATGGCCGACGACCAGGCGCGCTGCCTGGCGGTGGGGATGACGCATTTCGAGACCAAGCCGATCAGCGCCGACCGGCTGGCGGAGGCGATCACCCAGGTACTGAAGGCGGCGTCACCGGATGACCCCCCGCTTGCCGCGCATCAGGCCATGGCATGGCGGCCGGATGCTGGTGCCGCCGAAGGTAGCCGAGCCGCCGCCGGCGAACCCGCAGCCGATGCGTCTGCCGCCGCTGCGCCGGGTGTGCCGGGCAGGGTGGTAGCCGGAGTGGGCGGGTTCGAGCCGGCCCAGCTGGAGGCGCTGATGGGCGACATCGGCACCGAGGCTGCACGCGGCGTGGTGCGCCAGTTCATGGCCGACGCGCGGCGCCAGCTTGACGACATGCGCGAACTTGCCGACACCGGTCGCATGGACCTGCTGGGCCACCAGGCGCGGCTGGTGGCACGGGCGGCGCGCACCGTGGGACTGGCGCGGTTGGGCGAAGCGGCCACGGCGATCCAGGAGGAGGCGGCGGCCGGCAACTATGATGGGTTGCGGCTGCGCGTGGACGCGCTTGAGCCGTTGGTGCGTGCCGGGCTGGATGCGCTGCGCCGCGATGAGACGCTGGCATGAGGCGTCGCTGCCGGTGTGGCGCGGGCTTGAACAGCGGCACGGAACGATTGATACCCACGGCCAGCCGACATGGATATGGGGGAGAGAGACATGCGCCAGCTGATCGCCGGCAACTGGAAGATGAACGGCACGCTCGCGATGGCGGGCGGCATGCTGAACGCGCTGCGAGGTGCCGCGGACGGCTTGGCCTGCGACCTGTTGGTGTGCCCGCCGGCGACGCTTGTCTCGGTGGCCGCGCATGGCCTGCTGGGCAGCGCCGTCGCGGTGGGCGGGCAGGACTGCCATGCGAAGAAATCCGGCGCCCATACCGGTGACATCTCGGCGGCGATGCTGCGCGACGCCGGGGCCACCCATGTGATCCTGGGCCATTCCGAGCGCCGCGCCGACCATGGCGAAACCGATTCGCAGGTGCACGCGAAGGTGGAGGCGGCGGTGGCGGCCGGGCTGGTGCCGGTCGTGTGCGTCGGCGAGACCGAGGCGCAGCGCATGGCCGGTAGCCACAACGAGGTGGTCGGCCGGCCAGCTTGCCGGCAGCCTGCCAAACGGGTTCGCCGGCATTGTCGCCTATGAACCGGTATGGGCGATCGGCACCGGGAAGACGCCCACCGAAGCCGATGTGGCGGCGATGCATGGCCATATCCGCGCCGAACTGGTGCGCCGGCTGGGGCAGGGCGGGGCGGCATGCGCATCCTGTATGGTGGTTCGGTGAAGCCGTCCAACGCAGCGGCCCTGCTGGGCCTGCCGGAAGTGGGCGGCGCGCTGGTGGGGGGCGCGAGTCTGGTGGCCGACGACTTCCTGGGCATTGCCCGCCACGCCCACGGGTGAACGACGCCGGGGCTGACGGCGTACAGGCGCCGGCTGGGGGCTGCTTCCCATTCCGCGCCGCGGCCTGTAGAAGGCCCGCCGTACGGTTGTCGCCGTATTCCTGGCGAACCTGATGACCACCGTTCTGCTCATCCTGCTCCTTTCGTGACCCTGGCGCTGATCGGGGTGGTGCTGATCCAGCGCAGCGAGGGCGGCGGGCTGGGCATCGGCAGTTCGCAGGGCATGGGCAGCTTCATGACCGGACGCGGCACGGCGAACCTGCTGACCCGCACCACCGCGATCCTGGCCACCGCGTTCTTCGCGCTGTCGCTGGCGCTGGCCCTGCTGAGCCGTGGCACCACGGCGGGCCGCTCGGTCGCTGGACGCCGCGCCACCGCCGCCGCTTCGCAACCCGTGGCGCCGGCACCGACCGCGCCGCGGGTTCCGACCAACTGAGCCGCGGCGTGACGGCGCGGCACAAGCGGCGCCCGCGCCGGGCACCGGACTGGGATCGACGATGCAGGCGGGAATTCCGACGACCGGGTTATCTGGGACTCCGGGTGCTGCACTATGGTGGACGCCCATGACGCGGTTCGTATTCATCACCGGCGGCGTGGTCTCCTCCCTTGGCAAGGGCATCGCCTCGGCGGCGCTGGGCGCGCTGCTGCAGGCGCGCGGCTACAACGTGCGGCTACGCAAGCTCGACCCCTACCTGAACGTCGATCCGGGCACGATGTCGCCGCTATCAGCACGGCGAGGTGTTCGTGACCGATGACGGCGCGGAAACCGACCTCGACCTCGGCCACTACGAGCGCTTCACCGGCGTGCATGCCACGCAAGCGCGACAACTGCACCACAGGCCGGATCTATTCCGAAGTGATCGCCGCGGAACGCCGCGGCGACTATCTGGGCGCGACCGTTCAGGTGATCCCGCACATCACCGACGCGATCAAGGAGGCATCATCCAGGCGAGGACGCGACGGCGCTGCGACTTCGTCGCTCGTCGAGATCGGCGGCACGGTGGGCGACATCGAGTGCCTGCCGTTCCTGGAGGCGATCCGCCAGCTGGGCAATGAGCTGGGCCGGAGCAGGTCGCTGTTCGTGCACCTCACGCTGGTGCCCTACATCCCGACCGCCGGCGAGCTGAAGACCAAGCCGACGCAGCATTCGGTGAAGGAACTGCTCAGCGTCGGCATCCAGCCGCAGATCGCTGCTCTGCCGCTGCGACCGGCCGATCCCGCGACAACGAGCGCCGCAAGATCGCGCTGTTCTGCAACGTGCGGCCGGAGGCGTGATCCCGGCGCTGGACGTGGACACGATCTATGCCGTGCCGATCAGCTATCACGCCGAAGGCATGGACCGCGAGGTGCTGCGCCACTTCCGCCTGCCGTTCGACAGCGAGCCCGACCTGTCGCGCTGGCAGCGCATCGTGGACGTGGTGCGCGCGCCGGATGGCGAAGTGCGCATCGCCATCGTCGGCAAGTACACCACCCTGCTCGACAGCTACAAATCGCTGGCCGAGGCGCTGATCCATGGCGGCATCGCCAACCGGGTGAAGGTGCGGGCTGGACTGGGTGGACAGCGAGATCTTCGAGCAGCCGGACACGGTGCAGCGGCTGGAGGGCGTGCACGGCATCCTCGTGCCCGGCGGCTTCGGCGAGCGCGGCACCGAAGGCAAGATCGAGGCGGTGCGCTTCGCCCGCGAGCGGCGCGTGCCGTTCTTCGGCATCTGCTTCGGCATGCAGATGGCGGTGATCGAGGCGGCGCGGCACCTTGCGGGCATGCCCGACGCCTCCTCCACCGAATTCGGACCGAGCGAGATGGCCGTGGTGGGGCTGCTGACGGAATGGATGCGCGGCAACCAGTTGGAAAGACGCCGCGAGGGCGGCGACCTCGGCGGCACCGATGCGGCTGGGCGCCTATCCGGCGGTGCTGGCCGAGAGCTCGCTGGTGCGCGCCATCTACGGCACGCCGGTGGCAGTCGGACCGGCACCGGCACCGCTACGAGGTGAACGTGAACTACCGCGCGGCGCTGGAGGCGGCGGGGCTGCGCTTCTCCGGCATGTCGCCGGACGGGGTGCTGCCGGAGAATATCGAGCGCGCCGACCATCCGTGGTTCGTGGGCGTGCAGGCGCACCCGGAACTGACCAGCAAACCCTTCGCTCCGCATCCGCTGTTCCGCAGCTTCATCGAGGCGGCAGTGAAGCAGGCGAGGCTGGTATAGTCAGAAGAAAGACCCTTCTTTTTGTGAACAAAAAGAAGCAAAAAAACTTCATCAATTCAGATCCGGCGCGCGTTCGGAGTAGCTCGATTCAAAATGGTTGAAAGTTTTTTTGCTTCTTTCTTTTCAAAGAAAGAAGACTTTTCCTTCCCTTGCTTTTGCCGCCCAGCCTTGCCATGACCCGCGCATGAAAGCCCCTGTCACCGTGGCCGTCGGCGGCCTGGAAATCGGCAACGACCGCCCGCTCGTGCTGATTTCCGGCCCCTGCCAGATCGAGAGCCGCGCCCATGCGCTGGAGGTGGCGCAGGCGCTGGTGGAGATGTGCCGGGCGGCGGGGATCGGGCTGATTTTCAAGAGCAGCTATGACAAGGCCAATCGCACCAGCGCCACGGCGGCGCGCGGCGTGGGCATGGCGGCGGGACTGGAGATTCTGGCCGAGGTCAGGGCCAGCCTGGGCTGCCCGGTGTTGACGGATGTCCATGCGCCCGAGCAATGCGCGCCGGCCGCCGCCGCGGTGGATGTGCTGCAGATTCCCGCTTTCCTGTGCCGCCAGACGGATCTCCTGCTTGCGGCCGGCGAGACCGGTGCGGCGGTGAACGTGAAAAAGGGCCAGTTCCTCGCGCCGTGGGACATGGCGCATGTGGCGGCCAAGATCGCGTCGACCGGTAACGAGCGCATCCTGCTGTGCGAGCGTGGGACCAGCTTCGGCTACAACACCCTGGTCTCCGACCTGCGGGCGCTGCCGGTCATGGCGGGCACCGGCTATCCCGTGGTGTTCGACGCCACGCATTCGGTGCAGCAGCCGGGCGGCCAGGGCACCTCATCGGGCGGGCAGCGCGAGTTCGCGCCGGTGCTGGCGCGCGCCGCCGTCGCAGTGGGGGTAGCCGCCGTGTTCATCGAGGCCCATCCCGACCCCGACGCAGCACCCAGCGACGGGCCGAACATGATTGCGCTGCGCGAAATGCCGGCGCTGATCGCCCGGCTGATGGCCTTCGACGTGCTGGCCAAGGACGCCTGAAGGAGCTTGTTGCGCATGCCCATGACCCGACGCGGCCTGGCGGCCGTTGCTGTCGCATTGGTGGGGGCGCGTGCCGCCCTCGCCCAGAATTCTCTCAGAAAGGCAGGACCCAGAATGATCGACCACAAGATCGGCACCGGCGACGAGGCCGTCTCCGGCAAGAACGTGACGGTTCACTACACCGGCTGGCTGTTCGACGAATTGGCCCCGGAGAACAAGGGGAAGAAGTTCGACAGCTCGCGCGATCGGGGCGACCCGTTCAGCTTCCCGCTGGGCGCCGGGCGCGTGATCGCCGGCTGGGATCGGGGCGTGGCGGGCATGAAGGTGGGCGGCCAGCGCACCCTGGTCATCCCACCCGAGCTCGGCTATGGCGCGCGCGGCGCAGGTGGCGTGATTCCGCCGAACGCCACGCTGGTTTTCGACGTGGAGTTGCTGGGCGTTTCCTGACGCGGACCGGCGCCCCTTCCCTGCTTGCCACCTGCGGACCCGACAAGGCGGTTACGTCGCGGCGGGCCATGCGGGCTTGCCAAGCATTTCTTAAGCCACTCGCACCTACCCTGGCCAAAGGGGCGCCGTTCGCCGCGGCGCCCGTCAGCCTTGATCAGGGAAACGCGCCAGATGGTCTCGACCGCCACAGATGAGAATGCCCAACCCGAAGCAAAGCGCCGTGGCACCCCAGGCCGGCAGCGCCTGAAGCTGCGGGCGCGCCTTTACGGTGGCTATGTTGCGCTGATTTTGCTGGCTCTCGGCCTTGCCGCGACAGGCGTGTGGGGCGTGCGCCAGGTGGGGCTGAACCTGCTGCGCCTGGAACACGACGCCGGCAGCGTGCAGCACATCGGACGAGCAACGGAGATCACCGGCGGCATCGCCGCGGCCCAGCTTCGTTTCATGTACGACGGCAACAAGTCCGCAGCCACCGAGCTGGCGGAGGCGCCAGACCGGTTGCGGGCAGTGCTGACCAGCCTTGCGGCGGAAGGGGGCGATGCCGGACAGCGCGCGGCCCTGGCCGACGTGGTCACCCGGCTGGACGAACAGGTTCGCGGGGCCGCCCAACTCACGGAACGGGGCGATGCGGCGGCGGCGGCGCGGGAGCGCCTGTATCGAGGCGGCGAGTTGCTGGCCCGCCTGACCGAGAGGCTCGTGCCGATGGCGCGCCAGGTGCAGGACGGTGCGTTGGACGGCGCAGCAACCGCGCTGGAGCGGTCGGTATTGCAGGTGCAGGTGGCGAACTGGCGCTTCCTGGCCACGCGCGATGCCTCTGCCGTTGGCCATTTTCGCATGGCCGCCGACCGGGCGGATTTCGCGCTGAATCCAATCATGGAGGAGATTAGTCCGCAGATTTAGAAGCTGGCCCCGCGGGTGCGTGCGGCGCTGGCCGCATACCGCGAGGACTTCAATGCGGCGAGCGGCGCGATGCTGGAGCAGGGCGAGGTCTATCGCGGCAAGCTGGTGCCGCTGATGGACGCCATTCATGCCGGCTTGGCCGGGGTGACGGCGGCGCTGGCGAAGGATTTCGACGCCGCGAAGAACGAGGCGGAACGCGTGGTCAACGGCACCGGCACCACCCAATTGGCGCTGGCCGTAATCGGGCTGGTACTGGGGCTGGCGCTGGCGGTGCTGGTGGCGCGCAGCATTCTGCGGCCAGTCACCGGCATGACCTCGGCGATGACCCGGCTGGCCAAGGGCGACTGGTCCGTGGAGGTGCCGGGGCGCGAGAACCGCGACGAGATCGGCGCCATGGCCGAAGCGGTCGAAGTATTCAAGCAGAACGGCATCGCCGCGGAACGCCTTGCCGCCGCCGAGGCGGCCGAGCGGGGGGCCAAGCAGCGGCGCGCCGACGCCCTGGCGGCGATGGTGCGCGACTTCGAGGGCAAGGCCGGCGCGCTCGCGGCCAGCCTGGGGACCGCGGCGACGCAGCTGGAAGGCACGGCCACGTCGATGACCGAGACGGCCGGCCGCACCAACAGCCAGGCCGGCCAGGTGGCCGCCGCGGCGGAGCAGATGAGCGGCAGCGTGCACACCGTTGCCTCGTCGGCCGAGGAGTTGGGCGCGTCGATCCGCGAGATCGGCCAGCGGGTGACGCAGTCGGCCGAGATCACCGACCGGGCGGCGCGCGACGCCGAACGGACGGACGGCATCGTCAAGGCACTGGCGGCCGGCGCGCAGCGCATCGGCGACGTGGTGGGGTTGATCAACACCATTGCCGGACAAACCAACCTGCTGGCGCTGAACGCCACCATCGAGGCGGCGCGGGCCGGCGAGGCTGGCAAGGGCTTCGCGGTCGTGGCCTCCGAGGTGAAGTCCCTGGCCACCCAGACGGCGCGGGCCACCGACGAGATCGGCCAACAGGTGCAGCAGATCCAGGGGGCGACCCGCGCGGCAGTGGAGGCGATCGACGGCATCGTCGCCACCATCGCCGAGGTGAGCCGAATCGCCACGGGCATCGCCTCGGCGGTGGAACAGCAGGGGATGGCCACGCAGGAGATCGCCCGCTCCGTGCAACTCGCCGCGGCGAGCACGCAGGAGGTGACGAGCACCATCGCGGGCGTGAGCCAGTCCGCCAACGACACCGGCACGGCGGCGGGCGAGGTACTGAGCGCGGCGGGGCAGCTTTCGCGCCAGGCCGACGACCTGTCGCGCGAGGTGGGCCGCTTCATCGGTGGCGTGCGCGCCGCCTGATCGCCGCGGGGTGGTGGCACAATCCGCCCGTTGCTGCTAGGCAACCCGCGATTGCCACCCCAGCCATGGATGCACCGGACATGAGCGCGATCGCCGACATCACCGCCCTGGAAATTCTCGACAGCCGCGGCAACCCTACCGTGGAAGTCGAGGTCGTGCTGGAAAGCGGCGCCACCGGCCGCGCGGCGGTGCCTTCCGGCGCTTCCACCGGGGCGCATGAGGCGGTGGAACTGCGCGACGGCGACAAGTCGCGCTTCGGCGGCAAGGGCGTGCGTACCGCCGTCGCCAATGTCGAGAGCGAGATACTGGAGGCTATCGCCGGCATGGACGCCACCGACCAGGTGGTGATCGACGAGGCGCTGATCGCGCTGGATGGCACCGCCAACAAGGCGCGGCTGGGCGCCAATGCGCTGCTGGGCGTGTCGCTGGCGGTGGCCCGCGCGGCGGCCGACCATGTGGGGCTGCCGCTGTACCGCTACGTGGGCGGCGTGTTCGCCCGCACCCTGCCGGTGCCGATGATGAACATCATCAATGGCGGCAAGCATGCCGACAATCCGATCGATATCCAGGAGTTCATGATCCAGCCGGTGGGCGCGGCCACGCTGGCCGAGGGCGTGCGAATGGGCTCGGAGATATTCCAGGCGCTGAAGAAGCAGCTTCACGACGCCGGCCACAACACGAACGTTGGCGACGAGGGCGGATTCGCGCCCAATATCGGCTCGGCCGACGATGCGCTCGCCTTCATCGCCAAGGCCTGCGAGAAGGCCGGCTACCGGCCTGGCGAGGACGTGACTTTCGCCCTGGACTGCGCGGCCACCGAGTTCTTCCACGACGGCGAATACCGGCTGGATGGCGAGGGCAAACGCTTCGACGCCGCCGGCATGGTCGGCTACCTCGCCGACCTCGTGGCGAAGTATCCCATAGTCTCGATCGAGGATCCGTTGGCCGAGGACGACTGGGCGGGTTGGAAGCTGCTGACCGAGAAGCTGGGCGCCAAGGTGAACCTGGTGGGCGACGATCTGTTCGTGACCAACAAGGAGCGGCTGATCCGCGGTATCGAGGCGGCAACCGCCAATGCGATTCTGGTGAAGGTCAACCAGATCGGCACGCTGTCCGAGACGCTGGATACGATGGAGGTGGCAAATCGAGCCGGCTACAAGGCGGTGATGAGCCACCGGTCGGGCGAGACCGAGGACACAACCATCGCCGACCTGGCTGTGGCCACCAATTGCGGCCAGATCAAGACCGGCAGTCTGGCCCGCAGCGACCGGACGGCGAAATACAACCGCCTGATCCGCATCGAGCAGGAACTCGGCCCGGCCGCGCGCTATGCGGGGCGGTCGATCCTGCGTTGAGCCGCGCCGGCCGCAAAACCGCGCAGCGAAACGATTGGGCACCGCAGCCGGTAGGGTAGGTGCCGAATCGCCTGTTCCGGGCGACGGTGATCCTGCCGCCGAACGCATCGCGAGTGGAATATGCCACCGTTTGCGCCGCCGGCGCCGCGGGGTGCGACGCCGGGGCGGTGGGCGATGCAATCGCGGGTCAAGGTGCCCGGAAGCCGAAATACACCGACGGCGGCGCGTAGCCGTATTGGCGCGGCGGGGCGTAATAGACAGGCGGCGGGACGTAATGGCCGTGGCGCGGACGCCAGTGCGGCCGGTATGCGTGGTGTGGGCGGCCGTGGTGGTGGCCGTGCCATTCGCGGTGGTGGCCGCGCCCGTGGCGCTCGCCCGCCTCTGCGGTGCCCGGCGCGGCGAGGGCCACCGCGACGACGGCGGCGGTGGCGAGAACGATCGAACGAGCCTTCATGGATGCCTCCTGTTGCGGCCGGCTGGCCGGCTGAGACACAACATGCCGGCCCCTGACGGCGAAAATCGGGACGCCGGTGTGGCGAAACGACGGCGGCCGGGCGATGGCGCCCGAAAAGGCACTATCGCCTGCTGACGGTCTGATTTTTCAGCTTTGCCGCGCCCCAGGTTCTGGTATTCCTGGTGCCTCGGCAATATGGGTGGCAGCATGGACATATGGCGTATGGCCAAGCGGCAGGGACGGGCGGCGGCGGCGCCGGCGGTGTTCCTGGCGCTTTCGGCGTATTTCATCTGGCATGCATCGCAGGGCAACCGCGGCTGGGTGGCCTACGCGGAACGCGAGCGCGACCTGGTGCTGGCGCAGCAACAATTGCAGCGGGCGCGTGATGAGGTCGAGGTCTGGGCGCGTCGTGTGGACGGACTGCGCGGCGCCCATCTGGACGCCGACGTGCTGGACGAACGTGCGCGCGCGATGCTGAACGTAAGCGACCCGGCCGATATCGTGGTGATGTATCCGAACGACAAAAAGCTGTTCTGACGCCGTTCCGCCCCCACAGAAGGGGCTTCGGACGCGGGCAACGCTGGTGCTAAATTCGGCCACTGAACGTAATTTTCGTGCGCATGGGCGCGACCTAGCGTAATCCCCCACGAGGGTGCGGGGTGGCGGTGTCCATGGTTCAAACGGTTAACCAGATTTCAGTTAACATCCTCTATTGCATTGCACAATAAGGGATTTTCCCATCGCAACGCTTGTCGGGCCGGCGCGTCGCCGCTACGTGAACGGATGATCCACCCGTTCTCTCATGGAGGCAGCGTCATGGCCCAGGCAGCGGAGCGAGGCAAACCGTCCGACAAGGGCAAGCGGACAAAGGCCCGTCCGGCCGGCGCCCGCGGCGGCACCAACCAGCCTGGCTTGTCGCGCGAGCAACTGCTGCGCGCCTATCGCGACATGCTGCTGATCCGCCGGTTCGAGGAGAAGGCCGGCCAGTTGTACGGCATGGGCCTGATCGGCGGGTTCTGCCATCTGTACATCGGCCAGGAGGCCGTGGTGGTGGGCATCCAGTTGGCGCTGGAAGACGGCGACCAGGTGATCACCTCCTATCGCGACCACGGCCACATGCTGGCCACCGGAATGCAGGCACGCGGCGTGATGGCCGAGTTGACCGGCCGCAAGGACGGCTATTCCCACGGCAAGGGCGGCTCCATGCACATGTTCAGCAAGGAGCGCAACTTCTTCGGCGGCCATGGCATCGTCGGCGCGCAGGTGAGCCTGGGCACCGGCCTGGCCTTCAGCAACCGCTACCGTGCCAACGACCGCGTCTGCGTCACCTATTTCGGCGACGGCGCGGCCAACCAGGGCCAGGTGTTCGAGAGCTTCAATCTCGCCGCCCTGATGAAGCTGCCCTGCATCTACGTGATCGAAAACAACAAATACGGCATGGGCACATCGGTGGACCGGGCAACGGCCAGCCGGGACCTGTCGCACAACGGCGTGCCCTGGGGCATCCCCGGCGTGCAGGTGGACGGCATGGACGTGGAGGCGATGCACGAAGCGGCCGAACAGGCGGTGGCGCATTGCCGCGCCGGCAAGGGGCCGTACCTGATGGAAGTGAAGACCTATCGCTACCGGGGCCATTCCATGTCCGACCCCGGGCGCTACCGCACGCGCGAGGAAATCCAGAAGATGCGAACCGAGCGCGACTGCATCGAGGGCGTGCGCCACAAGCTGGAAAGCCAGGGCGTGGACCAGGGTGAGATCAAGGCCATTGACGACGAGGTGAAACGCCTCGTGCAGGACGCCGCCGATTTCGCCCAGGAGAGCCCGGAGCCCGATGCGGCCGAGCTGTGGACCGACATCCTGGTGGAGCGCTGAACGTGGGTGCGCAGATCCTGATGCCGGCGCTGTCGCCGACCATGACCGAGGGCAAGCTGGCGCGCTGGCTGAAGGCGGTGGGCGACGAGGTGCGCGCCGGCGACGTGCTGGCCGAGATCGAGACCGACAAGGCCACCATGGAGGTGGAGGCAGTGGACGAGGGCACGCTCGCGCGCATCCTGGTGCCGGAGGGCACGGAAGGTGTGGCTGTGAACACGCCCATCGCCGAGCTGGCCGGCGACGACAGCGCCGCCGCGGCGCCGGCCCCGGCCACGACACCGGCGCAGGCTACCGAACTCGCCGCCCACCCAGACGGCTCCACAGGCGGCCGTCGCGGCCAGACCGGAACCGCACGCCCCCGCACCGGCAGCCCCCGCACCGGCAGCTCCCCTGCCGGAGGAGAAGGATTGGGGCCCGACCGCGCCGCTGACCGTGCGCGAGGCATTGCGCGACGCCATGGCCGCCGAGATGCGCGCGGACGAGAGCGTGTTCCTGATGGGCGAGGAGGTCGCGCAATACCAGGGCGCCTACAAGATCAGCCAGGGCCTGCTGGACGAGTTCGGCGAGCGCCGGGTGATCGACACGCCGATCACCGAGCACGGCTTCACCGGCATGGCGGTGGGCGCGGCGATGAACGGGCTGCGGCCGATCGTGGAGTTCATGACCTTCAACTTCGCCATGCAGGCGATGGACCAGATCATCAACTCCGCCGCCAAGACGCTATACATGTCGGGCGGCCAGATGGGTTGTCCGATCGTCTTCCGCGGGCCGAACGGGGCCGCGAGCCGTGTGGCCGCCCAGCACAGCCAGTGCTACGCGAGCTGGTACGCCCATGTGCCGGGGCTGAAGGTGGTCGCCCCCTGGTCCTCCACCGACGCCAAGGGCCTGCTGCGCGCGGCCATCCGCGATCCCAACCCGGTGGTTTTCCTCGAGAACGAGATTCTCTACGGTCAGAGCTTCGAATGCCCGACCGACCCGGACTTCGTGCTGCCGATCGGCCGCGCCAAGGTGGAGCGGGTCGGCCGCCATGTCACCCTGGTTGCCTTCTCCATCATGGTTGGCGTGGCGATGAAGGCGGCCGAGCTGCTTGCCGAGCAGGGCATCGAGGCCGAGGTGATCAACCTGCGCACATTGCGGCCGCTGGATATCGGCACCGTGGTGGAGAGCGTGAAGAAAACCAACCGCATCGTCACCGTGGAGGAGGGCTGGCCCTTCGCCGGAATCGGTGCCGAGGTGAACATGCAAATCATCGAGCACGCCTTCGACTGGCTGGACGCCCCGCCGGTGCGCGTGCACGGCGCCGACGTGCCGCTGCCCTATGCCGCCAACCTTGAAAAGCTGGCCCTGCCGCAGCCCGACTGGGTTGTGGCCGCCGTACGGCGCATCGTCTGACAGGAGCGGGACACCGACATGGCCACGAACATCCTGATGCCGGCGCTGTCGCCGACCATGACCGAGGGCACGCTGGCGCGCTGGCTGAAGAAGGAAGGCGACACGGTCAAGGCTGGCGACGTCATCGCCGAGATCGAGACCGACAAGGCCACCATGGAGGTGGAGGCGGTGGACGAGGGCGTGCTGGGCCGGCTACTGGTGGCCGATGGCACCGAGGGGGTGCAGGTCAACCAGCCCATCGCAGTGCTGGTCGAGCCGGGCGAGGCGGTGCCGGAGCAGGCTGCCGCGGCGCCGGAGCCGGCGGCAACCCCGGCCAACCACCCCGCAACGGCCCCCGCGCCCGGACACGCCCCCGCTGCTGGACCTGCTCCAGCCGCCACCCCAGCAGCGGCCCCGCCCGGTCCGGCTGAATCGCCGCCGCCCCGCTCCGCCGCGGGCAACGGCGGCGAGCGGATCATCGCCTCGCCGCTCGCCAAGCGGATGGCGCAGCAGGCGGGGCTTGACCTGTCGCGGCTGAACGGCAGCGGCCCGGGCGGGCGGATCGTGCGCGCCGATGTCGAGGCCGCGGCCAAAGGCGGGACCGCCCCCGTCGCGCCGCAGCCTGCCGCCGCGCCCGCCCCGGCTCCCGCGCCCGGCCCTGTCGCGCGGGCGCCCGCGCCGGCAATCGCCGCGCCGCACAAGCTGGTGCCGCACAGTTCCATGCGCCGCGTGATCGCCCGCCGCCTCGCCGAGGCGAAGTCCACCATCCCGCATTTCTACGTCTCGATGGACATCGAGGTCGATGCGCTGTGGAAGCTGGGCGAGGACCTCAATGCGCGCAGCCCGAAGGAGGGCGAGGGCCGCTATACCATCACGCTCAACGACCTGATCATCAAGGCGGCCGCGCGCATCCTGCGCCGCCTCCCCCAGGTCAACGCCGCCTGGACCGACGACGCCACCGTGCTGTTCGACGACGTTGACATCTCGGTGGCCGTGGCGATCCCCGACGGGCTGATCACCCCCATTATCCGCCGCGCCGACCAAAAGGGGCTTGCCACCATCAGCGCCGAAATGCGCGACCTGGCAGGCCGCGCCAAGGCCGGCAAGCTGAAGCCGGAGGAGTTCCAGGGTGGCGGCTTCTCCGTCTCCAACATGGGCATGTTCGGGGTCAGCCACTTCAGCGCGATCATCAACCCGCCCCAGGCGGCCATCCTCGCCGTGGGTGCGGCCGCGCCGCGGCCGGTGGTGAAGAACGGCGAACTCGCGGTGGCGCGGGTGATGACCTGCACCCTGTCCTGCGACCACCGCGTCGTCGACGGAGCCATGGGCGCCAACTGGATGCGCGAGTTCAAGCGGCTGTGCGAGGACCCGTTGGGATTGCTGCTGTGAGCGCCCTGCCCACCGGCGTCACCCTGCGCGACGCCGTCCCGGGCGACGAGAAGCTGGTGGATCACTTCGTCCGCCAACTCGCCATCTACGAGAAGATGGAGCATCTGGCGACCGGCACGCCGGAGATGTTCGCCCGCGCCCTGTTCGGCACGCCGCCGCGCGTGTTTGCGATTATCGTGGAACATGACGCCAAGCCGATCGGTCTTGCGCTCTACTACTTCAACTTCTCCACCTTCATGGCGCAGCCCGGGCTGTACCTGGAAGACATCTTCGTCGACGCGGCGCACCGGGGCCGTGGCATCGGCAAATCCATCTTCCGCGTGCTTGCCGCCCGGGCGCTGGACCAGGGTTGCGCGCGCATGGAGTGGTCGGTGCTCAACTGGAACGCGCCGTCCATCGCCTTCTACCGCTCGCTCGGCGCGGTGGGCATGGAGGACTGGACGGTGCAGCGGTTGCAGGGCGAGACGCTGGCCAAGGTGGCGGGACGGTAGGGGCCACGACGCGACACAGGGGCAGAGAGGGGCCAGCCTCGGTCCGGTTCTCTTCGCCTCGCCGTCATTTCGTGAATTCCCTTCCTGAGGCAGCCGCGACGACGCGAGGAAAGGACAGACGATGGCCGACCAGAATTTCGACCTGATCGTGCTCGGCGGCGGCCCGGGCGGCTATGTCGCGGCCATCCGCGCGGCCCAGCTTGGCATGAAGACCGCGATCGTGGAGCGCGAGGCGCTGGGCGGCATCTGCCTCAACTGGGGCTGCATCCCCACGAAGGCGCTGTTGCGCTCCTCGGAAATCAACCACCTGCTGCACAACCTGAAAGCCTACGGCTTCGCCGCCGACAACATCCGCTTCGACCTCTCCGCCGTGGTGAAGCGCTCGCGCGACGTGGCGCGCCAGCTTTCGGGGGGCGTCGCCCACCTGATGCGCAAGAACAAGGTCACCGTGGTGATGGGCAGCGGCCGCCTGGCCGGCAAGCACGCCATCGCCGTGGAGGCCCCAGCGGACGCAAACGCCAAGCCGGTGGTCACGCTGAAGGCGCCGCACATCATCCTGGCCACTGGCGCCCGCGCCCGCCAGCTGCCGGGGCTGGAGGCCGACGGCAAGCTGATCTGGTCGTACCGCGAGGCGATGGTGCCGCCGGCGATGCCGAAATCGCTGCTGGTCATCGGCTCCGGCGCCATCGGCATCGAGTTCGCCAGCTTCTACCGCAGCATGGGCGCCGAGGTGACGGTCGTGGAGGTGCTGGACCGCATCCTGCCGGTGGAGGACGCCGAGATTTCAGCCCTCGCCCGCAAGGCTTTCGAGAAGCAGGGCATGACGATCCTGACCGGCGTTTCGGTGAAGGGCGCGAAGAAGGGCGCCAACTCGGTCACCGTGACGGTCGAGTCCGCCGGCAAGGCGCGGGACATTACCGTCGAGCGGGTGATTTCCGCCGTCGGCATTGTCGGCAACGTGGAAGATATCGGCCTGGAAGGCACCGGGGTGAAGGTCGACCGCGCCCACGTGGTGATCGACGAGTGGTGCCGCACCGGCGAGCCGGGCATCTATGCCATCGGCGACCTCGCCGGCCCGCCCTGGCTCGCCCACAAGGCGAGCCACGAAGGCGTGATCTGCGTCGAGAAGATCGCCGGCGTGAAGGACGTCCACCCGCTCAACGCCGGCAACATCCCCGGCTGCACCTATTGCTCGCCCCAGATCGCTTCCGTGGGCATGACCGAGGCAGCGGCGAAGGCCGCGGGGCGGGAGATCAGGGTCGGCAAATTCCCCTTTATCGGCAACGGCAAGGCGATCGCGCTCGGCGAGCCCGAGGGCCTGGTCAAGACCATCTTCGACGCGAAGACCGGCGAGTTGCTCGGCGCCCACATGATCGGCGCCGAGGTGACCGAGATGATCCAGGGCTACGCCATCGGCCGCACCCTGGAGACCACTGAGGCGGAGTTGATGCACACCGTCTTCCCCCACCCCACCGTCAGCGAAACCATGCACGAGGCCGTGCTTGACGCGTACGGGCGGGCCATCCACTTCTAATCCATGACCTCCACCCGTCTCGACATCGACCATCGCACGGCGCTGCCCCGGCATCCGGAGAAGGCGCACCGGCCCGACAACCCGATCCAGCGCAAGCCTGCCTGGATCCGGGTGAAGGCGCCTAATCATCCCGTGTACCACGAGACGCGGGCGCTGATGCGCGACAACCGCCTTACCACTGTCTGCGAGGAGGCGGCCTGTCCGAACATCGGCGAGTGCTGGAGCCAGCGCCACGCCACCATGATGATCATGGGCGACACCTGCACCCGCGCCTGCAGCTTCTGCAACGTGCGCACCGGCTTGCCCGAGCCGCTGGACGCCGACGAGCCAAACCGGGTGGCCGATGCGGTGGCCAAGCTCGGCCTGCGCCACGTGGTGATCACCTCGGTCGACCGCGACGACTTGAAGGACGGCGGGGCAGGGCACTTCGCAGCCGTCATCCGCGCCCTCCGCGCCGCCGCGCCCAAAACCACCATCGAGGTGCTGACGCCGGATTTCCTGCGCAAGCCCGGCGCGCTGGAGGTGGTGGCCGAGGCGCGGCCGGACGTGTTCAACCACAACCTCGAGACGGTGCCGCGGCTGTACCCGTCCATTCGCCCGGGTGCCCGCTACTACCAGTCGCTGCGCCTGCTCGACCAGGTGAAGCAGCACGACCCCACGATCTTCACCAAGTCCGGCCTGATGGTCGGCCTGGGCGAGGGCAGGGCGGAGATCATGCAGGTGATGGATGACCTGCGCATCGCCGATGTCGATTTCCTCACCATCGGCCAATATCTCCAGCCCACGGTGAAGCATGCTGCGGTGGCCGAGTTCGTCACTCCCGAAGCATTCGGCGAGTATGCGGCAGTGGCCCGCGCCCGCGGCTTCCTGCTGGTGTCGGCCACGCCGCTGACGCGCAGCTCGTACCATGCCGACGCGGACTTCGCCCTGCTGCGCGCCGCCCGTGCTCGCGCCACCGGGTCACGGACGCTCATGGCGCCACCTCCCCTGGCGCCGGCGGGAGCGTAGCGCCATGCCGCGCCACAGCGAATCGCGAGAGGTTTCCTACCGGCCCGAGCAACTGTTCGATCTCGTCGCCGATGTCGGGCGCTATCCGGAATTCCTGCCCTGGTGCGTGGGTGCACGGGTGCGCAGCCGGACCGAGAACGAAATGGTCGCCGATCTCACCATCGGCTTCGGCCCGTTTCGCGAGAGCTTCACCAGCCGTGTTGCGCTGGAACATCCGAGCCGGATCGGCGTGCGCTACGAGAACGGGCCGTTCAGGTATTTGACCAACCAGTGGCGGTTCGAGCCGACCGAGGCCGGGTGCCGCGTGGATTTCCACGTCGATTTCGAGTTCCGTTCGCGGTTGCTGAAGATGGCCATCGGCGCGGTGTTCCACGAGGCGGTACGCCGGATGGTGGCGGCGTTCCTGAATCGTGCGCGTACCGTCTATGGCGCCCCCGATAGCCGTTCCAGTGGCGCTACGGTTCCGGGCGTGCTACAGAACGTTTCCGGTCGCGGTGCTGGGCCATAGGGCACAGGTCGGCGCGAACCGGACGGACGGAGGGTCGCCATTATGTCACGCGTGTTCTTCGCCACCGCGCTGGTGTTGGGCCTGGGTGCGATGGTGGTGGCCCATACGGCACCGGAACGCGATGTGATCCGCGTGTCACCGCGTGCCGCCGCGGTCGCAGCAACGCCTGCGGCGGCGGTGGTATTGGCGAGCGAGCCGCGCCGCGAAGGCTGCACGGCCGCTGCGCCGGCGCCGCGAACCAAGTCAGCTGGCGCCCGGTCCGATATCTGACAGGCCCCGTCGCCGCGCGAATTGCCACAGGCCATCGCGCCGCCTCCCTCTGAACACTTCTCCAGCCACGTCGTTTTTGCCTCAAGCACGCGCCGCACGCATCGTGCTCTGGCGCCGCGGGCGCGATGCTGCTTTGCTCCGTCGGTAACCTGCGACGAACGCCCCACGGAGAAGCGCCTCATGGACTATACGCCCCTGCGCATGGATGCCTCGCTGCCGCCGCTGCGCGTCAATCTCTATTCCGACACGCAGACCAGGCCCACCCCCGCCATGAAGGCGGCAATGATGGAAGCCGAGGTCGGCGACGAGCAGTTCGGCTGGGACCCCACCACCAACCTGCTGCAGGCACGGATGGCCGCGATGATGGGCAAGGAGGCGGCGCTGTTCCTGCCCAGCGGCACTATGTGCAACCAGATCGCCATCGCCACCCATTGCCGCCCCGGCGACGAGATCCTGGCGCATGAGACCGCCCATATCCTCACCAGCGAGGGCGGTGCCGTCGGTGCCATCACCGGCGCCCAGATCACCGGGCTGAAGGGCGCACGCGGACAGTTCGATGCCGACACGCTGCGTGCCGCCATCCGCCCGCGCACGCGCTATGCGCCGCCGCAGGCGCTGCTGGAGATCGAGCAGACGGCCAATTCCGGCGGCGGCTCGGTATGGAAGGTGGAGACCATCAACGAGCTTTGCGCCATCGCGCACGAGCACGGCATGGCCACCCACATGGACGGGGCGCGGCTGATGAATGCCTGCGTCGCCGCCGGCGTGGCGGCAAAAGACATGGTCGCCGGCATGGATTCGCTGTGGCTGGACTTCACCAAGGGTCTGGGCACCGGTGTGGGCGCGGTGCTGGTGGGCAGCAAGGAATTCATCGGCGCGGCCTGGCGCTGGAAGCAGCGTCTCGGCGGCTCGATGCGCCAGTCCGGCATGCTCGCGGCCGGCTGCCTGCACGCGCTCGACCACCACATCGACCGCCTGGCCGACGACCACGCCAACGCCAAGCGCCTGGCACGCGGCCTGGCGCAGGTTCCCGGCATCGTGCCGGAAGAGCCGGAGACCAATCTGGTGTTCTTCAATACCCAGGGGGCCGGCCTGACCGCGGCCGAATTGTCCGACCGGGCGCGGGCGCACGGCGTGGCGGTCAGCACGAACGGAAAGTACCGTGTGCGCGCCTGCACACATCTGGATATCGGCGCTGCCGACATCGATGTCGCAATCCAGGTGATCGGCGAGGTGGTGCGCGCCGCCTGAGCCCTCCAGGCCCTGGCGCCGCGGAAGCGGGGCCGGGGCTATGCGGCCGCGGGCTGGGGCGCATAGGCCCGCAGGAACGCCGCCACCGCCGCATCCACCGCCGCGTCGATCTGCACCTCGTCGGGGTGGAAATCGGGCCGCAGGATTGCCTCCAGGTGCAGCGATCCGCGCAGCAGCGCACCGAGATGCTGTGCGGCCACGCCGGCATCCGGGGCGTGCAGCGCGCCCTGCGCGTGCAGCACGCCCAGCCAGGCGGCGATGCGGGTCTGGAAGGCGATCGGCCCGTTGGCCAGGAAGGCCACGCCGAGTTCGGGAAATCGCGCGCTTTCGGCAATGGCAACCCGCGCGATCGCCAGCGTGCGCGGTTCCAGCAGGAACCGCAGCAGCCGCCTGCCAAGGCTGCGCAGGGCTGCCTCCACGTCCTGCGGGTGCTCGGGGAAATTTGCCTCGTCCACCGGGCTGCGCCGGCAGGCATCCCCCACGATCGTGGCGAACAGCGCATCCTTGGAGGCGAAGTGGGCGTACAGCGTAGCCTTCGACACGCCGGCGGCGCGGGCCACCGCATCCATGCTGACGGCACCATAGCCCTGGGTAATGAACAGTTCGGCCGCCGCCTGCAGCACCTGCTGGCGCTTGCGCGAGGCCGAGACATCGGTAGGCGCCGCCGGGGCAGGGCACGCGGCCGGCACGGGTGAAACCACGCTTTGCATGACGGTACTCTGGAGTGTGTCCGACCTCACGTCAAGACTAAACTGAACGGTTCAGTTTTCTGTTGACCCGCCCCTCGTCGGGACCTACATAAGCCTCCGAACTGAACCGTCCAGTCTAGTTTCGAGGCGCCGCCATGAATGCCATGCCCGACAAGCCCCAGCCCGCCGCGCCGCTCGTCTCCGAGGCACGTCCCCCTGCCACGGTAACGGTCGATCCTGCGCCGCCGACTGTCTCCACCCCGCCCCAGCCGCCGGCCCCGCGGCGCCGGCGGCGGCTGTTGCTGCTGTTGCTGCTGCCGCTGCTGATCCTGGGTGGCTTGGCCGCGCAGTGGTGGCGGGTGGAGGGGCGCTACATCGAGAGCACCGACAACGCCTACATCCAGGGCGACATCGCCAGCCTCGCCGCACGCATCGCCGGTACCGTGGTGGCGATCGACGTCGCCGACAACGCGCGCGTGCAGGCAGGCGATCCGTTGATCCGGCTCGACCCGCGCGACTGGCAGGCGCGGCTCGACCAGGCGCGCGCCGCCGCCGCCGAGGCCGCGGCCAGCCAGGTAACCGCCGCCCGCCAGGTGGTGCAGGCCCGCGCGGCCATCGACCAGGCCGGATCCGCCGTCGCCGCGGCCCAGGCCGAGGTCACCCGCGCCCGCAACGAGGCCGGCCGCAGCGGCGCGCTGGTCGGCGGCGGCTGGACCTCGCGGCAGAGCAACGACGTGGCCGTGGCCGCCCTGAGCAAGGCCGAGGCAAACCTCGCCTCCGCCCGCGCCAGCCGCACCGGCGCCCAGGCTGCCCTTGCCGTGGCCGAGGCCCAGGCCAGCCAGGCCGCCGCCCGCCACCAGGGCGCCGAGGCCGCCGTGACCCTGGCCGAGAACAACCTGGCCGACACCGTCATCCGCGCGCCCTTCGACGGCGTGGCCGCCAACCGCGCCGCCCAGGTCGGCCAGCAGGTCGTGCCGGGCCAGTTGCTCATCGCCATCGCCCCGCCGGCCGACCGCCTCTACGTCACCGCCAATTTCAAGGAGACGCAGCTGCGCGGCATGAGGCCGGGCCAGCCCGTGCGCCTGATCCCCGATATCGACAGCGGCGCCGTGGTGCACGGCAAGCTCGCCAGCATCGCCCCGGCCACCGGCGCGTTGTTCTCCCTGCTGCCGCCCGAGAACGCCACCGGCAACTTCACCAAGGTGGTCCAGCGCGTGCCCGTGCGCATCGCCATCAACCCGCGCAACGCCGCGTCCGCCGCCTGGCTGCGCGCCGGCCTGTCCGTCACCGCCGAGGTCGACACCCGCGGCCCCGGCGCCCAGCGCCTCGGCCTGATGGGCACCGCCGCGGCGACCCTCGGCCTGGAGTAACCCGCCATGGCCAGCATCGCGGAAAACAGCACGTTCGGCGCGGAGGACCGCAAGCCGAGCACAGCCGACTGGCTCGGCTTCATGGCCATGGTGTTAGGCATGTTCATGGCGATCCTGGACATCCAGATCGTCAGCGCCTCCATCGCCGAAATCCAGGCCGGGCTCTCGGCCGGGCCGAACGAGGTGGCCTGGGTGCAGACCAGCTACCTCATCGCCGAGATCGTGATGATCCCGCTCTCCGGCTGGCTGTCGCGCCTGCTGTCCACGCGCTACCTGTTCGTCGCCAGCGCGCTCGGCTTCGCCGTGTTCTCGGCGTTGTGCGCCACCGCCACCAGCCTG
Source organism: uncultured Alphaproteobacteria bacterium (assembly GCA_963779875.1). GTDB lineage: Bacteria > Pseudomonadota > Alphaproteobacteria > Acetobacterales > Acetobacteraceae > CAMDGX01. The sequence goes on along the minus strand of CAWAAI010000006.1, from coordinate 111,108 downwards.
AACGAGATGATCTTCTACCGCGCGATGCAGGGCTTCCTGGGCGGCGCGATGATCCCCACGGTCTTTGCCACCACCTTCCTGCTGTTCCCGCCGTCGAAGCGCGGCCAGGTTTCGGTGCTGATCGGCCTCACCGCCACGCTCGCCCCCACCATCGGCCCAACTCTCGGCGGCTGGCTGACCCAGGCGATGTCGTGGCACTGGCTGTTCCTGATCAACGTGCCGGTCGGCCTGGCCATCGCCGCCGCGGTGTTCGCGCTGATGCGCTTCGACCGGCCGGACTGGTCGCTGTGGCGCAGCTTCGACGTGCTGGGCCTGGGGCTGCTGGCGCTGTTCCTCGGCTCGCTGGAATACGTGCTGGAAGAGGGCGAGCGCGCCGACTGGTTCCAGGACAGCACCATTCTGGCCCTGACCCTCACCACGGCGGTCGCCGGCGCGCTGTTCCTGTACCGCATGCTCACCCGCCGGGAACCACTGGTCGACCTATACGCCTTCCGCAACCGCAACTTCGCCTTCGGCTGCCTGTTCAGCCTGGTGATGGGGGTGGGGCTGTATGGCTCGGTCTACGTGGTGCCGCTGTTCCTGGGGCGGGTGCGCGGCTACGACTCGATGCAGATCGGCGAGGTGATGTTCGCCACCGGCGTGGCGATGTTCCTCACCGCACCCATCGCCGGCCGGCTCGCCGCGGTCATCGACATGCGCAAGCTGCTGGCGCTCGGGCTGCTGGGCTTCGCCGGCTCGGTATGGTGGATGGCCCACCTGACCAGCCAGTCCTCCTTCGCCGAACTGTTCTGGCCCCAGGCGCTGCGCGGCTCGGCCACCATGCTGCTGATGGTGCCGATCAACCAGATCGCGCTCGGCACCATGGCGCCGCAACAGGTCAAGAACGCCTCCGGCCTCTACAACCTGATGCGCAACCTCGGCGGCGCCATCGGGCTGGCGCTGATCAACTACATCGCCACCACCCGCTTCGCCGCCCATTCCCTGCACCTGTCCGAGCAGGTGAACTGGGCCCGCCCGGCGGCCACCAGGATGCTGGGGGCAATGACCCAGGCGCTGACCCCGGTGCAGGGCGAGGCCGCGCACCTGACCGCGCTGAAGCGCATCGCCGGGCTGGTGCACCGCGAGGCGCTGACGCTCACCTACAACGACGTGCTGATCCTGATGTCGCTGGTCTTCCTGCTTGCCTTGCCGCTCACCCTCCTGCTGAAGCGGCCGACCCAGCCCGGTGCCGCGGCGGAGGCGCACTGATTGGGGGCGCGACGGGCGATCCACACCCCCCGCCTCCTCCTGGAGAAGGCGGCTACGCCCTTCACACATCGCCGTTGAGTTGCGCATCGCGTTCTGATTCGCTTGCGCGGTTTGGCGATGCGCACCTGCGAGAAGGGGGGCTTCTTGCGGGCGCGGCTGGTCGAGGTGGGCTGCCATGGCGTACGGGTACGGCGGCTTGGCGGCAATCGGGCTGGGGAAATCCGGCTGACGCGTTTCCCGCGCACTCCTCCGCGACCCCGGCAGAGATCGCGCAGACAGCCGGACAGGCCACGGCGCGGCGCTGTGCCGGGCGGCTTGGCCGGCGATCCAGGTCGAGTTCGCCCTCGCACCTGGCCGTGAGCACCGCGAAGGCCGCCATCGACGCCGCCGTCGCCGGCATCGGCGTTACCCGCATGCTGTCCTGCCAGGTCGCTGACGCGGCGCGGGCCGGTAAACTGGCGGTCCCGCGGGCAATCCCGAAGCGCGGCGGTCGGAAGGTGGCGGTGTCGCCTGATGGGTCGCTGCTGCCCGGTGTGCCGCGCCAGGAGACGACCAACGCCGATCCGACGCTACTGAGGGCCCCGGCGCGCGCGTTCCGGTGGAAAAAGTTGCCGGACGACGGAATCTACGCCTCCGTCTCCAACATCGCGCGGGCGGAGAAGCTGGACCGAACCTAGTGTCCTGCCCGCGAAGTTTGTCCGACTTCGGACGTACGTAGCGGATCAGCAGGCCACTGAAAACAAAGAGATAGTGTCCCGCTATCAGGTGTTTCCGGGTCGGCAGGATATTGCGATCGGGACACTAGGTGGGCGACGTGCCGCGGCTGACGCTGCCCGACTTGGGCGTGGCAATCCTGGATGGCCGGCAGCCGGTCGATCCAGCCTATTGCGCGGCGGCGCGGCCCGCAGCGCGCCGGGCAAACAGTTGTCGCGTCGCGGGCAGCAGCGAGCGGCCATACTCGACTGCATCTCCGAGCGGGTCGAAGCCGCGGATCAGAAACGTGGAGACACCAAGCTCATAGTATTCCATGAACAATTCGGCGACCTGCTCCGCAGTGCCAACCAGTGCGGTGGTATTGCCCCGCGCACCAGTTGCCGCGGCGATAGCGGTGTAGAGCCGCCCTTCGGGCCTGTCGCCAAGTGCTGCGGCTTCCAGCAAGCGCTGCGAGCCAGCATTGGGCGCGGCCTGTGGTGGCGCCATGCCGGCGGCTTCGCGCACCCGTCGCACGGTGGCCAGAATGTCCGCGGCCTTGGACCACGCGGCGGCTTCGGTCTCGGCCAGGATCGGGCGGAACGACAGGCTGAAGCGAATCTCGCGGCCATGGCGAGAGGCCGAGGCGCGGACGCGGGCGACGATCTCGCGCACCTGTGCCTTGGTCTCGCCCCACAGCGCATAGACATCCGCGTGGCGTCCGGCCACCTCGACCGCCGCCTCGGAGGCGCCACCGAAATAGATCGGTATGCGCGGCTGGGTATGGCTGCGCATCTCCGTCGAGGCGCCGGCAACGTGGTAGTAGTTGCCCTGATGGTCGACCGGGCCGCGCTCGGTCCAGATGCGCTTGAGCAGGCCGACATATTCGTCGGTGCGGGCGTAGCGGGCGTCCTTGTCGATCCAGTCGCCATCGCGCCGTTGGTCCGTATCGTCGCCGCCGGAGATCACATGGATCGCCGCGCGCCCGCCGGAAAGCTGGTCAAGAGTGGCGACACTGCGCGCCGCATTGGTGGGCGCCTGGAAACCGGGCCGGTGGGCGACGAGGAAGCCGACACGCGACGTATGGGCAGCAGCGTGGGTGGCGATCTGAAGGCCGTCCGGCCCGTTGGCGAACCAGCCGATCAGCACCCGGTCGAAGCCGCCATCATCGTGCGCCTGCGCTGAGGCGCGCAGATAGGCGGTGTCGATCGGCGCGCCGCGGCCGGGATGGATTTCCGATTGCTCACGCGGTTGCATCATGCCGATGAATTCGAGCGTCATTTCCTGGTTCTCCTGCTACCCCGACCGGCAGACGCGGGGAGCATAGCACCCGGGATTCCCCTCATGAACGGCTGACTTGGCCGTCACAGAGGCACGACAACCATCCGACGTCACCCCCCGTCGGTTTCCTGTAGCCGGGGATCGACGCCAGGAATCGGCGAGTGTTTCAAGCAGTCCGCCCATTCCTGGAGCCGGTCCTGGCTGGTCGGCGGGATCGCTTGGCGAGCCGACGCATCGCCCAGGAGTTGCTGATCCGGCGTGCCGGACAGCGCAGGACGCAGCGCGGCAAGTTGGCGCTGCTGGCGCTGGCCCCGCTGCCCTGTCCGCCTGCCGCCCGGCTGACGCATCGCCGCATGCTGACCATTATCGGCATCTCGTCTGGGGAATTTCGTCTGGGGAAATTCGTCTGGGGAAATTCGTCTGGGGAAATTCGTCTGGGGAAATTCGTCGGGGCATCATGTCGGACACCCGCCGACAGCCGGCAAACCGGCGCCGAAGCAGGCTGTCCTGGTTCACCCGAGGGCCGCGGCGCATCGTCGGGCCCGTCGCATTCGCACTGCCATTGCCGCCGCTCTATCCCGGCCACCCCCAGGTGCAACCCCAATCAGGTCGAACGGATGCTCGGTTGGGTCACTACCCCGGCCGCCGCGCCAACGCCAACCCAATCCCCAACGCCACCATCGCCCCGCCCGAGCCCTCCCGCAGCCGCCGCACCAGCAAGGGCCGCGCCCCAGCCCCCGCCCGAATGCGCCCAGCCAGGAACGCCACCACCACATCCGCCGCCGTATTGAGCGCCACGGAAATCACCCCCAGCACCACGAACTGCCCCGCCACACTCCCCGCCGGGTCCACGAACTGCGGAATGAACGCCAGGAAGAACGCCGCGGTCTTCGGGTTCAGCGCCTCCACCAGCACTCCTTCCCGAAACGCCCGCCGCGCCCCCATCGCCGGCACGCGCCCGCCCGGCATCCGCGCGTCGCGCCGTGCCGCCATCACCGCCCGCACCCCCAGCCACACCAGATAAACCGCCCCCACCAGCTTCAGCGCCGTGAACAACGCCGCACTCGCCAGCACCAGCGCGGAAACCCCCAGCGCCCCGGCCAGCACATGAATCAGCCCGCCCAGCCCCGTCCCGAAGCTGGACGCCACCCCCTCCGCGCGTCCGCCCGCCAGCGTCCGCGCCGCCACGTAGAAGATGCCTGGCCCTGGCGTCGCGGCCAGCGCGAGGGCGGCCGCGAGGAACAGCGCGAACTGGGTCGGATCGGTCATGGCGGCTGCATCTCCGGCGCATTCATGCCGCCCGCCATACCGCGCAAGGCCGGCCCCGGGAACGATCCAACCCGGGCGCCGGCCCGCAGACCGCCTGCCGTTCCGCTACGTTTTCCGGCCTACGCTTTTCGGCCCCGTATCATGCCCACGATCCACAGCAGGATCACTGCGCCGACCACCGAAACCAGGATGCTCCAGATCCATCCGCTCCCGGCGCCAAGCGACGCGCCGAATATCACGCCGAACAGCCAGCCGCCCACGACGGCCCCGATGACGCCGATGACAATGTTCATGATCAGGCTGTCGTCGCGGCCCATGATCTTTTCGGCGATCCAGCCGGCAATCGCGCCGACGATAAGCCACCCGATGATTGTTCCGATCCCCATGGGCCGAGTCCTTCTGTTGCGCCGTCCGTGCCGCCGGCGGCTTTCGGACTAACGGGCCGCGTCGTGATTCGATCCCCTGGCAGATCAGATTGCACTCATGTGCCCGGGAGCGTCCCCAGAAGGGTTGCGGGCGCCGTTGCGGAAGCCGGCGCAAGGCCGACGCGGCCGTCACCTCGCCACACGCGTGTGCGGAAAAATTTCCTTTGCGACGGCCGCCGACGTTAGGTAAAATATCTGCGTGTCAGAGGATCAGCCAGCGCCCCCGGCCCATCCCTTCCCCGGCCTCCTCGCCGCGCTGGCCGACCATGCGCAGTGCCTGGCCCGGCAGCCCGGCGGGGCCATGCCCGCGCATGCCCTCGTGCGTCTCGCGCCCATGCACGTCCTCGTGCGTCTAGCGCCCGTGCACGTCCTCGTGCGTCTAGCGCCCATGCACGTCCTCGTGCTTCTCGCACCCGTGTACACCCTCGTGCTTCTCGAGATCGCCCATCTGCTCCGCCGCGGCCAGGGCCGCTCGGCGCTGTGGCGCTTCCTGCCGCTCCACCTGCGCCGTCGCGCCGCCCCGGGCCGCGCGCCCCACGCCCTGCATCCGCACGAACCCGGGCATCCGCACGAACCCGGCGCCGCCCTCTCCCCCGCCGCACGAGGCTGGGCGCGCATCCTCTATGTCCTCGGCCCCGCGCCGCGCACCGGCATGCGCCCGCTGCCTGCCCCCGCCCGCGCCCCAGCCCGCCGAATCTGCCCCCCGATCCGGCCGCCCCCTCCTTCAATTCCCTCCCCGCTCCCATGAGCCTCATTGCGGGCCAGCCTCATCGCGCCATAAATGTTACGATAACAAAATATAAATGAAGCCCTTGCGCCCGCCCCGCGACCCCGCTACCGTCCCGCCATGCGCAACCCCGCCTCATCGCCCCGCTCGCGATTTTGGTACCGCTGGTATTACACACCGGCGGTCTAGGTCTGCGCTCACTCAGCACACACCAAAGCCGCCACACCCTGGCGGCTTTGGTGTTCCTACCCTCCACGACCAGCACGAAACCCGCCCGGGCACCGCGGCTCCCCCACCAAGGAGCAAGCTCATGTCCGGCCATTTCCCTCGTTCTGACGACTTCGACGTCCTGACCGGCCCGTCCACCCCGTCCGCGCCGCCCCATGGTCCGACCCCCGGCCCCAAGGCCCAGCCGCGACAGGTGCGACATGTCCACGCGTAACCTTCCCGCGCCCCAGGCCGCCGCCGCCGACTGGTTCCCCGCCTCCTGGCGCGCCCGCCCGGCCCTCCAGATGCCCAGCTACCCGAACGCCCAGGCCCTCGCCGCCGCCGAGGCCAGGCTGAGCGGCGCGCCCCCGCTCGTCTTCGCCGGCGAGGCCCGCAACCTCACCGCTGCCCTCGGCCGCGTCGCGTCGGGAAAGGCCTTCCTCCTCCAGGGCGGCGACTGCGCCGAAATCCTTCGGCGAATTTCACGCCAACCTCATCCGCGACACCTTCCGCACCATCCTGCAGATGGCCGTCGTCCTCACCTATGGCGCGGCCACCCCGGTGGTGAAACTCGGCCGCATGGCCGGCCAGTTCGCCAAGCCCCGCAGCAGCGACACCGAGATCATCGGCGGCGTCGAACTCCCCTCCTACCGCGGCGACATCATCAACGGCCCCGAATTCACGCCCGAGGCCCGCACCCCCGATCCCGCCCGCATGCGCGAGGCATACCACCAGGCCGCCGTCACCCTGAACCTGCTGCGCGCCTTCGCCCAGGGCGGCTTCGCCGATTTGCGCCGCGTCCACCAGTGGAACCGCGAGTTCGTCGCCAACTCCCCGCTCGGCCCGCGCTACGAGGATATCGCGCGCCGCATCGACGAAAGCCTCGCCTTCATGGCCGCGTGCGGCCTGTCCAACCAGCCGCAGCTCATGGAAACCGATTTCTGGACCAGCCACGAGGCCCTGCTCCTTCCCTACGAGGAAGCCCTCACCAGAACCGACAGCCTCACCGGCACCGCCTATGCCTGTTCCGCCCACATGCTCTGGATCGGCGAACGCACCCGCCAGCCCGACGGCGCCCATGTCGAATTCCTCCGCGGCGTCGCCAACCCCATCGGCCTCAAGGTCGGCCCCACCATGACGCCAGACGAGTTGCTGGCACTCTGCGCAACCCTCAACCCCGCTAACACCCCCGGCCGACTCACCCTCATCACCCGCATGGGCGCCGACAAACTCGCAGCCACCCTCCCGGGCCTGCTCCGCGCCGCCAAGTCCGAAGGCCTGAACCTGGTCTGGTGCTGCGACCCCATGCACGGCAACACCATCAAGGCCTCCAGCGGCTACAAGACCCGCAGTTTCGACGCCATCCTCGCCGAAATCCGCGCCTTCTTCGCCGCCCACCGCGCCGAAGCCACCCACCCCGGCGGCATCCATATCGAAATGACCGGCAAGGACGTGACCGAATGCACCGGCGGCGCCCACGCCATCACCGATGACGACCTCGCCGCCCGCTACGACACGCTCTGCGATCCCCGGCTCAACGGCGCCCAGGCGCTGGAACTGGCCTTCCTGGTCGCCGAGGAACTCAAGGCCGGCCGCTGAGGTGATCCCGCTGGCGTGAAACAGAGGGGGGCGGTTGCAACGATCGGCGGCCCGGTCCATAGCCACGCCATGCCCGCCCCCCTCCTTCCGCACCCGCCCGCCGCCGTCATCCTCGACATGGACGGCACGCTGCTCGACACCGAGAGCATCTACATCCGCACGTTTCTCGAGACCTCGACCGCCCTCGGCTACCCGCTGCCCGAGACCTTCCTGCACACCCTCGTCGGCCTGCCCGGCGCCGATTTCCAGGCCAGGCTACGCGCCCATCTCGGCGAGGACTTCCCCTACGACGAGCACCGCCGCCAATACCTCGTCCGCCGCGCTGAGTTGATGGAGGCCGGCATCCAGATCAAGCCGGGCGCGCTGGAACTGCTCGATCATCTCGAATCCAACGGCATTCCCATGGCCATCGCCACCGCGGCCACCCGCGTGAACGCCGAGGAGAACCTGCGCCGAACCGGCCTGCTCTCCCGCTTCCCCGTCCTGCTCACCCGCGACGACGTGCCGAACTCCAAGCCCAAGCCCGACCTGTTCCTGCACGCCGCCGCCGGCATCGGCATCGCGCCGGAACTATGCCTGGCCGTCGAGGACTCCCACAACGGCGTCCGCGCCGCCCACGCGGCGGGCATGATGACGGTCATGGTCCCCGATATCGTCGCCTGCACCGACGAGATCCGCGGGCTGTGCGTCGCCGTGCTGGAAACCCTGCACGACGTGCGCGCCCTCCTGCCCGCGCCTCAGTCGCGGTAGGAAGGATCCACCGAGTCGAGCACGTCCAGCAGCCCCGGCCACGACAGCTCGCCGCGGTCGAGCGAGAAGTCCTTCTCGCTCAACAGCGAGCCGAACCATTTCGAGGTCTGCTCGGTCACCGGATACAACGGCCCGCCGCCCGCCAACGCCGCGATTTGTGCCTGGCACGCCCGCTCCAGCGTATGCATCAGCCAGAACGCCTCGCCCACCGTCCGCCCGGCGGTCAGCAACCCATGGTTGTGCATGATCAGCGCCCGGTGCTGGCCCATGTCGCGCGCCAGCGCCGCCCGCCCGCCGATCTCCTCGGCCATGGCGTCGATGTCGTGGTAGCCGATATTGCCGGTAAAGAAGCACGCATGCTGGCTCGCCGGCAGCAGCCCCTGCGCCTGCATCGAAACCCCCATGCCCGCCGTGGTGTGGGTGTGCATCACGCAGGCCGCATCCGGCCGCGCCATGTGGATCGCCGAATGGATGATGAACCCCGCCGGGTTCACCCGGTACGGCGACTCCATCACCTTGTTGCCGTCGGCATAGATCTTCACCAGCGACGAGGCCGTCACCCGCTCGAACAGCACGCCGTGCGGATTGATCAGGAAATGCCTGTTGTCGCTGCCCGGCACCGACAACGAGGTGTGGGTGCCGGTCAGGTCGGCCATGTTGTAGCGCGCCAGCAACCGATAGCAGGCGGCGAGGGCGACCCGCGCCGTCCATTCCTCGGCCGAAACCTTGTGCCGTACATCGGCGATCGGGGCATCGTTGGGCATGGGCGGCTCCCTGTGCACTGGTCCGGTGATGGCGGAACGCTAGCCCAGCTTCCCACAGCGGCCAAGCCGCCGGTCATCAAACCGTCACGTGACCGCCTGGCGCGTTCGACTATTTTCGAACAATGGAATCACCCGCTGCCACGCTCGACCGAATAGCTGTCAAGCGCCGGCCGGACGAACGCGGCGACGCGGTGGGGGCATAACCATGCGCGTAGGCATCAATGGCATGGGCCGCATCGGCCGCCTTGCCCTGCGCGCGGCCCTCGGCGGCATCGAGCGCGGCTTCGTGCCCGGCGGCGACCCGCGTGCGGCCAACCGCCTGGACGTGGTGCACATCAACGAACTCAAGGGCGGGGCGGCCGCCACCGCCCATCTGCTCGAATTCGATTCCATCCACGGCCGCTGGCGCGCCGATTTCGCCGTCGCCGAGGACGCCCTGACCATCGACAACCGCCGCATCGGCTTCACCGCCGCCGCAGCCCCCGGCGACATCGCCTGGGGCGATCTGGGCTGCGACGTGGTGCTGGAATGCACCGGCAAGTTCCTGACGCCGGCCGCCCTGCAGCCCTATTTCGACCGGGGCGTGAAGCGGGTGATCGTATCCGCCCCGGTGAAGGACGAGGCCGCGCTGAACATCGTCATTGGCGTGAACGACGACCGCTACGACCCCGCCCGCCACCGCTTGGTCACCGCCGCTTCCTGCACCACCAACTGCCTGGCGCCGGTGGTGAAGGTGGTGCATGAGAATCTCGGCATCCGCCACGGCCAGATCACCACCATTCACGACCCGACCAACACCAATGTCGTGGTCGATGCCCCGCACCGCGATTTGCGCCGCGCCCGCTCGGCGATGCTCTCGCTCCAGCCCACCACCACGGGCAGCGCCACTGCCATCGCGCTGATCTACCCGGAATTGAAGGGCCGGCTGGACGGCCACGCCGTGCGCGCGCCGGTGCTCAACGCCTCGCTGACCGACTGCGTGTTCGAACTGGACCGCGCCACCACGGCGGCCGAGGTCAACGCCCTGTTCGCCGCCGCGGCGGCCGGTGGCCCGCTTGCCGGCATTCTGGGCCATGAGACGCGCCCGCTGGTCTCGGCCGACTACGTCAACGACCCGCGCAGCAGCATCGTCGACGCCCCCTCCACCCTGGTCACCGACGGCACGTTGCTCAAGGTGTACGCGTGGTACGACAACGAGGTGGGCTATGCGTGCCGCCTGGTCGATCTGGCCTGCCTGATCGGCGAGCGGGGCGTGTGATGCAGTCCGCCAGCCATGCCGGGCGCCACTACGCCATCGTCACCGCCGCCTACTGGGGCTTCACGCTCAGCGACGGCGCGCTGCGCATGCTCGTGCTGCTGCATTTCTTCCGCCTCGGCTTCTCGCCGTTCACTCTGGCCTTCCTGTTCCTGCTGTACGAACTGGCCGGCATCGTCGCCAATTTGGGCGGCGGCTGGCTGGCCGCGCGCTTCGGCATCACCCGCATGCTTGCGGTCGGCCTGGCCCTGCAGATCGCCGGCCTGTTGCTGCTCGCCCTGCTCGACCCCGGCTGGGGCATGGCGGCCTCGGTCGCATGGGTGATAACGGCGCAGGGCGTCTCGGGCGTGGCCAAGGACCTGACCAAGACTGCGTCCAAATCCGCCATCAAGCTGGTGGCGGCCGAGGGGGCAGGGCAGCTGTTCCGCTGGGTCGCCTGGTTCACCGGCTCGAAGAACGCCATGAAGGGCGCGGGCTTCTTCGCGGGCGGCCTGCTGCTCGACGCCGTCGGCTTCCGCGCCGCGCTGTGGATCATGGCGGCCCTGCTGGGCGTGGTGCTGGCCGGCGTGCTGCTCGCCTTGCCCGCCGATGTTCGGGCGCGCGACGGCCTCGCGCAGCTTCAAGGAACTGTTCGCCAAGAACCGGGGCGTGAACCTGCTCGCCGGCGCCCGCATTGGCCTGTTCGGCGCGCGCGACGTGTGGTTCGTGGTCGGCCTGCCGGTGTTCCTCTACGCCCAGGGCTGGCGCTTCACCGAGGTCGGCGGGTTCCTGGCGCTGTGGACCATCGCCTACGGCGCCATCCAGGCCGCCGCCCCGTCACTGGTGGCGCGCAGCGCGGACGGGCTGAGCCGCGAGGTGCCGGCCGCCCGGCTGTGGTCCGCCGCGCTCGCCCTGGTGCCGCTGGCGCTCGCCCTGTTCCTGGCGATGCCGGGCGAGCTGGCGGCCCGACCTGGTGGTGGTCGCGGGGCTCAGCCTGTTCGGCGTGGCCTTCGCGGTGAATTCCTCGCTGCACTCCTACCTGATCCTGGCCTATGCCGGCTCGGAGAAGGCGGCCGAGGATGTCGGCTTCTACTATGCCGCCAACGCCGCCGGCCGGCTCGGCGGCACGCTGCTCTCGGGCCTGCTCTACCAGATGGGCGGCCTGTTCGCGTGCCTCGCCGGCTCCACCGTGATGCTGATTGCCTGCTGGGCCGTGACCCTGGCCCTGCCCATCACGAAAGGTGGTGAACCGGCGGCATCCCGTACACCGGCGTAGCCACCCCCTCCAGCCGCGCCTTCAATTGCAAGGCGAGATAACGCGAATAGTGCCGCGCCTGGGCGAGGTTGCCGCCCTGGAACCACAGCCCGGGCTGCTGCGTCGGCTTCCACATGTTGCGCAACTCGCCCTCCCACGGGCCGGGATCGTAGGTGGTGTCGGAGCCGAGGCCCCAGCACTTGCCGACGCGGTCGGCCACCTCGCGGGAGATCAGCCGCTCCGCCCAGCCGTTCATCGAGCCGTAGCCGGTGGCGAACACAACTAGGTCGGCCGGCAGGCTCTCGCCGTTGCTCAGGGTGACGGAATTGGCGCCGAACCCGGCCACCTCCACGCCCGAGCGCAACCCGATGCGCCCATCGGCCACCAGTTCGGACCCGCCGACATCGATGTAGTAGCCGGAGCCGCGGCGCAGGTATTTCTGCCCCAGACCCGAGCCGTCCTCGCCGAAATCCAGCTTGAATCCCACGCGGCGCAGCCGGTCGTAATAGTCGCGGTCGGTCTGCTGCATGCGCTCGGCGATTGGCCGCTGCACCCGTGGCTGCACCGCATAGGGGACGGAGGCCACCATAAGATCGGCGTGGTCAGTGGTGACGCCGCGCTGCGCCGCCGCCTCGGAATACGGCCCCTTGTCGCCGTTTGCCCGCAGCGTCTCGGCCCGCGCCACCATGGTCGAGGAGCGCTGGATCATTGTCACCGACGCCGCCTCATGCTCCCACAAATCCACGGCGATATCGTGCGCCGAGTTGTTGGCGCCGACCACCACGCAATGGCGGCCCTCCCATCCCGGTCCGCCCGGATGGTTGGAGGAGTGGTAGATTTTGCCGCCAAACCCCGCCATGCCCGGCAAATCCGGCATGTTCGGCACGCCGGACATGCCGGTGGCCAGCACCAGGTGCTTGGGGCGCAGCAGGTGCGGCTTGCCCTCGCGCAGCACGTTGACCACCCACTCGCCCTTCGCTTCGTCGTATTGCGAGGCGACGCATTCGGTGGAGCCCCAGAAATTCAGCTCCATGATGCGCGTGTACATCTCCAGCCAGTCGCCAATTTGATCCTTCGGCGTGTACACCGGCCAGTGCGCGGGGAAGGGCAGGTAGGGCAGGTGGTCGTACCAGACCGCATCGTGCAGGCAGAGCGACTTGTAGCGGTTGCGCCACGCATCGCCGGGGCGCGGCAGCTTGTCGATGACGATCGCGGGCACCTCCAGCCGCCGCAGCCGCGCCGCCAGCGCGATGCCGCCCTGGCCGCCGCCGACAATCAGCACATAGGGCTGCACGCTGTGGCCAAGCTCGGCGAGCTCGCGCTCGCGCTGTTCCTTCCAGGTGACGCGGCCCCGGCGGGCGCCCCATTCCACGCCCTCGGGCCGCGTCGCGCCCTGCTTCTCCTCGAAGCCCTGCAATTCCATCAGCGCGGTGAGCAGGGAAAATCCCTGACCCTCGGCCAGCTTCACGTGGCCGCGGCCGCGGCCGGTGGCGGTCTCGAAAGTGAACCAGCCTTCCTCGCCGCCATCGGCGGTCTCCCCGGCCGTCTCCAGATTGAACGCATGCGGCCGGGCCTGCGCCAGGGTGGCTGCCAGCATCGCGCGGATGTCGTCCCGGCCCTCCGCCGTGACGATGTTCCAGGTCAGCGCGGCGAGATCGCGCCAGTAGCATTCGGGCCCGAACAACCCCGCCGCTTCCGCCGTGTCGCCGCGCGCCAGTGCCGCGTCCAGCGCCGCCAGGAACCCGCCCACGCGCCGCGTCGCCTCAACCTGCCCCATGCCGCCATCTTCCCGCTGCCAGTTCTGCGCCGACTATAGGGCCCGCGGCGCGCGGGTGCCCATCCCGCCGCCGGGCTTCCAGGGGCGGCGGCGGGCCCCCACTATGGAATCATGGACGACAGCGCCCCGAACGCCCCCCCGGCTCCCGCCGCTCCCTCGCTGCGCCAACGCCTGTTCGGCAATCTCGACGTGCTGCGGGCGATCCGCCGCGCCTGGCTGCCGCTGCTGGTGGTGTATTTCGCCTATGGCGCGCTGGGGCTGATCGATATCAGCCGCGATCTGTGGGTGAAGGAGAGCCTGCGCCTGTCGCCCGCGGACCTGGCCGCGCTGGGCGTCTGGCTCGGCCTGCCGTGGACGATCAAGATGGTGTTCGGGCAGCTTGTGGACAGCATCGCGCTGGCCGGCTCTCAGCGCCGCTCCTATCTGCTGCTGGGCGCTATGCTGATGGCCATGGGCCTGCTCACCCTCGCCGGGGCGGCGGGCGGCTGGCTCGCCTTCCTCGCACCCGGCGGGCTGTACATCCTCGGCAACATGCTGCTGGTGCTGGGCACCGTGCTGCAGGACGTGGTGGCCGATGCGATGACCACCGAGGTGGTGGCGCGCGAGCAGCCCGACGGCACCCCGCGCCCCGACGAGGAGGTGAAGGCCGAACTGGGCATGGTGCAACTGCTGGGCCGCATGGCGTTGTCGCTGGGGGTGCTGTCGGTGGCCGGGCTGTCGGGCTGGATCGCGCAATTCCTGTCGCGCGAGACGGTGTTCCTGATTGGGCTGGTGATCCCCGGCATCACCCTGCTGGCGGCGCTGCTGGTGCGCGAGGAGGCGCACGAGCAGCATGCGCCGGACTGGCGGATCCTCGGCGGCGGCCTGGCCTTTGGCGCCACGGTGCTGGCGGTGGCGCTGGGCGGCGTGCCCTATGCGCAGGAGATTGTGTTCGTGCTGTCGATGGCGGTGATCATCCGCATGCTCGCGATGGTCACGCGAGACCTCGACCACGCGAGCCGGCGCGCCATCCTGTTCACCAGCATCGTCATCTTCGCCTTCCGCGCCACACCCTCGGCCGGCGACGGGGCGTTCTGGTGGACGGTGGACGTGCTGGGCTTCGACGAGAGCTTCCTTGGCACCCTGCGCCAGACCTCGGCGGTGATCGCCATCGTCGGGCTTTGGGTGCTGCGCAACCAGCTGACGCGGCATTCGGTTGCCGTCGTGCTGGTGTGGCTCACTTTGGCCGGCGCCGCGTTGTCGCTGCCGACGATCAGCCTGTATTATGGGCTGCATCACTGGACCGAGGCGCAGTTCGGCTTCGGCGCGCGCACGATCGCACTGATCAATTCGGCCGCCGCCGGACCGTTCGTGCAGTTGAGCATGGTGCCGCTGCTGACCCTGGTGGCGTACTACGCGCCGCCCGGGCAGCATGCCACCTGGTTCGCGCTGATGGCCTCGCTGATGAACATGGCTCTGGTGGCCGGGCAGTTGCAGACCAAGTACCTCAACCTCATCTTCACGGTGGGCCGGGGCGACTACGCCGAGTTGGGCACGCTGCTCATCACCGTGACCCTGATCGGCCTCGCCCTGCCGCTGGCCGCCCTTGCCGCCTTCAGAACCCGCCGATAGCGAGTCCCATGCCATTGAATCACCGTCCGGCCACGACCCATGCGGCGCTCGGCGACGAGTTCTTCGACGTCGTCGCCCCCGCGCGCTTTCCGCGCCACATCCTGCGTCATCGCAATCGGGCCTGGGCGGAGCGGGTGGGGCTGGGCGGGCTGAGCGACGAGGCGTGGATCGACCATTTCGGGCGCTTCGTGCCGCTGCCCGGCAGCTTCGAACAGCCGCTGGCGCTGCGCTACCACGGGCACCAGTTCCGCTCTTATAACCCCGACCTGGGTGACGGGCGCGGTTTCCTGTTCGCGCAGGTGCATGACCTGCTGGACGGGCGGCTGCTCGATCTTGCCACCAAGGGCAGCGGGCAGACGCCGTGGTCGCGCGGCGCCGACGGGCGGCTGACGCTGAAGGGCGGGGTGCGCGAGGTGCTGGCCACCGCCATGCTGGAGGCGCAGGGCGTCTACACCTCCAAGAGTTTCTCCCTGATCGAGACCGGCGAGGACCTGGATCGTCACGACGAGCCGTCGCCGACGCGCGCCGCCGTGCTGGTGCGGTTGAGCCATTCGCATATCCGCATCGGCACCTTCCAGCGCCGCGCCTATCTTCGCGATCCCGAGGGGCTGCAGCGGCTGCTTGACCATTCCATCCGCCACTACATGCCGCAGCTCTGGCACGACGATCCCGCCGAGCGGGGCAGGGCGTTCTATGCCGAGGTGGCCGCGCGCGTGGCGCGGATGGGCGCGCAATGGATGGCGGCGGGGTTCGTGCACGGGGTGCTGAACACCGACAACATCAACATCACCGGCGAGAGCTTCGACTACGGGCCGTGGCGCTGGTTGCCGACGCTCGACCCCGGTTTCACCGCCGCGTATTTCGACCATTCGGGCCTGTACGCCTATGGCCGCCAGCCCGAGACGTTGCTGTGGAACCTGGCGCAGCTTGGCTCGTGCCTGTTGCCGCTGGTGGCGAAGGAACAGCTTCTGCCAGTGCTCGACGGCTACGAGGCGGTATTCCATGCCGGGTATGCGACGGCGGTGCTGCGGCGGCTGGGGC
Organism: uncultured Alphaproteobacteria bacterium; assembly: GCA_963779875.1. Lineage (GTDB taxonomy): Bacteria > Pseudomonadota > Alphaproteobacteria > Acetobacterales > Acetobacteraceae > CAMDGX01. The sequence goes on along the minus strand of CAWAAI010000006.1, from coordinate 95,230 downwards.
TGGCGGCGCGCGACGGCGAGGCAGATGCGGCACTGGCCCGCGCCTTCACCGCGTTCCTCGCTGCCTCGCAGGTGCCGTTCGAGCAGGCGTTTTTCGACTGGCATGGCGGACTTGCCAGCGAGGCCCGCGCGGCCCGCAGCCCGGCCGCCGCGCATTATGGGCACGAAAGCTTTGGGCCTGTCCGCGAAGCCATGGCGGGCTATCGGCTCGCGGACGGCGCCCGGCTGGACCACCCGTATTTCGCCCGCCAGGCACCCTGCACCATGCTGATCGACGAGGTGGAGGCGATCTGGGCGCTGATCGCGGAGCGCGACGACTGGTCGGGGCTCCAGGTGAAGCTGGGGGAGATCGGGGAGATGGCGCAGGCCTATGGCAATGCGCCTGCGCCGGTGGGAAGTTGAAGGAAAGTAAGGCCTTCTTTCTTTGAAAAGAAAGAAGCAAAGAAACTTTCACGAATTCGGTCAGGGTAGGTTTTGAGAGTTTTTTTGGTTCTTTTTTCAAAAAAGGGCCGCTTTTTACCCTACCCGAAACGCCTTCACCGCCGCCTCGTCGAATTTCAGCCCCAGCCCCGGGCGGTCCCACAACTGCATCATCCCGTCCGTCACGTCGGGCGTGTCTTCGAACAGCGCCAACGTCCAGGGCATGTATTCGACCGTCAGCCCGTTGGGCGCGGCGGCGACGAGGTGGCAGTGCAGTTCGGGGGCGAGGTGGCTCACCACCGGCAGGTTGAACGCCTCGGCCATGCCGGCGACCTTCATCCAGGCGGTGATGCCGCCGACGCGGACGAGGTCCACCATGGGAATGTCGACCGAGCGCGCCTCGATCATGTGCCGGAAGGGCACGATGCCCCAGGCGTATTCGCCGCCGGCGATTGGCGTGGAGAGGGCCGCGTTGACCCGGGCCATGCCCTGGTAGTCGTCGTGGGCGACCACGTCCTCCAGCCAGAACAGGCCGAATTCCTCGCAGCGGCGCGCGATGTCGATCGCCTGTTCGGGCCGCCAGCGCTGGTTGATGTCGCACATCAGCTTGATGTCCGGCCCGATCGCCTCGCGCACCACGCGCATGCGGCGCACCTCGTCGGATGGCGCGGGGTTGCCGGGCAGGGCCATCTGGGTCTTCATCTCGCGGAAGCCCTTGGCGACGAGACGGAGGGCGGCGGTTTGCGCCTGGTCGTCGGTGAGGCCGCGGCGCAGCGAGCCGCTGGCGTAGCAGGGTACGCGGTCGCGCAGGCCGCCGAGCAGCTTCCACAAGGGCTGGCCGAGTGCCTTTCCCTTTATGTCCCACAAGGCAATGTCGATGGCCGAAGCGGCAAGTGTAAAAATGCCGCCGGGGCCGCAGGAGGCGCCGGCGGCGGCGGATAGCTTGCGGGCGATATGCTCGATGCGCAGCGGGTCCTCGCCGATCAGCAGGGCGCCGAGTTCGTCCACGGCGGTGCGCAGGGCGCCGGTCATGGCGTCGCCGTAGAGGGTGAAGGCAATGCCCTCGATGCCCTGGTCGGTGCGCAGGCGCAGGGTGACGAAGGGGCGCTTGCGGTTGCCGTCCTCCGGCATGTCGGCGAGCGGGTCGCCCTCGGGCACGTGCAGGATGTCGGTCTGCAAGCCGGTGATCTTCATGGCGTGAATTCCTCCAGCAGGTCGGGCCCGTCGTTGCGGACGTTGTTCACCTTGGTCGAAACCCGCCAGATGCGGAAGCCCGCCGCCGAGGGGCGCATCAGGGCGGCGACATCGCCCTCGGCCTCGCCGAGCCAGACCGGCCAGTCGGCCGGGTCGAGGACCAGCGGCATGCGGGCGTGGATGTCCTCGAGCACGCCGTTGGCCGCGGTGGTGACGATCGTATAGGTGCGCAGCACTTCGCCGTCGGGTCCGCGCCAGCCTTCCCATAGCCCGCCCACGGCCATCGGCGTGCCGTCGGCGCGGGCCACCGCCACTGGGAACTTGCCCTCCTCGCGGGTGCGCCATTCGTAGAACGCGTCCATCGGCACCAGGCAGCGGCGGCGGGCCAGCGCGTCGCGGAACATCGGCTGGGTGGCCGCACCCTCGCTGCGCGCGTTGATCGGCTGGCGCACCGCCTTGGCGTCCTTCGCCCAGTGCGGCACCAGCCCCCAGCGCAGCAGGTCGAGGTGGCGGGTGCCGTCGGTGGGGTGGCGGCGCACGACGGGGGCGAGGCGGGTGGGCGCCATGTTCCAGGTGGGCTCGAAATTCGGCGGCGGGTTGGCCGTGGCGAACAGCCGCCGCACCTCGTCCACCGACCGGTAAGCCGCATATCGACCGCACATCCCGTCATCATCCCTTCGCGGGGCGCAGGGTTTCAAGCCGCTGCCCGCATGGTAGCGTGCGGCCGCAATGTCGGAGGCCGTCCAGATGCGCCTGTTCACCCTGCTCACCATGCTGTGCGCGGCGGCCCTGGTGACGGCGGGGGGCGCGGCGGCGCAGCAGCGCACGGTCAACGTGTACAACTGGTCCGACTACATCGACCCCGACGCAGTGCGGAAATTCGAGGCGGAGTCCGGGATCAAGGTCCGGTACGACGTGTACGACAGCCTGGAGACGCTGGAGGCCAAGCTGCTGGCCGGGCACTCCGGCTATGACGTGGTGGTGCCGACCAGCGAGCCGACCTTCTCGCGGCTGGTGCGTGCGGGCGCGTTGCAGGGGCTCGACCCTGCGAAACTGCCGAATGCTGCCGGCATCGATCCGGCATTGGCGGCGCGGGTGGAGACATCCGATCCCGGCGGCAAGCATGGCGCCATCTATCTGTGGGGCACCATCGGGCTGGCGGTGAACGCTGCCAAGCTGAAGGAACTGGCTCCGGACGCGCCGGCGGATTCGTGGGACCTGCTGCTCAAGCCGGAATACGCCAGGCGCATGGCCGCCTGCGGCATCGCCATGATGGACAGCGCCATCGACGTGATCCCGACGGTGCTGAAATATCTCGGCCGCTCCCCCGACAGCACCGGTGCGGAGGATCTGGCCGCGGTGGAGAAGACGCTGCGCGCCATCCGCCCGTATATCCGCACATTCACGGCCGGCGGCATGATCGAGACGCTGGCCTCGGGCGAGTCCTGCCTGGCCATTGCCTATTCCGGCGATGCCATCCAGGCGGCCGGCCGTGCGGAGGAGGCCAAGCGCGGGGTGGAGGTGCGCTACATCGCCCCGAAGGAGGGCGCGCAGCTTTGGTTCGACGTGTTCGCCGTACCGGCCGATGCGCCGCACCCGGCGGAGGCGCATGAATTCATCAACTACATGCTGCGCCCGGCGGTGATCGCCGCGGTGACCAACCATGTCAGCTATCCCAATGCCGTGCCGGCGAGCCTGCCGATGGTGGACGAGGCCATCGCGGGGAACGCCGGTATTTATCCGCCATCCTCGGTGCGGCAGGGCTTCTTCACCATCGGCCCGTTGCCGCAGGAGGCGGCGCGTGCGCGCAGCCGCATGTGGACGCGCTTCAAGACCAATCGCTGATCTTCCCGAAACACCGACCGGAGCGCCCGCATGGCCCAGCCGATGCTGTTCACCCCTCTTGCCATCCGCGACACCACGCTGCCAAACCGCGTGGTGGTGGCGCCGATGCATCAGTATGCCGCCGTGCGCGGCCACGCCACCGACTGGCATCTGATGAACATCGGCCGCTTCGCCGCCGGCGGGGCCGGGCTGGTGTTCATTGAATCGACCAAGGTGGAGCGGCGCGGCTGCGGCACCGTCGGCGACCTCGGCCTGTGGCACGACGATTTCATCCCGCATTTCCGGCGCATGGCCGATTTCATGCGCGCGCACGGCGCGGTGCCGGCGCTGCAGATCGGCCATTCCGGGCGCAAGGCGCGCATGTTCCGCCCGTGGGAGGGCGGCAAGCCGCTGACCCGCGAGGCCGCCGAGGCCGAGGGCGTGACGGATTGGCAGGATTGGGAGCTGGTGGCCCCCAGCGCGCTGCCGGGTGGCGAGGGCGAGCCGGTGCCGCGGGCGCTGACCCGGGCCGAGATCCCCGAGGTGGTGCAGCATTGGGCCGACGCCGCCCGCCGCGCCGACGCGGCCGGCATCGAGGTGCTGGAGATCCATGGCGCGCATGGCTACCTGATCCATCAGTTCCTCTCGCCGCGCGCCAATGTGCGCAACGACGAGTATGGCGGGACCGATGCCAACCGCATGCGCTTCGCCGTCGAGATCGTGGAGGCGGTGCGCGCGGTGTGGCCGGCGCACAAGCCGCTGTTCATGCGCCTGTCGGTGCAGGACGACGCCGGCTGGGGGCCGGAGCAGAGCGTGGCGCTGTCGCGCATCGTCGGCCCCAAGGGGGTCGATGTGATCGATTGCAGCGGCGGCGGCATCACTGGCCGGCCCACCGCGGGGCCGGCCGGCTACAACTACCAGGTGCCCTTTGCGGAGCAACTGAGGCGCGAAGCCGGGGTCATGACCATGGCGGTCGGGCTGATTGTGCATGCCGACCAGGCCGAGGCGATCCTGCAGGAGGGCCAGGCCGATCTCGTCGCGCTGGCGCGCGAGATCCTCTACAACCCAAACTGGCCGATGGATGCGGCGCGGAAGCTGGGCGCCGAGCAGGGCTTTGCCGTGATGCCGCCGCAGGGCGGCTGGTGGCTGGCCAAGCGGGCGCAGGCGGCGCGCGGCGTGGTGCCCTCCACGTTTGGACCGGGCATCGGGGCGGCGGGCGGGCGCGACGGCGTGGCATGAGCGCGCCGATCCGCTTCGGCGAACTGGCGCAATCCCCCTGGCCGAACGGTGCCGGCCGCAAGGCGGACATCGCCGCCGGGCCGCCGGGTGCCGATGGCAAGCCGGAGTGGCTGGTTGCCTTCGCGTGGCTGGATGCCGCGGCGGCGTTTTCCGACTACAGCGGCCATGACCGCACCATCACCTTGGTGAGCGGGGTGGGCTTCGTGCTGGACTTCGCGGCGGCGCGCCCGCCGCTGGTGGTGGATGCGCCGTATCGTCCGGCGCCGTTCGACGGCGGCCTACAGGCGCGATGCGTGTTGCCGGGCGGGCCGTGCCTGGTGCTGAACGCCATGACCCGGCACGATCGCTGGCGCCACAAGGTCGGCATCACCACCTCGCGCACCCCGCTGCCGGCGGTGGCGGGGGAGCGGTTCGTGGTGGTGCTGCGCGGACGATGCGCGCTGGATGGCACGCTGCTCGCCCCGCGCGACGCGTTGCGGGTGACGGGCGCGGCGGAACCGGCGGCGGCGTCGGACGCGCTGCTGGCGGTGATCCATTTCGAGCCGGCGGCAGGCTGAGGCGCGTGCGCGGATTCTCGGCGCCGGCGCTGGCCGCGGGGCTGCTGGCGGCTTTCGTGGGCTTCGCCTCCTCCTTTGCCGTGGTGCTGCGTGGCTTGGCGGCCGCTGGGGCCACGCCGGCGCAGGCGGCCTCCGGGCTGATGGCGGTGTCGGTGGCCATGGGCATCGGCGGCATCTGGCTGAGCCTGCGCACGCGCATGCCGGTCAGCGTGGCCTGGTCCACGCCGGGGGCGGCGCTGCTTGCCAGTACCGGCGCGGTGGAGGGCGGGTTCGAGGTGGCGGTGGGCGCGTTCCTGGTCAGCGGCGCGATGATTGTGGCGGCGGGCCTGTTCCGCCCGCTGGGCCGTGCGGTCGCCGCCATCCCGGCGCCGCTGGCCAATGCGATGCTGGCCGGCGTGCTGCTTGGGCTGTGCTTGGCGCCGGTGCGGGCGGTGGCCGAGATGCCGGCCATGGGGCTGGCGATCGTGGCGACCTGGGCGGTGATGGCGCGGATCAACCGACTGTATGCGGTGCCGGCCGCCGTGGTGGTCACCGCCGTGCTGGTGCTGGCCACCACCACGCTGCCGGCGGGCAGTGCGGCGGCCCTGTTGCCGGCGCCGGTGCTGGTGGTGCCGGCCTTCAGGCCCTCCGCCCTGTTGGGCGTGGCGCTGCCGCTGTTCCTGGTGACCATGGCCTCGCAGAACATTCCCGGCATGGCGGTGCTGAATGCTAATGGCTACCACCCCGCGCCGGGTCCGCTGTTCACCCGCACCGGGCTGCTGACCTTGGCGGGCGCGCCGTTCGGCGCGCATGCGGTGAACCTCGCCGCCATCACCGCGGCAATCTGCGCCGGACCCGACGCCCACCCCGACCCGGCGCGGCGCTACTGGGCCGCCGTGGTGGCGGGCGGCGGCTATATCGGCTTCGGCCTGCTGGCCGGCGGCGCCACCGTGCTGATCGGCGCGGCACCGCCGGTGCTGATCGAGGCGGTGGCGGGGTTGGCCCTGCTGGGCGCCTTCGCCGGCGCGCTGATGGCCGCGGTGGCCGACCCGGCGCGGCGCGAGGCGGCGGTGGTGACCTTCCTGGTCTCGGCCTCGGGGTTCAGCATTCTGGGCATCGGCGGCGCCTTCTGGGGGCTGCTGGCGGGTGGGGCGCTGCTGCTGCTGGGCCGGTTCGGCCGGCGTTGAAGCGGCCGGATTGCGCGCCGCCCGCGGCTGCGGTACCGAGCGTAGAAAGAACATGCGGGAGGCTGCGATGAAGCTGGTCCAATTCAACGACTACCGGCTGGGCGTGCTGAAGGGCGACGCGGTGGTGGACGTGTCGGCCGCGGTGGCGGACATTCCGCATACCGGGCCGGGCGACCTGATGAGCGGCCTGATCGCCCGCTTCGACGCCTATCGCGGTAAGTTGCAGGCTGCCGCCGACGCGGGGGCCGGGGTACCGCTGGCCAGCGTGACACTGCGCGCGCCGCTGCCCAAGCCGGGCAACATCGTGTGCATGGCGGTGAACTACATGGAGGACGGCACGCTGAAGGAGGCGGCCCCGATCAACGCATTCCACAAGGCGCCGACCGCCATCATCGGCCAGGGCGACACAATGGTGCTGCCGGACGTGCCGGCGACGATCTTCGAGGGCGAGGCCGAGATGGCCGTGGTGATCGGCAAGCGGGCGAAGAACGTGAGCCAGGCCGACGCGATGAAGCACATCTTCGGCTACATCAACTTCATCGACGGCTCGGCGCGCGGCCTGGCGCCGCAGAGCTTCTTCCACATGAAGTCGCGCGATACCTTCGCCCCGATCGGCCCCTGGCTGGTCACCGCCGACGAGGTTGCCGACCCGCAGAAGCTGCAGATCAAGCTTTGGGTGAACGGCACGCTGAAGCAGAACTTCAACACCGACGACATGGCCCACAAGATCGCCCGCTGCATCGAGTGGGTGAGCCATTGCCACACGCTGGAGCCCGGCGACATCCTGGCCACCGGCACCAATCACCGCGGCCTGTCGAGTTTCCAGGACGGCGACACGGTGGAGCTTGAGACCGAAGGGCTGGGCCGGCTGAGCTTCAAGGTGCGCGATGACCTCAAGCGCACCTGGGCGCGCGACACGCGCCTGGAGCGTGCCGAGGCCAAGCAGTCGGCGACGGCGCCGCAGCTGACGGGCAAATACGCCCAGGGCTGAAAAAATACCCCCTGCCGGCACGCCGCCCCGCGGGACGGCGTGCCGACAGGAGCCTGAACGGGCGCATGACGAGGGCGGATGGCACAGCCTGCCATCCGCCCTTCGCCGTTTCCGGCAAACTGCATAAGGGCGCACCAAATGCTTGCGTTTGCGGGCGCCGCGCGCGACGATGCCCGTCGCCGGATGCATGCGCTTGAGGGCCTTGTCCGATCGGGACCTGTCGCTACGCGGCGGGAATGACGGCGCCCCGACAGACCGGCGAAAGAATTGGCACCACGTCGCTGCCAAGATGCGGGTGGACGCGCCCATACAAAAAAGTGTGACCGTGACGCTGCCACGATCGGCGCGCGAACGACGTTCTATGGCATCGCCGGTCGCGCTTTTTGCAGCAACCGAAGCGTGCTTGGCGAGTATCAAGTCAAGACGGAGGCGGGCATGACGGAACTATTCAGTCGGTTTCGCGAGACCTTTGACCAAGCGCGCGTGGAGCGCATGTCGCTCGCGAACTACTTGGAACTTTGCAGGAGGGATCCGAGCGCATACGCCTCGGCTGCCGAGCGCATGGTCAAGGCCATCGGTGAGCCGGAGATCGTCGACACATCATCCGATCCCCGGCTGTCGCGCATATTCCTGAACCGCACGGTGCGGGTCTATCCGGCCTTCTCGGACTTCTACGGCATGGAGGAAGCCATCGAGCGGGTGGTCGGGTATTTCCGCCACGCCGCCCAGGGGCTGGAGGAGCGCAAGCAGGTGCTCTACCTGCTCGGGCCCGTCGGCGGCGGCAAGTCGTCCATCGCCGAGCGGCTCAAGGAGTTGATGGAGAGGCTGCCGATCTACGTGCTGTGCGCGGGCGAGGAGATGTCGCCCGTGTTCGAAAACCCGCTCGGGCTATTCCCCGCCACACGCTACGGCGATGTGATGCTGGGCGAATACAAGATCGAGCCGCGCTATCTCACCGCCATCCCGTCGCCCTGGGCGATGAAGCGGCTGCGCGAGTTCGACGGCGATCTGTCCCGCTTCTCGGTGGCGAAGGTGATGCCGTCGCGACTGGAGCAGATCGCGGTGGTCAAGACCGAGCCGGGCGACGAGAACAATCAGGACATCTCCAGCCTGGTAGGCAAGACCGACATCCGCATGCTGGAGAAATTCAGCCAGAACGATCCGGATAGCTACTCGTTCTCCGGCGCCCTGTGCCGCGGCAACCAGGGGTTGGTCGAGTTCGTCGAGATGTTCAAGGCGCCGATCAAGACGTTGCACCCGCTGCTGACCGCGACCCAGGAGCAGAACTACGTCGGCACCGAGGCGATCAGCGCCATTCCGTTCACCGGCGTCGTGCTGGCGCATTCCAACGAGTCGGAGTGGCAGAGCTTCAAGGCCAACCGCAACAATGAGGCGTTCCTCGACCGCGTTTGCCTGGTGAAGGTGCCGTATTGCCTGCGCGTGACCGAGGAGGAGAAGATTTACCAGAAGATGCTCGCCGCCTCCGACCTTGCCCGCGCGCCCTGCGCGCCGCGCACGCTGCAATCCATGGCGCAGTTCTGCGTGATGACGCGGCTGAAGGAGCCGGCGAACAGCTCGCTGTTCTCCAAGATGCGCGTGTATGACGGCGAGAACCTTAAGGAAACCGACCCTCTGGCCAAGTCGGTGCAGGAGTACCGCGACGACGCAGGCGTGGACGAGGGCATGACCGGCGTCTCCACCCGCTTCGCCTTCAAGGTGCTGTCCTCCACCTACAACCACGGCGCCAGCGAGGTGGCCGCCGATCCGGTGCGGCTGATGCTGGTGCTGGAGGAGGCGATCCGGCGCGAGCAGTTCCAGCCAGACACTGAGAAACGCTACATCGCGTTCATCAAGGAGGCGCTGGCGCCGCGTTACGCCGAATTCATCGGCGACGAGATCCAGACAGCCTATCTGGAGGCATACGACGAATACGGCCAGAACCTGTTCGACCGCTACGTCACCTACGCCGACAACTGGCTGGACGAGACCGACTATAAGGATCCGGAGACCGGCGCGATCTGGGAGCGGTCGATGCTGAACGCCGAGCTTGAGAAGATCGAGAAGCCCGCCGGCATCGCCAATCCGAAGGATTTCCGCCAGGAGGTGGTGAAATACGTTCTGCGGCAGAAGGCCAACACCGGCAAGTCCGTCTCCTGGACCGCCTACGAGAAGCTCAAGCGCGTCATCGAGCGCAAGATGTTCGCCGCCACCGACGAGCTTCTGCCGATCATCAGCTTCGGCGCCAAGGCCTCGAAGGACGACCAGAAGAAGCATGAGGACTTCGTCGCCCGCATGGCGGAGAAAGGCTACACCGAGCGCCAGGTGCGTCGGATCGTGGAGTGGTACCTGCGGGTTAGGAAATCGGGCTGAGGCGGATTCCATGCCGCCGCCGTCCATCGTCCATCCCACATACCTGCGGCAACGGCGGGGCAGGGGGCCAGGCGGCGGCGCAGGGAGGCTTTGCTGATGGCGGAGTATGCAAAGCGGCGGCGGTGGGCGGGCGCGCGGTCGGCCGCAAGGGAGGCTGAAGGGTGAGCAGCGTCATCATCGATCGGCGGCAGAACCCGAAGGACCGCAACCTGGTCAATCGCCGGCGGTTCATCGAGCGGGTGCGCGACGGCGTGCGCAAATCCTCGCATCGCGCCTTGGGTGACAAGGGGCTGCGCGACACCGGCGACACCGACCTCACCGTCTCCGGCGGCGGGATCGCCGAGCCGCGATTCTCCCACGACATCTCGACCGGCGAGCGGGATATCATCCTGCCGGGAAACCACGAGTATTCCGTGGGCGATCGCATCGACAAGCCGCAGGGCGGCGGGGGCGGCGCCGGAGGCAGCACGCCGGGCGATGGCGAGGGGGACTTCGCCTTCGCGGTGAGTCACGACGAACTGATCGACATCATCCTCGAGGACCTCGAACTGCCCAAGATGGTGCGTCGCTCGGAGGGCCGGGTGGAGACAACCGAGCCGCGGCGGGCCGGGTTCTCCTCCTCTGGGCCGCCGAGCGCGCTGGATGTGGAGCAGACCGTGTCGCGCTCGCTGGCGCGCCGGATCGCGCTGCGCACCCCCAAGCTCACCCGAATCGCCGAACTGAAGGAGGAGCGCGAGGCCTGTACCGACGAGGCGCAGCGGCTCCTGATCGAGGAGGAGATGGAACGGCTGCTGGCCCTCGCCAACGCCATTGCCTTCCTCGACCCCGTCGACCTGCGCTACCGTCGCTTCGAGCGCCAGCCCAAACCCTCGGCGCGTGCGGTGATGGTGTGCATCATCGACGTCTCCGCCTCCATGGGAGACCGTGAGCGGCGCCTGGCCAAGCAGTTCTTCCACCTGCTGTCGATCTTCCTGCACCGGAAGTACCGCGAGGTGGACATCGTTTTCGTGCGCCACCACCACGAGGCCGAGGAATGCGACGAGGAGACCTTCTTCTCGTCCGGCTCCACCGGCTCCACCGTGGTTTCCACCGCCTATCGCGAGGCCGAGCGGGTACTGCGCGAGCGCTATGCCTCCGACGACTGGAACGTCTATTTCGCCCAGGTTTCCGACGGCGACAACATGAGCAGCGACGGCGGCAACTGCATTGAACTGCTCGGCCGCTTCCTGCCGCGCACCCGCTTCTTCGCCTATGTCGAGGTGGTGCGCGAAAGCCCGGCCTATGCCGCGCGCCGCACCGATCTGTGGACGGCGCTGGAACAGGTGGCGCGCGATCACAGCAACCTGGGCATGCGGCAGGTGATGGACGACGACGACGTGGTGCCTGCCTTCCGCTCGCTGTTCAGCGGCAACAAGGTCGAGGCCGAACGCTAGGAGGAGACGGCATGTTGACGGCTGAAGCCCTGTGGACGGGTGGGGAGTGGTCGTTCCCGGATGTCGAGCGGGCCTATGAGGCGATCGACCGCATCGGCCGCGGCGAGATGGGGCTCGACGGCTACGCCAACCAGATCGAGATCATCTCGTCGGAGCAGATGCTCGACGCCTATGCCAGCGTGGGCATGCCGGTGTTCTACAACCACTGGTCGTTCGGCAAGCACTTCTCGCGCGAATGGGACCGCTACAAGAAAGGCTATAGCGGGCTCGCCTACGAACTGGTGATCAACTCCAACCCCTGCATCAACTACCTGATGGACGGCAACACCATGACGACGCAGGCGCTGGTGCTGGCGCATGCGGCGATCGGGCACAACCACTTCTTCGCCAACAACTACCTGTTCCGCGACTGGACCGACGCCTCCAGCATCGTCGACTACCTGGTCTTCGCCCGCGACTACGTAGCGGAGCAGGAACGCATCCACGGCCGGCTGACCGTGGAGCGGTTCCTCGATTCCTGCCACGCCCTGCGCGACTACGGCATCGACCGCGCCCGGCGGCCGCCCAAGCTGTCGGCGGCCAGGGAACGCCAGCGTCAGCGCGATCGCGAAGCCAACCAGGCCGGCCAGGTGAGCGAACTGGACCGCATCCTGCCGGCCATGCCCGACTCGGACGAGGACGAACAGGCTCCGCCGCGCCGGTTCCTCGCCGAGCCGGAGGAGAACCTGCTTTACCTCATCGAGAAGCATGCGCCCGACCTTGAACCCTGGCAGCGCGAACTGGTGCGGATCACCCGGCGGATGGCGCAGTATTTCTACCCTCAGGGCCAAACCAAGGTGATGAACGAGGGCTGCGCCAGCTGGACCCATTACACCATCATGAACCGGCTGCACGAGAAGGGACTGACCACGCGTGGCGCCCATTTCGAATTCATGGACATGCACGCCAAGGTGCTGTTCCAACCGGATTTCGACGATCCGCGCTACTACGGCATGAACCCCTATGCGCTCGGCTTCGCCATCTTCCGCGACATCGAGCGCGCCGCGCTGGAGCCGGACGACGAGGACCGGGTGTGGCTGCCGGGCGTGGCCGGCTCGGGCGACCCGGTCGGCGCCATCAAGGATGCCGTGGCCAATTTCCGCGATGAAAGCTTCCTGCGACAGTACCTCTCGCCCAAGGTGATGCGGCGCTTCCGCCTGTTCCGGCTGCACGACCGGCAAAACGCGCCCGCCTACGAGGTCACCGCCATCCACAACGAACGCGGATACGCCGAATTGCGCGATAGCCTGGCCGACGAATACGAGTGGCACGCCCACCACCCGATGCTGGCCGCGGTGGAGGTCGACCGTGCCAGCCAGGTGCTGACCGTGGAATACCGGCCCTATCGCGACCGCACGCTGCTGGACCCCAAGGCGGCGCTGGTGCATCTGCGCGCGCTGTGGACACGCCCTGTCGTACTGCGCAATGCGGTGACCGGGCAGGTGATCCTCTCGCTGGACCGCATCTAACGCCGTAAATGCCCCCCCTGGCGGCAACCCAGGCCGGCTGAACCAAGGTCACGTCGCGAGCGCGGCGCCCCGGCGGACGAGCGCCGCGCAGGCGGCGAAGGTGCGTTTGTAACAAAAGTGACATACTTCATGGCCTTCTCCCGTGCTTTGCTGCATTGCAAGAAAGGGAGCCTGCCATGCAGAATTCACGACCCTATCGCACCCGCTCACGGGGCCTTGCCGTGGCCGCGCTGGCCTTGGCGCTTGCCCTCCCGGCTGGTGCCCGCGCCGCCGACTGCCCTGCGCTGACGGTCGACAAGGACCAGGGCATCAAGGGGGCATTCCCGGAGCAGTTCGAGCTGGCCGAGTTCGAGAAGGCCGCGGGTTGCAAACTCTCCTTCAGGGAGAACCCGGACATCGCCAGGCTGAACGCCCGCATCGCCGGCAACCCGGCCCTGCCGCCGCTCGCCCAGCGCCTGCCGGCCGAGCCGCTCGTGGTGGCCCCCTACCATGCTATCGGCCGCTACGGCGGGACCATGAACGGCCAATCCGAGGCCCCCGAGGCCGGCACCTCCGACCTGCTGTCGGTGCGCCACGTGAACCTGGTGCGCTATTCCGACGACCTCACCACCATCGTGCCGAACGTGGCCAAGAGCTGGGCGTGGAACAAGGATTTCACCCAGCTGACCTTCAAGCTGCGCCGTGGCCACAAATGGTCCGACGGCGCGCCGTTCACCGCCGCGGACGTCAAGTTCTGGTACGATGACATCGTGCTGGACACCAATGTCATCAAGAAGCCGAAGGACTACGCGCTGGTCGCCGGCAAACCGATGACGGTGGAGGTGCTCGACCCCGAGACGGTGCGCTTCAACCTGCCGGCACCCAAGCCCGGCCTGCTGGCGCATTTCGCCACGCACTATGCCCAGCCGTTCCAGCCGAAGCATTTTCTCAGCCAGTTCTACCCGAAATACAATAAGGACGCCGACGCGCTCGCCAAGTCGCTCGGCTTCGCCAACGGCTATGCGGCGGTTGCCGCCTACTATGCCAATTCCGACTGGAAGGACATCGCAACGCCGATGCTCTCGCATCCGGACATCGTGGCCAAGCTGCCCAAGGCGACGGTGCCGACGCTTGAATCCTTCATCACCATCGCCGAATCCACCGACGGCCGGCACTACGTCGCCAACCCGTATTTCCATATGGTCGACACCGCCGGCAACCAGCTTCCCTACATCAGCGAGATGGACGAGATCCATGTCAGCCAAAACGAGGTGCGTATCCTCAAGGCGGTGAACGGCGAGTTCGACTACAAGTCGCAGTCGCTGCAGCTTCCCGCCGCCCCGGTACTGCTGGAGAACCAGAAGAAGGGCGATTACACCGTCGAGCTGAAACCGGCGGTCGCGATGCCGGTGTTCGGCTTCAACGTTACCTCGGCCGATCCCGAGAAGCGCCGCGTGTTCTCCAACCTGAAGTTCCGCCAGGCGATGTCGGTGGCGATCAACCGCAAGGAGATCAACGACGTCGCCTTCTTCGGACTGGGCCAGCCGGGCCAGTACATCGCTTTCAGCCCGACGCCGCCATTCGCGCCCAAGGACATCGCGGGCTATTACGCCCAGTACGATGTGGCGCTAGCCAAGAAGTTGCTCGATGAGATTGGCGTCGTCGACAAGGACGGCGACGGCCTGCGCGACCTGCCCAATGGCAACAAGCTGGTGCTGAACATCCAGTTCGCCACCCAGGGCATGCCCGGCCAGGTGGCCGAGCTGGTGGCCCAGCACTGGACGGCGGCGGGCATCAAAAGCTCCATCAAGGAGGTCACCGCCGACGAGTTCCGCTCCGCCCAGTCCGCCAACCAGCTCGACGTGATCCCGTGGTCCAAGGGCCAGTCGGCCGCGATCGTGCTGGGCAATGCCGAGCTGTTCCAACCGCCGTTCGAGAATTATTTCGGCGGCCGGGTCGGCATGCTGTGGGCCGAATACGTGGACAGCAAGGGCGCCAAGGGCGAGAAGCCGCCAGCCTATGTTACGCAGATGATGGCCGATATCGACGCCTTCCAGTCCACCCCGATCAGCACGCCGAAATCCGACGAGATCGGCGCCCGGCTGATGAAGAACATGACCGAGAACCTGCTGTTCATCGGCACGGTCACGGCGCCGGGCCCGGTCTATCACACCAACCGGTTGAAGAACTTCACGTCATTCAAGACCTGGTCATACGAGTTCTACCGCACCTACCCTTATCGCCCGCAACAATGGTACCTGGAGGGGCGGAACTGATACGCACGGGCCGAAGCCCCGGCCGTTCCCCCAGCCGCGGGCGGCCGGTGGCCGCCCGCCGGCCCGGGAGCGGGTGACGGATGCTGCAGTTCGCCCGCTTCGCCGCCGTGCGCGCGGTCATGGCCATCGTCACCCTGCTGCTGGTCTCGTTCCTCGTCTTCACCCTGATGGAACTGGTGCCGGCCAATTGCGCCGAGCGCTACCTCGCCTTCAAGAACACCCAGGGCCAGCAGATCGGGGTCGCCGACATCCAGGCCGAGGAGGCCCGCCTGGGACTTGACCGGCCCTATGTCGAACGCTGGGCCACCTGGGTCGGCAACGTCTTCATCCACGGCGATTTCGGCATGAGTTGCATCCTGCGGGTGCGCATCAACCAATTGCTCGGGCAGAAATTCGCGCTGTCGCTCGGCATCTGCCTCACCGCTCTGGTCTTTGCCTACCTGATCGCGCTGCCGGTTGGCATCTTCGCCGCCACCGCGCGCAATCCCGGCGTCACCACCGCACTGCGACTGGTTTCGTATCTCGGCCTGGCGTTGCCCAACTTCCTGCTCGCGCTGGTGATCATGCTGGTGTCCACCATGATGTTCGGCGACACGCTCACCGGGCTGTTCTCGCCCGAGTTCCGCGACGCCGCCTGGTCGACGGCGCGGGTGCGCGACTTCCTCTCTCGTGCTTGGCTTCCGGTGTTCATCCTGGGCTGGTCGGCCACCGCGTTCGCCCTGCAGACCGTGCGCGCGCTGGTCTCCGACGAGTTACGGCAAGCTTTATGTCACCGCCGCTCGCGCCCGTGGCGTGAATGGCGCGCGCCTGCTGTGGCGCTATCCCGCCCGCCACGCGCTGGGCCCAATCATCAACTCGCTCGGCTTCGACCTCAACCGCGTGTTCAACGAATTGCCGATCGTGGCCGCCATCCTGACCCTGACCGAAGCCGGCTCGCTGCTGCTGGACGGCCTCGCCCGTTCCAACGACCAGCAACTCGCCGGCGCCATCATCTTCATGCTCACCGCTTCGATCGTGACCTTGAACTTCTTCACCGACCTGCTGCTCGCCCTCGTCGATCCGCGGGTGCGCAAGAGCGTGATGGGGGGCTGACCCGATGGCCGCACCCGCCGCCGCCGCCGACCGCAGGGCGAAGGAAGCCTACTTCACCGCCGGCCAGTTCCAACTCATCTGGGCCCGCTTCCGCCGCAACCGTGCGGCCATGGCCGCAGCCTCGGTGCTGTTCGCGCTGATCGCGATGGGCCTGACCGCGCCGTTCCTGTCCCCGTACGATCCCACCATCGCCGGGCGCGACAAGGACTACCAGAATGGCGCGCCGGAGATCCCGCGGTTCTGCGACCACAATGGCTGCTCGTGGCGGCCCTTTCTCTACACCATGGAGCGCACCCGCTCGATCCAGACCAATTTCCGCTGGGTCACCACCGTCAACACCGAGAAGCGCCGCTACGTCGAGTTCTTCGTCCAGGGCTGGCAATACGAGGTGCTGGGGCTCGACATCGACATGCCCGGCGAGCGCTTCGACCTGCGCATCCCGGCTTCACCTTCAACCGCCACCTGTTCGGCATCGACCGCGGCGGCATCCATATTTTCGGCACCGACGCGGCCGGCAAGGATATCTTCTCGCGCACCTTGCATGCCGTCTGGACCTCGCTGGCCGTCGGCACCATCGGCGTGCTGATCGGCTTCGTGCTGGCGCTCGTCATCGGCGGCGTATCCGGGTATTCGGGCGGCAAGATCGACGGCGCGCTGCAGATGATCACCGACGCCGTGCGCACGGTGCCGGCGATCCCGTTGTTCATGGCGCTGGCCGCCTTCGTGCCCAACGAATGGTCGGCCGAGCGCCGCTTCTTCTTCATCGCCACCATTCTCGGCCTGATAAGCTGGCCCACCCTGGCGCGGCGCGTGCGCACCCACCTGCTGACCGAGCGCAACCAGGAATACGTGCTGGCCGCCCAGCTATGCGGCGCCAGCGGCGGGCACATCATCCGCCGCCACCTGTTGCCCAGCTTCACCAGCTACATCATCGTCGATCTCGTCATCTCCTTTCCCTACATGGTGCTGTCGGAAACCGCGTTGAGCTTCATCGGCCTCGGCCTCAAGGACCCGGTGAACTCGCTTGGCGTGATGCTGCAGAACGTCACCAATACCGACGTGCTGCTGAACTACCGCTGGTACTTCATCCCGGTCGTCTTCTTCATCGCCATGGTGCTGGCCTTCGTCTTCGTCGGCGATGGCCTGCGCGACGCCGCCGACCCCTATTCGGACCACCGCAAATGTCCCCTCCGCTGCTCTCCGTGCGCGACCTGACAGTGCGCTTCCGCACCGACGAAGGCATGATCACCGCGGTCGACGGCATCTCGTTCGACATCGCGCAGGGCGAGGTGCTCGGCCTGGTGGGCGAGAGCGGCTCGGGCAAGTCGGTCACCGCCAAGGCGCTGATGCGGCTCAACGCGCGCAACGCGCATTACGCGCCGCAAAGCCGCATCACGCTGCATGACGACGGGCGCGAGGTCGACGTGCTGGCCCTGAAGCGCGCGCGCGACCTGATGGTGGTGCGCGGCGGCGCGATCTCGATGATCTTCCAGGAGCCGATGGCCAGCTTCGCGCCCGCCATCACCATCGGCGAGCAGATGGTGGAGCAGTTGCTGCTGCACGCATCCTTCACCAAGGCGACAGGCTCGCGCCCATGCCGTCGAGATGCTGGCCGCGTCGGCATCCCCGACCCCGCGCGCCGCATCGACCAGTACGCCTTCGAGTTCTCCGGCGGCATGCGCCAGCGCGCGATGATCGCCATGGCCCTGTCCACCGGCCCGAAGCTGCTGATCGCCGACGAGCCGACCACGGCGCTGGACGTGACGATCCAGGCCCAGGTGCTCGACCTGATGAACGGCCTGGTCGCACGAGCTCGGCATGGCGCATCCTGTTCATCACCCACGACCTCGGCGTGATCGCCCAGACCGCCGACCGGGTGGCCGTGATGTATCTCGGCCGCATCGTCGAGACGGGCAGCGTGCGCCAGGTGATCCGCACCCCCGCCCACCCCTATACCAAGGGCCTGCTCGCCGCCCTGCCGCGATATCGACGACCTCGACGCGCCGCTGACCCCGGTACCGGGCGACATCCCCAGCCCGCTGGAGCGCCCGACCGGCTGCGTCTTCCACACCCGCTGCGCCGAGGCGATCGCCGGGCTGTGCGAGGCGCGGGTGCCCGCGGCGGTGGATCGCGGGGCAGGGCACGCGGCGGCCTGCTTCGCCCTGGCGCCCGCCCGCGAGGAGCAGCCGGCATGAGCGAGGCCGTGGAGCCGCCGGTTCACGTCGCCCTGCGCGACCTCTCCGTGCACTACCCGCTCGGCCGCCGCGCTGTTCGGCAAGCCACCCATGGTCCGCGCCGTGGACGGCGTCTCGCTCGACATCCCGCGGGCGTCTTCTTCGGCCTGGTCGGCGAGAGCGGCTCGGGCAAGACCACGCTGGGCCGCGCCATCCTGCGCGCCGCCCCGGTCACCGCCGGCCACGTCACCTACCGCGACGGCGACGTGGACTACGACGTGGGCCGCGCTGGACAAGGCGGCGCTGCGCGACTACCGCCGCCGCGCCCAACTGATCTTCCAGGACCCCTATGCCGCGCTGAGCCCGCGCATGACCGTGCGCGACATCATCGCCGAGCCGCTGGAGGTGATGGAGCTCACCAGCTCGCGCGAGGAGACCGACGCGCGGGTGCGCGAGATGGCCGCGCAGCTGCCGCCTGAACCTCGAGCATCTGCGCCGCTTCCCGCACGCCTTCTCCGGCGGCCAGCGCCAGCGCATCTCCATCGCCCGCGCCCTGGTCGCCCGGCCGCGCTTCGTGGTCGCCGACGAGAGCGTGGCCGCGCTGGACGTGTCGATCCAGGCCGACATCCTGAACCTGCTGAAGACCCTTCAGCGACGAGCTACGCCTGACCTTCCTGTTCATCAGCCACGACCTCAGCGTGGTCGCGCATGTCTGCGACCACGTGGCGGTGATGTATCTCGGCGCCATCGTCGAGGCTGCGCCCCGCGCGCAAGCTGTTCGCGCCAACCGCGCCACCCCTATACCAGCGCCCTGCTCTCGGCGATCCCGTCGCTCGACCCCGACCAGCGCGGCCGAGCCCAGCGGCTGGAGGGCGAGATCCCCAGCCCGGCCGACATCCGCCCCCCGGCTGCCGCTTCCACACCCGCTGCCCCCACGCCCGCGAACGCTGTCGTGCCGAGGTGCCGGCCTGGCGGGAAATCGCCCCGGGCCATCACGCCGCCTGCCATTTCAGCGAGGAACTGCAGCCGCTGCTCAACGCCCGCGCCGCGGCCTGATCCTGCCCGCGGAACCCAGCCCCGGCACGGCGGTTGTGCCAGCGTCAGGCGAAAGGGCAGGGATCATGGCCAGGGAAACCAAGGCGCAGAAGAAAAAGATCGGCCGCGTCATGCACGAGTTCAAGCACGGCGAACTCGACAGCGGCAGCGGCCACGAGGTCACCAACCCCAAGCAGGCCATCGCCATCGCGCTCAGCGAGGCCAACGTGCCACCCCGCAAGGGCGATTCGCGCAGGCGGCGCGGCGGCGACCATGGCGGGTCCGGCCAGACGAAGGCCGAGCTCTACGAGGAGGCGAAGAAGCGCGACATCCACGGCCGCTCCAAAATGAGCAAGGACGAGCTGGCGCGCGCGCTGCATCACTGACTGAATCCGCCGCCGTGCCTGGGCATTGGCCCAATCGCCCCCATGTGACTACTCTGGCAGGGGGAGGCTGCGGAACAGACGCATGGCGGGCGCCATTCAACGACGGTCGCCGGAACGCCGGCCCTTGCATGGCCGGGGCCGCTGGCTGGCCTTGGCCTTCGCCGTCATCCTCGCCCTGGCATGGCCAGCCGCTACTCCGCCGCGCGCACAGGCGCCACCGGCCGCCGCGGCGAAGCTGGTCTATCTCGCGCCGATCACCGGCATCATCGACCTGGGCCTCGCGCCCTTCCTCGCCCGGCTGCTGGACGAGGCGACGCAGAACCGGCGCCGCCGCGGTGGTGCTGGACATCAACACCTTCGGCGGCCGGGTCGACGCCGCGTGCAGATCCGCGACGCGCTGCTGGCCGCGCAAGTCCCGGTCCTCGCCTTCGTCAACAAGCGCGCCATCTCCGCCGGCGCCCTGATCGCGCTGTCGGCCGCAGAACATCGTCATGGCCGGCGGCGGCACCATCGGCGCCGCCATGCCGGTGCAGAGTGGCGGGCCGGGCGGGCCGGCCGCAGCCGGTGGGGGAAAAGACCGTCTCCTACGTGCGCAAGGAATTCCGCGCCACCGCCGAAAGCGCGCAACCGCCCGCCGCTGACTGGCCGAGGCGATGGTCGATGCGGACGTCGACGATCCACGGCGTGATCGAGAAGGGCAAGCTGCTGACGCTGACCACCGACGAGGCGCTCCGCACAAGCATCGCCGACTTCCGCGCCGACACCGCTCGAGGCGGTGCTGCAGAAGCTGGGCATCGGCAGGCGCCGAGCTGCGCCGCAGCGGCACCCAACTGGGCCGAGAACGTCGTCCGCTTCCTGACCAACCCGGTGGTCAGCTCGATGCTGATCACGGTCGGCATGCTCGGCATGCTTACTGGAGATGCGCACGCCCGGCTTCGGCATTCCCGGGCGCGCTCGGCCTGGCCAGCATCGGCGCTGTTCTTCTGGGGCCACTGGCTGGTGCAGCTGGCCGGGTGGGAGGAACTGCTGCTGGTGGCCTGCCGGCGTGGTGCTGCTGGCGCATCGAGGTGTTCGTGATTCCGGGCTTCGGCCTCGCCGGCGTGCTCGGCATCCTGGCCCTGCTCGGCGGCTTCGTCGCTCAGCATGGTGGGCGCGGGCGGCACCGACGATGGCGATGCTGCGCGCCGCGATCTACGTCATGGCGTCGCTGCTGTTGGCGGTGGCTGGCCAGCCGTGCTGCTGCTTCGCTTCTTGCCGCGACTGCCGTTCGGCCGGCAGCTGGTGCTGGAGGACCGGCTTCCAGCCGGCGCCGGCTACGCGGCAGTGTCTTCGCCCGGACACCCGCGGACCGGGCCAGCGACCGGGCAAGCGGGGCGTGACCACCACCATCGCTGCACCCGGCCGGCGTCGCCGATATCGACGGCCAGCGGGTGGACGTGGTGTCCGACGGCGAACTTCATCGAAGCCGGGAGAACCGATCGTGGTCACCCGTGTCGACGGCAACCGGATCGTCGTGCGCCGGCCGCACGCGCCGCCGGCCGCCGAACCGAGGAGTGAGACGATGGCGGTCTCGAATTCGGGCTGATCGGCAGCTGCCGGCGGGCTGCTCCTGCTGGTCGGGCGTGCTGGCCTTCCTGTTGTACCTGGTGCCGATCCCGCTGTGGGTCGCGGCCTGGGCCTCCGGCGCCTATGTCGGGCTGCTCAACGCTGATCGCCATGCGCCTGCGCCGGGTGCCGCCGGGCACGATCGTCACGGCGCGCATCAGCGCCGTGAAGGCCGGGCTCGACATCCCGCTGAACGACCTGGAGGCGCACTTCCTGGCCGGCGGCAACGTGGTGCGCGTGGTCAACGCGATGATCTCGGCCGACAAGGCCAGCATCCCGCTGCCTTCAAGCGCGCCGCCGCCATCGACCTGGCCGGGCGCGACGTGCTGGAGGCGGTGCAGATGTCGGTGCTGCCCAAGGTGATCGAGACACCGCAAGATCGCCGCCGTGGCCAAGGACGGCATCCAGCTCATCGCCGTGTACGCGCGTCACGGTGCGCGCCAACATCGACCGGCTGGTCGGCGGCGCCGGCGAGGAGACGATCATCGCCCGCGTCGGCGAGGGCATGGTCAGCACCATCGGCTCGGCGGCAATCGCACAAGAACGTGCTGGAGAACCCCGACCACATCTCCAAGCACGTGCTGAGCAAGGGGCTGGACGCCGGCACGGCCTACGAGATCCTGTCGATCGACATCGCCGATGTCGACGTGGGCGCCAACATCGGCGCCAAGCTGCAGATCGACCAGGCCGAACGCCGACAAGCAGATCGCCCAGGCCAAGGCCGAGGAGCGCCGCGCCATGGCGGTGGCGCTGGAGCAGGAGATGCGGGCGCGGGTGGTGGAAGCCGAGGCCGAAGTGCCGCGCGCCATGGCCGACGCCTTCCGCAGCGGCCACCTCGGCGTCATGGACTACTACCGCATGAAGAACGTGCAGGCCGACACCGCCATGCGCGACGCCATCGCCGGCGAGACGCCCGACCGCCCTCCGGCCGAGGGGCCACGCGAGGGGCCGCGTTGATGCCCGCCGGCACGCTGGTATTCCTGTCGTCGGTTGCCGCCTTCGTGCTGATCGTCGTCCTGCCCGCCCTGCGGCGCTATCTGCGGCAGAGCGACCAGCGGAAGCGGCGAGCGGTCGAGGCGACGGCCCAGCCCCCGCCACTCCCATCGGGCGCCGCGGCGCTGCTCATCGCGCCGGCACTGGCCCGGCCTCGCCCGATGCGGCCGGCCGGTGCCGTTCCCGGCGCCGGGCTGCCCGCCGCGCCCGCAGCCATGGTGCGCCGCCTCCACCCCGCAGCGCTCCACCCCGCGGCACTCCGCCAGGCGCTGCGCGATCCGCGGGCGGCGCGCCAGGCGATGGTGTTGCTGACCGTCATGGGCCCGTGCCGTGCCCTCGACCCTGGTGGCGGCGACCGCTGATACGTATCCCGCTGTCCCGCGCTCAGCCTGGCGCACGCCGCCCCCCCTCCATTCCCGCCCCGGTGCCCTCCAGCAACACCGCCACCCGCTCGGCCAACACCCGCGCCTCCACCGGCTTGCGCAGCAGCGAGAAGCTGCCGTTCAGCGCGCCGCCCACGGCGATCTCGGCCATGTCGGTGGCGAAGCCGGTCAGCAGGATCGCCGGCAGGCCAGGGCGCCGCCGCTGCGCCTCGCGGATCAGCGCCAGCCCGTCCAGACCCGGCATCGACAGGTCCGTCACAATCAGATGCACCGTCTCGCCGGCGTCCAGGCGTTCCAGCGCCTGTTCCCCCGAGCACGCCGACAGTACCACGTATCCGGCTGCCGCCAGCCCCTCGCTGGTGATCGCGCGCACCAGTTCCTCGTCATCCACCAGCAGCACCCGCGGCCGGGCATCGCCGGGCGAGGCGGGTTTCACGGCGCAGTCCGCGGATGCGGCGGTGGGGATGCCGGTTGCCACCGGCAACCACATGCGCACCGTGGTTCCGCTACCCGGCGCGCTTTCGATATCCATCGCCCCACCGCTCTGCTCGACGAACCCGCGCGCCATCGCAAGTCCCAGTCCGGTGCCCTTGCCCTGCGGCTTGGTCGTGAAGAACGGCTCGGCCGCGCGCGCCAGCGTCGCCGAATCCATCCCCGCGCCGGTATCCGACACCGACAGCCGCACATAGGCGCCGTCCTCCAACGGCGCCGCGTGGCGGTCCGTCGTTTTTGCCTGCTCCACCCTGTCGGCCACCGCCGCCAGCGTGATCACGCCCGCGCCGGCCATTGCATCGCGGGCATTCGCCGCCAGGTTGACCAGAACTGTCTCCAACTGGCCCTTGTCCACGAACAGCGCCGGCAGCGATGCCGGTACCTGCACCCGCACGTCGATCCCGGCGCCGAGCGTGTGGGTGAAAATCTCGCGCATGCTCGTCAGCAGATCCCCCACGTCCACCGGCTCGGCGCGCAGGTCGGCGCGGCGCGAGAAAGCCAGCAGCCGGCGCGTGATCGACGCGCCGCGCGTCGCCGCCTCGGCGACCATCGTGGCAAGGCGACGCACGCGCGCCGGATCGTCGGGCCGGTTCTCGATCAGCCGCACGCCGCCCTGCACGGCCTGCAGCACGTTGTTGAAGTCGTGGGCGACGCCGCCGGCAAGCTGGCCCAGCGCCTCCATTCGCTGCGCCTGGGCCAGCCGTACTTGCGCCTGTTCGCGCGCCGCCACCTCATGGCGCACCTGCGCCTCCAGCCCCTCGTTCAGCCGGCGCAGCTCGGCCTCCTGGGCGGCCAGCACGCGAGCGGCCTGGCGTGCCTGCTCGATGTCACGCGCCACCATTGCCAGCGCAATTGCAGTGCCGGAATCGTCGTGCACGGCATAGGCGCCATAGAGCACGTGCACGGGTGGGCGGCCGTCGAAGCGGCGCAGGCGGAACTCGCCAGCCCACGCACCCTTCGTCGACAGCGACGGCACGATCTCGTGCTCCAGCCGGCCGCGCTCTTCGGGCGGCATGAAGTCGGCGATCGTCAAGTTGCTGATGTCGGCATCTCCCGCCAGGCCCACCATCGCCCGGCCGGCCGGATTGAGGTAGATTCCGTTGCCCCCGGCCGTGCCGTGCCGATGAAATCGCCGGACTGCTCGATTACGAAGCCCAGCAGCCGCAGCCGCTCGCCAGCCTCGTGGTCGCGCGTGCGGTCCTGGAAGATCTTCACATAGCCAAGGCCGCCCGCCAGCGGCATCACCAGGCCCGAGCCCCAGAACCGGCTGCCGTCCCGTCGCAGGTGCCAGCGCTCGTTGTCGGCGCGCCCCTCGCGCCTGGCCCGCCGCATCTCGTCCTCCGGGTCGCCGGTGGCGCGGTCCTGGGGAGTAAAGAAGATGGCGCCGGGCTGGCCCACGGCCTCGGCCTCGCTGTAGCCCATCATCCGCTCGGCGCCGACATTCCAGCTGGTGATCACGCCCGCCTCGTCCAGCGTGACGATGGCGTAGTCGCGCGCGCTCTCCACCGTCAGCCGGTAGCGTTCCTCGCTGGCCCGCAATGCCGCCGTGCGCTGCGAGACACTCCTCTCCAGCCCCGCGTTGGCAAACTCGAGGCGGGATTGCGCGCGCGCCAGGCTCCAGATGAAAGCCGCCAGCAGCGCCGACGCCAGTCCGGCCACCACGCCGGAATAGGCCATCAACTGCCGCCATGGGGCCAGCGCCTCGCCCAGCTTCATGCTGCTGGTGACCACCACGTTCCATCCCGGCAGGGTGTGCCAGGCGACGATCCGCGCGATGCCGTCGCTGAGCGGCACGATGATGCGGGTGCCCTGCGGCTCATGATCCCAGATCGCCCTGAGCCGTGCCTCCTGCGCCGGGTCGGGTGGCGGCACCATCGGGTCCCACGAGCGCGCGATCGTCGCCCCGTCTGCCCGGAACAGCGCCACCCGGTGCGAGGCGGCGGTCACCGGCATGCTCCGCCATTCCTGCGCCAGCCCCTGCAGGTCGATCGCAGCGAGCACGATGCCGCGGAACAGTGGCCCGCCGCTGCGCCGGCGTGCCACGTTGAACACCGGCTCGCCACCCATCATCGGCACGATCGCGCGGTTGACATAGAACGCACTTCCCGCCGCGTCGCGCGCTCCTGAAAAATAGTTGCGGAACGCCCTGCTGCGCCAGTCCAGCAGGGCCGCGTCGCTGGCGGCGCACAGAAAGCCCTGCGAATCCAGCACCCAAAGCGCCTTGGTCCGCGTCGCCGCCGCCACGATCGCTTGCATGAAGCTTTGCAGGTGCCGGTCCTGGCGCAATGCCATGCAGTCCTGCCCGCCCGCTTCCTGGTCCACCAGGTCCAGCACCAGGCCCTGGGCCTCCAGCAGACGGGTCGCCTGCTCGCTGAGGGTGGCCGTGACGCGCCGCATATCGTTCGTGGCGCTCTGCAGCGCCCGGCCGTGTCGCTCATATGCCGCCGCGGTCCACAGCAGCACGGGAATGGCCACGACGACGGCGGCGATCGTCGCGCGGAACCAAGGGCGGGCGAGCACGGTGCCGGCACGGCGGACGCCGGCCAGCGACACCCTGGCGTGCCGACCGGGCGGGCCGGCGGCCGGATCGCTGCGGGACGTCTTGCCCTCCATGCCGATATCCGTCACCCCGCTGCTGCCCCGGCCGCCACGCTTCGCGCGGGCGGAACATGCGGAGGAACTGGCGGTGGCGCAACCGGCGTGATGCCGGCGTGCGATGGGTCTCAACCACAACTTCGTGATTTCGCCAGGGATTTTTCCAGCAAATAGATGCAAAATAGCAACTTACGGTATGTCTCGGATGGTGAAGCGAAATGCCGTCCCCGGCGTTGCCTTCCTGCCAACCGAGCCAACCAGGAGGATGCCGCGATGAGCGACAGGAACGAGTTCCGGAATGTCGAGCTGCCGATCGGTGTCGACCTCGTCGTCGCCATCATAGGCGCGGCGCGCGAGGTGGACGAACTGCAGGAGGAGGAGGCCAACGAGGACGGCCAGGACCCCGAGACCCCCGAGTTCAGCGACCCCGCGGCGCTGAACGGCTCTCTGAAGGGCCTGATCGACGACCTCAACGACGACGAGCAGGCCGCCCTGATCGCGCTCGTCTGGCTTGGCCGCGGCGACCGCGACGCCACCGGTTGGGAGGAGTTGCTGGCGCTGGCCCGCGAGCGCAACGCCGCCCGCACCGCCGCCACCTACCTCACCGAGATGGAAATGCTCGGCGACCTGCTGTCCGAAGGGCTTGCCGCCTTCGGCATCATCCCCGAGGCGCCGCGGCGGTAGCGGCGGCCCCGCGGCGCAACCGCTCCGGCAGGCGGGGCGTTCCGGCGTGCAGAAGCAGGAGCCCGCCATGTTCAAGCACGAAGCCACCCGTACCTCTGCCGCCGCCACGCGACAATCCGGCCGGGCGGTATCGCGTGGGCTCCTCGGGGCAGGAGTTGCGGCGGCGGTGCTCGGCGGCATGGCGCTGGCCAATCACCTGGCGGCCCGGCGCAGCGAAAGGCGCCACCCGCCACGCGGCCGGTTCGTGGAGGTGGATGGCGTGCGCCTGCACTACCTGGAAGCCGGCCACGGAACCCCGGTGGTGCTGCTGCACGGCAACGGAGCGACCGCCGACGACTTCGTGGCCAGCGGCCTGTTCCACCGGCTGGCCGCGCGCCACCGGGTGATCGCCTTCGACCGCCCCGGCTTCGGCCACACCCCCAGGCCGCGCGGCCGCGTATGGACAGCCCATGCCCAGGCCGAACTGATCCACGCCGCCCTGCGCCGGCTGAGCGCCGACCGTCCGGTCCTGGTCGGCCATTCCTGGGCGACCCTCGTGGCGCTCAACATGGCCCTGGACCATCCGCAGGACTTCGCCGCGGTGGTGCTGCTGTCTGGCTTCTACTATCCCGCCGCACGGCTCGACGTCCCGGCGATGTCCGTGGCCGCGGTTCCCCTGCTGGGCAACGTCCTCTGCCAAACTATTTTGCCGTTGGTCGCCCGGCTGATGCTGCCGCGGATCATCCGCTGGCTGTTCGCGCCGTCCCCCGTTACCCCGCGCTTCCGCGCGCAGTTCCCGCTGCCGCTGTCGCTGCGCCCCTCGCAGATCCGCGCCGGCGCCGGCGATACCGCGCTGATGATTCCCGGCACCCTGGCGATCTGCCGGCGCTACGGTGAATTGTCGATGCCGCTGGTCCTCGCGGCCGGCACCCGCGACAACGTGGTGGATTTCCGCAGCCACTCCGCCCGCTTGCACCGCGACGTGCCCCACAGCCGGTTGCACGCCATCGCCACCGACGGCCACATGATCCACCATACCGCCACGGCGGAGGTCGAGGCGGCCATCGACGAGGCGATCGCCCTGGCAGCGACGCGGGCCGCCGCCTAGCCTCAAGTTCGCCCACCATCGCGTTGCCCGGCCACGCACGCATCGGCTAGGCTCGCCCGCACGCCATGGCGCCGGCCGCCGCGCGGCCTCGGGCGCGCAGCAGGAGCCGGACAGAAGGTTGGCGCAGAGGGGTGGCTGCATCGTGCCGAGTTTCCAGTTTCTGCACGCCGCCGACCTGCATCTCGACAGCCCCCTGCGCGGGCTGGAGCGCGACCCCGGCGCCCCGGTGGATCGCATCCGCCGGGCGACGCGCGATGCCCTTGCCAATCTTGTCGACCTGGCCCTGCGCGAGCGCGTCGCCTTCGTCCTGCTGGCCGGCGACCTCTACGACGGCGACTGGCGCGACTGGGGCACCGGCCAGTTCCTCGTCGGCCAGCTCGCGCGCCTGACCGCGGGCGGCATCCGCGTCGTGGCGATCAGCGGCAACCACGATGCCGCCAGCGTGCTCACCCGCCGCCTGCGCTGGCCGGACGGGGCGGTGATGCTGCCGGCCGACCGCCCCGCCACCGTCGAGCTGGCCGAGTTCGGGGTGGCCGTGCACGGCCAGAGCTTCGCCCGCCGCGACGTTGCCGAGAACCTTGCCCTTGGCTACCCGCCACCCCTGCCGGGCCGCCTGAACATCGGCCTGCTGCACACCGCGGCCGGGCGCGGCGGGCACGAGAACTACGCCCCCTGCACCCCGGAGCAGCTTGCCGGCCACGAATACCAGTATTGGGCGCTTGGCCACGTGCATGCGCGCGAGGTGATCTCCAACCGGCCCTGGATCGTCTTCCCCGGCAACCTCCAGGGCCGGGACGTCAACGAGGCCGGCGCCAAGGGAGCCTCGCTGGTCACGGTGCGGGACGGCACGGTCACCGCCGTGGACCACCAGGTGCTCGACGTCGTGCGCTGGCTGCGCCTGGAGGTCGACGTCGCCGCCGCCACCTGCGAGGACGACGTGCTGTCGCTCGCCCGCACCGCTATCGGGCAGGCCGCCGCGCAGGCCGACGGGCGGCTGCTGGCCCTGCGCCTGTGCCTGGGCGGGGAATGCGCTGTCCATGCCATCCTGGCCGGCGACCCCGGCGGGCTGCGCGAGAAGTTGCGCGCCGAGGCGATGGCCGCTTCCGGCGGCGAGGCGATCTGGATGGAGGATTTGCGCCTGGACACGCGCGCGCCGCGCCAGGCTGCTCCGCCGCGCGACGACGCTGTCGGCACGCTGCTGCACGCCATCGCGGCGACCCCGCCAGACGATCTCGCCGCCGCGCTGCAAGGCTACGCCGCCGCCATGCTGGGTCGCGCCCCGGCCCTGCGCGCCCGCCTGGGCGCCGACCACCCGGCGGTGCGCCTCGCCGCGGGCGAGGTACCGGCCGACTTCCTCGACCGCGCCCGCGCCCTGCTGCTCGCCCGGCTAGGCGACTAGCCCGTGCGCCTCGCCTCCCTCACCCTGCGCCACTACGGCAATTTCGAAGACGAGCACATCGTGCTCGATCCCACGCCGGGGCAACTCAACCTCGTGCTCGCCCCGAACGGCGCCGGCAAGTCGGTGCTGCGCCAGGCCTTCGCCGACCTGCTGTACGGAATTCCCGCGCGAAGCCCAATGGATTTCCGTTTCGGCTATCCGCGCATGCGCCTGCTGGCCGAGGCGGTGCTGCCGGGCGGCGCGCGCATCGCGTTCGGCCGGCGCAAGGGCCTGGGCAACACGCTGGTCGACGCCGCCGGCGCCCCGCTCGACCGCGCCGTGCTCGACGCGCTGCTCGGCCCCGCCGACCGGCCGCTGCTGCAGCGCCTGTTCGCGCTCGACACCGCCCTGTTGCGCGAGGGCGGCGAAGGCCTGCTGGCATCCGGTGGTGCGCTCGCCGATGCCCTGGTCAGCGCCGCCGGCGGACTGCACCAGGCGCGCGGCGTGCTGCTGGCGCTGCGCAGCGCCCGCGACGAACTGGCCCCGGAGCGCCGCACCGCCACCCGCCCGTTCTACCAGGCGCTGGACGCCTTAACCCAGGCCCGCAGGGAGCTGGACGAGGCCACCGTCACGCCCGAGGCCTGGGCCCGCGCCGAGGCCGCACTGACCGCCGCGCGCGGCCGCCGGGCCGCGGCCAATGAAGGCGCCAGGGACGCTTCGCGCCGGATCGCCCAGATCGAACGCATCCGCCGTGTGCGACCGCTGCTGGCCGAGCACGCCGCCGCCGCCGGCTGGCTCGCCGCCCATCCCGATGCCCCGCTGCTGCCTGCGGACCTCGCCGACCGGCTGGCCGCCTGCCGCGAGGTGGCGAAGCACCGCGCCGATGCCTGCCGCGAGGCCGAGCAACGCCTGGCCCGCGCCAACGACGCGATCGCCGCCGTCGCCGCCGACCCCGCCATCTTGGCCGAGGCCGAGGTGGTCGAGTTGCTGGTCGCCCAGGCCGGCGCGGCGCGCAAGTCGCAGGCCGACCTGCCGGCGGTGGAGGCCGAGCAGATGATGGCGCTGGCTGAGATCGGCCGACTGCTGCGCGACCTCGCCAGCCCCGCCGACCCCGCGGCCGCCGCCGCCATCATCCCGCGCGCGCCGCTGCGCCACGTCGCCCGCGGATTGATCGCCGAGCATGCCCGCCTCGCCCCTGAACAGGAGCGCCTGCCCGCCACGATCGCGCTGCTGGAGCGCGACCGGGCCGGCGCGCGGGTGGCGCTTCAGGCCCTGCCGGCGCAGGACGGGGCGTCGGCGCTCGCCGCCCTGGTGCGCGAAATCCGCGCCGACGGCGACCCCGCCCGCCGTGCCGCCGACGCCGCCGCCGTCGCCCTGCGGCACCACGGCGCCGCTTCCCTTGCCCTGTCTCAGGTGTCGGGATGGCAGGGCGACGCCGCCGCCCTCGCCGCCCTGCTGGTGCCCGCCGCCGCCGAGTTCGAACGGCTCGATAAGGCCCGCGCCGAGGCCACCCACGGCCATGCCGCCGCCGCGGCCGAAATGACGCGCGCCACCAACGCGCTCGCGGAAGCCCGCCGGCGGCTCGATGCCTACGCCGAGGCAGCCGACCTGATCGACCCGCAGGCCGTCGCCGCCGCCCGCCGCCAGCGCGACCAGGGCTGGGACCTCATCTACCGCCTCGCCTTCACCGCCACGCCGCCCACCATCGAGGAGATCGGCGCCTGGAGCGCGGAAGCGGCCCTGCCGGTAGCCTACGCGCGCACCGTGGCCGCTGCCGACGCGCTCGCCGACCGCCGCGCCGCCCTGGCCGACCGCATCGCCGCCGCCGCCGCCGCCGACCGCGACGTGCATGACCGCACTGCTGCCGCCGCTGCCGCCGAAGCGGCGAAAACCCGGGCGCGGGCAGCCGCCGATGCCGCGGAGGCGGCCTGGGCTGCTTCCTGCACCGCGCTCGGCCTCGCCGCCGCTACTCCGATCGGCGGTGTGCGCGAGTTCATCCAGCGCCGCGAGGCGGCGATCCGCGCGGCGCACGACGCCGGCGAGCACGCGGCGGCGCAGCTTGCCCTGGCCGCCCGCCACGAATCCTGGCGTGCCCGGCTCGCCACACTCCTGTCGCGGCGCGACGACACAGCACCGGCGTTGCCCGCCCTGCTCGCCGAGGCCGAACTGGCGCTGCAACAGCGCGAGAAGGCGGCTGCGGCCCGCGCAGTCGCCGCCGACCGGCTGCGCGCGGTGGAGGAACAACTCGCCAAGACACACGAGGCGTTCGCGCTGGGCCAACTGCGCCTCGCCGACTGGACATCCCGCTGGGCTGCCAGCCAGGCCGCATTGGGCCGGCCGGCGGACGAGGCCCCTGACCTCACCGGCCACGTCCTCGAACTCTACGCCCTGCTGGCTGGCGAGGTGGCGAAGGCGGCAAGCCTCGCAGCCCGCAGCACCGGCATGGCGCAGGACATCGCCCGCTTCGCCGCCGAGGTAGCCGCATTGACCAGCCGCCTCGACCCGTCGCTCGATGCCGCCGATCCCACGCTGGCCCTGCGCACGATCCAGGCGCGCCTCCAGGCCGCGCGCAGTGCCGCCGACCACCTCGCCCGCGCCGGGCACGAGCGGCAGGAGGCCGAGCAGGGACTTGCCACGGCGCAAGCAGCCCGCACGAACGCGCAGGGCGACCTGGACGCGCTGATCGCCGCCGCGGGAGCCGCCGACGAAGCCGCGGCGGAGGCGCGCATCGCCCTGTCCACCGCACGCGCCACGCAGTCGGCGCGGCGCGGCGATGCCGCTGCCCGGCTGCACGAAGCGGGCGACGGCCTGGAGATCGGGAAGCTTTGCGAGGAAGTGGCCTCAATCGACGTCGAACTCGCTGCCCGCGGAGACCGCCAACTGGCGCGAGGCCGAGGCGCGAGCCCGCGAGGACGCCCAGGCCGCCAGCGCCGAGGAGGCACGGCTGGAAGCTGACCTCCAACGCATCGCGGCCGGCATGCGCGCGGTGGACGCGCGTGCCGACCAGGAGGCGGCTGTCGCAACGATGGGCCGGGTGCTGGAACAGGCGCTGCTGCTGCATGCGGGCGCCGCCCTGCTCGAAACCGGCCTCGCCCAGGTGGAGGCGGCCGGCACCGGGGGCATGCTGGCCCGCATCTCCAGCAGCTTCGCCGCCCTTACCGGTGGCGCCTATGAACGGGTGACCACCGAGGAGGACGCCACCGGCGCCATGGCCCTGCGCCTGGTCGAACGCGGCGTGCCGGACGACCCCAAGCGGGTTGACCAGCTATCCGAAGGTACGCGCGATCAGCTTTTCCTGGCGCTGCGCCTCGTCGCCATCGAGGACCACCTGCGCAGCGCGCCGCCGCTGCCGTTCATTGCCGACGATGTCCTGCAGACCTTCGACGACGACCGCGCGCGCCTCGCCCTTTTGGCCCTCGCCGCACTGAGCCATCAGGTTCAGGTCATCGTGCTGTCGCACCACCCGCACGTCGAGCGCATCGCCGAATGCCTCGGCGATGCGCTCCATGTGCATAGGCTCGGCACGCCCACGGCAGCCCTCCTGGGCCTCGATTTCACCGCAGGCCGGTAACGGCGCCGGTCAGCGGCGCCAGGCCGGCCGGCCCAGGTTCACGTCGCGCGACGAGGTCGCCGCGCCGCCGGCCGCGCCCAGCGCGCCGCCGATCAGCGCCCCGGTGCCCGCGCTGCCGCCGGTAACCGCGCCGACCGCCGCCCCCGTGCCCGCGCCGAGCAGTCCGCCGGAGATTGCCCGATCACCCGTCGAGCGGCCGCATCCGGCCACGGCGAGGGTGCAGAGGAGTAGACCCGATGCAATGCCAATTTTCATGACGTGTCCCTTCTTGTTCCACGGCATCATCCGGCAGGGCGGCGAGCCTGCCCGGCGATGCGCCTGGAATGGAAACGTCGCTGTCCGCGATTGGGTCCATTCCGCGGTTGCAGGCGTGTCCGCCCTAGCTGCCCGATGCAGCGGCCCTCAGCGCCGGCCGAAAACCGCCAGCCCGGCGCCCAGCACGCCCACGCCCGCGGCCAGCGGGCCGAACCCCTGGAAACCGAACTGGCTCATCATCCACCCGCCCAGCGATGCCGCGCCCAGCCAGCCGAAGCTCGCCGAGGTGACGTTCAGGCCCAGGACGGTGCCGCGCACCTCCTCCGGCACATTCGCAAGCGCCGCCATCAGGCTCGGCCGCGCGATCGCGATGACGAAGACATAGCCGAAGCCCAGCGCCACCGAGGCCGCCAGCGCCGGGGTCCACGTGAACAGCGCCAGCGCCACCACTGCCGCGCCCATCATCGCCGCGGCAAAAATCAACAGGCGGTTGGCCAGCCGGTCGGCAAGCTGCCCGCCCAGAATGGTGCCCAGGATGTTGCCGCCGGCAAACAGCGCCAGCGGAATGGCCACCCCGCGCAGCGAAAGCCCGTAGGTGGACTGCAGGAACGTGGCGAAATAAACCGCCGTCAGCCCGTAGCAGACGCGCTCGGCAATGCCCATCAGCAGCAGCCTGATCACCGGACCGGTCATCGCCCGGCGCAGCGACGGCGCCGGCGCCCCGGCCGCCCGCGCCCCGCTGGCGCTGCGCATGGTGCTCAGCAACAGACCCATCGCCGCGAGCACCGCGATTCCGGCAACGCTGACATTCACGCCGCGCCAGCCGATATACGACCCGATCCACGCCGCCAGCGGCACGCCCACCAGCAGGGTCATCGACTGCCCGGCCATCACCCAGCCCAGCGCCCGGCCGCGCTGGCGGTCGGTCACCCGCGCCGACGCCTCGGCCATCAGCACCCCGGTGAACGCGCCTGAACATGCCCCCGCCCCAGTCGCCCAGGCGGCCACCCCGGCATAGCTCCCGGCACTCGCAACGCCCAGCATGCACGCCGCCAGACATAGCGGCCCGCCCACCAGGAACGGCCGCCGGCCCCAGCGGTCGGAGCCGGCGCCGGCCAGCATCGACGCCGCTCCCCAGGCGATGGAGGTCATGGCCATCAGGTTCGCCACCAGCGGCAGGCTGGTCGACAAGTCGCGCGCCATGTCGATCAGGAACGGTGCGCGCGTGGTGCCACTGCACGACGCGGCGAACATGCCCAGGCACGCCGCGGCCAGCAATGCCCACGGCATCGGCGGCGGCGCGCGTTGGATCACCTTCGGAGTGAGAGTCGCCGGGGATGTAATGGCCGGAGGATCGGCCACGGGAGATTCGGTCACGGAGGCTGAGGGCATGCGGCATGCTAGACTGCGCGGCCGCCCGGCACGAGCGCCGTTGCCGCGCATCGCCTCCGCGTCAGCCATCGCAGGCTCGGATCATCCTTGCCGCCGGCGAACCCCGTGCGTCACCACCAGAAATAGGCGCCCACCATGCCGAGCACGACAAGAATGGTGGAAATGGCGAGCACGAGCACGACACGCCCGCTGACCACGCCCTGGCGAGCGGCGGTTCCGGAGCCGGGGGGAGGGGGCTTCTGAGGTTCCTCTGTCATCAACGGGCAACGCCGTCGTTATGAACTGGTTCCCGCGCAGGAGGACGATGCGCCACCCTCGATCAGCGCCAGCACCTCGGCGGCCGCCGCTTCCGAGGGTGCCAGATCCGGCGGCGAAAGCCCCGCCGCGATGTCGTGGAACGCCCGGCGCTGGGCGGCGGCGTCTGACCCATCGCGCAGCAGCGCGCCCAGCGCCTCGGCCAGCAGCGGCGGCGTGCAGCGCGCCTGGATAAACTCCGGCACCACCATGCGCCCGGCCAGCAGGTTCACCAGTGCGGCGTATCGCACCTTGATCAGCCGCCGGGCGATCGCGGCACTCAGCGGATTCACCCGGTAGGCCACCACCATCGGCACCCCGGCCAGGGCAAGCTCCAGCGTCGAGGTGCCCGATTTGCACAACGCCGCCGTGGCCGCCGCGAATGCGTCGTGCTTGTCGCCGGCCTCGCTCACCAGGATCGGCCGCACCGGCCACTGCGCCGTCGCCGCGCGGACGGCATCGGCCACCGAATGGGCCACCGGCACCACCGGCACCAGCCCCGCAACCTCGCCATCCCGTGCGGCCAGCAGCCGCAGGGTCTCGCCGAACACCGGCAGCAGGCGCGATACCTCGCTGCGCCGGCTGCCCGGCATGACCACCAGCACGCGCTGTCCGGCTGCCAGCCCATGCGCCGTGCGGAACCGCTCCGCATCGCCTCGGTCCACGCCGGACTCCAGGGCGGGATGGCCAACGAAAATCGCCTCCAGCCCATGCCGGGCAAAGAATGCCGGCTCGAACGGCAGCAGGCACAGCAGCTTTTCCCACAGCCCGGGAAAATGCTTCACCCGCCCCTCCCGCCAGGCCCAGACCTGCGGCGCGACGTAATGCGCGCGCGGGATGCCATGCCCCGCCACCCCGCGCAGCACACGCAGGGTGAAGCCCGGGCTGTCGATGGTCACCAGCACCGCCGGCCGGCGCGCGATGATGTCCTCGATGGTGGCCCGCAGCAGCCGGCGCAGGTGGCGGATGCGCGGCAGCACCTCCAGCAGCCCCATCACCGCCAGTTCCTTCTGCGCGAACAGCGGCGCGAGCCCTTCGCCCAGCATGCGCGGCCCGCCGATGCCAGCGAATTCCACGCCCGGCCGCGCCCGCTTCAGCGCCACCATCAGCCGCGCACCGAGCACGTCGCCGCTCTCCTCGCCGGCGACGACATAGACCAGGGTCATTCGAACACCGCCGGCCGGCAGGGCGGCGGGTCGGCGGGCCAGCCCAGGTGGTTGCGCACCGCTCCATCCCGCCGCACCGCCGCCAGCCGCGCCGGATCCAGATCGGCGTACACCCAGTCCGCGCCGTTCATCTCCCCCTCGGCGAGGATCCCGCTGGCCGAAAAGCCCCGATCCACCGGCCCGTACACCCCCGCCTGCCCCACGTTCATGTCGAGCGACCCGCACCATGGCGCCTCGCCCACCGTCGGTGCCACGGCCACGAAGCACTGGTTCTCCATCGCCCGCGCCCGGGCGGCGATGCGCACCCGGCTGAAGCCATGCGCGGTGTCGGTGCAGGCGGGCACCAGGATCAGCCAGGCTCCGGCCGCCACCTGCGCGCGCACCAGCGCCGGGAACTCGGCATCGAAGCACACTGCAATGCCGATGCGGCCGAAAGTGGTGTCGAACACGCGGGGCAGCGCACCGGGCGAGACACCCCAGTTCTCCGCCTCGAAGCGTGTCATCACGTGCTTGTCCTGGAACGCCACGCTGCCCTCCGGCGACACCAGCGGCGCCCGGTTCACAACAAGCCCGCCGACGCGGAAGGGCAGGGTGCCTGGCAACAGCCACACCCGGTGGCGCCGCGCCACCTCGCGCATCACCGCCACCGCTGCCTCGGCGGCCGCCACGCCGCGCCGCAACTCTCCCGCCAGTTCCGGCGCCTCGGCCAGTGCCAGCTCCAGCGCCGCGTATTCCGGCATCAGCAACAGCTCTGCCCCCGCCCACGCCGCCTGGGCCACCTCGCGATCAAGCCGCCTGGCCCAACGGTCGAAGCCGCCGCGGCCCACCCGCCACGGCAGTACCCCCAGTTTCACCGCACATGCCGTCACGGCCGCAGCCGCCGCGCCCAGAAATCCAGCGTGTTCTCCACCTCGCCGTCGCTGTCCACCTGCTTCCAGCGCATCCGGCAGGCAAGGCCCGACACCGGCGCATAGCCGCGGCGGCGCCAGAACCCGTGCAGCGTGCCGGCCCCAGCCGGACGCAGCGGATGGTCGTCCGGCCGGCGCACCGCACAGAACGTGGCATGGGCGCAGTCCGACACCGCCAGCGCATGCGCCTCGCGCGCCGCGAAAAACGCCACGCCCGCGCCACGGCCGCGGTACGCCGGCAACAGCACGGACTTACCGAAATAGAAATATCCGGCCGGGTCCAGGCCACGCGCCACGAACGGGCCGGAAATCTGTTCGTCGGCGTCGGTCAGCGGCAGACAGGTGGCGCAACCAACCACCGTATCGCCGTCGAACGCCACCACCAGCCCGGCCCGCACGCTTTGCACGAACGGGTCGAGATATTCCGCCTCGGCCGCCGCGTTGCCGTCATACAAATAAGGCCAATCCCGAAAAACCCCCGTCCGCAGCCGCGCCAGAGCCGGCAGCAACACAGTGCCGCAAGCACCGGAAAGCGTCTCGATACGAAGCGCGGCCATCGGCATGGCCGGTGCATAGGGGGCAGGGCGATACGGCGCAAGCCGCGCGGGACCGGTGCTTTCAGGCGTGCGGCTGGTTGTCGGCCAACCGCGCGTCACGCGCCATTTCAAGCAGCGCGATCAGGTCCCGTTCGCTCACCCCGTCGCTGTCCATGATCACGCGCGTCAGCGGGTCGGCCAGCAGCGCGTCGAAGTCCATGCGGCAGGTATGGTCCGGGCACATCGTCGTCTCCTCGGCCGCCGACCGGCAACGCACGGGCGGAGGCACCTACGTTCAGGATGGGCGCAGGTTGGCCGGGAAGAAAGGTCACAATGTGGCGATATCGGCACAATCGAATAACATTTCAGTCATTTCGGCTGCGATGTTCATCCGGCAAGTCGGGAACGGGGCCGTGCCGGCGCACATTCCGGGGCGCGGCCCGCCGACGCATGGCGGCCGCCGGCCCCGGATCGCCGTGCTCTACTTCATCGTGGAATAGCTGGTGGGCAGCATCAACAGCGAGGTCATCTCGGCGTTCCACCCGTCAATGGTCTTCAGGTACGCCAGCCACTCCGGGTCGCGGAACAGCGCACCGCGCTCCTTCTGCCGCGCTTCGAAGCTTTCGTAGTTCCACATATGCAGCAACTCGTTCGGCTGCGGCGCCTCGCCCGTCCACAGCCCGATGTTGCGCGAATACTTCTCCCGCACCGGCATGATCTTCGCATACCCCTCGCCCATCGGCCCGGTCAGTCCGGTCTTCTGGCGGTAGATGCGCAACTCATAGATCCCGCCCTCCTTCGCCGGCGCCCCCAGCGGCTTCAGCGGCTTGAGGAAACGGATGTCCTGCCGCTCGATCAGCGGGCGGATCACCGGCACGTATTCCTTCGTCCAGCGCTCGTTCTTCGACAGTTCGGCGCGAAGCCGGGCGCGCTCCTCCATGCTGTCGTAGCTCCACAGGTGCCACACTTGGTTGAGAGGCCCGAACTCGGTGGTCCAATAGCCATGGTTGACGCCATAGTCGTTGCCCCGCACAGGGCGGCCCACCTCGGCGGCGACCTTCATGTAGGCTGCCAGCTTGCCGGGAAAGAAGGTGTAGGTGCGCAGTTCGTGGTCATCGTTTCCTCCATACCGTTGGCCGCAGTCTCGGCGCGTGGGCGAACGCCGGCAAGGGCCGCACAAGCATCCTATCCGGCGAGATAGTCGGAAAAATACTCATCCACCGTGACCAGGCGCTTCGTCAGCCCCAGCCGGTGCGCCTCGGCGCAGAACATCTCGATCTGCGCCCGGTTCGCCTCCAACCCCTGCGGATGCAGGTCGGCGCCCATCAGCGCCGTCGCCGATTCCAGCTCCGCCTCCTCCCACGGTGTCGAATAGGGAAAGCCGCGCTGGATTTCCGCGAACTCGCTGTTGGCTGCCGCAAAGGCATCGGTCAGGGCGCCGGCGATCCACAGGTTCGCTTCCCACGCCGCGCGGCGCAGCACGATCAGGTGCTGCGGCGGAAACGCCCCGGTGGCCCGGAAATACGCCTGCTCGATGCCGCGGAAATCCGGAAACAGCCGCGCGATCGGCCCGTTCCGCGGATGGTAGCGCAGCGGCCGCGGCGGGCTGTAGATCGCATCGATCGCCCCCTCCAGCAGCAGGTCGGAGAGAGACTTGCCCTCCGCCGCCGCTTCCACCCCCCTTGGGCAGCACCGCCGCCGTGCCGGTGGACCATGCGGAATTCCGGGTTGCCGATCACCCACCGCACCGAAGCGGGATCGACACCCACGAACCGCAGGAAATGCCGGTACCAGATCGACCCGCTCGCCCCCCAGGCATACATGCCGATCCGCGCGCCCTTCAGATCGGCCGCCTGGCGAACCTGCCCGTTAGGATTGATGTACAGGTCGCGCGCGGTGAAATTGCGCAGCGGAAACGCCGGCAGCCCCACGAAGCTGCGATCGCCCTGGTCGACGCGGTAGAGATACTGGGCCATCGACCACTCGCCGCCCTGCACCGCGGGGTCCTGCACCGCCCGGCGCAGCATTTCCGCGCGCTCCGGCCAGCTGCCATGGCGCCCCAGCACCAGCGACAAATCGATGCCTTTCGGCTTCACAGCGCCGGTCGCCAGCAGCAGCACCCGCGGGTAGTCGGCACAGGTCAGCGCGACCTTCAACTCGTTCATGGCGGCCCCTTGCGCAACGGTGGCGCAGCTTGGCACGCCGCCGCTTGCCTGTCGCGTTGGCGTCGCGCCATTTCCGCCCTACGCTTATCCCGACCAAGGGAGTGAACCGCCATGCCCGACGACATCGCCGCCCAGAGCCTCGACCTCGCAAAGCTGTCCGACGACCTCATGCGCCTGCTGCGCCTGCGCAACCCGCCCTTCGGCATGAAGCTGTTCGCCGACCGCGCCGAGATGGAGGCCATCCCGCGCATCCGCCGACCCGAAAAGGTGCACACGCTCGACCAGGTGGTCGCCCAGGCCGCCCGCCTCGGCTGGACCGTCGGCATCGCCGCCGAGAACCTCGTCGGCGCCCAGTGCCGCGCTGTGGTCGGCCTCGGCATGGCCAAGGACGCGAGCTGGAAGTCGGGCCAGTCAATGGTGGGCGTGTGGTATTCCACCCCCGAGGACGCCGCCGCCCACCAGGCCAGCATGGCCGTGGTGCCCGACGGCCAGTACGAGGCCCTCGCCGTCTCGCCGCTGTCTGCCGGCCAACTCAACCCGCCCGACATTGCGCTGTTCTACGCCACGCCCGGCGCGATGATGTATTTCATCAACGGCCTGCAATGGGCCGGCTACAAGAACTTCGAATGGGGCGTGGTCGGCGAAAGCTCCTGCGCCGACAGCTGGGGCAGGGCGCTGTCCACCCGCACCCCCTCGCTTTCCATCCCCTGTTTCGCCGAACGCCGCTACGGCGGCGTGCTCGACGACGAGATGCTGATGGCCCTTCCTCCCGCCTACATCCAGAAGGCCGTCGCCGGCATGGAGGCCCTGTCCCGCAACGGCCTGCGCTATCCCTTCCCGCAATACGGCATCCAGATGGATGTGCGCGAAGGCATGGGCCGCAGCTACCCCGACCGCAACAAGAAGGCCTGATCCCCAGGAAGCTCCGAATCATGGCCACCCACAGCCTCGCCGCCCGCCCCGAAACGGTCCGCCTCGGCGTCTTCGACGCGCGCTTCCCCCCGGTGCTCACCATCGACCCCGGCGACACCGTGGCGGTACAATGCGTCTCCGGCCGCCCCGAGGTGCTGCCGCCCTCGGGCAGCGGCATGGAGGTGCCGGATGCGCTGGCCGCCATCCTGAAATCCGTCGCCGGCCAGCGAATCCCCGGCCACATCGTCACCGGCCCCATCGCCATCCGCGGCGCCGAACCCGGCGACATGCTGGAGGTGCGCGTCGACGCCATCGAACCCGGCGCCAACTGGGGCTACAACGCCATCGCGCCGCTGATGGGCACGCTGCCCGAGGACTTCCCCGACCGCGTGCTGATGCACATCGCGGTGGACCGGGCCGCCGGCACCTGCCGCCTGCCCTGGGGCACCGAACTGGCACTCGCCCCCTTCTTCGGCGTCATGGGCGTCGCGCCGCCACCCGCCTTCGGCACCATCGCCTCCAAGGAACCGCGCATCCACGGCGGCAACATGGACAACAAGCAACTCACCGCCGGCTCCACCCTGTTCCTGCCGGTCTGGGTCGCAGGCGCCAATTTCTCGGTCGGCGACGGCCACGGCGTGCAGGGCGACGGCGAGGTCTGCGTAACCGCCCTGGAAATGTGCCTGAACGGCCGCTTCACCTTCCATCTGCACAAGAACGCCGGGCTGCGCATGCCCCGTGCCGAAACGCCCACCCACTACATCTCCATGGGCCTCAACGAAGACCTAGACCAGGCCATGAAACAGGCCCTGCGCGAGATGATTGCGTTCATTTGCGCCCGCTCAAACCTGTCGCGCGAACAGGCCTACCAGTTCTGCTCGCTCGCCGTGGACTTCCGCGTCACCCAGACGGTCAACGGGGAGAAGGGGGTGCACGGAATGTTGAAGAAAGGCCTGTTGTTCTAGGCAGACGGAATTTCTCTTCCAACAAAAGAGCGATTCCTAACTGGAACCGTCGAGATCCGGCGCCCGGCGATGCTGCGTCGACTGTTCGTAGTCGTAGGCGAGCGCCAGCAATCGCGCTTCGCTCCATTGGCGGCCGACGAAGATGAGGCAGAAGGGCGTGCCATCGGCGTGGTATCCCGCAGGCACCACGACGCCCGGCAGGCCGGCGACGTTGATCTCGGAGACCGTGGTGGCCTGGATCGTCCCTTCGCCGTGCAGCGGCGGCAGAGGGGCGCGCATCTGCGGGAAGGCCAGGGCGTCGAGGCCGTGCTCTTCCATCACGGCGTTGAAGAGGGCCAGATAGGATTCGCGGACGCGGATGAAGCCGGACATGTCGGGCGGCGAGGTTGGGTTGGCGCGGCAGGCATCGAAGCCCGGCAGGGCCGGCAGGTAGTTCAGCACGCCGCCGGCGGCGAAGGGGTCTTCGGCGGCAGTGGCGCCGGCGAAGTCGGCGAAGCTGCGCAGGGCGGCCGCGGGGCCGTGGCGGCGGAGATAGTGCTCCATGTCGTACGGCAGCGATTCCAGGCCGCGCGAGTTGTAGCGGCTGCCGGGCGGGCGGCCGAGGGCGATGGCGGCGAAGCCGGTGCCCTGGAAGGGGTCGGCGACCAGGCTGGCGCCGCGGGCGGTAATCTCGTCCTGGGCGCGGCGATAGAGGGAGCCAGTTTCATCCGACAGCGGTCCGTCGCGCCAGCCGGGGCCGTAGAGGCCGAGGCGGGCGCCACGCAGGGACGTGCCGGTGAGGCCGGCGGCGTAGCCATCGCGCGGCATGCGGCCGACGCTGGCGGCGGTCTTGGGGTCTTCCATGGTGAAGCCGGCGAGCACGTCGAGGCCCAGGGCGGCGTCGCGCACGCAGCGGGCAATGGGGCCGACGACGTCGCGCTGGCTGGACAATGGAAGCACGCCGGCATTGGGCACCAGGGCGAAGGTGGGCTTGATGCCGACCAGGGCCTGGGCCGAGGCCGGGTTCTGGATGGAGCCGCCCGTCTCCTCCGCCAAGCCGAGCACGCACATCGCCGCGGCGACCGCGGTGGCCGTGCCGGCGGAACTGGCGCCGGGCGCGTGGCCGGGTGCGGCGGCGTTGACGGTGGCGCCGGCCCAGCTGTTGTTGGCGTGGGTGCCGCTGGCGCTGAGCACCGGCACGTTGGTCTTGCCCAGCAGGATGGCACCGGCGGCACGCATGCGGGCGACGACCGGGCTGTCGGTGAGAGGCATCAGGTCCGTGCCACCGCGGCCGCTGTAGAGCTGCGACCAGCCGCCGGTGGTGGGGAAGCCCACCATGTCCATCGGGTCCTTGATGACCACGGGCACGCCGGCCAGCGGCGGCAGCGCCTCGCCGGCGGCGCGCCTCCGGTCGATGGCGCGCGCGTCGGCCAAGGCATCGGGGTTGTGGAAGATGAGGGCGTTGTAGCGCGGGTTGAAGCGGGCGATGCGATCGAGATGCGCCTGGGTCAGCGCCTCGCAGGTAAAGCGGCCCTGGGCCAGGCCGTGCTGCACGTCGGCGACGGTGAGGCGCGTGGGGTCGATGTCGGTCATGCTTTCGGTCATGCTTGATGGCTAGCCCAGCTTGCGGATGATCTCGGCCCAGCGGTCGAGTTCGGGGAGGATGGCATCGGCCTTGGCGCTGTCCAGGCTGACGATGATGCGGACGACGCCGAGGCTGCGGTCGCGCTCCAGCATGGCCAGGTCCTGCTTCGCGCCCCAGATGGAAACGGGGACGGAGGCGAGGTCGCGGCCGGACTGGGCGACGAGTTCCCGGTATTCAGGGATGAGATCGGCGACATCGGGGTATTGCGGGCGGGCGCGGTGGGGCATCCAGCCGTCGCCATAGCGGATGGCGCGGCGGGCGCCGATAGGGGAAGGCGCCGCCGACGATGATCGGCGGATGCGGCTTCTGGACCGGCTTGGGCCAGGCCATCATCGGGTCGAAGTTGACCAGTTCGCCGTGGTATTTGGCCTTCGATTTGGTCCAGATCTCCTTCATTGCCTCGATGCGCTCGCGCGCCAGCTTGTGGCGCGTCTTGAAGTCGGTGCCGTGATTGGCCATCTCGTCGGCGTTCCAGCCGTTGCCGATGCCGAACAGGAAGCGCCCGCCGGAGACCTGGTCGAGCGAAGCCACGAGCTTTGCGGTCTGGATCGGTGTCGCGCTGGGGGATGAGGCAGACGCCGGTGCCGACCAGCAGCGTCGAGGTGGCGGCGGCGGCGGCCGTGAGGGAAACGAAGGGGTCCATCGCGTCGTAGTATTTCTTCGGCAGATCGCGCCGCCTGAAGGGAAGGCGGACGCGCCCTGGACCGGGATGTGCGAGTGCTCCGGCGCCCACAGGGAGTTCGAAGCCGCGCTCCTCCAGGGCGCGGGCAAGTTCGCCCGGGGCCATGGAGTAGTCGGTGAAGAACATCGCGGCGCCGATTTTCATCAGGTCATCCTTTCAGGAATCCGACTGCATCTGGTGATTGGATACCAGGTGGACTTGAGTATCCAGCATCTCATCGACCTGACGCGTGATATTGATTGTCACTTTCGGACAAGGCCGCCGGATCCGAATGTGACACCAGCATGGACCATGCGGCTTTCACTTCGACTGGCGCTTGACGAAACGTCCGTCGCCGGGCTTGCCGAGCACGGTCCGGCCGTCCCAGATCGTGCGGCCGCGCAGCACTGTTTCGGTGACGCGCGCGCGCATGGGGCGGCCGTGGTAGGGCGACCAACGTGTTTCCGGCCGGTCGACGATGGTGGCTTCGTCGAAGGTGTAGCGGGCGGGTTCCATGATAACGAGGTCGGCGTCGAAGCCGGGCTTGATGGCGCCTTTCTTCGGCCAGAGACCGTGCAGCTTGGCAGTACGTTCGGCGCAGTA
The DNA here is from genome assembly GCA_963779875.1 of uncultured Alphaproteobacteria bacterium. Lineage (GTDB taxonomy): Bacteria > Pseudomonadota > Alphaproteobacteria > Acetobacterales > Acetobacteraceae > CAMDGX01. Next base: position 51,318 of record CAWAAI010000006.1, on the reverse strand, counting down.
GGTGGCCATGAGGGTGAGCGGCAGGTTGCGTTCGTCCAGGAGCGTGAACATCAGCGGCGCGAAGGACTGCATGCCGGTGAGGCCGGCGCCGCAGGCGAAGATGTCGGGGTTGGTCTTGCGGTCGAGCGGCCAGGGGGCGTGGTCGGTGGAGACGTAGGCGATCTTGTCCTCGACCAGGGCCTGCCACATGCGCTCGACTTCGGCGGCGGTGCGGAAGGGCGGGTTGCACTTGCCGCGGCCGGCAAGTCGGATGATGTCCTCCTCGGTCATGCAAAGGTATTGGATGCATGCCTCGCCCGTGGCTTTTCCGCCCTGGGCGCGGAAGTCCTCGGCGATTGTGAAGCCACGCGCGACCGAGGAGTGGGCGATGTGGACATGCGCGCCGGTTTCCAGGCCGATTTCGAAGATCTCGAGGTCGGCCATGGTTTCGGCGAGCGGCGGGCGGGTGCGGCAGTGCCAGATGGGGGAGGTGTTGCCGCTCGCGCGGGCTTCGTCGGTCAGTTTCTCGACGAGTTCCTGGTCTTCGTTGTGGACGGCCACCGGCAGGCCGGTTTTGGCGATCTCGGCGAAGGCGGCCACCATGGTGGGGTGGTCGATGCGGGGGAAGCGGACGGCGTCGTATTCGTAGGTGGAGAGCTTGAAGGCAGAGATGCCGGCGGCGGCGAGGCCGGCGATCTGGTCGATGCCGCCGGTCTTCCGGATGGTGCCGTAGAGGGCCATGTCCACATGGGCGGTGCGTTCGACCCAGCCGATCTTCTCGGCAAGCACTTCGGCGGAGGTGACGGCCTGGGGGCTGTCGTAGGGCATGTCGACGCAGGTGGTGACGCCGCCGGCCGCCGCACTGCGGGTGGCGCCCTCGATGCCGGGCCAGCCGAGGGCGGAAGAGGTGTGCATGTGGCCGTCCACGAGGCCGGGCAGGATGAACTTGCCGGTGTGGTCGATGGTTTCAGCGGCTGGCGGCGGGGTGCCGGTGCCGATGGCGGCGATGGTTTCGCCGCGCACGGCGACGTATCCGCGGTGGACGATTTCGCTGGATGTCACGATGTCGCCGAGGAAGACGCGGTCGAAGGGGGAGGCCATGGTTCTGTTCATCCTGTCTAAGCGATGGCGATCGCATTAAAGTACTGACGTTCCCCAGGCTTGCCGAAGGCGGCGCGCGACCCTACGAAGGCTGGATTGTCACGTATCCGACGCTAACCTGCGCGCCGCCGCCCGCCAATCCCGTGCGCCCCGGGGGCCCGGTGCTACCCTCATTAGTGACGCACGAATGGAGACCCCGATGAAGTTGCATGACGTGAAGGTTTATCCGTCGAAGGCGCGGCTGGCGCGTGAAGACCAGCTTGCCTGGAAGATCGCCGCCGTGGCCACCGACAAGGTGGCGGTGCCGAAGGATACGGCGGAGATGATCGTGAACCGCGTGATCGACAACGCGGCGGTGGCGATCGCGGCGGTCAACCGGCGGCCGGTGACCTCGGCGCGTGGGATGGCGTTGGGGCATCCGCACCCGAAGGCGGCGGAGCACGAAGGTGCCACGGTGTTCGGCGTGCCGACGGCGCGGCGGTTCAGCCCGGAATGGGCGGCATGGGCGAACGGGACGGCGGTGCGCGAGCTGGACATGCACGACACGTTCCTGGCGGCGGACTACTCGCATCCCGGCGACAACATCCCGCCGGTGCTGGCGGTGGCGCAGCATATGGGGCGGTCGGGGCGCGACCTGATCCGCGGGCTGGCGACCGGGTACGAGATCCATATCGACCTGGTGCGGGCGATCTGCCTGCACGAGCACAAGATCGACCATATCGCGCATCTGTGCCCGGCGCAGGCCGCGGGGATCGGCACGCTGCTGGGGCTGAAGCAGGACGTGATCTACCAGGCGGTGCAGCAGGCGGTTCATGTGAGCTTCACCACGCGGCAGTCGCGCAAGGGCGAGATCAGTTCGTGGAAGGCCTATGCGCCGGCGCATGCGGGCAAGCTGGCGGTGGAGGCGGTGGACCGGGTGATGCGCGGCGAGGGCGCGCCGAGCCCGATCTATGAAGGCGAGGACAGCGTGATCGCGTGGATCCTGTCGGGGCGGACGGCGCGCGACAAGGGGCTGGCGGAGCATGTGTATCACGTGCCGCTGCCGGAGCCGGGCGAGGCGAAGCGGGCGATCCTGGACAGCTACACCAAGGAGCATTCGGCGGAATACCAGAGCCAGGCACTGATCGACCTTGCGTTCCGCATGCGCGAGCGCATTTCGGATTGGGACGCGGTGGAGAAGATCGTGCTGCACACCAGCCACCACACGCACTACGTGATCGGCACCGGCGCCAACGATCCGCAGAAAATGGATCCGAAGGCGAGCCGGGAGACGCTGGATCACTCGATCATGTACATCCTGGCCGTCGCGCTGCAGGACGGGCGCTGGCACCATGTGGACAGCTATGCGCCGAAGCGGGCGCAGCGGAAGGACACGGTGGCGCTGTGGCAGAAGATCGAGACGCGCGAGGACCCGGCGTGGACCGCGCGCTACCACGCCACGGACCCGAACGAGCTGGCCTTCGGCGGGCGGCTGGAGGTGTTCATGAAGGACGGCACCAAGCACGTGGACGAAATGGCGGTGGCCAATGCGCATCCGCTGGGGGCGAAGCCGTTCGCGCGCGAGGACTATATCCGCAAGTTCCGCATTCTGACCGAGGGGATCATCACCGTGCGGGAGGCCAACCGGTTCGTCGAGGCGGCGCAGAACCTGGCGAACCTGCCGGCGGGCGAGCTGCACCAGCTCAACGTGGCGCTGCCGGCGGGCACGCTGGCCGAGAGCAAGCCCGGCATCTTCTGAGCCGGCCACCCCATTCGAGGAGAGACACGCGATGAGCGAGAGCAACTTCAAGCCGAAGAAGTCGGTCGCCCTGTCGGGGGTGACGGCGGGCAACACGGCGCTGTGCACGGTGGGGCGCAGCGGCAACGACCTGCACTACCGCGGCTACGACATCCTGGACATCGCCGAGACCTGCGAGTTCGAGGAACTGGCGCATCTCCTGGTGCATGGGACGCTTCCGAACTCCGCGGAACTGGCGGCCTACAAGGAGAAGCTGAAGTCGCTGCGCGGGCTACCGGCGGCGGTGCGGGCGTCGCTGGAGGCGTTGCCGGCGGCGGCGCACCCGATGGACGTGATGCGCAGCGGCGTCTCGGCGCTGGGCTGCGTGCTGCCGGAGAAGGACGACCACAACGCGCCGGGCGCGCGTGACATCGCCGACCGGCTGATGGCGTCGCTCGGCTCGATGCTGCTGTATTGGCACCATTATTCGCAGAACGGCCGGCGCATCGACGTGGAGACGGATGACGACACGATTGCCGCGCATTTCCTGCACCTGTTGCACGAGCGGGCGCCGCGGGCGTCGTGGGTGCGGGCGATGCACACCTCGCTGAACCTCTATGCCGAGCATGAGTTCAATGCCTCGACCTTCGCCTGCCGTGTGGTGGCGGGGACGGGTTCGGACATGTTCTCGGCGATCACGGCGGGGATCGGGGCGCTGCGCGGGCCGAAGCATGGCGGGGCCAACGAGGTCGCCTTCGAGATCCAGAAGCGCTACGCCGATCCGGACGAGGCCGAGGCCGATATCCGCGCGCGCATGGCGGCCAAGGAGGTGATCATCGGGTTCGGGCACCCCGTCTATACGATCTCCGATCCGCGCAACAAGATCATCAAGGAAGTCGCGCGCAAGCTGTCGAAGGAGGCGGGGTCGTTGAAGATGTTCGACATCGCCGACCGCATCGAGGCGGTGATGATGGACGCAAAGAAGATGTTCGCGAACCTCGACTGGTTCAGCGCCGTCTCCTACCACATGATGGGTGTGCCGACGGCGATGTTCACGCCGCTGTTCGTCATCGCGCGCACCTCGGGCTGGTCGGCCCATGTCATGGAACAGCGAGTTGACAACAAGATCATTCGCCCGACGGCAAATTATGTCGGACCGGAGGACCAGGCCTTCGTGCCGCTCGAACAACGCGACTGAGCTGCGCGGGCGGGAATTGCGGGGCGCCGCGGCCGGTTGGCCGCGGCGCTTTTTTTGTGCGCACCGCCAAGTAACGATCGCTTTTTCTTGACACGGCGGCTGGCGGAAGTGGATAGCGGAAATCGGCAATCGGGCGAACGGTTCGCGAATCGGACATCGCGGGCGGCGTTACGGGTGCCGTTGGGAGGGTCGGTCGGTGGACCGCAGTCTCGTCCGCAGAAGTTTCGCCGTTTGCAGTATTGGCCGCGGCAGCATGGCCGCCGGTTGGCGCAACCTTGTGAAGGGACGCGTCGTTACGGCCAGACGGCGGTTGGGGCGGAAATGCGCGCCGCCGCTCCTTCGCAGCATGGCCGATAGTGGATGCCATGCCGTCGGGGCCGCGTGGCGTCGCCTTTCCGACCCGCTGATCTTCGTGCCGACCCAGCAAGTTTCCCGCCACTACAAGCCCGATCCCATCGGCGCGCCGTGCTGTCCCGCCGGTGGCACCACAAGAACAACCAGTTCCCGCGCAACGGGTAGACAAGGAGTGCTTCCAAATGAGTGACGACGCGATTCGCGCCCAACCGCTCGCGATGAGGGCGCCCACGACGAAGACGGCGCCCAAGAAGATCGCGCCCGAGAAGATGGCGCCGCAAAAGACGGCTGCGGCAAAGAAGCCTGCGGCGAAGTCGGCGGTCGCTAAACCCGCGGCGGCGAAGGCGCCGGCCAAGAAGGCCGCAGCAAAGCCTGCTGCGAAGGCCACCGAGAAGCCTGCGGCGAAGATGGCAGCGAAGGGCGCCAAGCCTGCTACCAAGTCCGCTGATAAACCGGCGGCGAAGCCGGCGGCCAAGGCTGCAGCGAAGCCGGCGGCCAAGGCTGCGGCGAAGCCGGCGATGGCGGCGAAGAAGCCCGCTGCTGCCAAGGCGGCTGCCAAGAGCGCGCCCAAAGCCGCGTCTTCCAAGGCGGCTGCGTCGAAGGATGTCGCGCCCAAGGAGCAGGCGAAGAAGGCGAAGCCTGCCGAGAAAGCCGCGGCGCCGAAGAAGCCAGCTGCCCGCAAGCCGGCGACGCGTAAGGCCCCGGTGGCGCCACCGGCCGGCTGAGCCCCGGCCGCGCGGGCGGTCGGATCGCGCCGAACCCCGCCGCCGGCAAGTGCCGGCGATGGGGCGGTAGTCAGCCGAATGTGCGCAGCAGGTCGTCCACCTCGGGCGCGGTCAACAGGCGCATCGGTCCGCCGCGCAGCAGGAGGAACAGCTTGGCTGCCTCCTCCAGTTCCTCGGCGGCGTGCACCGCGTCGCGCAGGGTGGCGGCGGAGACGACAGGGCCGTGGTTGGCGAGCAGCACGGCGCGGGCGGTGCGTGCCGCCGCGTGGATCGCCGGTTCCATGGCGCCGTCGCCAGGGCGGTAGTACGGCACGACCGGCATGCGACGGCCGACGCGCATGACGAAATACGGAGTGAGCGGTGGGATCGGGTTTTCCGGGTCCACGTCCGGCAGGCAGGCCACCGCCGTGGCCATGGTGGAGTGCAGGTGGACCACCGCTCCGGCCTCCGCGCGCGCCTGGTACATGGCGCGGTGCATGAAGACTTCCTTGGACGGCTTGTCACCGGAAATATGGGCGAAGTCGGGGCCGAGCTTGGACAGCCGGGCCGGGTCGAGGCTGCCGAGGGAGGAGTTTGTGGGGGTCATCAGGTAGCCGTCGGGCAGGCGGACACTGATGTTGCCGGCGCTGCCGACGGAGAACCCGCGGGCAAACAGCGAGGCGGCGAGGGCTGCGAGCTGGTCGCGGACCTGCTGCTCGGTCATGCCGCCCCCGTCGCGGCGAACGCCTTTAGGAAGAAATCAGGGGCGCCGAAATTGCCACTTTTCAACGCCAGGCGCAGCGGCGGGCCGCTGCCTTCGGCCAGGGTCCAGGGCACGCCGGGGTCGATCTCGGCGCCGATGCGCAAGCTGCGCACACCGAGCCTGGTCACCACCGCGCCGGAGGTCTCGCCACCGGCGACGACGAGTTGGCGCACGCCGCGAGCCACCAGTCCCTCGGCAATGGCGGCCAGCGCCGCTTCCACCAGCATGCCCGCGGCTTCGCGGCCCAGCTTCGCCTGCAACGCCGCGACCTTTTCGGGCGGGGCGGAGGCGGCGATCAGGACGGGGGTGGCGGAAAGCTTGCCCTCGGCCCAGGCCAGCGCCTGGGCGGCCAGGGCGGCTGCGTCTGGGGTGGCGAGCGCGTCGAGTTGCAGGGTGGGGATGGCCTCACGGGCACGGCCGACCTGGAAAAGCGTGGCGCGCGAGCAGGACCCAGCCAATACAGCCGCGTGACCGGCGATGTCCGGCAGGGCGCCGGGGTCGGCGAGCGGGGCCAGCTTGCCGGCGCGGCGGAAATTCTCGGGCAGGCCTATGGCGATGCCGGAGCCGCCGGTGATGAGCGCGTGGCTCTCGCCGGCCTCGCCGATGGCGTGCAGGTGGGCGTCGCTGACGGCATCGACGATGGCGTAGCGCCTTCCCTGTTCCTTGAGCGCAGTCATGGCGCGGCGGATCGCATGCGCGCCCTGTTCGACCGTGGCATAGGGCACGAGGCCGACGGTGCCCTCGGTCTGCCGGCCGAGGACGCGCACGAGGTTGGCGTCGGTCATCGGCGTGAGCGGGTGCTTCTCCATGCCGCTCTCGTTGAGCAGGACGGAGCCGACGAAGAGGTGGCCTTGGTACACGCTGCGGCCGTTGACCGGAAAGGCCGGGCAGGCGAGTGCGAAGCCGCAGCCGAGGGCTTCAACCAGGGCATCGGCGACCGGGCCGATATTGCCGGCCTCGGTGCTGTCGAAGGTGGAGCAGTATTTGAAGAAGAACTGCGCACAGCCGGCGGCGCGCAGCCAGTCGAGGGCCGCGAGACTGTCCGTCACGGCCTGGCGCACCGGGGCGGTGCGGGATTTCAGCGCGATGATGACGGCATCGGCTTCGGGGATGGGATCGCCCGGGGCGGGGACGCCGATCAGCTGGACGGCGCGCATGCCGTTGCGGACCAGCATCGAGGCAAGGTCGGTGGCGCCGGTAAAGTCGTCGGCAATGCATCCTAGCAGGGGCATTTCGGTCACTCCTGAGAACAGGCGGCGCCTGGGGCCTGAGGCCAGGTTGTGCCTGGGGGCAGCGCCAGACTGTCGCGATGGCCGACGCGCATGGCAAGCCTGCCTTGGTCGACCTGGCGGGCGCGCAGCCCGGCCCAGGCGCGGATGGCTGCACGGCGGCCAGGCAGGTGGCGGGCGGCGACCTCGGCGTGGCTGGCGACGAGCATGTCGAGCAGGTCGGCACTGGCTGGGGGTATGCGCCAGTCGCTGGCGGCGTCGCGCACGGTGAAGCCACGCGCGGTGAAGGCGGCGCGCAGGGCGGTTGGCGCATGCGGTCCAAGGGCGAATCCCAGACCTTTGTGGCGCTGCTGGTCGCGGCGGAAGGCGGCGAAGACGGTGCGGTCGATGGGGTGGGCGGGGCGCAGCGCGTCGCGGCCATCCACGGAGAGGCAGGCGAGCAGCGGCTTCTTCAGGTGGGCGGCGAGGCGGGCCATCCAGTCGGCCGAGACGAGGTCGAGCAGGGCGCTGCACAGCACGGCATCGTGGCGGTTGAGTTCGAGGCTGGGCAGCGGGGCGGCGAGATCGACGACCTCGGCCTGGACACGCCAGGCGCCGAGGGGAGTGCGGATGGTGAGCGCGGCGGCGGTGGCGGTGGCGGGCAGGCCGCGCGCGGTGGCCCAGGCGCTGATTTCGGCGAAGGCGCGAGTGAGCAGGGTGGGGTCGGCGTCGGCCAGGGTCCAGCTTTGCGGGCCGGCGATGATCGGGGCGAGCCAGCGGAACAGGCTGCCGGTGCCGGCGCCGAGGTCGATCAGCGAGGGGCGCGGCGGCAGAATCGCGGACAGCGCACGGGCGAGGACTGGGCTGCGCGCGGCGGCGTCGATGGGTTCGCGCAGGGCGAGCCAGTCGCCGTCGAAGCTTTCGGGCATCTCAGGTCGGGGCGAGGGCGGCCAGCGCCTCGGCGAAAGCGCGGCCCTGGGCGGGCCAGTCGGGCAGGGCCTGGCCGGCCTGGTAGGCGGCCTCGGCCATTTCGGCCCGCAACTCGGTGTCGAAGATCACCCGGCGGATCGCCTTGGAGAAGGTGACGAGGTCGCCGACATCGCAGACCACGCCGGCTTCAACCGGGACGAGGTCGCCGGCGGCACCCCCCTTGGTGATGGCGACGGGGACGCCGCGCTTGAGGGCTTCGGCGATGGCCATGCCGTAGCCCTCGTATTCGGTGGCGAGCGCGAAGACGTCGGCGCGCTGCCATACGGCGTCGAGCGCCGCGTCGACCAAGGCGCCGGCGAAGGTGACGCGCTGGGCGATCTTGAGGTCGTCGGCGAGGTTCTGCAGCGTCGCGGCGTGGACCGGGTCGGGCGCGCCGCCGGCGATGGTCAGGTGCCAGTCCAGGTCGAACAGGCGGGCCAGCGCGCGCAGCAGCAGTTCATGGCCCTTGCGCGGGACCAGGGTGCCGATCGACAGAATCTGGCAGGTGGGGCCGCCGGAACCCGTGGAGCGGGGGGCGGGGGCGGTGCCCGGGACGACGATGCGGATGCGCTCGGAGGCGACGGCGAAATCTGCGGCGAGCGTGGCCGCGGTGGTGGCGCTGGTAACGATGCAGCCGGCGAGCGCGGGGAACAGGGCGCGTTCGGCTTCGGCGAGGGCATCGCGGTCGGGCTCGGAGTGGCCGGCTTCGCGGGAAGTGGGGTGGTGGATGAGGCCGATGGCGCGGGCGAGGCTTGGCAGGCCGGCGAAGGCAGGCAGGCCAAGTCCGTCGATGACGGGCACCACGTCGTCCGGCAGGGCCGCCAGCGCTGTGCGGGCACCGTCGCGGGCGGCGGCGTCGGGCAGCGGGTGGCGGCCGGGCAGTTCGCGCACCGCCACGTCGTGGCCGAGGCAGCGCAGTCCGGCCACCATGGCGCGGTCGTAGCCGTAGCCGCCGGAGATGGTGGCGATGGAGCCGGGCACGAGAACGGCGAGGCGCATCAGGCGATGTCTCCCTCGTACGCCGCCCAGGCAACCGGGCTTTCGCGCAGCAGCACCTTCATGGCGGTGACCGCCTGGCCGCCGGCGCCGAGCGTGCCGGCCTTCAGCGCCTCGGCGAGCAGGGTCCAGATGTGGAAGGCCATGTATTCGGTGGTGGTGTTCTGCCCGGCGAGCGCGGGCAGGCCGTCGAGGTTGTGGTAGTCCACCGTGTCGAGGATGCGGCGCAGCTCGGTCTTGGCCAGGCCGATGTCGATGAGCAGGTTCAGCGGGTCGAGCCGGGGGGCTCGGAACTCGGCCTCGACGGCATAGGTTGCGCCGTGCAGGCGTTGCGCGGGGCCGAACTCCTCGCCGCGGAAGCTGTGGGCGATCATGATGTGGTCGCAGACGGTGAGGCTGAACATCTATTCGTTCCCGTAGGTGACAACGTGGCAGAGGCCGCCGGCAAGCAGGCGCGGCATGGCTTCGGGGAGGTCCTCGAAGCGAGTCGCGGGTTCCAGCAGGGCGTCGTAGGCGGCATCTGCGAGCAGGTCCAGCGCGAGGGCGAGGCGCTGGGCGTGGGTGCGGCGGCCGCGCATGGCGGTGGCGACGTGGCCGACCTGGGTGGAGAGCAGGCGCAGGCGGCGGGCGTGGAAGGCCTCGCCGAGGGGGAGGGCGGGTTCGCGGTCGCCATACCAGCTGGCCTCGACGATGCGGCCCTCGAGAGCGGCGTGGGCGAGGGCGGTGCGCAGGCCGGCCTCGGTGGCCGAGGCGTGGACGATGAGGTCCTGGTCGGGGGGCGCATCGGCCGGCAGGGCGAAGCGGCAGCCGAAGCGGCGCGCGAGCGGGGCGCGGCCGGGGTCGATGTCGATGACGGTGACGTGGGCGGCGGGGATGCGGGCGAGCAGGCTGGCGGCGAGCAGGCCGACGACGCCGGCGCCGATGACGGTGATGCGCTCCCCGGCCAGGGGAGCCGCGTCCCAGATTATGTTCAGCGCCGTTTCCATGTTGGCGGCCAGGGTCGCGCGGGCGGTGGGGACTGCGGCGGGCACCGGGATGCACATGGCGGCGGGGGCGTTGAAGCGATCCTGGTGCGGGTGCAGGACGAAGTGGCGGGCACCTGCTTCGTCCACGGCGACCGTGCTGTAGCCGTATTTCACCGGGAAGGGCAGGGCCCCGCCCATCAGCGGGGCGGCCATGACCTGGTGCTGGCTGGGGGGCACGCGGCCGGCGAAGACGAGGGATTCGGTGCCGCGGGAAATGCCGGTGGCGAGCGTGCGCAGGCGGCGTTCCCCGGCGCCGGGGGGCGGCAGCGATTCAATGCGCAACTCGCCCTGTCCGGGGGCGATGGTCCAATAGGCGCGGGCGGTGTCGCTCATCGGCGCGCCAGGGGGCATGTGCGCGCCAGCGGAATGTCGAACAGCAGGTCGTCGCCGAGGCTGTGGACCTGCCAGGACAGGCGCAGCCCATCTTCCGGCCGGGCGACGCCGGGCAGGGTGAAGGCGGGGATGCCGGAGCCGAGCAGCAGTGGGGCGACGGTGACGTGCAGGCGGTCGAGGGCGCCGGCGGCGAGGAAGCGCGACACGGTGATGCCGCCGCCTTCGACGAAGATGCGGCGCAGGCCGCGGGCGGCGAGTGCCGCGACGACGGCGCCGATCGCGAGCCCGCCGGACGGCGCGCGCGGCAGGCGCAGCACCTCGGCGGTGCCGAGGCGGTCGCCCCCGGCGATGTCGTCGGCCGCGAGCAGCAGGGTGGCGGGCGGGGCCTGGAACATCCGGTGGCCGTGGTCGAGCCGCCGATCGGTATCGATGACCACGCGCACCGGCGAGGGGCCGGGGCAGAGGCGGGTGGTCAGCAGTGGGTCGTCGGCGCGCACGGTGCCGGCGCCAACGACGATGGCGTCGCAGACGGCGCGCAGCCGATGGGTGTGCAGGATGTCCTCGGGCCCGCTGATCCAGAACGACATGCCCGATTCGGTGGCGATGCGGCCGTCGAGTGTCTGGGCGATGCGGCCCAGTACCACGCATCCATCGGCCGCGTCGGGTGGGGCGAGGAAAGGGGCGTAGAGCGGCGGATAGCCCTCGGGGCCCGGCTCGCGGTCCAGCACGCGCTGCCAGGAAGCGTCGTCGATGGGTTCGCAAGCGGGGTCGGGCATGGTGGCGCCGCAGTATCACGCCCGGCGCCCTGGCGCCATCGCCGTGGTGCGTGGAGATCAGATGCTCGGAGATCAGATGCTCGGAGATCAGATGCTGGCGGAGAGGGCGACCGGCATGGCGTGCCGCGCGCCGACAAGGGCGCCGTTGGCGCCGTAGCGCGGTGCGGCGGCGGCGCGTGGCAGGGCGCGGGCGATCACGCCGATCACCGCCCCCTGAACGGCGATCGAGCGTTCCAGCAGCTGGCGGTTGCGCCGGGCCTGGGTCGCGAGCCGGTCGGCGGCCTCGGCCAGGACGCGGCGCAGGGCATCGTCCATCGGTGCGCCGGCCGCGGCGAAGCGGGCATGGGCGGCGGCGAAGGCCTCCGTGGCCTCCTGCTTGGCCCCGACCAGGGCGGCGGCGGCGCCGTGCTCCATGGCGGCGAGGGCGACGTTCTCCCCGGCCAGCAGATCGGCCAGCGCGTCGGCGGTGGCGAGCAGGGGATGGGTCATGGCGTTGGCTCCGCTTGCGCCTTGCCGGCGCGATCGACTGAATTCTGGCGGTCGGCGGCCTCCTGCAGGCGCAGGATCTGGTGGAACACCGGCGTGGCGAGGCCGAGGCCGCCGTGGCGGGCGATGTGGCGGCCCATCTCCTGGCTGAGCATTGGCCGCCACGTCTCCTCCGCCTGGCCGCCGCCGAAGGGGCCGTCGCCACGGGGACCACCGATAGGGTGGACGGTGGCGAAGATGGGGGCGAGCATCTCGCCCAGCACCTGTGCCTCGAAATCCTGGGCAGCCTTCCAGGCGCGCGCGGTGGCGGGGTTGGCCAGGGCGGCCGCGGTGGGCGGGAGCGGGGCGGCGATGGCGTTGCGCATCAGCGCACCTGCAACTCGGCCTGCAACGCGCCGGCGGCCTTGATGGATTGCAGGATGGTGATCATGTCGCGCGGGCCGACGCCGAGGGCGTTGAGGCCGCCGACGAGGTCGCGCAGGGTGACGTTGGAGCTGAGGATGCCGAGCCTGCGCTCGCCCTGGTCGTCCACCTGGATCTGGGTGCGCGGCGTGACCACGGTGGCGCCGCCGGAGAGCGGGCCGGGCTGGGACACCGCGGGGGTCTCGGTGACGCGGATGGTGAGGTTGCCCTGGGCGATGGCCACCGTGCTGACGCGCACGTTCGATCCCATGACAATGGTGCCGCTGGCTTCGTCGATGACCACGACGGCGGGCATGTCGGGCTCCACGCGCAGCACCTCGATGCGGGCGAGCGCGTCGATCACGTCGCGGCCGGCGAGGTTCAGGGCGACGGTGCGCGGGTCGGTGGCCTGGGCGGTGCCGGCGCCGACGGCGCGGTTGATGGCGTCGGCCATGCGGCGCGCGGTGGTGAGGTCGGGGTTGCGCAGGCCCAGGCGCGGCGCCTCGCGACCGGCGAGCTTGAAGGGGACCTCGCGCTCGATGGTGGCGCCGTTGGCGATGCGCCCGGCGGTGGGCACGCCGCGGGTGACCGAGGACGCGGCACCGCCGGCGGAAATGGCGCCGGTGGCGATGGCGCCTTGGGCGACGGCATAGACCTCGCCGTCGGCGGCGAGCAGCGGGGTGACGAGCAGCATGCCGCCGGTGAGGTTGGTGGCGTCGCCGAGGGCGGAGACGGCGATGTCGATGCGGCTGCCGGTGCGACCGAAGGGCGGCAGCTCGGCGGTGACCATGACGGCGGCGACGTTCTTGGTCTTGAGCTTGGCTTCCTGGTCGCGGGTGTTCACGCCGAGGCGTTCCAGCATGCCGATGAGGGACTGGCGGGTGAAGACGGCGGAGTCCAGCTTGTCGCCGGTGCCGTTCAGCCCGACGACGAGGCCATAGCCCACAAGCTGGTTGCCGCGGATGCCCTCGACATCGGCGATGTCCTTGATGCGCACCTGGGCCATGGCCGGGGCGGAGGCGAGGGCGAGTGCGGCTGCGAGGAGAAGGGCGGCAAGGGCGAGGAGGCGCGGCAGGATGGGGGTCACGGCACGGTTTCCACGGCTTTGGGAACGGAGTGTCAAGGATTGCGACGCAGTGTCGCGGGGTGGCAACGCAAGGTCCGTGCCAGCGATCGGTAGGCGGAAACCAGCCGTACCGACGTGGAGCCACTGGGCAGGTCCTGCCGGGCGGCACACGGCGCCGGGCACGGATGGGCGCCGGGCACGGACGGGAGTGGCGCAGGAATGGAGGCGGTGATGGGATGGAGTGGCGTGGGTGGCGATTTCGGGCGCGGGTTCGGCGGAGGCACAGGATGATCCGCGGTGTGGGCGGCCCGCCGGCGCCGGCGGCCGGGGCGTCGCGCAGGCGCGGCGCCGCGGGCGGGTTTCATCTGCCCGAAGCAGCAGGCGGGGCCGCGGCGAAGGGCGTGGCCCCGGCGATGGCGGTCGGGCTGTCGGCGATGCTGGCGCTGCAGGAGATGCCCGACCCGGCGGTGGGCGACCGCGAGGCGCACCGGCACGGGCGGGAGATGCTGGAGGAACTGGCGGCGCTGCAGCGCGAACTGTTGGCCGGTGTGGGGGCAAACCCCGGGCCGGCGGATCGGCGGCGGCTTGCGCGCCTGGCCGGAACGGTGCCTCAGGCAGCCGATCCGGGGCTGCGCGAGGCAGTGGCGGCGATCGCGCTGCGCGCCCGGCTGGAACTTGCGCGCCTGGAGGTAGCCGGCGCCTGAGCGATACCCGTCGGCCAGATATGGCGGTGTATGTTGCGGCTTCGTTGCAACCGGGCGGCGATCCGCCGTGAACGAAAGCGTGATTGCGCCAAATCGTCACGTACAGGCGGCGTCTGCCCCTTGGCGGCGCAGCGGAGCCTGGGTATAAGCCGCCGCGACTGGATGGCCTGGGGGGGCCGGCCGTCGGTTCCGTGGCGGGAACCGCCCGTGCTGATCCGCCCGCCGCAATGACGCAGGATCACCACACGATGATGGTCACGCTGCCCCCCGATTACGTTCCCTCGGACGCCGAGGAATTCATGAATCCGCTGCAGGTGGAATATTTCCGCCAGAAGCTGCTGCGGTGGCGGGCCGACCTGTTGCGCGAGGCCGACGGGACGCTCGCGAGCCTTTCCGAAGGCGGCATCACCGAGGCCGACATCACCGACCGTGCCAGCGTGGAGACCGACCGGGCGCTGGAACTGCGCACCCGCGACCGCGCCCGCAAGCTGATCAACAAGATCGACCAGGCGCTGCTGCGCATCGAGGGCGGCACCTACGGCTATTGCGAGGAGACCGGCGAGCCGATCGGGCTGCGCCGCCTCGCCGCCCGCCCCATCGCCACCCTGTCGATCGAGGCGCAGGAGCGCCACGAGCGCATGGAGCGCGTGCACCGCGACGACTAGCCGCGACCGCGACGATTGATCCATGGCGGCGCACGGCGCGGCGCGGTCAAACCGCTTTCGCGCGGCGCGCCGTTGCGGCTACTAATGCGGGACAGGCGCATGCCTGAGACCTGTTGCCCTGAGATCTGTTGCATTGAATGAACCGCGGCCGGGGCGTCAACCGGGCCGCCATCTCCCGGGAGGAGAACGTCATGATCCGCCGCCGCCACCTGCTTGGCGCCACCGCAGCGCTGCCCATGTTCGCCATCGTCGAGCGCGCCAACGCGCAGAGCAAGTTCGACTGGAAGATGGCCAAGGGCTCGACGATCGAGGTGAATTTCCAGAAGGGCCCCAACGCCGACGTGCTGCAGGCCAACCACAAGAAGTTCGAGGAGATGACGGGCATCCGCGTCGGCTCCGAGCAGATCCCCGAGCAGCAGCAGCGGCCCAAGGTGGCGCTGGAGCTTTCCGCCGGGCGGCCGAGCTTCGATGTGGTCTCGGTGGCGCTGCACGTGCAGAAGCGCCTGGTGGAGCGCGGCAAGTGGATGGAAGACCTGCGCACCTGGATCAACAACCCGAATGTCACCGCGCCGGAATTCGACTTCGCCGACTTTGCCGCCCCCGGCCTGCGCTGGGGCACCGCGGCGGACGGCACCATCCATACGCTGGCGACCAACCATGACGTGTGGCTGATGTTCTGGAACAAGAAGATCTTCGCCGACAGGGGCGTGGCGTTCCCGCAGACGATGGACGAGATGCTGGAGGCGTCGCGCAAGCTGACCGACAAGTCGAAGGGCATCTACGGCATGGTCGGGCGCGGGCTGAAGAACGCCAATCTGCCGCTGTACACCTCGTTCCTGATGGGCATGGACCAGGATACCATCACCAAGGACGGCAAGAACCTGCTGATGGACACCGATGCCGCGGTGTGGGCGGGCGAGCTTTACAAGAAGCTGCTGACCGAGACCGCGCCGCCGGGAACGATCGGCTTCAACTGGATGGAGAGCCAGACCAGCTTCAGCCAGGGCAAGGTGGCGATGTGGATCGACGGCATCGGCTTCTCCGCGCCGCTGATCGACCCCACCAAGTCGCGCGTGGCCAAGGATCTCGGCTTCGCGCCGGTGCCGCGCGGCCCGAAGGCGCAGCATTCCGCGACGTTCTGCTCCGGCTTGTCGATCCCGGCGGCGTCGAAGAACAAGCTGCCGGCGTGGCTGTACATCCAGTGGGCGGCAGGCAAGGAGATGGGCAAGGAGCAGATCCGCCTGGGTGCCGGCACGCCGCCGCGCACCTCCGTGTGGAAGGACGAATCGGTGCAGAAGGGCAGCAAGTTCCCGAAGGAATGGTTCGAGACCTCGCTGCGCTGCCAGGAGATCGGCCGGCCGGGCCTGCCCGAGATCGTGTCGGTGACCGAGTTCCGCGACGTATTCGGCATCGCGCTGACCAATACGCTGAACGGCGGCGATGTGAAGGCGGAGCTGACGAAGGCGACGCAGGCGTTCAAGCCGATCCTGGACAAGGAGAACGCTGTCTAGGACGCAGCAAGCTGGGCCGGGGGGCGTTGCTCCCTGGCCTCGCGCCCTATTGCGCCCTGGGCTCGCGCAGCATCCTTGCCGGCACGATGCCGCGCTTGTGGTTGTCCAGCATAACCTCGTAGTCGAACTCCGCATGGCCATGCCGGCTGGTTTGGTGCAGGCGGGTGACGCGGCCGCGGATCCACTGGCGGCCGTACTGCGCCTCGACAACCTGGCCGACCCGGAAAGCGGCTGCGGGTGCGGACTGGGGTGCGGCCCGGCGCGTGGCAGGGGCTGGGCCCGGCCGTGCCGTGGCGCGCAGCGGGCCGGGGCACAGGACTTCCCATTGCTGGGAGATGCCGAGGCCGCCGCTGGCATTGTCGCGCCCGACCACGCGGCCCGCGGCGTCGCGCCAGCGGGTGCGCCCGGCGCCGATGTCGCTGCGGTCCCAGACGCCGTCCAGCCGGTATGTTTGACCGTCGATCGGGGTGATGCGCCCGGCCTTGCAGTCGGCGGTTGCGCGATAGGTCCTCTGCGCATCCGGCTGGGCCATCGCCTCGGCCACGCATTCCTCCAGGTTCCGCTCCGGCGTCCAGTTGGAGCAGTGCTCCGCCGCGCCCTCGCGGGTGATCCGGGCCTCGGCGACGGCATTGGCCGTGCCGATGCCGCTTTTGCTGATGACCGTGGGGCTGAGGCACTTGCTGCACACCGCCAGCCATTCGCTGGCCCGGGCGGGGCGCGCCGGCAATAGGGCCATCGCGGCGAGCAGGACCGATAGGGTGGCCAATTGCCGGAACATGCCGATCCTCCCGTCTGTGCCGATCGATTTTGAACCCGGTCAGACAGGCGTGCAACGGGCGCTCGCGGCGATGGGAACTCAGAAGGGCAGCACGATGTCCAGCACCTGCTGGCCCCAGCGCGGGGTCTGCAGGTCGGTAAGCTGGCCGCGGCCGCCATAGGCGATGCGCGCCTCGGCCATGCGGTCGTGGCGCACGGTGTTGTCGCTGGCGATGTCCTGCGGGCGGATCACGCCGGACACGGCGAGCTCGCGCAGTTCCGAGTTCACCCGCACCTCCTGTCGCGCGGCGATCACGAGATTGCCGTTCGGCAGCACCTGGGTGACGACGCCGGCGAGCCGCAGGGTTACCTTTTCGTCGCGCTGCATCTGGCCCTTGCCGTTATTGCCGTTGGCGCTGCTGAGCGAAACCAGGCTGGCGAGGTCGGCGCCGGTAAGCAGGCGCGGGATGGCGGTGGTCTCCAGCCCCAGCAGGTTCGGCAGGCCGAGGCTCTGGCTGCCGTTGCGGGTGGCGTTGGTGTCGTTCTTGAGCGTCGCGGCGTCGGCGATGTTGACCAGAACGGTGAGGATGTCGCCGACGGTGGCGGCGCGCTGGTCCTTGAAGAACGCGCGGCTGCCAGGGCGCCACAGCGAATTGGCCTGGGCGGCGGCGGTCTGCGGCGCGGGCATGGGCATGCTGAGCGGACGCCAGTCGGGCGCCTTGGTCGGATCGCTGCTGCGCGACATCGCCGGCGGGCGGCCGACTTCCGACAGGCGCTGGAGGTTGCCGCACCCGCCCAGCGGCAGGGCGGCGAGCAAGGCGGCCGCCAGCAGGGTGGGGCGGAGCGGGGATACGGGAGACGTCATGGCCGGATCGCCTGTGCGAAGGAGGGGAATTGCCGGCGGTGCGGCTGGCGCGCCACCGGCATGCTACCGGGCGCCACCCGCACCTGGCCGGGGCCGACGACCTCGCCCTCCACCACCGCTTGGGAGGCGGGGTTGAGCACCGCGATGCGCTCGCTGATCGCCCCGGCCTCCAGCGCGCGGCCCTGCACGGCAACGGTGAGGCCGGGGGCATTGAGCAGCAGCAGCACCTGCGCGCCCTTTTCCACGGCGGCGGGGCGCGAGAGGTCGGCCAACGCCAGCGGCTGGCCCTGGGAAAGGTGGCGGCGCACCTGCATGCCCACCGCCTGTCCCGCCGCGCGGGCGACCTCCCGGCGCAACTGGTCGGCGCGCACGCGGGCCGGCTGGAGATCGCCGGGGCCGATTACCGTGCCGGCAGGAAGGCGGCGGACCGGTACCAGCACCTCGGCCATCTCGTGCATCGTGCCCGCGACCCGCTGGCGCAGGGTGAGCATGCCCTCGCCGGAGATGGAGAGCGTCGCATTGAAGCGGCCGCTGGCGGGGTCGTAGTCAAGCTGCTCCACCTCGGCGCGCGCCTCGGTTTCCGAGGGGACAAGCGGGGCGGCATAGCCGGGCAGATCGAGATCCGCGTCATCGGGCGCGCCCACGCCGGCCAGTGCCGCATGCAGGGCGGCGAGCACGTCCTCGCGCGGCAGCAGGCGGCCCGGGCGTTCGAGCACCGCGCGTTCGCTGCCGCCGGGACGCCAGTCCACCCCGAACTGGCGGGCAATGGCGGCGAGCTGGGCGGATTCCACGACGATGCGCCCGCCGGGAGCCGGGCCGGGGCCGAGCACCTGGCTGCCGGCGGCGCCGAGGCCGTCGAACAGGTCGGCCAGGCGCACCACCGGGGCGGACAGGCTGGTGACGGGGCGCAACGTGGCCGCGCTGGCAGGGCAGAGGGCGAATGGCCCGGCGAGGGCGGCGGCAAAGGCCCTAAGGGCAAGAATGCGCATGGCGGCCTCAGCGAAGGTTGGTGAGCGTGGACAGCATCTGGTCGGAGGTGGTTATGACCCGGCTGTTCATCTCGTAGGCGCGCTGGGCGGTGATCAGGTTGGTGATCTCGCTGACCACGTTCACGTTCGAAGTCTCGATGAAGCCCTGCAGCACCGAGCCGAAGCCGGGCGATGCCGGCGTGCCGGTAACCGCCGCACCGCTGGCTGTGGTCTCCAGGAACAGGTTGTCGCCCTGGGCATCCAGCCCGGTGGCGTTGGGGAACACGGCCAGCTCTACCTGGCCGACCAGCACCGGGGCGGTCTGGCCGTCGAGCGTCGCCTGGACCTGGCCGGAGGCGTTGATGGTGACGTTGGTGGCGTTCGCCGGCACGGTCACGCCCGGCTGCACCACGTAGCCGTCGGAGGTGACGATCTGGCCCTCGGGCGAAAGGGCGAAGGTGCCGTCGCGGGTATAGGCGGTCTGGCCGCTGGGCAGGGTGACCTGGAAGAAGCCGTTGCCGCGGATGGCGAGGTCGAAGGAGTTGGAGGTCTGCTGCAGGTTGCCCTGTTCGTGGATGCGGTAGATGGCCGCGGTCTTGACCCCGAGGCCAACCTGGGCGCCGGCGGGCACCACCGAGCCGGCGTCGGACGAGTTGGAGCCGACGCGGCGCAGGTTCTGGTAGATCAGGTCCTGGAACTCGGCGCGCCGGCGCTTGAAGCCGGTGGTGGTCATGTTGGCGATGTTGTTGGAGATGACCTCCACGTTGGTCGCCTGGGCCTGCATGCCGGTGCCGGCGATGTCGAGCGATCGCATGGGCTTGTCCTCCCGCTCAGCTGCGTTTCTGGGTGAGCTTGTCGATGGCCGCCTTCATGCGGTCGGATTCCGTCTGCACCATCTTGCTGGTGAATTCGAACTCGCGCAGTTCGCGCATCATGCGGGTGAGCTCCAGGGTGGGGGCGATGTTGCTGTTCTCGATGGCGCCCTGGACAAGGCGCGGCTTGTCGACCGGCACCGGCGGGTCCTGCGCGACATACAGCCGGCCGCCCTCGGGCTTGATGCGGTAGGGGTCGGCGGGCCGACCACGGCGATGCGCCCGATGCGGCCGTTCTCGCTGCTGACGGTGCCGTCGCCGGCGACCGTGACCCTGGTGTCGGCGGTGGTCAGCTTCAGTGGCTGGCCTGCGGTGTCCAGCAGCGCATTGCCCTGGCTGTCCACGACACGCCCGTCGGTCGAGAGCTCGAAATGTCCGGCGCGGGTGAGGCGCGTGCCCCGCGGCGTGCTGACGGTGAAATAGCCGTCCGATCCCGAGCGCAAGATCCAGCGGGTTGCCGGTGGTGGCTGATTGGCCCGGCCGTCGTGTCGCGGTAGCTGGCGCGGTCCTGGGCGAAGGCCATGGTTTCGCCGCCTGGCGGCACGCCGCGCGCGTCGTTGCGGACCGAGATAGTCGGCGAACACCAGCCGCTCGGCCTGGTAGCCGGGGGTGGCGGCGTTGGCGATGTTGCCGGCGGTCACGTCGATCGCGCGCTGTTGGGCGACCATGCGCGACAGGGCGAGGGAGGTGGCGTTCTGCATGACTGTGGGCTTCCTCGGCAGGCGGTTGCGGTGCATGCCACGCAACCGCCGTGCCATTGCGGGCCGCCAGCGGAATCAAGGAGTTTCGGCCGGCCAGGTGCGCCCACCCGGCAACCGCTGCCCGGGGCAGGGCGCCGCAGCCCGGCAGTATCGGCCGGGCGGGAAAGGGTCGGTTAACGTTTGGCGGGCCAGTATCGCCTCGACGCGGCCATGGTGGCCGTGCGCGTAGGGACGGGGGCGGCCATGACGGCTGTTGCAACGGCCGCATCGGGCGACGCCGCCGCAGGCGCGCCCGTCAGGAAGGGCGGCAAGAAGAAGCTCATCATCCTGCTCGCCGTCCCCTCGCTGCTGGCGGGCGTGGGCGCGGGGTTGTGGTTTGGCGGCATCCTGCCGCCGCTGCTGGGCATGGACGGCGCGCCGGCCGCGGAGGGTGCGGCGGCGCCGGAAAAGGGCGGGCACGGCACGGCCGCCGGCCACGGCAAGGCGCCGGCGAATGGCGCAAACGCGTCGAGCGAAGGCCACGGTGCTGGCCCGGGCACAGGCAAGGACGCCGGCAAGCCGGCAGCGTTCTTCATGGACTTGCCCGAGATCATCGCCAACCTCAATGCCGGCCCACGGCGCAACAGCTTCATCAAGCTGCGGCCGAAGATCGAACTGGCCCGCGCCGAGGACGAGCCGGCGGTGCGCGCGGCGATGCCCCGGCTGCTCGACCTGTTCCAGACCTATCTGCGCGAGATGCGCCCCGAGGAACTGCGCGGCAGCGCCGGCACCTATCGACTGCGCGAGGAATTGATCGCCCGCGCCAACATCGCGGTGGCGCCGGCGCGCGTGGTGGACGTGCTGTTCCCCGAGATCATCGTGCAATGAGCGGCAGCCAGACCGAGGAGGAACTCGCCGCCGCCTGGGGCGCCGAAACCGAAGGCGGCGAGGACGGCGCCGGGTCCGCTGCCACGGTGACGCCGCAACGGGTGCTGAACCAGGCGGAGATCGACAGCCTTCTCGGCTTCGACGCCGGCCCGTCGGACGGCGAGCACCGCACCGGCATGCAGCGGATCATCAGCTCGGGCCTCGTCGTCGTACGAACGCCTGCCGATGCTGGAGATCGTGTTCGACCGGCTGGTGCGCATCATGTCCACCTCGTTGCGCAACTTCACCAGCGACAACGTGGAAGTGGGCATCGACAACATCCTGTCGTTGCGCTTCGGCGACTACCTGAACTCGATCCCGCTGCCGGCGATGCTGGCGGTGTTCAAGGCCGAGGAGTGGGACAATTACGGGCTGATGGTGGTGGACAGCGCCATGATCTACTCGATCGTGGACGTGCTGCTGGGCGGGCGGCGCGGCACGGCCGCGATGCGCATCGAGGGCCGCCCCTACACCACCATTGAACGCACGCTGGTGGAGCGGCTGATCCAGGTGGTGCTGGCCGATCTTTCGCTCAGCTTCGACCCGCTTTGCCCGGTGACCTTCCGGTTCGAGCGGCTGGAGGTGAACCCGCGCTTCGCCACCATCTCGCGCCTGTCCAACGCCGCGGTGCTGGCGCGGCTGCGGGTGGACATGGAAGACCGCGGCGGGCGGGTGGAGTTGCTGCTGCCCTATGCCACGCTGGAGCCGGTGCGCGAGCTGCTGCTGCAGCAGTTCATGGGCGAGAAATTCGGCCGCGACTCGATCTGGGAGACGCATCTGGCCGAGGAGCTGTGGAGCACTGACATCGACCTGGACGTGGTGCTGGACGAGCAGGTGATGCGTCTGTCGGACGTGATGAACCTCAAGCCCGGCAGCCGGATCACGCTGAACGCCGCGGTAGGCGGCGCGGTGCAGCTGCGCTGCGGCACGATTACCTTGTTCGAGGGACAGGTCGGGCGGCGCAAGAACCGCATGGCCGTGCGCATCGAGCGCGAGGTGCCGCGCCAGCCGGCCGGCGAGCGCTGAGGCGGTGCCCTGCAAGGCGCCGCGTGAACGGAATCTTCACCGCATCACGCCCAGGATGGGCCCGGGATGGCAGGCATGGAATGGCTACTCGAACTGATCCTGGTCGGCCTGTTGGTGGCGACCCTGTTCCATGCCGTGCGCCTGGAGCGCGCGCTGGGCGTGCTCAAGCGCGACCGTGCGGCACTGGAGGAACTGGTGGCAGGCTTCAACCAATCGACGCGAGCGGCGGAGCAGGGGATCGACCGGCTGAAGGAAGCCGCCGATGGAGCCGGGCGGCAGATCGCCCGGCAGATCGACGCAGCGGCGCGGCTGAAGGACGACCTGGTGTTCCTCAGCGAGCGCGGCGATTCGCTGGCCGACCGGCTGGACCAGCTGGTGCGCGAAGGCCGTAGCGTGGCGCCGCCGCCGCCCCGGCTGCGAGCGGTGGAGCGCGATGCGCCCCCGCCCGAGAGGCCGGGTGCGGCCACGGCACCGCCAGTACCCGACGACGAATTGCCGCGCGTGCGCAGCCAAGCCGAACGCGACCTGATCCGTGCACTGCGGATGGCGCGCTGACATGGCTGGTTTGCCCTTCGTTCCGCGCCTGCTGCCGATGGCAATGGCCGCGATGGTCGCGCTGATCGGCGTGAAGACGGCCGGTCTGGTGCGCCAGGCGCTGGCGGAAAGCAGCCACAAGCCCCCGCCCACTGCCGCTTCCGTTCCCGCTGCCGCAGGGCAGGGTGGCCACCTGCCGGCAAAATCGCCGCCTGCCGCACCCGCGCCGGCCACCAACGTGGTGCAGCCGCAGGTCATCGTGCCGCCGGCGCCGAAGCCGGCCACGGAGCCGCCGGTGAGCAGTGCCGAGCGCGCGCTCCTGCAGGACCTGCGCAAGCGGCGTGCCGAGCTGGATGCGCGCGAGGCGGGGCTGGCGGTGCGCGAGGGCGTGCTGGCCGCGGCCGAGAAGCGGCTTGCCGGTCGGATCGAGGAGATGTCCGGCCTGCAGACCCGGCTGGAGGCCCTGGAGACCGCACGGCACGCGCGCGACGAGGAGAACTGGCGGGGGCTGGTGAAGCTGTACGAGACGATGAAGCCACGCGATGCCGCGGCGATCTTCAACGACCTGGACCGGCCGGTGCTGCTGGCGGTGCTCGACCGGATGAAGGAATCCAAGGCTGCCCCGGTGCTGGCGGCGATGCAGCCTGAGCGCGCCCGCCAGGCAACCACCGAGCTGGCCCGCCAGCGTGCCAAGGCGAACCGTCCGGCCGACCCGCCATCCGCGCCGCCGAAGCCCTCGGGCTGATTGGGCGCGCGAGCGCCGGGCCGTCCCTCTCCCACGCCCGCGGGCCGACCTCCCATGCCCGGCATTCCGCAACAGGACCCGCGCGCCCGGCATCGGCCGCGCCAGGACAGGAACCAGACATGTCGATCGACAAATCGATGAACGTGCTGATCGTTGATGACTACAAGACCATGCTGCGCATCATCCGCAACCTGCTGAAGCAGATCGACTTCAACAATGTTGAGGAGGCAACGGACGGCGCCGATGCGCTGGCCAAGCTGCGCGCCAACCATTTCGGCCTGGTGATCAGCGACTGGAACATGCAGCCGATGACTGGCCTGCAGCTGCTGCAGGAGGTGCGCGCGGATGCGAAGCTGAAGACGATGCCGTTCATCATGATCACCGCCGAGAGCAAGGTGGAGAACGTGGTGGCAGCCAAGCAGGCCGGGGTCTCGAACTACATCGTCAAGCCGTTCAATGCCGAGACGCTGCGCGAGAAGATCGAGAAGGTTCTGGGTCATGCATGAGCCCAGTCCCGCGCGACGCGGTCCGGAGGAATTGGCCGTGCGGCTCGCCGAGATCGGCACGCGCTGGCCAACTGTGGAGCCCACGATGGTGGCCGACGTGGTGCAGGCGGTGCTGGCGAGCATGCGCGGCGACCTGACCAGCACGGAGACCACGCTGCTGAACGAGGTGGAGGAGCTTGGGCGAACCATCGCCGCCGCGCGGGAGGAGATCGCGGCGCTGAAGGTGGACGATATCACCGACAGCCACATCCCCTCGGCGACCGACGAGCTGGACGCCATCGTGGCGCACACCGCCGCGGCGACCGATTCCATCCTGGAGGTCTGCGAGACGCTCGACCGGGTGTCGTCGGGGCTGGACAGCGAGGGCGCGGCAGTGCTGCAGGATGCGACCACGCGGATCTACGAGGCGTGCAGCTTCCAGGACATCACCGGGCAGCGCATCACCAAGGTGGTCGCGACACTGAAGACGATCGACAGCAAGGTGGCGCACATAATTTCCACCTTCGCCAGCCGTGGCGCTCCGGCGCGGGCGGCACGGCCGGTCCCGCCGGAGGCAATGCTGCTGAACGGACCCCAGTTGCCTGCCAGCGCAATGGACCAGAGCGATATCGACAAGCTGCTGGCGAGCTTCGACTGATGCGCCGGGCGCATCGCGGCTTCTGGCTGTTGCTGGCGCTGCTGGTGGGGGTTGGGCCGGCGCTGACGACCAAGGCCCGGGCGGCAGACGCCGCCACTACGCAGGCGCACCAGGCGGTGAGCCTGTCGGTCCGCACCGGCGACCACGCCGGCTTCGGCCGCGTCGTCATCGACCTGGCGCCCGGCGTACGCCACACGCTCGCGGCACGCGAGTCGGGCGCGACGCTGAAATTCACCACTGCCCACGGGCAAGTGGTGCTGACGTCGCGGGCGCGGGTGCCGCGCAACGTCAAGGCGCTGGTCGCGCACGACGCGGTGCTGGACCTGACATTCGCGCCGGGCGCAAGGCTGCGCAGCTACCGCCTGGGCGAGCGGCTCGTGCTGGACATTGCCGACGCGAAGCCGGACGCCGCCCAGCGCCCTGCGGTGGCGACGGCACCCGCGCGCCAACCGCCAGTGATGTCCGTATCGTCAACGTCCACGCCGTCAACGACCCAATCGCCGCCGCCACATGCGGCTGCCCCTGCCGCCGCCGCGCCTGCCCGCTCGCCTCCGGCCGAGAAACCCGCCACGCGCGCCGCCGTGCCGGAACCGCCAGCCGCGCCACAGGCCGCGCCGCGCGAGCCGGTGACTGCGGCGCCGTTGGATGGTTCGGCCACACCGGCGCAGCCGCTGGCCGCCAGCATCGCCGGCCCAGGCGACCGCGCGGTGGCCACGGGGGTCACCCAAGCCGTGACGCTCCCGTTCGGCCCTGCGGTCGGTGCGGCGGCGTTGCGCCGCGGCGATGTGGCGCTGGTCGTATTCGATGATCGTCGGCCACTTGATCTCGCTCCGCTACGCGGCGACCCGGTGTTACGAGATGCGAGCATCACCATTCTGCCGACAGCCACGGTCATGCGCCTGCCACTGCCTGCCAACTCGCGGCTCGGGCTGTCGCGGGTGAAGCAAGGCTGGGTCGTGTCGGTGCTGCCGGCCGACGCGTCTGAACCGAATTTCCAGCCGATCCGTCCGGAGATGGACGAAGGCCGCCTGCGGCTGGCGGCCGCCGCCCCTGGACAGGTCGTGTCCGTGCCCGATCCTCTGACCGGCGGGTCGCTGCTGGTGGGCACGCTGCGGGGCGAAGGGCAGGGGGTGCCCGTCGACCGCCGGACACCGGAGTTCACCCTGCTGCCGACCTGGCAGGGTGTTGCGGTAATCGCCCGTACCGATGCGCTGACGTTGCGGCCGACGGCGCAGGGTTTCGTGCTGGCTGCCGATGCCGAGCGCGCGTTGGCGCTCTCCGCCCCCGAGAGCCAGACCCGCGCCATGACCGAGGCAGCCGGGGCAAGCCGACGCTACGACCTCCCGGGAGTGAAGCTGGAGGCGCTGCAGCGGCGCCTGCAATCGGCCACGCTGGCCGCCTCCGCCGCCGCGCCGCAGGCACGCACGGCACGGCGGCGCGATGTGGCCGAGGCGCTTCTCGCCTTGGGCATGGGGGCGGAGATGCAGGCCGTGATGAAGGTGACCGTGGCCGAGGATGCGCGGGCCGGGGAGGATCCCGATATCGTCGGGCTGGCCAGCATCGCCGCGCTTCTTGCCGGCCGTACCCGCGAGGCTGCAGGCATCGACGATCCGCGCCTCACCGGCAGCGACGAGGTCGCGCTGTGGCGCGCGGTGCGTGCCGCCCAGGCGGAGCCGGGCGCACCACGGCCGGCGGCGATCTTCGCCTCGGCCATGAATTTGTTGCTCTCCTATCCCGCGCCACTGCGCGACCGCCTGCTGCCGCTGGCGTTGGAGACGATGGCGCAAGGGGGCGAGGCCATTGCCGCCGCCGCGGTATTGAAGAAGCTGGGCGACGCGTCGGGTCTCGACCTCGCCCGCGCCCAGGTGGCCGAGCGGACCGGCGCCGATGCCGCCGCTGTGCTGGCGCTGTACGACAAGGTGGCCAACGGCACGGACCGCCGCGCGCGCGCGATTGCCGCCCGACGCGCCGTCGAGCTTCGCTTGGCTGGCGGTGTGCTGACGCCGGCGCAGGCCGCCGACGCGCTGGAGAAACTGGTCTTCGCGTGGCGAGGCGATGGGCTGGAGGTGGACACGCGCCTGCGCATCGCCGAGTTGCGCGCCCAGGCCGGCGCCTGGCGCCGCGCGCTCGCCGACCTGCGCGAAACGCGCCAGATCTTTCCCGACGAGGCCGCGCGGATTCGCCAGCGCCTGATGGACACCTTCGCGCGCAGCCTGGCGCCAGAGGCCCAGGCAGCCCTGTCACCGCTGGATCTCGTGGCGCTCGCCGAGGAGAACGTCGACCTGCTGCCTGAGGGTGGGGCGGGGCACGAGCTTGCCGCCAGCCTGGCCGAGCGGCTGGTGGCGCTTGACCTGCCGCAACGTGCCGCCGCGGTGCTGGAGAAACTAGTGGCCGAGGCGCCGCCCGGCGTGGCGCGCGCCGTGCTGGGCGGCCGGTTGGCGGCGCTGCGGCTGGAAGAGAGCAGCCCGCAAGCCGCGCTGGACGCCCTCGCCGGCAGCGTGGTGGAAGGCGCGATGCCGCCGGCGCTGCTGGAGAGCCGGACGCTGACCTATGCCCGCGCGGCATCCAAGGTGGGCAACCTGACGACGGCAGTCGGCACTCTGGCCGAACTTGCGACTCCCGCCGCGCAGGAACTGCGCGCAACGCTGCTGGAAGAGGCGAAGGACTGGCCGGGTGCAACCGCTGCGCTGGCCGCCCGTGCCGCCGCCGTGCTGCCGGCTGCGGGTGCCCTGGACGCCGTGCAGTCCCGCCTGGTGCTCCGGCTCGCCTCTGCCGCCTCGCAGGCCGGCGACGAGCGGATGCTGGCCAGGCTGCGCACGGAGTACCTGCCGCGGCTCGGCGAGCCCGCGCTTCGTGACCTGCTCGACGTGATCACCGCGGCGCCGGTGCGCGGCGTGGCCGACCTGCCGCGGGCGGCGCAGGAGGCGCGGCTGGCCCGCGGCATGGCGACCTCGCTGCAGGCATTGGCACCGCGCGATCCCCCCTGACCCCACCGCGCGACGGACATGCGCGATTGGTCGGCACATGGGGGACATTTCACTTGCATCCCCCCCCCGTTTTCCCCATTTTCCGCCGCCTTGGCCCCAGGGGGCGCATGCATGCGGCATGCTGCCCAACAGGCCGTCTACTGGTTGACAGGGGTTTGCGACATGAACGCACTCATGCCACTGGGGATGGTCTCGGAAGTCCCGAGCGAGAACCAGACTATCTTGACCTCCTCGGGCCACGAGGAGGACAGAAAGGACTATTTCGTGGAGCGTGACGGCATGAAGTTTGCCGGCACGCACCTGCTGATCGACATCTGGGGCGCCTCGCGGCTGGACAGTCCGGAGCATATCGACGAGTCGCTGCGTGCCGCGGCGATCGCTACCGGGGCGACGATCCTGCACAGCCATTTCCATCATTTCTCGCCAAATGGCGGCGTCTCGGGCGTGGTGGTGCTGGCGGAGAGCCACATCTCGATCCACACGTGGCCGGAACGTGATTTTGCTGCGCTGGACATCTTTGTCTGCGGTGATTGCGATCCCCATCGCGCCATTCCGCTGATCCACGCCGCCTTCTCGCCGTCGCGCATCGACCTGGACGAGCAGCGGCGCGGCCGCGTCGCCTGAGCGTGCGGATCTGACACCACCGAACGGCCCGGGACCCCGTCCCGGGCCGTTCGGCCGACTGGAGCGACGAGAATGGCCACCGATTCCTGGGTGAACGAGACGCTATATGCCGAGTGGGGCCAGCGTTTCCTGGTGAAGCGCGAGTTGGCACGCGTGCAGAGCCCGTTCCAGGACATCATGGTGTTCGAGAGCGAGCGCCATGGCCGCGTGATGCTGCTGGATGGCGTCGTGCAGATCACCGAGGCGGACGAATTCGTCTACCAGGAAATGCTGACCCACGTGCCGCTGCTGGCGCATGGCGCGGCCCGGCGCGTGCTGATCATCGGCGCCGGCGACGGCGGCGTGCTGCGGCGGGTGTTGCAGCACCGCAATGTCGCACGCGCCGTGATGGTGGAGATCGACGGCGAGGTGATCCGCCTCGCCAAGGAATTCCTGCCCGCCATCGCCGGCGATGCCTGGAGCGACCCGCGCGCCGAGGTGATCGTCGGCGACGGCATCGACTATGTTCGCACCGCGCCGGACGGCGGCTTCGACGCCATCATCGTGGACAGCACCGATCCGATCGGGGTGGGCGAGGTGCTGTTCACCGACGAATTCTATGCCAACGCCGCACGCATCCTGTCGGAAGGCGGGCTGATAGTGAATCAGTGCGGCGTGCCGTTCATGCAGGCCGACGAATTGCGCGACACCAGCGAGCGGCGGCGCAAGTTTTTCCAGCACGTGGGCGCCTATGTGGCGGCGGTGCCGACCTACGTGGGCGGGTTTATGACGCTGGGCTTCGCGGCCAAGCAGCCGGGCCTGGATGCGGTGCCGGTGGAGACGATCCGCCAGCGTGCCGAGTCGGCGGGGGTGCTGGGCACCAGCCGCTATTGGACGCCGGAGGTGCACCACGCCGCGTTCCAGTTGCCGCCCTACATCGCGATGCACCTGCCGAAATAGCGCTTCAGCCGCCGGTGAGCGCGCCCGAGAACATCACTTGCACGGGTGCGAACCGCACGAGTTCCACTCGGTCCACTATCGCCTCGAAGGGCGCAAACCCCGCCGTGGCGCATGCTACGGCGGCAGCCACCCTGGTGGACGAATCGAGCGCGGCGGACAGCGTGACATGCGGCACCCAGGCGCCGCCGGCCCAGTGGCCCGTCGCCGGGTGGCGGGCCAGCAGCTGGGCATGTCGCACCATGAGAGCCGAAGTCACCACTGGGGCAAGCCACAGCACCGCGGGCGAATTCGGAAATATCCCCAGCCCTGCGAATCGGACGGATAGGCGCTTCCACTGAACCGACAGCGCCGCGACGCTGGCCGCCAGCGCGGTGGCGTCGGCATCTTCGGGATAGACGGCCAGCGTAATATGCGGTGCGTAGCCGAGATGCGGCACGTCATCGGCGATGCCGTCCGCCGCCAGTCGGTCAAGCAAGGTGGTGATGATGGCGCAATCGGCGTTCGCGAGGCGCAGGGTAATAGCATGCGGCATCCGTCCCTATAGCCCACCGTCATCCCGGCGCGAAGCTCTGCACCAGGCTGCCCGCGACCAGGCGCCAGCCATCGACCAGCACGAAGAAGATCAGCTTGAACGGCAGCGAGACGACATTCGGCGGCAGCATCATCATGCCCAGGCTCATAAGCACCGACGCCACGACCATCTCGATGACCAGGAAGGGCAGGTAGAGCAGGAAGCCCATCTCGAAGGCACGCCGCAATTCGCCGACCATGAACGCGGGGATCAGGGCGCGCCAGGGAGTCTGATCCGGGGTGGCCGGGTCCGGCAGGTGGGCGAGGTCGAGAAAAAGCCGCAGGTCGTCCGGCCGGACATTGCCGGTCATGAAGCCGCGGAACGGCTCGGCGGCGATCCTGATGCCCTCCATTTCACCGATGCGACCCTCGGACATCGGCAGCAGGCCCGCGGTCCAGGACTGGTCCAGCACCGGCTGCATCACGAAGAAGGTGAGAAACAGCGCAAGTCCGATCAGCACCGTATTCGGCGGCGTGCCCTGGGTGCCCAATGCGCTGCGCAGCAGCGATAGCACGATGACGATTCGGGCAAAGGCGGTGACCATCACCAGCAGGCTCGGAGCGAGCGACAACAGCGTGACCAGCGCGGTCAGTTGCACCAGCCGCGCCGTGGCGCCGGCCCCGCCGCCGGCGCCGAGGTCGATGGCGACGGATTGGGCGGCGGCCAGGCCGGGCACGACTGACAGCAGCGCGGCGACGGCGAGGCCCGCGAGCAGGCGGCGCATCATGGCGCGGCTCCGTCGGTCCAGCCGATCACTTGGTCCTGCGCGCCGCCCGTCAGCACCAGCAGGTGGCGATTGTCGCAGCGGATGAGGTGCAGTCGGCGCCGCGGGTCCAGTGCCAGCACCTGCACCAGCGCCAGCCGTCCGGTCGCGTCGCCACGGGCGCGCGGCGCGAGCCCACCCCACTGGGCGGCGGCGCGGGCCAGCCAGATCAACCCCAGCACCAGCACCAGGGCCGCAAGTGCGACCAGGATCGTTTCGAGTTTCATGCCATGGCCTTTTGCCGGGCGGGAAGCGGAGGGGTCAGCCGGTCGGGCGCGGGTCCCCGGCAGCATCGGAAGCAGCGGCCAGAGCACTGCCCAAACCGTCGAGTTCGGCGAGCAGGGCAGCCAGGCGCGGTCGCAGGCGCCGCCCTTCCTCGGGCGGCAGGTCGAGCGCGCGGGCACAGAGCAGGCCGACCATGCGGTCGAGGCCGGCGAGGTCCACCGCACGGCCGGCCGTCACCAGCCCGCGGGCGAGGCGCAACAAGGCAGCAACGCCGTCGACCAGTTCGGTCGCGGCACCCACGGGCGCGAAGCTGCCCGCGAGGAAAGTTGCCGGTGGCGGGGGGAACAGGGCATCGGAAGGGGACATGGCGGCCGATCATCGCTGCGCGGGGGTTGCCAAATCGTTTACGCGCGCGGGCCGGCCCGTCTTAACGTTTCGTTCGTGATGACGTGCCACTGTGCCGCTGCGCCAGGAGGCACGCCCGGATGGACCCATCACGCATCGCCCTGTTCGACCTCGCCGAACGCCGCCTCGCCTGGGTCGGACGCCGGCAGGAACTGCTGGCGCAGAACATCGCCAATGCCGACACGCCGTCGTGGCGTTCGCGCGACCTGAAGCCGTTCGCCGAGACGCTGTCGCGCGCCACCGCCGACGTGGTGCCACGGCGCACCCAACCCCTGCACCTGTCGCCGCAGGGGGGCGGATCGTTGCGGGCGAAGCCGCTGGCCAGCGAGCGCGCGCCGGATGGCAACGCGGTGGCGCTCGACGTGGAGCTTGCCAAGGTGGCCGACAGCGAATCGACCCATTCGCTGGTGACCGGCCTCTACACGAAATATCTCGGCCTGTTCCGCACCGCCGCGGGCCGCTGACCGGCCCCGGCGAACGCCAGGAGAGCACCATGGACCTGCAGACCGCCCTGACCATTTCCGCCCGCGGCATGACCGCGCAGACCACCCGGTTGCGGGTGATCGCCGAGAACCTCGCCAACCAGGACACCACCGGCTCCTCGCCACAGACCGGCCCGTACCGGCGCAAGACGGTGACATTCGCCAATGCGATGGACCGCTCGCTGAGCGCCGAGACGGTGCGCGTGAAGAAGATCGGCCGTGACAGCAGCGAACTGCCGCTGCGCTTCGACCCGAGCCACCCCGCCGCCGATGCCAATGGCTATGTGCGCGTTCCCAACGTGAACAGCTTCGTCGAGATGATGGACATGAAGGAGGCGGAGCGCAGCTACACCGCCAACCTGAACATGATGCAGGTGTCGCGCAGCATGCTCACGCGCACCATCGACATGTTGAAATAACCGATGGCGCTCCCCTCCATCCCCGGCCCGGCCGCTGCGGCATTGCGCGCCTATCGCGCGGTGGACAGCGGCGCCCAAGGCAGCGAAGGCCTGTCAGGCGGCGCGTTCTCCGCGGCGCTGGGCCGGGCGATCTCCGGCACCGTGGACACCATGCGCAACGCCGAAACCCAGTCGATGCGCGCGATCGCGGGCACGGGCGACATCACCGAGGTGGTCACCGCGGTGGCGAAGGCTGAACTGGCGTTGCAGACCACGGTCGCGGTGCGCGACCGGGTGGTGCAGGCCTATCAGGACATCATGCGCATGCCGATCTGACCCCACGCGGCCAAGGCCGCACCAGGGCGGATCGCATGGCGCACCCGGCAAAAGGGCGGGGCTGAACGATGCAGGACGGCGACGTCGCAGCGCTGCTGCGGGATGCGATGATGGTGGTGCTGAAGGTCGGCGGGCCACCGCTGCTGGCGGCACTCGCCATCGGGCTGGTGATGTCGCTGCTGCAGGCCGTCACCCAGATCAGCGAGCAGACGCTGGCCTTCGTGCCGAAGGTGCTTGGCATCGGCCTCACGCTCATGCTGCTGGGCTCGTTCATGATGGCCACGCTGAACGCATTCACCCTCGGCCTGTTCGACCGCATGATCGCGGTGGGCGGGCAGTGAGGGCGGCACGCCGATGACCGGGCACGACGCTGCCCTGCTGGCCGAACTTCCAACCTGGGCCTTCGCCTTCGTGCTGGTGCTCGCGCGAGTCGGCTGCGCGTGCATGCTGTTGCCGGGAATTGGCGAGGTCGAGTTGCCGGCCACGGTGCGGGCGGGCTTCGCGCTCGCTTTCAGCCTGATGCTGCTGCCGGTGCTGGCGCCCCTGCTACCGCCGGCGCCTGCCGATGTTGCGGGGGCGGTGGCGATGGTGGCCGCTGAGGTTGCGGTGGGGCTGTGGCTGGGCTGGCTCGCCCGCCTGGCGATGCTCGCGCTGCCGATGGCCGGGCAGGTGATCGCCGGCATGACAGGACTGGCGAACGTGCTGCAGCCCGACGCGCAGCTTGGCCCGCAAAGTTCGTCGCTGGCGCGGATGTTCTCGCTGGCGGCGCCGGTGGCGATCATGGCCGCGGGGCTGCACGCCCTGCCGCTGGCGGCGCTGGAGGGCAGCTACCGAACATTGCCGCCAGGCTTGGCGCTGCCGTCAGGAGACGTGGCGCAGGTGGTGGTGGCGGCGGTCGGCGCCAGCTTCGCATTGGCGCTGCGGCTGGCCGCTCCCTTCGTGTTGGCCGGCATCGTGTGGAACGTCGCGCTGGGGTTGCTCACGCGCCTCGTGCCGCAGCTTCAGATCTATTTCGCCGCCATGCCGGGCCAGATCCTGGGCGGGTTCCTGCTGCTGGGGCTGCTGGCGGGCGCGGTGCTCACGGCCTGGCTCGAAGAGGTGCGGACGGTCTTCGCCGGCCTGCCGGGCCTGTAGATGATGTGTTGCCTCCGAAACAAGACTGAGTCGGCGACCTAGCCGTGGCGGAAGGGCAGGACCGGGACGACAAGACGGAAGAACCCTCGGCACGGCGGTTGGAGAAGTCGCGCGAGGAGGGGCAAGTGGCGCTGTCGCCCGAGTTGGGGGCGCTGGCGGTGCTGGGGGCGGCGGCGCTCGTGTTGGCGGGGATCGCACCGGGACTGGCACGCGGGCTGGTGCGTCAACTTGGCGTCGTGCTGGAGCAGGCGCACCGGCTGGACCCGGTGGCGACGATGCATGCCGCGCTGCTGCTGGCCGCAGCCACCGCCGCCCCCGTGGTGCTGGGCGCCCTGGCGTGCGGCGCCGCGGCAACGCTGTTGCAGACCGGCTTCCTGTTGAACGGCAAGGCGATGGCCCCGGACTTCTCGCGCATCAGTCCCGCCAAGGGGCTCGGGCGCCTGTTCGGCACAACCACGCTGGTGACGGCAGCGAAATCTGTGCTGAAGGTGGCGGTGGTGGGGAGCGCCGGTTGGCTCGTGCTGTCCGATTCGCTGCCGATGATGCGCACCGCCCTGGCCTGGCCCGCCGGGATGCTGACCGGGCACACGAGTGCCCTGGTCCTGCGCGTGATGGTGGCGATGCTGGTCGCCCAGGCACTGATCGCGGTGGCGGACATCCTGCTGACCCGGCACCGCCACCGCTCCTCGCTGCGCATGTCGCGCCAGGAGTTGCGCGACGAGGCCAAGGAGATGGACGGCGACCCGTTCGTGAAGGCCCGGCTGCGTCGCATCCGCATGCAACGTGCGCGCCGGCGAATGCTCGCGGCGGTGCCGAAGGCAACCGTGGTCATTACTAATCCGACGCATTATGCTGTCGCCCTGGCCTACGCGCGCGAGGGCGGCGGCGCCCCGCGGATCGTGGCCAAGGGAGTGGACAGCATGGCAGCACGCATCCGCGCGGTGGCCGCCGAGCACCGGGTGCCGATCGTGGCCAACCCGCCGCTGGCGCGCGCGCTGTATCCGCACGAGCTGGATCACGAGGTGCCGGAGGAATTCTTCCAGCCAGTGGCCGAGATCATCGCCTATGTCTGGCGGCTGCGCGGCGGCGCCCCATGAGCCGGCTGGCGCATGGCCTGGTGGCACTGCGCCGCCGCGCCGCGCGGACTGGCGGCGCGATCGCCAGCCTCGTCGCGCTGGACGACCCGGCGGCGCGCCTGCTGTTCGATGGCGACGGCCAGCCGCGCGTGGCGATCGACCGCACCGGCTGCCTGGCGGCGACGAATGCGGCGTTCGCCGCGCTGCTGGGGCGCTCGCCGCCGGCCGGCACGGCGCTGGTGGAACTGATCGCGCCGGCCGGGCGGCAGGCGGCGTGGCGCGAAATCGAGGCGGCGATGGCCCGCGGCGACGCCCCCCGTGGCGGCACCGCCGAGTGGCGCCCGGTGGAATGGAGCCGGAGCGACGGCACCACCCAAGGCGCCGCCTTCTCGGCGGTGCCGGTGCGCGAGGCCGATGGCCGGGTGAGCGGGGCGGTGCTGGTGCTGCATCCCTCGCCACCGGCCGAAGGACGGGCAGCCGCGGAGCTGAATGCCCGCAAGCTGCAGGCGGTGGGTGCCTTGGCGGGCGGCGTGGCGCACGACTTCAACAACCTGCTGCAGGCCATCGGCGCCGCCGCCGAGGCGCTGGCCGAGCGCACCGACCTGGCCCCCGAGGCGCGCGAGGCCGTGGAGCTTGTCCAGGCCGGGTCACGGCGCGGGGCGTCGCTGGTGCAGCAGTTGCTGGCGTTCGCGAGCCAGCAGACGCTGCACCCGCAGGTCGTCGCGGTGAACGACGCCATCACCGCGCTGGCCGGATTGTTGCGCCGCACGCTGGGCGAGCGCGTGCGCCTGGATCTGGACTTGGAGACGCCGGGCCGGTCGGTGCGCGCGGACCCGGGGCAACTGGACCAGGTGCTGGTCAACCTGGCCGTCAATGCGCGCGACGCCATGCCGCAGGGCGGCGTGCTGAGCCTGCGCACCGGGCGGCGCACGGTGCTCAAGCCGCAGGCCAATGGGGCGGAGACGATCCCGCCCGGCCGCTACGTGGTGATCGAGGTGGCCGATACGGGGCAGGGCATCGCGCCCGCGATCCTGTCGCGCATCTTCGAACCGTTCTTCACCACCCGCGCCGGGACGGGCACGGGGCTGGGCCTGTCCACCGTGATGGGCATCGTCAGGCAATCCGGCGGATTTGTCGAGGTGGACAGCCGGCCCGGGGCCGGCACGGTGTTCCGCGTGCTGCTGCCGCGCATCGCCGATCAGGCGGCGCCGGCGGCCGCCACACCCGTCGCCCCCCAACCCGCGCCCGTTGCCGCGCTCCGGGATATGCCGAATGCGCGGGGGCTGGTGCTGCTGGTCGAGGACGAGGACGCGGTGCGCCGGCTGGCGACGCGCGCGCTGGAACGCCAGGGCTGGGAGGTGCTGGCCGCCGAGAGCGGCGAGGCGGCGCTGGCGCGGCTGGACCCCGCGCATGCGCCGGCCTGCGTGGTGACCGACATGGTCATGCCCGGCATCGACGGCGCTGTCTTGGTGAACACGCTGCGCGAGCGGCTGTGCACCCCCTCCCTGCCGGCGCTGATCGTCTCCGGCTATGCGGCGCCGGCGCTCCACGAGGGTATGGGCGCGGCGGCGACGGCCTATCTTCCCAAGCCCTATTCCATGCGCGACCTTGCCGCGCGCGTGGCCGCGCTTACCTCTATTCCCCGCGCCGTCGCGAGCGGAGCGGTGTAGCGCCCCTCTCGCCAGGACCCTCTTGCGAAGCATGTCTGTTCGCTCTATGTTCTCAATTGCTCGCGGTTGGAACATAGAATGATCAAATTCTTAACGGCCTGTTGCCACCGAAACGACCTGCCGCTCAGGCCACGCACCGCGCCTTGCGACTTCTGGGCGCGCCGCGTGTCGCCACCGCCAGGGCGTGCAGGACTCGGCAACAGGGCGTAATGTGTGACCCTTCGCCTACCCGGCACGCCGTCACCCGAACCGCCGCCCTTTCTGGAGCTGACTGATGGACAAGAACAAGGCGCTTGACGCCGCGATGGTGCAGATCGAGCGGGCCTTCGGAAAAGGCTCGATCATGCGCATGGGCGCCCGCCCCGGCGACGAGCAGATCGCCGTCATCCCCTCCGGCTCGCTCGGGCTGGACCTGGCGCTCGGCATCGGCGGGCTGCCGCGCGGACGCATCGTCGAGATCTACGGCCCGGAAAGCTCGGGCAAGACCACGCTGGCCCTGCATGCCATCGCCGAGGCGCAGCGGCGCGGCGGCACCTGCGCCTTCATCGACGCCGAGCACGCGCTCGATCCCGTCTATGCCCGCAAGCTCGGCGTGGATGTCGACAACCTGCTCATCAGCCAGCCCGATGCCGGCGAGCAGGCGCTGGAGATCGCCGACACGCTGGTGCGCTCCGGCGCGGTGGACGTGCTGGTGGTGGACAGCGTCGCCGCCCTGGTGCCGCGTGCCGAACTTGAGGGCGAGATGGGCGACAGCCACATGGGCCTGCATGCCCGGCTGATGAGCCAGGCGCTGCGCAAGATCACCGGCAGCGTCAGCCGCAGCAACACCATGCTGATCTTCCTCAACCAGATCCGCATGAAGATCGGCGTGATGTTCGGCAACCCAGAGACCACCACCGGCGGCAACGCGCTGAAATTCTACGCCTCCGTGCGCCTGGAAATCCGCCGCATTGGCCAGATCAAGGACCGCGACCAGGTGGTGGGCAACCAGACCCGGGTGAAGGTGGTGAAGAACAAGCTGGCGCCGCCGTTCCGCCAGGTCGAGTTCGACATCATGTACGGCGAGGGCATCAGCAAGCTGGGCGAATTGATCGACCTCGGCGTCAAGGCGGGCGTGGTGGAGAAATCCGGCGCCTGGTTCAGCTACGACAGCCAGCGAATCGGTCAGGGCCGCGAGAACGCCAAGCAGTTCCTGCGCGAACATCGCGAGATGGCCGAGGGCATCGAGAAGCGCGTGCGCGATGCCTCGGGCGTGGTGGCCAATGCCATGATGACCGAGCCTGAGCCGGGCGAGGACGCCGAGGCGGCTGAGTAGCCCTGGCCGCGCCACTACCTTGACCGACGAGGAATTGCCGCGCCCCGGGGGGGCACCCGCCGCCGCGGCGCCACCCGAACTGACCCTGGATGCGGACGACCTCGCCCTGATCGCCGCCGCCCGGGCGGTGATCGAGGCGCATCATCGCCCGTTCTGGCACACTGTGGCCGCCGCGATCCGCAGCCGCGACGGCCGTATCTGGACCGGCGTGCACCTGGGCACCACCGTCGGCCGACTGGCGGTATGCGCCGAGCCGATCGCGCTCGGCCGCGCCATCCTGGAGGGCGACGGCACCATGACGGTCGGCGTCGCGGTCCGCCACCGCAAGCCCGAGGAGGGGCCGGGCGCGCCCGACGTGGTTTCGCCCTGCGGCGCGTGCCGTGAATTGCTGATGGACTACGCGCCGGACGCGCTGGTGATCGTGCCCTCGCCAGCCGGCCCGGTGAAGCGGCGCGTGCGCGACATGCTGCCCGAACCCTACCGGCGTTGAGGGGCACGCCCATGCCAGCCGCCAACCCCTATTACCAGGGCCCGCCATCGGACCATTTCGACGGGGTTCGCTTCCATCTGCCCGGCCAGCCCACCGACAAGAGCCTGTCCGCCCGGCTGCGCTGGCAGTTCGGCGGCGGCAAGGCGCGCTGGCCGCGGCACTATCCCAGCCCTTTCGCCGACGCCCCGCCGGCGCGCGTGGCCGGATTGCGCGTCGTGCTGGTGGGCCATGCCAGCTTCCTGATCCAGGTCGCCGGGCTGAACCTGCTGGTCGACCCCGTCTGGTCCGACCGCGCCAGTCCCCTCGCCTGGGCCGGGCCGCGCCGGGTGAACGCCCCGGGCATCGCCTGGTCCGCGCTGCCGCCGATCGACGCGGTGCTGGTCACGCACAACCACTACGACCATCTCGACCTGCCGACCCTGGCTCGCCTGCGCCAGCGCCAGGTGCTTCGGCTGATTGCCCCGCTGGGCAACGACACGATCATCGACGCCGGAGTGGGCGCGGGCAGCACGGAGGCGCTGGACTGGGGCGCCAGCCTGGCGCTGTCGCCGGACGTGGCCGTCCACCTGCGCCCGGCGCTGCACTGGTCGGCGCGCAACCTGCGCGACCGGCGCATGGCGCTGTGGGGCGCCTTCGTGCTCACCACGCCGGCGGGCGTGATCCACCATGTCGGCGACACCGCCTATGGCGATGGCGGCACCTTCCGCGCCGTTCGCGCCGAGTTCGGCCCGCCCCGCCTGGCCGTGCTGCCGATCGGCGCCTATGCGCCCCGCTGGTTCATGCGCGACGTGCACATGGACCCCGACGAGGCCGTGCGCGCCATGGCCGATCTCGGCGCGGCGCAGGCGCTGGGCCATCACTGGGGCACCTTCCGCCTGACTAACGAGCCCATCGACGAGCCACCCGCGCGGCTGGCCCAGGCCCTGGAGAGCGGTGCGGTGCCGGCCGAGCGCTTCATCGCCCTGCGCCCCGGGCAGGTGTGGGAAGCCTAGGGGCATTCGCGGCGCGGCGGCCGAGGTTTGGTGATCTGCCCATGCCTGGTCTAGCCTTCCGGCAAAGGACGGGAGGAACACGATCATGCGTGCAACATGGCGAGGGGCGGCGTTGCTGGCCGCGGTGCTGGCGCTACCGACGGCGGCGGGCGCGGCCGAGATAAGCTTCGCGGTCCGCACCGACATCAGTTCGGTCGATCCGCACTACCACGTCTATGTCCCCAACCGCTCGACCTCGCGGCATATCTTCGATGCGTTGACCAGCCTGGGCCCGCGCGGCGAGGTCAGGCCAGGGCTTGCCGAGTCGTGGAAGGTGATCGCCGACGACGTGTGGGAGTTCACCCTGCGCGACGGCGTGACATTCCATGACGGCACGAAGCTGGAGGCGGATGACATCGTCTTCACCATGGCCCGCGCACCGGTGGTGCCGAACTCGCCCTCGTCCTATCGCACGTTCACCAAGCGGATCGACCGCGTGGAGGTCACGGGCCCGCGCACGGTGCGCATCCACACCAAGGGCCCATCGCCGACCCTGCTGGTGGACCTCTCCAACATCTCCATCCTGTCGCGCAAGCTCGCCGACGGCCGCACCACGCCCGAGTTCAATTCCGGCGTCGCTGCAATCGGCACCGGGCCATACCGCTTCGTCGAATGGCAGGCCGGCAACCACATCGTGCTCGAGCGCAATCCCGCCTACTGGGGCGGCGCCGAGCCGTGGGACCGCGTGACCATCCGCCCCATCGCC
The DNA here is from genome assembly GCA_963779875.1 of uncultured Alphaproteobacteria bacterium. Taxonomy (GTDB): domain Bacteria; phylum Pseudomonadota; class Alphaproteobacteria; order Acetobacterales; family Acetobacteraceae; genus CAMDGX01. Next base: position 11,693 of record CAWAAI010000006.1, on the reverse strand, counting down.
AACGACGGCGCCCGCGTCGCCGCCCTGCTGTCCGGCGATGTCGACATGATCGAGGGCGTGCCCGGCGTCGACCGCGCCAAGCTGGCCGCGGACCCCAAGCTGGCGCTGCACGAATGCGACGCCTTCCGCATCATCTACCTGCACATGGACAGCGCGCGCGACATCTCGCCCGGCATCCACGACGTCAATGGCGGACCGCTCACCCGCAATCCGCTCAAGGATGCCCGGGTGCGCCGCGCCATGAGCATGGCGATCAACCGCGAGGGTCTGGCCGAGCGGCTGCTGAGCGGCCAGGCCAAGCCCGCCGGCCAGTACCTGCCCGCCGACGTCGCCGGCGCCAGCCCCAACCTCAAGCCGCTGCCCTACGATCCCGAGGGCGCCCGCGCGCTGCTGAAGGAGGCCGGCTGGGGCGGCGGATTCTCGCTGGTTATGGCCGGCTCCAACGACCGCTATCCCAACGATGCCCAGGTGGCCCAGGCAATCAGCCAGATGTTCGCCCGCGTCGGCGTGAAGACCGAGGTGAACACCATGCCGGCGAGCCAGCTTTTCAGCCGCGGCAGCAAGCTGGAGTTCAGCGCCTTCCTCTCGGGCTGGGTCGGCAACGGCGAGGCCTCCTCCCCGCTGGTGGCGCTGATGGCGACCTACAACAAGCAGACCGGCATGGGCGCCTCCAACCGCGGCCGCTGGTCGAACCCCGACTACGACGCCGCATTGGGCGCGGCACTGCGCACCATGGACGACGCCAAGCGCAACGCCTTCTACGCCAAGGCGGCCGAGGTCGCGGTTGCCGAGATGGGCATGATCCCCGTCTATTTCACCGTGAACACCTGGGCCACGCGCAAGGGCCTGGTCTATCAGCCGCGCGGCGACGAGGCCTCGCTGGCCATGGGCCTGCGGCCGCAATGAGCAAGGGCGCGGCCATGGACCACGACCCAGAAGCCATCGCCGACGCCCTGTGGGCCGAATGGCACAAGGGGCGGCACATGCCGGCCGAATGGATGGGGCGGCTGTCGATGGACACCGCCTACCGCGTCCAGCTTGCCCTGCTCGACCGCTTCACGGCGATCGGCGAGCTTCAGGCCGGCTGGAAGGTCGGGCTGACCGCGGCGGCGATGCGCGCGCAGTGGAACATCCACGAACCCTGCTTCGGCTTCCTGCTGCGCAGCGGCCACAAGCCCACCGGCCACCGCTTCCGATTCCCCGGCATCATCGCGCCGGGGTTCGAGAACGAGCTGTGCCTGCGCATCGGCACCCGCCTGGCCGGGCCGGGGGTAACGCTGGAACAGGCCGTCGCGGCGGTCAGCCACGCCGCGCCGGCGCTGGAGATCGTGGAGAAGCGCGGACCGTTCAGCGAGGACATCGCCCTCGCCATTGCCGACAACGCCCAGCAATACGCTTTCGTAACCGGCACCGAGGTGGCGCTGGGCGCGGCCAACCGCGCGCTTGCGGAATCGACGGTGGCGGTGGACATCAACGGCAGCGTGGTGGACCGGGCCACCGGCGCCGAGGTGATGGGCGGCGGCGGCTTCCTGTCGGTGCAGTGGCTGGCCAACAAGCTGGCCGAGTTCGGCCGCGCGCTGGAGCCCGGACAGCTCATCATGTCCGGCTCGTTCACGAAACAATACCCCATCGCCCGCGGCGACAGCATCACCGCGCGCTTCCACCCCTTCGGCGAGGTCAGCGCCAGCTTCGGCTGAGCGCAGGCCCGCTGCGGCTACGGGTGCCGCGGTTCAGTGGGTGATGATGCGGCGCAGCCAATCCTGGGCACTGCGCGAGCCGGCGGCGGCGGCGGCGCGGAACATGCGCGTGGCCTCCTGGGTGTCCTGCGGCACCCCCCAGCCGTGGTAGAGCATCACGCCCAGTTGGGCCAGCGCCGTGGCCGAGCCCTGAGCCGCGGCGCGGCGAAGATGGCGCACGGCGGCGCGGTCGTCCACCGGGTAGCCGCTGCCCGGCTTGAGGCGCGCGGCAAGGGTGACGTCGTACAGCGCCAGCAGCTTCTGCAGCCGCGTGTCGCCTTCCAACCGCGCCGCGTTCTGGTACCAGCGCAGCGCCAGCGCCACGTCGGGCGCGGTGCCTATGCCTTCGTGGATCATCCGGCCGGCGGCGCGCGCCGCCTCGGGCTCGTCCTGCTCGGCGGCGCGCAGGTAGAACGACAGGGCGAGCGAGGGGTCGGCGGCCACGCCGGTGCCGGCTTCATACATCCGTCCCAGCGCAAGCTCGGCCCTGGCATGGCGGCTGATGGCCGCGCGCAGGTACCAGTCGGCGGCAGCCTCCAGATCCTGTGCCGTACCGCGCCCGGCCTGCAGGAACACGCCCATCTTGTACTGCGCCTCCACATCGCCGCGGCTGGCCGCGCGGCGGTAATACGGCAGGGCGGCATTGTCGCTGGCCTCCACGCCGTCACCGGTCTCCAGCATCACGCCGATGCGGCGCAGCGCCTCGGGATGCGGCCGCTCGGCGGCCTTGCGATACCAGCGCATTGCCTCCTGCGAGTCCTTCCACACGCCATGCCCCTCGGCATGCATGTTGCCCAGTGCCACCTGCGCGCCGGGATGCCCCTGGTCGGCGGCGCGTGTGTACCAGACAAGCGCCTCGGCGTCGTTGCGCTTCGTGCCGCGACCGTTGGCGAACATCCACGCCAGATTGGCCTGCGCCTCGGAGAAGCCACGCCCGGCGGCGCGCTGCAGCAGGGCATAGGCGGCGCCATCGTCAGGCGGCATGCCCAGTCCGCCGGAATGCATCAGGCCCAACCGGTTCTCCGCCGGGGCGAAGCCCTGCGCGGCGGCGCGGCGGTACCATTCCGCGGCCTTGCCATAGTCCTGGGCGACGCCGTCGCCACGGTCGTACAGGCCGCCCAGGTTGAACTGCGCGGCGGCCATCCCCTTTTCGGCGGCGCGCCCGTACCAGTCCCGCGCCAGCTCGGGGTTCGGCGCCATGCCGCGGCCGCTTTCGTACATCAGCCCCAGCCCGTTCATCGCCACCGCGTCGCCCTGGCCGGCGGCGGTCGTGAGCAGTTCGAAGGCCGCCGCATTGTCGCGCGGCACGCCACGACCCTCCAGGTGCATGAAGGCGAGCGCCGTGCGCGCCGCCGCGTGGTTCTGCGCCGCCGCCTGCGAGTACCACAACGCCGCCGCGAGGTCGTCGCGCGGCCCGCCCAGGCCGTGGGCATAGAAGCGGGCGAGGGCGGTACTGGCCGTTGGCGTGTCCGCCCTCCGCGGCGCGCTGGAACCACATCAGGGCGCGCGGCAGATCGGGCTTGCCCAGCAGGCCCGCCTCGAACAGCGAGCCCAGGTTGGCGGCGGCGAAGAGGTTGTTCTTCGCGAACGCCGCCAGGAACAGGTCGTGCGCGGCCTGCGGGTCGTGCGCCACGTCGCGGCCGAAGGCGAGCAGGTAGCCAAGGTTGTTCTGCGCCACCGGATGGCCCTGGTTGGCGGCGCGCCGGTACCAGTCCAGCGCCTGCGCCACGTCCCGCGGCGCCAGCGTGCCGCGGTCGTAGGCCAGGCCAAGCTGCAGCTGCGCCGGTGCGAAGCCGTGCTCCGCGGCGCGACGGTACCAGTCGAGGGCGCCGGCGGCATCGCGGTCCGCGCCCAGCCCCTTCTCCAGCCGCTGTGCGTATTCGTGCTGGGCCGCGGCCATTCCCTTCTCGGCGGACTGGCGGAACAGCGCCGTGGCGGCCGCCTCGTCGGCCGGGATGCCGCGCCCGGCCGCGGTCAGGCGTCCGAGATGGAACAGCGCGCCGGGATGGCCGCGCTCGGCGGCACGGCGCAGCCAGCCCGCCGCCGCCTCGGCGTCGATCGGCACGCCCTGGCCATCGGCGAGCATGCGGCCAAACTCGGCCTGTCCGGCCGTGTCGCCCTTCTCGGCGGCGGCGCGCATGGCGCGGGCCGCGGCCGGCAGGTCGCGCTCGCCGCCACGCCCGCTCAGCAGAAAGCTGCCGAGGCGCTGCAAGCCCGTGGGCAGCCCTTGCTCGGCGGCACGGCGGTAGAGCGCGAGCGCCTCGGCGTCGTGCCCGGCGCCGGGGCCGCCGCGGGCCAGCAGGTCGCCCAGGCGCACCTGGGCCACCGCGAAGCCGCGCCCGGCGGCGCGGCGATACCATTCCTCCGCGCCGTTCAGGTCGCCCGCCCGCTCCAGCGCCAGCCCCACCGCATCCTCGGCCGGTGCGAAGCCGCGCGCCGCGGCCCGGCGGTACCAGCGCAGCGCCTCGTCCGCGTCGGCGGGCACCCCGAGGCCGCGCAGGTACATCGCGCCGATGGTGAACTCGGCGGGCGCGCTGCCGGTCTCGGCGGCGCGCCGGTACCACTCCAGGGCAGCCGCCGGGTCGCGCGGCACGCCACGGCCGGCGGCATACAGGTTGCCAAGGTTGAAGGCGGCGGGACCGTTCCCCAGTTCGGCCGCGCGCCCGAACCACATCCGCGCCGCGTCCAGGTCGGCTGGCAGGCCATGGTTGCCCATGTACAACAAGCCCAGCGCATTGGTCGCGGCGGCATGGCCCTGTTCGGCGGCGGCGGTGAAGGCGGCCAGCGCCTCCGGCCCACGGTTGGCCTTGGCGGCGGCGAGGCCCCTGGCGTAGTCGGCCTCGCCCCCCCCCCTGGTCCGCGGCGGCGGGCGAGGTTTGCGGCGGGGTTGCGGCGGGGGCGGCGTTGGAGAAATGCGGCTGGGCCAGCAACGGGCTGGCGGCAACGGCGGCGACCAGGGGCAGCGCAAGCAACTTCAACATTGCGCGATCATAGCCGCTGCGGCCTCCTTGGCAAACAAATAAGCGTGAGATCATTCCTGAATCATGTAGTGTCTGCCTGCATGCGATCGTATTTCATCGACGGTGTGCAAAGAGTTCCGTCCGCTCAGCGCGGCGCGACCCGGCAATCGATCGCGGCGAACAGCGCGCCCAATCCATAGGCCGCGGCGCCGAACAATGGCGCGGCCTGCGTGCCGAACGTATCGGCCAGCGCGCCCGCCAGAACCGGACCGGCAAGCTGCCCCACCCCAAGCGCGGCGGTGGCAATGCTGAAGGCGCGGGCATAGTCGGCGGCGCTGCTGCGGGTGCGCGCCGCGGCGGTGATCAGCGCCGGAGTCGCGGCGAAGCCCAGCCCCACCAGCAACGCCCCGGCCAGCGCCGCCGCGGCGCCTGCCAGCGCGCCGACTGCCGCCCCCGCCGCCGCCAGCGCCATCGCCCCCGGCAGCGCCAGCGGGCGCAGCCGCGAATGGCTGAGCACCGCCAGCGTCAGCAGGCTGCCGGCGAGGGTTGCCAGCGCCAGGGTGATCCAGGTCATCGCCACCACCCGCACCGGTGCCGCGGCAGCCGCCAGCCTGGCGCCGGCGAAGGTGGCATACGCGATGTAGCCCGCCCCGAAGCACAGGTAGGTGGCCACCAGCCAGGCCCAGCGGCGCGTGGCGACGGCGGCAAGGGTGAACCCGGCCTCCCCGGCGGGCCCGGCCGTGGCGCGTCCGGCCGGCACCGGGAACCCGACCGCCAGCACCACCGCCAGCACCGCCGCGGCAAGGAAGGTGAGCCGCCAGGCCCCAGGCTCCAGCAGCAACGGCACCAACACGCCGCAGCCGAGCAGGGCCGCGGCCATGCCGGTCCAGATAAGCACGCTGGCCCGCGCCCGCGCCGCCTCCGCCACGCCGCCCAGCACCGTCACCAGTATCGCGATCACCGCCGCCCCGGCGCCCAGCCCGGTCGCCAGCCGCCCGCCCCCCAGAACGATCGGCCCCAGCACCGGATCGGCCGGTGCGGCGGCGCAAACCAGCGCGCCCGCGGCCACCAGCACATGCGCACCCCGCGCCAGCCGTGCCATCCCCAGCCGCCGCGCCAGGGCAGGGCTGGTCAACGTCGCGGCCAGGTAGCCGCCGAGATGCAGCGCGTTCAGCACGCCGCCCGCGGTGTAGCCCAGCCCCATCTCGCCACGCAGCGCCGGAAGCACCACGCCGTAGCCGAACCGCGCCAGCCCGATATGCAGCGCCACCCCCAGCGCGCCCCAGCCAAGCAGGCGCCACGGCAGCGGCGCGGCGGCGGTCACCCGCGCGAACCAGCCCCGTTCCGGCGCGTGCCGTGATTTCTCACGCGTCGTAGCCGGGGCGCGGCACCATCGCCATGGTGATCTGCGCCAGCCCGCCATCCACCACCAGGTCCTGCCCGGTCACATAGGCCGCGCGCGGGCTGGCCAGGAACAGCACCGCGTCGGCAATATCGGGCGGCAGCCCATAGCGCTTCGCCGGCACCAGGCTGGCCCGCGCGGCGGCCACGCCCTGCGCCTGGTAGAACGCCTCCGACATCGGCGTGCGCACCAGCCCGGGGCTGACGCAGTTGCTGCGCACCCCCTGCGGCCCCCATTCCAGCGCCAGTTGCCGCGACAGCATCGCCACCCCCGCCTTCCCCGGCGAATAGGCGCCGGACTGCCCCTGCGGGAACGACGCGGCGATCGAGGCGATGTTGACGATGGCCCCGGATTTCCGCGCCAGCATCCCCGCCCCGAACGCCTGGGCGCACAGCAGGTAGCCGGTCAGGTTCACCGCCAACAGCGCGTTCCATTCCGCCAACGGCACGCTCGCCAACGGGCCAGGGCGCAGGATGCCCGCATTGTTCACCAGCACGTCCGCGGTGCCGAGCCGCGCCTCCACCGCCGCGCAGGCCGCCTTCACCGACGCCTCGTCGGCGGTGTTGCAGGCATGCGAATACCCGCCGAACCCCGCAGCCGCGGCAGCGGCACCCTCGCCATCGCGGTCCAGCAGCGCCACCACCGCCCCCTGCGCCGCCAGCGCCGCCCCGATCGCCCGCCCCAGCCCGCCGGCCCCGCCGGTGACCACGCAGACCTTGCCCTCAAGCCTCAGCCAGCGATCGTCCGCCATTGCCCCCTCCACCTTGTTGCGCGAAGCGTGGCAGGGCCCCGCCGGGCTGGCAACCGCGGCCGGACCTGTCGGCGATTTAATACGGTTGCGCTTCTTTCCCCTCCCTTCGCCCCGCTACGCTCCCGCGAAAGCCATGGGGACACGCACATGACCGACCAACTCGCCGCCGTAGAGCCAGCCGCGCCAGCCCTCACCCAGATCGAGATCGACCAGCGGGTCTACGATCTCTACGACGAGTACTGCCACGGCCGGCTCGACCGGCGCGACTTCCTGCAACAGGCCGCGCTCGTCGTCGCCGGCGGCCTGGCGATGGCGCAGGCGCTGCTGCCGCGCTACGCCCAGGCGCAGACGATCTCGTTCACCGACCCGCGCATCAAGGCCGCGCTATGTCACCTATCCCTCGCCCGGCGGCAACTCCGGCACCATGCGCGGCTACCTCGTGCAGCCCGCCGGCGCAGGGCCCCTTCCCCGCCGTGCTGGTGATCCACGAGAACCGCGGCCTGAACCCCTATATCGAGGACGTCGCGCGCCGCGCCGCCGTCGAGGGCTTCCTCGCCCTCGCCCCGGACGGCCTGGCCCCGGTCGGCGGCTACCCCGGCAACGACGACGACGGCCGCGCAGCTGCAATCCGGCCTCGACCAGTCGAAGCTGCGCACCGACATGGTCAACAGCGCCCGCTTCCTCAAGGCCCACGCCCTGTCGAACGGCAAGCTCGGCGTCACCGGCTTCTGCTGGGGCGGCGGCACGACCAACTACCTCGCCGCCGCCCTCGGCGCCGACCTGCAGGCCGCCGTGCCGTTCTACGGCGCGCCGGCCGAGACCGCCGCCGCGCCGCGCATCAAGGCGGCCGTGCAGCTCCACTTCGCCGACAACGACCCGCGCATCAACGCCATGTGGCCGGCCTACGAGGCCGCGCTGAAGAAGGCCGGCGTGCCGCACGAGGTGCACACCTACCCCGGCACCCAGCACGGCTTCCACAACAACTCCACCCCCCGCTACGACGAGGCGGCGGCGAAGCTCGCCTGGGACCGCACCGTGGCGCATTTCCGCAAGCATCTCGCCTGATCCACGATCGGCGGGCATGATCGCCCCCCGATCCAGGGGAGCCGCCATGCCCGCCCATACCGCCCACGCGACCGAACACGTCACCACCCGCGACGGCATCCGTCTCGCCACCGACATCCGCCTGCCGGAAGGGCAGGGGCCCTGGCCGGTCATCCTCAGCCGCACCCCTTACGGCCGCCACCTTCCCGGCGGGCGCGAGAACACCGCCGCCGACCCGCATCTCCCCACGCCCGACGAATTCGCCGCCCACTTCACCGCCCGCGGCTACGCCATGGTCGTCCAGGACACCCGCGGCCGCTTCGGCAGCACCGGCGCCTTCGTCAAATACCTCACCGACGGCCCCGACGGCGAAGACACCATGCGCTGGCTCCTCGCCCAACCCTGGTGCAACGGGCAGGTCTGCACCCTCGGCCTCTCCTACGGCGCCCACACGCAAGCAGCCCTCGGCTGCCTCGACCCCCCGGGCCTCGTCGCCCAGGCGCTCGACTGCGGCGGCTTCCTCGACGCCTGGCACCACGGCGTCCGTCAAAATGGCGCCTTCGAACTCCGCCAAGCCACCTGGGCCTACAAACAGGCCCTGCTATCCCCCGAAGCCGAGTCCGACCCCGTCCTTAAATCCGCCCTAGCCTCGGAAGACATCTTCGCCTGGTTCACCGCCCTCCAGCGCGGCATGCCCTGGAAGCCCGGCCACTCCCCCCTGCGCCACCACCCCGACTACGAAGCCTACCTGTTCGACCAGTGGCGCCACGGCGCCCGCGACGAATTCTGGACCCAACTCGGCATCAACACCGCCGCCTTCCACGAACGCTACAGCCGCGCCGCCGTCGTCCACCTCTCCGCCTGGTTCGACCCCTACGCCCTGGGCGCCATCGGCAACTTCCTCGGCCTGCGCCGTAGGAAATCCCCGGGCGGCCCCCAACACCTCATCCTCGGCCCCTGGACCCACGGCGAGCGCAGCCGCACTTTCTCCGGCGACGTCGATTTCGGCCCCGCCGCCCCCATCGACTCCTGGGCCGGCGACTGGCGCCAATACCGCCTGCGCCACTTCGACCACGCGACCAAAGCCACCCCCAACCCCGAACCTCCAGTCCGCCTCTTTGTCATGGGCGGTGGCACCGGCCGCCGCACCGCCGAGGGCCGCCTCGACCACGGCGGCCACTGGATCTCCGCCACCGACTGGCCGCTGCCCAACACCCGCTTCGTGCCCCACTACCTGCACAACGACTTCACCCTGCGCGAACAGCCCCAGCCCGCCAACGCCGCCCCGCTCTCCTACGATTTCGACCCCGCCAACCCCGTCCCCACCATCGGCGGCAACTTCTCATCCCTCGACCCCATCGCCACCGCCGGCAGCCACAACCAGGTCGCGTCGAAGGAATTCTTCGGCTGCACGCCCCCCTACCTGCCCCTGGCCGCCCGCCCCGACATCCTCGTCTTCCAGACCGCTCCCCTCGCCGAACCCCTCACCCTCGCCGGCCCCATCGAACTCGACCTCTGGGTCGCCACCGACGGCCCCGACACCGACTTCACCGCCAAGCTGATCGACGTCCACCCCGCCAGCCCCGACTACCCCGCCGGCTACGCCATGCTCCTGGCTGATTCCATCGTCCGCCTGCGCTACGCCGAGGACCCCGCCACTCCCCGCCTGCGCACCCCGGGCGAAATCGTCCGCCTCGCCTCACCATCTTCGCCACCGCCAACCTGTTCCTGCCCGGCCACCGCATCCGCCTCGACATCTCCTCCAGCAACTTCCCCAAATTCGACGTCAACCCCAACACCGGCGAACCCGACGGCGCCGCCCGCCGATGCCGTATCGCCGTGAATACCGTTTTCACCGACGCCGCCCGGCCCAGCCGGGTCGTGCTCCCCGTGCTGCCTGCCTGATCCCACGCCTCGCCAACCGGACCCGATGGAAACAACGCCAGAAGAATCTCGGACCGTCGCGTGAACGCGCGCAACGAACCAGGCGTGCCGCGGGCAGAACCCCGCACCATCCCTCCTATGTTTCAGCGGTCCATCTTCTGCCGGTGAAGGCACCATGCGCGCTTGGCGCGCGACAGGCGGCGCTTGAACAGCGTTCGCCGGTTCCCGAAGCGGCAATCGCAGCATGCCCTGTGCAACAGCCGCAATCGTGCCGCAATACGATGCCAATTCGGAACGTCTTAGTTTGGCTGGTCCTCTACAGATCCAACCACCGAGACCACGGATTGCCAGCACCACCAGCAATACAATGACCAATACCGCCGACACACAGGCAACCACGACTACGATCGTCACTGCCCGCTTCACCCTTTTTCCGCATACAGATCGGTTGATGATTATGTCGCCGCCGCCGCACCCGGACCCATTGACGTTTACGCGAACGCCGCGCCGTCGCCGGCCGGTGGAATTCAGCCGCTCAACCGAACCGCACCGATTTCCGTGCGGCGAAGACCATGCCGGTGCCGTTCGCGAGCGGCGGGGAAGGAGAACCAGTCTCGGCATGGCCGCGCGACTGCGATCGGCAGTCTCCGTCTTGGTTCGCGGCGGCGTAACCGCGCGATGAAACTCTGGGCGGCGGCGGCTTTTTGGCCCTACTATCGCCCCATGAGCCACAGTAATCGCCACGCCGCCTGTCGCCGCCATCGCCGCCGACCTCTGCGCCCGCGCCGGCCTGCCCGACGCCGCCGCGCTGATGTCACCGGCCAGAACCCGCCCTCCCGTCCAGCTTCCGCGTCGACGCCGCCGCCGCCGCCGCATCGCCGCCGCCGCCCTGGCCGCCGAGGCCATCTGGCGCCGACCGCACCGGCCGCGGCAGCCCGGCCGTCGCGTCGACATCCGCCACGCCGCCGATCGAGTTCCGCAGCGAGCGCTACCTCCACGTCGACGGCCGCCGCCCGCCGATCCGTGGGACCCGATCGCCGGGGCCTATCGCTGCGGCGACGGCCGCTGGGTCCGCCTGCACACCAATTTCCCCCATCACCGCGACGGCGTCCTGAAGCTGCTCGGCTGCGCCCACGACAAGGAGGCGGTCGCCCGCGCGCTGCAGCGGCTGGCAGGCCGAGGCATTCGAGACGCGGCCGCCGGCAGGCCGGCCTGTCGTCGCCTGCCGCGCGCGTTCGCCGAGTGGGACGCCCATCCGCAGGGCCGCGCCGTCGCCGGCTGCCGCTCTTCGCGCATCGACGGCTCGGCGAGGCGCCGCCGCATCCCGCTTCCCGCCGGCGCGGGCCGCGGCCGCTCGTCGGGCGTGAGGGTCGCTCGACCTCACCCGCGTCATCGCCGGCCCGGTCGGCGGCCGCACGCTCGCCGCCCACGGCGCCGACGTGATGGGGTCGCCGCCCCGCATGCTGCCCGCGATCGCCGGCGCTCGACGCGATACCGGCCGCGGCAAGCGCTCCACGCCGGTCGACCTGCGGAACCGGGAGGGCCGCGACGCCCTGCGGCCCTCGTCGCCGAGGCCGACCTCTTCGCTCCAGGCCTACCGCCCGGGCGCCCTCGCCAGCCTCGGCTTCGGCGCCGCGAGCGCCGCGCGCGCTGCGCCCCGGGCATCGTCTGCGTCAGCCTCTCGGCCTATGGCCAGACCGGTCCCTGGGCCGGCAGGCGCGGCTTCGACTCCCTGGTGCAGACCGCCGACCGGCTTCAACCACGCCGAGGCCGAGGCGGCCGGCGTCGAGGCCCGAAGCCGCTGCCCTGCCCAGGCGCTCGACCACGCCTCCGGCTACCTCATGGCGCTCGGCGCCATGGCCGCCCGCCTGCGCCAGGCCCGCGAGGGCGGCTCCTGGAAAGTCAGCGTCGCGCTC
>CAWAAI010000005.1:477500-1118894 GCA_963779875.1 uncultured Alphaproteobacteria bacterium | reverse complement strand
TTCCACACCCGCACGTCCTCCGCCGCCGCGCCGACGCGCACGGTGGCCACGTCGCGCACATAGACGGGGCGGCCGTCGCGCGTGGCATCAGCAGCAGGCCAATGTCGGGCACGCCCTGAAGCGTCTGCCCGGCGGCGACCATGCGGGTGTTGCCCCGTCGCGCACCGTGCCGGCGACGAACTCGCTGTTGGCCCGCGCGACCTTGCCGATCAGCTGTTGCAGCGTGACGCCGTAGCAGCGCCAGGCTTCTCCGGGTCGGGCTCGACGCGGATCTGCTCGGGGCCGGTGCCGACGATGTAGCTGGTGCCGATATCCTCGACCTTGGTCAGTTCCGTCGCAGCTTGCCGGCCAGCTCGTACAGCGTCCGGTCGGTCCAGCCGGCGGCGGCCTCGGGCTGGGCGACAGCGTCAGCTACCACGGTCGCCACGTCGTTGATGCCGCGGCCGACCATCAGCGGTTCGGGGATGCCGAGCGGGATCTTGGATGTTGGCGCGGATCTTGTCATTGACCCGCAGCACCGCGTCGTCCTCGTCTGGTGCCGACGCGAAGCGCGCGGTGACCATCACCCGGTCGTCCTGCGTCTGGCTATAGACGTGCTCGACGCCCTTGATCGCCTTGACGATCGTCTCCAGCGGCTTGGTGACCAGCTCCACCGCATCGGGCGCTTTCAGCCCGTTGGCCTGCACGATGATGTCCACCATCGGCACGCTGATCTGCGGCTCCTCCTCGCGCGGGATGGTCATCAGCGCGACCATGCCGGCGGCCAGCGCGGCCGAGCAGGAACAGCGGGGTCAGCGGCGAGCGGATGGTTGCCGCGCGTGCAGCCGGCCGGCAGAGCCGAGTTTCATGGCGTGCCCGGGCGACCGCCGGTCCCCTGCTCGCCATGGTCGTCGGCCATGTCCGTCATGGCTTCACCAGCACGTCGCCGGCGTGCACGCCGGACAGGATCTCCAGGCCGTTCGGCATGGCCGGCGTGGGGCGTGGATCGCCGCGCTGCACGGGCGTCTCCACCGTGCTGCCGTCCGGCTGGCTCAGCAGCACGTAGTCCAGGCCGAAGCGGGTGCGGCACGAAGTCTCTCGGGTATGACGATAGCCCGTCGCGCGTGCCGGCGTTGATCCAGACGCGCACGCGTTCGCCGACGAAATAGTTGCCCAGGTCCTGACGCTGGCGTCGGCCACCACGCGGCCCTCCTCGATCTGCGGATAGACCAGGGTGATCGTGCCGAGGCCGGCTGGCCCTCGGCTTGACCGCCGAGCTGCTGGGGTCGAGCCGGATCGGTGTCGCCGTCGTGCACGAAGCCGGCATGGCGCTCCGGCACGCGCAGGCGCAGCAGGAAGGTTTCTCGCCGATGCGTGGCCAGCATGTCGCCGTTCAGCACCACGGTGCCCTTGGTCAGCGGCACGGTCAGCACGCGTCCGGCCGACCGGCGCCAGCACCTGGCCCTCCTGAGTTCTGCTGCGACCACGGCGCGTTCCGCGGTGCGGGCGCGCAGGGCGGAGATTGGCCATTTCCACCGCGGTGCGGGCCTGGTCCATGGTGGTGCGCGGGCCGACGCCCTGGCGGTACAGCGTCTCGGCGCGGGTCAGGTCGGTCTGCGCCTGTGCCAGGCTGGATTGCAGGCCGGCGATCTGCGCGTCCAGGGAGTTGATCTGCAGCAGCAGCTTCTCGTCGCCGACGACGGCGATCACCTGGCCGGGTTCACGCGTGTCGCCCTGGCTGCACCGCCAGGCTGGCGACCGTGCCGCCGATGCGCGCGCGGGCCGGGCACCACGTTGGGGCTTTCCACCGTGGCGAACACCGCCTTCTGGTCGGCGAGCGCACTGCGCTCGACAGTGAAGGCGCCGGCGGCGCCGAACGGCAGGGCGGCGAGAGCGAAGGCGAAGGCGGCGGTGAGGGCGCTACGCACGGGTCATTCCTCCGTGGAAAACGGTGCGGGCGCCATGTTCCGGCCCGCGGCAGGCGAGTCGGGACAGAGCGGCTCGGTGCCGCAATAGATCTCGAACAGCGTCTCCAGCACCCGCCGGGCCGGCGCGCTGGCGATCGCATACCAGATCGTCTGGCCGTCGCGCCGCGCCTGCACCAGCCCGTCGCGGCGCAGCAGCGCACAGGTGCTGCGAGACGGTGGAATCGCGCAGGTCGAGGAACGTCGGCGAGGTCGCCGACCGAGCGCTCGCCGTCGGTCAACTGGCACAGGATCAGCAGCCGGTGGCGGTTGGCGAGCGATTTCAGCAGCTCGCTCGCCTCATCGGCGGCGGCGCCATCTGGTCCGGATCGAGGTGCTGGTGCGGCTCACTTTCATACTTGCGTATCTACGATAATCCGAATATATTGTCAACCGCAAGTTGCAGGGCCAGCCGCCGACGGCGCGGCCGCCGGGCGCGCCAGGAGCGATCGGAACCAGGATGAGGACATGACGAGTCGTCGTGCTGGGCGCAGGGCTGGGCGGAACGCTGATGGCCTACGAGCTGCTGCCGCAGCTGCGGCCCGGAGACCGGCTGACGCTGATCGGCCAGGAACCGCCGCTATCATTTCGTACCGTCCAATCCCTGGGTCGCCGTCGGCTGGCGCGAGCCGGTCGGATATCGAGATCGACCTTGCCGAGCATCATGCGGCGCAAGCAGGTGCACTACCTCACGCAGGGCGCGCGCGCGTCGATCCGGCGCGCCGAGCGGGTGGAGCTGAATGACGGCAGCAGCGGTGCCGTACGACTACCTGGTGATCGCCACCGGCCCCGAGCTGGCGTTCGACGAGATCCCCGGCCTGGGGCCGCAGGCGCATCACCCAGTCGATCTGCCATGTCGATCACGCGGAGCAGGCGCACGCGGCGTTCGAGGCGTTCTGCGAGAATCCCGGCCCGGTGGTGATCGGCGCGGTGCAGGGTGCGTCGTGCTTCGGCCCCGCCTACGAGTTCGCCTATATCCTGGATACCGAGCTGCGCAAGCGGCGCGTCCGCGACAAGGTGAAGATGACCTTCGTCACGCCGGAACCGTATATCGGCCATCTCGGCCTGGACGGCGTCGGCGACACCAAGTCGATGATGGAGAGCGAGTTCCGCAACCGCCACATCCGCTGGATCACCAATGCCAAGGTGAAGCAGGTCGAGGACGGCAAGATGACGGTCGAGGAGGTGGACGACGACGGCGCCCTGCGCAAGACGCACGAGCTGCCCTTCGCGCTACTCGATGATGCTGCCGGCGTTCCGCGGCGTGGCGGCGGTGCGCGGCATGGACAAGCTGGTGAACCCGCGCGGCTTCGTGCTGATCGACGAGTACCAGCGCAATCCGGCCTATCCCGAGATCTTCGGCATCGGCGTGTGCGTGGCGATCCCGCCGGTCGGGCCGACGCCGGTGCCGGTCGGCGTGCCGAAGACCGGGTTCATGATCGAATCCATGGTCACCGCCACCGCGGTGAACATCGGCAAGCTGCTGCGCGGCGAGCAGCCGTCGGCCACGCGCCACCTGGAACGCCATCTGCCTGGCCGATTTCGGCGACGGCGGCGTGGCCTTCGTGGCGCAGCCGCAGATTCCGCCGCGCAACGTCAACTGGTCGGCCAAGGGCGCCTGGGTGCACGTGGCCAAGGTGGCATTCGAGAAATACTTCCTGCGCAAGATGCGCGCCGGGCAGAGCGAGCCGTTCTACGAGACGCTTCGTGCTGCGCCAGCTGAACCTGCACAAGCTGACAGCGGCGGAGTAACGCGGCGATGAGCGACGATCTCGCATATCGTCTGCCCGGCCTGCGGTGCGGTGAACCGCGTGCCGGCCGACCGCCCGGCCACCGCAGGCGCGTTGCGGCGGCTGCCAGGCCACGCGCTGTTCGACGGCGCATCCGGCCGCGGTGGATGAAGCCGGGTTTCGAACGGCACCTGCAGTCGCAACAGCATTCCGGTGCTGCTGGACGTGTGGGCGCCCTGGTGCGGCCCGTGCCGCATGATGGCGCCGGCCTTCGAACGCGCCGCCGCGCTGCTGGAGCCGCGCGTCCGGCTGCTGAAGCTGAACGCCGACGAAGCGCCGAACGTCTCCGCCCAGCTCGGGCGTGCGCGGCATTCCGGCGATGTACCTGTTCCGCAACGGTGCCGTGGTCGCGCAGACCGCCGGCGCCATGCAGGCCGAGGCGATCGTGCGCTGGACGCGCGATCACCTGCCGGCCTGACCTGACATCCCTGTCAAACGAGGAGTTCCGCATGTCCACCGATCGCGCCGTCTTGTTCTTCGCCGGGACGATGACCCTGCTGAGCGCCATCCTGGTGCTGGCTGGTCAGCCCGTGGTGGCTGCTGCTGACCGCCTTCGTCGGGCTCAACATGATGCAGGCCAGCATCACCGGCTTCTGCCCGGCGGCGATGTTGTTCCGCGCTCTGGGCTGCCCGGCGGGCGCGGCGTTCCGCTGACCGGGCGATGGCCGCCGTCGCCTGGCATCCCTCACGGGCTGCCGGACGGCGCGTGGTCGGGCTGGTTGCGCATGTGGCGGGCAAGGTTCTCCACCTGCGGCACCACCAGCGCGGTGAGCGCCGCGTCGTCCACCGTCTCGCGCCAGGCCTGGCGGAAGCAGGCGAGCCAGCCGTCGATCTCCGGCCCGGCGATCGGCGCGTGCAGATGGCGCCGCCGCAGCATCGGCGGGCCATGGCGCGCGACGAACAGCGGCGGCCCCCCCAGCCAGCCAGTCAGGTAGAGGAAAAGCTTCTCCTCGCTGCCCGCCAGGCTGGGCGGATGGATGGCGCGGCACGCGGCGGCCTGCGGGAGCGTGTCCATCAGTTCGTAGAACCGGGAAGTGAACCGGCGCACCCAGGCCTCGCCGCCGAGGCGTTCATAGGGTGTCGCCGCGGGTATGTCGGGGCTGGTCATGCAATCTCCGGGGCATCGGCCCCGCCGCGGCCCGATGCACGCGCCGGGGTGGCCGGGGCTTGTCTGGCGCCGGCGGCGGCGGGCCGCATTGACCTGCCGCAATGCCTGGTGCCGCCGCCCGGGCGGGCCGTTGCAGTTGACGGTGTTCTTGAACACTGCGTGAGGCGGCGGGGCGGCGGGCCGACAGGTGCGGTATCCTGCGTTCTCCCCAGCCCACCGGCGGGGCACACGCCCATGCGCCCACAGGGCGACCGCCACCGCCATGCACCCGGCCCGAGCAATCAATCGAGGAATTCATGGACCCGACCGACGCCTTGATGCTGGCGCGCATCCAGTTTGGCTTCACCGTCAGCGCGCACATCATCTTTCCCGCCTTCACCATCGGGTTGGCGAGCTACCTCGCGGTGCTGAACGGGCTGTGGCTGCGGACCGGGCGCAGCGTGTTCCTGGACCTGTTCAACTACTGGAAGAAAATCTTCGCCATCACCTTCGGCATGGGCGTCGTCTCCGGCATCGTGATGAGCTACCAGTTCGGCACCAACTGGAGCGTGTTCTCCGACAAGGCCGGCCCGGTGATCGGCCCGCTGATGGGCTACGAGGTGCTCTCCGCCTTCTTCCTGGAGGCGGGTTTCCTTGGCGTCATGCTGTTCGGCCTGAGCCGCGTCGGGCCGCGGCTGCATTTCGTGGCGACGCTGATGGTGGCGCTGGGCACCTTCATGTCGGCCTTCTGGATCCTGGCGGTGAACAGCTGGATGCAGACGCCGGCGGGCTTCGCGACCAACGAACAGGGCCAGTTCATCGTGACAAGCTGGTGGGACGTGATCTTCAACCCGTCCTTCCCGTATCGGCTGACGCACATGGTGCTGGCCGCCTACCTGACCACCGCGTTCGTGGTGGGCGCGGTGGGCGCGTTGCACCTGCTGCGCGACAGCACGAACCGCGCGCCGCGGGTCATGTTCTCGATGGCGATGTGGATGGCCGCAATCGTCGCCCCGCTCCAGATCATCGCCGGCGATCTGCACGGGCTGAACACGCTGGACCACCAGCCGGCCAAGATCGCCGCCATGGAGGGGCATTTCGAAACCCGGCCCGGCGCGCCGCTGCTGCTGTTCGGCCTGCCCAACGAGGCCGAGAAGCGGGTCGACTACCCTGTCGCCATCCCGCACCTGGGCGCGCTGATCCTGACGCATGAGTGGAATGGCACGGTGCTGGGGCTGGATACCTGGCCCGCCGACCGGCACCCCCCCGTTGCGGTGGTGTTCTGGAGCTTCCGCGTCATGGTGGCGCTGGGCTTCGCCATGCTCGGCATCGGCTTGTGGAGCCTGTGGCTGCGCTACCGGCGGCGGCTCTACGACTCCCGCCTGATGCTGCGGGCTGCCGTGCTGATGGGGCCGGCGGGCTTCGGCGCGGTGCTGGCGGGATGGATCACCACCGAGGTCGGGCGCCAGCCCTGGACGGTATACGGCATGCTGCGCACGGCGGACTCGGTCTCGCCGATCGATGCGGCGGCCGTGGGATCGTCGCTTATCGGCTTCATCGTGGTCTATTTCGCGCTGTTCGGCGCCGGCACGTTCTACATCCTGCGCCTGATGAACATGCCGCCGCACGGCGGCGAACCTGGCCTGCCCGCGGACGAACCGCTGCGCGCCGGCGGCATCATGCCGGCACCGGTGATGGAGTCGCGCGACGCCATGCCCACCCATGCGGAGGAACCCCGGCGATGACCCTCGACCTTCCGTTCATCTGGGCCGGGCTGATCGCGTTCGCGGTGCTGGCCTATGTCGTGCTCGACGGCTTCGACCTCGGTATCGGCATCCTGTTCCCGCTGGTGCGCGGCGAGGCGCACCGCGACGAGATGATGAACTCGGTGGCGCCGGTATGGGACGGCAACGAGACCTGGCTGGTGCTGGGCGGCGGCGGCCTTCTGGCGGTGTTCCCGCTCGCCTACGCCATCATCATGCCGGCGCTCTACGTGCCGATCATCGTGATGGTGCTGGCGCTGGTGTTCCGCGGCGTGGCGTTCGAGTTCCGCTGGAAGACGCGCCGCGGCCAGTTCCTGTGGGACGCGTCGTTCGCCTTCGGCAGCATCCTGGCCGCCTTCGCGCA
Organism: uncultured Alphaproteobacteria bacterium; assembly: GCA_963779875.1. GTDB lineage: Bacteria > Pseudomonadota > Alphaproteobacteria > Acetobacterales > Acetobacteraceae > CAMDGX01. The sequence goes on along the minus strand of CAWAAI010000005.1, from coordinate 1,111,947 downwards.
GGGCATCGCGCTCGGCGCGCTGGTGCAGGGCATTCCCGTGGTGGGCCGTGCGTATGCCGGCGGCTGGTGGGACTGGCTGACCCCGTTCAGCGTGGCAACCGGTGTGGCGCTGGTGATCGGCTATGCGCTGCTGGGCGCCACCTGGCTGATCTGGCGCGCCGAGGGCCATGTGCAGGACCGCGCCTACCGCTTCGCCTGGTTCGCCGCACCCGCCACCGTGCTGATGATTGCCCTGGTCAGCGCCTGGACCCCCTTCCTCAGCCCCGTCTACATGGCGCGCTGGTTCGCCTGGCCCCAGGTCGTGCTGGTGGTGCCGGTGCCGCTGGCCGTGCTCGGCGCGGCCTTGCTGCTGATGCGCGCACTGGCCGCGCGGCGCGAGGTCGTGCCCTTCCTGGCCTCGCTGGCGCTGTTCGTGCTGAGCTTCATCGGGCTTGGGATCAGCTTCTATCCCTACATGGTGCCGCATGCGGTGACGATCTGGCAGGCCGCGGCACCGGATGACAGCCTGTGGTTCCTGCTCGCGGGCGCGCTGGTGCTGGTGCCGATGATCCTTGCCTATACCGCTTATTCGTATTGGGTGTTCCGCGGCAAGGTGAACGCGGCCGGCGGCTATCACTGATGCCGCCCCGCGTGAAGTCGCCGCCATTGAAGCCGCCGCGCCTTGAGCCGCTTCGGTCCCGGCTCGGCTGGTTCGTGGCGCTGTGGGCGGCCGGGGTGGCCGCTGTCGGCCTGGCGGGGCTGGCGATCCGGCTGGTGCTTCACTGACCGCCTCGGCACCATGGCCCCTGTTGCCCGCGACATGCGATGCACGTCGGCGGCACAGGGAATCACGCTGGTTCATGGCGTCTATTTAAGTATCGGATAATATTCCAGTGATATGTTACGCGCCTGTGTCGCCCATTCCCTATCCGCTGCGGCATCACTTGACGCCTCACCGGGTGCAATGTTTTATCTCAGGCACATTCGATATTGTGGAACGCCAACCTGTTGCAAGATAATCATATTCACCACCGTCCGGAACCGGCGGAGGGCGCGCCTCTCATCAGCGTATTGATGCCTGCCTACAATGCCGAGGCTTATATCCGCCAGAGCGTGCAGAGCGTGCTGGCCCAGACGTTCGAGGATTTCGAGCTGCTCGTGGTCAACGACGGCTCGTCGGACAGCACCCGCGACATCCTCGCCTCCTTCGCCGATCCGCGCCTGCGAATCCTCGATAATCACACCAACCTCGGCATCGTCGGCTCTCTCAACCGCGCCTTTGCCGAGGCGCGTGGCCGCTATATCGCGCGCATGGACGCCGACGATTTCAGCCTGCCGCTCCGCTTCGCCCGGCAGAAGGCGTTCCTCGACAGCCATCCCGGCACCGTCATCGTCAGCACCGAGATGAGCCTGCTGGAGGAAGGCAACATCACCTTCACCCGCGATGGCGGCGATGCCGATCCGGCGATGGTGGAATGGCTGCTGCACCTGGGCAATCCGCTCGGCCACACCTCGATGATGTTCCGTGCCGAGGCAGTGGCGGCCATGGACACCTATCTGCGCGAGGACTTCACCTATGCGGAGGATTTCGACTTCTCCCACCGCATGCTGCGCCAGGGCCGCATATCCGTGCTGCCCGAGTACCTGGTGATCTACCGCAAGCACGCGACCAGCCTTACGCGCACCCGCCGCGCCACCATGATCCAGCGCACCGCCAGGGTGCTGCGCGAGGCCTATGCCCTGCTCCTCGGCCCGGGCTGCGAGGCCGACGCCGATCTGGTGACCGAGCACATGATCGGCGGCGCGCCATTCCCCAATGCCGCGGCCATGCGGCGGCTGGGCCGCTTCCTGCCGCGCCTGATCGAGGCGTTCGCGCAGCGCCGCGGCCTCTCGGCCGCCCAGCGCGACCGCGCGCGAGAACTTACCGGCCGGGCCTGGTGGCGGATGATCCAGTCGGTCTTGCGCTCCGGGCAGAGCGGGATTCCGCTGTTGAACTGGAACGCCTTCCCCACCGCCGCGGCCCGGCCGCCGCTGCGCGACGTCGCCCGCAACGCCGCCGCGGGCGTGGCCGCCAACCGCCTGCGCCTGCCCCGGCCGTCACCCGCCGCCGCGCGCGCCGCCGCCTATGCCGACATCACCGTCGGCGAGGTTCCCCTTCGCCCGGTGCCGCCCAATCCCGAGGACCCGCCAAGCCTCTTCGTGGTGGTGGACACCGAGGCCGAGTTCGACTGGAACACCGGGTTCGACCGGTCGCACACCCAGGTTTCCTCCATGCGCCAGCAGGAGCCGGTGCAGCGGCTGCTGGAGTCCTTCGGGGTGCGGCCGATCTATGTGGTGGACTACGCCATCGCCTCGCAGCCGGAAGGCTACGAGCCGCTGCGCGAGATGATGGCGCGCCACGCCTGCGTGATCGGCGCCCACATGCACGCCTGGGTAACCCCGCCCTTCGAGGAGGCGCTGTCGGAATACAATTCCTTCGGCGGCAACCTGCCGGTCGACCTCGAGGAGCGCAAGCTGCGTGCGCTGATCGCCATGATCGAGGCCAGCTTCGGCATTACGCCGCTGTTCTTCCGGGCCGGCCGCTACGGCGTGGGCCAGCACACGATGGACCTGCTGGCCAAGCTCGGCTTCCAGGTCGACCTCAGCCTGCTGCCGCACGCCGACCTGCGCGCGCGCGGCGGCCCCGATTTCCGCTTCGCCGAATGCGTGCCCTACCGGGCCGGCGCCGGCGGCATCCTGTCGGTGCCGATGACCCGTGGCCAGATCGGCATGTTGGCGCCAATGCCGCCGCATCTGCAGGGCCTGCTGCAGCAGCGCGTGGCCTCCCGCCTGCGCGTCCAGGGCGTGCTCGCGCGCCTCAACCTCGCCAACACCGTCACCCTTACCCCCGAAGGCGTTCCCGCCGCCGAGCAGGTCCGGCTGATCGATACCATGATGGCCCGCGGCTGCCGCACCTTCGTGATGCATTACCACAGCCCCTCCCTGGCCATGCGCACGCCCTATGTCCGCACGGAAGCCGACCTCGCCAGCTTTCTCGGCCGAGTCGAAACCGTCTGCCGCCACTTCCTCGAACTGCGCGGTGGCATGCCGGGCAACCCGGCGGACCTGCTGCCGCCCAACCTGCGCGACCGGCTGTGGCCCGAACCGATGGGCGCGCGGATGGACAGGATGGCCGCGCGCTGAAGCCTGGTTCGCCAATCGCCAATCGCCAATCGCCCACCGCCAATCGCGCGGCCCGGTAACCGAACGCCCGCGTTTCAGGAATTGACGACACCCGTCTCGTCGGCGTCCAGGCTGAAGGCGGCGGCCATCAGCGCGCGCGTGTAGTCGGCGCGCGGCCGGGCGAACACCGCCTCGGCCGGGCCTTCCTCCACCACCTCGCCATGGCGCAGGACCACCACGCGGTGGGCCATGGCGCGCACCACCTTCAGGTCGTGGCTGATGAACAGGTAGCCGAGGTCGTGCCGCTCCTGCAGGCTGCGCAGCAATTCCACGATCTGGCCCTGGACGGACATGTCAAGCGCGCTGGTCGGTTCGTCCAGCACCACGAAGCGCGGCCGCAGCACCATGGCGCGGGCGATGGCGATGCGCTGGCGCTGGCCGCCGCTGAACTCGTGCGGGTAGCGCTCCACCGCGTCGGCGGGCAGGCCCACCTGGTCCAGCGCCGCGGCTACGCGGTCGGAGCGTGCCGCAGCGTCAAGCTCCGGCGCGTGCACCGACAGCCCCTCGGCGACGATCTCGCCCACCGACAGGCGCGGCGACAGGCTGCCGAATGGGTCCTGGAACACGATCTGCATGTCCGCGCGCAGCCGCCGCAGTGCGCGGCGGTCGATCGTCGTCAGGTCCTGGCCGGCAAACGCGATCCGCCCCTCGGCCGCCTGCAGGCGCAGCAGCGCATAGCCCATGGTCGACTTGCCCGACCCGCTCTCGCCCACCAGGCCCACCGTCTCGCCGGCGCGCACCGTCACCGAGACGTCGTTGACCGCGCGCACATGGCTCACGGTGCGGCGCAGCACGCCGCGGCGGATGGGGAAATGCACCCGCACCTGCTCGCCCTGCATCAGTACCGGGGCGTCCTCGCGCAACGGCGCGGGCGCCCCGCCCGGCTCGGCGGCGAGCAGCATGCGGGTATACGGGTGCTGCGGTGCCGCGAACACGTCCGCCACCGGCCCCGCCTCCACCACCTCGCCATCCTTCATCACGCAAACCCGATCGGCATAGCGCTGCACGATCGACAAATCGTGGCTGATCAGCAGCAGCGCCAGCCCGCGCGCCGCCTTCTCCGCCTGCAGCAGCTTCAGGATCTGCGCCTGGATGGTCACGTCCAGCGCCGTGGTCGGCTCGTCGGCGATCAGCAGCGCGGGGTCGTTGGCCAGCGCCATGGCGATCATCACGCGCTGGCGCTGCCCGCCGGAGAGTTGGTGCGGAAAGGCGTCGAGCCGTGCCGCCCCATCGGGGAAGCCCACCTCCTGCAGCAGCGCCACGGCGCGGGCACGGGCCTCGGCGGCGCCGACCGGGCGGTGAAGCTGCATCGCCTCGACAATCTGCCGGCCAATCCGGGCCAGCGGGTTGAGGCTGTTCATCGGTTCCTGGAACACCATGCCGGCCACCCGCCCGCGCAGGTCGCGAAGTGCGGCGTCCGTCGCCCCCACCACCTCGCGCCCGTCCAGCACGACGCGCCCGCTGGCAACCGCGCCCGCCGGCAGCAGGCCGAGCAGCGACAGCGCGCTCAGCGACTTGCCGGACCCGCTCTCGCCCACCAACGCCAGCGTCTCCCCGCGCGCCAGGCGGAACCCCACGTCGCGCACCACCCGGCGCGCGCCAAATGCAACGTTCAGGCCTTCCACCGCCAACAGGTCGCCGCCCGCCGACGCCGACCTCACGGATTGCGCCACGCTCATTGCGGGAACTCGATCAACGTGACCCGCCGCTCCGCCAGCGGCCAGGTCATGGCGGCGAGGCGCTGGCTGTTGAATATCGTTTCCATGCTGCGCTGGGGCTGCTGCGGCAAGGCGAGGTGGAACACCGAGATCTGCGGCACGCCGGCAGCGCCCTCCATGCGGCGGCCATCCACCTGCAGGATGTCGCGGCCAAAACCGATATAGCCGCGCGGCCGGCTGAGCACGACGAGCGAACCGGCGGTGGGATCGGAGGGGATGGCCAAGTGCGGGCGCAGATGAACATGCTCGCTGCTCCGCGCGAAGGGCGACCGATAGATGTGGGTGGTGGGATAGCCGCGCGCCGACACCTCGAACTCGTAGTGCGCCTCGCTGTCGCCGTCGAATGGGCCCCAGGTGCCGTCCCGCCCGGTGGTCTGGGCGTGCAGCTGGGCGCCCTGGCGGCGGCCGGTGACCGCGTCCACGCGGTGGATGCGCACGCGCGCCCCGGCAATCGGCAGGTTGGTCGGCGCCCCGGCCATGTGGCCGCTGACCTTGCCGTTCAGCACCGGCCGCACTTCGGGCCGCACCCGGTCCACCTGGGGCAGTTCGCCGGTGATGATCCGGTGCATGGCGGTGAACGCCTCGGGGGAATAGGCGGTCTCGCGATGATCGGCGCCCTGCAGCACCAAGTTGGTGGCGCCGCGCAGCGCCGGCCCGTCATACCCCACCCCGGTCGGCACGCCGGGCAGGCCGATATAGCGCCCGTCGGGCTGGGCGTATTTGTCGAGCCGGTCGCTGGCCTGGGTGACGAAGGGCACGCCCGCCACCACCTCGTCCGGCAGCGCGTTGAGCCGGCGCAGGAACGCCGAGGCGCCGTTGTATTCGCTGCCGACGAGGTGCTCGGTCGAGACAATCAGGCCATGGCTGGGCGCGCCACACAGGATCGCCAGCTTCGCCTGGGCCGCGCCGCCGGTGGCGAGATAATTGCGCACGATGTTGCCGCCGCGCCCGTGCCCCACCAGGATCAGCTGGTCCACCCGTGTTGCCCGCAGCACCCGCCCCACCTCCTGCGCCACCTGCGCGGTGGCCTCCGCGGTGGAGGAGCGGCCGGGCTCGCGCTCGGCATCCACCCGCCGCGCCGACGGCAGGCGCATGTCCACGGCGAACAGCCGGTCGCGCGGGTAGATATTGGATTCGAAGCGCCAGATGGTGGGCATCCACAATGCCGCGGTGTCGCCGTCGCCATGCACGAACAGGACAGGCGCCTGCGAGACGGCGGCGGCCGGGCGGGCGCGCATCGCGGATGCGGCGGCGCCAAGCAATGCCGTGCCGCCGCCGATGAAGCGCCGCCGCGGCAAGCGCATGGTCTCGTCCGTTCCTTCGCTCATGCCTTATCTATAAACCGCACCCGCCGCCGTTGTCCCGCCCGGCGCGGCCTTGCCATGCTTGCGTCGCGCGCCGGCGACCACCATACCAGAGGCAATGAACCTGTTCCCCTGGCGCCGGCCGCGCGTTCCCGTCCTGGTGCTTCATGGCATCCTGTCCCGGCGCGGCGCATTGAACATCGCCGCCTACCGGCCGCTGATCGAGCGTGCCTTCGCCGCCGCTGCCAAGCCCGGGCACCTGGTGCTGGACATCGAGAGCCCCGGCGGCTCGCCGGTGCAGTCCGACCTGATCGCCGGCCACATCCGCCGCCTGGCCGGCGAGAAATCGGTGAAGGTGCATGCGGTGATCGGCGAGGTCGGCGCCTCCGGCGGTTATTGGCTGGCCTGCGCGGCCGACCGCATCCTGGCCAACCCGATGAGCATCGTCGGCTCCATCGGCGTGGTCGCCGGCGGCTTCGGCTTCGAGGAGGCGCTGGCGCGACTCGGCGTGCAGCGGCGGCTGTACACCGCCGGCACCCGCAAGGCACGCAACGACCCCTTCACGCCTGAAACGCCCGAGGACGTGGCCTTCACCCGGGCGCTGCTGGAAGACCTGCACACCCGCTTCAAGGACTGGGTGCGCACGCGCCGGGCCGGCCGGCTGCGCGAGGACGAGGCGGCGCTGTTCGATGGCGGCTACATGCTGGGCAGCCGCGCCCTGCAGGCCGGACTGATCGACGGCTTCGGCGAGGTGGCCGGCCTCGTGCGCGAACTGGGCGGCGAAAAGGCGGTGGCCACGCCCATCCGGCCCCGCCGGCGCGGCCTGTTCGCCCGTCTGCCAAGGCTGATGCTGGAGGCAGCGATCGAGGCGGACGAAGAGCGGCGGGGGCCCAAACTGAGACTTTAGGGGAGAAAGAATGTTCTTTTTTGGAAAAAAGAACCAAAAAAAACTTTTGACCATTTGCACAATGCTGCCGGGGAGGCCGGGCGCAAATGGGTAAAAGTCTTTTTGCTTCTTTTTCTTCAGAAAAAGAAGATTCTTGCTATCACCCCCGCGGCCCCATGATCGCCGCCCGCAGGCGTTGCGAGATCTGGTCGATGATTGCCACCGTCACCAGCACCATCAGGATGATGAACGCCGCTTCCTGCCATTCCAGCACGCGGATTTGTTCCGAGAGCACCAGGCCGATGCCGCCGGCGCCGACGATGCCGATGATGGTGGCCGACCGGGTGTTGGACTCGAAATAGTAGAGCACTTGGCTCGCCATTACCGGCAGCACCTGCGGCACCAGGCCGAAGCGGATTGCTTCCAGCCGCGAGCCGCCGGCGGCCGCCACTCCTTCCTGCGGGCCGCGTTCCGCGGTTTCGATCGCCTCGCTCATCAGCTTGGCGAAGGTCGGCGCGTCCGAGCACATGATGGCCAGCGCGCCGGCGAAGGGGCCGAGGCCGACCACGTTGATCCAGATCAGCGCCCAGATCAGCGTGTCCACGCTGCGCACCGTGTCCAGGCCGCGGCGGGCCAGGAAGTGCAGCAGGCGGTTGGCGACGACGTTGCGCGAGGCGGCGAAGCCGAAGGGGATGGAGAGGAAGGCCGCCACCATGGTGCCGAGGAAGGCGATGGCGAGCGTTTGGCCGAGCGCATCGAGATAGATCAGCGTGCGCGACCAGCTCGACGGCACCGGCGGCAGCATCAGCAGCGCGATGTCGCCGAGCCGGCCCAGGCCGGCGAACAGCCGTGCGGGGGTGAACTCGAACAGCACGAGGCCGAGGCAGTACAGGCCCACCATCGCCGCGATCGTGCCCACCGCCATCGCCCGCGCCCACGGGTCGGGCAGCAGATGCGCGGCCTGGCGGGCCTGCACGCCGGCGCGGTCGACGAGGAAGGTGTCGCGCAGTCCGCCGCCCGCACGGGGCATGTCGGGGGTGCCGTTCATCGGCCTTTGTCCAGTGCCAGCAGGCGGTGGCGGATGCGTTCCGAGGTGAAGTCTATGGCCATGACGCAGACGACGATCATCAGCAGGATGGCGCTGACATCGGGGTAGTAGAACTTGCGGATCACCAGGATCAGCTCCTGCCCGATGCCGCCGGCGCCGACGAAGCCGATCACCGCGGCGCCGCGCACGTTGATCTCGAAACGCAACAGTGCGTAGCTGGTGAAGTTCGAGAGCACCTGCGGCAGCACGCCGAAACGCACCTGCTCGAACCAGGAGCCGCCGGACGAGGCGATGCCCTCCACCGGCTTGCGGTCGATGTTGTCCACCACCTCGGCGAACAGCTTGCCCAGCGCGCCGAAGGTGTGCACGGCGATGGCCAGCACGCCCGGCAGCGGGCCGAGCCCGAAGGCGACGACGAAGATCAGCGCGAAGACGATGTCCGGCACGGTGCGGCAGAATTCGAGCACCCGGCGCACGAAGAAGCGCACGACGGCCGCCGGCATCAGGTAGCCGTTGCACAGGAAGCAGGCGAGAAAGCCGAGCACCGCGCCGGTCAAGGTGCCGACATAGGCGATCAGCATCGTCTCGCCGAGCATGCCGCTCCAGCGCGCAAGGCCCCAGGTACCACTCGGCCGGGTCGGTCCACACTCGCGCGCCGTCCGGCAGGCTAAAGATACGGTCGAAGTAGCTGGTGAAGTTGCCGAGATGGCTCCAGAGCACGTCGGGCTTCACCTCGGCGCCCATGGCGGCCAGAGCGAAGGCGCAGCAGAACAGCACGCCGCCCAGAATGAGCTGGCGCCGCTTGGCGGCCAGGGCGTCGCCATAGGCACGCATCAGCGGGCGAAGCTGCGCGTCTGGCAGGATGGGGACGGTATGGATGCCGCCGGTAGCTGACATTCTGGCGCTTGTCCCGTGGGTCATTGCCCTGGATCGGTATGCAGGGGCCCCGCCACGGCCAGCGCGGCCGTGGCGGGGGGCAGCCTCAGGCGCGCTTGCGGCGCAGGCCGTCGACGAACTTGATCAGCTTGATCGTGTCGTCATAGGCGGCGTTGTCGATCGGCTCGAAGGGCTTGCCCTTGCCGTCGGACAGGCGGTCGAACGCGGCCTTGTCCTTGGTGGCGACGCTCATGTAGGCCTTGGCGATGGAGGCCTTCAGGTCGGCCGGCATGGAGGAGAGAACGGCTGTCGGCGAGTTGATGATCAGCGGCGATTTCATCACGATACGGAAATCGGCATAGGTCATCGGTTTGCCGTCGGCGCGCTTCAGCATGCCCTTGTTCAGCATGCGGGTAAGGTTGCTGTCGTTCTCGTCGTTCCACCAGTTGGCGCAGACATCGACTGTGCCCTGGGTCAGCGCGATGACGGCGTTCTCGTGGCTGCCGGTCACCTGCACCTTGCCGAAATACTTCTCCGGATCGATGCCGATCTTGTCGAGGGCGAAGAACGGCATGTTGTAGCCGGAGGTGGAGTTGGGATCGACGAGCCCGAGGTTCTTGCCCTTCAGGTCGGCGATCGTCTTGTACGGGCTGTTGGCGCGCACGTAGAACACCGAATGATAGCCCTTGGTGCCGTCGCCGTTCACGTCGATGGCGAAGGCTTCGGCCTTCACGCCGGTCACCAGGGCGCGGGAGAAGGAGGCCGGGCCGTAGCTGGCGATGTGGATGTTGCCGGCGCGCTGGCCCTCGATCACCGCGGCATAGTCGTTGGCGATGCGCAGGGTGACCTTGGTGCCGAGTTCGCGCGACAGGTAGGCGACGAAGGGGCCGAAGCGCTCGGTCACGCCCGAGGCGTTTTCCGACGGCACCACGGCGAGGACCAGTTCCGGATACTTGGCCTTCCAGGACTGGGCCAGCGCGGGGGCCGCAGAGGCGGCGGTGCCGGCCGCCAGCGCGGCGAGCAGGGTGCGGCGTTGCATCATTGGGTCGTTCCTTTGGGTGGGTCGCAAGGAAGGCGGCGCGGTGTCACGCCGTGGCGGGCGCCGTGAACGCGCCGTCCATGGCCGGTGCGTCGGCGTCGTCCATGACGTCGGCGGCCTCCATGCCGTAGAGTTCGCGGGCGATGCCGGCGGTCAGCGCGGCGGGTGCGTCGTCGAACACCACGCGGCCGGCGGCCATGCCGACCAGGCGGTCGCAGTAGCCGCGGGCGAGGTCGAGGGAGTGCAGGTTGACCAGCACGGTCAGGCCGAAATGGCGGTTGATGCGCAGCAGCGCGTCCATCACCACCTTGGCGTTGCGCGGGTCGAGCGAGGCGACGGGTTCGTCGGCCAGGATGATGTCGGGCTCCTGCACCAGGGCGCGGCAGATCGCCACGCGCTGTTGCTGGCCGCCCGAGAGGGTGTCGGCGCGCTGCGGGGCAAGCTGGGCGATGTCGAGCTGTTCGAGGGCGGACATGGCGATCACCCGGTCCTCGAGCCGCCACAGCCGGGCCATGGAGCGCCAGCCGGGGGTGAAGCCGAGGCGGCCCATCATCACGTTGTTCAGCACGTCGAGCCGGCCGACCAGGTTGAACTGCTGGAAGATCATGGCGCAGCGGCGGCGCCACTCGCGCAGGCGGCGGCCCTGTTGGGCGGTGATTTCGGCGCCGTCCCAGACGATGCGGCCGGTGGTGGGGTCGCCGAGGCGGTTGATCATGCGCAGCAGGGTGGACTTGCCGGCGCCGGAGCGGCCGATGACGCCGACGAACTGGCCGCGGGGAATTTGCAGGGATACGCCGTCGACCGCCCTGGTGGCGCCGAACTGCTTTGTCACCCCGTCGAGCAGCAGCATGCCTGAACCTTTCGACCGATTGGGTCGGCGGGGTTATGGCAAATCAGCTGCGGCCTGTTCTTGAAGGTTGTGTGACGTGTGCGCCGCCGCTTCTGCGGGCGGCGCGGGATCGGGCATTCCCCGTGCGCGGAAAACCCGGCAGTCTTCGCGGAACACAGGCTGCCCGTGCTGGACGCGGCGGCGACATTGGGGGAATGCGCGATGGCAACGATGGTGAATACGGTGACGGGGCAGATTCCGGTTGCCGCCCTTGGCCGCACCTTGATGCACGAGCACCTGTTCATCGCCTTTCATGGCGCGGAATACGATCCGCTGGCGACCTTCGACCGGGCGGGGTTCATTGCCGAGGCGGTAAAGCGCCTGAAGGAACTGCGCGACGTGCATGGGGTGCGCAGCTTTGTCGATCCGTGCCCGATCGAGCTTGGCCGCGACGTGGCGATGATGAAGGAGATTTCCGAGAAGTCGGGGATGCATATCGTCTGCACCACCGGGTTCTATTTCGAGGAGCTGGGGCTGCCGCCGTATTGGCGGGCGCGGACGACCGAGGAGATCGCGGAGCTGTATATCCGCGAGATCACCCACGGGATCGGCGACACCGGGATCAAGGCCGGGGCGATCAAGGTGGCGACCGGGGCGCCTGTGGTGACGGAGTTGGAGAAGAAGTTCCTGGCGGCGGCATGCATCGCGCAGAAGGCGACGGGGGTGCCGATCATCACCCATACGCAGGACGGGGTGGGCGCGCCGGAGCAGCAGAAGCTGTTCGCCGATGGCGGGGTGGAGGCGCGGCGCTGCCTGATCGGGCATTGCTGCGGCAATGCGGACCCGGCGTATCACCGGCGGGTGGTGGATGGCGGTTCCTATATCGGTTTCGACCGGATCGGCATCCTGCGGCTGCAGCCGGACGAGATCAGGGCGGACAACCTGGCGAAGCTGGTGCGCGACGGGTTCACCAGCCAGGTGATGATGAGCCAGGACCGGCATTGCGGCTGGCTGGGCAAGATGCAGCGGCAGTTGAGCCCGGCGGAGCAGGCGAATATCGACCGGCTGCGCGCCGAGGGGAAATGGCCGCCGCCGTACAGCTACATGTTCACCGATTTTCTGCCCATGCTGCACGCGCGTGGAGTGAACCAGGCTGAAATCGCGGTGATGCTGGACGAGAACCCGCGGCGGTTCTTTGCCGGCGAGGTGATCCCGAAGGGGTGAGGCGCGGCGATTGCGGAAAATTCTTATAACGTAACAAATATGGCATGCGTCGGGACCGGGGGTGCGGGGCTGATTCGGCTTGCCGCGCGCGGTGGAGGCGGGTGGACCGCCCGGTTGCCGATGCCTGGTTCCGACGCGGAGATGCAAGCCGCGCCCGGTACCTACGATCGGTGCCGCGATCGGCGTCGAAGACGGCGCAGGGTCCGGTGAAATGATGGCGCGGTGAGCGGGCGCGCGGGGGACGGCGCGATGGCCTGGCTTGGCGGGCGCGTGGGTCGGCCCCGGTTGCCGCTCAGCGGGCTGCCTGGCGATGAAGGGCTTCGCGGCGGGGCGGGCGAGGTACGGAAGTTCGCCAGCCTGCCAGAGTGCGACGAGATGTTCGAAGCGGTCGAGCAGGCGGCACAGGGTGGCGAGGATGAGGGTTTGCAGCGCCGCGACCATGCCGGCGTGGGCGGCGCTCAGGGCGGCCTCGGCGCGCAGGGACGCGGCGATGCCGGCGACCTCACGGGCCAAGGATGTCGCCGGAACCGGGGGCGGATGGAACGTGACTAACACAAAGAGAATATAACTAACTAACACCGCCGTTGCAAGCGCCGATGCGGCGGGAGGCGTGCCCGCGCAACCCACCTCTTCGCACCCGCAGCAAAATCCGCCTTCGCAGGTGCAGCATCCGGTGCCATCCTGCCCGGCATGACCTTCCCCTCATGGTTGCCGTTCCTTCTCGGGCTGCTGACAGCGGTCGGCCCGCTCGCCACCGACATGTACCTGCCGGCCTTCGACGCCATCGAGGTTGGGTTCGGCGCCGCCCCCGGATCGGCGCAGATCACCCTGTCCGCCTGGTTCGCCGGGCTGTGCGTGGGGCAGATGACGCAGGGCACGTTGTCGGACCGGTTCGGGCGGCGGCCGCCGCTTATCGCCGGCACGCTGCTGTTCGCCGCCGCCTGCGCCGGCTGCGCGCTGGCCACCGACATCACCTCGCTGGCGGCGTTCCGGATGGTCTCGGCCTTTGGCGGCGCGGCGGGCATGGTGATCCCGCGCGCGGTGGTGCGCGACCTGGCGGAGGGCCATGCGGCGGCGCGCATCATGAGCAAGCTGATGCTGGTGATGGGGGCGGGGCCGATCCTGGCGCCATCGCTGGGCGGGCTGTTGCTGGGCATGGGCGGGTGGCGCGGCATCTTCTGGGTGTGCGGCGGCTACGGGCTGTTCTGCGCGCTGATCGCCTGGCGCGTGCTGCCCGAGACGCTGCCGCCCTCCGCCCGCGTGAAGCTGGGACCTTATGCGCTGATGGCGCGCTACGGCATGATCATGACCGAGCGCGGCTTCATCACCCATGCGCTGATGGGCGGCTTCGCGATGTTCGGCATGTTCTCGTATCTCGCCGGATCGCCGCAGGTGTTCGTGCAGCAGTTCGGGCTGCCGCCCTCGTTCTACGGCGCGCTGTTCGGGGTGTGTGCGGCAGGATTCATCGCCGCCTCCCAGCTCAACCCGCTGATGGTGCAGCGCTTCGGGGCGGACCGGGTGTTGTATGTCTCGACCAAGATGTTCCTGTTGGCGACAGCGGGCATGCTGTTCTTCGCGCTCACCACCGGCTGGCGCGGCGCCGGATTGTCCGGCTGGCTGCCGCTGGCGGTGTGCGCCTTCTTCTCGATGTCGAGCCAGGGCTTCACCACGCCGAACGCGGTGGTGGGCGCGTTGCAGCGCCATGCCGGGCATGCCGGCAGTGCCTCCGCCCTGATGGGCACGATGCAGTTCGGGCTCGGCGCCGTCGCCGCCGGCCTGGTCGGCGCGCTGAGCGACGGCACCGCGCGGCCGATGGCGGCGCTGATGCTGTTCGGCGCCATCGGCAGCAACATCGCGGAGTTCCTGCGGCCGCGCCGGCCGTGATAGAACGGTCCACATCCGTCACGCTCTTCTCCCCGTGTCACTTCCCTTTGGCCGAGGCCCCCGCGCATGACCGTCATCGTCGGCATTCCCGCCTGTTCCCGCGATGTTGCGGGCCACGCGAACCACGCCACGCCCTCGCGCTACGGCGCGGCGGTGATCGGCGGCGCCGGCGGGATGCCGGTGCTGCTGCCGCCAGTGGGGGCGGAGGTGGGCGACGGGCTGTTCGCGCTGCTGGACCGGCTGGACGGGCTGTTGCTCTCCGGCAGCCCCAGCAACGTGGCGCCGGCCTGCTATGGCGCGGACGAGGACGCGACGCCGGACATGCACGACCCGCCGCGCGACGCCACCACCTTGCCGATCATCCGCGCGGCGCTGGAGCGCGGACTGCCGGTGCTGGCGATCTGCCGCGGCATCCAGGAACTGAACGTCGCCCTCGGCGGCACGCTGCACCAGCAGGTGCACGAGGTGGCCGGCCGGATGGACCATCGCGCGGGGCCGGGCTCGCATGACCAGCGCTACAGCGCCAAGCACGAGATTTCGCTCACCGGGCAGATGGCGCGGATGCTGGGCAAGGGCGGCACGCGGGTGAACTCGCTGCACGGCCAGGCGATCGACCGGCTCGCACCCGGGCTGGAGGTGGAAGCCCTGGCGCCCGACGGCACGGTGGAGGCGGTGCGCGTGGCCGCCGCGCGCGGCTGGGCGTTCGGCGTGCAGTGGCATCCGGAATGGCGCTTTGCCGAGAACGCGGACTCGATGGCGCTGTTCCGCGCGTTCGGGGAGGCGTGCCGGGAGTATGGAATGGTGGGACGTAGGGCGGCTTGAGAGAGATCAGGGCGAAGGGAAGCGGTTCTTTTTTGGAAAAAAGAACCAAAAAACTTTTATTCATTAAGTAACGATATTTGCCTTTTAGTGTAATGTACAAAAAGTCTTTTTGCTTCTTTTTCTTCAGAAAAAGAAGACCCTTCCCTTCTTAACAACGCGGTCTCACCGGCCTAGGCTCGGGCGCACAGACAGGGGGAAGTCAGATGGATCTTCAGCTCGGCGGCAAGCGTGCGTTGATCACCGGCGGGTCCAAGGGCATTGGGCTGGCCACGGCGGAGGTATTGGCGGAGGAGGGCATGGACCTGGTGCTGGTGGCCCGGTCGGCCGATGTGCTGGAGGCGGCGGCGCAGGCGATCCGCGCGAAGCGCCAGGTGCAGGTGGAGACGATTGCCGCCGATTTGTCGCAGGAGGCCGAGGTGGCGCGGGTGGCCGGGCTGGCGGGCGAGGTGGATGTTCTGGTGAACAATGCCGGCGCCATTCCGCCGGGCACGCTGTTGTCGGTGGACAACGAGACGTGGCGGCGGGCGTGGGATTTGAAGGTGTTCGGGTTCATTTCGCTGTGCCGCCTGGTGTATCCGCAGATGGCGGCGCGCAAGTCGGGCGTGATCGTGAACGTGATCGGGGCGGCGGGGGAGAAGTTTCCGCCCGGCTACATCGCGGGGGCGGCGGGCAATGCCAGCCTGATGGCGTTCACGCGGGCGCTGGGGCATGGGTGCCAGAAGGACGGCATTCGCGTGGTGGGCATCAACCCGGGGGCGACGGCGACGGAGCGGCAGGAGATGCTGGTGCGGCATCGCGCGGCGACGGAGTTGGGCGATGCGGAGAGGTGGCAGGAATTGCTGGCGGGGCAGCCCTATGGCCGAATCGCGAGTGCTGCGGAGATCGGGTATGCGGTGGCGTTCCTGGCCAGTCCGCGATCGGGCTACACCACGGGAACGATCTTGACGATCGACGGCGGGGCGTGAGGCGGGCCGGGTTATTGGGCCGCTTCGGCAGGGGCGCGTTCGGCTGACTTCGGGCGGATTGAGGCGCGCGGCGGCGGCACGCACGGCGCCGGCGATCATGTCGGTGACGGCGCGGATGCGCGGCGTGTGGCGGATGTCGCTGTGCACGGCGAGGAACATCTCGCGTGCCGGCGGCGGGTCGGGGGTGGTCAGCCGCACCAGGTTCGCGCCATCGCCCATGACGCGGGCGAGCACCGCGAGCCCCATTCCCGCCTCGGCGGCTGCGCACTGGCCGTAGCGGTTGTTGTGGCGCAGCGCCGGGGCGGCGGCGTGGGTGATGCCCGCGAACCAGGCCATTTCGGGCATGTTCATGATCTCGGGCGGATTGAGGATGGTGGTGTGGCCGGGCGCGCCGGCCGCGAAATCGGGCATTCCCGCGCGAGCGAGGTAGGCCGGCGCGGCATAGGCGCCGAAGGCGAGGTGGCCGACGCGGCGCTGCACCAGGTCGCTCTGGTCCAGCCGGCTCATGCGCAGGGCCACGTCGGCCTCGCGGCGGGTGAGGCTGAGGTTGCGGGTGTCGGCGACCACCTCGATGACGATGCCGGGGTGCTGGGCATGGAAGGCGGCGAGCGGGGGGATGAGCACGTCCACCGCCAGGACCTCGACGGTGGTGACCCGTACCACGCCTTCCAGGCGCACGTCGCGGCCGGTGATGCGGCGCTCGACGGCCAACGCCTCAGCCTCGATGCGTTCGACATTGCCCAGGATGGCCTCGCCCACGGCGGTTGCGGTGAAGCCGGAGGGGGTGCGCTGCAGCAGGCGGGCGCCGGCACGTTCCTCCATCGCGGCGAGGCGGCGGCCCATGGTGCTCTGCTGCACGCCCAATGTGCGGGCGGCGGCGGACAGGGTGCCGTGGCGGACAATTGCCAGGAAGGTGCGCAGGTCGTCCCAGTCCATGTTCGCGGTCCTATGCGTTTGTGCATGATGATAGTGCGGATTTCGGGAAATGCCATGCGGGGTGGGTGGGCCCATCTGTTCGTCAGGCCGGATGAACCGGCACTTCAGGAGCTTTCCGATGAACACCACCAATTCTGCCGCTTCCAAGATTGCGGCGATCGCTTCCACCACTGGCGTGCAGGGCGCGGTGTTGCGCAGCCGGCGCGCGGTGAAGGCCGGGCTGGCGGCGGCGGTCTTTGCCTCTGCCCTGGCATTCAGCGCCGGCGCGGGTCTGATGGACACGACCAACCTCGTGCGGGTCGCCAGCGGCGAGGGCACGGTGCTGAACATGGCGGCTGGCGAGGGCACGGCGTTGCAGTCGGCCGCCGCTGGCGATGCCGGCGAGGGCACGGTGCTGAACATGGCGGCTGGCGAGGGCACGGCGTTGCAGTCGGCCGCCGCTGGCGATGCCGGCGGGGGCACGGTGCTGAACGTGGCGGCTGGCGAGGGCACGGCGTTGCAGTCGGCTGCCGCGGGCGACGCCGGCGAGGGCACGGTGCTGAACGTGGCGGCTGGCGAGGGCACGGCGTTGCAGTCGGCCGCCGCGGGTGATGCCGGCGAGGGCACGGTGCTGAACGTGGCGGCTGGCGAGGGCACGGCGTTGCAGTCGGCCGCCGCGGGCGATGCCGGCGAGGGCACGGTGCTGAACGTGGCGGCTGGCGAGGGCACGGCGTTGCAGTCGGCCGACGCTGGCGATGCCGGCGAGGGCTACGCCCGCCTGGCGTAACGCCATTTCGGGGCAGAGGGCGAGCCAGCCGTTTCCGGCGCGCCCTTTGATCCCGGGATTTTCTTGCCGCAACGAGGCTAATTCGTGGAGTTGATCATGTTCGCGACACTTGCCGTTTCCTTCGTCGCCCTGGGCGGGGCCGTTCTTGCCGGTGGCCTGCTGTCGGTGCCGGGGGCGCGTGCCAAGCGTGCGGGGGCCACGGAAATCTGCGCCTATGCCGTGCATGCGTGACGGCGGCGGATTGCTCTAGAGTGCAATCAAGGCCACGCCGCCTGGCCGCTGTGACGCAACGATCGGAGCAGAAGCCATGTTGCCGACCCTCTTCCTGAGCCATGGTTCGCCCATGCTGCCGGTTGTGCAGGCGCCGGCGCGTGATTTTCTTGCCGGCCTGGGCGACTGGGTCGAGCGCGGCTGGGGCCGGCCACGCGCCATCCTGATGGCGTCCGCGCATTGGGAGACGCCTCGGCCGGCGGTGAACGCGGTGGCGCACAATGCGACGATCCATGATTTTCGTGGATTTCCGCCCGAACTCTACGCGCTGAGCTATCCTGCGCCCGGCGACCCGGCGCTGGCCGAGCGCGTGACCGACCTGCTGGCCGATGCCGGCTTGCCGTGCGATGTCGATATGCGGCGCGGGCTGGACCATGGCGCGTGGTGCCCGCTGTTGCTGGCGTGGCCCGCGGCCGACATTCCCGTGGTGCAGCTTTCGGTGCAGAGCCATCTCGGGCCGGCGCATCATCTGCAGCTGGGCCAGGCGGTGGCCGAGCTGCGGCGCGAGGGCGTGCTGGTGATCGGGTCGGGGGCGTGGACGCATGATTTGCGGCGATTCCGCGGGCAGGCGATCGATGCGCCGGAGATGGCGGATGTCGTGGAATTCAGCGACTGGATGGACGAGGCGCTGGTCGGTGACCGGCTGTGCGACCTGTTGACCTATCGCACGCGGGCGCCGCATGCGGTGCAGGAGCATCCGACCGAGGAACACCTGCTGCCGCTTTATGTCGCCATGGGCGCCGCCGGGGCGGATGCCCGCCCGCAGCGCCTGCATCAGAGCGCGAATTACGGCATCCTGCGCATGGATGCCTACGCCTTCGCTTGATCGCGCCTCTCAGCGGCCGGTGAAGCGCGGCTTGCGGCGTTCACGGAAGGCGGTGGTGCCCTCGGCGTAGTCCTCGGTGAGCGCGGTGAGAACGTTCTGGTCCGGGTCCATGTGACTGACCGCCTCGGACAGGGCGAAGGCGACGCGGTTGACGGTGGTCTTGCTCATGCGCACCGGCAGCGGCGGCTGCTCGGCGATGCGGCTGGCGAATTCCAGCGCGGCGTCGAGCGCGCCGCCGTCGTCCACTACCTTCTCCACCAGGCCCCATTCGTAGGCTTCCGGCGCGCCGATGCGGTCGGAGGCGAGGATGACGGCCTGTTTGGTGCGGGCGGGGCCCATCAGGGCGATCATGCGCGGGATGGAGCCCCAGCTCATGTTCATGCCCAGTTCCACCTCGGGGATGCGGAAATGGGCGGAGCGGCCGCAGAAGCGGAAATCGAGCGAAACGGCCAGTGCCGCGCCGCCGCCGATGCAATGGCCTTCGATGGCGGCGATAGTGACCTGCTCCATCTGCTCCCAGGCGCGGCACATCTTGGGGCCGTTGCGCTGGCGGTGGATGCGCTCGGCAACCGACTGGTCGGCGGGGCGGGGGTCCTTCAGGTCGGCGCCGGCGCTGAAGGCGGTGGCGGTGCCGGTGAGGATGACGACCGAGGTCTCCAGGTCGTCCTCGAACAACTCGGCGGCGCGGCGCAACTGGCGCATGGCCTCGGTGGAGAGCGGGTTGGCTGTGCTGCCGCGGTCGAAGCGCACGACGGCGACGCGGCCGTTCGGGCCGACGCCGCGTTCGATGGTGACGAAGCTGTCGCTTGGGGCCATCGCGCTTTCTCCGGTGCCGGGCTTGAGGCTATCGCGTTGGCGCGGCGGTTGGGAAGGCCCGGGGGGAGGCCATGGGGCGTTGCCCCCTGGACCCCCACCAAAGGCGGGGCCTTTGGAATCCATCCATTGCCAAAGCTGCTGGCTAGCGGCCCTTGAAGTCGGGGCGGCGCTTTTCCAGGAAGGCGGCCATGGCTTCCTTGGAGTCCTCGGTCTTGCCCAGCTCGACCGTGAGGTTCTGTTCGAAGCGGTAGCCGTCGCGCAGGGTCATGAACTCGATGGTGCTGGCGGCGTGCTTGGCCATGCGGGTGGCGACCGGGCTCTTGGCGGCGATGTTGCGGGCCATGTCCATGGCGGTGGACATCAGCTCGTCCGGCTTGGTGCAGAACTCGACGATGCCGCGGCGATACAGCTCGGGGCCGGGCACGCGGTAGCCGGTGAGCATCATGCGCCGGGTGAGCGAGTGGCCGAACAGGCGCATGGTGTGGCGCCCGCCGCCCATCAGCCCGACATCGACCTCGGGCAGGCCGAGCGAGGCGTTCTCGGAGCACATCAGGATGTCGCAGGAGGCGGCAAGGCCCAGGCCGGCGCCCAGCGCGGGGCCGTTGATGGCGGCGATGACCGGCTTCTTGCACTCCACGATCGACCAGCTCATCTCGCGGGCGCGGCGGCCATGCGCCCAGGCCTGGCCAGGCTCGGGATGGCCCTTGGCGCGGCTCTTGATGTCGGCGCCGGCCGAGAAGCACTTGCCGGCGCCGGTGAGCACGGCCACGCGCACGTCGTCAAGGTCGTTGATGGCGTCGAACGCCGCCATGATCTCCTCCATGAAGGCGGTGGAGACGGCGTTGACGGGCGGAGCGTCCATGGTGACGACGGCAATGTGCTCGGCAATCTCGGTGCGGATCACGGGCATGGAACGGGCCTCCTGGAGGGTATAAGGTTGGTTAGGCTAGGAAGAATCTTCTTTTTCTGAAGAAAAAGAAGCAAAAAGACTTTTACCATTTTTGCGCCAAGGCTCTGCGGCGCAGATAGAGCGAATGGATGAAAGTTTTTTGGTTCTTTTTTTCAAAAAAGAACATTCTTTCTTCTGCTGCTTCGCTTCTTCCGTCAGATTTTCTGCCCGGTAAGGGCGTGGATGCGTTTGGCAAAGGCGTTGATGTGCAGTTTCATGTCGAGGTTCTTCTCGGCGTAGCGGCGGGCGTTGGTGCGTAGTTTGTCGGACAGTTTCTGGTTGTCGAGCAATTCGTGCACGCGTTCGACGAGGCGCTGGGGGTCGAGGCAGGAGGTGAGCAGGCCGTTGCGGTTATGGGTGATGAACTCGCGCACCGGGTCCACTTCGGAGCCGATGATGGCGCAGCCGCAGGCCAGCGCCTCGCGCAGCGACCAGGAGGCGACGAAGGGGTAGGTGAGGTAGATGTGCACGTCGGAGCGCTGCATCATCCGCAGGTAGGGCTCGTAGGGGATTTGCCCGGGCATGAGCACGCGGGCGGGGTCGTATTTGCCGGCAACCTCCTTGAGGAAGTGTTCGCGCCAGGTGCCGGACGGGCAGCGCGCGCCGTAGCTGACCTCGTCGCCGCCGACCATCACCACCTTGATGTCGCGGCGTTCGCGCAGCAGGGCGGGCAGGGCGCGGATCATGGTGTGGGCGCCGCGGTAGGGCTCCAGGTTGCGGGCGACGAAGGTGACCAGCTTGTCCTTGGGGCCGACGCGGAAGTCGCCGATGGAAAACGGCTTGGTGCGGGCCAGCGGGTCGGGCTTGCAGATGTCGAGTTGCGCACCCTCGGTCAGCACCTCGATGCCGGGCTGCATCCAGTCGGGGTAGCGGGTCTGCTGCCACTTCGTGGGGGTGTGGCCGTGCTGGCCGAGGGCGAAGGCGAGCAGGTTGACCACGTTCATCGAGCGGATGCGCGGCAGGTTGTTGGGGTCGAACGGGAATTCGGGGTCGAAGCCGACGTCCTGGCCGTCGTCGCGGTAGTAGAACTCGAAATAGCCGAGCACGGGCACGCCGGGCCAGACATCGACGATGTTCAGCAACTCGCCCCAGCCGTGGTGGCCGATGATGATGTCGGGGTTGAAGCCCAGGCGCTTGAGGTTGCGCGCGGTGGTGACCACCGCTTCGGAACGGCGGGCGGCGCGGTCAAGGTCCTGGGCGCCGGGGTGGACGTGTTCGGGGCGGCCGGGGGTGAGTTGGTAAAGCGCACGGCGCACGCCGGGCAGGACGTTCTGGTTGGCCTCCGAGATGAAGACGATCTCGTGCCCGCCCTGTTCCAGCAGGTGGCGGACCAGGTGCAGGTATTGGCCGGGGAAGTTCTGGTGGACGAACAGGAACCTCACGCCGGGGAGCCTTCCGCGGGCATCCTCGACGCAGGCGTCCCCAACTCAGGCGCCCCCAACTCAGGCATTGGGGCGCGCGCGACGGCGGCAGGTGCGCCGTCGCGACGTGGCGTCTCAGGCATGGCGCGGGATCGCTAGCGGCGGCGCGGCCCGGGCGCGGGGCGACCGGCGGGCTTGGCGCCGGCCGGCTTCGCGGGCGCGGCGGACTTGGTGCGGGCGGGGCGGGCCGGGGCGGCGGTTTCGGCAGGAAGCGCGGGGGCGGCCGGTTCGGCGATGGCCGGGGCCGGCGAGGGGGCGGCCACGGCGGCATGGCCCTTGCGATGGATGAGTACCTGGAAGGATTCGAGGGGCGCCAGGCTCTCGGCCTCGCACGAGGCGCCGGACGGCACCGGGCCGGTCTGCGAGCCATCGGTGAAGCTGGCGGCATAGCTGCATTCGAAGTCGCGCTCGGCGTCGCCGCGCAGGCGCACGCGCAGGCCCAGCACCGGCAGCGCCATGCCGCGGCTGCCGCAGAACTCGCCGCCCTCGACCCAGGGCGACAGCCAGCCGCGGCCGAGCACGGCCTGGTATTCGATGTCGCCCGGCGCCACGTCGTGCGTGGGGGCGATGGCGAAGCCCTCGATCCAGCGCTTGCTGCCGACTTCGCCCAGGCGATCGCCGATGAGCGCGCCGACATCGCCGAGGCCCTGGATGTGGGCGACCATGTCCATCACCCTCGGCGAGGCCGCGGTTGCGGCGGGTGGCTGCGGGGCGGGCATGGCCGCGGGCGCGGGATGGGCCGCCGCCTGCGGCAGGGCATCGGCGCCGCCCTTGTCGAGCAGGCGCACCACTTGGATGTTCGGGGCACCCTCCGGATGGTCGGGGGCCTGGTAGATGGTCACCATCAGGTGGGCGGGGCCATTATGCACGCGCACCAGGGCGGCGTCGCCGAAGCCGGTCAGCCAGCCGTCGGGGCGGAAGGTGCTGATTTCCACCGAGTTGGGCTTGCTGTCCAAGCCGGGCGGCAGCGACAGGCGCACGCCGGGCAGGCCGGTGCGCGTGTCGGCCACCGCCGAGGGTTTATTGACGATGCAATACAATCCCGAATCCAGCGTCATCAGGTTGCCCGAGACCCTCAGTTCGGTCACCCGCTGCGGGCCGGCGCCGGACTGGCGGCCGGAGCCGGGTGGCGGGGCGGGTAGTGCTTCGGTCATGCAACGATCTCACTCTTGATACGAACTGGCCGGACGGCAGGCGGGCCATCGGCCCAGGCGGCATATGACGCTCCGGCATACGAAGCCCCGGCATACGAAGCCATCGCGCGGTTACGCAATGCCATTCATCGCGCGGTCACGCCTCCACGGCAAGCAGAGCGTTGTTGATGGCGGGCACCGGCAGGCCCAGCGGCAGTATCCAGCCCTGTCCGGTGGCGCGCACGCGCTCGGCCTGGGCGCCAATGTCGAAGACGGCAACACGAAGACCCGCACGCCAGGCCACGCCGAGCGTGAAGCACCAGGTCTCCGGCCACAGCGAGGGCAACCAGGCCAGGTGGGCGCGCTGGTCGCGGATCAGCGATTCCGCTTCGGCCTCGCGATACATGCCGGTGACGATCACGCGCCCGGTGGCGAGCAGGCGCTGGTCGTCCGGGGTGTGACCCACCAGCACGAATTCCAGCGGCAGGTTGCGCAGTGCCGCGTCGCGGGCGCAGCCGAGCAGCACGTCGTAGCCCTTCTCCGGGCCGATGCCGCCGATGACGCAGATGCGCCGGCGGGCGCCGGGCGCCGGGCGGGCGCGGGGGGTGGTGGCCCCGATGGCGAGCGAGGCGGCGTCGTCCTCGTGCGGCACCACCTGCGGCTTCAGGCCCGGGAAGTGGCGGCGCATGCGCCCGGCGGTGTCGGCCGAGGGGGCGAGCACGTGGCGGGCGTCGGCGAGGTCGCGGGTGGAGCGGGCGCGCAGGGCGGCGGTGGAGATGTCCTCCTCGATGGCGCGGCCGGCATCGGCCACGCAGGCATCGCAGTGCCGCGTGTCGGACGGCTCGCCGCAATAGCGCCGGTCCGGCCCTACCAGGGTCACGCGCGGGCAGAACCAGGCGTAGTCGTGCAGGTGCACATCCACGGGGATGCCCAGGCGCCCGGCCAGCCGCAGCAGGGCGTGGTCGTGGCCGAGCATGTGGTGGACCTCGATGGCCGCCGGCCGGTCGGCGCGCAGCAGGCGAGCCACGGCGTCGAGTTCGCGCGGTACCTCGAACAGCAGGTTGGGGTAGGGGGTGCCGTCGCCGTCCTCGATGCGGATCCAGCCAGCGCGGTAGGCGGGGCCGCCATCGGGGCCGGGGCGCAGGCGGTCGAGCACCGGGCGCAGCACGATGGCGCGCATGCCCTGGCGGCGCAGGGCGGCGCCACGCTCGCGCACCACGCGTTCCACGCCGCCGCCGCTGTCGTGGGTGACCAGGATGGTCGCCGCCGGCTGTGTGCCGCCTTGGGCCCCGCCGCGACGCCGCGCTGCCTGCCAGCGCAGCATGTCCAGGCGGCGGCGCGGGGTGGCCAGCGGGTCGTTCGCCTGGAAGGCGGCGATGGCGGCGCGGTAGCCGGGATGCAGGCGTTCGAGCACCGCGAGGTTGCGGGCGACGAGATGCGTGGCGGCGGCGCCGAAGGACTGGCCGCCGACATGGGCAACATAAACGCCGGGCACGGCGACGTGGCGCCAGCCGAGATGGCCGGCGCGGATGCAGAAATCGTTCTCCTCGCCATAGCCTTGGGCAAAGACGTCCTCGCGGAACACGCCCGTGGATTGCAGGCATTCGCGGCGCACATACATGCAGAAGCCGACTGCCGTCGGGATGTCCACCGCCACGCCGGCATTGGCGCGGGCGGCCTGGCGGGCGAGGCGGGCGAGTGCCGCGCCGTCGGGCGCCGGAGCGGGGCGGGCGGGGTCGGGGTAGGTGAGGATGGTGGCGTCGTTGGACAGCGGGGTCGCGGTGCCGATGTCGCCCGCGCCGTGCACGGCGACGCGCAGCCCCTCGATCCAGCCGGAGGCGACCAGCGCGTCGCTGTTCAGCAGTATGATGTCGGGCTGGCTGGGCAGAAGCGCGGCCATGCGCATGCCGGCGTTGGCGGCGGCGGGGAAGCCGCGGTTGGTGTCGTGGCGCAGCAGGTGGATGCTGCCGGCCGCGCGCAGGCCGTCCAGTTCGGCGGCCAATGCCGGCTCGGGCGTGGCGTCGTCCACCACCACCACGGCCGCGCCTTCGGGCAGGGTGGCGAGCACGCTGTCGATGCAGCGCCGGGTGACGGCGAGGCCGCGATAGACAGGTATCACGACGGCCACCGGCCGGTCCGGCACGCAGGGCGCCGTGGCGGCGGGGCCGCGCAGCGTGGCCGCGACGGCGGCCTGGCACAGCGGGTTCTCGGCTGCTTCGGGCGTGGCTGGCACCGATGCGGAAGCGCGCAGCGGGAAGCGGCGGGCGACGGCGCGGGCGATGGCGATGGCGGCGCGGGCCTCGGCATCAGGGTCGAGCGGGCTGCCGGCGAGGTCGATGCCGTCGGCACCGGTGACGCGCAGCGGGCGGCGCAGGCCGGCGAGGCGGACGGCGGGGATATGGAAGCGGCGCGGGCGGGCCAGCGGCTGGCTGGCGGCGATGTTCTGGTCGGTGGCGGTGATGCTGAAGCCGCCGCGCCCGTCGGCCGGGAGCACGCGGATCTCCGGCTCCGCGGCGGGGTCGCCGGGCTGCCACGCCCAGCCTTCCAGCCCGCCCTCCGCCACGGCCACCACGCCTTCGATGCGGCGGGCGCGGCGCAGGTCGATGGGGCTGCCGAGGCAGTGGCGGTCGGCGACGGTCACCGCGAGCAGGGCGCCGCCGGCGGGCAGCCGCGTGGTGCCGGCGCGCAGCCGCCGCCCGTCGAGCGTCAGCACCGCGGGTCCGGGACCGGGCAGGCCCAGCACCGGTGCGCCGTCGCGGGTGACGCCGCACCAGCCGGGCGCGCCGCTGTCGTGGGCGATGGTGTTGGCGAGATCGGCCAGCCCGTCCGTATCGCCGATCAGGTTTGTCTGCAGCATGGCGGCCAGCGCCGCGGCGGCCTCTGCAAACTGGCCGGTCTGGTGGCGGGCGGCGGACAGCAGCAGCGATGCCTCGGGCGAGGTGCCCCTGGCGGTCGCGCGCTCCAGCAGCGGCAGGGCCTGGGCGGCGGCGCCGCTGCGCAGGCGGGCGGCACCGAGGGCGAGGGCGGCCGAGGCGTCATCCGGGGCAAGGCGGCAGGCGCGCTCCAGCCAGATCAGCGCGCGGGCGAGGTCGCCGCCCAGCAAGGCGGCCTGGCCGGCCTGCCATGCCTCGCCGGCCTGGCGCTGGTAGAACGCCGCCTGGGTGAGCGGTGCGTCCTCGCCCGCGGCCATACCTGAGCCTGGGCCGGGGCCTGGGCCTGGGCCTGGGGCCGCGACGCCGCCGGCCGGCGGCAGGGCGCCGAATGCAGGTGCGGCAGCGTCCATGCGGGTCAGTTGCCGCCCTGACGCGCGCCATCAGCCGCGTGGGGCGCGGCGCCCGGGACGCTGGCGCCGGGAGTGTTGGTGGCGGGGACGCTGGCCGCGGGGACGCTGGCGTTCGCGACCTCCGGGGCGGGGGACGGTGCCGGCAGGGCCGCGAGGTCGCCCTGGGCGTCGGTCAGCCCTTGCGCCAGCGCCCGTTCCAGCCAGTAGCGTGCCTCCTCGGCGTGTTGCTGGCCGGCGAGGCCGCGGGCGAGATAGCGGCCCAGCATCATCTGGGCATGGGCATGGCCGCGCTCGGCGGCGGCGCGGAACCAGTGCTGGGCCTGTGGCCGATCCCACGGGATGTCATGCCCACCGCCGAACAGGGCGCCGAGGGCGAACATCGCGCCGACATGGCCGTGGGTGGCGGCCTTGCGGAACAGCGCCTCGGCCTTGGCGTGGTTGCGCTCGCCGCCGCGGCCGCTGACCAACATCTCGGCGAGCGCCACCTGGGCCTCGACCATGCCGGTGGCGGCGGCCTTCTCCACCCACTTGCGGCCTTCCTCCAGGTTCGGCGGCACGCCACGGCCCTGCATCAGCATGCGGCCATACCAGGTACCTGGGCGTTGACCACGCCCTCGGCGGCGCGGCGCAGCCATTGCGCGGCCTGTTCGTCGTCGCGCTCCACGCCCACGCCCTCGGCGAGGCAGATGCCGTAGTTGTAGGCGGCCACGAGGTCGCCGGCGGCGGCGGCCTGCTGGAACCACTCGCGGGTGCGCACCGAATCCTCGGGCGTGGCCTCGCCCTTCATCACCAGGCTTGCGAGGTCGTAGCGCGCCTTCTCCTCGCCCGCCTCGGCCGAGATGCGGAACCAGCGCGCCGCCTCCTGCGGATCCTTCGGCACGCCGGCGCCGGTGAGGTGGAGCAGGCCAAGCGCGCGCGCGGCCGATTTGTGGCCGAACGCGGCGGCGCGGCGGTACCACATCGCCGCCTCCGCATGGTTGGGCGGCAATTCGCCGCCGCGCGAATAGAGGTCGCCGACCAGGGCGGCCGAATCCGGGTCACCCTGGAGTGCGGCGCGGCGCAGCCAGGATTCGCCGTCCTGCAGGTTTTTGTTCACGCCCAGGCCGTGCATCAGCGCGAAGCCGTAGCGCGCCTGGGCGCTGCGCAGGCCGCGCTCGGCGGCGAGCCGGTAGAGTTCGGTGGCGGCGGCGCGGTCGATGGGCATGCCCTGGCCCTGTTCGGACATGACGCCGAGCATGTACTGGGCGGTCGCCAGCCCCGCGGCGGCGGCCGCGCGCAGGTTCGCCGCCGCCTCGCTGCCGTGGGCGGGGTCGTTGCGGCGCAGCAGGGCGAGCGCGTAGCCGAGCTTGCCCTGCGGGCAGTCGGCGGCGGCCGAGCGGCGGTAGAGTTCCTCGGCCCGGTCGACGTCACGCAGCGTGTCGGGGCCGGAGGTGAGGATGAAGGCGAGCAGTGCCTGGCCATCGGCCGAGCCCGCCTCGGCGGCGCGGCTGGCCCAGGTGATGGCGCGGTCGAAATCGGGCTTCGCGGCCTCGCTGGCCGCGAACAGTGCTGCGGCGGGGCGGCCGGCGGCAATCGCGCTGGCCTCGCCCTGCACGGCCGCCGCCGCCGTGCCGGCAACCTGGCCGGGGATGCCGCGCAGGTACAGCGCGGCCAGCATCGACTGGGCTTCGAGATAACCCTGGGCCGCCGCGCGCTCCAGCCAGCGCGCACCCTCCTGGGCGCTGGGCGGCACGCCGTTGCCTTCGAGGTAGCAGCGCGCGACCAGGAACTCGGCTTCGGCATGGCCGGCCTGGGCCACCGGGGTGAGGAGCTTGAACCCCTCGGCCCGCTTGCCCTGTTCCATCAGCGTGCGGGCGCGCTTGATCTTGGTGGCGGCCGAGGAAACCATCCCGGCCAGGCGGCGCAATGAGCCAGACATGGGTCAGCCGCGCCCCTGGCGCCGGGTGGTGGTGCGGCGGCCTTCCATGCCGCCAGTTGTCATGCTGCCCGTTGCCACGCTGACCATCATGGTTCGCGCATGCCCTCGGAGGCGAGCGGCGCCACGCGCGCGAACAGATAGGCCAGCATCGTGCGCTTGCCGATCTTGACGTCGGCGGTGACCGGCATGCCCGGGCTGAGATGGAAGCTCGACGGCAGGTCGTGCAGCTTCAGCGCGTCGATCGACACGCGGGTGCGGTAATAGGCGCCGCCGAAATCGCTGTTGGCGCCGCGGCGGTTGGTCTGGCGCGCCCGGTCCTCGTTGGGGTTGCGGAAGCTGTCCGGGCTGATCACCTGCACGGTGCCTTCGGCGGTGCCGTAGATCGTGTAGGGATAGGTGTCGAACTTGACGGTGACGCGGTCGCCGACCTTGACGAAGCCGGCGTCGCGCCCGTCCAGCACCGCCTCGATCTCCAGCGGCGCGTCGACCGGCACCAGCGTGATGAACTGTTCGGCCGACTGCATCACCGAGCCGACGCTGACCGGGGCGACGCTGAGCACGATCGAATCGCGGTCGGCGCGGATATCCACAAGCTCGCGCCGCAGCCGGGCCTTGCTCAGGTTCTCCCGCGCGTCGGCCAGCTTGCGGCCCTGCTCGGTCAGTTGCTGCGACGAGTCGCTCTTGGTCTGCTGGACATAGCTGTCGCGCTCGGCGATCAGCGCGTCGAGGTCGCGCTGCGCGCCCATCGCCTGGGAACGGGCGCTGTCCAGCAGCCGCGCGGCCTCGTTGCGTTCCTGCTGGGCCTGGAACGTGTTGAGCTTGCTGCCGACCGCTTGGCGCTCCAGCTCCTTGCGCATCGCCTCCACCTTGCTGGAGACGTCCAGCCGGGTGGTGTACGAGGCCACGTCCGACATCGCCTGGGCGACGCGCACCTTCAGCGAATCAATCTTCTGGCTGTAGTTCTCGAGCCGCAGCGTGCGCTCGGAATTGCGCTGGGTGAAGATCAGCGACTGCAACTGGCTCGGCGCGCTGCCGTCGCCGGCATAGGGCTTGCCGTCCACCTCGGCCCGCAGCCGGTTCACTTCCGCCTGCAGGCTGGCGACCTGGCTTTCCAGCGCGCCGGCATCGGCGGCGGCGAAGGTCGGGTCGAGGCGCGCCAGCCGCTGGCCGGCCTTGACGATGTCGCCCTCGCGCACGTCGATGGAGCGCACGATCGAGGTTTCCAGCGGCTGGATCGCCACGTTGGGGCTGGTGGTGACGACCTTGCCCTGGGTCACCACCACGCGGTCGATCGGCACCACCGCCATCAGGAACAGCGCCACGGCGAACATTGAGCAGACGACCCACAGGGTGTACCGGCTGCGCCGCGGCACCGGGTGGGCGACCAGCGCCGCGGACGGCGATTCGAACTCCAGCAGCAGCGGCCGGATCGGGTCGTCGTGCGTGTCGCGGTCGGCCGGCACCGCAGCGGATGCGGCGGGCGGGCGGGTGGCGGGCGGCGAAATTGTGGTCATGGCGTCGCTTCCCTCAGTCGCCCTGGGCGAGCACGGGCTTCGGGCCGGCGGGCTTGCCGGTCGGCTCGAGATGGCGGTGCTGCTGCAGCCAGAGCTGGCGATAGACCGAGCAGCGCTCGAGCAGTTCCTTGTGGGTGCCGATATCCATCACGCGGCCCTGGTCCAGCACCAGGATCTGGTGGCAATCCACCAGCGAGGACAGGCGGTGGGAGACGATCATCATCGAGCGGCCATGCGCGATGCGCTGGATGTTGGCGTTGACCAGCGCCTCGCTCTCGGGGTCGAGCGCGCTCGTCGCCTCGTCCAGGATCAGCAGGCGCGGGTCGTGGATCAGCGCGCGGGCGATGGCCAGGCGCTGGCGCTGGCCGCCCGAGAGGTTGGGCGAGCCTTCCTCGATCCAGGTCTCGTAGCCCTGCGGCAGGCGCTCGATGAACTCCTCGGCGCCGGCCAGGCGGGCGGCGCGCACCGCGTCGGTGAGCGTGAGGCCGGGGCGGCCGGCCAGCAGGTTCTCGCGGATGGTGCCGCGGAACAGGAAGTTGTCCTGCAACACCACGCCGAAGCTGCGGCGCAGATGCGCGAGGTTGATCTCGCGCAGGTCGGTGCCGTCGATCTTGATCGAGCCTTCGTATTCGCGGTTGATGCCCTGGAGCAGCCGCGTGATGGTCGACTTGCCCGAGCCGCTGCGCCCGACCAGGCCGAGCATGGTGCCGGCCGGCACCTCGAAGGAGATGTCGTTGAGGGCTGAGTTGCGCGAGCCGGGATAGGTGAAGTCGACATGGCTGAAGCTGATCGCGCCCTCGAAGCGCGGCCGCAGCCCGGCGCCCTGGTTCACCGCCTCGGGCCGGTTGTTCAGCACGCTGGCGGCCAGCGCGACCGCCGAGCGGGTCTCCTCGAGATCCTCAACCAGCTTGGCGGTGCTCACCAGCGGCTGGGCGACGCGGGCGGAGAGCATCATGAAGGCGAACAGGCTGCCGGAACTGGCGTTCATGAAGCCTTCCAGCGCGAAATAGGCGCCCACCAGCATGACGCCGCGGCTCATGAAGGTCTCGAACGGCGTGGCCAGCGTTTGCGGCCAGTTGGATACGTTGCCGAGCGTCTGCTTGGCGCCGGACGCGGTGGCGACCCGCAGGTCCCAGATCTCGCGCTGCTGCGGCTCCAGCGCCAGCGACTTGACCGTGCGGATGCCCTGCACCGTCTCGACCAGCACGTTGTTGCGCGCCACTTCGGCCTCGACCCACTTGCCGTAGGCGGCGCGCACGCGGGGCAGGAAGGCGATGATGACCAGGGCCACCACGCCGGCGGCGCCGATCACCATCCAGGTCAGGGTGACGTTGATCCAGAACAGCACCGGCACCATCACCGCCAGGGTCACGAAGTCGAGCATGGTGGTGAGCAGGCGGCCGGTGAGGAAGTCGCGCACCTTGGAGATCTGGCCCAGGCGATAGATTATCGAGCCGGTCTGGTTGCGCTCGAAATAGTCGATCGGCAGGCCGAGCAGGCGCCGGAAGGTCAGCAGCGACAGCTTGGTGTCGAGCCGGGTCGCGATGATCTGGATCAGGTGGCGGCGGATGTAGCCGAGATAGGTGTCGTACAGCGTGACCACGACCAGGAACAGCACGATCAGCACGAGCGTGCTCATCGACTGGTAGGTGATCACCTTGTCGATGACCATCATGATCATCAGCGGCGGCGCGATGGCCAGCAGGCTGAGCACGATCGAGCCGATCAGCACGTCGCGCAGGACCCGCTTCTCGACCCAGACCATGCGCGCCAGCCAGCCCATGCTGAACGGCTCGTCGTCGAAGGCCACGCCGCGCTCGGGCCGGATCAGGATCGCCTCGCCGCCCCAAACCTGGGACAGCCGCAATTCGTCCACCGCCACCGCCTGGTCGTCGCTGGTGGCCAGCGGGTTGCGCAGCCAGACGATGTTGCGCGCGGCATCGGCACGCACCATCAGCGCGGCGCTGCCGTCGTTGAGCAGCAGCACGATGGGGCCGGCGCTCTTGGTCGCCACGATGTGGCGCCAGCGCATGCGCACCGCCTTCACCCACAGCCCGGAGGCACGAACCCATTCCACCAGCAGGGCGGGCGAAGCGGCCTCGCCCGGCGTGACGCGCAGGTCTTCGCGGTCCAGTTCCACGCCATGGTGGCGGGCGGTGGCGATCAGGGCGCGGATGCGCAGGTCGTCGGGCGACGGCGGCTCGGGCGGCGGCACGGCATCGGCGCCGGGGGGCGGCGCATCGGGAACCGCCGCCAGGGTGGGAGCGGGCTGCGGGCCGCCGGGCGGGGGAATTTCTGGCGGGAGAACAGAAGAATTCAACGCATTACCCCTTCATGCCCGATGCTGCGCGCGGACCCGCCGGCCACCAATGCGCCGTCGCCACAGGTCTGTTGCACCGTCTGGCTGCGGCCCGTCCTTGGGTTGGCGTTTCGATGGGCGTGCCGCAACAAAATACGATCGCATCATCCTGGCGCATCATTCAGGGCCGGTCCTATAACACAGTAGCAGCGAAGTGCTGCCCAAAAACACCGGCAGCGGCATTGATGCAAGTGCGACCAAACGGCATGCTGCCGTGCGCATGGCCATGACGTGTACAAATGCGCGAAGCCGCCACTCAGGCGACAATGATGTGACGGTCTTTACGGTTTTGCGATGTGTGCGGCAAATCAATCCAGGCGGAAGCGCGCGGCCGCCAGGCGGTCGCCGAGCAGGGCGGCCTCGAATTCCGCGCGGTCGGCAACGACGGCGACCACCGCCGTGAACCAGGCGACCTGGCCGCGCGCCCGCGCCTGGAACAGCGAGCCCAGCGCCGCGGCGGCGCCCGGGCGGGCGATGCAGCACGCGCATCCCGCGAAGTGGCTTGTGCCAAAGGGGCTGGCGCCAAGAGGGCTGGCGCCGGTGGCGATGAAGTGGGCAACCACGCCACCCGGCGGGGCGCCCGGCGGGGCATTGGTGCCAGGCTGGGCTGCACCCTCGACCAGCAGCGCATCCAGCGGACCCGCATCGGCGCTTGTGCCGAAGCGCACGGGGATGCGGTCGTCGGGTGCGGAAGCGATCATGGCATAGACATAAGGATATCTTTATGTCATAGCAATCCCATGGAGACCCTGCTCACCGCCCTGCGCGCCTGTGCCGAGCCGACGCGCCTGCGCCTGCTGGCGTTGTGCGCGCGCGGGGCGTTCTGCGTGGTGGAGTTCACCGAGATCCTCGGCCAGTCCCAGCCGCGCCTGTCGCGCCACCTGCGCCTGCTCGGCGAGGCCGGGCTGCTGGAGCGCGAGCGCGAGGGCGCCAATGTCTGGTTTGCCCTGCCCTCGGCCGATACGGAAGCCGGCGCCCTGGCCCGAGCCGTGCTGGCCCGCCTGCCGGAGGACGACCCGGTGCTGGTCGCCGACCGCCGCCATGCCGCGCGCGTGCTGGCCGAGCGCGCCCGCGCCGCCTCGGAAAGCTTCCGCCGCAAGGGTGCCGACTGGGACGAGATGCGCGCCCTGGAACTGCCGGCCGCCGCCGTCGAACAGGCGCTGCTCGACCTGCTGCCCGTCGAGGGCAACGGCCGGCTGCTGGATATCGGCACCGGCACCGGGCGCATGCTGGAATTGCTCGCCCCGCGGGTCAGCGCCGCGCTGGGCGTGGATGCCAGCCGCGCGATGCTGGCACTTGCCCGCGCCCGGCTGGCCAAGCCCGGCCTGTCGCATTGCGCCGTGCGTCTGGCCGACATGTACCGCTTGCCGCTGGGCGATGCCGGCTACGATCTGGTGATGCTGCAGATGGTATTGCACCACGCCGAGGACCCCGCCTCGGTGCTGGCCGAGGCGGCGCGGGTGCTGCGCCCGGGCGGCTCGCTGGTGGTGGTCGATCTCGCCGAACAGCCCTTGGCCGAGTCCGCCAGCCGCCTCGCCTTCCGCTGGCCCGGCTTCACCGACGCCGGCATGGCCGCCCTGATGGCCGGCGCAGGCCTTGCCGCCGGCCCCGCCGTCGCCGTGCCCGGCCCGATGGAAACCCGCATCTGGCCGGCCCTGCGCACCGAATTCGCCGTTCCTGCCGCCCCTATCCTGGAAGCCACACGATGAGTTGTCCCAACCTGCTCGATGCCCTGCGCGACCGCGTGCTGCTCGCCGATGGCGGGCTGGGCAGCCACATCCAGGCCAGCGACCTGACCATCGAAGGCGACTTCATGGGCCAGGAAAATTGCTCCGAGGTGCTGACCCTGTCGCGGCCCGACTTCATCCGCGACTTCCACCGCGGCTTCTTCGAGGCCGGCGCCGACATGGTGGAAACCAACACCTTCGGCGGCTCGCCGGTCACGCTCGACGAGTTCGGGCTGGGCGAGAAGGCCTTCCAGATCAACCAGCGCGGCGCCGAACTGGCGCGCGAGGCAGCCGAGCAGTTCGCCGACGGGCGCGACCGCTGGGTGCTCGGCTCCATCGGCCCGGGCACCAAGCTGCCCTCGCTCGGCCACATCACCTACGACGCGGTGGAAGCGGCCCTCACCCTGCAATGCCGCGGCCTTGTCGCCGGCGGGGTCGATGCGCTGCTGACCGAGACCAACCAGGACACGCTGTACATCAAGGCGGCGGTGAACGCCGCCAAGACCGCCGTGGCCGAGTCCGGCCGCGACATTCCCATCTTCGTGCAGGTCACGGTCGAGACCACCGGCACCCTGCTGGTCGGCCCCGACATCGCCGCCGCCGCCACCGTCATCCAGGCGCTCGACGTGCCGCTGATCGGGCTGAACTGCGCCACCGGGCCGCAGGAGATGGCCGAGCACGTGCGCTGGCTGGCCGCCAACTGGCCGGGCCTGATCTCCGTGCTGCCCAATGCCGGCCTGCCCGAACTGGTGGACGGCAAGACCCGCTACCCGCTGTCGCCGGAGGAGATGACCTCCTGGGTGGAGCGCTTCGTGCGCGAGGACGGCATCAATCTCATTGGCGGCTGCTGCGGCACCAATACCGGGCATATCGCGGCACTCGACGGCATGCTGAAGCGGCTGGGCGAACGCCGCCCGGCGCCGGCCAGGCGCACCTCCGTCTGGATGCCCTCGGTGGCATCGCTGTACCAGCAGGTGCCGCTGCGCCAGGAGAACAGTTATTTCTCCATCGGCGAGCGCTGCAACGCCAACGGCTCGCGGGCGTGGCGCGCGCTGCAGGAAAAGGGCGACTGGGACGGCTGCGTGGCGATGGGCCGCGAGCAGATCGGCGAGGGCTCGAACAGCCTGGACATCTGCACCGCCTTCGTCGGCCGCGACGAGACCGCCGAGATGAACGAGGTGATCCGCCGCTTCACCTCCTCGGTGAACTCGCCGCTGGTCATCGACAGCACGGAAACTCCGGTCATCGAGGCGGCGCTGAAGCTGCACGGCGGCAAGCCCATCATCAACTCCATCAACTTCGAGGACGGCGAGCAGGCGGCACACGACCGCCTGGTGCTGGCGAAGAGGTTCGGCGCCGCGGTGATCGCGCTGACCATCGACGAGGTCGGCATGGCCAAGACCGCCGACGACAAGCTGAAGGTCGCCGCCCGCCTGGTGGAATTCGCCTGCGACAAGCACGGCCTGCCGCAGAGCGACCTGATGATCGACCCGCTGACCTTCACCATCGCCACCGGCAACGAGGACGACCGCAAGCTCGGCCAGTGGACGCTGGAGGGGATCAGGATGATCCGCGACCGCTTCCCGGACATCCAGATCATCCTCGGCCTGTCCAACATCAGCTTCGGCCTCAACCCGGCCGCGCGCGCGGTGCTGAATTCCGTGTTCCTCGACCACGCCGTGAAGGCCGGCATGACCGGCGCCATCGTGCATGTCTCGAAGATCCGCCCGCTGCACCTGATCCCCGCCGACGAGGTGAAGATCTGCGAGGACCTGATCTTCGACCGCCGCGAGGAGGGCTATGACCCGCTGCAGGCGCTGCTGGCGAAGTTCGCCGACCGCAAGGCCGCCGATGCGGTGAAGAAGACGCGCGCGGAGACCGTGGAGGGCCGCCTGAAGGACCGCATCGTCGACGGCGACCGCAAGGGCCTCGGCGACGAGCTGGACGAGGCGCTGAAGACCAACAAGCCGCTGGACATCATCAACAACATCCTGCTCGACGGCATGAAGGTGGTGGGCGAGCTGTTCGGCGCCGGCAAGATGCAGCTCCCCTTCGTGCTGCAATCCGCCGAGACGATGAAGGCCGCCGTGGCCCACCTTGAGCCGCACATGGAGCGCGTGGAGGGCCAGGAGAAGGGCACCATCGTGCTCGCCACCGTGAAGGGCGACGTGCACGACATCGGCAAGAACCTGGTGGACATCATCCTGACCAACAACGGCTACCGCGTGGTGAACCTGGGCATCAAGGTGCCGCTGGCCGACATGGTCGCGGCCGCGAAGGAGCACCGGGCGCACGCCATCGGCATGTCCGGCCTGCTGGTGAAGTCCACCGTGGTGATGCGCGAGAACCTGGAGGAGATGTCGCGCCAGAACCTCGACATCCCCATCATGCTCGGCGGTGCGGCGCTGACCCGCAACTACGTGGAAGGCGACTGCGTGCGCGCCTATGCCTCGGGCCGCGTGGCCTATGCGCGCGATGCCTTCGACGGGCTGCACCTGATGGACCGCATCACCGGCAACGCCTTCGACGACTACCTCGCCGCGGTGCAGTCCAAGCGCGTCGGCAAGACGCGCAGCCCCACGCGCACCCTCGGCCAGGCCGATCCGGCGGCGTTCCGCCCGGTGGATGTGGCCGCCGTGCAGCAGCGCCGCCGCCGCCTGACCACCGACCAGCCGGTGATCGAGCCGCCGTTCTGGGGCCCGCGCATGATCGAATCGGCACCGAAGGCGATCGTGCCGTTCCTCAACGAACGCAGCCTGTACCAATTCCAGTGGGGCTTCCGCAAACAGGGCCGCAGCCTGGAGGACTTCCTGGGGTGGGCGAAGCAGGAACTGCGCCCGGTGATGCGCCGCATGCTCACGATCTGCGAGGAACAGGACATCCTCAAGCCGCAGGCGATCTACGGCTACTGGAAGGCCGCTGGCCAGGGCAACGAACTGATCGTCTTCGAACAGGACGGCACCACCGAGCTATGCCGCTTCAACCTGCCGCGCCAGCCGAAGGAGGACGGCGAATGCATCGCCGATTTCTTCCGCGACGTGGACGATGCCGAGCGTGATGTCATCGGCCTGCAGGTCGTCACCGTCGGCCAGAAAGCATCCGACACCGCGCGCGTGTGGTTCGAGGAGAACCGCTACCAGGATTATCTCTATCTGCACGGCCTGAGCGTGGAGATGGCCGAGGCGATGGCCGAATACACCCACAAGCGCATCCGCGCCGAACTCGGCTTCGCCGGCGAGGACGACCGCGACATGGAGAAGATGCTGTCCCAGGGCTACCGCGGCAGCCGCTACTCCTTCGGCTACCCCGCCTGCCCGAAGCTGGAGGACCAGGAGCCGCTGCTGAAACTGCTCGCAGCCGAACGCATCGGCGTGTCGCTGTCCGACGAGTGGCAGTTGCACCCCGAGCAATCCACCAGCGCCATCGTGGTGCTGAACAGCCGGGCGAAGTATTTCACCGTCTAAGCCAGGGCGGCCAGAGCGGCCAGGGGGGCCAGAGCGGCAAGGAAGGCCGGGGGCGCTGCCCCCGGACCCCCGGCAGGGGCCGAGCCCCTGCACCTTCGATCTTTCGGAGATGCGCCGCTTCTGCGCGGTGATGACTGGACGGGTGCCGAAGGATACGGTCGGGCATTCGATGAGGATGTTCCATGCGCGCCCTGCCGATGCTGCTCCTTCTGGTCGCGCTGGCGGGTTGTGCGCCGCCCCTGGTTCCCGACAGTGCCGAGGCGTGCCGGGTGGAGCGCTTGGCGGCCTTGCCCATGCGGCCATTGGAAAACCGTTGGGTGGTCGACGTGATGGCCGACGGCAAGCCGGCGACGATGATGCTGGACACCGGGGCGACCACGATGACGATCGGCACCGACGCGGCCGAACGGCTGGGCCTGCGCCTGCGGCCGGACATGCGCAGCACCGTCACCGCACTCGGCGGCACCGTCTATCGTCGGGTCTTCGAAATCGACCGGCTCGGCCTCGGCGGCGAGACGGTGGAGCGGCAGCTGGCCACCGAGATGACCGCGGCCCAGACGGCGGGGCTCGGCTACGACGGGATCATCGGCATGCGGCCCCTCGCCGGGTACGACGTGGAGATCGACTTTCCCGCGCGCACGTTCTCGCTGTACCGCGCGCGGTTCTGCCCGTCCCGGCCGCCGCCCTGGCCGCAGCCCTTCGCCGCGTTCCCGCGCAGCTGGTCGGCCGGCCATTCGCGGTTGAACCTGCCGATGGTCGCGGGGCGGCTCGATGGCCGGCGCGTGCATGCGCTGCTGGACACCGGCGCCACCACGTCGCTGGTGGACACCGCGACCGCCCGCGCCGTGGGGGCGCCCGGCTCGGCCGCCTTGCCCGGGCAAACCGGAGTGGCGCGCACCATGTCCGACAATTCCGTGCCCATGTGGCGCCACCGCTTCGGCGAACTCGTGGTTGCCGGCGCGCGCATACGCGAACCCGAGCTGTGGGTGGTCGGGCTGGGGATGACGGCCGACATGATCGTCGGGCTGGATATCCTGCACCGGTTCAGGATTTGGATTTCGAATGCGTCCGATACGGTCTACATTGCCGCACCCGGTGGTATTCCGCCCCAACGCTGAAGGCGGCGGGGCCGCCACCATGCCGCGACCGCGTGGATGCGCCTGACATCCGCCGCCGTCGCGGCGCCGGCTTGCGCGGGCAGCCCCGGCGCTGTGGGATGAGGTGATCGATGGCGCCTGTGCGCTTGCTTACGCTGCTTGCCGGCTTGGCGCTGGCCGCCTGCGACGCCCCGTCGTCCACGCCCGCCGCCTGCGGCATCCGCCCCTATGCCGAGGTGCCGGTCCGCGTGGAGCGCAACGTGCCGCTGGTGGACGCGCGGATGAACGGCGCCCCGGTGACCATGCTGCTCGACAGCGGCGCCGAGCGCACCGTGGTGACCGACGAGGCGGCGCGCCGGGTGGGCCTGGCCTTCGACCCGCGCGACATCCGCAGCGGCTCCGGCGTGGGCGGCCAGGTGCAGAGCTTCGCGGCCAACGTCCGGCGGTTCGAGCTGGCCGGCCTGGACATCCCCGACCATCCCGTGCTCGCCACCCGCCGCCCGCTCGGCCATCCCGGCATCGAGCGGATCGACGGCCTGCTGCCGGCCCTGGTGCTGAGCGCCTTCGACGTCGATCTCGACCTGCCGGCGCGCAAGATGACGCTGTACGGCGGCCTGGTCTGCGGCGACACGCCGATTCCGCCCTGGAAGGCATCGTATGTCGCGATGCCCGCCGAGATCGTGCGCGGCATGGTCCGGCTGCCCGTGCAACTGGGCAACACGCAGCTCTCGGCCTTGCTGGACACCGGATCGACCGGAACCGTCGTCACCACCCGCGCCGCACGCGCCGCCGGCGTCTCGCCGCAGGACATCGCCGCGGCGCCGTCGGCCCCGGTGCGCGGCATCGGGCCGAACCCGCAAACCGTCCGCCGCGTGCGCTTCGGCGGGATGCAGATGCAGATCGGCCCCGAGCGCTTCGGCGATCCCGTGCTGCTGGTCACCGACGGCGCGCTCGGCCAGGTCGACATGATCCTCGGCATGGACTACCTGGGCGCGCGCCGCCTGTGGCTGTCGCATGCCCGCCGGCAGGTATTCATCATGGCACGGCCGCGGCGCTGACCCGCCGGCGCCGCTTAGTCGCCTGCCATGGGCTTGGGGATCGCGGATGAGACAGGCCGAACGCATCGCTTCCGGAAGCATCGCCCTTGGCCTGGCGGTGCTGGGGCTGAAGCTGGCCGCATGGTGGCTCACCGGCAGCGCCGCGCTGTTCTCCGATGCTGCCGAGTTGGTGGTCAACGTGGCCGCCTCGGCCGTGGCCCTGGTGGCGCTGCGGCTGGCCGCCCAGCCGCCGGACGCCGACCACCCCTACGGCCATGACAAGGCCGAGTTCTTCGCCGCCGTGATCGAGGGCGTGCTGATCGTGGTCGCCGCCCTGGTGATCCTGCAGCACGCCTGGCACGTCTGGCGCAACCCGGTGCCGATCGCGGCGCCGTGGCTCGGCGTGGCGCTGAACGCCGTGGCGGGGGTGATGAACCTGCTGTGGGGCCTGCTGCTGGTGCGCGCCGGGCGCCGCCTGCGCTCCCCGGCACTTGCCGCCGATGGCCGCCACCTGCTGTCCGACGTGGTGACCTCGGTGGGCGTGCTGGCCGGGCTGGGGCTGGCGGTGGCCACCGGCCTGCGCTGGATCGACCCGCTGCTGGCCGCGCTGACCGCCTGCTATATCCTGTTCTCCGGCAGCATGGTGGTCCGCGACTCGGTGGGCGGGCTGATGGACGCCGCCCCGGCCGAGGCGATCGTGTCGCGCATCCGCCAGCTTGTGGGCGAGCACGCCCAGGGAGCGATCGAGGCGCACGACCTGCGCACCCGCCATGCCGGCCGGCTGACCTTCCTGGAGTTCCACCTGGTGGTGCCGGCGGCGATGACGGTAGCCGACGCGCACGAAATCTGCGACCGCATCGAGGAGGCGCTGAAGGCCGAGATGGAAGGGCTGGTGATCACCATCCATGTCGAGCCGGAGGGCAAGGCCAAGCATCGCGGGGTGCTGGTGCTGTGATACCAAGCGCCCGAAATGCCGACTTTTCCGGCGTTTCGGGCGCTTGGTATCGCGCGCCGGGCTGGCCGGCGGCGGCGCGCAGAACCAAGACTCATGCCGGCCGCCATCGACCGATCCTTCATCGGTCGATTCTAAAGGCGGTTGGTATGACGCGCGCGCCGGCGCTGCTGGCGGCTGCTTTCCTGTTGATCGGCGCGGGGCCGCCCGCGCGCGTCGTCTCGCTCAACCTGTGCACCGACCAGTACCTGCTGGCCCTGGCGCCGGAGCGCGCGGCGGCGGTCACGTTCCTGGCGCGCGACCCGCAACTCTCGGCGATGGCCGGGGCCGCGACCGCCACGCCCACCGTGCGTGCCGATGCCGAGGCGGTGCTGGCGCTGCACCCCGGCCTGGTGCTCGCCGGCCCCTGGGGCGCGCGCGCCACCATTGAAGCATTGGCGCGCCGCGGCCTGCTTGTGGAGCGGCTGGCGCCGCCGGGCGACTTCACCGCCGTCCGCGCCGCCACCCGCCGCATGGCGGCACTGCTGGGCGTCCCCGCGCGCGGGGAGGCGCTGCTGGCGGAGATGGACGCCGTCCTCGCCGCCGTGCCGCCGCACCCCGCCCGCCCGGCGATCGCGCTGGAACCGCGCGGCTACACCGCCGGGCCGGGCACCATGCGCGACGCGGTGCTGCGCGCGGCCGGCTTCGTCAACGCGGCGCATGGCGAGCAACTGAGCCTGGAGGCGCTGGCGTCGCGCCCGCCGGTGCTGCTGGTCGTCCCGCCGCCGCCGCCCAGCCCGTCCCGGGCCACCGAGTGGCTGCGCCATCCCGCCGCGTCGGCCCATCCGCGCCGCGAGGTGCCGGCGGCGCTGACCGTGTGCGGCGGGCCATGGACCGCGCGGGCCGTGGCGCTGCTGTCGCGGTGAGGCTGGCCCTGGCCGGATTGGTGCTGGCGCTGGCCGCCTTGGGCCTGCTGACCGGCGCGGCCGGGTTCGGCGTGCCCGACGCGTTGATCCTGTGGCAGCTGCGCCTGCCGCGAACCCTGCTGGCGGCGCTGATCGGCGGCGGGCTTGGCCTGTGCGGCGCGGTGCTGCAGGGCGCGTTGCGCAACCCTCTGGCCGATCCCGGCCTGCTGGGCATCGGCGGTGCGGCGGGGCTGGGGGCGGTCGGCGTGTTCTACTGGGGCATCGGCGCCGCCTTCGCCCCCGCCCTGCCGCTGGCCGGGCTGGCCGGGGCCGCGCTGGGCTGCGCCATGCTGTTCGTGTTCACCGGCCGCACCCCCTCGGCGCCCACGCTGATCCTGGCCGGCGTCGGGCTGTCGGCCATCGCCTCGGCGCTGCAGGTGCTGGCGCTCGCCTTCGCCCCCAACCCCTATGCACT
This sequence comes from uncultured Alphaproteobacteria bacterium, assembly GCA_963779875.1. GTDB lineage: Bacteria > Pseudomonadota > Alphaproteobacteria > Acetobacterales > Acetobacteraceae > CAMDGX01. The sequence goes on along the minus strand of CAWAAI010000005.1, from coordinate 1,070,324 downwards.
GGCCGAGGTGACGTTCTGGCTGATGGGCGGGCTGCAGGACCGCGCCCTGGTGCATGTGGCGCTGGCCGCGCCGCCGATCCTGCTGGGCGGCGCGCTGCTGCTGCGGCTGGGTAGCGGGCTCGACGCGCTGGCGCTGGGCGAGGAGGTTGCGGCGAGCCTCGGCGTGCCGGTGGCCCGCACCCTGGCGCTCGCAGCCGCCGGCATCGCGCTGGTGGTCGGCGCCGGCACCGCGGTGGGCGGCGGCATCGGCTTCGTCGGCCTGGTGGTGCCGCATTTGCTGCGCCCGCTGCTGGGCGAGCGCCCGGCGGCGCTGCTGCCGGCCTCCGTGCTGGGCGGGGCGGCACTGCTGCTCGCCGCCGACCTCGTCGCGCGCGCCGCCCCGCTGCTGCTGCCGCTGGCCCAGGAGCCGCCGCTGGGCGTGCTGACCGCGCTGCTCGGCGCGCCGTTCCTGGTGCGCATCGCCCGGCGCATCGCGCCGTGATGCCCCGGCGCATCGCGCCATGAGCGCCCCGGCGCATCGCGCCGTGATCTCCTGGGACGGCAGCCCCATCCTGCTCGGCGGCCGGGTGGTGCTGCGCGACATCGCCTTCCGCGCCGGGCCGGGCGAACTGGTGGCGCTGTGCGGCCCCAACGGCGCCGGCAAATCCACCCTGCTGCGCGCCCTGGCCGGGCTGTTGCCGGGCGCCCCGCCGCAGGACCCGCGCCGCGTCGCCTGGCTGCCGCAGGGCGCGCGCTGCGCCTGGGGCATGCGCGTGGCCGAGGTTGCCGCTCTCGGCCGCATCCCGCACGGCGACGCCCGCCCCGAGCCGGTGGCCCAGGCGCTGGCGCGGTGCGGCGTGGCCCATCTGCGCGACCACCGGGTGGACCGCATCTCCGGCGGCCAGGCCCGGCGCGCCATGCTCGCCCGCGCCCTCGCCACCGAGCCGGAGGTGCTGCTGCTCGACGAGCCGACCGCCGACCTCGACCCCGCGGCGGCGCACGAGATCATGGCGCTGCTGCGCGCCCGCGCGGCGGCCGGGTGCTGCGTGGTGGTGGTGCTGCACGCGCTGGACCTCGCGCTCCACCACGCCACCCGCCTGGTGGTGCTGGCCGACGGGCGCATCGCCGCCGACGCCGCGCCGGCCGACGCCCTGCCGGCCGCCGCCGCCGCCTTCGGCCTGTCCTTCGGGCCCGACCCCGCGCCGCGGTTGCTGCCGCCGGGATGACCGCCCGATGAGATGGGCCGCCCCGCTGTCGCTGCTGGCACATCTCGCGCTGGTGGCCCTGTTGGCCTTCGGGGAACGGCTGCTGGATCGTGCCCCGCCCCCCGAACCGCCCGAGCCCGCCTCGGTGGAAATCGTGCTGGGCGAGGGCGGCGACACCGACCGCCCCGCCCCGGCCGCCGTCCCGGCGCCCAACGCCGCGGAAGTGAATGCGCCGTCCCCGACACCTCCGGCCGCCACGCCGCCCCCTGTCGAGGTCACCGCCAAGCCGGAGCCCGCCCCCGAGCCCGCTCCGCCGCCGCCCGAGCCAGTCAAAACGCAGCCCGCCGAGGAACCGCCGCCTCCCGCTCCGCCAGAACCAGCCCCCGAACCAGTCCCGCAACCGCCTCCAGAGCCCGCCCCCGAACCCGCACCCGCACCCGCTCCCCCACCCGCCCCCCCGCCGCAAACCCCCGCGGTCGCGCCGAAAGTCGCGCCAGCCGACCCCGCTGCGCCGCCTCCCACCCCGCGCCCCACCGTCGCCAGTCACGGCGCCCCCGCCGCCGTGCGCCTGGGCGACGGTGGCGGCCAACCCTTCGCCGACCTGCTCGACAGCGAGAAAAACCGCTTCCGCGCCGCCACCCAGGACACTGGCAACCGCCCGCCGCCCTATCCGCTCGACGCCGCCCGCCGCCTGGAATCCGGCACCGTGAAGCTGCAGCTTTTCATCGACACCTCCGGCCGCGTCGCCAACGCGCTCGTCGTCGGCTCGTCCGGCTCGCCCCGCCTCGACCGTGCCGCGCGCGAGCGGGTGCTCACCTGGCGCTTCACCCCCGCCCGCCGCGACGGCCGCGCGGTGCCGGACATTGCGGAAATCGAAATCGAGTTCCAATTGCTGTAGCAACGCGCGGCCACGGCAACACGGAGAACGGAACGCATGGTACGCATCGACCGGGTGATCACCCGCGGCGGCGACGGCGGCGAAACCTCGCTCGGCGACGGCAGCCGCGTGCCCAAGGACGCAATGCGGGTGGAGGCGTACGGCGAGGCCGACGAGGCCAACGCCGCCATCGCCCTGCTGCGCCTGCATACCGAAGGCGACCCCGAAGCCGACGCCATGCTGGCGCGCATCCAGAACGACCTGTTCGACGTCGGCGCCGACCTCTGCGTGCCCGGCGAGGCCGGCGACCGCCTGCGCCTGACCGACGCACCCGCCCTGCGGCTGGAGGCCGAGGTGGCGGCGATGAACGCGGCCATGCCGGCGCTGACCAGCTTCGTGCTGCCCGGCGGCAGCGCCGGCGCCGCCCACGCCCACCTCGCCCGCACAATCACCCGCCGCGCCGAACGCCGCGTGGTGGCGCTGTCCCGCCAGGAGGCGGTGAACCCGGCCGTCATCCGCTACCTCAACCGCCTGTCCGACCACCTGTTCGTCCTGAGCCGCCGCCTCAACGGCAACGGCGCCAACGACGTGCTGTGGGTGCCGGGCGCCAATCGCTGAGGCCGCGAAGGGAAGCAAGGCGAGGGCGCTGCCCTCGGCCCGCAAAGGGCCGGAGGCCCTTTGATCCCGTCAAATTTCCCGCCCGCGCTACTCCGCCGCCTCGGCGAATCCCCCCGACTGCCGCCGCCACATGCGGGAATACGGCCCGCCGGCCAGCAGCAGCGCGGCGTGGGTGCCTTGTTCCACGATGCGCCCGTTCTCCATCACCACCAGCCGGTCCATCTGCGCGATGGTCGAAAGGCGGTGGGCGATGGCGATCACCGTGCGCCCGCGCATCAGCGTCTCCAGTTGTCCCTGGATCGCCGCCTCCACCTCGGAATCCAGCGCCGAGGTCGCCTCGTCCAATACCAGGATCGGTGCGTTCTTCAGGATCACCCGCGCGATCGCCACGCGCTGGCGTTGCCCGCCGGAGAGCTTCACCCCCCGCTCACCCACATGCGCGTCGAAGCCGGTGCGCCCGTGCCAATCCTCCAGCGTCTCGATGAACTCCAGCGCCTCGGCCTGGGCGGCGGCGGCGCGGATCTCCTCCTCGCTTGCCCAGGGCCGGCCGTAGCTGATGTTCTCGCGGATCGAGCGATGCAGCAGCGAGGTATCCTGCGTCACCATCGCGATCTGGGTGCGCAGGCTCTCCTGCGTCACGCCGGCGATATCCTGCCCGTCGATCAGGATGCGGCCGGCCTCCGGCGCATGGAAGTTCAGCAGCAGGTTCACCAAGGTGGACTTGCCGGCGCCCGAATGCCCCACCAGCCCCACCCGCTCGCCTGCGGCGATATGCAGGTCCAGGTCGCGCAGCACCCCGCGCGCCGTGCCGTAGCCGAAGCGCACCCCCTCGAAGCGGATATCGCCGCGCGAAACCTCAAGCTCCGTCGCATCCGGCGCGTCCGGCATCTGCCGCGGCACCGCGATCGAGCGCATGCCCTCCTGCACCACGCCGACATTCTCGAAGATGGTGGTCACGTTGTCGCCCACCCAGCCGGCCATGTTGGCGATCTGCCAGGCCAGCGGCAGCGCCATCGCCACCGTGCCGACGCTGACCTCGCCGATGCTCCACAGCCACATCGCCGTGCCGCCGGTGGCCACGATCAGGCAGGCGTTGATCAGGTTCAGCGTGAGGATATAGCGCGTGGTCATGCGCAGCTGGCGGCGGAACGTCGTGGTGTGCTCGTCGATCGTCTCGCGCACATGGCGGTCCTCGTCGCGCGCGCGGGCGAACAGCTTCACCGTCAGGATGTTGGTATAGCTGTCCACGATCCGCCCGGTGAGCTGCGAGCGCACCTCGCTCATCGCCCGGCTGCGGTCGCGCATGCGCGGCACGAAATAGCGCAGCATCACCACGTACCCGGCGAACCACAGCAGCATCGGCACCGCCAGACGCAAATCGATGCTGCCCAGCAGCAGCACCGCCGATGTGCCGTACACGATGATGTACCAAACCGCGTTGGTGGCGCTGACCACGCTCTCGCGCAGCGACGGACCCGTCTGCATCACCCTTGTCGCGATGCGCCCGGCGAAGTCGTTCTGAAAAAAGCTCCAGGACTGGCGCACCACGTGCCAGTGGCTCTGCCAGCGGATCAGGTTGGTCATGCCGGCGTTGATCGCCTGGTTGGTCATCAGCACCCGCAGCAACAGGGCGCCGGGGCGCAGCACGATCATCACCAGCGCCATGCCCAGCATCTCGTGCCAATGGGCGGCGAACAGCGTGTCCGGGCCGTTGCGCCCCACCAGTTCCACCACCCGGCCGATCATCACCGGAATGGTCACGTCCATCAGCGCCACCAGCAGCCCGGCGAAGAACAGCGCCACCAGCAGCCCGCGCACCTGGCGGATGAAATGCAGGTAGAACCGCACCAGCCCCTGGCGCCCGGCCAGCGCCGGAGGCGGGATTTCCGGCGAAATCTCGGTGGGCCGCAGCAGGTTCTCAAAGAAACGAAACATTGCGCAGCGGTAGCCCGCGGCCACCGGCGCGTCCAGCGAAGCTTATGCGGGGTTGCCCCGCGCCCGGCGCGGCGGCAGGTTCGCGCGATGACCGATGACGACGACGATGCAGCCGATGCCCCGGCCCTGCCGCCGGGCACCAAGAACTACATGACCCCGGCCGGCCACGCCCGCCTGCGCGCCGAACTGCACGCGCTGTGGAACGTGGAGCGCCCGCGCATCGTCGAGATCGTCTCCTGGGCCGCCGGCAACGGCGACCGCTCGGAAAACGGCGACTACCAGTACGGCAAGAAGCGCCTGCGCGAGATCGACCGCCGCGTCCGCTTCCTCTCCAAGCGGCTGGAGATCGCCGAGGTGGTGGACCCGGCCCGGCAGACCCAGCGCGACCGCGTCTTCTTCGGCGCCACCGTCACCTTCGCCAACAGCCGCGACGAGGAGCGCACGGTCACCATCCTGGGCGTGGACGAGGCGGAAATCGCGCGCGGCGAGGTCAGCCTGTCCTCGCCCATCGCCCGGGCGCTGCTGCGCCTGCGGGTGGGCGAGGCGGTGCGGCTGCAAACGCCGGCGGGGCCCGACGAGATCGAGGTCATCGCCATAACATATCCCTGATATTAATTTCAGGCGAACAACAACCGCCGCGCATCGCAATTGGACCGGCAAGGCGCCAACTTCTGGTCAGCGATCATCGGGGCAGGAGTTGTGCAGTGGGCAACGGACCATCGGACCGGGCATGCCCGGTCGACAAGCGCATTGCGCTGGTGTTGCAGGGCGGCGGCGCGCTGGGTGCCTACCAGGCGGGCGTCCATGCCGGGCTGGAACAAGGCGGCTACCAGCCCGACTGGGTGGCCGGCATTTCCATCGGCGCCATCAACGCCGCGATCATCGCCGGCAACGCGCCGGCCGAGCGCGGCGCCCGCCTGCGCGAATTCTGGGACCTGGTTTCCGGCAATTCGGCGCTGTGGCCGCAACTTCCCGTGCATGCCGCGCAGCAGACGGCGCGCCAGGCGGCCGCCCTGTCGGCGATCGCGTTCGGGCTGCCCGGCTTCTTCCGGCCCAGCGCCATGCAGTCCTGGCTCCAAGGCACGCGGGCCACCAGCTACTACGACACCTCGGCCTTGCGCGGCACCCTGGAGCGGCTGGTGGATTTCGACCGCATCAACGCGCGCGAAACCCGGCTCAGCGTGGGCGCGGTCAACGTGCGCACCGGCAATTTCCGCTACTTCGACAACCACCGCGACCGCATCGTCCCCGAACACGTCATGGCCAGCGGCGCCTTGCCGCCAGGTTTTCCCGCGATCGAGATCGAGGGCGAGCTGTACTGGGATGGCGGCCTGGTCTCCAACACGCCGCTGCAATACGTGCTCGACAGCGTGCCCCGCCACGACACGCTGGCCTTCGAGGTCGACCTGTTTCCCGCCCGCGGCGAGGCGCCGACCGACCTCGAGACGGTGGAGGAGCGGCGCAAGGACATCGTCTATTCAAGCCGCACGCGCCTGAGCGTCGACACCTTCCGCACCGCCCAGAACATGCGGCGCAACATCGCCAGCCTGCTCGACCGCCTGCCCGCCGACCTGCGGACCGGGGCCGACGTGGAGTTCCTGCGCCATGTCGGCTGCCCGACCAGCATGGACGTGGTCCACCTGATCTACCGTGCCGCCGACGGGCACGGCGCATCGAAGGACTTCGAGTTCTCGCGCGCGTCGACCGACGAGCGCTGGCAACAGGGGCTGCACGACGCCCAGCGGGCGCTGGCAACCTCGCCCTGGCTGGCGCCGGCGCCGCCGACCGTGGCCGTGCGCACTTTCGACGTCGATCACGAGACCCACCCCGCGGGGGTAACGCCCGCATCCGACACGCGCGCGCACGACCATCGCGCCTGACACCCCCCGAAACGACGAAGGAGACGAATCATGGGCCAACTCGAAGGCAAGGTGGCGATCATCACCGGCAGCGCCAGCGGCATCGGCAAGCAGATCGCGTGGCGCTACGCCCGGGAAGGCGCCAAGGTGGTGATCGCCGACCTCGCGCTGCCCGCCGCCCAGGCCACGGTGAAGGAACTGGAGGCGGCCGGCCACACCGCGCTGGCGGTGGCGATGAACGTGACCGACGAGGCCGCCGTCGAGCAGGGCGTGGCCGCGGTGATGGCGCAATACGGCCGCATCGACGTGCTGGTCAGCAATGCCGGCATCCAGATCGTGCATCCGCTGGAGGAGTTTCCGTTCTCGGAATGGAAGAAGCTGCTGTCGATCCATCTCGACGGCGCCTTCCTGACCACCCGGGCCTGCCTGAAGCACATGTACGCCGCCGGCAGCGGCAGCGTGATCTACATGGGCTCGGTACATTCCAAGGAAGCCTCGGTGCTCAAGGCCCCCTACGTCACCGCCAAGCACGGGCTGATCGGGCTGTGCAAGGTGGTCGCCAAGGAGGGCGCCGCCCACGGCGTGCGCGCCAACGTCATCTGCCCCGGCTTCGTCCGCACGCCGCTGGTGGACAAGCAGATCCCCGAACAGGCCAAGAGCCTCGGCATCAGCGAGGCCGCGGTCATAAAGGACGTGATGCTGAAGGAAACGGTCGACGGCGAGTTCACCACGGTCGAGGACGTGGCCGAAGTGGCGCTGTTCTTCGCGGCGGCCAAGACCAATGCGTTGACCGGCCAGTCGCTCGTGGTCAGCCATGGGTGGTTCATGCAGTAACGCCGAACCGCGCGAATCGCGACCCGGGCGGGCAGGGCGAGGGCGCTGCCCTCCCTTGCCGAAATCCGCGCCTACAGGATTTCGGCCCGCCGCGCCCGCCTGCGCACCCCGATCCCGCCCAGCACCGCGCCGCCCAGCAGCAGCGCCGTGCCGGGCTCCGGCACCGGGGTCTCCGCCAGCGCCGCCGCCTGCATCGCGGCCTGCTGTATGCCGGCGAAGGCCAGGGTCGCCGAGGCGGGCGGCGTGAACGCGGTGGCGGCCAGCGGCGGGTTGGGCTGCTGCACCAAATCCAGCGCCACCATGCCGAACAGCGTCCCCGTCGAGGCACTGGGGTGCAGGTTGTCGGAGAACATCGACACGTCGCACGAGATGCCGGTCGAACCGTTGAAGCCGGCACAGGGCGTGGTGGCGTTGCTCAATCCGAACACGGCGCCGCCATTGTCCACCGTGTCGTGGTACAGCGCCGTGGACCAGCTGAACAGATCGAGCACGTCCAGGTCCAGCCCGGGGATCAGCGCCTCCAGCGGCGCCTCCAGCGAGCCAACGATGGCATTGTAGCGCAGCGAGATGTCGGTCGATTGCGCCGCCAACCCCAGTTCCGCCGCCTCGGGCGTCAGGCCCAAATCCGGCGCGGTGGTCAGCAACATATGCTGTGCCCCCATGCCGGCGAGGTAGAAGATCGAGCCCAGCACATTGATTGCCGTCGCCTCCGCGGCCGCCTGGCGCGAGGCGGCGGTGCTGCCGGCACCCCGGGCGTCGCGCAGGTCGTTCGCCCCGGCGGTGATCACGTACAGCGCGTTCGGGTCGGCCGCGGCATGGCCCAGCCCATACAGCACGCCAACCTGCAGCAGCAGCCCCGGCGGCACCAGGCCGGTCCCGGTGCGCGCGCCGCCGAACGCGTAGTTGTTGCCGCCCGCCAGGAACGGCGCGGCCGCGAACGGCATCCCCAGCCCGGAAGCGAGGTTGTCGATCCACAGCGGCCCGTTGGAGAACCGGCCGGGCGCATAGGGCTGGCTCGGGTCCGGCACCGCTCCGCCCGCCACCAGATAGTCGTTGCCGGTATCCACCAGGCTGTCGCCGAAGACGAACAAATCCGAATAAGGCGCGGCCTTCGGCGTGCCAAGAGAAACCACTGCCAGTGCGGCCGTCGCCATGCTCAGTCGGCCCAGGTATCGCATGAGATCCTCCGTCGAGTATGTCTGCTGTTCCGCAACCGAACATTGCAGATCGCACCAATGCAACGCAACTGCACGTGTGCACCCGCACGCCGGCCCGCCGCTGGCGCCGCCCCGCGCCATGGGATATGCATTCGGGCATCACGCCCGACGGGAGAGCGACCATGTCCGACCTGCCCAGCCATGTCGACATCCACGAGGAAGGCCCCCGCGAGGGCTTCCAGATCGAGCCCGGCCCCATTCCCACGGCCGAGAAGATCAAGCTGGTCGAGGCGCTGGCCGAAACCGGCCTGCACCACATCCAGGTCTGCTCCTTCGTCAACACCCGCCTCGTCCCCGGCTGGGCCGATGCCGAGGCGGTGGTGGAAGGCTTCGCTCCCCGGCCGGGCGTCGACTACACCGCGCTCTGGTTCAACGCCAACGGGCTGGAGCGCGCGCTCGCCCACCGCGACAAGCTCACCCTGTCCGGCTCCATCTCGCTGACCGCCAGCGAGGGCTTCACCCGCAAGAACCTCAACCGCAGCCACGCCGAGAACCTCGCGGCGATGCGCAAGCAAACCGCGCTGCACCTCAGCCACGGCATCAAGGTGAACCGCGTCGGCGTCATGGCCGCCTTCGGCTGCAACTACCAGGGCGATATTTCGCCCGAGCAGGTGGTCAGCACGCTGCAAGACGGCATGGACATCGCAGCCGAGGCCGGCGCCGAGATCGAGATCTTCTCATTGGCCGACACCATGGGCTGGGCCATCCCGCCGCGCATCGAGCGCGTCATCGCCACCGTCCGCGCCAAATGGCCCGCCATGAAGATCGGCCTGCACCTGCACGACACCCGCGGCCAGGCCGTCGCCAACGCCCATGCCGCGCTCAAGCTCGGCGTCAGCCAGTTCGACAGCACCGTCGGCGGCCTCGGCGGCTGCCCCTTCGCCGGCCAGAAGGGTGCGGCCGGCAACATCTGCACCGAGGAATTGGCCCTGCTCTGCGAGGAAATGGGCATCGCCACCGGCATCGACCTCGACCGCCTCATCGAGGTCGGCCGCATGGCCGAGCAGATCGTCGGCCACGTCCTGCCCAGCGAGCTGATCCACGCCGGCTCCCTCGGCGCCTTCCGCCGCGTCGCCGCCTGATGGCCAACGCTGCCGCCCCGCTGGCGGGGCTGCGGGTGCTGGAGTTCAGCCACACCATCATGGGCCCGTCGGCCGGCCTCGTGCTGGCCGACCTCGGCGCCGACGTGGTCAAGGTCGAGCCGGCGCCGAACGGCGACCACACCCGCGGCCTCGGCGGTTTCGCCGCCGGCTTCTTCGCCGCCTTCAACCGCAACAAGCGCAGCATCGCCATCGACCTCAAGCGCCCCGAGGGCCAGGCCGCCATCCACCGCCTCGCCGAACACGCCGACGTCGTGCTGGAGAACTACGGCCCCGGCACCATGGAGCGCCTGGGCTGCGGCTACGACACCCTCGCCGCGCACAACCCGCGCCTGATCTACCTGGCCCTGAAGGGCTACCTCGCCGGCCCCTACGCCCACCGCCCGGCGCTGGACGAGGTGGTGCAGTTCCATGTCGGCCTCGCCCACATGACCGGCCCTGCCGGCCGCCCGCTTCGCGCCGGCGCCTCGGTCGTCGACATCCTCGGCGCCGTCTTCGGCGTCATCGCCGTCCAGGCCGCCCTGCGCGAGCGCGACACCACCGGAAAGGGCCAGCGCGTCAGCTCCGCCCTGTTCGAAAGCGCCGCCTTCCTCATGGCCAGCCACATGGCCGGCATCGCCATCACCGGCGAGGACATGCCCCCCATGCCCGAACGCCGCGGCGCCTGGGCCATCTACGAGACCTTCCCCACCGCCGACGGCCAGCTCTTCATCGGCGTCACCAGCGACCAGCAATGGACTCGCTTCACCACCGAATTCGGCCTCGCCGAACTCGCCGCCGACCCCCGCCTTGCCACCAACGTCATGCGCGTCACCGAACGCGAATGGCTGATCCCCGCCCTGAAGTCCGCCATCGCCCCGCTGCCCCAGGCCCAGGTCGCCGCCCGCCTGGAACGCTGCGGCGTCTCCTGGGCCCCCGTCGGCAAGCCCGCCGACCTGTTCGCGGATGCCCACCTGCTCGCCACCGGCGGCCTGCTCGACGTCTTCGTCAGCCGCCTCGGCGGCGAAGCCGGCCCGCAAGTCGGCCTCCCCGCCCTCCCGGTCGAATTCGGCGAGTCCCGCGCCCGCGGCACCCTGCGCCGCCAACCGCCCCGCGTGGGCGAACACAACGCCGAGGTGCTGGCCGAAGCCGGCTTCTCCCCCGCCGAGGTGGCCGAGCTTGCGGCAGCAAGGGTATTGGTCGCACAGTAAGGAAGAATCTTCTTTTTCTGAAGAAAAAGAAGCAAAAAGACTTTATCCATTTACATCGGGATCCGCCGGCAGCAACGCCCAAATGAATAAAAGTTTTTTGGTTCTTTTTTACAAAAAAGAACTCTTCCTACCCCTTCATCCCTTCCACCACCCGCCGCACGTCGTCGTCGAGCAACGCCGCCAACTCGCCCTCATGGTCATAGCCGGGCATCAGCCGCTCCAGCAGCGCGTCCCGCCCCGAGGCCGGATGGAAATAGATCTCGCTCTCTCCCTCCGGCAGCCGCGCCAACAGCCGCCGCACCCGGTCCGCCGTCATGTGCCCGCTCCACGCCAGCCCGAACACCGCATCCGGCGCCGCCATCCCGGCCGCGCGCACCTGGCGCCGCAGCAGCCGCGTCCATTCCACCATAGCCCGCCCGCCGACGCCGGGCCGGGCGCCCAGCCGCGCCATCACCCCCGCCGGCTCGGCCGGCACGCGCACCCGCGCCAGCCCGAAATCGCGCCCGGTCCGCACCAGCAGGCCCCCCACCGTCGGATGCAAGTGCATATGCTTGTGCGCGTCGGCATGGCCAAGCTTCAGCCCGGTCGCCGCGAACCCCTCGAACTGCGCGCGGATCTCGGCCGCCAACTGCCGCCGCACTGCCGGCCGGAAGAAATACCGCAACCCCAACCCCAACTGGTCGGAGGGGAACCACCCCTGCTCGTCCACCAGGTCGGGAATCACCGCCCGCGGCAGCACCGCCGGCCCCTCGATCACCACCAGGTGCAGCCCCACCCGCAGCCCCGGCATACGCCGCGCCCGCGCCACCGCGTCCGCCGCCGCCGGGCCCGCCACCATCAGGCTCGCCGCCGACAGCACGCCCTCGCGATGCGCCCGCTCCACGCCTTCGTTCACCGCTTCCGACAGGCCGAAATCGTCGGCGGTCAGCACCACCCGCCGGTTCACGCCACCGTCTTGCGCTCGCGCAGGAACTGGAAGAACTCGACCCCCTCGCGCAGGCGGCGCTTCATCATCTCGGGACTGCGAACCATCTCGCCCACGATGGCCGCAATCTTCGGCGCGCGGAAGTAGAACCGGCGGTAGAAAGTCTCCACCGAGTTGAAAATCTCGGTATGCGACAAATGCGGGTAGTGCAGCGGCGCCACCTGCACCCCGCTCTCGTCCACCAGCTCGGCATGCGCCTCGTCCAGCCACCCGTTCTCCACCGCCTCGCGATGCAGCCGCGTGCCCGGATACGGTGCCGCCAGCGACACCTGCAGCGTGTGCGGGTTGATCTCGGTGGCGAAGCGAATCGTCTCCTCGATCGTCTCCCTGGTCTCGCCGGGCAGCCCCAGGATGAACGTCCCGTGGATGGTGATGCCCAGCTCATGGCAGTCGCGGGTGAACCGCCTCGCCACCTCGATGCGCATGCCCTTGCGGATGTTGTGCAGAATTCTGCTGGTTGCCGCTCTCATAGCCCACCAGCAGCAGCCGCAGCCCGTTGTCGCGCAGCACCTTCAGCGTCTCGCGCGGCACGTTCGCCTTGGCGTTGCACGACCAGGTCACGCCAAGCTTCCCCAACTCGCGCGCGATCGCCTCGGCGCGCGGCAGGTCATCCGTGAAGGTGTCGTCGTCGAAGAAGATCTCGCGCACCTGCGGGAACAGCCGGCGGATCAGCCGCACCTCCTCGGCCACATGCCCGGGGCTGCGCACCCGGTACACATGCCCGCCCACCGTCTGCGGCCACAGGCAGAAGGTGCAGCGGCTCTTGCACCCCCGCCCCGTGTACAGCGACACATAGGGGTGCTTCAGGTAGCCGATGAAGTAGTCCTCCACCCGCAAATCGCGCTTGTACACCTCGGTCACGAACGGCAGCGAGTCCATGTCGTGGATCAGCGCCCGGTCGCGGTTGTGCACCACCTTGCCCGCGCCATCGCGCCACGAGATGCCGTCCACTGCGGCGAGGTCGCGCCCCTCGGCCACCTCCTTCAGCGTGAAGTCGAACTCGTTGCGCGCCACGAAGTCGATCGCCCCGCCCTGCTCCAGGCTCTCGCCCGGCTGCACCGCCACCTTGGCGCCGACCATGCCGATCGTCACGCGCGGGTTCGCGTCCTTGATCGCCCGCGCCACCCGCAAATCCGATGCGAACGAGGGCGTGGAGGTATGCATCACCACCAGGTCGCGCCGCCGTGCATCCGCCAGCACCGCCTCCAGACCCATTCGTGCCGGTGGCGCATCGATCAGCCGGCTGCCGGGCACCAGCGCTGCAGGTTGGGCGAGCCAGGTTGGAAACCAGAAACTCTTGATTTCCCGCTTCGCCTGATAGCGCGAGCCGGCCCCCCCGTCGAACCCGTCGAACGAAGGCGGCTGCAGAAATAGCGTGCTCATCATGTCCGTGAGGTCTCCCCGCGCCTCCCGGCGCGGAAATCCATAACGGCCCCACGCCACGTCACCCGGTGTCCGAGATAGCTGACAAGAACCAGGCCCACCGACAAGACGTCGCGCAGCGGCGGGATCCACACATCTGCGGGAGTGGCCAACCCCCGCGCCGCCAGCCCCAGCGCCCGGTCGATCCCCCGCGCCGCCCCGGCCCGCACCGTCCAGGCCAGGCCGAGCAGCACCCAGGCCCAGCTTCCCCCGGACAGAACCAGGGCCAGCAGCGCCCAGGCGATCGGATACTGAAGCGCCGACAGCGCGAACTGCCCCGGCACCAGCCCACGGATGGTGCGCGCCCAGCGCAATTCGTGCTGCCACAGGTCGCGCAGTCGTGACTCCGCCACCGTCGTCGTCGGCACCGCGCGGGCCAGCGCCACTGCCAGCCCGCGCCCGCGCACCAGCCGGCCCAGCACGTTGTCGTCGGCCAGATGCTCCACCAGCGCCGCCAGCCCGCCGACGGCCGCCAGCGTGTCGCGCCGCAGCGCCATCGTCGCCCCCAGGCAGTCCTGCCGCCCCATCCCGCGCGCCAGCAGCGCTCCGGGCAGGAAGCCATGGGTGATCGCGCTGGCGCCCAGCCGGCCCACCAGCCCCGGCCGCGCCGCCAGCCCGGCATACAGCGTGGTCGCCAGCCCCACCCCGGGCGCGCACAGGCTCGCCACCACCTCGCGCAGCCAGTCCGGCTCGGCATGGATATCGCTGTCGGCGATCACCACCACCTCATCAGCGGTCATTTGCGGCATGGCGGCGAGCATGTTCATCAGGTTGCCCACCTTCCGGTTCGGCCCGTGCTCCGCCTCCTCCACCACCAGCGTCACCGGGGGAAACCGGGCCCGCAGCCGCGCCACCACCGCCCCCGCCGGGTCGGCCGCATCCTTCACGCCGCACACCACCCGAAACCGCGGATAATCCTGCCCGCAGGCGCTCGCCAGCGCCGCCTCCAGCAACGGCTCGTCGCCATGCAGCGGCTTCAGCAGGGTCACCAGCGGCCATTCCGCGGGCGCCGCCGGGGCCGGTTGCGCGGCGAAGCGGCGCACCGCGCGCCATCCGGCCAGGCACTGTCCCATGCCCGCCAGCGAAGCGGCGCCGGCGAGCAGTTCGATCAGGACGCGGCCCCGGCCAGGCTCGCGGCCCGCTTGCGCAGGCTGGCGATCAGCGGCGCCGGGTCGCCACCCGACACCAGGCTGCGGAAGTCGGAGCGCTGCACCGCCACCCGGCTGATCGTGCCGTTCAGCAGGATGTCCACCGCCTTCCAATCCTGCGGCCCCCCGCCTTTCCCCTCCTGGCGCATCACATAGTCCAGCCGCGTCGGCTCGCCGGTCAGCGGCACGATGCTCGTCGTCACAACCTCGTCCTGGCCCACCCGCCGCGTCTGCGGCGACACGGTGAACACCTCGCCGTTGTATTCGTCGAAATTGCTCACCCAGGTCGCCACGGTGAAGTCGGTGAACGCCGCCAGCAGTGCCGCCTTGTCGCTGGCGCTGAACCCGGCATAGCGCGGCCCCACCGACGCCGCCAGAATGGCCGGCAGGTTGAAGGCCCGCTCCACCGCCGGGCGCAGCGCCGCCGCGCGGGTGGCGAACGGCGTGGACCTGCCCGCCTGCATCACGCTGCGCAGCGCCGCGGTCAGCGCGGTAACCGGCGCGGTGGGGCCGCCGGCCTGGGCATGCGCCGCCCCCGGCAGGGCCAGGGGAAACCCCAGCAACGCGGCGAACAGGATGCGACGGGACAGGTTCATTCACTCTCCGGGGGCAGGGGGGATCGGTCGGAAAGCCATGCAAGAGATAGAACGTGGCCAAGGATATAGGGCGGAACACCCCCCGGAGAAACCCGGCCCCCCGTCACGGTTCCCCCAGGGCACGCGGGCCGGAACGGTCAAATCCGTTGCAACGGCTCGGCCTATCGGATATTATTCCTAGCATGACGACCCTGCCGGACCCACACCTGGCCCGCGCCCACGCCGAACAGGCAGCGGCTGCGCTCGCCCCGCTGGTGGCCGGGCGCCTCGCCGGCATCCTCGCTCGCCTGGCCGATCTCGTCGCCGCCCGCTTCCGCATCCTTGGCCCTGTCACCAACCCCCTCTGGGGCCGCATCAGCCGCGCCTCGTGGCGCCTCGGTATCCTGCTCGCCCATTTCGCCGCCGGCCGCCGCCCGCGCGCCCATGTGCCGCGTCCGGGCCGCAAATCCGCCCCACCTGCCACCCGCCCGCTTGCCGCCCGCCTCCCCACCCGCCGCGCCTGGCTCGCCGAAACCCTCGGCTACGAGGCGGCGATCTTCGCCAGCGGCCTCCGGCACCTCTTCAACGACCCCGCCGCCGCGGCCGCCCTCGTCGAAGCCGCCCGTGCCTGGCCCGGCATCGCCCGCACCCTGCGCCCGCTCTGCCGCATGCTCGGCGTTGTGCTGCCGCCCTTTCTCCAGCCGCCCGCGCGCCCGCCTCGGCCCAGACCGGCAAAACCCGAACGCCCCAGGCCCGCCCCGCCGCCGCCCATGCGTCCGATCTACCCGCAGCGCCGCCCCCGCGACCTGCCTTTCCTGCGCCCGCCTCCCGCCGCGCAGCCCGCCTGACCCGGCCGCCGCCGCACGCGTAAATTGTTACGATAACGTCATGAACACGCGCGGCATTCCCCGCGCCCCCTTGCGGCACACGCCACATTTGGGCACTCCCTACCGAATGCCGCATCCGGCCACCCCCCATCCGGCCATCCGATTGGCTCGCACCCCATGACCGACGCCCTCCCACCCCCGGGCTTCGTCCCCCTCGTCACCGAGCGCCTGACCCTGCGCCCGTTCAGCGCCGAGGACGCCGCGGAGCTGCACCGCCTGATCAACGACTGGGAGGTGACGCCGCACCCTCGCCGTCGTGCCCTTCCCCTATCCGCGCGCCCTGGCCGACGACTGGATCGCCTCCACCCGCGCGCTCATGGCCGAGGCAGCGCCTATCCACCTCGCCATCACCGGCCACGACGGCGACCAGGAAATCCTGCGTCGGCGTGGCCGGCCTGCGCTGGATCGCCAAGGACCGCCGCACCGCCCGCCTCGGCTACTGGGTCGGCCGCCGCTTCTGGGGCCACGGCGTCGCCAGCGAGGCCGCCGGCCGGATGGTGCGCTGGGCGCTCGCCAACCTGACGCTGGACCGCATCGAAGCCGACGTCGCCACCGACAACCCCGCCTCCGCCGCCGTGCTGCGCCGCATCGGCTTCCGCCAGACCGGCGAGGGCACCGGCCACTTCCTCGCCCGCGGCGGCGAGCACCGCGTGTGGCAGTTCGAGGCCACGCGCGACGACCTGTTCGGCCAGACCGAGGTGCCGAGCGCCGAGGAGCCCGGCACCAAGCCGCTGCTGCTGGTCGCCGCCTGCGCGCTGATCGACATCGACGGCCGCGTGCTGCTGGCCCGCCGCCCGGAAGGCAAGAAGATGGCCGGGCTGTGGGAATTCCCCGGCGGCAAGCTGAATCCGGGCGAAACGCCGGAAGCCGCGCTGATCCGCGAACTGAAGGAGGAGCTGGGCATCGACGTCTCCGCCGCCTGCCTGGCCCCCTTCGCCTTCGCCTCGCACGACTACGACCGCTTCCACCTGCTGATGCCGCTGTATCCTCTGCCGCCGCTGGAAGGGCACCCCGCGCCGCAGGAGAACCAGACCCTCGCCTGGGTCGCCAGGAGCAGCTCAGCGACTATTCGATGCCGCCGGCCGACAAGCCGCTGATTCCGCTGCTGCGCGATTTCCTGTAGGGCCGGAGAGCCACGCCATGAAAACCAACCCCACCGCCTGCCTGCTGGTGATCGGCAACGAAGTGCTGTCCGGCCGCACCCAGGATGCCAATATCCGCTTCCTCGCCACCGGCCTGGGCGAGCTCGGCATCCCGCTGCGCGAAGTGCGCGTCATCCCCGACGTGCCGAGACCATCATCGATACGGTGAACGAGGTGCCGCGCCAAGTTCGACTACGTCTTCACCACCGGCGGCATCGGCCCGACGCATGACGACATCACCAGCGAATGCGTCGCCGCCGCGTTCGGCGTGCCGTGGGAGCCGCATCCCGAAGCCTGGGCGCGCATGGAGCGCAGCTACAAGCCCGGCGACTTCAACGCCGCGCGCCAGCGCATGGCCACCATGCCGCGCGGCGCCACGCTGATCGACAACGCGATGTCGGTCGCGCCCGGCTTCCAGATCGGCAACGTGCTATGTCATGGCCGGCGTGCCGCGGGTGATGCAGTCGATGTTCGAATGGCTCGCGCCGCGGCTGCAGGGCGGCGCGAAGATCATCGCAGCGCGCGGTGCATGCCATCGGCCTGCCGGAGGGCGCGATCGCCGAGGGGCTGACCGCCATCCAGGCGCGCTTCCCCGACCTCGATATCGGCAGCTACCCCTTCTACCGCCCCACCGGCAACGGCGTGACCATCGTCGCCAAGGGCACCGACCCCGCCGCCGCCGAGGCCGCCATCGTCGAGGTCACCCAGCTCATGATCGCCTGCAACGCCACCCCCATCCAGGGCGAGCCGCCCGAAGCCTAGCCGGCCGGGGCCTAGCCATACGCGATTCGAAAGCCTCGCCTCCTTGCACCGCTCTCCACGCATGTCTAAGTCAGGGTGCAGTGCAGCAAAAACAAAGGTGGGGCGCATGGCATTGAGCAAGCCGGCTGAGCGGGAACTGATGCACACGCGCCGCATCGAGGTGCAGGGCTTCCTGCGCACCGACGGCCTGCTGGACGTGGACGCCCGCCTGGTCGACACCAAGCCGTACAGCTTCGCCGCCGACACCATAAATGGCGACGAAAGCGGCGAGGTGCCGCCCGGCCGCCCGCTGCACGAGATGCTGGTCCGCATGACCGTGGACGACCGCCTGACGATCGTCGCCTGCGAGGCGGAAACCCTGCACAGCCCCTACGCCGAATGCGGCGGCGGTGCCGAGGCCATGGGCGCCCTTGTCGGCCTCGCGCTCAAGGCCGGCTTCGTCAGGTCCGCCAACGAACGCCTGCGCGGCGCCCTCGGCTGCACCCATATTCGCGAGATGCTGCAACAGATGGCCACCGTCGCCCACCAGACCATGTGGCCCGTGCGCGAACGCCAGCGCGCCCGCGAGATGGCCGAGGCCCAACGCCTGAACCCCGCCGCCGCTGTCCTGCGCCGCGCCAACGACGCCGATGACGGCTCGGTTCGGCTGCTGAATACCTGCTTCGCCTATTCCAGCGCCGGCGCGGTGGTCCGCTCACGCTGGCCCCACCTCTATACCGGCGTCCAGAGTGGCACCCAGCCCGCCGCCTCTCCGGGAGACGCCCCGAAGCGGGGCGCCCCCACGGAAGAAGTCAGCTGACGGAGGCGGACTCGCCGCCGCGCTGCGCCACGCGCCACGCGGATTCCGGCGCATCGGCCAGTTGCTCCAGATGCCCGTGCCCCGCCGTGCGATGCCCTTCCTCGCTGGCAGCGTTGCGGAAATAGGTCAGCACGAACACCCGCACCGCGCTGGTGCGGCCGCCCGGATGTCCCCGCCGCTCGATCGACTTCACGAGGTCGGCAAGGGTCATCATCTCGCGATGGCAGATCTCCTCCAGGGCCGACCACAGTTCAGGCTCCAGGCGCATGCTGGTGCGGCCGTTCGTCGACGTCACGTTCCGATTGATAAGACGACTTGAGCTCATGTTGCCCTCCCATTCTAGGTGCCCGCAATAAGATGCGGTCGGCGAGGTTTGGTTGCGATACATCCCGAAGTCGTGATCGGCGGATGCCGTATTGATTAGGGTCCCGTTAAGGACGCACTTCCACCCACAACCCGGCGATCCACGCATTCGTGAACATTTGCTGCCGAATTCGGCAGGCGGGGCTCCAATTCCTGGGGCGCGATGCAAGTAGAGACACTCTCCAGAAGCGCGTCCTGCCGCCGCACCCCGGCCGACGGCCGCAGCCCGCGCCGCCTAGGCGCCGAGCCGCCGCTGCTCCTCGGGCGTGCGCAGCGTGAGCGCGAGCGCGTGCAGGCCGCCGGCGAACTCGCCATCCAGCAGCGCATGGACCCGCCGCGAGCGGGTGATGCGGGTCTGCCCCGCGAAGGCGTCGGAAACCACTAGGATGGAGAAATGCGTCTCCCCCTCCGGTCGCGCACCGGCATGCCCGGCATGCAACCGGCTGTCGTCGGTCACCACCACGGTGTCGGGCGCGAGATGCTCGCGCAACAAGGCTTCGATGCGTTCGGCGCGCGTGCTCATGCCTGCCATGATGCCCGCCACAACCGGGCCGGGCAATCGGCACGCGGCTGGGCGCCGGGAAATCGCGATGCAAAGGCCCGAGATGTCCGCGCCGGATGCGATTCCCCCTTTCCAAATCGCCCGTCCGGCCCCACAAAACCACGAATGACCCGACGTTCCCCACGATCCCGGGCCTATGCGCCCGATCCGGGCGCGCCGGGCCGCCCCTGCGACATGCCGGCGTGCGGCGCGCCCGGGCAATACCGCGCGCCCCGCTCGCGGCAGACCCTGAACGAATACTGGTGGTTCTGCCTCGAACACGTGCGCGCCTACAACGCGTCATGGGACTTCTACAAGGGCATGTCGCCGGCCCAGATCGAGGCGCAGCTGCGGGCCGACACCGCCTGGCAACGCCCAACCTGGCCGCTCGGCCGCCTCGGCGCCTCGGCGTTGAGCGAGGAGGCCCTGCGCGACCCGCTGAGCGTGCTGGAAGGACTGCACGAGAAGCCACGCCGCCGCGCCCCCGACCAGACGCCGCCCGAGTTGCGCGATCCTTTGCGCACGCTGGGCCTGGACTGGCCGCTGACGATGGAGGAACTGAAGGCGCGTTACCACGAGCTTGCCAAGCGCCACCATCCCGACGCCAATAACGGCGACCGCGCCGCCGAGGAACGGCTGAAGACGATCAACCTGGCCTATGCCACGCTGCGCGGCCGCCTTGCCGGCGAACCACGCATGGCGGCGGCGGGGTGAATGCTGCTACGTTGTATTTTGGTTGCCCCGGGCCGCTTCCGCCGGGCTGATTCTGGCTGTTCCGCCTTTCCCTGAACCCTCCGTGGCTACACATTGCCGAAACCCGGGCGTATTCTTTCCCGGAAACCACAGGATAGCTGGCCTATGAACCAGGTTGCCGCCCTTTCCGACCGTCCCGCGCCGACCTCGGCGATCGACATGCCGGACACCACCGTGAATGCCCGCGAAACCTTCGGCATCGATTCCGACCTGCAGGTGCCCGGCTTCTCGGTGCGCACCGAGCATGTGCCGGAGGTGGACCCGTCCTATCGCTTCGACCAGGACACCACGATGGCCATCGTGGCCGGGTTCGCGTTCAACCGCCGCGTGATGATCCAGGGCTACCACGGCACCGGCAAGTCGACCCATATCGAACAGGTCGCCGCCCGGCTGAACTGGCCCTGCATCCGCGTGAACCTGGACAGCCACATCAGCCGCATCGACCTGATCGGCAAGGATGCGATCGTCCTGAAGGACGGCAAGCAGATCACCGAGTTCCGCGAGGGCATCCTGCCCTGGGCGCTGCAGCACCCCTGCGCCCTGGTGTTCGACGAATATGACGCCGGCCGCCCGGACGTGATGTTCGTGATCCAGCGCGTGCTCGAGGTCGAGGGCCGGCTGACCCTGCTCGACCAGAACAAGGTTATCCGCCCGCACCGCAGCTTCCGCCTGTTCGCCACCGCCAACACCGTGGGCCTGGGCGACACCACCGGCCTGTACCACGGCACCCAGCAGATCAACCAGGGCCAGATGGACCGCTGGAATATCGTCGCCACCCTCAACTACCTGGCGCACGGCCAGGAAGTGGAGATCGTGATGGCGAAGATGGGCATCGATCCGTCGGACACGAAGGCGCGCAAGCAGATCGAGAGCATGGTGGCGCTGGCCGACCTCACCCGCGCCGGCTTCATCAACGGCGACATCTCGACCGTGATGTCCCCGCGCACCGTGATCACCTGGGCCGAGAACACGCGCATCTTCAACGACGTCGGCTTCGCCTTCCGCCTGTCGTTCCTGAACAAGTGCGACGAGGCCGAGCGGCAGACGGTGGCCGAGTATTTCCAGCGCTGCTTCAACGCCGAGGTTGCCACCGGCGCCTTCATGAAGAAGTAGCGGCGGCGCCCCGACGCGCAGGCCCGGCGGGGAAACCCGCCGGCAATACCACGACGAGCGAGGCGGTGTGATGAGCGGCAGCGGCAGCAAGGACAACACGCGGACGGAAGAGTTCAAGCGCGCCACGGCCGGCGTGCTGCGGGCGATCGCCCAGAACAACGAGGTGCAGGTCGCCTTCCAGCCCGGCCCCTCCGGCCTGGCCGGCAAGCGCGCCCGCCTGCCGCTTCCCACGCGCGCGCTGCCGGCCGCCGAGATGGCCAAGCTGCGCGGCGCCGCCGACAGCCTGGCCCTGCGCCTGCGCCACCATGACGACGCCGTCCACAACGCCCGCATGCCGGCGCGGCGCGAGGCCAAGGACGCCTACGACGCCATCGAGCAGGCGCGCGTGGAGGTCGTCGGCTCCGAGTTCATGTCGGGCGTGGCCAACAACCTGCGCGCCCGCCTGCAGGAGGAGTGCGAGGCTGAAGGCTTCGACCGCATGACCCGCAAGGACCAGTTGCCGGTCCATCAGGCGCTGGCCCTGCTGGCGCGCGAGCGGATGTCGGGCGAACCCAGCCCGCCGGCGGCGCAGAAGATCCTCGACATGTGGCGCGATTCACTCGGCGAGGGCGCCGAGGCCGCGCTCGAGGAGATGTCGCGCACCAAGGACGACCAGGTTTCCTTCACCCGCGCCGCGCGCAAGCTGCTGGCGGCGATGGACTTGGCCGAAGCCGAGGTCGATGCCGAGGAGAACGACGAGAACGACGGCGAGGACGGCGGCGAGCAGTCCGGCCAGCAGGACAATTCGCAGGACAGCGAGGGCCAGTCCGACAGCGAGAGCGAGTCCATGCTCGGCGCCCAGCCCGAGGAGATGGAAGGCGAGGCCGCCGACGACGAAGGCGCCGAGGATGCCGAGGAGGAGGCCGCCGCCGCCGAGGGCGACGACAAGCCCGGTGGCCCGCAGCCGCGCCGCGACAAGCCGCTGGCCGAGAACGAAAATGCCTACAAGCCCTATGTCCGCGCCTTCGACGAGGAGGTGGACGCAGAGGATCTCTGCGACCCCGAGGAACTGGGCCGGCTGCGCCAGCAGCTCGACCAGCAGTTGCAGCATCTCCAGGGCGTGGTCTCAAAGCTGGCCAACCGGCTGCAGCGCCGGCTGATGGCGCAGCAGACCCGCAGCTGGGATTTCGACCTCGACGAGGGCATTCTCGACGCTGGGCGGCTGGCGCGCGTTGTGACCAACCCGCTGCTCGCCCTCTCGTTCAAGCGCGAACGCGACACCGAATTCCGTGACACCGTGGTCACCCTGCTGATCGACAATTCCGGCTCCATGCGCGGCCGGCCGATCACGGTCGCCGCCATGTGCGGCGACATCCTCAGCCGCACGCTGGAGCGCTGCGCGGTCAAGACCGAGGTGCTGGGCTTCACCACCCGCGCCTGGAAGGGCGGGCAGGCGCGCGAGCGCTGGGTGGCCGATGGCAAGCCGCGCAACCCCGGCCGCCTGAACGATTTGCGCCACATCATCTACAAATCCGCCGATGCGCCCTGGCGCCGCGCGCGCAAGAATCTCGGCCTGATGCTGCGCGAGGGGCTGCTGAAGGAGAACATCGACGGCGAGGCGCTGATGTGGGCCTACCGCCGCCTGCTGTCGCGCAGCGAGCATCGCCGCATCCTGATGGTGATCAGCGACGGCGCGCCGGTGGATGACAGCACGCTGTCGGTCAATCCCGGCAACTACCTGGAAAAGCACCTGCGCGAGGTGATCCGCGAGATCGAGAACCGCGACCAGGTGGAGTTGATCGCCATCGGCATCGGCCACGATGTCACCCGCTACTACCGCCGCGCGGTGACCATCGTGGACGCCGAGGAGCTGGGCGGCACCATGATGAAGAAGCTGACCGAGCTGTTCGACGAGGACGCCGCCGCCGCCTGGGCCCGCGCCAGCGCCGAAAAGGCCGCACTGATCGCCTGAGCCTGGGCGATGGCGCGGATTCTCTTCGCGCTCGACCTCGGCGGCGGCTACGGGCATTTGCGGCGTTGCGTGCCGATCGCCGACAGCCTTGCCGCGCGTGGGCACGAGTGCGTGTTCGCCATGCGCGGCTCGGCCTATGCCGGCGAGGTGCTTGGCGGGCGAGCTTTTCGCATGATCGCCGCGCCGGTCTGGGCCGGGCCGGCGGACGAATTGCGGCCGGCCGAGAATTGGGCCGACGTGCTGTTGCGCACCGGCTATGCCCGCCCCGGCGTGCTTCCGCGGCTGCTGGACGGGTGGCTGGCGCTCTACGCCCGTGAACGGCCCGACCTGGTGTTTTGCGACTTTGCTCCCACAGCCCTGCTGGCGGCGCGGGTGGCGGGGCTGCGCACGACCGATATCGGCTCCGGCTTCACCCCGCCGCCCGCGACCGTCCCGCTGCTGCCGACCCGGCCCTGGGCAAACGTGCCGGCCGATCACCTTGCCCGTTCGGAGGCCCAGGCATTGGCGATCGTCAATGCCGCGCTGGCGGGTATCGGCGGCGCGCCGTTGGCGAACGTGGCGAAATTGTTGGCTGCCGACCGCATTTTCCTGTGCTGCTTTCCCGAGTTCGACCATTACGGCGTGCGCCCAGGGGCCGAGGCACTACGGCAATGATTTCGTACTCGGTGCCGGTGAGGAACCAGATTGGCCCGCGGCGGCGGGGCCGCGGCTGTTCGCCTATCTGCGCGCCGGCAGCCGCAACTTCGCCGCGGTGCTGGATGCGGTGCGGGCGATGGGCCTGTGTGCGCTGGTGCATGCGCGCGACCTGCGGCCCGAGGATGAGGCGGCGCTGAGCGGCCCGGCGCTACGGGTGACCGCCCGCCCGGTGCGCATGGGCGAGGTGCTGGCGTCGTGCAACCTGGTGCTGTGCCATTCCCCGGCTACCGCGGCGGCGGCGCTGATGAACGAGCGGCCGGTGGTTCTGACGCCGGAGCATGTGGAACAGGGGATGGTGGAATTCCGCCTGTCGCGACAGGGCCTGGCGGCCGGGCTGTCGCCCACCGCCGACAGCGCTACGGTGCAGTCGGTGCTGCGCCGCGCGCTCGACGACCCCGACCTAGCCACCCGGGCGGTTGGCTTCGCGCGCCACTACCACGGCTTCGACCCGGCCGAGTCGATCGGTGCGATCGCCGAGGAATGCGAAATTGTGCTGCATGCATCAAGAACGGTTGCGACGTGATTGCGAGGAGGTTAATTTCGGCAGTGGCGTCTCATTCCGAGGCATTTTCAGGGAAGTGTTTCATGGTTAGTCACAAATTGCAGCGATCGCTGCGCTTCGGGTTGCTGGCGGGAACATCCGCGCTTGCACTGGCTCTTGCCGCACCGCGTGCCGACGCGGTCGAGATCACCGTCGGCTATACCTACAGCATTGATGGCGGCTCGCTGATCAGCGACTCCCAGACGAGCGGCACGAGCATCGACCTGTCGCCGTACGACAGCGTTGGCGTGCATTCCATCTTCGGCCACGAATATGGCAGCGACGGCGGGTCGTTCGGCACGCGTTCTTCCGGCACCGGCATCTTCACCAAGACCGGCTTCTCGCGCTGGCAGGACACCATCACCAACAACGGCTCCACGGTCCTCAATCTCACCGGCAACTTCGTGATCGACGACGGCGAGGTTTACGTCTCCATGCCCACCGAACTGGGCGCCTATTTGGGCGGCGTGTCGGCCCTGCTGAAGGTGGGCGGCAACACGGTATTCGAGTCGTCGGCGGAAATGTCGACCACGGATGGCGGGCTGGCGGTGTTCTCGACAACCGGCACCGTGCTGAACCCGGGCGGCGAGAGCGTCAGCGACGGCTATGGCAACTACGGCTGGTCGTCGTACCTGGGCAGCGTCAGTTTGGGGCTGCTCGCCCCGGGCGAGAGCGTGGCGATCGACTACGAGCTGACGTCGTGGGCGTCGGGCGCGCTGGACAACTGCGACCTCAGCGGATACGGCGGCTATGGTGGATATGGCGGCTACGGTGGGTACGGGGGCTATGGCGGCTACGGCGGCTATTGCAGCACCGGCGACTCCCTGGGACGCATCGGCGACCCGATCAGCTTCCAGAATGGCCCGCAGTTCAACGTGGCCGTGACCGAGGCGGTCACGACGCCCGAGCCCGCCAGTGCGGTGGTGCTGGGTGCCGGCCTTGCTGCGCTGGCCTTCCGCAAGCGCCGCCGCGCCGCCTGAGCCGAGGCACGAGCGGGCCAGGTAGCCGATGGGCTACCTGGCCTCCCGGCCCAGCCGGTTCATCGTTGCGAGCCAGCTTTGCCGCGTGCCGGCGCTGGCCTGTCCCACCATGCCGCACAGCGTGGTGCGGATCGGGCCGATGCCGACGAAGCGCAGGATGTTGCGTTCCAGCGCGCGCAGCCCGTGGCCCAGGAACCAGACCCGGTAGAGCAGGGCCGGCATGCCCATGGTCACCACCAGCCGCGCCGAGCGGCCGCCCAGCAGCATCTCCGGCATGCCGAACTCGCGGTAGCGGAAGGCCACGCCCGGCCGCATCACCTGTTCCAGGAACAGCTTCACCAGCGCGGGCATGGTGCCCAGCCACAGCGGGAACACCAGCACGATGTGCTCGGCCTCGGTCAGCGCGGTCTGGGCGGGGACAAGCTGCGGGGGCAGGGTGCCATGCTCGAATTCGTCCTGCGTGCGCAGCAGCGGGATGTCGAGCGTGGCCAGGTCGACGCTCGCCACCTGGTGCCCGGCGGCGGTGGCGCCGTCGATGTAGGCGCCCGCAAGCGCCCGGCACAAGCGGGCGGGATCTGGGTCGGGGTGGCCCTGGATGACGACGATACGGCGCGGCATGGGCGGGAGTATGCCCGTTGCGCGCCGCCGCCGTCACGCACCTCCTTCACGTGCCGCCGTTCACGTCGATGGTGGTGCAGGTCACGAAGCTGGCATCGTCGCTGGCCAGGAAGGCGACCACCGAGGCGATCTCCTCCGGCTCGCCCACCCGGCCAAGCGCGCTGGCGAGCGCCCGCTTGCGCGAGCCTTCCGGCACCTGGGCACCCATGGCGGTGTCGATCAGGCCCGGCGCGATGGCGTTCACGCGGATGCCGTGGCGGCCAAGCTGGCGGCCGATGCTCTTGGTCATGTTGATCACCGCGGCCTTCGACGCGCCGTACTCCACCGCCGAACTGCCGGCCTGGCCCGCCAGCGAGGCGGTGGTGATGATCGAGCCGCCCTCGCCGGCCGCGATCAGCCGCTTGGCCACCCATTGCGCGGCGAAATAGGGCACGCGCAGGTTGATCGACAGCACCGCGTCGAACTGTTCCGGCGGCACGTCGAGGAAGCTGTCCGACGCACGGTAGATGCCGGCATTGTTGAACAGCACGCGGATCAGCCCGTGCTCCAACTCGATGCGCGCGAAGGTCTCGGCCATGCGGCCGAGGTCGGTCATGTCGCACGGATAGTAAGGCCAGTTGCCCATGCTCTCGGCACCGATGTCCACGCCGACGGCGGTATAGCCCTGCTGCGCCAGGCGCCGGCAGGTGGCCGCGCCGATGCGGCCGTTGGACCCGGTGATCACCGCGACTTTCGCCATGACGTCCTCCTTGTTTGTGGTTGGAGCCATCGTCAACCGATCCGCAGCAACACCACAAGGGCCGAGACGGTGAACACCGAGGCGATGGTGGAGAGCAGGATGGTGGCCGAGGCCCCGGCGACGAAACGGTCGTAGTCGCGCGCGAGCACGAAGCAGTTCGCGGCACTCGGCAGGGCGGCAAGCAGCAGCGCCGATTTCGCCCACATGCCGTCCATGCCGGGGAACAGCGCCAGCAGGGCGAAGGCCAGCGCCGGCTGCAACAGCACCTTGCCGAAGGTGGCCAGCCCCACCTCGCCCCATTCGCGGGGCAGGCCCTGGTCGCTGAGGAAATGGCCGATGGCGAACAGCGCGCACGGCCCGGCGGCGCCGGCCAGCAGGTCGAGGAAGCGCTGCAGCGGGGCGGGGACCGGCAGGGCGAGGCCGGCGACCGCCATGCCGAGCACCACCGCCAGCAGGATGGGGCTGCGCACGACCGCCGCCATCGCGCGGCCGAACGCCGCACCGCGCGAGGACGCGCCGGTTCCGTCGAACTCGGCCACCACCAGGGCGAGGCTCAGCAGCCCGGCCGCGCCGAGCACCACGGCGAGCGTGGCCGGCA
Organism: uncultured Alphaproteobacteria bacterium; assembly: GCA_963779875.1. GTDB lineage: Bacteria > Pseudomonadota > Alphaproteobacteria > Acetobacterales > Acetobacteraceae > CAMDGX01. Next base: position 1,042,897 of record CAWAAI010000005.1, on the reverse strand, counting down.
GCGCGCCTTGCGGGCCGAAGGCGGCGATGCACAGCGGGATACCCATGTAGCCGACATTGCCGAAGGCGGCGGCCAAGCCGTGCAGGCTCATATGCGCCGGGCCCGCGCGCGCCACCAGCCGGGCGGCGAGCATGCCGATGGCATAGGTGGCGAGCATGCTGCCGCCGAATACCGCGATGAAGGGCAGGTTGGCGATCTCGCCCAGGTCCACCCGCGACAGTGCAGCGAACAGCATGGCCGGCAGGGCGAACCAGGTGACGAACCCGTTCAGCGCCGCCGTGCCGTGCTCGCCCAGCAGGCGCAGCCGCCCGCCCAGCCAGCCAGTGCCCACCAGCGCGAAGATGGGGAAGGCGACGGAGAGGATCGCCTGCATCGGCCGCGGTCAGCCGGCGGCCGGCGGGGCCTTTGGCGCGGGCATCACCAACTGCGTCTGGGTCACCAGCGCCACTAGCCTGCCGTCGGGGCGGGTGATGCGGGTTTGCCAGATCATGGTGGTGCGGCCCTTGTGGACCGGCGTTGCCTCGCCGGTGATGGTCATGCCGATGGGGGCGGGGGCGATGAAGTTGGTCTTGCTCTCCATCGTCGTGGTCTGGGCGCCGTCGGGCAGGTTCACCATGGTGCCGATGGCGCCCAGCGTGTCGGCAAACGCCATCAGCGCCCCGCCATGGATCGCGCCGCCGCCGTTGGTCAGGTCCTCGCGCACCAACAGTTCGCCCACGATGCGGTCAAGCTCGGTCACGGTCAGTTCCACTCCCATCAGGCGGGCGAATCCGGGCAGGCGGCCTTTCAGGCGGACGGCGGTCATGCGGCGGTCTCCGGCGTTGTGGCGGCGGGAGGATGGCGGGCCTTCCCTTGCCGGGCAATGGCGCATACGATCGTTCCAGATGCAGGTGGCCCGCAAGGGCTGAAACGGGAACGCGACCGGCGGGGACAGCCCCGTTGCAGCGCGGCTGCCCTCGCAACTGTCGGCGGCGAGTCCGGTTCACCTGGCCATTGTTCCCGAGGGAGCGAGAAGGCCGAACCGGGCCAAGGGGGCAACCCCGGGAGCCGCGAGCCAGGAGACCGGCCGGCATCGAGACTGCGCGCGCGCGACGGGCGAGGTGCACCGTGGCAGCGGGAGAAAGACCCGCATGCGGCAATCGTCCCCGAACTGGGCGCCGGGCGATGCCTGGCGTCTTGCCTGGAGGCTTGCATGCGCCGATTTCTGTTGGCCACGGTGCTCGGCACCGTGCCCTTCCTTGCCTTGCCCACCCGCGCCCAGGATACCGTCCTGCCCGAAAGCGTGGTCACCGCCACCCGCATCCCGACCCTGGTCGAGCGTATCCCCGCCGGGGTGACGGTGATCGACCGCGCCACCATCGCGGCTCGCGGCTACAGCACGTTGGCCGAGGCATTGTCGGCGGTGCCGGGGCTTCGCCTGGCGCAGTCCGGCGGCCTGGGGGCCAACGCCAGCGCCTTCACCCGCGGCACCAATTCCAACCACACGCTGGTGCTGCGCGACGGCATACCGATGAACGACCCCGCCGACCCCGGGGGGCTGTACAATTTCGGCGTCGATACCCTGGCCGACATCGACCGCATCGAGGTGGTGCGCGGGCCGATGTCGGGCATCTATGGCTCCGGCGCGATCGGCGGCGTGATCAACCTGATCACCAGGCGCGGCCGCGGACCGGCACGGGGCACGGCGAGTTCTGGCCGTGGGCCTGCCCGAGGCGGTGCGCGGCACGGCGGGGCTGTCGGGCAGCGTGGGGCGCTTCGACTACAACCTGCAGGCCGAGGCGCGCGGCGAACGCGGCTTCGACAACACGCCGAAGCGCATGAGCGTGTACCGGGGCGAGCGGGATGGGTATTCCGGCGCGCTGGGGGCGGTGGAGCTTGGTTTCACCCCGGTGCCGGGCACCCGCGTGTTCGGCTATCTGCGCGGGCATACCGCACGCTTCGGGCTGGACGATACCGGCTTCCCCGCCTTCGACAGCCGCTACTACCGTGGCCTGGACGAGAGCGTGCAGGGCCGCATCGGCGCCCGCAGCCTACTGTTCGACGACACGCTGGACACGCAGATCGTGCTGTCGCACGCGCGCTCCTTCCGTCACTACACCCAGGGCCTGGAGGCGCTGGACCCCAACCAGGCCACCAGCAACTCGCGCTATCGCGGCGAGCGCACCGTGCTGCAATGGAACAACACGCTGTTCCTGCGCGACGCGGGACCGGCGCGCGATTCGTCGCTGCGATTCGGCTTCGAGCACACGCAGGATGCGGCACGCAACACGCTGGATTTCTCCTCGTTCGGCTCGCCGTTCCGCAACAATGTCCGCGCCTCGGCCACCAGCAACGCGGGCAATGTCGGCGCGCAGACCACGCTGTTCCGCCGCCTGACGCTGACCGCCGACCTGCGCCACCAGGACGCGCGCTATGGCGGCAACGCCACCACCTGGCGTGCCGGCGCGGTGCTGGCGGTGCCGGAGGCGTGGCTGCGGCTGAAGGCGGCGTATGGCACCGCGTTCAAGGCGCCGTCGCTGTTCGACCTCTTCGGCATCGACAATTTCGGCTATGTCGGCAACCCCGGCCTGCGGCCGGAGCGCAGCGCGGGGTGGGAGGTGGGTTTCGCCGTGGACGTCCCCGGTGCGGGGCGCGCGAACCTGGCCAGCGTGGAGGTGACGTATTTCGACAACCGCATCCGCGACCTGATCACCACGGTGTTCAACCCGAGCTTCACCGCGTCGACCACCCAGAACGTGAACCGGGCGCATATCAGCGGCGTGGAGGCGGCGCTGACCCTGCGGCCGGCGCCGTGGCTGGATGCGGTGCTGAGCTATACCTACACCGATGCCCGCGACACCCAGACCAACACGCGCCTGCTGCGGCGGCCGAAGAACCAGGCGACGGCCAGCCTGCGCATCACGCCGCTGGCGCGCCTCACCATCGCGCCGGAGTTGGTCTATACCGGGCCGTTCCGTGACTTCCTGATCGACGACAACGGCTTTCCCGTGGGGCTTGGCCGCGCGCGGTCGGGGCTGGTTGCCAACATCGCCGTGACCTATGCGGTGACGCCGGCGATGACGGTGTTCGTGGACGGGCGCAATATCGGGAGTTCGCGATTTCGAGCCGGCCAACGGGTTCCAGATGCCGGGGCCGCGGGTGATGGCCGGGGTGCGGGCGACGTTCTGAGCAGCGCCGTTCAGGTACGGGATTCGCGCCTCGTGGCAAGGGCGGCGGCGAGGTCGATCGCGGCGATCAGGCTGGTGGGGTCGGCGCGCCCGGTGCCGGCGATGTTGAAGGCGGTGCCGTGGTCCGGCGAGGTGCGGATGATCGGCAGGCCCAGTGTGGTGTTCACGCCGTGGTGCATGTCGAGCGTCTTCAGCGGGATCAGCGCCTGGTCGTGGTACATGCCCATCGCCACGTCGTAGCGGGCGCGCGCCTCGGGGGTGAACATGCTGTCGGCGGCGAAGGGGCCGCTGATGTCATGGCCCTCGGCGCGCAGTACGGCGATGGCGGGATTGATGATGGTGATCTCCTCCTCGCCCATCGTGCCGTCCTCGCCGGCATGCGGGTTGAGGCCGGCGATGGCCACGCGCGGGCGGGCAATGCCCCAATGCTGCTGTAGCGCCTCGATCGTCACCCGGGTGACGGCGACGATGCGCTCGACGGTGATCATGTCCAGCATGCGGCGCAGCGAGGCGTGCACTGTGATCGGCACCACGCGCAGGTCGGGGCTGGCCAGCATCATCACCGGCAGGGGCGCGCCGGTGAGCGCGGCGAGGAATTCGGTGTGGCCGGGGTGGGCGAAGCCGGTGCCGTAGAGAGTGGATTTGTGAATGGGATTGGTGACGACAGCCGCCGATTCGCCGGCCAGGGTGCGTTTCGTGGCCTGCTCGATGGAGGCGATGACGGCGGCGGCGTTGGCCGGGTTGGGCGTGCCGGCCACGGCCGGGGCGGCGAGGCGGATGGGCAGGACCGGCAGGGCGTCGGCGAAACTCTCGGCACCCTGGGCGAGGGAGTTCACCGGGCGGACCGGCACGTCCAGCCCCAGCGAGGCGGCAATGCCGGCAAGGCGGTCGGGATCGTCGAACGCCACGAATGGACGGCCGCTGCGCCGGGCCAGCCAGGCACGAACCGAAAGTTCGCCGCCAATGCCGGCGGGGTCGCCCATGGTGAGCGCAAGCGGGCTGGGCATGTGCAGGTCCGTTTCCAGAAGAGCAGGGCAGGGCGGTATGCGCGACCCCACGGGGAGCCAAGGCGCCTGACCTTACCGGATTTCGGGTGCGTTGGCCAGTTGGGCGGCACGAAACCGGTTGCCACCCACCCTGGCCGCGGCGCCAGGGATCAGGCCTTGATGTTCAGCAGCCCCGCGCTGGACGGCGAGCCGGTGCCATCGCGGTCGCCATCCTTGTCGACCTGTCCGGCGCCGGGCGGCGGCGGCGGCTTGGCGGCGGCAGCATCGGTGGCCTGGAGAGCGCTGGCCGGAGCCGCGGAGACGCTGGAGATCGACATTGGGCACTTCCTCTTAAGGGCGCGGACTGCGGGGCGATATTTCACCATCTCGGCAGGGTGGATTCTGCACGCAGGGCAACCCTGCGCCGCAAAGATGGATCGATCGTGAACTCGCACGCCGCCTGCACGCCGCCTCAGGTCAGATATGCAGCGCCCGGCCCTCAACCGCCAGGGCCGCTTCCTTCACCGCCTCGGCCAGCGTCGGATGGGCGTGGCAGATGCGCGCCGACATCCTCCGCCGAGGCGCCGAACTCCATCGCGGTGGCCATTTCGGCGATCAGCGTTGCCGGCATCCGGGCCGATGATGTGGCAGCCCAGCACGCGGTCGGATCTCTTGTCGGCCAGGACCTTCACGAAGCCTTCGGTCTCGCCCATCGCGCGGGCGCGGCCGTTGGCGGTGAAGGGGAACTTGCCGACGTTGTATTCGATGCCGGCTGCCTTCAGCTGTTCCTCGGTCTGGCCGACGGAGGCGACCTCCGGCCAGGTGTAGACGATGCCGGGGATGGCGTCGTAGTTCACGTGGCCGGCCTGGCCGGCCAGGATTTCGGCCAGCGCCACGCCTTCCTCCTCGGCCTTGTGCGCCAGCATCGGGCCGGCGATCACGTCGCCGATCGCGTAGATGCCGGGGACGTTGGTGGCGTAATGCGCGTCGGTCTTCACCCGTCCGCGCTCGTCGAGTTCCACGCCGGCCTCGGCCAGGCCCAGCCCCTCCGTGTAGGGCCGGCGGCCGATCGACAGCAGCACCACGTCGGCCTGCAGTTCCTCCGCTGCGCCGCCCTTCGCCGGTTCCAGCGTCAGGTTGACGCCGTCCTTGCCCTTGCGCGCCGCGTCACCTTGGTGCGAAGGCGGAACTTCAGGCCCTGCTTGCGACAGGATGCGCTGGAACTTCTTCGCCACCTCGCCGTCCATTGTCGGCACGATGCGGTCGAGGAACTCCACCACCGTCACCTGCGCGCCCAGCCGCGCCACACGCTGCCAAGCTCCAGCCCGATGTACGCCGCCGCCGATCACCACCAGATGGCCGGGCACCTTGTCCAGCTCCAGCCCGCCGGTGGAGGTGACGATGCGGCTTCTCGTCCACCTCGACGCCGGGCAGCGGCGTGCTGTCGCTGCCGGTGGCGATGACGATGTGCTTCGCGTCGTAGCTCGGTGCCGTCCACGTCCACCTTGCCCGGCGCGGCGATGCGGCCGGTGCCCTTCAGCCAGGTGACCTTGTTCTTGCGGAACAGGAACTCCACGCCCTTGACATTGGCGCTGACCACCTCGCCTTTGCGCGCCTGCATGCGCGCGAGGTCCAGCTTCACGCCATCCACCAGCACGCCGTGAGTCGGCCAGCGCATGGCGCGGTGTGGTCGAACTCTCTCCGAGGATGCAGCAGCGCCTTGGACGGAATGCAGCCGACGTTCAGGCAGGTGCCGCCGAGCGTGGCGCGCTTTTCCACGCAGGCGGCCTTCAGGCCGAGCTGCGCGGCGCGGATGGCGCAGACATAGCCGCCAGGGCCGGCGCCGATGACGATCAGATCGAACGACTCGCTCATCGTGCCACTCCATTCGGGGAAAGGAAGGAAGTCTTCTTTTTGTGAACAAAAAGAAGCAAAAAAACTTTATCCATTCTCGGGTGGAGCGTGGCGGGCCCGCTTGGGCGAGGGCGTGCCGGTGGCGAATGGTTGAAAGTCTTTTTGCTTCTTTTTCTACAGAAAAAGAAGACCCTTCTTTTCCTCTATCGTTCAGATTTCAAGCAGCAGCCGCCGCGGATCCTCGATGCCTTCCTTCACCCGCACCAGGAAGGACACCGCCTCCTTGCCATCGACGATGCGGTGATCGTAGCTGACACGGCGAGGTACATCATCGGCCGGATCTCCACCTTGCCGCCGACGGCCATCGGCCGCTCCTGGATCTTGTGCATGCCCAGGATCGCCGATTGCGGCGGGTTGAGGATCGGCGTGCTCATCAGCGAGCCGTAGATGCCGCCGTTGGTGATGCTGAACGTGCCGCCGGTGAGTTCCTCCAGCTTCAGCGCGCCGTCGCGGGCGCGGCGGCCGAAATCGGCGATGCCGCCTCTCGATCTCGGCAAAGCTCATCGGCGTCGGCGTCGCGCATCACCGGCACCACCAGGCCGGACGGGCCGCCGACCGCGATGCCCATGTGGACGAAGTTCTTGTAGACGATGTCGTCGCCGTCGATCTCGGCGTTCACCGCCGGGAATTCCTTCAGCGCGACGCAGCAGGCGCGCACGAAGAACGACATGAAGCCCAGGCGGACGCCCTTGTGCTTCTTCTCGAAGGCGTCGCGGTACTCGCTGCGCAGCGCCATCACCGCGGACATGTCCACCTCGTTGAAGGTGGTCAGCATGGCGGCGGTGTTCTGCGCCTCCTTCAGCCGTGCGGCGATGGTGCGGCGCAGGCGGGTCATGCGCACGCGCTGTTCCCGCGGTTCCTCGGCGCGCGCGCGGCTTCGTCCGCCGCCGGCGCGGGCGGCCGGGGCGCGGGCGGTTGAGGAACGCCAGCACGTCGCCCTTGGTGATGCGGCCGTCCTTGCCGGTGCCGGCGCCGACCTGTTCGGTGGAGACGCCGGTTCTCCTGCCATCAGCTTGGCGGCGGCGGGCATGCGGCTGGGCGGCGCCCGGCGTGGCGGGCGGGTGACCGGGCCCAGCGGACGCGGCGGCGGGTTCACGCCGGCCGGCGGATTGGCGGCCGGTCGGGCGGCCGGGCTGGGGCGGCGGCCAGGCCAGCGGCAAGTTCCGCGGGCGGGTTCGGGCGCTGGAGCCGGCTTCGGCGGCGGTGCGGCGGCCGGGCCGGCGGGGTGGCCGGGGCGGCGGCGCGCGCACCTGCTTCCAGCAGGCCGAGATCGCGCCCGACCTCCACCTCGTCGCCTTCCTGCGCGCTGATCGAGGTCAGCACGCCGGCGGCGGGGGCGTTCACCTCCACGGTGACCTTGTCGGTCTCCAGCTCCACCAGCGGCTCGTCGGCGGCGACCGGGTCGCCCTCGTGCTTCATCCAGCGTGCGATCGTCGCGGTGGTGACGCTCTCGCCCAGCGAGGGCACCTTGATCTCGGTCGCCATAAGGTTCGTTCCAGCTCCTGCTCAGTCGAGTGCCCAGCGCTTCGCTCACCAGCGCGCTTCTGTTCGGCGGCATGCGTGCGTCGCCAGGCCGGTGGCCGGGCTGGCCGCCGCCGCGCGCCCGACATAGATGGGGCGCGGCCGCCTTGCCGCCCAGCGCGCCCGAGCACCTCTTCCAGGCGGCGGTCGAGGAAGTTCCAGGCGCCCATGTTCTCCGGCTCCTCCTGGCACCACACCACGTCGGCGTTGCGGTAGGGCGCCAGCTCCCGGGTCAGCGTGTTCTCCGGCAGCGGCGTACAGCTGCTCCAGGCGCAGGATCGCCACGTCCTTGATGCCCCTCGCACGCCGCTCCGTCAGCAGGTCGTAATAGACCTTGCCGCTGCACAGCACCACGCGCTTGCACGTCGTCCGGCGGCGCGATTGCGTCGATCTCCGGGATGACGAAGCGGAACCGGCTGCCGTCCGCCATGTCCTGCAAGCGGCGAGACCGCCAGCTTGTGGCGCAGCAGCGACTTCGGCGTGAACAGGATCAGCGGCTTGCGGAAGTTGCGGTGCAGCTGCCGGCGCAGCGCGTGGAAGTAGTTGGCCGGCGTGGTCAGGTTGCACACCCACATGTTGCGTTCGGCGCAGAGCTGCAGATAGCGCTCGATGCGCGCCGAGGAGTGTTCCGGCCCCTGGCCCTCGTAGCCATGCGGCAGCAGCATCACCAGGCCGGACATGCGCAGCCACTTGGTCTCGCCCGAGGCGATGAACTGGTCGATGATCATCTGCGCGCCGTTGGCGAAGTCGCCGAACTGCGCCTCCCACAGCACCAGGGTGCGCGGATCGGCCAGCGAGTAGCCGTATTCGAAGCCCAGCACGCCGACTTCCGACAGCAGCGAGTTGTAGATCTCGATCTTCGCCTGGTCGGGGCGGATGTTGTTCAGCGGCACGTATTCGTGCTGGTTGGTCTGGTCGATCAGCACCGCGTGGCGCTGGCTGAAGGTGCCGCGCTGGGTGTCCTCGCCGGACAGGCGGACGCGGCTGCCTTCCAGCAGCAGCGTGCCGAAGGCCAGCGCCTCGCCGGTGGCCCAGTCGATGCCCTGGCCGCTTTCCAGCATCGCCTGCTTGGCTTCCAGCTGGCGGGCGATCTTCGGATTGACGTCGAACCCGGCGGGCACGCGCGCCAGCGCCATGCCGACCTGCTTCAGCACGTGCTTCGGGAACCGCGGTGTCTTCCTCGTGCCGTTCGAATTCGGTGTCGGCGGGATGGAAGCCGGCCCAGTGGCCTTCCAGCCACTCGGCCTTGTTCGGCTTGTAGCGCCTGCGCGGCCTGGTAGGCGTCGTCCAGCGTGCTGGTGAATTCGTCCCACATCGCCTTGGACTCGTCGGTCGAGCACCACGCCCTCGGCGGCCAGGCGTTCGGCGTACAGCGTGCGCGTGGTCTTGGTCTGGCCGATGGCGCGGTACATCATCGGCTGGGTGAAGGCCGGCTCGTCGGTCTCGTTGTGGCCGTGCCGGCGGTAGCAGACGATGTCCAGCACGATGTCGGTGGCGAAGCGCATGCGGAACTCCGCCGCCATCGCGGGCACAGAATACCACCGCTTCCGGGTCGTCGCCGTTGACGTGCAGGATCGGCGCCTGGATCGACTTGGCCACGTCGGTGCAATACAGGCCGGAATAGGCGTGCGCCGGCACGGTGGTGAAGCCGATCTGGTTGTTCACCACCACATGCACCGTGCCGCCGGTGCGGTAGCCGATCAGCTGGCTCATCGCCAGCGTCTCATACACCAGTGCCCTGGCCGGCGAAGGCCGCATCGCCGTGCATCAGGATCGCCATCACCGAGCTGCGGCGCTGCGTGTCGCCGGCCTGGTCCTGCCGGGCGCGCACCTTGCCGACCACCACCGGGTCCACCGCTTCCAGATGCGAGGGGTTGGGCTGCAGCGACAGGTGCACCGAATGGCCGGCGATCTCCACGTCGGTGGAGGTGCCCAGGTGGTATTTCACGTCGCCGGAGCCCTGCACGTCGTCGGGCTTGAAGCTGCCGCCCTCGAACTCGCTGAACACCGCGGTGAACGGCTTCTTCACCACGTTCACCAGCGTGTTCAGCCGGCCGCGATGCGGCATGCCGATGGCGATCTCCTGCACGCCGGCCTGCGCCACCGTCTGGATGATGGCGTGCAGCGCGGGAATGGTGACCTCGCCGCCTTCCAGGCCGAAGCGCTTGGTGGTGACGTAGCGCTTCTGGCAGAACACCTCGAAGCCTTCCGCCTCGGTCAGCTGCTGCAGGATGTCGCGCTTGCCGCTGGCGTCGAAGGCGCGGTGCCAGGGGGCGCCTTCCACCTTGCGCTGGATCCAGGATTTCTGCTCCGGATCCTGGATGTGCATGAACTCGACGCCGATCGGCGCCGCAATAGGTGTCGCGCAGGATCTGCATGATCTCGCGCAGCGGGCGGTTTCCCGCCCCAGCACGTTGTCGATGAAGATCGGCTTGTCCAGATCGGCGTCGGTGAAGCCGTAGGAGCGGTAGTCCAGCTCCGGATGCGGCGGCGGCACCACGCAGGCCGAGCGGATCGAGGCGGGCTTCCAGGTGGCCGCGCACGCGGTAGGAGCGGATCAGCATCAGCGCGCGCAGGCTGGCGATGGTGGCGGCGCGCACCTGCTCGTTGGACAGCGCGATGGTCGGCGGGTGGCGCCGGCGGAGTGGACGCGGGGCGGCGGCTTCCGCCTCGGCCGACGGCGCCGCGCGGCGCCCAGCTGGCGCCGGTGGCTTCCTCCAGCACCGAGCGGGCCTCGTCGTTCATCGCGCCGAACAGGTCGGAGAAACTGGCATCGACCGAGCCGGGATTGGTGGCCCAGCGGGCATATTGCTCCGCCAGGAACGCGGCGTTGGCCCCGCTGAAGGCGGAAGCCAGGATATCGACGCCAGCCATGCGCTCGGATTCCTCGTAGCTGTACGGCGCCCGCGCCAATCCGCCGGTGCCGGAAATCCTTCCTTTGCTCCCCCATGCCAGCCGCGCGCTCGCGACATGCGCGCCTGGCGACCCGCTTGCGTCGCGGACCGCTCAGGTCCCGGCGCGGCGGTTGGCCGGCCTAGCGGCGGATCGCCTCCAGCATGGTGCAGCCCAGCGCGGCGGGGCTGTCGGCCACATGGATGCCGGCCTGGCGCATCGCCTCCATCTTCGCCGCGGCGGTGTCGCGGCCGCCGATATCACCGCGCCGGCATGGCCCATGCGGCGGCCGGGCGGCGCGGTGGCGCCGGCGATGAAGCCCACCGTCGGCTTCTTCACCTTGTTGCTGCGCCAGGAACTCGGCCGCCTCGATCTCGCTCTGCGCCGCCGATCTCGCCGATCATGATGATCTGCTTCGGTCTCACGGATCGGCGAGGAACATCTCCAGCACCTCGATGAAGTCGGTGCCCTTCACCGGGTCGCCGCCGATGCCGACGCAGCTGCTCTGGCCCAGGCCGGCGGCGGTGGTCTGCGCCACCGCCTCATAGGTCAGCGTGCCGGAGCGCGACACGATGCCGACCGTGCCGCGGCGGTGGATGTGGCCGGGCATGATGCCGATCTTGCAGGCGTCCGGCGTGATCACGCCCGGGCAGTTCGGGCCGATCAGCCGCGACTTCGATGCCGGTCAGCGCCCGCTTCACCCGCACCATGTCCAGCACCGGAATGCCTTCGGTGATGCAGATCGATCAGCGGGACCTCGGCGTCGATCGCCTCCAGGATGGCGTCGGCGGCGAACGGCGGCGGCACGTAGATCGCGGTGGCGGTGGCGCCGGTCTTCTCCCGCGCCTCCACCACCGTGTCGAACACCGGCAGGTCCAGGTGGCGTGCTGCCGCCCTTGCCCGGCGTGACGCCGCCGACGCACCTTGGTGCCGTAGGCGATCGCCTGCTCGGTGTGGAAGGTGCCCTGCGCGCCGGTGAAGCCCTGGGTGATCACCGTGGTGTTGGCATCGACGAGGATGGCCATCAGGCAGCCTCCTTCACGGCGTTGACGATCTTCTCGGCGGCGTCGGCCAGGTTGTCGGCGGAGATGATCGGCAGGTTGGACTTGGCCATGATCTCCTTGCCGAGCTCCACGTTGGTGCCTTCCAGCCGCACCACCAGCGGCACGCGACAGCTGCACCTCGCGCGCGGCCGCGACCACGCCCTCGGCGATGACGTCGCAGCGCATGATGCCGCCGAAGATGTTGACCAGGATGCCTTCGACGTTCGGGTCCGACAGGATGATCTTGAACGCCGCGGTCACCCGCTCCTTGGTCGCGCCGCCGCCGACATCCAGGAAGTTGGCCGGCGCCATGCCGATACAGCTTGATGATGTCCATCGTCGCCATGGCCAGGCCGGCGCCGTTCACCATGCAGCCGATATTGCCGTCCAGCGCGACGTAGTTCAGGTCGTACCTGGCGGCTTCCAGCTCCTTCGGGTCTTCCTCGGCCTCGTCGCGCAGCTTCTCCAGCTCGGCGTGGCGGAACAGCGCGTTGTCGTCGAAGCTGACCTTGGCATCCAGCGCCACCACCTCGCCCGCGCCGGTGACCACCAGCGGATTGATCTCGACGATCGCGCAGTCCAGCGCGGTGAACGCGGCGTACATGCTGGCGACGAAGTTGCCGAACGCGCGCGGCCTGCTTGCCGTGCAGCCCCAGCCCGAACGCCAGGCGGCGCGCGTGGAAGCCGGCGATGCCGGAGGCCGGATCGATCGCGACGCGCAGGATCCTGCTCGGGCGTGCTGCGCGCGCGACCTCCTCGATCTCCATGCCGCCTTCGGAGGAGGCGACCAGGGTGATGCGCGCCGGTGGCGCGGTCGACCAGCAGCGGACAGGTACAGTTCGCGGGCGATGTCGCAGCCGGCCTCGACATAGACGCGGCGACCGCGCGGCCGGCCGGGCCGGTCTGCTTGGTGACCAGCGTGTGGCCGATCATGGCCTCGGCGGCCGCCGCACCTCGTCCGGCGAGCGGCCGATGCGCACGCCGCCCTTGCCCTCGGGGTCGTCGGCGAATCGGCCGGCGCCGCGGCCGCCGGCGTGGATCTGCGCCTTCACCACGATAGACCGGGCCGGGAAGCTTCTGGCGCCGCCTTGACCGCTTCATCCGGGGTCCAGGCGACGTGGCCGTCGGGAACCGCCACGCCGTAGCGCTTCAGCAGTTCCTTGGCCTGGTATTCGTGGATGTTCATACGCGGTCAGACTCGCCGAGCTTCTTGAAGTCTCGATCAGTTCCCGCACGGCGCCGCAGGACTTGTCGAACGCAGCCTTCTCCTGCGCGTTGAGCTCGATCTCGACCATGCGCTCGATGCCGCCGGCGCCGATCACCACCGGCACGCCGACATACAGTCCTTGATGCCGTATTCGCCGTTCAGCTAGGCGGCGCAGGGCAGCACGCGCTTCTTGTCCTTCAGGTAGGCTCTCCGCCATCGCGATCGCCGAGGCCGCCGGGGCGTAGAACGCGCTGCCGCGCTCCAGCAGCTTGACGATCTCGCCGCCGCCGTTGGCGGTGCGCTGCGACGATGGCGTCGATCTTCTCCTGCGTGGTCCAGCCCATCTTGATCAGGTCGGGCACCGGGATGCCGGCGACGGTGGAGTAGCGGGTCAGCGGCACCATGCTGTCGCCGTGGCCGCCCAGCACGAAGGCGGTGACGTCTTCCACCGAGACGTTGAATTCATGCGCCAGGAACAGGCGGAAGCGGGAGCTGTCCAGCACGCCGGCCATGCCCACCACCTTGTTGGCCGGCAGGCCGGACTTCTGCTGCATCACCCACACCATCGCGTCCAGCGGGTTGGTGATGCAGATGACGAACGCGTCGGGGCAGTTGCTCTTGATGCCCTCGGCCACCTGGGCGATGACGCCGGCGTTCTTGCCGATCAGGTCGTCGCGCGACATGCCGGGGGTGCGCGGGAAGCCGGCGGTGACGATCACCACGTCGGCGCCCTTGATGGCGCTGTAGTCGGACCCGCCGGTCATCGCGGAGTCGAAGCCATCGACCGGGCCGGACTGCATAATGTCAAGCGCCTTGCCAGCGGCGACGCCACCGAATACATCGAACAGCACGACGTCGCCCAGCTCCTTCAGGCCGATCAGATGGGCCAGCGTGCCGCCGATATTGCCGGCGCCGATGAGGGCGATCTTGTTGCGGGCCATCCGGGAGCATCCTTGCGCGGGGAACAGGTCGGTAGCAAACCGGTACACCGCAGGGCCGCCGAACAAGTGCCGGCACCGCCGCGGCGGCCTGGAAGTGGGGCGTCACTAGCCCATTGGTGCGGGGCCGGCAAGGTGCGGGCGGTCAGGCGGGCCATTGGCCGTGCGGCGTTGCTATCCGATATGCGCCTCGTCCAGGTAGTCCTGGCTGCGCATCTCCTCCAGCCGCGAGGCCGTGCGCTCGAACATCCGCGCATTCTCGCCGCGCATGTACAGCTGGTCCGGCATGGCCTCGGCGGAGGCGTAGAGCTTCACGCGATGGTCGTACAGCGTGTCCACCAGCACGATGAACCGCCGCGCCACGTCGAAATTGTCGGGCGACAGGCGGGGAACCCCGTCCAGCACCACCGCACGGTAGCGCGTGGCGATGGCCAGGTAGTCGCCGGCGCCCAGCGCCGTGCCGCACAGCGCGTCGAAATCGAACCGCGCCACCCCGTCGGCGGCGAGCGGCACGGGCAATGTGCGGCCCATCACCACCAGTTCCTCCGGCCCGGCCGGCTCGCCATTGCTCAGATCGGCGAACGCCTCGTCCAGTGCCTGGTCGGCCCGGCTGTCCGGCGGCACGTGCCAGGTGGCCATGCCGCGCAGCCGCTGGCGGCGGAAGTCGCGTGCCGCGTCCAGTTCGTGCACCGCGACATGGCGTTTGAGAACGGCGATGAACGGCAGGAAGGCATCCCGCCCCGGCTGGCCGCGGAACAGGTCGTCGGGCGCAGTATTGGAGGTGGCCACCACCACCACGCCACGGTCGAACAGTGCCTGGAACAGCCGGCCCAGGATCATCGCGTCGGCGATGTCGTGCACCTGGAATTCGTCGAAACACAGCAGCGCGGCCTCGGCGGCAATGCGGTCGGCCAGCGGCGGAATTGGGTCGGAGATGTCCGGATTGTCGCGCTTCAGCGCATGAAACCCGGCATGGGCGTCCTGGATGAAGCGGTGGAAATGGATGCGGCGGCGGCGCTTCACATCCGCCGCGGCAAAGAACAGGTCCATCAGCATCGACTTGCCGCGACCGACGGCGCCGACAAGGGACAGACCAGTCGGCGCCGTCCGCGGCTCGGCAGCGGCGCGCCGGCCGAACAGCCGGCCCAGCAGCCCCGGCGACGATGGCGGTGCCGGCGGCGCGGGATCGTAGCCGCGCAGCCTCTCCCACAAATCCTGCAGCTTCTCCGCCGCCGCGGCCTGTGCGGGATCGGACGCCAGTTCGCCGCGCGCCACCCGCGCGCGATACGCGGGGAGCGGGCCGTTGGTCAGATCGTCATGGGGGGTGGCGTGCGTGTCCATAGGTCAAGAAGCGGAAGGCAAGGCGAGGGCTCCGCCCTCGACCCGGTCGTGCGGGAGCACGCTTGCGCGTGACGGCCTGGGGGCCCCAGACCCCCGCGAATTTAAGGATTGCAAAGGCTCTGCCTTTGCTGGGGTCCAGGGGCAGGGCCCCTGGCCTTCCTTTGTCAGGCTGCCTTCGCCATCCCCCGCAGCACGTAGTGGAGAATGCCGCCGTGGCGGTAGTAGCTCACCTCGTCCAGCGTATCCACGCGGCACATCACCGGCACGGTGTCGGTGGTGCCGTTGGCGCGGTGGATCACCAGGCTGAGGTCCATGCGCGGGCTGAGGTTGTCCAGCCCCAGGATGTCCAGCACCTCGTCGCCCACGATGCCCAGCGACTTGCGGTCCACGCCTTCCTTGAACACCAGCGGCAGCACGCCCATGCCCACCAGGTTGGAGCGATGGATGCGCTCGAAGCTTTCCACGATCACCGCCTGCACGCCCAGCAGCGCGGTGCCCTTGGCTGCCCAGTCGCGCGACGATCCGGTGCCGTACTCCTTGCCGCCGATGATCACCAGCGGCGTGCCGGCGGCCTTGTACTTCATGGCGGCGTCGTAGATCGGCATGGTCTCGCCCGACGGGATGTGCCGGGTCATGCCGCCTTCCACGCCGGTCAGCATCTCGTTGCGGATGCGGATGTTGGCGAATGTGCCGCGCATCATCACTTCGTGGTTGCCGCGGCGCGCGCCGTAGCTGTTGAAGTCGCGCTGGCCGATCTGCCGCTCCAGCAGGTAGTCGCCGGCCGGCGAGGTCTTGCGGATGTTGCCGGCGGGCGAGATGTGGTCGGTGGTGATGCTGTCGCCCAGCACCGCAAGGATGCGCGCGCCGGTGATGTCGCCCTTCGGCGCCGGCTCCATGGTGATGCCCTCGAAATAGGGCGGGTTCTTCACGTAGGTCGAGCCGTCGGACCAGCGATAGGTCTGCGCGCCCGTCTCCACCGAGATCGCCTGCCACTGCGGCGGGCCCTTGAAGACCTCGCCATAGCGCTTGAGGAACTGCGCCCGGCTGACATTGGCGCCGACGACGTCGGAAATCTCCTTGTTGGTCGGCCAGATGTCGCGCAGGTACACCGGCTTGCCGTCCTTGGAGGTGCCGAGCGGCGCGGTGGTGATGTCGTCGTTCATGGTGCCGAGCAGCGCATAGGCCACCACCAGCGGCGGGCTGGCCAGGTAGTTGGCGCGCACGTTGGCGTGCACCCGGCCCTCGAAGTTGCGGTTGCCCGACAGCACCGAGGCGGCGACGAGCTGGTTGTCCTCGATCGCGTCCACGATCGCGTCCTCCAGCGGGCCGGAGTTGCCGATGCAGGTGGTGCAGCCGTAGCCGACGGTCTGGAAGCCCAGCGCGTCGAGGTCGGCGGTCAGGCCGGCGGCATCGAGATATTCGGTCACCACCTGCGAGCCGGGGGCCAGCGAGGTCTTCACCCACGGCTTCGGCGTCAGCCCCAGGGCGCGGGCCTTGCGGGCGACGAGGCCGGCGGCCACCAGCACATAGGGGTTGGAGGTGTTGGTGCAGGAGGTGATGGCGGCGATCACCACGTCGCCATGGGTGATCTCGTAGTTCTTGCCGGCGACGGCCGCCTTCTTGTTCACGTCGTTGGCCGGCACGCCCAGGCCCTTGGTCAGCTCGCCGCGGAATGCCGTCGATGCGTCCTTCAGCAGCACCCGGTCCTGCGGCCGCTTCGGCCCCGCAATGCTGGGCTGCACCGTGGACATGTCGAGCTCAAGGGTGGAGGTGAACACCGGGTCCGGCGTGGTGGCGTCGCGCCACATGCCCTGGGCCTTGCAATAGGCCTCCACCAGCGCGATCCGGTCCTCGTCGCGGCCGGTCAGGCGCATGTAGTCGATGGTGACGCGGTCGACCGGGAAGAAGCCGCAGGTGGCGCCGTATTCCGGGGCCATGTTGGCGATGGTGGCGCGGTCGGCCAGCGACATCTCGTCCAGGCCGGGGCCGTGGAACTCCACGAACTTGCCCACCACGCCCTTGCGCCGCAGCATCTGGGTGACGGTCAGCACCAGGTCGGTGGCCGTGGCCCCCTCCGGCATCCTTCCGGTCAGGCGGAAGCCGATCACGTCGGGGATCAGCATGGCGATCGGCTGGCCCAGCATCGCCGCCTCGGCCTCGATGCCGCCCACGCCCCAGCCCAGCACGCCCATGCCGTTCACCATCGTGGTGTGGCTGTCGGTGCCGTACAGCGTGTCGGGATAGGCATAGCTCTTGCCGCCGAGGTCGGCGGTCCACACGGCCTGGGCGAGGTATTCCAGGTTCACCTGGTGGCAGATGCCGGTGCCCGGCGGCACCACGCGGAAATTGTCGAACGCGGTCGCGCCCCAGCGCAGGAAGGTGTAGCGCTCGCCGTTGCGCTCGAACTCGATGTCCACGTTCTTCTTCAGGCTGTCGCCGGTTGCCGACACATCCACCATCACGGAGTGGTCAATCACCAGGTCGACAGGCACCAGCGGGTTCACCTTGTCGGGGTTGCCGCCCAGGCGAAGGATGCCGTCGCGCATGGCCGCGAGGTCCACCACGGCGGGAACGCCGGTGAAATCCTGCATCAGGATGCGCGCCGGCTTGAACGGCACTTCCTTGGTGGAGGAGGCGTTGGCCAGCCAGCCAGCGACGGCCTTTGCGTCATCGACCGTATAGGCCTGCCCGTCCTCGAAGCGCAGCACGTTCTCCAGCAGCACCTTCAGGCTCACCGGCAGGCGGGCGACGTCGCCGATCGCCTTCGCGGCCTCGGGCAGCGAGAAATAGGTGTAGGTCTTGCCCGCCACCGTCAGCGTGCGCTGGGTGTTGAGGCTGTCCCGGCCGATGCTCTTCATGGGAGACTCTCTTCGCTTGGGGTGGCGCGTGGCACGGACTATCCCCCACAGGTGGGAACGGCGCCATGCCACGGCCAGGGCCTGGATGGTTCAGGAGCTGGGTGGTTCCGGGCGCGGGATTAGCCCATAACCCCCGCAACGTCCACATGGCGCGAAACCATCGGGCCGAGACCATTCGCGGAGACGGGCAAGGTGCTGCAGGCGGCCGGATTGGCGGCGATGCGGGGCGAGCGGCTGGTGTTCGCCCAGGTGGGCTTTACGGTGCCCCAAGGCGGCGCGCTGCTGCTGGAGGGGCCGAACGGCTCCGGCAAGTCCACCCTGCTGCGCGTGCTGGCGGGGCTCGGCCGGGCCGAGGTGGGCACGCTCACCTGGAACGGCGAGGACGTGCTGGCCGATCGCGCCGCCCACGCCGCCCGCGTCGCCTATCTCGGCCATCAGGATGCGGTGAAGCCGGGGCTTGGCGTGGCCGAGAACCTCGCCTTCTGGGGCGGGCGGACGGCGGTGGCTGACGCGCTGGAGCGGATGGGGCTGCATCGCCTGGCCGACCTGCCGGCGCGCATGCTCTCCGCCGGCCAGCGCCGCCGCCTCGCCCTGGCCCGCCTGGCGCTGAGCGAGGCGAAGCTGTGGCTGCTGGACGAGCCGACCCTGGGGCTGGATGCCGTCTCGGTCACCGGGCTTGGCGCCCTGCTCGCCGGCCATCGCGCCGCCGGTGGGGTGGTGGTGGCGGCCACCCACCTGCCGCTGCCGCTGCCGGGCGCCGACGCGCTGAGGCTGGCGGGGTGACGCACCTGCGCGCCTTGCTCGCCCGCGAACTGCGCCTGTCGCTGCGCCACGGCAGCGATTCGCTGGCTGCCGTGCTGTTCTTCCTGCTCGCCGGCGCGCTGTTCCCGCTGGCCGTCGGACCTGCGCCGGAGACGCTGGGGCGGATTGCGCCCGGCATCGTCTGGGTCTGCGCCCTGCTCGCCAGCCTGCTGCCGCTCGACCGGCTGTTCGGCGCCGACCACGAGGACGGCTCGCTCGACCTGCTGCTGCTCTCGGGCCTGCCGGCGGCGGGGGTGGCGCTGGGCAAGGCCATGGCGCACTGGCTGGTCACCGGTCTGCCGCTGCTGCTCGCCGCCGCGCCGCTGGCGGTGATGCTGCGCATGCCCGACGAAGCGATCCCGGCCCTGCTGCTCGGCCTGCTCCCCGGCACGGCGGTGCTGTCGCTGTTCGGCACGCTGGGTGCCGCGATGGTGCTGGGGGCGCGGCGCGGCGGCGTGCTGCTGCCGCTGCTGGTGCTGCCGCTGGCCGCCCCGGTGCTGATCTTCGGCGTGGCGGCGGCCGATGCGGCATCGGCGGGGCTGGCGGCGCGGCCCCATCTGCTGCTGTTGTCGGCCATGTTCGCCGCCGCCCTGCCGCTGTGCCCGCTGGCCGCGGGCGCCGCGCTGCGTTCGGCGGCCGAGTAGGGAGCGAACTCCAGGATGCGCAGCAACAGCGTGATCGCCGGCATGCTGCTGGGCGTGGGTGCCTACGCGCTGTTCGCGCTTAACGACGCCACCAACAAATACCTCGTCACCTACCTGCCCGTGGCCCAGGCGCTGTTCTTCCGCAGCCTGACGATCACGCTCGGCTGCGTCATCGCCGGCCGTGGCACGGTGGTGACGGCGGTCGTCGGCTCGCCGGTGCTGCGGCGCATGCTGTTCCGCGCCGTGATCACCCTCGTCGCCTGGCTCTGCTATTTCAGCGCGGCGCCGCTGCTGCCCTTCGCGCAGATGATGACGCTGTATTTCGCCTCGCCGATCATGACCACACTGCTGGCCACCCGCATTCTCGATGAACAGGTGAGCACGGTGCGCTGGGTGTCGATCCTGCTCGGCTTCACCGGCGTGGTGGTCGCCGCCGACCCGCGCGGCCTGCTGGTGGGCGACACCCCGGCCTGGGCCATCGGCCTGGTCATGGCCGCCGCCGTGCTGTGGGCCCATGCCGCCATCCTGATGCGCCAGATCGCCCGCCACGAGCCGGCCCTGGTGCAGATGCTGCTGCAGAACGGCTTCTTCCTCGTCGCGACCGGGTTGTGGACAGCGTTCCACTGGGTGACGCCCTCGCCGCTGCAACTGCTGCTTCTGGTGGCGATCGGCGTGATCGGCGCCGGCGGCCAATTGCTGCAGTTCGCCGCCATTCGCCGCGCCCCGGTGGCGGTGATGGCGGTGGTGGAATACAGCGGCCTGATCTGGGCCTTCACCCTCGGCTGGCTGATCTTCGCCGACCATCCGCCCACGGCAGTCTATCTTGGCGCCACCATCATCCTCGCGGCAGGAATGTTCCTTGTGGGCATGGAACAGCGCGCGGGGCGCAGGAGATAGGAGTCTTCTTTTTCTGAAGAAAAAGAAGCAAAAAGACTTCTGTCCATTTGCGCCGGGTATCAGCGGCATGAACCCGATCAAATGGGTGAAAGTTTTTTGGTTCTTTTTTTCAAAAAAGAACGCCTTTCTTTGTTCCTTGCGACCCTTCCGCTATTTCAGGTGCCTGGCGAAGAACGCAAACGTCCGTTCATGCGCCAGCGCCGCGTCTGGCGCCGAGAAGCTGCCGCGCTCGTCGCATCCGAAGCCGTGCTGGGCGCCGGGATAAACGAACACCTCCACTCCCGGCTGTGCGGCGCGGATCGCCTCCACGTCGCCAAGCGGGATGCCCGTGTCCTTCTCGCCGAAATGCAGTTGCACCGGGCAGACGGGCGTCTCGTGGCGCGTGGCCGCGATGCCGCCGCCGTACCAGCCGCTGGCAGCGGCGAACTTATGGGTGCGCGTCGCCCCCCACCACGCCACCGTGCCGCCGAAGCAGTAGCCAACGATGCCCAGCTTGCGGCTGCCCAGCGCGTTGGCCGCTGCCTCCACGTCCAGCATCACCGCGCTGTCGGAAAGGGTGCCGCGCATGTCGCGCCCCGCCTTCACGTCCTCGGCGGTATAGCCCAGTTCCACGCCGCGCTCGGTGCGGTCGAACAGGGCCGGGGCCATGACGGCATAGCCCTGTTGCGCGAACTTCTCGCACATGTTGCGCATGTGGTTGTTCACGCCGAAGATCTCCTGGATCACCACCATGCCAACGCGGGCGTCCTGCGGGCCGGTCTGCCAGGCCGAGAGCTTGTGGCCGTCGGCGGCGTTGAGCGTGACGAACTGGCCCATGGCGCATCTCTCCTTGTTTGCGGCGATCGTGCGCCGCAGGATGGCGGGATGGCCGAAATCGTCAACCTCCGCCGCGTGAAGAAGGCCCGCGCCGCCGCCGAGCGCGCGGCGCAGGCGCAGCAGAACCGCGTGTTGCACGGCCGCACCAAGGCCGAGCGTGCCCGCGACGTGCTGGCGCGCGAGCAGGCGGAGAAGCGGGCGGAAGGATCGAAGCTGGACGACGAGCCGCCGAGCGGCTGACCGCCACACGTGCAGCGGGCCGGGGCGTTGCCACCCCGGCCCGCAACATTCGTGTCAGGTAGCGCCGTTCAGCGGCGGCGGCGGCGCGCTGCCCCGAGACCGGCCAGGCCGATGCCCAGCAGCGCCAGGGTCGCCGGCTCCGGCACGTCGGTCCCGACCGTGGTCGGCCCGCCATCGTTGCTGCTGAGGCGGAAGTTGCGCAGGAACACGGCGCTGTCCAGGGCGTCATCGTTGGTGTCGGCCACCACCAGGTTCAGCGTGTGCTGGCCTGCGGCCAGGGTGCCGGAGGTGGTGGTCAGCGGCCCGACCAGCCCGTGCACGCCGGCGAACGCGGTGTTCGTGTCGGCCGTGGTCAGCAGCGAGGCGAACGAAGCGCCTACCTGTACCGGATTACTGTTGGAGTTGAACGAGATCTGCGTTCCATCGAGAAAGGCGTAGAATGCGTCGGTGTAGTTGCTGGTAAAAACCGGATATTCGATCGAGCCGAAAAGGAAGTCGAACGCGATCGCCGACGGCGATGTCAGGTCGAAAACGATCGAGAGCTGGGCGGCATCATTGGCGTTGTTGAAATTGGTGATCACGCCGGGTGCATAGCCGTCGATCTGGATGGTCGAACCACCGCCGAGGTTGCTGCTGGGAGCGCTTCCGGCGCTCAGGAAGGCCGACGTCACCTGGGCTGCCACGCCAGTGGAAAGCACCACGCCATTGCCAAAGGTGACCGGCGCCGAGGTGAAGCCGGTGTAGGTGCCTACCTGAGACGCGTCACCCACACTGTAGGTGGTGAAGAGGGAGCCGAAGGCGCCGGGGCTGGCGACAAGGGCATTCTGCAGCGCGGTGCCGTCGGTGGTCGTGGTAACCGACAGGGCGTGTGCCGGAACGGCCAGCGCGAGCGATGCCGCAGCAGCCAGTACAGTGCTTGTCAAAAATGTTGCGCGAATCACGAGTTTGCCTCCCTTTGCCGATCCGCCATCTGCGGCGGCATACCTATGCAGGCCGACATTCAAGATTCGGGCCAATATGCGAAATCAAGAGGTTGTCCGCAGAGAAATTCTGATACTGTAAAGTCCGCCGACGGATTTCAGCCCTTTGGTCGAAAACCGTAAAGGATGCGGACGGTGCCGCTGGGCTCGCCTTATGGGGCGCAGCTCAGCGTAAAGCTGCGTGCCGGTTCGCCTGCCCCTGCCCCTGCCGCGTCGAAGTGGGGTGGGGCTGTGTCGGCCGTTGCAGCCAGCCCGTCCGCGCCGCCAAGCGTGGTGTGTCCGGCACCTGCACGCTGGCTCGCAACGGGCCGTCCGGCTTCACCGCCGCCGGCCGGAGTTGGATCGGCCGGAGTTGGATCGGGCGGTACGGAAGCCGCACCCGAACGCCCCGCCCGATGCGGCTCGCCCCCAAGAATGTCTCGGGCCAGCGGCGGGCGCGGGCGGGGCTGCTCGCGGTGCGTCGTCGCCTCTTCTACCTGCGGCGGCGGCGCAGTCCCAGCCCGGCCAGGCCGGCGGCGAGCAAGGTCATGCTGGCCGGCTCGGGCGTGGAGACCGGCTGCGGGATGGGTGCGAGATTCGCGTCGAACCAGATCCGGGTGTGGTCGACGATGCCTGAGATCCCATCGGTGAGCGAGCTCTGCAGCACCTCGCCGTTCGACAAGCCGTCGCCGAACCCGACCGCGGCCGGGGTGCCGCCGAAGCCGCCGCTGCCGCCGCTGGCGTCGCCGGTTTCCCACTGCATGTCGGTGTAGAAGAAGCCGATCGGCCCTTCGCCCGCGGGAATGGCGTAGCCCGGCCCGCGCAGCACCAGCTGGAAGCTGTTGGTCAGGTCGGCATGCGAGTTGTAGTAGCCGACATCATCCCAGGTGACGATGATCTCGTCGGCAATGTCGTTGCGCAGCCACGCCACGCCGCTGGCTGCGTTGCGCGTGTCCACGTCCGCGAAGAAGGGCGAGATGATCGGCTGCGACGCGCCCTGCGGCCCGGTCGGCGTGTAAGCAGCGATGCCGTTGCCGAAGCTGATGTTGCCGTTGTTGTTGAGCCAGAACTGGGTGTAGTCGTTGCCGAAGAAGTTCAACGTGAATCCCAGGTCGATGGGCCCGCGGAACCCGTCGTCGTTGCGGCCGCTCGCCTGGCCCACATTGGCGGCATTGCCGCCGCCCGTGGTCACCATGACGGTGCCCAATCCGCCGCCGATCACGTCCGTGTAATAGCTGTTGTTCGGCGTCAGTGCTGAATCCGGAATGATTGTCACGGCCGCCTGCGCCATAGTGCTGCCAAACACCAGCAATCCGGCTCCAGCTGCGATCAAAACCTTCTGCATCGCTTAGTACTCCTGATCTGCCTTGTTAATTCCCCCTCAAAAAAGCGTAACATGTTGCGAAACGGATCTGCGCTTCCAGGCTGTTCAATTATGCGTTGAACGGGAAAGGGCGGCATACATAAGCATTCATTCCAACGGAGAACCGCGAATACAGCCGCTCGCACTACAGATCGTCGGTCTCAGGATGGGCAGTCGCGAGCACGTCACGTGTGCACTGCAGTTGTACTTTCAGCCCAACGCATCCCGCAGGTTGATCTGCCCGCTCCCGCGCGGCAACGGCCGAGGCTGGGAGGGGGCCGGTGCCCACCCCGTCAGCATCGCCATGCGCAGCGTGGCCGGTATGCGGCCGTCGCGCTGAGCAAGGCCAGCCAGCGCCGCCGGGAACAGCGCCCGCGGCGGGATGCGCCGGTCACGCAACCGCACCGCATTGCCCTCCCCGGCGGCGCGAAGGTCGCGCAACAACTCCAGCGGGTTCGCATAGGCAAGCACGATCTCGTCGGCATCGGCGACAGGCAGGGAAAAGCCCGCGCGCTGCAGCAGCGACGCGGCATCGCGCAGGTCGGGAAAGGGCGAGACCCGGGGGGAGGCGCCACCACTCAGCGCCGCCTCGGCCTGGGTCAGCGCCGTGCGCAGTTCGCCCAGCGTGCCCAGCGCCGGCAGGCTGGCCAGGAACAGCCCGTCGGGCTTCAGCGCCATGCGCAACTGGATCAGCGCGCCGGGCAGGTCGTTCACCCAGTGCAGCGACAGGCTGGCCACGACCAGGTCGAAACTGGCCGGCGCGAAGGGCAGCGCCTCCTCGTCGGCGGCCACCGCGATGCCGCCGTTCACGGCGGCCATCGCCGGCGACAGGTCGCAACTGACCACCTCGATCCCGCGCGCCCGCAACAGCGGCGCCACCACGCCGCGCCCGCCCAAATCCAGGGCCCGGGCGAAGCGGTGCTTGGTGTCGTCCAGCCGGTCGAGCAGCCGTTCGGCGGCCTCGCGCAGCACCGGGGTGGTCGCCGCCACCGTGGCGGCGGCACGGTCGCGGTGCTGCCGCACGGCGCGGCGGTCGAAGACCAGCATCGAATTGCTCATGCTGACCATGTGCGCTTCCCCCCCGGCGATGCCAAGGCGTAAGGTCGCGGCACGTGTTGGAGGGAATGGACCATGCGCCGGATTGATGCGCCCACGCTGCGCGGCTGGATCACCGATGGCGGCGAACTGGCGCTGCTGGATGCGCGCGAGGAGGGCGAGTTCGGCGCCTCCCATCTGTTCTGGGCGGTGCCGTGCCCCTACTCGAAGCGGGAACTGCGCGCCCCCGCCCTGTTGCCGCGCCGTGGCACCCGCGTGGTGGTCACCGATGACGGCCGCGGCGTGGCCGAGAAGCTGGCCTCCTACCTCGAATTGATCGGCTGCACCGACGTCTCGGTGCTCGACGGCGGCACCAAGGCCTGGGAAGCGGCGGGCTACATCCTGTTCAGCGGCGTCAACGTGCCGTCCAAGGCCTTCGGCGAATGGGTGGAGCATCATTTCGGCACCGAGAGCGTGGACGCGCCAGAGCTGAACGCCTGGCTGCACGACGGCCGCGACATGGTGGTTCTCGACAGCCGCACCGTCGAGGAATACCGCCGCATGTCCATCCCGCGCGGCATCTCCGTGCCCGGCGGCGAACTGGCCTACCGCATCGCCGACATCGCGCCCAACCCGGACACGCTGATCGTGGTGAACTGCGCCGGGCGCACCCGCTCCATCCTGGGTGCCGAGAGCCTGCGCCAGGCCGGCGTGCCCAACCGGGTGGTGGCGCTGCGCAACGGCACCATGGGGTGGGAGCTTGCCGGCCTCACCCCCGACCGCGGCCGTCCGGCCGAATTCACCCCCGGCCGCCCCGGCACCGCCGACCTCGCCCGCCGCCGCGCCGAGTCCTTTGCCGGGCGCTCCGGTGTGCGGGTGATCGACGCGGCGGCACTGGCGGCCATGGAGGCCGACGCCAGCCGTACCCTCTACGTGCTCGACGTGCGCGACCCGGTGGAATACCGCGCCGGCACCCGCCCCGGCGCCATCTCCGCCCCCGGCGGCCAGTTGGTCCAGGCGACCGACACCTGGGTGGGGGTGCGTGGCGCCCGCATCGCGCTGATCGACGACGACGGCGTGCGCGCCCGCATGTCCGCCGCCTGGCTGCGCCAGATGGGCCACCAGGATGTGTTCGTGGCCGAGGGCGCACTGGGCACGGCTGTGCCGCCCGCATCGGCGAAGGCGGACGGCGTGCAGGTCTCAGCCCTGGACGCGCCCGGCACCCTGGTGATCGACCTCGCCCGCAGCGTCGATTATCGCGACGGCCACATCCCCGGCGCGCTGTGGGGCGTGCGCGGCCGCCTCGACAGCCTGGCCGAACCGGTGGGCAAGGCGGCGCAGGTGGTGCTGGCCTCGCCCGACGGCACGCTCGCCGCCCTCGCCGTGCCGGAGGTGCAGGCAATGACCAGTGCCCCGGTGCGCGTGCTGGCTGGCGGCACCCCGGCCTGGACCGCTGCCGGCCGCAGCCTCGCGCGCGATCGCACCGTGCCCGCCGACGCCGAGTGCATCGACTTCTACCTGCGTCCCTACGACCGCAACTCGGGCGTCGAGGAGGCGATGCAGGCGTATCTGTCCTGGGAGATCGACCTGGTGCACGAGATCGAGCGCGACGGCACCGTCCGCTTCGGTGCCTGAACCCCATCCCCGTCGGCCCGGCTTGCTGGCGCGCTGGGGCCGCGGCGCCGGGCGGGCCGGCCGGACGGTGCTGGACGTGCTGCTGCCGCCGCAATGCCTCACCTGCGACGAGGCGGTGGAGGCGCCCGGCCAGTTCTGCCCGGCCTGCTTCCGCGAGGTCACGTTCATCACCGAGCCCTGCTGCGTGGCCTGCGGCGTGCCGTTCAGCCACGCGGTGCGCGGCGCCAGCCCGATCTGTCCCGCCTGCGCCGCCGACCCGCCGCCCTGGGGCGAGGCGCGCGCGCCCCTGGCCTACGACGCGCTGTCGCGCCGGGTGGTGCTGCCGTTCAAACATGGCGACCGTCCGGAACTGGCGTCGGCGCTGGCCCGCATGATGGCCCGCGCCGGGGCGTCGCTGCTGGCGCGTGCCGACCTGCTGGTGCCGGTGCCGCTGCATCGCCGTCGCCTGCTGGCCCGCCGCTACAACCAGTCGGCGCTGCTCGCCGGCCACCTGGGCCGGCTGTCCGGCGTGACCAGCCTGCCCGACGCGCTGTGCCGCACCCGCGCCACCGCGCCGCTGGGCGAACTCTCGGCCGCGGCCCGGGCGCGCATGGTCGACGGCGCGATCGCCGTGCGCCCGGCGCGACGTCGCGGCGCTGGCCGGGCGCCAGGTGCTGCTGGTGGATGACGTGCTGACCAGTGGCGCCACCGCCGGTGCCTGCACCCGCGCGCTGTTGGCCGCGGGTGCCGCGGGCGTGGACGTGCTGGTCGCCGCCCGCGTCCCCGCACCACATTCGGGATAGGGCGCGGCGCTCGCCCCGGCCGGCCCTTGCAACCGGCGCGGCCGCGCACAACGATAGATGCGCAAGGAGAAAGCAATGCCGGACATCGAAATCTACACCCAGGATTGGTGCCCCTATTGCGTGCGCGCCAAGCAGGTGCTGGACAGCAAGGGCGTGACATACCGCGAGATCGACGCCCCCGGCGGATCGCCGGCACGCGACGAGGCGCGCAAGCGGGCCGGGGGCAGCACCTCGGTGCCGCAGATCTTCATCGGCGGCCAGCACATCGGCGGGTGCGACGAATTGATGGCACTGGACCGCGCCGGCCGGCTCGACCCCCTTCTGGCGCAAGGGCAATAGCCGCCACCCGCCTTGCGCGGGGTCGCGCCCGCCCATCCTGCCCCGCGCGGGGATGAGCCCCGCCCTCTCGACCTGGCTCGACCTCCTGCGCCTGTCGGCGGCGGCGGTTGTCTTCCTCAGCCACGCCGGCACCCAGCGCATCAGCGGCGGCCTGTTCCATCAGGCGACGGCCTATGGCGAGGCGGCGGTCGACGTGTTCTTCGTCATCTCCGGCTTCGTCATCGCCCATGCCACGGCCGCACGGGTGCAGACCGCCGGCGACTACGTGGTGAACCGCGCGGCGCGGGTTTATTCGGTGGTGCTGCCGGCGCTGGTGCTGGGCTGGCTGCTGGATGCCGCCGGCGCATCGCTCGGTCCCGAGGTCTATGCCGCCGCCCCGAAGTTCCACGGTCCCGCGTCCTTTCCGCAGTTGCTCTCTACCCTGCTGTTCCTAGATCACTCCTGGTTCCGTGACGCCCAGCCCGGCAGCAACCTGCCGTTCTGGTCGCTGTCCTTCGAGGTCTGGTACGTACATCGCCTTCGGCTTTCTGGCCTTCGTCCGGCGGCCCTGGAGCGTGGTGGGCGCGATGGCCGCGCTGGCGATCGCGGGCCCCAAGATCGCGCTGCTATTCCCGCTGTGGCTGCTGGGGGTGGCGTGCCGATGGCTGGTGGCGCGCAACGCGGTGCCGCGCGCCGCGGGGTGGCCGCTGCTGCTCGGGCCGCTGGTGGTGTTCGCCCTGTGGCCCGACCCGTTCACCCGCGCCTGCTACCCGTATTCGGCCTTCGGCGCGAACTGGGCCTGCATCCTGCCGATGAGCCAGGACTACGCCATCGGCCTGCTGGTGGCTGCCCACCTGCTGGGCGTGCACGTGCTGTCCGCCCGGCTCGCTGGTCTCGTGGCACCCATTGCCCGCCCGGTGGCGTGGCTGGCGGGCGCCTCCTTCACCCTTTACCTGCTGCACTACCCGCTCATCCACTTCCTCGCCGCCGCCTCGCCCTGGGAGGTGTCGGACTGGCGCAGCCGACTGCTGGTGTTCACGGCAACGCCGCTGATTGTGCTGGCGGTGGCCGAGGTGACCGAGCGGCGCAAGGGCGCATGGCGCAGGGCGATGGCATCGCTGGCCACCCGGCTTCGCCCCGCCGCCTGAACCGCGGGAGACGACAAGCGCGACTACCGACGAATGGTGGTGCGCCAGCCGCGCCAACTGGGATGAGAGGATAGACATCCACCCGCGGCACGGCGGCCGGCAAACTCCCGCCTTATTCCGCCGCGTCGTGCGGAATCATGCTTTCCGCGCAATGAATATGCTGGCATGCTTTCAGCCGTTCGCCTGATGGCGCTCCCCTGGCGCTGTTCGGGCGCGGCAAGGCCTGCGCGTCATCGTCTATCTGCCAATTCTGTTGGTCATGGTGGCCACCTTGATCTGCGGCGGCGTCCGCTGCCCCGGACTTGTCCTCTGACGTCCCGATGGAGGCCGACCGTGGCCAGCCGCACATTGAAGCTTCTCGGTCTGCGGGCGTCCCTCTTCGCCAGCGGGCGGCGGGCCGGGATAGAGTTCACAATGCCTGCCAGCGGGCTGCGCCGAACCCCGGTCGATGCGCTGCAACTGCCCTCCCCTGCACCGCCCCCATCGGTGGACAGCCCGCTGGCGCGAGAGGCCGCCGGCATCGAGTGGTATCACACGATCGACCTTGGCGGTGGCCTGGTCACCCCCGGCTTCTATGACCATCGTCCCCTGCTGCCGGCCTACCGCCTGCCCGCGCGGCTGGACGGGATGCGCGTGCTCGACATCGCCAGTTTCGATGGATACTGGTCCTTCGAGTTCGAGCGCCGGGGCGCCGCCGAGGTCGTGGCCTTGGACATCGAGCGCGCAGCAGAGCTGGACCTTGCCTGGCGGGTGCGGGCGCAGATGGACCAGGCCGCGCTCGACCGCCGCTTCGGCGCTGGCTTCGCGCTGGCGCACAGAACGCTCGGGTCGAAGGTGCGGCGCGTCCATTGCAATGTCTACGACATCTCGGTGGAGAAGCTGGGCCGCTTCGATCTCGTTCACTGCGGCGACCTGCTGCTGCACCTGCGCGACCCGATGCGCGCGTTGATGAACATCCGCGACGTCACCGCCGGCAGCGCCATCATTTCGGATGTGATCTTTCCTGATCTCGACCGTCACGACGGGCTGCCGATCGTGCAGTTTGGCGGCGGCGCGGGCGAGAACATCTGGTGGCGCATGGGCGCCAATGCCCTGTCGCGCATGATCCAGGATGCCGGCTTCAATCATGTGGAAGAACGGGCGCGGTTCCGCTACGGCGCGCGCGGCCAGCCACCCACGATCTGGCACGCGGTCTACGGCGCCCGGCCGTAGGGCCCCAGACCCTCGTCCGTTTCCTTCCGCCACTCGCGGCAGATGACCGCGAGTCCAGCGACGCCGGATCGGGTGCCACCCCTGGCCTTCCCCCCTTCGCGTCGGCCCGGACATGTCCTAGCCTCGATGCAAGGAAGTCGGAGGAAACGAAATGAGCGCGCAGTCGAAGGCACGCCCGCTGAATGGGCTGCGGGTGATCGACCTGACCACCACCATCGCGGGGCCCTATTGCGCCCGCCTGCTCGCCGACGCGGGCGCCGACGTGGTGAAGATCGAGGCGCCGGAGGGCGAGCTCACCCGACATCGTCCGCCCACGCGCAACGGCGCCAGCACGTCCTATGGCGGGCTCAACGCCGGCAAGCGCAGCCTGGTCCTGGACCTCAAGACGCCGCAGGGCGTGGCGGTGGTGCGCCGGCTGGCGGCCAAGGCCGACGTGCTGGTGGAGAATTTCCGCCCCGGCGTCATGGCGCGTTTCGGCCTGCCGCATGATGCGCTGCGCGAGGCCAACCCCAAGCTGGTCTATTGCGCCATTTCGGGCTTCGGACAGAGTGGCCCGTCGGCGGGGCTGGCTGCCTATGCGCCGGCGATCCATGCCTCCTCGGGCTTCGACCTCGCCCACATGGCCCACCAACCCGGGCGCGAGACGCCGGACAATTGCGGCATCTACATCGCCGACGTGCTGACCGGCACCTATGCCTATGCCGCCATCACAACCGCCCTGGTGCAGCGCCAGTCCACCGGCCAGGGGCAAATGGTCGATGTTTCGATGCTGGAATCCATGCTCAACCTCACGCTGGGCGAGGTCCAGGCCGCCCAGTTCCCGGTGCCCACGCCGGGCCGGCCGATGTTCGGCCCGGTGGCCACGCGCGACGGCTACATCATGCCCGCGGTGGCCAGCGAGCGCACCTTCCAGAACCTGGCCCGCGCGGCCGGGCGCGAGGATTGGGTGAGCGACCCGCGCTTCGCGCTGTTCCCCGACCGCCGCAGCAACTGGGGCGCGCTGGTGGAGGAGATCGAACAATGGTCGCGCCAGATGAGCACGCGGGACTGCGAGGTCGGCGTTGAACCAGGCGGGCGTGCCCTGCTCGGCGTATCGCACGGTTGCCGAGGCGCTGGCCGACCCGCAGCTCGCCCATCGCGAGGCACTGGCCGAGGTGCGCGACGCCGGCGGCAGCTTCCGCGTGATGAACGCGCCCTATCGCCTGTCTGCCGCCAGCACCGCGGTGCAGGGCTTCGCGGCCGCGCTGGGCGAGCATTCGCGCGAGGTGCTGGCCGAGGCGGGCTTCACCGCGGCCGAGATCGAGGCGATGGAAGCTGCAGGGGTGACCAACCGCTGACCGGGCCAGCCGCGTCCCCTTGCGTCCGGATCGGCGGAGGGCGGACGGCGGGAAGCGCACGGGAGGGCAATGCGCTGGCCGAATGGTCCTATAGGGAGTCGAAGGAAAGCGCGTTCTTTTTTAAAAAAAGAACCAAAAAACTTTCGACCATTAGGTATCGTCTGCAGTCCTTTGTCCGAATTGGAATTTGAAAAGTCTTTTTGCTTCTTTTTCTTCAGAAAAAGAAGAATCCTTGCTCATGCCATTCCTCATGACGTCCGAGTCCGCTTCGTTCGGTCACCTGCCGACTCTGGCACGCTTGTTGCGTCGATGCGTGGTATGATGTTGCTATTGGCATGGTCGCAGGGGGTAAAGGGCGCATGGGAAGGCTGCTGAGTGCTTAAGAAACAGGCATACAGCACCGGCAACGACGTCGTGTGTTTCGATGAGATGCTGCTGCCGGACTTCACCGCGCGGGACTGCTACCGTACGCTGTTCGACTGGCTGCAGCGCCAGACCCACGCGGGAATCCGCACCAAGCAGGCCGAGGCGGATGCCATCTTCCGTCGCCTGGGCATCACTTTCGCGGTCTATGGCGCCGCGGAGGCGAACGAGCGGCTGATTCCTTTCGACCTGATCCCCCGCGTGATCTCGGCGGCCGAGTGGCGGTTCCTGGAACGCGGTATCGAGCAGCGGGTGCGGGCGCTGAATGCCTTCCTGTATGACATTTATCATCGCCAGGAGATCGTGCGCGCTGGCCGTATTCCGTCCGAACTGGTCAACGGCAATGCCGCCTTCATGCCGGAGATGATGGGTTTCGACCCGCCACGCAATGTCTATTCCCATATCATCGGCACCGATCTTGTGCGTACCGAGGCTGAGGGCTTCTTTGTCCTGGAGGACAACCTGCGCACCCCCTCGGGCGTGTCCTACATGCTCGAGAACAGGGAAGCGATGATGCACCTGTTCCCCGAGCTTTTCGCCGCCCACCGAGTGGCGCCGGTGGAACGCTACCCGGAACTGCTGCGCCAGACGCTGGAGAGCGTGGCTCCGGCCGGTTGCGACGGCGAACCCTGCATCGCCGTGCTGACGCCGGGGATCTTCAACTCGGCCTATTTCGAGCACGCCTTCCTGGCCGACCAGATGGGCGTGGAACTGGTTCAGGGCAGCGACCTAGTGGTGGAGGACGGCGCCCTGTGGATGCGCACCATCCGTGGCCGCGAGCGCATCGACGTGCTGTACCGCCGGCTGGACGACGCCTTTGTCGATCCGCTGAATTTCCGTTCGGATTCGCTGCTGGGCGTTCCCGGGCTGTTCGACCTGTACCGCGCCGGGCGGGTGACCTTGGCCAACGCCCCAGGCACCGGTATCGCCGACGACAAGGCGGTGTATGCCTACGTTCCCGAGATCGTGGAGTTCTACACGGGCGAGAAGCCGATCCTGAAGAACGTTGCCACCTGGCGCTGCTCGATCGAGGGCGAGAGGCGGCACGTGCTGGCCAATCTTGAGCAGCTCGTGGTCAAGGAGGTGCACGGCTCCGGCGGCTACGGCATGTTGATCGGCCCCCGCTCCACCCGCCAGCAACGCGCCGAGTTCGCCGAGCGCATCCGTGCCAACCCCGGCAACTACATCGCCCAGCCCACGCTCGCCCTGTCCACCTGCCCGGCCTTCGCCGGCGGCGGGGTGGGGCCGCGGCATGTGGACCTGCGGCCGTTCGTGCTGGTGGGCGACCGGGTGCGGGTGACACCGGGGGGGCTCACGCGGGTGGCGCTCAAGCGCGGGTCTCTGGTGGTCAATTCCAGCCAGGGGGGCGGCACCAAGGATACCTGGGTGCTGGAGGACTGAGGGTGCTGGGCCGGACCGCCGCAAGCCTGTTCTGGATGGCCCGCTACATGGAGCGGGCAGAGAACATCGCCCGCCTGACCCAGGTGGGGCACCGCATCTCCATCACCCCCGACACCGGCGGAGGCTATCGCGAGGACTGGAAGTCCACCCTGGTCAGCGCCGGCTGCCTGGAATGGTTCGAGACCCGGCACGGCAGGTTGACCGCCGAGGCAGTGCGCCGTTTCCTGATGTTCGACCGCGCCCATCCATCCTCGATCCGCTCCTGCCTGGAGACAGCCCGCAACAATGGCCGGGCAGTGCGAACGGCGCTGACGCGGGAGATGTGGGAGACGCTGAATTCCACATGGATCGAGTTCGCCGCCATCGACCCCGCCAGTATGGAGACGGGGAAATTCGCCGAACTGCTGGATTGGGTGCGGCAGCGTTCGGCGCAGTTCCGCGGCGCCATGATCGGCAGCCTGTTGCGCGACGAGGGATTCCATTTCAGCCAGCTCGGCACGTTCATCGAGCGGGCCGACAACACCGCGCGCATCCTGGACGTGAAGTACAACGTGCTGCTGCCGGTGAACGAGGCGATGGGCGGGGAGCGGAACCTGCACCAGTGGGAGACGATCCTGCGCTCGGTGGCCGCCCACAGCGCCTACCGGCATTTCTACCGCGACCGCTACCGCCCGCGGAACGTGGCGGATTTTCTGATCCTGCGGCCGGAGATGCCGCGGTCCTTGCGCTTCTGCTGCGACTTCATCGCCCCCAGCCTGGCGGCGCTGGCGGCCCTGACCGGGGGAGGGGCGGCGAGCCTGGCGCTGGCCGAGCAGTTGGCGGGCAGTTTGCGGGGCGGCGAACTGGGCGCGATCTTCCGGGGCGGGCTGCACGAGTTCCTCACCGACTTCCTGTCCCGCAACGCCGATGTCGGCGCAGCGGTGGCCACCGACTACCATTTCGATTGATCAGCATGCGCATCGCCATCACCCATGCCACGACCTATCGCTACGACGGCGCCGCACGGGTGGTCCAGGCGCTGCGGCTGACGCCGCCGTCGGGGGTGTCGCAGCAGGTGGTGGAATGGCGGGTGGCGTGTTCGGGCGGGGCGGACGCCCTGCGGTATGAGGATGCCTTCGGCAATGCCGTGGACCTGGTGACCTCGCCGGGGCTGGTCGAGGAGGTGGTAATCACGGCGATGGGGGTGGTGGAGACGCGGGAGACGGCGGGGGTCGCCGGGTTCACCGGGGAGGCGGTGGTGCCGGAGGTGTTCCTGCGGTCCACGAAGCTGACGGCGGCGGATGCCGCGATCGAGGCTTTGGCGCGGGAATGCGGAAGGGGCGAGCGGTTGCCGGTGCTGCATGGCTTGCTGGACCGGCTGCATGGCGAGGTCGCGTATGACACCTCGGCCACCACGTCGCAGACCACGGCGGCGGCGGCCTTCGCGGCGCGGCGCGGGGTGTGCCAGGACCACGCGCATGTCTTCATTGCCGGTGCCCGTTCGCTGGGGATTCCGGCCCGCTATGTGACGGGCTACCTGCTGGTGGACGAGGATACGAGCGCGGGGGCGGTGGGCGATGCGGTGGCGCATCATGCCTGGGCGGAGGCGATGGTGCCGGGGATCGGGTGGGTGGGGTTCGACGCGGCGAACGGGCAATGCCCGACCGAGCGCTATGTGCGGCTGGCGGTGGGGCTGGATGCGACCGCGGCCGCGCCCATTCGCGGCGTGCGCCATGGGGCGGCTAGCGAACGGCTCCTGGTGACGGTGACGGTGCGGGAGGATGCGATGGGCCCAAGTCAGCAGCAGAGTCAGCAGCAGGGGCAGCAGCAGCAGCGGCAGCAATAGCGGCGGCGGAGGCGGGGAAGCGCTTCAGGATCACCAGCATCAGGATCATGGACGGCAGGGCGGAGAACATCGCCATGGCGTAGAAGGCGGTCCAGCCCAGGGCCTGGGCGGCAAATCCGGAGAGGCCGCCGACGGTGTGGGAGGCCAGGGCGGCGACCGAGGACAGCAGGGCGTATTGCGTGGCGGTGAAGCGCAGGGCGCAGAGGCTGGAGAGATAGGCGATGAAGGCGGCCACCGCCATCGCCTGGACGAAGGCTTCGGCGAGCACGGTGCTGTAGAGCACCGCATGGTTTCCCGGCGACAGGGTCAGCACGACGTAGAGGGACATGAAGCCCATCTGGGTGAAACCGGTGGCGATGAGGGCCCGGCCGAGGCCGAGGCGGCCGACGAGGATGCCGCCGACGGCGTAGCCGCAAAGCGTGGCGGTGAGGGCCAGGGGGCCGGTCGCCAGGGCGACGGCGGCGCGGTCGAAGCCGAGATGGCGGTAGAGGGGGGCCAGCATTTTGCCGGCCAGCGCCTCGTCCAGATAGAACAGCGCGACATAGGCTAGCACGACCCAGGCGCCGGGACGGCTGAGGAATTCGCGCAGGGGTTCGGTGACGGCGGCGGCGATGCGGGCGGCCAGGCCGGGTGGGGCCGGGGGCGCGGCGGGCTGGGGCGGTTCGCCGGCGATGAGGGTGACCAGGACGGCGACGAGGA
Source organism: uncultured Alphaproteobacteria bacterium (assembly GCA_963779875.1). GTDB lineage: Bacteria > Pseudomonadota > Alphaproteobacteria > Acetobacterales > Acetobacteraceae > CAMDGX01. Next base: position 1,007,495 of record CAWAAI010000005.1, on the reverse strand, counting down.
AGAGGGCGGCGATGGCCAGCAGGGCGCCGTGCCAGCCGATATGGGTGACGGAGGCGATGACGCCGGCGCCGGAGGTGAGCATCGCGGCGCGGTAGCCGAGGACGTAGGCGCCGAGGGCGGGGCCTTGTTGGTTGGGGGGGAAGGTTTCGATGCGCCAGGCGTCGATGACCACGTCCTGGCTGGCGGAGAGGAAGGCGACGAGGGCGGCGATGAGGAAGGTGGGCAGGGGGTGAAGGTGGGGGCTGGACATGGCCAGGGCGGCGATGGCGAGGGCCAGGGCCGGCTGGATCACCGCCAGCCAGCCGCGGCGGCGGCCGAGGAAGGCCAGGGGGGCGCGCTGGTCGAGGACCGGGGACCAGAGGAATTTCAGCGTGTAGGCGAGGCCGATATTGGCGGTGAGGCCGATGGCGCCGAGGGAGACCCCGCCCTCGGCCAGCCATTGGGTGAGGGTGAAGCCGGACAGCGGCAGGGGGAGGCCAGCGAAATAGCCGAAGGCGGCCATGACGGCGAGGCGGCGGTCGCGCAGGAAGGGGGCGCGCAGGAAGGGGGGCAGCTTCATGGCGCCATCCTGCCCGCGCATGGCGTGGTGCCGCCAGCCTTGCAGTGGGACGTTGCGCGCTTGACGTGACGGACGGCGGCGCGGAGCGTGGGGCGATGCTGGTTGGCGAGGAATGGTGGCGGCTGTTGCCGCCGGGGCTTTCGGGCGACGCCAAGCGGTTGCTGGGGGCGCGGGCGCTGCGGGCGTTCGCCGACGGGATGGTGGCGATCCTGTTGCCGGTGCATCTGCACGAACGTGGTTTCTCGACGCTGGCGATCGGGGCGTTGCTGACGGCGACGCTGGTGGGGTCGGCGCTTTGCACGCTGGGGGTGGGGCTGCTGGCGCACCGGTTCGCGCGGCGGGGGATGCTGGCGGCGGCGTGCGCGATGATGCTGGCCACGGGGCTGGGATTCGCGCTGGTGCGGGAATACTGGGTGCTGCTGGCGGTGGCGTTCCTGGGGACGATGAATCCGAGTTCGGGCGATGTGAGCCTGTTCCTGCCGCTGGAGCATACGGCACTGGCGCAGGTGGTGCCGGCGCGGCGGCGGACGGCGGTTTTCGCGCGGTACAGCCTGGCGGGGACGCTGGCGGGGGCGTTGGGAACGCTGGCGGCGCCTTGGCCGGGGGTGCTGGGCGGGGCAGCGGGGTTTTCGGGCCAGGCGGTGATTGCCGCGGTGTTCGTGGGGTATGGGCTGGCGGGGCTGGGGGCGTGGGGGTTGTACCGGCCGCTGTCGCGGGAGGTGGAGACGCCGCGGGAGGTGGAGCGGGGGGCGCTGGGGCCGTCGCGGCGGATCGTGTACGGGTTGGCGGGGCTGTTCGCGATGGACAGCCTGGGCAGCGGGTTTTTCGTGCAGTCGCTGCTGGCGTTGTGGCTGTACGACAGTTTCCATCTTTCGCTGGCGACGACGGCGGCGATCCTGTTCTGGGCGGGGCTGTGCTCGGCGGTTTCGTACCTGGCGGCGGTGCCGATGGCGGCGCGGTTCGGGCTGGTGAACACGATGGTCTTCACGCATCTGCCGGCGAGCCTGATGGTGATGGCATTGCCGTTCGCGCCGAATTTGGGGGTGGCGATCGGGCTGTTGCTGGCGCGGGCGGCGCTGTCGAACATGGATGTGCCGACGCGGACCTCGTACGTGATGGCGGTGGTGACGCCGGCGGAGCGGCCGGCTGCGGCGAGCATCACGGCGACGGCGAAGAGCATGGCGAGTGCGGTGGGGCCGCTGATCGCGGGGTGGCTGTTCACGGTTTCGGCGTTCGCGTGGCCGCTGTTCATCGGGGGGGCGCTGAAGGCGGGGTACGATCTGTTGCTGCTGTGGCGGTTCCAGAAGGTGAAGCCACCGGAGGAACGGTAGGCTGGTAATATTGCGATATAGCAATAATATCGACGCAGTTGGCCGGGTCAGGCGGGGCGCGCGGCGGGCGGAGGGCGCAGGAAGGGCAGGTCGCGGGGGCGGCGTTGGGGGTAGATGGGGCGCATGGGCGGGAGCGGGGCGGGCTTGGCGCGGGCGGGCCGTTCGGGTTTTGGTCGTGCGGGTTTGGGGATGGGCGGTGCAGGCGGCGGAAGGAGCAGGGGCGGGAGGGTTATGTCGAGCAGACGGCAGGCGGTGGACAGGGTGCGGGCGATGGATTTGCGGATGTGGGGCGGGGCGGCGGCGAGGGTGGCCTGGGTTTCGGGGTGGTGCAGCGCGTGGCGGAGTTGCGAGGCGACGTTGCGCAACTGGTAGCCGGCGACGTGGCCGAGCCAGCCGCGGCGATGGGGCAGGAAGGGGGCGGGCGGGCCGCCCTTGCGGGGCGGGACGTGGCTCGGCCGGGCGGCGGCGGGCCTGGGGGCGCGCAGGCGCGGGAGGCGGCCGGCGGCGAGGTTGGCGAGCAGGCGGACGAGGCGCTGGTGGGTGCGGGAGATGCGCGACCAGGCGGGGTTGGTGAGGGGGCCGATGTCGCGGAACGAGGCGGCGATGCAATGCAGCAGGTTGGCGAAGGCCGTGTCGAAGCGCGCGGCGAGAGCGGCGGCGCCGGCGCGGAGTTCGGGTGGGAGAGGGGCTTGCCGCATGTTAGGAATAATATCCGAAGCGGCGGGCCGTTGCAAGGATTTGGCGGCGCGACGCAGACTGGTGCGGCAACGCCATGGCCGGCGCCGCCGGCCCGTTGGAGGAGATCGACATGGCCGGCCTGACCGATCCTAAGGTGCATATGGGCAGCCTGACCGGCGATGAGGCGCGTGCGCTGTATGTGGGGAATCCGGTGATCCTGGTGCCGATGGGCAGCCACGAGGACCAAGGGCCGCACGCGCCGATGGGTGACTATCTGCTGGCGGAGAAGATCGCCGAACTGGCGGCGCTGCGGGCGACGGCGGCGGGGGTGCGCACGGTGGTGGCGCCGGTGCTGCCGTTCGGCGGTGCGGACTGGTTCGGGGCGATGCCGGGCGGGATCGCGCTGTCGGAGGCGACGCTGACGGCGGTGATCCGCGACATGCTGGCCAGCCTGCACCGGCACAAGCTGACCCGGCTGGTGGTGATCAACGGGCATGGCGGCAATATGGGGCCGATTCTGGCGGCGACGCGCGAGGTGCAGCGGGCGACGGGAATGATCATTCCGAGCCTGTACCTTTGGCGGATCGGCTACGGGCTGCTGCCGGGGATATTGGGGGCGGAGCGCGCGGCCGCGGCGGCGGGGCATGGGGCGGACCCGCTGACGAGCATCGGGCTGCACCTGTTCCCGGAACTGATGCGGCCGGATTTGATGCCGGCGCAGCAGAGCCTGAAGCGCGATGCGGCGCTGGACCTGCCGTACACCGGGCTGGGTACGGCGAGCTTCGAAGGGGCGGAGGTGGGGCTGCCGACGGAATACGACGCGGTTTACCACAAGGGGGTGGCGAAGGGTGATCCGCGGCTGTCATCGGCGGAGAGCGGGGCGGCGCTGACGGAGAAGCTGGTGGATATCTGCGCCCGGTTCGTGGGGCATTTCGCGGGGCGGGTGGGGTAGCGGGCGGGGAGGAAGGAAGCGGCGGGGCGCTGCCCCGCACCCCGCCAGGGGGTGACCCCCTGGACCTCATCCGTTTGGCGAGGGCAGCAGCGGTGGAGCGGCTAGGCTCAGGGCGGGCTGGATTGCTTCGCTGCGCTCGCAATGACGGAATTGGGGCGATGAGAATAAGGGTCCAGGGGGCTTGGCCCCCTGGCGGGTGCAGGGCGGCGCCCTGCCCTTTCTCCCTATTTGCCTAGATCAGGCGGCTTCGGTTTCGGCGCTGCGGCGTTCGTGGCGCTTGCGTTCGTGGGGGTCGAGGTAGCGTTTGCGCAGGCGAATGGCGCCGGGGGTTACTTCGACGAGTTCGTCGTCTTCGATGTAGGCGATGGCTTGTTCGAGGCTCATGCGGCGGGGCGGGATGAGGAGCATGGCCTCGTCCTTGCCGGCGGCGCGGATGTTGGTGAGTTTCTTTTCCTTGATGGCGTTCACGTCGAGGTCTGAGTCGCGGCTGTGTTCGCCGAGGATCATGCCGAGGTAGATTTTCTCGCCGGGGTTGACGAAGAGGGTTCCGCGTTCCTGGAGGTACCAGAGCGAGTATTGGATGGCTTCGCCGTCGGAGTTGGAGATGAGGGAGCCGTTGCGGCGGCCTTCGATGGTTCCGGCCCAGGGTTCGTAGCCGCTGAACATGCGGTTCATGATGCCGGTGCCGCGGGTGTCGGTGAGGAATTCGCCGTGGTAGCCGATGAGGCCGCGGGAGGGCATGTGGAAGGTGAGGCGGACCTTGCCGCCGCCGGAGGGGCGCATGTCCTGCATGACGCCTTTGCGCTTGCTGATCTTCTCGACGACGACGCCGGTGTAGGGCTCGTCGACGTCGACGAGGACGTCTTCGAAGGGTTCCTCGCGGTCGCCGGTTTGCGGGTTGGCGCGGGTGAGGACGCGGGGGCGGCCGATGGTGAGTTCGAAGCCTTCGCGGCGCATGGTTTCGATGAGCACGCCGAGCTGGAGTTCGCCGCGGCCGGCGACCTCGAAGGCTTCCGACTCGTTGGATTCGGTGACCTTGATGGCGACGTTGCCCTCGGTTTCGCGGAACAGGCGGTCGCGGATCTGGCGCGAGGTGACCTTCTTGCCTTCGCGGCCGCCGAGGGGGCCGTCGTTGATGCGGAAGGTCATGGCCAGGGTGGGCGGGTCGACCGGGGTGGCGGGCAGGGGGGCGGCCACGGCCGGGTCGGCGATGGTGTCGGGGATGGTGGCGTCGGTGAGGCCGGCGATGGCGATGATGTCGCCTGGCTCGGCTTCCTCGATGTTCACGCGGTCGAGGCCGCGGAAGCCCATGAGCTTGGTGAGGCGGCCGGTTTCAACGATTGTGCCGTCCTGGCGGAGGACTTTCAGGGGCATGTTGAGGCGGGGGCGGCCCTGTTCGACGCGGCCGGTCAGCACGCGGCCGAGGAAGTTGTCGTAGTCGAGGATGGAGGCGACCATGGCGAAGGGGGCGGCCTGGTCGCGGACGGGGGGTTGGACGTGGCGCAGGACCATGTCGAACATCGGCGTGAGGTCTTTGCGCTCGTCGTCGAGGGAGACGACGGCCCAGCCCTGGCGGCCGGAGGCGAAGAGCATGGGGAAGTCGAGCTGTTCGTCGGTGGCGCCGAGGGCGGCGAAGAGGTCGAACATCTCCTCGTGGACTTCGTCGGGGCGGGCGTCTTGCCGGTCGATCTTGTTGACGACGACCATGGGCTTGAGGCCCTGGGCGAGGGCCTTGCCGAGGACGAACTTGGTCTGGGGCAGGACGCCTTCGGCGGCGTCGACGAGGACGATGGCGCCGTCGACCATGTTCAGGATGCGCTCGACCTCGCCGCCGAAATCGGCGTGGCCGGGGGTGTCGACGATGTTGATGCGGGTGTTGTTCCAGAGCACGGCGGTGCACTTGGCGAGGATGGTGATGCCGCGCTCGCGCTCGAGGTCGTTGCGGTCGAGCGCGCGTTCGGCGACCTGCTGGTGCTCGCGGAAGGCGCCGGACTGCTTCAGCAGCTGATCGACGAGCGTGGTCTTGCCGTGGTCGACGTGGGCGATGATCGCGATGTTGCGGATTTCCATGGACCGTCCGGACGCAAGAGGGGTGGCGCGGCCGGGGGGACGCACCTGTTATGTTGCGGTGCACATAGGGGAGATGGGGGCGAAAAGCGAGGAAATCCGTCGGGGGGCTGCGTTGCGCGGGGCCGGGCGGTGTTGCGGGCGGTGTCGCGGGGCGGGTGGCGTCAGAGGTGGGCCATCTCGCGGGAGAGGTCGCGCTGGGGGCGGGCGCCGTAGTGGCTGATGATTTCGGCGGCGGCGATGCTGCCGAGGCGGCCGCATTGCTTGAGGGTCTTGCCGGCGGTGAGGGCGGCGAGGAAGCCGGCGGCGTAGGCGTCGCCGGCGCCGGTGGTGTCGATGACGGGGGTGGGTTCGGCCTGGATGAGGATGGTTTCGGGCCCGCGGATGACCATGCTGCCTTCCTCGCTGCTGGTCAGCGCGGCCAGCGCCACGTCGCGGCGGGACAGGGCGGCGGCTTCGGCGAGGGTGTTGGTTTCGTAGAGGGCGGTGATTTCGGCCTCGTTGGCGAAGAGGATGTCGACGTGGCCGGCGACCAGGTCGCGGAAGGCGGCGCGGTGGCGGTGGACGCAGAAGGCGTCGGAGAGGGAGAGGGCGACCTGGCGGCCGGCTTCGTGGGCGGCGGTGGCGGCCTTGAGGAAGGCGGCCTGGGCCTCGGGCGGGTCGAAGAGGTAGCCTTCGAGGTAGGTGACGGCGGCGGCGGCGGCGAGGGCGGGGTCGATTTCGGCGGGGCCGAAGCTGGTGCAGGCGCCGAGATAGGTGTTCATGGTGCGCTGGCCGTCTGGGGTGACGAGGATGAGGCAGCGGGCGGTGGGGGCGCCGCCGTTTGCGGGCGGAGTGGGGAAGTGGACGCCGGTGGCGGTGATGTCGTGGCGGAAGGCGGCGCCGAGCTGGTCGTCGGCGACGCGGCCGAGATAGGCGACGCGGGCGCCAAGCAGGGCGGCGACGGCGCAGGTGTTGGCGGCCGAGCCGCCGCTGCTTTCGGTGGCGGCGGGCATGTCGGCGTAGAGGCGTTCGGCGGTGGCGGTGTCGATCAGGGCCATCGCGCCCTTGTGCATGTCGTGGCGGGAGAGGAAGGATTCCGGCACCGGGGCGACGACGTCGACGATGGCGTTGCCGATGCCGAGGATGTCGAACCGGGTAGGTCCGGAAACGGGCTTGACCATGTCGTCGCTCCGATGCGCATGAAGCGGCTCGCCTAACACCAGAGGAACGCTCCCGCAACCATGAGCCGGCCATCATGACCCCGATCCTGCGCGCCATCGGGCAACTGGACGATCCCGCCCTGTTGGGCGCGGTGTGGCGGAGTGCTGCGTGGGCGCTGGTGGCGCTGGTGGCGCTGGGGGTGCTGCTGGCGACCGGGGGGGCGTGGGTGGCGGGCTACATGACGGAGGCGTATCCGCGGGTGGCGGTGTGGCTGGAATGGCTGGGGGGCGCGGCAGGGGCGATAGGGGCGGCGGTGGCGGGGCTGTTCCTGTTCGTGCCGCTGGCGACCGGCGTGGCGACGCTGTTCGTGGACCGGATTGCCGAGGCGGTGGAGCGGCGGCATTTCCCGGATTTGCCGCCCGGGGAGCCGGCGAGCCTGGCGGTGCAGGCGTGGGACGGGTTGGCGCTGGCGGTGCGGGTGCTGGCGATGCAGTTGGTGGCGCTGGTGCTGTCGCTGGTGGTGCCGGGGCTGGGGCTGGTGCTGGGCTGGCTGGTGGCGGCCTGGGCGATCGGGCGCGGGTTGTTCATGGCGGTGGCGATGCGCCGGTGCGACCGGGCGACGGCGACGGCGGTGTATCGGAGCCGGCGCGGGGCGGTGCTGGTGCAGGGGGGGCTGGTGGCGGCGGCGGCGCTGGTGCCGGTGGTCAATTTGATTGCGCCTGTGCTGGGGCTGGCGGCGATGGTACACGTGCTTGGGCGGCCCCGTTCCATTGCTCGTTCTGCCGGGTTGTCCCGCCCGCCCGGAGCGTGATAGCCCACCGGCTCGGCTTCACCTTCTGGATCGGATTCTCCGTGTTCAAGCGCCGCAAACCCGACGAGCCGCCGGCGGCAGAACCGCCGCAGAAGGCCGGCACGCCGGCCTCGCCCACCCCACCGTCCGCTGGTGCCACATCCCGCCCGGGCGATTCCGGGCTGGGTGTTCCGCCCTTTCGTCCTGCGCCCCCGAAGGAGGCACCACCGATGAGCCGACCCCCGTTCCCCGCCGCGCCGCAGCCCGGGGCCGCCCCGCAGCCAGGCCCCGCCAATGCCGCCAGGCCAGGCCAGGCCGCGCGTGCGCCGGCCGAGCGCCGCACCATGGTGATCGGGCGCGGCATAAGCGTGCACGGCACCATCCAGGACGCCGAGCGGCTGGAGGTGCAGGGGATCGTGGAAGCTAAGATGATCCATGCCACCGAACTGCATATCGCCCAGGGCGGCATGTTCCGTGGCGAAGTGGAGGTTGAGGAAGCGGAGATCGCCGGCACCATCGACGGCACGCTGACCTGCCGGACCGCGCTGCTGGTGCGTGCCACCGGGCGCGTGCTGGGCACCGCGCGCTGCCGCCGGTTGCAGGTGGAGGATGGCGGGCAGATCACCGGCCAGATCGAGATGATCACCGAAGGGCGCGGCGAGACGCCGGAACCCGCGCGCCCGGCCGAACCGACGGACTGAGCGCGGGACGGGCCGAGCACGGGACGGACAGGCCCGGGAACGCCGTGCCGGTGCGCGCCAGATTGGCCGTGCTGGCCGTGCTAGCGGGCTGCGCAGCGCCGCCCGAGCCTGGACTGCCCGAGCCTGGGCCGGCCGCGCGTGGACCAGCCGCGCGTGGACCGGCCGAACCTGGGCCGGTGACGCAAGCCGCGGCACCGGTGGCTGCAGTCCCACCGGTGCCCAAACAGGCCGTCGCCTTGCTGGAATACAGCGACCGGCAGGTGGTGGAGATGCTGGGGCGGCCCAGCCTGCGGCGCCCGGAAGGCAGCACGGAAGCGTGGCTGTATGCCGCCCCCGATGGATGCCGGCTGGACCTGGTGCTGTTCCGCGATGGCGGAGGCGCCCGGGTGGTGCATGCCCAGGCGCGGGTGCCGAAATCGGGAAACGAAACGGCCTGCCTGCGGCGGATTGCCGGGAAGGGGTGAGGTGTTGATTTTCGCAGCGAAGTGACCCGCCTTGAGGGGTGTTTCGCCCGTCAGCCGGTCGAACTCGTCGAGGATCACGAGATCGGAGCGGGCCAGGCGTTCGGCGATCTGACCGGCCAAGCGGCTTCTGCTGCTCAAGCGCGTTGACGCGTTCGAGGGTGGAGAAGATCCGGGTTTTCCTGCGGAGGTGCTCGACTGCCTGGACGCCGATGTCGGTGGCGATGTGGGTTTTGCCGGTGCCAAGCCCGTCGATCAGGACGACGTTGTGGGCACCGTCCATGAAGTCGCCGCGGTGCAACTGGCGACCAAGGCTTCGTTGGCCTCGCTGGAGGCGAAGTCGAACCCGGCCAGGTTCTTGCAGGCCGGGAAGCGGGCGTCCTTGATTTGATAGGCGATGGACCGCGCTTCGCGCTCGGCGGTCTCGGCCTTCAGCAACTGCGAGAGGATGGGGACGGCGGCGTCGAAGGCCGATTGACATATTTGCAGCGCCAGTTCCGATCCCGCGCCCACGACGGCAGGGGTGAGGAACCGGGTGCAGATGCCCGGCTCGTTGAGGTTTTTCTTGTCCATCCCGCTCCGCCCGGTCCTGTGCAACCACGGGCAACGCTGGCGAGACGAGCTGCTGTCATCTCGGAACAAAGGGCTGCGATCGTCGTGGTTGCTGGTGCGGCGCAGATCATCGATAGGCATGCGCCTGCGATGCCCGCCGAAGTTGCCGCCGAAGTTGCCGGCGACTTGCTGGGGCTGCCATGGCGGAATGCGGCGACGGCTCGCCTGAAACTTCTTCCGGGGAAATCGTTTGGCCCCCATCCGCGCATCGAAAAGGGTGGAGTGGCTCCGCCTATCGCGCTTCCTCCTTGCCCAACAAGCCGAGCAGCGCATCGTGCAGCATTTTCTCATGATAGGGCTTGGACAACACGGGACGCCCCTGATGGGCCGGGGCCAGGTTGTCTCCGCCGTAGCCGGTGGCAAAGGCGAAGGGGATGCCGTGCGTCGCCAGCGCATCCGCCACCTGGAAGGTGCGGACGCCGTTGAGGTTCAAGTCCACGATCGCAGCGTCGAAAACTTGGCCAGAGTTGAGCAGCCGTAGCGCCTTCTCTACGGTGCCCACTGCGGTGACGCGGCAACCGGCATCCTCCAGCATGTCCTGGGCGAGCATCGCGATGAGCATCTCGTCCTCGACCAGCAGCACGCGGCAGCCGGCCAGCGTATTGTCAGGCATCACGCGGCTCCGTGCTGGGCAGGCAGAGTTCAATGTGGCAACGCAGGCCCTCGGCCGCGTAGTCCATCTGCACCGGTCCGTCGAGGGCGTGTGCGAGCCCCTGCTCCAACAGGCGGGTGCCGAAGCCGCGCCGGATTGGCGGCTTGACTGGTGGGCCGCCTGCTTCCGTCCATGTGACGGCAAGGCGACGCCCTGACAGCAGATGCCAGTGCAGGTCCACGGTGCCGTCCGGCAACGAGAGGGCACCGTACTTCACCGCGTTCGTCGCCAACTCATGGAACGCCATGCCCAGCGCCAGGGCCACGTTCGGCGGCACACGTACCTTCGGCCCCCCCAGCCGGAACCGTGCGGCGCGGGTGTCATCCACACCGAAGGCGACCAGTGCCTCGTGCACAAGCGTGGCGAGATCCACGTTGCTCCAGGTCTCCCGCGACAGAAGCTCGTGCGAGCGGCCCAGAGCCAGCAACCGCGCTTCGATCGCCTCGCGCGCGTCCAGCGGCACGTCCGGCCGGCGCAGCGTCTGGCGGGCGATGGATTGAACCGTAGCCAGCGTGTTCTTCACCCTATGGTTCAGCTCGTCGATCAGCAGGCGCAGCCGCTGCGTGGTGTCGCGCAGCTCCTCCTCGCGCCGCTTCTGCTCGGTGACGTTGAGGATGAACAGGAAGAAGCCATCCTGCGCGCCTCCGGAGTCAACATAGGGCAGATAGTGGGCCTCTATGGTGCGGTTGTTGCGGCGGGGGCTTGGCGCCGGCCCCTCGTAGCGCACGCTCTCTCCCCGCAACGCTGCGTCGATACGGGGAGACATGGCAGCATAGGTTCGTGCCTCTGCAATCTCCCGGATCGTGTGGCCAAGCAACTGTGTCGGCTCCCGCCCTATCCATTCGCAGTAGGCCCGGTTGACGAAGCGGAAGCGTTGATCCGGGCCCAGGTAGGCGATCATGGCGGGCACGGCATCGGCTACCAGACGGAGCTGTTGCTCCCGCCTGACCGCGGCTTCCTGTGCTTGCTTCAGGGCCGTCACGTCGAACACCGCCCCGTGCAGCACTCGCTCGTTGTCCACCAGGCCGCGTGCGGCGATCCACCGGATAGAGCCGTCAGGTTGCACGATGCGATACTCGTCGCGGTAGGTTGTCCCGCCTCTGAGCACCCCTCGGACCCGGGCCCGCACGAGGCGGAGGTCATCGGGATGGATGTGCGCGTTGACCTGCTCGACGCTGGCCCCCTCAACGATCTCGGCCGGCAAGCCGAACAATGCCGCCGCACTGGCATCGGCGTGGATCGCGCCCCCTGGCAACTCGCAGGCGAAGGTGCCCGCGCCCGCCGCGGCCAGCAGGCTGGTAAGCCGCAGGTGGGCATCGCGCAGTTCGCGCTCGGCCTGCCTGCGCTCGGTGGTCTCTTCCGCTATCACGTTGATGCCGACGATCCCGCCATTCTCGCCGAAGAGGGGGACCCAGCTTTCAAGCCAGGATCGCTTCGCACCGGGCTGGGAGGGCGTTTCGCCGACGATTTCGTGGTTCAGCACGGGCTGCCCTGTTTCCACCACGCGGCGGAATATCGTCGCGGCCTGGTCGGCAACTTCCGGAAGCAGCCCGTTCACCGAGCGCCCGATGTGGTCGTCGGCGGGGATGCCATTCATCTCGGCCATATGCCGATTGATCCGCTGGAAGCGCATCTCGCCGTCGAGCACGCACATGCCGATCGGCGCCGTGTCGTAGACTGCACGTAGCTCATCCAGGCGGGCTGACACTTCCTCCTCGCTGCGCTTGAGCTGGTCAATGTCCTCCACGACAACGATGCCCGCTGCCGCCTCGCCGTCGCCCGGGAGAGGGTCGAGCGGTACGGCGGAAACGCGGCGCCATGCGCCGTTGCCATCTTTGGTCTGATGCAGGAACTCCACGCCAGGCACGACCATCTCGCCACGGAGCGCGCGCGCACCCGGATACTGGCTGCGATCGAGCCGTTGTCCGTCGGGTCCATGGCCGATCCACTGTGCATGGTCCGTGGAGTGCAGCGATGGAAGGAAGCCCAGACCCAGGTGTTCCAGCACGGGGTTGCGCAGGATGAACCGGCCGGACGCATCAAAAACCCCGACACCAACCGGCAGGTGCTCCAGCACGCGGTTCAGCAGCGTCTCGCTCTGCCTCAGCGCAGTGGTTCGTTCTCGGACCCTGGATTCAAGGTCGGCGTTGGCCTGTTGCAGCTTGTGGCGGGACTTCTCCTCTCGCTGTCCGGTCGCCAGACCCATCCGCGTCAGGCCCGCAAATGCCAGGATGACGGCGGCACTCACGCCGCCCGTCAGCATCATGCGGGTTCGCCAGCCGCCCAAGGCGGCGTCCTGCGACATGCTAACCACGACACGGGCGGGAAAGCGTTCCAACGTGCGCTCGACCTTCAGTTCAGCCGCCGGAATTGCAGCCTCGCGCTCGTTGACATTCCGCTGCGGCCATTCGGCCAGCAGTGCACCAGACTCGGTGACGAGGCACAGGTATCCACCTGGGCCAAGATCGGTCATCCGGTACACCTTCTCGAAATACTCCCCGAGCACTGCCACAACGACGACGCCGCCGAAGCTGCCGTCGGGCCGAACGATGGGCCGGCTGAGCGTGAACCGGGGGCGCTGTTGGTCCCCTCCCACACCAAACGTGCCGATGTGGAGGCCCGCCTCCCCCTTCAGATGCGTCTGGAAATACTCCCGGAAGGCGAAGTTGCTGGTTGCGCTGGCCGGATATGCCCAGCTTTCAGCAACATGTCCGCCGGTTGGGCCCAAGATCCAGGTAGAGGCGATCTGAGGGCTGCCCGCGGCCAGCCGGCGCATTTGGTTGTGCAGCCGCTCGACGCTGGCGGCGTCGTCGAAGCGGGTGGAACCTGCGAGTTCAACGATTGCCTGGACCACCTTGTCCCCGGTGTCGAAGGCCCGGTCCGCATGCTGTTCAAGCAACAGGGCCATCGCCTCCACTTGGTCCTTCGCCCGTTCAAGCGTCGCCTGGCGATCCACGATCGTGCGCACGCCCCATGTGGCCAGCACGACCATAACCGCTGTCGCGAAGACCAACTTCCAGATCAACCGACCCACATCACCCTCTCACGCCAGTTCCAGCAGCGGCTTCCGGAATGTCTATCCGCGATCGCGTCGGGTCATACCATCCTCCACAGCGGGACGGGGAGGATGTTCATGTCAGCCCGGCGCTCGGCGGTTCCGTCGCCGCAGGGGGGGCCTGCTCGATCGGCAGGAGGCGGGCCTCAGCCACCCGCAGACCGGCATCAACGCATGCTTGGCGATGGGGATTCCGGCCTTCATCGACAGCAGGAACCCCGCCGGCCTGAAGGCCTGCGTCGGCTTCCGGCCCGCCGACCGCGCCGATTTCAGCGTGCCAGAGAGCCCGGCCGAGCGCCGCTATGCCCTGCACGAGGTCCAGCAGCGCCTGCATGAGGCGATGTTCCGTGGGCCTGTGTTGAGACCGCCCGCAAAGGCCGCTGCGCCCTGTCCGGGATGTCCGAAACGCTCGTGCCACAGCTAACCATCAACACCGCGCGCCTCCTGCGCAAGCCCGCGTATCTGCCGCCGCTATGTCCAAAGTATTGCGTGGCTCACTTCGAGCCGCCACGCCATCTCGGCAAAGCAAGCGCCAGCCTGCTTCGCCTCCGTCACAATCTAACCTTGTCCTCCACCCGGCAACAACGCCGGCGGTTAGTGTCCATCCGGGAACAAGGTTAGCGAGTTGAATCGGTTGTGATTTTGTCCGACGCGGAGGCGACGTCGATGCTTCGGGCATGTGGACGAGCGAAAATCGAGCGCGCTACGACCGTCGTGGCCTGCGCTATCCGAGTGACCTGACCGACGATGAGTGGGCGCTGATCGGTCCCCTGATCCCGCCGGCGAAGCGTGGCGGCAACAAGCGGACGGTGGAGGTGCGCGCGGTAGTGAATGGCGTGATGTATGTGCTGAGCACCGGCTGCCAGTGGGCGGCCTTGCCGAAGGATCTGCCGCCGCGCAGCACGGTGAACGACTACTTCCGGCGCTGGGAATGGGACGGCACGCTGGCGCGCATCCATCACGCGCTCTACGTCCAGTGCCGCGAGGCGGCCGGGCGCGAGGCCAGCCCGACCGCGGCGATCATCGACAGCCAGAGCGTCAAGGGCGCGGAAAAAGGGGGCGCTCGGTCGATCCGCCCGGCTACGATGCCGGCAAGAAAATCAAGGGCAGGAAGCGGCATATCCTGGTCGACACGCAAGGCCTGCTGATGCAGGCGGTCGTCCATGCCGCCGACGTGCAGGACCGCGATGGCGGCGTGCTGCTGATGGGCACGCTGTTCGGCCTGTATCCTTTCCTGCTCAAGCTCTATGGCGACGCCGGCTACCAGGGGCCCAAGTTCCAGGATGGCCTGCAGGCGGTCTGCCGCATGGTAAACATCGAGATCGTCAAACGCTGCGACCTGCACAAGTTCGTCGTGCTACCCAAGCGCTGGATCGTCGAACGCACCATCGCCTGGCTCAACCGCTGCCGCAGATTGGCCAAGGACTGGGAGTGCCTCAACCGCTCCGCACTCGCATTCCTCCGATGGGCTTCCATCAGGCTCATGGTCAGAAAGCTCTGCCAAAACTCAAAATGATCCCGGATGGACTCTTACAGATGCATGTTGATTGCAAACTTGCTATTCAACCTCGATCGCTTCCAGGGCTTCCAGAATGTCAGGTCTCCCTTCTCGTCCGGCAAGAAGCTTGGCTATTTCCGGTAGGACAGACAGTAAGGCCGTCGCCGCGCGAACAGTGCGTTGCCGAAGGCCAATGGCGCTCACGGCACGTTCGACCTCCGCATGAATCGTAGCCGCCGCAGGAGAGCGGTCAACCAGCAGGGCCCAGGGGTCGTGTTCCCGCACGCGAAGGAGCCCGACTATTGCTGTCAGGGCGTGACGAAACCCCATGTTGAATTTTTTGTTGCTTACTCCGCAGCAACCCTGATCCATAGGCGGTTCATGATTTGCTCAACGTCCATGCCCGACAATACGGACGGCGCCATGGGCGCCCGCGACACCATCGCGGCGAGTGCCGCCATGTAATTAGTGTTGTCGAGGTGCGCCACAGCCAAAGGAATCGCTTCTCGCAGCACCGCCTCGTCGATCGTTGCGCGGCCTAGCCCTTGCACAACAACCGTCCGCGCTTGCGTGGGCGCCAGAAAAGGATGCGACCGTCCAGTCGCGGCATTTCTGGCCGCCTGAAACAGTTCGCTTCGTACCTCGGCAGGGCAGCGGGCGAATATCCATGTGAGCACCCGCAATGCGCCATTATCCATCAGTGTCCGGCCAGCCATGGCAGCGCGGAGTTGCTGCCGTGCCATCTCAATTGCGGCATCGAGTTGACCAGCCAGATCAGGATCAAGCCCGGTCGGAAGGTCGCCGTCGGAGCCAATCGCGAAAGACGGCAGGCGTTGCCCCGCACCGACGTTCCGATAGCTGGCAGCGAGCGATTGGCTCAGTTCGTGAAGACTCGGTCGCGCGGCTGCATGGAAGTCGCGGAGAGCACGGGCAAGCCCTGGAGTGCGCATCGAGCCATCCCACAGACCGATGTCCGGGGCCATCCGCAGTCGCTGAGGCACCACTGGGCGCGGACGCGCCAACTTCGCCAGCACCTCTTCCCTGCTGACATCCACAGCCTCCAGCCGGTTCCAATCGAGCAGGATCGGGCGGCTTCGAAGCGCCTCCCATTCGGCAGAGGTGATTGACAACCTTGCCCAACCCTGGGCCGGGGTTTGACGTAGCTGAACAACCAGCGCCTGGGCACGAAGGGGAGGTGGCAGCCCTTCCACGACCCATCGGCGAATTTGACCGAAACCTTTCGAGATGTAGAACTCAGCGCGATCCATGCCGGCAGGCCATGACAGGTGTTCAATGGGCTTGGATACGTATTCGCGATTGCCTGGCACGATCTCCTTTGAGCCGATCAGGTCCTCAAACACTGGAGCGCCGTCGCGCGCCACGACCAGAGCAATTGGATCAAGGCGATCCAGGTAGTGAGGGATGTCACATGCCATACGGCGGGCCGCATAGAGCGCGCCGCGCGCGGCAGCCTCGGGGTCAACAACGATGGGATCAAGGCCAATGGCGTTCCGCAAGATCGAGGTCAGGCGCGCGTGATGGCGTTCGGCGAGCGGAGTTCCACAGCAACAGCATGTCGGCATCGACATTTGAGAGGGCCAGGTCGGTGTCGGTGGGCATCTCGAGCGTGGCGGGGGGATCGACCCGCGCCCAATTTCCGTTATCGCGACGCACTATCTCGGGACCGTCAGGCAGTGTCGGCTCAAACAGAAGAGCGGCCGGCATCCGCGGGCGCTCGGTGCCCCAGACGGCCAGGTCGGGGTTTTCCGCCTCGACTGCTTTCCGAGCCAACTCAAGGAGCGATGCCAGACCCCAGCGAGACGGATGCGGCCGACCGATTGTGCCGCGTTCAGGCGCGAGCCAGCCTGGATGCTCGGGTAGCGAGCGCACAGTAAAGGTCTGAAGCACGAAACCGTCGGACTCGTGGATCAGGCAGGCAACTCGGCTGCCATCGGCGGCCGTTTTCAACCTGCCATGGTCCAGCATGCCGAGCAGTAGCGCCACCGACCGCCAAACCAGCCTCGCATCCGCCTGCCGCGGCCCTTGCAGTGCCTGCAGCACAAGGCGCTGGCGCTCCTCATCCATCTCTGGTCGGTCGGGGATGCAGATGATGCGATGGTCGGCAAAATGCGACAGAGCGGCCATGGCCGCCGCAATGTCATTGGCGTCGGCCGGGTCAGGTGTCACCGAAAGCAATCTGTCCCATGCCGTCGATATGGCACGCCGCTTTTCCGGTGCCCCAATCGGACCCCACCCGCCTCCGCGCCCGATTGGTGACAAGCTTGCCTGTGGTCCTCCGACGTGCAGCAGGTCATGTGCTACGACGACCGGGTAGATACCGCCATCGATCCGATGCGGCACACCCAGTGGTGCGTCTGGCTCCTCCGGAGACCAATCGCGGCTGGCACCATCCAGCCAACCGTTGATATCTATCCCGACCGGCAGACGCATCAGCCGCGCCCACGTTCGATGGCCAGCAGCACGGCTTCGCGCAGACGCTGGATGCCGGCCACACGCGCCGCTCCTTCTGGCTTCAGTGTCACGCAGGACGCCCGTCCAGCTTGGCTGCGCACCATAGTCGCATTCTCGTCGACCGCGGCTGGACGCAGCACGATACCTCCGGCAGGAGGCTCTGAAATCCCCCGCGCGCCGAGCAGGGTCTCGATGCGGTCGGTCTCGCCTTCTATCAATCCCCCATGCGGGTGCCACACGGGCCAAATGGCGCAACGCCGAAGAAAGCCGTGTGCATCATCGACGTGTCCATACCGGAGCCAGATCGGTGCACCGAAATAGCGCAATGGCCCTGTAAAGCCAGGATCAAAGGCGATCTCAACCGTCATATCGTGTTTAGCTAGGTGGAACACCGCAAGAGGATTTACATGGTTCAGCCAGCGGCCTTGATCCTGTTCATCGCAGAACTGGATGGGCGAGGTCGCGATTGCCCGTGCGCCAGGACATGACTGCAACGCCACCACCACAGCGAGCGCGCAGAACTCCTCCCACGACCGGGCCTGCCAACGCCACAGCTCATCAACCTCCCGCTTGCGTTGCAGCAACTCGCGCCATGCGTCCCAGATACGGCGATAGTTCGTGTTGTTCTGCAGCACGAAGTTCGGTGTCACGTCGGCTGGCACCTCGCGCACTCCGCGATCCTGCATGTCTACGGCCAGACGGCGACACGTTTTGCCGTAACCACGGACCAACTGCACCCGCCGCGCGGCCGCAGCGGAGCCGCGCTGACGTGCCTCGTATTCGCGCGATACACCGGCAGCAAGGCGCGCATAGGCGTTCAAGACCCGGTTTTCCAGAGTATCGAAGTTCTGCTCTCGCGCCACGGCCAGAATGCGCTGGCGGTCCCCTGCCCGCTCAGCCAACGTTGTGCCCGGTTGTTGCACTAACCAGAGCATGGCACGGCGGTCCATCTCCTGCACTCGGTCAAGCGGTATCTGGCGATTCTGCCGGCGCAGGACGCGGCGAGGGGCACGATCGAGAAGAGCGAGCGTCTGCGCCAGACTTCGCGCATGTCTCACAATCACATCCATCTGTGGCGCATCCGCGCTTGCCTCGTTGAGCCAGCGCGCGGTCAGTCGCGGCCAGATCATGGCCGGATCGGCAAGACAAAGTTCGACATCCCGCAGACGCGCCCATACCCCCAGTACCCGCGCCAACAGCGCATGGGCCGCATGTTGCTCCGTAGTGGCCGGTTCCTCATTCTCGCTCGGACGATCCGGCAACGCAGGAACCGCTAGCCTCCACTCCACCCCATTGACCGACAATGCGACGCCGGAGGAGGCGCGCAGTGGCAGTGCGCATGCGAATACGCGGCGTTCGGCATCAAGCTTCAGAATTTCCCGCAGGGATGGTTTGGCCCCATCGACGGTGACCACCGCAGCGGTCGGCAACCGGAGCCTGTCCGTCGTCGAATGCTTTGAGACGGCGGAGGCGTTTGGCTAACGGAGGTTCTGGCCCATCGGGTTGGAAGGTTAGGCGGCGTGTTGGTAGTGGATCAAGCGCCGTTGCTGGATGGTCTGGCGCTTGATGCGTTCGCGCTCGAGCAGGATGGCCTGGCCCCGACCGAAGTAGACATCGGCCGGGGTCAGGTTGCGCAGGCTCTCGTGGCAGCGCTGGTGGTTGTAGTGCTCGACGAAGGTCTCGATCTGGGCCTCGAGGTCGCCGGGCAGATAGTAGTTTTCCAGCAGGATGCGGTTCTTCAAGGTCTGGTGCCAGCGCTCGATCTTGCCCTGGGTCTGCGGGTGGCAGGGCGCCCCCCGGACATGGCTCATGGCCTGTTCATCCAGCCATTTGGCCAAGTCGTCAGCGATGTAGCAGGGCCCGTTGTCGGACAGCAGGCGTGGTCGGTGCCGCACGCGGGCCTGTGTGCAGCCCGAGGCGGTGAGCGCCATCTCCAGCGTGTCGGTCACATCGCTGGCAGCCATGCTGGTGCACAGCTTCCAGGCGATGATGTACCGAGAGAAGTCGTCGAGCACGGTGGAGAGGTAGAACCAGCCCCAGCCGATGACCTTGAGGTAGGTGAAGTCGGTCTGCCACAGCTGGTTGGGTGCGGTGGTCTTGGTGTGGAATTCGTCGGCCGCCTTGACCACGATGAAGGCGGGGCTGGCGATCAGGTCGTGCGCCTTGAGCAGGCGGTAGACCGAGGCTTCCGAGACGAAATAGCGCTGCCGGTCGGTGAAGCGCACGGCGAGTTCGCGCGGCGACAATTCGGGTTCGGCCAGGGCGAGATCGACGATCTTGCCGCGCGTCGCCTCCGGGATGCGGTTCCAGACGCGCGCGGGCCGGCAGGGCCGGTCGGCCAGGGCTTCGGGCCCGCCACGCTGGTAGCGGTCGTACCAGCGATAGAAGGTGGCCGGCGGCACGCCCAGTTGGCGCAGCGTGCGGCGCGCGGGCAAATGAGACTGCTCGACGAGGCGGATGATTTCGAGCTTTTCGGCGGCGGGGTATCTCATGCGCGGTCGTCCCCAGCCGCGATCATGCTTTTTTTCAGCAGGCGCAGTTCGAGTGCCTGTTCGGCCACGACCTCCTTCAGGGCGCGGGCTTCGTGGCGGAGTTCCTTGACCTCGTCGGTCGTGGCGGCGCGGGCGGTGTCGCCGGCCAGGCGACGCTTCCCGGCTTCGAGGAACTCCTTGGACCAGGCGTAGTACAGGCTCTCGGCGATGGCCTCGCGGCGGCACAGCGCTGCGATGCTTTCCTCACCACGCAGGCCTTCGAGGACGATGCGGATCTTGTCCTCGGCTGAGTGGTGCTTGCGGGTGGCGCGGCGGATGTCGCGCACCACCTTCTCGGCAGGCAGCTTGGCAGAGGGGGCGGAGGATTTCTGGCTCATCTTCACTCTCCTGGGGTTACGATGAGCCAGAAATCCTCCGTTCCTCAACCACGACGTGCTGTCTCATGGATGCTGACGCCGGACAGTCGATGCGCGCCACCAACTGCCCAATCTCCTCACGATGCTCCAGAAGTCGCTCGCGCAAACTCCGCAGCTTCTCAATCTCATCACGTAGTTCTGCTACGTCACGGTCGACTGCTTCGCGCTCGGCGGTCAAGGCTGCGGTGCGCGCCTGCTGTGCTTTGCCTGCCTCCGCAGCGTTCTCCGCTTCGACCCGCAGGCTTTCAATCCGGGCCACCAAGTGCCTAGCCTCATTCTCGGCCGATCGAAGCGCCTCACGACTGGCGCGGAGTTGGAGAATATCGTTCTCGATGTCCTCTTTCTCTTTGTTGAGCGCCGTGATTTCTTCTGGAAGGCGTTGATCTATCGCCCTGATCTCCTCCGCCAGTTGGTTGGCTTCGCTGCGCAGTTTTTCAGTGGCGCGCAGAGCGGCATCACGGTCAGCGGCGGCAGCCTCGGCTTGCAAACGTGCCTCGTCAAGACGGGTGGTGACCTGAGCGAGTTGCTGTTCGGCATCAGCCGCGTCCTGCTTGGCCTTGTCGATCTGTAGGCGGGCGCTATCGAGACCAGTCAGCTCCAGCCTAAGCGCGTCGATCCGCTCTTGCAGCGCGCCGGCTTCGGCCGCGAGGCGATCGCGGTTGTCGATCCGCGCCTCAATAAGCCGAAGTTCCTCGGCTTTTCGTAAGATCTCGGCACCGAGCGCGATGTTCCTCTCACCAAGGCCCTCGAACCGAGTGGCTTCGGGCAGGCGCCTACTGCGCCGTTCAAATGACCAAACCATAGCAATGGCCGTCAGCCCCAGCGCAATGCTGAGCAGCAAAGTCGCGATGGCGAAGGCTGGCGAGCCGATGGCGGCAGAGGTCATGGTGTCGGCTCCTGCTTCGCGGGCGGCACAAGGGGCGGAGTAGCGTGGGCAGGTTCCAGGCGTTGAGGAACGCGCTCAAGTTGGCGCCGGAGTTCGTCCAGCTTCTGGGTTGCGACGCCGACTTGGCCGTTTAGTCCGAGGTACTCCAGGCGCACGGTGTCTATTTGCCCCTTCAGAACGGCTACCTCAGCGTTGCGCTGGTCCTTCTCGCGCTGCAACTGCGCTAGGTCGGCCCGTGCGAGGTCGCGATCCCGTTCCGCCTTGGTTCGTTCAGCAAGAGCATATTCGAGGGCGGCATGTGCCGGCGCTGTCTGGGCGCGGGCCTTGCCGATGTCGCCATTCAGCTTGTCTAGCATGGCCTGCGTCGCCTCGCGCTCGCCCATACGTTGCTGCAGTTGCCCTCGCGCATCGTCCACGGCCGCAGCAATCTGCTGGGCCTCCCGCTTTCCCTCACCAATCTGTGCCGTGAGCACTTCGAGCTCTCTGCGGCGCTGAACCAGCAGGGCCTGCAGCCCCTCCAACGCGCGACGTCGCTCGCCTAGCTGCGACTGAACCGCCGCGGAATCACCGCGGATCTTGTCACCATGTTGCTGAAGCTCCGCGCCATCACGCCGCATCTGATCGAGCTGCGGACCTAGCGTTGCAATCTCGGCCGCGCGCTGTTCCTTTTCCCGCTGTAACTGCACCAGTTCGGTTCGCGCGAGATCACGGTCCCGTTCCGCCTTTGCGCGTTCAGCGCGAGCTTTGTCGCGCTCGACAACAACCGGCCCTGTCTCGGCGCGAACCTTGCCAAGGTCGGAATTCAGTCCGTCAAGCGTCGTCTGCGTCGCCTCGCGTTCGCCGAGAAGCTGCTTCAACTCTCCTCGCGCCTCGGTGATCGCCGCGGCGATCCGTTGAGCTTCGCGCTTGCCCTCAATGAGCTGTGTCCCGAGGACTTCAAGTTCCGAACGATGCTGATCCAGCGGCACCGTCAGCGCCTCCAGGTCGCGGCGTCGCTCGGTAAGCTGCAACTGCGCTGCTGCTGCCTCTCCCCGCACCTTGTCCAACAGTTGTTGGGCTGCAGTGCCCTCTCGCCGTAATTGGTCAAGTTGGGTGCGCAAGTTCGCCACCGTCGCGGCCTCTGCCTTCGCGAGCTCCAATCTTGCTAGCACGCTGTTCAGCTCAGTCTGGGCGGTGTCGCGGGCGGAGATCGCGCGGCCGATGACGCGATTGGCATCCTCCAGGCGCACCTTGGCATCCTGTTCCCGCCGATCGGCATCCACTTTCGCGGCATCAGCCCGACCCTGGGCGGAGGTCATGTCCTCTTCGGCCTTACGCCGTACCGCCTCGGCGGCCGCGGTCTGATCGCGCAAGGCTTGCAGCGCCTTGGCAACTTGTAGCTCCTCAGCCTTGGCCTCGCCAGCCGCGGCCAGTGCTCTGTTTCGTTCCCTCAGGGCCGCGTCGGCATCCTCACGGGCCCGGTTAGCCTGTGCAACGGCGGACGTGGCTTCACCCAGAGCTTGATTGCGCCGGAGCTCCGCCGTCTTTGCTTGGTCCTCAGCGGACCCGCGTACAGCCTCTGCAGCTTTTCGTGCATCGTCGGCCCGCTGGGCCTCGGCGCGCGCTACCTCGGTTGCTCGCGCAAGCCGATCCAACTGTTCTTGCGCTACCTGCCTGTCGC
Organism: uncultured Alphaproteobacteria bacterium; assembly: GCA_963779875.1. Classification (GTDB taxonomy): domain Bacteria; phylum Pseudomonadota; class Alphaproteobacteria; order Acetobacterales; family Acetobacteraceae; genus CAMDGX01. Next base: position 985,070 of record CAWAAI010000005.1, on the reverse strand, counting down.
GTTGCGCCTGCTCTCTCTCCGCTTCGGCTACCTGGCGGGAGCGGACCGCTGCCTCAAGTTCACGTACCGCAGCATCACGCCGGTCAAGCTCGGTGCGACGTTCGCCTACTAATTTTTCTGTTTGCTCCAACATGGTCTTCGTGGCGCTCAGCCGTTCCTCGGCACCACGCTGCTCGGCCTCGAGATTCCCGATTCGGGCGGCGATTGCGGCGGCCTCCTGCGTCTGTCCAGCCATAGCCCGGCGCAGCGCATTCAGGTCAGCGAGTTCCAGCGCCATCTGAGTGCGTTGGTCGACAAGCCCGCGACGTTCCTCAGCAAGCTGGTGCTGCTGGTCCAACACTAACCACACAACTCCCATGTTCATCGCGACCAGCGCCACGCCAACGAGCGCGGCCAAAAGGGTGGCGGAACCGCGGGTACGGCGCGGCGGCTCAGGGTCCAGCAAGGTCGCGCTCGATGACATCGAGGCAGTTCTCCATGTTTGCGGCCAACTCATGAACCCAGAAGCGCCGGACCGTCCAACCCAGCGCCGTCATCGCCCGGTCGCGCAGACGATCGGCGAGCTTGCGGTTGCCGTCGCGGTCGGTGTGCCAGCGGCGGCCATCGACCTCCACGTCCAGCCGACGCCCCTCCGGGTCTAGAGCGAAATCAAGGTAGCGGCCCGCCACCGGGTATTGTGGCAGGGGATTCCATCCGCGCCGCCGCATTGCATCGAACATGCGGCGTTCCCAATCGCTGTCGAACTCGCCCCGCGGGCGCGCCGGCCGGTCGTTCCATGACGCAAGTCGCTGAAGGAAGCCGCTCCCGCTGCGCTCAGCGAAGCCGCGGTCGCCATAGACAAGGCACAGGGCGCGGGCACGGCTGACCGCGACGTTGATCCGCCGGCGCTCGCGGCCGAGGAAGCCGCCCGCGCTGGGGCCGACTGCATCGGTCACGGCCAGTGACACGAGCACCACGTCCGCCTCCCCGCCCTGAAATCGGTCGACAGTTGCAACGCGAAGCTGCACCCGGTCGCGCTCGACCTCGGTCAGCACGGCTGCGAATCGGCGTTTCAGCAGGGCCGCCTGGGCGCTGAAGGGCGAAATCACGCCGATGCTGCCATCGTAGCCGTGCGCCCGGATCAGTTCGCTAACCTTGGCAACCACCACCTCCGCCTCTGCCTCGTTGGCGATGCTGCCGTCGACGCGCCGGGCGTGACCGCGAACGTCATGCCAGGCGACGCCGGGACGGAACCCGTCCGGTGTTCGCGCCGCGCCAGGCATTTGGCTGCCCCTTAGCTGCCCGTCGTAGAACTCCTCGTTGAGATAGGCGACGATCTCAGAGTCCATCCGGGATCATTTTGAGTTTTGGCAGAGCTTTCTGACCATGAGCCTGATGGAAGCCCATCGGAGGAATGCGAGTGCGGAGCGGTTGAGGCACTCCCAGTCCTTGGCCAATCTGCGGCAGCGGTTGAGCCAGGCGATGGTGCGTTCGACGATCCAGCGCTTGGGTAGCACGACGAACTTGTGCAGGTCGCAGCGTTTGACGATCTCGATGTTTACCATGCGGCAGACCGCCTGCAGGCCATCCTGGAACTTGGGCCCCTGGTAGCCGGCGTCGCCATAGAGCTTGAGCAGGAAAGGATACAGGCCGAACAGCGTGCCCATCAGCAGCACGCCGCCATCGCGGTCCTGCACGTCGGCGGCATGGACGACCGCCTGCATCAGCAGGCCTTGCGTGTCGACCAGGATATGCCGCTTCCTGCCCTTGATTTTCTTGCCGGCATCGTAGCCGGGCGGATCGACCGAGCGCCCCCTTTTTCCGCGCCCTTGACGCTCTGGCTGTCGATGATCGCCGCGGTCGGGCTGGCCTCGCGCCCGGCCGCCTCGCGGCACTGGACGTAGAGCGCGTGATGGATGCGCGCCAGCGTGCCGTCCCATTCCCAGCGCCGGAAGTAGTCGTTCACCGTGCTGCGCGGCGGCAGATCCTTCGGCAAGGCCGCCCACTGGCAGCCGGTGCTCAGCACATACATCACGCCATTCACTACCGCGCGCACCTCCACCGTCCGCTTGTTGCCGCCACGCTTCGCCGGCGGGATCAGGGGACCGATCAGCGCCCACTCATCGTCGGTCAGGTCACTCGGATAGCGCAGGCCACGACGGTCGTAGCGCGCTCGATTTTCGCTCGTCCACATGCCCGAAGCATCGACGTCGCCTCCGCGTCGGACAAAATCACAACCGATTCAACTCGCTAACCTTGTTCCCGGATGGACACTCAGGGGCAGAGCGGAACTGGTCGGCCAGGAAGTGCCACTTGGCCCGGCCTCGCTGCCGAACGAAATCGAACAGCGAGTTGCTGCCCTGTGCAATGCGATGCCTGCCGGCCAAGCCGATCCCGGCTGCATCCATAAGCGCATGTTCCTGCCGCCGGCCCAGGCGAGGGATAAAGCTGAGCTGCATGGGGTCACCGACCACGACGGCCTGTCGGGCGCGCGCAAACAGCGGCAGGGCGGAGGCGATGTCGCATTGCCCCGCCTCGTCAAAGATCACGCAGTCGAATAGCTCTGGCACCAGGGGTATCCTGGCGGCCGCAGATAGGGTGCTAATGGCCCACACTGGCCGGAAGCGCAAAACATCGCGCGCTTCCTCCGCACTTGGCGTCGCGGGGCGGCCTTGGTTGTGGAACTCGAGCGCCTTCACGCGGTCGGCGAAGCTGAGCATTTCGGGAGCTGAAGGCCGCACCCGGTGGGCAGCCAAGCGCGGCAGGAGTTCAGCGACGGCCTGGGCCAGAGCTTCGGCCTCGGCATGAAACGCCACATCGTCCAGATGCGGAGGCAGCGCAAGAATGGCTGCACGTATCCGAGCAGAGTCGCGTAATAGCGCCGCCTGTTCTGATATATCTGCCGCCCGAATCAGGCGACGCAACCAGCTAATCACTCGTGCTCGCCACGATGGCGGTGGTTCCGTCCCGCGAGGAGCGGCGGCGTTACGGCGAGCAAGCTTTTCAGCGACTTCCGATAGTGCGATGTTCAGTTCAGCACGACGGGCGTCGCCTTGCCGCGCGGCATGCTGCGCTTCGGCCATCTGGCGCACTGCTGCGGTTTCGGGCGCAGCTTCGCCGGCCGAAGGTGCCGCTTCGACCGACGCCAGTCTGCGCATCTGATCGAGGAACGTGGTATCCCGCTCCCCATCGCGGTCGCGCGCTCGCGTTAGTAGTGGCGCTGGGCCGACGAGCTGCTGCAGACGCTCTTCCACCTCGTCGAGCGCCTGATGGTTCCTCGAAGCCAGCAGGACACTGCGCCCAGAGAGGACCAGGGAGGTGATGAGGCTCAGGATAAGGGAGCTCTTGCCCGTGCCAGGCGGCCCCTGTACCAGCGTCAGCTTCTGTCCCAGCGCATCGGCTGCCGCGGCGTGTTGGCGATCGGTCAGGACCATGGGGCCAACCGGCGCGACCGGGTCGCCAACCGCCACGACGCCGGGGGCCAGCAAATGGCCCAGCGCGGTCCCGCGCATTGTGGCGTCGGGCCACTGGCGCAGCGCCTCCAGTTCCCGCTGCACGCCAGCACTGGAACTTCGTCGGTAGGCAGGAACATGCCGACCGCATTTCGTAGCCCCAGCTCCTCCGTCGGGATGGTCGCATCCGGTGTGCCCGGTCGCAGCCCTGACCCACCGAGCGTTGCCAATGCATTCCGCATGCGCGCGGCAACCATCTCGATGTCGGCAGCCGCATCCTCGGGCAGCAGCATGTCGATCAAGGCTGCCTGCGGGACCCCAGCACGCCGGGCAACCAACTCGGGAAAGACGGGGTTGAGCGCCGGCTCAGCCTCGTCAATCGCGCAGATCACGCTATCGCCGTCGATGCGGTAGCGCGCCGCCAGCAGCAGGGCCGGCACGACTGCCGGTTGACCTTGATGGCGCAAGACCGACACGGGGTAGCCAATGCTGCATACCCCCTCTGGCCGACGCGCGATTGCCTGGCGGAATGTGTCGGGAAGGTCGCCGCTTTGCAGGTGGATCTCGCTCGACCCCCACCAGGCACCTATTGGACAAACCAGTTGCCACGAGCGTCCATGGCGATCGATGCGTTCGTCGACTCGCCCGCGCGGGTCCTGGCGCTGGGTGGCGGCATAGTAGGCCAGCAAAGAAGGCCAATCCGCAGCTTGCTCCCCCTCATCCGTGGAAAAAGCAGGCGCGTCAGGTCCCTTGCTGACCGCAACGACCCTGGCCGGGCTGGCATGCAGCAGGGCGGGCGGATTAGTCGCCAGTCTGTTTATCGGCCGGGCCGGCCCGTCGTCGGCAACCGGTCGTCGGCGCACAATCCGCCATCGGCCGGCCCGATCGGCCACGATCTCGCCGGATTGGCCCAATTCCCGCAGATTACCCGCAAGGTCCTCTGCGGGAATGTGCCATCCCGCGACCCGCAGTCGCCATAGCAATTGATGGTTCGACAAACCAGCCGGATGCATCTCGAGGAGGCGGCGCACGCTGTCCGATGACATTCGGAAAGCCTGAAAGAAATGTGATGGGTAGGCAACATGCAATCGTACGAGAATATCGCATCTGGTTAAAAAGGCATGCTACGTGCCGGCGCTGTGCCCGGCGCACGGTCCGGCACCGAAACGGTGCGGCTGCGGCGAGTTGAGGATTGCTTTGCCGGCCCGGCTGAGTTCTGTCGCTGGCGGGTTGGCGGGTTGGCGGGTTGGCGGGTTGGCGGGTTGGCGGGTTGGCGGGTTGGCGGGTTGGCGGGTTGGCGGGTTGGCGGGTTGGCGGGTTGGCGGGTTGGCGGGTTGGCGGGTTGGCGGGTTGGCGGGTTGGCGGGTTGGCGGGCTGGCGGGCTGGCGGGCTGGCGGGCTGGCGGGCTGGCTCTCGGCCTAGCGGTGATGCATGGCGGGCGCATCGTCCAGCTCGGCACGCCTGGGGATATCTACCACCGCCCGGCCTCGCACTTCGTCGCCGGCTTCGTCGGTGCCGCCAACATGCTGGAGGGCGAGACGGCGGCGGGCGGCGTGCGCGCCGCTTGTCGGTGGCGCTGGCCGACGGCACGGTGTTGACGCTGGACTGGCACTCGGCCATGGCGCCAGGGCAGGCGGGCGACACGGTGAGGCTGCGGCCCGACGCGGCCGCCGGCGTGGTGTTGCCGGCGGCATGACGGGTCTGGGTGTGAACAGGCGTGGGAGTGGGACCCCTCTCGGCGCCGGGGTCCCGTCCGAAGGTGTTGAGTTGTCGCGGTCCATCGTTGGAACCCCATGCCGAAAGGGGGTTCGCACCGGGCCGATTCACAACCGCGGGCGGGATGGCGACGGTGACCTGTGGCAGATAGGCGCTGGTCGGGGCGACGCCGGCGCGCTGGACATCAAGGTCAGAGAGCCGCCCGGCCGCGACGATCGCTTCCAATTCGGTGACGAGTTCGGCCTCATAGGTCGCTCATGGGCGAGCGCGAGCAGGCCGACCATGATCCGGCACGCGGTGCGCGGCGGCCCGGCGGCGAGGAGCGTGTCTCAGGCGTGGCGGAAGGCGGTGCGCGGAAAGAGCAGGTGGCGGTAGACTGGGTTCATCAGCGCGCTCGGCTTGCGGCGTAGGGCGTGAATGACGTGGCGGTAGCGCGGGATGGCCGATGCCCTCTCAATGGAGCGGGCCAAACGCGGCGGCGAAGCGATCCCAGTCAGCCGGGCCGGCCAGGCGCACCAGGGAAAGACGGCGGCGGAGACAGCCCGAGTGGGGCGGAGCGAATACGTGCCCCCTGTGTGCCCCTGAGGTGTTGTGCCCCCATGGGTCAGATCTTTGCCATCTAACCCATTGATAATGGTGCCGACGGTCAGGATTGAACTGACGACCTACTGATTACGAATCAGTTGCTCTACCACTGAGCTACGTCGGCCCGACGGACGTGCGGCGTGACGTCGGTGGGGAGGGCGATATACCGCTTAGGCGCGTTGGCCGCAACATGGCTGCGTCAGGCGGCGGGTGGGGTGAGTTCCAGGCGGGGGGTGGGCTTGCGGATGGCGCCGATCAGGGAGCGTACTTCGGCGCGGGCGGCCACGTGGCTCATGCCCAGGTGAATGCCGAGCCCGGCCTCCTTCACGTCCATCAGGGTCAGGCCCTGGAGGTAGAGTTCCCGGAAGATCACGCGCTCGCCGAAGCCGCGCACGGTGCGGAAGCCGATGCGCTTGGCCAGGGCGTCCAGGGTGGCGCCCACGTCGCGCTTGTTGCGGGCCTCGGAGGCGCCGAGGCGGTTGCGCATGACGATCCAGTCTATGCGGCCGCGGTCGCGGGCGAAGCGGCGCTTGCGGGCCTCCCACACCATCTCGCTGTAGATGCTGGGCTGGATGATGTCGTGCTTGTCGGGGTCCACCTTGGCCAGCATGGCGAAGTCCACGAAGCTGTCGTTGATCGGCGTCACCAGCGTGTCGGCCTGGGCGTGGCCGAGGCGGGAGAGGAAGGTGTCGCTGCCCGGGCAGTCGATCACCACGATGTCGCACCGCCGCGACAGGTCGGATAGCGCGGCGGCGAAGCGCTCGGTTTCCTCGGCCTCGGCTTCGGCGCGGCTGTCCTTGTCGCTGCGGTGCACGGCCGCGCGCTCAGGCAGCGGCAGGGCGATGCCGCGTGCCGCCGAGAACGCCTCGCGCGCCGCCAGATAGGCGGTGAGGGTGGCCTGGCGGGCATCGAGGTCGATCGCACCGACGCGGTAGCCGTCGCGCAGCAGTCCGACGATGACGTGCATCGCGGCCGTGGACTTGCCGGAACCGCCCTTCTCGTTGCCGAGGACGATCACCTGCGCCCGTTGTTCGATCGAGACCGTCGCCACGCAGCACTCCCTGGGGCGGCGAACGGGCCGCCCACGCATCGGGTTATGCCAAGCCGCGCGGCTGTCGTCCACGCGGGGCGGCGGGAGATCGGCGCCGGGAGATCGGCTGCGGGCGCCTCAGTGGCCGGGTGTCGCGGCGGCAGACGACGCGCGCAGCATCATGATGGCGCGGCGCAGCCGGGCGATTCCCGGGCGGATCCTGCCGTGCGCGCACATGCGGCTGCCGTGGGCGGCCAGCGCCTGGGCGTCGGGCTGGGGCTTAGGCGCCAGGCGCTGCAATTCTGCCGCCTGGCTGGCCAGGTGGTCGCAGTATTCGGGCGTGTCGGTGATCACCTTCAACGTTTCGGTGCCGCCCTGTGCCGCGGCGCCGGGGTGGCATGCGCCGGCGGCGATGATGACAGTGCAGACGGGAAGCAGCTTAAGGCCCATGTCGCCCCGCTTCGACTGGCGCGCCCTTGCGGTTGTCGGTTGACGGCAACTGCAACACTGCGCGGAGGCCGGGCGCGTTGTCCTCCAGCCGCAGGTACCCCACCATGCAGCATTGCCACCGCCTGCACCAGCGAAAGTCCCAGTCCCGAGCCGGGGGTGCTGCGCGCCGCCTCGCCGCGGAAGAAGCGCTGCACGGCGCGGTCACGGTCCTGGGCGGGAATGCCCGGCCCGTCGTCGGCCACCACGATCTCGACCATGCCCGCCCTGGCACCGGCCGAGAGCTGTATCGTGCCGGTGGCCGGCGAGAACTTGACGGCGTTGTCCAGAAGATTGGCGATCGCCTGCTGGATCATGTCGCGGTCGCCGAAAACCAGGGCGGCGGGCGGGATGCGCGCCACCAGCTTCTGCCCGGTCTCCTCGGCGGCCGCCTCGTAGAGTTCGGCCAGGTCGGTCAGCAGCGGCGCGACGTCGACCTGCGCGAAGGCCGAGCGGCGGGCGCCGGCCTCGATCTCGGCGATGCGCAGCAGGGCCTGGAACACGGCGACGATGCCGTCGAGGTCGGCCTGCGCCCGCTCGATCGCCGAGCGCAGATCGGCCTCGGTGCGCGCATGGGTTGCCGCGTCCTCCAGGCGTATGCGCGCGCGGGTGATGGGGGTGCGCAGGTCGTGGGCGATGGCGTTGGACACTTGGCGCACCCCGTCCATCAGGCGGCCGATGCGGTCGAGCATGTCGTTGATCGTCTCGGCCAGCATGTCGAATTCGTCGCTGTGCCCGGTCACCTTGACACGACGCGTCAGGTCGCCGGCGCTGATCGCGGCGGCGGTGGCGGACACATCGGCGAGCGTGGCGCGGAACAGGCCGCGCACGGCGACCGCCCCCACGGTGCCCAGAAGCACCGCGATCACCGCCGCCCACAGCATGGCGTCTGCGACGATGCGGCGCAGCTGGCTGCGCGATTCAACATCGCGCCCGACCAGCAGCTGCATCCCCTCCGGCAGGTCCATCCGGTGCACCCGCGCCATCCCCGTCGCCCCGCCGCGGTCGATGTGCAGTTCCGCCCAGTCGAAATCGGGGGCCAGGCCGCGGGGCCAGCGCTCCAGGTTGCCGGCCATCCGCTGCAGGCCGCCATCGATCAGCAGATAGATGCTGTCGTCGTCGATGTTGCCGGCGATGCGCTGCTCGATGGCTTCGACCAGGTTCGGCAGCCCGCCCTCCTCGAAGCGCTCCATCAGCCCCTGGGAGTCCACGGCGATGGCGGTATCGTTCTGCCGGTCGAGCAGGCCGGCGGTGGACCACCACAGGAACGCCGCCAGTGCCAGCGAACTGGCGCCGAACAGCGAGGCATAGATCATGCCGAAGCGCACCCCGGCCTGGCCGAAGAAGCCGGTGGGCGGCGTCGGCGGCCGGGACGGCGCCGGGAGCTGTGACATGGCGCATGACGGACCAGCGGCCGGTGGCAGCGGCGCGTCCGGCCCCCTCTCGGTCATGCCCACGCCTCTTTCAAGGCGCCTCGGTGCGCAACATGTAGCCGGCGTTGCGCACGGTGTGGATCAGCGGCGTGGCGAAGGGCTTGTCCACCTTCTGGCGCAACCGCGAGACATGCACGTCGATCACGTTGGTCTGCGGGTCGAAGTGGTAGTCCCACACGCCTTCGAGCAGCATTGTGCGCGTCACCACCTGGCCGGCATGGCGCATCAGGAACTCCAGCAGGCGGAACTCGCGCGGCTGCAGGTCCACCTTCTGGCCGGCGCGCTTCACGCCGCGCGACAGCAGGTCCATCTCCAGGTCGCCCACCACCAGCTTCGTCGTCGGCCCCTCGCCCTTGCCGCGGCGGGTCAGCGCCTCGACACGGGCGAGCAGCTCGGCGAAGGCGAAGGGCTTGGTCATGTAGTCGTCGCCGCCGGCCTTCAGCCCGCGCACGCGGTCGTCGACCTGCGCCATGGCCGAGAGGAACAACACCGGCGTGGTGTTGCCCTGGCTGCGCAACGTTTCCAGCAGACGCAGCCCGTCGACGCCGCCCGGCAGCATGCGGTCGAGCACGATTGCGTCGAACTGCTCGCTGGCGGCCAGGAACAGGCCGTCGCGCCCGTTGGCCGTGTGCTCCACCACATGGCCGGCCTCCTTCAGCCCCTTGACCACGAAGCCGGCGACGTCCTTGTCGTCCTCGACCACCAGGATACGCATGGCGTCAATTCTCCTCGATGCGCGGCCGCTGGCCGACGGTGACGGACAGGTCGACGATGCTGCCCTCGCGGCGAACCGCCAGTCGCACCTTGTTGCCGGGTGGAGTGCCTGCCACGGCGCGGATGAGCGCGCGCGAATTCGCCACCTTCTCGCCGTTCACGCCGGTGATGATGTCGCCGGGCCGCAGGCCGCCCTGGAATGCCGGGCCGCCGCGCTCGACCGCGGCGATGCCCACGGCGGTGGTTCCCTGCTGGTCCACGTCCTGCAGCGACACGCCGAGCCAGCCGCGATCGACCCGGCCCTTGCTGCGCAGTTCGGCGACGATCCGGCTGGCGATGGCGCTGGGGATGGCGAAGCCGATGCCGACCGAACTGCCGGTGGGCGAATAGATGGCGGTGTTCATGCCGACCACTTCGGCATCGGTGTTGAACAGCGGGCCGCCGGAGTTGCCCGGGTTGATCGGGGCGTCGATCTGCAGGAAATCGTCGAACGGGCTGGTGCGGATGTCGCGCCCGCGCGCCGATATGATGCCGGCGGTGACCGAGCCGCCCAGGCCGAACGGATTGCCCGCCGCGATCACCCAGTCGCCGACCTCCATCGCGTCGCTGTCGCCCCAGCTGGCGGCAGGCAGGATGGCGGGCGAGGTGATCTTGATCAGCGCCACGTCGGTCAGGTCGTCGCCGCCGACCAGCTTGGCGGGAAGCTGGGTGCCGTCGGACAGGCTGACGACGATGCGCGTGGCGCTGCCCACCACGTGGTTGTTGGTGACGATGTAGCCGGACGGGTCGATGATGAAGCCCGAGCCGACGCCGGCCACCTCCTGGCGGCGCTGTCGGAAGCGGTCGCGCAGTTGTTTCTGCACCTCCGGCGGCAGCATGCTGAGCGGGTCGTTGCCGAGGGCGACCGTCTCGGTCACCGCGATGTTCACCACCGTGGGCATGACGCGCTTGACCAGTGGCGCGAAGCTGAACGGCGCCGATCGGGCGCGGGCGCAGGCTGGCAGGGCCAGCACTGACGCGACCGCCGCGGCCTTGGTGAACAGATCTCTGCGGTTCAGGGTGATGCTTTGGTTCGGGGCCATGCTGCGGGTCAGGGCAGTGGACATGTGTTGTTCTCCATCCCCGACATCCTATCGGCGGGCAATTCATCCATGGGCAATCTGGCCATTGGTTGCAACGTGGTGAGAACAGGGGCGGGTAACAAGTTACGGTCGTGACACCTGTTGCGATGTGATCGATGCCGGGTCATCGGGCCAGTCGTGCTTGGGATACCGGCCGCGCATGTCCTTGCGCACATCGGCCCAGGCGCCTTGCCAGAAGGCGGCGAGGTCGCCGGTGATCGCCACTGGCCGCCCGGCGGGCGACAGCAGCGCGAGCCGCAGGCCAGCCCGCCCGCCGGCAAGGCGCGGCGTCTCCTGCAGGCCGTAGAAATGCTGTGCCCGCGCCTCGGCCAACGGCACCGGCTGGGTGTAGTCCACGGCGGCGCGGCCGCGCGGCAGCGGCAGGTGGGTGGGCAACTCGCGGTCCAGCCGTGCCGTGCGCTCCCAGCCATCGGCGAGGCCGGCCACGGCGGCGCGCAGCACCGCGGCGAGGTCGAGGCGGGCGAGGTCGGCCAGGCGCGACAGGCCATGCAGGTGCGGAGCGAGCCAGGCACGGTCCGCGGCCAGCGCCTCGTCGGACAGGTCGGGCCAGCCGCCCTCGGGCTCCAGGCGCCGCATCAGGGCGACACGGGCCTGGAACTGGCGCGCCGCTTCGCTCCAGGGAAGCTGCGCGACGGGGGCGGCGGCGGCCAGCGCGGCGGCGGTTTCCGCGGGGTCGGCGGGCTCGGTGCGGTCTTCCAGGATCAGCGTGCCCAGCCGGCGGCGGCGGCGGGCGAGCACCGAGCCGGTGACGGGGTCGAGCCCGGTTTCCACCACCTCCGTCACCCGCGCCGCCAACGCCGCCGGCAGGTGCGCCGCGTCGAGCGGGGCGGCGAGGCGGATGCGGGCGCCGGTCTTCATCTCCAGGCTGGCGACCGCGAGCAACGGGGCCTTGGACAGCGGGTCGGCGAGGGGCATTCGGGCGCCGCCGCCGCCGGAGAGGCGGAAGCTGCCGGGCTCGCCGCGGCGTTGGGCGATGCGGTCGGGGAAGCCGGCGGCGATCAGGCGGGCGGGGTCGCCCTCGGGCGCGGTGTTGCCCAGGCGCATGCGGCGGCGGTACCGGGTGGCGGCGCGGTTGATGCGCGAGACGGCGCCGCGGTCGGCGTCGGCATGCCCGGCCAGGGCGGCGAGGCGCAGGCCGATATCGGCGGGCGCGTCGCGTTCGCGCAGCGGGTCGCGCTCCTCCAGCAGGGCGGCGAGGTCGGCGGCGAGCGCGGCCTCGCCCGGCGATTCGGCGGCCAGCATCATCGCCGCGAGCCGCGGGTGCGCGCCCAGCACGGCCATCTGCCGCCCCAGCGTCGTGATCCGCCCGGCCTCGTCCAGCGCGCCAAGCTCGGCCAGCAGGGTTTGGGCGGCGGCGAGCGGGCCGGCGGGCGGCGGGTCTGGGAACGGCAGGTCGGCCGGCGCCGCGCCCCAGGAGGCACAGTCCAGCGCCAGGCCGGACAGTTCGGCCTGCAGGATCTCCGGCCGGTCGAAGCCGGGCAGGCCGCGATGCAGGGCCGTGGTCCACAGCCGGATCGCGACCCCGGGCGCCTCGCGGCCCGCGCGCCCTGCGCGCTGCTCGGCCGCCGCGCGGCTGATCCGCACCGTGACCAGGCGTGTGAGCCCGGTGGCCGGGTCGAGTTGCGGCGCGCGCCGCCAGCCGCCATCGACGACGATGCGCACGCCGGGCACGGTGAGCGACGTCTCGGCGATCGAGGTGGCCAGCACCACGCGCCGGCCCTCGGCTTCGCGCAGGGCGCGATCCTGCTCGGCGGGCGGCAATTCGCCGTGCAGCGGCAGCACCAGGGCGCCGCAGCCGGCCAGGGCGGCCTCGGTGCGGCGGATTTCGCCCATGCCGGGCAGGAAGGCGAGGATGTCGCCCCGGTGGGCCGCCAGCGCGCCGCGTATGGCCCTGGCCATGGCGTCGGGAAGGTCGCGCAACTGGGTGACGTCGCGCCCGGCGTGCTCCAGCTTCACCGGGTGCGCGCGCCCCGCACTCTCGATCACCGCGCCGCCCAGCAGCGGGCCCAGCCGGGCGCCATCGGCGGTGGCCGACATGGCGAGCAGGCGCAGTTCCGGGCGCAGCCCGCGTTGCAGGTCGAGGCAGAAGGCCAGCGCCAGATCGGCGTCCAGCGCGCGCTCGTGGATTTCGTCCAGGATGACCAGCGCCACGCCGTCCAGCCCCGGGTCGGACTGCAGGCGGCGCACCAGCAGGCCCTCCGTCACCACCTCGATGCGGGTTGCCGCCGAGACGGCGCTGTCGAGGCGGGTGCGGTAGCCGACGGTCTGGCCGGGTTGTTCGCCGATCAGGCTGGCCATGCGCGTGGCCGCGGCGCGGGCGGCGAGGCGGCGCGGCTCCAGCATCACGATCCGGCCCTGGCCCAGCCACGGGGCGTCGAGCAGGGATAGCGGCACCAGCGTGGTCTTGCCCGCGCCCGGCGGCGCGATCAGCACGGCGTTCGACTGGCCCGCCAGCGCCGCGTGCACTGCGGGCAGGGTCGCGGCGATGGGCAGGTCGGCGATGACGTCGGGAGAGAGGCGGTTTTCCACCGTGTGGGCATAGCATTGCGGGCGCCCGCGGGCGACATGGGGAGCGAGCCGGAGTATGGTCGGCGTGGTGGAGATCATGATGCTGCCTCGGTTGCTTGCACTCCTGTTGCTTCTGGGCCTTGCCCTGCCGCTGCCGGCGCGCGCGCTGGAGAGTGAAATCGTGTCCAGCCCGCGGGCGCGGGCGAGCCTGGTTTCGGAGGTTGATGCGTTCACGCCGGGCCAGCCCCTGCGGGTGGCGCTGCGCCTGCGCCTTGCGCCGGGCTGGTATACCTATTGGCAGAACCCCGGGGATGCCGGCGCGCCGCCGGAGATGGCGTTCTCCCTGCCTGAGGGCGTCGAGGCAGGACCGATTGCCTGGCCCACGCCCACGCGCCACGCGACCGGGCCGGTGATGAGCTATGGCTATGCCGGCGATGTCGTGCTGCCCGTCACCCTGACCTCCGCGGCCACGGCGGCGGGGACCTCCGCGGCCACGGCGACGGGTGGAAAGCTGACGGTGAATGTGCAGGCCAACTGGCTGGTCTGCGAGGAGATTTGCGTGCCGGAGGAGGGGACCTTCACCCTCACGCTGCCCCCCGGACCGCCGGTGCCGTCCGCCGAGGCGCCGCTTTTTGCCGCAGCCGATGCCGAGACGCCCGTCCCGTCGCCGTGGCCGGCTTCGGTATCGCCCGACGGGGTGCTGTTCGTCGGTGCCCCCGGTCTGGATCATGGCCGGATTGAGCAGGCCTGGTTCGCGCCGATGAAATGGGGGCAGGTGGAGCACAACGCGCCGCAGCGCTTCGCCCTTGCCGATGGCGGGTTCACGCTGGCGCTGCGCCCTGGCCCGGATTTCCGTCCCGATGCGGGGCTGCGCGGCGTGGTGGTGATCACCGATCGGGATGGCCGGAGCAGTGCCCTCTCGCTCACCGCCGCGCCTGGCCCTCTCGTGGCCCCGGCGGTTGCGCTGCCGCTGTGGCAGCTTGTGCTGTTCGCCCTGGCCGCGGGCGCGATCCTGAACCTGATGCCCTGCGTGTTTCCGGTGCTGGCGGTCAAGGCGATGGGGTTGGCCGGGCTGTCCGGCGGGCACCGGTCGGCGGCGTTGCGCCAGGCCGCCGCCTATGGTGCCGGGGTGGTGGTCACCTTTTTGGCGCTCGCCGGGGTGCTGGTGGCGCTGCGCGCGGCCGGGGCCGCGGTGGGGTGGGGCTTTCAGTTCCAGGCGCCGGTCTTCGTCGCCGCCATGGCGTGGCTGCTGTTCGCGATCGGGCTGAACATGTCGGGCGTGTACGCGATCGGCGGTGGCCGCCTTGCCGGGGTAGGTCAGGCGGCGGCGGGGCGCGGCGGCATGGCGGGCAGTTTCTTCACCGGCCTGCTGGCGGTGCTGGTGGCCACGCCCTGCACCGCGCCGTTCATGGGCGCGGCCGTCGCCGGCGCCCTGGTGGCGCCGCTGGCGGTGACGCTGGCCGGCTTCCTGGCGATGGGGGTGGGCTTTGCGCTGCCCTATGTGCTGCTCGCCACCATTCCCGCCGTTGCCCGCCGCCTGCCGCGCCCGGGGCCGTGGATGGACGTATTGCGGCAGCTGATGGCGTTCCCGATGTATGCGGCATCGGTTTGGCTGCTGTGGGTGGTCAGCCTGCAGGCCGGCCCGACCGGGGTGCTGTTCACCGCCGCCGGGATGCTGCTGGTGGCCTTCGCGCTGTGGGCGGTGCACCTGGCGCAGACGCGCGCCGGCCTGCTGCGCCGGGTTGCCACGGGCCTGGCGGTGGTCGCGGGCTTGGCGGCGGTGGCCATGCTGTCGACCCTGACCACCAGCCCGCAGGCCGCGGCCGGCACGGCGCCGGCGGACGAGGCGGCCGCCGGCTTCGAGCCCTACAGCTCGACCCGCCTCGCCGCCCTGCGCCAGGAGGGGCGGAGCGTGTTCGTCAACATGACCGCGGCCTGGTGCGTCACCTGCCTGGTCAACGAACAGGTGGCGCTGAACCGGGACGAGGTGCGCCGCGCCTTCGCCGCGAGCGGCGTGGTCTACATGAAGGGGGACTGGACCCGGCGGGATCCCGTTATCACGCAGTACCTGCAGGGCCTTGGCCGCGACGGGGTGCCGCTCTACGCGCTGTATCCGGCCGGCGGCGGCGACCCGGTGGTGCTGCCGCAGATCCTCACGGTGCAGCGCGTGCTCGACGCGCTCGGGCGGGCGGGCAGTTGAGCGCAAGCATGCCTGCCGGCCCGCGGGGCGGGGCCTGACGCCGTGCCGCTCGACGCATCCGGCGGCAATGGCGGGCGGCCGGCCCGCAACGTGCTGGGTGGGCCGTTGGAGCCTTGCTCGATGGTGCCGCTCACCGGCTTTTTCCGCGACGGCTGCTGCAATACCGGCCCCGAGGATGCTGGCAGCCACACGGTTTGCGCCGTGATGACGGCGGCGTTCCTGGCCTATAGCCGCGCCATGGGCAACGACCTTTCCACGCCGGTGCCGGAATTCGGCTTCCCCGGGCTCAAGCCCGGCGATCGCTGGTGCCTGTGCGCGCCGCGCTGGCAGGAGGCGCTGCGGGCCGGGCGCGCGCCGCTTGTGGTGCTGCGTGCCACCGAGCTGGCGGCACTCGCCTATTGCGCGCTGGAGGACCTGCGCGCGCATGCCGCCGACGGCGAGGCATAGCCGCGCAATCCGATCGTTTCGGCCGCTCAGGATTGGCCCGTGGGTCGTGTGCCTCTATACCGCTGACGGTCCGCCGCCATCCGATGGCGTGGCGCGACGCATGCGGCAACAATGGCGGGTGGCGGCGCAGCGATGGAATTTCTCAAGAGCATCCTGAACGTCCTCCAGGATTTCTGGCGCAGGTGGCGGTTCCGCTACTTCCTGGCCCATGCCTATGTCTGGTACTGGCGCAGCTTCCTGCGCAGCCCCAACCAGGTGGTCAGCACCTGGACCAACGGGCAGAAGCTGGGCCGCCGCGTGGCCGTCTTCGTGCACTTCGACGCCGCCGGCGAATTGCAGCCTTATCTGCTGCCCTATCTCCGGGCACTGAGCGAGCACGGCTTCGACATCGTGTTCGTCACCAATTCGGGCAGGCTGACCGATGCGGCAATGGCGGAATTGCGGCCGCTGTGCGCCGCAGTGCTGGTCCGCCGCAACATCGGCTACGACTTCGGCGCGATGCGCGATGGGCTGCGCCATGCCGACGCCAAGCCCGACACCACCGACATGCTGCTGGTGGTGAACGACAGCGTCTATGGCCCGCTGTGCGACATGTCCGCGCTGCTGGAGGGCATCGACTTCAGCCGGGCCGATGTCTGGGGCGCCACCGAGAGCTACCAGAATCGCTACCACCTGCAGTCGTTCTTCATCGCGGCCGGCCCCGCCGCATTGGGCAGCAAGGCCTGGAACATCTTCTGGAAGTCGGTGCGCCCGGTGCGCAACAAGCTGTGGGTAATCTTGAACTACGAGGTAGGGATGACCCGGACGATGCTGAAATACGGCCTGCGCTGCGCGGCCGTTTACCCCTACCGGGACCTGATCGCGCGCATCGATCCGGGCCCGCTGGTCAGGAAGGGGCGCGACGCGCCTGATGACACCGACCCGTTCGTGATCAACCGCAAGACGCACCTGATGCACCTTCTCTATTCGGCGTCGCACCGTGTGCCGATGAACCCGACGGCCGAGCTGTGGCGCCAGCTGATCGAGGTGCGCTTCCCGTTCATCAAGCGCGAGCTGCTGCGCGACAACCCAGCCCGGGTGATCGACCTGGCCGACTGGCGCGAAGCCGCCCGCACGACCTACGACGTGGATTTCAGCGCGATCGAGGACGACCTGCAGCGCGTGCTGCGAGACCGCACGCCTTAGGGCAACATCCGATCCGGTGGAATCATCCGATCGGAAGATTTGCGTTCTTTAACAAAGACCTGGAGCTGCGGGGGCTTTGCGCGCCGCACCCTCGCGAAGGAGTTGATAATCCTCGGCGCTCGAGTGTCGGTCCGCCGGGCGGGCAAGGTCCGCGGACGCACAGGGCCTGCCCGGCCGAAAGGGAGCAGGAACCCCTCGTCTTGGCCGGCTACGCCTTCTCGACCTGGCTGTATTCCAGTTCCACTGGCGTGGAGCGGCCGAAGATGGAAACGCTGACCTTCACGCGGCCGCGTTCCTCGTCCACCTCCTCGACCGTGCCGTTGAAGCTGGTGAACGGGCCGTCGGCCACGCGCACCTGCTCGCCCACCTCGAACAGGATGGCCGGGCGCGGGCGCTCCACGCCTTCGGTGGTCTGCTTCATGATCCGGTCAGCCTCGGCATCGCTGATCGGCGACGGGCGGGTCTTGCTGCCGAGGAAGCCGGTGACCTTCGGCGTGTCCTTCACCAGGTGCCACGCGTCGTCGGACAGTTCCATCTTCACCAGCACGTAGCCGGGGAAGAACTTGCGCTCGGCGTTCACCTTCTGGCCGCGGCGCAGTTCCACGACCTCCTCGGAGGGCACGAGCACCTCGTCGAAATGGTCGGCCAGGCCCTTCTGCGCGGCCTGCTCCTTGATCTGCTGGGCGATCTTCTTCTCGAAGCCCGAATAGACGTGGACGACGTACCAACGCTTCGCCATGACTTTTTTCCTCAGCCTGCCACGCCGAACAGCGCACGCACGCCGACGCCGATGATCTGGTCCGTGATGAAGAAGAAGATTGCCGCAAGGGTTGCCATGGCCACCACCAGGCCGGTGGTCACCAGCGTCTCCTTGCGCGACGGCCAGGTCACCTTCGTGGCCTCGCTGCGGACTTCGCGCACGAACCGAACCGGATCAAAGGCCACGCGCATCATTCTCCCAATCTGAACAATCTGAATTCAAGGCACTCGCCGGCGCCCCGGGTTCGCATCGCAGCCAGCCCCGCGACAGGACCCGCCCGCGAAAGGGCCGCGCCCGCAACGGGAAAGCCCGCCGGAGGCATGCCCGCCGAAGGAATGGCAGGGGTGGAGGGTCTCGAACCCCCAACCTCCGGTTTTGGAGACCGGCGCTCTAGCCAATTGAGCTACACCCCTAAGCCCGCCCCCCGGGGCAGCCCCAAGCGGCACCGGACTGCGCCTGCACGCGGCCCGGGGGCCGTAGAAAGAGCGCGCGCGTCGCGATGTCAAGGGGAAGCGTAACGCGGCGCCCCAGCGCGGCCCCTGGGAGGCCGGCGAGACGGTTGGCGGGCGGAGCGGGTGGAGGGAATCGAACCCTCATAGCCAGCTTGGAAGGCTGGAGCTCTACCATTGAGCTACACCCGCGTTCCGGGCCTGGCGCCTTGAGCCGGCGCCCAATCTGGTCGGCAATCGATTGGTGGAGGGGGTTGGATTCGAACCAACGTAGGCGTGCGCCAGCGGATTTACAGTCCGCCCCCTTTAGCCACTCGGGCACCCCTCCGCCATTCCAGGCACGCGCAGCCATGCCGCGCGGGAGAGCGGACTATTGCCAATCGCCCCCCCTTGTCAATCGCCCCCCTTTTCCATCGATCGCGTATAAACCGATCCTGCGACCGGGTCCCGGCAATTCCGTGTCAGCCATTTGTCGGCCCCCACCGCGCCCGCTATACGTCAGCCATGAAACCACCTCGCCGCCCGACATCCGACTCAGGCCGTTCCGGTTCATCAGGTCCGCGGGCCGGTGGCGCGGGCGGCGGACGCTCGGGGCCGCCGCGCGGCGGGCCGGGCAGGAGTTCTCCCGACCGCAGCGGTGGCCCCCGGCCCGCGACGCCCCGCCATGGCGAGGGTGGGCGGCGCGACAGCCGGCGCGACGAGGGCGGCCAGCGCCTCCAGGGGGCCGGCCAGCAGGGTGCCGGCCAGCAAGACCGGGCCGACAAGGGGCGCGGCGAGCAAGGGCGGGGCGAGCCGCCGCCGCGCGATGCGAACACGCTGCGCGCGCCCCGGCCCGTGCCCGAACGCCCCGCCGCCGAACGCACCACATCGCAACGGCCCACTGCTGAACGCCCAGCCGGCGAGCGCCCAACCGGCCGTGCGCCGCGCCGCGGCGAAGGCCAGGCCCGCGCCGCCGGGCCGCGCGAGGCACCCGGCAACTCGCTGTGGATCTATGGCATCCATGCCGTCGCCGCCGCGCTCGCCAATCCCGCCCGCCATCTGCGCCGCCTGCTGTTGAGCGAGGAGGCGGAGGCCGCCGTCGCCGCCCGGCTGGGGCGGCCCTGGCCGGTCGGGGTGGAGCGCACGGAGCGCAGCCGGCTCGACTACCTGCTCGGCGCCGGCGCCATCCACCAGGGCGCGGCCGTGCTGGTGGAGCCGCTGGCGCCGCCCAGCCTGCAATCCGCCGTCGCGCGCCCGGGACCGATTCTGGTGCTGGACCAGATAACCGACCCGCGGAATGTCGGCGCCATCCTGCGCGCCGCCGCGGCCTTCGGTGTCGCCGCCGTGATCACCCAGGACCGCAATGCGCCCGAGGAGACGGGGGCCCTGGCCAAGGCGGCGTCCGGTGCGCTGGAGACGGTGCCGTTCCTGCGCGCGGTGAACATCGCCCGCACGCTGGTGGCGTTGCGTGCCGCCGGATTCTGGGTGGTGGGGCTGGATGCGGGAGGCGGCGTGCTGTCCGGCAAGTCGCTGGCCGGCCGCCGCGTCGCCCTGGTGCTGGGCAACGAAGGCGAGGGCCTGCGGCGCCTGACGCGCGACACCTGCGACGAGGTGGCGGGCATCGCCATGCCAGGGGCGACCGCGCAGCTTGAGAGCCTGAACGTCTCTGCCGCCGCGGCCATCGCGCTGTACCGAACTGGCGCAACGCTGAACGGGTATGAAGCCATGACCCAGGATCGCCGCTACGACCCGGCCCCCGCCGCCGCCGCACTGGACGAGGCTCGTGCGGCCGGCGCCGAGGCGTTCCTGCCGGCCGCGCTGGCCCCGCGGGACGTGGCCGAGGGCGTGGCGGTGCAGCTTGCCCGGGCCGCGCGTGCCGGCGCCGTGCCGCCCGCCGGCTTCAAGATCGGCGCGACCACGAAACGCATGCAGGACTATCTCGGCCTGGCCGGTCCCGCCGCTGGCTACATGGAGGTGGCCAACCTGCTCGCAACTGGCGCCCGCCTGCCGTACGCCACCCTGCGCGGCCCGGGGGCGGAGTGCGAGATCGGCCTGCGCCTCGCCCGCGACCTGCCGGCTGGCCCCTGCGACGCCGCCACGGCGCGCGCGGCGGTGGGCGAAGTGTTCGCCGCCATCGAGATCGTGGAAAACCGCTACGGCGCACCGCCGGCCGGCGACCTGGCGCGCATCGGCACGCCCACCCTGATCGCCGACCAGGTGTACCACCGCGCCGCCATCCTCGGCGCCGCGCCGGCCGGCTGGAACAACCTGGATCTGCGGGCCATCCCCGGCCACATCCTGGTGGACGGCCAGCAACGTGCCGCCGGCCACGGGCGCGACCTGCTGGGCGACCCGATGGAAGCGCTCGCGTGGCTGGCGGGGTCGCCCACCGTAGCCGCCTTTGGCGGACTGTTCGCGGGCCAGGTGGTGATGCTGGGCAGCGTCACCCCGCCGATCTGGCTCGACGGGCCCTGCCATGTCGTCGTGCGGTTCGAGGGCCTGGGCGGAGCCGCCGTCACGCTGTACTGATCGCGCCGTATCGGCCGCCCGAGCCGGACGAATACCGCCCCGACGCCGCCGCCGGGGCGTGCGACTTGTGTTGGCCTGCGTCTTGTGTTGTCTCCCCCTGCACCGATACCGATGTGATGGGCCGTCGCCTGCGCAACCTGCCCGCGCATTGGGCGCGCACATCGGACGCCCACCGTGTCTTTCCCGCTGAAGTGAGGCTCTCGCCATGTCTGCTGCATCGACGTCCGCCACCTTCGACAAGGTCGCCGACATCATTTCCGAGATCTGCGGCATCGACCGCGCCACGATCACGCCCCAGAGCCATGCCATCAACGATTTGGGCATCGACAGCCTGGACTTCCTCGACGTGGCCTTCGCCATCGACAAGGCGTTCGGCATCAAGATGC
The DNA here is from genome assembly GCA_963779875.1 of uncultured Alphaproteobacteria bacterium. Lineage (GTDB taxonomy): Bacteria > Pseudomonadota > Alphaproteobacteria > Acetobacterales > Acetobacteraceae > CAMDGX01. The sequence goes on along the minus strand of CAWAAI010000005.1, from coordinate 964,090 downwards.
CGCTGGAGCAGTGGACGCAGGAAGTGAACGAGGGCGGCGTGTCGTCCGACCAGTATTTCGTCGTCCAGGGCTTGTGCGCCAACATCGACAAGCTGGTCGCGGCCAAGGGCTGAGTGGCAGCGGCACCGACCGCAAAAGGGGGCAGACCGCACGCCGATGCGCCTCGAATATTTCCAGATGGTCGACCGCATCGTCGAACTCGACCTCTCCGCCCACACCATCGCAGCCGATTGCACCTTGCCGGAGCACAGCCCGGTCTTCGAGGGGCATTTCCCCGGCTATCCCATCATGCCCGGCGTGCTGATGATCGAGACGATCGCGCAGACGGGCGGCTGGCTGATCATGGCCGGGATGCGGTTCGCGCAGATGGCCTTCCTGGCGGCGGTGAAGGAGGCGAAAATGCGCAGCTTCCTCGTGCCCGGCCAGCAACTGCGCTGCGAGGCGACACGGGTGCATGATGGCTCCGGCTACGCCATCCTCAGCGGCCGCATCCGCGCCGATGGGCGGGTGGCGGCCGAGGCGACGATCACCTATCGAATCATGGATTTCCCCAACCCGTCGTTGCGCGACGGGCTTTTCGGCGTGGCGCGCCGCGTGGGCGTGCCGGCGGAGTTGTTGGCCGATGCCTGAGCAATCCTCGCCGCGCGACGCCGTCATCACGGGCATCGGCCTGGTCTCCTGCCTCGGCGACGGCATCGATGCGCACCGCGCCGCGCTGGACGCGCCGGGCGGCTTCAAGTCGGTGGTGGATGCTGAATCCTTTGCGCCCTATGCCGTGCACCCCATCGCCGCGCTGGCCTATGACCGGCAGATCCCCAAGCGCCAGGACCAGCGGCAGATGGAGCCGTGGCAGCGCATCGGCACCTATGCCGCCGGCGCAGCGCTGGAGCAGGCCGGGGTGAAGGGGCAGGCGGAGATGCTTGCCCACACCCACATGATCGTGGCCGCCGGTGGCGGCGAGCGCGATGCCGCGGTGGACGCGGCCGTCCTCTCCGCCCTGCCGCATGCCGAGAATCCTGGCGCCCTGCTCAATGAACGGCTGCTCACCGACCTTCGGCCGACACTGTTCCTGGCCCAGCTTTCCAACCTGCTTGCCGGCAACATCTCCATCGTGCACGGCGTGGTCGGGTCTTCGCGCACCTTCATGGGCGAGGAGGCGTCGGGCGTGGATGCGGTGCGCACCGCGGTTGCCCGCATCGCGGCGGGGCAGGGCGAACTGTTCCTGGTCGGCGGCTCGCACAACGCGCAGCGGCCCGAGACGCCGATGCTCTATGCCATGGGCGGCACGCTGCACACGGGCGGTTTCGCTCCGGTGCGGGCCCGGCAGGAGACCGGCGGGGGCATGGTGCTGGGCTCGCTCGGCTGCTTCCTGGTGGTCGAAAGCCGTGCCCATGCCGAGGCGCGCGGGGTGGCACCGATCGCCCGCATCGCCGCCGTCGCCTCCGACCGCTGCGGCCGCGCCCCCGGCCAGGCTGCCGCCAATGCCGATCGCCAGTTGGCCGGCATGGACGGCATGCTCGACCGCGCCGCCGCGGCCGTGCTGTCCGGCGCCAGTGGCGTTGCGGCGCCGACGCAGGAGGAATTGGCGTTTCTCGGCGCGCTCGGGCTGCCGCTGCGCGCCACCGCCACCGCGCTGGGCCATTCGATGGAGCCGTCCTTCGTGGCCAACATCGCCCTGGCCGCCGACGCCGTCGCCCAGGGGCGCCTGTTCGCGCCGCTGGAAGCCGGCGAGGCCGCGATGGCCGCGCCGCTGCGCCAGGCGTTGGTGACCGGCTGGGGCCACTGGCGCGGCGAGGGCATGGCCCTGGTCACCGCAGCCTGAGGAGATTGCGATGCCGCATACCGATTCGCAGGGCCGGCCGATCGTCGTCGTCACCGGCATGGGGGTGCTGACCTCGCTGGGCGAGGGGCAGGCCGACAACTGGGCGAAGCTGACCGCCGGTGTCTCGGGCATCCGCCGCATCACCCGCTTCCCGCTCGACCACATGCGCACCACCATCGCCGGCACGGTGGATTTCGTGCCCGCCGACCCGCTATGTGCGCCGGAACTCTCGGAAAGGCTGGCCGACCGGGTGGCCGAGGAGGCGATCGCCGAGGCGGGCATAGGCACGAAAGGCGATTTTCCGGGCCCGCTGTTCCTGGCCCTGCCGCCGGTGGAGCTGGAATGGCCGCAGCGCCGGGCGCTGGCCGCCGCGACCGGAAGGAACGATGGCGTCGCCTATGCCGATCTTCTGGCGGTGGCCGATGCGCCGCAGTTCCGTGACACCTATCGCCGCTTCCTGTTCGGCTCGGTGGCCGAAGGGCTGGCGGCGCGCTTCGGCACCAAGGGCTCGCCGATTGCCACCTCCACTGCGTGTGCATCGGGCGGCACGGCGATCCAGCTTGCGGTGGAATCGATCCGCGCCGGCCTGTCGGAGGCGGCGCTGGTGGTGGGCACCGATGCCTCGGTGAACCCGGAATCGCTGATCCGCTTCTCCCTTCTCTCCGCTCTGTCCACCCGCAACGATGTGCCGGAAGCCGCCTCGCGCCCGTTCTCCAAGGACCGCGACGGCTTCGTGATGGCCGAGGGTGCCGGCGCGCTGGTGCTGGAGAGCCTGGAACATGCCACCGCCCGTGGCGCGCGCATCCTGGGCGTGGTCTCCGGCTGCGGCGAGCGGGCCGACGCCTTCCATCGCACCCGCTCCTCGCCCGACGGCAAGCCGGTGATCGCCTGCCTGCACGCGGCGCTGGGCGATGCGGGTATCGGGCCGGAGGCGGTGGACTACATCAATGCGCACGGCACCAGCACGCCCGAGAACGAGCGCATGGAGTGGCTGGCGGTTTCCACCGTGTTTGGCGAGCGGGCAGGGTCGATCCCGATCTCGTCCAACAAGTCGATGATCGGCCATACTCTGACCGCCGCGGGCACGATCGAGGCGGTGTTCTCGCTGCTGACCATCCGCCATGGCCGCATTCCGCCCACCATCAACTACGTAACCCCCGACCCGGCGCTGCCGGTGGATTGCGTGCCGAACGTGGCGCGTGATGCGGCAGTGCGCTGCGCCATCTCCAACTCCTTCGGCTTCGGCGGCCAGAACGTGTGCCTGGTGCTGCAGGCGGAGCCGGCCTGACCGGCATGGCTTCATCGGCCCTTGTGATCGGTGGCGGCCGCGGCATCGGCGCCGCGGTGGTGGAGGTGCTGGCGGATGCTGGCTTTGACGTCACCTTCACCTATCGCACCGACGCCGCGGCCGCGGACGCCCAACTGGCGCGTCTCGCCAGGCGCCACCCGCATGGTCGCTTTGCCGCCCAGGCGCTGGACCTTGCCGATCGCGCGGCGGTGGAGACCTTCGCCGCCGGGCTGGAGAATGGGCCGCCGTTGGCAGCGCTGGTGCAGGTGGGGGGCACCACCTACGACATGCTGGCCGCGATGATGGACCAGGACGCGGCCGAGCGGCTGATGCAGGTGAATTTCTGGTCCTTCACCCGCATCGCCAAGGCCGTGGTGCGGCCGATGACGCGGGCGCGCGCCGGGCGCATCATCGCCGTGGGGTCGGTGGTGGGCCAACAGGCCAGCCAGGGCAACGCCGCCTATGGTGCCTCCAAGGCCGCCCTGCTCGGCTATGTCCGAACCTTGGCCATCGAGACGGCGAAGCGGGGCGTTACGGTGAATTATGTCGCGCCCGGCTTCGTGGACACGGAAATGGTCGCCGCCTTCGCGGCCTATCGCCCGGCCACCGAAACCCGTGTGCCCGCCGGCCGCTATGCCCGGCCGGAGGAGATCGCCGGGGTGGTGGCGTTCCTGGCCTCGCCGGCGGCGAGCTATGTGACGGGGGCGGTGATTCCGGTGGATGGAGGGCTGACCGCCTCGCTGGGGATTCCGCGCGGGTGACGGGGGTGGCCACGCATTCAAGGCCAGGGGCTCCGCCCCTGGACCCCGGCAGGGGGCCGAGCCCCCTGCACCCTCCATTTTTGGGGGTCTGGGGCCTCCAGGCCCCAGCGGGTCCAGGGCAGAGCCCTGGTCTTCCCTTGCTTTCGAGGACGAGCTGATGCGCGCCATCCAACTGTTCGGCGATCGCGACGTGCGGCTCGTCGACCTCGACCCGCCGCCGCCGCCCGGCCCCGGCGAGGCGCAGATGCGGGTGCAGGTGGTCGGGCTGAACCACCTGGACGTGTGGGGCTTCCGCGGCATGGCGTTCGCCAAGCGCAAGCTGCCGCTGGCGGTCGCCGCCGAGGCGGCCGGGGAGGTCACGGCGGTGGGCGAGGGGGTGACGCATCTGCGCCCCGGCCAGCGCGTGGTGCCGTTCGGCGCCATCACCTGCGGAGTATGCCGCGCCTGCCGCGAAGGGCGGGACAACCTGTGCGAAAACGTCGCGGGGGTGCGCGGCTTTCATATCGACGGCTTCGCACAGGAACTGACCAACCACCCCGCCCGGCTGCTGGTGCCGGTGCCGGACGCGGTTTCCACGGCGGATGCCGCCTGCACCGCCGTGGCCTATGGCACCGTGGAGCACATGCTGTTCGACAACGCGCGGCTTGAGCCGGGCGAGTGGATCCTGGTGCATGCCGGCGGCTCGGCGATCGGCAGCATCGCGATTTGGGTGGCCAAGGCGCTGGGCTGCACTGTGGTGACCACGGTGGGCTCCGCGGCCAAGGCCGAGAAGGCGCGGGCGCTGGGTGCGGACCACGTGATCAACTATCGCGAGGACCGGTTCGAGGGCGTGGTGCGCAAGCTCACCGGCAAGCGCGGCGTGGACGTGGTGTTCGAGCATGTCGGCGCCGACACCTGGCAGGGCTCGCTGCTGTCGATGCGGCGTGGCGGGCGGCTGGTGACCTGCGGCGCCACCTCCGGCCCCTCGGCCAGTATCAACCTGATGCAGCTTTTCCAGCAGCAGTACCGCATCATCGGCTCGTTCGGCTGCCGCATGGCGAATATCGAAAGTGCCCTGGCGCGCATCGCCGCCGGGGTGCGGCCGGTGATCGATACCGAATACACGCTGGGCAATTTTGGCGACGGGCTGGCCCGGCTGGAGCACCGCGACGTGTTCGGCAAGATTCTCGTGCGCCTGTAGATGGCAAGCGTCGTCGACCGCTTCCTCGGCCAGGCCGTCGGCGGCCTGTTCGGCATGCTGCGGCGCATGCAGCCGGAGCGTGCCTCGAACATGATGGGCGCGCTGGCACGGCGCGCGGGGCCGTTGTTGCGCGAGCATCGCATCGGCCGTGCCCAGTTGGCCGCGTCGTTTCCCGAGCGGGATGCCGCCTGGGTGGAGGCGACGCTGCGCGATGCGTGGGAGAACCTCGGCCGAGTGGCGGGCGAATACGTCCATCTGGACCGCATCTGGGACTACGATCCTGAGCGGCCCGATGCCGGGCGGGTGACCACCGATGCCGGGCCGGTGCTGGAGGAACTGCGCGACGACGGCAAGCCGGCGCTGCTTTTCACCGCGCATCTGGCGAATTGGGAACTGCCCGCCGTTGCCGCACGGCGCCACGGCCTGCCGACCGCCGTGGTGTATCGCATGCCCAACAACCAATCGGTGGCCGAGCGGATCGAGGCGATCCGCGGCCCGCTGATGGGACGGCTGATCAGCACCCGCCGCGCCGGAGCCTTCGAGATGGCCGCGGCGCTGGAGCGCGGCGAGCATTTGGGCATGCTGGTGGACCAGTTCTTCGGCCGTGGCCCGGAGGTGCAGTTCTTCGGCCGCGCCTGCCGCGCCAACCCGACCCTGGCACGCCTCGCCCGCCGCTACGATTGCCCGGTCTATGGCGTGCGGGTGATCCGCCGCCCCGGCCTGCGCTTCCATGTCACCACCACCGGCCCGCTCGACCTGCCGCGCGATGCCGATGGGTTGATCGACGTGGCCGCCGCGACCCAGGCGATCAATACCGTCATCGAGGGCTGGGTGCGCGAGGAGCCTGGCCAGTGGCTGTGGTTTCACCGCAAGTGGCGCTGACGGCCGGGCGTAGGGGCTGACCCGCAGCTTGGTGGGGTTGCCCGGCCCGCCCGCCCTGCTAGCGTCAGAGGCGATGGACGTGGAGGAAATGCCGAAAATGGCCGATCGAGGCGCGGTGCAGCAGCGCCCGGCCGCGGCTGCCCGCGTGCCGTTCCTGGCGCCGTTCGGCAATCGCAGCTACCGGTTCATGTGGCCGGCCGACCTGCTGACGTCCTGGGCGTTCGAGATGGAGACGCTGATCCTCGGCTGGTACATCCTGGTCGAGACGCAATCCGTCCTGTTGCTCACGCTGTTCGGCTCGCTGCAGTTCACCGGCACCTTGCTGTCGCCGCTGTTCGGCGTGGCCGGCGACCGGATCGGGCTGCGCAATCTTTTGTGCCTGATGCGCGCCACCTATGCGGTGCTGGCCGGCACGCTGTGCGCCTTCGCCCTGGCTGGCGTGCTGACGCCGGTGCACGTGTTTTGCATCGCTTCGGTGATGGGGCTGGTGCGCCCCTCGGACCTGGCGGTGCGCAACACGCTGATCGGCAGCCTGATGCCGGCGAACCAATTGATGGGGGCGATGGGCATTTCCCGCACCACCCAGGATTCGGCGCGCATCGCCGGTGCCCTGGCCGGGGCGGGGGTGTTCGCGCTGCTGGGCATGGGGCCGGCTTATGTGATGGTGGTGTCGTTCTACCTCGCCAGCCTGGCGCTGACCTTGGGCATCGCCCGCCCGCCGCGCGGTGCCGCGGCCGCGGTCTCGCCCTGGCGCGACGTGCGCGAGGGGCTGGGCTATGTGTGGACCACGCCGCGCCTACTGGCGGCGATGGTACTGGCGTTCCTGGTCAATTTCTGCGCCTTCCCGCTGTCCGGCGGGCTGCTGCCCTATGTGGCGCGCGACATCTACGGCATGGACCAGGCGGGGCTGGGGCTGCTGGCCGCGGGCTTCGCCTCCGGCGGGCTGTTGGGCTCGATCATGCTCAGCACGGTCGGGCGCGGGATTCCGGCCGGTCGCATCATGATCAGCTTCACCTTCGTGTGGTACGCGCTGTTGCTGGCCTATTCGCAGACCGGGCTGCCCAGCCTGGGCATTCCGCTGCTGATGGCGGCGGGGTTCATGCAGAGCCTGAGCATGGTGCCGATGGCGGTGATGCTGCTGCGCAGTTCGGGCGAGCGCTTCCGGGCGCGGGTGATGGGGGTGCGGATGCTGGCGGTTTACGGCATGCCGCTGGGGCTGCTGCTGGCCGGCGCGCTGATCCACCGGTTCGGCTTCGTCGCGACGGCGACGGCCTATTGCCTGTTCGGCCTGGCGGCGACGGCCGCGATCGCCTGGCATTGGCGGCGCGACCTGTTCCCGCTCACCGCGCCGGCAAATGCGCGCTGACGACCGGACCTTTGAGTTGGACCCGGGCTGACATACCGTGACGGTGCGGGACGCGGACGGGATGGAGTGCGGCGAATGGGCTTCCGGCATTGGTGGCTGGTGGCTGCCGCGCTGTACGTGGCGGGCCTGCACGCGGCGCTGGCGCTGGCCGTGCTGCGCCCGGACTTGTTGGCGCGGCTGGGCCAGCGTGTATGGCCCGCGCCGCAAACCGAAATTGCCTCGCCTTTCCGGCAGACCACCGCGATCATGCAGCGCACGCTGGACGGCACCGTGCGGCCCGGCCTGGTGTGGTTCTTCGGCGACAGCATCATCCAGATGCTCGACACCGGCCGCGTGACCGGGCGCGCACTCAATTTGGGCATCGGCGAGGACACCATCGCCGGCGTGCTGCAGCGTGTGGCCGAGCATCCCGCTTTGCCGGGCGCGGCCGGGGTGGTGGTCGCCGTCGGCACCAACGACCTGCTCTATCGCGGCCCGGAGGAAGCTGGCCGGCTGTATGGTGCGCTGCTGCGCCGCCTGCCGACCGCGCTGCCGGTGGTGGCCAGCGCCGTGCTGCCGGTGGACGAGACGGCCCGGCCGCAACTCGCGGGCCGCAATGCCGCCATCCGCCGGCTCAACGCGGAGATCGCGGGCGCCTGTGCCGAACGTCGGGAATGCCTGTTCGCCGATGCCGGCCCGCTGCTGGCGGACAAGTCGGGCAACCTTGCCAGGGAGCACCACCGCGGCGATGGTCTGCATCTCAGCCGCAGCGGCTATGAGCGGCTGATCGGCACGCTGGCCGCCGCCGTGCGCCACCGGATGACGGCCGATGACTGAACCCGGAGGACAGCGCTTCCACGAGCTCGACGCCTTCCGCGGCATCGCGGCCGTGTGGGTGATGCTGTTTCATTTCGGCCTGCGCTACCAGAACGCCGACATGCCATACGTCGAGCAAGTGCCGCAGGTGCGCGACCTCGCGCGGGCGGTGTTCGCCTGGCTGCCCGATTTCGGGGTGATGCCGGTGGCGTGGTTCTTCATTATCAGCGGCTTCGTGATGACGTGGACGCTGGAACGGTGCCGAACCTGGCGAGACTTCGCCGCCTCCCGCGCGGCGCGGCTGTATCCGGTGTATTGGGCCGCGGTGACGGTGATCGTCGCGGCCGAAGTTTTGCAGCCGCTGCCGGGGCAGGGCGTAGGCCTGGCGAAGTACTTGGCGAACCTGACGATGATCCAAGGCATCTTCGGCGTCGGCCATGTCAGCGGCGTGTTCTGGAGCCTGACGGTCGAACTCATCTTCTATATCGGCATGGCATGTCTGTTGCGCTTCGGACTGGTGGGCCGCCTGTACGCCATTTGCACAGTCTGGGCGCTGGCCTGCTTGGCAAACCACCTGCTCGCCCTGGGGGGAATCGAAGTGTTCTGGCGGGTGCAGAAATATGCGCTGCTGAACTACGGCCATTTCCTGATCGCCGGCATCATGTTTTATCAGCTTTGGCGGGGGCGACGGCCGGCGGCGAGCATTGCCATCATCGCCATTTGCCTGCTGTCGGTCTTCCTTGCCTACACTCCGGCCACGGCGGTGGTCTATTCTCTGTTCTTCGCCCTGATGTGGCTCGCCATGCGCGGCCGTCTCGGCTTTATCGCCAACCGGCCGATGGTCTGGCTCGGGTCGATCTCATACGCGCTCTACCTCGTCCACGAAGGGTTGGGATTCCGGCTGATGTACGCGCTGGAGTTGGCCGGCGTGCCGCGTCTGGCCTCGATCGCGGCGGCCATCTCGATGTCGCTCGTCGTGGCGGAGATGCTGACGCGCGCCGTGGATCAGCGGGGCCGGCGGCTGCTGCGCGCCATGCTGCAACCGCGCACGGCCGCTATTCCCGCGCCAGCAGGCGATCGTTGAGAAAGCTGGCAATGCCATTGGCGCGGAAGTCGCGGCGCAGTGCCTCCTCGTCGTATTCGAGCTTCACCCAGTCCAGGAACGGCAGGCGCCCCTCGGCCTGGGCGGCATAGCGCAGGAAGAAGGCATCCAGGATGCCCGACGACGAGGCGCGGAAATGGCCGAAGCGCAGCGACAGTTGCGCCATGGCCTGGGCCGCAGTACCGCCTTCGAACAACAGCACCAGTCCGGCTGCGAGCCCGGCCCGGTCGGCGCCCGACTTGCAGTGCATCAGCACCGGTGTGCGCACGGTCTGCCAGATGCCGTGGAAGCGCAGGATGCGCTCGCGATGCGGCGCTCCCCGGCTTTCGAACGCCATGTAGACGTGCTCCACGCCCAGCCGCCGCGCCATGTCGCGCGACAGCGCGTCCGAGCCGCATTCGCGCGCGCCGCGCAGGTTGATCAGCGTGCGGATGCCGTGCCGTGCGACGAGCCGCGACAGCCGGCCAGGGGTGGGGTGGTTGGTGCGATACCAGCTTCCCGGAATGACCGGGGCGAAATTGTCCCACACGGTGCGGAAGACGGCATGGTCGACGAAGAGCGAGTCGATCCATGCCTTGCGCCGGCCGGGGCCATCGAGGTCACCGCGGAAGGTCATGTCAGGCCACACAAGCAAGGCGAGGGGGGCTGCCCCTCGGCCCTTCCCTCAGCCTTCGCGCTCGATCATCAGCGCCTTGATCTCGCCGATGGCCTTTGCGGGGTTCAGGCCCTTCGGGCAGGTCTGGGTGCAGTTCATGATGGTGTGGCAGCGATACAGCTTGAACGGGTCCTGCAGCGCGTCGAGCCGCTCTCCGGTCGCCTCGTCGCGGCTGTCGGCGATCCAGCGATAGGCGGCCAGCAGCACGGCCGGGCCGAGGAAGCGGTCGCCGTTCCACCAATAGCTGGGGCAGGCGGTGGAGCAGCAGAAGCACAGGATGCATTCCCACATGCCGTCGAGTTGGGCGCGCTCCTCCTTGGACTGGAGGCGTTCGCCGTCGGGCGGGGCGGGGGTGTCGGATTTCAGCCAGGGCTCAATGGAGCGAAGCTGGGCGTAGGCTTGGGACAGGTCTGGCACCAGATCCTTCACCACCGGCATGTGCGGCAGCGGATTGATCTTCACGTCGCCGGCCACTTCCTCGATCGGCTTGAGGCAGGCGAGCGTGTTGGTGCCGTCGATGTTCATGGCGCAGGAGCCGCAGATGCCCTCGCGGCATGACCGGCGGAAGGTGAGCGTGGGATCGACCTCGTTCTTGATCTTGATCAGCGCGTCCAGGACCATCGGTCCACAGGCGTCGAGATCGATCTCGTAGGTGTCGGTGCGGGGGTTCTTCCCGTCATCGGCGTTCCAGCGATAGATCTTGAACGAGCGCACGTTCCTCGCCCCGGCGGGGGCCTTGTGGGTTTCGCCGGGCTGGACGCGGCTGTTGGCGGGCAGGGTGAAGGTGGCCATTTCTCGGTGCCTTCCGGATCAGGTACACGCGCTTCTTCGGCGGGAACACCGAGACTTCGTTGGTCAGGGTCTGCATTTTCACCGGCCGGTAGTCGAGCTTCACCGCGCCATCGTCGGCGCACCAGGCGAGGGTGTGCTTCATCCAGTGCTCGTCGTCGCGGTCGGGGAAGTCGTCATGCGCCTGGGCGCCGCGGCTTTCCTTGCGGGCCTCGGCGCCAACCATCGTGGTCATGGCGTTGCCCATCAGGTTCTGCAGTTCCAGGGCTTCCATCAGGTCGGAGTTCCACACCAGGCTGCGGTCGGAGACGGACATGTCGTCCATGCCCTTCCATACCTTCTGCATCTTGGAGACACCCTCGACCATGCTGTCGCTGCTGCGGAACACCGCGGCATGGGCCTGCATGGTGCGCTGCAGGCCGTCGCGCAGTTCGGCCACCTTGGTGCTGCCCTTGGCGTGGCGGGTGCGGTCGAACCGGTCGAGCGAGGCCTCGCCGGCGCGGGCGGGCAGGGGGGCCTGGCTGGCGCCGGGCTTGACCACCTCGGCGGCGCGATGCGCGGCGGCGCGGCCGAACACCACGAGGTCGAGCAGCGAGTTGGTGCCCAGGCGGTTGGCGCCATGGACCGACACGCAGGCCGCCTCGCCCACCGCCATCAGGCCGGGCACGGTGGCATCGGGGTTGCCGTTGCCGGCGGTGGGGCGCAGCACCTCGCCGTGGTAGTTCGTTGGCACCCCGCCCATGTTGTAGTGCACGGTGGGCAGCACCGGGATCGGCGCCTTGGTCACCTCCACCCCGGCGAACACGCGGGCGGTTTCGCTGATGCCCGGCAGCCGTTCGTGCAGGATATCGCCGCCCAGATGCTCCAGGTGCAGCAGGATGTGGTCCTTGTTCGGCCCGCAGCCGCGCCCGGCATTGATCTCCAAGGTCATGGAGCGCGACACCACGTCGCGGCTGGCCAGGTCCTTGGCGGTGGGCGCATAGCGCTCCATGAAGCGCTCGCCCTCCGAGTTGGTCAGGTAGCCGCCCTCGCCGCGCGCGCCCTCGGTGATCAGGCAGCCGGCCGGGAATATGCCGGTGGGGTGGAACTGCACGAACTCCATGTCCTGGCACGGCAGGCCGGCGCGCAGCACCATGCCGTTGCCGTCGCCGGTGCAGGTGTGGGCCGAGGTGCAGGAGAGATAAGCGCGGCCGTAGCCGCCGGTGGCCAGCACCACGCTCTGCGCGCGGAAGCGGTGGATCGAGCCATCCTCCAGGTTCCACGCCATCACGCCGCGGCAGGCGCCGTCCTCGTCCATGATCAGGTCGAGGGCGAAATACTCCACGAAGAACTCCACCTCGTGCTTCAGGCTCTGCTGGTAGAGGGTGTGCAGGATGGCGTGGCCGGTGCGGTCGGCCGCGGCACAGGCGCGCATCGCCGGCTCCTTGCCGTATTCGGTCATATGGCCGCCGAAGGGGCGCTGATAGATCTTGCCGTCCTCGGTGCGGCTGAACGGCACGCCGAAATGCTCAAGCTCGTAGATCGCGGGGATCGCCTCGCGGCACATGTATTCGATGGCGTCCTGGTCGCCCAGCCAGTCCGACCCCTTCACGGTGTCGTACATGTGCCAGCGCCAGTCGTCCTCGCCCATGTTGCCAAGTGCGGCACCAATGCCGCCCTGGGCCGCCACCGTGTGGCTGCGGGTGGGGAACACCTTGGTGATGCAGGCGGTCTTCAGCCCCGCCGCCCCCATGCCCAGCGTGGCGCGCAGGCCGGAGCCGCCGGCGCCGACCACCACGACGTCGTAGGTGTGGTCGATGATGTTGTAGGCACCCAGCGAGGGTTTCGTCACCGCGTTCATGTGCGTCAGGTCCTTTGGGAGCAGAGCCCCGCTATCCCACAATCCATAGGCCGGTGAAGGCAAGCTTGAGCACCGAGATCGCAGCGGCCAGCGCGAGGAGCGCGATCAGCCCTTTCACCGCCAGCAGCACGAACATCCGCGGCCGCTCCCGGTGGATGTAGTCTTCGATCACGACTTGCACACCCAGGTACAGGTGCTGAAACAGCGCGGCGATGGTCGCCAGCAACAAAGTGGCGGTGATCGGCCCCGCGACCCAGGCGGCGACGGCGGCGCGCGGCGCGCCGATCAGCCCGATCACGCTGGCCATGAACCACAGCGACAGCGGCACCAGGGCGATGGCGGTGGCGCGCTGGCCCCACCAGGCATGCGTGCCGGACTTGGCCGCGCCCAGGCCGCGGGCGCGCCCGAGCATGGAACGCATGATGGCAACCTGGGGCACCTTGGAATCGGACATGACGGAAACCTCAGCCGGCGATGAGAATGACGATCCAGGTCAGCACGGTCAGCACCGCTGTGCCGATGAACACCGCGCGGCCTGTCGCATGCGCCGTCGGCAGTTCGAAGCCGAAGCCGAAATCCCAGCCCAGGTGCCGGATGCCGTTCAGGAAATGGTACCACAACGCCGCCGTCCAGCCGAACAGCATCAGCACGCCAAGCCACGAGCCGATGAACCAGCTTGCCCGCGCATAGGCGAGGTCGGAGGTCGCTGCCGCAACCAGCCACCACACCAGCAGCAGCGTGCCGACGCCGAGCGCCAAGCCGGTGCCGCGGTGCAGAATGGACGTCACCGTGGTGATCTGCGGCTTGTACACCTGAAGGTGGGGCGACAGCGGCCGGCGCACCAGCTTGCCGTCGGACGTCCGCCCGACCATCAGCGCATCGCGGACATCGGTCATGTTGTCAGAACTCCTGGGCCGGCGGTCGCGGTAATCACGATCATGACAGAATGATCGGCAGTCCCTTACCGCCCGGCCGGGCGCTGGTCAACGCGCCGCCCGGCCCGCGGTTGGCGCGACGTCAGGGCGCGACCGTCACTTCGGTCCACATCCCCGAGGCGTAGTGCCCGGCGACGTTGCAGTACAACACGTATCGGCCGGGCTTGAGGGTGAGGCGCAGCGCGCCGTGGCCGCCCGGCGTCAATTCAGACACCTCGCCCAGATGACCCGCCTGATCCTCGTTCACCCGCATGTCGGCTTTGCTGTAGGGCAGCGGATGCAGCGGATGGGGCTCGGGGGCCACGATCATCTCGTGCACGATCATCTTCGAACTGTTCTGAACCTCGAATTCGACCTCTCCCGCCTTCACGCGCCCCGGGGTCGCGGTGATCCCCATGCTGGCGCCGCTGTGCCCCGGTCCAGCCATCGCCAACCCGCGCATCGGTCCGTTGCCGATCCCGTCCAGCGACGACGGCCCCTTGTCCCACAACGTCACGTGGACGACGGTCTTGGCCTGCGCCCCGGCGGAAACGGAGAGGCCAAGGGCAGCCGCGGCGACGGCGATGGCGAGATGGCGGCCAGTGAGACGGGCAGTGGGACGGGTCATTGCGTGCTCCTGTTCGTGCGGTGCGGCGCCCCGGCAACGGACCGGGGCGAACCGGCATCTACGCAGAACCCCAGCATGGGCGCGCCGGCGTCCCCGGCAAATGTTCCGATTCCCTACGGATTGTTCATGCCCGCCGCGATCGGCCATGCGGCGCCCAACTGCTGCGCACCCTGCTGTCGGGTGCCAGACTACTGGGCGACCGCTGCCGGTTTCCGCCCGATCAGCCCTTGGGCCACCATGGTCTCGGCGATCTGGATCGCGTTCAGCGCCGCGCCCTTGCGCAGGTTGTCCGACACGCACCAGAAGGCCAGCCCATGCTCCACCGTGGGGTCGATGCGGATGCGGCTGACATAGGTTTCGTCCTCGCCGGCGCATTCCAGCGGAGTCATGTAGCCGCCGTCCTCGCGCGTATCCATCACCCGCACCCCTGGCGCATGGCGGAACGCGGCGCGCGCCCCTTCGACGGTCACCGGATTCTCGAATTCCACGCTCACCGCCTCGGAGTGGCCGATGAATACGGGCACGCGCACACAGGTGGCGAACACCTTGATGTCCGGGTCGAGGATCTTGCGGGTCTCGGCCACCATCTTCCACTCTTCCTTGGTGGACCCGTCATCCATGAAGCGGTCGATGTGCGGGATGACGTTGAAGGCGATCTGCTTGGTGAAGTTCTCCGGCACGATCTGGTCATGCACCAGGCTGCGGCGCGACTGCAGCAGCAACTCGTCCATGCCTTCCTTGCCGGCGCCGGAAACCGATTGGTAGGTCGAGACCACCACCCGCTTGATCCGGTACTTGTCGTGCAGCGGCTTCAGTGCCACCACCATCTGGATGGTCGAGCAGTTCGGATTGGCGATGATGCCACGCTTGATCTTCAGCAGCGCCTGCGGGTTCACCTCCGGCACCACCAGCGGCACGTCCGGCTCCATGCGGAACTGGCTGGTGTTGTCGATCACCACGCAGCCGGCGGCGGCGGCACGCGGCGCGTGCACGGCGGAAATCGACGCGCCGGGGCTGAACAGCCCGATATCCCAACCGGTGAAGTCGAAGGTCTCGAGGTTCTTCACCTTGAGCACCGTCTTCTCGCCGAACGACACCTCCTGGCCGGTGGAACGGGCGGAGGCCAGGGCCGCCACCTCCTTCACCGGAAAATTGCGCTCGGCGAGGGTTTTCAGCATCTCGCGCCCCACCGCACCGGTGGCACCGACGACCGCGACCCTGTAGGCCATGATTCCAACTCCTGCTTGCGACCGCACCGCCGGGCGGTGGGGCGGCAAACGGATAATGCCGGATCACCGCAGCGACAAGGCATGGCGGGGCTGCGTGGCCCGGCGCCGGGGTGCCGTGCCTACCCGGCGCGGACCGCCCCGCCTAGCTGGGTGAGGGTGAGACCGGCGACGATCAGCGCCATGCCGGCCCAATACGTCCAGCTCATCTGCTCGCCATAGAAGAAATACCCGAGCAGCGGCACGATCACGGTCGCCGCCGCCATCCAAGGATAGGCCTGGCTGAGCGGCACCCGCGACAGCACGAAAATCCACATCAAAGTCGCCACGCCATAGATCGCCAGCGACAGATAGAAGCCGGGCAGGGTGGCGAGCGTCCACGCCATTTCGGCCGGCGGGCGGCCACGGATGGCAAGCCCGGCACCCTTGAACAGGAACTGGCCGCCGGCAAGCATGCAGGTGACGGCGAACAGAAGCAGCGTGTCGATCAATGGCGTGGGGTCCCTGGTCGATGGCGGCGGAGGCGCTCGGCTGGGGTGGACGTGGCGCGGGCCAAGCGCGAGCCCGTCCTGCAGAAACGCAGAACGATCCGCTCGGGGACGGCCGCCCGGCCCCGGAGCGGCCGTGGCCGCCACAGTGCCATTCTCGTGACGAATGCGCGATGCACGACGGCATCAACGGACTGTGTTCGCGGCGGCCTTTGACTGCCAGGCGCGAACATTGGAGTTTGCCGCCGCCAGCACCGGCCGCCGACGGCGCGAATGGAACGATTTACCGGTTCTGCCCGTCTGTCGCGTCGCAGCGTGATGCGATCGGAGAACCACGTGAAGATCCGTCCACCTCTCCATGATGCCGTGGCCAGTGATGCCGTGTCGCACGCGCCCATGTCGTGGCGCCCCGCTGCCGCAGGAACGATGAGCGGTGCGCTCTTCGTCGTTTTGTTGGCGGTGGTGGCGGCGCTGCAATGGGCGGCCGGCGCCTATACCGGCGCCTTCGTCTCCGACGTGCCCGGTCACTACATCACCGGACTGGCGGTGCACGATTGGCTCAGGCACCACTTCCTCGGCAATCCCGTCCCCTTTGTGATCGACTATCACGCGCACCTGCCGATGACGGCGTTCGGCCTGTGGCCGCCGCTTTTCCACGGGGTCGAGGGCGTGTGGATGCTGGTATTCGGAACCGGCCGCGCCAGCATCCTCGTCCTGTCCGCAGCCGTGACCGCAGCCTTGGGCACCGCGGTCGGCATTGCGGTTGCGCGGCGAGCGGGCTGGATCGCCGGTGGATTGGCCGGCCTGCTGATGGTGGCGAACCCGCTGGTGCAGCGCGCCAGCGCCGAACTGATGCTGGACGTGCCGTGTGCGCTGGCCGGCTTTCTCGCCGCCCTGGCCTATGCTGCCTTCCTCGAACGCAGCCGATGGGGCCGTGCGGCCCTGGCCTTCGGGCTGTTGGCCACCGCGGCGCTGCTGATCAGGTACAACGCGGTGGCACTCGCCGTGGTGCCGCCGCTCTGCGTGCTGATTGGCCGGCGTTGGGACCTGTTGGTCAAACCTGGCTTCTATGCGCCGGCGGCGGTGGTGGCGGTGCTGGCCGGGCCCTGGTACCTGCTCACCCGCGGGCTGGCCGAGCAGGGCTTCCAGTTCTCCTGGGGCATGACCTACCTGCGGCTGGCCTCGTCCTATAACGCCCACAGCATCGTCGAGGCGCTGACGCCACTGGTTGCGGTGCTGGCGGTGCTCGGCCTGGTGCGCGTGCTGTGGCGCGGTGGGCAACGCGGGGCGCAAGCGGTGGCGCCGGTGGAGATCGCCTGTGCCGCGTTGGCGCTGGCGGTGTTCCTGACGCTGCTGGCAATCCCGGTCGCGCTGCAGGACCGCTACATGATCCCCGCGGTGCCGCCGCTGGTGGTGCTGGCCGCGCTGGAGGCGGCTCGGCTGTTCGCATACCTTCGCACGCCAGCCCTGCGCTATGCTGGTGGCGCCGTGCTGGTGGCCAGCGCCATCGCCGCGTCGCTGCCCGTGCCGCAGGTGAAGCAGGACCGTCTGGCCGAAGTGGTCCGGGCGGTTCAGGCGGCGTTGCCGCGCGACAACCCGGTGGTGCTGCTGGTCGCCGACGGCACCAACGAAGGCGCCCTGACCGCCGAAATCGCCATGAGCGAAACGCAACGCCCGCGCATATGGGTGATCCGCGGCTCCCGCCTGCTCGGCGGCGGCGGCTACAACACCGCGGACTATGTGCCCCGCTTCAGCAGCCCCGAGCCGATCATGGGCGAGATCGAACGCTACGGGGTGCCGATCGTGATCCTGCAGCACAGCGACCGGCCGCGCGGCTGGGTGCATATCGGGCAGTTCGCCACGCTGGTCGAGCAGTCGCCCGACCGTTTCGAGCGGCTTGCGGTGTTCGGCGACACCGCGCCGGTCGAGGTGTTGCGCGTGCGCGGCCAGGAGGGCAGGCGGCCCGACGCCGCGGCCTTGACGGAGCTCAGCGGCCCGCGCGCCCTGATGCGCCTGCTCAAATAGCCGCCACTTACCTCGCCGCCACTTACCTCGCCGCCACTTACCTCGCCGCCACTTACCTCATGGTGCCGCACAGCGTCGCCATCACGCTGATCCAGCCCAGCGCGCCCGCCACCCCGGGCGTCTCGAAGGCCACGCCACGCGGCCCGGTGCGGGTGGCGACGGGTATGGTGGCGCACAGATCCGCCATCCCCACGGTGGCGAGGTCCGCCTCCAGCCGGCATGGACCCGGGATGGTATAGGGGGAGCAGGCCGCCACCGAGCGCACGGCCCGCTCCGCCCCCTCGCGGATGCGCGCGCGCGCCATCTCCGGCGACAAGGCGCGTGCCGCGCGATGGCCCAGCGCCTGCTTCACCACCACCATCTTCGCCCCGGCGAAAAGCTCCGCGCACTGCGCCTGAAGCTGGTCGTCGCCGGTCAGCAGCGCCACCGGCACGCCCAGGCTGCCGGCATAGGCGCCGTACAGCGTCGCCTCGGCGCAGTCGATGCCGTTCAGCCGCAGCGCCTGGAAGGCAAATCCGCTGACCGTATGCGACAGCACGCCGTGCCGGCCGGCGCCGGAATGGTAGCCGGTGAAGAATACAGCATCGAAACTGGAATCGAGCCCGGCAGCCATCATCGTCGGCTTCGGCCGGCCGATGATGCATTCCGCCCGCGGGTCCAGGTCTTCGGAAATCAGGTTGACCATCGGCCCATGGCTGTCGTTGACCAGCACTTCCGTCGCCCCGCCCGCGAAGGCGCCGGCAATGGCGGCGTTCACCTCCTGGGTCATCAGCCGGCGCGCGCGCTCGTATTCCGGATTGCCGGGCGTGCCCTGCTGGGGGGTGACCACGCCGACCACGCCCTCAATATCGGCGGAGATGAAGATCTTCATTCGGCGTTCCCCAGGATGGACCGAAGGCCGGGGCGGGTGTGCCCGGCCCGGCCCGTGACGGTTTCGGCGGCGGCCAGCGCGTCCAGCACCGCCTCCTGCGTCGCCTCGGCGGCCGCCTCGAACAGCAGGTCGATACGTTCCTCGGCGATCACGCGCTGGCCCAGCAGGTCGGATCTCGCGGGATGCGTGGTGCGGTTGGCGGTGGTGAAACCCAGGAATACGTCGCCGCTGCCATGGCCGTAGAACGATCCGGTCCAGGCCAGGCCCGCGCCGGCGCGGCGGATCACCCGCTGCAACTGGCGGTGATCGAGCGGAATGTCGGTCGCCATCACCACGATCACCGAGCCTCGCTCGGGCCGAGCGGCGGCCGGCGCCGGCGCGATTCGCCGCCCATCCGGCAACCGCAGGTCGCCGGCGCGGCCGAAATTCGCCAAAACCAAGGTGCCGAGATGGAACGTGGCCCCATCGAGCAACACCTGGCGCGAGGCGCTGCCGATGCCGCCCTTGAGGCCATAGCAGCTCATGCCAGCCCCGGCGCCCACCGCACCCACCGCAAAGTCGGCGCCGGTGGCGTCGAGCGCCGCCAGCGCATCCGCTTCGGTGACCGCCAGCGCCTGGATGTCGTTGAGGTAGCCGTCGTTGCACTCGCACACCACCGGGTTGACGGTGCTGGTGCGCCGCCCGATGCCTGGGTTCTGCTCGATCGCCCGGCGGATCAGCGCGGTGCCGCAGGTGCCGACCGACAGCGTGTTGGTCAGCAGAACGGGCGTCTCCAACTGCCCGAGTTCGTCCACCTGCATCAGCCCGACGCTCTTTCCGAAGCCGTTCAGCACATGGCTGGCGGCCACCGGCCGGTCGCGGAACAGGTCGCCGCCATGCGGGCGGATGGCGGTCACGCCGGTGCACAGGTCGCCGCCGGCGAGCGTTCGATGGCCAACGGTCACGCCCGGCACGTCGCTGAGGCGGTTGCGCGGGCCGGGGGGGAGGCGGCCACAGGCCAGGCCGATGTCGCGGGCTCGGTTCATGGGACGGGACTGTTGCCCGCCGGCACGGTGGCAGGCAAGCGCCGGCGCAGGAACTCGGCCACGGCGTCGCCCATGCCGAACTGCAGAAGGTCGGAATGTCCGCCCTCCTCGGCCAGCCACAGCTCGGCGGGGGCGGTGGCGGCGGCCAACAGGGCGCGCCCCATCGCCGGCGGCACGATCCGGTCGCGCCCGCCCTGGGCGATCAGCAAGGGTGCGCGCACGGCGGCAATCCGCGCGAGCGAGTCGAAGCGGTCCCTTAGCAGCAGGTCCACCGGCGCATACGGGTAACGCCGCTTGGCGATCTCGGCGATGCTGGTGAACGGCGTCTCCAGCACCACCGCGCCAACGTCGTGGGATACGGCCAGCGGCACCGCCACCCCGCTGCCCAGCGACTCGCCCCACACCACGATGCGTGCCGGCGGGATGCCGCGCTGCCGCAGCGCCGCCAACCCGGCCTCGCCATCGGCCAGCAGCCCGGCCTCGCTCGGCGTGCCCGGATTGCCACCGTAGCCGCGGTATTCGACCATCAGCGCCCCCCATCCCCGGCGGGCGAAGTCGCGTATGCGCTCGCCGCGATGGCCGATATGGCCGGCATTGCCGTGCAGGTACAGGATAACCGGCGCCTCCGGCGCCGGCAGCAGCCACCATGCCCGGAGCACGAGGCCGTCAGCCGTGGCAAGTTCGGTCGGCGCCAGTCCAGCCTGGCCGACCATTTCGAGCAGCGGCGGGCCGTTGTCGGCGGCGAACAGGATGCGCCGCTGGAGGACATGAAGTGCAAGTACCGACAACGACATACAGGCCGGCCAGCAAAGCTGCGCCGCCCGCGGCCGTGGCGAGCAAGGAAACCGGGGGCATCGATGCGAACTCCAGCGGATGCGGCGCGCGCACAGCCCGCCGAGTCAGATAACTTTACACCGGAACAGCCTCGCGGGTCCTCCTTAACCTTTTGTTTAATTGAGAAAATAGATGGGCTTGTTGGGGCATTCGCAGGGCTGGCCGGGCGAGGGCTGTCGGATAAATTTACACTTCGAGCCGGACGAACGGAGGGGGATACCGACGCCCCCGGTTAACCAATTGAAAAGTCTAATATAATTATTCTGGCATGCAGCTTGCTTCATGCCGATATGATTATCGTATCGTGTAGCTGTCGGGCGCGGTTCTTACGCCGGGTAGTTTGCAAAATGGAGAGCGGTTGGTGAACAAGACATTCATGGGCATGGCCGGCGCCGCGATGCTGCTTGCCGCGGGTTCGACGTCCGCCGTGGCGGAAGATTACACTTGGACTTTGAGCAATCTTACCTTTGGGCCCTACACCCTGGCGCAGTCGTACGACGATGACGGCGGCGTGACACCGGGCAACTGGGTTGGCCAGGACGGTGGAACCGCCTCGGGCACGATGACACTGTCGGACAGCCTCAATCCCGGCAACTGGACATTGACCGACTTCAACATCACCACGACGGGCGGTGCGACGGGTTATTCGACCGTCTACAGCGCTGCCATGGGTTCGGATGCCGGCACGCTCGACAACTGGAAAAACTCCGTCATCTTCTACGATCCTGCTGAGGAATACTTCCTGTTCCTGCAGTGGGCCGACGATGCCCTGCTGTCCGACCTCACCCCCGGCGCTATCGTTCCCCTGGTGCCGTTGGGCTCCGTCGAAGTCGCAGGGTTCTTTGGCCCCTGGGAGAGCTGCGTTAATTCGGCCGGCCCCTGCACGCCAGATTATGCGCGCTACAATGGCCCCTGGGTCCAGCCCGCCAACGGCGCATTTGCCGCGGCGACCGAGGGCGGCCCTGGCACGGCAGGCCAGCTGCAATTGGCCGCGAACGAGACGCAGGTGCCGGAGCCCGCGAGCATGCTGGTCCTGGGAACCGGTCTTCTGGGCCTGCTCGCCTCGCGCCGTCGCAAGGCTGCCTGAAACCGGCCGCAAGCTTTCGCCAAAAAACGGCGGTGCCTCCTGGCACCGCCGTTTTCGTATCAACTTCCAACTTAAGCGCCTGAATCGCCGGTCAATGCCGCCAGGTGGCATGAGGCCGCCGCCTCCGTGGCACTCTCGATCGCCCGGTAGGCCGCCACCAGTGCCGCGCCCGCCTCGGTGAGCCGTGCGCCGCCGCCGCCGCTGCCGCCGGTAACCGCCGAGACCACCGGCGTGCCGAGATGCCGATTCAGATCCTCCACCAGCTCCCACGCGCGCCGATACGACATCTTCAGCGCCCGGCCCGCCGCCGAGATCGAGCCGTGCCGCGCGATCTCCTCCAGCAAGGCGATCTTGCCCGGACCAACCCGCGCCCCCGATGCCAGGTCAAGGCGGATACTCACCCGGGGGGCCGGGCGGGCGGCATCTGTGGAGCGGGAGGGGACAACGGCCATGGCCGCAGCCAACCATGCGCCCGCGCCACGATCAATCGTCCGCCGAACCC
Organism: uncultured Alphaproteobacteria bacterium; assembly: GCA_963779875.1. Taxonomy (GTDB): domain Bacteria; phylum Pseudomonadota; class Alphaproteobacteria; order Acetobacterales; family Acetobacteraceae; genus CAMDGX01. Next base: position 942,010 of record CAWAAI010000005.1, on the reverse strand, counting down.
CTCATTGCCAGATGCACGGCATCCGGGCCACGCTGCCGGCCCACGACACCGGCCGGAGCCGCAATGCCTGAGATCCGATCCTCCGTCTGCCCGCACGACTGCCCATCGACCTGCGCCCTCGAGGTGGAGGTGCATGGCGGCGCCCGCATCGGCGCCGTGCGCGGGGCAGAAGCGAACAGCTATACCGCCGGCGTGATCTGCTCGAAGGTCTCGCGCTACGCCGAGCGCATCCACCACCCCGAACGCCTCACCCAACCCCTGCTGCGCAGCGGCCCCAAGGGCAGCGGCCAGTTCCGCGTCATCGGCTGGGACGAGGCGCTGGACCGCGCCGCCGAAGCTTTCCTCGCCACCACCCGCAGCCACGGCGGCGAGAGCGTCTGGCCCTATTACTACGCCGGCACCATGGGCCTGGTGCAGCGCGACGGCATCAACCGCCTGCGCCACGACCTGCGCTACTCCCGCCAGGCCAACACCATCTGCACCCGCGTCTGCGAAAGCGGCTGGGAGGCGGGAGTTGGGCGCATCGCCGGGCCCGACCCGCGCGAGATGGCGGTGGCCGACCTCATCGTCTGCTGGGGCGGCAACCCCGTGAATACCCAAATCAACGTCATGACCCACGTCGCCCGCGCCCGCAAGGAACGCGGCGCCAAGCTGGTGGTGATCGACCCCTACCGCACCGGCACCGCCAAGGTGGCCGACCTGCACCTGGCCATCCGCCCCGGCACCGACGCCGCCCTGGCCTGCGCGGTGATGCATATCGCCTTCCGCGACGGCCACGCCGACCACGATTACATGACGAAATACGCCGACGCCCCGGCCGCGCTGGAAGCCCATCTTGCCGCCCGCACGCCGGAATGGGCCTCGGCCGTCACCGGGCTCGCCGTCTCGCAAATCGAGGCGTTTGCAAAGGTTTATTGCGAAACCCCGCGCGCCTATATCCGCACCGGCTACGGTTTCACCCGCAGCCGCAACGGCGCCGCGGCCCTGCACGCCGTCACCTGCCTGCCCACCGTCACCGGCAAATGGCGGCACGAGGGCGGCGGAGCCTTATGGAACAATCGCGCCATATACCACTGGGACAAGACGCTGATCGAAGGGCTGGACGTGCTCGACCCCGCGACCCGCGTGCTCGACCAGAGCCGCATCGGCGCCGTGCTCACCGGCGACCGCCGCGATCTCGGGGATGGCCCCCCGGTCAATGCCCTGCTCGTCCAGAACACCAACCCGGTCACCGTCGCCCCCGATTCCCACAAGGTTCGGCGGGGATTCCTGCGCGACGACCTGTTCGCCGTCGTCCACGAGCAGTTCATGACCGAGACCTCGCGACTGGCTGACCTCGTCCTGCCCGCCACCATGTTCATGGAGCACGACGACCTCTACCAGGCCGGTGGCCACAGCCACATCCAGATCGGCCCGAAGCTGATCGACCCGCCCGGCGAATGCCGCAGCAACCACGCCGTGCTGCAGGGCCTGGCCACCCGCCTCGGCGCCACCCATCGCGGCTTCGCCATGACCGAGATGGAGGTCATCGACGAAACCCTGCGCGCCTCCGGCTGGCCAGATGCCGCCACGGTGCTGCGCGAGCGCTGGGTGGATGCCCAGCCCGATTTCGACACTGCCCATTTCGTGCACGGCTTCGGCCATCCCGATGGGAAGTTCCGCTTCCGCGCCGACTGGGCCGCGATCGGCCCCGACCATGCCGGCATGCCCACGCTGCCCGACCATGTGGAGGCGATCGACACCGCCACGCCCGATCGCCCGTTCCGCCTCGTCGCCGCCCCGTCGCGCAGCTTCCTCAACACCAGCTTCACGGAGATGCCCAGCACCCGCCGCCGCGAGGGCCGGCCTACCCTGCTGCTGCACCCCGCCGACGCCGCACGCCTGGGCGTGATCGAGGGCGGGCGGGTGCGCCTGGGCAATGCGCGCGGCGAGGTGCTGCTGCATGCCCGCCTCGCCGACGGCGCCCAGCCTGGCGTGGTGATCGCCGAGGGCATCTGGCCCCATGCCGACCACGAGGGCGGGGTCGGCATCAACGCCCTTACCAGCGACGACCCGGCCCTGCCCAATGGCGGCGCGGTGTTCCACGACACCGCCGTCTGGGTGCGCGCCGAAGCCGCCGAGCTTGCGGTGGCCGCGCAATGAGCGCCCCCGCGCGCGTGGTGCTGGTCACGGGTGCAGCCACCGGCGTCGGCGCCGCCGTGGTGCGCCGGCTGGCCGCCCCGGGTGTCGCGATCCTCGCCCATACCCGCAAGAACGCCGCCAGCCTCGCGGGCGTCGCCGACGAAGGCCGCGCCAAGGGGGCAGCGGTCGCCGAGATGCTGGGCGACCTCGCCCAGGCAGACACCGCCGCGGCGCTTGTCGCCGCAGCGCTCGCCCGCTTTGGCCGGCTTGATGTCGTGGTCGCCAACGCCGGCTTCGCCGACCGCACCCCCGCCGAAGCCCTGACCGACGAGATCCTCGAACGCTCGGTGCAGCCGATGCAGGCCGGCTTCCTGCGCCTGACCCGCGCCGCGCTGCCGCATCTGCGCCAGGCCACCGACCCGCGCATCATCGCGGTCAGCAGCTTCGTCGCCCATGCCTTCCGCCCCAACTTCCCCGCCTTTCCCGCCTCCGCCGCGGCCAAGGCGGGGCTGGAGGCGCTGGTGCGGGCGCTGGCCGTCGAATTCGCCCCGGCCATGACCGTGAACGCCGTCGCCCCCGGCTTCGTGCGCAAGGACGCCGGCGCGCATGTGGCGCTCAGCACCGCGGGCATGGAGGAGCGGCTGAAATGGATCCCCCTGGGCCGCATCGCCGAGCCGGCCGACATCGCCGCCGCCATTGCCTTCCTCGCCTCGCCCGACGCCGGCTACATAACCGGGCAGGTGCTGCACGTGGATGGCGGGCTGGTGATCTGATCCCCGGGTGGTCCGACCGGCGGCGCCGCCTCAGGCGGGAAGCCGTCGCATCCACGCCACCACCGCCGCGGCCACCGCGCGCGGCTGTTCCGGGAACAGGGCGTGGCTGGCATTGTCGATCACCATCGCCTCCACCCGGTCGCCGAACTCGGCGCGCAGCTCACCCCACTTCTCGCGCGGCTTGAACGGGTCGTGCGCCGGAATCAGCTCCAGCATCGGCGCCGCGCCCGCATGCCACCAGTCGGATTGCCGCACCCCCTGTTTCTCGCGGCAGTCGATCTGCATGCGCTGCGTCGCCGGATGCCATCCGTGCAGCCACGGCCGCGGATCGTGCCCAGGCGCGAAGAACCCCAGCCGCAGCGCCGCCAGCCGCGCTTCTTCCGGCGCCGTCAAATCGCCTGCCCGGCGCGGCGTGGCCGCGATTTCCGGCGCATATTCCCGCGCCGCCGCGGCGGCCAGGACCACGCCGCGGACCAGGTCGGGAAAATCCACCGCCGTCATGCGCGCGACGAAATGGCCGAACGCATGGCCCAATATCACCGCCCGCCCGCCACCCTCGGCGCGGATCACCGCGGCCACGTCGGCGGCGAGGTCGTGCAGGCTCGCCCCCGCCAGCGGCCCGGCCGAGCCGCCGATTCCGCGCGGCTGCGGCCGCAGCACCTTATGGCCGGCGGCGACGACCAGGGCGGCGACCTCGTCGAAATCCTCATAGCCGTCGCGGCCCAGCGACGGCAGCATGACCAGCGCGGGCCCGGCGCCCTGCACGATCGTCTCGATGATGGCCGCCCCGGCCGGGACGAGAACAATGCGGGTCATGCTGCGGCCTTCCTCATGGCGGTTTCTTTGGCCTCTAGTAGCCGGGCAACTCGTTCACGCACACCGCCCGCCAGCCGTCGGGCCAGCGTTCAAGGCGGGTGAGGCCGAGGTTGTGCACCGACAGGTGCAGCGCATTGGTGGCGCTGATGCCGATGGCATGTGCCACCGCCGCGCGGATGGCGCCGCCGTGGCTCACCACCACCACATCCTCGCCCGCACGGTCGGTGGCGAGGTGTTCCAGCGCCGCGCCGACGCGCCCGATCACCTGCACCATCGACTCCCCGCCTGGCGGCAACTCGTCGCCTGCCAGCGGCCAGAACGGGTGCGGCTTCTGCACAAGACGCGCCGGCAGTTCGGCATGCGGCAGCCCCTGCCACTGGCCCAGGTTCTGCTCGATCAGGTCCGGCACCACTTCCAGCGGCTGCGGCGGATAGCCGGCACGAAAGATCGCCTCCGCCGTCAGCCGGGTGCGCGACAGCGGCGTGCAGACCCAATGTGCCGGCCGCGGCAGGCGGCGGGCCAGCGCCGCGTACATCGGCGTCTGGTCCAGCAACGTGGTCTCGCACAGCGGCACGTCCATCACGCCGTAGAGGACAGCCCGCGCGCTCTCCTCCACCAGGGCATGGCGGATCAGCCAGAGGGAGGTTGGAGCGGTTGGGGGCATGGCCGGGTCTCCGCGCGGGGCCTATTCCCCGATCGACAACAGCGCGCCACGCTCGCGGGCGGCGCGGAACTGGCGCGCGAACAATAGGCCGGCTGCCAGCGTCCAGCCAACATTGAGCCCGGCCGCCCAGGCCAGGTGGTCCCATCGCACCACGCCCGTCTCCAGCGCCGCACGCAGGCCCTCGAACACATGCGCCGCCGGCAGCGCAAGTGCCACCGGCTGCAACACCGCCGGCAGCACGCTTACCGGATAGAACACCGCGGCGAACGGCGTGATGCCGAACAGCACCGACCACGCCAGCGCCTCCGCCCCCGCCCCGTGCCGCAGGATCAGCGAGATCACGCCCAGCGCGATCCACCAGCCCATCGCAATCAGGTTCACGGCGAACAGCACCACCAGCGGCCCCAGCGCGAACAGGTTGAAGGCGTACAGCGCCCAGGCCAGCAGCACCGCCGGCACCACGCCGATGACCATGCGGATCGCCGACATCGCCAGCAACGCCGCCACCAGTTCCCACGGCCGCAGCGGCGAGACGAAGACATGGCCCAGGTTGCGCGACCAGATTTCCTCCAGGAACGAGATCGCCACCCCCATCTGGCTGCGCAGCGCCACCTCCCACAGCAGCACTCCGCCCAGCAGGATCCCGGCGGCGATCTGCCCCTCCAGCCCCATGCGCGAGGCGAGGTAGGTGGAGGTGAAGCCCCAGATCAGCATCTGCAGCGTCGGCCAATAGGCCAGTTCCAGCAACCGTGGCCACGACCGGCGGTACAGCGCGAGGTGACGATACATCAGCCCCCATACCCGGCGCGCGGCGCTCATGGCGTCGTCTCCCCGCGCTGACGGTTGCGGGCGATGTCAAGGAACACCTCCTCCAGATCGTCGCGCCCGTAGCGTTCCAGCAGCGCGGCCGGGCTGCCGCGGTCGACCACGCGACCCTGCTTGAGCATCAGTACGTCGCTGCACAGCCGCTCCACCTCGGCCATGTTGTGGCTGGCCAGCAGGATGGTGCAGCCGCTCTCGGCCCGATAGCGCTCCAGCCAGCCGCGCACCATGTCGCCGGTATCCGGGTCCAGGCTGGCGGTCGGCTCGTCGAGCAGCAGCAGTTCCGGTCGGTTGATCAGCGACTTGGCCAGCGCCACGCGCGTCTTCTGCCCGGCCGACAGCTCCCCCGCCGGCCGATCCAGCAGGGCCTCCAGGTCCAGTTCCCCGGCCAGTTCGCCGATGCGTCGCTCCAGCCCGCGCACGCCGTAGAGATGGCCATAGACACGCAGGTTCTCGGCCACCGACAGCCGGGCGGGCAGGGCGACGTAGGGCGAGGAGAAGTTCATGCGCGCCAGTGCGGCGAACCGGTCGCGCGCCATGTCGTGGCCCAGCACGTGGATGCTGCCCGCCGTGGGGATCAACAGGCCCAGCAGCATGGCGATGGTGGTTGTCTTGCCGGCGCCGTTGCCGCCCAGCAATCCGATGGTCTCGCCAGGGCGCGCGGAGAAGCCGATGTCGTCCACGGCCAAGGTAGTGCCGTAGCGCTTGGTCAAGCCAGTCACGCGGATCGCATCGGTCATGCGCCGCCTGTACGGTGCCGCGGCGGTCGCGCCAAGGGGCCGGGCGATGAAATCCCCGCGCCCTGCCGTTCTCGTCCCCTGGGGCCCGCACGCCTCAGTCGGGCACCAGCCGCCGCGCCCGCGCCGGCCGCACCAGCGCGCCCGCCTGCAGCACGATACCCTGGTCGCGCGCCCAGGCCATGGCGTCGGCCGAGTCGATGCCCGAAAGCACCAGCCGGTCTGCCGGCAGGCCGAGGGCCGCCAGGTCCATGTCCGGCAGCGCCTGCTCCCAGGCCAGTTGAACCAGGTCGATCCCCGTCGCCGCCGGCGGCATCGCCCCGGCCATGGCGGCGGTCGCCCGCCCCAGCACCAGCCGGTAGCCGCGCGCCTGGGCGAATTCGCGTGCGAACAGGAAGGCGGCGGTGTCGTCCAGCACATCCTCCGGGCGCAATTCGATCACCACATGCCCGCGCAGCCGCGCCGGCAGTGCCGCATCGAAGCGCAGGAAATCGGGCGACAGGATGGAGGCGACGTTGAGCGCAAGCGCGAACGGTCCGGCGTGCCGCAGTTCCTGCGGCGCGGTCAGCAGCGCCATCATCCGCCGGTCCAGCGTGCGCGTCAGGCGCCGGAACAGCCACGGCTCGCGCTTCAAATCGTACTCCGGCGCCAACGTATCGGCGAGTTCACGCAGGCAGAACACCCGCTTCTCCCAGGCCAGGCGGAAGCCCTGGCCGGGCGCATGGGTGCACACCGGGCGGCGGCGCGCGAAGCGGGACAGGTCGGCTTGCGCCAGTGCCGCCTCCAGCGCCGCCAGGGCGGGGAGATCGAGCGGCGCACGCGGTGGCGGGGCGGCGGGCGGTGGCGGCGGCGCAAGGCTGGCTCCCGCAGCGGCCAACAGGATGTCGGCGCCTTCGGGCAGTGCGAGAAGATGGGCCAGACGGTCGGGCGCGATGTCCGCGCGGGCGTCGTCGGTAAACAGGTGGCGCAGCCGCTCCAGGCTGGCGGCGAGCGGCGCCGGGGCAGGGCCGCGCCAGACCATGGCCGCATCGCCGTTCGGCAGCACATACAGCCGCGCCCGATCGGCGGCCAGCAGCGGCTCCAGCGCCTCGTACGCCAGCCGCAGGTGGTGTGGCTGGGCGACGTCGCGCGGCAGGATCGATACGCGGAGCAGCAGCGCCTGGCGGGATGCGCCGGTGGCGACGGTCTCGCGCACCAGCGCCTCAAGCTGGCGCGCCGCCTCGTGCGGCAGCGCACCGGCTTGGCGGCTGCGGAACGGAATGGCGTTCATGCCGCCGCCTGTGCCGCCGCGGGGGCGGCCTGGTCCAGCAGTGCGTGATTGGCGCAGCCCAGCCGGCCAAGCGGCTGGACGGCGCCGGCGCGCTCGGCGCATTGCCGCAGCGTGCAGGCGGCGGCATGCGCGCAGGCAAGCAGGCGGGTGGCCGCCAGCATGGCATCGACATGGCCGCCCTCGAACAGGTGCAGGCCAGCGGCACGCCCCCACTGCAGCGCCGCCTCGCTGTCCGCGCCGGTCAGCATGATCTTCCCCGGCCCCACGCGCCTGACCGCCGCCGCCACCTCGCGCCGCCGCGCCGCCGGCAGCCGGCCGAGCGCGCCGGACCAACGCAGTCGCAGCAGCCCCGCGCCTAGCGCCTCGGGCCGGGACAGCAGCAACGTCTGATGGCCAAGCCCGTCCAGGGCCACCGCCAAGCCCCACCCGGCCAGCCGGCCGCGCATCTCCGCGAAGCCCTCGGGATCGGCGCATGCCTCCGCCATCTCCACCGCCAGGCACATCGTGGCGCCGCCGCCGCGGCACTGCGCGGCGAGTTCGGCGAACGCCTTCGACAGCAGCACCGGCAACGGCAGCCTCAGGTGCAGAGGTGGCACCCCAGGCCGAGCACTGGCATCCAGCTTTCCGCCGCCGCCCCAGGTGCCGCGCAACAGATCGACCACCGCGGCGCCGAGCGAAATCGCCAGGTGCCGGCGCAGGTTCGCGTCCGCCAGCGCGCCGCCATGCGGCGCCAGTCGTGCTCCCAGCAGGCCAGGTGACACCGACAGGGCGCGGTGAACCGGCCGAATTCGCGCCACGCCCACGCCATCGCCATCCGGCAGGCGCGCCGCAGTCTGGACCTGCAGCAGGCCTGCCACCTCGCCCGTCGTCCATCCCGTCGGCAGACCGCCCGGCAGCGGCATCAGGTCGAGGCTATGGTCGTCGAGCGCCGGCTGGGCGCGGCGCGGTTGGGCGCTGGGTGCCAGCAGACGCTGCATGCGCTGCTCCCCCTGGGCGAGCGGGAACGCCGCGGCAAGCAGTTCGTCCTCGTGGCCTGTCCCGTCGGCCTGCTCGGCCTCCCCGTCGCTCTGCAACAGGCGGCTGAGCAGCGCCGGCAGGGCCTGTGGCGTGCCGGTGTCAACGGCGGCGTCGTGGGGCGCGAGAGTATCAGGCCGCGCCAGCAATACCAGGTCACCGCCGCGCAGTTGGAACACCTGGCCCTGGTGCCGCTGGGCGCATTCTTCCAGCAGGGCGCGGGCGATTCGCCGATGATGGGGCTGCGCGCCCGGTGGCGGCAGCCGCGACAGCCGGGCGACCACGGCCAGCCGGCCCTGGGGCGCGCGCGCTTCCCGCGCCAGTGCGTCGGCCAGCATCCGTTCGCCGGCATGGGCGCCAGGCGGCGACGGCGGTGGCAGCGTAGGCGATGCCGCGCTTTTGGCGGCGTGGGTCACCATCATGGTGGGGCCGGCTCCTTCGTGGCGCGCCATCGGCGGCCCGCGCGGGTTTTGGTGGCGGCACGGACGTCGGTGGCGGCGGACGTGTCGTCGGCTCTCGAAACTGCCTCCGACTAGGGCTAGGGTGCGGCAACATGATTAACCAAACGTTGGCGCCCGCTACGCTGCCGAACGGCCTGCGGATCTACGCCGTCGGCGACGTGCATGGCTGCCTCGACCAGTTCGATGCCATGCACCGGGCCATCGCCGCCGACCTGCGCGACCGTCCCGCCGCCGATGCCCTGGTGATCCACCTGGGCGACTACATCGACCGCGGGCCGGACAGCGCCGGCGTGATCGGCCGCCTGCTCGCCTCCTTCCCTGTCTTGGAGGCCGGCCCTGTCCTGGAGGCCGGCCCTGTCCTGGAGGCCAGATCGCCGCCCCGCGTGGTCAACCTCATCGGCAACCACGAGGACCTGCTGCTGGGCGCGCTCGATGGCCGGCGCATGGACGCCGAGGTCTGGCTGGGCAATGGCGGCCATGCAACCCTGCAAAGCTGGGGCATCCCGCCGCGCACGCCGGCACGCAAATGGGCCGCGCTGATCCCGCCGCCGCACCTGGCCTTCCTCCGGGGCCTCTCTCTGCTGCACCGGGAGGGCGGCTACCTGTTCGTCCATGCCGGGCTGCGGCCGGGCCTGCGCATCGACGACCAGGCGCGCCAGGATCTGCTGTGGATCCGTGAGCCCTTCCTGTCGTCGGAGGTGATGCACGAAGCGGTGGTAGTGCATGGCCATACGCCGGAGGAGCCGACCCCGGTGGTGCGTGCCAACCGCATCGGCCTGGATACCGGCGCGGTGCTCGGCGGCCCGCTGACCTGCGCGGTTCTGGAAGGCGCCACTCTCGCCTTCCTGCAGACCTGAGCGGATGCTCGTCGCCGCATGCTTCCGGCCCCTGCCCGTTGCCATCGCGCGCCTTGCCATCGCTGCGACGCTTCGCTAGGGCATTGGCCATGACACGAGTTGCCGCCCCATCACCACCGCCCGACCCCGTGGACCCGGGCGAAGCGGTCGCCCGCCTGGCCCGGGCGCGGGTGCTGGTCGTTGGTGATGCTATGCTCGACCGCTACATCTTCGGTCGCGTCGGGCGCATGAGCCCCGAGGCCCCTGTGCCGGTGCTCGCCATGGTCTCCGAACTGGACGAGCCCGGAGGCGCCGGCAATGTGGTGCACAATCTCTGCGCCCTCGGCGCCGCCACCGCCTTCGTCTCGGTCGTGGGCGACGACGCGGCCGGCGCGGAGCTTACCGGCCTCATCGGCGGCCAGCCCGGCGTGGAGCCCTGGCTGCTGGTGCAGGGCGGGCGGGTCACCACCATCAAGACCCGCTTCATCGCCGAGGGCAGCCGCCAAGGCGGCCAGCAATTGCTGCGCGCCGACCGCGAGGATACCCGCCCGATCCATCCCAAGCTGGCCGAGCGCCTGCTGCGCATTGCCCGCGACGCCGTGGCCGCCACCTCGGTGCTGGTGCTGTCGGACTATCGCAAGGGCGTGCTGGCCGGCGACATCCCGGCCCAACTGATCGCCGCCGCCCATGCCGCCAACCGCCGCGTGGTGGTGGACATGCGCGCCGGCGACTTCGCCCGCTATGCCGGCGCCGATGTGATCGTGCCGCATCGTGGCGACCTGACGCCGGTGCACGATGCCCCGCCAGAGGGCGACGATGCCATCGCCGCCGCCGCCCACGCGGTACGCGAACAGCACGGTTTCGGCGCCGTGCTGGTCAAGCGCGGCGAGGAGGGGCTGAGCCTGGCCGACGGCGAGGGCACGGAGCATTACCGCCTGAACGCCGACGATCTGGTGGACCTGTCCGGCGCCGGCGATGCCGCCGTGGCCACCCTGGCGGCCGCCCTGGCCGCCGGACTGCCGCTGCGCACCGCTGCCATGCTCGCCAACGCCGCCGCCGGCTTCGTCGGTGCCCGCCCGGGCACCTGCGTCATCCGCGCCGAGGACCTCCTGGCGAAACTGGCGGGCTAGAGCAATATCTGATCGGGCGGAATCGCCTGATCGGAAGATTTACGTTCTTTAACAAAAGCATAGACCTGCATCCGTGCTTCTATCAGCACGGATGCAGGTCTAGAGGGACAGGCGAGGGGCTCTGCGCCCCAGCGGCACTTACGCGCGCTTGCGGCCGCGCCCCGCGGTGTTTGCTGCCGGTGCAGACCCGCCCTAATCGAGGATGCGGACCACTCCGGTGGTGCCGTCGACATGGATGCGGGCGCCGTCGGGGATGGCGGCGGTGCCGATCATGGTGCCGGCGACGCAGGGCAGGCCGTACTCGCGGGCGACGATGGCACAGTGCGACAGCGCGCCACCGGAATTGGCGACCACGGCGTTGACCTGGGCGAACAGCGGGGTCCAGGCGGGCATCGTCATCCGGCAGACCAGCACGTCGCCGGGCTTGAGCCGGTCCGCCTCGTCGAGCGAGCGGACGATCCTGGCAACGCCAGTGGCGCTGCCCGGGGATGCGGCGTGTCCCACGATCACCTTCGGGTCCTCGGAAGGCTGGATACCCACGCCGAAGAATTTGGCGGCGATGGGGTCGGGCGGCAGGTCGGCCGGCGGCGGGGTTCCGATGAAGGGCGGCGGCTGCATCCGGCTCTGCGCGGCGCGCTCGCGCCGGCGCCGGGCGGCAAGGTCGCGCAGCGATTTCGGGCGCGCGGCCCTCGCCGATGGCGGCAATCTCGTCATGGACGAGGTAGAATACGTCGTCGGCCTCGGCCAAGCGGCCCTCCAGCACAAGGCGGCGGCCGAGCGCCAGAAACGCCTCGCGCGTCACCACGGTGAATTTCTGGTCGATCGTGAAGTTGTGGTCCTCCGACACCGGCACGTATTGCTGCACCAGCGGCAGCAAGGCGCGGAAGGCGGGGCGGGCGGGCTCGGGCAGGCGCGCCTCGAAGTCGCGCTCAAGTGCCGCGCGGCGCTCGCGCTCCTCCGCCTGGCGGGCGTAGGGGCTCTGGGCGGATTTGTCCGCGAGGAAGCCCTTGAGCTGGGTAAGCGCGGTTGACGGATCCTCGCGCCAGGACGGATGGCCGAACTCGGCGAAGACGTCGGAGCGCCAGCCATAGGCCTCCAGGAATTCCGACAGCCGCGCGGTGAACGCGGCGGCCCGCGGGTGCGGCGGCAGCACGACGCGCCCGCCGCGGACGGCAGCGGCGAGCACGGCCTGGGCCAGCCCGGGCTGGGCGCGAATCCATTGGGAAAGCTCCCAGAGCGCATGGCCGAGGGCGAGCGACTTGTTGTCGAAACCCTGCAGCAGGCCGCGGCTCTCCGCCACGGCACCCTCTCCGAGGGTCTGCTGGATCATCTCCTCGAAGCCGAAAACCGCGTTCATCGGCGGGATGTTGACCCGCATGTGGATGTCCCAGACCTCCACGGTGCGGTCGAAGAGGCCGGCGAGGTGCCGCGCGATCGTGGCGGCGGGGGCGGCGGGGTCGAAGCCCATGGCTTCGTCGGCGATGGCGAGGACGCGCGGCTCGTAGGTCTGGTACCAGTCCTTCAGCACGGTGGCGCCCAGTTCCATGGTCAGGCGCTGCATCTCGGCGAAGCGGGCCCTGGTCGTGGTCTCGTCGCCCTGGAAGGGATTGGGGTTGAGGTAGACGTAGCCGTGATGCACGCCCGCGGTCAGGCCGGTGATCGGCATGGACATGCGGCCGATTGCGGCACTGGCGCCGCGGGAGAAGGCCGGCTGGAGGAATGTGGCGTTGAGCGGCGTGACCGGCACGGGGAAGTGCATCAGGTCGCGTAGCCAGAAGGCCTCCGCATGCGCTGGATCCTGCCATTGCGGCGCGAAGCCCATTGCTGCGGACATCTCGATCCCCACCGTTATGTGACGCCTTTGTGGCAACGCCGTGTGACACATTTATGACAAGGCGGCGAGTGGGCGCGCGTCGCGCGACAATCACACCGTTGTGCGCGGAGGCCTGGAAGGCAGGGCGAGCGCTGCGGCGGCGGCGACAACGGCGCCTGCGAGCGCCACGGTGAACAGGGCGGCGAAGCCGTCCAGCCCCTGGCTTTCGCCCAGCAGGCGGGCGAGCACGACCGAGCCGGCGAAGCTGCCGATATAGCGGCAGGTGGAGAAGAGTCCGGAGGCCACCCCGGCCTGGTCGGCGGCAACCGCCTCCACCGCGGAGGTCTGCAGCCCGGCCGCGCCCAGGCCCAGGCCGGCGCCGGCAAGGGCGAGGCAGGCCACCAGGGCGAGCGGCGGCAGGCCCGGATCCAGCGCCATCGGCGCGATCCCCAGCGCCAGCATGACATGGCCGACCACAGGCGGCAGGCGGCGGCCGAAGCGATCGGCGAGCTGCCCGCCGGCAAAGGAAAAGACCACCATCGGCGCGGATTGCAGGGCGAGCACCAGGCCGGTGCCGAGGCTGGTCCAGCCGCTCTGCCGGGCGAGCAGGATCGGGACGGCGAGCATCACGGTATAGGATCCGAGATTGCCGGCGGAAACGCCGAGGGTGGCGGCGGCGAAGCCGCGGCGGGCGAAGAACCGCGGCTGGACCAACGGATCGGGGTGGGCGGCCTCGCGCCGGAGAAAGGCCGCTCCGAGGCCCGCCAGCCCCAGCAGCAGCGTCAACGGCAGGGCCAGGCTCGCGGCATGCCGGCCCTCGATGGCCACCAGCGCGAGGCCGAGGAGCAGGGCCGGGAACAGCAGGGCGCCGGCGATGTCGAAGGGCGGGAACGCGGCGTCGCGCGCGCCGCGGACCGGAACGTGGCGCCAGGTGAGCAGCAGTGCTGCGAGAACGATGGGGATGTTGACCAGGAAGATCGCGTGCCAGCCACCGACCGCGACGATCAGGCCGCCAAGCGGGGGGCCGAGGGCGGCGGCGAGAGAAAGCGTGGCGCCCATGGTGCCGAACGCGCGGGCGCGGCGCGCGGCGGGGATGATCTCGCGCAGCAGGCCGGCGCCATTGGGAAATACGATGGCGCCGCTGATCGCCTGGAGCGTGCGCAGGGCGATCAGGGTGGCGAGATTGGGGGCGATGGCGGCGCCGAGGGAGGCGAGCCCGAACACCGTCAGCCCCCAGAGCATGAAGGGGCGGCGGCCGTGGCGGTCGCCGAGCTTGCCCGCCAAGGGTTGGATGACGGCGAGCGCGAGCAGATAGCCTGTCATCAGCCAGGCCGCTGTGGCGATTTCGGCCTGGAAATCCGCAATGATTGCCGGCAGCGCCACGGCGAGCATGGTGGAATTGAGCGGAGCGAGAATGCCGCCCAGCGCCACGGCCAGCAGAGTGGCGCGCTCGGTGCGCGTGGGCGCGTCCGACATGGGCTACAGCGCGGTGACCGGGCGGCGTTGCAGCAGATGGAGGTTGCTGCCCTCGACGGCCCATTCGATGTCGTGCGGCACGGGGCCGAAGGCGCGATCGCAACGGTCGGCGAGGGCCGCGAGCGCTGCGAGCTGGGCGGCGTTGAGGCAGGGGGCTTCGACAAGCTCCGGGGCGACCTGCACCTCCACCGTGGCGCCATCCGGCTTCCGGCGGATGGCGATGGGCTTGTGGCCGGCACGGGTTTCAAGCAGCGCCCCCTGGCGGGAGAGGCGGAAGAAATCCGGCACGATCATGCCCTGCACCACCGCCTCGCCAAGGCCCCAGCCGGCTTCGACCACCAGTTCGTCGGCCTTGGTGATGGGGTTGCGGGTGAACATCACGCCGGCGGCGTCGGCGTCGATCAGGCGCTGCACGACCACGCCCATGCGCACCGGCCCCTCGGCGCCGACGCGCTGGCGGTAGGCGAGCGCGGCGCCGGCGAAGGCCGACTGCCAGACCTCTGCCACCGCCTCGGCCACGTGGACGACGTTGAGCAGGGTGGCGTGCTGGCCGGCGAAGCTGGCGGCCGCACCGTCCTCGCCGATGGCGGAGGAGCGGACGGCGAACGGACCCGGCATGGCGGCGCAGGCGGATTCCAGCCGGGCGCGGGCGGCGGCATCGCCCCCGCCGACGGCCGCCACGAAATCGTGGCGCAGGGCGAAGCCCTCCGGCACCGGCAGGCCGGCCCGCAGTGCCTCGGCAAGCTGGGCGGCCTTGCCGCCGTACTCCTCCGGCGACACGGCCTGGGCGAGCGGGACGATGCTCATGGCAGCAGCACGACCTCGCCCTTGAGCCCATCCACGCGGATGGTGGCGCCGTCGGGAATGCGACGGGTCGCCTCGCGGGTGCCAACCACACCGGGCAGGCCGTACTCGCGGCTGACGATGGCGGCGTGGGAGAGCAGGCCGCCGGCGTCGGTGACGATGCCGCCGAGCAGCGGCAGGACGATATTGAAGCTTTCGGTCGTTGTCGGGGTGACGAGGATGTCGCCGGGCTGCAGGCGACCGAACTCGGACGGGCTGCGGATGACGCGGGCGGTGCCGGTGACGGTGCCGGGGCTGCAGCCGATGCCGCGCAGGCGGGTAGGCTCGTGCGTCTCGGTGCCCGTCCCGAACATGGCCTCGCCGCTGGCCATCATGGCGCGGGCCATGCGCAGGGCGGCGGGCGGCAGGTTTTCGGGCAGGCTGGGAGGCTTGGGCGGATCGCCGAGGAAGGGCGGTGCCTGGCTGGCGTCGTGGCTGTCGCGGAAGCGGCGGCGGGCGGCGAGGTCGCCGGCCGTGGGGGCTGGGTCGCCCCGCAGGATCGCCTGCATCTCCGCCCAGTCGGCCTCCACCAGATGGCTGGCGTCGACGAGGCGGCCCTGCGCCGCCAGGCGAGCACCTGCGGCCAGGATGGCGGTGCGGCAGATCCCCGCCGCCCAAACGTCGGAATAAAGGCCGCGCTCGTCGCGCAGGCGGGAGTTGTGGCGGGCTTCGGCGAGCAGGGCGTCGAACGTGGCGTGATGCGCGGCGGGAATGAGGTCGCGCATCGTCGCCTCCTCCTCGGCCGCGGCGTGGCCCGGGGCGGGCGGCCCGGCATCGACCGCGCGGCGGATTCCCTTCACCAGCACCTCGGGCACCTCGAGCCCGGTTGGCGCGCCGACCTCCAGCCCGTCCAGCACGCGGTTGCCGACGAGGTCGAGATAGGCGCAGGCGGCGGGGCCGACCGGGCCGGCGGCGCTGCGCAGGCGGGCCAGCGCGGCGCCATGGTCAAGCTCGTCCAGCAGCGCCCGGGCGGCGGCATCCGCGCGCAGGGCGGCGGCAAGGCGGTCAAGCTCGGCCATGGCGCCGGCCGATTCCGGGGCGCTGCCGCGCACCAGGGCGAGGAACGCGCCGAGCGGGCGGTCGGTCCAGTGGCGCAAATGGGCGATGAGGTCGGCGATCGGCAGCATCGCAGCCATGTTGAAGCGATGGTGCTGCCGGATCATGGCGGCGAGGTTGTCGCGGCAGCGGGCGATATGGGTAAGCTGGTCCTCCACCGGGAGCGTGCCGGTGTCGATCCGCTGCAGGGCGAGATGGGCGCGTATGCTGGCCGGTTTCGCCTCGCTGTCCCAGTCGGCGAGATCGGCGCGCCAGCGCCTGGTGGCAAAGGTTTCCTCGGCGGCGGCGAAGCGGGCGGGCAACTCCGCCGGATCGAGAGGGACCATGCTGCCATAGCCGAAGCCATGGACCAGGGCAAAGCGGCCGGGGCCGGAGATGGAGCCGTAGCGGCGCGCGCTCTCGCCCGAACCGATGGCGACGTTGGGGCCGAAGATCTCTCCGTGGAATCGCGACCAGGGGCGGGGCACATGCAGCGCGTCCAGCCGCCACGACCCAGGTCCAGGGGGCGAATACGACAGCAGGGATTCCTGAGGAGAGTCGGCCATCACGGTCCCCGTCGACAAGGCGGCTGGGTTACCACCTGCCGGGGGATGTGACAATTCCATGAAGTTTTTGTGCCAGTCGCGCCGATTCCGGTCGCACCCGGCGATCAGGAAGATAACCAGGCCGACAAGACGCGGAACTTCGGGAACGTTCGGGCAACGGGGCGCTCAAGGGGCGAAGCGCTTTTGGCCTTCCGGCCGCGAAAGACCCGCTACAGCAGCACGCACGCCTCGTCGAACCACAGCCGCGGTCCGCGCGGCTTCTCGCCAGTCGGGTCGCCATGGCCGAGATTGATCAGGAAATTGGACTTCCAGCCCCGGTCGGAAAGGAATTCCGCGTCCACCTTGGCATTGTCGAAGCCTGACATCGGCCCCAGCCCGAAGCCCAGCGCGCGGGCGGCCATGATGAAATAGGCGCCCTGCAGCGTGCCGTTGCGGAACGCCGTCTCCTGCGCAAGCTCAGGGTTCGAGGTGAACCAGGGCTTGGCGTCGGTATGCGGGAACAGCCGCGGGAGATAGTCGTAGAAGCGCGGGTCGTAGGCCACGATCACCGTCGCCGGCGCCAGCATCGTCTTCTGCAGGTTGCCCGACGACAGCGCCGGGCGCAGCCGCTCCTTCGCCTCGCGCGTACGCAGGAACATGAACCGGCCTGGCGAAGCGTTGGCCGAGGTGGGGCCCCATTTCATCAGGTCGAAGATCGCCCGCAGGTCCTCGTCGGTTACCGCTGTGCCGGTCCAGCTGTACTGGGTGCGGGCGGAACGGAACAACTGGTCCAGCGCGGGATCTGCGAGGGGTGCATCGGCGACAGGAGCCGGCGGTTCGACGTCGGTCGCCGGTACCACCGTCTCCTCCGCAGTCTCCAGCACCGCTGGCTTCTCGCCGGCCTCCGGCGCCGCCGGTTCGATGGAAGCCTTCGGTTCGGCGGCAGCCTCCGGCGCGGCGGCGGCGTCCGGAACCCCCGTTCCGTTCGGCTTGACGTCCGACGGCATCAGAACATGACCTGCTCGACCCGCACCACCTCGGGCACGTAGTGGCGCAGCATGTTCTCGATGCCATGCTTCAGTGTTGCCGACGACGACGGGCAGCCACTGCAGGCGCCCTGCATGTGCAGGCGCACGATGCCGTCGCGATAGCCGCGGAACACGATGTCGCCGCCGTCGCTGGCCACCGCCGGGCGCACGCGGGTGTCCAGCAGTTCCTTGATCTGGGCCACGATCTCTGCGTCGGCCGGCTCGATATCCTCGTCCATCTCGTCGGCGTCGGCTTCCACCACCGGCCGGCCGGCGACGAAATGCTCCATGATGGTGCCCAGCACCTGCGGCTTCAGCGCCTGCCAGGCGACCTCGTCGTCCTTGGTCACGGTGATGAAGTCGCCGCCAAGGAACACGCGCGTCACGCCCGGCAGGGTGAAGATGGCGGCGGCCAGCGGGCTGCGGGCGGCGGCGTCGGGGCTGGCGAAGTCGGCAGTACGCTGGCCCATCACGTCGCGCCCGGGCAGGAACTTCAGCGTGGCGGGGTTCGGCGTGCCTTCGGTCTCGATGAACATGGGGTCACCTGTGATTGCGTGGCGGGTGATTGCGTGGCGGGCGTGGGCAAGCGGTATCCGGCGGTCTTTACACGGCTTCCTTGCGCAAGGCACCAGCCCGCGCGCACCGCAGGCTGTTGCCGGCGGCAAAGCGGACCGCGGAAGTCCGGTTGCCTCTACATCGTCCGGCGCCCCCGGATTGGCAAGCCCCGTGCCACCGAAGAGTCATGCGCGAAGGGCATGAAAACGGCCCACGACCCGGCTAGACTGGCGTCATGACCCTCTCCCGCCGCCTGTTCCTCGCCGCCCTCGGTACCCTGCCGCTGTCCCGCCTGGCCGAGGGTGCGGCGGCGCACCGGTTGACCATCCTGCACATGAACGACTTCCACGCCCGCCACGAGCCTGCGGACGGGCGCGCGGTGACCTGCCGGCTGGCGGCCGGGTCCCCGCCGGTCCGCCCCGACTGCTTCGGCGGCGCCGCACGCCTGGCCAGCGCGATCGCCGCCGAACGCGCCGCCGCCGAGGCCGACGGTCGCCAAGTGCTGCTGGTGGATGCCGGCGATCAGTTCCAGGGCAGCCTGTTCTACACGGCCTGGCGGGGCGACGTGGAACTGGCGGTGATGCATGCCCTGGGCACCGAGGCGATGGCGTTGGGCAACCACGAGTTCGACCACGGCCCGGCCAATCTCGCCCGTTTCGTGCGGGCGGCGCGGTTCCCGGTGCTGTCGGCCAATGCCGATGCCGCAGCCGACCCCGACCTTGCCGGGCTGGTGCCTGCGCACCTGCTGCTGGAGAAGGCGGGGCTGCGTATCGGCCTCGTCGGCGTCACCACCCCCGCCACCGCCGTCATCTCCGCGCCGGGTCCGCATGTGCGCTTCACCGATCCGGCGGCGGCCCTGGCCCGGTCGGCCGCCGCGCTGCGGGCCGAAGGTGCGACGCTTGTGGTTGCCCTGTCGCATCTGGGGCTGGACGAGGACATGGCGCTGGCCGGCCATGTGCCGGGAGTGGACGTGCTCGTTGGCGGGCACACCCACACGCTGTTGTCCGACAGCGAACCGGGGGCCGCCGGGCCGGCGCACCAGGCGGTCAGCGGCCCGGCCGGGCGGGCCATTATCGTCCAGGCTGCTGCCTTCGGCCGCTATCTCGGACGGCTCGACCTCGACATCGCGGCCGACGGCACGGTGCTGGCCTATGGCGGCGACTGCCGGCATGTCGGGCTGGCGCTGCCCGAGGAGCCGCGCGTTGCCGCCATCGTCGCCGGCTATGCCGCGAAGCTGGACGGCGTGCGCCTGCGGGTCGTGGGGCGGGCGGCGGTGGCGGTCGGCAACACCACCTGCCGTGTGGGGGAGTGCGCCCTGGGCAGCTTCATCGCCGATGCCATGCTCGCCTCGGTCCAGGGCGCCGACGTGGCGCTGATGAATGCCGGCGGCATCCGCACCGGCCTGCCGGAGGGCGAGATCACCCTGGGCGACGTGCTGACCATGCTGCCCTTCGGCAACACCATGGCCACGCTGAAGCTGTCGGGGGCGGATTTGCAGGCGGCGGTGGCCAACGGCCTGGCACGCCTGGGAGCCGGGGCGTTTCCGCAGGTGGCCGGGATGCGCATCACCTGGAACCCGCTTGCGGCACCCGGGGCGCGGCTGGTGGCGCTGGAGGTGGCCGGGGCCGGCGGATACGCGCCGGTCGATCCGGCGCGGCTGTATCGCGTGGTGACCAACAATTTCCTGCGCGGCGGCGGCGACGGCTATGCGGTCCTGCGCGACCGTGCGGTCGAGGCATACGACGCCGGGCCGGGGCTGGACGAGACAGTGGCCGCGGCGATCGCCGCCCAGGCCCCGTTCGCGCCCACCACCGCCGGCCGCCTCGTCATCCGCTGAACCTGCAAGGAGCACCCCGCCATGAACGACACCGAGCGCCTCGTGCGTGCCTATTACGACGCCTTCAACAACGGCGACCGCGCCGCCTTCCTCGCCCTGTTGGCCGAGGACGTGGTGCACGAGATCAGCCAGGGCGGGCGCGAGGTGGGCCGCGACGCCTTCGCCCGGTTCATGGCGCACATGGACCGCTGCTACGCCGAGCGCATCACCGACCTGGTGGTGATGACGGATGCCATCGGCACCCGCGGGGCCGCCGAGTTCGTGGTCCATGGCACCTATGTGGCGACCGACCCTGGCGTGCCCGAGGGAACGCCGCCGGCGGCCGGACAGGGTTACGTGCTGCCGGCCGGGGCCTTCTTCACCCTGCGCGACGGGCGAGTGGCGCGGATCGCCAACCACTACAACCTTGGCGAATGGGTGCGCCAAATCGGTGGCTGACCCGATCGGCGGCTCAGGCGTGGCCGGCGTTGTGCGGCAGCGCGGCCTCCGGGCTGAGGCTGCGGACCAGGGCAGCCAGCAGCCGCAGGGCATCGGCTCCACCCAGGTCGGCGAGGGTGCCGGCGTCGATCTCCTCCGCGAGGGTCTCGGCCTGGAGCGCGATGGTTTCCGCCGCGGTGGCAAGGGCGGCTTGCGACAGCGCCAATTGGGCGGAGTCGTTCAGGGCGTTCCATTCCTGGGGCATGCGACTGTCCGGCACTGGCCATCCTGGCCTGATGCAGCCGCGGAAACGTCAGCGCGGTCTCGATGCCGGCAACATGCCATGCGCCGGTTAACAGGCGGTTGTGCCGGGCGGCGAGGCGCCGCGAATCATTCTCCCCGCAAGCCGCTGGCGACCGGGGCGCGATAGGCCAGCAGCGCCGGCACCATCGCCAGCACGCCGCCGGCGGCGATCAGCGCGGCGGCGATGCCGATATCCTGCAGCCCGGGGTGCAGCGGCACCGCCAGCCCGGTGCGGGCCGCCACCAGCCCGCCCACCGCCACCGCCGCCAGCCACCCGAGCAGCAGCCCGGCGGCGCAGCCGGCGCCGATCAGCAAGGTGGCGCCCAGCCAGGTGACCGCCAGCACATAGCGCGCCGGGGCGCCGAGCGCCCGCAGCACCGCGTAGCGCCGGCGGCGCAGGCTGACCAGGGTGGCCATCAGCAACAGCACGGCGGCGAACAGCAGCAGGTTGTTCAGCACCGAGGCCACCAGCAGCACGTCGCGAAGGTCGCCCATGGTGCGGTAGAGATCGACCAGCACCTCGGCGGGAAACAAGGCCATCGTGCCCTGGCCGCGGAAGGCGCCGCGGAGCGCATAGGCATCGGCGATGGTGCGGGGCTTGACCACCACCGCCGGCACAGGGGGCAGGGGGCCGGCGTCGAAAGGCGGGCCAATCGGCCCTTCGGCGGCATGGCCATTGCCCAGCCCATGCGTCTCCCACACCGACTCGATGGGAACGAGGATCGCGCGGTCCCAGGGCGAGCCGAGCGGTGGCAGGCGGCCGACCACGCGGTAGTGAACGCCCTCGTGGCGATGCGCGTGCTCCTCGTCGCTTTCGGCGCCCGGGGCATGCCGGCCGCCGGCGGTGGCGTGGGCAGGCGTCACCGCGTCGCCGAGCGCCAGCCGCACACCGGCGCCGATCACGACCTCTTCCTCGGCGGCGAACATGCGCCCCTCGGCGAGCTTCGCGCGCCCCCAGCGGCTGGCGAAGGCCACGGTGGTGCCGATCACCGGATAGCCACGAACCACATCGCCGAAGGCCAGCGGCGCGAAGCCGGCGACGCGCGGGTCGGCGGCCAGGCGCGACAGCACGCTCCCAGGGATCAGCGGCAGCGCCTGGGGCTGAAGATAGACGGTGGTTAGGACAAGCTGCGTCTGGCTGCCGGCGGCGCCGATCAGAAGGTCGAAATCATCGGCGGCACGCGCACTGGCCTGGCGCAGCCCGCGCTCCTGGGCGCCGACGGCAATGCCGAGCGCCACCGCCAGCGCCACCAGCGCGACCACGATCCAGGCAGCGGCGCCCATCGCGCGCAAATCGGCGCGGACCATCGGCCACGGGTTCATGCCAGGGCCTCGGCTGCCGGGGGCAGCACGCCGGTGCGGATGGTGTGGACGATATCCATCCGTGCCAGCAGCGCCGGGTCGTGGGAGACCGCCAGCAGGGTGGCGCCGAGGTCGCGGGCGGCCTCGATCAGCAAATCGGCGACCGCGGTGCCGGCGGCGGCGTCGAGGCTGGCGGTGGGTTCGTCGGCCAGCAGCACGCGAGGCGCGCCCAGCACGGCACGGGCGATCGCCACGCGCTGTTGCTCGCCGCGCGACAGGCGGGCGGCGCGCTGGTCCGGGTCGGGGATGCCCATGCGCGCGAGCAGGGCGGCGGCGCGTTCGGCGGCGGCGGGCGGCAGGCGCGTGGCGGCGAACCAGCCGGGCAGCAGGACGTTGTCTCGTGCCGACAACTCGCCGATCAAATGGAATTCCTGGAAGACGATGCCGACATTGCGGCGCCGCCAGTCGTCGCGTGCCGCCTCGCCCATCGCAGCCAGGATGTCGGTGCCCCAGTACAACGTGCCGGCCTGCACGGCCAGCAGCCCGGCCAGGGCGTGGAGCAGGGTGGTCTTGCCCGAGCCGGAGGGGCCGGTGATGCCGCAAAGCGTGCCTGGGGCAATGGCGAGGCGGTCGGCCGCGAGGGCGGTGACCACCTCCCCGCGGCCGCGGCGGAACTGCACGCGCAGTCCCTCGGCGAGCAGGGCCGGCGCTTCAGATGCTGTCGAAGCTGGCATCGACAATCCGGAGCAGGCTGACGAAACCGGTCTCGGGGTCGGTCCAGGTGCCGGCTTGGAGCCGCCCGGTCACCAGCAGGCGGGTTCCGGCGTCGCTCATCGGCACGGCGCGGCGGAGATAGACTACGACGATGTCCACCGGCCAGTCGGCGTCGGACTGGCAGAAGGGGCAGAGGGCGAGTGGTTCGCGGGTGAGGACGAAGAAATTGCTCTCCGGTTTCAGCGGCGGCGCCATGTAGCCGGCCATGGCGACCTTCTTGCCGGTGAGCGCCGTGACCTGGTCGGCGAAGACCATGCCACGGACGCCGATCGACTGGTACAGGCCCTCGAAGGTGAGCCGGGGCGGCTGCGCCGCCCTGGCGGGGCCGAAGGCGGCCACCGCGGCGGCCGTCCCCAGCAAGGCACGTCGGGTAGGCTGGTGTCCCGTGGGCGCCATTGCCGGCCTACTTGGCGCCGCCCAGCGCGAGGGCGTTGGCGATGAAGCGGAAGACGCGCGTGTTGTCGATGCGGCCGTGGAACTGCTCCGAGCCCGGGCCGATGGCGGTGAGCACCACGTCGTCGCCGCTGTGCACGCCGGAGTTGGAGCCGTGGGGCAGGTTGCCGGTGACACGCACCGCGCCGGGTTGGCCGCAGTATTTCTCGTTGGCGACGTAGGTGCCCTTCTCCTTGCCGGCCACGGCCGGGACATTCTCGCCGTCCATGTAGGGCTGGGCGTTGAAGCAATGGTCGGGATAGGTGCCGAAGCTAAAGGCGAGGCGGCGGGAGACATCGACCTTGGTCGGGTAGCCGTCGGCGTCGGCGGCGGGGTAGTTGGGGAAGCCGGCAGCGGCATAGACGCCGAGCTTCTCGCGCGGGGTGTCGCCCTTTCGGTCGTCGTCGTAGGTGCCGACGACGGAGACCATGTGACCGTGGTCCCCGACGACGATGATCAGCGTGTCGTCGTTCCTGGCCGCGAATTCCTTGGCCAGGCGCACGGCGTTGTCGAGCATGATGGTGTCGAAGATGGCGCGCTCGGCATCCAGCGAGTGGCTGTACTTGTCGATGCGGCCGGATTCGACCATCAGCACGAAGCCGTGGTCATTGCGCGACAGCACGTCGAGCGCCACGCGGACCTGGTCGACAAGGTCGGGCTGGTCGGGGAAGCGGGCGACGGTGCCCTTCTTGAGCAGGCGGCGGTCGAGCTCGCCGTCGATGTTGCCGGTGTTGAACAGTCCGAGGAGCTTTGTCGTTGCCGGGTCGCGGCCGGCGGCGAGCATCTCGGTGTTGGTGGCGGCGAACTTGTAGCCGGCGGATTCGAACTTGCCGATGTAGTCGGTGTCGTCCTTGCGCTTGCTGCCGGGCGTGGACTTGGCGAGGAAGTTGGGCGAGCCGCCGCCCATGATGACCTCGGGCGCGACATCGAAATACATGCCGACGATCTCGTTGAAGTCGGCGCGGCGCCGGGTGTGGGCGACCATGGAGGCAGGGGTAGCATCCTCGATCTCGGTGTTGGTGACCACGCCGACGGCCATGCCGAGGCGGCGCTTGACGAGTTCGGCGAGGGTTTCGACGCGCGGGTGGGCCAGCGTGTTCTTGTTGCCGGCGCAATAGACGCCGAGCGCGTTGACGCACGACTTGTGGCCGGTGGTGTAGGCGCTGGCCGAATTGGCACTGTCGGTGATCACCGAGTCGGTGCCGGCGGTGGAGACCAGCGCCATGTGCGGCATGTCGTCGATGGCCAGTTCGCCGCCGTAGCGGCCCTGGTCGATGCCCTTGGAATAGATGCGCGCCGCGGTGCGGTGGCCGACCGAGAGGCCGTCGCCGATGAACAGGATGACGTTGCGGGCGCGGCGGGCGCCGTCGGCGGGGAAGACCTCCCAGGTGACGGCGACACTCTTGCCGGTGGCCTCGGCGGCGACGACGTAGCGGCCGGCGGGGTTCAGCATGGCGTCGCGGATGATGTAGGCGGAGTGGTCCTGGCCCTCTTCGTTCTGGGTAAAGACAGGCTGCTTGCCGAGCAGGGTGGCGGCGTCCTGGCCGTTGATGGTGACCTTGACGTCGGCGGCGGCGGGGCTGCCGGGGAATTCGACCTTGAGGTCGAATTTTGCGCCGGAGAGGATCTCGGCACGGTTGAGGGGATAGATGGTCTGCGCCGAGGCGGCGGAGGCCAGGCAGATGCCGAGTGCGGCGGCGAGCAGAGGGGCGGTTCTCATCGGGTGCGGTCCAATTCCTGAGGGCCGGAGGGCAGACAGGTTTTAGTGCGCCCGACGCGCAGGATGATGACGGTTCGATGATATCCGGATGGCGGGGTGTGCTGGGACGGCGGCGGCGCGTGCGCTCGGGGTGCCAGCGGTTCGGCGGCTGCTATCGGCGGTTGCTACTTGAGCAGCATCCAGAGGGCCATCGCGACCATCATCAGGTTTTCCGTGAGCGACACGAAGCCGAGTGGGACGTTGCTGTTTCCGCCCACGCAGGCGCATTTGAGTTGCCGGCGGTCGATATAGACGGCCTTGAATACCGATACGGCACCGATGCCGCCGATGAACAGCGCCACCGGAACGGCGATCCATAGGAACGTGCCGGCAATCATGAGTATGCCGGCCACAGCCTCGCCGAAGGGGTAGGCGTAGGCGTATGGCACGGCCCGTTGCGCGAGCAGGTCGTAGCCCAGGAACATGTTGGAGAAGCTTTCGAGGTCGCGCAGCTTCAGGATGGCCAGGATGCACATGCTGAAGGCGATGAACCATTCGCCGGCGCGGACCGTGAGAAGCACGCCGAAGGCGCCCCAGCTTGCCGCCAACGCCATCAGCGCCGCGACGACGAAGACGGCGATGACAGGGCGGTAGGTGGTGGCGTTCGGATCGGCGACGGGCTTGCCGAAATGCTCGCGCAGTTTGTCGTAGCCGCCGATCCGCTGGCCGCCGATGAAGGTTTGCGGCGTGGTCTTGACCTGGTGCTCGCGCATGAACGCGTCGGCATCGGCGCGGGATGTCAGCAGGTGGTCGTCGACCGTGAAGCCCTTTTGCCGGAGCAGGGCGCGGGACTTCAACCCGAACGGGCAGATATGCTGGTCGGTGACCATGCGGTAGAGGGTCGCTTGCTCAGTCATCGTTTTCCTTGCGCGGGGCGGGCCGGTAGCGAGGATAATACTTGCCGAAAGAGAGAGGTTCCGGCTCGGCTGCGCTGAGGATCAGGTTGCATTTGAATGAAAGTTTTTTGGTTCTTTTTTCCAAAAAAGAACGCGCTTGCCTTCCTGCTTCAAGGCAAGCGCGTTCGCTTGATGGTTCCGGTGTGATGCGACCGGTTGCTGCTCAGTCTTCGGCGGGTTCGGCCGGCAGGTAGACCTGGGAGCCGGCGGCCTTGAACTCCTCGCTTTTGGCGGCGAGGCCGGCGGCGCGTTCGGTGTCGGCGCGGATGTCGTGGCTGATCTTCATCGAGCAGAACTTGGGGCCGCACATGGAGCAGAAATGGGCGACCTTGTGGGCGTCCTTGGGCAGGGTTTCATCGTGGAATTGGCGGGCCGTGTCGGGATCGAGGCCGAGGTTGAACTGGTCTTCCCAGCGGAACTCGAAGCGGGCGCGGCTGATGGCGTCGTCCCTCAGCTTGGCCTGGGGATGACCCTTCGCGAGATCTGCGGCGTGGGCGGCGATGCGGTAGGTGATGACGCCGGTCTTCACGTCGTCGCGGTTGGGCAGGCCGAGGTGTTCCTTGGGCGTGACGTAGCAGAGCATGGCGGTGCCGAACCAGCCGATCATGGCCGCCCCGATGGCCGAGGTGATGTGGTCGTAGCCGGGGGCGATGTCGGTGGTCAGTGGCCCGAGGGTGTAGAACGGGGCTTCG
Source organism: uncultured Alphaproteobacteria bacterium (assembly GCA_963779875.1). GTDB lineage: Bacteria > Pseudomonadota > Alphaproteobacteria > Acetobacterales > Acetobacteraceae > CAMDGX01. The sequence goes on along the minus strand of CAWAAI010000005.1, from coordinate 915,659 downwards.
CCGCATTCGCGAAGCTGCTTTTCCATGTTGATCTTGATCTTGTGCATCGGCACGTGGCCGGGGCCTTCGATCATGACCTGGCAGCCTTTTGCCCAGGCGATCTTGGTGAGTTCGCCGAGGGTTTCGAGTTCGGCGAATTGGGCGGCGTCGTTGGCGTCGGCGTTGCTGCCGGGGCGCAGGCCGTCGCCGAGGGAGAAGCTGACGTCATACTTGCGCATGATGTCGCAGATCTCGGGGAAGTGGGTGTAGAGGAACGACTCCTGGTGATGGGCGAGGCACCAGCGGGCCATGATGGAGCCGCCGCGGGAGACGATGCCGGTGGTGCGGCGCGCGGTCAGCGGCACATGGGCGAGGCGGACGCCGGCGTGGATGGTGAAGTAGTCCACGCCCTGTTCGGCCTGTTCGATCAGGGTGTCGCGGAAGACCTCCCAGGTGAGCAGGTCGGGGTTGCCGCCGACCTTTTCCAGCGCCTGGTAGATCGGCACGGTGCCGATGGGGACCGGGGCGTTGCGCATGATCCAGGAGCGGATGTTGTGGATGTTGCGGCCGGTGGACAGGTCCATCACCGTGTCGCCGCCCCAGCGGATGGCCCAGACGAGTTTTTCGACTTCCTCGGCGGCGGACGAGGTGACGGCGGAGTTGCCGATGTTGGCGTTGATCTTGACCAGGAAGTTGCGGCCGATGATGACCGGCTCCAGCTCCGGGTGGTTGATGTTGGCGGGGATGATGGCGCGGCCGGCGGCGATTTCGCTGCGGACGAATTCGGGGGTGACGAAGGCCGGGATTTCGGCGCCGAAGCTTTCACCGTCGGCGATGCGGTCCTCGGCGCCTTCGACCATGGCGGCGCGGCCGAGGTTCTCGCGGTGGGCGACGTAGATCATCTCCTCGGTGATGATGCCGGCGCGGGCGAATTCGTATTGGGTGACCATCTGGCCGTCGGCCGCGGCCAACACGGCGCGAGGGGCGGGGCAGGCGGGGACGAGCTTGTCCTCGGGGACGAAGCCGTTGTCTTCCGGCTTGACCTCGCGCGCGGCGATGGTGGCGAGGCCGCGGGTGGCGAGCCAGGGGGCGCGGATGGGGGGCAGGCCGGCTTCGAGGTCGATGGTGACGGCGGGGTCGGTGTAGGGGCCGGAGGTGTCGTAGACGCGGAAGGGGGGCTCGTTGGCGGTGGGGTGGAGGTCGATCTCGCGGAAGGGGACCGCGATGTCCGGCCGGTCGGGGGGGCTGGAGTGGATCTTGCGGGAGCCGGCGACGGGGCCGGTGGTGACGGCGGCAGGCTTGGTCTGGACGTTCATCGGCGTTCCCTCGCGCTATGGGGCGGACGGCGGAGGGGGGAAAGCCAGGTGGCGGTGAATTTCCCGTCCCTACGCCGGCATGACCCGGATCAGGTTCTCAGGGATCGCCGGGCGAACCGGCATCTCAGCCCCTCATGGGGCGCCCCTCGGATGGGATGAGGCTGCGCCTGTGTGAGGCGGGTTGTCAAACGGCCAATCGGGGTCAGGCGGCGGGTTCGGCGGCGGCGCGTTCGCGGAGCTTGCGGGCCATGGCGGCGATGCCGTTGCCGCGGTTGGTGGACAGGGCTTCGAGCAGTCCGAGGTCCTTCAGGAAGAGCGGGTCGGTGGCGATGATCTCGGCGGGGGTGCGGCCGGTGTAGACGCGCAGGAGTAGGGCGACGAGGCCGGAGACGATGGCGGCGTCGGAAGCGCCGGCGAAGAAGAGCTTGCCGTCTCGCCTTGTGGCTTCCATCCAGACCTTGGACTGGCAGCCGGGGACGCGGTGGGCGTCGTTGGCCCATTCCTCGGGGAAGGGGGGAGCTTGCGGCCCATCTCGATGATGTACTGGTAGCGCTCCATCCAGTCGTCGAACACGTCCAACTCGTCGCCGATGTTGGCGATGGCCTCGGCGGCGGTGGGTTCTTCGGGGGGCAGGAACGGATCGCTCATGGCGGGGATGTGCGGGCGGTGGGGCGGGACGTCAAGCATGGAGCGGGGTTTGCGGGGTGGGGGAAACGTGCTGAGGTTTCGCGACCGGGGCGTGGGCCGCGGATAAAAAACTGGGGAAGATGCTGAATGTTCAGCCACATGATGGTCGGCAGCAACGATACCGAGCGGTCGAAGAAGTTCTACGATGCGCTGTTCACGGCGATAGGAGGCAAGCCGGGGGTGCAGGACGCAAAGGGGCGCCTGCTGTACATGCACAATGGCGGGCTGTTCATGGTGACGAAGCCGATCGACGGGCAGTCGGCGACGCATGCCAATGGCGGGACCGTCGGGTTCGCGATGGGCAGCCCGGAACAGGCGGATGCCTGGCACAAGGCCGGCGTGGCGAATGGCGGGACGGCGATCGAGGACCCGCCGGGGGTTCGCCAGGGCGGGGCCGGGCCATTGTACCTGGCGTATCTGCGTGATCCCGATGGGAACAAGCTGTGCGCGCTGCATCGGATGCCGAAGGGCTGAGGTGAGGCGCCCGGGCGGGTTGCCCGGGCGGATGGCGGCGATTGCCCCTTCCCCTTGGCGGGGAGGGGGCTTTTCGTTTTCTGAAAGCGGCTTGCGGTCCTTTAATTGCGATTACGTAACAAATTGATCATGAGTTGGCGCGATGGCAAGCGGGGCGTAATCGGATCTGGGTGGTCGGGGGGCGAGGTGCCGATCCGATGGCCGAGGGGGTTCGGTGTGGATTTCTGGGGCGCGCGGAGCCGGCCTGAAGGATGAAAGCGCGGGCGCAGGCTGGCGCGACGCGGGGAGCGCGAATGTGGGGCCGTGATGTTCGTTCGCGCCGGCAGGAGGCGCGGGGATGCGGTCGCGCGCCGCCGGGGCGGGGCGGAACAGGGTGGGGCCCCATGGACGATGGGTGGGGCGCGGCAGCGGGGCGTGGGGTGCCGGGGTGCGGGGAGGTTGGGCGCGTGGGCGCGGCTGGGGAATGGCGAGGGTGCCGGCCTGCCAAGCGGCGAAGATGCGGTCGAGGCTGTCGAAGATGCGGTCGAGATACTGAAGGAGCAGTGCGAGCAGGGCGTCGTGGGCACGGTCGCACAGCGAGGCGCGGTTGCCCGCCTGTGGGGCGAGCGTGGCGCGGAGCTCGGCGAAGGGGTTGGCGACGAGTGACATCGAAGACAATATATCTAACGTAAGGCGTCGGTGCAAAGGAAAAAATTCGGTGTTCAGGGGCGTGGGGTGGCGTGGTGGCGGACCCAGGCGATGAAAGCGTCATCGTCGAGCTCGCCGGCGGCCATGCCGAGGGTGGCGACGACTGCTTCGGCGTCGCTGACCGGGAAGGCGATGCCGTTCAGGGCGAGGAACAGTTCGAGCGCCACGTAGCCGGTGCGTTTGTTGCCGTCGACGAATGGGTGGTTGCGGGCAATGGCGATGGCGTAGAGCGCGCCAAGTTCGGCGGTATCCGGCGCGCCGTAGCCGGCGCGATTTAACGGGCGAGCCAGCGCGCTTTCCAACAGTGCGGGGTCACGCAGGCCGGCGGCGCCGCCGTGTTCGGCGATCTGCTCATCGTGGATGGCGAGGATGAGTTCGCGCGCGAGCCAGACGGTCACTTGGCGAGTTCGCGCAGCACGTTGCGGCGGCGCTTCATGATCTCGCGGGCGACTTCCATCTGCGCCTCGAAATCCGGGGTGCTGGGGGTGAGGCGGATGCCGTCCTCGGTCGCGATGGCGTAGAGGGTGTCGCCCTTGGCGATGCCCAGCTTGGCCAGGAGTTCCTTGGGCAGAATGACGCCGACCGAGTTGCCGATCTGGGTAACCTTGAGGGCGGACATGGCGGGGGCTCCGTTGATACGGAAGTTATAACGGAGTGGGAGGTTAGGGGCAACGGCGCAATTTTGCGCGGACATTGCGGGCATGATGGTGCAATGCGAAGGGCATTGCACCCTCCGGGTGGGGCCAGGTTGGCGTGCTGGCCTTGGCTTACAGGATGAAGCGGCTCAGATCGCCCTTCTGCGCCAGCGGGGCCACGCGGTCGTTCACGTAGGCCGCATCCACCGTCGCGGTTTCGCCGCCGCGGTCGGTGGCGGTGAAGCTGATTTCCTCCAGCAGCCGCTCCAGCACCGTGTGCAGCCGGCGCGCGCCGATGTTCTCCACCCGGTCGTTGATGTCGGCCGCCAGCTCGGCCAGTGCGTCCACTGCGTCGTCGGTGAACTCGAGGGTCGACCGCCTTCGGTGCCCAGAGCGCCGGGTATTGCTTGACCAGGAGTGCTTCGGGCTCGGTCAGGATGCGGCGCAGGTCGGCGCGGGACAGCGGCGACAGCTCCACGCGGATCGGCAGGCGGCCCTGCAGTTCCGGCAGCAGGTCGGCGGGCTTCGCCAGGTGGAACGCGCCGGAGGCGATGAACAGCATGTGGTCGGTCTTCACCAGGCCGTACTTGGTGTTCACCGTGGTGCCCTCGATCAGCGGCAGCAGGTCGCGCTGCACGCCTTCGCGGGAGACGTCGCCGCCGCGGAAGCCGCCTTCCGTGGTGCGGGCGCAGATCTTGTCGATCTCGTCGATGAACACGATGCCGTTGTTCTCGGCATGCGCCACCGCGTCCTTGGCGAGGCGGTCGTTGTCCAGCAGCTGGTCGGCTTCCTCGGCCTCCAGCAGCTTGCGCGCGGCCTCGACCGTCAGCCTGCGCTTCTGCATGGGCCTGCCGCCCATCATCGACTTCATCATCTCGCCGAGGTTGATCATCTGCCCGGGCGGCATGCCGGGGATGTCGAGCTGGCCGATCGGGCTGCGGGCCGGTTCGGCGACGGCGATCTCGATCTCCTTGTCCTCGAACTCGCCGTCGCGCAGCATGCGGCGGAACTTGCGGCGGGTGTCGGCCGCGGCGCCTTCGCCGACCAGCGCGGTGATCAGCGCGTTCCTCCGCCGCCAGTTCGGCCTTGGCCTGGACGTCCTTGCGCGACTGGCGTCGCGCAGCATGTTCAGGCTGGCTTCGACCAGGTCGCGGACGATGCTTTCCACGTCGCGGCCGACATAGCCGACCTCGGTGAACTTGGTGGCCTCCACCTTCAGGAACGGCGCCTGGGCCAGCCGGGCGAGGCGGCGGGCGATCTCGGTCTTGCCGCAGCCGGTGGGGCCGATCATGAGGATGTTCTTCGGCACCACCTCCTCGCGCATGGCCTCGGGAAGCTGCTGGCGCCGCCAGCGGTTGCGCAGGGCGATGGCCACCGCGCGCTTGGCATCGCCCTGGCCGACGATGAAGCGGTCCAGCTCAGAGACGATCTCGCGCGGCGAGTAGGTGGGAACTTCCATTTACAGAGTCTCGATGATGACGTTGCCGTTGGTGTAGACGCAGATGTCGCCGGCGATCTTCATGGCGCGGCGGGCGATCTTCCTCGGCGGACAGCCCGTCGATGGTCATCAGCGCGCGGGCGGCGGCCAGGGCGATAGTTGCCGCCGGAGCCGATGGCGATGACGCCGTCCTCGGGTTCCAGCACGTCGCCGTTGCCGGTGAGGGTGAAGCTGCGGTCCTTGTCGGCCACCGCCATCATCGCCTCCAGCCGGCGGAGGTAGCGGTCGGTGCGCCAGTCCTTGGCCAGCTCGACGCAGGCGCGTTCCAGCTGGTTGGGGAAGCGTTCCAGCTTGGCTTCCAGGCGTTCCAGCAGGGTGAAGGCGTCGGCAGTGGCGCCGGCGAAGCCGGATCAGCACCCGCCGCCTCCGTCCACGCCGATGCGGCGCACCTTGCGGGCGTTGCCCTTGACGATGGTCTGGCCCATGGCGACCTGGCCGTCGCCGGCCATGGCCACTTGTCCATCCCGCCTGACGCACAGGATGGTGGTGCCGTGCCACCCGATCGGGTCGTGGGGGGAGGTGGGAATGTGGTGCATGACGGCGGTAGATGGGACGGATGGTGCGGGACGGCAAGTCGCATGCGTTGGCCGCAGGGCTGTTGCGGCGGGAGCGCGGTGGTGTGCGGGAGAGTTTGCGGGGGGGAGGCGTTGGCGCTAAGTCACGCGCCATGTCCCGCATTGCACGCCTGACGCGTACCACGTCGGAGACCGACATTGCCCTTTCGCTCGACCTGGACGGGTCGGGGAAGGCGGATATCGCCACGGGGATCGGGTTCCTAGACCACATGCTGACGGCGCTGGCGCGGCATGCGCTGTTCGACCTGGAGGTGCGGGCCAAGGGGGATTTGCATATCGATTTCCACCATACGGCGGAGGATGTGGGGATCGTGCTGGGGCGCGCGGTGGCGCAGGCATTGGGCGAGAAGCGCGGCATCCGGCGGTTCGGCCATGCGTTGGTGCCTATGGACGAGGCGCTGGCGGAGGTGGCGATCGATATCTCCGGGCGGCCGTTCCTGGCGTGGTCGGTGGCGTTCAGCCGCGACAAGGTGGGCGAGATGGATACCGAGTTGTTCGAGGAGTTCTTCCGGGCGTTTGCCACCAATGCGCTGATCACGCTGCATGTGACGCAGAAGGCCGGGACGAACGCGCACCACGTGGCCGAGGCGTGCTTCAAGGCGCTGGCGCGGGCGTTGCGGGTGGCGGTGGAGGCCGACCCGCGGGTGGGCGATGCGGTTCCGTCGACGAAGGGGTCGCTGTGACGGTTTGGACGGTGCATTTGCGCGCGGGGCGGCCGGCGGTGCTGGTGCCCGAGCGGTTCAGCTTCTGGGCGATGCTGTTCGGGCCGCTGTGGCTGCTGGCGCATGGGGCGTGGATTCCGGCGGTGCTGGTGTTCTGCGCCTTCGTGGTGGCGGCGGTGGCGGTGCCCGGGTCGTTGGGACTTGTGGTGCTGGTGGGGATGGCGTGGCTGGTGGGGCTGTCGGCGCAGGACATGCGGCGGTGGTCGCTGGGGCTGCGGGGATATGCACTGGTGCATGTGGTGGCGGGAACGGACGCCGACGTGGCGGTGGCGCGGCTGCATGATGCGCGCCCGGATCTGGCGGAGGATGAGTTGCGGGCGGTTGCCGGGGGTACGGCATGAAGGTCGCGGTGGTGGATTACGGTAGCGGGAACCTGGCCTCGGCCTCGCGGGCGCTGGCGGTGGCGGCGGGGCGGCTGGGGCTTTCGGCGGAGGTGGCGATCACGGCCGATCCGGCGGCGGTGGCGGCGGCGGACCGCATTGTGCTGCCGGGGCAGGGGGCGTTCGCCGATTGCGCGCAGGGGCTGGGCGCGATTGCCGGGCTGCGCGAGGCGGTGGTGGCGGCGACCGAGGCGGGGAAGCCGTTCCTGGGGATTTGCGTGGGCATGCAGTTGATGGCCGAGCGGGGGCTGGAGCATCGGGTGACGCCGGGGTTCGGGTGGATCGCGGGCGAGATCGCGGCGATGGACCCGCCGGCCGCGTTGCGGCTGCCGCAGATGGGGTGGAACGAGCTGGTGTTCACGCCGGGGGCGCATCCGCTGCTGGAGGGGCTGGCGGCGGGCGACCATGCGTATTTCGTGCACAGCTACGCCCTGTCGGGCGGGGTGGCGGCGGAGTGCATCGCGACCACGGAGTATGGCGGGCCGGTGGTGGCGATGGTGGCGCGCGGCAACCGGGCCGGCACGCAGTTTCATGTCGAGAAGAGCCAGGAGGTGGGGTTGCGCATCCTGGCCAATTTCCTGCGCTGGGAGCCTGCGCCATGAGTACCAGCCCGCCGCGCGAACGCCAGGCCGTGATCACGGTGGAGCGGCTGACCGAGTTGACGGATGACGACCTGGCGGCGCTGTGCGAGGCGGCCGACGCGGCGATCATCGAGGGTGGCGGGTTCGGCTGGGTGACGCCGCCGGGGCGGCAGGCGATGGAACGGTATTTCCGCGGGGTGCTGCTGGTGCCGGAGCGCGAGCTGTTCGGGGCGCGGATGGACGGCATCCTGGTGGGCTCGGCGCAGCTGGTGCGGCCGCCGCGCAACAATGAGGCGCAGGCTTTCGCGGCCCAGGTGATGCATTCGTTCGTGGCGCCCTATGCGCGCGGGCATGGCGTGGCGCGGGTGCTGATGCAGCGGGTGGAGGAGGGCGCGCGGGCGTTGGGCTACCACATCCTGAACCTGGACGTGCGGGAGACGCAGGAGGCGGCGATCGCGCTGTACGACAGCATGGGATACACGCGCTGGGGGGTGCATCCGTGCTACGCGCGGGTGAACGGGACGACCGTGGGCGGGTATTTCTACTACAAGGTGCTGCAGTCCAACGGGCGGATCAGCTGATGCGGCGGCTGACGCTGTATCCGGCGATCGACCTGAAGGACGGCGCCTGCGTGCGGCTGCGGCGGGGCGAGATGGACCAGGCGACGGTGTATTCGGCGGACCCGGGGCGCAGGCGCGGGCGTGGCAGGATGTCGGGGTGCCGGTGGCTGCACGTGGTGGATCTGAACGGGGCGTTTGCCGGGCGGCCGGTGAACGGGGCGGCGGTGCGCGACATTCTGGCGGCCGTGGATGTGCCGGTGCAGCTTGGCGGCGGCATTCGCGACATGGCGGGGATCGGGCAGTGGCTGGAGGCCGGGATCAGCCGGGTGATCCTGGGCAGTGCGGCGGCGAAGAACCCGGCGCTGGTGCGCGAGGCGTGCCGGGCGCATCCGGGGCGGATCGCGGTGGGGATCGATGCGCGGGACGGCATGGTGGCGACGGAAGGCTGGGCGGAGACGTCGGAACTTGGCGCGGTGGAGTTGGCGCTGCGCTTCGAAGATGCCGGGGTGGCCGCGATCATCTATACCGATATCGGCCGGGACGGGATGCTGGGCGGGCTGAATCTGGAGCAGACGCTGGATTTGGCGGGGCGGATTTCGACGCCGGTGATCGCCTCGGGCGGGGTGGGGTCGCTGGCCGACATCGCGGCGCTGAAGCAGCAGGCCGGGTCGGCGGGCGGGACGGTCGAGGGCGTGATCGTGGGGCGCGCGCTGTACGACGGGCGCGTCGATCCGGCCGAGGCGCTGGCCTTGCTGGCGGCCTGACCGGATCACTTCCCCATTTGTCGATGGGTGCGCTTGTTTCGCGGCCAGACTGCGCGTTCTGCGCTTGCATCGGCCGCGGCTTGGCGCGCAAACACTTGTCTAGAGGTGTTGAGTGCTGAAACTGCGGGTGATTCCCTGCCTGGACGTCAAGGACGGTCGCGTCGTAAAGGGCGTCAACTTCGTCTCGCTGCGCGACGCCGGCGACCCGGTGGAGCAGGCGGCGGTGTACGACGCGGCCGGCGCCGATGAACTGACGTTCCTCGACATCACCGCCAGCCACGAGAACCGCGACACCATCCTGGATGTGGTGTCGCGCACCGCCGCGCGGGTGTTCCTGCCGCTGACGGTGGGCGGCGGCATCCGCTCGATCGAGGACATGCGGCGGCTGCTGCTGGCCGGCACCGACAAGTGCAGCGTCAACTCCGCCGCCGTCGCGCGGCCGGAGCTGGTGCGCGAGGCGGCGCAGAAATTCGGCAGCCAGTGCGTGGTGGTGGCGGTGGATGCCAAGCAGGCCGGCCCGACGGGTGGGAGGTGTTCACCCATGGCGGCCGGCGCCCCACCGGGATCGACGCCGTCGCCTGGTGCCGGCAGGTGGCCGAACTCGGCGCCGGCGAAATCCTGCTGACCAGCATGGACCGCGACGGCACCGGCCAGGGCTTCGACCTTGCCGCTGCTGCGCGCGGCGTGTGCGGCGGTGCGGGTGCCGGTGATCGCCTCGGGCGGCGTCGGCACGCTGCAGCATTTCGTGGAGGGCGCGCAGGCCGGCGCCACCGGGCTGCTGGCCGCCAGCGTGTTCCATTTCGGCACCTTCACCATCGCGCAGGTGAAGGCGGCGTTGCGGGAGGCCGGCCTGCCGGTTCGCCTGCCGCGCGCGATGCGGGCCGCGGCCTAGGGACGGATCGATGGGGAAATCGGCGAAGAAGACGGTGGCTGGAGGCGCTCCGGAAGCGGCGAAGGGAGCGGTCGGCGGCGGTGGCAAGACCGCCGTGAAGAAGATCGGGGCCAAGAAGACAGCAGCCAAGAAGACGGCGGCGAAGAAGACGGCCGCCAAGAAGACGGACGCCAAGAAGATTGCGGCTAAGAAGGTTGGCACCGGGAAGGTGGCGGCGAAACAGCAGGCCAGGGACACGCCCGTGCTGGCGCCGCCCCCGCCGATGGCGGTCGGCGCCTCGCCGGCGGTGTTGGACCGGCTGTGGGCGGTGGTGGAGCAGCGGCGCAACGCCGATCCGGCGGTTTCGCCACTCGGCGCGGCTGCTGTCGCGCGGCACCGCCAAGGTGGCGCAGAAGTTCGGCGAGGAGGCGGTGGAGTGCCTGATCGAGGCGTCGCCGGCAACCGCGAGGCGTGGTCGGCGAGAGCGCCGACGTGCTCTACCACCTGATCGTGCTGTGGGTGGCCGCCGGCGTGACGCCCGACCAGGTATGGGCGGAACTGAAGCGCCGCGAAGGCATGTCAGCGGCATCGCCGAGAAGGCCTCGCGCGCCCGGAGCCTGCCGGTTGCACTTCGGGCTGGGGACGACGAAGATCCCGTGACCGGTTCGGGCGGGCCTGGGCTTCCGCATCATGCCGGGGTGCATGGGAGCAGGGGCCATGGCGGTGAGTGGCGTGGGCGAATACGACGACAGAACATCTTCGCGCGCATCCTGCGCGGGGAGATTCCCTGCCGCAAGGTGTTCGAGGACCAGTGGGCGATGGCGTTCCACGACATCGCCCCGCAGGCGCCGGTGCATGTGCTGGTGATCCCGAAGGGACGCTTCGTCTCATTCGCCGATTTTCAGCGCGCGCCAGCGAGGGCGAGATCGCCGGGTTCATGCGCGCCGTGGGCATGTGGCGCGGGCAGCTGGGGCTGGAGGCGCCGGCTATCGGTTGCTCGCCAACATGGGCGAGCACGCGGGGCAGGAAGTGCCGCATCTGCATGTGCACCTGTTCGCCGGCAGGCCGCTGGGGCCGATGCTGGCGCGGTAGCGACCGAGGGGCGTTGCCCCCCGATACCATGTCTCGCCAATCGCGACCCGTAATATCGGGTCTTGGTTTTGCGCGCCGTCACCGGCCGGCCCGGCGCGCATCCCAACTTCCGCCGACTGGGGAATGGTTGCGATCAGCGGGGGTTGAACCCCTGGCTCCAATGCTACGCACCGTACGGCCACCTGACCGCCTTGCGGTAGAGGTGCCAAGTGGCGTGGCCGAGCCAGGGGAGGGCGACGACCAGGCCGAGGAAGAAGGGGATGGAGGCGACGGCCAGGGTGGCGGCGACGATCAGGCCCCAGGCGGCGGCCATGGCGGGGTTCTTCGCCACCACGCGCCATGAGGTGGCGATGGCGGTGGAGAGGGTGCAGCCGCGGTCGAGCAGCATGGGGAAGGTGATGAAGCCGATGACCAGCACCAGGGCCGCGAAGGCGAAGCCGGTGGCCATGCCGATGGCGATCATGCGGTGGCCGGCCGAGGTGTGCAGGGCGTCGGCGGCGAAGGCGCGCAGGGAGAGCGGGTCGGCGGGGCCGAGGGTGTTGGCGTAGATCAGCATGGCGACGAAGAGCCAGAGCAGGAACAGGCCGACGAGGAGGGCGGCCATGAGGGCGATGTCGAACAGGGCGGGTGCGCGCAGGACGGAGAAGACGTTGGACCAGCGGGCGGGGAGGCCGAGTTCGCGGCGGCGGCTGAGTTCGACGAGGCCGAGGGCGGCGAGCGGGCCGAGCAGGGCGAAGCCGGAGGCTAGCGGGAAGAGCAGGGGGACCAGCGCCTGACCCGACGCCATGCGGGCGAGGATGAGGCCCATGGCGGGGTAGAAGGCGCAGAGGAACATGACGTCGGCGCGGGTGTGGGCGAAGTCGCGCCAGCCGAGGGCCAGGGCGTCGGTGAGGTCGTGGCGGAGGAGGCGGCGCAGGCGCGGGGTGATGGCCGGGTCCGCGGCGGCCATGTCGGGCACCGGGGCGGCGCGGCTGAGGCGGTCGATGATCCAGGTGGGGGGGGATAGGATGGCCATGCTAAGTCCTCCCGGAAGATGGGTCTGTTGACCGCGGGGGAGGCAGGCGACGCACGGCGGAGAGGCTCCCCGGCGCGGCGACGGCACGGTTGGCCGGGAGCGCGGCTCCCGGGACGGAGGCAGCCTATCATGGTGGGCGGCTGGGGAGGCAGCGAAATCGCGAATTGTATAAATCCGACTACAAAATAAAAATATATTTTGGGCGAGGCTGCCACAGCGGACGACGACGAACGCGGTTTGTGCCCGGCCGCGCGCCGCAAGCACGGCGATCACCGCCTGGAGGCAGGCGACGATGGCGGTGAAGCGGGTGGCGATTGATAACGTTGTGGTTGATGTTTTTGACTTAGGCGGCCGCTGCCAGGGGATGGCCGGGCGTCAGGGCCGGGGCGAGCGGTGGGCGGCGAGGGCCATGCGGAGGCCGGCGGCGAGCTCGCCCTGGCGCAGGGGCTTGCGGAGGATGATCTGGGCGCCGTGGCGGTCGGCGCTGAGCAGGGTGCCGTAGCCGGTGATGTGGATGACGGGCACGCCGAAGGCGCGCAGGAGATCGGCGACCGAGGCGGAATCCGCGCCGCGCAGGTTGGAGTCGAGCACCGCGACATCGAGGTTGGCGGCTTCGGCGGCGGCGGTGCGCAGGGCCTGTTCGAGGGTGGGCAGGGGGCCGATGACGGTGCAGCCGAGGGTGGACAGGGTATTGGTCATGTCGATGCCGAGCAGGGGCTCGTCCTCGGCCAGCAGCACCCGGCGGCCGTGCAGGACGATATGGGCGTGCCTGTCGTAGGTGTCGGCCATGTCGGCGTTGCCACCCGGCGTGCCGTTGGCGGCGGCGGCTTCGGCGATGCAGGTGGCGGGGAGGAGGACCGTGCAGTGCAGGCCGTGGGGGCGGAAATCCTTGGTGATCTCGCCTTCAAGCTGGCCGCGCACGGTGGAGCGGATGACGACCGATCCGAAGCCGCTGGTCTCCACCGGGGCGGTGATGGGCGGGCCGCCGGTTTCGACCCATTCCAGGCGCAGTTGCCGGGCCTGGGAGGCGATGGCCGGTGGCGCGGTGCCGGCATCGCCGGGTTGGGCGCGCGGCTGGTGTTCCAGGCGCCAGGAGACGCGCACGATGCCGCCGGATTGGGAGAGGGCGCCGTATTTCGCGGCGTTGGTGGCGAGTTCGTGGAGGAACATGGAGAAGGGCTGCACGGATTCGGGCCGCAGCAGCAGGTCGGGGCCGTCGAGCGCCATCTGGCCGGCATCGCAGTAGGGAACCAGTTCCTCGCTGACGATTTCGGCGATGCGGGCGCCGGTCCAGTGGTCGCGCGACAGCAGGGTGTGGGCGCGGCCGAGGGCGGCGACCCGGCCGTCGACGGCGGTGACGAAATCGCGCGGGTTGTTGGCGTGGGTGAGGCGGACGATGGACTGGACGACGGCGAGGACGTTCTTGGCGCGGTGGTCGACCTCGCGGGCGAGGAGGAGCTGGTGTTCCTGTTCGCGGCGGCGGTCGGTGATGTCGTAGCAGATGCCGACCATGCGGCTGGGCTTCTGGCCGGGCTCGGGCTTCACGACCGACCCGCGGGAGGCGATCCAGCGGATTTCGCCGGTGTCGGCGCGGGCGATGCGGAACTCGACGCTGTATTCGGCTTCGCCGGCCTGGGCGGCGACGGCGACCTGGTGCATGCGGTCGCGGTCCTCAGGGTGGATGAGGGCGAGCCATTCGTCGTGCGGGATGGGCCTTTCGTCCTGCGGCAGGCCGTAGAGGGCGCGGAACTCGCGGTTGTGGATGCCGGTGCCGGCGGCGATGTCGACATCCCAGACGCCGAGATTGGCGGCGGCGGCGACGAGGGCCAGACGTTCCTCGCTGGCGTGGAGGCGGGCGAGCAGGGCGGCGATGCTGGTGAGGTCCATCTTATCCAAGGGGGCGTGGTCCAGGGGGACGGTGGGGCCGGGCGGCTGGTTGGGTTGGACCAGTTCGTCGGCATTGTGTGCCGGCGGCTCGCTCGCCATCTGTCGTACCCTGTTACGTTGACGGGATACTATCGCCGTTTTCGGGGGCGATGGGAACCAGAACCAATTGAAGGGATGAGTGCCGGGCTTCACGGAACGGGGATGAGCGGACGGGGGCATGGTTGAGTGTTATTTATAATAACATATCGCTTGGCCGGGGCTATTCCGGGGCGCGGGGGTCGCCGCAAGTTGCGGGCGGGGTTGTCGCGGGGCGCGGTAGGGTTGGCGGATGAGGCACGGGGGCGCGGGCGCGATGGGGTGGCGGGGGCGTGGCGGGTTGACCGGGGTGGCGGGCGGGCTGGCCTGGCTTTGGGTGACGGGCGTGGCGATGGGACAACCTGTGGTGGTTCCGGGCAAGTCCGATCCGTGGCTGGGGGGGATGCCGGCGGGGGCGCGGGCCTCGGGCGGGGATGTGGCGCCGAAGCATTCGCCGGTGCTGGTGGAGGGGTTGGCGCTGCGGGCGGGGATGGTGCTGGTGTTCGAAGTGAGCGGGAGCGTGAGCCATGTGGGCAGGCCGTTGGGGCTGACGCCGGATGGGGGGAACCCGGTGGGACATGGCGGGGGGGCGCAGAACGGGATCGCTTCGCTGGTGGCGCCGATCAACTCGCTGGTGGGGGTGTTCCTGGGCAAGGGTCCGCCGGATGGAGCGCCGGCGCCGGGGGTGTTGCGGTTTGCCCGGCGGGGTTTGGCGTTCGCGACGCTGGCGCCGCTGGTGCGGCAGCCGTTCTTCATCGGCGACGGGCTGGACGGGACGGGCAGCGGGGTGGCGCAGCGGTTCTCGGTGCCGGAGGGGGCGACGCGGCTTTACCTGGGGACGATGGACGGGTTCGGGTGGTTCAACAATTCGGGGGCGTTTCGGGTGGTGGTGCGGGAGTGGGATGGGAAGGGGGGTGGGGGCGGGAATAGGAAGGTGGGGAAGGAGTAGGGGCGATGCGGGGGAGGCACGTGGGGCTGACGGGTCGCGAGCCGGCGGCGTGCGCTGCGCGCGTCGTTGAGGCGAGGTTCTGCATAAATTGTGGCGCAATCGCCATGGCTGATACTGTCACGATATAACGTTACATAATTTATGCGGCCGTTGGGTTGCCGGTGTGGTTGAGTTGGCATGGTCGATGGCGGCGAGACGCACGGACGACCGTGCCGCAAGTTTGCGGTCCGGTTCGATGCGGCGAGGCGCGCCGGGGTGCCGGTCTAGCGGCTGGTGTGGCGCATGTAGGCGCGCAGGACGGCGTTCATACGGGTTTGGTAGCCGGGGCCTTGGGCGCGGAACCAAGCGATCAGGTCGGCGTCGAGGCGCAGGGAGAGCAGTTGCTTCTGGGGCGGGGTGACGGGGATGGCGTTGTTGAGCCAGTCCTCGGGGATGTCCTTCCAATCGGGGTCGGAGGCGATGGAGGATTCCAACTCGGCCTCGGTCATGCGGTGGAGGCGATTCCAGTCGGTGCGGCTGGCGCCCTGGGCGCGGAGGGCGCGGATTTCCTCAAGGGTATAGCGCCTGATATTGCTCTCTTTCGCCATGACGTGCCCTCCTTGCCAAAATGGGGCGGATTGCGCCGCCGCGCAGGGTGAAAGCGATCGTGGTATTCCTACCGTTCAGCGGCCCGCCGTGGCGCAGGTGCTTTGCGGTGGTGAGCTTGGCGTCGACCTCCAGATGCGGAAGGTCGAAGAGCGCGGCGGCATCGGGGAAGTCGATGCGACGTTTGGCACTGTCGGCACGGTACTTTGCTTCGGCCCACTCCAAAGCGGGCGCGATGTAGCTACTTCTGTGGACACAGGATTGCTGTCAAGAGTTTGGATTCTGTAGGTGGCGCAGTGCCGAAGGCGCAGCACCCTACGCTTGGCATGCCAAGCACTTGCATCTCCTATCCGGTATGCATATGCTACGAGATCGTAAAAATCGCACGTGTGGCGATGATGTTGAGCTAGATACTCCCGAGTGATCGGGATCGCAGGCGCAAGCCACTAACCTTCTCCCGCTTCGACCTCATGGTGGTGGTAACAAGTGAACGATACGGCATCTTTGGTTCCTCTGGCGTCCAGCGAGACGGGTGACTACTTGAAGAATTGGTCTCACATTAAGACAAAATTCCTCATTCGATCCACGATCGATTTCATTGTTTTCATTGATGAAGAAGGAGATTTGGATTGGCAAACCAGCGAAAGCTACGACGTGGTTGGGCCGAAGGATTTGGCCAAGCATCATGCGAACCTTAATCGAGCGGCATTGCTTGAGTCCTTCCCGGTTATGGGGATGGACTCTAGAGAAGTGTTGCGCTTTAAGAGACTTATTGGGGAGGGGTTGGTTTGCATTTTCTATCATGACTATGAAAATGCCACCAAAATCCTAGAGTCGACGGAGGCCAACTTAAAGTCTCGTGCGCAAGAGATATCTCGATGGTGGTACTTGCTTGGAGGTGCCGCGCTTGCCTCTGTTTTTGTAATAGCAGGAGCAGTATTATGGATTTACCGCATTGATTGCAGCATATCTTTGGGTGGCGCGTTTCTTATCACGCTCGCTGCATGTGCGGGTGCATTGGGGGCGCTCTTTTCCATAATTACTCGTACCGGAAACCTGTCGCTTGACCATTCTGCTGGGCAATTGCTCCACTATATGGAGGGAGGATCCCGCATAGTTGCTGGGGCAATTTCCGGAGTTGTCGTCGGACTTGCTGTGAAGACGGAGTTGATTCTTTCGCCCTTGACCAAAGGGGATAAGATGCCTGCAATGATGATACTGGCAGCTATTGCGGCGGGCGTTGCCGAGAGAATGGCTTCGTCGATAGTATCAACCGTAAGCTCTTCGAGTTCCACCGACATAAAGCCACAAACAAAGGCAACAAGTAAAGATGAATAGACGTGCGCTGATCATAGGAAATCCTGGCGTAGTAGGGCAGGGAGGATATTGCGAGGGAGTCCTCAGGGACCTCGACAATTATTGTGATTTCTTTCTGTCTCCGATGGGCGGGGCTTGGATCGCTTCAGAGATCACAACACTCATAAGGCCAAAATTACTTGATGTTGAAAGTGAAATTCTGAAACAAGAAAAAAGCGACTATTCTATTACCATTTTTTGTGGGCATGGACATTACGACACGATTAAGAAGTCTACCTATCTTGAACTGCAGTCTAAGACCGAAATAGATTCCGTGAAGCTGCTTTCGGGGGCGTCAAAACATTCACTAATCTTGGATTGTTGTCGAGTATTCACTAACGCCGGCGTCATCTCCGAAAAAAGGATGATGAAATCTGCTTTGCAACAAATGACGATAAGTCCGTCGCGAGCCAGGGAAACATTCGACGAGGAAGTGAGGGTCTGTTATCCAGGAGCGGTCGTTCTTTACGGGTGTGCAGTTGGAGAAACGGCGGGAGACAACTCTCAACTTGGGGGGCTGTACTCATCGTCCCTTCTGCTGGGTGCAGCTTCTTGGTCTGAACAAGGAGTGGTTCGGAGTGGTAAGCCTCCAAGCGTCTTGTCAATTGCCTCTGCTCACGATGTAGCCAAGCCGAGAGTCGCGCAATTGACTGCTGGCCGTCAGAACCCGCAAATCGAAAAGCCACGAGTTGCAAAGCATTTTCCGTTCGCCGTCCGACCCTAAGAAGTTTGAGAATTGAAGCGCTGGAGGACATTTTGAGTTAGCTCCTGCTTGGGAGTTCTCTGCCAGCAGCAAGGGGTGTGGCACGCAGCGAGGCGAATTTGAGAGGTCCAGGGGCTCGGCCCCTGGCGGGGTGCGGGGCAGCGCCCCGCTCTTTCCTTCCCTACTTACGCCTCAATCGCCTGATGGGCCGCGATGGTGGCGATGTCGACGATTTGGCTGACGCTGGCGTCCATGGGGAGGAGTTGGACGGCGTTGTTCATGCCGATGAGGAGGGGGCCGATGGTTCCGCCGCCGCCGAGCCTGGGGGCGAGGCGGCTGGTGATGTGGGCGCTGTGGAGGCCGGGCATGACGAGGATGTTGGCGGGGCCGGTGAGGCGGCAGAAGGGGTAGAGGGCTCGGTAGCTGTCATCGAGGGCGACGTCGGGGGACATTTCGCCGTCGTATTCGAAGTCCACGCCGGCGGTGTCGAGGATTTTGACGGCTTCGCGCATGGTGTCGGCGAGGTCGGTGTGTTGGTTGCCGAAGGTTGAGTAGCTGAGCAGGGCGACCCTGGGCTCGTGGCCGAGGCGGCGGGCGGCGGTGGCGGCGCCGATGGCGATGTCGGCCATCTGCTGGGGGTTGGGGCGGAAGTGCATCAGGGTGTCGGCGATAAAGATGGTGTGGCCGCGGTCGCCGAGCATGAGGGTGAGGCCGAAGGCGATTTCGCCGGGTGCGGGGTCGATGACGTGGCCGATATCGGTGAGGCAGACGGTGGTTGAGCGGGTGAGGCCGGTGACCATGGCGTCGGCATCGCCGGTGGCGACCATAGCGGCGGCGAAGATGTTGCGGTCCTGGTTGACCATGCGCTGGCAGTCGCGGGGCAGGAAGCCCTGGCGCTGGAGGCGGGCGTAGAGGAATTCGGCGTAGGCGTCGTTGCGGCCGGAGAGGCGGGCGTTGTGGATTTCGATGCCGTCGACGTGGCCGAGGCCGAGGGCGGACATGGTGGCGCGGACGCGTTCCTCGCGGCCGATGAGGACGGGGGTTCCGTAGCCGGCGTTGCGGAAGGCGACGGCGGCGCGGACGATCTTTTCCTCCTCGCCTTCGGCGAAGACGACGCGGCGGGGGTTGGCGCGGACGGTTTCGGCGATGGAGTCGAGCGCGTTGGCGGTGGGGTCGAGGCGGCCGGAGAGTTCGCGGGCGTAGCGGCGCAGGTCGGCGTGGGGCTTGCGGGCGACGCCGGAGTCCATGGCGGCGCGGGCGACGGCGGGGGGCAGGTGGGAGATGAGGCGGGGGTCGAAGGCGTTGGGGATGATGTATTCGGGGCCGAACTGGAGGCGGTGGCCGCCGCCGGCGGCGTTGACTTCGTCGGGCACGTCTTCGCGGGCGAGGAGGGCGAGGGCTTCGGCGGCGGCGATCTTCATGGGTTCGTTGATGGTGGAGGCCCGGACGTCGAGCGCGCCGCGGAAGATGTAGGGGAAGCCGAGGACGTTGTTGACCTGGTTGGGGTAGTCGGAGCGGCCGGTGGCGATGATGGCGTGGGGGGAGGCGGCGCGGGCTTCCTCGGGGGTGATCTCGGGGTCGGGGTTGGCCATGGCGAAGATGATGGGCTTGTCGGCCATGCGGCGGACCATGTCCTGGGTGAGGGCGCCTTTGACGGAGAGGCCGAAGAAGACGTCGGCACCTTCGATGGCGTCGGTGAGGGTGCGGGCTTTGGTGGCGACCGCGTGGGCGGATTTCCACTGGTTCATGCCCTCGGTGCGGCCCTGGTAGACGACGCCCTTGGTGTCGGCGAGCGTGATGTTGGCGGGGTGCATGCCCATGGCCTTGAGGAGCTCGACGCAGGCGATGGCGGCGGCACCGGCGCCGTTGACGACGAGCTTGGTTTCGCGGAGGTCGCGGCCGGTGAGGTGGCAGGCGTTGATGAGGCCGGCGGCCGCGACGATGGCGGTGCCGTGCTGGTCGTCGTGGAAGACGGGGATGTCCATTAGTTCGCGCAGGCGCTGCTCGATGACGAAGCACTCGGGGGCCTTGATGTCCTCGAGGTTGATGCCGCCGAAGGAGGGGCCGAGGTAGCGGACGGCGTTGACGAGCTGGTCGACGTCTTCGGTGTCGATGCAGAGGTCGATGCCGTCGACGTCGGCGAAGCGCTTGAAGAGGGCGACCTTGCCTTCCATGACGGGCTTGGCGCCGAGGGGGCCGAGATTGCCGAGGCCGAGGACGGCGGTGCCGTTGGAGACGACGGCGACCATGTTGCCCTTGGAGGTGTAGTCGTAGGCGAGGGCGGGGTTGCGGGCGATGTGCAGGCAGGGCTCGGCGACGCCGGGGGAGTAGGCGAGGCTGAGGTCGCGGGCGGTGGTGAGGGGTTTGGTGAGGCGGGTGGCGAGCTTGCCGGCGGGGTGGGCGGCGTGCATGGCGAGGGCTTCCTCGCCGGTGATGCGGGCGGTGCGTGGGTCGGTGATGCCGTCGGCCATTGGTGAGTCCCCCGTTGAGGCGATTTGCATGCATCATGTACCGGTAGTGCATGCAGTAGCCAGAGAAAGGGCCAGAGAAGGGGAGGAGCCGGCGATGGCGTGGCGCTGGCCATTGTTGCCCCGGGGAGGCTAGATCATGGACATGAACTCCTCTCCCGCCGTGCCCAAGGACGCGACGCCCGCGATGGCGCAGTGGTTTGCGCTGAAGTCGGAGAACCCAGGCGCGCTGCTGTTCTTCCGGATGGGCGATTTCTACGAGATGTTCTTCGAGGACGCGGAGGCGGCGGCGGCGGCGCTGGATATCGCGCTGACGGCCAGGGGAGAGCACGGGGGCAAGCCGATTCCGATGTGCGGGGTGCCGGTGCATTCGGCGGAGACGTATCTGGCGCGGCTGATCCGGCGCGGGTTCCGGGTGGCGGTGGGCGAGCAGATGGAGGACCCGAAGCTGCGGGTGGGCAAGGCGCCGATCAGGCGGGCGGTGGTGCGGCTGATCACGCCGGGGACGCTGACGGAGGAGGCGCTGCTGGAGTCGGCGCGGGCCAACCTGCTTCTCGTGCTGTGCGAGATGGGCGGGGCGGTGGGTGCCGCGTGGCTGGACGTTTCCACCGGGCTGTTCGAGACGCAGGCGCTGGGGGCGGCGGGGGTGCCGGGGCTGCTGGGGCGGCTTGATCCGGCGGAGGTTCTGGCGGCGGGGCGGATCGAACTCGGCGATTGGGCGGCGAAGCGGGGACCGGAGCAGGCGGTGCCGTCGGCGGCGGTGGCGCGGCGGAAGCTGGCCGAGGCGTTCGGGGTGGCGGATGTGGAGGCGTTCGGGAGTTTTTCCGACTCCGAGGCTGGGGCGGCATTGTTGGCGCTGGAGTATGTGCGCACGACGCAGGCGGGGGTGATGCCGCGGCTGGCGCCGCCTTCGCCGGTGGGGATGGCGGGGCGGCTGGAGATGGATGCGGCAACGCGGGCGAGCCTGGAGGTGACGCGGGCACGCGATGGCGGCGAGGGGCATACGCTGCTGTCGTCGGCCAGGCGGACGTCGACGGCGGCGGGGGCGCGGTTGCTGGCGGAGTGGCTGGGCGCACCGCTGACGGAGGTGGCGGCGATCTCGGCGCGGCAGGACGGGTGGTCGTGGCTGGTGGCGCATGCGGATGTGGCGGCGGAGTTGCGGGCGCTGCTGCGCGGGGCGCCGGACATGGCGCGGGCCTTGGGGCGGCTGTCGGTGGGGCGCGGGGGGCCGCGGGACCTGGCGGCGGTGGCGCACGGGCTGGGGGCGGCGCATCGGGCGGTGGCGGTGCTGGATGGGCCGGTGCCGGGATGTTGGCGGAGGTGGTGGCGGCCTGCGATGTGGGGCGGGAGATGCAGCCGCATCTGGCCGCCGCGTTGGCCGAGCCGGCGCCGTTGCGCATCGAGGACGGGATGATCGCCGCGGGGTTCGACGCGGAGTTGGATGCGGAGCGCGGGCTGCGCGATGACAGCCGGCGGGTGATCGCGGCGATGCAGCTGGATTTCGCGCAGCGCTTCGGGGTGGCGAGCCTGAAGATCAAGCACCACGCGCAGCTCGGCTATGTGGTGGAGGCGCCGGCGGTGGCGGTGGAGAAGCTGCGCGGGTTCACCGAGTTGACCCTGCGGCAGGGTATGGCGAACGGGGCGCGGTTCACCTGCGCGGAGCTGTCGGAGCTGGACCGCAAGATCAGCGAGGCGGCGGAGCGGGCGCTGGTGCGGGAGCGGGCGATCTTCTCGCATCTTTCGGCCTCGGTGCTGCGGCATGGCGAGGCGATCGCGGGGTGTGCGGCGGCGCTGGCGCGGTTGGATGTGCTGCTGGGGGCGGCGGCGCTGGCCGGGAACGGGACATGGTGCCGGCCGGAACTGCGCGAGGACGAGGCGCTGCATATCGGCGCCGGGCGGCATCCGGTGGTGCAGGCCGCACTTGCGGGAAATGCGGTGTTCGTGCCGAACGACTGCAACCTGTCGGCGGAGCGGCGGGTGCTGCTGCTGACCGGGCCGAACATGGCGGGCAAGAGCACCTATCTGCGGCAGAACGCGCTGGCGGTGATCCTGGCGCAGGCGGGGCTGCCGGTGCCGGCGGCTTCGGCCAGGATCGGGGTGGTGGACCGGCTTTTCTCGCGGGTGGGGGCGTCGGATGATCTGGCGCGCGGGCGGTCGACCTTCATGGTGGAGATGACGGAGACGGCGGCGATCCTGCACCAGGCGGGGCCGCGCAGCCTGGTGGTGGTGGACGAGATCGGGCGCGGGACGGCGACGTTGGACGGGCTGGCGATCGCCTGGGCGGTGCTGGAGGCGCTGCACAATACGGTGCGGTGCCGGACCATTTTCGCCACCCATTTCCATGAACTGGCGCAGTTGACGGCGGAGTTGCCGCGGCTGGCGCCGCATACGATGCGGGTGCGCGAGTGGAAGCAGGATGTGGTGTTCCTGCATGAGGTGGCCGAAGGGGCCGGGGGGCGGTCGTGGGGGGTGCACGTGGCGCGGCTGGCGGGCGTGCCGGCGGCGGTGGTGAAGCGGGCGGGGACGATACTGGCGGCGCTGGAAACGCGGGCGGGGCGGCTGACCGAGGCGGCGGCGCTGCCGCTTTTCGCCGCGGCGGCGCCGGCCGGGCCGGCCCTGGCGACGGCGGCCGAGCCGGAGGGGGAGGTGGAGGCGGGCGATCCGCTGCGCGAGGCGTTGGCGGCGATCGACCCGGATGCGCTGACGCCGCGCGAGGCGTTGGAGGCATTGTACAGGTTGCGTGCGATGATCCCTGTTGCGACGGGCGAGGCGGGGCTAACATCGTCCCGATGCTAGAACCGTCCACCTTTCCTGCATTCGTCGAGGGCGCCGCCGCGCAGCTTGCCCTGGCGTTGCGCGCGCCGGACGGCACGCCGTTGGACCGCGATGCGGCGCTGGCGGTGCTGCGGCGGCATCTTGGCCGCATCCAGGTGGCGGTACGCGACAGCTTCGAGCAGGTGCAGATCCAGGGCCTGGTGGCGGCGGGTGCGCTGGCGAAGCTGACCGACACGCTGGTTGCCGCCTTGCATGGCCACGCGCTTGCCGCCACGCCGGGCAAGGTGGGGCGGCTGGCGGTGGCGGCCACCGGCGGCTATGGCCGCGGCGTGCTGGCGCCGTTCAGCGATATCGACCTGCTGTTTCTGACCCCGGGCGATGCCCCGCCGGCGGCGCAGGCCGCGGTGAAATACATGCTGTACATGTTGTGGGACCTGGGCCTGAAGGTGGGCCAGGCCACGCGCTCGATCGCCGATTGCCTGCGCGAGGCGAAAGCCGACATCACCGTGCGCACCTCGCTGCTGGATGCGCGGCTGATCGCCGGCGACGAGACGGTGTTCGGCGATTTCCGCGGCCAGTTCCGCACCGCCTGCACGGAGGCGGGGGCGGGCAAGTTCATCGCCGCCAAGCAGGCCGAGCGCGACGCCCGGCACCGGCGCTATGGCGACTCGCCCTTCGTGGTGGAGCCGAACGTGAAGGAGGGGCGCGGCGGGCTGCGCGACCTGCAGACGCTGTACTGGATGTCGCGCTACATCTTCCCCGATATCGGCTACGCCGAGTTGTCGCATCCGGGCGGCGCGGCGCCGGGGATCATGACGGCGGACGAGTTGCGGCAGATGCGGCGGTCGTGGGACTTCCTGTGGACGCTGCGCTTCCACCTGCACTACGTGGCCGGGCGCGCCGAGGACCGGCTGACCTTCGACCTGCAGCCGGTGATCGGCGCGCGCATGGGCTATACGCGGCATGGGCGGCAGGACGGGGTGGAGCGCTTCATGCGCCATTATTTCCTGACCGCCCGCGACGTGATCCGGCTGACGCGGGTGCTGGAGCCGGCGCTGGTGCGCGCGGCACTGGGGCCGCCGGCGGCGGCGGCGCAGGCGGATGCGAAGCTGCTGGCCGAGGGTTTCGTGCTGGCCGACGGCAAGCTGCTGCCGGTGGCGGGACGCGAGTTCGACCGCGAGCCGATCCAGATGCTGCGGGTGCTGCAGGTGGCGCGCGACCGGAACCTGAAGCTGCATCCGCTGGCGGTGCGCCAGATGATCCGCAACGAGCGGCGGGTGCAGGGGCTGCGCGGCAACAAGGAGGCCGCGGCGCTGTTCCTGGACCTGTTGTGCGGGCGCGACGCCGAGCACAACCGCGCGGACGGGGCGCAATGGCTGTCGATCATGAACGAGACCGGCATCCTGGGCCGGCTGCTGCCGGACTGGGCGCGGATCGTGGGGCAGATGCAGTTCGACACCTACCACGTGTTCACGGTGGACGAGCACACGATCGAGGCGGTGCGCATCCTGAACACGCTGGAGCGGGGCGAGTTGTCGCAGATCGCGCCGGTGGCCAGCGGGCTGGTGGACCACCTGCAATCGCGGCGGGCGCTGTATGTGGCGATGCTGCTGCACGATATCGCCAAGGGGCGGGGTGGGGACCATTCGGAGCTGGGCGCCGACGTGGCGCTGCAGGTGGGGCCGGCGCTGGGGCTGTCGGCCGAGGAGACCGAGATGGTCTCGTGGCTGGTGCTGCATCACCTGTTGCTGAGCCAGACCGCGTTCAAGCGCGACATCGACGACCCGAAGACCATTCTCGACCTGGCCGAGACCATCCAGTCGCCGGAGCGGCTGCGGTTGCTGCTGGTGCTGACGGTGGCGGACATGCGCGCGGTGTCGCCGAAGGTGTGGAACGGCTGGAAGGCGACGCTGCTGCGCGAGTTGTATGCGCGGGTGGCCGAGGTGCTGGCGGGCGGGCTTTCGACCACCGAGCGCGACGTGCGGGTGGCGCGCGCGCGGCAGGCGGCTTCGCTGTTGTTGAGCGACTGGCCGGCCGACGACCTGGAGCGGTTCCAGGGGCTGGGCTATGCCGGCTATTGGCTGTCGTTCGACCCGGAGACGCATGCGCGCCACGCCCGGATGATCCGCGAGGCCGAGGCTCGGCAGGCGCCGCTGACGGTGGAGACGCAGCCGTTGCCGGCGCGGGCCGTGACCGAGGTGACCGTGTATGCCGCCGACCATGCCGGGCTGTTCAGCCGCATCGCCGGCGCGCTGGCGGTGGCCGGCGCGTCGATCGTGGATGCGCGCATCCATACGCTGACCAACGGGATGGCGCTGGACACGTTCTGGATCCAGGACGCGGCGGGGGGCGTGTTCGACGCGCCGCACCGGCTGGCGCGGCTGTCGGTGCTGATCGAGCAGGCGCTGTCGGGGCGGCTGAGGCTGGCGGCCGAGATCCGCAAGGCGGGAAAGGCCGTGCTGGGGCAGCGGCTGCGGGCGATCCATGTGCCGCCGCGGGTGGTGATCGACAACCATGCCTCGAACACCCACACGGTGGTGGAGGTGAACGGGCGCGACCGCTCCGGGCTGTTGCACGACGTGACGGCGGCGATCAGCGAGCAGGGGCTGCAGATCGCGTCGGCCCATGTGAGCACCTACGGCCAGCGGGCGGTGGACGTGTTCTATGTGAAGGACGTGTTCGGGCTGAAGGTGGAGAACGAGCGCCGGCTGGCGCGGCTGCGCGAGGCGCTGCTGGTGGCGCTGGCGAGCCCCGAGGAGGTGGCAGCACCCCCGGCGCCAGTACCCGTCCGCAAGCGCAGACGCGCGGCTGCCGCGGGGTAGGGCGTGGCGGGCAGGCCCATGTCGTGCTAATGGGGCATAATGATGGTTTTTCGCCGGTTCCCTCTTCATCTTTCCGCGGCCGTGCTGCTGGGGCTGGCCGGCGGGGGGACGGGCGCGCTGGCCCAATCGCAGTCCCCGGCGGCGCCGACGCTGTCGCTGCAGTCGCAGCTCGGCTCGATCTCGCTCGCGCCGCCGCGGGCGCTGGTGAAGCCGCAGATGCTGCGCACGGTGCGGCTGACGCAGGTGACGCCGCAGGGTGAAGTGGTAGGCGTGCCCCATGAGATTTCCTGCCCGGGCAGCGGGTGCCAGCAGTTGATCGCGCTGAGCGTGGACAATGTGGCGCGGTCCTTCCTCGTGGACGTCCAGTTCGTCGGCAACGGGGCCTATGTGACGCTGGAGTTGCGCAGCATCGCGGTGGCCGGCGTGGTGGAGTTCAGCCGGGGGCGGCCGGGGCCGATCTTCGTGCGCGGCGATGCCAAGAGCACGATCGAGCAGCGGCTGCGGCTGGTGGCGGTGCCGCCGGGGTCGGTGCGGGCGATGGAAACGGCTTCCAACCCGCGTACCTTCGCCAGCGGGAATGTCTATACGCGCAAGGTGGCGCCCGACATGCTGCTGAAGGTGGAGATCGGGCCGGAGAAGCCGACGGGCTGAGGCAGACGCCAGGAGTGCGGTCAGCGAGCGACTGGCAGGGCCAGCCGGGCGGTGGTGCCTGACAGGATATCGGTGGCGCGGATGTGCCACAGGCCCGGGGTGTCGCTGAGCGCGAGCGGCAGCGACCAGGTGGCGCGGCCGCCTTGCAGCAGCGCGTTTCCGCCGTAGCGGGGGACGGGCTTGCCGGTGGGGTCGAGCACCTCGATGCGCACGGCGTGGCTTTCGGCGGGCGAGCGGGCGGCGAGGGCGAGGCGCAGTTCCAGCACCTGGCCGAGGCGGGGCTGGCCGGTCGCGGCGAGGGTGACGGCGGGCAGGCGGACGGGGGCGATGGCGAGCAGCAGCGGTTCGGTGCCGTGCAGCCGTGCGGGCAGCGGGCCGGTTCCGGCGAGGCGGGCGCCGCGGCGCAGATCGTAGGCGAAATGGCCCTCGGGGATGGTGACGAGCAGGTCGGTGGTGCCGCGCTCCGGCGCCGCGCCGGTGCGTTGGGCCGACCACAGCAGGACGCGGCCGTTGCGCAGGGCGCGGGTTTCCACATCGGCGGCTTGGCCACCATCGGGCGTGGAGAGCCGGACGGCGGGCTGGACGCGGGCGCGGGCGAGGATATCGGCCAGCGCGGGCAGGGCCTGGGCGTCGTCGTCGGGTAGGCGGGCGGTGGCGCTGGCCGGTGCCATGCCGGCCAGTTGCGGGCGGGGGAGCAGGCGGCTGTGGCCGTCATAGAGGCCGGCTTCGCCCATGGTCAGCACCGTGCCGCCGCGGGCGGCGAAGCCGCGGATCTCGGCAGCCTCGGCATCGGACAGCGCGGTGACCTCGGGCAACACGAGCACGCGCAGGGTGCCGCGGCGCAGGATGCCGCCGGCGACGAGGTCGGGCGAGAGCCAGCGCGGCTGCACGCCGAGGGCGGAGAGCAGGCGGGCGATGCGGGCGCGGGCGGCCTTGTGCGGCGGGTTGTCGTTCCACTCGGCTTCGGAATCGCGCTCCACCCAGCGCTCGCCCATGGGCAGGCGGGCGAGCATCCATTGGGTGCGGTAGGTGGGCGGGGAGTAGAGGATGCCGATGGCGTCGGTGTGCGGGCGGCTGGCGATGAGCTGGGCGCCGATGCCGCCGGCGAGTTCGTGGATGGTGGGCGCGAGGGCGAGGCCGCGCGGGCCGGGGGTGCCGTCCTTGGCGAGGAAATTGTGCTCGCTGTCCCAGATGATCATGCCGCGGCCGCCGAGCAGCGCCTGTTGCCAGATGCGCCCTGCCTCGCGCGGGCCGCTGGCGAAGGAGGTGGTGAGCAGGATCTGGGCGGGGTTGAGGCTGCGGGCGATCTCGACGTTGTTGCCGGCGTGGTAGAGTTCCATCGCGTCGAGCGCGGTGGCGAGCAGGGTGTAGTCGTAGCCGCCGGAGCCGGGCACCTGGGCGCCGCCGATGGCCGACAGGGCGGTGGGGTCGGCGGCGTGCAGGGCGTCGGTGCCGGTACGCAGCGCGCGGGCGAAGGCGATGTCCATCCACGCCTTGAAGTCGGCCCAGCCGGACCAGTTGCGGTCGGCGCGGCGCATTGCCTCGGTGGTGGTCGGCGGGGTCACCGCCTCCCACGAGGCGAAGCTGCTGCCCCACTGGCGGTTGAGGTCGGCGAGGCCGCGGTAGCGGGTGCGCAGCCACTGGCGGAAGCCGGCCAGCGAGTGCTCGCCGAAATCGAAGTCCCAGGCGGCGGCGAGGTCGGCGATGCCGGATTCGTCGCCGAGATTGTAGAACAGCGGGCGGTAGGGCGCCTGGTGGCGGACGGTGGCGATCAGGCGTTCGCGGATGCGGGCGAGCCATTCGGGGTCGGAGAGGCTGGGCTCGCGCAGGTTCACGCTGGGGTCGGCGGGGTTCTCGCGCTGGCGGCGGCGGACCTCGTCGAACAGCCAGGTGACCGAGCGCTGTTCGGGCCGGTAGCGGTGGTAGTTGGCGTAGAAATCGGTGGCGATGTTCTCGAGGTACCAGCGCGAGTCGGCGGCGACGAGCGGGGCGATGCGGCGGTTCATCTCGGCGGGGTCGAGCGGGCCGCGGATGCCGAAGACCATGCCGGCGGTGACGCCGAGATCCTGAAGGGTGCGGTAGCCCTGGGCGGTTTGGCCGTGCCACATGATCGCCTGCCAGTCGGCCCAGCCGGCTTGGGGGCGGGCGATGAATTCGGCATCGGCGCGGCGGGGCGGGGTGCCGGCGAGGTTCAGGGTGGCGGCGAGGCGGTTCTGCATGGCGACCGCCCGGCGCATGTCGAGCGGGACGGCGATCTCGGCGGACTGGCGCAGGTCGAGCGGGATGCTTCGGCGTTCGACCACGCGGCCGAGGATGTCGGTCCATTCGAGGTCGAGGGTGCCGCGGGCGGTGGCGGGGGTGTCGAGCCTGTAGGTGGCGCGGGCCGGCGGGCCGCCCTGGACGGCCATGTCGGGGCCGGCGAGGGTGTCGGCGCGGGCCGGCAGGGCCGGAAGCAGCAGGGCGAGGGCGATGGCCAGCGTGGCGGTGGGGGCGCGGCCGCGGCGCCAGGCGAGGATGACGGGCAGCAGTACGAGCGTGACCAGCAGGGTGGCGCCCAGGCTCCATAGCAGCAGTGCGCCCATGCTGGCGGTGCCGGGGTGGCGGCTGGCGGCGAGCGAGCCGAACGCGGTGGCGGTGGTCAAGGCGGAGAACAGCACGGCGCGGGCGGTGGCGGTGCCGAGGAAGTGGCGCGCGCCGGCCCGCCAGTTCAGCACGAAATAGATGTTGAAGGACACGCCGACCCCCAGGAGCAGTGGCAATGCGATGATGTTGGCGAAGTTGAGCGGCAGCGGCAGCAGCACCGCGACCAGCACGGTGAGCAGGGCGGAGGCGATCAGCGCGCCCAGCACCAGCGCCACGTCGAGCGGGCGGCGCAGGGCGACGAGCAGCAGCACCGCGATGGCGGCGAGGGCGCCGATGGCCGCGGTGCGGAAGGCGCCGACGATGGTGCCGGCGGTCTCGACGATGGTGACGGCCGAGCCGCCGGCCGAGGGGGCGACGCTGCGGACCTGGTCCACGAACGCCTGCAGCCCTTCGGCGTCGTGCGCCGAGGGCTTGGCGCTGGCCTGCACGCGCACCCGCCCGTCGGGCAGGAGCCAGTCGCGGGCGAGGCCGGGAGGGATGTCGGCGAGGCCGACGGGCTTGGCCTGCAGCGCGGTGCGCAAGCGGTCGAGCTGGGCGGGTAGGAAGCGGGTGAGGGCCTCGTTGGTCTGCATCAGCAGGTCGTCGGGGGCGGTGGCGAGCGTGCGCAGGTGGGCGGCGATGCCGCGCAGCGGGTCGTCGGGGGCGAGCCTGGGCAGCACCTGCTCGATCTCGGCCAGCGCGGCCTGGATGCCGAGGCGCAGGTCGGCGGGGGTGACGGCGGCGGCGGGGTCGCGCGGGGCCAGGGTGGCGGCGAGGATGTTGGCCGCGTCGGCGATGTAGGGCAGCTTGGCGTTCTGGTCCGCGGGCACCAGGCTGGGCAGGCTGACCACCTCGCCGACCAGCGGGAGCTTGGCGAGGCGGTCCATGAGCACCTGGGCGGCTTCCGGCGAGGCGGCGATGATGTCGGCGCTGTAGGGGGTGGTCAGCGGGTCGTCCATCAGGCCGCGCAGGGTGGTCATGGCCTCGGTGGTGGGGTCCTTGGTGTGCAGGGGATCGCTGTCGAAGGCGAGGCTGGGCAGCAGGGCGGCGCCGGCGGCGACCAGGACCAGGAACAGGCCGGCCACGGCGAAGCGCCCGCGCAGCAGCACGCGCTCGACCGAGTCGGCCCAGCGGTAGCCCATCGGCTGGGCCTCGCCGCGCGGGCGGGCGAGCGCGATCGCGGCGGGCAGGAAGGTGAGGCTGCAGGCGACCGCGATCAGCATGCCGGTGCCGGCGATGAGGCCAAGCTCGGCGACGCCGCGGAAGCTGGTGGGCACGAAGGCGAGGAAGCCGGCGGCCGAGGCGAGGGCGGCGAGCAGGATCTGCGGCCCGACGCCGGCGGCGGTGTGACGCAGGGCGGTGAGCGTGTCGTCGGTGTGCAGGCGGGTTTCGCGGTAGCGCACGCAGAACTGGATGGCGAAATCAACGGCCATGCCGACGAACAGCACGGCGAAGGCGACCGAGATGAGGTTCAGCGTGCCGACCGCGAGCGTGGCGAAGCCGGTGGTGAGCGCCAGGCCCAGCATCAGCGTGGCGACGATGGGCAGGATCAGCCGCCAGGAGCGCACGGCCAGCACCAGAAGGACGACAACGAGTGCCGCGCTGACCGATGTTGCCACGAGTGCGCCGTCGGCGACGGTGGCGAATTCCTCGTCGGCGAGCGCCACCGGGCCGGTGACGCGCACCGTGGCGCGGCCGGCGCGGACGAATTCGAGGTCGGATGCGGCGGCGCGCAGGGCGGCGATGGCAGCACCGCCCGGTTCCAGCGCGCCGAGGTCGAGCCGGGCCTGGGCCAGCACCAGCCGGCGGGGGCCGGCGAGGTCGGCGAGCTTGCCGCCGAGCAGGCGCTGCCAGGAGAGCGGCGTGGGGTGGCCGACGGCGGCGCTGGCCAGCGCGCGCTCGAACGCTTCCATCGACGGGCGGAAGGCGGTGGCCGAGGTCTCGCCGCGCTCGATGCCCATCGCGACCAGGGCCAGGGTGGCGAACAGGCCGCGGGCGGAGGGGTCGCCGGAGAGTTGCCCGAGGAAGGGCTGGGCGTCGATGGTACGGTCGAGCAGGTCGGTGAGGTCGGGCTGGTCGAGGAACAGCAGGGCGTTGCGGGCGAGATAGGGCGAGGCGTCGGGCCGGCGGGCGGAGGTGAAGTGGGTGGTGTCGGCGGACAGGCGGGCGGCGAGCGCCTCGGCGGTGGCCTCCGCCTCCTCGGGGGTTGCGCCCTCGACCACGGCGACGACGAGGTCGCGGAACTGGGGGAAGTCGCGGCCGAGGGCGATCTCGCGCTGGCGCCAGGGCAGGCTGGCGTCGAACAGCGCGTCGGTGTCGGTGGTGACGGAAAGACGGGTGGCGGCGAGCCAGCCGCAAAGCAGGGCCAGCGCCAGCCCGCCGAGGACGACAGGTGTTGCGCGGCGGTGGCACCAGGCGGCCAGGGCGGCAAGGAGGCGCACGAGCATCATGCGGTGGGGGTTCCGGTTCGCGGGAGGCGCATCGGCGGGGGGATAGTCGCTTCGCGTGGGCGGGTCCACAGGGGGGCGGGTCCACCGGCCGCGGGGCGGCCGTGGCGGCGGGCCGTTCACGCTTAAGCGGGGGCCTGTTCCGCGGCTTCTCCGGCCAGGGCGGGGAGCAGGGGCAGCAGGGTGGGCAGGTCGCGCTCGGCGACGCAGGCGAGGAACTCGGTGGCGTGGGGGGTGGGCGAATCCTCCTCGTCGGCGCGCGGCAGGCCTTGGGCGTCGAGCGGGAGCGCGGACAGGCCGATATCGGCGTAGACGGGCAGCAGCGACGGGCTGGCGCGCCAGATGGCGGGGTCCATCCCTTCCTGCAGGGCGAGGTCGCGCAGGCGCCAGATCGCCGAGATGCGGTCGCCGCGCGGGCCGACCGGGTCGCCGAAGCCGAGAAGCACGCGGCCGATGCGGCGCACCGGGATGGCGGCGCGCCCGGCCTCGCCCCAGAGCAGGCCGTCGGCGGGCGGTGGCGGGCGGGCGCCGAGGGCGAGGTATTGCTGGCGCGTGGCCGGGTTCCAGGGCGCGCAGGTGACGCGGCCGGGACGCACCAGGCCCCAGATGGCGAGCAGGGCGATGGCGACGGCGGCGGCGACGCTGAAGCGCAGGCCGTTCGGCACCTCGGGCGACAGCACCACCTGCCACCACGAGGATTTCTGCAGGGCGGCGAAGCGGGGCTCGAAGCTGGCCAGGACGAGGATGCAGCCGACGAGGGCGAGCGGGGCGGCGGCGCGGCCGAGATCGAGCCGGCCGCTGAGCAGGCGGGCGTGGCGGTAGAACAGGCCGCGGAAGGGCGCCAGCACGCCGGCGCAGGCCAGCAGCAGGGCGGGGATCCAGAAATGCTCGCCGCGCCCGGCGGTGAAGAGGGCGCCGAAGAGCAACAGGCCGATGGTGAGGCCCCAGGCCAGGGTGACGCGGCGGGTGAGCGCGATGGAGAGCACCAGCAGGGCGGCGCCGATCAGGCTGGGGATGTATTCGCTGGCCGGGCTGAACAGTCCCTCGGCCCAGGCGGGTGTGATCCAGGAGTAGTCGCCGCCGGCATCCAGGGCGCCGAGGGCCAGCAGCAGCGTGCCGCACAGGGCCACCACGCCGGCGCCGGCGGCGACCGCGAAGTCCGGCTGGCTCCAGCGGCCGATGGTCTGCACTGTGGGTAGGGTGGAGGCGCGCGCCATGACGCCGCGCCCGCGCAGCAGCACCTCGTTGCCGGCGAACAGGCCGCCGGCCAGGAACAGGGGGATGATGTAGTAGTAGAGGCGGAACACCACGATGGCGCCGACGATCACCGGAGGTTCGAGAAACGGCGACAGGCCGAGCAGCATCGCGGTGTCGAACACGCCCAGCCCGCCGGGCAGGTTGGCCACCAGGCCGGCGGTGTAGGAGGCGACGTAGACGCCGAGGAACAGCAGGAAGGTGAGGCCCTGGGCGGGGGGCAGCAGCGAATAGAAGATGGCCGCGGTGACGGCGACATCGACGGTGGCCAGCACCACCTGAACGATGGCCATGCGCCAGCCGGGCAATTCGACCTCGTGGCCGAACAGCCGCACCGTGCCGAGCACGCGCGACAGGGTGACGTAGGCGGCGACGATCAGCCAAAGCCCGATGGCGATGGCGTGCATGAGCCACAGCGGCAGCCGTTCGCCCAGGACCGGGATGGCCTGGGGCTCGACCACCAGCACTACGCCGCCCAGCACCATGCCGCCGAGGCCGAAGGTGAGGCTGCAGAACGCGACCACCTTGCCGATCTGCAGCGCGGTGAGGCCCCAGTGGGCATAGAGGCGATAGCGCACCGCCGCGCCCGAGACCGCGGCGAAGCCGAGATTATGGGCCAGGGTGTAGGCGCAGAACGAGGCGAAGGCGACGCGGCCGTAGCTGACCGCGCGGCCAGCATAGATGGTGCCGAGGCGGTCGTAGAAGGTGAGTATGATGTAGGCCGCCAGGGTCCAGAGGAAGGCGGCGAGCAGGTTGCTGGCGGGGATCGCCTCCAGCGCCGCGCGGATGTCGGCGAGCTTGAGGTTGCGGAATTCGTGCTGGACCACGTAGATCGCGCCGGCGAGCAGGGCCACGCCGAGTACGGCCGGCAGGTGGCGCAGCCAGGGTTTCATGGCGCCGCCTGCGGCGCGTGGTGCGGTGGGGTGGCGGGGATGGCCTGGCGCATCTGCGGCAAGTCCGTGTTCAGCCTGCCGCCCCAGTCCCGCTTTCCGTCTTGGGCCCGCTTGCCGCAGCCGTGCGGGCGAGGGCGGCCTCGATCAGGGCGGCGGTCTCGGCGATGCCGTAGAGGGCGATGAACTGGCCGAAGCGCGGTCCCTCCTGCTGGCCGAGCAGCACCTGGTAGAGGCAGCCGAACCAGGAGCGCAGGTCGGGGAAGGGGTGACGTTTTCCCACTTCGTAGAGTACGTCCTGGATTGCCTCGGCGGGGGCGTCGGCCGGCAGGGCGCGCAGTTCGGCGAGCAGGTCGGCCAAGGCGGCGCGCTGGTGGCGTCGGGGTTGCGGTACTGCTTCGCCGGGCGGACGAAGTCGCGGTAGTAGGCGAGCGCATACTCGACCAGCCGCGCCAGCAGCGGCATGTCTTGCGGCGTGGCCAGGGCGTTGTAGCGACGGATGAAGCCCCAGAGGATGTCGGGCGTGTCGGCGTTCACCACGCTGGCGAGGTTGAGCAGCATGGCGAAGGAGAGCGGCGAGTGGGCGTCCTGGCGGGATGCGGCCGCCGTGGATGTGCCAGGCGGGGTTGGCGGGCTGTTCGTGCGGCGGCCTGGGCGTGGCCCTTCAGCGCGTTGGCGATGTATTCGTCCACCGCCTTGGGAATCACGTCGAAATACAGCCGCTTGGCGCGCTGCGGCTGGTTGAACATGTATTGGCCGAGGCTTTCGGGCGGGGCGTAGCGCAGCCACTCCTCGACCGAGAGGCCGTTGCCCTTGGACTTGGAGATCTTCTGCGCCTGCTCGTCGAGGAACAGCTCGTAGGTGAAGCCTTCCGGCGGCTCGCTGCCGAGGATGCGGCAGATGCGCGCCGGAGAGGCTGACCCAGTCGATCAGGTCCTTGCCGGACATCTCGTAGTCGACGCCGAGCGCGTGCCAGCGCATCGCCCAGTCGGCCTTCCACTGCAGCTTGCATGTGCGCCGCCGGTGACCGGCGTCTCGACAGCGGTCGCCGTTGTCGGGGTCGGTCCAGGCGACCGTGCCGGCCTCGGGGTCGAGCACCTCGATCGGCACCTGCATCACGATGCCGGTCGCGGGATGGATCGGCAGGATGGGCGAGTAGGTCGCGCGCCGCTCGGCGCCGAGGGTGGGCAGGATGACCGCCATGATCTCGTCGTGCTTGCGCAGGATCTGGCGCAGCGCGTCGTCGAAGCGGCCGGCGGCGTAGTATTCGGTGGAGGAGGCGAACTCGTAGTCGAAGCCGAAGCTGTCGAGGAAGGCCCGCAGGCGGGCGTTGTTGTGGGCGCCGAAGCTGGGATGCGTGCCGAACGGGTCGGGGATGCGGGTGAGCGGCTTGCCGAGATGGCTGGCCAGCATGTCCTTGTTCGGCACGTTGTCCGGCACCTTGCGCAGGCCGTCCATGTCATCGCAGAAGGCGAGCAGCCGGGTGGGGTCGCCGGTCAGCTCGGTGAAGGCGCGGCGCACCCATGGTGGTGCGCGCGACCTCGCCGAAGGTGCCGATATGGGGCAGGCCGGAGGGGCCGTAGCCGGTTTCGAACAGCGCCGTGGATTTGCCCGATTTGGCCATGCGCTCGACGAGCTTCCGGGCCTCGTCGAAGGGCCAGGAGCGGGGCATGACGGCGGTCGCGGTGGGGGCGGTCTCGGACATGGGCGGAACCTAGTGCATTCGGCGGCGGAGGGGAAACCGGTGCGCGAGGCGGCAATCGGCGGTGGCGGTTGGATTGCGCGGTGGCAGATATCTATAGTGGGGCGATGGCATCACCGCCCCTTTCCCTGCCCGATTCTCCTGCGGTGGTGGCCGGTGCCGCGCGTGCGGCGGTGCTGACCGCGGATGGCGAGATGCTGCTGCTGTCCGCCGAGGCGGCAGGGCGGCGGTTGCGGGCAATGGCGGATGGCGGGGGGACGCCGCTGCTGGTGCATGCGCCGGCCACGCTGAAGCGGCTGGGGCTGGGCCAGATGCCGGCGCTGGACCTGCTGGAACTGTTCGCCTTCGTGCTGCCGGCGCGGCCGGCGGCGCCGACGCCGCGGGGGCTGGCGCTGGCGCTGGACATGGCGCCGCCAAGGGACGGATCGGCGGCGGGGCTGGAGAGCGCCGCGGTGTTGCTTCCCGACCTGGCGCAGGCGCTGCTGGGGCGGCTGGCGCAGATGCGCGGGCTGCCGGCGGCGGCGGGGCTGGCCGGGCTGGCGGCGCGGATGGGCCAGGCCGGCTGGGGCTGGGCGGAAGCGGTGCTGGCGGCGCTGGACCAGCGCGGGGCGGTGCCGTCCGACGAGATGCTGCGGGTGTGGAAGCGCCTGCCGGAATGGGAGGAGACGCCGCCGCCGCCGCCGCCCTCGGCGCTGGGCGGTGGGGCCCGAGGAGGCGCGCGGGCGGCTGGCCGAGATGCTCGGGGGTGGCGCCGAGGCGCGGCCGGGGCAGGCGGACTATGCCGCGGCGGTGACCGACGCCTTCGCGCCGCGCGAGCAGCGGGGCGATCCGCACCTGGTGCTGGCCGAGGCGGGCACCGGCACCGGCAAGACGCTCGGCTATGTCGCGCCGGCCAGCCTGTGGGCGGAGCGGAACAAGGGCTCGGTATGGATCAGCACCTTCACCCGCCATCTGCAGCGCCAGGTGGAGGGGGAGCTGGCGCGGCTGCATCCCAATCCGGCCGAACGGCGGCGGCGCGTGGTGGTGCGCAAGGGGCGCGAGAACTATCTGTGCCTGCTGAACCTGCAGGATGCGGCGGGCGTGGTGCTGGGCGGTGGCGGGATGGTGGGGCATCCCGGGGTGATCCCGATGGCACTGGTCGCGCGCTGGGCGACGGCTACCAGCGACGGCGACATCCAGGGCGGCGACCTTCCGGGTTGGTTCACCGACCTGTTCGGCGTCGGCCTATACGGCCGGACTGGCCGACCGGCGCGGCGAGTGCATCCATGCGGGCTGTGAGCATTGGCGCAAATGCTTCGTGGAGCACACGATCCGGCGCGCGCGCGGAGCGGAGCTGGTGGTCGCCAACCATGCGCTGGTGATGGCGCAGGCGGTGTGGGGCGGGCTGGACGACAACGCGGTGCCGTCGCGCTACGTGTTCGACGAGGGGCATCATTTGTTCGACGCCGCCGACGGCGCCTTCTCGGCGGTGCTGTCGGGCATGGAGACGGTGGAGTTGCGGCGCTGGCTGCTGGGGGCCGAGGGCGGGCGGTCACGGGCGCGCGGGCTGCGGCGGCGCATCGAGGACCTGGTGGCGGCGCGCGACGACCTGCTGGCGCCACTGGATGCGGCGCTGGGCGCCGCGCGGGCGCTGCCGGCGCCAGGCTGGCCGGACCGGCTGGGCGATGCGCCGATGCTGGCGGCCGGCGGGGCGCAGGTGAACCCGACCGAGGCGTTCCTGCGCGAGGCGCGCCGGCAGGTGCTGGCGCGGGTGCAGGGCGACGGGGAAGGGGCCGGGGGGTCTCTGGAATGCGACCTGTATCCGGTGGGGCCGGAGTTGCCGGAGCGGGCGGTGGCGCTGGCGCGGGCGTTGCAGCGGCTGGCGGCGCCGCTGAAGACCTTGGCGGCGCGGCTGGCGGCGCGGCTGGAGGATGAGGCGGAAGAGCTGGACGAGGCCACGCGCAACCGTATCGAGGCGGCCTGCCGGTCGTTGAAGCGCCGCGCGATCGACCCGCTGGCGGCCTGGGAGGCGATGCTGGGCGCGGTATCGGCCGAGCCGCCGCTTCCGGGCGAGCGGCCGGAGCACATCCTTTTCCTGCGGCTGGACCGGCGCGGCGTGGAGGACAGGGATATCGGCCTGCACCGGCATTGGCTGGACCCGACGATTCCGTTCGCGGCGACGCTGGCGCGCCCGGCGCAGGGGCTGCTGGTGACCTCGGCCACCCTGCGCGATGCCGGGGCCGCCGACGTGGAGGCGGCGTGGGACGATGCCGAGGCGCGGGTGGGGGCCACCCACCTGCCGAGCCCGGCGATCCGCGTGGCGGTGGCCAGCCCCTTCGACTATGCCGCGCAGACCCGGGCCTTCGTCGTGACCGACGTGAACAGCCGCGACATCGCCAGCCTGGCGGCGGCGTATCGCACCATGTTCCTGGCCTCGAACGGGGGCGCGCTGGGGCTGTTCACGGCCATCGCGCGGCTGCGGGCGGTGCATGCGCGCATTGCCGCGCCGCTGGAGGAGGCGGGGATTCCGCTGCTGGCCCAGCATGTGGACGCGATGGACAACGCGACCCTGGTGGACATCTTCCGCACCGAGGAGGAGAGCTGCCTGCTGGGCACCGATGCGATGCGCGACGGGGTGGACGTGCCGGGCCGCGCGCTGCGGCTGGTGGTGTTCGAGCGGGTGCCGTGGCCGCGCCCGGATATCCTGCATCGCGAGCGGCGGGTGCACCTGTCGGGCGGCGACACGACGGGGTTCGATGCGCGGGCGGCGCGCTTCCGGCTGCGCCAGGCTTTCGGGCGGCTGATCCGCACGGCGAGCGACCGTGGCGTGTTCGTGCTGCTGGACCGCAGCACGCCGACGCGGCTGCTGTCGGCATTTCCGGCCGGGGTGTCGGTGCAGCGGGTGGGGCTGGCCGAGGCGGCGGCGCAGACGCGCGATTTCCTGGGCGAGGGGCAGGAGTGAAGGCGGCGACGGGTTGTGCGCGGAAGCATTTGCAATTGCCGCGGAAAGCTTGGAACGTTGCCGGTATCGGCGAAACTGCGTGCCAGGGTCAGCGAAATTTCATAGATATCATTGTGACGTGACAATCATGTATTGCTGAATTAGAGAGGCTTATGGCGCTTCGACCGACCTCCGTCGCATTCACTTTTCTGATCGGCGCGTTGGCAGCGCTGCCACCGTTGTCCATCGATCTTGGCCTGCCGGCGCTGACGTTGCTGCAGCAGGGATTGGGCGCCAGCGCGGCGGAGGCGGCGCTGACGCTGTCGCTTTTCCTGGCCGGGTTCGGCGTGTCGCAGCTGTTCATGGGGCCGCTGTCGGACCGCTATGGCCGGCGCCCGGTGATGCTGGGAGGGTTGAGCCTGTATGCGCTGGGCGGGTTGGGCTGCGCGCTGGCGCCCACCGTTCATGCGCTGCTGGCATTCCGCCTGCTGGAGGGGGTGGGTGCGGCTGGCGGCACCACGCTGGCCATGGCGGTGGTGCGCGATTTGTTCGAAGGCCAGGCAGGGCGGGTCAAGATGTCGCAGGTGAGCATGGTGATTACCATCGCGCCGATCATCGCCCCCACGCTGGGCGGGCTGCTGCTGGCGTTCGGGGAGTGGCGCTTCATCTATGCCGTGCTGGCCGCGGCCGGGGTGATGCTGGTGCTGGCGGTGGCGTTCGGGTTGCGCGAGACGCGCCCGCCGGTGCCGGGGGCGAACTCGACCTGCTGGGCCGCTACGCCGCGGTGTTCCGCCAGCGCCGCACGATGGGCTATGTGCTGGTCAACACGCTGGGTTCGGGCGGGCTGTTCGCCTTCATCTCGGCCTCGCCGCTGGTGCTGATGGGCACTATGCAGGTGTCCACGGCGACCTTCGGCCTGCTGTTCGCCACAACGTCGAGCGGCATCCTGGCCGGGTCGACGACCAA
Source organism: uncultured Alphaproteobacteria bacterium (assembly GCA_963779875.1). Lineage (GTDB taxonomy): Bacteria > Pseudomonadota > Alphaproteobacteria > Acetobacterales > Acetobacteraceae > CAMDGX01. The sequence continues at coordinate 876,751 of CAWAAI010000005.1, read as the reverse complement.
TAGCGTTCTGGCGCGGCGCGGGGTGCCGTCGCACGTGCCGCTGGCGATCGGGTTGACGATCGCGCCGGTGGCCGCGCTGGCGGCGACGCTGATGGTGCTGGCCGGGGTGGTGAGCGTGCCCACCTTCATCCCGTTCATCGTGGTGGTCGGCTTCTGCCGCGGGCTGTCGACACCCAACATCACCCATTCCGCGCTGGAGCCGGTGCCGCACCACGCCGGCGTGACCGCGGCGTTGATGGGATGCGGGCAGATGCTGTGCATGGCGCTGTCGAGCGTGATCGTGGCTTCGCTCTACCCGGTGCTGGGGGTGCTGAGCGTTACCATGGCGATGGTCGTCTTCCTTTCCACCGGCTTGGCGGCGTGGCTGGTGGTGGAGCGCGCGGGGCAGGTGCCGCGCGTGGCATGATCGGCCCGCAACTCGCGGGGGGCCGATTCGATGAATCTGGATTTGACGGTGCTGGCGGCGATGCTGGCGGGGGTTGCTTGCGTGGCGGCGCTGGTGGCGGCGGTGGCGGTGCTGCGCCTCGGCTCCGGCATGGAGCGGCTGCGGTTGCTGGCCGAGCAGGTGCGTGCCGGGCAGGACGGGGCGGCGGCGACCCAGCGCGCGGCCCTGGCCGATACCGAGCGGGCGCTGGCGGCGGCGCTGGCCAATAGCGCCGGCGCGCTGCGCGGCGAGGTGGGCGGGGCGATTGAGGCGCTGCGCGCCAGCACCGAGGCGCGGCTGGCCGAGATCGGCCGTGGCCTGACCCAGCACCTGGGCACGCTGGGCGAGCAGAGCGGCAGCGCCGCCGCGGCGCTTCGGGCCGAAGTGGGCGGGATGCGCGGGGAGATCAACCAGCACCTGACGCAACTGCGCGAGGGCAACGAGAAGAAGCTGGGTGAAATCCGCGGCGCGGTGAACGAGCAGCTTGCCAAGGCGGTTGAGCAGCAGATGACCACGAGCTTTGCCCGCGTGACCGAGCAGTTCGCCCAGGTGCAGAAGGCGATGGGCGAGATGCAGGCGGTGGGGGCGCAGATCGGCGACCTCAAGCGCCTGTTCGGCAACGTCAAGACGCGCGGCGGCTGGGGCGAGACGCAGGTGCGCGCCATGCTGGACGACGTGCTGCCGCCGGGTGCCTATGACACCAACTGGAAGCCGCGGGCGGACCGCGACGACGCGGTGGAGTTCGCCATCATCATGCCGATGCGCGGCCTGGTGCGGCCGCGCCTGCCGGTGGATGCGAAGTTTCCGGTGGAGGATTATGAGCGGCTGCTGTCGGCCTTCGACGCGGCCGATGCCGAGGCCGAACGCGGCGCCCGGCGGGCGCTGGCGGCACGGGTGCGCGGCGAGGCGCGCAAGATCGCCGAGAAATATATCCTGCCGCCGGTGACGGTGGAGTTCGCCGTGATGTACCTGCCGACCGACGGGCTGTATGCGGAGGTGGCGCGCATCGACGGGCTGATCGACGAACTGGGGCGGTTGCACCGGGTGCTGGTGATGGGGCCGAGCCTGTTTCCCGCCCTGTTGCGCACCATCCACCTGGGCCATGTGACGCTGGCGCTGGAGCAGAAGGCGGACGAGGTGCGGCTGCTGCTGGGCGCGGCGCGCACCGAGGTGCAGAAGATGGACCAGGTGATCGACCGGCTGGCCAAGCAGGCCGGCGCGTTCAGCAACACGATCCGCCGGATGAAGACGCGCACCGGGCAGATCGACCGCAAGCTGCGCGGCGTGGAGACGATGGACGAGGCCGCGGCGGCGGTGCTGATCGGCGCCGAGGAAGCGGTTGACGAGGTGGCGGAGGAGGCGGAAGAGGAGGCCGAGTGAGCCGCGGCTGATCCAGGAGAGCGATATGTCCGACGACCCTGACCGCTACGTTGCCCACTACCTCGCCGCCAGCCGGGCGGCGATGGACGCCTTCGCCGCCGATGGCGCGGCGCGCGCGGCGATGCTGGGGATGGCGCGCGACATCGCGGACAGCATGCGCGGCGGCGGCAAGCTGCTGGTGGCCGGCAATGGCGGCAGTGCTGCGGACGCGCAGCACATCGCCGGCGAGTTCATCTCGCGCCTGATGTACGACCATGCGCCACTGCCGGCGGTTGCGCTGACCACTGACAGCTCGGCGCTGACGGCGACCGGCAACGACTACGGCTATGAATTCATCTTTGAGCGTCAGGTGCTGGGGCTCGGGCGGGCGGGCGACGTGTTCCTGGGCATCTCGACCTCCGGCAACTCGCCCAACGTGGTGCGGGCGCTGGCGGCGGCGCGGAAGCAGGGGATGGTGACGCTGGGCTTCGCCGGCGAGGGCGGCGGGCAGATGGCGGCTTTGTGCGACCGGGTGCTGCTTGCGCCGTCGGCATGGACGCCGATCATCCAGCAGGTGCACATCACGGCGGCGCATATCGTGTGCGCGCTGGTGGAGCGGGCGATGTTTCCCGAGGCGGCGCCGGGGGTGCCGGAGTGAGGAGGAGGGAAGAATCTTCTTTTTGTGAACAAAAAGAAGCAAAAAAACTTTATTCATTTGATGGCGGCAGCTATCGGGCCGGAAGGCCGAAGCCTTTCCACGCGCGATGGGAAGAAGTTTTTTTGCTTCTTTTTTTACAAAAAAAGAAGCGCTTCCTTTAATGGCTCGCCCGGTCTCCCGCTATGTCTGCCAAGCCTGCGGTGCTGTTTATCCCAGGTGGGCCGGGCGCTGCGAGGCGTGCGGGGAGTGGAACACCATTGTCGAGGAGGCGGTGGAGGCCTCGCCGGTGACCGGCAAGGCCAAGACGGCGGCGACGCGGCGGTTGGGGTTTGTGGACCTGGCCGGCAGCGCCACGCCGCCGCCGCGGGCGCCGACGGGGATTGGCGAGCTGGACCGGGTGCTGGGTGGGGGCTTGGTGCCGGGTTCGGCGATCCTGCTGGCGGGCGACCCGGGCATCGGCAAGTCCACGCTGTTGCTGCAGGCGGCGGCCCGGCTGGCGCGGGCCGAGGGGGCCGGGGGGCGGCGGGTGTTGTATATTTCGGGCGAGGAGGCGGTGGAGCAGGTGCGGCTGCGCGGGCGGCGGCTGGGGCTGCAGGATGATCCGCTGGAGCTTGCCGCCTCGATCAACCTGCGCGACATCGCGGCCGCCCTGGCCGAGGCGAAGGATGCGGCGCTGGTGGTGATCGACTCGATCCAGACCATGTGGATGGAGGGCATCGAGAGCGCGCCGGGCAGCGTGTCGCAGGTGCGGGCCTGTGCGTTCGAGCTGATCCGGCTGGCCAAGACGGTGGGTTTCTCGGTGGTGCTGGTGGGGCATGTCACGCGCGAGGGCACGATCGCGGGGCCCCGTGTGCTGGAGCACATGGTGGATGCGGTGCTGCATTTCGAAGGCGACCGCGGCCATCAGTTCCGCATCCTGCGCGGGGTGAAGAACCGGTTCGGGGCGACCGACGAGATCGGCGTGTTCGAGATGACCGAGCTTGGGCTGTCGGAGGTGGCCAACCCGTCGGCGCTGTTCCTGGCGGAGCGGCGCGGCAACATCAGCGGCAGCGCGGTGTTCGCGGGCATGGAGGGCACGCGGCCGGTGCTGGTCGAGATCCAGTGCCTGTTGTCGGCCAATGCCGGCGGCTCGCCCCGGCGTTCGGTGGTGGGGTGGGATTCGGGGCGGCTGTCGATGCTGCTGGCGGTGCTGGAGACGCGCTGCGGGCTGAAGCTGGGGGCGACCGACGTGTACCTGAACGTGGCCGGCGGACTGCGGGTGGGCGAGCCGGCGGCGGACCTGGCGGTGGCCGCGGCGCTGGCCTCGGCGGCGACGGACCAGCCGACCGACCCGGCCTGCGTGTTCTTCGGCGAGGTCGGGCTGTCGGGCGAGGTGCGCCAGGTGGCGCAGGCCGAGGCGCGGTTGAAGGAGGCGCAGAAGCTTGGCTTCACCCGTGCCAGCTTGCCGCGGCGGGTGGCGGGCGGCAGCCGCCGGCTGGCGGCGCCCGAGGGGCTGGCGCTTGATGAGATCGGCCATCTCGGTGATCTGGTCTCCGGTTTCACCGGCAAGACGGGCAAGCAGAGTGCGGCGCCAGTCCAATAAATTCGGCATGGGGTGGCGCTGGCGCGCCCGGGGGCGATATACCCTGTTTTTCATGCTGAGCAACACGCCGTGAACTGGGTTGACCTCGCCGTTCTGACGATTGTCGGATTGTCGAGCATGGTTGCGTTTGCGCGCGGCCTGGTGCGCGAGGCGCTGGGCATCGCCGCGTGGGGCGGGGCCGCTTATGTCTCATACATAGCGATCGACCTCGTGCGCCAGCCCGTGCGCGAGCTGGTGGGCAACCCGGAGATGGGCGATATCGTGGGCCACAGCGTGCTGTTCCTGGGGACGCTGCTGGTTTTCACCGTTTTGACCGGCATCATCGCCCATGGGTTCCGCAGCCTGGGGCTGGGGGCGGTGGACCGCACGCTGGGTATCGCATTTGGCGTGGCACGGGGTGCAGTGCTGGTGATGGCTGCCTATATCGGAGCGGGATGGGTGTTGCCGCCGGAGCGCTGGCCGGAGCCGGTGCGCGAGGCGCGGTTGCTGCCCTTCGTGGCCGAGGGGGCGGGCTGGCTTGCCGGCCAGGTGCCCGAGCGCTTCCGTCCTAGCGTGCCGATCCCTCCGCCGGTGCCGTTCACCCGTTCGATCGACCTGTTGCAGGCCATTCCGCTGGGCCGGCCGCAGCAGTAGTGCCCGCCGCGACCGTCTTTGCCGCAACCGTTGCCGCCGGTGGACGCAAGCACCGTTCCTCGCGCTGACAGGAGCCTGCCTCATGCCGAACCAAGCCGCGCCGTGCCCCGACACCGGTGCCGGAGACGACGACAAGCTGCATGAGGAATGCGGGGTCATCGGCGTGTGGAACGTGCCGCGACGCCACCGCCGTCACCGCGCTGGGCCTGCACGCGCTGCAGCACCGCGGGCAGGAGGCCACCGGCATCGTCAGCTTCGACGGCGCCCGCTTCCATTCCGCATCAAGGGCCTGGGCCTGGTCGGCGACAATTTCAGCGACGCGCGGGTGATCGCCAGCCTGCCGGGCACCGGCGCCATCGGCCACAACCGCTACGCCACCACCGGCGACACCGTGCTGCGCAACGTGCAGCCGCTGTATGCCGATTTCGAGTTCGGCGGCTGCGCGGTGGCGCACAACGGCAACCTGACCAACGCCCACGTGCTGCGCCGCGCGCTGGTGCGGCGCGGCTGCCTGTTCCAGTCCACCACCGATTGCGAGGTGTTCATCCACCTGATCGCCATCAGCCTGTATTCCACCGTGGTGGACCGGCTGATCGACGCGCTGAAGCAGGTGGTGGGCGCCTATTCGCTGATCGCGCTGTCCAACGAAGCGCTGATGGGCGTGCGCGACCCGCTGGGCGTGCGGCCGCTGATCCTGGGCCGGCTTGCCAATGGCGAGGGCGGCGCGCCTGGGTGCTGGCCAGCGAGACCTGCGCGCTGGACATCATCGGCGCCGAGTTCGTGCGCGACGTGGAGCCCGGCGAGATGGTGGTGATCAACGACCAGGGCGTGCACAGCATCAAGCCGTTCGGCCGGCCGGCGCGCGCGGTTCTGCGTGTTCGAATACATCTACTTCGCGCGGCCGGATTCGGTGGTGGAAGGCACGCCGGTCTATGAGCGCGCGCAAGCGCATCGGCGCCGAACTGGCGCGCGAGAGCGAGTGCCGGCCGATGTGATCGTGCCGGTGCCCGATTCCGGCGTGCCGGCGGCGATGGGCTATTCCGAGCGAGAGCGGCATGCCGTTCGAGCTGGGCATCATCCGCAACCACTATGTCGGCCGCACCTTCATCGAGCCGACCGACCACATCCGCCATCTCGGCGTGAAGCTGAAGCATTCGGCCAACCGCGCCGATGCTGGAGGGCAAGCGGGTGATGCTGGTGGACGATTCCATCGTGCGCGGCACGACCAGCCGCAAGATCGTGGAGATGGTGCGCGCACGCCGGTGCGCGCGGAGGTGCACATGCGCATCTCCTCGCCGCCGACCACGCATTCCTGCTTCTACGGCATCGACACGCCGGAGCGCGGCAAGCTGCTGGCGGCGCGGCACAGCGTGGCGGAGATGGCGGAACTGATCGGCGCCGACAGCCTGGCCTTCATCTCGATCGACGGGCTGTACCGCGCGCTGGGCCATGCCGGGCGCGATGCCGACGCGCCGCAATACTGCGACGCCTGTTTCACCGGCGATTATCCGATCGCGGTGCCTGATATCGCGGACGGCGACACGCGGCAGCTGAGCCTGCTGAGCGCGCGGAGCTGAGCCCCCCGCCCCGCTTGGCGGTACGGAAGGTCTGGTGCATCAGGAACACGCGGAAGGCGCTGGCGCGGTAGGGCGCCATCACGCCGGCCAGGCTGTGTTGCAGGCCGAGGCGCGTGACCATGGCGAGGTTTGGGCACGATCAGCACCACCGGCGGCGGCAGTTGCAGCGGGAGGGCGGTGAACACCCAGTTGCTTCCGGGCCAGTTGCTGCCGAAAAGCGCAGGCGACGTTCGGGCGCAGCGAGGCCACCGCCATCCAGGCGAAGGGCACGGCCCACAGCACTGCTGCTGCGCAGATCAGCGCGAGGAACAGATGCCGCTCAGCTTTCATAGTGGATGCCGGGTTCAAGCGTGCGCAGCGCCAGCATGGCCAGGGCGAGCAACGCGGCGACGCTGGCCACGGTGGCGGCCGAGGACGTAGAGTGCGGGGTTGGCGGCCGTGGTGGCGAAGCGGTCGTCTGCAAGACGGGGAGGTTGGGCGTGCGCCGATCCCCCGGCGCACCGTTGGCAGCCTCTTGCCGGGAGTGCCGACAGCTTCCATGTTCATGAGACGGCACAACTACATGCGCTGGGACCGGGGATGATCCACTACCAACTTCGTTGCGACGAGGGGCACGAATTCGACGGCTGGTTCAACGGCAGCGCCGGCTTTGACAAGCAGGCGAAGCTCGGCCTGTTGGAGTGCCCGCGCTGTGGCAGCGCCAAGGTGGAGCGCGCGCTGATGAGGCCATCGGTGCCGCGCAAGGGCCGGGTGTCCGCCGAGAAGCCGCCTGCGCCGGAAGCTGCCCCGCCATCGCCCGCCGTGCCCGCCAAGGCCGCCGAGCGGGTGCCGGACCATGTTCGCGCCATGTTGCAGAAGCTTCGCGCCGAGGTGGAGAATAACTGCGACTATGTCGGCCCGGATTTCGCCACCGAGGCACGCCGCATCCACAATGGGGAATCCGACGCCCGGGCGATCTATGGCGAAACAACGCCGGAAGAGGCGGAATCGCTGGCCGAGGACGGCATCGAGGTCTCGCGGATTCCCTGGGTGCCGAGGGCGGATGGCTGACAGCAGCCGACCGGGCGCCTGACGCGGGGCCGGCGGACGCGCCGGTTCAGGCCGCGAGCGCCAGCGGCCGAGCCGAGCCGGACAGGTGCACCAGGATCGGGTGATGGTCGGAGGAGGCGCGGCCGAGCACGCCGCCGCCCAGGCATTCCAGCCCGCGCACAAGGCAACGGTCGATGCGCAGCGGCAGCACGTCGCCGCACCGGTGGGTGGGCGCGCGGGGCCCGACGTCGCGGAAGCCGGGCAGCAGGCAGGGACCGAGCAGGTTGAAGTCGCCCAGCACGGCGGCACGCTCGGGCAGCGCGCCGGCGATGCGCCAAAGCTGGCGCCGGTTCAGAACCTGGCCGTGCGACAGATGCACGTTGGCGACAGCGAAGTCGCCGAGATCCACAACCAGGCCGATGCGGCGAAACATGGCGCCGGGCGGCAGCGTCACCACCGCGGGGGGCGTGTTCGGGCGCTGGCGGCACCACACCGCCAGCCCGTGCACGCGCCCGGGCTGAAGGCGGCGCATGTAGTGGCCGCCCACCATCTCCGGCAGCCGGTCGATCTGCTGCGTTGCTTCCTGCATCAGGAGCACGTCGGGCTTTTCGCGCTCCACAAGGGCGGCCACCTCGTCGGGCGACGCGCCCACGAGGCGCAAGAGATTCCAGCTGATGATCTTCATACGATGGTCACATAGGGATTTGCAGCGGCGACGCCAATCATGATCACGCTGCATTGCGGCAATTCGAGGGATGCAGCGAACGCACGGCTGGCCCGGAACCAACCGGCCCGCGGCTTGTGCCGGCTCGCCGGCTGTCCACATATTCGGGCGGTTCGATCGGGCGGCGGGCGCTCCGGCCGGGGGAGGCGGTCCCATGCAGGTGGCGGCGAGACGGGCTTCAGCGGCATCGGCGGCGGATGTGCGGTCGGTGGACCCGGACGAAATTGCCCGCTTCAACGCCCTGGCGTCGGCCTGGTGGGACCCGGACGGGCCGATGCGGCCGCTGCATCGCATGAACCCGTTGCGCGTGGCCTGGATCGACGCTCGCATCCGCCGGCGCTTCGGCGGGCCGGCGCGACTGCTGGATGTGGGGTGCGGCGCCGGACTGGCGGCCGAGACGCTGGCCGGGCTGGGCCATTCGGTGACCGGGCTGGATGCTGCCGGCGAGGCGGTAGAAGCCGCGCGGACCCATGCCGCGGGGCGTGGGCTGGCCTTGATCTACCGCGAGGGCACCGCGGAAGGGCTGTTGGCCGAAGGGCCGCGCTTCCAGGCGATCACGGCGCTGGAGGTGATCGAGCACGTGACCGACCCAGCCGCATTCCTGCGCACCCTGGCCGGCTTGCTGGAGCCGGGCGGGCTGTTGTTCCTCTCAACCCTCAACCGCACCCGCCGCGCCTGGCTGACCGCCATCCTGGGTGCCGAATACGTGCTGCGCTGGCTGCCGGTGGGTACGCATGACTGGCAGCGCTTCGTCACCCCGGCCGAACTGGGCGCCCATCTGCGCGGCGCCGGGCTGCGGCTGGCCGACATCACCGGCATGGTGCCCGACCCGCTGCGCGGCAGCTGGCGTGCGGTGCGCGACGTGTCGGTGAACTACCTGGCGATGGCCGAAGCGGGCAAAGCGGAGGCATGATGGTGCAGTTATGATGGTCGAGCTGTGACGCGTGTCGCGAATTATGTTACGCTCTTCCAGGTTCGATTGTGGAGACCGCATCATGCCGATCGACAACGTTGCCCATGATGAGATTGCGCCGCTGCCCGAGGCGGCGGTTGCGGCGCCGGAGATCTCGCCTGAATTGCAGGAGCAGTTGCGCCTGTTGACCGAGCAGGCGACCGCTCAGCTTGGCGCGCTGGTGGATGCGCTGCGCGAGGCCGAGGCGGGCCTGCAGGGGCTGCCGTCCGCACCCGAGCAGCCGCTGCCGACGACGCCGCCCGATGGGCTGCCGTATGTTGAACTCCCCTTCGTCGGCCTGCCTGGCGGTGAGGCGCCGCAGACCGGCGGCGGTCTGCCTGCGGAGGCGACATTCCTCGCCCTCGCCGAGCCGCTCCTGGACCCGCAGCCGCTGCCTCCAAGCCCCGTCTATGCTGTGGACGCCCCGCCGGGAGGTGACGCGCCGGTGTTGCTGGCGGCAGTGGAGGTCGAGCGGATGCTGGCCAGTGGGGCCAGCGATGACATGACGCCGGGGGTGCCGGCCCGGACGATCGAGGCGCCTGCCGCGGCCGTGGCCATCGGGGCCGGTACTGCTGTGCCGCTCGAAGTCATTGCCCTGCCCGAAATCCAGCGCTACGGCGCCGAAGGTGGGACGTTCTAGAAACGCACGCCTTCGAGGGGAGAAAGGTCTTCTTTTTCTGAAGAAAAAGAAACAAAAAGACTTTTGACCATTAAGGGTGCCGCCCTAGTCGGGCTGCCTTACCTTAAGTGGACAAAAGTTTTTTGGTTCTTTCTTTCAAAAAAGAACACCTTTCCCGCTGCTCTTCTCCCTCTGTCCAGGCGGCTTGGCGCTGCGCCTTGTGCCATGGTTGCCGCATGGGCGCTTGGTGGGTATGTGTGCGGCCCTTCCTGCAACCAGAGTGCCGCGAAACCCCTCCGATGGCCCGTATCGTCATGAAGTTCGGCGGCACATCCGTTGCCGACCTCGACCGCATCCGCAACGTGGCCGCGCGCGTCAAGCGCGAGGTGGAGGCTGGCCATGAGGTGGCGGTGGTGGTCTCCGCCATGTCTGGCGTTACCAACACGCTGGTGAAATACTGCCAGGACCTGTCGCCCCTGCACGATGCGCGCGAATACGACGCGGTGGTGGCGACCGGCGAGCAGGTCACTTCGGGGCTGACCGCGATCGCGTTGCAGAACATCGGCGTGGATGCGCGCTCATGGCAGGGCTGGCAGATCCCGCTGGCCACCGACGGGGCGCACGGCAAGGCGCGCATCGACCATATCGTGGGCGCGGAACTGATCCGCCGCATGCAGGCCGGGCAGGTGCCGGTGGTGGCTGGGTTCCAGGGCATCGGGCCCGACAACCGGGTGACCACATTGGGCCGCGGCGGTTCGGATACCTCGGCGGTGGCGCTGGCGGCGGCGCTGAAGGCCGACCGATGCGACATCTACACCGACGTGGACGGGGTGTACACCACCGACCCGCGCATCGTGCCGAAGGCGCGCAAGCTGGCCAAGATCGCCTATGAGGAGATGCTGGAACTGGCGTCGGTGGGGGCCAAGGTTCTGCAGACCCGCTCGGTGGAGCTCGCGATGAAGGAGCGGGTGCGGGTGCAGGTGCTGTCCAGCTTCGGCGAGGAAACGGGTGGGAACCTGCCGGGAACCCTGGTGGTGGACGAGGAAGAGATCATGGAAAAGGCAATGGTGGCGGGCATCGCCTATTCCCGCGACGAGGCGAAGATCACGGTGCGGCACATTCCCGACCGGCCAGGCATCGCGGCGGCCATATTCGGGCCATTGTCCGAGGCCAATGTGAACGTCGACATGATCGTCCAGAACGTTTCGGCCGATGGCACGACCGACCTGACCTTCACCATCGGGCGCACCGACCTGCCGCGCGCCCAGGCGACGCTGGCGGCGAACCAGGCCGATATCGGGTATGCCGAACTGCTGAGCGACCCCGAGGTGGCCAAGATCAGCGTGGTGGGCGTGGGCATGCGCAGCCACGCGGGCGTGGCCAACACCATGTTCGGGGCGCTGGCGGCCAAGGGCATCAACATCCAGGTGATTTCCACCAGCGAAATCAAGGTCTCGGTGCTCGTGGGCGCGGAATACACGGAACTGGCGGTGCGCGCGCTGCACACCGCCTACGGGCTCGACGCCGCCTAGATAGCAGCCGGGAGGCATGACGCCATGACCGACATCCTCCCGAATGAATTCCGCGCCGAACTGGACCGGTTGTGGGCGCGCGGCCGTGCCTTCCTGGGCACCGAGGTCGCCATCCTGGGCGGCGCGATGAGCTGGGTGAGCGAGCGGCACCTGGTGGCCGCGATCTCCAATGCCGGCGGTTTCGGGGTGATCGCGTGCGGGTCGATGGGCCCGGACATGCTGGCCGCCGAGATAGCCGCCACCCAGGCGATGACGACGAAGCCGTTCGGCGTGAATTTGATCACCATGCACCCGCAGCTGGACGACCTCGTGCGCGTATGCCTGCAGGCGCGGGTGAGCCATGTGGTGCTGGCTGGCGGCATCCCGCCCGGCGGCGCGGTGCGCGCGGTGAAGGACGGTGGGGCCAAGCTGATCGCCTTTGCTCCCGCGCTGGTGCTGGCCAAGCGGCTGGTGCGCTCGGGTGCGGATGCCATCATCATCGAGGGCAGCGAGGCGGGCGGGCATATCGGCCCGGTGTCGCTGACCGTGCTGGCGCAGGAGATCCTGCCGCATATGCGCGACGTGCCGGTGTTCGTTGCCGGCGGCATCGGGCGCGGCGACGCGATCCTGGCGTTTCTTGAGATGGGCGCGTCCGGGGCGCAGCTTGGCACGCGGTTCGCCGCTTCGGCCGAGAGCATCGCGCATGCGAACTTCAAGCAGGCCTTCGTGCGCGCCAATGCCCGCGACGCGCTGCCTTCGATTCAGCTGGACGAGCGCTTCCCGGTGATTCCCGTGCGTGGGCTGGTCAATGTCGGCACCAAGCGGTTCCTGGAGCACCAGGCCGACACGCTGCGGCGCTTCCAGGCGGGCGAGCTGACCAAGGAGACGGCGCAGCTTGCAATCGAGCATTTCTGGGCCGGTGCGCTGCGCCGCGCGGTCATCGACGGCGATATCGAGAATGGCTCGGTGATGGCCGGGCAGTCGGTGGGGATGGTGGCGTCGATCCAGGGCACGGCGGAAATCATCGCCGAGCTGGTGGGTCAGGCCACGGCGGCGCTGGCGGCCCGGCGGGCGCCGATCCCAGCCTGATCCGCGGGCCAGCCCGGCCGGCTGAACGATAAACGCCGGGAATTTTCCATCCGGTGATTCCACCGGGCGCGGGATTGTTCTAAGCCCACGCCATGTCCACGCCGCGCCGCCTGCTGGCCCGGCTGCGCGACCTCATGGCGCGCGGCACCGCACCGCTGCCCGAGCTCGTTCGCCTGGTGGCGTCCGAGCTGGTGAGCGAGGTGTGCTCGATCTATGTGATGCGCCCCGGCGACCTGCTGGAACTGGCCGCGACCGAGGGGTTGCGGACGGACGCTGTGGGCGCGACGCGGCTGCGGGTGGGCGAGGGCATCGTCGGCCTGGCCGCGGCTACCCAGACGTCGCTGAACCTGGCCGACGCGCAGAACCATCCCGGCTTCGTCTATCGGGCGGAGACGGGCGAGGAGCCCTATGCCTCCATGCTCGCCGTGCCGGTGCGCCGGGCCGGGCGGTCGCTGGGCGTGCTGGTGGTGCAGAACCGGGCGCCGCGCCGCTACGACGCCGACGAGGTGGAGGTGGTGGAGACGGTGGCGATGCTGCTGGCCGAGCTGCTGTCGGCCAGCGGTGCCGAGATGGCCGAGGACGGGCTGATGAGCACCCTGCCGCGGCGCTTCACGGCGACCCCGCTGGCGCCGGGGCTGGCGATCGGCGCGGTGCTGACCGGCGGCCCGGCGCTGGTGCCCCGCCGCCTGCTCGCCGACGACCCGGCGCAGGAGCAGGCGCGGCTGGACGTGGCCGTGGTGCAGATGCAGCAGGGGCTGGACGCGCTGATCGCCGCCGGGCTCACGCAGGTGGACGGCAGGACCGAGGCGGCGCGCGCGCCCGATGCGGTCGCCTCGCGCGAGATACTGGACGCCTACCGCCTGGTTGCCGCCGATTCCGGCTGGTTGCGGCGGGTGAGCGACGCCATCCGCGGCGGACTGTCGGCCGAGGCGGCGGTGCATCGCGTGGCGGCCGAGCTGCGCGACCGGATGCGCCGGGTGACCGACCCCTATCTGCGCGAGCGCCTGGCCGACATCGAGGACATGGTCGGGCGCTTGCTGGCGGTGCTTAACGGCGACGACCATGCCGGCCCGGTGGCGCCGGGGGCGGTGCTGCTGGCGCGCCGGCTGGGGCCGGCGGAGCTGCTGGACTGGCACGCGCGCGGCATCGCCGGCGTGGTGATAGAGGAGGCGAGCCCTTCCGGCCACGCCGCCATCCTGGCGCGCGCGCTGGGCCTGCCGGCGGTGGCCGGCGCGCGCGGCATCATCGACGCGGCCCAGGACGGCGACGAGGCGGTGCTGGACGCCGACGACGGCCAGGTGATCCTGCGGCCCGACCAGGAGGTGGTGCGGGTGTTCGAGCGCGCGCTGGAAGCGCGGGTTGCCCGCCAGGCCGGGTGGGCCGCCTTGCGCGACCTGCCGACCGCCACGGCCGACGGCGTGGCGGTGCAGCTGATGCTCAATATCGGCCTGGCTTTGGAACTGGGGCAGCTGGACGCGACGGGGGCGGCGGGGATCGGGCTGTTCCGCACCGAGATCGCCATGCTGGCGCGCGGCGCCGTGGTGGACACCACCGAGCAGGCGGCCGTCTATGCCAGGGTGCTCGACGCCGCCGCCGGCCGCCCGGTGCTGTTCCGCACCATGGACCTGGGCGGGGACAAGCTGCTGCCCGGCAGCGCCCCGGTGGAGGAAAACCCGGCCATGGGCTGGCGGTCGCTGCGCATCGGGCTCGACCGTCCGGCGCTGTTGCGCCGCCAGTTGCGCGCACTGCTGCTGGCCGCCGGCGGGCGCGAACTGTCGGTGATGTTCCCGATGGTGGCCACGGTGGCCGAGTTCCGCGCCGCCCGCGCCCTGTTGCGGGCCGAGGCCGCGCGGGTCCGTCCGGCGCCGTCGCGCCTGATCGTGGGCACGATGCTGGAGGTGCCGGCACTGATGTGGCAGCTCGACGCGCTGCTGGCCGAGGCGGATTTCATCTCCGTGGGCACCAACGACCTGCTGCAGTTCCTGTTCGCCGCCGACCGCGGCACGCCGGGCCTGGCTGCGCGCTACGACCTGCTCTCGCCGCCGGTGCTGGACCTGTTGGCGCAGTTGGTGGCGGCCTGCGCGGCAGCGGAGGTGCCGTTGTCGGTGTGCGGCGAGCATGCGGCCCGGCCGCTGGAGGCGATGACGCTGGTGGGGCTGGGCATCACCACCTTGTCGATGCCGGCGGCCGGGGTGCTGCCGGTCAAGGCGCTGCTGGCGGCGCTGGACCTGCGTGCCTTCCGCGACCTGCTGGCCTCGGTCCGGAGCACCGGGGCGGGGGCAAGCAGCGTGCGCGAGCCAATCGCGGCGTGGGCGCGCGAGCATGGCCTGCCGATCTGATACCAACTCCCGCTGATCGCGACTCCTTCGCGGTCAGCGGGATCGTGCCGGACCCGGTGCCTGGGCCCATGGCAGTCCGAGCCAGGCCATTCACGAAATCTTCCCATTCTATCAACGGAGTTTCAGCATTGGCCGGGCCATGGCTTGGGTTGGCTGTTGGCAATGACGCGCCGGCGGGCTAGAAGGCTGGAAGCGATAGGGCCGTGCGCGGCCGATCGAAATTTTCGTTCCCGAAACGTGTTTGCGTGGGGTCGTGCTGTTCAATCGCAGGACAAAAGGGGTCGAAGGACACGCCGGGGCATCGCTGCGCGATGACGGCATGAGCGGCGCGCGCCGTGTTGGCGCTGATCTGTGCGAGGCCCGCGAACGGCTGGGATGGACCCTGCCGGACATCGCCGCCCATCTGCGCATTCGCCTCGCCTTCCTCGCCGCCATCGAGCAGGGGCGGCTGGACCTGTTGCCCGGCACCACCTACGCCATGGGCTTCGTGCGCACCTATGCCAAGGCGCTGGGGCTGGACCCTGAGGTGGTGGCGCAGCGCTTTCGCGCGGAGGCGGCCGCCGTGGGGCGCCCCACCGAGCTAGCCTTCCCGGCCCCGGTGCCCGAACGGGGCGTGCCCGCCGGGGCGGTTGTGCTGCTGGGCGCGGTGCTGGCGATCGGCGCCTATGCCGGGTGGTATCGCGCCACCGGGGACCAGCCGGGCGACGAACCGGTGCGCCCGGTGCCCGACCGGCTGGCCGAACTGGTGCCGCCATCCTCGCCGTCCCCCACGATCGCCGAGGCGCATGGGCTGAACAGGGATGGAAGCCGGGATTTGGCCGCCGCGCCCGCGGTTGGTGTCGCTCCGTCCGCCGGGTCGGCCGACGTGCTGCCCGGCGCCGCGCCGGGTGCCGCCGTGCCCGCGAGGGTGGCCCCGTCCAGCGCCGCCGCCGCTGCTGCGACCGTGCCGCCGGCTATGGTGCCCGCTGTGGCGCCGCCCGCCTCACCGCCTGCCGCATCGTCCGCCTCCCTGGCGGGACAGCCTGATGGCACGCGCATCCTGCTGCGCGCCAAGGCCGAGGCCTGGCTGCAGGTGCGCGACCGCCAGGGGCAGGTGGTGCTGAACCGGGTGCTGCGCGCCGGCGAGACTTGGCCGGTGCCCGCCCGCGGGCAATTTCTGCTGACCACCGGCAATGCCGGCGGCACCGAACTGCTGGTGGACGGCGTGCTGGCCCCCTCCTTGGGCGCGGACGGTGCGGTGCGCCGCGATCTGGTGCTGGACCCGGAGCTGATCCGCGACGGCAAGCTGGCAACCCCGGTGGCGGCGACCCGTCCGGCGGCTGGAAACGCACCGGCCACGCGCTCCCCCTGAGCCTTGCCGAACCTTCGGCCCTGCCGAACTCTTAGCTCGGTAGAGCCCTTTACTTGGCCGAATGGCGAGTCCCGGCGCGGCCCGCGCAGGCAGCGTTTGCGCGGCGCCGCCCGAATCGGCATCTTGCGGCCCCCAGCCGGAGCACGGACCCATGAGCTACCGTCCCTACCAGCACATCGAGCGCCGCAAGTCCCGGCAGATCCATGTCGGACCGGTGCCGGTGGGCGGGGATGCGCCGATCACGGTGCAGACCATGACCAACACGCCGACCACCGACGTCGCCGCCACCGTGGCGCAGATCCGGCGCGCCGAGCGGGCCGGGGTGGATATCGTGCGGGTCTCCTGCCCCGACGCAGGAGAGCGCGCTGGCGCTGAAGGACATCATCCGCCAGGTGGAGCGTGCCGATCGTGGCCGACATCCACTTCCACTACAAGCGCGCCATCGAGGCGGCGCAGAGCCGGCGCCGCGTGCCTGCGCATCAATCCCGGCAACATCGGCTCGCGCCGAGCGGGTGCGCGAGGTGATCAAGGCGGCGCGCGACCACAACTGCTCCATGCGCATCGGCGTGAACGCCGGCTCGCTGGAGCGCCACCTGCTGGAGAAATACGGCGAGCCCAACCCGGAGGCGCTGGTGGAGAGCGCGCTGGACACACGCCACGATCCTGCAGGACAACGACTTCCACGAGTTCAAGATCAGCGTGAAGGCGTCCGACGTGTTTCTCGCCGTCGCCGCCTACACAGCAGCTTGGCCGAGGTCTGCGACTACCCGCTGCACATCGGCATCACCGAGGCGGGCGGCAAGCGCACCGGCACGGTGAAGTCCGCGATCGGCCTGGGCAACCTGCTGTGGGCGGGCATCGGCGACACGCATGCGCGTCTCGCTGTCGGCCGAGCCGGAGGAGGAGGTGCATGTCGGCTGGGAGATCCTGAAGTCCCTCGGCATCCGCCATCGCGGGGTGAAGATCATCTCCTGCCCTTCCTGCGCGCGGCAAGGCTTCGACGTGATCGAGACCGTAGCGACGTTGGAGGAGCGGCTCGCGCATATCGAGACGCCGCTGACGCTGTCGATCATCGGCTGCGTGGTGAACGGACCGGGCGAGGCGCTGATGACCGATATCGGCGTGACCGGCGGCGGCAACCACCGCCACATGGTCTACAACACCGGCAAGACCGACCATACCGTGGACGGCGCAGTCGATGGTTGACCACATCGTCGAGCTGGTCGAAGCCAAGGCCGCCGCTATCCAGGCCGAGCTGGACGCCCAGAAGGCGGCCGCGCGCAAGGCAGCTCGGAGTAACCGGGAAACGGAGTGTTCTTTTTTCTCAAAAAAGAACACTCTTCCTTGCTATCTTTCGTTCAAAGGACACCTCCCCGCGTGACCGAAACTCCCGCCCGCAAACCTGCCCCCACCAAGGTCCAGCCGGTGCGCGGCACCCACGACCTGATCGGCGAGGCGGCGCGGCGGCATCTCCATGTGGTCGATACCGCCCGCCGGGTAGCCGCCACCTACGGCTTCGAGGAGTGGTCCACGCCGATCTTCGAGGAGACGGCCGTTTTCGCGCGCGGCCTGGGCGATACGTCCGACGTGGTGATCGAAGGAGATGTATTCCTTCGACCGACCGCGGCGGCGAGAGCCTGACCTTGCGGCCGGAGGCCACCGCGGGCGTGTGCCGGGCGCTGGTCACCAATGGGCTGACCCAGTCGCTGCCGCAGAAGGTGTTCTACGCCGGCCCGATGTTCCGCTACGAGCGGCCGCAGAAGGGCCGCTACCGGCAGTTCCACCAGATCGACGTGGAGGTGCTGGGCAGCGCCGAGCCGTTGGCCGATGCCGAGGTGATCGCCTGTGGCTGGGCCATTCTGCAGGCGCTCGGCGTGGCCCGCGACGTGGTGCTGGAGCTGAACACGCTGGGCGACCGCGACAGCCGCGCTGGCCTATCGCGCCGCGCTGATCGAATATTTCTCGGCCCATCGCGACAGCCTGTCCGAGGACAGCCGGGCCCGGCTGGAGCGTAATCCGCTGCGCGTGCTGGACAGCAAGGACGCCGGCGACAAGCGCCATCGTCGCCGACGCGCCCACCATCCACCGCTACCTCAACCGAGCACGCCGCCACCTTCTACGCCAAGCTGCGCGAGCACCTGGCGCGCATCGGCGTGCCGGTCGGTGGAGAACCCGCGCATCGTGCGGGGGCTCGACTACTACAGCCACACCGCCTTCGAATTCGTCACCGCCCAGCTCGGCGCGCAGGGCACGGTGCTTGGCGGCGGGCGCTATGACGGCCTGGTCGAGGAGATGGGCGGGCCGCCCACCCCTGTCGTCGGCTGGGCGGCGGGGGTGGAGCGGCTGTCGATGCTGCTCGCCGCAGCCGCCCGACGCCCGCGCGCGGCGTCGCCGTGATCCCGGCCGGCGAGGCGCAGGAGGGGGCCGCGCTGGAGATCGTGCAGGCGCTGCGCCGCGCGGGCATCCGCGCCGAGATCGCCTATCGCGGCAACCTCAAGCGCCGCATGGAGCGCGCCAACAAGACCGGCGCCCATACCGCGGTGATCATCGGCGAGAGTGAACTGGCGAGCGGCGTGGCGCAGGTGAAGAACCTGGGCACCGGCGAGCAGATCGAGGTTGTCATCGCGGAGCTTGCGGCGAAGCTGGGTTAGGAAGTAAGGCCAGGGGCTCTGCCCCTGCACCCCGCCAAAGGCATGGCCTTTGGAATCCAATAATTAATGCGGTCTGGGGCCGCCGGCCCCAGCGGGTCGAGGGCGGAGCCCTCGCCTTGTCTACGAATCTGGGCAGAGCCCTCGCCTTGCCTTCTTTTTGGATCACACCATGAGCCTCGCCCTCAAGCTCGACCGCATCGCTGCCCGCGCTGAGGAACTGCGCGCCCTGTTGTCCGAGGGCATCGATGGCGAGGATTTCGGCAAAGCCTCCCGCGAGTTGTCGGAAATCGAGCCGGTGGTGGCGCGTGTCGGCGACCTGCGCGCGGCCGAGCAGGCGCGCGACGAGGCGCGAGGCGATGCTGGACGATGCCGAGCATGCGCGAGCTGGCCGAGGCCGAGTTGTTCGACCTGAAGGATCGCATGCCGGCGCTGGAACACGAGATCCGGCATCGCCCTTCTGCCGCGCGACGAGGCCGACGACCGCTCGGCCATCCTGGAGATCCGCCCGGCCGCCGGCGGCGACGAAGCAGGCTTGTTCGCCGCCGAACTGTTCGCGCATGTACCAGCGATACGCCGCCCAGCGGGCTGGCGGTTCGAGGTGATGGACTACGACGATTCCGGCCTGGGCGGCATCAAGTCGGCCACCGCGGAGATCACCGGCAAGTCGGTGTTTGCCAGGCTGAAATACGAATCCGGCGTGCATCGCGTGCAGCGCGTGCCGGCCACCGAGAGCCAGGGGCGCATCCACACCTCCACGGTGACGGTGGCGGTGCTGCCGGAGGCCGAGGAGGTGGACGTGCAGATCAACGAGGAAGATCTGCGCATCGACGTCTACCGCGCCTCGGGCGCCGGCGGGCAGCACGTGAACAAGACCGAGAGCGCCGTGCGCATCACCCACATCCCCACTGGCACGGTGGTGGCGATGCAGGAGGAGAAGAGCCAGCACAAGAACAAGGCCAAGGCGATGAAGATCCTGCGCGCGCGCATCTACGAGGCCCAGCGCGCCAGCCTGCACGCCGCCCGCTCGGCCGACCGCAAGAGCCAGGTCGGCACCGGCGACCGCAGCGAGCGCATCCGCACCTACAATTTCCCGCAGGGCCGCGTCACCGACCACCGCATCAGCCTCACCCTGCACAAGATCGACCGGGTGATGCAGGGCGAACTGGACGATTTCGTCGATGCGCTGACCGCCGAGGACCAGGCGGCGCGGCTGGCGGCCGAAGAATAGCCGAGCCGGCGGCCGTGCACGCGATCGGCTGGACACTGCCCGGGTGCTCAACTACCTAGGCGCCTTCCGCCCGCCCGCGGCGGCGACAGGATCAGCACAGGGCCCCCCGCAATGCGAGCACGCGCATGAATTCCGCCGCCACCCCGGCGCTGAAGGTGGCCATACTGGGCACGCCCGGGCTGGTCGAGGACCATTGCAACAAAACAACCAGGGAGATCTTCCGCGTCGTTGGGGGCAACCTGGGCAACCTTGCGTTCCAGCGCGCCACCTACCTGCATATCGCCGACGACAAGGAGGTGATCCCGTACGGCTTCGCGCCGGCCGATATACGCGGCCGGTATCGGCTGATCTGCGTGCCGGCGGCCAATTTCCTGCACAACAATTTCAGCTTCGGCGACCTGGCAGCCCGGCTGGAGGCCACCGGGTTGCCGCTGATGGTGCTGGGGTTGGGCATGCAGGCCAGCCGCAGCATCGACGAGATATCGCTGCAGCCGGGCACCACCCGGCTGCTGGCGCTGTTCGCCGAGCGCTGCGAGACCATTTTCGTGCGTGGCGCCCATACCGGTGCCTTCCTGGAACGGCAGGGCGTGCATAATTTCGAGCCGCTGGGCTGCCCGTCGAATTTCCTCACGCCCAACCCGCTGCTGGGCCGCATCATCGGCCGGCTGACGCGGCGCGTGGTGGCGGAGGGGCCGGAGCGCATTGCCTTCGCACCCACCCTCTATCCGCACAACCAGAAGCTGGAGACCGCCCTGCGCGCCCGCATGGGCGAGGCGCTGTGGCAGATCATCTGCCAGGAACCGGTGGAGGCGGCGGCGCTGGCCCGCGGCACCCGCAACGCCGCGCTGGCGGAATGGGAGGCCCGTGACGCCGGCCTGCTTTCCGCCGCCGCGCCCGAGGAGCGCGCCGCGCTGCGCCGCATGCTGGTGGCCCCGCTGTCGATCGATGCCTGGATCGAGAGCTATCGCCGCGCCGACCTGGTCGTCGGCACGCGCATCCACGGCGTGTCGCTGGGCTGGCAGGCGGGCCGTCCGTCGGTGCTGGTGGGCCACGACCTGCGTACGCGCGAACTGGCCGATGCCATGGGCCTGCCGCTGGCGGCGCCCGACGAAGTGCACGCGGCCCAAAGCCTGGCCCCGCTGATCGAACGCATTGCCGAACGGGCCGCCGAGTACGACGCGCACCGGGCCGGGCTTGCCGCGCGCTACGTGGCGCTGCTGGAACGGCATGGCGTGACCCCGGCCGAGGGACTGCGCCAGCTTGCCGCACCGGTCGCCGCCCCGGACGCGGCCGCGCGCACCCAGCAGGCGCAGATCGCCACCATGGCGCGCCCGGCGCCTCCGGCTCCCCACGGACTGCTGGAGAGTTGTTCGCCGCAAGCGGTATCGGGCTGGGTGCAGGGCGCAAGCCCGGCCGAGGCCGCTGTGGAAATCTGGGTGGACGGCGCGCTGGCCGGGCAGGTCGTGCCCGACGAGCGCCTTCCCGGCATGGATGCGGATGCCTGGGCGTTCAACTGGCAGCCGCCGGCCGCCTGGCTCGATCTGGCCGCGGTGCGCATCGAGGCGCGCCAGGCCGCATCCGGCCGCAACCTGGGCGGCTCACCCCGTGTCGCACGTTTCGACCGCGCACGCCCCGGCGCGGTGCTGGAGGGGCGCGACGGCGTGCTGTTCATGGGCGAAGGCGCCGGCGACGCGCTGGCCCAGGCACGCGGCGAACGCCCGCTCGACGCCGCGGCCCTGGCCGGCTGGCGCCACTTCCTGCGCGGTTTCAACGACGTGATGGGCCGGCTGGGTGCGGTCGGCCACCTGCTGATCTCACCGGGCAAGGAGGTGGTGATGGCCGATCACCTGCCGTCCGGCCAACTCGTCTCGGAGCAACGGGCCTGCCGCCAGATCGAGGCGATCGCGCGCGAGGAGGCGCTGGCGAAGGTTCGCGTCTCCTATCCGCTGGACCTGCTCGCCGCCATGCCGGTCGGCCGCGCCTTCACCCGCGGCGACACGCACTGGACGCAGCCGGGCGCGGTTGCCGCCTTGCACGCCTTGTGGGCCAGCGACCGGCCGCCGCCCGGAGAAGTGCGCTTTCCGGTCGAGGGCGAGTTGTGGGGCACCACCTACCAGCAGGGAGACCTGATGCTGTGGCAGGGCCATTCGACGCTGGAGGCGCGGCCGATCTGCCAACGTCCGCGCCAGATGAAGCCGCTGTCGCCCGCGCGCGCGACCGGCCCGGGTGCCCAGCGCGCCTACTGTTCCACCGACCCGCGGGCCGCCGGCCGGGCGGTGCTGTTCCACGACTGGCTGGGCGAGGCCTTCCTGGGCGCCATGGCGGAGCAGTTCGCGAGCCTGGTCGCGGTGTTCAGCGACGGGCTGGACAGCGAGCTGATCGAGCTCCAAGGGGCCGACACCGTGGTGGTGGAGGTGGGCGAGCGCTTCCTGCTGCGCCCACCGGCCATCACTTGACCGACCATCAACGCCGTCGCGGCGCCCGCCCGTTCGTGCCGGTGGCGGGGTCTCAGGCCGGTGCGCGCGGATAGGTCTGACCGCGCACGTCTTCCAGATGGGTCACCACCGTGCCCTCGGGGGCCACCAGCACCGTATCCACGTGGTCCTCGTGCAGCCGATGCAGCAGCCCTCCGCAGACCCGCGCGCCGGGCAGGCCGGGCTGGTCGGCAGGCGCGACGACAAAGGACAGCGGCGGCGCCCAGGCGAAGGCCACCTTGCCGCGCATGAAATGATGGTGCAGGTGCAGATGGCCGGAGGCGACCAGGCGCAGGCCGGGATGGTCCAGCAGCGGCGCCAGTGCCCCGCGGGCCGCCGGCGGTACCGACCAGTAGTCGAAAGTGGGGTCGTCCGGCGCGGTCACGAAAACCGGCTTGTGCAGGAACAGCGCGATGCGCCGCGCACCCGCGCCGGAAGCGGCCTCGGCGATGAACGCAGCCTGCGCGGCCTCCTCGTCGTGGCCGGTGCCCATCACCTCCGAGTTGAGGCCGACAATGCGCCAGCCCGGCAGGTCCACCACGCCGCGCCCGGCGCCGAAATGGCCGCGGAACCGGTCGAGCCGCGTGCTGTCGAAGGGTTGGCTCGGCATGGTCTTCGGGTGGCTGCCGGTGTCGTGGTTACCCGGCAACACCATCAGCGGGGCCGCAAAACCTCGGTGCAACGATGCCGCCATCGCCAGGTCGTCGTCGCGGTCCGCGCCATCGAGCGACAGGTCGCCGCTGGCCACAACCAGGTCGGGCGGCGCCGCAGCGGCCAGGTCGCGCATGAGGGCGAGGTTGCCGCGGAACAGGTCGTGGCGCGCGGAGATGTGGGAGTCGGACAATTGCAGGATGGTGGGCATGGCGAGGCTCCGATTCGAGGCGGCAACCCTAGCGCAGCGGCTCCTGCGACGCGTGAGGCTTTCATGACAGCGCCGCCGTCCCGGCTTGCCGACGACCGCCAAATGCGTGACCAATCTCGCGGCCAATCGGCAATACCCATGGAGGCACCATGACCCTCGCCAGCTTCACCAAGCCGGGCCGCTTCCTGCGCGGCAACCTGCACACCCACAGCACCCGGTCCGACGGCAGGCTGGCGCCCGAGGAGGTCTCGCGCCGCTACCGCGCCATGGGATACGATTTCTACGCGCTGACGGATCATTTCCTGGCGAAATACGAATTCCCCATCACCGACACCTCCGGCCATCGCGCCGACGGGTTCACCACGCTGATCGGCGCCGAGCTTCACAGCGGCCGCACGTCGCAGGGCGAGATCTGGCATATCCTGGCCGTGGGTCTGCCCGCCGGCTTCGCGCCGACCAGCGCCAACGAGAGCGGCCCCGCGCTGGCCCGCCGTGCGGTCGAGGCCGGCGCCTTCGTCGCCATCGCGCACCCGCAATGGTACGGGCTGACCGAGGAGGACGGCCGGGCGCTTTCCTTCGTGCACGCCATCGAGATCTACAACCACAACTGCCTGGTCGATGCCGACCGGCCCGACGGTGCCTATCTGCTCGACCGCATGCTCAACGAAGGCCATGACTTCGCCGCCATCGCCACCGACGACGCGCATTTCCTCGATGCGGCCGACGAGAACGCCGACGCGTTCGGCGGCTGGGTGATGGTCAAGGCGGAGTGCCACGAGCCCGGCGCGATCCTCGCGGCCCTCAAGGCCGGCGACTTCTACGCCACCCAGGGCCCGGAATTCCGCGACATCCGCATCGAGGGCGAGGAGCTTGTGGTGCGCACCAGCGCGGTCACCCGCATCATGGCCCTCGGCGCCGCCTCGCGTGCGGTGAAGGTGGCCGGCCAGGCGCTCACCGAGGCGCGGCTGCCGCTGGCGAAGTTTCGTGGCGGGTGGCTGCGCGTGGTCGCGACGGACGCTGCCGGCCGGCGCGCCTGGGCTAATCCGCTGCGGCTGTAGCGCCTGCGCCGATAGCCTTGGCGCGGCGCCGTGGCCCGCGCGGTTAGGTGCCGCCGATACGCCCGCGGGCAGTTGTTGCGCCGATGCAGGTTGTCATAACGATCAGTTGATCGTGACGGTGCAAGGTTGCCCCGGCACACCCATGTTGGCAGGGTATGGCGACTGTGCGTATTTCCTTCCCCTCCCTGCCCGGGCCTTGCCCGTGGCGTCTTGCCGCCTGCGTCCTCTTTGCGCTGTTGGTGTGGCCCAGCTTCGGCACTCGGGCCGCCGACCCGGTGCCCTACACGGTGTCCATCGCCCCCACCGGGGTCGATGAGCTCGATGCCGCGGCCGGCAACGTCTCCCTGTTGAAGTCGCTACGCGAAACCTCGCCGGTCGGACCGGCGGCGCTGGTGGCCCGCGCCCATGCCGATGTCGATCGTCTTGCCGCCGCGATGCACAGCCTGGGCTACTACGGCGGCGAGGTGGATATCCGCGTCGCCGGCCTGCCGATCGGCTCGCTCGACCTCGTCGACCGGCTCGACGCCCTGCCGCAGGGTGCCAGCGCCCAGGTGGAGGTGCGGTTGCGCCCCGGCCCGGTCTTCCCGCTGCGCCGTGTCACCTTGCAGGGCGACGTGCCGGCCCGCATCCGCCAGGATTTCGCGTTCGCCCCCGGCATGCCGGCGCGCGCCGAGGCCATCCTGGCCGCCGGCGCCAAGCTGCGCGACGCGCTGCGCGCCGAGGGCTACGCCCTGGCCACGGTCAGCCCGCCCGATGCCGTGCTGGATCCGGCCGCGCAGGCCGTCGATGTGGCCTTCACGGTCCAGCCGGGGCCCCAGGTGGATATCGGCGCCATCCGCCTGGCCGGGCTGGAACGGCTCGACCCCGATTACGTCCGCCGCCGCCTGCTGCTGCACGAGGGCGAGCGTTTCGATCCCGCCAAGCTGGCCGCAGCACGCCGCGACCTCGCCGCGCTGCCGGTGCTCAGCGGCGCGCGCATTGTCGAGGGCGAGACGCTCGGTCCGGATGGCCGCCTGCCCCTGACCGTTCAGGTGGTGGAGCGCAAGCGCCGCCAGATCGACATCGCCGCCGCGTGGTCCACCGACGAGGGCGGCAAGGTCTCGGCGGGCTGGATGCACCGCAACCTGTTCGGCTCGGCCGAGCAGCTTTCGCTGGGCGTGGCGGTTACCGAACTGGGCGGCTCGGCGGTGCGCGCGCCCGGCTACAACGCCAATATCCGCCTTGTGCTGCCCGACATCCTCGCCCGCGACCAGTCCCTCGCCTTCGACCTGAAGGCCGAGCGGTCGTACCTGCGCGCCTATAATCGCAGCGCGGTGTCCGGCGCGGTCACCCTGCGCCGCAAGCTGGACGCGAACTGGTGGGGCACCATCGGCCTGGCGGCCCAGAAGGCGCGCATCACCCAGGAGGGCACGGTCTACGACTACACGCTGCTGCAGGTGCCGGCGACGCTGATCCTGGACACCACGAACAACCTGCTGGACCCGCGCAGCGGCTACAAGGCACGGCTGGCGGTGACGCCGACCACGAACCTGGGCGGCCGCGGCGCCCGCTACTTCACCATCGCCCAGGCCTCCGGCTCCGCCTACTACGACGTGGGCGGCTGGTTCGGGGCCGATCCGGGCCGTTCGGTGCTGGCGCTGCGGGCGCTGGTCGGCGTGATCTTCGGCGCCGACGTGCTGGACCTGCCGCCAGACCAGCGTTTCTACGCCGGCGGCAGCAGCACCATCCGCGGCTACCGCTTCCAGTCCGTGGGCGCGCTGTTCCCCAGCGGCCGGCCGCGCGGCGGCAACGCCATCAACACCGCCGGCATCGAGTTCCGCCAGCGCTTCGGCAAGTCGTGGGGGCGGCGGCCTTCGTCGATGCCGGCCAGATCAGCAACGAAGGCGTGCCCTTCACCGGCCCCATCCGCGTCGGCGCCGGCGTGGGCGTGCGCTACTACACCAGCATCGGGCCGATCCGCGTCGACGTGGCCGTGCCGCTGGTGCGCCAGCGCAAGACCGACGCGGTACAGTTCTACATCGGCATCGGGCAGGCCTTCTGATGCGCCGCCTGCGCCTGCTGGCCCTGTTCCTGCCGCTGTTCCTGTTCTCCTCCGGCCCGCCCGCCGGGCTCGGGCCTCCCGCGGCATTGGCGCAGGGCGGCGGCGCGCTGGAGCGGATGATCGGGTGGATCACCGGCGGCCAGGTGCAGATCACCGGCCTGACCGGCGCCATCGGCGGCACGCCCCACGCCGACCGGATCGAGGTGCGCGATACCCAGGGGGTCTGGCTGGCGATGGAGGACGTCACCATCGACTGGTCGCCCACCGCGCTGCTGCGCCGGCGCGCCGAGATCCAGAACCTGACCGCCGCCCGTACCATGGTGAGCCGCCTGCCCGCCGGCGGAAGTGGCGGCGGTGGGTCGTCGCTGCCGGTTCATGTGGTGCTGAACCAGGCGCGCCTCGCCCGCGTGGAACTGGCCCCGCCCGTTACCGGCCTCGCCCAACCCGTGGTGGTGGCACTGAGCGCCCAGGCCGACATCGCCTCGCTGCAACAGGCCAGCTTCACCATCGAGGCCGACGGCATCGACCAGGCCGCCACGCTGCGCGCCCGGGGGCGGGTGACGGATGCGGCGCTCGATGCCCAGATCACCCTGGTCGAGCCGGCCGCGGGGCTGATCGCCACCGTCGCGGCACTGCCGGACCTCGGTGCGATCGACATTGCCGCCGGGGTCGAGGGGCCATGGTCGGCACTGGCAATCCGGCTGCGCGGCGATGTCGGGGAACTCAACGTCGCCACGAACGGCACGCTGGACCTGCAGGCCAACACCGCCACGCTGGATGTGTCCGCTACCTCGCCCGCCATGTCGCCCGGGCCGTCGCTGTCGTGGAAAGCGCTGGCGCTGCAGGCCAAGGTGACCGGCCCCTTTGCCGCGCCGCAAGTGCAGGGCACGCTGCGGCTGGACAGCCTGGCCGCCGGCGACACCCGACTGCAACAGCTGGCCGCCGACATCGCCGGCGATTCCGGCACCGTCAACCTCACCGCGCATGCCGATGGCGTGGTGCTGCCCGGACCGCGCCCCGACCTGCTGCGCGATGCGCCGGTGCAGCTCACCGCCCGCGCCGACCTGCAATCGCCCGCCCGCACCATCACCCTCGATCTCCAGCACCCGCGCCTGCGCGCCTCCGGCGAGGTGGATACGGCTGGCGTGCTCGCCGCGCGGCTGCAGGTGGAACTGCCGGCGCTCGCGCCGCTGGCGCCGGATACGCAACTGGCCGGCAGCGCCAGCCTGCAACTGGATGCGCGTCTGCCGCCGGAGGGAGCGACGTTGCGGGCCGACGGCACCATCGCCTTCACCGAGGCCCCGCTGCCCGCCATGGCCGGCCAGACGGCGCGCCTCTCGCTCCAGGCCGCCATGCGCGACGGGGCGGTGGTGGTGGAGCGCCTCACGGCCAACAGCCCGGTCGCCGACCTCTCGGCCACCGGCACCTGGGCCCCAGCTAAGGTCGCGGCCAATCTTGAAGTGAAGCTGGCCAACCTCGCCCTGTTCGCCCCCGACCTGCGCGGCGCGGCCACCGTGAACGCAACGCTCGAAGGCCCGCCCGACGACATGGTGCTGCAGGCCAAGGTGGACGGCGAGGCCGGCACCACCCGGTTCGCGCCCATGCCGCTGTCGGCCACCGCCCGCGTCGCCGGCCTGCCCGCCGCCCCCGCCGGACGGATCGAGGCGTCGGCCACGCTGGAGGGCGCGCCCCTGTCGCTCCGCGCCGAAGCTTCGCGAGGATCCGATGGCGGGCTGCGCGTGGTCATCGAGCAGGCCGAATGGAAATCCACCACCGCGCAGGGCGAGGTCGCCCTGCCGCCGGGGGCGACGCTGCCGGCAGGCGAGTTGCGCGCCCGGATCGGCAACCTCGCCGACTACCGCCCCTTCATCGGCGGCACCCTGTCGGGCCAGGTCACCGCCACCGCGCGGCGCGAGGCCGGTGGCCGTCTCGCCGCCAGCCTGGAAGCAAGCGGCCTGGGCCCGGTGGCGAAGCTTTCGGTGCAGGCCGAAGGGCCGGCCGAGGCGATCGTCATCCGCCTGTCCGCACAGGAGTCCTGGACACTGGCCGCCGGGGCCACGCTCGACCTGCCGGCGAAAACGGTGCGGGTGACCAGCCTGCGCGCCACCGCCCTCGGCGAGACCACCACCCTGGAGGCGCCGGCGCGCATCAGCTTCGGCGACACGGTGGCGGTGGACCGCCTGCGTCTGGCGCTGGCCGGCGGCACGGTGGAGATCGCTGGCCGGGTGAGCCCCACGTTGGATTTGAACGCCAGCCTCAACGGCATTCCCGCCGAGATTGCCCGCGTGGCGGTGCCCGACCTGGCGCTGGCCGGCACCGTGCAGGGCAGCGCGCGGCTGACCGGCACGCCCGCCGCTCCCCAGGGCACGGTGGAGCTGTCGGCCAGCGGCCTCGCCATGCGCGAGGGACCGGCCGCCGCCCTGCCGCCGGGCAGCGTGACCGCGACGGCCACCTTGAACGGCGCCACGGCGCGGTTGGACGCGCGCGCCACGCTGGGCTCCAGCCGCGTCGGCGTGACCGGCACGGTGCCGCTGAGTGCCACCGGCACCCTGGACCTGCGCGCCAGTGGCGGCGCCTCGCTCGCCCTGCTCGACCCTCTGGTGACCGCCGAGGGCCGGCAGATCCGCGGCAATATCACGCTCGACGCCGAAATCACCGGCGCGCCCGGGGCGCCGCGCGTTTCCGGCACGCTGCGGCTGGCGCGCGGCACCGTGCAGGATTTCGGCCAGGGCATCGTGGTGCGCGAGATCAACGGTCTGATCCGTGCCACTGGCGACCGGCTGGTGGTGGAGCGGCTGACCGCGCGGGCCGGCCCCGGCACCATCGCCATCACCGGCTCGGTCGGCATCGCCGCCGCGCCCGAGGTCGATCTGCGGCTGCGGGCGCAGAATGCCCGCCCGATCGTCTCCGACCTCGTGACCGCCGTGCTCGACGCCGATGTCGCGCTGCGCGGCCAGGTGGGCGAGACGCTGCTCGCATCGGGTCGTGTCGTGCTGCAGAAGGTCGATGTGAACGTGGCCGAGCGGCTGCCGACCTCGCTGCCCACGCTGCCGATCCGCCGCATCGGCAGCAAGCCGGAGCAAACCGGCAACGGGAACGTGGCGCCCGTTGTGCGGCTGAACCTGGAGATCGCAGCGCCGGGCCGCGTCTATGTGCGCGGCCGCGGGTTGGAGGCGGAGCTGGATGGCCAGGTGACGGTGCGCGGCACGCTCGCCGATCCGCAGCCACAGGGGGCGCTGACCCTGCGCCGCGGCACCTTCAACCTGCTCGGCGTGGTGTTGCAGCTGACCGAGGGAACGATCCGCCTGGAGGGCGGCAGCCAGCTTGACCCCGCGCTCGACTTCACCGCCACCACCAGGGTGAATACCACCGACATCACGGTGCACATCACGGGCAATGCCAGTTCGCCCGAGATCAAGCTCACCTCGTCGCCCGAATTGCCGCAGGACGAGGTGCTCGCGCTGCTTCTGCTCGGCCGCTCCATGGCGCAGCTGAGCCCGATCCAGATCGCCCAGGTCGCGGCCGGGCTGGCCGAGCTAACCGGCTCCGGTGGCGGGTTCGACCCGCTGGGCAAGCTGCGCGCCGGGCTCGGCCTCGACCGGCTGTCGGTGGGCGCCAACGCGGCCGGTGGCGCGACGGTCGAAGCCGGGCGCAACATCGGCAGCGGTTTGTATCTGGGGCTGAAGCAGGGCACCGACGGCGGCGGCCCCCAGGCGACGGTGCAGCTCGACCTGGGCTACGGGCTCAAGCTGCAGGGCGAGGTGGGCACCACCGCCGGCGCGTCCACGGCCACCGGCGAATCGTCGGGCGGCGGCAGCGGGCTGGGAATCACCTGGACCAAGGAATACTGAGGCGGCGAACGCCGGGCGTCTGCGGCGCGGGCCACTGTTGCGCCGCCGCGCCCGCTCCCCCATCTCATCATCGTGAGGTTCCGTACCGGCATCTCGCGCCTGGCCCACGACCGGGATCAACGCGGCAGCGGAGACGTAACATGTACGACGTGCACTACTGGCCCACGCCGAACGGCAAGAAAGTGACTGTGCTGCTGGAGGAACTTGGCGCGGAGTACCGCATCGTGCCCTGCAACATCGGCCGGGGCGACCAGTTCTCGCCGGAATTCCTGGCGCTGAACCCGAACCACCGCATGCCCGTGCTGGTGGATCATGCCCCCGAAGGCGGCGGCGCGCCGGTCAGCATCTTCGAGTCCGGCGCCATCATGGTGTACCTCGCCGAGAAGCATGGCCGCTTCCTGCCCGTCGAAGCGCGCGGCCGCGCCGAGGTGATGCAATGGGTGATGTGGCAGATGGCCAACCAGGGGCCGAAGCTGGGCGAATGCGGCCATTTCCGTCGCCTGGGCGATACCAGGGGCGACCAGTCCTATGCCGTGCGCCGCTTCACCGACGAGGCGAACCGCCTGTATGGCGTGCTCAACAACCGCCTGTACGACCGCCGCTATCTGGCCGGCAGCGAGTACAGCATCGCCGACATGATCTGCTTTCCCTGGACGGTGAACTGGAAGGGGCAGGGCCAGGATATCGCCGAGTTCCCGTATTTCGCCCGCTGGCACAACGAACTGGCCGCCCGCCCGGCAGTGGCGAAGGGGATGGCGGTGGGTGCGGACCTGCCCGACGATCCCGCGACACTGTCGCAGGCGGAGAAGGATCGCCGCGCCGCCATCATGTACAACCAGCGCGCCCGCCCGGCGCCGGCCGGCGGATTGGTGTAGCCCCGCCGCCTCGCGGCGCCCCGTCCAAGGGCGGCGACGCGTGCCATCAGGCACGCATCGCCGCCCTTTTTCGTGGCCAACTGCACGGTGCGGCGCGAAGGCGCACGACGGCGTCGTACCCGAAACGGGTCGGATATCCGTTGCCGATGGGCTTCCCATTGGTTTGAAGCCCAGGGGTCCGGCCCCTGGCAGGGTGCGGGGCAGCACCCTGCTCCTGCCTTCGAGGGGCTGCCGTCCTGGTCGGCTGACATTATTACAGCAATCCCTACAGAGTTGTTGCCATTGGCCCGATTGGCGGGTATAAACGCGATTAATTAGACGTTCCGCAGGGGTTTGCGGCGCCCTCCAGCCTCTCCGGCGCTACCACCTGTGGGGTCCGCCTCGCCAGCCATTCGCTCCAGCCCGTCACGCCCGGGTCGATTGCTTTACCTAAATTATTGGCCAGTAAGGCCGTTTTCGCCACCGGAATTCGCAAACCCGCTTTTGATCACCGGTCCCATCATGCAGCGACTCATCTGGCTCCTGTTTCTGGTCATTGGTCTCTATCTCCTTACATTGTTACTGGGTGTGGTCGACGCATGGGCCGTTGCCGCCGCCGTCCCCGGCAGCGAAACCTTTTGCCGCGGTTCCCTGGTGGTGCACGTCCCGGTCGTCCGCACGCCGGTTTGTGTCGCGGTGTGGTTCATCGAGGCGAAAAGCTGGGCCTATTATGCCCGCGACATGCTGCTCGGCCTGCCCGATGCGCGGCTCTACCTTGCCATGCTGATCCGCACCGCCGACATCGCCCTGATCGTGGCCGGCGCAGCCGCCGGCGCGCTGGCGGTTGCCTGGATCTGGGCGACCATGATGACCCGTGTCGCCATAGCCGTGGCAGCAGCACTCTACACCCTTGCCCACGGCGTTTCCCTCGCCGCCGGTGTCCGCCCGCGGGGTTGGTCGGCCTAACCCTCGTCGCCCGCCCTTAGTGTCCATCCGGGAACAAGGTTAGCGAGTTGAATCGGTTGTGATTTTGTCCGACGCGGAGGCGACGTCGATGCTTCGGGCATGTGGACGAGCGAAAATCGAGCGCGCTACGACCGTCGTGGCCTGCGCTATCCGAGTGACCTGACCGACGATGAGTGGGCGCTGATCGGTCCCCTGATCCCGCCGGCGAAGCGTGGCGGCAACAAGCGGACGGTGGAGGTGCGCGCGGTAGTGAATGGCGTGATGTATGTGCTGAGCACCGGCTGCCAGTGGGCGGCCTTGCCGAAGGATCTGCCGCCGCGCAGCACGGTGAACGACTACTTCCGGCGCTGGGAATGGGACGGCACGCTGGCGCGCATCCATCACGCGCTCTACGTCCAGTGCCGCGAGGCGGCCGGGCGCGAGGCCAGCCCGACCGCGGCGATCATCGACAGCCAGAGCGTCAAGGGCGCGGAAAAAGGGGGCGCTCGGTCGATCCGCCCGGCTACGATGCCGGCAAGAAAATCAAGGGCAGGAAGCGGCATATCCTGGTCGACACGCAAGGCCTGCTGATGCAGGCGGTCGTCCATGCCGCCGACGTGCAGGACCGCGATGGCGGCGTGCTGCTGATGGGCACGCTGTTCGGCCTGTATCCTTTCCTGCTCAAGCTCTATGGCGACGCCGGCTACCAGGGGCCCAAGTTCCAGGATGGCCTGCAGGCGGTCTGCCGCATGGTAAACATCGAGATCGTCAAACGCTGCGACCTGCACAAGTTCGTCGTGCTACCCAAGCGCTGGATCGTCGAACGCACCATCGCCTGGCTCAACCGCTGCCGCAGATTGGCCAAGGACTGGGAGTGCCTCAACCGCTCCGCACTCGCATTCCTCCGATGGGCTTCCATCAGGCTCATGGTCAGAAAGCTCTGCCAAAACTCAAAATGATCCCGGATGGAACTCTTAGCCCAGCGAAGAACGCCCGCAACAGGCCCGCCGCCTCTCCCTCATGCACGCCCCCCACCACTTCCGGCCGGTGCTGGCTGGCAGGCGCATCGTAGATCCGTGCGCCATGCTCCACCCCGCCCCCCTTTGGGTCGTAGGCGCCGAACACCAGCCGCCGGATGCGGAACAGCCCGATCGCCGCCGCGCACATAGCGCAGGGCTCCAAGGTCACAACCAGGTCGCAGCCCACCAGGCGCGGCGATCCCAGCACCTGGGCTGCCGCCCGCAGCGCCAGCAACTCGGCATGCGCCGCCGCGTCGCGATCCGCCTCCACCCGGTTGCCGGCCCGCGCGACGATCTTCCCGGCCGCATCCAGCACCACCGCGCCCACCGGCACCTCGCCCCGCGCCGCCGCCGCCCGCGCCTGAGCCAGCGCCGCTTCCATCGCCTCCATGATCCGTCCTTGCTTCAGCCTCGGCCCGGGGGGTAGCAACGCGCCATGAACCACTCCGCCCTTCCCGTCATCGGCGTCACCCTCGACAGCGAGAAACCCGGCGGCTACTCGAAATACCCGTGGTACGCCCTGCGCACCAACTATCTCGACGCCATCGCCGCCGCGGGCGGGCTGCCGATCGCCCTGTCCCACGACGCCCACCTCGCCGAGGCCTTCCTCGACCGCATCGACGGCCTCGTCGTCACCGGCGGCGCCTTCGACGTCGATCCCGCCCTGTATGGCGGCGGCGAGCGCCACGGCACCGTCACGCTGAAGGAACGGCCGCACCGCGGCTCGAATTGGCGCCGGTGCGCGGCGCGCTGGCGCGCGACATGCCGGTGCTGGGCATCTGCGGCGGCCAGCAGCTTCTCGCCGTCGCCCTCGGCGGCACCCTGATCCAGCACATCCCCGACGCGGTGACCGGCGCGCTGGAGCACGAGCAGAACAACCCCCGCCACGAGCCCGGCCACGAGGTGCCGCGTCGTGCCCGGCACCCTGCTGCACCGCATCGCCGGCGCCGCCACGATGAACGTCAACAGCGCCCACCACCAGGCGGTCGCGCGCCCCGGCCCCCACGCCATCGTCGACGCCACCGCCGCCGACGGCGTGATCGAGGGCATCGAGGACCCGCGCCACCGCTTCTGCCTGGGCGTGCAGTGGCACCCCGAATTCCACATCGACCCCGGCGACCGCCGCATCTTCGATGCCATCGTCGCCGCATGCCGGAAATGACCGACGACGCCCCGGAAGCCGCGACTCGCCTGCCGCCGCCGCGCGGCGAGCGCATCGCCAAGCGGCTCGCCCGCGCCGGCGTCGCCAGCCGCCGCGACGCCGAGACAGCTGCTCGCCGAGGGCCGGGTGAAGGTCAACAACGCCGTCATCACCCACCCCGCCACCTTCGTCACCGAAGGCGACCTGATGGTGGTCGATGGCACGCCTGATCGACCCGCCGCGCCCGCACCCGGCTGTGGCGCTACCACAAGCCGCACGGGCCTGGTGACCACGCATCGCGACCCGGAGGGCCGCCCCACCGTCTTCCAGAAGCTGCCGCCCACCCTGCCGCGCCTGGTCAGCGTCGGCCGGCTCGACCTCAACAGCGAGGGCCTGCTGCTGCTCACCAACGACGGCGCGCTGGCTCGCCGCCTGGAGCTGCCCGGCAACGGCTGGCTCCGCCGCTACCGGGTGCGCGTGTTCGGCATGTCACGCCCGAGCTGCTCGCCCGCGCTGGCCCGCGGCGTCACCATCGACGGCGTGCGCTACGGCGCCATCGAGGCGGGGATCGACAGCCGCAAGGGCGACAACGCCTGGCTCACCGTGGCCCTGCGCGAGGGCAGCAACCGCGAGGTCCGCCGCGTCATGGCGCATCTGGGCCTGCAGGTCAGCCGGCTGATCCGCGTCGCCTACGGCCCGTTCCAGCTCGGCAACCTGCCGCGCGGCGATGTCGCGGAAGTGCCGACGCAAGGTCCTGCGCGAGCAGATCCCGGCCGATCAGGCGCCTGATGCATCGTCGCCGGCCTCTGGCGGGGCGGGCGCTCGCCGGCCCGCGCGGCGCAATCGCACCCGCCCCACCGCCGACCGGGTGAGCCAGGCCCTTTTCGACATGCTGCTGCACGCCCCATGGGCCGGACGCGACGCCGTGGCCGGCGCCACGCGTGCTGGACGCCTTCGCCGGCACCGGCGCCCTCGGCCTGGAGGCCCTGTCCCGCGGCGCCGCCCACGCCCATTTCATCGAGCGCGACCGCGCCGCCCTGGCCGCCCTGCGCGCCAACATCGCCGCCCTGCGCGCGCCCGCCACCGTCCACGCCGGCGACGCCACTGCGGCCGCCGCCCGGCGTGCCCTGTCACCTGGTGTTCCTCGATCCGCCCTACGGCCAGGGCCTCGTCGAACGCGCCCTTACCGCGCTCGCCCCCGCCGGCTGGCTCGCGCCGGGCGCGCTGATCGTCGCCGAGACCGGGCGCGACGAGGCCCTCGCCCCCTGCGGCGCGGTGCTTGCCGAACGCAGCCATGGCGCGGCGCGGATCACGGTGATGCGGGCCGCAGCCGGCGAGGAAGCAGGCAGGGCGCTGCCCTTGACCCGCCGCGGGCCGGGGCCCCGGACCCCCGATCACTACCATTTGCCGTTAGGATCCACTCCACCCTGGTCTGATCCAACGCCGCCCGGGCGGCATGGAAGCTGTAGAACAGCAGCCCCACGCCCAAGGTCACGATGCAGATCACCAGCCAGCGCAGCAGCGCGCCGGTGCCCTTCTCCACGTCGTAGTCGCAGACCAGGCGGCCCACGGCCTGCCCGCCGGGCCAGTGACCTCCACGCTGTTGATCACGCTGCGGAAGAAATGCCCGGCCACCACCAGCCAGCCGAGCCCCAGCGTGAACACCGACACGGCGAGCCACACCAGGAAATCCGGCCACACCCGGGCCAGGTCGAGCCGGCTGTGCAGGCGCATTCCGGTCATTTCGGCAACGGTCATGGCGCAATCCCCCTTTTTTAGCAGCGCCATATGCGTGCGGCGCCCGCCGCACGCGCTGATCCAGATCAATCCGGCGCTTGACCGAGGCCGCCGCCCGCTCATGAGCCCGGCCAGGCGCCGCAACAGCCGCACACGCGCCAGCGCACCACGCCGCGCAGCGCAAAGGCAGGCCCAGCGCCGGCACGCTCCGACAGCACGCCCCAGGGAAAGCGCCGCCCGACGACCAGCAATACTCCACCAGCACCAGCCCCCCCGCGCCGGCACCACCACCGCGCCGGCCGCCATCGCCGCCTCGCCCAGCACCAGCGCCGCGGCCGGCCACCCGCCGAGCGCCGCGCGCCACATCGCCGCCATCTGGCCGAAACCTCGCCCATCAGCGCGGCCAGCCGGGCGCGTCGTCGCCCGCAGGCCGAAATCCGGCGGCACGCGCAACAGCACGTCGCCATCGGGCTGCACCGTCACCACGGCGCGCGCCCACCGGCCAGCGTGGCGTCGAACGCCAGCCCGCCGCTGCGCCAGAACGCCCGCCACCGCGGCAGATGCGCCGCTCGGGCTGCCGCCCCCCGCGGCAACAGGTCGGCCAGCACACGCACGCGCCATGCCGCGCCCTCACGGATATGGCCCGCGCCGCCCGCGAAGCCGACCCACGAACCGGCGTCGCTCACCGCCCGAGCAGCGTCCGCACCGAGGCGCCGGCCCAGCGTG
Source organism: uncultured Alphaproteobacteria bacterium (assembly GCA_963779875.1). Taxonomy (GTDB): domain Bacteria; phylum Pseudomonadota; class Alphaproteobacteria; order Acetobacterales; family Acetobacteraceae; genus CAMDGX01. The sequence continues at coordinate 840,317 of CAWAAI010000005.1, read as the reverse complement.
CCAGCGTATCGACCAGGAAGGTCCATTGCCGGAATGACACCTCCACCGCCTCGCGATGCGCCTGGCGCAGCGCCGCGCCGGGCCGCTCCGCCCGTCCCGGGTGCAGCCGGCTGACCACGTCGCCGTCGATGTGCACCACGGTCTGCATCACCACCGTCTCGGTGCCGACATCCCAGACTTTTGCGCAACAGCACCATCACGTCGGCCGCCAGTTCCAGCGGCGTGTCGCGGCGCAGGCTGGGTCGAGCAGGGCAGGGCCCCGCCCGGACTCGCTGCGCACGCCCTTGAGCTGGTCGCAATTATGCCGGATCGGTTCAGCACCCCGGCATCGATTCGCGCAGCAAGCGTGACGCCGCGGCCGACGCCGCCTGCTGCGCCGCTTCCAGGTCGCCCAGCCGCACCGGCGGCGCCGTTCTTCCATGACCGGCTCCACCGCGTGGCCCTCGGCCAGCGCCAATGCGCGCAGCCGCATGTGCGACAGCCACAGCGCCACCTCGCGCAACCGGTCCAGGTCGCCGGGGCGCAGCCCGTCGGGTTCGCGCGAGGAAACCATCCTCGCGCCGCCCGCCTCCGCCCGGCGTGTTGCTGCGCCGTGGCGGGGTAGGGCTGGCGGCCATAGGGAAACGTCTCCGACAGCGCCACCGCCCACCCCGCCATCGCCCCCCCGGGCACGCCGAAGGGCAGGGCGGCTTTCACCAAACCGATGATAGCCGAGCACGAGGTCGATCAGCGCATTGGTCGGCGTCGGCATCTTCTGCGCCGACATGCCCTCCTTGACGACGGTGTTGACCTCCAGCGTCAGCAGGTTGCGGGCGATCTCGGCAAAATCGACCATGACCGCCTTCTCCGCCTCCCGCTCAGCCCTCGCCCCTCAGGGCTTCGCGAGATCGCGCAGCAGCGCCACCAGGGCATTGATGTTGTCGTGCACCATCTTCTGGCTTTCGGCCACCCGCGCGGCATGGAAGGCCAGCAGGCTCCGCCCGTTCCGGTGCGGTCATCTCCGGCGACAGCCGCACCGCGACGTCGCCTTCCAGGAAGTCGATCTCGGTCACGGCCATCCCCTGCGCCGCCCCGGCGCGCGGCTTCAGGCTAACCCGTCATTGCCGCCGTCCACCATATCCATCGCCACGACCGCGGTTTCGATCCGCAGCGTCTTGAGGTCGTCCAGCTTGCCGCCAGCGAATCGAGCACCGACCTGGCCTTGTCCTGGATCGTGTCGCCCATGCGCCGCCCCCCGATGCGCGATGCCGCGACATCACCACCCGACAGGGCCGCGAGTCCAGCGCCATATCCGCGCCGGCCTTCGCTCAGCGCCAGCCTTGGCTCAGCGCCAGCCTTGGCTCAGCGCCGGCCGAACAGGCGCTCGATCTCGGCGCAGCGACAGCTTCAGGTAGGTCGGCCGTCCATGGCTGCACGTCGCCGCCGCGCGGCGTCGCCTCCATCTGGCGCAGCAGCGCGTCCATTTCCGGCCGCCCCCAGCCGCCGCCCGGCGCGGATGCTGCCATGGCAGGCCAGCCGCGCCACCACCGCGTCCAGCCGGGCGGCCAGCGCCAGCCCCTCGTCCATCTCGGCGAACTCGTCGGCCAGGTCGCGCAGCAGCGGCGCCGGGTCGGGCGCGCCCAGGGCGGCCGGCAGCGCCCGCACCAGCACCGCGCCCGGCCCGAACGCCTCGATTTCCAGCCCCAGCCGGTCCAGTTCCCCGGCCCGCGCCAGCAGCCGCGCCGCATCGCCCGCCGCCATGTCCACCACCGCGGGAAGCAGCAGCGCCTGGCGCCGCACCTCGCCCTCCAGCAATTGCGCGCGCAGCGCCTCGTGCGTCAGCCGCTCATGGGCGGCGTGCTGGTCCACCAGCACCAGCGAGCCGTCGGCGGCCACTGCGATGATGTAGGTGTCCAGCACCTGCGCCACCGGCGCGCCGAGCGGAAACGCGTCCCCAGCTTGGGTGAACGGCCCGTGGAACCGCTCGGCCGGCGGCAGCATCCGCGCCGAGGGGGCCGCCTGCAGCGGCAACCCCGCCTCGGCGAACCCGCCGGGCCGGGGCGGCGGCGGCATCGGCGCGCGGCCGTGGCTACGTCCCGAATGCGGCGTCAGCGCCGCCATTTCCACTGGCGCCGGCGCCATCCCGGCCGCCCCGGCGGCCAGCGCCCGCGCCAGCGTGCCGATCACCAGCCCGCGCACCGCATCCGGCGCGCGGAACCGCACCTCGGCCTTGGCGGGGTGCACGTTCACGTCCAGCGCCTCGGGGTCGATCTCCAGGAACAGCGCCACCACGGGATGTCGGCCATGGGCGATCACGTCGCGATAGGCCACCCGCACGGCGGTGCGCAGCACCGGGTCGGCCACCGGCCGGCCGTTCACCACCAGCGCCTGCGCGGCCATGGTCGCGCGGGTCACGCTCGGCGCCGCGATGAACCCGCTCACCCGCATCTCGCCGCCATCCACGTCGGTCCGCCGCCCGTCCACCTCCATCAGCACCGAAGCCGCTTCCGGCCCGAACAACGCCGCCACCCGCGCCGCGCGATCCTGCGCCGGCAGGTCGAACAGCACCCGCCCGTCGCTCTCGAAGCGGAACGCCACCTGCGGCGCCGCCATCGCCAGCCGCCGCACCGCCACCTCCGCCGCATCCGCCTCGGCGCGCGGCGACTTCAGGAACTTGCGCCGTGCGGGCGTGGCGAAGAACAGGTCGGCCACAACGACGCGCGTGCCCACGGTCCCGGCCGACGGCGCCACCTCGCCCACCTGGCCGCCCTCCACCGCGATGGTGTGGGCGCTGTCGCCGTCCCGCACCCGCGACGTGATCGCCAACCGCGCCGCAGCACCAATGCTCGGCAGCGCCTCGCCGCGGAACCCCAGCGTGGCGATGCGCACCAGGTCGTCGTCGGCGAGCTTTGAGGTCGCATGGCGCTGCACGCACAGCGCCAGCTCCCCGGCGCTCATGCCGAACCCGTCATCCTCCACCTCGATGCGCGCGATGCCGCCGCCGTCGATCGCCACCGCGATCCGCGTCGCCCCCGCGTCCAGCGCATTCTCCACCAGTTCGCGCACCGCCGCCGCCGGCCGCTCGATCACCTCGCCGGCGGCGATCCGGTTGACCGTGGTCTCCGGCAGCAGCCGGATGCGCCCCGCCCGCGCCGGGGAGGCCACGGGGGTGCCCGCGCTCATCCCCCGCGCAAGCCGCGAAGCGCGTCATCAGCGCCGTGGTGGAGCTGTCGTGCGCGCCGGCACCACGCCGGCCAGTTCCGGCAGGATGCCACCGGCCAGCTGCTTGCCCAGTTCCACGCCCCACTGGTCGAAGCTGTCGATGCCCCACAGGCAGCCCTGCACCGCCACCTTGTGCTCGTACAGCGCGATCAGCCGGCCCAGGCTGAACGGGTCCAGCCGGCGGAACAGGATGAAGTTGGACGGCCGTTCGCCGGAGCACACACGGTGCGGCGCGACGGCGTCGATATCTCCTCCGCAGGCGCCCGTTTCGGCCGCCATCTCGGCGCGGATCTCCTGCTCCGTGCGGCCCGCGCAGCAGCGCTTCCGCCTGGGCGAAGGCATTGGCGGCGAGGGCGCGGTGCGCGTCCGGCGCGGTCGTGGTCGGGTTCAGGCGGCCAGGATGAAATCCACCGGCACCACGCGCGTCCCCTGGTGCACCAGCTGCATGAAACTGTGCTGCGCGTTGGTGCCTGGTTCGCCGAACACAATCGGGCAGGTGTCCCAGCCGGTCACCTGCGCCGCCTCAGCGTGACGTGCTTGCCGTTGCACTCCATCTCCAGCTGCTGCAGGAATGCGCGGGAACCGCTTCAGCCGCTCGTCGTAGGCGCAGCACGCAGTGCGTGGCGCAGCCCAGCGCATCGACGTTCCAGACGCCCAGCCAGCGCCAGCAGCACCGGCAGGTTGTGCCGCAGCGGCGTGTCGCGGAAATGGCAGTCCATTGCCCAGGCGCCGTCCAGCATCGCCTGGAATTCGTCCCACCCCGCCGCCAGCGCGATCGACAGTCCGATCGGCGACCACAGCGAATAGCGCCCGCCCACCCAGTCGCGGAAGCCGAACACCCGTGCCTCGGGGCGGATGCCGAAAGCCGCGACCGCCTTCAGGTTGGTGGACAGCGCGGCGAAATGCGCGCCCACCGCCGCCTCGCCCAGCGCGGCCGCCAGCCAGGCGCGCGCCGCCGCGGCGTTCGTCGCCGTCTCCAGCGTGGTGAAGGTCTTCGACGCCACCAGCACCAGCGTGCGCGCCGGATCCAGCGCCTGCACCGTCTCGGCGAAAGCGTGCCCGTCCACGTTGGACAGGAAATGCGCCCGCAGCTTCGCGTCGGTGCGGCCGAGCGTCAGCGCCTGCGGCGGCCATCAGCGGGCCGAGATCGGAGCCGCCGATGCCGATGTTCACCACATCGGTGAAGCGTCTCGCCCGTGGCGCCGCGCTTGCGTGCCGTCATGCACGCGCGGCCACGAAGTCCCGCATCCGCATCCGTTCGGCGACCGCGAGGTCGGTGGCGTCGTCCATGCCGCCCGGCAGCGCCGCCGCGCAGCCCGCTGCCTGGTGGCGAGCGCAACGCCATGTGCATCGCCGCGCGGTGTTCGGTGGCGTTCACCGGCTCGCCGGCGAACAGCCGGGTCGCGAAACGCCTCCAGCTCGGCCGCTTCGGCCAGGGCGAACAGCGCCTCCAGGCCGCGTCGTCGATGCCGATTTGCTGAAGTCCAGCGTCAGGTCGTCGAGGCTGGCGGTAAGGCGGGCCGCGCGCTGCGGGTCGGCGGCGAACAGCGCGCGGATGTCACCCGCGCCTGGGCGCGCGGCGAGGCCGGCAAGCCGGGACCAGGCGGCGGCAAGGAGCGGGGTATTGTCCATGCCCCACCCTACCCCAAGCCAGGGCTGCGCCGGAACCCGCTCCTGCGCGCCGCCCGAAGCTCAGACGATGAAGTTCAGAAGATCCGGTCCAGCAGGCTGCGCGAACCCGGCTGGATGATGCGCGTGTCGCCCTCGGTGGGGCTGGCGCCCAGGGCCGCGTTCTCGCGCAGGCGCTGCGCCTCGCGCGCCGGGTCCACCACCAGGCCCGGCGCACTGGCGGATTTGCGCCAGAACATCAGCCGGTCCACCAGCGAGCGCTCCGGGCGCTCCATCGAGGAGTTCCTGTTCGATCCGGGCGCGGATGTCGCCAGGCGCGGCGGGGCCAGCGGCCTGCAGCAACGCCTCGGTGCCCGGGGATACGCCCACCGGCGCCGCACCGGCCAGCGCCGCCTGCGGCACCAGCGCGGCCTCGGCGGCGCGGCGGGCGGAGAGTTCCTGCGGCCGGCTCGCGCCAGGGCGCGGCGGGCGCAGCGCGAAGTCGGGCGGCATCGACAGCGGCGCCCGCGTGGTCACCGAGAACTCGTCCGGCGCATCGCGCGTCAACCCGAACGAGCGCCTGAGATCGTCGCCTCCACACCCGCTGAGCAGGAGAACGGCGGCGATTGCGGTTACTGAGGAGATGATATGGCGCATGACCCCATCTGCTTAGCTCGCGCTTGTGTCATCGGCAAGGCGCGACGCATCCGGGGGCGTGCGGGGCGGGGCCCACAGCGAATCCAGCAGCAGCACGCCCACACCGCATACGATCGCCGCATCGGCCACGTTGAACACGTACCAGGACCAACCCCAGGCATGGGCGTGAATGAAGTCCACCACCGCCCCGAAGCGCAGCCGGTCGATCACGTTGCCCACCGCGCCCCCGGCGATCGCCCCCAGCGCGAGCGCCACGCGCAGCCGCTCCGCCCGTCGCAGCCACAGCGCCAGCGCCACCACCACGGCCAGCGCGGTCACCGCCAGGATCGCCGCCCCCCACGCGCCCTCGCTGCTCAGCAGGCCGAAGGTGATGCCGCGGTTCCACACCATCGTCAGGTTCAGCACCGGCAGCACCGGCACCGAAACCAGGCTGGGCAGATCCAGCACCTCCAGCACCCACCACTTGCTCGCCTGGTCCAGCACCAGGATCACCAGCGCCATCGCGGCGGCCAGCGCGGTGCGGCGGTTGCGGGTGCTCATCGCGGTGCCGCGGCGGCGTCCGCTGCCGTCATCCGGCCGCCCGGCACACCAGCCCCGACTCGACGGCATCCGCGCAGCGCAGGCACAGCGACGGATGGCCCGGCGCGGTGCCGACTTCCGGCAGCACTTTCCAGCAGCGCTCGCACTTGCGCCCCGGCGCCACGGCGGCGCGCGCCGCGGCCACCGCGCCACGCTCCACCGTTGCCCCGGCCACGATCAGGATGTCGGCCCAGGCGCCGGCCGACAGCAGCCCCGCCTGCTCGTCCGGCAGCACCATTGCCACCACCGCCTGGTTGGACGAGCCGATCCGCTTGTCCGCCCGCATCGTCTCCAATTCGCTGGTGCCGAGGCGGCGCAACTCGCGCACCGCCTCCCATTTCGCGCCCAGCGCGTCGTCGCGCCAGCCGGCCGGCACCTCCTGGAAATCGTGCAGGTGCACGGATTCGCCTCCCGCCTCGCTGCCGGCGTTCCCGCCGAAGCGGGAAGTCCACGCCTCCTCGGCCGTGAACACCAGCGCCGGCGCGAGCCAGGTGCACAGGCATGCGGTGCAGGATGTCCAATACCGTGCGGCAGGCCCGGCGGCGCAGGCTGTCCGGCCGGTCGCAGTACAGCGCGTCCTTGCGGATGTCGAAATAGAACGCGCAGAGGTCGGCGGCGCAGAAATTGTGGATCGCCGGATACACCCCGGTCCAGTCGTAGTCCACCACCGCCTTGCGCACCCGCCCGTCCAGCTCGGCCAGCCGGTGCAGCACCCAGCGCTCCAGCTCCGGCATGTCGGCGGGCTCCACGCGCTCGTCCTCGGCGAACCCGTCCAGCCCGCCCAGCAGCCAGCGCAGCGTGTTGCGCAGGCGGCGATACAGCTCCGCCGTCTGCTTCAGGATTTCCGGGCCGATGCGCAGGTCCTCGGTGATACTCGGTGGCCATCACCCACAGCCGCAGGATGTCGGCGCCGTACTGGTCCACACCTGCTGCGGCGCGATGGCGTTGCCGAGCGACTTGCTCATCTTGCGGCCGTGCTCGTCGAGCGTGAAGCCGTGCGTCAGCACCGCGTCGGAAGGGCGCCACGCCCGCGCGTGCCCACCGACTCCAGCAGCGAGGAATGGAACCAGCCGCGATGCTGGTCGCGAGCCTTCGAGATAAAGGTCGGCCGGCCAGGGCAGTCCGCCGCTTCTCCAGCACGAAGGCGTGGGTCGAACCGCTCTCGAACCACACGTCGACGATGTCGAACACCTGCTCGTAATCCGCCGGGTCGCGCCCCTCGCCGAGGAAGCGCTCGGGCGGCGAGCGAATACCAGGCATCGGCGCCTTCGCTGCGTGAAAGCCTCCACGATCCGGTCCACCACCGCCTGGTCGCGCAGCGGCTCGGCCGGTGGCGCGATCCACGAACACCGCGATCGGCACGCCCCAGGCGCGCTGGCGGCTGATGCACCAGTCCGGCCGCGACGCCACCATGCTGCCGATGCCGGTTGCGCCCCTGGTCGGGCACGAAATGCGTCGTCGTCGATCGCGGCCAGCGCCTTCGCGCGCGGATCTCGCTCCGGCCCGTCCATGCGGATGAACCATTGCGGCGTGGCGCGGAAGATCAGCGGCGCCTTGCTGCGCCACGAATGCGGGTAGGAATGCACCAGCTTGCCGCGCGCCATCAGCCCGCCCGCCTCGGCCAGCGCCGCGCACATCGGCATCGGCCGCCTTGTAGACGTGCTGGCCGGCGAAACCGCGGCACCCAGGCATTGTAGGTGCCGTCCTCGCCGACCGTCTCCGGCACCTCGATGCCGTGCTGCCGGCCGAGCTCGAAATCCTCCTCGCCATGGCCGGGCGCGATGTGCACGAACCCGGTGCCGGCCTCGGTGGTCACGTATTCGGCCGAATAGCACCGTCACGTCATGGTCGTAGCCGCGCCCGCGCATCGGGTGCGCGCACACCGTGCCCAGCAGCTCCCGCCCCTTGTGCAGATGCAGCACATGGTGCGTCTCCACCCCCGCCGCCTCGCAGAACTGCGGCAGCAGCGCCAGCGCCACCAGCACCCGCTCGCCGGCCACCGCCAGCGAGCCCTCCTTCGGCGCTGTCGATCCGCACCACGCGTAGTCGATGTCCTCGCCCAGCGCGATCGCCCGGTTGCCCGGCATGGTCCACGGCGTCGTCGTCCAGATCAGGATCGACGCACCCGCCAGCGCCGGCGACCGGCACGCCACGATCGGGAAGCGCACCGTGATCGTGGTGCGGGTATGGTCGTGATACTCGATCTCGGCCTCGGCCAGCGCCGTCTTCTCGACGGCCGACCACATCACCGGCCGCAGCCCGCGATACAGCGCCGCCGTTCATCAGAAACCGCCCGATCTCGCCGACGATCGCCGCCTCGCTCGGCAGGTCCATCGTGGCATAGCGGTTCGCCCAGTCGCCGAGCACGCCCAGGCGGCGGAACTCGCTCTCCTGCACCCCGATCCAGTGCTGCGGCGATAGGCGCGGCATTCGCGCGCGGAAATCCAGCACCGGCACCGCGTCCTTGTCCTTCTTCGCGGCGCGGTACTGCTCCTCGATCTTCCACTCGATCGGCAGGCCGTGGCAGTCCCAGCCCGGGACGTAGTGGGCGTCCTTGCCGCCCATCTGCTGGGCGCGGTTGACCACGTCCTTCAGGATCTTGTTCAGCGCCTGTGCCGATATGGAGGTTGCCGTTCGCGTAGGGCGGGCCGTCGTGCAGGATGAAGGCTCGCGGCCCGTGCGACCTCTCCCGCAGCCGCTCTCAAGCCCCATCGCCTCCCACCGCGCCAGCATCCCCGGCTCCTTCTTCGGCAGGCCGCCGCGCATGGGAAAGCCGGTGGACGGCAGGAACACCGTGTTGCGGTAGTCGCGGCCGGCGGCCGTGTCGTTCTGTGTGTCGGTCATGGGAATGTGTCTCGCGCGGTCGAGGACCGCCTGGGGGGATGGGGCGCGCGTGTTGACCCGGCTCTCTAGCGAGAGGCCGGGCGACTAATTCGCGCGGTGCATATCCCGTGCATGCGCGCAAGTATGGCGGCGGCCGCACCGGACGGCAAGGCGGCGCGGCCGGCCTCACCCCCCGGCCTCACACCCCCCGGCCTCACACCCGCCGGCCTCACCCGGGCGCGTCGAGCAGCGCCCGCGCCTGCGCCGCATCGGCGGCAATTTGCGCCTTCAGCGCGTCCAGGCCGGAAAACTTCTGCTCGCCGCGCAGATAGGCATGCATCGCCACCGTGATCTCCTGGCCGTACAGATCGCCGGCGAAGTCGAACAGGTTCACCTCCAGCCGGCTCTCCGGCCCCTCGTTCACCGTCGGCCGCCGGCCCAAATTGGCGACACCCTTGCACACACGCCCGTCCGGCAGCGCCACGGTCACGGCATACACCCCGCGCGCCGGCTCCAGGTGCCGCCCCAGCGCCACGTTGGCGGTGGGGAAGCCGATGGTCCGGCCGCGCTTGTCGCCATGCGCCACCTCGCCGCGGATCGCCCAAGGCCGCCCCAGCGCCGCCGTCGCCCGCTCGGGATAGCCGTCCTGCAGCGCGCGTCGGATGTTGGTGGACGAGATCGGCCCGTCCGCGTCGGCCAGCGGCGGTACCACAGTCAAACCGATGCCGCGATCCTCCGCGGCCCGCGCCAGGAACGCCACGTCGCCGCCACGCCGGTGGCCGAAGGCGAAATCCGGCCCGCAGGCCAGGTGCCGCGCCCCCAGCCCGCGATGCACCACCTCGTCCACGAACGCCTCCGCGCTCATCAGGCTGAATTCGTGGTCGAACACCAGCTCGTACACCATTTCCGCCCCGAACCCCGCCAGCAGCGCCGCCCGCTCCGCCGACAGGGTCAGCCGGAACGGCGGGTCGTCCGGACGGAACACCTCGCGCGGATGCGGCTCGAAGGTCAGCACGGCCAGCTTCGCCTCGGGCCGCGCGGCATGGGCGGCGCGCAGCACCTGCACATGGCCACGATGCACGCCGTCGAAATTGCCCAGCGCCACGGTGGCGCCCCGGGCGTCCGGCGGCAGGTCTTTCCAGCTGTTAAACAGGCGCATGGGGCTCCTTGCAGCGTGCGTGCGGCCCGTCAGCCCGGCGAGCGGGCCGGATCGGCCACCCGCACGGGATGGCCGAGATATTCCTCCAGCACCTCGCCCGGCGGACCGTCGGCGCGGATGCGGCCCTGGTCCATCCATACCGCACGCGTGCACCATTGCATCACCACCTCGGTCATGTGGGACGACAGCACCAGTATCTCCACGCCGCGCACCAGGTTCTCCAGCCGCACCCGCGCCTTCTCCAGGAAGTTCGCGTCGCCCGCCAGGAACCACTCGTCCATCAGCAGCACCTGCGGCCGGATCGCGGTCGCCAGCGCGAAGCCCAGCCGCACCACCATGCCGGAGCTGTAGATGCGCACCGGCAGGTCGAGGAACTCGGTCAGCTCCGCGAATGCCGCCACATCCTCGGCCAGATGCGCCAGCGCTGCCTTGTCCAGCCCCAGGTACATGCCGCGCAGCATGATGTTCTCGCGCCCGGTCAGCTCCGGATTCATCCCCAGGTTCGGGTCCAGCAGCGCGTTCAGCGACCCGCTCACCCGCACCCGCCCCACCACCGGCTCGTAGATGCCGGCCATGGCGCGCAGCAGCGTCGTCTTGCCGGCGCCGTTGCCGCCGATCAGCCCCAGCCGGTCGCCCGGCCGCAGGCTCAGGCTGACGCCGCGCAGCGCCTCCACCACCACCCGGTTGCGCGTGTCCGAGCCCATCCGCCCGGACACGGTGGAGAACACCGTCTTCTTCAGGCTGCGCGCATTGCCGTGGTACAGCGGGAACGAGACGCTCACATCCTCCACGTCCAGCCGCGCCGGCGTGGTGCCGTGGCGGGCGGCCTCCAGGCCGGTCACAGCCAGAACGCCACGCGCCCGCGCACCCGCGCGAACACGAACCAGGCCACGATCCACAAGGCGGCCGAGAAGCCCAGCGCCGAGGCCACCGTCGGCAAGCTCGGCACCACCCCCATCAATGGCCCGCGCACCACCTCGAACAGGGTGAAGAACGGGTTGAAGGCCAGCACCCACTCGTAGCTTCGCAGTTGCTCCGGCTTCCAGATGATCGCGCTCACGAAGAAGGCCATCTGCATCACGCTGCCGACGATCGGCGGAATGTCGCGGAAACGGGCGCAGATCGTGCCCAGCAGCAGCGTCACCGCCATGGCGTCCACCAGCCACAGCAACATGCCGGGCAGCGCCAGCAGCGCCGTCGTCCCCGGCCACGCCGACAGCAGCGCGTCCACCACCAGCACCACCACGGCATTGTGCGCCAGCACGATCAGGTTGCGCACCACGATCCGCCCGCCATACAGCGAGAACGGCATGCGCACCGAGCGGATGGTGCCCTCGGACGAGGTGAAGGCGACGCAGGCATCCGAAACCAGGGCGCCCAGGAAGTTCCACAGCACCAACGACAGCGCCAGGAACGGGATGTAGTCGTGCAGGTTCAGCCGGAACAGCACCGAATACAGCACGCCCATCGCCGCCACCATCGCCCCGGTCGACAGCGTCAGCCAGAACGGGCCCAGCATCGAACCGCGGTAGCGCAGACGGATGTCGAGCCAGGCCAGCACGCCGCACAAGCGCCACAGCGCCAGACCTTCGCGCAGGTCGCGCGCCGCGGCGCGGTGCCGCTCGCGCCAGGTCTGGTTCGCGCCCAGGTCCAGGATTGCCGGATCGCCCGGTTGCATGTGGGAGACAAAGGTCATCGGGTCGCCGCGATAGCCCAAAGCCCGCCAACCCGCAACCGAACTCCGCCGGGCCCCAGGGCGGGTCAGCCCGCCTTGCGGCGGATGCGGGTCAGCCCCCGCCTTGCGGCGGATGCGGGTCAGCCCGCCTTGCGGCGGATGCGGGTCAGCCCGCCTTGCGGCGGATGCGGGTCAGCCCGCCTTGCGGCGGATGCGGGTCAGCCCGCCTTGCGGCGGATGCGGGTCATCCCGCGGTGCGGGCGATGCGCGTGCGCGCGCCGCGCGTCAGCACCACGCGCTCGCCGGGCCGGAATTCCTCCTCGTTCGTCTGCACCACCGAGATCGTCTGCCCGCTGTCCTCGCGGATGATGAATTCCATCGCCTGGCCGGTGGTCATCCCCGATTCCACGGCGCTGCCGGCGATGCCGCCGATGATGGCCCCGCCGATCGCGCCCAGGATGTTCGCGCGCGGGTCGCCACCGATGAAGCTGCCCGCGGTCGCCCCGGCCGCCGCACCGCCCAGCGTGCCGACGCCGGTGCGCCCGCCCTGGATGGTCACCGGCCGCATGGACACGATCACGCCATAACTCACCTGCGCGGTGCGGCCGATATCGGCGCCGGTATAGGTCGTGTTGGTGTTGCGCGGTGCGCAGGCCGCCATGCCGAACAGGGCGGAAAGACAGGCGGCGGCGGCCATGAGGCGGGCGGCACGGGTCATCGTGGTCTCCTTGACGGGGCCGGCGAGGTTGCCGGATCGTACGGGCGGATCGTTCGGGCGGGCGGCGCGCTACGCCGATTCACCTTCGGCATAGCATTGTTGCCGCGACACGGGCATCATTTGGCCGAGGGGATTAAATCACCGCAATGTTGCCTTGAAGACGGGTTTACGATAGGGCGTTAGCCTGCTTTGCTACGACCTGTCCTTAACGGATGGCCCTAGGCCGCCGTTGTCATTGGCTCCCCGCCCGGAGTCCATTACGCCGGAGATCGAGTCGCATGCGGTTCCCCTGCCTCTCCTCGCGGTCCGGCCGACACTCCAATGGCGCGGGATGGCCGAGGTTGGTGGCCTGCCTGGCCGTGCTCGCCATGCTCGGGGCGTGTTCCTCCAGCAAGCAGGTTGCCCACCGCAGCGCCGCCGAATACGCCCGCGCCGCCAAGGGCAACTACGCGCCGCCGGGGCCGCCGGAAGACCCCTGGGGCCCCTACATCCGCAAGGCCTCCACCCGCTTCGACGTGCCGGAGCAGTGGATTCGCGAGGTCATGCGCCAGGAATCGGGTGGCCAGCTTTACCACAGCGGCCGGCTTGTCACCTCCGGCGCCGGCGCCATGGGCCTGATGCAGGTGATGCCCGGCACCTATGAGGAGCTGCGCATCCGCCACGGCCTCGACGACGACCCCTACCACCCGTACGACAACATCATGGCCGGCACCGCCTACATCCGCGAGATGTACGACCTGTACGGCTCGCCCGGCTTCCTCGCGGCCTACAATGCCGGGCCGCGGCGCTTCGAGGACTATGCCGTGCGCAACCGCGGCCTGCCGGCCGAGACACGGCGCTACGTCGCCCGCGTCGCGCCCGCCATCGCCGGCCACCGGCCGCAGCACGAGTCCGACGCCGCGGTGCTCGCGATGTACCAGGTGCCGCACGACATCCCCGCCGGCCCGCGCTACCCGCGCGGCAACGCCCCGGTCGCGCTGGCCCAGGCCACCCAGGCGCGCAGCGGTGCCGCACGTCAGCCGGTGCTCGCCGCCGCCCTCGCCGCGCCCCGCAGCGCGCCGCCTGTGGCGCTCGCCAGCCTGTCCCAGCCCGCCGGGTCCAGGCGCTCCAGCTTCAGCCTGATCGCGCCCGCCGTCGCCGGCAGCCTGCCCGTGCGCCCCACCGGCACCACCAGCGGCCCCTGGGCGATCCAGGTCGGCGCCTTCACCAGCGAGAGCCTGGCCCGCGCCGCGGCCAACGCCGCCCGCAGCCGGGGCGGCAACGTGCTGGCGCAGGCCAAGCCCACCGTGGGCTCGGTGCGCCAGGGCCGGAACACCCTCTACCGCGCCCGCCTCGCCGGCCTGTCGCGCGAGGCCGCGATGCAGGCCTGCGAGAAGATCTCCCATTCCCGCGGCGCCTGCATCGTCGTGTCGCCCGATGCACAGTCGTGAGCAGGAACCCCAGGCAAGGAAGAGTTCTTTTCTGAAAAAAAGAACCAAAAAACTTCTGTCCATTTGATCGGGCGCGGACGGCAACGCCGCGCTGCGGAAAACGGACAAGAGTTTTTTGCTTCTTTTTCTTCAGAAAAAGAAGACTCTTCCCTCCCGCCCCGGCGCCGCCCAACCATGCCGGGTTGCCCGCGCGCTTCCGCTTCGCCATGATCGCCGCCAATGCGTGGCCGGCGATCCCGCCCGGCCTCCCTGCGGGAGATTGATGTCCATGTCGTCAAGCCGGACCGGCGGCCGTGCCCTGCCGCAGGCGCGGTTCGCCAGCCTGACTGGAATGCTGGCGCCGCAATCGGTCGCCATGCTCGGCGCCTCCGCCGACGCCACCCGCATCGGCGGCCGGCCCATCGCCTACATGCTCAACCAGGGCTTCGCCGGCCGCCTCTACCCGGTCAACCCGCGGCGCGAGGAGGTCCAGGGCCTGCGCGCCTATCCCAACGTCGCGGCCCTGCCCGAGGTGCCGGATGTCGGCATCGTCGCCGTCGCCGCCGAGATTGCCGTCCAGGCGGTGCAGGACCTGGCCACCGCCGGCGTCAAGAACACCATCGTCCTGTCCGCCGGCTTCGCCGAGGTGGACGATGCCGGTGCGGCCGAACAGGCCCGCATGGTCGCCATTGCCCGTGCCGCCGGCATGCGCCTGCTCGGCCCCAACTGCCTCGGCCTGTTCAACCGCCGCAGCAACTTCTACCCCACCTTCACCGCCAGTTTCGAAGGCGGCTGGCCCATTCCCGGCCGTATCGGCATCGCCAGCCAGTCCGGCGCCTACGGCACCCACATCTTCGCCGCCATGCGCGACCGCGGCGTCGGCACCGGTATCTGCGTCACCACCGGCAACGAGGCCGACGTCACCATCGGCGACGTCATCGGCTGGATGGTCGAGGACCCCGAGACCGATGTCATCGCCGCCTACGCCGAGGGCATCCGCGAGAGCGAAAGCTTCATCGCCGCCCTCACCGCCGCCCGCGCCGCCCGCAAGCCCGTCGTCATGATGAAGGTCGGCCGCAGTGCGCTGGGCGGTGCCGCCGCCAAATCCCACACCGCCTCCATCGCCGGCGACGACGCGGTCACCGACGCGGTGCTGGCCGAGTTCGGCGTGGTCCGCGCCCGCACCACCGAGGAAATGATCGACATCGCGGTCACCGCCTCGCGCCGCATCTACCCCGTCGGCAACACGCTGGGCGTCTTCACCGTCAGCGGCGGCGCCGGCGTGCTGATCAGCGACGCCGCCGAACAGGTCGGCCTGCCGATGCCCGAGATGCCGCAGCCCGCCCAGGACAAGCTGCGCGCCATCATCCCGTTCTCCAGCCCGCGCAACCCGGTGGACTGCACCGCGCAGGTCTCCAACATCCCATCGGCCATCGGCGAGTTCGCCGAGACGATGGTGGCCGAGGGCGGCTATTCCTCGGTGCTGGTGTTCTGGTCCCAGGCGGGCGCCACCAAGGGCAACGTCGAGCGGCTGCGCGCCAGCCTCGCCCCGGTGCGAGACCGCAACCCCGGCAAGCTGTGGGTGATGTCGGTGCTGGCCCCGCGCGAGGTCGAGGCGCAGTACGAAGCCGATGGCTACGTCGTCATCGGCGACCCCACCCGCGCCACCATCGCCATCCACGCCATGGGCCGCTTCGGCGAGGCCTTCGCCGCCGGCCCGGGCCTGCCGCCGCCGCAGGTGCCCGCGGTGGCACTTCCGGCAGCCACCCCCAGCGAGGCCGAGGCCAAGCGCCTGCTCGCCCAGGCCGGCATCCCCGCCGCCCCCGAGCGCGCCTGTGCCGATGCCGATGCCGCCATCGCCGCCGCCCGCGAATTCGGCTTCCCCGTGGTCATGAAGATCCTCTCGCCCGACATCGTGCACAAAAGCGAGATCGGCGGCGTCTTGCTCGACATCGCCAGCGAGGACGACGTGCGCCAGGGCTTCGCCACCCTCATGCAGCGCGGCGGCGCCGTGGCCGGGGCGCGGCTCGAAGGCGTGCTGGTCGCCAAGCAGCTCAAGGGCGGCGTCGAGTGCATCCTCGGCATCCACCGCGACCCGGTCTTCGGCCCCGTCGCCATGTTCGGCCTCGGCGGCATCTTCGTCGAAATCCTCAAGGACGTCGTCTTCCGCCGCTGCCCCTTCGGCGAGGATGTCGCCGAGCAGATGATCCGCTCCATCAAGGGCGCCCCCCTCCTGCTCGGCGCCCGCGGCCGCAAGCCCGCCGACATCAAGGCGCTCGCCGCCATGCTTGCGAAGCTCTCCGTCTTCGCACACCAGGCCGGCGACCGCCTGCAGGGCATCGACCTCAACCCGGTCTTCGCCATGCCCGAGGGCGAGGGCGCCTTCGCGGTCGACGCGGTGATCGAGCTCAAGGACTGACCCTATGACCGACAACGACAGGATGACGGCATGATCAACAAGATCGTCCAGACCATGGCCGAGGCCATGGCCGGCGTGAAGGACGGGATGACGGTGCTGCTGGGCGGCTTCGGCCTCGTCGGCCAGCCCAACAACCTGGTCGACGCGCTGATCGAAACCGGCGTCAAGGACCTCACCGTGGTCGCCAACAACGCCGGCGGCGGCACCACGGGCCTTACCGCGCTCATGGAGCACGGCCGCGTCCGCCGCCTCGTCTGCTCGTTCCCGCGCAGCAACTCCACCATCTTCGAGGAGCTCTACCGCGCCGGCAAGATCGAGTTGGAAATCGTCCCCCAGGGCACCATGGCCGAGCGCATCCGCGCCGCCGGCGCCGGCGTCGGCGCCTTCTTCACCCCCACCGGCGTCGGCACCAAGATGGCCGAGGGCAAGGAAGTGCGCGAGATCAACGGCCGCCAGATGGTGATGGAATACGCCCTGCCCGGCGACATCGCCCTTGTCGAGGCATGGGAGGCCGACCGCTGGGGCAACCTCACCTACAAGCTCTCCGGCCGCAACTTCAACCCGGTCATGGCCACCGCCGCCAAGACCACCATCGTACAGAGCCAGCACATCGTCGAACTCGGCGCCATCGACCCGCAGAACGTCATGACCCCCGGCATTTTCGTCGACCGGGTGATCCATATACCCTACGGCGACCCGCCGTTCTGACCTGACAGGAGCACACGCAATGGACGCTAAGGTTGAGGCCAAGGGCTGGAACCGCCTGCAGATGGCGGAGCGCGCGGCACAGGACATCCCCGAAGGCTGGTACGTGAACCTCGGCATCGGCATGCCCACCGGCATCGCCGACTACGTGCCGCTGGACCGCGAAGTCGTCTTCCACTCCGAAAACGGCGTGCTCGGCATGGGCCCCAAGCCGCCCGAGGACCAGCGCGACCCCTGGCTCATCAACGCCGGCAAGCAGCACGTCACCCTGCGCCCCGGCGGCAGCTTCGTCCACCACGCCGACAGCTTCGCCATGATCCGCGGCGGCCATCTCGACCTTTGCGTGCTAGGCGCCTTCGAAGTGGCCGACAACGGCGACATCGCCAACTGGGCCACGTCCGAGAACGACGCCGCCCCCGCCGTGGGCGGTGCCATGGATCTTGCCGCCGGCGCCAAGCGCCTGTGGGTCATCATGGACCACACCACCAAGTCCGGCGGCAAGAAGCTGGTGAAGAAGTGCACCTACCCGCTCACCGCCCTCGGCGCGGTCAAGCGCGTCATCACCAATCTCGGCGTGTTCGACATCACCGACCGCGGCTTCATGGTCGTCGAACTCGCGCCCGGCGTCACCCTGGAACAGGTCCGCGCCCAGTCCGAGGCCGAAATTCATACACCCAGCTAAGAAAGGAAGAAGTTCTTTTTGAAAAAAGAACCAAAAAACTTCTGTCCATTTTCTCCGGGCCGACCACACTGGCCCGGCGCAAATGGATAAGGTCTTTTTGTTTCTTTTTCTCCAGAAAAAAAAGAACCCTCCCTTGCTTGACCCCCGCCTGAAAGCACGTCCATGAGCGCAGCCACCGACGACCGCAACGAATCCGTCCGCCTGATCCGCGAAAGTGCGGCCGGCCTCGCCCCGCGCACCGGCGACTTCCGCCGCATCCGCGCCCTGCGCTTCAACGACCCGGGCTTCGACCGCGCTGTCTGGAAGCAGATGTGCGAAATGGGCTGGCCCGGCCTGCGCCTCTCCGAGGAGGCCGGCGGCTCCGCCCTCGGCATGGCCGAATACTGCGCCATCGCCGAGGAAATGGGCGCCGCCCTGGCCCCCGAACCCCTGATCCAGGTCGCCATGGCCGCCCGGGTCATGGAAGGCGACCCGATGCTGTCCCGCATCCTCTCGGGCGACATGGTCGTCATCCCCGCCTGGCAGGAGCGCGCCGCCACCCTCGACGCCGCGGGCGACACCACCGTGGCCGGCTGCCGCGCCAACGGCCGCAAGGTCTTCATCCCCATGGCCGCCGGCGCCGACGCCTTCCTCGTCTCCGGCCGCGACGGCCTCGCCCTCGTCGAACGCGATGCCCCCGGCGTCACGCTCACCACCGAACGCACCCAGGACGGCGGCAATTTCGGCACCCTCTCCCTCACCGACGCCCCCTGCACCCCCATCGCCAGTTCCGAAGCGGGGGGAAACCTCGCCGCCGCGCTGGAGGAAGCGGCCCTCGCCACCGCCGCCTACCTCCTCGGCGCCATGGACCGCGTCTTCGCCATGACCGTCGACTACCTCAAGACCCGCGTGCAGTTCGGCAAGCCCATCGGCAGCTTCCAGGCGCTCCAGCACCGCGCCGCCGACCTCAAGATCCAGGTCGCCCTCTCCCGCGCCAGCGTCGAATCCGTCGCGGCCGCCCTGGACTCCGGCCTGTCCGGCCCCGCCCGCCTCGCCGCCATCTCCCGCGCCAAGGCCCGCGCCTCCGACTCCGGCATGCTCGTCTGCCGCCAGGCCATCCAACTCCACGGCGGCATCGGCTACACCGACGAAGCCGACCCCGGCCTCTTCCTCCGCAAAGCCATGGTCCTCGCCAACCTCTACGGCTCCCCCGCCCTCCACCGCTCCCGCTTTGCCGCCCTGGCCACCGACACCGACGAAGGCTGATGCGGCGGGCGCGCCAGCAAGGAAGGCGAGGGGCTCCGCCCCTCGACCCCGCTGGGGCCGGCGGCCCCAGGCCCCGTTGCCTTTTCTGCCTTTGGCGGGAGGGGCCATCGCAGCACGCGACCCAAGCCCCGCCGGCCCCTCCCGCCAAAGGCGGAACAACGTTAGAGGGGCCAGGGACCTCGGGTCCCTGGTGGGGGTCCAGGGGGCAACGCCCCCTGGCCTTCTCTTCCTTGGAGCACCCCACCGCATGACCATTCTCGCTGCCGTCCGCGAGGGCGCCACGTTGGTGCTGACGATGAGCGAACCGGCCAGGCGCAACGCCTTGTCCATGGCCATGCGCCAGCGTTTCATCGAGGAGCTTGAGCGCGCCGAGGCCGACCCGGCCATCCGCGCCATCGTCATCACCGGCGCCGGCGGCCAATTCTGTGGCGGCGGCGACATCACCGGCATGGACGCCACCGACTTCGCCGCCGGCCGCGAGCGCTTCCGCCTCACTCACAGGCTGGTGCGCCTGCACCTCGAAAGCAGCAAGCCCTTCGTCGCCGCCGTCGAGGGCTGGGCCGCCGGCGCCGCGGTGGGACTGGCAATCGGCTGCGACACCGTCATCGCCGCCGAGGGCGCCCGCTTCATCACCCCCTTCGTCCGCATCGGCCTCATCCCCGACTACGGCCTGCTGCACACTCTCCCGCGCCGCATCGGCGAGGGCCGCGCCCGCAATATGTTCCTCTCCGCCGATCCGGTCGACGCCGCCGAGGCCCTGCGCATCGGCCTCGCGGACCAGGTCGTCCCCGACGGCACCGCCCTGGAACACGCCCTCGCCCGCGCCGCCAAGCTCGCCGAGGGCGCTCCCCTGGCCGTCGCCATGACCCGCTCCATCCTCGCCCGCGGCCTCGTCGAGGCCCTGGAATGGGAGCGCACCGCTCAGGCCACCCTCTTCCTCACCGCCGACCACGCCGAGGGCAAGGCCGCCTTCCTCGCCAAGCGCAAGCCCGTGTTCAAGGGAGTTCTGACCAGATGACCGCCGTCACCCCCCACGAGCCCGAAGACCTCAACACGCTGGACGACGAAACCTTCCGCCGCCACGTCCGCGCCTGGATCGAGGCCAACTACCCGCCCGAACTGCGCAACCCGCCCAAGCGCCTGCACTGGTCCGAAAACCAGGTCTGGTACTTCAAGCTTGCGGAAAAAGGCTGGCTCTGCCCCTCCTGGCCCCGCGAGCACGGCGGCATGGGCCTCAGCGCGGCCAAACAGATCATCATGGTCGAGGAATACGAGCGCCACGGCGTCGCCCGCACCAACGACCACGGCATCCTCATGGTCGGCCCCCTGCTCATCGCCCACGGCACCCAACCCCAGCGCGACTTCTTCCTGCCCAAGATCCTCGCCGGCGAACACATCTGGTGCCAAGGCTACAGCGAACCCAACGCCGGCTCCGACCTCGCCTCCCTGCGCACCGAAGCCGTCCCCGACGGCGACGACTGGATCATCAACGGCTCCAAGATCTGGACCACCCTGGCCAACGACGCCAACTGGATCTTCCTCCTCGTCCGCACCGACAAGAACGCCAAGAAGCAGGAAGGCATCACCTTCCTCCTCGTCCCCATGGACACCCCGGGCATCACCGTGCGCGCCATCTGGACCATCGACCTGCACGACGAGTTCTGCGAAGTCTTCTTCGACAACGTCCGCGTGCCGAAAAAATGGACCGTCGGCGCCGTCAACCAGGGCTGGACCATGGCCAAGTCCCTGCTCGGCCACGAACGCATCTACCTCGGCTCGGCCAAGCTCTCCCAATACGCCCTCGACCGCCTCAAAACCCTCGCCGACCGCATGGGCGTGGCCGAAGACCCCGACTTCATCGACCGCTACACCCGCCTGCGCCTGGAAATCGCCGACCTCAAATCCCTCCACGCCACCTACGTCGACATCGTCCGCCGCGGCGACGAACTCGGCCCCGACGTCTCCATGCTCAAGGTCATCCAGACCGAACTCTTCCAGAAGATCACCGACACCATGATGGAAGTCGCCGGCGAAAACGCGGGCCTGCTGGACCCCATGGAAGGCAACCGCGAACTCAACCCCGCCGGCCTGTTCCTCCAGGCCCGCCCGAGCACCATCTACGGCGGCTCGAACGAGATCCAGCGCAACATCCTTGCCAAGAACGTGCTGCGCCTGCCAGGATAATCAAGGAAAAAGGAAGGAAGCGCCTTCTTTTTCTGAAGAAAAAGAAGCAAAAAGACTTCTCCCGTTTGCAATTGGCTGCAGGCTAAATGCAAACGGGAGCAGTATGTATGGGGCTTCTGCTCCCTTTTTCAGCAGTATCCCGGCCCGCTTCTCAACTCTTGCGCCGCAGGCCCGCCAACCCCAGCACGCCGGCCACCAGCACCGCCAGCGACGCCGGCTCCGGCGCCTGCGTCGGCTGCTCCGTCACCGCCGAATACAGGGCACTCACCTCTGCTGCCGACAGCGCCGCCCCATAAAGCCGCACATTGTCCAGCAACCCATCATACGCCCCGACCGGCGATCCCAGCGCGTTCATGATCCCGCCCGCCGCCATGATCGTGCCCACCGGCGGCGCGATCAGCGGATTGCCGCCCGTCGACTGCGACGCCAGCGCCCCGTCCACATAGATCTGCGACATCGCGCCGTCGTAAACCCCCACCAGCTGGTGCCACGCATCGTCGTTCACCGCCGTCGCCGAATGCCCGCTGCACGGATAGGCAACATAGAAGTTCGCCTGCCCAGCCCCGCCGCCGCAACCGTCGGCGATGTCACCGAATGCCAGCAAATAGCCCGCGGCGATCCCGGCGCGGTGGAAGGCTACCGCCCCGCCGACGCTGCTGGTGGTCTTAACCCAGGCTTCCACCGCAAAAGACCCGCTCGGAAACAGCGAGCTTCCAAAATCCACCATGCCGTTGCCCGACGACGAGATCGACACCGCACCACCCTGCACACCGCCGCCCACGAAACTCGCCGTGCCGTTCAGCGCCCCGTCCACCGAACCCACCGCGGCGTATGCGGTCGCCCCCGACCCCTCGTCGAAGTTCCACGCGGCGATCACCGCGGCGGGCGCCGGCCGTGCCAACGCCATGCCCAACAATCCCACTGCCAAAATACCCGATTTCCGAATGGCCACCCGTCAGTCCCCCTTTGCAATGATTGCGACAAATGCCGCTATTGTATGCATTCCAATCCATCGATCAAGCAACCGCCAACCACCGCCTCCGCAGCAATGCGCGGGCGGATATCCTGGCGTGGCCAGGTTGGTTCCGGTCGTTGCGCGGGAATGAGGTCCGACGGCGGATCGAGCCAGTCCGCAGGCCGCCCCCGGCACGGTTGCCGCAACAAGCTCCGCGCCCATCATGGTATCCCACCACCCGCCGACACCGACGCCGATGCCACCGAGGCCGGCGGAGCGGCGCTCGCCGCCTATTCCCGCCGGAACGTCACCACCAGCACATCCCGATATGCCGCCCGCCCCGGGTCCAGCGGCGAAACCGGCGTCACCCCGTGGTACACCCGGTTGTCGTCCACCAGCGCCGCGTCCAGCGGGTCGGTCAGGGTGAAACTCCCCAGCGGGACTTTCGCCAGGTCATGGATCGTCGTCTCGCCGCTGGCGATGTTCTCGCGCCGCACCAGCAGCACCAGCACCCAGTCCACCCCGTCGCGGTGCATACCTTCAGGCGTCGGCTTTCCGGCGGCGTCGGACCGTGCCTCGATGCGGAACTGGTGCGTCTCCACGTGCCATGAGTCCGGCCGCACCGCGGGATCGGTCAGGCCGTCGAACAGGTCGAAGCAACGGTGCAGGATGGTCTGCATCACCACGCCGGAGGACACCGCTTCGTCCACGGGCGTGAACCAGCGCGCGATGCCGCCGTTCAGCGCGTTGTAGTCGCGGCTCTGGTAGTGCGGCTGGTGCGCCTTGCGCCGCACGCCCGCGTCCGACACCGAGAACGCCCCGTGCCGGCGCCGGCGGTAGCGCCCGCCATCGGCCATGTACCGGTCCATGCCCAGCGCATTCCAGCTTTCCGCGAACGCCGGCCACTCCGCCAGCGCCGCGGCTCCCAGAATCGCGCCCATCTGCGCTGCCCGGGCGAACACAAACCCGTCCGCCTTGAGTGGTGCGGCCACAGGGGCCAACACCGAAGCCAATGTGGAGGCCAGGGCCGGCTGGTGTTCCGAATGTGTCATCGCGAAGTCTCTGCTCCGGTCTGGAATGCCCTGCGCACGGCGGGCATGCCCCACCATGACCCGGCCGCGCGGACTTGGCACGATCCGACCGCGAAGGGCGGGCATGGTCCAATCGCAGGGCCGGAATCATTCCGTTTGGCGCGGTCCGTCGCATCTGATAGGAAAATGGTCATGACCACTGCGTCCGGCCCGGCCCCGTTGCCAGAACCGCTGCATGCCGCCGCCCGCGACCTCGCGGCTGGCGTGGCAA
The DNA here is from genome assembly GCA_963779875.1 of uncultured Alphaproteobacteria bacterium. Classification (GTDB taxonomy): domain Bacteria; phylum Pseudomonadota; class Alphaproteobacteria; order Acetobacterales; family Acetobacteraceae; genus CAMDGX01. The sequence goes on along the minus strand of CAWAAI010000005.1, from coordinate 816,996 downwards.
GGATACTGGCCAACCTCGCTGCCCTCATCGCCGCCGGGCTGCTGCGCGATCCTTTGCGCGTGATCCACATCATCCCGCTCTGCAACTACCTCAGCCGCACCACGCTTCGCTTCACCCGGCTGATGGACCGCCTCGCCAGCGGCCGTCCCTTCTCGCCGCTTCGCGCACCGCGCCTGCGTGCCGCCTCCGGCGAACCCCGCCGGCGGCCCCGCGTGCTCCTTCCGCGCGCCCGCCACTGGCTCATCAACGCCCTCGGCTATCACGCATCCGGCTATGCCGTTCATCTCAAGAACCTGCTCGACCGGCCCGAGGCCCAGGCCATCCTCGCCGCCAATCCCGCCGCCGCGGCACGCATCCTCAACCCGGTCCGCCACCTCCTCGGCCTCGCCCCGCTACCCGCGATCCCCCCGCTGCCCACAATTCCCCAACAGCGCGCCAGCGCGCCAACCCCGCCCGTGCGCCCCGCCGCACCGCCGCCCGCGCAACCGCGCCACAGCCCAGCGGACCCTCCCGAGTCACGCAGGCGCGCTTTCAGCGGCGGATGACAGCGTGGCAAACTGCGCCCAAAATGTTTCGATATAGCAATCAATAAAACGACCAAGCGCTCTAAGCCGCCCAAATCTCCCCGTCGGCGGCGATCGCACCCACCAGCCGCCGCAGATGCCCCGGCGTGTCCAGGTCCGCCTCATAGCTCGCCAGCGCCGCCCGTCCCAGCCGCTCGCGCAGCCCCGCATCGGCCAGCAGCCGCCGGATCGCCGCGCCCATGGCGTCGGCATCGCCCAGCGGCACCAGCACCGCATCGCGCCCGTCGGTCGCATAATCCTCGATCGTGGGCGTCCGCGTCGCGATCACCGCCCGCCCCAGCCCCATCGCCTGGATCAGCACCATCTGCCCGGCCGAGATGTCGCCCACCGCCAGCGGCACCACCACCACCGCCGCGCCGGCGAGTTGCTGCATGTAGTCCCAGCCATGGCAATCCGTCAGCACGCGGATCCGGCTCCCCGGCGGCACCGGCGGCAGTGCCGCGGCGTAGTCGCACACCACCCGCAACTCCGCCTCCACGCCGACCATCGCCGCGAACAGCGTGGCATAGTCCCGCCCCGACCGCCCCGCCGCCAGCAGATAGGGCACCTCCGGCGCCGGCCGCTGCAGCAGTTCAAGCCGCCGGTTGATGCTGCCGCCCCACGGCACGAAGGAAAACCGCACCCCCGGAAACGCCCGCGCATACTCGCGCGCCTCCAGCCGCGAATGCACCACCACCAGGTCGGTCGCCGCCAGCACCATGCGGAAATAGGCGTGCCGCAACCTGTCCAACTGGGGGTTGCCGCGCCGCGTGTAGATGAAGCTGGCCAGCACGATCCGCACCCTGCGGCGGAACGTGAGCGCCCGCACCAGCGCGAAGACCAGCACCTCCACGTCCGACCCGAGCACCACCGTATCCGGCCGCGGCCGGCTCATCACCAGCGATGTCACCGCCGCCCGCAAAGCGAACAGCGCCAGGCGCGGGATGCACACAAAAAGCAGCTTCAACCGCGAGCGGTACTGAAGCTTCACCTCGCCGGCGATGATGCGGTGCGGAACGCCGATGCGGCTCAAGCCCGAGCCATAGGCGGTGTTGGCCGCTTCCTGGGAAAATGTCGGGAAAAAATGCATCACGATGAGGCGGCGCCCTACCCGAATGAAGGGCCTTCCCGCCGTGAACGGCAGTCCGCGCCCAGTCAGGCTGGGCGCAATGCCGTAGGCACCACACCTCGCCGCCGCGTGTAATGCGGTCGGCTTCGGCGCGGTTCCCCCGGCGTGTCTAATCAGGCGGCTTGTAACGCCCCTGTTATGTCGGCGCCGGGATACCGCAGCCTGCCCTCCGGAAAGGGCAGGCGCGACGACTCAGTTCCGGGTCTTGTCCACCAGCTTGTTCTGCGCGATCCACGGCATCATCGCCCGCAGCTTCTCGCCCACTTCCTCGATCGGATGGGCTGCATTGCGGCGGCGGATGGCCTTGAAGCTAGCCTGGTTCACCTTGTTCTCCAGCATCCAGTCGCGTGCGAAGCGGCCGGACTGGATGTCCTCCAGCACCCGCTTCATCTCGGCCTTGGTCTCGGCGGTGATGATGCGCGGCCCGGTGACGTATTCGCCGTACTCGGCGGTGTTGGAGATGGAGTAGTTCATGTTGGCAATGCCGCCCTCGTAGATCAGGTCCACGATCAGCTTCACTTCATGCAGGCACTCGAAATATGCCATCTCCGGCGCATACCCGGCCTCCACCAGCGTGTCGTAGCCGGCGCGGATCAGCTCGACTAGCCCGCCGCACAGCACCACCTGCTCGCCGAACAGGTCGGTCTCGCACTCTTCCTTGAAGGTGGTCTCGATCACCCCCGCGCGCCCGCCGCCGATGGCGCTGGCATAGGACAGGCCAACCTCCATCGCATTGCCCGACGGATTCTGGTGGATGGCGATCAGGCACGGCACGCCGCCGCCGCGCTGGTATTCGCTGCGCACGGTATGGCCGGGGCCCTTCGGCGCGATCATCAGCACGTCGATGTCGGCACGCGGGTCGAGCAGGTTGAAGTGCACGTTCAGCCCATGCGCGAAGGCCAGCGCGGCACCGGGGCGCATGTTGGCGTGCAGCTTGTCGCGGTACAGGTCGCCCTGGCCCTCGTCGGGCGTCAGCACCATCACCATGTCGGCCCACTTGGCCGCATCGGCCGGGTCCATCACCTTGATCCCGGCGGCCTCGGCCTTGGCCACGCCGGCCGAACCGGGACGCAGCGCGACCACCAGGTCCTTGCAGCCGCTGTCCTTGAGGTTGTTGGCATGGGCATGGCCCTGGCTGCCGTAGCCGACAATGGCGACCTTCTTGGCCTTGATCAGGTTCACGTCGGCGTCGCGGTCGTAGTACACGCGCATTGGCGCTGTCTCCTTGAGGAACTTACTGGCGGATCAGATCGCGGCAACGGCCGCGTTCATCAGATGGTCGCGATGCCGCGTGCGATGGCGGCTACACCGGTGCGGGACACTTCGGCAAGGCCCAGGCCGCGCATCAGCTCGATGAAGGCATCGAGCTTGTCGGTGTTGCCGGTCATCTCGAAGACGAAGCTCTCCAGCGTGGCGTCGATCACCCGCGCCCGGAACGCCTCCGCCAGGCGCAGCGCCTCCACGCGATCGGCCCCGGTGGCGACCACCTTGATCAGCGCGAGTTCGCGGGCGATGTGCGGCCCCTCGGACAGATCGGCGATGCGATAGACCTGCACCAGCCGGTCCAGCTGCGCCTTGATCTGCTCGATCACCATGTCGGTGCCTGACGTGACGATGTTGATCCGGCTGTGGTTGCGCGCGGGATCGACCGCGGAGACGGTGAGGCTGTCGATATTGTAGCCGCGGCCGGTGAACAGGCCGATGACGCGGGCGAGAATGCCGGCCTCGTTCTCGACCAGCACGGAAATGGTCGCGGAACGCTGCTGCGGGGCGATGGAAGACATTGTTTCGGTTTGCCTGACGGAGGAAGGGGAGGGGCGGTGGCCGATCTCGTTAGACCAGTACCAACCCCTCGTCGGTCAACGACTTCGCCCCGCCCTGCTGCAGGGTGGCGCCATGCTCGGGGCCAAGGATCATCTCGTTGTGCGGCGCGCCCGAGGGGATCATCGGGAAGCAGTTCTCCTTCTCATCGACGCAGATGTCGGCGATGACGGGACGGTCCAGCGCGATCATCTCGCGGATCACCCCGTCCAGCTCGTCCACCGACTTGGCCCGCAGGCCCACGCCATGGAAGGAGTCGGCCAGCTTGACGAAATCGGGCAGGGCGGCGGTGTAGCTCTCCGAATACCGCCCGCCATGCAGCAATTCCTGCCACTGGCGCACCATGCCCATGTATTGGTTGTTCAGGATGAACACCTTCACCGGCAGGCGGTACTGCGCCAGCGTCGACATCTCCTGGATGTTCATCAGGATGCTGGCCTCGCCGGCGATGTCGATCACCAGCGCGTCGGGATGCGCCACCTGCACGCCCATGGCGGCTGGCAGGCCATAGCCCATGGTGCCCAGGCCGCCCGAGGTCATCCAGCGGTTCGGCTGGTCGAAGCGGAAATACTGCGCCGCCCACATCTGGTGCTGGCCCACCTCGGTGGTGATGAAGGTCTCCCTCTTCATCTCACGGGTTATGTCGTACAGGCGCTGCACCGCGTATTGCGGCTTGATCACCGCGCCCTTGGTCATGTCCTGGCGGAAGCGCAGGCAGTCGATGCCGCGCCAGCCGTCGATCTGCTTCCACCAGGCGGCCAGGGCCGGCTTGTCGAATTCGGTGGTGTCGGCGTCCCAGGCGGCGACGAGGGCGGCGAGCGCACGGCCGGCGTCGCCCACGATCGGCACTTCGACGGGCACGTTCTTGTTGATGCTGCTGGAGTTGATGTCGATGTGGATCTTCTTGGAGCCGGGGCTGAAGGCGTTCAGCCGCCCGGTCACCCGGTCATCGAACCGCGCGCCGACATTCAGCATGACGTCGCAGCCATGCATCGCCAGGTTGGCCTCGTAGGTGCCGTGCATGCCGAGCATGCCGAGGAACTGAGGATCGTTGTGCGGATACGCGCCCAGGCCCATCAAGGTGGAGGTGCAGGGAAAGCCGGTGCGGCGCACGAGGGCCCGCAGCGCCTCGCTGGCCGCCGGTCCCGCGTTGATCACGCCGCCGCCGGTATAGATGACGGGCCGCTTGGCCGATTTCAGCAGCGCGACCGCGCGGGCGATCTGCTGCGCGTCGGGGTCGAGTTGCGGGCGGTAGGAGCGATGCTCCTTCTCCGGCGGCGGGGTGTAGGGCGCCTTGCCAATCAGGATGTCCTTAGGCAGGTCGATCACCACCGGACCGGGACGGCCGCTGCGGGCGACGTAGAACGCCTCGTGCACCATCCGCGCGAGGTCTTCGCTGCGCTTGACGAGGTAGTTGTGCTTGGTGGCCGGGCGGGTGATGCCGGTGGTGTCGGCCTCCTGGAAGGCGTCGTTGCCGATCAGGTGCGTGGGCACCTGTCCGGTGAGGCACACCACCGGGATGGAATCCATCAGCGCATCCACCAACCCGGTCACCGCGTTGGTGGCGCCGGGACCGGAGGTGACGAGCACCACGCCCACCTTCCCGGTCGAACGGGCATAGCCCTCGGCCGCATGCACGGCGGCCTGCTCGTGACGCACCAGGATGTGGCGGATGGCGTTCTGGTTGAAGATGGCATCGTAGATCGGCAATACCGCGCCACCCGGGTAGCCGAAAATGACCTCTACGCCCTGGTCCTTGAGGGCGCGCAGGAGGATCTCGGCGCCGGCGGCCTCGTCGGAGGGGGCCTGCGCGGGGGCGGTGTCCGCTGGAAGAATCTTGCTCATGCGGCGAGTGGTATGCCGCCGCGCTGCACTGCGTCAAGCGGTCGCGCGAATAAAGCGGAAGATTTCCGCTTGTTCACTTTCGGAAAATTTCTCGAAATCGCCGATCCGCGCATATATCATATGCGTCCGCGCAGGGTCCGCCATGCGTCTGTGGCGGAACCAGGTCGCCTGGCGCTTGGTGTATTGCCCTGTCGCCCGCTCGGCGCGGGTCGCCGCCTCGGCCAGCGTGATCTCCCCGCGCAAGTGTGCGGCCAATTCCGGCACCCCGTGCGCGCGCATCGCCGGGAGCGCGGGGGACAGGTCCTGAGCCAGCAGGTTGCGGACTTCCGCGAGCGCGCCGGCGTCGAGCATGGCGGCGAAGCGCCCGGCGATGGCGGTGCGCAGCGCGTCGCGCGGCGGGTCGAGCAGCAGGGCGGCGAAGCGCCACGGCGCCGGCTCCCCCTTCTCGCGCTGCCAGGCGGCGAGGCCGCGCCCGGTGCCGCGCCAGACCTCCCACGCCCTGGCGACGCGTTGGCTGTCGCTGGGGCGCAGCCGCGCGGCGGTGGCCGGATCGACCTTGGCCAGGGCCGCGTGCAGTGCTGCCGGTCCCTGTTCGGCCAGCAGCCAGCGTGCCTCCGCCCGCGCGGCCTCGCCGCATTCGGGGATTTCCGCGATGCCGTCGGTCAGGGCGGAGAAATACAAGCCGGTGCCGCCGCACAGGATCGGCAGGCGCCCCGCGGAATGCGCCGCCGCCATCGCCGCCAGCGCCTCGCCGCGCCACCACGCCGCGTTGCCCGGTTCGGCCGCCGGGCGCACGCCGTAGAGCGCATGCGGCGCCCGCGCCTCCTCCTCCGGCGAGGGCCGGGCGGTGACGATGCGCAGGTCGCGATAGACCTGCATGGAATCGGCGTTGATCACCACGCCACCCAGGCGTTCGGCGATGCCCAGGGCCAGCGCCGACTTGCCCGAGCAGGTGGGGCCCGCGACGATCAGGGCGCGGGGCAGCGGAGTATCGGCCGTCATCGCATTTCCCCCAGCCTCTTGCCCGCCAGCCTCTTGCCCGCCGCGGCGCGCCGTCTCATACGGGCGCCATGACCCATGTGCTCACCCTTGTTGTCGACCGCGAGGCAACGACCCTCGCCAATGCCACCATCGCGCGGGTGCGCGAGGCGATCCAGGGCGGCGAGGCCGAGATTTTGTCGCCCGGCGAGGCCGCCGACATTCCCTGCCGCAATCCCGATCCCGCCGCAATTGCCGACGCCTTGGGCAATGCGAAGGTGGACGCGATCGCGACCAGAGCGCGGGGGCGGCGCAAGGGGCTGCTGATCGCCGACATGGACAGCACCATCGTGACCAGCGAGACGTTGGACGAGATCGCCGCCTATGCCGGCATCAAGGACCGCATCGCCGCGATCACCGCGCGCAGCATGAACGGCGAGATCGATTTCGCCACCGCCCTGCGCGAGCGCGTGGCGATGCTGAAGGGGCTGGAGGTGGCCGCCCTGGAGAAGACCTGGGCGAAAACGAAGCTGACCCCGGGCGCGCGCGAACTGGTGGCCACGATGCGGGCGCATAATGCCACGACGGCGCTGGTGTCGGGCGGGTTCACCTGGTTCACCGGGCGGGTGGCGGAGCTTGTCGGCTTCGATACGCACCGTGCCAATGTGCTGCTGGACGACGGCGCGGTGCTGACCGGGGCGGTGGCGGAGCCGATCCTGGATGCCAATGCCAAGCTCGCGGCGCTGCAGGAACTGGCAGCGGCGCGCGGGCTGAAGCTGGCGGCGACGCTGGCGGTGGGCGACGGGGCGAACGATTTGGCGATGCTGGCCGTGGCCGGGCTTGGCGTGGCGTTCCGCGCCAAGCCGGTGGTGGCCGCCCAGGCGCGGGCGCAGGTTCGGCATGCCAACCTGCGCGCGCTGCTGTTCGCCCAGGGCTACCGTCTGGACGAGATCAGCGGGGCGTAGGCCCGGCCTCGGACCCGCCCTCGTCGCGCGGCGGCTCGATCACCAGCACCGGCGCTCCGCGCGCCGGGGCAAGCTTGTCGGCGATGCCGTCGCCCGCCATCGGCCATGCCGCGTGGTCCAGCACGATCAGGCGCTCGTGCGTGCGGCCCAGTGCCGCCAGCAGGTCGGACAGGTCACGGCTGGGGGCGCGGCGGATTTCCAGCCTTCGGGCCGGCACGCCCAGTGCCGCCGCCGCGTCGCGCACTGCCTGGTCGGCGGCCTCGGGTGCCGCGGCGAGCACCACCAGCAGCGCGGCGCCAGTGCTGGTGGCGATGCGGGCGGCGACTTCCAGGCTGCGGTCCGCCGGACCGGCCAGCACCGCGGCCACCGGCGCGCTGCGGCTGGTGGCCGCGGCCGGCAGCAGCAGCACCGAGGCGGCCGACCGTCGCGCCGCTTCCGTCAGCCGGTCAGCCGGCAGCAGGCGCGGGCGCCGTGCGCCGCCGGCATCGGCGAGTACGATGATATCACTGGCGGCGCAGAGCGTGCCGATGAACGTGGCGGGGTCGCCGCGCAGCACCTCCAGCGCATGCGCCACGCCGAGTTGCGCGAGCGTGCGGCGCAGGTCGCGGGCCATCTGCGCGTATTCGTCTTCGAGCCGCCCGGGGCGGATCGCCGACCATTCGTGGGTGGGCAGCCGCAGCTCCCTGACAAAGGGCAGCCCGGTGAGGCCGAACAGCGACTCGTCCTCGATCAGCATGCAGTGCAGGTCGAGCCCCAGCAGCCGGGCAAGCTCGGCGGCGTTGCGCATCATCGACGGCGGCGCATCGCCGTGGCCCAGCGCGAGGACAAGGCGGCGGAAGGCGATGGGGCGGGGCATGGTCAGGTCTCCGCGGCGCCGGGTCCTGGCGCCTCGCCGTTGCGCCGCGCGGCGGGGCCCAATTCCGCCGCACCCAGCCGGGGGAATACCTTGGCGAACCGGGCCAGCCGCTCCTCGACCGCCGCGTTCACGCTGTCGTCGGGGAAATGGCCCTCGCCGTCGCGCTCCCCGGCGGGACGGCCGGTGAGCAGGGCGATGCCCTGGTCGATGGTGGCGACCGGCCAGATGGCGAAGCGGCCCTCGGCGCAGGCCTGCACGATGTCGCCGCGCAGCATCAGGTGCTGGGTGTTGGCCACCGGGATCATCACGCCCTGGCTGCCGGTGAGGCCGCGGGCGGCGCAGATATCGAAGAAGCCCTCGATCTTCTCGTTCACGCCGCCGATCGCCTGCACGTCGCCGTGCTGGTTGACCGAGCCGGTGACCGCGAGATCCTGGCGCAGCGGAATCTCCGACAGCGCGGAGAGAAGGGCATAGAGTTCCGCCGAGGAGGCGCTGTCGCCATCCACCCCGCCATAGGATTGCTCGAACACCAGGGTTGCCGCCACCGACATCGGGCTGTCGAGCGCGTAGCGGCTCGCCAGGAAGCCGCCCAGGATCAGCACCCCCTTGGCGTGCAGCGGGCCGCTGAGCTTCACCTCGCGCTCGATATCCACGATGCGGCCGCTGCCGGGGCGCACGCGGCAGGTGATGCGGGTGGGGCGACCGAAGGCGAAGCCGCCGAGGCTGAGCACCGACAACCCGTTGATTTGGCCGACCCGGCTGCCGGCGGTGTCGATCAGGGCGATGTCGCGCAGGATCATCTCCTGGCCGCGTTCGCGCAGCCGCGAGGCGCGGTGGATCTGGCGCTCGATGGTGGTGTCGATGTCGGCGCGGGTGATCAGGTCGCGGCCGGCCAGGCGCGCGTGATGGTCGGCCTCGGCCAGCACCTCGTGCAGGCTCTCGACCAGCAGGCTGAGCTTGCGCGCGTCGTCGGCTAGGCGCGAGGTGTGCTCCACGGCGCGCGCCACGGCGCCGCGGTCGAGCGGGCGCAGCTTCTCCTGGGCAGCGACGGTGGCGATCAGCCGGGCGATCAGCGCCTCGCCCTCCGGCGTGCGGTCCAGCTCGTCGTCGAAATCGGCGAGCACCTTGAAATACCGTCCGAGATCGGGGTCCACGGCCTGCAGCAGGTAGTAGAGCTGGCGCTCGCCATACAGCACCACCTTGATGTCGAGCGGGATCGGGTCCGGCTCCAGCGAGACGGTGGTGGTGAGGCCGACGAAGCGCGCCACGTCCTCGATGGCGATGCGGTGCTGCTGCAGCGCGCGCTTCAGCGCCGGCCAGCTGAACGGTTCGGACAACAGGGCACGCACGTCGATCAGCAAGGTGCCGCCGTTGGCGCGGTGCAGGGCGCCGGCGCGGATCAGGCGGAAATTGGTGACCAACGCACCCTGGAGCTGCTGGTATTCGATGCGCCCGACCAGGTTCCCCAGCGTGGGGTGCAACTCCTCGATCACCGGGGCGCCGTCTTCGGTGCCGGCCTGGGTGACCAGCACGTTCACGTCGTAGCGCTCGAACGGCCCGTCGAGCCGCTGGGCGGGGGCGGCGCGCAGGGGCGCGCCTGCCTGTGCGGCGATCTCGGGCGAGGCGAAAAGGGGCACGTTCTCCAGGATGTCGCCGCGCATCGCCTCGATGAAATCATGCACGCGCGGCAATTCGGCGAAGGGCTCGCCCAGCTCGGCGAAGGGCTGGGCGAGGGCGAAGGTGGCCACCTCGCGGTCCAGCGCCCGCACGGCGTCGCGCTGCTCCTTCTCCACCCGCGGCACCTCTCGCAGGGTCTGCTCCAGTTCCTTCTCCAACTCGGCGGTGGCGGTGCGGACGGCCTGCTGCTGCTCCTCCGGCCAGGCGTTGAACTCCTGCGGCGGCACCACCTTGCCCTCGCGCATCGGCGCCATGGCGAAGCCCATGGGCGTGCGCAGGATGGCGATGCCGGCGGCGGTGGCCTTCTGGGTCAGCGCGTTGAACGAGGTTTCGCTGCGCGACTGGATGGACTGCACCAGGGCGGAGCGGCGCTTCTGGTAGTCCTCGCCCTCGAACACGCCGGGCAGGATACTGCGCAAATCGTCGATCAGGTCGTGCACGGCGCGCTGCAACTGCGGCGCGCGGCCGGGTGGCATGGGAATGGCGATGGGCCGCTGCGGGTCGGCGAAGTTGTTGACATACACCCAGTCGCGCGGCTCGGGCCGGTGGCGGGCGGCATCCTCCAGCAACCGGCGGATCGACTGCTGCAGCCGCGCGCCGCCCGAGCCGATGGCGAAGATGTTGAAGCCCTCGTGCTCGATGCCGGCGCCGAAGCTGATCGCCTCCTGCGCGCGCGGCTGGTCGGCCAAGCCCGGCAGCGGGGGCAAATCGGCGGTGGTGTCGAAGGGCAGGGCGGCAAGGTCGGCGGCCCGATACAGCCGGTCGGGCGGCAGCTTGCCGATGGGGACGGGCGCGGAAGCGGGGTTTTGGGGCGCAGGCGGTGGCTGGTCAGGCATCAAGGCCTCCATTCCGTTTCGTCGTTCCGCCGCGGCGCGCGGGGTGCCCGAGGCGCGACCCTACCGCGAAGCTGGGCGGCGGCGTTGATGCAGGTCAACCCGCAGGCGCGGCAGGAGTTTCGTTTGTGAACACCGGCCCCCTCATTTCGGAATGGACGCATGCGCGGAAGTGCGGGTTACGATCGGACCGCATACGATGAGGATTGGACGGCATGGCGGCGGCGCTGCGCATCCTGGTGCTGGGCGGCGACGGCTTCTGCGGCTGGCCCTGCGCGTTGCACCTGAGCGCGCTGGGCCACGAGGTGACGATCGCGGATGATTTTTCCCGCCGGCGCATGGAGGCGGAACTCGGCGCGGGCTCGCTGACGCCGATCGCCACCATGGAGGAACGTTTGGCGGCATGGTGGCGGGTGGCGGGACGGACCATCGGCTTCGCGCGCATCGACGTGGCGGCGGAGCCCGACGTATTGCGCGATCTGCTGGCCCACCTGCGGCCCGACGCGGTGGTGCATTTCGCCGAGCAGCGTTCCGCGCCCTATTCCATGATTTCGCCCGCCCACCGGCGGCGCACGGTCAGCGGAAATATCGGCGCCACCCACGGCCTGCTGGCAGCATTGGTGGAGGCTGGGGTGGATGCGCACGTGGTGCATCTCGGTTCGGTCGGCGTGTACGGCTATGCTGGCCAGCGCACGCAGATCCCCGAGGGTTACCACCTGCACCTGGGCGACGGCGCGCCACGGCAGGTGCTGTACCCCACCGATGCGGGCAGCATCTACCACATGACCAAGGCGATGGATCAGCTTCTGTTCGCCTTCTACAGCAAGAACGAGGGAATGCGGATCACCGACCTGCACCAGGGCATCGTGTGGGGCACGCAAACCGCCGCCACTGCCGACGACCCGCTGCTGGTGAACAGGTTTGACTACGACGGGGTGTTCGGCACCGTGCTGAACCGCTTCGTGCTGCAGGCGGCGCTGGGCGAGCCGTTGAGCGTGTATGGCACAGGTGGCCAGGCACGGGGCTTCATTCATCTCTCCGACACGGTGCGGAGCATCCAACTGGTGCTGGCGAGCCCGCCGGCGGCGGGCGGCCGGGTGCGTATCATCAACCAGGTGGGCGAGGTGCTGGCGGTGCGCGACCTGGCGGCACGGGTGGCGCGGCTGGCCGGGGTGGAGGTGGCGCATGTGCCGAATCCGCGAGGCGAGGAGGACACAAACAGCTTTCCCGTAAGCCGCTCCACACTATGCATGCTGGGCCTGCGGCCGGTGCTGGTGGACGATAGGCGGCTGGAGGCCGAACTGGCGCTGGCCCGCGCCCATGCCTGGCGGGCCGACCGTGCCGCGCTGCCGAGCCGGGTGCGGTGGCAGTAGGAAGGCCTGGCGGTCTGCGCCGACTCGATGCCGGCCATTGCCGGAACCGCAAGCCGGGTGGCGCCGGCGAGCCGAGGCGACCGGCTCTTCTGAACTCATTCCCTTCCGGCCGGCCGATGCACTACGCTGCTCCGGGCCCATCCGCCGCGGGGCCCGCTGGGAGAGCAGGAATATGAGACGCAGGAGGCTTCTTGCCGGTGCCGCCGCCGCTGGCATGACCGGCGCAATCGGGTTGCCGCGCCCCGCCATCGGCCAGGGCGCGAGTCGGGTGCTGAAATTCGTGCCGCAGGCCAACCTCGCCAACCCCGACCCGGTCTGGACCACCGCCACCGTGTCGGCAAACCACGCCCATATGGTGTGGGACCAGTTGTGGAGCTTCGACGAGGCGCTGATGCCGCGGCTGCAGATGCTGGCCGGCGTGACCACCTCCGAAAACAAGCTTTCCTGGCGGCTCGCGCTGCGCGACGGGCTGATGTTCCACGACGGCGAGCCGGTGCGCAGCCAGGACTGCATCGCCTCGCTCGCTCGCTGGATGAAGCGCGACGGCATGGGCCAGCGGATCGCCGCGCAGATGAACGGGATGAAGGTGGTCAGCGACAGGACCTTCGAGATCAGCCTCGCCCGGCCGTTCCCGCTGCTGCCGATGGCGCTGGCCAACAACTGCCACATGATGCCCGAGCGCATGGCCACGACCGACGCGTTCCAGCAGATCGGCGAGTATGTCGGCAGCGGGCCATTTCGATTCATCCGCGACGAGTGGGTGTCGGGCTCGCGCGCCGTCTATGCCCGCAACGAAAAATACGTGCCGCGCAGCGAGGCGCCCTCCAACATGGCCGGCGCCAAGGTGGTCAATGTCGATCGCGTGGAGTGGCACATCACCGGCGACCCGGCCACCGCGGCTGCGGCGCTGCAGACCGGGGAGATCGACTGGATCGAGAAGCCGCTGGCCGACCTGCTGCCGGTGCTGCAGCGCGCCCAAGGCGTGGTGGTGGAAGGGACCGACCTGCTCGGCGAGATCGGCATCATCCGCTTCAACCACCTGCATCCGCCGTTCAACAACCAGAAGATGCGCCAGGCGGTGCTCGCCTTGGCCGACCAGAAGGATTTCATGGCGGCGGTGATGGGGCCCGGCAGCCCCCATGCCCGCACCGGCGTGGGCATCTGGACCCCGGGCACGCCGTTGGCCAGCGATGCCGGGATGGAGAAGATCACCGGCCCGCGCGACGTCGCCGCGGCAAAGAAGCTGGTGACCGAGGCGGGCTACAAGGGCGAGCGCGTGGTGATCCTGGCGCCGACCGACTTCCCCACGCTGAACGCGCTGGCCCAGGTGACCCGCGCGCTGTGCGACACGCTGGGGCTGAACGTGGAATACGTGGCGACCGACTGGGGTGCGCTGGTGCAGCGCCGCGCCTCGCGCGAGCCGGTGGAGAAGGGCGGCTGGAGCATCTTCTGCACCTCGGGCGGCGGCTTCACCTTCTCCAACCCGGCCGTTTATACGGCGCTGTGGGGCACCGGGCAGAAGGCGTGGTTCGGCTGGCCGACCAGTCCGCGCATCGAGGCACTGCGCGATGCCTGGTTCGATTCCACCGACCTCGCCACCCAGCAGCGCATCGGCAGCGAGTTGCAGCTTGCGGCGTTGGAAGAGGTGCCGTTCGTGCCCACCGGCATGTGGCGTTCGCCGATCGGGCGGCGCAGCAATGTCACGGGCATCCTGCGCGCGGCCCGGCCGCTGTTCTGGAACGTCAGGAAGGGGTGAGCTGCCGCGTCCAGCCGAGCCAGTCGCAGATGCCGCGGCCCATCACCAGGTCGAGATCCTCGCCGGCGAGCCAGGGCAGTTCCTCGGTGAACATCGTCACGCATTGCCGCCAGGTGCAGGGCATGCGGGTGATGTCGGTGCCCCAGAAGAAGCGACGCGGCCCGTAGGCGTCGAAGATGCGGTGCAGCCCGTCGTGCAGGTTGCGGAAGGGGTAGGGTTGCGTGGAGTAGCCCGGCGCGCCGGTCGCCTTGATGGCGACATTGGGCAGGCGCGCGAGGTCCAGCAGCGCGTCGAGATGCGCGAACGCCGCCGCATCCTGCTTCAGCCGCACCAGGCCGCAATGGTCGATGATCAGGCGCAGGCCGGGGTGGCGCTCGGCGATGTCGCGGAACTTGCCCAGCACCGGCCCGGCCAGCAGCGCCACCGGAACCCCGGCGCGCTCGGCGGCGGGCCAGATCCAGTCCATCGCACCGGACTCGAACATTTCGCGTGCCGCCGGGTGCAGCGGCGCCCAGCGCAGGCCCAGCATGCCCGGCTGCTCGAGCCACGTGGCTATGCGCGGCTGGTTGGACCGGTCGGCGGCGGGGAAGCTGCCAAGGATCGCGAAGCGTGACGGCCAGCGGCGCACGGCGTCTGCCGCGACCGCATCGGCGTTCGGATCCCAGCCCGGCGGATGAATGATCGCGGCGGCCACGCCAGCCTCGTCCATGCCGGCAATCATCTCCTCGGCGGTGACGACGGGAACCGGCCTGTGGTCCTGGCTTGGGGTGCCGCTGGACCAGATGTGGATCTGGGCGTCGACGATGAGCACGATTCAGGTCCTTTCGAGGGGAGAATCTTCTTTTTCTGAAGAAAAAGAAGCAAAAAGACCTTCACCCATTCGCCATCGAAAATTGACGTTCCTTAGGCCCGGCGCAGAGCGGGCGAAAGTTTTTTGGTTCCTTTTTTCAAAAAAGAACATATTTACTTTCTCGCATCGAGATAGGCCATCAGCGCCTCCCGAAATGGCGGGATGCTCTTGTACAGCGCCATCTCCGGCGGCAGCGCGCGCACCGCGGCGGCGAGATCGGCGGCCACCTGTCGGTCGGCGGCCAGACGGGCGACCGTGTAGAGATGGGTGCGGATGCCGAACAGCACCGCGCCACTGGCCGGCAGCAGGCGCAGCGTTTGGCGCTCGACGCGCAGCCAGATCTTTTCCCCGGCATTCTCCGCCGTCACCTCGGGGTTGTGTTCGCGGCGGAATTTTCGCGACTCGGCGTACAGGGCCGGGTCGTCGGTCATGCCCCAGTTCAGCCGCACTACCATCTTGCCCGCGCGCAGGTTCGGCATCAGCCGGTCCACCGGCCCGGCGAGGCGCTCGGCATAGAACGGCACGCGGGTGTGGATGGTGGCGAGCGGCTGGCCGAGCTTCTCGGCCAGGCTCCAGCGGCTGGGGAAGCACAGCACGGCGGCAGTCAGCACGGGCGTGCCGCCGTCCAGGCGCAGCAGGCACAGATCCTCCTGCACCAGCCGCCCCGCCACCTCCAGCGGATCGTGCGGCGGGCGGGCGAGGTCCCAGCCCTCGCCGGTCAGCCGGTTGTCCAGCCTGTCGCCGTCGCGGCCGAACCAGTGCGGGAAGCGCCGCGGCAGGAGTTCGGCCAGCACGTCCAGCACCTCCCGCCGCGCGGCCTCGCTGCCGGGCAGGGCTGCGAAGACATCGGCGTGGCGCACCGCCAGCAGGCGGCGGCGCTCGGCCATCTCCTCGCGGTAGTGCTCGTCCAGCTCGATCAGTTCGTCCGGGTCGGTCGCCACGAGTCCCATCGCCATGCGGTAGGGCCCCGGATCGAAGCTGAGGTGCACTGTCTCCCGCGGCAGGCCGGCCGGCGCATCCATGGCTACTTCCCCGCCACGGCCATGAGGGAGAGAATCTCGAAGGCCATCATCGCGCCGATCTGTGCCGTGGTGGTGTTGGCGTCGTATTGCGGCGCCACCTCCACCACGTCGCCGCCGATCACGTCCAGCCCCCGCAGCCCGCGCAGGATCGCCTGCGCCTCGCGCGGTGTCAGCCCGCCCACTTCCGGCGTGCCGGTGCCGGGGGCGAAGGCGGGGTCCAGCCCGTCCACGTCGAAGGTGATGTAGACCGGCCCGCCGCCCACCACTTCGCGCGCCTTCGCCACCACCGCCGGCAGCCCCATGCCGTCGACCTCCTCGGCATGAACAACGGTCATGCCGGATTCGTAGGAGAACTCGTAGAGCAGCTCGGCCGCGCCGCGGATGCCGATCTGGATGCAACGCTGCGGGTCCAGCACCCCGTCCAGCACCGCCTGGCGGAATGGGCCGCCGTGGTGGAAGCGGCTGCCCTCGGCGGGGCCGGAGGTGTCGCAATGGGCATCGATATGCACCATGCCAACGGGGCGGTCCCGACCCAGTGCGCGCAGGATGGGATAGCTGATGGAGTGGTCGCCGCCGATGGCAATCGGCTTCACCCCCGCGGCGCGGATGCGGGTGAAGAACGCCTCGATATCCGCGATCGAATCCGGCAGCGAATAGCGGCTGCGGAACGGCACGTCGCCCACGTCGGCAATGGCCAGTTCGGCCTTGGGGGTAACGCGCAGGGCGTGGTGGTACGGCCCGATCCGCTCCACCGCCCGCACCGCCCGCGGCCCGAGCCGCGCACCAGAGCGGTTGGTGACGGCCAAATCCATCGGCACCCCCACCAGCGCCACCTGCAGCCCGCCGAAATCGGCAAGGTCCGGCGCATCCGGCCGGTATGGCGCATCGAGCAGGGTGGAAACGCCGGCATACGGCAGCGGCCGCCTTCCCTCGGTATTGAACGCCACCTCGGCGGCGCGGCGCAGCGCGGGGTCGCGGATTTCGTCGGGACGGTCGTTGGCATAGCGCGCACGCAGCGCGGCGAGCCGGGCGGGATCTGGCCGGGCGGGATCGGGCCGGGCGGGATCGGGCATGCGAAGCTCCAGCAATCGGGCCGCCAGTGTGGCAACTCCGCGCGCGAAGTGCCACCCGCTTGGCCGCGCCGGTTCAGCCGATCTTGGGCGGGCCGGCCAGCAACTCGCCGATCACGCTCGGCCGCCGTTCGCGCAGCCGGTGCGTGCCGGGCTCCGGCCCCTCTTCGACGATCTCGCCGACGCGCGCCAGGGTCGCCTGCACTGCTGGCAGCAGGATGTCGTATTCTTCGGCGATGTCCGCTGCCTTGCGCGCGTCGAAGGCGGGGTCGGCAAGGGCGGCCAGCACGCGGCGCCCGTCATCGTCCAGGGCCGCGGACAGACCGGTGAGCTGGTCGCGCAGGTGCAGTTCCTTCATCACCGTCCACAGCACGTAGTTCTCCAGCCGCGAGCGGCCCAGATGGGTCCACAGCGCATGGGCGCCGGTGCGCATCCAGGCGGCGGGCACGTGGTCGTCGATCAGGCGGCCCACCAGCCGGTCGGCGCGGGTGCAGGCGGCGGCGACGAAGCGGTCCACCTCGTCTCGTCCGGCGCGCGGCCATACCGGCGGCGTGGGCGGTTCCGCCGCGGAGCCCACCAGCGGCACCATTTGGTACAGCGGTCCGGGCACGTTGTCCTGGTCGTAGGCCCGAAAGGCCTCGCGCTGGGCGCCGGGGCCGTAGGCCTGCGCCAGGACCTTGTTGTCGAGCGGATAGCCGAAATGGCTTTTGAGGAACAGGAAGGCGTTGAGCCGGCCCAACTGGTAGTCGTGCGCCCGCATTTCTTCGTTGAGGAAGCCGCCGAAGCCGCCGAGCAGCCCGCAGGCGATGGCATGGCGCTCGGGCTCGCCGCCCCGTTTGAGCTTGCGCACCGGCGAGATCAGGAAACGGCTCTTCACCGTCTCGTCCAGCGCATTGACCACCGCGTCCATCTTGAAGCGGGCCTGGTCGAGCAGGGTGGGAAACAGCCGGCGCACCACGGCCAGCAGCGTGGCATCCAGCGGGGCGGCCGCGGCGGACTCCGACGGGAAGGGGTCGATCATGATCACCGCGCGGTCGGCCGACTGGGGTTCGCGCGGGTTGCGGGCGGGCGGGCGCTCCATCAGCGTCCAACGCGCAAGCTCAAAGGGTTCGTTGTCGATCACGCCGCCATCGACGGCCACGCGGTCGAGCGGTGCGCTGTCGGTCAGCCGCGCCGCCAAGTCGGGCCGGGACATGGTGAGCAGGGTGGGGTCGGTAGTGGCGGGATAGGCGGGCAGCAGGCGGAACAGGTTGTCGGTGCCCGGCGCCGTGCGCGGGATCGGCCATTGCCGCGCGACGAGGTCGGCCAGCGAGGTTTTCGGCAGGAACCGCGCGCGCAGCCCGATCGGGAAGCCGGCACTGGCGAGCGTGGCTTCGAGAAAGCCGAGCCAGGGCAGGGTGGGCTGGTTGCCCATGCCCACCAGGTCGGCGGCATCGAGGTCGATGGCCGGGTCCGGCTCCGCCCAGGGGCTGGCGAATTCGGCTGAGCCGATGCCGTGCATGGCGAAGTGCACGCGGTCGGCATGGCTGGTCATCACGTAGCTGGTTGTGCCGCCGCCGCCGGCCGAGAAGCCGACCTCGTAGGGGATGCCCTGCAGGTTGGTGGCGGTGACGAACAGGTGCGTCGTCTCGGCCAGATAGGGGCGCTTGCGCGTGGCGGTGAAGCCGCCGATTGCGCCGCGCGCGATCTGGTCGAGCAGCGTGGTGTCGAGCAGGGCGTGGGTCTTGCCGTCGGCGGCGGCCTGCGGGCCCTCGAGATCCTGTACCCCCAGCAAGGCGCCGCCGCTGGTGGACACGAAGCATGGCCCCTGCACCCAGGCGGCGAACAGCCGGGGCAGCCGGGTCTCGACCGTGCCGACCTGGGCATAGGTGTGGCGCTGCGGCAATTCCCCCGTCGCGGCGTCGGCCAGCGCGACCAGACCGACCGAGCCGGTGATGCTGCCGGCCGAGGCGCCGGAGAGAACGGGGATCACAATATCGTGGCTGGGGATCGGCCAGTCCGATTCAGGCACGCCCTGGTCGCGCAGGCGCTGCTTTTCCTGTTCCCAGGCTTCCAGCGCCTCGATGATGAAGTCGAACACCCCGCCGCTGTAGGCCCCGGCCGAGATGGCGCCGGCCATGGTCAGGCCGATATGGAACGTTTTCATCCGTTTCCTCCCCCCGCACTGTCCACCGTCACGATCGCGGCTGGCAGGATAGGCTCCGGCACCGAGGGCAACAATGAGGATGTGGCAACAACGCGTGGGGATGCCGGCTATCCGCCGGTGAACCGCGCCGCAAGGTCCGCCACGATCGCGGCCGGGTCGCGGGTGATGTCCACCACGAGCGGTTGCTCGTCGTCGCCCGGCGGCTCCAGCGTGGCGAACTGGCTGTCCAGCAGCGCCGGCGGCATGAAATGGCCGCGGCGGGCGGCCATGCGCGCGGCGATCAGCGCCTGCCCGCCGGCGAGGTGCACCAGCCGCACATCCCGCCGCCCGCCCACCAGCACGTCGCGATAGGCGCGCTTCAAGGCCGAGCAGGTGACGATGCCGCTCGCCCCAGTCGCCTGCCACGAGTTGATCACCGCGGCGATGGCGGCCAGCCACGGCCAGCGGTCCTCGTCCGTGAGCGGCATTCCGGCGGCCATCTTCGCCACGTTGGCCGGCGGGTGCAGCGCGTCGCCCTCCTGGTAGTGCCAGCCCAGCCGCTCGGCGAGGGCACGCGCGACGGTGGTCTTGCCGCTGCCCGAAACGCCCATGACCACGAGGATCACGCCACGATCTCGTCCACGGAGCCGTCGGGCCGGCCCACCAGGGCGCGCTCCACCGCGATCAGGAACAACCCGGTGCCCAGCACGCCGGCGATGGCGCGCAACTGGCGCTCCAGGGTGAACGGGTCGCGGATCGGCCCGAAGCCCGGGCAGTCGTACAGCAGGTGGCCGCCGTCGCTGCGCGCGGGGGCGCCGGCGCGCTGGCGCAGCACGGGAGCGCCGCCAAGGGCGGCGATGCGGCGCGCGGTGGCGGCGTGGCCGAACGGCGCCACCTCCACCGGCAGGGCGAAGCCGCTGCCCAGCCGATCGACCAACTTGCCGGCATCCGCCACCACAACAAAGCGGCGCGCGGACTCGGCGACGATCTTCTCGCGCAGCAGCGCCCCGCCACCGCCCTTCAGCAGCCGCAGCGTGCCCCGCTCGATCTGGTCGGCGCCGTCCAACGCCAGGTCGGCGGGCGCGTCCGGCTCGGCCAGCGGAATGCCCAGGGCGCGGGCATGGGCAACCGTGGCCTCGGATGTCGGCTGGCCGGTGATCCGCAGCCCCTCGTCGCGCATGCGCCCGGCCAGCGCGTCCAACACCAGGCGCATCGTCCGCCCGGTGCCCAGGCCGACCAGCATCCCGTCGGCGGCCAGGCTGGCCGCTGCCGCGGCGGCGGCGCGTGCGGCCTGTTCGTTCATCCCTTTTTCGGGGCCTCCACGTGCCCGCCGAAGCCCAGGCGCATCGCCGAGAGCATCTTCTCGGCGAAGGTGTGGTCCTGGCGCGAGCGGAAGCGCACGAACAGGGAGGCGGCGAGCACTTCGGCCGGCGTGGCCTGCTCCACCGCGGTGTCGATCGTCCAGCGCCCCTCGCCGGAATCCTCGACATGGCCGGAGAAGGTTTCCAGCTTGCCGTCGCGGGCCAGCGCCTGGGCCGAGAGGTCGAGAAGCCAGGAGACCACCACGCTGCCGCGGCGCCACACCTCGGCGACGTCGGCGAGGTTGAAGTCGTAGCGCTGGTCGGCCGGCAGTTTCGCCGAGGCGCGCCCCTGCAGGATGTCGAAGCCCTCGGCCATCGCCTGCATCATGCCGTATTCGATGCCGTTGTGGATCATCTTCACGAAATGGCCGGCCCCCGAAGGGCCGCAATGCAGATAGCCCTGTTCGGCGCGCGGGTCGTGGCGCTCGCGGTCCTCGGTGCGTGGGATGTCGCCGAGACCGGGCGCGAGGGCCGCGAAGATCGGGTCGAGGAACTCGAAGGCATCCTTGTCGCCGCCGATCATCAGGCAGTAGCCACGCTCCAGCCCCCACACGCCGCCGGAGGTGCCGACATCGAGATAACGCACGCCGCGGGCCGCCAGTTCGTGTGCCCGGCGCACATCGTCCTTGAAGTTGGAGTTGCCGCCGTCGATGAGGATGTCGCCGGGGCCGAAGTATCCGCCCAACTCCGCCACCGCCGCCTCGGTCACGGCGCCCGCCGGCAGCATCACCCAGGCCGCCCGATGTGCCTGGCCTTCGCCGAGCTTCGCGGCGAGGTCGGCGAGCGACGTCGCCGGTGTCGCGCCGATGGCGGCAAGCTCGGCCACCGGCTTGGGGTTGGCGTCGTAGACCACGCAGGTATGCCCGGCGCGTATCAGCCGCCGCACGATGTTCCCGCCCATCCGGCCCAGGCCGATCACTCCCAGCTGCATGGCGTCCCCTCCCAATTCCTGCTGGTGCGCCTCTAGCCGCTTTGGCCCCAACTGGAAAGCACGGCGACTGGAAAGCACGCCACGCCGTCGTGCAAGATCGCCGGGCGCCGGATGTCCTGTTGGCTGCCAACGGCGCATGCTGGATTCCGCGCGGGCCTCGCGGGCCGCATCGCCGGCGCGATCGGCCCCTTGCGGGGCAGCGGCACCAGCGCATCGTGGCATTCCGCAAATGTTCTGTTGATCGAGAAACGCTTTTGGCGGTTAGCTGATCGCTGTCCGTGCATGGCCATCTCCGCCCGCTGCCGGCGCCAACAACCACGAGGGTCCAAGCCATGGCCAACAACATCGACCTGGTGATCCGCAACGGCACGGTGATCGACGGCACCGGCCGGTCCGGCTTCGAAGCCGATGTCGCGGTGTCCGCCGGGCGCATCGTGGCAGTTGGCGACGTTGCGGCGTCCGGCGCGGAGGAGATCGACGCGAAGGGCCGCCTGGTCACCCCCGGCTTCGTCGATATCCACACCCACTACGACGGCCAGGCGGTGTGGGACAGCCATATGCAGCCCTCCGCCTGGCACGGCGTGACCACCGCGGTCATGGGCAATTGCGGCGTGGGCTTCGCGCCGGTGAAGCCCGGCGACCGCGACCGATTGATCGAGCTGATGGAAGGGGTGGAGGACATCCCCGGCCCCGCGCTGCACGAGGGGCTGAAGTGGAGCTGGGAAAGCTTCCCCGAATACCTTTCCGCCCTTGAGGCGCGCCGCCGCGACATCGACATCTGCGCCCAACTGCCGCACGCCGCCCTGCGCGTCTATGTGATGGGCGAGCGCGCCACCCACCTGGAGAACGCCACCCAGGCCGACATCGCGCAGATGCGCGACCTCGCCGCCGACGCCATGCGCGCCGGTGCCTTCGGCTTCACCACCTCGCGCACCATCAGCCACAAGACGCTGGCCGGCGACCCGACCCCCACCCTGCGCGCCCAGGAACAGGAACTCACCGGCATCGCCATGGGCCTGAAGGCCGCCGGCGCCGGCATGCTGGAGCTGGTCAGCGACTGGCACCCGGACCTGGAGGGCGAGTTCGCCATGATGCGCCGGGTGGTGGAGGCCAGCGGCCGGCCGCTGGTGTTCTCGCTGTCGCAGCGCCACGACCGCACCACCGATTGGCTGAAGCTGCTGGAACTGTCCGACCAGGCGGCCGCCGACGGGCTCAACATCCGCCCGGTATTCCCGCCGCGGCCCATCGGCATCCTGCTCGGCCTGCTCGGCAGCCAGAACCCGTTCTCGGGCACGCCCACCTACAAGTCGCTGGCCCACCTGCCGGCCGACGCGCGCGCGGCGGCGATGCGCGATCCCGCGACGCGCACGCGCATCCTGGGCGAGGACCCGGTGGCAGGCAGCAACTTCCCGCTGATCACCCGCCTGTCGTACGCCCGCATGTTCCCCTTCGGCGACCCGCCGGACTACGAGCCGCCTGAAGCCACGTCGATCGCCGCCCAGGCCGCGTCCCGCGGGGTCAGCGGGGCCGAGTTCGCCTACGACCTGTTGACCGAGGGCGACGGCTCCAACTTCATCTTCGCGCCGCTCACCAACTACGCCGGTTTCAACCTGGCGCCGGTGGAGGAGATGCTGCGCCACCGCAACGCCCTGGTCGGCCTGTCCGACGGCGGTGCCCATGTAGGCTTCATTTCCGACGCCAGCTTCCCCACCTACCTGCTGACCCATTGGGGCCGCGATCGCGCCACCGGCCGGCTGCCGGTCGAGGAACTGGTGACGGCGCCAGACCTCCGATACCGCCCACGCGGTGGGGCTGCACGACCGCGGCGTGGTGAAGCCGGGGCTGAAGGCCGACCTCAACATCATCGACTTCGACCGGCTGGGCTTCGAGCGGCCGACCATGAAATTCGACCTGCCGGCCGGAGGCCGCCGTCTGCTGCAACAGGCACGCGGTTACGTCGCCACCATCAAGGCCGGCGAGGTGACCTACCGCAACGGCGAAGCCACCGGCGCCCTGCCCGGCACGCTGGTGCGCGGCGCGCAGCCCGTGCCTGGCTGAGGAAGATCCGGCAGCTTCGCTGGGGCATTCAGCCCCAGCGGGGTCGAGGGGCGGAACCCGCCGCCGTGCCTAACGCAGCCAGCCCAGCAGCACGGTCAGCGTCAGCAGCGAGAGCACCGTACTCACCACCACGGTGCTGGCCGAGGCTTCCATCATGGTGCTGAAGCGCCGCGCCAGCATGAAGGCGTTGGCCCCGGTCGGCATGCCGGCCGCCAGCACCACCACGGCGAAGGCCACGCCGCGCACGCCGGCATACCACGCGAACAGCGCCACCAGCGCCGGCATGGCGACCAGCTTCAGCAGGCTGGCCAGGGCCACGTCGCCCAGGGCCTTGAAGCCCTCGGGCTTCGGCAGCGTCGCACCCAGGCAGAACAGCGCCAGCGGCGGACCGGCCGCGCCCAGCAGCGCCAGCAGGCTTTCGACCGGGGCGGCCAGGCCCAGCCCGGTCGCGCGCCATGCGAAGGCCAGCACGATCACCACCACCACCGGATTGCGCAGCAGGCCGGGCAGCGTCGCTCGCAGCACCTCCAGCGGTCCGCGGCGGCCGCCGCCGGCATCCGCCTCGATCAGGATGGTGGCCAGCGGCAGCAGTAGCCCGGAGTGGAAGGCCACCACCGCCAGCAGATAGGCCACGCCCTGCGCCCCGAAGGCGCTGTCGATGATCGGCACGCCCAGCATCACCGTGTTGCCGAACACCGAATTCAGCGCGAACACCGACGCGGTGGCCAGCCCGGTGCGGAACAGGCCCCGGCTCAGCAGCACCGCCACCGCGAACAGGATCACGGCGCCCCCGATGAACGAGCCGGCCACGTCCCATAGCCGCAGTGGCGGTGCCGTCACCATGGCGCGAAACAGCAGGCTGGGCATGGCGAGGTAAAAGACGAAGTCGGTCATCCCCTTCACCGCCGCCGCATCCAGCAGGCGCAGCCGCACCGCCGCCGCCCCCAGGACAATCAGCGCGAAGACCGGTGCGACAATGCCGAACAGGATGCCCATCGGGTCAGCGCCGCATCAGGCGCCGGCCCCGTTCGGGATGGGATCGGGCGAGAGCGCCCAGTCCTGGCCGCCGCCGCATGGCTCGGCATGGTCGGCGCGGTGGCCGGTCAACTCGACGCCAGTCATCGGTCCATCACCTCGCCCAGGAAGTCGTACAGGCCCACCAGGCGGCGGCGCGCGAGTCGGGCGGCGTGCAGCACCGCACGCACCTCCGCCACCGTGGCGGCGAAGTCGTCGTTGACCACCACGTGGTCGAACTCGCCGGCGTGCGACATTTCGTCGCCAGCGTGGACCATGCGCCGGGCGATTGCTTCGGGCGGGTCGCCGCGGCCGCTGAGGCGCGCGACCAGGGCGGCGCGCGAGGGCGGCAGGATGAACAGCCCGACCACATTCTGCGGCAGGGCGGCGCGGATCTGGCGATGGCCCTGCCAGTCCACGTCGAACACCACGTCGTGCCCCTGGGCCAGCCACGCCTCCACCGGCGCGCGCGGCGTGCCGTAGCTGCGGCCGAACACGCCGGCATGTTCGAGGAAGCCACCTTCGGCGATCGTCGCGTCGAAGCTCGCCTGCTCGCGGAAATGGTAGTGCACACCGTCGGCCTCGCCAGTGCGCATGGCGCGGGTGGTGATGCTGACCGACAGGCGCAACTCCGGCTCAAGCGCCAGCAGCGCGCGGGTCACGGAGGTCTTGCCCGCACCGGATGGGGCGGCGATGACGAGGCAGACCGGGGTACGGCGAATCATGGCGCTCATTCCACGTTCTGCACCTGCTCGCGCAACTGCTCGATGGTCGCCTTCAGCTTCAGCCCGGTGGCGGTGAGTGCCACGCTGGCGCTCTTGGAGCACAGGGTGTTGGCCTCGCGGTTGAACTCCTGCACCAGGAAGTCGAAGCGCCGGCCGATTGCCTCGCCCTCGGCGAGCAGGGCGTGGGCCGCATGGATGTGCGCGGCCAGCCGGTCCAGTTCCTCGCGCACGTCCGAACGGCTGGCCAGGATCGCGACCTCCTGGGCGATGCGCTCCTCCGGCAGGGACGGCACCTCGGCGAGCAGCGCCTTCACCGACTCGAGCATGCGCGCCCGCTGCGCCGCCGGCTGGTCGGCGGCCTGTTCGGTGGCCAGCCGGCACAATTCCTCGATCTCGCCGAGCAGGGTGGCCAGGGTTGCCGCCAGCCGCGCGCCCTCGCCCCGGCGTGCCGCCACCATGGCGTCGAGTGCCTGGGCGAAGCCGTCGCGCACCGTTGCCAATTGCTTCGCGCCCACCTCCTCCTTCGCCTCGGCCCCCTGCCGCAACACGCCGGGCAGGGCAAGCAGCGCCTCGGCGCGCGGCGGCGGCGCGCCGGGGATGCGGGCGGCAAGCTGAGTGGCCAGCGCCAGCACCTGTTCGATCGCCTGCGGATCGGGCGCCATGCGCGCCGCCTCCTCGCGGCGGATCGTGAGGTTGGCGGTGATGTTGCCGCGCTTCAGCCGCTTGCCGGCCAGTTCGCGCAGCTGCGGCTCCAGCGCGTCGAACCCGGAGGGCAGGCGGAAGCGGAGTTCCAGCCCGCGGCCATTGACGCTGCGCAGTTCCCACGCCCAGGACCAGACGGTGCCCGCCTCGCCGATGGGCGGCGCGCCGGGTCCCTCGCTGCGCGCGAAGCCGGTCATGGAGGCCAGGGTCATGCTGCATTCCTTGGTACGAAGCGGCGTCGGACGAAGCGGCGCCGGTCCCGGCGGGAGCGAGCCCGCATGGAGTGCGCCGGCAGGCCGGTCGGGCGGGTTGGCGCCGCGTCGGGCGGTGCCGGATTGGGCATCGGGACATTAGCAGCGCCGCGCTACACTCCCAACATGACCTCCTTCGAATCCGTCCTGATCACCGGCGCTTCCTCGGGCATCGGCGCGGCGCTGGCCATCGCCTGCGCCCGCCCGGGGGCGGCGCTGCACCTCAGCGGGCGCAACGCGGAGCGGCTGGCCGAGGTGGCCGCCGCCTGCCGCGCCCGCGGCGCCACAGTCGATGCACGTGTGCTCGACGTCACCGACGCCGGGGCGATGGCGCAATGGATCGCGGAAGCCGGCTATCTCGACCTGGTCGTGGCCAATGCCGGGATTTCCGCCGGCACCGGCCGGGACCAGGCGGAAAGCGCGGCCCAGGCGCGTGCGATTTTCGACGTCAACCTGACCGGCGTGCTGAACACGGTGCTGCCCGCGGTGGAGACAATCGGCGCCCAACCGGAGGGCGTGGATGGCTGGCGCGGCCGCGTGGCGGTGGTTTCGTCCGTGGCGGCCTTCGTCGCCGCCCCCGGCGCGCCCTCCTACTGCGCCTCCAAGGCAGCCGCGGACGCCTGGACGGTGGCGACCGCCGCGGTGCTGCGCCGGCAGGGCGTGCTGCTGACCAGCATCTGCCCCGGCTATGTCCGCACCGCGATGACCGCGCGCAACCGATTTCCCATGCCCGGGCTGATGGACGCCGACCGGGCGGCAGCGATCATCCTGCGTGGATTGGCGCGCGGCCGGCGGCGCATCGTCTTCCCGTGGTGGATGGGCGCTCTCGCCCGCCTCGCCGGACTGCTGCCCCTTGCCCTGACCAGCCGGCTTTTCGGCACGGTTCCGGGCAAGGAGGGCATCGCCGATGCGGGATAGGTGTCAGTGCAGCCGGATGTCCTGGTGCGGGCTGTCCAGGCTGAAGGCGGGAACGGCGACGTCGAATTCCTCTCCGGTCTCGGTGGCCGTCATGTGGTAGGTGCCCCGCATGATGCCCGACGGCGTGTCCAGCGGCGTGCCGGAGGTGTAGTCGAACGCCTCGCCGGGCCGCAGCGTCGGCTGCTTGCCCACCACGCCGTCGCCATGCACACGCTGGGTGCGTCCGTGCCCGTCGGTGATCAGCCATGTCCGGCGCAGCAACTGCACCGTGGCATCGCCCTGGTTCTCGATGCGGACCTGGTAGGCCCAAAAAAACCTGCGCTCCGCCGGCCTGGACTGGTCGGGCAGGAAATGCGCGCTGATGCTTACCTGGATGCCGCGCGTGGTCGCTGTGTAATCCTGAGCCATGGCTCCCATTCCGCCGGCCTGCACATCCCGCCGGCTCGAAGATGAAGTGCGGCCCGCCGAACGGCACTCGGCAGCAGGCGGGCCGCGCCTGTCTACTCCGCCGCTTGCTTCGCGGCCAGCGCCGCCAGCGCGCCCTCCAGGTCCTCGATGATGTCGGTCGGATCCTCCAGCCCCACGGACAGGCGGATCACCCCGTCGGTGATGCCCAGCCGCGCCCGCTCCTCGGCGCCGATGCGCAGATGCGTGGTGGTCGCCGGGTGCGTGGCCAGCGACTTCGAGTCGCCCAGATTGTTGGAGACCCGCACCAGCCGCATGACGTTCATGACAGCGAAGGCAGCGTCGCGCCCGCCCCGGACCTCGAAGGTAACTAATGTGCCGCCCGCCGTCATCTGGGCCATGGCCAGGTCGCGCTGCGGGTGGTCGGCCCGGGTCGGGTACCGCACACGGGCGATTGCCGGCTGCCCGGCGAGGAAGTTGGCCACCCGCTCGGCGCTGTCGCATCCCGCGCGCACGCGCAGCGGCAGCGTCTCCAGCCCCTTGAGCAGCAGCCAGGCGTTGAATGCCGAAATCGAGGGGCCGGTGTTGCGAATGAAGGGCTGCAGCGTCTCGTCCACCCATTTCTGCCGCCCGAGCACCGCGCCGCCCAGCACGCGGCCCTGGCCGTCGATGTGCTTGGTGCAGGAGTACACCACCACGTCGGCGCCCAGCTCCAGCGGCTTCTGCAGCAGCGGGGTGGCGAACACGTTGTCCACCACGACGATGGCGCCGGCGGCGTGCGCGAGGTCGGACACCGCCTTGAGGTCGACGATCTCCAGCATCGGGTTCGACGGCGTCTCCAGCAGCACCAGGTTGGCCGGCGTGGCCAGCGCCGTGCGCCACTGGGCGAGGTCACCGCCATCCACGAACTCGGTGGCGATGCCGTAGCGCGGCAACAGGGTGGAGACGATCCAGTGGCAGGAGCCGAACAGCGCCCGGCTGGCCACCACCCGGTCGCCGGACTTGAGGTGGCTCAGCAGCGCCGCATGCACCGCTGCCATGCCGGTGGCCGTGGCGCGGCAAGCTTCCGCTCCTTCGATAAGGGCGAGGCGCTGTTCCAGCATGGCCACCGTCGGGTTGCCGAAGCGCGAATACTGGTAGTGCTGGACAGTGCCGGCAAAAGTGGCCTCGGCCTGCTCGGCGCTGTCATAGACGAAGCCGGATGTGAGGTACAGCGCCTCGGCGGTCTCGCCGTGGTGCGAGCGCTCCTGGCCGCCATGCACAAGCAGGGTGGCGGGGCGGTGGCGTGGATCGTGAGTGGTCATGATGCAGGGCCCTTCGCTCTGGGCCGGCCGCGGGATCAGCGGAGCCGTCGCGAACCCATTTCGCGCAGTCCTCCGCTGGCCTCTTTAGCGCGCTTGTTTCACCTCGCCGCAATCCGGCCGGACAAATCACGAGGGCCCGGGCATTTCGGGCAGCCCGACCCTAGGCAGCGCCAATTGCGCCGTCAACCCGGCCTGCGCTAGGATGGGCCTCGCCCGGCGCGGGTGTAGTTCAATGGTAGAACGGCAGCTTCCCAAGCTGCATACGAGGGTTCGATTCCCTTCACCCGCTCCAATTTCTCGTTTGTTCTCAAGGGCATACGTGGCTCTTTCCAAGCTAGAACAACAGCTTAGTCACCGGCTTGGTGCCAACCACCGAATTGATAAGATTGGCGGCGGGGTGCCAGCGACAGGGATAGAAGAGCAAAATTAGAGCCAAAAATGTGGCTTTCCACAGGCCGAGCTTGCTGAAAAATCCTGACGTGGTTGAATTTAGGTGTGGTTGGTTCTTTTGAGAGGAGGCGGACAGTGAGCCGCTCCCGTGTTAAGCCAGATACACGTACTGGCAGGCCATAGAAATGTGGGCGGGGACGTAATGCGAGTCAAACCTCGCCCTCTCAGAAGAGCACATCAATAAAATGCCGGAGTTACTCGATGGAACAAGATGAGGGAATCGTTCGGACGACTTCTTTTGGTTTGTTCAATTTCGCGCATTCCTATTGGCGGTCGGCTGTGGCACTTCAGAATGCTCGGGTCAGAGCCACGCATCCGGAAAGTCCGATAAGGTTCCTTCGCATCCACTCAATTGAGCTGTATCTGAAGTCCTTCTTACTTGCTCACGATATGACCGCTGCTGAACTGAGGAAGCAGTACGGGCATAAAATAGGCGATCTTGTTGAGGCCGCTCGGTCGAAGGGGCTGTCCCTAAACAACGACGCGTCGGCGACCGTTGAAGCAATTCGCGACCTCGACCCTACGACCCTTCGATACCTCGAGACCGGCTTTCAAAGGCTTCCGGCAGATGACGCTCTTGAACGTCTTTGCAACATTCTGCACGAGAAGCAGACTGCGATTCTTCGGGCCCAAGGTCAGCCCGTAAGGGACTATCCGAGAGAATAATCGTCCTCATACCGACCATGGCACACCGTATATCCGCCGTTGCAAAAGAGCCAAAAAAGAGCCAAACTGCCGATAAGCCATTGAGATAGTGCGTACAAGGCCCTGCTTCCCAAGCTGCATACGAGGGTTCGATTCCCTTCACCCGCTCCAGCCGCGCCCCCGGCACCCGGTCTTTAATGCTCAGAGCTTCAGCAAGCTGCCGTAGCCGCTGACCGGGGCCAGTACGCCCGACCGCCGCAGGCAATGCCACAGGCTCACCTGGTTCGCCGACAGCACGGGCCGTCCGAGATCCTGCTCCAGCGCGTCGAGAATGCCCACGCAGCGGAACCCGGTGCCGGCGATGAACACGCCGTCGGCCTCTGACGGGCAGGCGGCGCGCACCTGCGCGTAGAGCGGCTCGATCTCCTGTTCGAAGCCCATGCCCTGCGGGTAGAGGTCGCCCGGCGGCAGGTCACGCCATTTACGGCCGGGATCGTAGCGGAGGTGCCCCGATGGAGCCACGCCGAGATCGGCATAGTAGCGCACGGCCGCCGCCATGATTTCGTCGCCATACCAGGGCGGCAGCACCAGGAACGGCCGCCGCACGCCCGTGGCATGCATCGCCGCCCGGCTGTCCAGCCCGTTGGTGGTGACGAACACGCCTTCGGCAAGCTGGCCCGCGAGCCTCTCCACCACCGCCTCGTCCCAGCCCTTGCCGCCGAGCACGCTGCTGGAACTGTGGCCGATCACTACCGCAGACAGGCGCATCGCCGCGAACTGCCGGCAGCCCCGCGCCAGATCCTCTTCCAGCTCAACGCCCGACCGGTCATCGCGCCAGCGTGCCCAGGGCGCGCGCGCGGTCACGCGGGCGGCGTGCACGGATACATGGGGCGGCACCATCGCCCACCATTCCGCCTCCGGCACCGCCTCGTTGCCGACAATGAACATGCCGATCCGCGCCTGCCAGCCCCAGTTGTCCTTGCGTCCCACCAATCGTCCCTCCCTCGCCGTACGCCCGCCGCGCACCATTCCCCTCGCCGCCGCACCGCGCCATGATCCCGTTGCCGACGACAATGCCGATGCAGGGAGACGAACATGCGCGTGGCGCTGATCCATGTCAGCCAGGAAACCAACGACTTCCATTCGCTGTTGACCTCGCTCGATGATTTTGCGGCGTTCGGCATCCATGAAGGGGCCGCCGTTCTGGAGCGCGCGCGCGGCCACGCGGCCATCGACGGCTGGATCGATGCAGTGGCCGAAGCCGGGTTGGCGGTGGAGTGGGTGCCGATCGTCTGGGGTTCCGCTGGCGCCGGCGGGCGCATCAGCACCGAGGCAAGGCAGTATTTCCTCGACGCCATCCGCCGCAACCTCGCCGATGCCGGTCCTCTCGACGCCATCGCCATCCACCTGCACGGCGCCTGCGCGGCCGAGGGCGTGGACGACGTGGAGGGCGAGCAGCTTGCCCTGGTGCGGGCCATGCGCGGAGCGGACATTCCGCTGGTGCTCTCGCTCGACCACCACGCCAACGTCACCAAGCTGATGGCCGATTGCGCCGACGCCATCGTCGCCCACCGCACCCAGCCGCACGACCCCTACGACACCGGCCACGTCGCCGGAAAGCTGCTGGTGCGCGTGCTGCGCGGCGAGATCCGCCCTGTGGTGACCTATCGCAAGCTACGCCTGATCACCCACCAGGAGCAGTTCCTTACCTCCGGCGGCCCGATGAAGGCGTGGTTCGACCAGGCCCGCGCCATGGAGGCCGACCCGCGCGTGCTGCAGGTCTCGCCCTGCCCGATGCAGCCCTGGCTGGACGTGGCCGAGGGTGGCTGGGCGGTGACCGTCACCACTGATGGCGACCCGGCGCTGGCCGGGCGGCTGGCCGAGGAATCCGCCGATTTCGCCTGGGCGCGCCGCCACGACTTCATGGTGCAGACCGCCGTGCCGATCGACGATGCCGTACGCATGGCCGATGCCGAGAACCGCGGCGTCGTCGTGCTCAGCGACACCGGCGACACCGTGTTCGGCGGCACCGCCGGCGACAGCAACCTGATCCTGGAAGCGATCCTGCGCCTGGGCATCGCCGGCCGGGCGCTGGTGCCGCTGATCTCGCCGCAGAACGTCGCCGCCCTCGTCGCGGCCGGGGAGGGCGCCACGGTTACGGTGGAACTCGGCGGTACCGCGGCCACCGATTTCTTCAAGCCGCTCGCCGTCACCGGCACCGTGAAGAAGATCGCGCCGGGCAAGCTGCATGTGCCGGTCTTCGGCCGCGCCTATTTCGACCAGGGCACCACGGTGGTGTTCGAAGCCGGGCCGGTCACCCTGCTCGTCACCGAGCGCCGCGGCTCGGCCGGCAACGTGCCCGACACCTATCGCCATTTCGGCATCGAGCCAGCGGACTTTAAGATGGCCGTGCTCAAGACGGCGTCGAACTTCCAGTATTTCGCCTCCATCACTTCGCGCGTCATCCGCGTGGACACGCCAGGCCCCGGCCAGTCCGACGTCAAGCGCCTGCCCTGGCGGCGCGTGCCGCGCCCGATCTTCCCGATGGAGGAGGTCGCCGCGTGGCAGGGGTGACCCACGCCGAGGCCATCGTCATCGGCCTTGGCGCGATGGGTGCCGCCACCCTGCTGGCGCTGGCAAGGCGCGGCGTGAAGGCCATCGGCATCGACCGATTCAACCCGCCGCACGAGATGGGCTCAAGCCACGGCGAGACCCGCATCACCCGCCTCGCGGTCGGCGAGGGCGCCGCCTATGCCCCGCTGGTGGCGCGCTCGCATGAATTGTGGCGCGAACTTGAGGCGGAAACCGGCGAGCAGCTTCTGCTGCCATGCGGCGGGCTTGTGATGGGCCGGCGCGGCGTTGCCACCGGTCATCATGGCAAGCCGCATTTCGTCGAACGCACCATCGAGGTGGCGCGCCGGTTCGCCATCCCGCACGAGGTGCTCGGCGCCGACGAGGTCGGCCGCCGCTGGCCGCAGCTGCGCCTGGAGGGTGACGAGATCGCCAGCTACGAACCCAG
This sequence comes from uncultured Alphaproteobacteria bacterium, assembly GCA_963779875.1. Lineage (GTDB taxonomy): Bacteria > Pseudomonadota > Alphaproteobacteria > Acetobacterales > Acetobacteraceae > CAMDGX01. The sequence goes on along the minus strand of CAWAAI010000005.1, from coordinate 784,350 downwards.
CGCCGGCCTCGTCTTCCCCGAGCGCTGCATCGCCGCCCAGCTCGGCCTCGCCACGCGGCTGGGCGCGACCATGCGCCCCGGCACCCGCGTCACCGGCATTATCCGCGACGGCGCCGGCCTGCGCGTCGAAACCGACTCCGGCATGCTGCATGCCGATCGCGTGGTGCTCGCCGCCGGCGCCTGGACCAGCCAGCTCGCTTCCGCGCTGGCCTCCGTCACCACCGTGCGCCGCCAGGTGCTGCACTGGTTCCCGGTCGCCGAGCCCGCGTCCTACGCGCCGGATCGCTTCCCGATCTTCATCTGGATGCATGGTCCGCACGACGGCGATTATTTCTATGGCTTTCCCTGCCTGCCCGGACACGGCACGCTGAAGGTCGCCACCGAGCAGGCCGAAACCGCCACCGCGCCCGACGAGGTGGACAGAACGGTGGATGAAGCGGAATCGGCCGCCTTCCACGCCCGCCACGTCGCCCCGCGGCTGGCCGGCGTGCTCGCCCAACGCGCCCGCGCGAGTGCCTGCCTCTACACCGTCACCCCCGATGCCGGCTTCATTCTCGACGACCTGCCCGGCCTGCCCGGCGCGGTGGTGGCCTCGCCCTGCTCCGGCCATGGTTTCAAACACTCGGCCGCCCTGGGCGAGGTGCTGGCGGGACGGGTGGCAGACGGGGCGGCGCTGCCTTCCGCCTTCACCCTGTCACGTTTTGCCGCGGACTGAACGGGCCAGCGCGAAGGCGGCCACGATCGCCCCCAGCGATGCCGCCAAACCCACCGCGAAAACCGCCTCGTGGCTCTCGCCGGTGGCCGCGAACAGCGGCGCCACCGCGAAGGCCACGCCCGTCTGCACCACCCCGAAGATCGCCGTGCATTGCACCCATAGCGCCGCCGACTGTGCTGGCGCCACTTCGCGGCACACCGTCAGCGTCACCGTTGTCACGCCGATCGCCGCGAAGCCCACGATCACCGCCGAGGCCAGGTACCGCCGCCCCGCTCGGCACGAGCGCCAGGGCCAGCGCCACGCCTTGTATGCCCAGCCACCATTGCAGCGTGCGCCGTCCGCCGATCCGGTCGGTCAGCCGCCCGCTCGCCAGGCCGCCGACGATACCGCCCAGGCCGAACAGCAGCCAGGCCATCGCCCCCGCTGTAACCCCCAGCCCGCGCCCGCGCGCCGCGAGGTCGGCCAGATAGACCATCGGCGGCACCATTCCCGCGCTGTGCAGTCCATAGGTCAGCAGCAACATCCCCGCCCGCGGCGGCGCCTGGGCGGCGACCCCGCGCATCTCCATGTCCGGCCAGTGCCGCCGCACCGCCAGCCACAGCAGCGCCACCACCCCCGCCAGCCCCAGCCATGTCGCCGGCAGCCCAGCCGGCAGCAGCGCTGGCACCAGCAACGCGCCGGTGACGATGCCGATCCCCACCCCGGCGATCACCACCCCCCCTGCCGCGCCGCGCCGCGCCATCGGCACGCTGGCCTGCGTCGCCGGCCCGGCCAGGGCCATCAGCAGCCCTCCGGCCACGCCGGCCATCGTCCGCCATGCCATCAGCCAGGCGAACCCGCCATTCCAGGCGCAGGCGGCCATCGCCAGCACCACCAGCGCCATGCCCAGGTCCAGCGTGGCGGGCACGCCGATGCGCCGCGCCGCCGCCCGCCCGCCCAGCGTGCCCATCAGGTAGCCACCCAGCGCCGCGGCCCCCAGCAGCCCCGCCTGCCCGCCATCTACCCAGCCGGCGCCGACCATGGCCGGAAAGATCGGCACATAGGCGAAGCGCGCCAGCCCGTTGCCCGCGCAGGTCGCCGCGGCCCCGGCCAGCGCCGGGCGCAGGAATCCGGCGCTCACGATGGTGTGTGTCCAAGACGGCTTGCTTTTTGAAGCGATCGTTCCATAAATTCCGCAGGCGTTTCATCCAGGTATCGAGTTGGCAGGCACCCAGTTGGCCAGACCTCGCGCATTTGCGGAAGACCAGGCTTTGGACGCGGCCATGCAGCATTTCTGGCGGTACGGCTATGCCGCCACCTCCATCCGCGAACTTGGTGCGGCGATGGGGCTCGGGCCGGCCAGCCTCTACAACACCTTCGGCGACAAGCGCGCCCTGTTCCTGCGCGCGCTCGACCGCTACATCGAGGGGGGCCTGCGCCCGCGCCTCGCCAGGCTGGCGGCGATGGACGACCCGCGTGCCGCAATCGCCGCGTTTCTCGACGACATCGTGTCGCGCTCGCTCGCCGACCCCGACCGGCGCGGCTGCCTGATGGTGAACACCGCGCTCGAGATCGCCCCTCATGACCCGGAGGTTGGCGAGGCCATCGCCGCGCGGCTCGGGGGGCTGGAGGCGTTCCTCGCCGGCCGCGTCCGCGCGGGACAAGGTCAGGGCTGCATCGACCGCACCGGCGACGCCGACGACCTCGCCCGCCTGCTGGTGGCAACGGCCATGGGCCTGCGCGTGCTCGCCCGCGCCCGCCCCGACCCCGCGCTGCTGCACGGTGCCGCCCGCCAGGCCCTTGCCCTGCTCGACCCCACCCCCGCACCGGAAACCCTGCCATGACCAAGCTCCGCCACGTCACCGCAAGCCGAGGGAACTGAGCCCGTGGTCCGCAAACTCTACGAACTCGTCGGCGCCGACCCCGAGCGCCGCTTCAGCCCCTATTGCTGGCGCATCCGCATGGCGCTGGCGCACAAGGGGCTGGATGCCGAAGTTGTGCCCTGGCGCTTCACCGACGCGGCGGCCCTGCGCTTCGCCAACTACGAGCGCGTGCCCGTGCTGGTCGATGGCGAGCGCGTGGTCACCGATTCCACGCCCATCGCCGAATATCTCGACACCGCCTACCCCGACGCCCCGCCGCTGTTCCACGGCGCGCCGGCCAGCCTGCGGTTCACCATCGCCTGGACCAACAGCGTGCTGCATCCCGCGATCGCCCGCTTCATCGTATCCGACATCGTGCCGCTGCTGTCCGAGCCCGCGCGCAGTTACTTCATCGCCAGCCGCGAGCAGCGCTACGGCATGAAGCTGTCCGAGGTCACCGCCGACCGCGACGCCCGGCTGCCGGAATTCCGCGCCATGCTGCTGCCGCTGCGCACCGTGCTGGCCGAACAGCCCTTCCTGGGCGGCGCGTCACCCGACTACGGCGACTACGCCGTGTTCGGGGCCTTCCAGTGGGCCCGCTGCACCAGTCCCTTCGCCCTGCTGGAACCCGGCGATCTCGTGCATGCCTGGCGCGAACGGATCCTCGACCTGCACGGCGGCCTGGCCCGCAAGGTGCCCGCGTTCACCTGACGGGGGCGGCTCAGCCTGCCGAAAGCTGCACCCCGTCCCGCCCCTTCGGCGCTTCGGCCTGCTGGCCGCCATAGTTCAGGTTGCGGTACCACAGCATGTAGTCGGGATAGCTCATCGGCTCGTAGCGCGGCGGGTTGTCCGGCGTCGTGCAGGTGGGCAGGCATTCCATCACCGTTGTGTAGGCGCAATCGAAGAAGAACGGGATGGCATAGCGCTCCTGGCCCGACCGGTTCACCACCCGGTGCGGCGTGGCCAGGAAGCGCTCGTTGGTCCAGCGCCGGAGCATGTCGCCGCCATTGACCAGGAAGCTGCCCTCCAGCGCCGGCGCGTCCACCCAGCGCCCGTTCGGCAGGCGTATCGACAGCCCGGGCACCTTGTTCTGCGCCAGCAAGGTCATGAAGCTGGTGTCGCTGTGCGGCGCCAACCCGAACTCGTTCTCGTCCGTCCCCTCCTGTTGCGGGTAGTGCGACATGCGCAGCGTGTACATCGGCGGTTCGAACGGCCTGGCGAAGAAATCGGCCGGCAAATCCAGCGCCACGGCATAGAGCGGCAGCAGCCGCAGCCCGAGCCGCTCCATCGCCGTGCTGTAGGCCACCACCGCCTCGCGGAAGCCCGGCAGGTCCGCCGGCCACTGGTTCTGCCCACGGAACGGCAGCCCGGCCAGCACGTCCGGATGGTCGGGCGGCAGGTCGCGCTTGGCGAAGAACGCCTCGTTCACGTTCGGCTTGTTGTTCGGGTTGATCTTGGAATGCCGCGTCACCGAGCCGCGCACCGGCAGGTAGCCGATATTGTGCTGGTTGATCTTGAGCTTGAGCTTCTCCTCCAGCGGCTGGGCATGGAACCGCCTCGCCGCCGCGAACGCCTCGTCCACCAGCGCCTGGTCCACTCCGTGGCCGGTGACGAAATAGAAGCCGACATTCTCCAGCGCGTGCCGCAGCTTCGCTCCCGCCGCCTCCAGCGCGCCGGGCGCGCCGGCCAGGTAGGCGGCGAGGTCGATCACCGGTATCTCCTCCGGCGCATCGGGGCGGATCGGGTTCAGGCTGGGGGCGAGATGGTTCATCGCGGACCTCCTGGGGTTGCCCGATTTTCCCCCCGCGCCCCCGTCCGGTCAACGGTTGCGCGCCCGCGGCCTGGCGGGCAAGCATGGCCGCCAGCCAAGGAGCCGCCATGAAGCCCACCCGCGCCGATTGCCAGGCGCTCGACCGCCAGGACACGCTGGCCCCGCTGCGCGAGCGCTTCACCCTGCCGCACGGCGTGATCTACCTCGACGGCAACTCGCTCGGCGCCCTGCCGCGCGCCACCCCGGCGCGGGTGGCCGAGGTGGTGCAGGCGCAATGGGGCCAGGGCCTCATCCGCAGCTGGAACGACGCCGGCTGGATGGCCCTGACGGCGCGCGTGGGCGACAAGATCGCCCGCTTGATCGGCGCGTCCGAGGGGTCGGTGATGGTCGCCGACTCCACCTCGGTGAACCTCTTCAAGCTGCTCGGCGCGGCCCTGGCCGCCCGGCCGGAGCGCCGGGTGATCCTGTCCGAGCGGCGCAATTTCCCAACCGATCTCTACATCGCCGAAGGCCTCGCCGCCCTGCTGGATAGAGGCCACGAACTGCGCTTCGCCGAACCGGCGGCGATCGCGGGGGCCATCGACGACAACGTCGCCGTGGTGATGCTCACCCACGTGAACTTCCATTCCGGCGCCATGCACGATATGGCCGCGCTGACCGCCGCCGCCCACGCCCACGGCGCCCTGGTGCTGTGGGACCTCGCCCATTCCGCCGGCGCGGTGCCGGTGGACCTTGCCGGCTGCGACGCCGATCTTGCCGTCGGTTGCGGCTACAAGTTCCTCAATGGCGGGCCGGGCGCGCCGGCTTTCCTCTATGTCGCCCCGCGCCTGCAGGACGCGATGCGCTACCCGCTGACCGGATGGCTCGGCCACGCCGCCCCCTTCGCCTTCGAGTCCGGCTACCGCCCCGCGCCCGGGATCGCCCGCGCCATGGTTGGCACGCCGCCGGTGCTCAGCCTCGCGGCGCTGGAAGTCGGCGTGGACATCGCGCTTGAAGCGCCGATCGCGGAACTGCGCGCCAAGTCGCTGCGTCAAGTGGGCCTGTTCGCCACCTTGCTCGCCGGAGCCTGCGCCGAACGAGGATTCCGCCTCGCCTCGCCCGCCGACCCGGCCCAGGGCGGCAGCCAGCTCTGCCTTGCCCACCCTGACGCCTACCCGATCATGCAGGCGCTGATCGCCCGCGGCGTCATCGGCGATTTCCGCGCCCCCGATATCCTGCGCTTTGGCATCACCCCGCTCTACACGCGCTTCGTGGACCTCTGGGACGCCGCCGAGGCTTTACGCGCGGTGATGGAAGCCGGCGAGTGGCAAGACCCACGCCACCAGGTGCGCCGGGCGGTCACCTGACCGGGGAGGCGGCGATGCAACGGATGCAACTCGTGCGCGGCGACATCACCGCACTGGCGGTCGATGCCATCGTGAACGCCGCAAATGCCTCGCTGCTCGGCGGCGGCGGTGTGGACGGGGCGATCCATCGCGCCGCCGGGCCCGGCCTGCTGGCGGAATGCCGCACCCTCGGCGGCTGCCCCACCGGCGAGGCGCGCATTACCGGCGGCCATCGCCTGCAAGCCCGCCACGTGATCCACACCGTCGGCCCGGTCTGGCAGGGCGGCCACGCCGGGGAAGCGGCGCTGCTCGCCGCCTGCTACCGCAACAGCCTCGCCCTCGCCCGGACCAGCGCGGTGCGCAGCATCGCCTTTCCCGCGATCAGCTGCGGCGTCTACGGCTATCCCGTCGCCGAGGCCTGCGCCATCGCGGTCGCCGAGGTGTCGGCGGCCCTGGCCGGACAGGACGACATCACCATCGTGATGTTCGCCGCCTTCTCCGACGACATCGCCGCCCACTACCGGGCGCTGATCGCTCAAGCCTCGCGGTAGGTCAGAAGTATCAGGCCCACCAACAACAGGCACACCGGCCACACCCATCCCGCCCTGCGGCTCGCCGTCCCGTCCAGCCGCAGTTCCAGCCACCGCGCCGCGCCCGCGGCAATCCCGGCCAGCGCCAGCGGCGTGTGGCTGATCTCCACCAGAAGCTGTTCCTTGACGTTCTCGATGGCATGGCTGTGCGTCAACAGGGCCACGCCCCCCAGCGCGGTGGCCAGCGGAAACACCAGCGGCTGCCAGCCCATCGTCCGCCCGCTCACCCGTACCCGCCATTCGAACACCGAGAAGCCCACCAGCAGCAGCACGAAGAAGCGGTGCTGCAGCACCTCCACGTCGCGCAGCCCCTCCAGGAACGAGATCTGCCCCAGCGGCCAGCCTTCCGGATCGGAACGCACCAGCAGGAACACCGCCAGCGCCATGAAAAGCAGCGGCCAGTGCCGCGCGAACCGCAGCCCCGCCCGGTTCAGCAGCGCGAGCAAACCGATCGCGGCGACGAAGATGCCCGCCCAATGGTGGTTGTATTCCGACCACGCCAGGTCGTCGGCATTGCGCGGCGGGATCACCCCGGAGCCGGGAATGAAGGCCTGCGAGGGCCGGGTGGCGTTGGCCCGCGCCTCGGCGTCCAGCTTCGCCTGCAGCGAGGGCAGGGTGAGCGTGTCGTGATCGGGCGAGGTCAGCAGCCGCGGCGCGCGCGGCGTGGCGCGCTCGGCCAGTTCCGCGAAGGTCACCCGGTCCTGCAGCAGGTCCACCGATGGCGGCACCGAGGTGAGCGAGGCGGCGGCGAAGAAGATAGCGAAGCCCACGCCGAACTCCACCTCGGCGAAACGGCGCACCCGATCGATCGGCTGGGCGCGATCGCGCTTCAGCCGCCGGATCAGCCGGAAATTGCCCAGGCCCAGCAGCAGCAGGGCCGCGAACATCAGCACCTTGGCGCTGACCATCACGCCATAGGCGGTGCCGTACAGCGCCGACGGCTCGCCCACATACGCCAGCGCCATCACCGTGCCCGAGGCCAGGATGCAGCCGACGCCGACGATCGACATCGTCGAGAAGCGTTCGCCCACCACCTGCCACGGCCCGGCCCCACGTGTGCGCGACAGGGCGCCGAGGAAGGCGGGGATGCCGCCGATCCACAGTGCCGCGCCGAACTGGTGCACGGCGGAGGCGAGCAGCAGCACCAGGCTCTCCTCCAGCCGTGCGGCGGCGTGGGTGCTGAAGGTCGCCGCCGCAAGCACCCCCGCCGCCAGCGGCAGCAGCAGCCAGGCCGGTGCCCGCGCACCGAAGGCGAACAGCGTCGCGGCCAGCAGCAGGGCCGCGCCGATCCGCGCCAGCCCCGCTAGCGCGAACTGCGCCGACAGCGCATCGGCGACGCCGATGTCCAGCGTGGTGACCAACACCGAGGCCTGCAGCGCGAGCACCCCCGCCTCGGCCGCCACCAGGCCCAGGGCGCACCACGCGGCGAAGCGGGCGGTATGCGCGCCGATCCGCCGCCCCGCCTCGCCCAGCAGCCAGCCGCGCGGCTGCACCAGGAACACCAGGAACAGGGCGCTGCCCAGCGCGGTGGCCTGCGCCACGCCGGTCAAGCCCTCGAGGATGATCGACAGGTAGCCGAACAGGTCGACCAGCAACGTCACGTCAGGGCGCTTTCACCGTGAAGCGGACCTCGCCGCGCGTGATGTGCCCATCGATCGCCAGCACCTGCCAGCGCAGCACATGGGCGCCGGGCGCCAGCACCGCATGCGTGGCCAGCACGTCGTCCTTGGTGTCGGCCAGCGGCAGCACCGACTCGTGGTCGCCCGGCCGCACCAGGGTTAGCCGGGAGCGGGCGCGGTCGAGACGGATGTTGAACTTCAGGGTGAAATCCTGCGGCCCCGGCGGCAGCGTGGCGCCCGCCGGCGGCGTGCTTGCCATCAGGATCGCGTGCGCGTGGACCGTCCCCGGCCGCCATATCGTCGCTCCGGCCAGCGCCATGCCCGCCAGCAGATGACGTCGGTGCATCAGGATCACGATCGGTACCCGCTCATCTGGCGCCGGCCCCGATGGCCGAGGCGGCTCGTGGAGGGGCGCGATGTAGCCCGGCCCGTCGGTGCCTGTCCAATCCGCCCCCGACCGGACCGGGTGCCCGGGGCTTGGGTCGCTGGACCTCGGGGCGCAAACCTTGTGTAGTCGTCGTCCGCCCGGCCACTCTCCCAGGAGTTTCATGTCCTCGCCCGCCACCCGCACGCCGCCGCCCACCCGGGCCGATTTCCGCTGGTTCCACACCATCGGCTCGCGCTGGATGGACAACGACGTGTACGGCCACGTGAACAACGTGGTCTATTATTCCTGGATCGACACCGCGGTGAACCGTTTCCTGATCGATCATGGCCTTCTCGAGATCGGCCGCAGCGGCATCATCGGTATCGTCGCCGAGACCGGCTGCCGTTTCATCGCGCAGATGGCCTATCCCGACGACGCCACCGTGGGGCTCGCGGTCGCCCATCTCGGGCGCAGCTCGGTGCGCTATCGCGCCGGCATATTCCGCAACGACGAGGCAGGTTCCTCGGCCGAGGGCCGCTTCGTGCATGTCTATGTCGACCGCGCCACCATGCGGCCGGTGCCGATTCCGCCGGAAGTCCGGGCGGAATTGGAAAAAATCAGCAATCCGGGAGGGAACTGACGATGGATCTGGGTATTCGTGGCCGCAAGGCAATCGTGTGCGCCGCCAGCAAGGGGCTGGGCCGCGCCTGCGCCATTTCGCTGGCCCGCGAGGGCGTGGATCTGGTGATCACCGCGCGCGGCAAGGAGGCGCTGGAGGCGACCGCAGCCGAGATCCGCGCCGCCCATCAGGTGAACGTCACCACAGTGGCCGGCGACATCAGCACAGAGGAAGGCCGCGCCGCCGCGCTGGCGGCCTGTCCCAACCCGGACATCCTGGTGAACAATTGCGGCGGCCCGCCGCCGGGCGATTTCCGCGACTGGAACCGCGACGACTGGATCAAGGCGATCGATTCCAACATGCTGACCCCGATCTTCCTGATCAAGTCGGTGGTGGACGGCATGATCGGCCGCAAGTTCGGCCGCATCGTGAACATCACCTCGGCCTCGGTGAAGTCGCCGATCCCGCATCTGGGCATGAGCAACGGCGCGCGCGCCGGCCTGACCGGCTTCGTCGCCGGCCTCGCGCGGCAGGTGGCCAAGCACAACGTCACCATCAACGGCCTGTTGCCCGGCCCGTTCAACACCGACCGCATCCGCAACTCGTCGCTTGCCATGGCGCAGAAGGCGGGCAAGACGCTGGAGGAGGCGCTGGCCGACATGGGCCGCAACAACCCGGCCGGGCGCATCGGCGACCCCGCCGAGTTCGGCGAGGCCTGCGCCTTCCTGTGCGGCGCCCATGCCGGCTTCATCGTCGGCCAGAACCTCGTGATGGACGGGGGCAACTTCAACTCCTCGATGGGTTGACCCGCGGCGGGCTGAACCGCGGCCGGCGGGCCGCGAGGGCGGAGGCTGGCGATGGACAGTGCGACGCTGACGGGACTTCTGGCGGTCACGCTGATGCGCGGCGCCGAGCGGTTGTTTCTGATCGGCGCCGGGGCCCTGGCCATCTGGCTGGGCTACCGGCTGTTCGCCCAGATGCCGGGCGCGGCGCGCGGCGAGGGCAAGGCGACCCTGCCGGGCGGCGTGTCGATCATGCTCTCGCGCGTCGGCCCGGGCGTGTTCTTCGCGCTGTTCGGCTGCGCCATCCTGGGCTACTCCGTCGCCCGGCCGGTGGAACTCGACCTGCCGCTGGGGCCGGGGGCGGAGGCGTCGCGGCTGCGCTATTCCGGCTTTGGCGGCGGCCTGCTGGCCCCGGCGGCGGTGCCCGCCGCTGCTTCCGGCACCGCCGCGCCGGCCGAGGAGGTCGAGCGCATGGTGATCGGCCTCAACGCCCTGCTCGCCCAGGCCCGCCCGCATCTCTCCGCCCCCGCGGTTGCCGAGGCCGAGGCGACGTTGCGCGCCGCCAAGCTGGCCCTGATGGCCCAGGCCTGGTCCCCGGCCTGGGGCGACCGCGCCGCCTTCGCCGACTGGGTCGCCGAAGGGGCCGCCGGTCGCGCGCCGCTCGACCGGGCCGGCGGCGCGGTGATGATCTTCAACAGCGGGCTGCAATGAGGCCCGCGGCAGCCTGGCTGGCGGCCGCGCTGCTGCTCGCCCCACCCGTTGCCCAGGCACAACCCGCGGCGGTCGCGACGATCTACGAGACCGAGGCGCTTGCCGCCCGCCAGCCCGGCTACCGGCGCGGCCTCATCGACAACCTGGACAACGTGATCCGCCCGGTGCTGACGCCGCAGGAGCGGGCCGGCACCGCGGCGATGCGTGTGCGCATGGAGCTTCGCCTGCCCGGCGACGAGCCGTTCGGCTTTCGCGCCCAGGGCGGCGACGTGGTGCTCTCAACCGCGTCGCTCACCTTTCTCGACGACATCGCCACCGCCACCGCCTGGCTGCAGGAGAACGGCTATTCCCAGCAGACCGTCGCCGACTACATGACGATGCTGCGCAACTGGCGCCAGGCGGGCGGGGCTGCGCGCCCTCCTGCGCCGCGCGAGGCGCTGTGCATTCCCGCCGATGCGCTGGACACCCCGCGCGTCGCCGCCTTGGCCCAGCACATGTTTAACGGCATGGCGGTGTTCGTGCTGCTGCACGAGGTGGGCCATGTGCTGCACCGCCACAGCGCGAACGTGGCGCCGGCGCAGTCGCGCGCGCAGGAAGCGGAGGCCGACCGCTTCGCGCTCGACGTGCTGGCGCGGCTCAACGAGGCACCGCTCGGGCTGTCCGTGCTGTTCCTGGCGATGGCGCATCTGAACGAAGTCCAGGCCGCCACCGCCGGCGACGCCGCCCACCGCGAGATCGTGGCCGGTCACACCCACCCGCTGTCGCCGTCGCGCCTGCGTGCAGTTGCCTTGCATGTCGCGGCCAGCGGCGCCGGCTTCGTCGGCGACAGCCGCGCCACCGCCGAACGCGTGGCACGCGACATCCGGCTGCTGGCCGACTTCCTGGGCAACCTGGACCTGCAGCGTCTGATCGCGCGCATCGGCGCCACTGTGCGCCCCGAGGATCTGGGTCCGCGCCGGCCCGGCCGGCATCTCGCCCGCCATTGCCGCGCACCCGCGCCGACCGGCCTGCCGTTCGACGGCGCCTTCCACGGCAGCGTCCGACTTGGCGGCACCGCGTTCAACGTGGACCTGGTGCTGCACCAGGCGGCCGATGGGCAGGTGCGGGGTGGCTACTCCTTCGGCGCCGGCTTCGCCCGGCTCGACGGCATTGCGCACGGCGATGCGCTGACCCTGGAATGGCATCTGCCGCCCGACCATGGCCGCGGCCGTGCGACGGCCCGCGCCGGCGTGCTGGCGGGAAGCTGGGGCGACGGCATGGCCGAAGCCGGGGGCGGAACCTTTCAGGTCAGCCGCGTTCCCTGACTCGCCGCGCGTGCACCGGAGACCCTCTGCATGACCGATCTTGCCTTCCGCTCCACCAAGGCCCTGGCGGCGCTCGTGCGCAAGCGCAAGCTCGGCTGCGTGGAACTGCTCGACCATTTCCTTGCCCGCATCGAGCGGCTGGACGGGCGGCTGAATGCCGTCGTCGCGCGGGATTTCGAGGCGGCGCGGCGGCGGGCGAAGGCGCTCGACCGCCTGAAGGAGCCGATTGGCCCCCTTCACGGCGTGCCGCTGACAGTGAAGGAGAGCTTCGACGTCGCCGGCCTGCCAACCACCTGGGGGCGGCCGGAACAGCGACACGCCATCGCCACCCGCGATGCGCTTGCCGTGCAGCGGTTGCGCGCGGCGGGGGCGGTGGTGATGGGCAAGACCAACGTGCCGCTGATGCTGGCCGACTGGCAGTCCTACAACGACATCTACGGCACCACGAACAATCCCTGGGACCTCGCGCGCGCGCCGGGCGGCTCGTCGGGCGGGGCGGCGGCGGCACTGGCGGCGGGGCTGACGGCGCTGGATTGCGGCAGCGACATCGGCGGCTCGATCCGCCAGCCCGCCCATGCCTGCGGCGTGTTCGGCCACAAGCCAAGCTGGGGGCTGCTGCCGAGCTACGGCCATGCGCCGGTGCCGGATTTGCAGTCGCAGGTCGATATCGCCTGCATCGGCCCGCTGGCGCGCACCGCCGGCGACCTGGCGCTGGCGCTGGACGTGCTGGCCGGCCCCGATCCGCTCGACAGCACGGTGGCGCTGGACCTGCCCAAGCCGCCCAAGGGTCCCAAAGGGCTTCGCGTGGCCGTCTGGGCCGAGGACCCGGCCACCCGCACCGGCGCCGAGGTGAGTAAAGCCGTGCTTGCGGCAGGTGCGGCGCTGCGCAAGGCGGGCGCCCATGTGGACACACTGGCCCGCCCGGCGATCGACCAGACGCTGGCGTTCGCCGTTTATCTGCGCCTGCTCGGCGCCGTGCAATTCGCCTTCCTGCCGCCTGACAAGGAGGCGCAGCTGCGCGAGGCCGCCGCCCGGCTCGGCCCCGACGACCAGGCGCCTGACGAGGTGATGTTGCGCTCGGTCGGCATCACCCATGCCGCCTGGATCGGCCTGAACCACCAGCGCAACCGCATGCGCCGTGCCTGGGGCGCCTTCTTCCAGGACTGGGACGTGCTGATCTGCCCGGCCCATGCCGTGCCGGCCCAGCCGCACCAGCAGGGCGTGGCGCCGCATGAGATGCGAGTGACCATCAACGGCGAATCCGAACCCTGGAACGGCATGCTGTTCTGGCCCGGCGTAATCGGCGCCATGCTGCTGCCGGCCACTGCGGCACCGGTTGGTATGAGCCGCGACGGGCTGCCGATCGGCTGCCAGATCGTGGGGCCGATGCACGCCGACCGCACCACCATCGCGGTCGCCGGCATGCTGGAGGACCTGCTGGGCGGGTTCCGCGCGCCGAAGGGCTGGGCCTGAGAAGCTGGTGCGGACGGCGGGGCTCGAACCCGCACTCCCTCACGGGAAGCAGATTTTAAGTCTGCTGCGTCTACCGTTTCGCCACGTCCGCGCCCGGCGCATTCTCCCGCGCCAGTCGCGGGTAGGCAACGTCAGGCAGCACGCTCCTCGCCCAAAGCCAACATCAGGAGGCGCGCTCAGCGCGCAGGGCTGCGGCGAAGCGGGCCACGTCGGCCTCATCGTTGTACACGTGCGGGCTGACGCGCATCACCCCCATGCGGTCGGCCACGTGAACGCCGCGTGCGGCCATCCGGTCCAGCAGGCCCGCGGGCAGGCCGCCCGCGAAACGCAGGCCCAATATGTGCGGCGCGCGCCGGTCGCGCGGCAGCATCGACACGCCCGGCAGGTCGCCCACCGCCTCGGCCAGCGCGTCGGTGAGGGTGCGCAGCCGGGCGGCGACGGCCGTGCGGTCCCAGGCGAGCACCTGTTCCAGGCCGGCGGCAGCCATCGGCAGGCCGATCGGGTCGTTGCGCTCGCCGCGGTCGAAGCGGCGGGCGCTGGCGATATAGCTATTGGAACCGGGGGTGCGGGCGGGGCCGTGGTCTTCCAGCGGGCGGCCGTCCTGGTGCTCGGGTGCTGCGTAGAGGAAGGCGACGCTGTACGGGCCGAGCACCCATTTGTAGGTGGGGAAGGCTAGGAAATCCGGCTTCAGCGCGGCGAGGTCGAGGTCCAGCACGCCGGCCGACTGGGTGGCGTCGATGACGATGCGCGCGCCCTGTCGGAGCAGCGCCGGCACCAAGCGGGCGAGGTCGATCAGCGCGCCGTCGCTCCAGTGCAGCGGGGTCAGCGCGGCCAGGCCCACCGGAGGCGCGCCGGGGCGGTCGATGGCTTCCAGCAGGGCGGCTGTCCAGTCGGCGTCGGCCGGGCGGGGCACCACTTCCACGGTGGCGCCGGCGGCCTCGGCGAGCGCGGGCCAGACCAGGGCCAGCGAGGGGAACTCGCCCTCGATCATCAGAACGCGGGTGCCACGGGCGATCGGCAGGTTGCGCGCCGCGGTGGCGATGCCGTAGCTGACCGCGCCGGTGATGGCGACGTTGTCGGCGGCGGTGCCGAGCAGGGCCGCGGCGGCGGCGCGGGCGCGCTCGGAGATGGTGGTGCCGTGGCTGGCGGACATTTGCCAGGGGTGGCTCTTGGTCAGCACGCCCTGTTCGCCGGCCTCGCGCACCGCGCGCGGCAGCGGCACGTAGGCGGCGGCGTTGAGGTAGGCAACCTCGGCCGGGATTTCGAACAGGTCGCGCTGGCAGGCCAATGCTTCGGTCATGGCGCGTTCCGGCCGAGGGTTTCAGGGTTCACGACATAGCCAGGGTCGAGCTTGCCGTCGAAATAGTCGAGGATGTTCAGCACCGCGCGGCGCGACATCTTGGCGTAGCATTCCAGCGGGGCGGCGGCGTTGTGCGGGGCGAGCACCACGTTGGGTAGCTTGAACAGCGGGTTCGCCGGGTCGGGCGGCTCCTGCACCAGCACGTCCACGCCGGCGGCCTCGATGGTGCCGTCGGCCAGTGCCGTGGCCAGCGCGGCCTCGTCCACCAGCCCGCCCCGGGCGGTGTTGATCAGCCAAGCGGTCGGCTTCATGGATTTCAGGAACGACGCATCGACCATGCGTCGCGTCTCGTCCGACAGCGGGCAATGCAGGCTGACAACGTCGGCTTCGGCGACGGCCGCCATCAAGTCGGGGGCCGGAGTGTGGCCGTCGGCGGCGATGCGCGGGGTGGGGAAGGCGGGGTCGTGCACCATCACATTCATGCCGAAGGCGGTGCAGAGCTTTGCGACGCGCGTGCCGATGCGGCCGTAGCCGACGATCAGCACGCTGCGCTCCGCCAGTTCGTGCATGCGCCTGCCGTGCTGGATCATCCAGGTGCCGCCGCGCACGGAGGCGTCGTATTCCACCGTGCGGCGGGCGACGGAGAGCATCAGCATCATCGCGTGCTCGGCCACCGACTGGTCGTTGGCGCCGTTGACCACGCCGACGGTCACGCCCTGGCGGGTGCAGGCAGGGATGTCCAGCGTGTCGAAGCCGACGCCGAAGCGGCTGACGACGCGCAGCTTCGGCGCGGTAGCGAGCAGGTCGGCCTGGACCTTTTCGAGGCCCACCATGATGGCGTCGGCGTCGGCGATATTGGCGGCCAGTTCCTTCTGCAGCGGCGGGCCGCGGAACTCGGTGGTGAGGATCTTCACCTCGATATCCTTGCGGACGGCGAGCATCTCCATGGCGGTGGGATGCAGGGCGCGGCAGAAGACGACTTTGTGCATGAGACGTTCCCGGGCAGGAGGGTTGCGCCGTGATGCTTGCACCATCGCAGCGTCGTCGCTAGTGTCCGCGTCATGCATGCGGTCGCCACCTCGGCTGAATTAGCTGCGCGCGCTTCGGCGCGCGCCTTGGCGCGCCTGCCCCTCCTCCTTCTTCGACTTAGCCGCCCCTGAGCGCTGCGCCGGGTCGGCTGAACGCCGGCATCGCTCAGGGGAAGCCCTGAGGCTAAAGTCTGTGCAACGATCCGAGGGATACCCTGACCAATGAGCATCACCCATCCCAGCTTCGGCAAGCTGGACGACGACCGCGTCATTATCTTCGACACCACGCTGCGCGACGGCGAGCAGTCGCCCGGCTTCTCCATGAACCTCGCCGAGAAGCTGCGCATGGCCGAGGCGCTGACCGAACTGGGCGTCGATGTCATGGAGGCCGGCTTCCCCATCGCCTCGCCCGGCGACTTCGAGAGCGTGAAGGCGATCGCCGAGAGCGTCGGCCAGCGGACGACACGCCGGTGATCTGCAGCCTGGCGCGCGCCGGCCGCGAGGACGTGCTGCGCGCCGCCGAGGCGCTGAAGCCCGCCGCAGCGCCGGCGCATCCATGTCGTCATCGCCACCAGTCCGCTGCACATGGAGCACAAGCTGCGCATGGAGCCGAGGAGGTGCTGGAGGCCATCACCGACCACGGTCACCCTGGCGCGCCAGTACACCGACGACGTGGAATGGTCGGCCGAGGACGGCACCCGCACCGAGACCGACTTCCTGTGCCGCGGCGTGGAGGAGGCGATCAAGGCCGGCGCCACCACGATCAACATCCCCGACACGGTGGGCTATGCGCTGCCGAGGACATGGAGCGCATCTTCACCATGCTCCGCAACCGCGTGCCGGGCGCCGACAAGGTCATCCTGTCCACCCACAACCACAACGACCTGGGCCTGGCGGTGGCCAACACACTGGCGGCGTTGCGGCCGGCGTGCGGCAGATCGAATCCACCATCAACGGCATCGGCGAACGCGCCGGCAATGCGTCGCTGGAAGAGGCGGTGATGGCGCATCCGCACCCGGCCCGACGCCGTCGCCGCCAAGCAACAACATCAAGACCGACGAACATCCTGCGCGTCTCGAAGCTGCTGTCCACGATCACCGGGTTCGACGTGCAGCCGAACAAGGCGATCGTCGGCCGCAACGCCTTCGCGCATGAGGCCGGCATCCACCAGGACGGCGTGCTGAAGAATGCCGGCACCTATGAGATCATGACGCCGCGAGAGCGTCGGCTGGACGCAAGTCCAACCTGGTGATGGGCAAGCACTCGGGCCGCGCGGCGTTCCGCGACAAGCTGAAGACGCTGGGCTATGGCGACATCGGCGACAACCAGCTGAACGACGCGTTCCGCCGCTTCAAGGACCTGGCCGACCGCAAGAAGGTGGTGTTCGACGACGACATCGTCGCCCTGGTGGATGACGAGGTGATGCGCGACCACGAGCGCATCCGCTTCGTTTCGCTGGACCTGCATGCCGGCTCGCAAGGCGCCGGCGCGGGCGGAGACTGGAGCTGGAGGTCGATGGCCGTGGCCAAGCGGCCGACGGCACCGGCGACGGGCCGGTGGATGCCGACCTTCAATGCGATCCGAGCAGATCTTCCCGCACGAGGCCAACCTGGTGCTGTTCTCGGTCGGCGCGGTGACCGAGGGCACCGACGCGCAGGCGCAGGACCACGGTGCGGCTGGAGGAGAACGGCAAGATGGTGGACGGGCAGGGTTCGGACACCGACACCATCGTCGCCTCGGCCCGCGCCTATGTGCATGCGCTGAACAAGCTGCTGGTGAAGCGCGAGCGCACGGAGCCGGCGGCGATCTCTGCCTGACGGCTTCCCTCGCCAGCGGGAATGGCCTTGAATTGACGGGTTCCAAGGGCTCTGCCCTTGGCGGGGTCGAGGGGCGGTGCCCCTCGCCTTGCTTCGTTCCCTCCTCAGGAGCCAAAAATGCCGGCACCCTACGAACTGCATCGCGCCCAGCTTGAGGCGATCCTGAAATCCTGGGGCATGCCCCCGATCAACGCCGCGGTGACTGCCGACATCATGGCGTGGGCCGACCTGCACGGCATCGACAGCCACGGCATGTCGATGGTGCCGGGCTATGACGACCGGCGGCGCAGCGGCAAGACGAGCATGACGGCGCAGCCGCGTGTAGTGGTGGACAAGCCGGTGGCCGCCCTGATCGACGGCGGCGGCGGGCTGGGGCACTTCAATTCGTACACGGCGATGAACCTGGCGATCAGCAAGGCGCGGACGGTGGGGATCGGCATCGCGGGGGTGCGGAACTCGTCGCATTTCGGGGCCTGCGGCTATTACGCGAAGATGGCGGCGGATGCCGGGTTCATCGGAATGGTGACCACCTCGGCCAGCGGCATCCAGGTGGCGCCGACCGGGGGGGCGGAGGCGAAATACGGCACCGATCCGATCGCATTCGCCGCGCCGGCGCGGGAGGGCGAGCCGTTCCTGCTGGACATGGCGACCACCACGGTTGCCGCCGGACGCATCCGCAACAAGGCCAACGAGGGGCTGCCGACACCGGATGGCTGGGTGGTGACGAAGGAAGGAAAGCCGAGCAACGACCCGCTGGAGGCGGCGCAGAAGGGCGGGTTCCTGACTCCGCTGGGCGGCACGGCGGATGGCAGCAGCTACAAGGGCTACGGGCTGGCGGCGATGGTGAACGTGCTGGCGGCTGGATTGTCGGGGGCGACGTTCCCGACCGATCCGAGCCATACGAAGAAGCCGGGCACGATGGATATCGGGCATTTCTTCATGGCGATCGACACCGGGCTGCTGCGCGATCCCGCGGAATTCCGCGCCGAGATGACGGCGTTCTGCGATGCGCTGCGGGCGACCAGGCCGGCCGATCCGGACCGGCCGGTGATGGTGGCGGGCGATCCTGAGCGGCGCAACGCGGCGCGGCGGCGGCAGGAGGGGATTCCGGTGGGACCTAACCTGCTGGCCAAGGTGCGCGGGATTGCCGAGGCCTCCGGGGCGCCCTGGCTGCTTGGATGAACGGCGATGGATGCACTGTTCGAGCGGCTCTGGGCCGGGACCGCGCCGATGGAGGCGTGGACCGAGAGCCGGCAGGGCGGCGTTGTCACCGAGGTGGCGGACGGGATCATAGCCGTCCATTCCACGTATTTCTGCGGCAGCGTGACGGCCATCCGTACCGCGGCGGGGTTGGTCGTGATCGACACGGCCAATCCCCAGTTCGCCGCACAGACGCTGGCGGCGATCCGGCGGTGGGACGGCAGCCCGGTTCATACGGTGATCTACACCCACGGGCATATCGACCACACCAGCGGCATCAAGGTGATCGACGCGGAGGCGGATGCGGCGGGGCGGCCACGGCCGAGGATCGTGGCGCACCGCGACGTGGCGCGGCGGCTGGAGCGGTATGAGGCGTCTCACGGGCTGAACAGCCTGGTGCAGGGGCAGCAGTTCAACCACCCGGACTATGTGTATCCGATCGGCCAGCGGCGGCCCGACGTGGTTTACGACGACACGATGGCGCTGGAGGTCGGCGAGGTTCCGCTGGTGCTGTTCCATGGGCGCGGCGAGACCGACGATGCTACCTTCGTGTGGCTGCCGGCGCGGCGGGTGCTGGTGAGTGGCGACTTCGTGGCCTGGGTGTTCCCGAACTCCGGCAACCCGCGCAAGGTGCAGCGCTACACGCCGGACTGGGCGGTGGCGCTGCGGCGGATGGAGGCGCTGCGGCCGGAGGTGCTGATCCCCGGTCACGGGCCGGTGATCTTCGGCGCGGAGCGGGCGGCGCAGGTGCTGGGCGACGGGGCGGCGGCACTAGAGAGCCTGGTGGGTCAGTCATTGGACCTGATGAACCGGGGCTGCACGCTGGACGAGGTGTTGCGCTGCGTGAAGCCGCCGGCGGCGCTGGTGGCAAAGCCGTACCTGGTGCCGAAATACGACGATCCCGAGTTCGTGGTGCGGGGAATCTGGCACCTGTATGCCGGCTGGTTCGACGGCGACGTGACGCACCTGAAACCCGCCCCGGCTTCGGAGCTTGCCGCCGAGATCGCGGCGCTGGCCGGAGGCGCGGGAAGGCTGGCGGACCGGGCGGTGGTGTTGGCCGGAAGCGGGCAGACGCGGCTGGCGGCACATCTGGCCGAATTCGCTGCCCGTGCTGCGCCGGACGATCCGGACGTGCAGGCGGCAAGGGCCGATGTGCTGGAGCAGTGCATCGCGGCTGAGTTGTCGCTGATGGGCAAGGCAATCTTCTCGGTCTATCTGCGCGAGGCGAAGGCGGGAAGTTGAACGGCTTCGGTGTATATTTAAATTTTGTAACGAAATGATTGCGGCAAGGTGAGCATGACCGGAGTGCCGGGCGACATCGGCGCCGGCGGATGGCGCGCGACCGGACGGGCGCGGGCAGGAGGCCCGATTGCCACAGCCCGATCATCTCCTCCTGGCAGGCAAGCAAACGGGCCATGGCGGCCAGAATCAGACAGTCAGGTGCGTGCCAGTCTCGGGTCATTGGCCTGCAGGCTGTCAAACGCGCCGAGGCTTTTCAGCCGCCTAAACGCCAACTCCACCTGCCAGCGCATGCGATACAGGCGGACCGCCTCCTCGGCGGCGGCATGCGCGCAGGACAACGGGGTCAGCAGCATCACGAAACCGGCGGCGCGCAGGGTGCGCGGATTCGTCCTGCTGCCCTTGCGGCTGGCCTTATGACGCAGCCGTTCGTGCTGGCGCTCCATCGTCTCAACCCGCTTGCGCGCCAGGACCAGCCGCGCCGTGATGGCTGTCCGGCCGCTACCGATGCGCACCTCATGCTCCCCGATCCAGGCGTCGGCCGCGGGCAGGTGGTCGAGAAGGGGAGAGGCCCGACCATCAGGATGGAACAGCTTGAGCGACCGCCAGCCGAGCTGGGTAGTGAAGTTGGCGCCATTGTCGCGGGCTTGCACGAAGTTGCGCACCCGGGCATAGCCACGGCCTGCACCAGCAGATCGCCAGGGCGTACTGTCATATGACAGAGCGCTTCGGCGGTGCGCACCGGGGAGATCGCCAGGTCGGTGAAGCGGCTGCGGGCCGGTTCGTAGCGCGCGTGCAGCTGCCAGTCGCTGCCTGTGCTACCCGGTGTCGCGACGGTCGAGTTGTCGATCAGGCTGAGCGTCAACGGCCCCTGCGTGGCCGCCTTGCCGCGGGCATCGGCCAGCAGATGGTTCAACACATCGGCCAGGTAGTCGCCGGCATTGCGCAAACGGTCGAGCA
The DNA here is from genome assembly GCA_963779875.1 of uncultured Alphaproteobacteria bacterium. GTDB lineage: Bacteria > Pseudomonadota > Alphaproteobacteria > Acetobacterales > Acetobacteraceae > CAMDGX01. The sequence continues at coordinate 763,689 of CAWAAI010000005.1, read as the reverse complement.
GCGAGACGTTGCAGAGGTCGGCAATGCCCTCCAGGGTCGCCAAGCTAGCCACTGCACGCAGCGACAGCCCGCCGGGGCCATAGAGCAGCGCCAGATGCAGCAGGTCTGCCGCCGTGCGAACCCCGCGCCTGCGCAAGAGAGCACCCTGAACGTGCGCGCTCCCATCCAGATCGAGCAGTGAAGCGATGCGGCCAACAACCTGCGGCCAATGATCAAGCTGCGATGAAAGAGGGTCGATCTGCCCCTACAGTCATCCCCATCCGAGCCCTGTCAATACTATCCTAGCATTCATGGGGCAGCGCTACTCGCTTTCTTGCTTCAGCTTGCCGGACCTACACTCTCGTCAGCCATTTCCGGGCGATCCGGCAAGCCACCGTATAGGCGGGGTTGAACACGTTGCCGACGTCGTAGCGCACCACCTGTCCCATCAGGTGGCTGGCCGCGCGGGCATCCAGGCCGTAATCCTCGCTCAGCCAGCGCACCATTTCGGTCGTGGCATGTTGCAGCGCCTGGTCCAGCGGCCGTGCGTTGCCGATGGTGAAGATATCGTCGGCGGTTTCCCCGCGCGGCCATTGGATCGTGCGTTTCAACACACGCAACGTCACTTCCATTTCGAAGGATGTTTCGATGCCGGTGCCGGTGATTTCCCCGTCCCCTTGGCAGGCATGGCCGTCGCCCAGGTAGAACAGTGCCCCGGACACCGAGACCGGGAACCAGGCGGTCGTGCCGGGTGCGAACAGGCGGTAGTCCATGTTGCCGCCGTTTGGCCCGCTGGTGGCGGTCAGCAGCGCCTGCCCGCGGGCGGGCGCCACCCCGAAGCATCCGATCATCGGCTGCAGCGGCGGGGTGAAGTTCTCCAGTCCTTTAGGCGGTTCGCGCAGCCGCACGGTGCCGTCGTTTGTGGCGATCTCCCAGACCGCCCGTTCGCTGGCCGGCCGTTCGGGAATGGCGGCCGGGTCCAGCACGGTGAGGGCGAGTGGCGAGTAGGTCCATCCGGTCGCCCGGCTCGGCGTCAGCCGGTCGATACGCACGGTCAGCGTATCGCCGGGTTCGGCCCCTTCCACATGGAACGGCCCAGTCATCGGGTTCGGCCGTTCCCACGCCTGCTTTTCGCTGGCATCCAGGCCCGAGGCGTCGATCGTGTCGGTGATGATCGTGTCTCCATCGGCCACGCGCAGGCACGGTTCGGAGGTGCCGATCACGTTGTGGTAGCGCGTGGGACGGAAGCGGTGCGTTGCCATCGGAACCCCCGGAATTGCTGTCCGCCGGCGCAGCAAGCGGCCGGGAGGATCAGGCTAGGAACGGCGCGCGGGGTGGTCAATGCCGGGCGGGTTTCCCCGGCCACCGACCGTGCTAGCATCGCGCCCGAACAAAGGGAGGCGACGATGACAGAAGCCAAGCTTGCACCCAACCTTCCCGGCTGGATGGTTGACCACACCAACCGCTACCTCTCCAGCGGCGGCTCCGACGGCCACATGTACAAGGTCACCCCGCCGGGCTATGCCGAGATGGTGGTGCCCTCGCTGCTGCTCGTCACCAAGGGCCGCAAATCGGGCGACAAGTTCATCTTCCCGCTGTTCTACGGCGAGGCCGGTGACAGCTACATCATTGTCGCCTCCAAGGGCGGAGCTCCCGAGCATCCCGGCTGGTACCGCAACCTCCTCGCCGACCCGAATGCCGAAATCCAGGTCGGCACCCGCAAGCTGAAGGTCCGCGCCAGGACCGCCACCGGTCAGGAGCGCGCGCGGCTGTGGGACGAGGCGCTGAAGTTCTGGCCGCCCTATGCCGACTATCAGAAGAAGACCGACCGCGAAATCCCGGTCGTCGTGCTCGACCCGGTTTCGTAGAAGAGGACACACGCCGCCATGCCGGTCTTCGAGAAGGGCGCCGTCCGCATCCAGTACCAGGACACCGGCTCGGGTGTCCCGCTGCTGCTGCTGCCCGGCGGCGGGTTGAATGCGACGATGGCCTCGTTCGCCACCAGTTCGCCGTTCAATCCGCTGGAGGAATTCGCGGCGGAATACCGCTGCATCACCATGGACCTGCGCAACGCCAATGGCGGGCAGTCATCCGGCCCGCTGGAGGTGGAGCGGCCGTGGGATTCCCACGCCGATGACCAGCTTGGCCTGATGGACCACCTGGGCATCGACGAATTCCTGGTGATGGGCTTCTGCATCGGCGGCCCCTTCATCTGGAACCTGCTGCGCCGTGCGCCCGGGCGGATCAGGGCGGCCGTGATCGTCCAACCCAGCGGCTTCCGGCCGGACATGCCTGAGCTGTTTTTCAACAACAACATGACCGGCTGGGGCCCGGCGCTGTCGGCCCGGCGGCCGGAGGTGACGATGGCCGAGGTGGAGGCGTTCCTGAGCCGGATGTACCGCACCGACCCGGACTTCGTCTTCACGGTGACGCGCGATTTCGTGCGCGGCTGCCAGACGCCGGTGCTGGTGCTGCCCGACGACATCCCCGCCCACCCCTACGCCGTGGCAATGGAAAGCGCGCGCCTGGCGCCGAACGCCCAGGTGAGCCTATATCCGTGGAAGGAGCCGAAGGCGCATATCCCGATCGCCCTTCGCCATGTCCGGATGTTCTTGGCGGCAAACCGCGGCTAGGCCGCGTGGACAAAGCGTATCCAGATCTTGATTGCGGCGAGTTTGACGAAGCCGAGGAAGCTTTCGCCTGTGTGGTCGTATCTGGTTGCGACGCGTCCGCTTTCCTTGAGCCGATTGAAGAACCGCTCAATCTTGTTTCGCTTGGCGTAGACAGCGGGGTTGACGGTGCATTGGACCTTGCGGTTCCGCTTGGTCGGGATTTCTGGGTCTGCGCCACGGGCGCGAAGTTCTCTTCGGACGTCGTCGCTGTCATAGCCCTTGTCGGCGAGCATGACCTTCGGATCGGCGTCGCCCGCGGCCATCAGGGCATCGAAGGCGGTGCTGACATCGGCCTCGCCTGGCGACAGGATCAACGGGATTGGAAGACCCTCAGCGTTGGTCCGGGCATGGATTTTGGTCGTGAAGCCACCGCGCGAGCGGCCAAAGGCTTGATTTTGATTTCCCCTCTTGCGCCGGCGGCACGATGGTGTGCTCGGATCGAGGTGCTGTCGACCATCTGGATGTCGTCGCTGCCGCCGCCATCGGCTAGCGCCTCAAGTATCAAGTCCCACAGGCCGCTGGTCGTCCAGCGGCGATACTGTCGGTGCACGGAGTTCGAGTTGCCGAGTTCCTCGGGCAAGTCCTGCCACGACGCTCCGGTGCGCTCGATCCAGAAGATTGCATCCAGCGTGCGCTGGTGGTCGCATGGCGGACGACCACGCAGGCAGCCGGCTTCAATGACGAACGGCGCGAAGAAAGCCCATTCCCCGTCGCTCAAAAGACCTCGGCCCAACACTGACCTCCCTCACAGAGGTCAGCTTCGAATCACACCGCTCCGCGTCGGGGGAATCCCCTTCCGGCGCCTTGTCCAAGCGGCCTAGTATGGAACAGCCGACGTGGCCAGAACGAGAACTCAACGGCTGGAGCCTCCTGATAATAAAATTATCAGGGTCTGAGCGTAACCCTCTGCTCCCCCACTGCGCCGGAAACCTGTCCCGCAGCACATGACCCCTCAGCTCCGCTGGCTGCCGCCCGTCCATGATCGCGTCGACGATATCCGGCGCCAGCAGCCTCATCCGCAGCGTCCGGCTGATGTAGGTCTCGTTGACCTTCTCGGCCTTGGATGAGTTCGCGAACAGCCTGCATCAGAGGGAGGAGGCTTGGCGGCCGCGATTTCCGGGGACGTGATGGTGGACGCCGCTTTGCGCGGCTGGCAAGAAGGCCTGGATGCTTGTTGGGAGGGCACCGTGAACTCGCGCTACTGGACGTTGGCCAAACGGCCCCCTCCGCCCTGGCCCGATGAGGCCACCTTCTCGTTGAAGCAGGCGCCGGTCCCGGCACCTGGCCCCGGCCAGGCGCTCACACGGACAATCTACGTGTCCCTCGATCCATACCAGTGGGGCTACAAGCGCCGCGGCGTGGAGCCGGAGGGGGTGCCCTGCCACGCCCGCACCGTGGCGCAAGTGGTGGAAAGCCGAATTGACGGCATCGCGGCGGGGGATTTTGTATTCTGCACCAATGGCTGGGCCGAATACGGCTTGATGGGGGAAGGCGTCCCCAGGCCGCCCTATATGATTCCCCGCAGGCTCGATCCGGCCCGCGGCAAGATCAGCCACGCCGTGGGCGTTCTCGGAATGCTCGGCCTCACAGCCTATGCCGGCATGGTCCTGCAGTGCGAGCCGAAGCCCGGAGACACAGTGGTTGTGTCGGCGGCGTCCGGCGGCGTGGGTCAGATCGCCGGGCAGATCGCGCGGCTGAAGGGCTGCCGCGTGGTGGGCATCGCCGGGCACGAGGAGAAGTGCCGCTATGTGGTGGAGCAGCTCGGCTTCGACGCCTGCCTCTCGCGCCTGTCGCCCAGCTTTGCCCAGGACCTGAAGGCCGCCTGCCAGGACGGCATCGACATTTATTTCGAGAATGTTGGCGGGGCGGTGTTCGACGCGGTGCTGCCGCTGTTCAACCCGGGCGCGCGGATGACGATCTGCGGGTTGATCGCGCATTACGGCGATGCGCCCGGGGAGGACGCCAGAGCCGTGGTCCGCGGCCGCGCCGAGGCCCGCAGTGTGCGCGTGCAGAACCTTTCTGTTGGTGAGTATGTGGCGGATTGGCACGACGCGTTCCTGGCCGAGATGGCGCCCTGGGTCGCGTCTGGCGAGGTCCGCTACCGCGAGTATATCCGCGAGGGGTTCGAGTCCATTCCCGCAGCCTTCACCGAGATGCTGCGCGGGGAGAACTTCGGCAAGACCTTGGTTCGCGTGGCGCCGGACCCCACTCTCGCGTCGTGACGCGGGTGCGTACGGGAACGTCCCGCACGACCGTCACGATCCGCCGAACGGGCGGCGGATCATTGCCGGAAGCCGCACGTCACCCATGACCTTCGCGGTCGCGGCCAGGACCAGGACGCAAAGCGCCGCCTTTGAGACCGGATCCATGGTCCCTTCGATCAGGATCGCATGGACGACCGTGGCCACGACAATCACCACGGCAAGGACCGTGTGGCAGAGACGCCAAACCCGCGGTCGCTGCGACCGGCGCAAGGCAGCGAGAAGGGCCGTCACGAACACCGCCCACATCGCAACGACGCCCCAGACGGAGAACGGCGTCGGCGATCGGAAGAGAAGAGCGTCGATCACGTCGGGCGGGCTGGTCAGCCACAGTGCTGCGACATGCAGGGCGACCGCTGCCACGAGCGCTGTCCCGACGCAGGCATGGACGTTGCGCCCGCGCCGGATGCGCAGGCCCGGCAGATATCCCCCGGCCAGCAAGGGTTGAAGGAGCAGCAGCGCCAGCGCGGCAACTCCGGCGATGCACCCGGTGATGTAGATCGGATCGCGCCAGGCGAGCAGCGGGCTCGTCGCCGCCAGGATGCCCGGCACCGCAATGGCCATGGCGACAATGGCCCAGACCAGACCTGAACGCACCGGCTGCGGGCCGGTCATGCCTTCTGCAGGACGAAGTCCGCGGTCAGGCTCTTGTCGCGGGCGCTGCGCAGCAGGGGCCGAAGAAAGACCGTCTCGAAGCCGCTGCCGTCGTGCTCCGCATCATAGGCAAGGTGCGCGTGGGCCTGCCCGAAGGCCGGTACGATCTGCGGCATCTCCATCCTGAACACGCCGTTCTCGTCCGTCAGCGTGGCGCCGTGGCTATGCGGGTCGCGCTCCTGCCCCTCCGTGGTGTGCGCCCACATCTGGATGCGAATGCGCTGGAGCGGGGCACCGTCGCCTGCCCGCCGAACCGTGCCGGTCAGCCAGAACCCACCCCCGCCGATGCGCGGGACAATCGGTGCACCCGGCAGGTAGTTGTTGGCGCCGCCGCGCATCGTCGGCGTCGGGGCCAAGCCCTGCGCTTGCACCGGTGCGAGGAGACCGAAGGCACGGGTCGTCAGCGCGGCACCGGTCATCACAGCACAGGCGGTGATGAGGGTGCGGCGAGCCTGAAGCGCTTGGGGCATCGTAGTCTCTCCTCCCATTCCTGCCATGCATCAACGCCCGCCCGCTCCTCCAAGCCTGAAGGCGGCCGCGACGGACCATATACCGCGCTATAGATGTAGTGCGGGCGGGCATACGGTAAAGCGTCGCCACGACACTTCAATGCAGTGTCGTGGCTGCGTGTGCGGCTATCGCCTCCAATGCCAATGGTCATCCAACATATGATCAGGTGACCAGACTGGCCCTCTGCTCCCCATAGGCGCTAAGTGTCCATCCGGGAACAAGGTTAGCGAGTTGAATCGGTTGTGATTTTGTCCGACGCGGAGGCGACGTCGATGCTTCGGGCATGTGGACGAGCGAAAATCGAGCGCGCTACGACCGTCGTGGCCTGCGCTATCCGAGTGACCTGACTGACGATGAGTGGGCGCTGATCGGTCCCCTGATCCCGCCGGCGAAGCGTGGCGGCAACAAGCGGACGGTGGAGGTGCGCGCGGTAGTGAATGGCGTGATGTATGTGCTGAGCACCGGCTGCCAGTGGGCGGCCTTGCCGAAGGATCTGCCGCCGCGCAGCACGGTGAACGACTACTTCCGGCGCTGGGAATGGGACGGCACGCTGGCGCGCATCCATCACGCGCTCTACGTCCAGTGCCGTGAACTGGCCGGGCGCGAGGCCAGCCCGACCGCGGCGATCATCGACAGCCAGAGCGTCAAGGGCGCGGAAAAAGGGGGCGCTCGGTCGATCCGCCCGGCTACGATGCCGGCAATAAAATCAAGGGCAGGAAGCGGCATATCCTGGTCGACACGCAAGGCCTGCTGATGCAGGCGGTCGTCCATGCCGCCGACGTGCAGGACCGCGATGGCGGCGTGCTGCTGATGGGCACGCTGTTCGGTCTGTATCCTTTCCTGCTCAAGCTCTATGGCGACGCCGGCTACCAGGGGCCCAAGTTCCAGGATGGCCTGCAGGCGGTCTGCCGCATGGTAAACATCGAGATCGTCAAACGCTGCGACCTGCACAAGTTCGTCGTGCTACCCAAGCGCTGGATCGTCGAACGCACCATCGCCTGGCTCAACCGCTGCCGCAGATTGGCCAAGGACTGGGAGTGCCTCAACCGCTCCGCACTCGCATTCCTCCGATGGGCTTCCATCAGGCTCATGGTCAGAAAGCTCTGCCAAAACTCAAAATGATCCCGGATGGACTCTTAAAACTGGTCTTGACCCGAAGCGGAGCGGTTTGAATATGGGAGTGGATGCACGACACTCCATCTGTCCTGACCACCCCGTTCTGCGATCTGCTGGCGCGTCTGCCGGTGGGTATGGATCTTGATCGTCTGGCGCATAAGACCGGGGCAATCCGGCGCAGGCGTTAGGTTGCCGATGGCGCGAGCCTGTTGCAGACCGCGCTTGCGCGAGGCCGGGGCGGGTTGTCGCTGCGCCAGACCGCCGCCTGGGCCTCCATGCTGGGCATTGCCGAACTCAGCAACCCCGGCGTCAAATACCGGCTGAACCAGGCAACGGGCTTTCTTGCCACCCTCGTCGACCATCTGCTTGCGGCAACGATCCTCGGCGCCGAGTTGCGCTGGCCCGGCCGTATCCATGGCGTGTTCGATCTCGGGCGCGGCGGGTTCTCGCATCTCGAACGGACCGACCAGCAGGGCGCCGAGGCGCTGGACCGTGGCCGCGCGCAGCCGGGAGAATTCCGCATCGGTGATCGGAACTTCGCCCGCGCCACGCCATTGCGACGCTTCCGCGCCGACAGCGGCGATGCCGCCGATTTCATCGCGCGGCTCGGCTGGAGCGCGCTGCGGCTGACCACCCCGGCAGGCCGGCCGTTCGACCTGATCGGCTATCTGCAATGCCTGCCGCCCGACACGAGCCCTCACGAGGAGAACTGGCGTACGCCGCTCGGCGACGGCGAACCGGCGCTGGCCCTGCGGCTGATCGTGCAGCGCAAGCCGCCGCAAGCGGCCGAGGCAACCCGCGAGGCGCTGCGCCGGGCTGCGGCCAGGACGGGCAAGGCGGTCGATCCGCGCAGCCTGATCGCGGCGAAGTTCATGCTCCTGGCGACCTCGCTGCCAAGGAACGGCTATAGCGCCAAGGCGATCCTGGCCGTCCATCGCCTGCGTTGGCAGATCGAAATGGCGTTCAAGCGCCTGTAATCCCTGCTGCACATCGACAACTTGCCAACATGGCTCGCGAAGCTGGCTCTAAGCCCACCTCATTCTGGCCCTGCTTTGTGACGATCTCAGCCAGGATTTCCGGGAATCTTCCCCCTGAAGCCTTGCTCTACGCCGCCTACATCCCGTCGCTGTGGGCTGTGCAGAACATCGCCCTGCTCGTGCTGCGGGCCATCGTCCTCGGCCCGCTCTCGCTCGACCACATCGCAACAGCAGATGCCGGCGTCCATCGACGTCTCGCAAACGCCCCCAGAAAGCGAAAACCTCAGATCAAATATCCGCTCCGCAGACTATTCTGGCGCCTTTGGGGCCGCGCGCCCCACTCACCGGAAACCCTTGCAGCAGCACATGCACCCCGAGTTCGGCAGGCTGACGCCCGTCCATGATCGCCTCGACGATATCCGGCGCCAGCAGCGTCAGCATCAGGATCTTCCCGAGGTAGCCACGATCCAGCTTCTCCCCCGCCGCTAACTCGCTGACCGATCCGTAGCGGCCGTCGTCCAGCATCTTTTTCCACCGGTGCGCGCGCGCCGATGCCTTGATCAACGTGCTGTCGATCCGCGCCCGCGGCGGCGACCAGGGTGCGCCATCGGGTGCCATCACGAGTCGCCTCCCGCCGCGCTTACGAATAGTGACCGGCACTCGGACGGTGATGGCGGCGGACATTAGGCGGCCCCGCGCACAGCAGATGCCCGCAGATCACGCACCAGGCCCGCCAGCCCATCCAGCCGCAGCCGAATGTGCGCGCCGGCGGGGCTGACGTCGACGCGCTCGACCAGGCTCCGCACGATCCGAGCCTGCTCGGCCTGGAACAACTGCTCCCACAGCGGGCCAAGCTGCTCCAGAGTCTCGCGCGTCTCGGCCTCGGTCAGGTCCGGGGCCTCGGCCTGTGCGGCGCGCCACGCCCCGATCACCACTTCTGGTTGCTGGAGCAGCGTCCGCACCTGGTCCATCACTGCCGCCTCGATCTCTCCCGCAGAGATGCGGCGGACCGTGCAGCCGTCGTCGGTGCCCTTCAGGACGGCCTGGCTCACATAGTAAGTGTACAGCTTCCCGCGGAGACGGGTGTGCGTCGGTGACAGCGCCCTGCCATCCGGCTCGAGGATCAGCCCGCGGAGCAATGCCTGCGCCTGGCGGCGGGACTGGTTGGCGCGGACGCGCGGGCTCTGGCGCATGATGTCGTGCGCCCGGTCCCAGGTCAGAACCGCGGCCCAATCCTGTCCGGCTGCAGGGGCGCACTCCACCAAGCCGAAACGTATTTCAGCCGCCTGTTAGCGGCGGCGCGGCGGCGGATTGCGCTTCGGCGAGAGGGGCGTCGGAGCGGTGCCCTGTCCCTGCTCGGCCTCGATCGGCTTCCACAGCGCGGCCCCGGCATTGGCGTGGCCGGCCGCGTGCAATTGGCCGGCGATCGGGGCATCGGCGCCAATGACGATGGTGCGTATTCCGCCGCAGCCCAGCCGCTGCGCCAGTGCTTCGAGTTCGCCCACCAGTACCTGCATCGCCGGCTCTGCGTCCAGCAGGTCGATGGCGATGAGATGTTCGGCCACCAGCACGGCGCCGTGCGTGAGGTCGTCGGCGCGGTGATAGATGAACAGCCCGCAGGGCATCGGCCGCGGATGGCGGCGCACCACGATGATGCCGGATTGCCGGGCGCGGCTGGGATGGGCCAAGCGCTTTGCATGGCGAAGCCAAGCCTGCAACGACAGGCCCGGGATTGCCTCGCGCAGCAGCGGAAACACCGTCCCTACGTGATCGGGCGTCAGGTTTTCGCAGCGGAAGTTCATCGGATTGGCGGCATCCTGCGGCATTGGCCAAGTATGCGGCCAGCCCGTGTGGCGAGCCTTGACCCAGGTCAATGCACGCTGTGGTGCCATGCGGAATTGGGGTTCACGCTGGCGATGCTCCGGGAGTAGTCTTCCTGTTAAGAAGGTGGCCCCTGTGCGCCGCCAGGAGCGCAAATGACCGCGATGCTTCGCGCCCGCCCCATGGTCATCGACGCCCACCGCGGGGCGGATGTGTGCCTGCATTGCCAAGCGCGGCCCTTCAGCGTCTGCAACGCGATCGACGATGCGGATCTCGTGCGGCTGGGCGCGGCGGCGGTGACGCTGACGGTGCAGCCCGGCCATGCCTTCATCCAGGAGGGCGATCCGGCCGAGCACTTCTTCAACGTCACCAGCGGCACCGCCAAGTTGTTCAAGCTGCTGCCGGATGGGCGCCGCCAGGTGACGGGATTTGCCGGTGTCGGCTATTTCCTGGGGCTGGCGGTTTCCACCGCCTACGCGTTCAGTGCCGAGGCGCTGGAGACTGTTCGGATTTGCCGTTTCAGCCGCATCAAGCTGCGCGGCTTGCTGGACGATTTCCCGGCGCTGGAGAAGAGGCTGCTGGAGGTGGCGTCGAACGAACTGGTGGTGGCGCAGGAACAGATGCTGCTGCTGGGCCGCAAGACGGCACGCGAGCGCATCGCCTCGTTCCTGATCGCGCGCGCCGCGCTCGCGCCGCATTGCCCGGGTCAAGCGCTCGCACCCTCCGCCCAGCCGCGCGAGCAGTTGCACCTGCCCATGACGCGCAGCGACATCGCCGACTATCTTGGGCTGACCATCGAGACCGTCAGCCGCACCCTGTCGCGGTTCAAGGCGGAGAAGCTTATCGAGATTCCCAGCAACTCCGAGGTGGTGCTGCTGCGGCATGACGCCATTGAGGAGCTTGCCACCGGCATGTCCTGACCCGGCGCTGGCGCGAGCCAGTCGGGCTCAGCCCGGGGAGGCCAGCTTCGCCGCCCGGGCCGCGCCGTACAGGTTCGCGATCGCGCAACTCGCCAGTCGCGCTACCACGCTGTCGGCCCGGCTGGTCAGGACGATCGGCACCCGCGCGCCCATCACCACGCCGCCGGCGTCGGCGCCGCCCAGGAAGGTGAGCGTCTTGGCGAGCATATTGCCGGCCTCGAGATCGGGTACCAGCAGGATGTCGGCATCGCCTGCCACCTCCGAGACGATGCCCTTGGTGCGCGCGGCCTCGCGGTTGATGGCGTTGTCGAAGGCGAGCGGCCCGTCCAGCACGCCGCCCGCGATCTGGCCACGTTCGGCCATCTTGCACAGCGCGGCGGCCTCGATGGTGGAGGGCAGCTTGGCGGTGACGGTCTCGACCGCTGACAAAATGGCCACCTTCGGCCGCACCACGCCAAGCGCCACGGCAAGGTCGATGGCGTTGGCGGCGATATCGGCCTTGTCGTCGAGCGAGGGCAGGATGTTGACCGCCGCGTCGGTGATCATCAGCAGCTTGGCGTAGGTGGGCACGTCCATCACGAAGACATGGCTGAGCCGGCGGCCGGTGCGCAGGCCGGTGTCCTTGGCCACCACGGCGCCCATCAACTCGTCGGTATGCAGGCTGCCCTTCATCAGGGCGGCGGCGCGGCCCTCGCGCACCAGCGCCACGGCGCGCTCGGCGCTGGCGTGGCTGTGCGGCGTGTCCACCACCGGAATGCCACTCAGCTCCAGCCGTGCGCCTGCCGCGGTGGCACGAATTCGCGCCTCCGGCCCCACCAGCACCGGGGTGATCAGTCCGGCGGCCGCCGCGCGCACCGCGCCGTCCAGCGAGGACATGTCGCAGGGATGCACCACTGCGGTGACCAGCGGCGGCATCCCGGCACAACGCGCGACGAGGTCCGCGAGCTTGGCGTGGGCGCCCGGCTGCATCACCGCCGCTCCCGCGCCGCGATCGCCGCCGCCCGCGCCAGCAGCCGTTCGGCGCGGCGCACGACGGGGATGTCGATCATACGCCCTTCCAGCGCCACCGCGCCGCGCCCCTCGGCGGCTGCCTGGCGATCCACCTCGATGACGCGATGGGCGTGGGCGATCTCGGCCTCATTGGGCGAGAAGGCTTGGTTCAGCGGCTCCACCTGCACCGGGTTGATGCAGGAGGCGCCCTCGAATCCCAGGGCGCGGGAGCGTTTCGCCATGGCGGCGAAGGCGGCGATGTCGCCGAAGCCGGCGAGCGTGCCGGTGAGGCCCAGCGGCATGACGCCGGCGGCGCGGGCGGCGTGCAGCACCATCCCCTTGGCCAGCAACAGCGCCTCCTCGCTCGGCTCGGCGCCCAGGGCGAGTGCCATGTCCTCCGCGCCCAGGCTGAGGGCGATGCAGCGGCGGCTGGCGCGCGCGATCGCCTCGGCATGCGGCAGCGCCTCGGGCGTCTCGACAAGGATGTAGAACCAGGTGTGGCCGTCCGGCAGGCCCGCCTTGGCCTCGCGCTCGCTGGCCAGTTCGGCGAGCAGCCTGATGTGGTCGGGTCCGCGCGCCTTGGTGATGATCAGGCCGTCGACGTCGGGGCCGATGGCCGCCTCGATGTCGGGCACGGCGAGCGACAGGGGCGCGTTGATGCGCACCAGCACGTCGTTCGGTCCGCGCCGCACCCGCGCGGCCGCCGAGGCGAGGTTGGCACGCGCGGCGGCCTTCTCCGAAGGCGGCACGCTGTCCTCGAGGTCAAGCTGGATGCAGTCGGCGCCGCGCGTGTGGGCGCGGTCGATGAAGCGCTCCACATGGGCCGGCACATACAGCAGCGAGCGCCACACGGGCGCGGGACGGGGCTGGGTCATGGCGGCATTGGGAGAGGCGCGGGCGGTCGCGTCAAGTCGAAGGTTTTGGTGCAGCGGCGATTTGAAAGCTGTAGGGTGCAAGGGTCAAGCGAAGGAGCCGCACATGTTGCCGCTGATCCCGCTCGCCCTTTCATTCGTGCCGGAACTCATCAAGGCCATCGCCGGCGACCGGGCAGGAGCGGTCGCCGGGCAGGTGGCGGGCGTGGTGCGCGAGGTCACCGGCACCAGCGATGCCGTGGAGGCCCAGCGCAAGCTGGCCGAGGACCCCGCCCTTGCCACCACGCTGCGCGTGCGCCTGGCCGAGATCGCGCTGGAGGCGCAGAAGGCGCGCGACCTGGCCGACGAGCAGAAGCGCCAGGCCGAGCTCGCGTCGATCCAGAAGGCGCTGGAGAATACCCAGGGCGCGCGCGGCTCGCTGATCGACCTGGTGCGCGTGGGCAGCCCGATCGCCTGGGGTGCGCCGGTGGTGTCGGTCATCGTCACGGCCGGGTTCTTCCTGTTCCTGATCATCCTGATGATCGGCGGCATCAACACCACCGGCAACAACCAGACGGTCAACAACATCGTCAACATCGCCGTCGGCGCGCTGGCGACCGCGTTCGCCACCGTGGTGAATTTCTGGCTCGGCTCGTCGCAGGGCTCGCGCAGCAAGGACGACACGGTCAAGACAATGCAGGTTGCCGCCCTGGAGATGACGCGATCGGCGGATCGGACGGCCGCCACCGCCGCTGCGACAGCCGCCGCGCCACCTGCGCCCGCCCGGCACGACGGCGATGCGCTGTTCGACCAGTGCCTGGCCGTGGTGCTGGACAAGGAGGGCGGTTTCGTCGATCACCCCGACGACCTCGGAGGCCCCACCAATCTCGGCATCACCCTGCGCACCTTGGCCACCTGGAAGGGCATCGCCTTCGATGAGCTTTCGCCGGACGGGCGCCAGCACCTGATCGAGGAACTGCGTGCCCTGACCCGGCGCGAGGCCGCGGAGATCTACCGGTCGAACTACTGGCTGCCCATGCGCTGCGGCGACCTGCCGCCGCCGGTGGCGTTGATGACATTCGATTTCGGCGTGAATGCCGGCGCCCGGACCGCGGTGAAGCTGCTGCAGCGCGTGGTGGGCGTGACCGACGACGGCTCGGTCGGGCCGCTGACCTTGGCGGCCGTGAAGGCAATGGACGCGAACCGGCTGGTCGATGAAATGGCCGAGGCGCGGCTGGCGCATTACCGCGCCCTGCCGACCTTCGGAACCTTCGGCGCCGGCTGGACCACGCGCACCCAGCAGGTCGCCGCCCTGGCGCACGCGATCCATGCCGCATAACGGAGGGCGAGACTATGACCCATGGAAGGCCAAGCCACGGCCCCCTGCCTTCCATGGGCCGGGATCAGCGATTCGCTGTCCGGGGCTTATGGCCAGAACTCTGCGAGGAGCAGCGCCCCGGCCAGAACCGCGGCCACCGGCGGCACCAGCCGCGGCACCGAGAAGCTTCCGGGCGGTGGTGGCCCGCGTCGTTGCACCCGCCACAGCGCCAGATCCACCAGCACGAAAATTGCTAGCGTGATCATGTTCGACAGCACCAGCAGCCGCTCGAACGGCAGGAACAGCGCCATCGCCAGCACCAGCAGCCCGGCCACCGACGTGGCCGCCAGCGGCGTACGCGTGCGCGGGTTCACCCCGGCCAGCACCGCCGGCAACTGGCCGCGCCGCGCGATGCCGAAGAACAGCCGTGCCAGCACGACGATCTGCACCAGCACGCCATTGGCCACCGCGAGCGTGCCGACCACGGCGAAGGCCGTCGCACCCATCCCCTGGAACAGCCCGAGCAGCGAGCCGCCGGCACGGCCACTGACCACCGCCGCCAGCGAAACCGCCAGGTAGAGCGCCACGCTGGCGGCAATCGCGCCGATGATGCCGCGCGGCAGGGTGCGGTGCGGGTCGCGCACCTCCTCGCCCATGTTGGCCAGGCTCTCGAAGCCGATGAAGGCGAAGAAGGCGATGAAGGCGCCTGACATCACGCCGCTCCATCCGCCGATCCCCGCCGGAACCAGGGTGGCGAAATCGAAGCCGGAAGCCCCGCCCAGGCCGATCACCACGGCGGCCACCAGCCCCAGGATCTCCACCGCGCCAATGGTCGCGGCAAGCCCCACGCTCTCGCGCACGCCCAGCGCTGCCACGGCGGTGAAGAACACCACCACCAGCCCCGTCAGCAGATCTGCCGGCAGATCCACCAGCACGCCAAGATACTGTACCGAGCCGCGTGCGATCGAGGCGGTGGCCACCACGATCGCCAAGGTCAGCGCCAGGCCGGTGGCCAGCGACAGCCGGTCGGAGCCGAAGCCGTGGCGCACATAGGCTGCCGACCCCGCCGCCTCCGGGAACCGTCCGGCCAGTTCGGCGTAGCAGAGCCCGGTGCAGGCGGCCACGACGCCGGCCAGCAGGAACGACAGCGGCGCCGCCGTGCCGGCCCGGCCGATCACCGCGCCGATCGCCACGTAGATGCCGGCGCCCACGATCACGCTGAGCCCGTAGAAGACCAGCGGCCAGAAGGTGAGCGACCGGCGCAACTCGGCGCCGGGCTGGGTGGCCATCTCCGTTATCCGACGCGCCCGGCGTCCCAGCCCAGCGACCACAACCCAGCATGTCCCAGCTTGTCCGCGAGCGTCGCCGCGATCGCGTCGAACAGCCGCGCCCCCTTGGCCGCGCTCGCGGCCTCCGGGTTGCCGATCACGCCGGAGGCCGAGCGGGCGCCGATCGCCCGCCAGCGGTACACGCCGCCGCCCACCACGTCGGAGACGTCGGGCGTGTAGTTGGCCTTCGCCATCGCGATGCGGTCTTCGGCCACCAGTTCCGGCCGCACCGCCATCATCATCGCCGTCTCGGCCTCGCAGGCGTGCTGAAGGCCCGTCTGGGTTTCCAGTATCGCCGCGATCGCCTCGGCTGCCGCATACCAGTAGGTGAACTGCACGATCGGCACGCCCAGTTTCGGCGTTAGCTCGTCGGTGATCACGCGCAGCCCGTTCTCGTTGCCGCCATGGCCGTTCAGCAGCACGATGCGGCGGAAGCCGTGGCGCAGCACCGAGCGGCAGATGCCCTCGATCACCGCGGAATAGGTCGGGAAGTCGAGCGTGATGGTACCGCCGAAGCTCATGTGATGCTCCGACACGCCGGGCCAGAACATGGGCAGCACCAGCACCGGCTCGCCACGCTCGGCCATCACCCGTGCGGTGCGCAACGCCACCTGCTCGCCCAATTGCGAATCGACCTCGACCGGCAGGTGGGGCCCGTGCTGCTCGATGGAGCCGAGCGGCAGGATCACCATGGCGTCGCGCCGCGCCAGGTCGCGAAGCTGGTCGGCGCGCAGGCGGCGCCATTCGATCTCGGGACTTTCCATTGCGGCAGTGCTCACGGCCGGCCCTCCACCTCGGGCAGGATCCCGGCGTTCAGCACCAGCACCTCGCCCAACCACAACGCGTGCTTCAGGTGGTCGTCCCTGGGGCGCCCGCTCTCAGGATGCACGAGCACGGTCAGACCCATCCGGTTCAGCGCCAGGAACGGCACCAGCGTGGGGAACAGCTCGGGCCCGAAGGCGATCTGGTACATCGCGCCGGGATGCGGCCCCACAGGAACGGCGTGCCATCGCCCCAGCACGGCGGCAGGAAAGCGCGCGCCCACCCATTCGCGCAGGCGCAGCGCCCGCGCCCGGTCGTCGGGGTCGAAATACACATGGGCGTGCCAGGCATGGATGACGGTGACGTCGCTGGGCGAAGCGGTGGCGGGAGCCGGATCGGGCATGCTGTCCTCCGGGGCGGGATGGGTCAGGCCGGGGCGTTCGCCTCGTCGTCGTTCGACTCGGTCTCGCGCTTCAGCCGCCGGTAACTGCGCGCGCTGAATGGTAGCATGGCGATATAGGTCAACCCACCCGCCGCCAGGGCCAGCCACGGGTCGGCCACCAGCAAGGCTGCGAACAGCCCGGTGCCCAGCAACAGCGGCAGCACGAAGCGGCTCGGCACCTTGAAATTCTTGAAGCTCCAGACCGGCAGCGTGGATACCAGCAACAAGGCGGTTGCCACCAGGACGGCGGCGATGAAGGGCGGGAACTGGCCCACCGCCACCAGCCAGCCCCAGCCCATCGACTTGCCCTCCAGCCCCAGGAACAGCGGGAACAGCACCACCCCCGCCCCCGCCGGCGCCGGCACGCCGGTGAAGAAGTTGTAGGTGTAGGCCGGGTGTGGCCCGGCATCGAGCGACGCGTTGAAGCGCGCCAGGCGCAGCGCCATGCACACCGCGAACATCAGGCAGGGCATGAAGCCAAAGCCGCCGGCGGTTTGCAGCGACCAAAGATACAGCACGAAGGCCGGGGCCACGCCAAAGCACAGGAAGTCGGCCAGGCTGTCGAACTCCGCGCCGAAGCGCGACGTGGCCTTCAGCAGCCGTGCCAGTCGGCCGTCGAGTTCGTCGATGGCAGCGGCGACGATGATCGCGGTCGCCGCTGCCTCGAACCGCCCCTCCAGCGCAAAGCGCATCGAGGTGAGGCCGGCACTGAGCCCCAGCATGGTCAGCAGGTTGGGGATCATCCGGTTGAACGACAGGCCGCTGAAGCGCGGGCGGGTGCGGCGCCGGAAACGATATTTCAGCTGGCGCATGCGCACCCCCGCAGTGACGCGCTCGCCGTCGCGCGGGCCAGCAACCGGGCCGCCGGAATTGGGGTCGGTAGGCTCGCTCATGCCAGTGCCAGCGCTTCAAGGGTGGCGATCACGGTTTCTCCACCGATCATTGTCTGACCTTCGGCGACCAGCGGCCGCACCCCTTCGGGCAGGTACAGGTCTGTGCGGCTGCCGAAGCGGATGATGCCGAAGCGCGCGCCCGTGCGCACCGCATCGCCCTCGCGCACATCGCACAGGATGCGGCGCGCGATCAGGCCGGCGATCTGCACCACCGCGATCTCCCGTCCGTCGGCCAGGCGGATCGCCAGGGCGTTGCGCTCGTTGTCCACGCTGGCCTTGTCCAGGCTCGCGTTGACGAACTTGCCGTGCCGGTAGGCGATGCGCGTGACCGTGCCGTCGATGGGCATGCGGTTCACGTGCACGTCCAGCACCGACAGGAAGATCGCCACCCGCCAACGCGGCGCGGGCCCCAGTTCCAGTTCGCCCGGCGGCACCGCCATCGCCACCGAAACCACGCGCCCGTCGGCCGGCGCTACCAGCACCCCCGGCCGGTCCGGCGCCACGCGTTCGGGGTCGCGGAAGAAATACAGGCAGAACAGCACGAACGCAGCCCCCAGCCACGCCAGCCACGCGGCGAAGACCAGCCCCACCGCCACCGCCACGGCCCCGCCCGCGATGAACGGGCGGCCGGCCGGGTGCGGCGGAGACAGCACCATCTTCATGGAGGCGACGAGCGACATGTCTGTTCAGTCCGGCCAGAGAGGGCGTGGGGCGGGGCATGGGGCACCGGACCCGCATACGCAGCGGCAGAATGGGCGCCTGGATTGTCGGCGCCGCGGGGGTGGCGCTCATTGTTTATGGATGCTTCATACCCTCCCGGCAAGATCGCGGCTGCAAGTGCCGCTGCCATCGAGGCCCATCATGCCCTTCGACGCCCCGTTCCAACTCGGCCCCTTCCTGGTGAGCGACGGCGGTCGTCTCGCGCTGGCGCAGGCCGACAGCCTGCCGCGCTTCCACCTCGACTGGTGCGGTTGCCGGGTGGACGCGCAGCTTGTCGCCGATGGCGCGCACCCGCTGCCCGGGGCCGGTCCCGAAGGGGAACTGCGCCTGCGCGCGACGGTTGGCAGGGTGCCCAGTACGGCCCTGTGCGGGCGGGATGAAGCGGGCCGGCGGCGGGAGGAGGTGTTTACCGCGCTGCGCTCGCTGCCGGCCAACCTGCCGGAGGGTTGGCAGGTCACCCTGCTGGCCGATCACCGCGTGGTCGTGCTGTCGGCGGCGAAGGTGGCGATGCCCACCACCGCCACCGCACTGCTCACCGACGTGACGATGTTCCTGCTGGCGCTCGCACCCTATCTCGAACTGCTGGACGAGATCGGGGTGGAGGTGGCGTCGGCGGGAACGGTGAAGACCTGACCGGGATAGATTGGTCAGGGTCGGCAATCTGGTCGCGGTTCGCCTCGAATATCTCCGTGTAGCGCACGCCCCGGCCATAGGCACGCCGCGCGATCCGCCACAGGCTCTGGCGTGGCTGAACCACAACCCGATCGGCGGCACCCGTGCCCGCCTCCACCCGGGCGCGCTGAAACGGCATTTCCACGCGCGCCAGCACGCGGCCGTGCGGGTCCATCTGGTCCAAGCGCAGCCTGTGGTCTCCCTGCGGCACCTGCGCGCCTGGAATTGCCGACCAGCGGCCGGCGGCATCGGGCGTGGCATCGGCGACGAAGGCGTCGTTGACATAGATGCGAACGGTGCTGCCGGGCGGGGCGGCGCCGGCGAAGCGGATCTCGCCCGCATTGTCATAGTCCACGAGGTCGAGACCGAGCCGGGCGGGGCCGCCGGTCCGCCCCGGTGCCTGCAGCAGACGCGGCGCGGCCTGGGCCGATGTCATCAGCACGATCGGTGCCGTTGCCGCCGCCGGGGCGGCCGGTGCGATGGCCGCGGAAGGGGGCAGTGCCGTTGTCGCCGCGGCGACGGTCGCGCCGCCCGCCGCCTGGGTGGGCTCCGGCGCCGACGGCCGCGCGGCCACTACCACCAGGATGGCATTGGCGCCGGCGATCTCCCGCCCGCCGGGGACCAGCACCGCCAATGTGATCTCCTGGTCGCCGAAAGGCAGGCGCGGTCCGCCGGCAAACACCCATTGACCCTGGGCATCGGCCCGCACGCGCCCGATCTCGCGGCCGTTGGCGCGCAGGATCACCTCTGCCCCGGGTGCGGCGCGGCCGGCCATGACAGCCCCGCCCTGGGCGTTGACGCGAACGATGTCGAAGTCCGGCCGATCGGGGGACGCTACCTGGGCCGGTGGCGCTGACGTCGTCGCGCTCCGGGCGGGTGCGGGCGACGCCATTGGGGAAGGCGGCAGCGCGGGCGTGGATGCCGGCGCGGCCGAGGAGGGGACACGCGAGGGGCGCGGAGTGGACGGCGGCACCACGGTGGCCACGGAGGGTGCCGGTGCCGGAGTTGGTATTGGTGCCGGAGTGGGGCGAGGTGTCGCGGTCGCCCGCGGTGCGGGTACTGCCGGTTGCGCCGGGGCCGTCGGCGATGGCGCGGCAGCCTGCGGCACCAGTGCCGGTGTCGGCGCGGGTGTGGCCACGGGCGCGCCTGCAATGGCCACGGTGTGGGGCGGCGGCGAAGGCGGGCGCAGGCTCAGCCAGATAGCTGCGCCAAGCACCGCCACGCCCGCGGCCGCCACGGCGAGACCGCGGACGATGGAGGAGGAGGTCGGTTTGGCCGGCGGGGTCGGGGGCAGGGGTGTGGCCATGTCGAGCAACTCCGAGGTGGGCGGGGGGCGGCCCGGCGGCCAGCAACGGCCCGCTCGCGACCTTTGCCCCGCGCCGCGGAACACGGCGCGGCCCGTCTCAATATGGCAAATCTACGACCCTTCCAGAACCGCCGCAATATTGCCGGCGCAAAACTGCGGCAAATCTGCACTCGTTGCCTAAACGCCGGTCAGGTATGGACATGGCCAGTCGGCGCCCCCTAAGTCCTGCGGTGACGGCGGCGCGCCCGTATCCCCGCAGGAGAACGCAATGGCATCCAGAAAGCCTCCCACCGCATCGCAGCCCCCCCGGTCGTCACCCGCGGGGCCAAGACCCACGATGCGCGGCGTGCCACAGCGGCCGGGCATGATGCTGCCGCTGCGCGTGTGGGACCTGCCGGTGCGGCTTTTCCACTGGCTGCTTGTGGCGCTGGTGCTGGTCGCTTGGGCCAGCGTGGACCTGTTCGACAACATGCGCGTCCATATGCTGACCGGACAGGTGATCCTGGCGTTGCTGCTGTTCCGGCTGGTCTGGGGCTTCGTCGGCAGCGACACCGCGCGGTTCGTCAAGTTCCTGCGTAGCCCGGTCGCCGGCCTGCGCCATCTGAGGCATTTCCGTAGCCGCGAGCCCGACACCTCGATCGGCCACAACGAAGCCGGCGGCTGGATGGTGCTGGCGCTGCTTGCGGTGCTGTTGGCGCAGGTGGCGACCGGCCTGTTCGCCAACAACGAGGACAGTTTCGTCGAGGGGCCGCTCTCGCACCTTGTGCCCGGGGCGTGGGGCGAGTGGTCGCTGGAACTGCACGAGGTGTTCTTCACGCTGATCCAGATCTTCGTGGCGCTGCACATCCTCGCCGTCGTCGCCTACGCGGTGGTAAAGCGGCACGATCTGGTGCGGCCAATGATCACCGGCAAGAAGCGGTTGCCGGCGGCCACGGCGGCACCGCGCCTGCGCAGTTCCTATCTGGCCCTGGCCATACTGGCGGTCTGCGCAGCACTGGTCTGGGCCGCCATGAACCTGCTGTAGCCGCGCGCCCATTGACGGCGCCGCGGTCACGGACATGCGAACGGCCGGGGGCGATGGCTCCCGGCCGCGCGTCAGGCTCCAACCGCAGGCGGCTACTTCTCCGGCGCGCGATAGGCGCGATGGCAGGCGCCGCATTGCGAGGTGGTGGCCGCGAAGGCCGCGGTCGCTGCGGCCTTGTCGTTGGCGCTCAGGGCAACCACCAGCTTGTCCGCCTCGGTAGCGAGTGTGTTTGCCTTGGCGTTGAAGTCGGCCTTGTCCTGCCAGATCGCCGGCAGCGCGCGGGTCTTCACGCCGCTCTCCGGGCCACTGCCGGGCTCGAACAGCGCCGGAATTCGCCGGGCGAAATCGGCGATCTCCTGGGCGCGCGGCGCCAGGGCGGAGAGGTTGCCGCCGGCCTCCAGCCCCTTCTTCACCGCGCCCGTGGCGGCGCCCATGGATTTGTAGCCAGCCTGGCGCGTGCTGATTGCATCGGCCGGAGCCTGCGACCACGCCACACCCGCGGCACCGGCCGACAGCGCCGCCACCAGCGTGGCGCGCAGAATCATGTTTTTCATTGTTTCGACGAGTTCCCAAGGTGAATGCCGCGGAGCATCGCGAGGCAGCGGAAAGGAAGCATTTCCGACGATTGGCGCGCAAATGAAAATAGCGAAATGTTCCAACGCCATCGCCCCCCGCCTATTGCCCCGCGCTTACCGTGACGGCGATTCCCGGCTATGGGCAGGGCAACTCGTCGGGAGAGATTGCCGTGTCGCATATTCATTCGGTTGCTGTCTTCTGCGGTTCCAATGTCGGCCTTTCCCCCGCCTATCGCGCGGCGGCGGACGCGTTGGGGCGTGGCATTGCCGAAGCCGGAATGCGGCTGGTCTATGGTGGCGGCCAGATGGGATTGATGGGCGTGGTGGCGAACGCGGCACTGGCGGCCGGCGGGCCGGTGGTAGGCGTGATCCCCACCTTCCTGCGCCACCAGGAGATCATGCACCAGGGCGTCACCGACCTGATCGTCACCGACAGCATGCACAGCCGCAAGACCGGCATGTTCGAGCGCGCCGACGCCTTCGTCACCCTGCCGGGCGGGCTGGGCACGCTGGACGAAACCATCGAGATCATCACCTGGCGCCAGCTTCGGCTGCACGACAAGCCGATCCTGATCTGCGACGTGCAGGGCTCCTCCGCCCCGCTGGTTGGCGCCATCGAGGCCGCGATCGCGACGGGCTTCGCCCGGCCGGAGGTGCGCGGCCTGTTCGAGGTGTTCGATGGCGTGCCCGCCGTGCTGGAACGGCTGGCGGCACTGCCCCAGCCGCCCGGTGCCCCGCCGCAGCGCCTCTAGGCGGTCGCGGGAACTCATTGCTGCCCCGCGCGCCGGCGGTCAACGACCCCGCTTGCCGGCGCGCCATTGGGGGGGTATATGCCCGGCCTCGGTCGGAGTGTAGCTCAGCCTGGTAGAGCACTGTGTTCGGGACGCAGGGGCCGGAGGTTCGAATCCTCTCACTCCGACCAGTCCCGCCCGGCGCCCGCCTATCCTCGCGCGGCCCAATACATCAGCGCCCGCGCCGGCCACGCCCAGGCCACCCCGGCAACCACGAAATACACCGCCTGCACAACCCAGTGCATCGCCAGCACCTGGTCGGCCAGCGTGATGGCCACCGCCACGTAGGCGGTGAATCCGGCGATGAAGACCAGGGCGGCGATGAGGGGGCGCGACATGGCGCAGATGTGAGGGCGAATTTGCGGCGGCGCAACACCCGGCTATACAGCGCGTGTCGCCTCTCGCTGCCCGCCCCTCGTCAATCGCGCCGCCAAGGGAGTTTCCCGCGCATGGATCTCAAGGACCACATCCGCGGCATCCCCGATTTCCCCAAGCCGGGAATTCTTTTCTACGACATCTCCACGCTGCTGCGAGACGCCGATGCCTGGCAGGTGGCGATGGGCCGCCTCGCCCGCGCCGTGCGCACCTATCAACCCGACATCGTCGCCGGCATCGAATCGCGCGGCTTCCTGATGGCCGCCCCCCTGGCGCTGAAGCTCGGCTGCGGCTTCGTGATGTTGCGCAAGCGCGGCAAGCTGCCCGGCGCGGTGGTGGGGCTGGACTACGCGCTGGAATACGGCACCGACCGCATCGAGATCCAGTCCGACGCCGTGCATCCCGGCCAGCGCGTGGTGGTGGTGGACGACCTGCTGGCCACCGGCGGCACGCTGGCCGCCGGCATCCGGCTGCTGCGCAACATCGGTGCCGACGTGCCGGCCGCCGCCGCGCTGATCGAGCTTACCTTCCTGGGCGGGCGCGGCAAGCTCGACGTTCCATTCGAATCCCTGGTCGCCTACGACGACTGATACAAAAATTGATCCGGCGGCGGTGAGCGGCTAGGTAGGACCGGGGCAGGCCAGTGACGGGCCGGCCAACGACGAAGCGGCCAGCCCCCGGAGGACGCCACGATGCCTGACGCCGGACCGTCGTTCCCCCGGCCCCGTATCGGCGGAGCCATGACCGCCAGCCGCCGCGCGGTGCTGGCGGGGCTGGCGGCTGTCCCGGGCCTCGGCGCGCCGGTACGGGCCGGCGATGCGCTGGGGGAGATGCCAACCCTGCTGGTGGCGGGCCCGGCGGGCGGGCAGCTCGATTACTGGGCAGGGCTGCTGGTGGCCGCACTTCAGCCATTGTTGCCGGCGGGCGCGAAGTTGCAGCCGAAACTGGTGGGTGGTGCCGATGGCGTGACCGGCGCCAACCAATTCGCCGCGCGTGTGGCGCCGGATGGCGACACGCTGCTGCTGGCGCCGGGCGATGCCGTTATGGCCTGGCTGTCCGGCGACCCGCGCGCCCGTTTCGACCCCGCGCGCTGGGTGGCGGTGGCCGCCGGCGTGGCTCCCGCCACCGTGGTGGGGCGGGGCATGCCGGAGGCGGGGCGGAGGCTGCGCGTCGGCATGGGCGGCACCGTCGGCCACGGTCTCGCGGCGATGCTGGGGTTGGAACTGGCGGGATTCGCGCCCACGCCCGTTTTCGGCGTGCTGGGCCGCAGCGCCGCCAGCCAGGCGCTCGCGGCCGGTACGGTGGACGCGGTGCTGCTGCGCGGGCGGGATGCGTCGTCTGGCTTGGAAGCGCTGGCGCCGTTCGGCGCGGCCCCATGGTTCGGGCTGGAAACCGCCGAGACAAACGACTTGGACCCCGCGGCTCCGGCGTTGCCCGGGTTGGTGGAATTCACCCGCCGGTTGCGCGGCGCCCCGCCAGCCGGCCCGCTCTACGAGGCCTGGCGCGGCGTGGCGGCGGCGGCGCAGGCCGAGTTCGCCCTGGTGCTGCCGCAACTGACCCCGGCCGGCCTTGTGGCGCTGTGGCGCCGGGCCGCAGGCGAGGCGGTCGCCCTGCCTGAACTGCGTCAGGCCGCCGGCAGCGTGCGAACACTTGCCGCCCCCGCCGCCAGTGCGTTGGCCGACGCGCTGGCGCCCAGCCCCGCCGCCATTACCGTGCTGCGCGCCTGGCTCGCCGAGCGGCTGAACTGGCGACCGACCTGAATGTCCGGCTCAGGCGAAGCTGGTGCTGAAGGCCTCGAAGCTGCTGGGGATCTGGCGCAGCCCGTCGATCACGCGCCGGCGGGTGCGGCTGTCGTCGTCCGGCAGGAAGTCGATCGAGACCGCGTCGGAGATGCCGCCGAACCGGTCGGACACCGCGTCGGCCAGCTTGTCGTAGGTGGCGCGCACCGCGAACAGGTCCAGCACCTCGTCCGGCACCAGCGAGGCGATGGTGCTCCACTCCCCGCGGCGCACGGCGGCATGAAGCTGCACCCCAAGATCGGACAGCCCGTGCACGTCGAACACTCCGCGATAGGCCGGGGTGGAACCGTAGAAGGCCACGCGATAGCGCAGTTTCTCCGCCGCCCGGTCCACCGCCGCCTGGTCCGGCCCGGTGGCGATGAAGCCGCCGCCGGTGACCTCGAAATTGGCGAACGACTTGCCGGCCTTCTCCAGTTCGCCGGCCAGCAGGGGGCGCACCACGTCGGTGATGTATTTGCGCGTGGCGAAGCCGTGCAGGCGCACGCCGTCGCATAGCCGGGCCGCGGTCTTCTGCATTTCCGGCCCCACGGCGGCGATCATCACCGGCACCATCGGCAGCTTGGCTGGCTTGGGCGAGAACTCCGGCGTCATCAGGGTGAAGGTGTAGAACTTGCCCTCGAAGTTCAGCTTCTCCCCGGTTTCCCAACTGCGCCATATCGCCCGCAAGGCCTGCACGTATTCGCCCATGCGCGGCGCCGGATGTTCCCATTTCACGCTGAAGCGTCGCTCGTTATGGGCGCGCACCTGGGTGCCCAGGCCAAGCACGAAGCGGCCGCGCGAATGCAGGTTCAGATCCCAGCCCAGGTTGGCCACGATCATCGGGCTGCGCGGAAACGAGATGGCGACCGAGGGCGCAAGCTGCACCCGCTCGGTGGCCAGGGCGGCGATGCCCAGCGGGATGAACGGGTCGTGCGCCAGTTCGGGGCAGGTCACCCCGTCCATGCCGTCGGCCTCGGCCTGCGCCGCCGCGGGGCCCACGGCGCGCCAGTCGGTATATGGCAGCCCGGTCGAGACGCGCATCTGAATGTTTCCCCATCTGATTTCCGCGAATGCCACCATGGCCGGCGCGCGCGCGCAACCCTGATGCCGGGGCGGTGGCATTGCCGGCGCCGGGAGTGCCCCGCACTCTGCACGCCATGGCCAGCGCCCCGATCCAACGCCGCTCCCACCTCGATGCCACGGCCATCGCGATCCTGATCTTCCTGACCGCGCTGTGGGGGCTGCAGCAGGTGTCGGTGAAGGCGGCGGTGGCCGACGGGTTGGCCCCGGCGTTGCAGGCGGCGCTGCGCTCGGTGGGTGCCGGGCTGTGCGTGACGGGATGGATCGCCTGGCGGGATGGCCGCGCCGGATTGGCCGATCTGCTGGCTCCGCCCGCCCTGCTGCCCGGGCTAGGCGTGGCCGTGCTGTTCGCGCTGGAGTTCCTGGCGCTGTATCCCGGCCTGCACCTGACCACCGCCTCCCGCGGCGTGGTGTTCCTGTATTCCGCGCCGTTCTTCGTGGCGCTGGGGGCGCATCTCTTCGTGCCGGGCGAGCGGCTGCGCCTGGTGCAGTTCGCCGGCCTGGTGCTGGCCTTCGCCGGCATGGGCGCCGCCTTCGCCGAAGGCCTGCTGGCCGGCGGCGGCTCGGTGAAAGGCGACCTGCTGTGCCTGCTGGGGGGCGTCCTGTGGGCCTCGACCACGCTGTGCGTGAAGGTGTCGCGTGCCTTGTCGTCGTCTCCGCCCGCCAAGGTGCTTTGGCTGCAATTGGCCGGCTCGGCGCCGATCCTGCTGGCGGTGGCCTGGGTGCAGGGCGAGTTGACGCCGTTTCCCGCCGTGGGCGTGGTGGGTTGGGCGGGGCTGTTCTACCAGACTGTGATCATCGCCTTCGCCAGCTACCTCGTATGGTTCCGCATGATCCTGACCTATCCGGCCGGCCGGGTGGCCGGATTCACCTATCTGGCGCCGGTGTTCGGCATCATCGCCGGCGCGGTGCTGCTGGACGAGAAGCTCTCGTACGGGCTGTTCGCCGGCATCGTGGCGATCGGCATCGGCATGCGGCTGGTGAATTCGCGCCCCGCCTTGCGCCCCGCCTTGCGCTAGGATCGGTGCCGTGATGGAGGACCGCCCGATGGACGAAATGCCGATCCTGACCCGCCGCCGCATCGAGGCCGAGTTCGCCCGTGGCGTCTATGCCGAAATGAAAGCCGAGCTGGGAGAGGAAGCGGCGCGGGGCATCCTGACCAACGCCGTGGTCAAGCTGGCCCACCAGGCCGCCGCCGGCTTCGCCGCGCAGGCGCCGGGGGGCGAGCCGAGCCTGGACCATTTTCGCGCCATCCAGCGCCTGTGGACCGCCGAGGACGCGCTGCGCACCGAGGTGCTCAAATCGACCGACACCGAGTTCCACTTCAACGTGGTGCGCTGCCGCTATGCCGAGATGTACCGCGAGTTGGGGCTGGCCGAACTGGGCGCGGTGCTGTCGTGCAACCGCGACGGCGCGTTCTGCGAGGGCTATGATCCGAAGCTGAAGCTGGAACGCACGCAAACGCTGATGGGCGGGGCCAGCCATTGCGACTTCCGCTACACCCGGGAGTAGCGGCCGGGGCGGCGTTGCCCCGGCCAACGGCAACTCAGCAGCGATAACCCTTCTTCACCTCGCTGGAGGTGTAGCGGCAACCGGCGGTGCGCGACTGGGCGTCGGCGGAGCCGGCGGTGAGCACCGGCAGCACAACGGCGGCGCCAAGCAGCAAGGCGAGGGCGAGAGCAATATTCTTCACGGATGATGTCCTTCGGGTCGGTCAGGCCGCAGGCACACTGCCCGCGCCGCCACTTTCGCATTCCGCGAATAGCCGGGCCAGCCGGTACGTTCCGGAACCGCGAGATTTTCGTGCCTTCGCGACCGCCGCGGCCAGGCCGTGCGCGTGCGGCGGAAGGTTCTGCCACCCTTCTGCCGCCCCGTGGCTTGCTCTAGGCTGGGACACCGCATTGCCGAGGTGACCATGCCCGCCAGTCCCGCCGCCGATCTGCTGCTGTCCGGCGGCACCGTGGTCACGATGGACCCGTCCCGCCAGGTGATCGAGGACGGCGCCGTGGCGATCGGCGGCGGGCGCATCCTGGCCGTGGGCCCGCGCGCGGCGGTGGCGGCCGCGCACCCGGCCCGCGAGGTGATCGACACGCGCCACCACGCCATATTGCCCGGGCTGATCGACGGCCACGGCCACGCCGGCCACGGATTGATCAAGTCGCTGGGCAGCGGCGATTCGGCGGCGTGGAGCGAGGCCTGCCGCATCGTCTACACCACCGCTTCCACGCCCGGATTCTGGTTTGCCGAGGCGCGGTTGGCGGCGCTGGAGCGGCTGATGTTCGGGGTGACGACCGGCGTGTCGCTGCTGGGCGGCGGCGATTCCATAAGCCGGGTGGACGACCCGGCCCATGGCATCGCCCATTGCCGCGGCGTGGCCGAGGTTGGCATTCGCGCCATCGTCGCGGTGGGTCCCACCCGCCCGCCGCATCCGCGCCCCTACGCCAGCTGGGACGGCGGGGTGCGCCGCGAATATCCGGTGAGCTTCGAGCGGCAGTTCGAGACGATCGCGGGGCTGATCGAGGCCTGCCACGGCCGGGACAACATCCAGATCGCGACCCTGATGCCGGTGTACCGCGAGGCAGAGCACGACCCGGCGAACGTCGCCAACATCGAGCGCCAGGGCCGGCTGGTGCGCGATCTCGGCCGGAAGCAGGGCACGCTGTTCCACCAGGACGGCCACCGCGCGGGCAGCCTGGAGATGGCCGATCGGATGTTCGGCCTGCTCGGCCCCGACGCCTCGATGTCGCATTCCACCGACCTGACCGAGGCCGATATCGACGCCGTGGCGCGCACCGGCACGGCGATCGTGCACAACCCCTCGGCCATCGCCTCGGTCCGCGGCTATTGCCCGGTGCCCACCCTGCTGGACCGCGGCATCACCGTGGCGCTCGGCTCCGACGGCACCGCGCCCGACCGCTCGACCGACATGTTCCGCCACATGTTCCAGTGTATGCGCCTGCACCAGCGCGAGCACCGCGACGAGCGGCTGATGCCGCCGGGCAAGGTGCTGGAAATGGCCACCATCGACGCCGCCCGCGCCTTCCGCCTCGACCATGAACTCGGCAGCCTGGAGGCTGGCAAGCGCGCCGACGTGATCACCGTGGACCTGCGCAAGCCGCACCTCGCCCCGCGCAACATGCCCATCTGGCGCCTGGTGTGCTTCGTCAACGGCCAGGACGTGGACACCGTTATCGTCGATGGCCGCGTGCTGATGCGGCGCCGGCATGTGGCGCATGTGGACATGGGCGAAATCATCGACGCGGCGCAGGCCGAGACGGAGTTGATGCTCGACCGCGCCGGATTGCGCGGGCTGCTCGCCGAGCCGGCGGAGATCTGGGGACGTGCCCGCCGGTGATCGAGCTCTGGATTCCTATCACCGCTACGGCGGCGCTGTTCCAATCCTGGCGCACGGCGATGCAGCAGCGCCTGCGCGGCCAGTTGTCGGTCAACGCCGCGGGCTTCGTGCGCTATGTCTATGCCTTGCCGGTCGGGCTGCTGTTCGTCGCTGTCGGCTACGGGCTGATGGCCGAGCCGTTGCCCGTGCCGAATGCG
Organism: uncultured Alphaproteobacteria bacterium; assembly: GCA_963779875.1. GTDB lineage: Bacteria > Pseudomonadota > Alphaproteobacteria > Acetobacterales > Acetobacteraceae > CAMDGX01. The sequence continues at coordinate 734,322 of CAWAAI010000005.1, read as the reverse complement.
CGCTTCCTCGGCGCATGCGCCGGGGCCGGGCTGCTGCAGATCATCGGCACCATCCTGCTGATCATGGCCTTCGGCTACCGCAACTTCGCCGTCGGCACCGCCTACGCCAAGACCGAGGCGGTGCAGGGCGCCATCGTCGCCTGGATCGTCCTGGGCGAGGCGCTGTCGCCGCTGGCCTGCCTGGGCATCGCCATCGGCGTGGGCGGCGTGCTGGTGCTGTCGCTGGGCGGGCGCGGGCTGAAGCCCGGGGAGTTGCTGGCCGCGACCTTCCAGCCGGCGGCACTATGCGGGCTGGGCGCCGGCCTGGTGTTCGCCTTCACCGCCATCTTCATCAAGGAAGCGAACCGGGCACTGCCGGGCGACATCGTCATCCTGAAGGCGGTGTTTGGCCTGCTGGTCACCAACCTGATGCAAACGATGATGCAGGGCAGCTACCTGCTGCTGCGCGAGCGCGACCAGTTGAAGCTCGCCTTCACCACCTGGCGCAGCTCGGCCTGGGTGGGCGCGTTGTCGGCCTGCGGCTCCGCCTGCTGGTTCAGCGCCTTCGCCCTGGCCCCGGTGGCGCTGGTGCGCGCCCTGGGCCAGGTGGAAATGGTGTTCACCCTGCTGTTCAGCCGCTTCTATCTCAAGGAACGGCTGCGGGCGGCCGATGTGCAGGGTTTGGCGCTGGTGGTGGCGGGCGTGGTGCTGGTGCTGTTCGGGAGATAGGGATGTTCTTTTTTGAAAAAAGAACCAAAAAACTTTTGCCCATTCGCCAGCCGATGGACCACGCTAAATGGATAAAAAGTCTTTTTGCTTCTTTTTCTTCAGAAAAAGAAGATTTTTCCCTTACAGCACGCGTGGTGTAACTGGCGCATCACCGTCCATTACTGACTTGATGTAGGCGCCACCGTTGGCGATGGCCTTGCGCCCGGCCGCGAGTTGCGGGTGGAAGACGTGCCACACATGGATCATCTCCGGCCAGATCTGGAGCGTGACACGCCACGTCTGCCGCGCCGGCGAGGCGGGCGAGGCGAGCGGCGTCGTCCAGCAGCGTTTCCGCCGCGCCGACCTGGATCAGCAGCGGCGCAAGCCCGCGCAAGTCGCCGTGCATCGGCGAGGCATGCGGGTGCCGGGGATCGGCGCCGCCGAGGTAGTGCCCTGCCATCTCCAGGATCGCCTTCTGCACGGTGGGGTCCTCGGCGGCCTGGTCGGTGAACGAGGCGCCGGTCGCCTCCATGTCCACCCACGGCGAGATGCCCCAGCCGCAGCCGGGCAGCGGCAGTCCGGCCTCGCGGATGGCGAGCATGGCGCCGACCACCAGCCCACCGCCCGCGCTGTCGCCGGCGATGGTGATGCGCCGCGGCGCGATGCCCGACGACAGCAGGAACGCGATAGCCGGCAACGGTGTCCTCCACCGGCGCGGGGAACGGATGCTCCGGCGCCAGGCGGTAATCCAGCGCCAGTGCCCGCGTCCCCGGCGGCGCGGCCGATTCGGCAACGGGATGGCGGTGGCTGTCCAGCGAACCGATCACATAGCCGCCGCCATGCACGTAGAGGATCGCGCGGCCGGCATCAGCGTCGGGCGTGGCAGTCCATTCCGCCTTCACCCCGCCTGCCGTGGTGGGCGTGACCGTCACGTCCTCGGCCAGTTTGTTGGCCCGGCCGCGCGCATCGATACCGCGGCGCATTTCCCCAGGTCGGCGGCCTTCGGACGCGCGGCGATGGCGGCGCGCAGGGCGGCGATCTCGGGATTGCTCATGGTCGTTTCCCCTTGTTTCGGCTCTCAGGCCGAGGCGGCATTATTGGCCGTCAGGCCAAAGCGGCTTCCACCGCGGCGGCGACGCGAACACCCGGGCGTCGCCCATCGTCTCGCCCATCAGCATCAGCCCGACCGGCGCCTCGCCCGGGTCGTGCAGGGCAGCGAGATGGCGCAGCGGTCGAGGAAGTTGCCGGCCGGCGCAGTTGCGCAGTTGCAGCATGTTGGCGTGCGGGCATATTCGGCGGCATCGGCTTCGAGCCTGGCGATCGGCGGCGGCAGCAGCGGGCAGGTGGGCATCACCACCACATCGTAGTCCTGCGTTGCCGCGCTGGCGCGTGCGCAGATGTCGGCGCGGGCGGCGGCAAGGCCACATAGTCGGCCGCCCCGATGTCGCGGCCGCGCACGATGCGGCGGAGCACCTGCGGGTCGTAACCCTCCGACTTCGCGGCGATCAGGTCGCGGTGCCAGGCCCAGGCTTCGGCGGCGGCGAAGCTGCCGCGGGCGTTGGCGGGCGCGATCTCGTCGACCACCGGCAGGGTCATCGCGCTCCACGCGCACCCCGGCGGCCGAGAGCCTGCCCAGCGCCGCCTCGAAGGCGTGTGGCCACTGTCATCGTCCATGCCGTCGAGCACGAGTGTCTGCGGCACCGCCAGCCGCAGGCCCGGCAGCTTGCACGCCGCGGTCCGGCAATGCGCTCGCCGGCGAACACCGCATCGACGGCGGCGCAGCAGGCCGACCGTGTGCGCGAGCGGCCCGATCGAATCCAGGCTGTGCGAGAGCGGCAACACGCCCTCGATCGGCACCCGCCGCGCCGTCGGCTTGAAGCCGACGATGCCGCACATCGCCGCCGGAATGCGGCACGAGCCGCCGGTGTCGGTGCCCAGCGCGCCACAGGCCATGCCGTCGGCGACCGAGACGCCGGCGCCGGAGGAGGAGCCGCCGGGGATGCGCCCGGTCGCCCGGTCCCAGGCCGCTTTCGGCGTGCCGTAATGCGGATTGATGCCGAGGCCGGAGAAGGCGAACTCGGTCATGTTGGTGCGGCCGATCACCACCAACCCGGCCTCCACGATGCGCTGCACCACCGGCGCGTTCGCGCTCGCCGGCGGCACCCCCGCCGCACCTGCGAGCCGGCCGACGTCGGCTCGCCCGGCGATGTCGGCAAGGTCCTTCACGCTGAATGGAATGCCCGCGAGCGGCCCGGGCGCGCGCCCGGCGCGGCGCAGCGCGTCCATGGCATCGGCGGCGGCGCGGGCGCCCTCGGCGTCCACCTCGATAAAAGCACGCGCGCCCTCGCCGGCAGGGTCGGCGATGCGGGCGAGGCAATCCTCGACCAATTGGCGGGACGTGGTCTTGCCCACGGCAAGGGCGGCGGAGATTTCTGACAGCGTGCGCATGGCGCGAGCGTGCCGGGAGTGCGGGCACGGCGCAAGATGTCGGCCGCCGGCACGTGCCCTGGTTGACGAGGCCGGGGCAGGGTGCCTCTCTCACCGCCTCATCGTGGAGGATGCGACATGGCGGACAAACCGGACAAACCCGTGCTGCTGACCGGCGCCTCCGGCGCGCTGGGGCGCGTGGTGGCGCGCACGCTCGGCGGCCTCGGCTGGAAGCTGGTGCTGACCGACATCGCGCCGTTCCCCGACCCGGTGCCGGCCGGCTGCACCTTCACGAAAGCCGACCTCAACGACGGCGTCGCCATCCTGCGCCTGGCCGAAGGCTGCGGCATGATCCTGCATTTCGGCGGTGTGTCGGTGGAGCGGCCGTTCGAGGAGGTGCTGGGCCCCAACATCCGCGGCCTGTACCACATCTACGAAGCCGCCCGGCGCGAGGGCGCGCGGGTGCTGTTCGCCAGTTCCAACCACTCCATCGGCTTCCACGAGCGAACCGAGCAGCTCGACGCCGACTGCCAGTTCATGCCCGACGGCTATTACGGCCTGTCCAAGGCCTATGGTGAGTTGATGGGCCGAATGTACTGGTTCAAGCACGGCGTGGAGAACGTCAACGTGCGCATCGGCTCCTCCTTCCCCGAGCCGGTGGATGCGCGGATGCTTTCGACATGGCTGTCGTACACGACCTGGTGCGGCTTTGCATCCGCGCCACCCTGGCCGAGCGGGTGGAAAGCTGCGTGATCTGGGGCGCCTCGGCCAACAGCCGCACCTCTGGCGAAAAGACGCCCGCGACACGCTCGGTTGGATGCCGACGGACAGCGCCGACCCATTCGCGGCGCAAATGCAGGGCAAGGTGACGGACAACCCGGTGGTGGAGCGCTACCAGGGCGGTGCCTATACCAGCATGGACTATACAAGGGCCACGCCGCCGCCGGGCAAGCTGTTCGCAAAATGAACCGGACACGCGGCAGGGGGCCATCCCCTGCCGCGTGCCATCGCGCTCAGCCGGCGTGCTTCACGATCAGCGCGTCCACCGCCAGGATGCGGCTGCCAGCGCAGATCAGCGGGTTCACGTCGATCTCGGCCACGCTGTCGCGATGGTCGCTGATGAACTGGGCCACCCGGCAGATCACCTCGGCCAGCGCCTCGCGGTCCACCGCCGGCATGCCCCGGAAGCCGTCCAGCATCGCCTGGCCCTTCAGCTTGCCGAGCATGCCCAGTGCTTCGGAGCGCGTCACCGGGGCGAGGCCCACGGCGCTGTCCTTCATCAGTTCCACGAAGATACCACCCAGCCCGACCACGATCAGCGGCCCGAACAGCGGATCAACGCGCGCGCCCACCATGATCTCCACCCCCTGCGGCACCATCGGCTGCACCAGCACGCCGTTGATGCGCGGCGGCGGCGAGACCTTCGCGGCGTTCTCCATCACCGTGTCATAGGCGGCCCGCACCTCGTCGCCGCTCTTGAGGTTCAGGCGGATCACCCCGGCCTCGGTCTTGTGCGGCAGGTCGGGACTCTCGACCTTCAGCACCGACGGCAGGCCCATGGCGACCGCCTTCTCCGCCGCCTCGTCGCGCGACTGCACCAGCATCTCGCGCACCACGGGAATGCCGTATGCGGCGAAGGCCTCCTTGCTCTCGCGCTCGGTCAGCGTCCGCTCGGCGCGGGCGAGCATCGCCGCGGCGGCGGCCTTGGCTTCCGGCCCCACCAGCTCGGCCACCTGGCGCGGCGGCGTGGAGCGCTGTTCGGCCCGGCGATGCCAGGCGGCGATGTGGGCGAAGGCACGGTCCATCGAGCGGGCCAGCAGCACGCCGGGGGCGGCCGCAAGCTCGCGCGAGGTCGGCCCCTCCATCCAGTCGGAAATCCAGGCATGGATCACCGGCTTGCCGGACGCCTGCGCCAGCGCCTCCCACATCGGCACGCGCGCCACGCCGGCGGGGTTGGCGTAGGGGGCCGGGATCACCAGGGCGCCATAGGTGTCGTCGTTGATCAGTGCCGTGGCGCAGGCCGGGATGCATTCGGGGTCGTTCATCACCTGGGCGGTCACGTCCACCGGGTTGTTCGCCGACCCGAACTCGGGAATGCGCGCATCCAGCACCGCCTGCGCCTGGGGCGAGGGCTGCGGCATCGGGATGCCCTGCGCCTCGGCGGCGTCCGCGGCCATGATCGCCGCCCCGCCGGAACTGGCCAGCACCGCGACGGCGCGGCTCGTTACGTTGCGCGGCGCCTTGGCGAAGAAATGCGCGGCTTCCATCAACGCGGTGTAGTCGTCCACCAGATACACGCCCGCCCGCTCGAAGGCCACGCGATAGGCGGCCTGCGAGCCGGCCAGCGAACCGGTGTGCGACATCGCCGCCGCCGCGCCGAACTCGCCGGTGGCGATCTTGCACACCACCACCGGCTTGTCCTTCGACCACGCGTAGTCGCACGCCTCGATCAGCCGCATCGGGTCCGACGAGCCCTCGAACAGCATGGCGATCGCCGCCGTGTCGGGGTCGTCGGCCAGGAACATCACGTAGTCGGCCATGTCGACGTCGCAGGAATTGCCCGATGTCAGCACATGGCTGATCGGCACGCCGCGCTGGATCGCCTGCTCCATGCCGAAGCCAAGCGCGCCGGACTGGCTGATCACGCCAACCGCGTGCGGGAACGGCCCGGGCATCTCGGCATACGGCATGAAGGTGATGCGGCTCTTGAGCCGATAGTTCACCGTGCCGATGCAGTTCGGCCCCACCAGCGGCACGCGCGCATCGGAGGCCAGCTTGGCCAGGCGGTTCTGCTGGTCGATGCGCTCCTGCGTGCCCACTTCCGAATAGCCGCTGGCGAACACGATGATGCCGCCGGTCTTGGCGGCGATGCAGTCCTTCGACACCTCCTCCACCGCCTCGCGCGCCGTCACCACCACGCACACGTCGGGGCTTTCCGGCAGGGCGGTGGCCGACGGGTAGCACCTGGTCTCACCGATCTTCTCGTAGCGCGGGTTCACCAGGTAGATGCGGCCCTGGTAGTCCTTCAGGCAGGCCGACACGCGCTCGCCGAAGGCGCCCGGCCGGGCGGAGGCGCCAATGATGGCGATGCTCTGCGGGTTGAGCATCCGCGCAAGCTCGGCATGGCGATAGAGGCGGCGTGCGGACATCCTGGGTCTCTCCCTCTGCGGCCATGACGCGCGCCGCGTGCTGCTTGCGGCCGACGATAGGATGGCCGCGCGCGCGCGTCACGGCCCCACGGCCATGCGTTGGCATCGTGGCGGCCATCCGGCTAAGCTGCCCGCACACGCCGCGGGCGCAAGGGGGAAAACGATGAGCGAGCCGATCCTGGTGGAGAACCACAAGGGCTATCGCGTGGTGCAGTTCAACCGGCCCGACCGGCTGAACGCGCTCGACCGTGCCACCCATGCGGTGTTGATGGAAAAGCTGCTGGAGGCCGAGGCCGACGAATCCTGCCGCGCCCTCATCCTCACCGGTTCCGGCCGCGGCTTCTGCGCCGGCGCCGATCTCTCCGGCCGCAACCAGGCGCCCGACCCCGAGGAGGAGGCCCGCAAGAAGGACGCCGGCTCCTCCATCGAGGAAACCTGGAACCCCCTGGCGCGCAAGCTCTCCACCATGCGCATGCCGGTGGTGGGCGCGGTGAACGGCATCGCCGCCGGCGCCGGCTCCTCCATCGCCCTGGGATGCGACATCACCATTGCCGCCCGCTCGGCCTATTTCCTCCAGGCCTTCACCCGCATCGGCCTGGTGCCGGATTGCGGCGGCACCTGGTTCCTGCCCAACCTCGTCGGCCCCGCCCGCGCCCGCGGCATGGTGATGCTGGCCGAGCCGCTGCCGGCCGAGAAGGCCCATGAGTGGGGCCTGATCTGGAACGTGGTGGACGACGACAAACTGATAGAGGAAGCCCACAAGCTGGCCGCCAAGCTGGCGAGCATGCCCACCAAGTCGCTGCTGATGTCGCGCCGCGCCATTGCCGCCGCATCCGGCAACGACCTCAACCAGCAACTTGACCTCGAACGCGACCTGCAGGGCATGGCCAGCCGCACCGAGGACCACGCCGAGGGCGTGCGCGCCTTCCTGGAAAAGCGCCCCGCCCAGTTCAAGGGCCGCTGATCGGGCATGCCCGCGCCCGCCGACCCGCAGGCGCTCGCCGAGGCCTGCGCCGCGGCGATGTGGGCCGACGACAACGCCAGCCGCGGCCTGGGCATGACGCTGGAAGCGGTCGGCCCAGGCACGGCGCGGCTGGCGATGGTGGTGGCCGAAACCATGGTGAACGGCCACGGCATGTGTCACGGCGGCTTCATCTTCACCCTGGCGGATTCCGCCTTCGCCTTCGCCTGCAACAGCCGCAACGCCAAGTGCGTGGCCGCCCAGGGCGCGGTTTCGTTCCTGCGCCCGGCGCGGCTGGGCGAACGCCTGGTGGCCACCGCCGAGGAACGCCACCTCGCCGGCCGCTCGGGCATCTACGACGTGCGGGTGACCGACGGCGACGGACAGGTGGTGGCGGAGTTGCGCGGGCACTCTCGCGCCATCGGAGAAGTGTTTTTCAGTTAAAGGAAGAAACTTCTTTTTCTGAGAAAAAAAAGCAAAAAGACTTTTAACCATTTGCCTCAGGGTTCCGCCGCCCGGCCTGAATGGATGAAAGTTTTTTGGTTCTTTTTTCAAAAAAGAACAACTCTTCCCTTGGAGACTCCCATGCAGGACCTCACCCCCGAGGAAGACACGCTCGAACCCGTCGAGACCTGGCCCATCGAGCGCCTGCGCGCCCTGCAGACCGAGCGCATGCGCTGGTCGCTGCGCCACGCCTACGAGCAGGTGCCCCACTACAAGGCCGCCTTCGACGCCGCGCGGGTGCACCCCGACGATTTCGAGACGCTGGAGGACATCCAGCGATTCCCCTTCACCACCAAGCAGGACCTGCGCGACAACTATCCGTTCGGCATGTTCGCCGTGCCGCGCGCGCGCATCGCCCGCATTCATGCCTCGTCGGGCACCACGGGCAAGCCCACCGTGGTGGGCTACACGCAGAAGGACCTCGATACCTGGGCGGCGCTGATGGCGCGCTCGATCCGCGCCGCTGGCGGGCGGGCGGGCTGGGCAGTGCACAACGCCTACGGCTATGGCCTGTTCACCGGCGGGCTGGGCGCGCATTACGGCGCCGAGAAGCTGGGCTGCGCGGTAATCCCGGTGTCCGGCGGGCAGACCGAGCGTCAGGTGCAGCTCATCACCGACTTCGCGCCCGAGATCATCATGGTCACGCCCAGCTACATGCTGGCGATCCTCGACGAGTTCCGCGCCGCCGGCATCGACCCGCGCGGCACCTCGCTGAAGGTCGGAATTTTCGGCGCCGAGCCCTGGACCAACGCCATGCGCGCCGAGATCGAGCAGGCGTTCGACATGCACGCGGTGGACATCTACGGCCTGTCCGAGGTGATGGGACCGGGTGTCGCGCAGGAATGCGTGGAAACCAAGGACGGGCTGCACGTCTGGGAGGATCATTTCTACCCAGAGATCATCAACCCCGAAACCGGCGCCGTGCTGCCCGATGGAGAGGAGGGCGAACTGGTCTTCACCTCGCTGACCAAGGAGGCGATGCCGGTCATCCGCTACCGCACCCGCGACCTAACCCGCCTGCTGCCCGGCACCGCGCGCACCATGCGCCGCATGCAGAAGGTTACCGGGCGCAGCGACGACATGATGATCGTGCGCGGGGTGAACGTCTTCCCCACCCAGGTCGAGGAACTGGTCCTGCAATCCGACGCGCTGAGCGGCCACTACCAGGTGACGCTGACCCGGTCGGGACGCATGGACGAGATGGCGGTGGCGGTGGAGGCGCGGCCCGAGGCCTGGGCCGGCGCCGGTCTCGACGACGTGGCCGCCGCGCTGGCCGGCCGTATTAAGACGATGGTGGGCGTCACCGCCCGCGTCACCATCGGCGCACCGGGCAGCATCGAGCGCTCGACCGGCAAGGCCCGCCGCGTGGTGGATCTGCGCCGCCGCGGTTGAATCCGCCAGCCCCGTGGTCAGAGCAACCCGAGCAGGGCGTACAGGCGCTTGCTGGGCGTCCACGCCGCCATCACCTCGTCGCGCCAGACGAAAGCCGCCCAGGCGAGGGCGGCCAGCAGCGCCAGGCTGACGGCCCAGGCCAGCAACGCCGTCACCATCGTGCCACGCCGCCCCGCACGGCCGGGCGAATTCTGCTGGGGCGGCTTCCCGGGGGGCGTGGGAACAAGCCGGGCGGGCGCGACGGGCTCCCGGCCGGCGGCCGGGATCGGCGACGGCGGCGGCGGGATGGCGGGCGGAAGCACATCATCCACCCCGTCGTCCTGGACCGTGGCCGCGGAGGGCGGCGGGTCCGGCAGCACGGCTAGCGCGGGCATCTCGGGCTCGGGCGCCGGCGCGGCCTCGGGCACCCACTCGCCGCCGCAGCGCGCACATCGCACGCGCCGCGGCGTGCCGCGCAGCAGCGACTCCGGCACGTCGTAGGTAGCCTGGCAGTTCGGACAGACGATACGCATGCGGTCATTCCAGGGGCGGATGATGGTGCGGGCTCGAACCGCCCAATGCAACCGCCGATGCGGCCCGTTGCCGCGGCGCGGCACGACGTTTGCCGAGGTCCGGTGCTTTCGGCACCCCTGCCATTGATGGCACAACTGCCGCCGGAGGTTCGAGCGAGCATGATACTGGCCGAAGGGGTGGGGCTGCGCTACGGCGGGTCGGACGATGGCGGCGATATGGATGCGAAAGCGCCCGAGGTGCTGCACGACATCTCGTTCGGCGTGCCCGCCGGCGGCTATCGCTGGCTGCTTGGGCCCTCCGGTGCCGGCAAGTCGTCGCTGCTGCGCCTGTTGCACGTCGCCGCGCGCCCAACGCGCGGGCGGCTGAACCTGATGGGCGTGGACGTGGCCACGGCACGGCGCAGCGACCTGCCGGCGCTGCGCCGGCGCATCGGCATGGTGTTCCAGGATTTCCGGCTGCTGTCGCACCTGTCGGTGTTCGACAATGTCGCCCTGCCGCTGCGCCTGGCGGGCCGTCCGGAGCCGCAGCTGCGCGCCGATGTCACGGAGATGCTGCGCTGGGTGGGGCTGTCGAAGGTGAGCGGCATGCGCCCCACCCTGCTTTCGGGCGGCGAGCAGCAGCGCGCGGCGATCGCGCGGGCGGTGATCGTGCGCCCGTTGCTGCTGCTGGCCGACGAGCCCACCGGCAACCTGGACGACGTGCAGGCCGAGCGGCTGATGGTGCTGCTGCGCGAGATGAACCGGCTGGGCACCACGGTGATCGTCGCCACCCACAACCAGGGCTTGGTGGAGCGTCACCCCGGTCCTGCGCTGGTGCTGGACCGGGGCCAGTTGGTGCGTGATGGCTAGGGCGCCAACACCGCGGCTGGACGCGCTGGGCCTGCAACACGCGCCGGGCGAGCGCATACTGCCCCTGATCGTCGCCGCCATGGCGTTCCTGGCAGCGTTGGCGCTCGCCGGTGCCCAGGGGGCCGCCGACCTGGGGCGGCACTGGCAACGCGGCGCCGCCTCCACGCTGACGGTGCAGGTTCCCCATCCCGGCGCGGCCGCGAATGCCACCGACCCATCCGCCGAGGCGGCCGCGCGAACGCGGCGAGACCAGGTGCTTGCATTGCTGCGGGACACGGCGGGCATCGCCACCGTGCGTGCGCTGGGCGATGCCGAACTGTCCGACCTGCTGCGCCCCTGGCTCGGGGCGAGCGCGGAAAAACTGTCCCTGCCGCTGCCCGCCGTGATGGCCGTGACGATCGCGGGCGACGGGCCGGACCAGGCGGCGCTGGCGGCCCGGCTTGACGCCGCGGCACCCGGCACGATGGTGGAAAGCCATGGCCTGTGGGTCCACCGCCTGGCCGTGCTCGCCGGCAGCCTGCGCGCCTGCGCGCTGGCGGCGCTGGTTCTGGTGGCCGCGGTTGCCGCCGCTGTCATCGTGGTGGCCACGCGCGCGGCGCTGGCCTCGCGCCGCGAAGTGGTGGAGACGCTGCACGGCCTGGGCGCCAGCGACGGCTATGTCGCCCGCCGCTTCGCCGGCCAGGCCAGCACGGCCGCCGCGCTGGGCGGGCTGGCCGGCCTGTTGGTGGCGCTGCCGGTGGTCGTGGTGCTGGCCGCGCTGGCCGCGCCGTTCGTCAGCACGGCGCCGGTGGAGGCCGGCCTGCCCACGCTGGGCGACCTTCTGGGCACGCTGCTGCGATTGCCGCCGGCATTGCTGTGGAGCCTGCCGGGGCTGCCGCTCTGTGCCGCCGCGATCGGCTACGTCGCGGCCCAGGGCGCGGTGCGCACATGGCTGCGGCACCTACCATGAGCACATGTTGTGAGCGCATGCGCATGATCGGACCCGCGTGAGCATGTCGCCGGGTCGCCGCCGGCCGGGCTGGTGCTGGCCATCCTGGCATCGGCCGGCACCGCAAGGGCGGGCGCTGCGCCGGTCCGTGCTGCTGCTGGCCATGGCGATGCTCGTCTGCGGGATGGCGCTGGGCGGCGGGTTCCTGTGGTTCGCGGCACAGGCCCGCCGCGTGCCGCCCCTGCCGGACCGCGCCGACGGCATCGTGGTGCTGACGGGCGGGGCAGGGCGGGTGGAACTGGCGATGCGCCTGATGGCCGAGGGCCGGGGGCGGCTTCTGCTGGTGTCGGGCACCGGGCGCGGCGACTTCGCCGATATCGTCGCCCGCGCCCGCGTTGACGAGGCGCTGGCCGCGCGCGTATCGCCGGCTCAGGTAACGCTGGGCCGCGGCGCCCGCTCGACCCGCGGCAACGCCCGCGAAACCGCCGAATGGGCGGCGGCGCATGGCATGCACTCGCTTATCGTCGTCACCTCCGGCTATCACATGGGCCGCGCGATGCTGGAACTGCACCGGACCCTGCCGCCGGACGTGGTGCTCCATCCCGCCCCCCTGGTGCCGCACCTGCCAGACGGGCATGACAGGGTGCCGCTGCGGCTGCTGGCGGCGGAATACGCGAAATGGCTGGGCGCGGCGGTCGGTCTGTCGGCGCTCGCGTCGCGCGAGCAGGAGGGCGCATGGCCGTCATTCGGCGGCGAGGGCGCGCCGGCTAGGGAGGGTGGATGATCTGGCTGCGTTCGGCGCTGTTCAACATGTGGTTCTATGGCGTCACCGTCGTGCTGGCGATCGCCAGCGTCCCCACCCCGCTGCTGCCGCGCGATTGGCCGCGGCGCGTGGCGCGGCTGTGGGCGCGGCTCGTGCTGGGCGCGCTCGAGCCGCTGTGCAACGTGCGCGTGGTGGTGACGGGGCGCGAGCACCTGCCCGCCACCGGCCCGGCGCTGGTCGCCTCGCAGCACCAGTCGGCGTTCGACACGGTGGTCTGGCTGCTGCTGGTGCCTGAGGTCTCGTATGTGCTCAAGCAGGAACTGCTGGCGATCCCGCTGTACGGCATGATGTGCCGCAAGCTCGGGATGATCGCGGTGGACCGGGGCGCCGGCGCCACCGCGATCCGCACGCTGCTGCGCGGCGCCGATTCCGCCGTCGCCCAGGGCCGCCAGATCGTGATCTTCCCCGAGGGCACGCGGGCCCCGCCCGACACGCCGCTGCCGCTGCAACCCGGCATTGCCGCGCTCGCCGCGCGCACCGGACTGCCGGTGATCCCCGTGGTGACCAATTCCGGGCGCTGTTGGGGCCGGCGCGCCTTTCGCAAGGTACCGGGCGTGATCCATGTCGCCATCCAGCCGCCACTGCCGCCGCGACTGCCGCGTGCCGCGCTCATGGAGCGGCTGACGAAACTCTTTGCCGAGGCGCCTGCGATCATCGCCAAGGATGTGGATAACTCTGTGGGCGTTGTGTCCGGCCGCTTCAGCACACATCCCAGGAAGGCGGTATAGGTATTTGAAAAATACAGTGAAAAACTGCTCACGTTCCCTGTCGCATCGGTATGCCGAGGGATGGGGATGAGCGGAGGCGGCGCGTGAAGCGTAAACGCGGAAAATGGCTTGCGGGCCTCGTCGCCGTGGTGGCTCTGGTGGCCGCGGCGCATACGGCGGTGTGGTACTGGGCAATGGGCGCGATGGAGCGGCAGGTTGCCGCCACGCTGGCCGCCGGCCCGTGGCCCGGATGGCGGGCCGGCGGCGGACGGCTTCAGCGCGACGGCTGGCCGCTTCGCGTGACAGTGCATGTGCCCGATCCCTCGCTGGAGGGACCACGGCCCGTCGGGGTAGCCGGCGGCGCGCCAGCACTGCGCTGGACCGCCGGACGGCTGTCGGCTTCCGTGTCGCTGCTGCGGCCGCGTCTGCTGGTGCTGACCGTCGCCGGCGAACAAGGTCTGGCGATTGGCCGGGCGCCCCCGGTGCCCGTGACCGCCAGGCTGATTCGCGCCGAGGTGCCGCTGGAGCCCGGCGTGCCGTCGCACCGCATCGCGGTGACCGTGGACAGCTTGCGCGCCTCCCTCGCGCAGGGGCCCTTGACGCTCGACCACCTGGCGTTGAAGGCCGAGGCGCGCCCGGCTGCCCTGCAGGGGGAGCCGGCCCTGGCAGTCGATCTGCGTGCCGAGGGGGTGGCCCTGCCGCCGGGGCCTGCCTGGCCGCTGGGCCCGACGATCCGGCATCTGGGGCTCGACGCGGCGATCACTGGCCCGGTGCCCCGCACGCCCGACCTGCTGGCGCGGGCGCAGGGGTGGCGCGACGGCGGCGGCGTGCTGGAGGTGCGACGCCTGGAGGTGGACTGGGATCAAACGCGCCTGGACGCCAGCGGCACGATCGCGCTGGACGCCGGACTTCAGCCGATGGGGGCCGCCAAGGCCCGTGTGATCGGCCACGAGGCGGCGCTGCGGGCTCTCGCCGCCGCGGGCGTGCTGACGCCGCGCGGCGCCGCGGCAGCCGGAGCTGTTCTGGCGCTGATGGCGCGGCCGGCACCCGAGGACGGCCGGCCGATGGTGGAGGTGCCCCTCAGCCTGCAGGACCGAACGCTGGCACTGGGCCGGATTCCACTGGTCAGGCTTCCCGAACTGGTATGGCGCCCGCCCTCCTGATCTGATACGCGATAGCGCATGACGATCCGGAGCGGCATTGCGCGAATTACTGGCCCGGCTGCCTGAGCAGCCGGGGATCCATCGCGCCTTCACCCTGCCCGCCCCGCCGCCGGTCGTGCCGCCGAGTGCGCACCCCGGCCGCCTCCGGAGACTCTTCCGATGTCGCTCCAACCGTGGTCCCTGATGGGCCAACTCGCCGCCGTCCGTTTCAGTATCACCGCCGATTGCGAACCGGGGCTGCTGCCCCGCCTGATCGAGCCGTTCGCGCGCCGTGACCTCGTGCCAGACAGCTTCGCCGCCGAGCGCCGGGGCGAGGTGGTGCGGGTGGAAATCGCCATGCAACGCATGCCCGCCGAGATGGTGCATCTGGTGGAGGGCAACCTGCGCCAGGTGGTGGGCGTGCATTCGGTGGCCACCCGCCAGGAGGTGACGGGGGCGGTACGGCGCCAGGCGGCATAGCCGCCGCCGCCGCCTCTGCCATTTCGCCCGGCGCAGAGCGAATCTCCCGCGTCGGTATGTTGCAGGCACCGGAACCTCATGATAGACGCCGCGCTGCCAGTGCGTCGTTCGCCTGCGGCTCTCCGCCGGCGACGTTCTGGCTGTTCGTCGCAAGGCCGGTCGTGCCGGCCTCATGTCTCCACCGGGCGCTTGCGAGCGGCCCCAGCATACGGAACCCCGCACTTGGCGTCTGGCGGCAGCACGATTTCCACCGGCGGCGGACTGACCGAGCGCTATGCGGCAGCCCTGTACGCCCACGCGTCGGACCAGCAGCAGCTCGACCTGGTGGTCGAGCAGATGGATGCGCTGGGGCGGCTGATCGACTCCAACAATGATATCAAGCGGTTGCTGCGTTCGCCGCTGATCGACGTCAACACCGCCCATAAGGCCTTGCGCGCGGCGCTTGAGGCCCAGGGCTTCGGCAAGATCGTGCTCGACCTGGTGGGCGTTGTGGTCACCAACCGCCGCATGGGCGCGCTGCGCGGCATCGTCGCCGCCTTCGCCGCCCTGGTGGCCGAGAAGCGCGGCGTGGTGGTGGCGCAGGTCGAAAGCGCCCATCCGCTGACCGATGTGCAGGAACAGCAGTTGCGCGCCCGCCTGATCGAGGCCGGCTACGGCAACGTGAACATCATCAAGAAGGTCGATCCCGCCTTGCTGGGCGGCTTGGTCGTGCGCGTCGGCGCGCGGCTGTTCGACTCGAGCCTCAAGTCCCGGCTGCAGCGACTGCAGTACGCCATGAAGGGAGCCGCCTGATATGGACATCCGTCCCGCCGAGATCTCGGAAATCCTCAAGAAGCAGATTGCTTCGGCTTCGACACCGAGGCCGATGTTGCCGAGACCGGCACAGTGCTGACCGTGGGCGACGGCATCGCCCGCGTCTTCGGCCTGCAGAACGTGATGGCCGGCGAGCTGGTGCAGTTCCCCGCCGCCGGCATCAAGGGCATGGCGCTGAACCTCGAGACCGACAATGTCGGCATCGTGATCTTCGGCGACGACCGTGACAGTCCAGGAAGGCGACACCGTCGCGCGCACCGGCGACATCGTCGACGTGCCGACCGGCAAGGGCCTGCTCGGCCGCGTGGTCGACGGCCTCGGCAACCCGATCGACGGCAAGGGCCCGCTATCGAGGGCGAGCGCAAGCGCGTCGAGGTGAAAGCGCCGGGCATCATCCCGCGCAAGTCGGTGCATGAGCCGATGCAGACCGGCATCAAGGCGATCGACGCCCTGATCCCGATCGGCCGCGGCCAGCGCGAGCTGATCATCGGCGACCGCCAGACCGGCAAGACCGCCGTCATCATCGACACGATCATCAACCAGAAGGGGATCAACGCCGGCGACGACGAGAGCAAGAAGCTGTACTGCATCTACGTCGCGATCGGCCAGAAGCGCTCCACGGTTGCCCAGCTCGTCAAGACGCTGGAAGAGAACGGCGCGATGGAATACTCCATCGTCGTCGCCGCCACCGCTTCCGACCCGGCGCCGATGCAGTTCCTCGCGCCGTACACTGGCTGCACCATGGGCGAGTACTTCCGCGACAACGGCATGCACGCGGTCATCTTCTACGACGACCTTTCCAAGCAGGCCGTCGCCTACCGCCAGATGTCGCTGCTGCTGCGCCGCCCGCCGGGCCGCGAGGCCTATCCGGGCGACGTGTTCTACCTGCACTCGCGCCTGCTGGAGCGCGCCGCGAAGATGAACGACGAGCTCGGCACCGGCTCGCTCACCGCGCTGCCGGTCATCGAGACCCAGGCCGGCGACGTCTCGGCCTACATCCCGACCAACGTGATCTCCATCACCGACGGCCAGATCTTCCTGGAGACGGAACTGTTCTTCCGCGGCATCCGCCCGGCGGTGAACGTCGGCATCTCGTCACCCGCGTCGGCTCGGCGGCGCAGATCAAGGCGATGAAGCAGGTCGCCGGGCAAGATCAAGCTGGAACTCGCGCAGTACCGCGAGATGGCGGCCTTCGCCCAGTTCTGCCTCCGACCTCGATGCTTCCACTCAGCATCTGCTGGCCCGCGGCGCGCGGCTGACCGAGCTGCTGAAGCAGCCGCAGTACAAGCCGGTGCCGGTCGAGGAGCAGGTGGTGGCGATCTTCGCCGGCGTGCGCGGCTACCTCGACAAGATCGACGTGGGCGCCATCGGCCGCGTTCGAGCAGCCAGCTGCTGGCGGACCTCAAGGCTCGCGAGCCCGGCATCATCGACGCCGATCCGCGCCGACCGCGAGATTAAGCCGGAAACCGAGAAGAAGCTCGTCGCCTTCCTCGACGGCTTCGCCAAGTCTTTCTCGCCTGAATCCCATCTTAGCAGTTCCGGGCGATAGCGCAGCAGACCGATGGCGAACCTGAAGGACCTCCGGGTCCGGATCAACAGCGTGAAGTCCACGCAGAAGATCACGCAGGCGATGAAGATGGTCGCGCGCCCGAAGCTGCGCCGCGCCCAGACGCAGGCCGAGGCCGCCCGCCCCTATGCCCAGCGCATGGAGCGGATGCTCGCCTCGCTCGGCGCTGCGGTGGTGGGCTCGCCCACGCGCCGCAGCTGCTGGTCGGCACCGGCGCAGGACAGCGTCCACCTGCTGGTGGCCGTCACCGCCGACCGTGGCCTCGCCGGCGCCTTCAACACCCAATATCGGCCGCATGACCCGGCAACAGGCGCGCCGGCTGGAAGCGAGGGCAAGACCGTCAAGATCCTCGCGGTCGGCCGCAAGGGCGCGACCTACCTGCAGCCGCGAATTCGCCAGCCGCCTCGTCGGCGACGTCTCCTACGCCGGCCGCAAGCGCATCGGCTTCGCCGACGCCCAGGACGTGGCCAACCGCATCACCGCCATGCTCGACGACGGCGCGTTCGACGTCTGCACCCTCGTCTACAACCGCTTCCGCGGTCATCGCCAGGTGCCCACCGAGATGCAGCTGATCCCCACCGCCGCTGCCGGCGGGCGAGGCGGCAGCGGCCGCCGGCGGCGCCACTCTACGAATACGAGCCCGACGAGGAGACGCTCCTCGACCAGCTGCTGCCGCAGAACCTCGCCATCCAGATCTATCGCGCGACTGCTGGAAAGCTGCCGCGGGCGAGCACGGCGCGCGGATGAGCGCCATGGACAACGCCACCCGCAATGCCGGCGACATGATCAAGCGGCTGTCGCAGAACTACAACCGCGCCCGCCAGGCGAACATCACCAAGGAACTGATCGAGATCATTTCCGGCGCCGAAGCCGTCTGATCATCCGATCACCCGCAGATCATCCGGCGGAGGCTTGCCCTTATGGGACGCAGCATGAAGAACAATGTCGGGCGCATCACGCAGGTTCTGGGCGCCGTGGTGGACGTGCAGTTCGACGGCGAGCTGCCGTTCATCTGAGCGCGCTGACCACCAAGATCGGCGAGGGCACGCTGGTGCTGGAAGTGGCGCAGCAACTCGGTGAGCGCACCGTCCGCTGCATCGCCATGGACAGCACCGACGGCATGGTGCGCGGCCAGGAAGTGGTCGACACCGGCTCGCCGATCTCCGTACCGGTCGGCCCGCAGCACCCTGGGGCGCATCATCAACGTCATCGGCGACCCGATCGACGAGCGCGGCCCGGTGCCGCTACAAGCCGCATCCGATCCATCGTCTAGCGCCGACCTTCGAGGAGCAGGCCACATCGGCCGAAATGCTCGTCACCGGCATCAAGGTCGTGGACTTGCTCGCCCCCTACCTCAAGGGCGGCAAGATTGGCCTGTTCGGCGGCGCCGGCGTTGGCAAGACCGTGCTCATCCAGGAACTGATCAACAACATCGCGAAGGCCCATGGCGGCGTGTCGGTGTTCGCCGGCGTCGGCGAGCGCACCCGCGAAGGCAACGACCTTTATCACGAGATGGTCGATGCCGGCGTCATCAAGCTCGGCGAGGTACCACCGAAGGCTCCAAGGTGGCGCTGGTCTACGGCCAGATGAACGAGCCGCCGGGCGCGCGTGCCCGCGTGGCGTTGTCGGGCCTGACGCTCGCCGAATACTTCCGCGACGAGGAAGGCCAGGACGTTCTGTTCTTCATCGACAACATCTTCCGCTTCACCCAGGCCGGCGCCGAAGTATCCGCGCTGTTGGGCCGCATCCCCTCGGCCGTGGGCTACCAGCCCACGCTTGGCCACCGATATGGGCGCTCTGCAGGAGCGCATCACTTCCACGAACAAGGGCTCGATCACCTCGGTTCAGGCCATCTACGTGCCCGCCGACGACCTGACCGACCCCGCGCCCGCCACCTCCTTCGCCCACCTTGACGCCACCACCGTGCTGTCGCGCCAGATCGCCGAGCTTGGCATCTATCCGGCTGTGGACCCGCTGGACTCCACCTCGCGCTCGCTCGACCCGCGCATCGTTGGCGATGAGCACTACACCACCGCCCGCGAAGTCCAGCGTGTCCTGCAGACCTACAAGTCGCTCCAGGACATCATCGCCATTCTCGGCATGGACGAACTCTCCGAGGAGGACAAGCTGGTCGTGGCCCGCGCGCGCAAGATCCAGCGCTTCCTCAGCCAGCCTTTCCACGTGGCCGAGGTGTTCACCGGCTTCCCCGGCGTGTTCGTGCCGGTGGCCGACACCATCCGCAGCTTCAAGGCCATCGTCGCCGGCGAATACGACCACCTTCCGGAAGCCGCCTTCTACATGGTCGGCACTATCGAGGACGCCGTGAAGAAGGCCGAATCGATGAAGACCAACGCCTGATCGGAACCGCGCCATGCCCATCGATCTCGAAATCGTCAGCCCCGAAAAGCTGCTGCTGTCGCGGCCGGTGGATATGGTCGTAATCCCGGCCGCCGAAGGCGAAATGGGCGTGCTACCCCAGCACGCCCCGATGATCGTCCTCCTCCAGGAGGGCGTCATCCGCCTCTACGAAGGCGGCCGCGTCACCGAAAGCCTGCAGGTCTCCGGCGGCTTCGCCGAGGTCACCCCCTCGCGCGTCACCGTCTTGGCTGACACCGCCACCCCGGTCTGATCCTTCCCGGCCGGCCTCTAAAATCGGGCGGTGCATCACCCTGCACCGCCCGTTTCCGTGCCCGCGCCCCGCTACGGCTGCGCGCGCTTCGGCTTCGGCGGCGGCGGCACGAACGGCTCGCCCCGGTCGGCCCGGTGATACTCCCGATTCGGCATCATGTCGGTGGCCGATGCCATGCGGTTGGACAGGTTGAAGAAAGCCGTCGTCTCCGCGAGGTCGAACAGGTCCTCATCGCCCAAACCATGCCCGCGCAGCATTTCCCGGTCTGCGTCACCCACCAGATGCGGCGTGACCGTCATCTTCCACGCAAAATCCAGCATCGCCCGCTGCCGCGGCTCCAGCTTTGCCACCCGATAGTTCAGCGCCATCATCTCGCCAAGCTCCGGATCGCCCGACAACTGCCGCACCGCCTGGCCATGCGCCACCAGACAATAATAGCAACGGTTGGCCGACGACACGACCACGGCCACCATTTCGCGCTCCAGCTTCGACAGGCCGGAAGGGGCGAGCATGATCTCGTTGTACATCGCCATGAAGTGCCGCAGCCGCTGCGGCTTCTTGCTGTAGGTGGAATACACGTTCGGCACGAAACCGAGCTTCTCCACGCATTTCGCCCAGATCGCCTTCAGGTCCTCGTCCAGCGTGCCAGGGTCGGGGACGCCGAGGGAGGAGATATGGTCGGGCTGGGGCATGGCGGCATTCCAGTTCATCAGGCGTGTTGAGGGCCCGGCCGCGCCGTGGTGAAGTCGCCGGCGCATCGGTCGGAAAGGCACAGTGCATGAAATTCAACCACGTCGCCAACCGGCTGGACCCGTGCCACTTCGAACTGGTCGTCGAGATGCTCGTCGCCCGCCTCGGCTTCGTCGAATTGCGGCGCACCGAACGCGCCATCTGGCTGCGCCAGCCCGGCACCAACATCGACCTCCAGTTCAGCCGCAGCACTACGCCCAACCGCTACGACGACAAGCGCCGCTCCCAAGTCTCGTTCCTCAGCGACACCCCCCGCCCTGACCTCCTGGCCCTGGCGGAATGGCTGCGCGCCCACGGCCTGGCGGCGGAAGTCGGCGCCTATTCCGACCGGGAATTCTACCTCGACGCCCCCGCCGCCTTCGTCGATTTCGTCATCGAGGCAATGACCCCGGATCTCGCGGAATACGACGTCGACGTTTGATCTCAAACGTCGCCAACCGCGACCCATCGAATGACGAATGGGCATAATCCGGGTTTCAGCAAGGCTGGGTTCTGCCCAGACCCGCCAGGGTCCAAGCTCCTGGCCCCTCCTTTACCGAACTCTGCATCAAGCCGAGAACCGCCGTTGCCATCGTGACTTCGTCCGGGGTTCGGGTGACGAGGCCGGCGGCCTGGAGGAGGTTGGGGAAGTTGCCGAGCAACTCGATGCCGTGCGGGTCGCCGGGGTCGGTGGGCGGGCTGATGATCATCTTGTCGATGAGGGCGCGGGCGGCCTCGCGGGCTTCGGTGTGGTCGGGGCCGGCCAGGGCGGGGCTGAGGTGGGCCAGCTTGGCGCGGTAGACGGTCGCCATGTCGGGCGGGATTGACCGTCTGCGGTAGCGGGACGGCCAGGGCCGCTTCCAATTCGGCGCGGCGCGCTTGCAGGTCGCTCAGGCGACGGGTTATGTCGGGGGCGCGGATGACGTCGGCGATGGCGTCGACCAGGTTGGCGATGCGGCGATCGACGGTGTCGAGATCGCGTCGGAGTTAGTCGGGATTGCCGGCGGCCTGAGTGATCTGCTCCCGCCAGGCCTCGGCGAATGCGGTGGCGAAGCTGGCGAGCAGGTCCGGTTGCATCAGGCGGGAGCGCAGGGCATCGACGATCTGGTCTTCGACGCGGGCATAGCGGACGGAGGTGCGGTTGCCCTCGCCGCGCACCGCGCGACTGCGGATGGTGTTGTCGGTCCAGACGCCGCCGTTGGGACTGGCGATGCCGTCGGCGTTCAGTGCCCGGGCGATCTGGCGCGGCGAGTGGCCGGCTGCGTAGTCGGCGAAGATGCGCCGGACGATGGTGGTCTGCTCCGGATCGATCTCGCGCAGGCCGCGGTCGGGCGCGCCATCGGGACGGAGGCGGCGGATGGTGCGGTAGCCGTACGGGACGGTGCCGGTGCCGCGCCCCTGGCGGATGCGGCCCTCCAGGCCGCGGTGGGTCTTGGCGGCGAGGTCCTTGAGGTAGAGGGCGCCCATGGTGCCCTTGAGGGCAATATGGAGCTCGGAGATCCCGCCCTCGGCCCGGGCGGTGCAGACGCGCAACTGGTCCTCGATGGAGGCCTCGCGCTGGGCGTCGGAGGAGTAGCGGGCGTAGAGGTCTGTTGATTTCCACTGAGATCTGACCCGTTGAGGTCGGATTTTTCCACTGAGATTTGACCCATGTCTGAACCTCCCCCTGCTGCGAACAGCGGGGGTCCATGGAGTGATCGACATGGCATTGTTGAGCGTTATCCGGCGCTGGGCTCTGCGGGATCGGGTATCGATCCGAGCGATCTCACGGCGCACGGGCCTGTCACGGAACACCATCCGTAAATATCTGCGCTCCGGCGCGGTGGAGCCGAAGTTCAAGGTTCCCGAGCGACCGAGCAAGCTGGACCGGTTTGCCGACAAGCTGTTGCACTGGTTGAAGGTCGAGGCCGGCAAGCCCCGCAAGCAGAAGCGCACCGTCAAGCAGTTGCACGCCGATCTCGTTGTCCTCGGCTACGACGGTTCCTATGGCCGGGTGGCCGCGTTTGTCCGGGAGTGGCGGGCCGGTCGCCAGCGCGAGCAGCAAACCACCGGTCGGGGCGTCTTCGTGCCCCTGGTCTTCCAACCGGGCGAGGCCTTCCAGTTCGACTGGAGCGAGGAGTGGGCGATGCTGGGCGGGCAGCGGACGCGGCTGCGGGTAGCCCACGTCAAGCTGGCGCACAGCCACGCCTTCATCCTGCGCGCCTATCCGCTGCAGACCCACGAGATGCTGTTCGATACCCATGCGCATTCGTTCCGGGTGCTGGGCGGCGTGCCGCAGCGTGGCATCTACGACAACTCGTCGCGCGCCCTTGCGGGCGACATGAGGACCGCTGTGGACCGTGTGGGCTCCGGCAAGGCGCGGCAGGTCAATGCACGCTTCGCCGCCATGGCCAGCCATTATCTGTTCGACGCCGAGTTCTGCAATCCGCGGCGG
This sequence comes from uncultured Alphaproteobacteria bacterium, assembly GCA_963779875.1. Lineage (GTDB taxonomy): Bacteria > Pseudomonadota > Alphaproteobacteria > Acetobacterales > Acetobacteraceae > CAMDGX01. Next base: position 711,589 of record CAWAAI010000005.1, on the reverse strand, counting down.
GGTGGGGTTGGAGCGAAGCGTGGCCGAAGGCCGCGTAAGTCGCGACAACGGCCAGATCGAGAAGAACGTCCAGGACGCCCGCCGCCGGCTGTGGATCCCGATGCCCGCGTTTGCCGATTTGGCGACCCAATACGACCGGCACGCCGACACGACGCGGCTGACCGTCTTTCGGTCCAGCCCCCTACCAAGCTTCGTTACGAAGGCACCTGCCCGCTTGCGGTCAACGCCCTCGACGGTCGGGGCCATCTTTTGCGCCTTCATCCACTCCCCCAGGCGACGAATGTCCCCCTCTAGCTGGCGCTTGGTCCGGGGCCGATAGGGTCCCTTGGGCGCGCCGCTTGCGGCGCTGACGGCGATGACGCCGTCGGTGCCCCGTCGATCATGCGCACCGGCATGAAGACCGGCATCTCCGCCGCACCGTTTGCCGAACGTCCCAGAGGTGAATTGGGCGGATTCAACTGGTCGTCGCAACGCCATGGCGGAGGGTGGGGCGATGACGGGCTGGCGACGTTCGGATCGGAAGCTGCGGGGTAAGCTCAGGTCGCCGTGACCGACGCCTTGCCCGGAAGCCAACAAACCGTCTACCGAAACGGGGAACCCCATTCCAGGCCATCTGCGACGCCTGGACCAGGAGCCCGTCCATCTTCAAGATCGATCCGCGCCACCTCATCCAGGGACCAAATACCTAACCCGCGTAGCAGCCGGCCTCGCGCGCACGCTGGCGGACCAGGGCGAGCACGGCGTCGCAGATCGGCATGGCATGGCCGGTCACCTGGCCCAGTTCGACCACGGCGCCGAGGAGGGCGTCGATCTCCATTGGCCGCCCGCGCTCCAGGTCCTGGAGCATGGAGGTCTTGTGCTCGCCCACCTCGGCGGCCCCGTCGATGCGTTTCTCGACGCTGACGGCAAAGCGGATGCCGAGGGATTCGGCCACGGCCTGCGCCTCGACCATCATGCTCCGGCACAGGGCGCGCAGGTCGGGCCGGCCGGTGATGGTGGCCAAGGTGGCGCCGGTCAGCGCCGAGACGGGGTTGAAGCAGAGATTGCCCCACAGCTTGACCCAGATCTCGTCGCGGATGCGCGGGCGGATCGGCGCCTTCAGGCCGGCGGCAATCAGCAGCTTCGACAAGGCCTCGACGCGCGGCGTGCGGCTGCCGTCGGGCTCGCCGAGCGAGAAGCGGTCGCCGTAGGTGTGGGTGATGATGCCGGGGGCGGTGACCTCGGCGGCGGGATAGACGACGCAGCCGATCGCCTGGGCGGCGGGAAGAATTTTCAGCAACTGACCGCCGGGGTCCACGCTTTCGACGTGGCGGCCGGCGTGGGGGCCGGGGAGGCCGTGGAAATACCAGTAGGGCACGCCGTTCACGCCGGTGACCAGGGCGGAATTCGGAGCCCATCATGGTGGCGATGTCGGCGGCGGCGGCGGGCAGCGAGTGGGCCTTGAGGGTGACGATCACGTAGTCCTGCAGCCCCGCCTCGGCCGCCGAGGCGACGCAGCGCGGGTGGACGGTGACGGTTTCGCCGCCGGAATGCATGACGACGCCATTGGCCTGCATGGCGGCGAGGTGGGGGCCGCGGGCGATGAAGGTGACATCGGCGCCGGCCTGGGCGAGCTTCACGCCCATCATGCCGCCGATGGCGCCGGCGCCGAAGATTGCGACTTTCATGGTCAGGTGCCCTATCGAGGCGGGGATGGCCCCGCGCGCCAAAGAAACACCCAAGCCCGACCGGGAAATCCGATCAAGGGGGATTTGATCAAGGGGGCGCGTGCCGGCGCCCGGCTAGGTGTCCGATGCCGGCGCCGGTGCCGCGGTGGGCGCCGGTATGAGGGTGCCGGGTTCCGGCTTCGTCGCCAGCCGCCCGGCGAGCGGCACCTCGATCCGGCAGACCAGGTTGTCCGGGCCGAAGCTGTAGCTCGTCTGCGCCCGCAGGGCATAGCCAAGCCCCCGTTCGATCAGCTCGCGCCCGGCTCCCCGGTGGTTGGTGTCGCGTGGGGGGATGACGCCGGTCTCGGTCCATTCCAGCGCCAGATGCGGCCCGGCCTTCGTTGGCTCCTTTTCGCGCGCCGCGACCTCGGTGCCCGGGGTAATTCGCCACCGTACCGAAAGCCGCCCGGCCGGATTGCCGAGGGCGCCGTGCTTCAGCGCATTCGTCGCCAATTCATGCACCGCGAGCGCGAGCACCTGGGCGGTTTCCAGATCGAGCGGAACCGAAGGGCCTTCGACCGAGATCCGGCCGTCGTCCGCCGCCGAATGGGCGGTCAGCTCAAGGCGAATGACTTCGGCCAAGTCGATGCCCGAATCAGAGACCGAACTGAGCATGCCCTGCACCCGGCCAAGGGCGCCGAGGCGTTCGTTGAAGCTTTGCAGCGTGCCGCCCTTGCCCAGCGTCTGGGCGGCGATGGACTGCACGACGATGAGCAGGTTGCGGGTGCGGTGGTGCAGTTCGGCCACCAGCAGGCGTTGGCGCTGTTCGGCGCGGGTCAGTTCGGTCACGTCCACGAAGGTCACCACCACGCCCTTGGTCCGCTGATCGCTGTCGCGGTAGGGGGTGAGGCGCACGAGATAGTGGATGCGGCCCTCGTTGTGCGCGACGCGGCGTTCGACCAGCCCGCTGCCGGCGAGCACGTCGGCCATGTCCTGTGCCAGGCTCGGCAGGGCGAAGCGGCTGGAAAGGTCGGTGATCGGGCGGCCGCGGTCGCCGGGCAGGATGTTGAACACCTTGGTCACCGCCGGGGTGAAGCCGCGGATCACCAGGTGGCAGTCGAGGAAGACGGTGGCGATGTCGGTGCTTTCGAACAGGTTCTGCAGGTCGGTATTGGCGCGGTCGAGCGCCTCGATCTTGCTGTTCAGCTCGGCATTGATTGTGTGCAGCTCCTCGTTGAACGATTGCAGCTCCTCCTTCGAGGCTTCCAGTTCCTCGTTGGTGGATTGCAGCTCCTCGTTGACCGAGACCAGTTCCTCGTTCGAGGATTTCACCTCCTCCAGCGCCGTCTCGTATTCCTCGACCATCGACTGCAGGCGCTCGCGCGCCTCGCGCAATTCGCGCTCCAACTGCGCCGTGGCGCCGTCGGTCGTCGTGACATGTCCGCGCGCCTCCTCGCGGCTCAGCGACGGGCCGTTCTCGGCGAACAGCACGAGGAACAGCGGTTCATCGCCGTCGTGCTCGCCCATCGGATCGACCGTGAGCGTGATGAACTGCACGCGCCCGTCGTCGCCCTCCACCGCCACGGCCTCGCGGACCGCGGTGCGGCCCGATTCGGCCGCCTCGCGCAGCGCCGCCCGCAGCTCCAGCCGCAGGCCCTTACGCGCCAGGGTGAGGATCTGGCGCGAGGGCATGCCGGCCGCCGCCTCCAGGAACTTTCCGGTACGGGCGGAAAAGTGCACGACGTCGCCGTCGCGGTTGACGACCACGAAGGGCGGAGCGAACCGCTCCAGCACCTGGTTTTCGGCGGTCTGGCGCATCGCGATGCCGCTTGAGACCGGCCTGCGCGGCGCCAGCCCGCCGGCCTTGCCCGACCTGATGCCGGTGAGGATCGTGGGCAGACGCGCGGCCGGACCGAGTTCCGGGCGGCGGCGGAAGATCCGGTGGGGCTTGTCCACCGGCGCGAACAATTCGCCGCCCTGGCCGACATTCTCGGCGGTGCCGAGGAACAGCCAGCCGCCCGGGCGCAGGGCGTAGTGGAAGATCGGGATGACCTGGGCCTGAACCGCGGCGCCGAAATAGATCAGCAGGTTGCGGCAGGAGACGAGGTCGATGCGGGAGAATGGCGGTTCGCGGATGACGCTGTGCGGCGAGAAGATGCACAGGTCGCGCACCTCCTTGGCGACGACGAAGCTGCCGCCGTCGGGCACGAAAAAGCGTTCGCGGCGCGCCGGCGTGACACCTTCGAGCAGACCGGCGGGATAGCGGGCGGAGCGGGCGATGGTCAGGGCACGCTCGTCGATGTCGGTGGCGAAGATCTGAACGCGCGGTATGGCGGTGAGCCGGTCCATGTGTTCGCGCAGCAGGATGGCGATCGAGTACACCTCCTCGCCGGTGGCGCAGCCGGGCACCCAGACGCGCACCGAATCGTCCGCGCCGCGGCCGGCGAACAGATCGGGCACCACCAGCCTGGCGAGGGCATCGAAGGCGGCGACGTCGCGGAAGAAGTTGGTGACGCCGATCAGCAGGTCGCGGAACAGGGCAGCGACCTCCTGCGGGTCCTGGCGGAGCCGCTCGAGGTATTGCCCCACCGCGGGGCACTGGACGATATGCATGCGGCGCTGGACGCGGCGCAGGAAGGTGCGGGATTTGTAGCCGCCGAAATCGTGCCCGGTCTGGGTGCGCAGGATGCTGTAGATCTCCGCACGGCTGTCTTCCAGGGCCTGATTCTGCTGGTTGGCGGCCGCGCCGTCCTCGGTGGCGACGCCGGTGCGCAGGTTTTGCGCGAATTCGGCGAGCCGCGCGCCCATGTCCTCGGCACGCATGGCGAAATCAACGAAGCCGCTGGAGATCGCGCTTTCCGGCATGTCCGGATTCAGGGGGCCGAAGCCGTCGCCCACCTGGGCCATGGTGAGGCCGCCGTGTTCCTTGATGGCACGCACGCCGAGGGTGCCGTCGCTGTCGCCGCCCGACAGCACGACGCCGGCGGATTTCTCGCCCTGCTCGGTGGCGAGAGCGCTGAAGAAGATGTCAACCGGCTTGCGGTCGCGCCGGCTGGGGCCGACTGGATGGATGCGCAGGCAGCCGCCCTCGATGCCGAGCACTGCGTCGGCGGGCAGAACATAGACGTTGTCGGGCAGGACCTGGGCGCCGTCGGCGGCGATGTGGACCGGCAGTTTGGTGTAATAGGCGACGATCTCGTGCAGGTGGCTTTCGCGCTCGGGGTTGAGATGGGTGACGATGACGACCGCCAGACCGGGGTTGGCGGGCAGGCCGCGAAAGAATCCCTCCAGCGCCTCGACGCCGCCAGCCGAGGCGCCGATGCCGACGATTGGGAAGGCGGAGGAGGCGGAATCGGAGGAGTTGGCGGAGTCGGGCGACGTCATGGCGTGATTGCCGGCGCGCTCGCCCGTATGCCGTTGGGAGAGGCAGTGGGCGGGGCGAGGGGCGTGCGGCCGGCAATGCCCGTGGCGTGCGTCCCCACGCCGAGGAATCGGCCGCCGACGACCCGGCCGGCAAGGAGCCGGAACAGCGGGGTCGGTTGAGGAATGCTCAGGCTCTGCTTGCTCGGCAACGCTTCCTCCAAGCTAGGCGCGGCATGATGCGAAAGCTTGGCACGCGGACCGGCCGCGCGCCACGCCAATCACGGCATTTGTGTGGATTATGTTCTGGGAACCGCAGGATAGCACGATAGGTTCCTGGGGGAAGCGGCCGACGGGCCGGGCGTGGCATTGCCTGGCGGGGGGGGTGCGCCATTTTGGAACAATCTCCCATCGTAATAATTTGAGCGTGCGGAAGCCGCTCGACGGGGGAGCCGAGCAAGCCGGGAGGGCGGGGCAAGGGCGGCGGATGGCGGGGGTGGAGCTGGCGGAAAGGTATTCGCCGCGCGGGGATGGAGTGGCGAAGGGGGTGCGGCGGGCGAGGCGGCGCCAGGACGGGGTGGCGCGTGACCGGAAGGGGCGCGACGGAAGGCGGCAGGATGGAAATCGGTATGGGGGAAAGCGGCATGGGCGCGAGGGGCGCGGTGGGCCGGGGCAGCGGCGCGCGCGATGATGCGCCGGCGGGGGGCTGGGCGTGATGGGGGCGTTCGGCGGGTGCGCGTTCGGTGGGAGGGGATTCCTGGCGCGCCGGCGGGAGTTGGCCGGTGCGCCAGAGGTCGAACAGGTGCTCGATTTGGGCGATCAGGCCGGCGATGCGGCGGAGGATGAGGACGGCGAGGAGGGCGGCGAGCGCGCGGTCGGCCAGGGCCTGCGCGAAGGAGGGTTCGCGCGGGAGGAGGAGCGGGGGCAAGGCCGGGCCGGGGGCCGTTGGGGTCGCGCGAAATGACATTGAAGATAATATATCTAACTGAACGGGCCGGCGCAAGGGGGTTTCACGGCAGGAGATGGAGCGAGATGCGGCGCCGGACGTTCAGCCAGCGGATGGGGCGATTTACCAAACGCTTGGGAGTCTAAGCGTTTGGATCGCACCACTCGCGGCACAACAGCAGGAGGCACGGCCATGAGCGATGCGCGGATTCGGGAACACATGGAGGTCATCGGGGCCGATGGGGTTCATGTGGGAACGGTGGACAAGGTGGAGGGCGGCAGGATCAAGCTGACCAAGGCCGATAGCGGCCAGGGGCGGCATGCCGGGCACCATCATTTCATCGATATGGGCCTGGTGGCCGAGGTGGAGGGCGACAAAGTGCGGCTGTCGGCCAATGCCTCGGTGGCGGTGACGATGGAGGAGGAGGCGGGCGGCAAGCCGGCCTGAGCGGGTTTTGGCGCCCCCCCCCGTGTTGGGGCGCCAAAACGGACGAAAGTTCTTTGCTTCTTTCTTTCAAGAAAGAAGCGCTTGCTTGCTGACGTTTGGGGCGGCGTGCCCCCACCCCGGCCCTCCCCACAAGGGGGAGGGGGATTCGCTGGTTGGGTCTAGGCGGAGAGGCCGAGTTTCTCGGCGAGGCCGATGCGCTGGAGCTTGCCGGTGGCGCCCTTGGGGATTTCGGGGAGGAAGACGATCTTTCTCGGCACCTTGAAGGGGGCGAGGCGGGTGGCGCAGAAGTCGCGCAGGGCGTGTTCGTCCAGGGTCTGGCCCTCGCGCAGCACGACGGCGGCGGCGACTTCCTCGCCGAGCTTGCTGTGGGGCATGGCGAAGGTGACGACCTGGGCGACGGCGGGGTGGTCCATCAGCACCGTATCGACCTCGAGCGGGGATACTTTTTCGCCGCCGCGGTTGATGATCTCCTTCAGGCGGCCGGTGAGGCGGAGGTAGCCCTCGGCGTCGAGCGTGCCTTCGTCGCCGGTGCGGAACCAGCCATTGGTGAAGGCCTTGGCGTTGGCGTCGGGGTTGTTCTCGTAGCCGGCGGTGACGTTGCGGCCGCGGATGACGATCTCGCCGAGGCCGCCCGGGGGCAGGATGTTGCCCTGTTCGTCCATGATCGCGACCTCGGGGCCCGCGGCGATGCCGACCGAGCCGGCGTAGTGGGGGCGCGGGGGGAGCGGGTTGGAGGCCATCTGGTGGGCGGCCTCGGTCATGCCGTAGCTCTCGATGACGGGGACGCCGAAGGCTTCCTCGACCGCGGTCATGACCTGGGGTGGGAGCGAGGCCGACGAGGAGCGGATGAAGCGCAGGCGGCCGCGCTTGATGGTGTCGGCATTGCGGGCGGTGAGGCTCAGGAGCGCCTGATGCATGGTGGGAACGGCGGTGTACCAGGTGGGGCGCACCTCGTCGTACCAGGCGAAGAACTTGAAGGCGTTGAAGCCCGGGGTGCAGGAGACGGCGCCGCCGGCGGCGAGCGATGAGAGGACGGCGGCGATGAGGCCGTGGATATGGAACAGCGGCATGATGTTCATGCAGCAATCGTCGGCGGTGAGTTCGAGCGTGGCGCCGATATGGGCGGCCGAGGCGGTGATGTTGACCTGGCGCAGGGGCACGATCTTGGGGCGGGAGGTGGTGCCGGAGGTGTGCAGGACGAGGGCGATGTCCTCGGGCTGGGCCTCGCCGGGGTGGGCGGGTGCTGCGGGCATGCCGGCCGGGGCGGCGAGGGTGAAGTCGCCGGCGGCTTCCTCACCGGGGACGAGTTCGACGATGGGGATGTTGCGGGCGGCGGCGACGGCGCGGGCCGGGCTTTCCATGCCCTGTTGGATGACGAGGGCCTTGGCGTTGAGGTCGGAGAGGTAGAAGTCGAACTCGTCGGCACGATAGGCGGGATTGAGCGGGGCGGTGGTGGCGGCGCAGGCGATGGTGACGAAGGCGGCGGCCATCTCGGGGCCGTTGGGCAGGACCATGGCGACGCGGTCGTTGCGGCCGATGCCCATGGCATTGAGGTCGCGGACGGTGCGGGCGGCAAGGGTTCGCAACGCGCCGTGGGTGAGCCAGGGGCGGCCGGGGGTGCCGATGGCCCGGGCGGTATCGGCGCCGCGGGCGAGCAGCTGGACAAGCGTGTCGGCGGGATAGGTGATCATGGGTGGCCTCCCAGCTTCATGTGCGCGCAATGGGCATAGCCCGGCCTGGGCCGCAGGTGAAGTGCAGGCGAGCCCTGGCGGCGGCGGCGGGGGCTGCTAGGCTGGGGCATGCTTGCCGATGGGCGAATTGCGGGAGTGGACGAGGTGGGGCGCGGGCCTCTGGCGGGGCCGGTGATGGCCGCGGCCGTGGTGTTGCCGCGCCTGGTGCCGGCGTGGCTGGCGGGGCTGCTGGGCGATTCGAAGCAGCTGTCGGTTGCCGCGCGGGAGGCGGCCTATGCCGCGCTGATGGCGGCGCGGGCGGACGGCCTGGTGCAGATTGCGGTGGGCGCGGCGTCGGTGACCGAGATCTGGCGGTTGAACATCCTGCAGGCGTCGCTGCTGGCCATGCGGCGCGCGGTTGCGGCTTCCGCCTGCTGCCGGACCTGGCGTTGGTGGATGGCAACTAGGCGCCGGACCTGCCGTGCCAGGTGCGGTGCATCGTGGGCGGGGACGCGCTGAGCCGGCGATCGCCGCCGCTTCGATCGTGGCCAAGGTGGTGCGGGACCGCGCGATGACGCGCCTGGCGACCGCGCTTTCCCGGCTATGGCTGGCCGGCGAATGCCGGCTACGCCACGGCCGCGCATCGTCGCGCGCTGCGGCGCCTGGGGGCCACGCGCCATCACCGTGAGGGGTTCGGGCCGTGGCGCTGTTGCGACCGATCTTGGCAAGCGGGATTGACGCGGCATCGGCGTGTCCGCCACGATCGCGCTTCACCCCGAGCGCGGCCTAGCACAGTGGACGACGTCCTGCGAACTCCCCCTTGATCAGGTTTTGCGCGGCGAATGCGTGCAGGTCATGCGCATGCTGCCGCTGCCTCGGTGGACTGCATCTTCGCCGATCCGCCCTACAACCTTCAGCTTCGAGGCGAGTTGCGGCGGCCGGACGACAGCCTGGTCGACGGAGTGGATGACGACTGGGACCGCTTCACCGATTTCCGCGCCTACGACGCGTTCTGCCGCGACTGGCTGACGGAATGCCGGCGGTTGTTGCGCAAGGATGGCACGATGTGGGTGATCGGCAGCCTACCACAATATTTTTCGGCTCGGGCACGCTCCTGCAGGAACTTGGGTTCTGGATTCTGAACGATGTGATCTGGCGCAAGTCCAACCCGATGCCGAACTTTCCGCGGCCGGCGATTCACCAATGCCCATGAGACGCTGATCTGGGCGGCGCGGGAGCAGAAATCCGCTACCGGTTCAACTATCAGGCCATGAAGGCGCTGAACGACGACGTGCAGATGCGCAGCGACTGGTTCATTCCCGCTGTGCACGGGCCCCGAGCGGCTGCGCAACGAACATGGGCTGAAGCTGCACCCGACGCAGAAGCCCGAGGCACTGTTGCATCGGGTGCTGGTGGCCAGCACCAGCATGGACGACGTCATGCTGGACCCGTTCGCCGGCACCGGCACCACGCTGGCCGTCGCCGAAGCGTCTGCGCCGCCACTACATCGGCATCGAACGCCACCCTGCCTATGTGGAGGCCGCCATGGCGCGGCTGATGCGCGACCCCGGCCCGATACCGCCGCCGGGGCCACAATCGGCGCCTACCCGGCGAGAGGCCGCGCGTTCCATTCGGCAGCATCGTGGAGCAGCGGACTGATCGTCGCCCGGCACGATGGCTGTTCGACCGCACAGCGCCGGGCAGTGCCTGGTGGGCCGCCGATGGATCGGTCGGCGCGGGCGAGTTGCCGCGGCTCGATCCATAAGGTGGGCGCGACGCTGACCAACGCGCCAAGCTGCAACGGCTGGACGTTCTGGCATTTCGAGCGGGATGGCGCGCTGGTGGCGATCGACGAATTGCGGCGGCCGCTGGCGGGAGGGACCTGATCGCTGCCATGCAATTGGGTCGGCATATGGCACTTGTCAGCATCGGCGAAGCCGCATATACGGACGCCCTCCGGATTGAAGGTCGGAGCGGAGCGCGGGCGTAGCTCAGGGGTAGAGCACAACCTTGCCAAGGTTGGGGTCGTGGGTTCGAATCCCATCGCCCGCTCCAATGACCACCACCCCACCCTTCTCTCCAGGCGAGTAGGCCACGTAGAACCCCTCTAGCATCTGCCTGGCGAGGCGGCTCTGGAGATTGGGATGAACGGAGGCGTGGCAGATCTGGCAGAGGCTGATGAGGTTCGAGGGCTCATGGCTCCCGCCCAGTGCGCGCGGCATGAGGTGGTGGACGTGGCCGCCATCACGAGCGAGATCCTTTTCGCAGTCGACGCACTTGAACTTATCGCGCTCCAGGACGACGGCGCGAATGGCGGACCAATCACTCGACACGGCGGCGCCTCACCACTGAACGATGGCGGCGGCGCACGCGAAGGGCAAGGACCGCCATGGAGAGGCCTGCCGGAGGTGCCCGCGGCTGATCCGCCAGAGCGCCGCAGCATAACGTCCCAACCCAGCGATGCTCGGTCAGCGAGTTTCAACAAAGAAAGGGACATCCGCCTGCAAAGCATTCGACGACGGACACTCTGGATTTGCTCAGAACCGCGACCGCCGGTCTTCCACATTGGCCTTCACGTCGATGAGCACGGTGCGGCCTTCGGCGTTCAGCTTCTGCGCTTCCCGCAAGGCTGGGCCGAGTTCCGCCGCCTTGGTCACCCGCAGGCCGACCGCGCCCATGCCCTCGGCGATCTTGGCGTAGTCGCCATGCATGGTGGAGACGCCGTACTCTTCGCGCGCTTCCTTGCCGATGGTGCCCTGGGTAGGGCCGGAATAGGTCGCCATCGCGCTGTTGTTAAGCAACACCGTGGTGATCGCCGCACCGGAGCGGGCCGCGGTCTCGATATCCGTGCCGGACATGCCGAAGGCGCCGTCGCCCATCAGGTTCATGCAGAACTTGCCCGGCTGCGCCATCTTCGCGCCGATGATTAGCGGGATGCCGAAACCCAGATGGGTGGTCTTGCCCCAGCCGACATAGCTGTGCGGCGTTGTCGCCGTGTAGAACGGCACGATGGTGTCGCGCGGCGCACCAGCGTCATGGGTGACGATGCTGTTTTCGGGGTCCAGCGTATCGTTCAGCGCCTGGATGACGCGGTAGTAGCTGATCGGTTCCGAATCGTCGGTCAACGCCGGCGTCCACTTGGCCATCCATTCAGCCTTCGCCGCGGCGACCTCGGCCTCGATTCGGGAGCGCTCGCCGACGCCCTTGCCGGCCGTCTTCGCCTTGATGCACTCGATCAGGGCCTGGATGGTGAGCTTCGTATCGCCGACCAGGCCGATGTCGGCAGCCTCGTCCTTGTTCAGCTCGTCGGGGTTATTGGTGTTGTGGATGATGGACTTGCCCGGCTTGATCTTCTGGGCATAGGGCGAGCGGGTCAGGCTGGTGCCCAGCGCCAGCATCACGTCGCTGGCGGTGAGCCATTCGTTGGCCGGACCGGTGGTCGTGCCGCTGCCGGCGCCCAGCGCCAGCGGGTGGCGTTCGTCAAAGGCGGACTTGCCGGGCATGGTGCAGAACACTGGCGCGGCGATCAGTTCCGCCAGTTCGCGTAAAGCGTCCGTTCCGCCCGAGAACATCACGCCCTGGCCGGCCCAGATAACCGGCCGTCTTGCGCCGATCAGCGCCGCGGCGGCTTCCTCGATCGCGGAGGCTTCGGGCACTTGGCGGTGGATTTTGGGGGATTTGTAGGTCCGGGCCGCTTCCGGCACTTCCTGGGCGCAGACATCGGCGATCAGCTCCACGACCACCGGGCCGGGCGTTCCGTTGCGCAAGGCGTGGAAGGCGCGGCGCATCACGTCGCCCACCTGGTTCGGCGTATAGATCGCCTCCACCTGCTTGACCCAGCCCTGATAGTTCCGGGCCGCCGTGAAGTTCGGCTTCACCGACAGGCGGTCGAGATTGTTGCCGCCCAGAAACACCAGGATCGGGATGTTGTCGGCATAGGCCTGGGCGATGCCGCCCATGGCGTTCTCCGCGCCCGCCTGGGCTTGCACGGCGCAGACGCCGAATTTCTGCCGATCGCTGATGCGGCTGTAGCCATCCGCCGCCATCACCGCGCCGCGCTCGTGCCGGAATGCAACCGGTCGGATACCAACCCTCGCCACCGCCGAGATCAGCGGGTTGCTCGGGAAGCAGGATATCCACTCGACGCCTTCCTGCTTCAGAATCTGCGCGATGTAGTCGATGCCGTTCATGGCCGGTCCCCCGTGGCGGAAATCGCCGGTGTTGGCGAGTGTGTCTGTCGTTAGAAGGTTCGACACAATCGCGGTCTAGATCAGCGGAGTGCAGGCCTCGTCGGGATTTTGACCGACATTCCCCGGATGACCGGCCGATCCGTCCATCGAGCGGCAGCCTATCGGCAATCCGGCAGCTCTGGCAACGGTGACGGCGCCCGGATGACGCCCGCGTCGTGTCTGACCGGTCGGTGGTCGCCGTCGGAGCGAAAGACAGCCGCCTTTGGGTGCGATCTGGACGCATTTGTCCTGCTGCCATTGGCTTGCGCGACCGTCGCGGCCACGTTCGCCAAAAGCCGCCTACAGCCACGCGAAAGTGGCGCCCAAAACGGCACCGAGACGCATGATATCCCACTCCGGCTGGAGCGCCGATTAGCGCGCAAACACATCAAATCATTGGGGAAAACTTGGAGCTGCGGTCGAAGCCGAGGAGCAACATTTTCTGGGGTGGGAGGGTAGCCGATCCTCCGATTGACGAATCGCCCCGATCAACAGCCTCCAAATATCAATGAAGCATTCGAAGAACTGCCCCATCGCTTGCGCGTTGGACAGTTACCAAGCTCCCGGGACGGACAGGTAACGCGACGCGGAACCCTGCTGCTGGGAGGTATGCGCGGTCGAGATCAGTACGCCAGCTGTTGGCAGGGGCAACGCATTCGGCATCGCCTGCAACGATGCGCAGGTCCACCGGGGCGCCGCCGTCGCAGGCCCAACCTTCTACGATGATGCCATCCTCGGCCGGGATCACCCGTTCCAGAAAGCCCAGTAGTGGTCCGGAAGTGCCGCATGGCTGCACCAGGCCGAGCCGGTCTCGCAGCCGCATCAGATCGCCCCCCTGCTCAACGCGCGGAAGTGGCGACAGCACTGCCGGCGCATTGGCGTATTGAACATGTCCCAGGGCGCAGAAGGTTTCCGCTTCCAGCCCTTCGGCAAAGACGATGGCGTGATGGGCCAGGGCAAAATGGTGGTAGTGGAGCGACCGTGCGGGCTCCCTAGCGACTCTGTCGCCGTCCAGCAGGCAAATGGCCGGCACGAGCACGCCGTCGAACCATAGAGCATGCTGCGGGCTTACCAGAAGGTCGATCCGCGGCAGACCCGGACCGAATGCGTCAGCGCGGATGCGCACCGCACGATGCGCGGGATCATCGATCCTAGCTGTCCAGGAACCAGTCCATGTCACGACCTCCGGGATGCCCGAGGCGGTGAGAACCACATCGCCGACGCGCAACGCCTCCACGGGACGAGGTCCAAACGGCGTGGCGATGCGGGTGCCTGTCACGTAGCAAGGAACCGTGTCGTCGTCGGCGATGGAGCCGGAGGCGCTTGCAGTGGTGATCGCGAGGCCGACGGACGGGCTGTTGAGTGTGACCGTGAAGCCCTCATCCGGCTCCACAGTGGTGTCGCCGGCGATGTTGATCGTTACGACTTTGCTGGTTTCCCCAGCCGCGAAGGAGACGATCCCGGAGGGAAGCGTGCCACCTTCGAAGTCCGCTGCATCGGCAGGGGATGGGCCGCTGCCGGCGACCGACCAGCCGACCTGCTGCGCGAGGTCGGTGCCGCCGGAGCGCGTCACTGTGAAGGCAAAGCCCGTGGCGCCGGTCTGCCCTTCCGGTTTTGTTGCGTCAGTCGCGACGATGTCAACCGTTGCACCGACAACCGTGGCGCTGAGCTGCACGGTCCCGTCGGTGAATTGAAGCCGCTCGATCCCGGTCAGCGTGTCAGTTCCGTCCGCACCGGTCGCCTGGACGCTGCTTGGCAGGAATGTCACCGCGTAGTCCGCGAACGCCCCGTTGAACACCGCCGTGTCGATCCCGTCGCCACCCTCGATCCGGTCGTCGCCGCCACGGCCACGCAGGGTGTCGTTGCCGAGGCCACCACGGAGCAGGTTCGCGTCGTCGCTGCCGATCAGCGTGTCGTCGCCGCTGCCGCCGATGGCATCCTCGATACGGGTGGTCGTGGCGGCGGTGAGGCCGGCGGTGAGGGCGGCCACGATGTTGTCACTGCTGGAGGACAGCGTGACTACTGTGCCGCGGCCGAGATCGGTCACGAGGCCCCGGTAGACCGACTCGTAGCCGTTGGCGATGGCGAAAATGGGGATGATATTGGCGGCCGTGAGGGCCGCGCTGACCTGCCCGATGAGCGGATAGTCCTCCAGCCCGCCGCCTCCCGGCGTCTGGTCGTCGCCGTTGTTCGGTGTCGTGATTCCGCCCGAGGCGCCGTCGCCCGCCATGTGGAACGGCGCATCGGTGAACAGCACCACGAAATGCACCGAAATCGGTCCGAAAGCCGGTCGCGGCTGCATGCAGCCCAACCTGCATCAGGCCCTCGATCTGCGCCTCCGGCTCGTCGTTGCCATTGCGGATGGCCAGGCCGTTGTAGGTCGCCGCCAGGAGGCTGGGGTCGGCGGTGAGGGAAAGCTCGAGATTGTAGACCCATTCGCCCGCCGCACCGAAGGGCGAGACGGGCTTGTCGATGAAACTGGTGACGCCGAAGCGGCTGTCCGCCTGCACTGCCCGCAGCGCGGTGGTGATTTGTGGCACCAGGCCGCGGACATTGGCGATGTCGTCGCCGAAGGAGCCCGACAGGTCCTGCAGGAACTGCACGTCGATCGGCGAGGCGGTGCTGCCACCGTCGGTGAAGTGGCAGATCTCGTGCTCGATCTCGCTCTGGGTTTCGCCCGAAAGGTCGATGTGATTGTCGGCGGTGCCCTCGCTGGCATCGATCGTGTCGTGGCCGAGGAAATCCTCGATTTCAACGCGGCCGCCGCGCACGATGTAGCGGTCGTCGCCGCTGCCGCCGGACAGCAGGTCGGTGCCGCTGCGCGAGATCAGCGTGTCGGCGCCGTCGCCGCCCAGCAGCGTATCGTCACCCTCGGCGCCGTCGAGCGTGTCGTCGCCGCTGCCGCCGGCGAGAAGGTTGTTGGCGGCGTTGCCGGTGGCGGAATGGGCGATTCCGGCGAGGCGGATGGTCTCGACATTGTCGGGAATGCCGGCGACGTCGATGCTCGCGATGACCGTGTCGTTGCCGCCCAGCGCATCTTCCACCACCTGGTCGCCGGCATCATCGATGTAGAAGGTGTCATCGCCGGCGCCGCCGATCATCAGGTCGGCACCGGCCCCGCCGTCAATAGTGTCGGCCCCGTCGCCGCCCGCGAGGACCTGGTGTCCGCCCGCGCCGTGCAGCACGTTGTCGAGCCCGTTGCCGATGCCGCTGGTGCCCTCGCCGGACAGCTCGAGGTTCTCGACGTTGGCCGCAAGGGCGACGTCGATGGCCGCCACCACGGTGTCGGTGCCGCCGAGACCGTCCTCGACCACCACGTCGCCCGCGTCGTCGACGACATAGAGGTCGTCGCCGGCGCCACCCTGCAGGGTGTCGGCGCCGGCGGCACCGTCGAGCGTGTCGGCGAAGGCGGTTCCGGTGAGGTGGTTGTCGAGCGCGTTGCCGGTGCCGTGGCGGGCTGCGCCGGTAAGGATCAGGTTCTCGACATGGGCCGCCAGCGTCGTGTCGACGCTCGACGTGACCGTGTCGGTGCCGCCGAGATCGTCCTCGACCACTACGTCGGCCGCGTCGTCGACGACATAGAGGTCGTCGCCGGCGCCACCCTGCAAGGTGTCGGCGCCGGCGGCACCGTCGAGCGTGTCGGCGAAGGCGGTTCCGGTGAGGTGGTTGTCGAGTGCGTTGCCGGTGCCGTGGCGGGCTGCGCCGGTAAGGATCAGGTTCTCGACATGGGCCGCCAGCGTCGTGTCGACGCTCGACGTGACCGTGTCGGTGCCGCCAAGCCCGGCCTCGACTACTACGTCGCCGGCGTCGTCGACCAGATAGTGGTCGTCGCCCGCGCCGCCTTCCATGATGTCGGCGCCGGACGCGCCGTCCAGCGTGTCGTCGCCGTCTGTGCCGAGCAGGTGGTTGTCGAGTGCGTTGCCGGTGCCGTGGCGGGCGAGGCCGGCGAGCTGCAGGTTCTCGAGATTGGCGCCGAGCGTTGCGTCGAACGAGGCGATGACCGTGTCGGCGCCGGCGAAGGCATCTTCCTCGACCGTGGCCTGGCTATCCGGCAGGAGGTAGGTGTCGTCGCCCAGGCCGCCGCGCAGCGTGTCGGCGCCGCCGGCGCCGTCGAGCGTGTCGTCGCCGTCGGTGCCGGTGATGACATTCGCCCCGGCGTTGCCGGTGCCGAAGTGCGCGGCGCCGTCGAGGATGAGGTTCTCGACATTGTCCGCCAGCGTGATATCGATCGAGGCCACGACCGTGTCGGTCCCGCCGCCAGGCTGCTCGATCACCACGTCGCCGGCATCGTCGACATAGTAGGTGTCGTTGCCGTCTCCGCCGGTCATGGTGTCTGCGCCGGTGCCGCCGTCCAGCTCGTCGTTGCCGCCGCCCGCGTCGATCGTATCGTTGCCGCCCAGGCCCTGGATGGCGTCGTCGCCCTCGCCCACCTTGTGCAGCCCGCCATAGCCGGCACCGATCACGTCGTCGCCGTCGGTGCCGTAGACGTAGATATCGGGCTGCCAGCCAGCATCGGCGAACAGGGCATAGACGCTCTCGCCAGTGCCCGGCGCACCAATGATGAGGTCGGCCGTGCCGTCGGCGTTGAGGTCCGGCGAGATGGCGACGCTCGCGCCGGTCATGCTGCCGGCCTCGCCGACCACCTTGGCGCCGCCGACGCCCTGCGCCACGAGAGCCAGGTCCACGAATCCGCCGCCGCCGCCCCACACCACATAGACCGCGCCGGCGTTCTCGCCGCCCTCGCCGTTGCCGGAGGCGCCGATGACGATGTCGGTGATGCCATCCCGGTTGAGGTCTGCGCCGCCCGCCACGGCGATCTGGTCGAGGTCGCCCGGCGCCTCGGCCTGGATGCGGAACCCGCCGATGCCCAGGGCGACGTCGGCCAGGTTGACCTCGGCCGTGCCGGACTTGCCGAAGACGACGTAGGCGCCGTTCGAGCGCGGTGCGCCCACCAGGATGTCGGCCATGCCGTCACCGTTGATGTCGCCCAGACCGGCCACGGCCGCGCCCGCGTCGTCCTGCTCCGCGCCGGTGATCCGGAAACCGCCGGTTCCGGCGGCGATGGCCCCGAGGTTGACCTCGCTGCCCGTGCTCTTGCCGAACACCACGTAGACCGCGCCGGAGTTGCTGCCCCCGGCATTGCTGTCGGGCGTGCCGATCAGAATCTCGGCGATGCCGTCGCCGTTGAGGTCGCCCACGGTGCCCAAGGCAGTGCCCGCGGCGTCGCCGCCATTCTCGCCGACGATGCGGAAGCCGCCGATGCCTGCCGCGACGCTGGTGAGGTTGACACCCGAATTGGTGCTCTTGCCCCACACGACATAGACGGCGCCGGCATCCGGCCCACCGGCGTCATTTCCTGGGGCGCCGATCAGCACCTCCTGGCGCCCATCACCGTTGAGGTCGCCGATCGCCATCATCGTGGTCCCGGCGGCATCGCCCGCAGCCTCGCCCTTGATCGCGTATCCCTTGCCGTCGCCGACGAACGGGTCCGCGAGATCGATGCCACCAGGGGCGGAAGGCGCCCAGACGACGAAGCCTACACCGGCATCGACCGCCACATTGGTGTCCATGCCGGGTGCCCCGACCAGAATTTCGGCCCGACCATCGCCGTTCAGGTCGGCGATGCTGCCCACGGCGGCGCCCGCGCGATCCCCGGCCGATACGCCATCGATTATAATATTGTTGACAGAGTCGCCCACC
This sequence comes from uncultured Alphaproteobacteria bacterium, assembly GCA_963779875.1. Classification (GTDB taxonomy): domain Bacteria; phylum Pseudomonadota; class Alphaproteobacteria; order Acetobacterales; family Acetobacteraceae; genus CAMDGX01. The sequence goes on along the minus strand of CAWAAI010000005.1, from coordinate 693,591 downwards.
GTCATGGTTCCGCCGGGAGCGATGGCATCCAGGTAGATGAAGATGCGGCCGGCGTCTGGAAACTTGTCGCTGTCGCTCGGCGCGCCAATCACGATGTCTGGGCGGCCGTCGCCGTTGATGTCCGGCAGGTATGCAAGCCAGGGAGGGATGCTTGATCCCGTGAGTGCTCCGGCAAAGTCCCCTGACGCAACCGGCAGGAAGCGGTATGCGAGACCGGAGGCAAGGGCGCCGCCGAGTTGGATCTTTGTCTGGGGAATCGGCATGTTGACGTCCTGGCGGGTCGGTGACGCGTCCACTGGATTGAGCGAGGATGCGCGGCCAAGATAATTCATTAACCTGAACCTAACCTGACGGAGCCGGACATGCTGCAACCGCGACGGAAAGGATATGGCATACGTCTTCCCACATCCGTGGCGAGCATGAGCAAGATCACATCCTGGGGTAGCCGAAATTCGTATCCTGCTTGTTGAGGACGATGTCGAACTGGCGTCCAGACTTGCTGCGGCCCTGACCGAGGTAGGGTTCGTGGTCGATGTTGCGCCCGACGGCGATGACGGATGGCACCTGGGTCGCACAATTCCTTATGACGCCGTGGTTCTCGATCTCGGCTTGCCGCGCTTGCCTGGGCTGGAGGTCCTTCGCCGGTGGCGCCGGGCAGGAAATCAGGTTCCGGTGCTGATTCTATCTGCACGAGGCACCTGGTCGGAACGGATCGATGGGCTCAATGCAGGCGCTGACGACTATCTGGGCAAGCCATTCGAACCGGCTGAGGTCGCCGCACGGTTGCGTGCCCTGATACGACGCTCCTCCGGCACAGGTGACCCATTGTTGCGGCATGGACTGGTTGAACTCAACACCGCCTCCGGCGTCGCGACAGTGGATGGCATGGCAGTAGAGCTCACCGCCCGTGAGATGAAGATCCTCGGGTATCTCATGTCCCGCCAGGGCCGGATCGTCGCCCAGACCGAGCTGGCCGACCATGTCTACGGCATGGATGACGTGCACCAATCCAACACCATCGAGGTCCATATAGCCCGCCTGCGCAAGAAAATCGGAAAAGATATCATTCGCACTCTTCGTGGCCTCGGCTATCGGATCGGCTGAACGTTGTGATGAGAAGACACAGTTTTCGGTTCCGGTTGGTGGTGGGGGCCGTCATTTGGATCGTCCTCGGCCTTGGAGCATCCGGGACCGCCCTCTACGTGATCATGAGGAGCTATCTGAAGGCAGAGGTGGTGGAGGAGCTTCACCACCACGCCGCGGAGCTCGCCGGGCTCGTCGTCGCGGCGCCGAGTGGCGCCCTGGCGCTGCGCCAGGACCTCAGCGACCGTCGCTTCTTTGAGCCTGGATCGGGTCACTACTGGCAGGTTACGTCACCGGGGGTGCCCTCCCTTCGCTCCGGCTCGCTCGGATCGGAAAATCTGCCAGTGGATCCCGCAAAGGGCCGCGACTTGGCGACGTATGATACGTACGGCCCATCCGGACGGCTTATGCTGCTGGTGGAGAGGATCGCTCCGCCTTTGGTTCCTGTTGAGATGAATATTGCCGTTGGCGTGGATGCCAAGGTTATGGATGACCTGCTGCGTGAGTTCAGCCTGGCACTCGCCCTCTCACTAGGCGCGATCGCCATCGGCTTGGTGGCCGCCGTCCTCGTTCAGGTCACCTTTGGGCTATGGCCCCTCAATCGCATCCGTCATGGGCTCGCGGCCATTCGTCAAGGACAGGCAAATCGGCTGTCCGACGACCTGCCGAAGGAAGTCGCGCCTCTGGCCGAAAGCCTCAATGCCATGATCGCCGCCAACGACGACGTGGTGCGCCGCGCGCGCAGCCAGGCGGGCAACCTCGCCCACGCCCTGCAGACACCGCTGGCAATCCTTATGGACGAAGGGCGTCGTATGCAGGCGGCCGGCGGGGATGGCACGGTGGTGCTGCGCGAGGCCGAGCGGATGCGGCGGCACATCGAGTTCCAACTGGCCCATGCGCGTGCCAGCGCCTCGCGCGGGCGACCGCATGCCGCCGCGCCGATCCTGCCAGCGCTGCGCGGCCTGCTGGTGGCGGTGTCGCGTCTGCACCGCGAGCGCGCGGTGACGTTCGAACTCACCGACGCGCCGGAGCACCTGAACGCTGCCTGCGAGGCCGAGGACCTCGACGAGATGTTGGGAAATCTCATCGAGAATGCCGCGAAATGGGCGGCCAGCCGAGTGCGGGCCACCGTCACCGCGACATCGCGAACCATGGTGCGCATCGCCATCGAGGATGACGGACCAGGGATGCCGGCAGACGAGCGCGAACGGGTGTTCCTCGTTGGGCAACGACTGGATGAGGCGGTCGCCGGACATGGCCTGGGGCTGGCGATCGTGCGTGACATCGCAACGCTGTACGGCGGAAGCGTCGAGATTGGCGACAGTGAACTGGGTGGCGCCATCGTCGTCCTTGACCTGCCGCGGCCGAGGTGACCCATTCCAGATGGTTCACGGAGTGCCGCTACCGGTCGCGTTCGACTTCGACCTTCAACGGGCGCAGCGTGGCAGGGTCAAACGTAGCTTCATATCGCTCCCCTTTGTCGTTCCTGGCGTGGACCCTGTAGCACCCGCCTTTGGTCCTGATCCTCGTGACGCGCCATCCCTGGGCTTCCAACTGCTGTTCCAAGGCAGAGCGCGGTTGCCAATCGGCCAGCGGGACATTGCAACTTGGGCTGGCTAGCGCCGATCCGGGGCCGAAGGTGGCGACGACGAGCAATACTGCGATTGGAAGACGTGACATGATGCGGCATCCTGGCGGTGGGGCGGCGATGGCACAACGGCATGCCGACCTGACAGCAGCCTGAACTGGGCCGTCGGGCATTCAGCTTGCCGTCAGCGCGGCGCAATATGCCGGGCGGCGAGGCGGCTGAAGGGCAATGGGCCATGCGCGTTCTGTTGATCGAAGATGACCCGATCCTGGGGGCGGCGGTGCGCGACCAGATCGCCGCGGGCGGGCATACGGTGGATTGGGCAACCCGCCTGGAGGGTGCGCGCGACTGCGTCAGGTACCTGTCAGCTATGGGCTGGTGCTGCTCGACCTCATGCTGCCGGACGGGCCTGGGCTTGATTTCCTGAAACAGCGGCGTGCGGCGCGTGATGCAACGCCGGTGATCATCCTGACGGCGCGCGACCAGATATCAGACCGGATTGCCGGCCTGAACGCCGGGGCCGACGACTATCTGGTGAAGCCGTTCGACCTTTCCGAGTTGTCGGCGCGCATCGGCGCGGTGGCGCGGCGCTATTCCGGCAACCCGAACCCGCTGGTCGAGATCGGCGACCTGGAAATCGACCTGGCCGCGCGCACGGTTCGCCGGGACGGGATGCCGGTGGCGCTGACCGCGCGGGAGTGGGTGCTGTTCGAGGCGTTCGTGCAGCGGCCCGGTGCGCTGCTGTCCAAGGGCCAGATCGAGGAGCGGCTCTATTCCTTCGACGCCGAGGTCGAGAGCAACACCATCGAGGTGTATATCGGCCGCATCCGCCGCAAGCTCGGCCACGACCTCATCGAGACGGTCCGCGGCATGGGTTATCGGCTTGCGCAGAAACCGCACGCCGGCCTGCCGGCCGGCCGGTCTGCCGACATATAGCCGGCATGAAGATGCGTTCGCCACGCCGGCACGGCCTGCAGCGCCGCCTCGGCCTGGGGCTGGCAGCCGGCGTGGCGGGGCTGTGGCTGGCGGGCGCGGTGGCGGCGGGCCTGATCCTGCGCGGCGAGATCGACGAGATGTTCGACAGTGCGCTGCAGGAGGTCGCACAGCGCGTTCTGCCGCTTGCCTACAGCGAGGTGCTGAACAGCGACCCTGTTGCGAACGGCGAAACCGTCGACGAGCGGTTGCCGGCGGTGCTGCCGCATGCGGAGTCCATCACCTACATCGTGCGCGACGGCAGCGGGCGGGTGCTGCTGCGCTCGCACGACGCCGATCCGGCGGCGTTTCCCGCAGCGCTGCGGCCAGGATTCCAGGAGACGGAGACGCTGCGCCTCTATACCGAAAGTGCGGTGCGGGGCTCGCTGTTCGTCACCGCGGCCGAACCTTTGCGGCACCGGCGCGAGGCCACCCGGGACGCGGCGGCCATGCTGCTCTGGCCTTTGGCGCTGGTGTTGCCGCTGAGCCAGCTGGGGGTTTGGGCGCTGGTCCGTTTCACCCTGCTGCCGGTGCGCGCCTTGCAGGGCGAGATCGAGGCGCGCGGCCATGGCAACCTGTCGCCGGTCGGAACGGAGGGGCTGCCCTCCGAACTGGCGCCGGTTGCAGGCGCAGTCAACCAACTGATCGTGCGGCTGCAGCGTGCACTGGCAGCCGAACGGGGGTTCACCGCGAACAGCGCGCACGAGCTTCGCACGCCGGTGGCCGCCGCGCTGGCGCAGACCCAGCGGCTGGTTGCCGAACTGCCCGAAGGGCATCCGCGCGACCGCGCGCGCTCGGTCGAGGTGGCCCTTGGGCGCTTGTCGCGGCTATCGGAGAAGCTGCTCCAGCTTGCCAAGGCCGAAGGGGGTGCGTTGCTCGGGGAAACGCCGCAGGACGTTGCGCAGGTCCTCCGCCTGGTGCTGGACGATTTGTGCCACGATCCGGCAATTGCGCCGCGCCTGCGCATCGCACTTCCCGCGGAAGGGCGCTTTCTGTCGTCCATGGACGCGGATGCGTTTGCGATCCTGGCACGCAACCTGGTGGAGAACGCGCTGAAGCATGGCGCGGTGGCCGGCCCCGTGTCGGTCACGTTGGCGGATGATGGGTGCCTGTGCGTCATGAACGAAGGCCCGGCCGTGCCGCCGGAGACATTGGCCCGCCTCAGGCGGCCATTCGAGCGTGGGGCGACGCAAGCGACCGGTTCGGGTCTCGGCCTCGCCATCGCCGAGGCGATTGCGGCCGGCACGGGCACCAGGCTGGAACTGCTCTCGCCGATCCCCGGCCAACAGTCGGGGTTCGCAGCCCGGCTGCGATTGCCAGTCGGTCGCTGAACAAACTCGGGCGACTGTTCAGCCCCGCGTCAGCCTGGGCGTGCATCTCTCCGGCATCGTCAAGCCACCCAGGAGAGACCCGATGAACAAGTTCGCAGCCACGCTCGGTCTGGCCACCACCTTGGCCATTCCCGCCCTGACGCTCGCGCCCGCGGCCGAAGCGCGAACCGTCACGCTGACTGCCCAGCTTCAGCCCTATGGCGGCAATGGTGCCTATCTGGCGATCTACCTGACCGACGCTCAGGGCAAGTTCCATTCCACCCTGCGCGTTGCCGGTGGCAAGACCAAGTATCACAAGCATCTCCGCGACTGGGCACGCGGCCGCGGCGCGGAGACGGCGCGCATCGACGGCATCACAGGGGCAAGCGTGGGCAGCGGCCAGTCCCTGCGCGCCAGTGTTGAGATTGCGGATGCGCTGATCGATGCCGGGTACCAGATCCGGATCGACACCGCGGTTGAGGATGGGCGCGACAATCCGTCCGAGATCGTCGTGCCGCTCACCGCCGCCGCGGCCGGCAAGCCTGTCGCCGGTCGCGGCTATGTCGCCGCGTTCCGGTTCGACATGTGATCGTGCGCCCAGACAATCGTCATGTTGCGCCGCCTCCATTCGCTGCCGGGCCTGTTCGCCGCGCTGCTGATCGCAGCCCTGGCAGTGACCGGCGCCTTCCTGGCGTTCGATTCGGTGAAGGAGCGCGCCGGCACTACCATGCCGGCGCCCGGGCAGGTCAGCGTCGCCACGATCGCAGCCGCGGTCCAGGCGCGCTACCCGGAGGTTGAGCGGCTCGTCAGAACCGCGTCGGGGTCCGTCATCGCCTACTACTTCGAAGCCGACCGACCGGGCGCCGTGCAGGTGGATCCAGTGACCGGCACCCCGGTCGGTCCTCACGAGCCGTCGAACCTGGCACGTACCATCACGAATCTGCACCGCTCCTTCCTGGCCGGCGATGGGGGGCGCGTGGCAACCGGACTGGGTGCGCTGGCGATGCTCGTGCTTTGCTTCTCGGGCGCTATCCTGCTTTCCAGGCGACTTGGCGGCTGGTCAGCACTGCTGCGCCCAAGCCTGGGCACCGTTGTCCAGCGCCTGCACTGCGAACTCGGCCGGGCAGCGTTTCTCGGCCTGACGCTGTCCGCGGCGACCGGCTGCTTCCTGTCGCTTGCAACGTTCGGGGTTGTGTCGGATGGCGAACCCGCCCCGCCACCGGCGGCGATGGAATCCAGCGACGGAGCCCGCATGCCGGTTGGCGCACTTCCCGCGCTTCTAGCGGTAGACCTGAACGATCTGCGCGAACTGACTTTCCCAGATCTCACCGACCCGTCGGAGGCCTATACGCTGATCACGGCGGACGGCGCAGGCGAGATTGATGCGGCGACCGGGCTGATGCTGCGCTTTGCGACGCACAGCTTGGCGCGCCGTGTCTACGAGACGGTCTATCTACTGCACACGGCTCAGGGCGCCTGGCCGTTGGCGCTGTTGCTTGGGTCGTCGGCGCTCGCAACACCGGTGCTGGCCGGTGCCGGGGCACTGCTGTGGTGGCGCCGGCGTGCGGCCCGCCCAAAGATCGCCGGCAATGTAGGCCCGCAAGCTGCCGACACGATCATTCTGGTCGGCAGCGAGTCCAATAGCACCTGGGGCTTCGCCGCCACGTTGCACGCGGCCCTGACCGCGGCGGGCCATCGGGTCAATGCGGCGCCGATGAACGACCTGGCGCTCTTCTATGCCCGGGCGGAACGGATGCTGGTACTTGCCGCCACCTATGGCGACGGCGATGCGCCCGCCTCCGGCAAGCTGTTCGTCGAGCGACTTGCGGCCACAAAGCAATGCCTTCCCGTCGCCGTGCTGGGCTTCGGGGACCGTAGCTTCCCGCGCTTTTGCCGCAATGCCGAGCAGGTTGCGGCGATGTTGCGCGCCCGCGGGTGTCCAATGATCGTCGAACCGACGATGATCGACCGGCAATCGGCGCAGGCGTTCGCGCAGTGGGGCGAGGCGCTCGGCGCCGCCATCGGCACGAAGCTGACGTTGGAGCACGTAGCGGCGGAACCGGTGACGCACCGGCTGCTGCTCTCCGAGCGCGTCGACTTTGGCGCCGAGACGCAGGCGCCGACGGCGATCCTGCGCTTCGTGCCACCTCCGGGCGACCCGACGGCCGGCCGCTGGCGCCGCTGGCGCGCGCCGCGCCTGCCCAAGTTCGCCGCTGGCGATCTCGTCGGCATCATGGCGCCCGGCGCCGCGCTGCCGCGGTTCTACTCACTGGCCTCCGCGACATCGGATGGGGTTCTGGAGATCTGCGTACGCAAGCAGGCCGGTGGGGTGTGCTCGGGTTTCCTGCATGGCCTGCGGCCCGGGGATTCGATCGCGGCGTTTATCCGACCCAACCCGGATTTTAAGCCAGCTGCCGGGACCGCGCCGCTGATCCTGATCGGCGCGGGGGCCGGGATCGGCCCGCTGGTCGGCTTCATCCGCCACAACCAAGTTCGGCGGCCGGTGTATCTCTACTGGGGCGGCCGCCGTCCAACAGATGATTTCCTCTACGAGCCGGAACTCATGCGCTATCTGGCCGACAAGCGCCTGGCACATCTGACCGCGGCGTTCTCCCGTGTGCCTGGCGGCGGCTATGTCCAGGACCGGCTGGTGGGGGATGGTGCGGAGCTACGCGGCCTCATCCAGCAGGGTGCTCAGGTCATGGTGTGTGGCGGGCGGGGTATGGCGGCCGGTGTCTCGCGCGCGATCAACGCCATCGCTCAGCCGCTGGGTCTCGATATCGCAGCTTTGAAGATGGAAGGTCGCTATCTTGAAGATGTCTATTGATCGCATGGCGTGCCCCCGCACGCCGCCTAGGCCGGTGCGCCGCAGCGTGAACGGCATAACGATGGGCACGCGCTATGCTGCCGTGTTCTACGCGCCCGAGACGCTGTGCACCGATCCCCTAGCCGAAGCGTTGTTCGCGGCGGTGGACCGCGTCGACCGGCAAATGTCGAACTGGAAGCCGGAGTTGGATCTCAACCGGCTGAATGCGGCACCGGTCGGCACGTGGGTGGAACTGCCGCCGGAGCTGCTCGCGGTGCTGGCCGAGGCGCTGCGGATTGGCGGCGCCAGTGGTGGTGCCTTCGACATCGGCGTCGGCTTGGTGGTCGCGGCCTGGGGGTTCGGCCCCGCCGGTCGGGCGCCCGATCCGCAGCGCATTCGGGCCGCTGCGGCCGAACCCCGCTCGGGCACGGCGCAGGCGTTGCAGCTTGACGTGGCGGGGCTGCGTGCCCGCAAGGTGGCACCGCTGACGCTCGACCTGTGCGGCATCGCCAAGGGTTTCGGCGTGGACGAGATGGCGCGCGTGATGGACGCCCACGGCGTCGGCGCCTGGCTGGCGGGCATCGATGGCGAGATGCGCGCGCGGGGCACCAAGCCCGACGGTGAGGCTTGGGCCGTGGCCCATGAACGCCCGGACCGCCATGTGCGCTGCCCGATGGGCGTGATCGAGCTGCACAACCGCGCCGTCGCGACCTCCGGCAACTACCGCCACTGGCTCGATATGGGCGACCGCGTTGTGTCCCACACCATGCAGCCCAGCAGCGATACACCGCTGGAGAACGGCATCGCCTCGGTGACGGTGATGGCTCCGACCTGCATGGCGGCGGATGCCTGGGCGACCGCGCTGCTGGTGCATGGCGTGAACGCCGGCCTGACGCTTGCCGCAAGGTACGGGCTGGATGCAATCTTCGTGCTGGAAGATGGAACGGTTAGGTCGACGCTATAGGAGTGTTCCCGCCACGGCGCGCCGGGTGACCCAGCGAGGGTGCATTCTTATGTTGATCAAGTGTATAATTTGAGGCGGCACGACACCGGCGCGGCGCCTCCGGTATGTGCCATGAGAACCCTGGAATGCGTCTCACATGCCTCCGTCGATTGCAGCAGCCGCGAATAAACACCTCCCACCCGACCTGCGCGAAGTCTGCGACCTCCTCGCCCGCGGCCTGGTGCGGCTGCGCGAGCGCGAGCACCGGCGTCAGTCAAGGCATGTATCTGAAGTCGTTGGAGAGAGTTCGCTTCACTTCCTCCCCGACCAACGCGGTCATGCCATCCGCATTGTCGCGAAGCACCCAGTCGCGCAGCGCCTGAACATCCGTATCGTTCGCCGCAGCCGCGGCCGAGCGCGGCACACCCTCCATCAGCCGAAGCCTTCAGGGAGCAGCGAATCACATCTAACCGCGCCGGGGGAATCCCCTCACGCCTTCGTCCTTCTTCGCTGCCGAGGTGTCGGGTTTTCTTCGGTCGGTTGCGGGTTGAAGCGGGATGCTTCCTGGAGGATTGCCAGAAGCCGGTCGAGGATGCGCAGGCCGACGGCTCGGTTGCCGTGGCTGCGCAGGGCTTCGTATTGGCCACGCCGGGCCAGGGCGGCGCCGCGGGTGGGGTCGGCGAGCAGGGGGCGGACCAGGGCGAGGGCGTGGTCGATGCTGGGTTCGGCCCAGGACTGGCCTTGCCAGTGGGGGTATTCGTCGGGCTGCAGCGGGATGAGGCTGTGGTCGACGAGGAGGGAGTTTTCCGGCGTCATGAAGTCCACGTTGCCCGACCATCCGGTTGCCAGGGCGAGGCGGCCGAGGGCCATGGCTTCGCCGGGGCCGCGGCCGAAGCCTTCGGCGCGGTGCAGCGAGACCAGGCAGTCGCAGGCGTTGATGAGGCTGCGCACGCCGAGTGTGTCGAGCGGGGTGGCGATGACCTGCATCTGCGAGTTGGGTGGCAGGGAGGCGGCCCAGTCCTCGGCGCCGCGCTCGCCGTTCTTGGCTTTCAGGACGAGCTGGATGTCCTGGTAGGGGTGTTCGGCGCGCAGGCGTTCGAACATCTCGACGACGGCGAAGGGGTTCTTGCGCGAGGCGTATGAGGAGATGTCGAAGAAGGTGAGGAAGACGAAGGCGGATTCGCGGATGCCGAAATGGCGGCGCGGCAGCAGCGGGCCGGGTTCGGGCTCGATGGCCTGGCCGGTGTAGTGGCTGGTGATGCCGGCGGCGGCGTGGCCGGACTGGATGAAGCGGGAGAGCGCCCAGACTTCGTCGAAGCGGCGCAGGTTCTCGGCCCAGGGGGCCGGGTAGGTGGGCAGTTCCCAGGCGGGGACGATGATGTTGTAGCCGTCCTCGAAGCGGAAGCCGCGCGATTCGATGGCGGCGATGACCGGTTCGACCTCGTCGCCGTTGATGTGGAAGATGCGGATGCCGCCGGGCAGGTCGTCGCGCTCGATGCCGTCCAGGATGCGGGCGTGGGCGGGGTCGGTGCGCTGGGCGTAGCGGAAGACGTCGAACACGCCCTGGTTCAGTTGCAGGGCGCGGCCGGCCATGATGTGGCTGCGCATCTGTTCGCCCATGCCGATGGGCGCCCAGGGGTGGCCGACGATGGTGATGTCGATGTCGTCGATCGTGGGGCGGAGGGAGCGGGACATGGTCATGCCCATCTTTTTGCGGCCAGCGCGTCGCGGAGGGCTTCGAGCCAGCGGTGGCCGTAGGCGACATCGGGTTCGAGGTGGGCGCCTTCGGCCCATTCGTTCCAGGCGTTGACGAAGAGCAGGCGCTCGCCGCCCATGTGGAACTGGCGCACTTCCTCGATTTTTTCCTCGACATAGACGCGGAAGGCTTCGGGGCTGACGCCGACGAAGCTGTGGCCGCGCAGGGGCTGGCGGGCGGTGTTGTCCCAGCTCGGGAAGACGGCGGGGTAGCGGGGGTAGGGCACGGTGTCGCGGCGCAGGAAGTTCAGCACCGTTTCGGGATAGTCGAAGCGCGAGCCGGCCCAGTCGGGCTTGAGCACCTCGATTTCGGCTTCGGAGGGGGTGGCGCGGTTCTGCGGCGGGAATTCGACGCAGGCGTCGAAGCCGAGATCGGCCGGGCGCATGCCGCGATCGACGGCTTCCATGCTCTCGACATAGACGAGGTGGACGCCGGGGAAGCCGGCGGCAGCGAAGGCGGCGCGGCAGAGGGCGGCGAAGTGGGGCGCGTCGGGCAGCAGCAGGACGCGGTAGACGAGGAAGAGCGGCTTGCCGTCGACGCGGATGTAGCGGGGGTCGGCGGCCTGTTCGACGGCGTCGGCGACGATGGCGTGGAGGGTCTCGTCGTCGTAGCTCTGTTCGAGCAGGATCTCGCGCGAGCCGCCGTCCCAGTGCTTGGTCCAGTTCTCGTTGGCCCAGCACAGGCACCAGTTGAAGGGGATTTCGGGGTTGGCGCGGACCACTTCCATGGGGCGGTGGAGGACGCGGCGGGCGCCGAAATTGTAGTAGTAGACGCAGAAGCCATCGACGCCGTAGCGGGAGGCCAGTTCCGCCTGGGCCCGCAGCGCCTCGGGCGAGCGCAGGTCGTAGAAGCCGAGATCGGCGGGCAGGTGGGGTTGGTATTGGTCGGTGTAGCTGGGGCGGGCCTTGGCGACGTTGGTCCATTCGGTGAAGCCGGCGCCCCACCACAGGTTGTTCTCGGGCGTGGGGTGGAACTGCGGCAGGTAGAAGGCCAGCGTGCGCACCTGGTCCATTTCGCGCAGCATGCCGCCCCAGCGTTCTGCGAGGGTCTGCTGGTTGCGGGTGATGGTGCGCAGCTTGCGGGTGACGGACTGGCGGTTCGACGAGACGCTGAGGTGGTGCATGACCACGGCGCCGCTGACGAAGCGGATGCGGTGGCCGGCGGCGATGAGGCGCAGGCAGAGGTCGGCGTCTTCGCAGTAGGCGGGGCGGAAGGCTTCGTCGAAAAGGGTTTCGCCGACCGTGTTTTCGCTTGCGGTGGTGGCACCGATCAGGGCGCGGCGGACGAGCAGTGCGGCGCCGGAGCAGTAGGGCACGTCGCGGTCGTAGCAGTAGCCGCCCTCATCGGGGTCGGCGAACAGGCCGACCATGCCGCTTTCGCCGTTGGGGCGGATGTAGCAGCCGGCTTCCTGCACCCGGCCGTCGGGGTAGATGAGCTTGGGGCCGGCGGCGCCTATGGCGGGGTCAGCGTCGAGCACGGCGACCATGCGGTCGATGGCGCCGGGCATGACCTGGGTGTCGTTGTTGAGCAGCAGCACGTATTCGCCGCGGCAGGCGGCGAAGGCGGCGTTGCAGTTGCGGATGAAGCCGGCGTTCTCGGCCTGGCGCAGGTGGACGAGGTTGGGCACCTCGGCGAGGCGGAGCATGTCGGGGTCGGTGGAGCAGTCGTCGGCGACGATCACCTCGATGCTGGCTTCCGGCAGGTCCTGCTGGAGGGCGAGCAGGCATTCCACGGTGACGTCGAGTTCGTTGAAGACCGGAATGAGGATGGAGACGCGCGGGCTGGGTGCTGCGGGGAAGGCGAGCACGGAGAGGTCGTCGGCCGGGGTGGCGGAGCGCAGGCGCGGCGCGGGGGCGACGGCGACGTTGTCCTTGCGGACCTGGCGCATGGAAGCGACGCGGGCGCGCATGTCGGTGTCGCGGGCGCGTGCCTCGTTCGGCGCGATGGGGAAGGCGAGGCCGATCTCGGGGGCGGCGAGGTTGCGGGCGGGGGCGGCGGCGGCCAGCAGGGGGGTGGCCTCGCGCCCCTCAAGCCGGCCTTGGGTTACAAAGTGGCGGAACGGGGGGACGCCGGCGGCGGCGACGTCGGGGTTGCGCAGGAGGTACTGGTGGCCGTCGAAGGCGGGGCTGGCGGCGCGGCCTTCCGGGTCGCCGGTCTGGATGAAGTGGCGGAGTGCGCTGTAGGGATCCTTGGGGCAGTCGGCGTGGTATTCGGCGTACCAGGCGAGGTCGAGCCAGGGGTTCGGGCGGTGGCGGCCCCAGATGCCGACGGTGAGGAAATGGCGCAGCAGCGCATTCGGCGGCGCGTTGGGGCCGAGTTCTGCGCGGTAGTGCGCGGGGTCGAAATACGGGCTGGCGATGGCGAGGTCGTATTCGAGGAGGTCGACCAGCAGGTCGATCTGCGGCGGGGTGCCGAGCAGGCCGGAATCCTGGGAGAGGATGTATTTCACGTCGACCAGCGGGTGCGGCATGCGCTCCTCGGCCAGGCCGCTTTCGATGAAATGGAGCAGCGGGTCGATGTCGGCCGAGGCGACGTCGGGATGCATGTCGCGGTAGAAGCCGGGGTCGAAGTAGAACGACAGCACCGGGCGTTCGGCAATGGGGGTGGCGAGGTAGCGGGCCACGGTGCCGATGTTGGCGCGGCCTGCGCCGAAGGCATGGCGGAACAGGTCCTCGTTGACGAAGGAGGAGCACAGGGCGCGGTGGGTGCGCATCAGTTCGCTCATCGGCGGCATCCACGATGCGGAAGGAGGGGGCGCCGCCGGCGGTTGCGGCGGGGGTGGGCGCGATCAGCGCTGGGCGTCGTCACGCAGGACCGACATCCATGCTTCCATTTCGAGGCGGATGTCCTCGTTGGGCAGGCGGCCCTCGGCGGCGCCGGAGCGCAGGTAGTGCTCGGAGCCGGACGCCACGTCGCCCTTGAGCACGGCCTGGCCGACATCCTTGTAGTGGGTGGTGTAGAAGGACTCGTCCACCGGGGGCGGCGCGCCGAAGCGGCCCTCGAAGTAGCCGGATTCGACGAAGTGGCGGTGCAGGTCGGGGATCTGGCCGGCGGCGTGGGCGGCGGCGACGTCGGGGTAGGTCTGCTTGTAGAATTCCTCGGAGAAGGGCGCACGGGCGGCCATGGCCTGCATGAGGGTTTTGAGCAGCTTGGCGTCGATGGCGACCTTTGAGCGGCTGTTCAGCCGGTCGCGGTTGATGCGCAGCGCCTGCAGCAGGAGGTCGATATGGGGGAGATACGAGGGTGATGGCAACGGGCGACCTCCATGCGCGGCTGTCCAGCCGACGGCTGGGCCGCGGGGAGGAATAGACAACGCGACGCCTGCCTGCAACCATTCCGGGCTATTGGCCGCTGCAACTTAACAATGCAGCGGGGGTGCACGCGTGGTGCCGTGCCTATCCTTCGGGCAGGGCGGGCAGGCCGATTGACAGGCGTTCGGCCGCGGTCATGCCTTCGTTCGAGCGGCCCCAGCTTACGCCCTCGCGGATTACGCGGGCGGGGGTGCCGGCGATGGCCACGCGCGGCGGGACGGTGCCCTTGACCAGCGAGTTGGTGCCGACGATGGCGCCCATGCCGACGCGTTCGGTGTTCAACAGCATGGCGCCGTGGCCGAGCCAGACATGGCGTTCGATAACCGTTTGCACCGGCGGACGGTTGATGCGCGCGCCGGTGCGCAGGTCGTGCAGGGCGTGCATGTCGTGGTTGCGGATCCATACGCCGGCCGAGACCAGGGCGTCGTCGCCGACGACCACGCCGATGCCGTCGCCCTCGATTTCCATCGAAAGGCCGACCGCCGATGCGCCGGTGCCCCAGAAGACGAACTGGCCGTTCGAGCGCAGGAAGATGTCGGGCAGCGCCACGTAGGCGTCGCCGATGTCGTTGAACAGCATCACCGATTCGGATCCGAGCATGCGGATGTTGGCGAAGCAGGAGCCGCCCCAGGTGGCGTTGTCGAAGAACAGGGTATTGTCGCGCCCGGCGGACTGGATACGGATGTCGCCGAGCTTGCGGGTGGGGTCGGTGACGATCAGCGTGAGGCCGCCGCCGACCAGGTGGACGCCGAGGCGGCGTGCCTCCTCGTCCGCGGCGTCGAGGATGGTGTAGTCGCGGGATGCGAAACTGTCCTCGCGGATGTCGGTCACGCGCGGATCGAGCGCTTCGGCCAATCGCTGTTCGGCGTTGGTGCTGATCCCTGGGATCATCGTTTCGTTGCCCCCCACAGCGGACGGGCTCTCGTCCTTCTGTCATGGAAGCTAATGCACGCCCGCGAATCCAGGGCAAGACGGGATGGTGCAAGTCGCGGCGTGTCGCGCGCGCGTCTCCTATTGTTACGGGATAGTACGAGCCGGTTGCGAGTCCGACGCGAGGCTGCCAATTTGGGGGTCCATTCTGAGAGGGCATTCAGCGCTCATGCGGCTTCTGATCACCGGCGGGTGCGGCTTCATTGGTTCGGCCGTGGTTCGCCACATCCTGCGCGCCACCGATCACACGATCGTGAACGTGGACAAGATGACCTATGCGGCCTCGGAAGAGGCGCTGGAGGAGGGGCGGGGGCATGCGCGGCACCTGCTGGTGCGGGCCGATATCGCCGACCATGCGGCGATGCGCGAAACCTTCGCCACCCACCAGCCCGATGTGGTGATGCATCTGGCCGCCGAGACACATGTGGACCGTTCGATCGACGGGCCGGGGCCGTTCATCCAGTCGAACGTGGTCGGTACCTATACGTTGCTGGACGTGGCGCTGGAGTACTGGCGCGGGTTGCCGGCGGCGCGCAAGGCAACGTTCCGATTTCATCACATCTCGACCGACGAGGTGTTCGGGGCGCTGGAGCAGGGTGATCCGCCGTTCACCGAAACCACGCCGTATGATCCGCGCAGCCCGTATTCGGCGAGCAAGGCGGCGTCAGACCACCTGGTGCGGGCCTGGCACCATACCTATGGGCTGCCGACGATCGTGAGCAACACGGTCAACAACTATGGGCCGTGGCAGTTTCCGGAGAAGCTGATTCCGCTGGTGACGCTGAATGCGCTGGAGGGCAAGACGTTGCCGGTTTATGGCGACGGCTCGAACATGCGCGACTGGCTGTTCGTGGACGACCACGCCGTGGCGCTGCTGATGGTGGCGCTGAACGGGCAGGCGGGGGGGACATACGGCATCGGGGCGCGCCAGCCGCGGACCAACCTGCAGGTGGTGCACGCGATCTGCGCGGCGCTGGATGCGCGCGTGCCCGACCCGGCGGGGCCGCGGACGCGGCTGATCAGCTTCGTGACCGACCGGCCGGGCCATGATTTTCGTTATGAGATCGATCCTTCGCGGGCGGAGGCGGCGTTGTCGTGGCGTGCGCCGCATGATTTCGATAGTGGGCTTGCGCGTACGGTGGACTGGTATCTGGCCAACCGGGCGTGGTGGGAGAAGATCCGCGCTGCCCGCTATGGCGGCCAGCGGCTTGGCCAGGCCGGTGCGCAGCCGCGCAACGCCGCCTGATCGCATGCTTCCGCACATCAGCAGGAAAGGCGCACCGGTCGCATGATGAAGGGTATTCTACTGGCTGGCGGCTCTGGCACGCGGCTGCATCCGATGACGCTGGCGGCTTCGAAGCAGCTGTTGCCGGTGTACGACAAGCCGATGATCTACTACCCTTTGTCGGTGCTGATGTTGGCGGGTATCCGCGACATCATGATCATTTCCACGCCCGCCGACCTGCCGCAGTTCCGCCGGCTGCTGGGCAGCGGCGAGCATCTGGGCGTGAAGTTCACCTATGCCGAGCAGCCGAAGCCGGAGGGGCTGGCGCAGGCGTTCCATATCGGCGCCGAGTGGCTGGAGGGGCAGCCCTGTGCGCTGGCGCTGGGCGACAACATGATCTTCGGCGAGCATCTGTCGCGCATGTTGCGGCGCGCGGCGGTGGTGCAGGAGGGGGCGACGGTGTTCGCCTATCATGTGCGCGACCCCGAGCGGTACGGCGTGGTGACCATGGACGATGACGGCCGGGCGCTCGACATCGTGGAGAAGCCGGCCAACCCGGCTTCGAACTGGGCGGTGATCGGGCTGTATTTCTATGACCGGCGGGTGACGGAGCTGGCGGCGCAGGTGAAGCCGTCGGCGCGGGGGGAATTGGAGATCACCGACCTGAACCGCATGTACATGGAG
This sequence comes from uncultured Alphaproteobacteria bacterium, assembly GCA_963779875.1. GTDB lineage: Bacteria > Pseudomonadota > Alphaproteobacteria > Acetobacterales > Acetobacteraceae > CAMDGX01. Next base: position 676,983 of record CAWAAI010000005.1, on the reverse strand, counting down.
GCCGGCACCCTGCAGGTGGAGAAGCTTGGGCGCGGCTGCGCGTGGCTGGACGCCGGCACGCCGGACAGCCTGTTGCAGGCGGCCACTTTCGTGCAGACCATCCAGGCGCGCCAGGGCATGCTGGTGGGGTGCCCAGAGGAGGTGGCCTTCCGTATGGGCTGGATGGATGCCGATTTGCTGCGCGAGCGTGCTCGCGCCCTTGGCAAGACCGAACTGGGCCAGGTGCTGATGGCGCTGGCCGCAGGCGAGCACGATTGAGGATTGCGGCGATGAAGGTGGAATTTCTCGCGATCCCCGAGGTTGCGCTGATCACGCCGCGGCGCTTCGCCGACCAGCGCGGCTTTTTCTCCGAGACGTGGAACAAGTCGGCGCTGGCCAAGGCGGGGTTGGATATCGACTTCGTGCAGGACAACCACAGCTATTCCGCCGCCCGCGGCGTGGTGCGCGGGCTGCATTGCCAGGTGGCGCCGAGCGCGCAGGGCAAGCTGGTGCGGGTGCTGCGCGGCGCGATCTGGGACGTGGTGGTGGATATCCGCGTGGGCTCGGCGAGCTATGGCCGGCACGTGGCCGCGGTGCTGAGTGCGGAGAACGGCATGCAGCTTTGGGTGCCCGGCGGATTCCTGCATGGGTTCTGCACGCTGCATCCGGACACCGAGGTGGCCTACAAGGTGACCGCCGGCTACGACCGGGAGGCCGAGCGGGGGGTGATCTGGAACGATCCCGACTTGGCGCTGCCGTGGCCGGTGGGCCCCGGCGAGGCGCTGCTGTCGGACAAGGATGCCGTGCTGCCGCGCCTGGCGGAGTGCCCGGCGTGGTTCAAGGCCTGAGCGCAGCGATGGGGGAGACAATCAGCGCGGCCATGGGCGCGGGGGTATCGGGCGAGATTCTTGTCACCGGTGGCAGCGGGCAGTTGGCCCGGGCGCTGGCGGCGGCCGGGGGAAGCCGGGTGCGCGTGGTGGGCCGGCCGGAATGGGATTTCGACCATGTTCTGGCGCTGCCGGCGCTTTTGGCGGCCGCTCGTCCGGCACTGGTGGTGAATGCGGCCGCGCATACCGCGGTGGACCGGGCGGAAGGCGAGAAGCAGGCGGCGATGCGGGCCAATCGCGACGGGCCCGCCGTGCTGGCCGCCTGGTGCGAGGCGGCGGGGGTGCCGCTGATCCATGTGTCCACCGATTATGTGTTCGATGGCGGGAAGGGCGCGCCCTATACCGAGGACGATGCCACCAATCCGATCGGAGTCTATGGCGCCAGCAAGCTGGCGGGCGAGCGGGCGGTGCTGGCGGTGTGCAAGCGGGCGATCGTGCTGCGCACCTCGTGGGTGTATGCCGCCACCGGGCGCAACTTCGTGCTGACGATGCTGAACCTGGCGCGCACGCGCGACCATCTGCGGGTGGTGGCGGACCAGAAGGGGTGCCCTACCCTGGCCGCGGACCTTGCCGGCGCCATACTAGACATTGCCGGCATGGTGGCGCGAGAGGGCTGGCAGGAACGTTTCGCCGGCGTCTATCACGCCGCCGGCACGGGCTGGACCACCTGGCACGGATTGGCCAGCGCGGCGATTGGGCTGGCGGCCGAGCGTGGGAATCCGCAGCCGGGCGTGGAGGCGATCACGACGGCCGAATTCCCGACGCCCACGCGCCGGCCTGCTGATTCGCGGCTGGATTGCGCCCGGCTGGAGCGGGTGTTCGGCCTGCGCCTGCCGCCGTGGGAGGACGCGCTGGCACGCACCATCGCGGAGATATTCGCGCCCGTCCCCGCCTTCAGCGCGCCCTAGGCCCCGCGGCGATGACGCCGCGAGGGGAAGCCGGCTGCATCGTCGTTCTGCTGTCGACGTTCAATGGCGCGCGTTTCCTCAAGGCCCAACTCGACAGCATCGTGGCGCAGGAACATGCGTGCTGGCGGCTGATCTGGCGCGACGACAGTTCGGGCGACGGCACGGTGGCGATGATGGAGGAGTTCGCCGCCGGGCTGGCGCCGGGGCGAGTGGTGCGGGTGGCCGGGCCGGCGGGGCGGATTGGTGCCGCCGCCAGTTTCCTGACGCTGTTGCAGGCGGCGGCCGACGGGATGGGCGAGGGCGAACTGCTTGCCTTCGCGGATCAAGACGATGTGTGGTTGCCCTGCAAGCTTGGTCGTGCGGCGGCGGCGCTGGCGGGGTGCGATGCGACGGTGCCGACGCTGTATTCGGCGCGGCAGGTGCTGGTGGATGCCGGGCTGAACCGGCTGGCGCTGTCGGCGCGGGTGGTGCCGCCGCCGGGGTTTCCGGCGTCGCTGACGCAGAACTTGGCCACCGGGTGCACGTTGGTGATGAACCACGCGGCGGTGGCGCTGATTGCCGCCAGCCGGGCGCCGCCGAATTGCCAGCACGACTGGTGGTCGTACCTGATGGTGACCGCGGCCGGAGGGCGGTTCCTGATCGACCATGAGCCGGTGGTGCTTTACCGGCAGCACGGCGGCAACCTGGTGGGCGCGCCGCGCTCGCGGGGACGGCGGGCGATTGCCGCGCTGCGCCGGGGGCCGAGCCTGTTCATGGGATTGCTGCGCGCGAACCTGGCAGCGCTGGATGCGCAGCGCCACCTGCTGTGCCCGGATGCCTGCAGGGAGATCGACCGGCTGAAGGTGGCTTTGTGCGGCGGGAAGCTGCGGCGGTTGCGCATGCTGCGGCTGCGCAGGTTGCGGCGCCAGAACTGGGCGGAGCAGATGCTGTTCCGCGTATGGTTCCTGCTGGGGTGAGGGGCCGCCTACTCCCCGTGCCAGCCGCAGGAGCGCAGTGCGGTGTGCATGTGCGCGGGCACGGGGGCGATGGCGGCGAGCGGTGGGGTGAGCGGCAGGGCGATGGCGCGGGCGAGGAGGTGGAGGGGGCCGCCGGTGCTGCCGTAGATGGGGTCGCCCAGTAGCGGGCAGCCGAGCAGGGCGGCGTGGGCGCGGATCTGGTGGGTGCGGCCGGTGTGGGGATGCAGTTCGAGCCAGGCGATACCGTCGGCCCGGCCGATGACGCGCCAGTCGGTGCGCGCGGGCTGGCCGACCGGGTCGGCGGCCATGTGCCAGCCCTGGCGGGTGGTGCGCTTGGCCAGGGGGGCGTCGATGGTGCCGTGTTCCTGCGCGGGGCCGCCCTGGACCACGGCCCAGTAGGTTTTTTCCGCTCGGCCGGCGGCGAAGGCTTGTTGGGCGGCGTGCAGGGCGGTGCGGCGCAGGGCGACGACAAGGCAGCCGGCGGTGTCGGCGTCGAGCCGGTGGGCGAGCCAGGGGCCGTCGCGGCGGCGGGAGAGGGCAGGGAAGAAATCCTCCACGCTGGGGCCACCGCCCGGGCCGGCATGGACCTTCAGCCCGGCGGGCTTGTCGAGCACGGCGAAGCGGTTGTCCTGGAACAGGATGGGGATCTGCATCGGCGGCAGGTTGACAGCGCGCGGCCGGCGGCGGAAGCCGGGGCGATGAAGACCGATGTGATCTGTGGCCTGAATGCCGTTGCCGCCGCGTTCGCGAAGCGGCCGGATGCGGTGCTGCGCCTGTTCTACCTGCCGGCGCAGCGCGTGGCGGCCGGCCCGCTGTGCGCCACGCTGGCGGCGGCGAAGAAGCCGTACCGGATGGTGGAGGCCGACGAGCTGGCCAAGGTTGCGGGCACGCCGCATCACGGGGGGATCGTCGCTGTTGCGAAGCCGCTGGTGCCGGCGATCCTGGACCCGGCCAATCCGCCGCGCGGGCGGCTGCTGCTGGTGCTGGATGGCATCGGCAATCCGCACAACCTGGGGGCGATTGCCCGCAGCGCGGCGTTCTTCGGTGTGCCGGCGATGCTGATCGGCGAGGGAATTGGGCATGCGATGCCGTCGGATGCGGCGTTGCGCACCGCCGAGGGGGGGCTGGAGCACCTGGCGTTGTTTCGCACCCGCGACCTGCCGCGGGCGCTGGGGATGATGGAGCCGCATTACCGGACTGTTGGGGCCTCGCTGGAGCCCGGGGCGATGAAACTGGCGGATCTGCCGCGCGACCGGCCGGTGGCGCTGGTGCTGGGCAACGAGGAGACGGGGCTGTCGGCTGGGGTGGCGGCGGCGTGCAGGCGGCAGGTGCGGATCAGTGGGAGCGGGCGGGTGCAGAGCCTTAACGTGGCGCAGGCGGCGGCGGTGCTACTGCACGCTCTTTCTGGTTGAGAGGGTTCATGGCAGGGTTCCGGCCATGCGAATCCATGTGCAGAATCCCCCGCCCGACGATTTGTTCGTCATCACGCCGCAGCAATGGGGCGACGCGGCCACGCGGCGGCCGGATATCGGGGAGGGGCATGCGGTCAGCTATGCCGACGACGATGCGGGTTTTGCCGAGGGGATCGCCGACGCGGAATTGCTGATCGGCACGCCTGGGACGCTGAAGGGGCGGTTTCCGGCGCATGCGCCGAGGCTGCGGATGGTGTTCGTGATGGCGGCGGGGATGGACAAGCTGATGCCGTTCGACTGGCTGCCGCCGGGCGTGGCGCTGTTGAACAACCGTGGGGCGCATGGGCCGAAGATGCGCGAGTTCGCGCTGATGGCGCTGGCGATGCTGAACAACCGGATGCCCGCCTATGCGACGCAACAGCGGGCAGAGGAATGGAGGGGGCATTTCACCACGATCCTGCGCGGCAAGACCTGCACCGTGGTGGGGGTGGGCGACCTGGGCGGCAATGCCGGGGCGGCGGCGCGCAGCCAGGGGATGCGCACGATTGGGGTGCGGACGCGCGCCGAGCCGCATCCGGGGTTCGACCGGGTGGTGGCGATTGCCGACATTGATTCGGTGCTGGCGGAGAGCGAGTTCCTGGTGCTGGCCTGCCCGCTGCTGCCGGCGACGGTGAACCTGATGAGCCGGGAGCGGCTGGGGCGGCTGCCGAAGGGGGCGGGGGTGGTGAATGTCGGGCGCGGCGGGCTGCTGGACCAGGAGGCGCTGTGCGACCTGCTGGAGAGCGGGCACCTGGGCGGGGCGGTGGTGGACGTGACCACGCCGGAGCCGCTGCCGAAGGGGCACCGGGCTTGGCGGACGCGCAACCTGGTGGTGACGCCGCATGTGTCGGCCGACAGCCCGGCGACCTATAATCCGGACAGCCTGGATATCCTGCTGGAGAATCTGCGGGCGGGGCGGGCGGGGCGGGCGCTGCCGAACCTGGTGGACCTTGCGCGCGGGTATTGAGGGCGCGACTTAGGAAGCAAGGCAAGGCCAGGGTTTCACCCTGGACCCACCAAAGGCGAAGCCTTTGGAATCCAATAATTTTCATTGACAAGGTCCAGGGGCTTGGCCCCTGGCGGGGTTCGGGGCAGAGCCCCGATCTTGCGTCTCAGCCCGCGCGGACGAAGCGGTTGCGGAGGGTGCCGAGGCCGGTGATGTCGATTTCCACGACGTCGTTGTGCTTGAGGTTGGGCGAGGTGCCGTCGGTGCCCATCCACAGCACGTCGCCGGGCACCAGGGTGCAGTATTGGCTGGTGCGGCTGATGAAGGTGGCGATGGAGTAGAGCATCTCGTTGGTGGGGAAGCGGATGGTTTCCTGGCCGTTGACGCGCACGATGGTCATGGCGGCGGCGAGGTCGAGTTCGGTTTCGATCCAGGGGCCCATGGGCTTCCAGGTGTCGGTGTTCTTGGCGCGGAAGAAGGTGCGGTCGCCGCGTTGCCAGGTGCGCTCGGAGACGTCGTTGCCGATGGTGTAGCCGAAGACGTGGTTCAGGGCGTCGGCTTCGCTGACGTTCTTCGCGGTCTTGCCGATGACGACGACGAGTTCGCCTTCGTATTGCACTTGGTCGGGCGCGTCGGCGGGGATGACCACGTCGGTGTCGTGGGCGGACAGCGCGTTGACGGCGCGGTAGCCGATGTCGGCGGCGGGGGGGAACTTGGGTTCCTCGCCGCGTTTCTCGGCGGCTTCCTTGACGTGCTTCACGTAGTTGAGGCCGGCGGCATAGAAGGTTGGCGGGATGAGGGGGACTTCGATCTTTACGGCGGCGAGAGGGTGGGTGCGGCCGGTGCGCTGCCACTTGCCGAACAGGTCGCCGGTGATCTCGGCGACCTGTTCGCCTTCTATAATGCCGAGGCTGGTGGTGTTGCCGGCGGTGAAGCGGAGGAAGCGCATGGGGTGCTACTCCGCGGCCATGGGTATGGGGTATTGGCGGGCGGGGGCGAGGAATTCGGGCTTGAACACCTTGGTCGCCATCACCTGGCAGCGCAGCATCAGGCGTTCCTCGTCGGGGCGGTAGTCGGCGATGGCCTGGTGGATGGAGCCGAGATTGTCCCACAGCAGCAGGTCGCGCACCTGCCAGCGGTGCATGTAGCGGTATTCGGCCTTGAGCTGATGGTTGAAGAGGAAGTCGAGCATCTTGGCGGACTCGGCTTCCGGCAGCTCGTTGATGCGCATGGCGTAGCCGGGGTTGCAGTAGAGCACCTTCCGGCCGGTGATCGGGTGGGTCATGAACAGGGGGTGCACGACCGGGGGGCGCTTGGCGCGCTGCTCAGGCGTCATCGGCTTGCGGGTGCTGCCGGGGCGGGCGACCATCATGGACCAGAACTTGTCGAAGTCGTGGGTGCAGGTGGCGTCGGCCAGCTTCGTCTTGATGTCGTCGGGCAGGCCGTCATAGGCGGCGTGCATGTTGGAGAATTCGGTGGCGCCGAGGATCTGGCCGTCGCGGACCGGGACCTTGACGCCGTAGAGCACGTTCACGAAGCCCATGACGTCGCGGTAGGACATGTCGGTGTGCCAGTCCTGGCCGGCGTCGGGCAGGCCGATGTATTCGCCGCCCTCCTTCACGTTGGAGAGGATGCCGACCTCGGGCACGCCGGAATTGCGCTTCTCGCCGATGCCGGACTGGATGTCGCCGAAGCGTTCGGAGAAGGCCTTTAGGCTGTTGGCGTCGAGATCCTGGTTGGGGAAGCGGAGCACGCCGTAGCGGCCGAGGGTGTTGAGCAGGCGGCCGAAGGTTTCGGCGTCCATGGGCTGGCGGGCGTCGAAATTGCCGATCGTGGCGCCCAGGATTTCCTTGTTTGGCGTGACCGTGAACATGGCTGTCTCCTCCGTCGTTGAGCCATTCTAGCGTGGCGTTTTGAGAGGAGCCAGATGGCAGGGCGGGGGCTGGGGCGCCTCGCCCTGCCTTCGGCCTAACCGCGCGGGAGGCGCCCTTCGATGGGGTAGGCGGGGTCGTTGTAGCCGGGGGTGGAGGGGTGGCCGGGGGGCACGAGGCGGTCGATGAAGGCTTCGTCTTGCGGCGTGAGGCGGATTTCCAGGGCGGCCATATAGTCGTCCCATTGCTCCATGGTGCGCGGGCCGGCGATGGCGCCGGAGATGAGCCTGTTGTTGAGCACCCAGGCCAGGGCGAAGCGGGCGGCGGTGGTGCCGCGGGCCTGGGCGTGGTCGGCGATGGCGCGGGCGATGTGCAGGCTTTCCGGGCGCCATTCGGTTTCCATCATGCGCTTGTCCTGGCGGCCGGCGCGGGTGCCCTGCTGGGGCGGCACGTCGGGGGTGTATTTGCCGGTGAGCACGCCGCGGGCGAGCGGGGAGTAGGGGAAGACGCCGACGCCGAAATGGGCGCAGGCGGGCAGGTGCTCGACCTCGATCATGCGGTTGAGGGCGTTGTAGAGGGGCTGGCTGGCGATCGGGCGGTCGATGCCGGCCTGGTCGCACAGGCGGCAGATCTCGGCCAGGCGCCAGGCGCGGTGGTTGGAGACGCCGAAATGGCGGAGCTTGCCAGCGCGGATGAGGTCGGCGAGCGCGCGGACGGTCTCCTCAAGCGGGGTCGAGTGGTCCTCCTTGTGGAGGTACATGATGTCGATGGTGTCCAGGCCCAGGCGCCTGAGGCTGGCCTCGGTGGCGCGCTGAACGTGGCCGCGCGAGGTGCCGGTGCCATTGGGGCCGGTGCCAGTGGGGTTGGCGAGCTTGGTGGCGACGACCCACCAGTCGCGGTCGGCGGCGATGGCGCGGCCGACCACCTCCTCGGACTTGCCGCCGTTGTAGGCGTCGGCGGTGTCGATGAAGTTGACGCCCTGGTCGCGGGCGCGGTCGACGATGCGACGTGATGTGGCCTCGTCGGTGGGGCCGCCGAACATCATGGCGCCGAGGCAGAGCGGCGAGACCTTCAGGCCGCTGCGGCCGAGGGAGCGGTAGGTCGGTGCTGTCGTGGCCATGGCGTCGTCTCCTGCGGTGGCGGCGGGCGAGCAGCATAGCGGTGGTGGGGCGCGATGTGCCACGGGGCGCGCGTGGGGGCCTTTCGTTGCGGCAGGCGTTACGCTTGTCGTTGCCGATGTGATAAAAATACGTTAAATAAAGTTATCGATTTGCAAAGGCCGGCGCGCGTACTATCGTGTGAGTATGTGCCATCGCCTCGCGCCGCCCCGCCGCTAGCATGCAGTGTCACGCGCCGATCACCGGACGCAGCGGCATGGGCCGGGACGTGGCGGAATGCGCGGCATGAACGAGGTGGCTGTGCATGGCCCCTGGGCCGACGTCGTGGCGTGGCCGGGCGGCGGCGAGGCCGCGCGGGTGCGCGACCATGCCGACCTGCTGGCCAGCGGGCTGGTGGATGCGGTTTGGTATGGCGCCGCCTACGCGGACCCCGAGGGGCTGGACCCGGTGGGCCATTTCCTGGACCACGGCGCGCGCGAGGGGCGGCTGCCGAATCCGTATTTCGCCACCGAATGGTATCTGCGCAACAATCCCGATGTGGGCCTGCTGGGGCAGAATCCGCTGCTGCACTACATCCGCCGCGGCGAGGCGGAGTGCCGGGCGCCGGCACCGCATTTCGACCTGGCGTGGTACCGCACGCGGCACACGGCGGCGGCGGGGCAGACGCTGCTGTGGCACTTTCTGGAGCGGCGCACCGGCGGGCAGGCGAGCCCGCTGCCGGAGTTCGACCCGGCCTATTACCTGGAGGTGTATCCCGACATCGCGGCGGCCGGGGTCGATCCGTTCGAGCATTATCTGCACTGGGGCTATCGCGAGGGGCGCAACCCCTCGGCGGGCTTCGACACGATGTACTATGTGCGGCGCTACCTGGACGGCGACCTGTCGGAGAATCCGCTGCTGCATTACCGGCGCATCCGCCGCCTGTTGCGGGTGCACCCTTCGCCGCCGCAGAGCGAGACCGGGGTGTTCGACACGGTGCGGCGCAACACCCGCCCGGGGGCCGATTTCGAGGAGGTGCAGAAGCTGCCGCCGGGCGCCCGGCGGCTGGCGAAGGTGCTGGCCTATTACCTGCCGCAGTTCCATGCGGTGGCGGAGAACGACGCGTGGTGGGGCACGGGCTTCACCGAATGGACCTCGATCGCGCGGGCGCTGCCGCGCTTCGAAGGGCATTACCAGCCGCGGGTGCCGCGCGACCTGGGGCATTATTCGTTGGACGGCACGGCGACGATGCGCCGGCAGGTGGCGCTGGCGCGCGAGGCCGGGTTGTTCGGGTTCGTGCATTATTTCTACTGGTTCAATGGTCGGCGGCTGCTGGAGCGGCCGGTGGAGGCGATGCTCGACGACGCCGGGGTGGATTTCCCGTTCTGCCTGATGTGGGCGAACGAGAACTGGACGCGGCGGTGGGACGGCGGCGACCAGCAGGTGCTGATCGGCCAGGACTACCGTGCCGAGGATGACGAGGGGCTGGTGGATTGCCTGGCGCGGCATTTCCGCGACCGGCGCTATATCCGCCTGCAGGGCCGGCCGTTGCTGATGGTGTACCGGCCGGCGCTGATCCCCGACACGGCGGCGACCACAGCCCGATGGCGGGGGATGTTCCGCGCGCGGCACGGCGAGGACCCGCTGCTGGTGATGGCGCAGAGCTTCGATGCGATGGACCCGCGGCCGCTGGGCTTCGATGCGGCGATCGAGTTCCCGCCGCACAAGCTGGTCACCGGGCTGGCGATGCGCAATGCCGAGATGAACTGGTTCGACCAGCGGGCGACGGCGCAGGTGTTCGCCTATGACGACGTGGTGGCGGCCTCGCTGGGCGAGCCGGCGCCGGAGTATCCGCTGGTCAAGACCGCCGTGCCCTCATGGGACAATGATGCGCGGCGGCAGGGGGCGGGGCTGGTGCTGCAGGGGGCGAGCCCGGTGAAGTATCAGGCCTGGTTGGCCGAGTTGGTGGCGCGGGCGCGGGCGGCGCCGGTGGCGGGCGAGGCGCTGGTTTGCGTGAATGCCTGGAACGAGTGGGCGGAGGGCGCCTATCTGGAGCCGGACGTTCATTTCGGCGGCGCCTATCTGAATGCGACGGCGCGGGCGGTGACGGGGATGGCGGGGGCGTCGGCGGGCCCGGGCGTGCTGCTGGTGGGGCATGACGCCTTTCCCGCCGGCGCGCAGATGCTGCTGCTGCACTTGGCGCAGGAGTTGCGGCGGGCCGCGGGCGTGCGGCTGGAGATACTGTTGCTGGGGGAGGGGACGCTGCGGGAGGCGTATGCCGCTGTGGCGCCGACCACGGTGCTGGGCGATCCGGCGGCCTGGCCGGCGCATGTGGCGGGGTGCGCGGCGCGCGGCATTGGCGCCGCGATCGTGAACAGCGCAGTCAGCGGCGCTGTGGTGGGGGTGCTGGCCGAGGTGGGGATTCCGGCGACGCTGCTGGTGCATGAATTGCCGCGGCTGCTGGCTGAGAAGGCGGCGCTGGCGGCGGCGCGGGCGGGGTCGGCGGCGCGGCGGCTGGTGTTTCCGGCGGAGACGGTGCGGCGGAGCTTCGCGGGTCTTGCGGATTTCGACCCGCGGGCGAGCGTGGTGTTGCCGCAGGGCAATTATCGCGGCGTTGCGTTCTGTGCGGCGGCGCGGGCACGGTTGCGCGGGGAGTTGGGGATCGGCGAGGGGCGGCTGCTGGTGTTGGGGGCGGGGTATGCCGACCTGCGCAAGGGGTTCGACCTGTTCCTGCAGGTGTGGCGGGCGTTCGGTCGGCGGCGGCGCGACGTGGTGTTCGCCTGGATCGGCGGGATCGATCCGGCGCTGCTGGCCTGGCTGGGGCCGGAGATCGAGGCGGCGGAGGCGACGGGGCGGTTCCTGCGACCCGGGCACCGGGAGGATGCGGCGGATTGGTTCAGTGCGGCCGACGGGTTTTGCCTGACCTCGCGCGAGGATCCTTTCCCGACGGTGGTGCTGGAGGCGCTTTCGGCCGGGTTGCCGGTGGCGGCGTTCGAGGGGGCGGGGGGCGCGCCGGACGTGCTGGCGGGCGCGCGTGGGGTGGTGGTGGCGATGGCCGACCCGGTGGCGATGGCGGCGGGGCTGGCGCGGCTGCTGCGCCAGCCCCGCGACGCGGCGGCGCGGGTGGCCGCGGCGGCGGCGGCGCGCGCCGAGTTCGACTTTGCCGCCTATGCCGCCGCGGTGCTGGCGCTGGCGGCGCCGGACCTGCCGCGGATCGGGGTGGTGGTGCCGAGCTACAATTATGCGCGGCACATGGCGGCGCGGCTCGATTCGATCTTTGCCCAGACCCATCCGGTGGCCGAGGTGCTGGTGCTGGACGATGCCTCGGGCGACGACAGCGTGGCGGTGGCGCGGGCGGCGGCGGCGCGCTGGGGGCGTGCGGCGACGGTGGTGGAGAACGCGCGCAATTCCGGCAACGTATTCGCCCAGTGGCGGCGCGGGGTGGAGATGGTGCGCGGCGACTGGGTGTGGATCGCCGAGGCGGATGACGAGGCGGCGCCCGACATGCTGGCGACCCTGGCGTCACGGATCGGCGGTGGGGCGGATGTGGTGGCGGTGGCCTGCGACAGCCGGGCGGTGGATGGCGACGGGGCGGTGCTGTGGGAGAGCCACCAGCCGTATTACGCGCGCAGCGGGGCGGCGGCGCTGGCGCGGGACGGGTTGTTCGGGGCGCGGGAATTCGCCGCACGGTTCCTGGCCGAGCGCAACCTGCTGGTGAACGTGAGCGCCATGCTGTTCCGGCGCAGCACGCTGCTGGATGCGCTGGTGCGCTGCGAGGTGGCACTGGCGGAGTATCGGGTGGCGGGGGACTGGCACCTGTACCTGGACCTGCTGGGGCATTGCGAGGGCGAGGTGGCGTGGGTGGCGGCGCCGCTGAACACGCATCGCCGGCATGGCGGGAGTGTCACCGGGGCGCTGGAGCCGTCGCGCCACGTGGCGGAGATTGCGCGGGCGCAGGCGCATGCCGGGGCGTTGCTGGGCGGGGGGGACGAACTTGCGGTGCGCCAGCGCGCCTATCTGGCCGAGGTGGCTGGCGCGTTGGGGGTGGCGCCGCCGCCGCGCCAGCCGCGACGGCGCGGGAATACCGGACGCCGGCCCCGCGGCCGTCCGGCGGCAGGGCCGGTGGAGATGCTGGGAGCGGCGGATTGAGGGGCGGGTATCAGCCCGGTGGGCGCTCGCCGCGGCGCTGCTTCAGCACCGCCTTGGAGAGCAGGTGGGCGCTGACCGGGGCGGTGATGAACAGGAACACGGAAATGGCGAGCTCGCGCAGGCTGAGCGTGCCGGTGGCGGCGCTTGAATAGGCCAGGGCGGCGATGACCACGGCGCCGACGCCCAGCGTGGTCGCCTTGGTGGGGGCGTGCAGGCGGGTGAAGAAGTCGGGCAGGCGGGCCAGCCCGATGGAGCCAACCAGGGCGAAGGCGCCGCCGATGATCACCAGCACGGATATCGTCGCCTCGAGCAGCATAATCCTCTCCCTCGAGCACTATTTGATCGAGTGGAATCACTCGATCGGAAGATTTGCCTTCTTGAACAAAGTGCTAGAGCGGTAGCCGTGCGTCTATCAGCACGGCTACCGCTCTAGTCGATGATATCGCCGCCGAGCAGGAACTTGCACAGGGCGGCGGTGCCGACGAAGCCCATCATGGCGATGAGCAGCGCGGGCTCGAAGAACACGGTTTCGGCCATGCGCATGCCCGTCAGCATCAGCAGGGCGATGGCGTTGATGCCGAGCGTGTCGAGCGCCAGGATGCGGTCGGCCGCGTCGGGGCCGCGCACCAGGCGGTATAGATTGAGCGCCATGCCGAGGGCGACCATGGCGATGGCGGCGATGAGGGCGAGGTTCAGCACCGGAAGATCTCCTTCAGCGGGGCCTCGTAGCGCTGCTTGATGTCGTCGATCAGCGCCGCCTGGTCGGTGACGTTGAGCGCGTGGACCAGCAGGCGCCGGCTCTCGCGGTCGATGTCCACCGAGAGAGTGCCGGGCGTGAGGGTGATGATGCTGGCCAGGATGGTGGCGACGAAGGGGTCGTCGATGTCCAGCGGGATGTCGATGAAGTGCGGGTTGAGGCGGTCGAGCGGGCCGAGCACGAGGCGGGCGACCTCGATGTTCGCGGTGACGATGTCGCCGAGCACGCGGATGAAGAGGAGCGTCGCGGCCAGGGGGCGGGCGACGCGCGGCCGGTCGGGCCAGAACGGGTGGGTGAGCCAGGGGATGGCCAGTGCCACCGCGGCGCCGAGGATGAGGTTGCCGGCGCTGGGCGAGGGGGCGAGGGCCATCCAGAGCGCCAGGACGGCGAGCGAGACGAAGGGCTGGGGCAGCAGGCGGCGCAGGACGGTCATGGCCTGCGCTCCCGCTGGATGTCGGGGCGGGCGCCGAGCACGGCGGTGATGTAGGGGGTGCGGGCGATGAGCTGGTCGGCGGTGGCGCGGGCATAGGCGGCGACCGGGGCGGCGGCGAGGGCCAGGGCGGGGCCGGCGGCGGCCAGGATCAGCAGGGCGAGCATGGCCCGCCGGCCGGGGGAGGGCGACGGGACCGCGTCGGTGGAGGCGGACTCCCAGAAGAACGCGCTGGCGGCGCGCGCCAGCACCAGCATGACCACCAGGCCGGACACCAGCAGCGCCGCCCAGCTCCAGGCGCCGGTTGCGGTGTCGCGCAGCGCCTGCATGACCATGATCTTACCCAGGAAACCCGACAGCGGCGGCAGGCCGGCCGTGGCCGCCGCCAGCACCAGGAAGATGGCCGAGAGCGCCGGTCCGCGGGCCAGCGGCGGGCCATTGTCGATGCTGTCGCCCACCGCGCCGCGCTGGGCCGCCAGGGTGCCGGTCAGCAGGAACAGGCCGGCAGTGACCAGGGTGGTGTGCGGCAGGTAGTAGAGGGCCGCTGCGGTGGCGGTGGCGCCGCCGTCGGCGACCGCGACGAGCAGCGTGCCGGTGGAGATCACCACGAGGTTCGCCACAAGCCCGGCCAGGCTTTGTGCCGCCAGGGCGCCGATAGTGCCGAGCGCGATGGTCAGCAGCGCCAGCACGGGCAGCCAGGGCTGGAGCAGGCCGGCGGTGGCCGGGGCGTCGGAGAAGCTGACGACCTGGACGCGGAGCAGGGCGTAGATGCCGACCTTGGTCATGACCGCGAACAGGGCGGCGACCGGGGCGCCGGCGGCGGCGTAGACGTGCGGCAGCCAGAAGGACAGGGGCAGCAGGGCAGCCTTCAGCAGGAACACGGCGACCAGAAGCGCCGCGGCGGTGCGCACCAGCGCCTGGTCCGCCGGCAGGATGCCAGGAAGCACCACGGCCATGTCGGCGAGGTTCAGCGTGCCGAGCGTGCCGTAGATCAGGCCGAGGGCGATGAGGAACAGCGCCGAGCCGGCGAGGTTGAGGACCACGTAGCCAAGCCCCGCCCGCGCCCGCGCCGCGCCGCCGCCGTGCAGCAGCAGGGCGTAGGAGGCGAGCAGCAGGATCTCGAAGAAGACGAACAGGTTGAACACGTCGCCGGTGAGGAACGCGCCGTTGAGTCCGGCGAGCTGAAGCTGGAACAGGGGATGGAAATGCCGCCCCGCCCTGTCGCCGACCGCGGGTTCGGCCGCTGATGTGGCGTGCAGCAGCGCCGCCAGGCCGAGGGCCGAGACCAGCGCCACCATGAGGGCGGAGAGGCGGTCGGTCACCAGGACGATGCCGTAGGGTGGGGCCCAGTCGCCAAGGCGGTAGACGCCGATGGTGCCGTCGGCGGCGCGGACCAGCAGCAGCACGGCGACCGCGACCTGGAGCAGCATTGCGGCCAGCGCGATGGCGCGGGTGTTGGCGCGGGGCAGCAGGAGCATGGCGACCGCCGCGAGCAGCGGGATCAGGATCGGCAGGATGGGCAGGTGGCTCATTGCCGTTCCTCGCCGTCGATGTGGTCGGTGCCGGTTTCGCCCTTGGCGCGCAGGGCGAGGGCGACGAGGTAGGCGGTCATGCCGAAGCCGATGACGATGGCAGTGAGCACCAGGGCCTGGGGCAGCGGGTCGGCGATGCCGGTGGCGCCCGGCAGGGCCAGTGGCGGCTGTGTGGCGCTGAGGCGCCCGCCGAAGAAGATCAGCGCGTTCACCGCGTAGGACAGCAGGCTGAGGCCGAGGATGACGCTGAAGATGCGCGGCCGCAGCATGAGATACAGGCCGCATGCCACCACAAGGCCGACACCGGCCGAGACGAGGATTTCCATGGCGGTCTATCCCCGGCCCTTGCCGCACGAGCCAGCGGCCAGTTCCCGCCTGCTGAGCATGCCGATCTCGGTCAGCGCCAGCAGCACGGCGCCGACCACGACAAGGTAGACCCCGAGGTCGAAGCCCATGGCCGAGGCAAGCTCGAACTTCTCGATCAGCGGCGGATGGACGTAGCCATGGGTGCTGGTGAGGAACGGCCGGCCGAACAGCCAGCTTGCCAGCCCGGTGGCGGCGGCGACGGCGAGCCCCACGCCGAGCACCCTGGTGTAGTTCAGGCGCAGCCGTGCGCTGGCGAAGTCGATGCCGCCGGCGAGATATTGCAGCATGAGCGCGACCGCGGTGATCAGTCCGGCGATGAAGCCGCCGCCGGGCAGGTTATGGCCGCGCAGGAAGATGTAGACCGCGACCGCGAGGGCCAGCGGCAGCAGCGGGCGCATGAGCATGGCGAGCATGATCGGGTGCTGGTCGGCCTCGCGCCGCGCCGAGGTGGCGTGGGGCAGCAGCCGCAGCCCGTCGAGCAGGGCGTGCAGGCCCAGGGCTGCCATGGCCAGCACGGTGATCTCGCCCATGGTGTCGAAGCCGCGGAAGTCGACCAGGATGACGTTCACCACGTTGGTGCCGCCGCCGCCCGGGACCGAGTTGGCGACGTGGTAGCCGGAAATGGTCTCGAACGGGCGGGTCAGCATGGCGTAGGTGACGGCGGCCGCGCCCAGCCCGCCCAGGGTGGCGAGCAGGGCGTCGCGGGCGCGCCGCAGGCCGCCGCTTTCGGGCGGGCCGGATTCGGGCAGGTAGCGCAGCGCCATCAGCAGCAGAACGATGGTGACCACCTCGACCGATAGCTGGGTGAGTGCGAGGTCAGGGGCGGCGAAGCGCAGGAAGGCCAGCGAGACGACGAGGCCCACGACGCTCATGAAGATGACCGCCGTGAGCCGGTGGCGGTGCAGCGCGACCGTGCCGGCCGCCCCGACCGCCAGGGCGGCGAGGGCGGCGATGCCGAGCAGGTCCGCCGGCGCCCAGGGGAGGGGGCCGCCAAGCGGTGCCGTGGGCGCGCTGGTCCAGGCCCAGACGCCGAGGGCGAGGGTGAAGCCGAAGAACAGGGCGAGATAGCGCTGCAGCGAGCGGTTGTCGGCCAGGGCCAGCAGCCTGGTCGCCGCTGTCATGGCGATGAGGTAGACGCGTTCGAACGCGACCGCGCTGGCGACGCGGGGGAGGTAGCGGTTGTGCAGGTCGAACAGGTGTTGGCGCCGCGAATAATGGAGCAGCCCGCCGGCGAGTGCCGCCATGCTCATCACCAGCGGCAGGTTGAAGCCGTGCCAGATCGCCAGCTTGAAGTCGGGCACGCCGTGCCGCAGCACCGCGCCGGAGGCCGCGCGCAGGATGGCGCCGACCGTGAACTGCGGCAGCAGCCCGACCAGCAGCACCAGGGCCACCAGGATATCGACGGGCAGGCGCATCCAGCGCGGCGGTTCGTGCGGGATGCGCGGCAGGTCGTTGGGCTCGCCGTTGAAGAACACCTCGTGGACGAAGCGCGCGGAATAGGCGACCGACAGCGCCCCGGCGATGGTGGCGAAGATGGGCAGCAGGATGCGCGCGGAGCCGGCGAAGAGCGGGTGGCCGATGGTCTCGGCGAAGAACATCTCCTTGGACAAGAAGCCGTTGAGCAGCGGCACGCCGGCCATGGAGCCGGCCGCGACGATGGCCAGCGTGCCGGTCCAGGGCATGTACTTGAACAGCCCGTTCATGCGCCGCATGTCGCGCGTGCCGGTTTCGTGGTCGATGATGCCGGCGGCCATGAACAGCGAGGCCTTGAAGGTGGCGTGGTTCATGATGTGGAACACCGCCGCCACCGCCGCCATCGGGGTGTTCAGGCCGAACAGCAGCGTGATCAGGCCGAGATGGCTGATGGTGGAGTAGGCCAGCAGGCCCTTCATGTCGTGCTTGAGCATGGCGATGTAGGCGCCGATAGACGAAGGTGACCGCGCCGGTGGTGCCGACCAGCGCCAGCCAGGCTCGGTGCCGGCGAGCACCGGGATACATGCGCGCCAGCAGGAACACGCCGGCCTTCACCATGGTGGCCGAGTGCAGATAGGCGACTGACCGGCGTGGGCGCGGCCATGGCGTGGGCAGCCAGAAATGGAACGGGAACTGCGCCGACTTGGTGAAGGCGCCGAGCAGAACCAGCACGAGGGCGGCGGGATAGAGGGCGTGGGCGCGGATCAAGGTCGCCGTGCGCCAGCACCTGGGAGTATTCGTAGCTGCCGACGATGTGGCCGATGCACCAGCACGCCGGCCAACAGGGCGAGGCCGCCGCCGCCGGTGACGGCGAGGGCCATGCGGGCGGAGATGCGCGCGTCCCGCGCCTCGTGGCGGTAGGCGATGAGCAGGAAGGAGGTGAGGCTGGTGACCTCCCAGAACACCACCATCATGAGGAGGTTCTCGGCCAGCACCACGCCCAGCATGCCGCCGGCGAAGGCCAGGAGAAGGGCGTAGAAGCGGCCGAGACGGTCGCTTTCCGGCAGGTAGTAGGCGGCGTAGAGCACGACCAGCACGCCGATGCCGAGGATGAGGAAGACGAACAGCAGCCCCAGCCCATCCAGCCGGAGCGACAGGTTGAGGCCCCATTGCGGCAGCCAGGGCAGGTCGAGGACGAAGGTGGCACCGGCCAGCACGGCGGGGACCATGGGGGCTGCGAGCAGCATGCCGGCCGCCATCGCCAGTGCCGCCGCCCATGCGGCCGCGCTACGACGGTAGCGTTGAACGTACGCCGCCACCGGTGCGGCCGCGAAGGGAACGAGGAGAATGAGCACGAGCATGCGTCGTGCCATACCAGAAGCGATGGCAACCGTCCTATGGCGAACAAGCAGGACCGCACGCAGAACGGTGCCTGGGGCGGCTGCCCGCGTCGCCACCGTCATTCGATCCGGTGAAGGTGGCCTGCCGGTAGCGGAACATTGCGGCAGGGGCCAGCACGATTTCGTGGCCGATCGGGGGCGGCGTGCGCTCAGGTGCCGGTGGCGGGCGGGTCGCGGGCCTCGTCCGGCGCGGATTGGCCGGGCAGTTCGGTGAACACCGCAACGCCCAGCAGGTGCGTCACCTGCCCGCCGCCGGCGAAGAGCGGCAGGACCAGGCGCTCGAACAGCATCGCGCCGCCGTCCTCGCCGGTGGAGAAGCGGGCGTAGTCGTAGAACGGGGAGCCGCTTTCGGCGCAGCGGCGGTAGGCGGCGGAAAGGGTGCCGCCGATAAGGCGGAAGACGTCGCCGCCATCGGCCTGAGTCACTTCCACGGAAATGCCGGACAGCGGGCGGCCGAGCCTCTGCTCCAGCGCGTGGCCGACGCGCAGGAAGCGGAAGCCGCCGCCTTGTTGCACCTCGGCCAGCCAGGTGTGCGCGGCCGCTTCCTCCGGCAGGTCGGCGAAGCGGTCGAGGAGGGGGGTGTCGCCGTCCTGGATGTTGCCGGCCTGCCAGAGGTCGTAGATCTGGCGCAGCATCGGCCGGCGCAGCCGGTCACGCAGCGGGTCGGCCGGAAGCTCGGTGGCAGCGGCTTGGGCGGGCAGGCGGCCCAGCCCCTCCAGCACAGCCCGGGCCAGCGCCACGTCGGTGAAGGGCTTGCGCAGCACCGGGGCGTCGTCGAGTGCCGCGCCCGCCGCGTGCCCGGTGAGGTACAGGTCCCGGCAGGTCCGGCTGTTCCGCGCGCAGCCGCGCCGCCAGCACGGGGCCGGTGGCGCCCGCCATGACCACGTCGGTCACCAGCATGTCGATCGTCCCTTCGGCGTGGGCCATCGCCTCGGCGGCCTCGGCGCTGGGCGCCTCGATGACGCGGTAGCCGAGTTCCCGCAGCAGGGCGCCGGTCACGGGCCGCACCCCGTCGTCGTCGTCCACCACCAGCAGCGTCGCGGCGCCATGGCGGGTGCGGTCGAGTTGTGCCGCCTCTTCCTCCGCCAGTGGCGGGGCGCCGTTCCCGGGCGCCGCCCCGGTCGGCAGTACGCCGGCGCGGGGGAGGAAAATTTCCACGGTGGTGCCATCGCCAGGGGCGCTGCGCAGCCGCAGCGCGCCGCCGGACTGGCCTGCGAAGCCGTGGGCCGAGGCAAGGCCGAGCCCGGTGCCCTTGCCGCGCGGTTTGGTGGTGAAGAACGGCTCGGTGGCGCGGCGCAGCGTCCGCTGGTCCATGCCGGTGCCGGTGTCGGCGACGCTCAGCACGACATGGCCGCGCTCTGGCGCCAAGCCTGGCGGCAGTTCCGCGGGCAGGGCGTTGCGGCAGGAAATGGTGAGGGTGCCGCCGTGGGGCATCGCGTCGCGGGCATTGGCGGCCAGGTTCAGCAGCACGGTTTCCAAGCTTATCGGGTCCACCAGCACCGGCCATGTCTGCGGCGCCGCCTCGAAATGGCAGCGGATCCGGCTGCCGGCGGTGTGGCAGATCATGTCCTCGCCGCCGCGCAGCAGGTCGCCCGGGTCGGTGAGGACGGGGCGCAGTTCCTCGCGTCGGGCAAAGGCGGTGAGCTGCGCCACCAGTTTGGCCGCGCGGTCCCCGGCCTGTTCGCCGTGCCGGATCAGCTCCTGCAGCTTCGGGTCGGCGACGCGGCGTTCCAGCAGGCGGAAAGTGCCGAGGATGGCGGCGAGAATGTTGTTGAAGTCGTGCGCCACGTTGCCGGTCAGCTGGCCCAGCGCCTCCATCTTCTGGCTTTGCAGCAGGGCCGCCTGTGCCTGTTCGCGCCGGCGCATCTCGGCGGCGAGTTCGCGCGCCACGTCGGCGAGCACGCGGGTTCGATCGGCCACGCGCCGCTCCAGCTCCTCGGCCTCGCGCGCCCGGGCCTCGCGGGCGTCAGCAATTTCGGTGATGTCGACGGCCGCACCGTGCCAGGAGTGGATGGCGCCGCCCGGGGCGTGCTGCGGCGTGCCGCGGCAAAGGAACCAGCGATAGGTGCCGTCGGCGGCGCGGAAGCGGAACTCGGCCTCGTAGGCCTCGCCGGCGTGCACCGCCGCGTTCCAGATGTCGGCGGCGCGGGGGCGGTCGGCCGGGTGCAGGATGGCCAGCCAAGCGTCGCCGAGCAGGGCGTCGGCTGAAAATCCAGTGTATTGCTGGAAGAAGCGGTTGGTATAGGTGGTTCGCCCGGAGGCGTCGGTTTCGCAGATGATGCCGGGATGGCTTTCGGCCAGGGCGCGGAAGCGCGCCTCGCTGGCGGCCAGCGCCGCCTGCGCCTGCTTCAGCCCGGTCACGTCGACATGCGCGCCGACCATGCGCAGCGCCCGGCCGGTTGCCGGATCGCGCTCGATCTCGCCGCGGGCGCTGATCCAGCGCGTGGCGCCATCCGCCGTGAGGATGCGGTATTGCTGCGCATATTCGGTGGCACCGGAGGCATCGGAGACGGCGTGGCGGACGCAGGCCTCGGCGCGCGCGCGGTCCTGCGGGTGCAGGCGGCGGACCCAGTCCTCGTGGCGCTCCACCGCCTCGTGCGCGGCGATGCCGTGCAGATCTATATATTCGGCGGAGCGGTGGTCGAAGCTTGCGAGGATGCCGTCGCGCAGGTCGATGTCGAAATCCGCCACCTGGCCGATGCGCTGCGCGCGTATCAGGCGAGCCGCGGTTGTGGCGGCGGCGCGTTCGGCGAGCATGAGGTCGGTGATGTCCAAATGGCTCAGCACCGCACCCGCCCTTGGCCCGGCCGTGCCGGCGTGGGGGCGCTCGGCGTGCATCAGATACCAGCGTTGGCGGTCCGGTGCGTGACACGGGTAGGCTTGGGTGAAGGAGTCGCGCCGGCCGGCAAGCACGTCCTCCAGGCCTTCCAGTATCTCGCGCGCCCCGCGGTCGCCGGACGAGCACGCGGCGCGGCAGGCCGCGAGGTAATTCACGCCCACGGCGGCGGTGGCACCACCGTTCTCGCGATTAAAGCGTGTCCAGGCCGCGTTCACCGCGACGATCACGCCTGTGCTGTCCAGCACGACGATGTGCTCGGGCAGCGCGTCGAGCACGCCGCGCACGAAGCGTTCGCTTTCGGCCAGCGCCGCCTCGGTTCGCAGCCGTTGCCAGGCCAGCGCCAGCAGATCGCAGAGTGCCTGCAGGAAGCCGATCTCCTCGGGGGTGAAGAAGTCCCTGCGCGTGGTGGCGAGCGCGAAGGTGCCGAGCAGCGCGCCGTCGCGGCCCATCAGCGGGTGGCAGGCATAGGCGCGCACGCCGAGGGAGCGCACGAAGGTGCCCTGGCTGCCGGTCGCGACCTGCTCCGCGCCCGCCGTGAACGGCGCGCGGGTGGCGGCGGTCGTGCCACAGAAGGCTTCGCCGAGACGCAGTATCCGCGCCGCCTCCAGCGCCCCGGGCGGCACGCCGGGTCCGGCCACGAGTTCGAGCGCATCGAGAGCCGTGTTGAGGCGGTAATTGAAGCAGAGATCGGCGTCGAGGCGCGGTGCCACCCGTTCGAACACCAGCGTGGCCAGGGCCGCCTCGTCGCGCCCTCCTTCCAGGATGAGGTGCGACACCTCCAGCAGCAGGGAGCGCAGTTCGGCCTCGCGGGCCAGTGCTGCCTCGGCCGCCTTGCGGGCGGTGACGTCGATGGTGATGCCGGCCAGGCGGCGCATGCCGCCGGTGGGGTCGAAGTCGGCCGTGCCGCTCTCTTCCAGCCAGGCCACGCCGCCGTCGGGGCGGGCGTAGCGGTAGGTCGCCGTGTAGCTTGGCCGCGCTGGGGAGAGGCCGGTGACGGTGGCGACGAAGCGCTCGCGGTCGTCGGGATGGACCTGGCTGAAGAAGTCCTGGCCGGTGTCGCGCGTGGGGTCTGGCGCGGCTTCGAGGCCGAGGAGGGCGGCGCAGTTCGGGCTGCGCCGTACCTCGTCGGCAGCCGGCTCCCAGGAGAAGTGGAAGACCCGGCCGCCGGCGAGGGCGCGGTGCAGCTGGGCCTCGCGCTCGTGCAGCGCGGCCTCGGCCGCCTTGCGCGCGGCGATGTCCTCGACCACGGCGATGAAGTAGTCGGGCGCACCGGTCGCGTCGCGCACCAGGGAGCCGGTCAGGTTGGCCCAAACCACCTCGCCATCAGGGCGGAGATAGCGCTTTTCCATGCTGTAGGTGGCGATCCGGCCCTCGAGCAGCGCGTCGCGCTGGGCCAGATCGGCGCCGAGGTCGTCGGGATGGGTGATCTCCGGGAAGGTGAGGCGCAGCAGCGTGTCGCGCGTGCGCCCCAGCAACGCGCACAGCTGCCCGTTGACACGCAGGAAGCGGCCATCCGGCGCGACATGGGCCATGCCCACGGCGGCTTGCTCGAAAGTAGCGCAGAAGGCCGCCTCGGTGCGACGCTGCGCGGTGACGAGCTGGGCGATGCCGGCCAGGCGCCGTGGCCGCCCGTCGGCGTCGCGCTCCAGCAATCCGCGGTCGCGGACCCATTCCACCTGCCCGTCTGGGCGCAGTAGGCGGAACTCGAAATCGTATGGCGCCTGGCCGCGCGCTGCGGCGAGCATGGCCGGGCGCAGCCAGGTCAAGTCTTCTGGATGGACCAGGTCAAGGAAGCCGTCGCGCGGGTCGTCCTTCAGGCCGAGCAACGCCACGGTGCCGGCGCAGAGACGGCTCTCGCCGCTGGCGACGTCCCATTCCCATGCCACCGCCTCGGCGGCGGAGAGTGCGCGCTCGAGCCGGCGTTCGGTGTCGCCGGGTGCATCGTCGGGTTCCGCGAGAAGGACGGTCCAGTGGGCGCCAAGGGTTGTGGCGTGGGGCATGTTCGGCAACTTCACGCGGCAACGGACGGCGTGGCCGCGTTGGGCGAGCGGCGGTTGCGCCCAGGCCGGCGCACCCGCCGGCCCGCCACAGCGATGCCGTGGCGACGGCGTGGGCCAGGGCAGGGGTGCGGGACCTGCTCATGAACCGGCGCCAGGCGCCCGGCGCGGGGTGAAGGATCGTTGGCCATGACTTTCACAACGACATGATGCGTGTTCGTATAGCGAGCCCGCAACTGGGCGCCAACGCTTGCCGGCGTCTGATGCGACCTTGCGCCAGCAGAATTGACGTTCCTGCCCTGGACCTGCGTCCTCGGCAAGGCGGAACGGGTGGCGCCAGCCGAGGGCACGTGTCCGTCCGGAGCACGCGGCGGGCCCGCTTCACCCGGGATGCCGGTGCACTGACTGTAGACCCACGGTGTCCGAGGACGAGGTTGCGCAGAAGCTCGCCGTCCACGCAGCGGTGTGCGCCGGTTGGTGGAAGCAGGCAGAAGATCGCCTCAAGCGGAGCGAACTTGTGCTGGTCAACATCGTCTTCCTGCTGCTGCTCGCAGAGGGCATGGTGCTGGAAGTCGTGAAGCGGCTGGTGGCGAAGTTGACGCGGATGGTCGGGGACCGCCAACCCCATCCGCCGTGTCAGCGGATCAGACGATGGGGGCGATCAGTTGCACGGTCGGAAAGCAGGTTCGGCAGCGCCGCACATCGCGCGCCAGCAGCGGCAATTGCGCCACTGCGGCATGCGCTCCAATGAAGAAATCCGGCAGCACCCCGCTCCGAGTGCCGCCACCGGCACGATGGCGCTGGAACACCGTACCCGCCAGGGACAGCGCCTCGCGCGGCATCGCGGTCATCTGCACCTGCGCGGCCGCCAGGGCCGCGTCGACCTCTTCCACACGAAGAAAGGCAACGGCAAGCCCGGCGTGGACCATGTCGATCATCAGCACCGCACCTCGGACAGCGGCAACCTTCAGCTGGCGTTGCGATCAATCGGCCCGGACCGTGTCGTTGGTGACCAGATCAAGAAAAAAACTCGGTATCGACCAGCGTCATCGCGGGTGAGCGCCATGATTTCGTCGGTTTTCAAACCGCCGGCATCAACGGCCAGCCGTCGCGATGAAGCCCGGAACCTCTACCTTCGGGTGGTCCAACTTTGGGTCCCCCGGATCATCGTCGGGCGACTCAGCTCAATCGTGGAGGAGTTTCAGGGGGGCACGTCAGCCGGTGCATCGATGGAGCGAAGCCATACCCTGCGATGACAAATCATGGGGCTGCGCCGCATCGCCAATGTGCGATAATGCCGCGCCAACGCGCCCGGCGCCGTAGGTCGGTTGAACTGGCGCCAGAGCAATTGTGGGAGGCAGCGACGCCACATGAACGCGATCAAGGAATCCATCAAGTCAGGTAGAACCGTCGTCGGCACGGCCGGGGCACCGAATGTCGACGTGTCGATCCTGGCCGACGCCGGATACGATTTCCTGCTTTTCGACACCCAGCACTCCCCCTGGGAGATCAAACAGCTTCAGCCGTCGATCCAGGCGATGCGCGGCAAGAAGGCGGCGCCGCTGGTGCGCGTCGCCGCCAATCAGGCCGACCAGATCTGCTTCGCGCTTGACGCCGGGGCACGCGGCATCGTTGTACCGATGGTCAACACCCGTGCGGAGGCGGAGGCGGTCGTGCGCGCCTGCCGCTATTATCCCTCCGGCAACCGCAGCAATGCCGGGATGCGCGGCGAGTGGGGCGAGTTCAAGTCTTACCGCGACTACATGGATGCCGTGAACAACGGGCTCGTCATTGTGCCGATGATCGAGACCAAGCAGTCGCTGGAAAATCTCGATGCCATCGCATCGGTCCCGGGCGTCGATGTCCTGCTGATCGGCCCGTCCGACCTTTCGATCGAGCTGGGCGTACCGCTCGACTACGCAGTGCGACACCTATCAGCGAGCGCTCGACAAGATCGCGGCGACCGCCGCGAAGCACGGCATCGCTGCCGGAATGTATTTCATCCCGCCGGAGATGGACCCGAACTTCTTTGTCCAGAAGGGGTTCAAGTTCTTTACCATGCCGTGGGGCCCCTGGGCGACGGCGGGGATCCAGAACGCCCTGGCCGGGATCAAGCGCTAACGACGAGCGACGCGGGCGGTCCGGCGAACGGCCGGATCGCCCGTGGACGTTGCTGATCAGTCGTTCCACCAGGCCGGCGACAGCAGCGTCAGCCGCGGAATGTCGGCTACGCAGGCCCTATCGAGCTTCTCAGCCAATACAATGTCGGGTGTCCCCAAGGGCACCAGCGCGTGAGGCCTCTACCGGGGCGCCCGCGCATATTCCGGATTGCGGAACCGTTCGAATGTCACGTCCGTATCCCGATACCCCGGCTGCGCCGGCTCGCCGAACGCCGCCACCAGTGCGGCATGCCGTTCCTCGATATGGCCCAGGTACTCGGGGTGAGGGATGATGTACATTGCATTGCCCGCGATCGCCCTCAGCACCATCTCACCCACCCGTTCCGGGTCCATCCGCTGCGCCTGCTCGACGCGCAGGGCGTTCGTGCCAACTGTCGCCAAACCTTCGAACACGTCAGGCGTCATTGCCCGGATCGCCACGGAGCTGGCGAACAGGTTGCTCCGCACGCCACCCGGGCAGAGCACGCTCACGCCGATCCCCGCAGGAGCCAATTCGGCCCGCATCGATTCCGACAGCCCCACAACCGCGAATTTCGATGCACAGTAGGCCGCGATGCCGCCTGGTGCCATCAGTCCCCCGGTGGAGGCGGTGTTCACGATATGCCCGCCCTGGCCACGTGCGAGCATCCGCGGCGCCACCGTCCGCGCGCCGAGGAACGTGCCCGTTGCATTGATCTCCAACACCATGCGCCACAGTGCTTCGGGCATCTCGGCCACCGTCGTATCCCGTCCGTCGGCGAACCGCCCCTGCCCGACGCCGGCGTTGTTGCACAAGATATCTATCGGCCCCAATTCCGCTTCGACCGCGTCCACCGCGTGCTTCCATTCAAGCGTACGGGTCACGTCCAGTTTCAGCGCCTTCCCCAAGCCTGGCAGAGCTGCCTCAGCCGCCTTCAGCGCGCTTTCGTTGATGTCGGCGATTGCTACACGCAAGCCCGCCGAGATGAACGCCCGGGCCATCCCCAGGCCGATCCCGCTCGCCCCGCCGGTGATGAACGCTGTCTTACCCGCTAGCTTCTGCACCGCACGCTCCCTGCATCTTGCCGCGACAGAGCGGCCCCACGCAGATAAACGTCAACCCCCTCTCCTCGCAACGCGACCACCGTCACGGTTTCCACCGTTGCGCCGCCTCCCGCATGGTAGTGCCACCTCGCGGATCACGCACCGGAACCGACAGGCCCTCGACGCGCAGTGTGATGTCCGCGTCTGATCGATCAACCGGGCCACTGCCAGGGCGCCGTCTGGCCGCAGGAGGGCACGGGTGCTGCCCTGGTGGATCCCACAGCCGTAACGACGCAATGAACCTGCACCTGTCCGGGATCGCCACCATGGTCGAACCCTGCCGCACTGCTGCCTGTTTCAGAGCGGGCCGAGCTTGCCAAGCTCCATCGCCTTTATCTGCAGTGCCAGATACTTCGAATAGATGCGGCATGGCGCCAGACCGCCGGCGATGAACCACAGCCCTGGTTGCGGCGTGCGCTTGTACATGTTGTTGAGTTCTCCATCAGGGCCGAAGCCCCACACCGGGCCGATGCGCTCAACCATCTCCTCGCCGAGTGCGCGCCGGATCAATTCCACCTGCGGGTAGTATCCGGTGGCCAGAACGATGAGATCGGCCGGCACGTTCGACCCATCCACAAGCCGTGCGCCTTCCGCGGTGAAGCGTTCAATCCGGTCGAACTGCAGCAGCCCGATTTCACCCTTGATCATCAGCGCCGAACTGCCCGCATCCAGATTGTAGCCGCCGCCACGCCGGTAGTACTTCATTTGGTGGCCGGTTTCGTCGTCGCCGATGTCGTGTTTGAAGCCGATCGACTTGAGCCCCTGGATCATTTCCTGATCCAGCTCCACCATGCGCTTGACCACGGCCTTATAGCCCTTGACGACCAAGGGCGGGGTTGCCGAAGCCACAACCAGGTCCGCGTCCTCCATCGCTCCTGGTTCGTTCCAGGCCGCTTCGTTCAGCCTCGCGCTGGGGTTGATCGAAATGACCGTGGTGGAGCCGCGCTGGACGAGGGTTGTCTGGACGCCATGGCTGTGCAGGTCGAGTGCGATATCGTTGGCGCTGCTGCCCGTCCCGATGATGAGCGCCTTCCTGCCGCTCCAGGAGGCACCGCTGTCGAAGCCTTCGGAGTGGATGACATCGCCCTTGAAATCCTCAAGTCCGGCGATGTCGGGGACCATCGGGTAGCTGCTGACGCCGTTGGCGAAGACGAGATGGCGGGGCTTCACCACTCGTTCGGTGCCATCGGGCCGCTTCAGCCGGGCGGTCCAGCACTGCGCGGCGGCGTCCCAGGCGCCGCCCACGAACTCCGTGTCGGTCCAGCAGTTGATCTCCATGGCATCGGCGTAGAACTCGAACCAGTTCCCCAGCATGTCCTTGGGGATGTATTTGGGCCATGTCGGCGGAAACGGCATGTAGGGCAAGTGATTGATATGAATCGAATTATGCAGTGCAAGCGAGTGGTACCGCCTGCGCCAACTATCGCCGATACGCGGCCATTTCTCGACAACAAGGGTGTCAACGCCCAGCTGATTGAGCCGTGCTGCGATTGAAAGACCCGACTGGGCCGCACCGATCACCAGCACCGCCGGCTCCCGGTCATCATATGCCGCGGCCTTGCGGCGAACATCGGCCCAGTTGTCGCCGCCGAAATTCCGCGAATAGGCAGCCCCGGTGGGCCGGTTGTCGCCGATCCTCTCCTCGTGGCCGTCAAGCGTGTCGAGGGTTGTCGAGATGTGCCAGGCCGTCATCCCGTCGGCGGACGGCGCCAGCCTCAGAATGCCGGCGCCGCGACCATGGGCGGTCTTGAAGGCGAAGATCGCCTCGATGCTCTCGATCCCCAGGCGGGTGACCTTGCGCGGCGGACGGCGGTCTTCCGGCAGGTGAAAGCCGTGGGCGGCGGCATGTGCCTGTTCGTGGGCCAGCCGCGCGGCGACAGCCTCCCGGCCTTCGGTGGGGGTTATGTGCCAAGTGAAGGCGAGAATGTCGCGCCATTGGCAGTCCGGGTGAAACAACTTGGCAAGCCGCGCCTCATCGCGCGACGCAAGGGCCGTGTCGAAGCCGGCGAGCCAGTCCTCGGCGGTTCGCTGGATTTGCGCCGCTGCCTGGAACTCGGCGAAGGCCTGATCGAAATTGTCCACCCTGGTTCTTCCCTCGCAGCATCGATGACGCATTGAACTGCATTTCTACGCGCGGTAACCCTCAGTATCATGCATATTGAATGCGGCCGCAAAGGTTGGGGGGCCAGCTACACGGAGTTCCCCATGGGCAGCCGGGCGGACAAGGTCGGCCGTGCCACTGCCAGACATCAACGCCGCCGGCGGCGGCGGCGTTGTCGGTGGTCCGGTTGGGCGGCTATCGTGCATCCGTAATGGCCGGGCTGGCCGCTCATCGGGGGTTTCCGGCGACGAACGGAAGGGGGATACGGGCATGCGGCTGCACGGCAAGGTGGCGATCATCACCGGCGGCGCCCACGGTATGGGCGAGGCGGAAGCGCGGTTGTTTGCGCGCGAAGGGGCGAAGGTCGTGGTGGCCGATATCCTGCCCGAGTTTGGCGAGGCGGTGGCAGCGGATATCCGTGCCGAAGGAGGAACCGCAACCTTCCATCGGATCGATGTTTCGTTGGAGCCGGAATGGCAGGCCCTGATCGCCGCGACCCTGGCCGCCTATGGCCGGATCGACGTGCTGGTGAACAATGCGGGCATCTCCGGCAGCACGGTTGGTGACCCCGATGGCCTTGAAGGTTGGAACCGGCTGATCGCGGTCAACCAGACCTCGGTGTTCCTGGGCACCAAGCTGGCCGCGGCCGAGATGATAAAGACCGGCGGTGGTTCAATCATCAACATCTCGTCGATCAACGGCTTTGTCGGCAGCGATGGCGGGCATCCCGGCTACCACGCCTCCAAGGGGGCGGTGCGAATCTATTCCAAGGCGGCTGCGGTTCGCTATGGACCGCTCGGCGTGCGGGTGAACACTGTCCATCCTGGTTACTTGCCGCCGATGCTGAATGGCACCAATGCCAACTCCCGCGCGCAGGCGGTGGCACAGACGCCGATGCGGCGGATTGGAGTTCCAATGGATGTGGCGTACGGGGTGTTGTACTTGGCGTCGGACGAAGCGTCATTTGTCACCGGTTCCGAGTTGGTGATCGACGGGGGATGGCTGGCCCAGTAGCGGGTCGAGCGTGCCGCCAATGTGGGTTTGATTCTGGCTCCTGGAGGCTGGGCCGCGACCGGAGACGAACTCGGTGTCGGCGCCGGAGTGAAAATGCATCGGCGGGCCGGAGCAATAATACATCAGGGATGACCGCGACCCGCGTCGCCGGGTGGTGGCTTGTGCCGGTAGTCCATAGGGGGGCAGTGGACCCACCGGTGCAGGCGGCCCGCGTGGTGGGGGTTGTCAGTCCCTGCCTAAGCCGCCCGGCGGGGCGATCGACTGCAGGTCGCTGAGTGTCCATCCGGGAACAAGGTTAGCGAGTGGAATTGGTTGTGATTTTGTCCGACGCGGAGGCGACGTCGATGCTTCGGGCATGTGGACGAGCGAAAATCGAGCGCGCTACGACCGTCGTGGCCTGCGCTATCCGAGTGACCTGTACAATCGATCTTGGCCGCGATCGACTGGATCGCCTGCCAGCGGGAGGTGTGCTCCGCCTCGTGGTCCAGCACCATCCGCACCGCCCGGGCACGCACCTCAGGCGAAAACTTGTTCGTCGTCTTGCTCGTCGTCGCTCCACCTTCTCAGGAGTTGGAGCTCCGACAAACCCGGGGCGGTTCAACGCCCGCCGCCGGGCAGGACGAGGCGGCTCTGCTGTCGCTCGCCGCGAGCCTGGAGCGGTCCAGCGAGCATCCCCTGGCGGTGGCGATCGTCGCCGCGGCGCAGCAGCGCGGCCTCGTGGTCGAGGAACCGCAGGACTTTGCCTCGGTGACCGGTCAGGGGATTCCCGCCGACTATGGCCCTGCAGAAATACAAACTGTCGGACTGCCGCGTAGATCTCCATCACGAAAATCTCCCAGCGCCCCACCCTGATCTCTCAAGGATAGGACGCCTGCCGCTGGCCGGGTTTTACACCGCCCGCAGCAGCACTATGCCGCCGCTCCAGTGGCTGACTTTCTCTCCGCCGCGCACAGGTCGGGACTTTGGCGTCGGATACACCTCTGGTGAAAGTCTCAGGGTGTCCACCAAAGCGGGTCAATCCGGATCTTCTGGATCGCTCGCACTGGTGCGCCATGGAGGGACCTTCGGCGCCGCCCCGACTATCCGCCGGCGATGCGCGGCAGCAGGAAGATCTTCGGCGTCCCTTCCGGCAGCTCCTTCGACCAGTTGTCGCGATAGATCGTCGCCGTCGATCGACACCGCGATTCCCTGGTTCGATGAAGGCCTGCGGCGCCGGGATACTGCTCCGCCAGCTTGCGGAACAGTTCGCGGATGTCCTTCGCCTCGATCTCGACCATCTCGCTGCCCCCGGCCGCGGCGGCCAGCGCGCCCCAGAGCTGCACCTCGACCATCAGCCGGCGCGCTGTTTGCATCCAGCGCGGCGAGGATGCGTGGTGGCGACATCGGGATGTGGGTCATGCGCACGCCGACCGCGTTCGACACCGCATTGGCGATTGCCGCCAGCGGCGGCACGATCGAGGTCTCGCCCACGCCGCGCACGCCGTAGGGGTGGTTGGGGTTGGGGATCTCGAGGATCTGCGTGTCGATCATCGGCAGGTCCGAGCAGACCGGGATGCGGTAGTCGAGGAAGCCGGGGTTCTGCAGCCGGCCGTCCTCGCCGTAGATATACTCCTCGTTCAGCGCCCAGCCGATGCCCTGCGCCGCGCCACCCTGGTACTGGCCCTCGACATAGGTCGGATGCACCGCCTTTCCGGCGTCCTGCACCACGGTGTAGCGCACCACCCGCGTGGCGCCGGTCTCCGGATCGACCTCGACATCGCAGATATGGGTAGCGAACGACACGCCCGCGCCGTCGGCGACGAGTTCGCTGTGCCCGGCGATCGGCCCGCCCGTATTGGGCGCCGCGGCCGCGATCTCCTTGAGAGAGCGGTGACAGGTTGCCGTGCTTTTCCCCCTTGGCCGTGGCGTGGCCGTCCTCCCAGACCACGTCGTCGACGGGGATGTCCCACATCTTGGCGGCCCGCTCGCGCAGCATCTTGATGGCGTTGCGGGCGGCCGAGATCGTCGCCATCGACGAGGAGAAGGTGCCGCGGCTGCCGTCGGTCATGTCGTTGTAGCCGAGGCGTCGCGGTGTCGGCGACGACGGCCTTGACCTGCTCGTAGGGGATGCCGAGTTCCTCGGCCGCCACCAGCGACAGCGAGGCGCGGGAGCCGCCGACATCGACCGTGCCGACCGCCAGCGTCACGGTGCCGTCGGCGCCGATGTTGAGGTCGGTGCAGGTCTGGCCGCCGAAGTTGAACCAGAAGCCGCAGGCCATGCCGCGCCCCTGGTTCTTGCCGAGCGGCGCCTTCATGTGCGGATGGTTCTTGCGCGGCCTCGCAGCGTCGGCGCCGATGCCGATCGGGCCGTAGACCGGCCCGTAGGACGACTTGGTGCCCTCCTTGGCGGCGTTCTGGATGCGGAAATCGAGCGGATCCATGCCGATCTTGCTGGCCAGTTCGTCGATCGACGCTCTCCACCGCAAACGCCGCCATCGGCGCCGACGGCGCGCGATAGGCCGCCGCCTTCGGCCGGTTGACCAGCACCTCGTAGCCCACGGTCTTGACGTTCTTGAGGTCGTAGCAGGCGAAGGAGGTCATGGCGCCGAGCTCGGCCCACGAGTCCGGGATAGGGGCCGCAGGTGTAGCGCAGCGTCGCCGATGCGGCGGTGATGGTGCCGTCCTTCTTCGCGCCGATCTTGACGTCGATCGAGGTGGCGCTGGTGGGCCCGGAGGCGCGGAACACCTCCTCGCGCGTCATCACCAGCTTGACCGGCCGCCCGCCTTGCGCGACAGCGCCAGCGCGACCGGCTCGGCCCAGACATGGGTCTTGCCGCCGAAGCCGCCGCCGATCTCCGAGGAGGTGACGCGCAGCTTCGAGACCTCCATGCCGAGCAGTTCGGCGCAGTGCTGGCGGTAAGACGAAATGGCCCTGGGTGCAGACCCACAGTTCGCCGGTGCCGTCGGAATTCACGCTCGCCACGCAGGCATGCGGCTCGATGTAGCCCTGGTGCGTCTGCTCGGTCTTGAAGGTGCGCTCGACGATGACGTCGGCCTCCTTGAAGCCCGCTTCGACATCGCCGTGGCCGTACTGGCTGCGGCTTGGCGATGTTGGAGGGCGCGGTCGGGCTTGGGGTCGACGCCGCTCGGTGAAGCATGTCTCGTGCAGCAGCGGAGCGCGATGGCTTCATCGCCTCGTCGACGTCGGTGACATGCGGCAGCACCTCGTAGTCGACCTCGATGAGCTTCAGCGCCTTCCTCGCGCTGTCGCGGCATCGACCGCCGCCACCGCGGCCACGGCGTGGCCGTCGTAGAAGCGCCTTGCTCGCGCGCCATGCAGTTGTCGAGAATGTCGAACAGCTCGGAGTCGCCATCGGTCAGATCCGGCAGGTCGGCGGCGGTGATCACCGCCTTCACGCCCTGCAGCGCCTCGGCCTTTGCGTGTCGATCGACCTGATCCGCGCATGGGCGTGCGGGCTGCGCAGGATGCGCCCCACCAGCTGACCGGGCATGTTGAAGTCCGCGCCATAGCGGGCGCGGCCGGTCACCTTGTCGAACCCGTCGGGCCGCAGCGGGCGTGTGCCGACGGACTTGAATGTCTGATGCGTAAATTTCGGATCGAACACCATGGTCATGCTCCCTTCCAGCGGGGCGAACAATGGGCTGGTGCGGGCCGGACGACAAGCCGTTCGTGCAGCGATGCGTTGCGGCTGGCTGGAGTAGAGGGAACTGAGGCGAAATTGGCTCTGCCCGTGCCGAAGGAAGGGCGACGGTGACGTGGGCGAAGGACTTTGAACCTTCGACCCTAATCTTGGCAAGGTAACCTGAGCGGTTGAGGCACTCCCAGTCCTTGGCCAATCTGCGGCAGCGGTTGAGCCAGGCGATGGTGCGTTCGACGATCCAGCGCTTGGGTAGCACGACGAACTTGTGCAGGTCGCAGCGTTTGACGATCTCGATGTTTACCATGCGGCAGACCGCCTGCAGGCCATCCTGGAACTTGGGCCCCTGGTAGCCGGCGTCGCCATAGAGCTTGAGCAGGAAAGGATACAGGCCGAACAGCGTGCCCATCAGCAGCACGCCGCCATCGCGGTCCTGCACGTCGGCGGCATGGACGACCGCCTGCATCAGCAGGCCTTGCGTGTCGACCAGGATATGCCGCTTCCTGCCCTTGATTTTCTTGCCGGCATCGTAGCCGGGCGGATCGACCGAGCGCCCCCTTTTTCCGCGCCCTTGACGCTCTGGCTGTCGATGATTGCCGCGGTCGGGCTGGCCTCGCGCCCGGCCGCCTCGCGGCACTGGACGTAGAGCGCGTGATGGATGCGCGCCAGCGTGCCGTCCCATTCCCAGCGCCGGAAGTAGTCGTTCACCGTGCTGCGCGGCGGCAGATCCTTCGGCAAGGCCGCCCACTGGCAGCCGGTGCTCAGCACATACATCACGCCATTCACTACCGCGCGCACCTCCACCGTCCGCTTGTTGCCGCCACGCTTCGCCGGCGGGATCAGGGGACCGATCAGCGCCCACTCATCGTCGGTCAGGTCACTCGGATAGCGCAGGCCACGACGGTCGTAGCGCGCTCGATTTTCGCTCGTCCACATGCCCGAAGCATCGACGTCGCCTCCGCGTCGGACAAAATCACAACCGATTCAACTCGCTAACCTTGTTCCCGGATGCGGTGCTTCGGTAAAGTTGGGCCCGGCCTCTGGATATAGATAAATTATCGTATCATTTGAGGGCCTTGGCCATGGAAACTCAAATTGTAGATAGCTAATAATATTGCTGCCTTGTATTTCTTCCTGTTCGTCGCAGTATTTATAATTATTGAGAGCGTCGGCTTTTTCGAGCAATAATATTCTCGCCACTGCCGCTCTTGCTCAAATGGCCACCGAGTGCCTCCCGCGGCCGACCGCCAGGTAGGTATCGAACACCGCGGCGACCACGCGGGCGAGCGGGGCGCCTTGGGCGGTGAGGGTGATGTGGGGGCCGTTGCGGGTGAGCAATCCGTCGGCGGCGAGTTCGTCGAGCGCGGGTTGTTCGGCGGCGCACCAGTCGGGTGTGGCGCCGAAGGTGGCGGCGGCAGCGGCGAGATTGATTTGGCCGTCGCACATGATGCGTTCGATGACATGGCCGCGGAGGCGGTCTTCGGCGGACACGGCGACGCCTTTTGCCACCGGGAGCGTGCCGGTAGCAATGGTGCGGGACCAGGCGCCGGTTTCGGCGATGTTCTGGACGTGGCCGAAGGGGGAGCGGCCGATGGCGGTGGCGCCGAAGCCGATGAGGGTTTCGGCCGGGTCGGTGGTGTAGCCCTGGAAGTTGCGGCGCAGGGTGCCGGCGCGGGCGGCCACGGCCATGGAGTCACCGGGCAGGGCGAAGTGGTCGAGGCCGATGGCCTGGTAGCCATGGGCCGCCAGCGCGGCGGCGGCGGCGTTGGCCTGGCGGCCACGCGCGGCACCGTCGGGGAGCGCGGATTTCGTCGATGAGGCGTTGTTTCTTGGCCATCCATGGCACGTGGGCGTAGCCGAAGAGGGCGACGCGGTCGGGGCGCATGGCGGCGGCAGTCTCGATGGTGGCGAGCAGGCTGTCTTCGGTTTGGTAGGGCAGGCCGTAGATGAGGTCGAAGTTGATGCGGGCGACGCCGGCGCCGCGCAGCAGATCTACAGCGCGGGCGACCTGTTCGGGCGGTTGGACGCGGTTGATGGCGGCCTGGACCTTGGGATCGAATTCCTGGACGCCGAAGCTGGCACGGGTGAAGCCGAGGTCGCCGATGCGGCGGGCCATGGCGGGGGTGAGGGTGCGGGGGTCGCTTTCGATGGACAGCTCGCCGCCGGGCAGGAAGTGGAAGCGCTTGCGCAGGCGTTCCATGACGGCGGCGAGGTCGTTGGGCGAGAGGGCGGTGGGAGTGCCGCCGCCCCAGGCGAGGTGGGCGATGGAAAGCTTCGGCGGCAGGAGGCGGGTGACGAGGTCGATCTCGTTGTGCAACGCCTCGACATAGGCGGCGATGGGGGCATAGCTGGCGGCCAGTTTCATGTTGCAGCCGCAATAATAGCAGATTTTTCGGCAGAACGGGACGTGCAGGTAGAGCGAGATGGGTTGTGTCGTGTCGGTTTGGCGCAGCCAGTCGGCGTAGGTGGCGGGCGCGAAGTCGTCGCGGAAATGCGGTGCCGTGGGGTAGCTGGTGTAGCGTGGCACGGTGCGACGTGCGTATCTGGCAACGGTATCCGACATCGGCTTCTCCGGGGGCGGGACGGCGCACGGGCTTGGCCAGCCGTATCCCTTCGCCGGGACAGTCTAGCGGCGCGGTCGCGTGGGGCGTTGACCCAGATCAAGCTAGGCCGCGTGGACAAAGCGCCTGAAGGGGTTTTCCCCGATCCGGCACGCTGTGATTCGAATCTGATCTCTGCCGTGGAGGTCAGCATTGGTCCGGGGTCTGTTGAGCGACGAGGAATGGGCGTTCTTCGCACCGTTTGTCATTGAGACCGGGGCCTTGCACGGCTGTCCGCCGCGCGACCACAGGGGCACACTGGACGCCATTTTCTGGATTGCCCGCACTGGGGCGCCCTGGCGCGACCTGCCCGAGGAATTGGGCAACTGGAACTCCGTGCACCCGGCAATACCGCCGCTGGACCGCCAGTGGCCTGCGGGACCTCATGCTCGAGGCGCTGGCCGACGGCGGCGGCAACGATGCGCTGCAGATGATCGACAGCACCTCAATTCGGGCACACCACCGTGCCGCCGGGACAAGGTGGGAATTCAAAACCAGGCTCTTGGCCGCTCGCCCGGTGGCTTCACGACCAAAATCCATGCCTGGACCAACGCCGAGGGTCTTCCAGTTGCGCTGATCCTGTCGCCCGGCGAGGCTCACGACTGCACCGCCTTCGACGCCCTGATGGCCGAGCGCGAGGCCGACCCGAAGGTCATGCTTGCCGAGAAGGGCTACGACACCGACGACATCCGCGCACGCGGGGCCACCCCCGAGGTCCCGACCAAGCAGAACCGCAAAATCCAGCACACCGTCAACCCCGCTGTCTACGCCAAGCGAAACAAGATTGAGCGGTTCATCAACCGGCTCATGGGAAGCAGGCGCGTCGCGACCAGATACGACCACACTGCCGAAAGCTTCCTCGGCTTCGCCAAACCTGCCACTATCAAGATTCGGATACGATTTGTCCACGCGGCCTAGTGGATGGAATCTGACGGAAAGCACCGTTACATTCCATCCACTACTCTGATTTGGTGGGGCGATTCACCAAATGCTTGGGAGTTACGCGTTTGGATCGCACCACTAGACGTCTCGTGCGGCGTTCTGTAGTGAATAATCGACCGTATCAACGAAGCACGTTGGAGGGGTACCATGAGGTTCGGCCTGATCTACGAGCTGCAGCTGCCCCGGCCGTGGGTTGCGAATTCCGAACACCAGCTGGTACAGCAAGCGCTGGCGGAGGTGGAGGTCGCCGACCGTCTGGGCCTCGACTACGTCTGGGCCAACGAGCACCACTTTCTGGAGGAGTATTCGCACAACTCCGCCCCAGAGGTGTTTCTGGCTGCCGCCGCCGCGCGTACTAGGCAAATCCATATTGGCCATGCGGTCGTGCTTTCCCCACCGGGCTACAACCCGCCCGCGCGCGTCGCGGAGCGGCTTGCGATGCTCGATCTTGTGTCGTCTGGCCGAGCGGAATGGGGAACGGGGTCGTCTGCCTCGCGAGCGGAGTTGGAGGGGTTCAATATTGACCCCGCACTGAAGAAGCTTATGTGGGCGGAAGCGACCGAGCAGACCGCCAACATGATGGCGATGTCTCCATATCCGGGCTTCAAGGGTGATTATTTCTCGATGCCCGCACGCAATGTCATTCCGAAACCGCTTCAAAAGCCGCATCCACCGATCTGGCTCGCCTGCTCCAATCGCGAAACGATCCATGTTGCCGCGCGAAACGGCGTCGGCGCGCTGGCCTTTGCGTTCGTAGATCCCGCCGAGGCAGCGAAGTGGGCAGGTGAGTATTACGAGATCATCAAGTCGGATGAATGCGTGCCGATTGGGCACTCAGTGAACGCCAACATCGCGATGGCGACGGGGTTCTCCGTCCACCACGACGAAGCGGAAGCGATCCGACGCGGTGGCGAGGGCTTCCAGTTTTTCGGTTTTGCACTCGGCCATCACTACGTCTATGGCGACCATATCCCCGGCGTGACCAATGTGTGGGAGCGGTTCGAACGCGGCCGCGACGCGATGCCGCCCGCCGTCGGCAACGGCATCGGCACACCAACACAGCTGATCGAGCGGCTGACGCAGTATCAGGACGCCGGAGTTGATCAGGTGATCTTCGTCCAGCAGGCTGGGCGCAACACGCACGACGACATCATTGCCTCGCTCAAACTGTTCGCGGCTGAAGTAATGCCGGCAATGAAGGCCGGTCAGGCGGAACGCGATGCGCGCAAACAAGCCGAACTCGCGCCGTATATCGAGGCAGCGTTGAAGCGGAAGAACTGGATGCTGCCGTTGGCGGCCGATGCGATTCCGTCGATCCCCGCTTACGGTCGTTCCGTCGTTGCCAGCGACGCCACCCCTAAGTCCCTCGCCGCTCGGCGCGGCGGCGGGATCAACATTCCTAGCGAGGACCCGTCGGAGCGGCCACGCGCGGCGGAGTAGGTTGTGCGATTACAAGACAACCGGCTTTGGCTGCGGCGCGTGGAGTTGCAATTGGCCCGTTTTGTTGGATTCCCTGAAGCTTCGCTTCTGAGGGGGTAGCCAGGGCAAAACCCCGGGCGTGGAGTATCAAGCAGCGAGTGCGCGCGTTCGGATGACGTCAGGTAGGGCCGGGATCGTGGATGCTTTGATCCCGCCGATGCGGTCTGCGGGGTACTGCTAGATGGGGATCCCGAGTTTTGTGCTGGTGTGCATCAGCCCGAGGCAGGCGCCACAGCAGTCGCTGTGAATGGGCGTGCTGCGGGACCCCAGATCGGCATGGGGGTTCCAATGAAAAACCGTGAGATCTCTATATCATAGCAACGGGACGTCGGAGCCGAAGCCGGTCCCACTCAGATGCCTGCCCACGATTGCCGTGGCATAGTGCCATCAGTAGTGAGCGAATGGGAGAGCGTGGGCATGGCAATGTCTTTCAGCGGACAATCAGTGCGGCGGGTGGAGGATGAGCGCTTCTTGACCGGGCATGGCCGCTTCATCGACGACATTGAGTTGCCCGGTCAGGCCTGGATGCAGGTGGTGCGCTCGCCGCACGCCCATGCGGCGATTCGGCACGTCGATGCCGGAGCGGCTCGTGCCATGCCCGGCGTGCTGGGCGTGTTCACCGCATCTGACCTGGCCGAGCTCGGTCCGCTACCTTGCATGGTGCCGGTGGACAGCCTGCAGCAGATGATTGTGCCGCCGCGTCATGCCCTGGCGCAAGGGCGCGTGCGCCATGTCGGCGACCCCGTTGCCTTCGTGGTGGCCGCCACTCGCAGCGCCGCGCGTGACGCCGCCGACGGTGTTCTCGTGGAATACAACATGCTTCCAGCGATCGTCGATGCCGTGGCGGCACTGCGCGATGGCGCGGTGCAACTGTGGGCGGAGGCGCCGGGCAATCTCTCCTACCGATTCCAGAAGGGCGACGCAGCCGAGGTGCAGGCAGCCATTGCAGACGCCGCACATGTGGTCGAGTTGGAGCTGGTCAACAATCGGATTGTGGTCGCCGCAACGGAAGCCCGCGGCGCGATCGCCAGCCATGGGGCGGACGGCTTCCACCTGCAATTCTCTGGCGCGAGCGTGCATGGGCTGCGGTCGCAGCTAGCGGGGTCGGTGTTCCACGTTCCGGCCGAGCGCATGCGCGTATCCTGTCCCGATGTCGGTGGCGGCTTCGGAGTGAAGAACGCGCTGTATCCCGAATGGGTGATGCTGCTGTGGGCGGCGCGGCATCTCGGCCGGCCGGTGAAATGGATCAGCGAACGCGCCGAGGATTTCGTCACCACCGCCCAAGGGCGCGCCAACATCACCCGCGCCCGCTTGGCGTTGGACGCGGATGGTAACTTTCGCGCACTGGACGTATCCACCGTGGCGGAGCTGGGCGCATATCTGTCTTCCGGTGGGCCAGGCAGTTCCACCAACGCGCCCGCCAACGCGATCGGCAGCGGCTATGTCATTCCCGCGATCTTCATGGATGTGCGCGGCGTGTTCACCAATACCGTGCCGATCGACGCCTATCGCGGCGCCGGCAAGCCCGAAGTGAACTACATGATGGAACGGCTGATCGACGAGGCAGCGCGGCGTTGCGATTTCGATCCAATCGCGCTGCGGCGGCGCAATCTGGTTCAGCAGTTCCCCTACCGCAAGGCGCTGGGGACGGTGATCGATTGTGGCCGGTTCGCTGAAAATCTCGACGCAGCCGTGATCGCCGCCGACCACGAAGGCTTCGCCGTTCGGCGGGATGCCGCGCGTGCGCGCGGAAGGTTGCGCGGCATTGGTGTCACCTGTTTCATGGAGACCGCGCGTGGCGCGCCGAACGAAGGCGCTGAAGTCCGCTTCGACGCGGATGGAATAGTGACCCTGCTCGTCGGTACCCAGTCGAACGGCATGGGGCACGAGACGAGCTATCGGCAGATCGCTGCCGACCTGCTGGGCCTGCCGCCCGAGGCGTTTCGCTATGTGCAGGCAGACACTGCCCTGGTGCGCGACGGCAATGGCCATGGCGGCGCAC
Source organism: uncultured Alphaproteobacteria bacterium (assembly GCA_963779875.1). Lineage (GTDB taxonomy): Bacteria > Pseudomonadota > Alphaproteobacteria > Acetobacterales > Acetobacteraceae > CAMDGX01. The sequence goes on along the minus strand of CAWAAI010000005.1, from coordinate 636,987 downwards.
GGTCGATGCACATGGGCGGCACGGCGCTCGTCCGGGCGGCGGAAGCGGTGATAGCCAAGGGCGCAGTGATCGCCGCACGGCTGCTGCAGGCATCGCCGGACGAGATGACCTTCGCGGCGGGGCGCTACGTTGTGGGCGCCGATCCGTCGCGCGGGATCGACTTACTCACGGTGGCCGATGCGGCGCGCGAGGGTGTCACGCCGCAGAGCAGCGAAGGCGCGGGCCTGGACACTTATGTCTGGAACCTGCTCGACCTCATCACCTTCCCGAATGGCTGCCACATCGCCGAGGTGGAGATCGATCCCGAGACCGGCCAGGCCACTCTGGAGCGCTACACAGCTGTGGACGATTTCGGCATGCTGTTGAACCCGATGCTGACCCTGGGGCAGGTCCAAGGAGGCGTGGTGCAGGGCATCGGCCAGGCGATGCTGGAGCACACGGTCTACGATCCCAACTCCGGCCAGTTGCTCAGCGGCTCGTTGATGGACTACGCGCTGCCCCGGGCAGCGGATCTGCCGCCGCTCGACATCACCTTCAGTGGCGTGCCGACCGCCGCCAACCCGCTTGGCCTGAAGGGGGCCGGGCAGGCCGGGGCGATCGCCTCCCCTCAGGCGGTGGTCTGCGCGGTGCTTGATGCGCTGGCGCCGCACGGCGTCGGCCATATCGACATGCCGGTGACCTCCGAGCGGATTTGGCGCGCGCTGCACCGGCGTTAAATCACCAGCGCAATCCGGCGGGGAGCGTTTTTTCGGCCCAGATCAGGCAGGTCATTCTACCGTAGCCGCGGCGAGCCGCAGCGTGCGACACGTAGCCATCAGCCACCTCCTCCTGCATGGGGCCGCACTCGATGATCTCTAGCAGCGCGGCGCGATGTGCCTCGTTCAACCGAGGCGTAGGGCCTGGTGCCTTTCGGTCGCGCAGACCGTCCGGCCCCTCGGCGTTGAACCGCACCACCCAGTCGCGCACGATCTGCAACGTCACGTTGCCCAGCATCGCCGCCTCGCTGCGGCTGCCGCCGTCGTAGATCACTGCCAGAGACAGCAGGCGGCGGGCCTGCGCCGCGTCCCTGCTGCGACGCGCATGGCCCCGAAGAGATGAGGCCGTGAAGTCCGGGCGAAGGGCGATGGCGGTCGGCATGGCGAGCCTCCGTTGCTCACCAGCTTAAATCACAGATGCAACGCGTCGGGGAATCCCCCTCGTGAGTCATGCGCCATGAGGATTGGTATAACGTCGACTCTCGCGAAGGCGTCCAGTCCGACCAGCCCAACGTCATCAGCGAGATCTGATCACGGAGGCTGCGCCCAAATCAGCGAACGTCCGGCCGAGGCAGACGGTCGCGCGGTGCCGGGACACTGGGAAGGGGATCTGATCATCGGCCTGAACCGCTCCGCGATTGGCACCCTTGATGAGCGAACGACACGCTGCACGATGCTGCTCCACCTGCCGCCGATGGCGGGACGGGGCAAGCCGACCACCGCTGTTTGCGCTGCTAGGTGGGGTTCCGTCCCAAGCACTGGCCACCGTGCTCGGCATCAACATCTCCTGCGCCTCCCTGGGGTGGATGACTTCGGCCCTGTTGGGCGGCTTTCTCGTTGCTGCGGAGTCCTGGGCGACAATGGGATGGGTGGCAGCTGCGCTGAGCTTGGCCGGCGCCGCTCTGGTCTGGGTAAGCCGCACACGTCCGCAGCGATGACATCGGGAGAGGCGGTGCTCGAACCTAACCTTTGCAGCGTCCTGATTTCCTTGCCCGTCGAAGTGCGCGAGCTACCAGTGAGAGCGGGAAGTCACCTTATCAGCATGTCGTCGACGCGAGCCCTGCGGGCAGAAGCGCCGGCGGTGTGATATTGTTCGTCAGAACTTCCAGGGTCGTGCATCATGAGCGAGAACGTCGTTCGAGGACTGATTACAGCACTCAAGCGCGAAGTTAGGAACGGCACCATATCAGCCGCCACTGAGCATCACCTCCGGCGGGAGTTCGCCGCAATCGGCTGGAGTCGCGACCCATTGCTTCATGCTGCGAAACTGGATGACGAAATTCGTCGGCACGAGACCGAGGCGCGGGTACTGGGGCAACTGCGGGACGCCGCATTTGGGCTGACGACAAAGGCATCTGCGGTGACGGAGTAGGTCGACGTTCTGCTGCAAGTCAATCCGAATGCCTATGCACACGACATGCGTTGGCTCCGACTAATGGTTTGATCGACGTTAATGATTCCCTTTATGGGCCGGACCTGCGAGTCTGGGCCCATAAGGGAAGGCGTTGAGGTCCGGCTGTGGCCGGGCGACCAGGAACGGCTCGAGGGCGTGATCTTCGACCGCAAGAGCCCGCAGCACCATGTCTGGCGGGCTCTTGCGGTCGAAGATCACGCCCTCGAGCCGTTCCTGGTCGCCCAGCCACAGCCAGACCTGAGAGAACGCCTTCCCTTATAAGCCGGACTGAGCGTCCAAACCCATAAAAGGAATAATTAACATCATAAGAAACCACTTTAGTCGGAGCCGACGCATGTCGTGTGCATAAGCGTTCCGATTGACTTGCAGCAGAACGTCGACCTACTCCGTCACCGCAGATACCTTTGTCGCTGTCAGCCCAAATGCGCGTCCGCATACCAGTACCCGCGCCTCCATCTCGTGCCGACAAATATCGTCATCAGTTCGCAGCATGAAGCAATAGTCGCACTCCAGCCGATCGTCAGCGAACCCCCCGAGTGATGCTCAGTGCGCTGATATAGTGCCGTTCCTAACTTCGCGCTTGAGTGCTGTAATGAGTCCTCGAACACGTTCTCGCTCATGATGCTGAAGTCTACAACAATATAACCGGCGGGAGTTCGCCGCAATCGGCTAGTCGCGACCCATTGCTTCATGCTGCGAAACTGGATGACGAAATTCGTCGGCACGAGACCGAGGCGCGGGTACTGGGGCAACTGCGGGACGCCGCATTTGGGCTGACGACAAAGGCATCTGCGGTGACGGAGTAGGTCGACGTTCTGCTGCAAGTCAATCCGAATGCCTATGCACACGACATGCGTTGGCTCCGACTAATGGTTTGATCGACGTTAATGATTCCCTTTATGGGCCGGACCTGCAAGTCTGGGCCCATAAGGGAAGGCGTTGAGGTCCGGCTGTGGCCGGGCGACCAGGAACGGCTCGAGGGCGTGATCTTCGACCGCAAGAGCCCGCAGCACCATGTCTGGCGGGCGCGGATCGTGCTGATGACCGCCGACGGCGTGGGCGCGATGGCGATCCGGGCAGCCACGGGGAAGGGCAAGCCGACGATCTGGCGCTGGCAGGCGCGCTACATGCAGGACGGCGGGGACGGCCTGTTCCGGGATGCCCAACGGGGCCGCGCCTTCGCCGCCGCCTCGCCTGAGCAGATTGCCGCGGTGGTCGAGCGCACGCTGCACGAGGACCCGCCGGCAGCGACGCACTGGACGTTGCGCTCGATGGCCAAGGCGAGCGGCCTGGCGCCATCCACCATCCACCGTATCTGGCGCGAACACGGGCTGAAGCTGCGCCGGGTGGAGACCTTCAAGCTCTCCAATGACCCGAAGTTCGTCGAGAAGGTCCGTGACATCGTCGGTCTCTACATGAACCCACCCGAGCACGCTCTCGTGCTGTCAGTGGATGAGACGAGCCAGATCCAGGCGCTCGACCGCACGCAGCCGGGGCTGCCGATGAAGCGTGGCCGGGGTGCCACCATGACGCACGACTACAAGCTCCACGGCACAACGACGCTCTTTGCCGCGCTGGACGTCAAGGCAGGCACCGTGATCAGTCAGTGCATGCTCCGCCACCGCGCTGCCGAGTTCATCCGCTTCCTGCGGCTGATTGACAAGCAGACCCCGGCCGAACTCGACCTGCTCCTGTTCCTCGACAACTACGCCGCCCACAAGAACGAGGCCGTCAAGCGCTGGCTGGCCCGGCAAGGTGAACCGCAGGTCGGATGTAGTCGTGTTCGTCAACGGCCTCCCGCTGGGAGTGATCGAGCTGAAGAACCCCGGCGAAGTAAACGCCATCCTCGACCGCGCCTTCGACCAGTTGCAGAGCTACAAAGCCCAGATCGCCTCCTTGTTCCGCGCCAACGTCGCCCTGGTGATCTCCGACGGCATCGCCGCGCGCATCGGCTCGCTGACCGCGGACCGTGAACGCTTCATGCCCTGGCGCACCATCACCGGCGACGACCTGGCGCCCAAGAGCGCGCCGGAACTGGAGACCCTGCTGAAGGGCGTCTTTGACCGGCAGCGCCAGCTGGACGTGATCCGCGACTTCATCGTCTTCGGCGGCGCCGGCAGCGACGCCACGAAGATCCTGGCCGGCTACCACCAGTTCTATGCCGTGCGCCACGCCGTCGCCCGCACCATTGCCGCCACAGCCCCAGAAGGCGATCGCAAGGTGGGGGTCATCTGGCACACCCACCGTCGGCCGCTCGCTGATTCGTGCGCTTTCACCTCCGTGGCAGGACTCCGCCGAGCGCCTGCATTCCTCACGCCGCGACGCCGGGGTGCCTTCGCGCTTCGTGCGCTGGCACCCAGTAGGTCTGGAGGGGCACGACGGTAACCTTCAGGGCGCCGCCCATCGGGGGAAGCCGGGCAAAACCGTTGGTCCAGCGCCAATCGTCCTCCGGCTGATGCCAACCCGTGCGCAGTCTTTCGTCATCCAGCAAGACTGGGCACCCTTCGATCAGCATCCCTGCCACGGCGACGCCAAGGCACCGCGTGTCTTCGCCATCAGCATCGATCCACGCCGGCACCGTCGTGTGTGATAGCAGCCGGACTTCACGGCTTCGGGGCGGGACGTTGAAGTGATAGGTGTCGCCGCCGCGGCTCGGGCGAATGACGACGCCGTCAACCAGGAGGCGCAGGTTGGGATCCGTCGTGACGTCGTGGCCCAGCGTCGTCGCTTCCGCCAGCAGGATGGTGCGCAGGTCGGCCAGTTCCGGCCCAGCGATCACCAGCGGCGCGCACCCGCCGGCGACCCACGTCGCCCGAGCGAAATCGGGATGCAGCGCCACCACAGGCCCGCCATTCTCCAATGCGCCGCGATTGCCGGTATCGAGGTAGCTCTCGGTCGGCAAACCTTCGGCGAGCAACACGTCGTGCGCCGCGGTGCCGTCTGCGGCGGCAAGTTCGATGTGGAAATACGTGACCTCCGCGACCTTCTCCTGGACGATGGTGACGCCATTGACGAGGTAGCGCACGGGCACCAGCACGCCCTCCGCGAAAACGGCATGGTCGGGGCTGAGGCGCAGGTCGGTGTGCGGGCGGCCTGGGCCGAAGGCGTGGGCGCGGATGCGCACCGGCTGGACATCCCAGGGACGGGGATGGCCGTGCAGGCGCACGTGCCGCCGGCCGATCCAGAGGATGGGGCGTTGGCTGGCCCCGCGCAGTACCGCGACCATGTCGCCGATTTTCAGCGCCTCCACGGGAACCTCGCCCCGTGCGGTGAGGATGCGGGTGCCGGCTGTGAAGCACGGCGCCTCATCGTCGTCGTCGAGGATCGTGCCGGTGGCGTGGCCGGTGGCGACCGCGGCGCCGGTCGCGGCGGACAGGGAGACGGTGAAGCCGTTGTCCGCCTCAGCCACGTCATCGGCCGCGACGTTCACGGTGATGGTCTTGGCGGTTTCGCCCGCAGCGAAGTCCACTGCGCCGGAGGGCAGCACCCCGCCTTGGAAATCGGCGGATTCGGCGGGGGAAATGCCTGTTCCAATGACAGTCCAGGTTGCCTTGGACGCCACGGAAATGTCGCCGTCGCGGGTGATCTCGAAGGTGAGGGCGGTGACGCCCGCGTTGCCCTCCGGCTTGGTGGCGTCGAGTGCCGCGATCGACAGCGTGGTGGCGTTGGCGAGAATGAAGTCGCCGGCGCCGAGGGAGGCCAGCGCAACATTCTGCAGCCGCAGGGTATCGCCACCGCCGAAATCGAACACCGCATCGGCGCCGTCCTGCGCGCCGAGGGCGAGCAGGCCATCGATGCTCGTTACCGTTGAAAGGCGCGAGAGGTCGAGCTTTGCGCCGGCGCCGGCGACGAAGCCCGTCACGACGTCGGCGCCGTCGCCATCGTCGATCAGCGCCGTGCCGGCGCCGAGGATGAAGTGGTCGTCGCCGGTGCCGCCGATCAGGATGTCGCCGCCGCCGCCGCCGGTGAGCGTGTCGTTGCCGTCGCCGCCCTCGAGCCGGTTGGCGCCGGCATCGCCGGTGAGGGAGTCGTCGCCGGTGCCGCCAATTGCGTTCTCGAAGAAGCGGATCGTATCCTCGATGGCGCCGCCGACCAGGGCCACGGTATAGGTGGCGCCGTTCAGCGTCACCTCCACGGCCTGTGTCTTGTCGGAATAGTCGACGGTGTCGAGTCCGCCGGCGCCGTCGAGCGTGTCCTTGCCGCCACCGCCCCGGACGATGTTGTCCAGCGTGTCGCCGGTGATGGTGTCGGCCTGGCTGGTGCCGACGATGTTCTCCACGTTGCGCAGCGTGTCCTCGGCGAGCAAACCCACCGTCACCACCGCGTCCTGGGCGCCGTTCAGCGTGACCGAGATGCCGAAGGAGCGGTCGCTGTACACCGCCGTGTCGCTGCCGTCGCCGCCGTCAAGCGTGTCCTTGCCGGCGCCGCCCATCAGCACGTCGTTGCCAAGGCCCCCGATCAGCACGTTGGCCAGCCCGTCGCCGGTGAGGAAGTCGTCGCCGGCGCCGCCGGTGACGTTCTCGACATTGCGGACGACGTCCTCGGCGAGACCGCCGACATAGGCGATGGCGTCATCCGCGCCGCCGAGGGTGAGCGCCAGGGATTGCAGCTTCTCGCTGTACACCACGGTGTCGTTGCCGGCGCCGCCGTCCAGCACATCGTTGCCGCCGCCGCCGCGCAGCAGGTCGTCGCCCAACCCGCCCTCGAGCCGGTTGGCGCGGTCGTCGCCGTTCAGCGTGTCGGCGCCGCTGCCGCCAACCAGGTTCTCGATGTTGCGCAGCGTGTCCTCGGCCAGGCCGCCGACGGTGACGACCGAGTCGGCACTGCCGTTCAGTGTGACGATGACGGCCTGTAGCTTGTCGCCGTAATCGGCCGTGTCCGCGCCGCTCTTGCCGTCGATCACGTCCTTGCCGCCGCCGCCGGTGAAGCGGTTGGCCAGCGCGTCGCCGGTCAGCACGTCGTTGCCGGTGCCGCCTATGATGTTCTCGATGTTGATGAGCGTGTCCTCGGCCACGCCGCCGACCTTGGCTACGACCGGCGCCCCGTTGGCCAGCGCGACCGTGACCGCGAGGATCTTGTCGCTGAAGCTGGCGGTGTCGGACCCGTCGCCGCCGTCCAGCACATCCTGGCCCGCGCCGCCGGACAAGATGTCGTCGCCGTCGCCGCCGGAGAGGATGTCGTTGCCGCCGCCGCCCTCCAGCGTGTTGGCCAGCCCGTCGCCGGTCAGTTCGTCGTCGGCCGCGCCGCCGACCAGGCCCTCGATGTTGCGGATCGTGTCCTCGAACTTGCCGCCGACGAATACCTTGGAATCGTTCGCGCCATCGAGGACGGCGACGACGGTCACCAGCTTTTCCGTGTAGACGGCCAGGTCGATGCCGGCACCGCCGTCCAGGATGTCCGCCCCGCCGGCGCCGGACAGCCGGTCGTTGCCGGTGCCGCCCTCCAGCAGGTTGGCCAGCCCGTCGCCGGTCAGCGTGTCGTCGCCGCTGCCGCCGATGACATTCTCGATGTTGCGCAGCGTGTCCTCGGCGGTGCCGCCGACAGTCACGGTGGCGTTGGTTGCCCCGTTCAGCGTCACTGCCACGGAGACGGTCTTTTCGCTGTAGACTGCGGTGTCCACGCCCGTTCCGCCGTCCAGCGTGTCCTTGCCGCCGCCGCCCGCCAGCCGGTCGTCGCCGCCCGCACCTTCCAGCAGATTTGCCCGGAAGTCGCCGGTCAGCACGTCGTCGCCCGAGCCGCCGAGGATGTTCTCGATGTTGCGGACGATGTCGTCGGCCACGCCGCCGATTGTGGCGGTGGCGTTGAAGTTGCTGTTGAGGGTGAGCACCACCGCCTGCGACGCGTCGCTGAACACCGCAGTGTCGATGCCGTCGCCGCCGTCCAGCGCGTCCTTGCCGGCCATGCCCTGGAGCCGGTCGGCGCCGTCGCCGCCGGCGAGGACGTTGTCCAGCACGTCGCCGACCAGGACGTCGTCGCCCGACCCGCCGGTGACGTTCTCGATGCGCGTCAGCGTATCCTCGCTCACTCCGCCGACCTTGACGGTGGCGGGGTTGCCGCCGTCCAGAGTGACGGTCACCGACAGCAGCTTGTCGGTGTACAGGGCGGTGTCGCTGCCGGCACCGCCGTCCAGCACGTCCTTGCCGCCGCCGCCGAGGAAGCTGTTGTTAAGCCCGTCGCCCGTCAGCGTGTCCGCGGCCGAGCCGCCTTCGATGTTCTCGACGTTGACGATGCTGTCCTCGTCAACGCCGCCGACCTTGACCGTGACCGGGTTGGCGGCGTCGAGGGTGACCACCACCAAATCGGCCTTCTCACGGTACAACGCGGTGTCGGAGCCAACGCCGCCGTCAATGGTGTCCTTGCCCTCGCGCCCCACCAGCAGATCGTCGCCGTCGCCACCGGAAAGCATGTCGCCGCCGCCGCCGCCGTCCAGCATGTTGTCCAGGGCGTCGCCGGTCAGTTGGTCGGCGACGGAGCCGCCGATCAGATTCTCGAAATTGACGATCGAAGTCCTCGTCGGCGCCGCCAACGTTCACCCAGACCGGCGCCGCGCCGTTCAGCGTGACGACGACCGCCTCGTTCTTCTCCGCGTAGCTCGCGGTGTCGATGCCGGCGCCGCCGTCGAGCGTGTCCTTGCCGCCGCGGCCGGCGATGATGTCGTTGCCGCCGCGACCCTCGATCCGGTTGCTGCCCGTATCGCCCGAGAGCACGTCGGCGCCGCTGCCGCCGATGATGTTCTCGACGTTGCGGACGATGTCCTCGGCCACCCCGTTCATAAGCGCGACCGCGTCGGCGCCCAACTCCAGGGCGAGTTCGACCGGGGCGATCTTTTCGACGAAGACGACGGTGTCAGTGCCCGAGCCGCCGTCGATGGTGTCGGCACCGCCCATGCCCTGGAGGATGTCGTCACCGCCGCCGCCGGAGAGCACGTTCACGGACAGGTCGCCGACCAGCGTGTCGTCGCCCGCGCCGCCGATGACGTTCTCGATGTTGCGGATGCTGTCTTCCGCCGTGCCGTCGATGGTGACGACGACCGTGCTGCTGCGATTGAGGGTGACCGCGACGGACAGGGTCTTTTCGGCGTACGAGGCCGTATCGATGCCCGAGCCGCCGTCGAGCGTGTCGAGCCCGGCGCCGCCGCTCAGCACGTCGTCGCCCGCGCCGCCCTCGAGCACGTTGTCCAGATCGTCGCCGGTGAGTGCATCGGCGCCGGCGCCGCCGACGATGTTCTCGACGTTGATCACCGTGTCGTCGATGGCGCCGCCCACCAGGGCGGTGGCCACCTTGTCGGCCTTGAGCGCGAGCACGACGCCCAGGGTCTGGTCAGTGAACAGCACGGTGTCGATGCCGCCGCCGCCGTCGATGGTGTCGGCGCCGGCGCCGCCCATCAGGAAATCGTCGCCCAGCCCGCCCGAGAGCTTGTCGCTGCCGGCACCACCCTCCAGCCGGTTGGCGAGGCCGTCGCCGGTGAAGATGTCGTCGCCGTCGCCACCGACGATGTTCTCGACATTGACGACCGTGTCGTCGTCGCTGCCGTTGATCACAGCGGTGACCGTGACGCCTTCGTTCAGCGCCAGCGTCACCCCCAGGGCCTGGTCAGTGAACAGCACGGTGTCGATGCCGCCGCCGCCATCGATCTTGTCCTGCCCCGCGCCGCCGCGCAGCGTGTCGTCGCCCAGGCCACCGGACAGGATGTCGGCGCCCTTGCCGCCGTCGAGCGAGTTGGCGAGGCCATCGCCGGTCAGGGTGTCGGCGCCGTCGCCGCCGATCAGGTTCTCGATGTTGCGCAGCGTGTCGTCGGTGAGTTCCACCGACGGTGGCAATGGTGTCGGCCGCGCCGTTCAGGGTGACGACGACGGCGGCGACCTTGTCGGCGAAGGACGCGGTGTCGCTGCCCGCACCGCCGTCGAGCACATCCAGCCCGCCGCCGCCCTGCAGCAGATCGTCGCCGCCGCCGCCCTCCAGCTTGTTGGCCTCGTTGTCGCCGACGAACGTGTCGGCGCCGGTGCCGCCCACAAGGTTCTCGACATTGCGCAGCGTATCCTCGGCAGTGCCGTTGATCGTTACGACGGCGTCGTTGGAGCCGCTCAGCGTCGCCATGACGGCGACGGTGCGCTCCGAATAGACCGCCGTGTCGCTTCCCGTGCCGCCGTCGAGCGTGTCCTTGCCCGCAAGCCCGGTCAGCCGGTCGTTGCCGCCACCACCCTCGAGCAGATTGGCAAGCGTGTCGCCGGTGATTTCATCGTCGCCACTGCCACCGATGATGTTCTCCACGTTGCGCAACGTGTCCTCGAACACACCGCCGACAAGCACCGATGTCTCCTGCGACCCCTTCAGCGTTACCTTCAGCGCGAGCGTCTTCTCGGCGTACGAAGCGGTGTCGGTTCCTATTCCGCCATCCAGCACATCCTTGCCGCCGCCGCCTGTCAGCACGTCGTTGCCCAAGCCGCCGCTGAGGGCATTGTCGAACTCATCGCCCGTCAGCACGTCGCTGCCGGTGCCGCCGATGACGTTCTCGATGTTGCGCAGCGTGTCCTCGTCGTTGCCGTCGACCCTCACGGTGGCGTCGGACGCGCCGGCCAGGGTGACAACCACACTCACCGACTTCTCTTCGTAGCTCGACGTGTCCACGCCGGCGCCGCCATCGAGCGTGTCATTCCCGGCACGGCCGATCAGGATATCGTCGCCGTCGCCGCCGTTCAGCACATCGTTGCCGCCGCCGCCGTCCAACCTGTTGGCCAGGCCGTCGCCGGTCAGGGTGTCCGCCCCGGAGCCGCCGATCAGGTTCTCGATGTTCCACAGCTTGTCGTCGGCCGCCCCACCGATCGTGACGACGCTCATGGCGGCGCCGTTCAGCGTCACCACGACGGACGCCGCCTCGGCCGAATACACGGCGGTGTCGCTGCCTGCGCCGCCGTCCAACTCGTCGATGCCGGCGCCGCCGGTCAGGGTGTCGTTGCCGGCACCACCCTCCAGCCGGTTGTCCTTGCTGTCGCCGACCAGCGTGTCGGCGCCGGCGCCGCCGATGATGTTCTCGATGTTGCGGATCTTGTCCTCGGCGCTGCCGGCCACGAGGACTGAGACAAAGCTGTCCGTGTTGAGCGTGACGGAGACGGAGACGAGCCTTTCCGAGTAATCGGCGGTGTCGGTGCCGCTGCCGCCGTCCAGCTCGTCCTTGCCGCCGAGCCCGGCGAGCACGTCGTTGCCGGCCCCGCCGATGAGCCGGTTCGCCGCACCGTCGCCGCTCAGGATGTCGTCGCCGTCGCCACCGGTGATGTTCTCGACATTGCGGACGATGTCCTGGAACGCGCCGCCGACAAACGCCTTCGCGTCGGCACCGGCCTTCAGTGCGAGCACCACGGCCTCGGAGGTGTCGCTGTAGACGACGGTGTCGTTGCCGGCATCGCCGTCCAGCACGTCCTTGCCACCCATGCCCTGCAGCACGTCGCCGCCGCCACCGCCGACCAGCACGTTGTCACCGCCATCGCCGGTCAACTCGTCGTTGCCGCCGCCGCCGGTGACATTCTCGATGTTGCTGATGGTATCCGAGTCCACGCCGTCCACGACCACGGTAACCGGCTGGTCGCCATCGAGGGTGACGACGACGCTTTTGGTTGTGTCGGAGTACAGCACCGTATCGCTGCCGCCGCCGCCATCGATCGTGTCGGCGCCCGCATAGCCGATCAAGATGTCAGCGGAGGCCGAGCCGTTGATCGTATCGTCGCCGCTCAGCAGCAACGGCCAGGCAGCAAGCGCCGCCGCCTGGCTGGCGCTGTAGGCAAGAGCGGCCGCCAGCGTCACCGAGATGCCGTCGAGCTGCAGGACGGGGGTTCCGGAGACGGCGAGTTGAATGCCGGTAACCGTCCCACTCACGGGGATGTTGAGGTTGACGCCGGAGAATGTAAATGCCCCGAACACCTCCACGGACTCGCTGGCCGACAATGCGATGCTGAAGCCATCGGCCAGCACGGTTACCGTTCCGTCGGCAATCTTTGCGAACCCGCTGAACAGGTCCAGCGCGGACAGGTCTACCGTCGTCTTGGAGGTGAACGTTGCCATTCTGGCAGTCCCTATGTTGGATTTTTTTCCACGTGCGAGGGCCGCCGCCCGGCAACGCCCGAAGGCGATCCCGGACTTATTGCATGTCATTCCTTACCGGGAGCGTACGATCGCGATCACCAGCCGCATGGGATCGCGCCGGGTGCGCGGGCATCTTAGCGTCGGATGGCGAGGTGTTCACGACAACAGGCTGCATCGCTGCGCGCCGTAGGCGTCGGCTACGCCGAACTGTCGGGCGGCTTTCCGGACTGCCAGCCACCGGCTGCGTCAATCAAACCGGCCTGATTGCCGTGGCGTTCGGCGCCGCTAGTCAGCCGATCACTGCCTCGTGCTGCGATTCCGGTCGCGTCAAGCGGCGTGCCGGTCAGAGTTCCATTGTTCGGTAAGGCGGCGCCCAAACCCCTGGACCTTTGTTGTAAGTAAATAACTCCTCCCGTCTAGCAAAAAAAATGTTCCTGAGAACAAGGAACGGTATTCTATTGGTAGTCCTGCCGCACCAATAATACTGGCGGGCCAAAGGGGGTGCCGCCCCCTTTGCGGGTCGAGGCAGAGACCCCCGGCTTTCTTTCTCCGGCCTGGTCCTTCCCCAGCCGCTTGCGAAGCGCGCGGCGGCGGTGTGCAATGCAGCATGAACTCATCCGCGACGGCCGCCCTGCCGCTGGGCCTTCTGGCGGCGGCCGGCTTCCTGTCCGCCGCCGGCGCGCGGGTGATGGACCCGCTGCTGCACGTGATTGCCACCGATTTCGGCACCACCATCCCCGCCGTTTCCATCGTCGTGGCGGCGTACACGCTGCCATACGGCCTCTTCCAGATCCTTCTCGGCCCGCTCGGCGACCGCTTCGGCAAGTTGCGCGTCATGCTCGGGGCGCTGGTGCTGCTCACCTTGGCCAATATCGGCTGCGCCCTCTCCGCCACGCTCGACGCGCTGACCCTTTTGCGCATCGCCTCCGGCGGCGCGAGTGCCGCCATCATCCCGCTCGGCATGGCCTATGTCGCCGATGCCGTGGACTACCGCGACCGCCAGGTCACCCTGAGCCGGTACCTCAACGGCACCGTGCTGGCGCAGGTCGCCGCCGGCCCGTTGGGCGGAGTCTTCGGCCAGTTCCTCGGCTGGCGCGGCGTGTTCCTGGTGCTGGCCGCCGGCACCGCCACCATCGCCGCCGCCCTGGCCCGGCGCATTGCCAATCTGGCCGACCGGCGGGGCACCACCGCCTTCTCGATCGCGACCTACGCCGTGCTGCTGCGCTCCCGCGTGGCGCGCATCGTCCTCGTCGCCGCCCTGATCGACGGCATGGTGCTGATGGGCAGCTTCCCCTTCCTCGCCCCCTACATGCACGAGGCCTTCGCCTTGCCCTACGCCGTGGTCGGCCTGGTGCTGGCCTGCTTCGGCCTCGGCGCCCTCGGCTACATCCGCAGCGCCCGCATCGTGGTGCCGCGCCTGGGCGAGCCCGGCATGGTGTTCGCCGGCGGCGTCGTAATGTCGGCCGGCGTTACGGTGGCGGTTATCACCCCGGTCTGGCCTGTGCTGGTGGTGGTCCAAAGCGCGTTGGGATTCGGCTTCTTCCTGCTGCACGGCGTGCTGCAATCCCGCGCCACCGAAATGCTGGTCCATGCCCGCGCCACCGCGGTCGCCAGCTTCGCCTTCATGCTGTTCCTCGGCCAGAGCCTCGGCGCCCTGGCCATGGGCGCGCTGATCGCCCGCCTGGGCTACCGCGACGCGTTCCTGTGCGACGCCGCCGCGGTCCTCGCGCTCGGCATCTGGCTGTCGCGCCTGCTGCGTCCCCAACGAGGGTGACGCGACAGCGACAGCTTGCAGGAACCCCATCCCCGCTGAGTCCGTTGCCCCCGAATACACGCGTGAACAACGGAGCCGCCGCCATGTCCCTCCCCTCAGGCGTACCATCAACCCCCACGCCCCCGCCCGACCCGGTTCACCCCGGTGGCCCCCCCGAACGTCCCCAGCCCAGCGATCCCCCGCGCCCCGACGAACCCGATGAACTCCCGGTGCCCAAGATGCCGCCGCCCACCACGACGCCGAATGAGATGCCGCCGGCAACGCCACCAGGACCGGAAATTCCGCCGCCCGCCACGCCGCCGTCCGAGATCCCGCTGGGCACGCGCGGGCCGGACGAATCCGGGTAGCGGCCAGCAGAAGGTAAGGAAGGCCATCGCCTTTGCCTCGGCACCCCGCAAAGAGACCAGATCCTGCGGAGCGCCGTGGTTTCGTGTATGGGCGGACGTCAGGCCGACAAATCTTGAACGGCATGATTGGTCATATGTAATAACAAACATGACCGCCGCCGGCCCTTATGTCCCAGCCTGTCCGGTCGCTTTCCTCGGCGCCATCATGGAGGGCATGCGCGACTAGGGTCGCCGTGGCGGCGGCCAAGGACCGCGCGCTCGCGCCGCTGTGAGCCTGATCTGGCCCTATCTCGGCCGCGCCGCACCCCACTTGGAACGGCTGATCGCCCGCTGGCGCGCCGGCAAACCCCCCCGCCGCGCGATTCGGCCGTGCGTTCCCGCAGCCCCTGTCTGGCTGCTGCTGGCCCACCCAGCGCCCCCGCATGCCCGGCAGCCCCAAACCGGCTGCGACCCCGGCCGCCCCCCCCCGGCCACAACCCCGGCCCCCGCGCCATCCCCGCCCGATTTTTCGCCCGCCTGACGCCCCGACCTCATTACGACTAAAATATTGTCGAAGCCAATCATTAAGTTTCCGGATCGTGGCGCCGGTCGCCGCACACCTCCACCGCCAGCACTTGCGCAAATCCCTGCGGCGGCGCTACCTGCGCCCACCGACGAGGCGGCGAAGGAGGCCGGAAAATTGCGTGTGAAGGATGTGAAGAAGGTCGTGCTCGCCTATTCCGGCGGCCTCGACACCAGTGTGATCCTGCGCTGGCTGCAAACCACGTACAACTGCGAGGTGGTGACCTTCACCGCCGATTTCGGGCAGGGCGAGGAATTGGGGCCAGCGCGCCGGAAGGCCGAGATGCTTGGCATCAAGGACATCTATATCGAGGACCTGCGCGAGACCTTCTGCACTGATTTCGTATTCCCGATGTTCCGGGCGAATGCGTTGTACGAGGGCCAGTACCTGCTCGGCACCTCCATCGCCCGCCCGCTGATCGCCCAGCGCCAGATCGAGATTGCCGAGGAAGTCGGTGCCGATGCCGTGGCGCATGGCGCCACCGGCAAGGGCAACGACCAGGTCCGCTTCGAGCTCAGCTACTATTCGCTCAAGCCCGACATCAAGATCATCGCCCCCTGGCGCGAATGGGACCTCACCAGCCGCACCAAGCTGATCGAATTCGCCGAAGCCAACCAGATCCCCATCGCCAAGGACAAGCGCGGCGAGGCCCCGTTCTCGGTCGACGCGAACCTGCTGCACTCCTCCAGCGAGGGCAAGATCCTCGAAGACCCATCGGTCGAGGCCGACGAGATGGTCTACCAGCGCACCATCCGTCCCGAGGACGCGCCCGACCAGGCGACCGTGGTGTCGATCGACTTCGAACACGGCGACCCCGTGGCCATCGACGGCCAGAAGCTCTCGCCCGCCACCCTGCTCACCCGCCTCAACGAACTGGGTCGCGCCAACGGCATCGGCCGGCTCGACCTGGTGGAGAACCGCTTCGTCGGCATGAAGTCGCGCGGCGTCTACGAAACTCCCGGCGGCACCATCCTGCTCGCCGCCCACCGCGCCATCGAGAGCATCACCCTGGACCGCGAGGCCGCACACCTCAAGGACAGCATCATGCCGCGCTACGCGGAGCTGATCTACAACGGCTTCTGGTTCTCCCCGGAGCGCCGCATGCTCCAGGCGTTGATCGACGAGAGCCAGAAAAGCGTCACTGGCGGCGTCCGCATGAAGCTGTACAAGGGCAACGTCACCTGCATCGGCCGCGAGAGCCCCAACAGCCTCTATTCGATGAAGGTCGTCACTTTCGAGGAAGACCAGGGCGCCTACGACCAGTTCGACGCCCAGGGTTTCATCAAGCTGAACGCGCTGCGCCTTCGCCTCGGTGCGATGGCCGGCCGCAAGGGGGGTAGCCTGTAAGATGGCCTTTTCGATGTATTCGGCATCAGTGCCGATGATGAAGTCGCTGCTCGGCGCCCTGTCCGGCGTGCTCGACAAGGGCGCGGCCTTCGCCACGGCCAAGAACGTGGACCAGGCCGTCCTGGCCACCGACCGCCTGGCGCCGGACATGTTCCCGCTGCAACGCCAGATCCAGATCGCCTGCGACATGGCTCGCGGCGGCGTGCTCCGCCTGGCCGGCCGCGAAGTGCCCAGCCTGCCCGACGTCGAGGCGACCTTCGAGTCGATGAAGGCCCGCATCGCCGACACCCTGGCGGTGATCGACGGCGTCCCGGAAAGCGAAATCGCCGGCAGCGAAGACCGCACCGTGGTGCTCAAGATGCGCGCCGGCGAAATGGAGTTCACCGGCAGCCGCTACCTGGTCGGCTTCGTCATCCCGAACCTGACATTCCACTGCGCCACCGCCTACAACATCCTGCGCCACAACGGCGTGGAAATCGGCAAGCGCGACTTCCTCGGCAGCTTCTGAGAACGCAGATCGAACGGCGCGGCCCGCAACGGCCGCGCCGTTCGCATGCCGCAAGTAAGCAAGGCCTTCTTTTTCTGAAGAAAAAGAAGCAAAAAGACTTCACTCATTCCAGCCCTGCCAGTCCTGGCAAATGGTCAAAAGTTTTTTGGCTCTTTTTTCAAAAAAGAACATTCTTCCTTCTAGTCCTTCATCGCCACCCGCACGCATTTGCGCATCAGGCTCGGCAGCGCTTCCTCGTCCAGGCGGGCCGAGCTGCGCAGAAAGCCATCGGCGGCGATGACCGGCACAGTGGCGGCATACACGTCGATCGTCAGTTCGAAATGCGTGAACCCGTGCCGCGCCTGTCCGGCCGCCCGCCACTCCGTCGCCATCGGCGCATGCGCCAGCGCTTCCTCCGCACGCCACGCCGTCTCGCGCCACGGCGTACCCGGCAACTCGGTCATCCCGCCCAGCAGCCCCCGCGCCGGCCGGCGCCGCAGCAGCACCCGGCCTTCGCCATCGGTCAGCCAGAAATGCGCGCCATGGCGCAGCGGCCGCGCGCGCTTCGGCGCCTTGCGCGGCAGTTCAGCGGCGAGGCCGCTGGCCTGCCCGGCGCAGGCCTGCCGCCAGGGACATAGCACGCAGGCGGGCGAGGCCGGGGTACAGATTGTGGCGCCAAGGTCGAACAGCGCCTGGGTGAAATCACCTGCCCGCGCCCGGGCGGCGGGGTCCTCGCCCAGCCGTGCCGCCCCCGCCTGGATTGCCGCCTTCGCCGCCGGCAGGGGTTCCCCGATCGCGAACACCCGCGCCACCACCCGCTCGACATTGCCGTCCACCGGCACCACCGGCAGCCCGAACGCGATCGAACCGATGGCGGCGGCGGTGTAGGGCCCGATGCCGGGCAGGGCGCGCAGGCTCTCCAGCGTGGACGGGAATCCGCCGGCGGCAACCACGGCCTTGGCGCAGGCATGCAGGTTGCGGGCGCGGGCGTAGTAGCCCAACCCCGCCCAGGCGTGCAGCACCGCCTCCTCATCAGCCTGCGCGAGAGCGGCAACATCGGGAAAGCGCGCGAGGAAGCGTTCGTAGTAAGGTCCTACGGTGGCAACTGTCGTCTGCTGCAGCATGATTTCGCTCAACCACACATGGTAGGGGTCGTGCATGCTGCCAGGCAACGCGCGCCACGGCATGATGCGGCGATGACGATCGTACCAGTCCAGCAGAACGGAGGCGGAGAGCATGGCAGGGGGTATGGCGACCGGCGGCGACAGCGGCAAGCCCCGCGCGGCGGCAGGCATGAACGCAGAATCGCAGCCAGCGGCGCGCCACCTCTTCGGCCCGCGCGCCGTGGGCGCTCTCGTCCCGGCCCTGGTGCGTCCGGCCTTCCGCAAGCGCGCGCCCGCCACGGCCCAGGTGTTGGCCGACTGGGAGACCATCATGGGCCCGGCCATCGCCGCGGTTACGGTGCCGCGCAAGCTGTTCGCCGGCACCCTCGCCATCGCCTGTTCCGGCCCGATGGCCATGGAACTGCAGCACCTCGCTCCCCAACTGATCGACCGGATCAACCGCCATCTGGGCCGGATCACCGTCACGCGCCTGCGCTTCGTCCAGGACGTGCCGCCCGCGCCGGCCCGCCCCCGTCCGCCAAGGCCGCCCGCGGTCGCCCAGGCCCGCGCGGCGGTCGCGGGCCTGCCTTCGGGTGATCTGCGCGACGCGCTGGAGTCGTTGGGCCGCGCCGTGCTGAGCCGGGTCGCCGCAGAGCGCCCACGGGAATAGACTGCGTCGCAAGACCTCTCGACATCGCGGGAGGGCGGCGCTAGAGAACCACATATAGAGGTACCCATGCAGATTTCGCGTCGCGTACTGCTAGGGGTTGGGGGTGTCGTTGTACTGGGCGGGGCCGCCGCAGCATGGCAGCTCGCACGACCCGGCGCCAGCCTGGCCACCGCTGCCGCGCCCCCCGCCACGCCCGCCAACGCCATGGCGGCCGACGATCCGCGCCTGGGCGAGCGCAGCATCGGCAGCCCGGACGCGCCTGTGGTCGTTCAGGAGTTCTTCTCGCTCACCTGCACCCACTGCGCCGCCTTCCATCGCGAGACCATGCCGCAGGTGAAGCGCGAACTGGTGGACACCGGCAAGCTGCGAATCGTCTTCCGCGACTTCCCGCTCGACCAGGTCGCCCTGTCGGCCGCCGCCGTGGCGCGTGCATTGCCGCCGGCGAGTTACGAGCCGTTCGTCAGCGCGCTGCTGGCCTCGCAGGACCGGTGGGCCTTCGCCCGCGGCGTGAACACCACGGAGGAACTGGCCAAGATCGCCGCCCTGGCCGGCATGTCGCGCAGCACCTTCGACGCCGCCATTGCCAACGAGGCAATGCGCGAGGCGATCCTGAAGGCGCGCGAGCAATATGCCCGCACCTACGGCATCGATTCCACGCCGAGCTTCGTGTTCAACGGCCCGGGAGCCACCAACCGCCGCGAGGCCGGCGCCCGCCCGTTCGACGACTTCGCCCGCCTGGTGCAGCAGGCCGCCGGATAGCGCGTCTCCACCGGCCTGCCGCCGTGCCGCCGCCGCAGATCACCGCTTGAGGGACCATCGATTTGCCCGTCAGCTTCAGCCGCCTGCGCATCGCCGGCTTCAAGAGCTTCGCCGAGCCGGCGGTGGTGCAGATCCTGCCCGGCCTGACCGGCATCGTCGGCCCCAACGGCTGCGGCAAGTCCAACGTGGTGGAGGCGCTGCGCTGGGCGATGGGCGAGAACTCGGCGCGCAGCCTGCGCGGCGGCGAGATGGACGACGTGATCTTCGCCGGCACCGCTGCCCGCGCGTCGCGTAACCTCGCCGAGGTAACGCTGGTGCTGGACGAGACCGCCGGCGTGGCCCCGCCGCCCTTCCACGAGGCGCCGGAACTGGAGATCAGCCGCCGCATCGAGCGCGGCAACGGCAGCGTCTATCGCATCAACGGCCGCGAGGCCCGCGCGCGCGACGTGCAGACGCTGTTCAACGACCTGGCCACCGGGGCCCATTCCTCCGGCCTCGTCAGCCAGGGGCGCGTTGGCGCGCTGGTCAACGCCAAGCCG
Organism: uncultured Alphaproteobacteria bacterium; assembly: GCA_963779875.1. Classification (GTDB taxonomy): domain Bacteria; phylum Pseudomonadota; class Alphaproteobacteria; order Acetobacterales; family Acetobacteraceae; genus CAMDGX01. The sequence continues at coordinate 617,153 of CAWAAI010000005.1, read as the reverse complement.
GACGAGCGGCGGCAATTGCTGGAGGAAGCCGCCGGCATCACCGGCCTGCACTCACGTCGGCATGAAGCCGAACTGAAGCTTCGCGCCGCCGAGATGAACCTGTCGCGCGCCGAGGATCTGCGCGGCCAACTGGAGGGTCAGCTCGAGTCGCTGAAACGCCAGGTCCGCCAGGCCAACCGCTACCGCGCCATCTCCGGCCTGGTGCGCGCCGCCGAGGCCGAGCTGCTGGCGATCCAGCGCGCCCGGGTGGAGCATGTCCGCACCGCCGCGCGCATCGCCATGCAGGCCGCGGGCGCGGCGGTGACGGCGGCCACTGCCGCCGCCGCCGCCACGTCCGCCGCCGCCGCGCGCGATGCCGCCGTGCTGCCCGAGTTGCGCTCGCGCGAGGGCGAGGCGCGGACGGGGCTGGAGCGGCACCGCATCGCCGGCGAGCAACTCGCCGCCGAGGAGGCGCGGGCAAAGTCGGCACTGGAAGGGGCGACGGCACGGCTGGCGCAGATCGAGCAGGACCTTACCCATGCCGCCGAGCAGCAGCGCGACGCCGCGTCCGCGGTGGACCGGCTGGCCGGCGAGGAAGCCCGGCTCGCCGCCGAGGACGCCGCCCACCCGCCGCGCCTGGAACGCGCCGAGACCGAGGCGGCGCAGGCGATCGAGGCGGTGCGGCTGGCCGAGATCGCCGCCAACCGGGCAACCGAGCACGCCGCCGATCTCGCCGCGCGCCACCGCGCCCTGTCCGACGCCCTGGCCCAGGCCGATCAGCGCGCCCGCCGGCTGGCCGAGCAGCGCGGGCGGCTGGACCAGGAACAGGCGCGCCTGACCGGCCTGCGCATAGACCCGGCGCGGCTTGAACAGGCAAACACGGCGCAGCAGAAGGCGGCGGCCCAGGTCGAGGCGGCGCAGGCGGCGTTGGCGGCAGCCGAGCAGGCGCGCGCGGCCGCGTTGGAGCAGGCAGCGCAGTCGCGCACCACCGGAATGCGGCGGATTACCGAAGCGCGCGATGCCGCCCTGCAGGAAGCCAGCCGCGCCCGGGCAGCGGCAATGGAGGCGGCGGAACAACTGCGCGGTTCGGCCCAGGCCGAACTTGCCGAAGCGCGCTCATCCGCCTCCGCCACCGGTTCGGCACGCGCTCGCCTGACCGCCGAGGCCTCCGCCCTGGCCGAGGTGCTGGGGGTGCGCGACGGCGAGAAATGGCCGCGCATGGTGGACCAACTTGAGGTGCCCGCTGGCCTGGAAGCCGCACTGGGCGCGGCACTCGGCGAGGAACTCGATTCGGCGGCGGACACGGCGGCGGCGCGGCACTGGCGCACCCTGCCGGCGCTGGCGGGCGCCGCCACCCTGCCGCAGGGCGTTCGGCCGCTGGCGGACCTGGTGCGCGCGCCCGATGCGCTGGCCCGCGCGCTGTCGCAGATCGGGCTGGTCGAGGACGACGCAGCCGGCGAGGCTGCCCAGGCGCTGCTCGCCCCCGGGCAGATGCTGGTTTCCGCCGCCGGCGCGGTCTGGCGGTGGGACGGCTATACCATCAGGTCCGGCACCCCCACGGCCGCCGCGGTGCGGCTGCAGCAGCGCAACCGGCTGGCCGGGTTGCGCGCCGATCTGGCCAAGGCCACCGAGGCGGCGACGTCGGCAGCTTCGCGCCTTGCCGCTGCCGAACAGGCCGATCGCACCGCCCGCGGCACCGCCGATGCCCAGATCCAGTCCGCCCGCGCCACCGCCCAGCGCGCCGAACAGGCCGCCCGCGCCGAGGCCGAGACGCAGGAACGCGCCCTTCGCGCCGCCGCCGACACCAGCGAGCGCGAGGCCAACACCGCCGAGCAACAGGCCCGCGCCACCCGCCGCCAAGCCGAACAGGCGCTGGAACAGGCCGCCGCCGCCGCCCGCCAGCTGGCGACCCAGGCCACCGACACGGCGGCGAAGCTGGCCGGCGTGGAGGAACAAATCCGCCGCATTGCCGCCGAACAGGACGAGGCAGGGGAATTGCTGGCCCAGGCGCGTCAGGCTTTGGGCGAACTGGCCGATCCCGCAGCCGCCCGCGCCGCCATGGAACAGGCCCGCGCCACCCTGGCCGGACTGCGCACGCGCGAAACCGCTGCCCGCGGTGAGCGCGACGCGCTGATCCGCGCCGCCAACGGGCGCGGCCACCGCCGCCGCAACATCGCCGCCGAGCGCGCCGACTGGGCGATGCGCGCCGAGGACGCCACCGGCCGGGTCACCGACCTGCGTGCCCGCGCGGAGGCCGCCCGCGCCGAACGGGCAACCCTGGCCAACGCCCCCGCCGAGATCGCCGCCCGCCGCGCCACCGCGTTCGACGCCCTGGAAGCCGCCGAGGCGGCGCATGGCGCCATCGCCGATGCCCTGGGCGCGGCCGAGGCCGCCGCCCTGGCCAGCGACCGCGCCGCCCGCGCCGCCGAGGCCGCCCTGGGTGCCGCGCGCGAGCGCGTGGTGCGGGTAGAGGGCGAGGCGGCGCAGGCCGAGCAGGCCTGGGGCGTGGTTGCCGAGCGCATCGTCGAGCGGCTGGGCGCCAACCCCGCCCTGCCGGACCCGCCGGCCGATCTCGCAGACACCGACGCCGCCGAAGGCCAGGCGATCGAGGACAAGGCCCGGCGCAAGCTGGAACGCCTGCAGCGCGAGCGCGAGGAGATGGGACCGGTCAACCTGCGCGCCGAGGTGGAGGCGGAGGAGATCGGCCGCCAGGTCGAGACCATCCTGCGCGAGGGCGCCGACCTGACCACGGCCATCGCCAAGCTGCGAGGCTCCATCGGCCATCTCAACCGCGAGGGGCGGGAACGGCTGAGTGCGGTGTTCGAGCAGGTGGACCGGCATTTCCAGGCCCTGTTCAGCCGCATGTTCGGCGGCGGGCGCGCCCATCTGGGCCTGGTCGGCTCCGACGATCCGCTGGAGGCGGGGCTGGAGATCTACGCGCAACCACCGGGCAAGAAGCTCTCCACCCTGTCGCTGCTGTCGGGCGGCGAGCAGGCGCTGACGGCGTTGTCGCTGATCTTCGCCGTTTTCCGCTGCAACCCGGCCCCGGTCTGCGTGCTCGACGAGGTGGACGCGCCGCTGGACGACGCCAACGTGGAGCGGTTCTGCCTGTTGCTGGACGACATGGTGCGCGAGACCGGCACGCGGTTCATGGTGGTGACGCACCATGCCATGACCATGGCGCGGATGGACCGGCTGTATGGCGTGACGATGCAGGAGCGCGGCGTGTCGCGTCTGTTGTCGGTCGATTTGCAGCGGGCGACCGCAATGGTCGACTCCGCGGCGATCGCCGCGGAATAGGCCGTCGCTCGGCCCTATCGTGCCGCAGCGCGCGCGACAGCCTGGTCATCGCCCGGGCTGGACCAGTAGCGCAACACGCCAGGCACGATATCGAGTTCGAGCACCCGCGCGCCGTGCACGGCGATCTCCGCGGCGTCGTCGGTCCAGCGCCATGTCGGCTCCGGCGCGTGCCATCCGGTGCCGATGACATCCTCGGCATGCAGCGCGTGGCGGCCGTCCAGGCGGAGGGCGGCCACGGCGACGCCAAGCGGTCGCGTGTCGGTCGCGCCGGGGATGACATGCGCGGGCACCGCGATGCGCGAGCGCAGGACGATACGGCGCGTGCCCACCGGCAGGCGCACATGCAGATGCGGGCCAAGGCGGAGAGCCCGCACCGCGACGCCGTCGGCGAACAGTTCGAGGGCAGGGTCGGCCACGCGGATGTAGCCAAGCGCCTCGGCGCGGACTTGCAGCCGGGCGGCGAGCGGCGCCAGGGCGGCGGTGTCGCGTTGCTGTGGGGCGCAGGCATTCGCGGCCCAGATCGCGGCGGCAGAGAGCGGGCTGGCGAAGTCCGGATGCGCGATGGCGACATCGCCACCGTTGGCGAATGCGGCGCGGTTGCCGGTGTCGAGGTAGCTCTCGGCCGGCAGCCCTTCGGCGAGCAGCACCGCGTGGCGCTCCAGCTCGAGGTGGAAATACTGCACGGCGGCGACATGCTCCTGGACGATGGTGGCGCCGTTGAGCAGGCAGCGGATCGGCACCAGGGCGGCGAGCGCCGGATCGAAGATCGCATGGTCGGGCGACAGCAGCAGGTCGCGCGCGGGCTGGCCGGGCGCGAAGGCATGGGCCTTGATACGCACCGGCTGTACGTCCTGCGGCCTGGGGTGGCGGCGCAGGTCCAGGCGGCGATGCCCGATCCAGGCCACGCGTGCAAAGCCGCCCTGGAGTGGCGTGGCGACGAAATCGCCGGCCCGCAGCGCCTCTACCGCCATCGGCCCGGCCGCGGTGGCGATGTGCGTGCCCTCGGCGAAGCAGGCAACGATCATCACGTCGTTGACGAGGCCGAAATTGGGCAGCTGGGTGACGGTGAAGCTGTCCGCCGCGAAATTGCCCGAGAGCGGCAGCGTGGCGACGGTAGCGCCCTGGAAGCTGATGGTCAGCACACCATCGGCATAGCTGGCGGCGTCCGCGTTGGTCTGCACCAGGTGGATGGCGTTGCTGGCGTGCATGCCGGTAATGCTGGCGGAGAAACTGGCGACATCGTCCAACTCTAGCTCGGCGGTGGTGGCGGTGATCTTGAAGTTGACCGTCCCGCCATCCGCGCCGTGGCTGAAGCGCATCACTGCGTTGTTGTCGATGGCAAACGTGCCGGCGCCGCTGACGTTGGCGCTGTCGATGGTGAGGATGTTCGTGCGCACCGAAACGATGCCGTCGTTGACCAGGTTGGTGGTCGAGATTTGCATGTCGGCGCCGACGGTGTTCGACACACTGCCGCCGGCGAGCAGGTGGAAGGTGGCCGGCCCGCCGAGGTCGGCGATGTCGACGAAGCCGAAATTCTGGGCAAAGCCGATCAGGCCGCCGAATTCCACCGTGCCGCCGATATCGATCTGCGACGCCTGGCCGCCGGTCGGCTTGTTGGCCGGCTTATACTTGTCGCGCGTCTCGATCACGACGTGCACGCCCAGGGTCGCATCGACCAGTTGCAGATGCGGAACCACGCCCGATGACGGCGCCGCGGTCTCCAGCTCCAGGCGGATGTTGTCGAGACTGGCGCCGGTGATGCGCGCGGCCCCGTCGCGGATATAGACGAGTTCCTCCGCACCCGGGAACGCCACGGGCACCGGCGGCGCGTCGTTCAGCCAGTTGGCGGCGACAAACCAAGCGCCGCTGCCGCCGCCCCAGGTACTCGTGCTCATTGTCGGCCCAATTCATGTCAGGACCGTGCAACTGCAGGCAACAGGCGGTCACGGTTCGGTGGCAGAATTAACCTTCGGCGTATCGTATGTGTCAAGCCGTGCCGGCGAGTGTTCGCGCCAGCCGACGGCGAGGTAGGTGCGGTCGTCCGCCCAGCGCCCCGGGACAGATCCCTTCGTGGATCGGTACCGGCCCACCTTCGCCGGGTCCTCCGTCTCCACTTTGGCGTGCGCCGCCTCCCAGGCCGCCAGCCCAAAGCCGTCGCCCGGCTCAAAATACCCGTCGGTGAAGAGTTCCAGCGTCTCCACCGTCCGTGCTTCCAGCGTGGCGATGCGCATCAGCGTGCGCGGCACCTCGAACCCGTCCAGGCAGCCATAGCCGAGCACCGAATCCGTGCTGTTCTGGAAATCGCCCTGGCCGGCGACGATGCCGTGGCGCAGCAGGTGCAGGATGTCGGCGCGCGGCACGTGGGGCAGGGTGGCGGTGCATTCCGCCTCGGCGGCGGTGCCGATGGCCGCGAGGTCGGCGGCGCCGAACAGCGGGGCAAGCGGCGCCGGGTCCTGGGTGATGCCGTGCCAGGTGACCTGCCGGGCGAGGCGGTCGCGCACCAGCGGGTCGGGCGTGCGTCCGGCCGCGCGATGCCAGGCGTGGCTGCGCAGGGTGGCGGTGATGCGGTCGATGTCCTTGGTCATCTGCAGCACGTCGCGGCCGTTGACGCGCACGCCGCTGTCGCCGACGAGCACCAGGCGGATCCGCGGACCGTCGTGCAGCGCGAGCGCGAGGGTGCAGCACAGCCGCGCGCCCCAGTCCTTCTGTGCCGCCTCGGTCATGCCGTGGCGAAGGTAGGCGGCCTGCACCGCCGCGGTGAGCATCGGCACGACATCCTCGGCCGGCGGCGGGGCGGCGCCGGCGGCGAACAGATGCTCCAGCGTGGCGGCGGCCAGACGTGCGGCGTAGCGGCCGGCGAGCATGCCGTCGTAGCGCGCGCCGATGCGGTCGGACATGCCGTCGATCACCGCGTAGGCGCGGCCGGGCAGCACCACAAGGGCGTCCTCGTTGGCGGCGGGGTTGGCGGGGTCGCGGGAGCAGGTGGCGGCTTCGAGGCGCATCAGGAGGGGGCGGTCTCGTCCGGCGGGTAGTTCAGTTCCACGGCGATGCCGTCGGGGTCGCGAAGGAAGAGTTGCGTCTGGCGGTCGCGCGGGATCACCCGTTCCTCGAAGGCGATGCCGCGGCGCTGGAGGTTGGCCTTCATCGCGGCAAGCCCGGTGCAGGAGAAGGCGATGTGGTCCAGCAACCCGGTGGCGCCGGGCGTGCGCGCGGGCATTCCGGCCTCGTTCTCGCGCGGGCCGATCAGGTGCACCGTCGGCACGTCGCCGCAATACAACCAGTAGCCGGGGAAGCCGAGCGGCGGGCGGTAGCCGATCGGCAGGCCGAGCACCTCGGCGTAGAAATCCTTGGTGTTCTCCAGGTCCACCGGGCGGATGGTGAAGTGGTTGAGGGCGTGCAGCGGCATCGTCGGGCTCCTCAGATGTGGCGCAGGGTAGGGGGCGCGACACCGAGCAGGTGCTGGCCCACCGCCTCGAAATGCGTCGTGCGGCCCTGCACCTGCTGGGTCACGGTGTTCATGTCGCGGAACCGGCGTTCGAAGCCGTTGGACTGGAAGATGGCGGTGGCGCCGGCCTCGCGCCAGCACAGGTCGGCGACCTCCTTTGCCTGGTGGATGGCGAAGGTGGAGGCCAGGCGGATGGCCATGCGCTGGTCGAGGGTGATACGGCCAGTGGCGGAAATGGCATCGCAGGTTTCGGACAGGGTGGTCAGCAGGCCGGCCCGCGCCGCTCGCCAGCGTGCCTCGGCGATCGCCAGGTCGCGCTGGATCGCCGGGCTGTCGCGCAGGCCGCGGCTGGTCAGGCTGGGGGTCTTGTCGCGGGCCAGCGCCAGAAACTGGTCGAGCATGCCGCGCGCCACGCCCAGCGCCACGCCGGCGAAGCCCGCGGCATACATGTTGGTGGTGGAGAACTGGTAGAGCGTGCCGGTCTCGCGCCGCTCGTCGTCGGTGTCGCGGCAGGTGGAATTGGCGTCGGGCACGAAATAATCGTCCACCGCGAAGCTGTCGCTGCCGGTGCCGCGCAGGCCGACCACGTGCCAGTTGTCGTTGACGGTCATGGCACGCGCCGGGATCAGCATGGTGCGCTCGATCGGCCGCCCGTCGGGTCCCGCGCGCAGCGTGCCGTCGCGCTCCACCACATGGCTGTGCCCGCCGATCCAGGTGGCGTGGTGGCCGCCGCTGACGAAGGTCCAGCGCCCGGTGACGCGGTAGCCGCCATCGACCACCCGTGCCCGCGCGCCCTGGTTCTGGCCCCAGGCGAGCACGGCGCGGGGATCCTCGCCCCACACCGCCTGTGCCGTTGCAAGCGGCAGGTAGGCGGCGGCCATCGAGCAGCCGGAGCCCTGGCCGATGCACCAGGCGGTGGAGGCATCGGCGGCGGCGACCGCGACGAGCATGCGGATATAATCCGCAGGGTGCGCCTCGTCGCCGCCCACGCTCGCGGGCAGCAGGCAGCGGAACAGCCGCTGGGCGTGCAGCGCGTCCAGCGCCGTGGGCGTCAGTTGACGGGCGGCCTCGATGGCCGCGGCCTCGGCCAGCAGCACCGGGGCCACCGCCAGGGCGCGCGCCTCCGGCGTGGGTCGCAGGTCCGGCCTTTGCTTTCCTGGCCGATGTTCTGGGGCATCGTTCATGTGGCTCGCCTCCGCGGCAACTGTCCCGCGCCCGGCCGCACGGGTCAACGATGCTGTTCGCCGGCTTGTGTGCCCTTCGCCCCTCGGGCAGCATCCTGGCCAAAATCGGAGGAACGGGCCATGAAGATCGACCATGTGTCGCTGACCATCTTCACCTGGGACAATATCCCGCGCACCAGCTACCACGCCGGCAGCTTTACCCAGCCAGTCAGCGACCTCGGCCTGCTGCGCATCCGCACCGACAGCGGCCATGAGGGCCACGCCTTCCTCGGCTCCGCCTCCAACCCCGGCAGCATGGACGGGCCCGGGCTCATCCGCTGGATCAAGCCGCTGCTGATGGGTGCCAACCCGCTTGAGCGCCAACGGCTGCACCAGCGCATGCTCAAGCTGAGCCGCAACGTGACTTGGCGCGTGATCGGGGCGGCCGACGTGGCGCTGTGGGACCTGGTGGGCAAGATCGCCGGCCTGCCCGTGCATGCGCTGATGGGCACCCATCGCACCGAGATCGGCGCCTATGCCAGCTCGCAACTGCTGCCGGACGCCCAGGCCTATGTTGCGCAGGCCCAGCAGCACAAGCAGGAAGGCTGGGCCGGCTACAAGATCCATCCGCCGACCGACCCCGACACCGATATCAAGGTGTGCGAGGCGGTGCGCCGCGCGGTGGGCGACAGCTATCCGGTGATGCTCGATTCCACCTGGAGCTACGACTACTACGGCGGCGCTGAAGGTCGGCCTGGCGATCCAGGAGATGGGCTTCAAATGGGACGAGGACCCGCTCGCCGACGAGGACATCCTCTCATACGTCAAGCTGCGCCAGAAGCTGAACATCCCGATCCTGGCCACCGAATACCCGATGGGCGGGCTCGACACCTACCCAATCTGGATCCAGCAACAGGCCACCGACTACCTGCGCGGCGACATCCCGGCCAAGGGCGGGCTGACCACAATGCTCAAGACCGCGCATCTCGCCGAGGCGTTCCACATGAACTACGAGGTCCACCATAGCGGGAACTCGTTGAATAACCTTGCCAACCTGCATTTGTGCATGGCCATCCCCAACACCACCTGGTTCGAGGTGCTGCTGCCGGACGGCGCGCATCGCTACGGGCTGGAGGAGGAGTTCCGGCCCGACGCCAACGGGATGCTCGCCGCGCCCGAGGGGCCGGGGCTGGGGGCGAAGATCGACTTCGCGATGATCAAGGCGAAGACGGAGGCGGTGATGGAGTAAGGGAAGCATCTTCTTTTTCTGTAGAAAAAGAAGCAAAAAGACTTTTTCCCGTTTGCGCTTCGCCCCGCTGCTCAGGCGAAGCGCAAATGGATAGAAGTTTTTTGGTTCTTTTTTCAAAAAAGAACGCGCTTCCCTTCAATGCCCGGCGTTCTCGCCCGAGAAGTCCGGCGCCTCCAGGCCCGACGCCTCAAGCTGCGCCACCAGCGCGCCCTTCAGCCGCTCCAACCCGGCCTCGCTCGACGCCTCGCAACGTGCCACCAGCACCGCCTGCGTGTTGGAGGCGCGCAGCAGCCACCAGCCATCCTCGGTGTTCACGCGCACGCCGTCGATGTCTGACAGGCGGGCATCGGCGGCGCGCAGGCGGGCGGCGACTTCCTGGATCACTTCGAACTTGCGGTGGTCGTCGCAGTTGAAGCGCAGTTCCGGCGTGTTCACCACTTGCGGCAGGGCGCGGCGCACATCGGACAGCTTGCCCTGCATGCGCGCCACGATGCCCAGCAGGCGGACGCCGGCGTAGAGCGCGTCGTCGAAGCCGTACCAGATGTCGTTGAAGAAGATGTGCCCGCTCATCTCGCCGGCCAGCGGGCAGCCGGTTTCGGCCATGCGCGCCTTGATCAGCGAGTGGCCGGTCTTCCACATCTCCGGCTTGCCGCCGGCGCGGGCGATTTCGTCGAACAGCACCTGGCTGGCCTTCACGTCGGCGATGATTGGGGCGCCGGGGTGCTGCTTCAGCACGTCGCGGGCCAGCACCACCAGCAGCTGGTCGCCAAACATCATGGTGCCGCTGTCGTCCACCACGCCGATGCGGTCGGCGTCACCGTCGAAGGCGATACCCAGATCGGCGCCCTGCCTGGCCACCTCGGCCACCAGCGCCTCCAGGTTCTTCGGCACCGTGGGGTCGGGGTGGTGGTTGGGGAAGTTGCCGTCCACTTCGGGGAACAGCACGGTGTGGCTGCCCGGCAGGTGCTCGACCAGGCGCACCAGCACGTCGCCGGCGGCGCCGTTGCCGTTGTCCCATACCACCTTCAGCTTGCGGTCGCCGCCATCCCAGTCCTTCGCCAGCCTTGCGATGTACTCCTCGGAAATGTCGAGGCTACGTTCGGTGCCGTGGGCTTCCGGCACCACGTCGCCGGCGGCGGCCATGCGGCCGATCTCGCGGATCTGGGTGCCGAAGAATGGCTTGCCGGCCAGCATCATCTTGAAGCCGTTGTAGTCGGGCGGGTTGTGGCTGCCGGTGAGCATGATCGCGCCGCCGGTCTTCAGCACCGTCGAGGCATAGTAGAGCATGGGCGTCGGCCCGCGGCCGATGCGCACCACCTCCATGCCGCTGGCCTTGAGGCCCGCGACGAGTTCCGTCTCCAGCCCGGGGAGGACAGGCGGCCGTCATATCCAACCGCCACCACCGCGCCGCCGGCACGGGCCACGATAGTGCCGAAGCAGCGCCCGATGGCGAAGGCGTCGGTGCCGTGCAGCGTTTTGCCGACGATGCCGCGGATGTCGTACTCGCGCAGCACCGTTGAGTTGAAGCTGTGGGAAAATGCCATCGTTCCTGCTCTTTCGGGGATGAAATCAGCAATTGCCGGGAAAAGATCGGCGCAGTAGCCTTTCAGGAAACCCTTCACCGCATCGGCCATCTCCGGGCGCTTCAGCGCGAAGGCGATCTGCGCCTCGAGGAAGCCGATCTTGTCGCCGCAATCGAACCGCCGTCCCTCGTAGCGCAGGCCGTGGAACGGTACTTGTCCGACCAGCTTGGCCATGGCGTCGGTCAACTGCACTTCGTTGCCGGCGCCGCGCTCCATCAGCGACAGGTAGTCCAGCACCTTGGGCGACAGCACATAGCGGCCGATGATCGACAGGTTCGAGGGCGCGTCCTCCGGCTTCGGCTTCTCAACCAGCCCGCGCACTTCGGCCAGGCGCCCGTCATCGGCGCCGATGTCCAGGATGCCGTAGCGGTTGGTGTGCTCGCGCGGCACCTCGGTGACCGCAACCACGCAGCCGCCGGTCTGGTAATAGGCGTCGGCCAGCTGTTTGGTGCAGGGGGTTTCCGACAGCACGAGGTCGTCGGGCAGCAGGATGGCGAACGGGTCGTCGCCGATGAAGGCGCGGGCGCACCAGATGGCGTGGCCCAGGCCCATCGGTTCCTGCTGGCGCACCGTCACCATGGAACCGGGCGGCAGCTGCCATTGGCGCAGCGCATCCAGCTCCGCCGTCTTGCCGCGCTGGCGCAGAGTGGATTCCAGTTCGAAGGCGATGTCGAAATGCTCGACGATGGCGGTCTTGCCGCGCCCGGTGATCAGGCAGAACTGCTCGATCCCGGCGGCGCGCGCCTCCTCGATGGCGTATTGGATCAGCGGCTTGTCCACCACCGGCAGCATTTCCTTGGCCATCGCCTTGGTGGCCGGCAGGAAGCGCGTTCCCAGGCCGGCAACGGGAAGAACGGCCTTGCGGAGCGGCTTTGTCACGATGATTTCCTCTCGGCACTGTTCCAGGACGCTGAGTGCCACGTGGTATGGGCCAAACTGTGGCCGTTTCTCAAGCCCGTGTGGGTACGGCGCCGCGAACTGTGTTCGTGGCCGCCTCAATTCAGCAGCACATCCCGCGCCTGGTTGATCCGCGCCGCCAGCCAGTCGGAGCCGCCGCGGTCGGGGTGGGCGGCCTGCATCAGGCGGCGATGCGCGGCACGGATCTCCGCCTCGCCGGCGCCTGGGGCCACCCCCAGCACCTCGCGCGCCTCGTCGGGCGACATGCCGCCGCGCGGCGGCGGACGCCGGAAGCGCGAGCCGCCGGCCCCCCCGCCCCCTTGCCGCTGACCCTGGCGCTGTCCGGCGCGCTCTCCCTGGCGCGGGAGGCGACCCTCGGCGATCCAGCTCCAGAGCATCGGCCCCAGGAAAACCAGCGCCGACAGGGCGATCGCGCCACGGCCGCTCAGGAACAGCAGCACCGTCAGCAGCAGCCCGCCGATCGCGCCCACCCAGATCAGTCCGGTCTTCACCGAGGCCACCTTGGCGCGGCTGAACATGTTGAGCACGGCCAGCAGCGTGACCAGCGAGGCGAGGCCAAGCAGAAGGGCGATCATGCGCGCGCCGTCATGCCGGGGGATGCACCCGCAGCGCCTGTGCCTCAAGGGCGGCGATGGCGCTGACATTGACGATGCCGCGGGCGGTCACGCTCGGCACCACCACATGCACCGGCTTGCACATGCCCAGCAGCAGCGGGCCCACCGGCAACGCGTCGGCTGCCGCCTTCAGCAGGTTGAAGGCGATGTTGGCGGCATCCAGGCTGGGCATGATCAGCAGGTTCGCAGTGCCGGAGAGCCGGCTGTCCGGCACCGCGCGGCTGCGGATGCTCTCCACCAGCGCCGCGTCCGCATGCATCTCGCCGTCGATCTCAAGTTCCGGCGCGCGCGCCCGGATCAGCCCCAGCGCCTGGCGCATCTTGCGGGCCGAGGGCGAGTTGGAGGCGCCGAAATTGGAATGCGACAGCAACGCCGCCTTCGGCACGATGCCGAAGCTGCGCACCGCCTCGGCCGCCAGCAGGGTCATCTCGGCGATCTGCTCCGGCGTCGGGTCGGTGTTCATGTAGGTGTCGCCGATGAACAGCGCGCCGGCCGGCAGAATCAGGCACGACAGCGCATAGATCCGGCTCACCTCGGGCCGGCGGGCGATGATCGGCATCACGTACTGCATGTGCCGCCACCAGTCGCCGCTGCCGCCGCAGATCGCCGCGTCGGCAATACCGGCATGCAGCAGCATCGCCGCGGCCACCGTCGGCCGGTTGCCCAGCCGCCGTGCCGCGGCATCGGGCGGGGCGCCGCGGCGGCCCACCAGGCGCTGGTATTCGCCCACCAGCGGGCCGAACACCGCCTCGTCCACCGCCGGGTCCAGCACCCGCACGGTTTCGTCGAGGTTCATGCGCAGCCCCATCTCGGCCACCCGCCGCGCGATCACGTCGCGCCGGCCGATGAGGATGGGTTCGGCGATGCCGTCATCCACCAGCGTCTGCACCGCGCGCAGCACGCGCTCGTCCTCGCCCTCGGCATAGACGATGCGCGCCGGCGCGGCCTTCGCCGCCTCGAACACCGGGCGCATCAACTGGCCGGAGCGGAACACGAAGCGCTCCAGCTCGGCCGAATAGGCGGCGAAATCGGCAATCGGCCGGCGCGCCACGCCACTTGCCATTGCCGCGCGCGCCACTGCAGGGGCGATCTGCAGGATCAACCGCGGATCGAACGGCTTGGGGATGATGTATTCGCGCCCGAATACCGGCGCCGCCCCGCCATAGGCCGCGGCCACCACCTCGCTCGCCTCCACCCGCGCCAGTTCGGCGATCGCCTCCACCGCGGCCAGCTTCATCGCCTCGTTGATCGTGGTCGCCCCCACGTCCAGCGTGCCGCGGAAGATGAAGGGGAAACACAGCACGTTGTTGACCTGGTTGGGATAGTCGCTGCGCCCGGTGGCCACGATGGCGTCCGGCCGCGCCTGGCGCACCGCTTCCGGCAGGATCTCCGGCTCGGGATTGGCCAGCGCCAGGATGATCGGGTTCGGCGCCAGCTTGCCCAGCCATTCCGCCTTCAGCACGCGCGGGGCGGACAGGCCCATGAAGATGTCCGCGCCTTCCAGCACCTCCTCCAGGTTGCGGGCCCGGGTCGCGCGGGCATAGGGGCGCATGCGCTCCTCCAACCCCTCGCGGCCGGCATGCACCACGCCCTTGATGTCTGTCAGCGTCACGTGCTCGGCCTTCAGCCCCATCGCCACCAGCAGGTCCACGCAGGCCAGCGCCGCGGCACCGGCGCCGGAGGTGACCAGCTTCACCTCGGCCAGGTTCTTGCGCTGCAGCAGCAGCCCGTTGCGCACGGCGGCGGCCACCGTGATGGCGGTGCCGTGCTGGTCGTCGTGGAACACCGGAATGCCCATTCGCCCGCGCAGCTTCTCCTCGATGTAGAAGCATTCGGGCGCCTTGATGTCCTCCAGGTTGATCGCGCCGAAGGTGGGTTCCAGTGCGGCGACCACCTCGCAGAAGCGGTCCGGGTCCTGCTCGTCCACCTCGATGTCGAACACGTCGATCCCGGCGAACTTCTTGAACAGGACGGCCTTGCCCTCCATCACCGGCTTGCCGGCCAGCGCCCCGATATTGCCCAGCCCCAGCACCGCTGTGCCGTTGGAGATCACGCCCACCAGGTTGCCGCGCGCGGTGTATTCATAGGCGTCGTCGGGGTTGGCCACGATCGCCTCGCAGGCCGCCGCCACGCCGGGCGAATAGGCGAGGGCGAGGTCGCGCTGGGTGGCCATGCGCTTGGTGGGCTCGATCGCCAGCTTCCCCGGCCGCGGCAGGCGGTGGTAGTCGAGCGCCGCGCGGCGGAAATCGTCGTCCATGTCTGCCGTCCCGAAATGCCGCGGCAGGATCGGTGGGATGCCGCGGCGATGCAACAGAGGTGGGGATTTGCGTCTGTTCTTGTATGGCACGCTGCGCTGGCTTGCGGAGCGAACCGCACGGGGCAACAGTGTCGCCGGCGCCTGGATCGCGTGCGCGGCGACGCGGCGGGAGTGGTGAAGGAAGGAAGCATGTTCTTTTTTGAAAAAAAGAACCAAAAAACTTTCATCCGCCCCCTGTTGGGCCGGAGAGTCGCGGACTCTCCAGGCGCGAAAGGGTAGAAGTCTTTTTGCTTCTTTTTCTTCAGAAAAAGAAGAATCTTTCTCGAAGGAACCCCACCCATGCTGCAACCGCCCCCCGCCCGCCCCGGCATGCGCGAGGACGAGGTCGACACCCCCGCGCTGCTGATCGACCTGGACGCGTTCGAGGCCAATCTCGACACCATGGCCAAGGCCCTGGAAGGCACCGCGGTCAAGCTGCGCGCCCACGCCAAGACGCACAAATCCCCCGTCGTCGCGCTGCAGCAGATCCGCCGCGGCGCCGTTGGCCAGTGCGTGCAGAAGGTCGCCGAAGCCGAGGCGCTGGCCTGGGGCGGGGTGCAGGACATTCTGATCAGCAACGAGGTGGTCGGCGCCACCAAGCTCGCCCGCGTCGCCGCACTGTCCCGCATCGCGCGCATCTCGATCTGCGCCGACGATCCCGCCCAGGTCGGCGCCCTCTCGGCCGCCGCCCGCGATGCCGGAGTCACGCTGAACGTGCTGGTCGAGATCAATGTCGGCGGCAACCGCTGCGGCGTGGAACCCGGCTCGCCAGCCGTGGAACTGGCGCAGATGATCGCGGCCACCCCGCACCTGACCTTCGGCGGGCTGCAAGCCTATCACGGCCGCGCCCAGCACTACCGCACCCCCGCCGAGCGTCAGGCCGCCATCGCGGTCACCGTCGCCGATACCCGCCGCACCGTGGAGATGCTCACCCAGCAGGGTCTCGCCTGCCCGATCGTCGGCGGCGCCGGCACCGGCACCTTCGAGATCGAGGCGGCCTCCGGCGTGTTCACCGAGCTTCAGGCCGGCAGCTACTGCTTCATGGACGTGGACTATGCCAAGAACCTCGACGATGCCGGCCAGCCGGTGAGCCGGTTCCGGCATTCGCTGTTCGTGCTGGGCACGGTGATGTCGGCGCCGCGCCCCGGTGTCGCCGTGACCGATGTCGGCCACAAGGCGATCGCCATCGAATCCGGCATGCCCGGCGTGTGGCAGCAGCCGCAGATGAAGTTCACCAGCGCGTCCGACGAGCACGGCAAGATCGAGTTCCCGGCGGAGATGCGCGGCCCCGTGCTGGGCAGCAAGCTGCGCCTGGTGCCCAGCCACTGCGACCCCACCGTGGACCGATTCGACTGGTATGTCGGCGTGCGCGGCGGCCGCGTCGAATGCCTCTGGCCGATCGCCGCGCGCGGCGGCGCATACTGACCGGGTGCCTGCCGAGGGGTCGGTTGCGTCCGTGCCTCGGCAGGCAAATACTCGTTGGTGCCAAGAAGCGGCGCGGATGCGGCCCACACCCAGGGAGAAGCGAAGATGTCATTCTACCGAGGCATGACCTGCGAGAACGTGACCCTCAAAGGCCACGAGGGCACCCCGATCACCGCCTATGTGGCCAAGCCGTCCGGGCCCGGGCCCTTTCCGGGCGTGGTGCTGGTGCATCACCTGCCGGGCTGGAGCGAGTTCTACATCGAGACGACACGCCGGTTCGCGCATCACGGCTACATCGCCATCTGCGCCAACCTGTATGAGCGCGCCGGCCAGGGCAACCCGGACGACGTCGCCGCCAAGGTGCGTGCCGAGGGCGGCATCCCCGACGCCCAGATGGTCGGCGATACCGCGGCCGCGGTGGCGTGGATGCGCGCGCAGCCGAACCACAACGGCAAGGTCGGCATCTTCGGCTCCTGCTCCGGCGGCCGCCACGCCTTCATCTATGCCTGCCAGAGGAACGACGTGGATGCCTGCGTCGATTTGTGGGGCGGGCGCGTGGTGATGGGCCAGGACGAACTCAACGCCAAGACGCCGGTCGCGCCGATCGACATGACCAAGGACCTGAACTGCCCGCTGCTCGGCCTGTTCGGCAACGACGATCGCGCGCCCAGCCCCGAGCAGGTCAACCAGCACGAGGCCGAACTGAAGAAGCAGGGCAAGGATTACGAGTTCCACCGCTACGACGGCGCCGGCCACGGCTTCTTCTACTGGCATCGCCCGCTGTACCGGCCCGAGCAGGCGATGGATGGCTGGGGCAAGGTGTTCGCCTTCTTCGGCAAGCATCTCGCGGCGTAGGAGGGCGGCGATGTGCACGTCCATCATCGAAATCGCGCCGGCCGAGGGCATGGCCAAGCGCGGCGACGCCTGGTTCCCGCTCGCCGCAGTCCGTGGTTGCCTACGACCACGCCCGCCATGCGCCGTTGGGCGACGTGATCACGCTGGACTTCGTCAACCCCGGCCTCGGCGCGGAGGCGCGGGCGGGGGTCGAGCTCACGCTGGAAACCGCGAAGGCGCTGCGCGCCGCCCTCGACCGCGCGATCGCCGCGGCCGAGTACGAGGAGGCCGAGGTGCGCGGCCGGGGAGCGCTGGACGCCGCGGCCTGAGCCGCCGGACCTACAGCCGCAATTCCTGGCGCACCAGTTCCACCCAGTAGGCGACGCCGTACGGGATCGCCTCGTCGTTGAAGTCGTACAGCGGCGTATGGACGCCGGACGAGCCCTCGCCGTTGCCGATGCGGATGAAGGCGCCCTGCTTGTGCTTGAGCATGTAGGCGAAATCCTCGCCGCCGCCGGTCTGCGGCATGTGCGGGTTCACCGCGTCGGCACCGGCCACCGCCGTGGCCGCGGCGATGGCCACGTCGGTCTGCTCGTCGGCGTTGACCAGGGGTTCGGCCACCCAATCGAACGCAACCTCCACGCCGGCGCCGTGCAGTGCGGCCAGCCCCTCGGCCAGTTCGCGGATGCGCCGCTCGATCGTGTCGCGCACCGGCGCGGTATAGTGGCGGGCGGTGCCGGACACCGTCATTTCGGCCGGCATGACATTGGCGGAGTTGCGCGCGCCGCCGCCGATATGGCCGACGCTGATCACCGCCGGGTCGAAGGCCGAGATGTTGCGCCCCACGATGGTCTGCAGCCCCAGCACGAAATGGGCCTGAACAATCGACAGGTCCACGGACAGGTGTGGCGTGCTGCCGCCATGCCCGCCCTTGCCGGTGAAGCGCACATGGAACATGCAGCCGCCGGCCATTGCGCCGCCCTTGCGGATGCCGAACCGGCCCACCGGCATCCCCGGCGAGTTGTGCATGCCGTAGAGCGCATCGCAGGGAAACCGCTCCAGCAGTCCGTCCGCCAGCATGGCGAGCGCGCCGCCGCGGCCTTCCTCGGCGGGCTGGAAGATCAGGTGCACGGTTCCGGCGAAGTCGCGGATTTGCCGCGAGGTGCCGGGCTGCGCCGAGCAGCATGGTGGTGTGCCCATCGTGCCCGCAGGCGTGCATCACGCCGGGGTTGGTGGAGGCGTGGGGCAGCCCGGTCGCCTCGGTGATCGGCCAGCGCATCCATGTCGGCGCGCAGGCCGATCGAGCGCTGGCCGGGGAGCTTGCCGCGGATGGTGCCGACCACGCCGGTCTTGCCGACGCCCTCCGTGACTTCCACGCCCCATTCGCGCAGCCTGGCGGAGACGAGGGCGGCGGTGCGCACCTCCTCCAGCCCCATTTCCGGATGGGCGTGGATGTCGCGGCGGATGGTCACGAGGTCGGGCAGCCAGGTGCGGATCTCGGCCATCGTTGCAGTGTCGGCCACGGCAGTTCCTCTTCACGCGATGCAGGCGGGCATCCTGTCATCCGGCACGGTGCCGGTCGAGTGCCCGGCGCGGGCAATCTGCGGCCGGATGTGCAGGGCTCGCCGTGACATTGGAAGGGCACGCCGGGATGCGCGCAGGACCGTGCCGAGCGAGGCGTTCAGATCTCCGGGTCCTGGGTGGCGCTGTGCCCGAGGATCGTGCCTGGCACGTTCGCCGAGTGGAGGTCGGGGTCGCCGCCGCCGGCGTCTTCCAGGTGCGACTTGAGGCTGTGCAGCGCGGCCATGGCGCTGAAATGGGCGGCCTCCCTCGGACTCTCGGGCGCCGTGGGATCGACCGGCGGTGCGGTGGTGCGGTGCAGCCGCAGGGTCAGGCGGGTGACCTCGCCTTCCGCTTCCACCTGCCATTCCCCGGCGGGAGGAAAGGTCCAGCGCACGATGCCGCTTGGCTGGTCGGATTGCAGACCCGCTGTCGGCAGTTCGGTCTGCTCGCGGCGCAACTGCGGCAGCCATTGGCCGAGGTGATCGGTACTGCGCCAGGTGGGCGAAGACCTCGGCCGCCGGGCGGGCGATGGTGATGTGGTGTTCCATGCGGATTTAACGCAGGCCGATTTGCCTGGTTGCAAGGTGCGATGGTGATGCCGCCGCAGGTTGACTGCGGGGTGCCGGGTGGTCCAAGTCGGGTGTCATCCACGGAGGTATGCGGGACGATGCGGCTTGGGATCTTCATGAATCGGGTGTTGGCGGCAATTGGCCTGGCGACCGCTGCTCTTTTAGGCCTGCTGCCCGCCAGCACCGCGAGAGCATTGGAGATCGAGCGGGTGATGGTGGTGCGGGCGGGAGATACGTTGGAGGCGATGCTGACGGGGGCGGGGGTGGACCGCACGCAGGCCTTCGAGGCGGTGCGGTCGATCGCCGGGATTTTTCCGCCGAAGTCGCTGCGGCCGGGGCAGGAGGTGGCAATCCATTTCGACCCGTTGCGCGACGATACGCTGCTGGAACTGGAGGTCGAGCCGGTGCCCGGGCGGGCCGTGCGGGCCCGGTTGAACGGTGAGCGGTGGGAGGTGGAGGAGCTTGTCGCGCCGAAGCACCGGCTGCTGGCGATGGCGGCGGGATCGACGGATGGGGGGCTGTTTCCCGCGGCGACCGCGGCCGGGCTGCCGCCAGGTCTGGCGTTGTCGCTGGTTCGCACGCTGAGCCACCAGATCGACTTCCAGCGCGACATCCAGCCCGGGGACAGTTTCGTGGTGCTGTTCGAACGGTTCCGGGACAGCGAGGGCGGGGTGCTGGGGCATGGACGGGCGCTGTATGTGGAGTTGACGCTGTCGGGCAAGCGGCTCGCATTCTGGCGCTACCAGTCGAAGGGCGGCGAGGCGGACTGGTACGACGAGGAGGGGCGCAGCCTGCGCCGGTCGTTCCTGCGGACGCCGCTGGATGGGGCGCGGGTTTCATCGGGGTTCGGGCTGCGGCGGCATCCGATGCTGGGGTTCACGCGCATGCACCAGGGCATCGACTTCGCGGCGCCGCGGGGAACGCAGGTCTATGCGGCGGCGGATGGGACGGTGGTGTTGGCGGGTAACGCCGGAGGATACGGGCGGATGGTGCGTATCCGCCACGCCGGGGGGGCGGAGACGCGGTATGCGCATCTGTCGGCGTTCGGCCGAGGCATCCGGGCGGGGCGCAAGGTGAAGCAGGGGGATGTGATTGGCCGGGTCGGGTCGACCGGGATGTCCACCGGGCCGCACCTGCACTACGAGGTGGTGAAAGGCGGCAAGGCCGTGAATCCGGCGACGCGGACGACGCAGACCGTGCGGCTGCGGGGGAAGGAATTCGCGGGATTCCGCGCTGCGCGGCGTAGTTTGGCGAGCTATGTGGTGAGTATCGGGCCGCAGAACGAGATAACGATGACCGATTGATCAGGCCGCGTCAGTTGATGCGGCCGGTCCGGCAGGCATTGCGGGCGGCGTCGGCGAGTGCCAGGGAGATCGAGGCGCATTTTTCCTGGAGGTAGCGGTAGCGGGCCTTCGATTCGGCGCATCGGCGGGCGCGGTCCTGGCCCATCGAGAGGAACTCGATGGATTCCTCGCGGGAGAGGCCGCACAGCACCTCGTTGCCATGGCGATCCATGGCGAGGGAGTGAAGTTCCGAGAAATACAGGCGATCGGGAGCCTCGAGCGGCAGTCGCGATATCATGTTCACTACTCCGTGACGTCACGAAGGGATGCACGAATGCCGTTTGCCACGCAAGCGGGACGAATAATATCGCGTGCATACAATGAAAATCATATCGAACGCGACAGAATCAAAACTCGCGAATTTGTTACTGGCGGCCGGCGTTTTCGCATAGGTGACGAAGTGCATTGAATCTCTGAAAAGGCTAGAAGAATTCGGCGGTGTGAGGAAAGCGCGAGGTGCCTGGCTTCCTGGCGGCTGTAATACAATCCACATTTTGCATATCTGATATGCAGATAACGGATGGAGTGGAGCAGGCGATTGGGGGCGGAGCGCGAAGGGCCGGCGGGTGCTTGATTGCCAGTGCCTCGGCAAGACCGTACAAACCCGGCGGGAAACGCAAGAACGGAAGGTGCCTGCCATGCCTGGTGCGACGATCAATCCGAACGGCAAGCTCAAGGGCAAGGTGGCCCTGGTGACCGGCGCGAGCCGGGGCATCGGCGAGGCGGTGGCCGTGCGCCTGGCGATGGAGGGGGCGAAGGTGGTGTGCACCGCGCGCACCGCCGAGGAAGGCGAGAGCAGGCTGGCGGGCACGCTGAGCAGCACGATCGAGCGCATCCGCGCCGCTGGCGGCAATGCGATGATGGTGCGCGCCGACCTGGCGCGGGCGGAGGACCGGGAAGGGCTGGTGCAGGCGGCGATGGCCGCGCATGGCCAGGTGGACATCCTGGTGAACAATGCCGCGGTGACATATTTCATTCCGATCGAGACGTTCCCGCAGAAGCGCTTCGACCTGATGATGGAGGTGCAAGTGTGGGCGGCGCTGCACCTGGCGCAGATGGTGCTGCCGGGGATGCGGGACCGCAAATCGGGGGCGATCGTGACGCTGTCCTCCGGTGCTGCGATCCATCCGGCGAAGCCGTACGAGGGGGTGCGGGCCGGCGGCACGGTGTACGGAATGTGCAAGGCGGCGCTGGAGCGGTTCTCGACCGGGCTGGCGGCCGAAGTTTATGCGGACAACATTTCGGTGAACGCGATCTCGCCGGGGCTGGTGGCGACGCCGGGGGTGGAACTGCACGGGTTGATCACCGAGGCGACGAAGAGCCGGGTGTCGCCGGTGGAGAACATCGCGGAGGCGGTGTTCCAGCTCGTGTCGCGCGATCCGAAGGCGATGACGGGGCGGATCGACCATGCGACGCCGCTGTTGCAAGAACTTGGGGTGACGGCGTCGCCGCTGATCTGAGCGGGCGGCTCCAGTCGGGGCTTGAGCGCGCTTGCGCGCGACGGCCTGAGGCCCCAGACCCCGATTAATTGGAACGGTAAATAAGCGGAACAAATAAGACGCGACGTCGGCGGGCGCTCAGGCGGGTCGCAAGGCGGGAGGGATTTCTGCTTGCCAACCTGCGCCGCTTTGCGGCGTGGTTGGCGCGGACTCGACAGGGCTGCGCGGGTGCGTTGTCGCGGGCTTCCTCGTGGATGGGGGTAGGCGCAGCGGGTCCGGGTGGGTGACGCCGAGGAGGTGGCACAGGGCGCGGATGGTGCGGGCGGCGCCGGGGGAGGCGGCCAGGGTGGCGGGGGCGGCGGGGTCGCGCAGGACCGAGGCGAGTTGTTCGCGGAAGCCGGCGGCCTCGTAGCCGATGACGTTGACGAGCCAGGACCTGCCACGCGGGATGTCGTTGCGGCGTGGGCCGCCCTTGCGGGTGGAGGTTCCAGCAGGGGCGCGCGGGCGCGGGCAGGCGGCCGGCGGCGAGGTTCGCGAGCAGGCGGGCGAGGCGTTGGCGGGCGCGGGAGATGTGGCTCCAGAGCGGGACGGTGACGGGGCCGAGGATGCGGAAGCGGGCGGCGACGAGGAGGAGCAGGCGGTCGAGCACGCTGTCGAGACGCGCGGCGAATGCCTGCGCGGGGTGGGGTGTCTCGGACGCTGGTGCGGCCCTGTCCATTGGCCATTCGTACCAGGATCGTCGGACCGCGCCAAAGAATATTTTCTTAAATTGGTGCGGGTCCAGGGGCCGCCGGCCCCTGGTGGGGTCAGGGGCGAAGCCCCTGCCTTGCCTTCCCTCCTTTCGCCTGAGCGGCGGATCAGGTGTTGGCGCTACGTTGGGCGAAGGCGGCGCGGAGGCGTTGTTTGGTGGTGGCGTAGGCGGTGGGGTCCAGTTTCATGAGAGCCTGGGTGGTTTCGGCGATGGTGTCGTCGAGGGCCTGGGGGTCGGCGACGCGGTCGAGATAGCCGATGCGGGCGGCGTCGTCGGGGGCGTAGAGGCGGGCCTGGAGGGTGGCTTCGGCCAGGGCGGTGGGCAGGAGGCGGTCGCGGGCGAGTTCCAGCCCGGCCTGGGGGAGGGAGAGGCCGATGGCGGTTTCGTTGAGGCCGAGGCGGAAGTCGCCGCGCGTGCCGATGCGGATGTCGGCGGCCAGGAGCATGAGCGCGCCGGCGGCCACCGCGTGGCCGGTGCAGGCGATGACGAGGGGTTGGGGGTGGAGGTAGAGGCGGGCGAGCAGTTGCATGCCGGCGTCGGTCATCGCCTTGCGGTCGGCGGCGGTGCCGTCGCGGATGACCTTGAGGTCGAAGCCGCCGCAGAGCACGCCGGGGCGGCCGCGGATGACGACGATGCGGGCTTCGCGGGCGGCGCGGTCGAGGGCGGCGTCGATCGCCTGGGACATGGGCAGGGAGAGGGCGTTGGCCTTGCCGTCGTCGAGCGCCAGGGTGGCGACCTGGTCTTGGAGCCCGAACCGGACGATTTCAGCCATATCTGCGCTCCCGTCGCGGCCATGCCCGCGTTGCAAAGTTCATGGGCGGCGCGGCGGTCTGTCAAGCGGCGTCGGCGGGGGTTTCGGCCATGAGGCCGCGGGACAGTTCGTCGAGATGGGAGGCGGATTGCAGGGCGGCGAGCATCGGTTCGCAGACGAGGCGTTCGCCGTGTGGCTCGTGGTGGCACACCGGGTCCCACAGGCCCAGCGGGGTCCAGATTTCCGGGGCGTGCCATTCGGGCATGCCGAGGATGGGGTAGAGGCAGACGCCGCGGAGGGGGATGCCCTCGTGCAGCAGGGCTTCGGATTCGCGCGCCACTTCCTGCATCCAGGGGCCGCGCTGGTCGCCGACATGGGCTGTTTCGGTGATCATCACGTCGCCGCCGTAGCGTTGCCAGACGGCGCGGACGAGGTCGCGCAGGGGGAGGCGGCGGGGGTCGTCGTGGGCGAGGGGGGGGATGCTGCCGTCGGGCAGGGGCGGGGCGCGCCATTCCCACTGGTTGGTCCAGTAGTAGTTGATGCCGACGATATCGAGATGGGCGCGGGAGCCGCCGAGTTCGGGCAGGAGGCGGCCGCAGAGCATGTCCCAGGCCTGGAAGACGAGGCGGCGGTTGAAGTCGTCGGCCTCCTGGTGCTCGTGCGGGCGGGCGGGGCTGGGGGCGGTGTGGCAGAGGGGGTCGACGCTGACCATGCGGGCACCCGGGCAGGCGTCCCACAGGGCCTCGGTGCCGGCGATGGCGGCGCGGCACAGGGCGACCTTGAGATCCCAGCCGCGGCCGGTGGCGTGGGGGGCGAAGAGGCCCCGCTCGCCGCCGGCGAAGGCCATGAAGCTGGGTTCGTTGACGGGGGTGAACAGGCAGGGGCCGTCGGTGCGGGCGGCGAGATAGCGGCCGGTGGCGTGGCAGGTACTCGGCGAAGCGGCGGGGGAACTCCTCGCCGAAGGGGTCGAGGCCGCGCGGGTAGCCGTAGTGGAAGAGGTCCCAGATGACGTCCACGCGGTGGCGGCGGGCGGCTTCGGCGAAGGGGGCGAGGGTGGTGAAGTCGTAGCGGCCGCGGCGGTCGACCAGGGGCCAGCGGACGGTTTCGCGCGCGGCGTGGATGCCGAGTTCGGCGAGCGCGCGGTAGTCGGCGTCGAGGGTGCGGGCGTGGCCGGTGGCCTCGACCTGGTCGAACCAGTCGCCGTGGCGGTTGTAGCCGGTGGAGCCTTCGAAGCCGGCGAGGAAGAAGCTGCGGAACATTTTCTTTCCTCTCAGAGCGGGCCGGCGAGCGGCGTCACTGTTTCAGCGCGGGCCGGTTCAAAGCGGGTCGGCGAGCGGCCCGACTTCGGCAGCTCCGCCGGCGATGATGGCGCGGTAGGCGTCCACCACCGGGGTGGGGATGCGGTTCAACTCGGCATCGAGATCCCACAGGCCCATCTGCAGGAGGTGTTGGGCGACGTCGCGGCTTCCCTGGCGCCAGGCCCAGGTGACGAGGGCGAACATCGGCCACCAGGTGTAGCCGACGAGGGGGATGCCTTCGGCGCGCAGGGTGCGGACGGCGGCCACCGAGCGGCCGAGCCAGGCCAGGCGGCGGGCGGCGGAGCCGGAGGTTGCGATCTCGGAGATCATCATCGGGGCGGCGTAGTGCTGGTGGTAGGCGCGGGCGACGGCCTCGACGAGGCCGTTCTCGGTGTAGGGCATGCGGATGCGGAGTTGGCCGCTGGCGTCGCGCAGGAGGCGCTTGCGGGTGAACAGGGGGTAGAGGTTGAGGCCGATCACCTCCGGGGCGGCGGGGTGAGCGGCGAGGGTGGCGAGCGTGGCTTCGGCCGCGCCGTGACGGCGCAGCCAAGGGTGCAGGGGGTGGCCGCCGGTGACGCGGCCGGCGACGAGGTCGAGGGGCAGGAAGACGATGTCGCGGCGGCGCTGGGCTTCCTCGTGCAGGTCGGGGGTGGCGGCTTCGTAGAGGTCGGTGGCGTCGACGTGGTAGGCGACGATCTCGGGGTCGATCTGGTGCAGGGCGGCGACGGTGGCCTGGATGCCGCGGGCGACGGCGAGCAGGACGGCGACGAAGCCGGGCCAGCTGCGGCGGTAGGGCGGCCACCAGCCGAGGCGGCCGCAATACCAGGCGGTGATGCGGGGCTCGTTGAGCGGGGTGTACCAGTGGATGCGGCCCTTGAAGCGTTCGGCCAGGCGGGCGGCGTAGTCGGCGACCAGGGCGGGGTAGTCGGGGTGGAGGTAGGCGCCGTCGATCCAGCCGGGCAGGCCGTAGTGGACGAGGTCGACCTGGGGCTGGATGCCGAGGGCGAGCATGTGTTCCAGGGGTTCGTCGGCGTGCCGCCAGTCCCAGCGGTTCGGTTCGGGCTGAATGCGGTGCCAGGGGATGCCGTAGCGCGCGGCGCGCAGGCCGAGCGAGGCCATGAGGGCGAGGTCTTCGCGCCAGCGGGCGTAGTGGCCGGTGAGTTCGGTACTCGTCCAGCGTGCGGCCGGTGGCGGGGTGCGGGGCCGTTATGGACGTGTCCTCGATGCCGGTGGCCCAGACGAAGGTGCCGGGTTGCAGCAGGCCGGCGAGGGCGGAGCGCGTGGGCAGGGCGGGCTGGGCCGCCCGCGGCGCGGCCGGATCGGCGTGGCGTTGTTCGTGCGCGGCGTAAGTGGCGGGCTCGTCGGCGGCTGTCACGGCCCTGTCCATTGCTGTCCCGGGCGGGAAAGTCCCTGGAGCGCGGATGGTTCACCGGGGCGGGGCGGCGGCTTGCATCCCAATTCGGTTGGCGGGGCCTAGACCAGTGGCGGTTGGAGGGTGTGCGCGCGGGCGCGGGGGCGCATGATGCGGGTCCGCGCGAAACGAGAAGGGGTGCCAGCCATGGCCGTATCCGAACATGCCACCGTGTGCACGCTCGACTGCCCGGATACGTGCAGCCTTTCGGTGACGGTGGAGGACGGGCGGATCACGAAGGTGCGCGGGTCGGCGGCGCTGGGCTACACGGCCGGGGTGATCTGCAACAAGGTGGCGAACCATACGGCGGAGTTCGTGCACGGGAAGCGGCGGCTGCTGCATCCGTTGCGGCGCAGCGGGCCGCGCGGGTCCGGCCGGTTCGAGCGGATTGGGTGGGACGAGGCGCTGGAGACGGTCCATCGGCGGGTGATGGCGGTGGTGGAGCGGTGGGGGCCGCAGGCGGTGGCGCCGCTGAACTATGCCGGGCCGCACGGGATGCTGGCCGGGGACAGCATGTCGCTGCGGTTCTTCCACCGGCTGGGGGCGAGCCATCTGTTCCGGCGGTCGATGTGCGGGGGCGTGCGCAGCGAGGCCTGGGCGGGCACCTATGGGGCGGTGCCGGGGATCGGGCCCGAGGCGGCGGGGGCGGCGAAGCTCAACGTGGTGTGGGGCAACAATGCCACGGTGACCAATTTGCATCTGGTGCGACAGGTGCGCACGGCGATGCGCGCCGGCGGGCGGCTGGTGGTGGTGGACCCGCTGCGCAGCAAGATCGCCAAGCAGGCGGATCTGCACGTGGCGCTGCAGCCAGGGACCGACGTGCTGCTGGGCTTTGCGCTGGCGGTGGAACTGGAGCGGCTGGGGGCGCATGACCGTCGCTTCATCGACGCGCATGTGGCCGGATACGATGAATTCATGGCGGTGGCGCGGGACTGGCCGGCGGAGGTGGCGGCGGGGCCGTGCGGGGTGCCGGTGGAGACGATCCGCACCATGGCGCGCTGGATGGCCGAGGCCGAGACGCTGGTGATGGCGCCGGGCAACGGGCTGGAGCGTGGACGCAATGGCGGCAGCGGGCTGCGGGCTGCGATCGCGCTGCCGGCGCTGCTGGGCAGGCTGGATGCGAGCAGCGGCATCGTGCTGGGCGCGGGCAGCGCCGTGCCGCGGACGCCGGCGCGGTTGACGCGGCCGGATTTGGCGCCGGAGGGCACGCGCACGCTGAACATCCTGGATATCGGGCGGCATTTGGAGCGCGACGACATCGACCCGCCGCTGCGGGCGCTGTTCATCTACAACCACAACCCGGTGGTGGTGCATCCCGATCAGAACCGCATCCGGCGCGGGCTGGAGCGCGAGGATGTGTTCACCGTGGGCATCGAGGTGACGATGACGGAGAGCATGCAGCTTTGCGACATCGTGCTGCCGGCTGCCTCGCAGTTCGAATACGACGACCTGTACGGCGCCTATGGCCAGCATTGGCTGCAGCGGGCCGAACCGGTGATTCCGCCGCTTGGAGAGTCGCTGCCGAATACCGAGATCTTCCGGCGGCTGGCGGCGCGGTTCGGGTTCGACGAGCCCTGCTTCAACGCCACCGACCGCGAATTGATGGACGAGGCGCTGGACCTGGACAACTCGCGGCTGCGCGGCATTCGGCCAAGCGCGCTGCCTGCCGGGGAGGCGATGCGGATGGCGACCGACGATGGGCGGGCGCTGGCGCTGTTCGACACGGTGATGCCGGCCACGCCCTCCGGCAAGGTGGAACTGGCGTCCGACACCCTGGCCGCGCGTTGGGGGGCACAGGCGCGGTTGCCGGCGTGGCGGCCGGCCGACGACACGTTCCCGCTGGTGCTGATCTCGCCGGCTTCCGACAAGCGCGTGTCCTCGACGCTGCTTGGAGCGGGCGGGGGGCCTGGCGAGGCGCCGCAATTGTGGATGCATCCGCACGACGCCGCCGCCCGCGGGCTGGATGGCGCCGGCGAGGTGCGGGTGTTCAACGTGCTCGGCGCGGTGGTGCTGCCGCTGCGGGTGACGGACGCGGTGCCGCCGGGGGTGGTGGCCTCGGAGAAAGGAGCGTGGCTGGCGACGAGCGCGACAGGACAGACAATCAGCGCCCTGGCCTCGGCGGACGCGCGGGCCGACCTTTCGGAGGGGGCGTGCTATAACGATACGCGGGTGGAGGTGGCGGCGGTTTAGAAGAAGATATCGGGCAGAAAGTCTTCTTTTTCTGGAGAAAAAGAAGCAAAAAGACTTTGTCCATTTGCGTGTGGAGGCGCTGCGACTTTGTGGCCGTGGAGTTGCGGCGGCTTCGCGTGCGAATGTGTGAGAGTTTTTTGGTTCTTTTTCTCAAAAAGAACATTCTTCGCTTTCCTTCCTTTCTACCGCCTCGCGCTGCCAGGTGCCGCGGATCGGCTGGGGGTTTTTCGCGTTGCGTCAGTGAGGGGTTAGCGGAGGTTGTCATGTATCTCGCCCGGTTCTCCTATGACGTGTTGCCGAAGGATCGCGACCGCGCGCTTGAGTTCATTGGGCGCGAGACGGCGGCGGCGCGGCGCGAAGGGTTGAATGCGCGTTTGCTGGTGCCGTTGACCCGCGGGGATGGAGGCGCGGCGCTGCAGTTCGAGGTGGAGTTGACGAGCCTGGACGAGTTGGAGCGGGTGCGTCACCGCGCCGGCCCGGGCGACGACACGGGCGACTGGATGCGTGCATTCAGCGAGATTCTGCTGTGCCCGCCGGCGGTGGAGATCCTGCGGGTGCAGGAGGCAGCCCCGGCCGGCTGATTGCCGGGCGGGAATGGTGGCGGCGGGCAGCGCGGCGCGATAGGCTGCGGGCATGACACGCCCGTTGCATCTCGGCATACCCAACGCTCACCCTGGCCATACCGCTCATTTCACCGACTACCGCGCGGCGGAGTTGGGGACGGTGACACTTGAGCCGTTGGCGCCGGTGGAGGCGGGCACCTTCGCCAGCTTCGTGCTGGTGTTCACGGCCGGGCGATTCGGCATGGACGATACCGGCAGCCTGCGCATCTGCACGCGCCAGGTGAGCGACGTGGGCAAGGCGCAGTTCGGCAACCCGGCGGCGGCCAACTACGTGACCGCCGAGGCGAGCAACGGGGCGGTGCTGGCGCTGGATTTCCATCCCAAGCTGGGGATGCGGCCGTGGTCGGCGACGCTGACGGTGTCGGTGGTGCGCGGGTTCCTGTCGCCGGGGGATACGATCACGGTGCGGCTGGGCGACCGGCGGCAGGGCTCGCCGGGGTTGCGGATGCAGACGTATTGCGAGCCGGATTTCCATTTCCTGGTGCTGGCCGACGTGTTCGCCACCTGTAACTGGGCGCTGCTGCCCGGGCAGCCCGAGGTGGCGGTGGTGCCGGGGCCGGCTGTGCGGCGGCTGGCGATACTGCCGACGCAACGGGCGCCGGGGGAGAAGTTCGCGCTGGTGCTGCGTGGCGATGACCGGTGGGGCAACCCGGCGCCGCTGCCGGCGGGGCGGCACGCCCTGTGCGCGAATGTGCCGGTGGCCGGGTTGCCGGAGGCCTTCGACTGGCCGGAGGGGGCGCGGGCGCATCGCATCGAGGGGCTGAGTGCCGCGGCGTGCGAGGCGCTGGTGGTGACGTGGGATGCGACGCCGTCGAACCCGATGCGGGTGGCACCGATGCGCGCCGAAATGGCGGGGCTGGCGCCGTATTGGGCCGACCTGCACGGGCAGTCGGGCGAGACGGTGGGCACCAATACGATTGATTCCCTGGCGCGCTATGCTCGCGACCTGGCAGGGGTGGACGCGATCTGCCACCAGGGCAACGATTTCCAGATCACGCCGGAAGGGTGGGCGGATTTCAACCGGGCGTTCGCCGAATATGACGCGCCCGGGCGGTTCGTGTTCCTGCCCGGCTATGAATGGTCGGGCAACACGGCGTTGGGCGGGGACCGCAACGTGGTTTTCCCCGAGGAGGGGCGCACGATCCGGCGGTCTTCGCGGGCGCTGATCGAGGATTTGGGAGACCCGGCGACCGATGCGCTGGACGTGCGGGCGCTGCATGCGGCGCTGCGCGAAGAGGGGCGGCCGGTGCTGTGCGTGCCGCATGTGGGCGGGCGCTACGCCAATCTGCACTATGCCCATGACCGGATGCTGGAGCGGTCGGTGGAGGTGCATTCGGACTGGGGCACCTTCGACTGGCTGCTGCACGATGCCTTCGCGGTGGGGGCGCGGGTGGGCATCGTTGCCAATTCCGACGGGCACAAGGGGCGGCAGGGGGCGTCGCATCCCGGCGGGTCGCAGTTCGGCAGCTATGGCGGGCTGACCTGCCTGCTGGCGCCCGGGTTGTCGCGCGCGGGGGTGTTCGAGGCGCTGCTGCGGCGGCACCACTACGCCACGTCGAACGCGGCCCGCGTGTTCGCCGACGTGGAGGTGACGTTGGCGCGGGCGGCGGCGCGGCATGTGGACGACCCCGCGCTGGGGGGGGCGGCGGAGGCGGAGACCACGACCGCGATGATGGGCGACATCCTGGCCGGGGTGCGCGACGAGACGGCGCTGTTCCGGGCGGAGATCATGGCGGGCAGCGCGATCGAGCGGGTGCAGTTGTTCAACCGGACGGCGCTGGTGGAGGTGATCCGGCCTGACGCGCCGCCGGGGATGCGGCTGCGGGTGATGTGGGAGGGCAGCGAGTATCGCGGGCGCGGGCGCGAGACGCGCTGGCAGGGCAGCATCGGCGTGCGCGGGACGACGTGGCGGGATGCGCGGCCGGTGAACCGGTTCAACCTGGACCACCGGTTCGACGTGGATGACACGACGCTGCGCTTCCAGGGGGTGACCACGGGCGGCTTCCAGGCGCTGGACGCGACGCTGGCCTCGCTGGAGGGCACGCTGGTGGTGGATACCAACCTGGTGCAGGCGGAGATTCCGCTGGCGTCGCTGCGCGCCGGCGAATGGAGTGCGGAGGCGGGCGGGCTGGGGCGGCGCATGGCCGCGTTCCTGATGCCCGAGGCGGCGACCACACCGATGGCACCGGGGCGGATGGCGTTCACGCGGCGGGTGCCACTGTCCGCCGGGGACAACGCCCTTTATCTGCGCGCCACCTTCGAGGATGGCAGCGTGTTGTGGACCAGCCCGGTTTATCTGCTGAAGTAGCAGCCGGCGGTCAGTACGGGGCGTCGCCGCAGATGGTGATGCGGTGCATGATGCGCGTCTCCGCGGGGTAGTCGTTGACGGCGAAGTGCTGGGTGCAGCGATTGTCCCAGAAGGTGAGCATGCCGGTGGACCAGCGCACGCGGCAGGTGAACTCGGGGCGGGTGGAGTGGCGCATGAAATAGTCGATGAGGGGGATGCTCTCCTCGTCGGTCATGCCCTCGAAGCGCTGGACGTGGCCGCCGACATACAGGGCCTTGCGGCCGGTTTCCGGGTGGGTGCGGACCAGCGGGTGGATGCTGGTGGTCTGGACGTTGCCGGGGTCCTTCACCTTCATGTCGGCCATGGTGGTGGCGTAGCGGTCCTTGCGGGTGTGGCCGTCGGCCTGGCGGAAATTGTCGCCGACGCAGACGGTGTGGAACTGTTCGGCGAGCTTCTTCATGCCGTCGGACAGGGCCTCGTAGGCGAGATATTGGTTGGTGAAGATGGTGTCGCCGCCGGCTGAGGGCACCTGCCTGGCATAGAGCATGGTGCCCATGGCGGGAGACGGGGTGAACATCTGGTCGGTGTGCCAGGAGCCGCCGAAGTTCTTCTTGTCGGTCGGGCGCTTGATGATCTCCAGGATTTCCGGGTGGTCGGCCATGCCCTGCATGAACGGGTGCAGGTGGATCTCGCCCCAGCGACGGGCGAAGGCCAGTTGCCGGGCGGGGGTAAGGTCCTGGTCATGGAAGCAGATGACGAGGTTGTCGAGCAGGGCGGCGCGGATTTCCGCCAGCACGTCATCGGGCAGGTCATCGGCGAGGTTGACGCCGGTGATGTCGGCGCCGCCGGCCCCGGCGAAGCGTTTCACGGTGAGATGGCGATATTGGTTGCTGAACGGCGCGTTCATTCGCGTTGCCTCCGCTGATCCGCCCCCGGCCCGATGGCGCGGGTATCGATGGCCGGAAACTCTACGCGAGGTTGGTCGGCGGGTGCACGTGAGATTGCGGGGATCGGCACCGGGGGGCGCTGGGCCCGGGCGGCGAAGATCGTGGCAACGAGGGGCGTGCAGTTCCTTCGTGCTGGAGAGGTTCCCATCCATCTGTCGACATTTTTTACAACTTCTCCCCTATCGAAGGCTATCGCATTCATTGACGCTCGTGCTGGGCGGACAATTTTTCTCATATTAATCAGTATATTGCGGATGTTTTTTGTCGGTTCGGCCGGGGTGTGTGGGCGTTTCGCATGTGCGCACAACGAGTTGGGTAAGTTGGCTTTTTTTACAGACCGCCGCCCGCCGCGTCGCGCTGCGGGCCGAACCGTTTGATTTCCATGGGGAAAGTTGCATGGCACGCTGCTTGCTTGGGTATTCTTACGTTTTGGTATTTCCCAGGAGAAGTCGGTTGTACACCTCACTCAGGCTTGCTGCCGTCGCCGCTATTGGTGCCGCCATGTTCGTCGCCCCGGCCAGCGCGGTGCCGGTGACCGTCAACGGATCGTGCACGGCGCTCGGTTTCAACCCGACGGAACTGAGCGGAAACGTCAGCTGCGACACGTTTGATCAGTCGGCATACGGCGGTGCGTCGCTGATCTCGATGACGCTTCAGATTACCGGTGCGATCGACGGAACCATTGTGCTGACCACGGGCGCGTCTGCCTCAACCAATCAGATCGGGCAGACGAATTCCAGGTTCTTCCTGACGTCGGCGCTCGCGGGCTTCGCGTTCCCTGTCGGTGTTCCTCCGTTGGGCAGCAGCCTCTTTACGGTGTCTGCAAACACGGGTGCGCCGGTCAGCTTGCCTGCGAACAGTTCGACGTCGCCGTTGCCGGTGAACGGCAGCAACCAAACCGCCAACTTGACCAACAATTCGGCGCTCGCGGGCTACGAAACGGTCGGCTTTGGTAGCTTCTTGATCCCTATCGAGACGAACACCTCCCTCGAGATTTTCGGAAGCGGCGGCAATCTGGGTGGCAATCAGGTGACCAGCGCCCAGGCGAACGCCCTCGTGACCTACACCTATGACGACGGCACCGTGAAGACGCCGGAGCCGGCGTCGCTCGCGATGCTTGGCATGGGCATGCTGGCGCTCGGGGCGCTGCGCCGCCGCCGCTGAGGTCGCCGCGCGGCAGCTTTTCGTTCTTCATCTAAGCGCTATCAACGTGGCGGCCTTCGGGCCGCCACATTTTTTTTGCCCACCGAGGCGTGGCATTCATTCCGACCTCGCGGTCTGCCCCCCGGCAGCACGTCGTTCGCGTGCCAGCATGTCCCGCTTGCGCGGCACGCCCCAGCGATAGCCGGTCAAGTCCCCGTCGCTGCCCACCACGCGGTGGCACGGCACCGCCAGCGACACCGGGTTGGTGGCGCAGGAGCGGGCCACAGCGCGAACCGCGCGCGGGGCATCGATCATTTTTGCCAGTTCGCCGTAGCTGCGGGTCTCGCCGGGCGGGATGCGGCGCAGTGCCTCCCAGACGCGCACTTGGAAGGCGGTGCCGCGCAGGTCGAGCGGCAGGGACAGTGCTTGGCGCGGCTCCTCGATGAAGGCGAGCACCGTGGCCAGGGTTTCGGCCAAGCCGGTGTCGTCGGCGACCACCGTGGCGCGGGGGAAGCGGCGGCGCAGATCGCCCAGCAGGGCATCGTCCGGTTCGGCGAAGCCCAGAAAGCAGACGCCGGCGGCCGTGGCGCCCAGCAGCAGCCGTCCGAACGGACAGTCGGCGAAGGCGGTGCGGATCACCTCGCCGGCGCCGCCGCGCCGCAGCGCCCCTGGGGTCATGCCCAGCAGGCGGCCGGTATCCTCATAGACCCGCGATTCGGAGCCGAAGCCGGCGTCCTGGATGGCATCGGCCACCCGCGCGCCCGCCGACAATGCGGCCTGGAGACGGCGCGCGCGTACGCCCTCGGCGTAGCTGCGCGGGGTCACGCCCGTGCGGTCGCGGAACATGCGCAGGAAATGGAAGCGCGAGTAGCCAGCCCGTTTGGCCAGGGCGTCGAGAGAGGGTATCGCCTCTTCGGCCTCGATGAAGGCGCAGGCGTCGCGCACCGCCTCCTGGGCAATTGCCTCGCGCTCGCCCTTCGGGTCGCAGCGGCGGCAGGCGCGGAAGCCGGCGGCCTCGGCCTCGGGCGGCGAGGCGAAGTAGCGGACATTCTGGCGGCGCGGCCGCGGCGACGGGCAGCCGGGCCGGCAGTAGATGCCCATGGTGGTGACGGCGTAGAGGAAATCGGCGGGGCACCGGCGTGCCACCATGTCCCAGCGTGTATCTTCCAGCGTGCTCATGGCGAGGCATCCTCGTGATGTCGTTCGTGGCGCCACACTGCGCTGACGCAACTTTGCGGGCCATCCGCCGGTTGCGCCCACATCGCTGTTGTAGAAGTGTCGGGGGGCCTTGTATTGAGGCGCGGGCCCGCCGTTTTGCGCGGCCGCCGGATGGCAATGTTCCTGTCCTGGAGTATTCGATGCGCCCCGCTCTTGCCTGCATTCTCGCCCTTGGCCTCACCCAATGCGCAGCCCCGCCACCCGGGCCGCCGGCCGCGCCGCCGCGGGTGGCCGAGGAGCGGGTGCCGGATGCCCAGTTCTGCGCCCGCCCGCCGGAGAAGACCGCCTTCCAGGTGGCGGCGCTGAAGAGCCGGCTGATGGTGACCGCGCTGGCCTGCAACTCCACCGCCAAATACAACGCCTTCGTCAACGCCCACCGCGGCGCGCTGGTGCCGCAGGAGCGCGTGCTGACAGGCTATTTCGCCCGCAACTATGGCCGGCGCGGCCAGACCGAGCTGGACGAGTACATCACCAACCTGGCCAACGCGCAGTCGCGCCGGCGCATCGTCGACAACTACTATTTCTGCAGCGACGGGCAGCAGCTTTTCGCGACGGCGGAGTCGCTGAAGTCGCCGGCGGACGTGACGGCGCTTGCCACCAGCCAGGTGATCAGCCAGCCCATGAACATCACCGAATGCCCGGACCAGCCGGCGACACCGCCGCGCCGGCAACGCGCCAGCCGCTGATGCGGTAGCGGTTGCCGCGCGGGCGGTAGCCACGGCAATAAAAAACCGGCCCCTTGCGGGGCCGGTTTCTTTTTGACCCCGGGCTTTCGCCCGGGGATAGGCCAGGCTGGTTACTTCAGCACGATCTCGACGCGGCGGTTCTGCGGCTCGCGGGTGTTGGGCGCGGTTGCGACCAGCGGGCGAGACTCGCCGAAGGCCATGATGTCGATGGCCGTGCGGGGAACGCCCAGGCGAACCAGCTCGGCGGCAACCGCGTTGGCGCGGCGCAGCGAGAGCTTCTGGTTGTAGGCCGCGGTGCCGGTGTTGTCGGTGTGGCCGGCAACCTCGATACGGGTGGTGGCGACGCGGGTCGATGCCTGGGCGGCGTCGGCGATGATCTGCCGGGCGCGCGGGGTCAGGTCGGCCTTGTCCCAATCGAAGAACACCAGGTAGGTGCGGGCCGGTGCCGGTGCGGGCACGGCGACGGGCGCCGGGGCCGGCGGCGGGGCCGGGGTGTTGAAGGTGTAGCGCAGGCCGATGAGGCCCGAGATGCTCAGCTGCGGATCGGTGGAGTTGGTGACGCCGCCGATCTTGTATTCCACCTTCTCGACGGTGCTGAAGACGCGGGCTTCGGCGGTGACGGCGAGGCCGTCCACGCCGGTGGCGATCGCCGCACCCAGGATACCCTGGGCGGCCCAGGCACCTTCCTGGCGCGAGTCTACACCGCCAGCCCGGACGTTACCCCACTGGTAGCCGACACCAGCGCCGATATAGGGGGTGGCGCCCGGCAGGCCGACGTCGAAGTCGTAGAGCAGGTTCAACATCGGGCCGTAGCTCTGGAGCTGGCCACCAACGCCGTTCGCCGTGATCTGGTTGTAGCGGTAGTTGCCTTCCAGCTCAACGCGCAGCCCGTTGCCGAAGGCGTAGCCGACGCTGCCCAGGCCGACGAAGCCGATGCCGTCGTTGGAAAGCTTGCCGGTGCCAGGGGCGCGGATGTTGGTGTCGGTCAGCCAGTTCGCGCCGGCGCCAAGACCAATATAGACCCCGTCCAGCGACTGGGCCTGCACCGCGCTAGGTGCGACGGCCACTGGGGCCGCCACCAAGGCAGCCGCCATCAGTGCATTGCGCAAGTTCATCCTTGTATTCTCCATATGAGCCCGTCCGTGGAGGGATTGGCGACCCAGGCACCATCGGCCGCCCGAATCTTGATCGGAAGATAGACATCGCGACGCAATCGAACCAGCCCGACATCGCTCACCAACCAGTTACTTGCTGTTTCGGAGCGGCGCTGTGGCCGAACCGCCACACCTGTGGCCTCGGCGAAACCACAAGGGTCTGAAAGCGGGGCACGGACAGTCTGGGCACAGACAGCGGGGGCGGAGGAGAGCGGGAGTTCGAACCCACCCGGGACCGCAGGGCAGCCCCAACCGGCTTTGAAGGCCGGCCGACCCACCGGGGCCGCTTCTCCTCCGCCGGCGAGTCTAGCGCAACGTCGTTCAACGTCCAAAATTCAGCCGGAACGACTCTTCATGCCCTGGTTCGAGGCAGCGGCAATCGAGCCATAGCCGGCCGTCGCCGATGCGGCCGATCACCGGAACCGGCAGGGCGCGCAGCCGCGCCGCCGCCTGGTCCAGCGCCGGCCCGTGCAGGGTGATGGCGCGGGAGGGCAACAGGTCGACCGGCAGCGCCCCCGATCCGATCTGGCTGCGGCATGGCGCCAGTGCCGCGTGCAGGCCAGGGAGGAAGGCGGCGACAGCGGGCAGCACGCGCGCCGCGGTGGCGGCGATGTCGGCCTCGGCCCGGGTCAGCAGCCGCAGCGCCGGCAGCCGCTCGGCCAGGCGGTCGGGGTCGCGGTGCAGCCGCAGCACCGCCTCCAGTGCCGCCAGCCGCGCCTTGTCCATGCGTAGCGCCCGCTTCAGCGGGTTGGCGTTCAGCCGGCGGATCAGGTCGGCGCGGCCGACGATCAGCCCGGCCTGGGGGCCGCCGAGCAGCTTGTCGCCGGAGAAGCTGACGAGGTCGGCGCCGTCGGCCAGGCTCTCGGCCGGCATCGGCTCGTGCGGCAGGCCCCAGCGGCACAGATCCACCAGGCTGCCGCTGCCCAGATCCTCCAGCAGCGGCAGAGCGGCCTGGTGCGCGAGGGCCGCGAGATCGGCGAGGGGCACGGCGGCAGTGAAGCCGGCGATGGCGTAGTTGGCCTGGTGGACCCGCATGATCGCCGCCGTGTCTGGCCCGAGGGCGGCGGCGAAGTCGCGCTTGTGGGTGCGGTTGGTGGTGCCGACCTCCACCAGGCGCGCGCCGCTGCGGGCCATGATGTCGGGGATGCGGAAGGCGCCGCCGATCTCGATCAGTTCGCCGCGGGAAACTGGCACCTCGCGCCCGTTCGCCAGGGTGTTGAGCATGAGCATCACCGCCGCGGCGTTGTTGTTCACAACGGTTGCGTCCTCGGCCCCGGTGAGTTCGCGCAGAAGGGCGCGCACGTGGTCGTCGCGCTCGCCACGGCGGCCGGTGGCCAGGTCGAATTCCAGCGTGGTCGCCCCCGCCATGGCCGCGGCGGCGGCGGCGGCGGCCTCGGGCGGCATGGGCGCGCGGCCGAGATTGGTGTGCAGCACGGTGCCGGTGAGGTTGAATACGGGGCGCTGGCCGGGCTGGGCCGCGCGGGCGAGGCGGTCGGCCGCGGCGTCCAGCACCGCCTCGGACGGCGTGCCGAAGGCGCGGGCGGCGCGTAGCTGTTCCAGTTCGGCCCGCAGCGCCGCCAGGGTCGGGGCGCGGCCGAAGCGGTCCTGCAGCACCGCACCCGCCGACGAGCGCAGCAGCCGGTCGACCGAGGGGAGGGTGGCGCTCATGGTTGGGGCGGTGCGGACATCCGTTGCATGCTAGGCTGGTCGGGCCGCCGCCGGAACCGCCCTGATGATGGGGCCGCCAATGGATACAGCATGACCAGCTTCGCCATTCCCACCCTTTTGACCCCGCGCCTGACGCTGCGCGCGCTCGCGGCCGACGACCTGGAGGCGTTTGCCGCGATGCAGGCGAATCCCAACGTGATGCGCACGCTCGGCACAGGGGTGACGCGCAGCCGGGCCGAGACGTGGGACGGCATGGCGCGGATGCTGGGCCAGTGGCCGTTGCGCGGTTACGGCATGTTCGCAGTCGTGGAATCGGCCACCGGCCGGTTCGCCGGGCGGGCCGGGATTCTGCACCCCTATGACTGGGCCGAACCGGAGCTGGCCTATGGGCTCGACGAGCCGTTTTGGGGCCGCGGCTATGCCACCGAGGCGGCGGTGATCCTGCATCGCTGGGCCTTCCTGCAGAAGGAATTGACCAGCCTGGTCAGCTACGTGATGCCGACGAACACGGCCTCGCGGCGGGTGCTGGAGAAGCTGGGCGCCACGTGCACCGGGCGGCTGACCCTGATGGGCACCGTGGAGGCCGAGCGCTGGCAGCACCGCTCGCCCGGGTAGCGTCACTGCCTCCGGCGCGCCGCGCTGACGGGGGGAACCTTCGCCCCCGGCCCTGTCTTCGAACGACCAGACCGCCCAGGAGAGTGGCGGGTCGTGGCTGGATGGACGGAGGGACGGGCATGGCGCCGCTGACACGCGCCGATCTGCGGCGCCAATCGCCGGCGGCGTGGGGCTGGCTCGGCCTGCTGGTGGGGGTGGCCGGCGCCTTCTGGATCATGGGGCGTCAGGGTGCGGCAATCGGCACGCTGGCCGCGGTGGCGGGGTGCGTCGGCCTGATCCTGCCGCCGCGCGAGCGGATGGGCGTGCTGCCGCAACGGCTGCGCCGCCTGCCGCGTGCGCTTGACGTGACGCCGGCGCTGATGACGTTGCTGGTGAGTCCCGGCTACGGGCTGCGGTGGTTCTACGGGGACAATCCCTATGACGAGGTGGTGCATCTGTTGAACGGCGTGCTGGCCGGGGCGGTGCTGGCCGGATGGCTCGGCACCGATGGCCGGCGGCGCGGGGCTGGGCGGCTGGCTTGGACCGGCGCCGTCGTGGGGCTGGTGCTTGGCGCCGGGTGGGAGGCGTTCGAATGGGCGACCGCGCTGATCGGGGGCACCCTGGATACGCTGTCGGACATCGCCCTGACTGCAGTGGGTACGGCGGGTGGCGCCGGCGGCGCCGCGCTGGTGCCCTGGCCGCGGGGCGACCGGGCGGCGCGGGGTTGAGCGGGTGGCGCGCTGATGCTTGTCGCCACCTACAATGTGCATCGTTGCCGCGGCATGGCGGGCTGGTTCCGGCCCGAGCGCATTGCTGGGGTGATTGGCGAGATCCGGCCCGACCTGATCGCCCTGCAGGAGGCGCAGCATTATTTCCGCCGCGGCGTGGGCATGCTGGACGCCGAGGGCATCGAGCGCGACCTCGGCCTGCGGCTGATGCCGGTGACCGGGAGGGAAGGCGAGCAGGGCTGGCGCAGCAACCTGGTGCTGCTGCGGCGCGACGCCGAGATCCGCTCGCCGCCGGTGGCGCTGCGGCTGGGCGGGCTGGAGCCGCGCGGCGCGGTGATGGCCGAGCTCGACCTTGGCGGGGGGCCGTTCCGGCTGCTGGCGACGCATCTCAGCCTGGGGGCGCGGCGCCGGGGCGTGCAGGCGCGGCTGCTGCTCGCGGCGATCGCGGCCGATGGCGGGGCCAGGCTGCCGACGTTGCTGCTGGGCGATTTGAACGAGTGGCATGGCCGCGGCGGCGCGCTGCGGGTGCTGGCCCCGGCGTTAGGCGAGCCGCCGCACGCCCCGACCTTCCCGGCCTTGCGCCCAACATTGTCGCTCGACCGGATCATGGGGCAGCCGGCGGGGCTGGTGACCGGTGTGGCCGCCCATGACAGCCGCCTCGCCCGCCGCGCCTCCGACCACCTGCCACTGACGGCGAGGCTCGACACAACGCTGCTCGGCTCCGCAGCCGGTACATGAAGCGGGGGGCGTCGCAGGGCCGGCCACGGGTGACGATGGCGCGCGGTTGACCGGAAATGGTAGCGGCGGGCGGATTTGAACCACCGACCAAGGGATTATGATTTCCATGACGCCAGATTGGTAACCGGCGGCAACGTCTACAAATCCCCTTGTGTTTTCGGGGATTTTCTCGATCCCGGCCAGTCTGAACCGCCGCTTGCCCCCGCCAATTTCCGCTTGCGTTCGGACACTGCGTCCGGTCACTGTCCGGTCACCAATGGGGGCAGCAGGTGGCGAAAATCCAGATCATTTCCGAAGGTCCGCTCAAGATCACGAAGCAAACGATCACCGCCTACACCGGTCGCCGTGTGCAGGGAGCAAGGATCATCGTGCGCGACAGCGAGTGCCGCGGCCTCGCGTTGGTGGTCAACCCGAAGAGCACGATGTGGCGGTTCGAATATAAGCCGCGCGGAGTTGACCCGAAGACCGGCCGCCGCTGGCCGACCCAGGCGGTCGCAATCGGCTCGCCTGCCGAGTACGATCCTGACGCAGCGCGGGAAGAGGCCAGGGCGCTGAAGAGAGGCGCGAGTGCTGGCCACGATCCCGCGAGAATGAAGCGGGAGAACATCGCGAAGGCCAGTCAGGAGCGCGCCTCGACCCTTGGGCGACTCTTGGACGATTATTCTCAAGCCTTGCCCAATCGGCCAAAACTTCGGGGGACCGGTTTGCTCAGTGAGGCGTCGGTCACGCAAGATTTGGCCCTGGTGCAACGCGCACTCCAGTCGATTGGCGCCGCGTCCCTGCCGGTTGGAGAACTGGAAGCCAAGCATATCAACCAGATGCTTCTGAAGGACGCAAAGCGTCCCGCCACGGCCCGCAAGCAATACGGGGCGCTGAGCCGGTTCCTCGACTGGACAAAGGACGAGGGCTACATCCAGATCAACCCCTGCATGCTGGTGAGCCGGACACGCCGTCCAAAGCCCGTGAAGCCCCGAGCTCGCTACCTGCAAGTCCAGCAACTCGCCGAGATCTGGAGGGCGGCGGAGCAACTCCACGCCGCCGAGCGGAACTTCGTGCGGTTCATGATCGCGGTTCCTTGTCGGCTACGTGAGGCGACGCGGATGACGTGGGACCAGATCGATCGCGACGGATCGTCATGGACTGTCCCGGCCGAGAACTCGAAGAACCGTGAGGCCCACACTTTTCATCTTCACGAGCTGACCCTCGCGGTGATTGACGCCGTGCAGACGGAGGGCGTGGTGGACCGGCGAGCCTTGGTGTTTCCGTCCCCGCGTGCGCGGCGGCCCCTCGAAACCTTCACCCGCATGAAGACGGTGTTGACCAAGGCGACAGGGTTGAAGGAATGGACATTCCACGACTTCCGCCGCTCATTCGCTTCGGCCTGCGCTGAGCACGAAGTGCCCGAGACGGTGGCCGATCTAATGCTGTCCCACCGGCAATCGGCAACACGTGGCGGCGTTCTCGGCGTCTACCAGCTTGCCCCCCGCTGGAAGGAGCAGGTGCAGGCGATGACGACCTGGGGGAAATTGCTCCGCGAGGCGCTGAGCCGTCCGTCAGATGGAGCGGTCATCGTGTCCCCTCATCGCGCGGTTGTCGCGCCCGGCGGCGCTTGAGCTAAGGAAGGATCACATGGACGACGAGCCGTCTCGGATGCCGTCGGCGCCGCCAGGTGCGCCCCTCATCACCGACCTTCCAGCGCTCGTTGAGGGGTACCTCGGAATTCCTCAGGAACAGGCGTGGATGATCCTGCGCCCGGCCATCGAGACTAACCGGATCAGACACCAAGTGTGGGGCAATGAGGAGGACCTTCGTGAGGTGCCGTTCCCGAATTTGCCGCTCGACGGCGAGCCATTGCTGGTACTTTCAATCGGGTTCTACGGTGGCTGGCCAGCCCTGGACTGGTCCAACGGCACAGTGGAGGGCGGTCGCGAAGTCCATGTCGACTGGCTTGATGTCGTCGACTACGTGCAGCGACACCCAAGCCTGTTCCGGGTCAGTGCTGCTCGCGACGAGGTGCCCCAAGGAGCAAAGCCAACACAGGGGGGTGATCTCTCGCCAAGGGAAGGGTGCTATGCGTGGCTCGTGGCGGAGATGCGCCGGTCCCCTGGCCGGTCAGACCAGATCAAGAGTGATTGGCGGGAAGACGCTAAGAAGCGTTTCCCCGGCCTGGAGGACCCCGATTTCGATTGGGCATGGACGACCGCCTGCAAGGAAGAGGACAGCGGGTGGGACAAGCCTGGTCGGCGGCCGGGCCGCTAGGTTACTCGGATAGAAACAAAGAAAATTCCCCCAATTCTCTTTGGTTTTAATCGGCGCCGAATTTCGCCATCTGCATGTCGAAGGCATGTGGAGATGTGCGTTGGTCCGGTCACGCCCCCTTTCCATCAATCTCGATCACTCCGCCGGAGCCTGATCCCGCTCGGTTGCCCCGCGTCGCGACCCGGAAACAGCTCGCGCTGATCCACAACCACTACTTCGGCCCGCTCAGCGAGCGCACCATCGAGGTCGCGCCCCTCGCCTATCGCCTGATCAACGGCGTCGCCGTTTACAGCGTAGGAGAATTTCTCGCGTGGGCGGCGGCCCGCTTTGAGGCGTCTCCGAAGTTCATGGGCCGGCGCGGCAGCCGCCGAAGGCCGAGCGGATAAGGTCCATCTCCGGAGGCCCGGGTTCATGGCGCGTTCTTACGGGCACGTCCATACGAGGACTTCGATCTCGTGGAGTATTACATGCCGAATTTCGCTGTGGAGAATGTCGCGATCGCCCTTGGCAACCGCGACTACTTCAAGCGCCCTGTGCTTGCTGAGGCGCAGCTCGTCGACGGTGGTCGTCGCCACCGTGTTTTTGTTCGGCCCGATGGAGAGGTGGTGTTCCCCAGCGCCTTCCCCTGCCCACAGTTGCGCGCGGCGGCAGCAACAGCGGTACGGCGTGGCGTCCTCGACCGGCTTGCCGTTGATTTCGCGCGCCATGAAGGTGACGCGCCAGTACCGGCTGCGCGGCCGACCTAGCATTGCGCTTGATGGTGCAGGCCGATGACCAAGCGTCGCATTCTTGGCGGCCCGACGCCAACGAAGGCGCCAATTCCAGGCTTCCCGGCGTCCTCCAGCGCTGTGGTGATGCCGTGCGCGGCGTTCCTGCGACCAAAGGCCGTCACCGCCCATTATGGCCTCTCCCGCTCGTTCATTTACCGCATCCTGGCCGAAGGGAAGATCACTGCGGTGAAGGCCGGCCGGGCAGTGCTCATCGACGGTGAGAGCCTGCGCACATATCTGGCCAGCCTCCCGCCGGCGGTTTTCAAGGGCCGAGCACCATGACCGTGCTCGTGGCCGTCGTGCGGCGAGCGGCGAGCAGCGGCACGCGATGGACGGTTCTACGCTACCAGAGGGAGAGGCTGCTGATGCCCAAATCCAACACCTACAGGTGGTCCAAGTTCTTTTGGTCCGACTGGAGCAGCGAACCGGCTCTCCGTCTCTGTTCCCTGGCCGCTCGCGGTCTCTGGATGGAGTTGCTGTGCATGGCGTTCGAGGGAACCCCGCGGGGTCACGTTACCATCAATCGCCGGGCTGCCACGGTGCGTCAAATCGCCAGGATCGCGGGTGTGACCGAGAGGGAGTGCAAGGGGCACCTTCAGGAATTGGAGGAAGCCGGCGTTTTCAGTCGGACGCCGAATGGCGTGATCTATTGCCGCCGCATGGTCCGCGACGCCGAGATGGCGGAGACGGGAAGGGAGTATGGATTGCGAGGCGGAAATCCCGCCCTTCTCAAGGGCCGTGACGGCGCAGTGGCGCCACGGGCCAGACCCATAACGGGGGGGGTTAACCCAGCCCTTAAAGCAGACGCAGATCCAGAAGCAGAACTAGAAACAGAGACAGAACCAGAAGCAAAAACTACATACCCTGACGGGTATATGTCACCGCCGTTCGGCGGCGACGCATCCGCCCGTGATTTTCCAAGGGAAGAAGCAAGGCTGCCCGCTATCACCCGCAAGCCAATCGGAGAGGCGGTAGAAGTCTGGAACACCATCTGCGGGTCCGATCTCGGCAAAGTAAAGACAATAACTCCCCGCCGACGCAAACACCTGAGCGCCCTGCTGGAGCAGCACTTTGCGCCCAACTTCCTGGAGGGATGGCAATCATATTGCCGACGCATTCTCAAATCGGACTTCCTCTCCGGCAGGAGGCCCGACGCGAAGTGGCGATGCTCATTCGACTTCGCGCTAAACCCCGAGAAGTGCATCAAGATAATCGAAGGCCAGTACCGACAACCGAGAGCCTGCCCCGCGGCGCTTTGCAGATGGTCGCCCCATTGCCCCGGGCACCATCTGAGGACCATACCACGGGCTACCAGCGCAGTAATTGCCTACTGCGAGGGGGCGGTGCACGTCCGTCCACGAGCGTCCACAGGGCGGGTGCTGGCCACGCTGCGCCGGTTCCTGCGCGAAGGCACGCCGTGGCGCAGCCTCACGGCGAGCGTGGGCGAGGCCAGCGGTTCGACGCTGCGCCGGCGCCTTGAGGCCTGGGCACGCAGCGGCCTGCTGACGGGGGTGCACGCCCTACGGGTGGCCATGCTGCGGGGCATCCCGATGCTGATCCTGGACACCTGCTCGGTGCGGGCGAAGCGCGAGGGCGTGTCGACCGGGCCGAGCCCGACCGACCGCGGCAAGCGGGGCACCAAATACCACATTGCGGTCACCGGCGACGGCGTCGCCCGTGGCCTGCCTCGCCACGGCCGCCAACGTCAACGACACCGTGGCGTTCGAGCGCCTGTTCCTGGCTGCCTTCGCTGTCCTGGCCCGCATCCAAGCCGTATTCGATGACAAAGGGTATGACGCCGAGGCCAACAGCGCCCTGAGCCGCGCCTTCCGAGCCGAACCGCACATCCGCAAGCGCGGTCGCCC
Source organism: uncultured Alphaproteobacteria bacterium (assembly GCA_963779875.1). Classification (GTDB taxonomy): domain Bacteria; phylum Pseudomonadota; class Alphaproteobacteria; order Acetobacterales; family Acetobacteraceae; genus CAMDGX01. Next base: position 572,352 of record CAWAAI010000005.1, on the reverse strand, counting down.
ACACCGCTCGGGCCGGAGCCGCGGGCCGGTGGAGCGCTGCAACGCCTGGCTGCTAGAGAACAAGCGTCCCGCCCTGCGCTACGACCGGCTCGGCTTTATGGTGCAGAGCCTGCTCCAGAGCGTGTGCTTGTTCCAAATCTTCGCCTCTGTGGATGCACCTTCATGGCAGGGTACACAGGCGGCATCATCAAAGCATACCATCATCCGCCACACCGTCAAAAGCGATGCCTCCTTGTTTTTCCGTCCCTTTTTGCCCGGCCGCTCGGGGTGCGAAGTCCGGAAGTTGCGACCGACGCCGAGGTGAGTTTCGCCCGGCCATCCGACCGAAATGCCTCAGGTTTGGAACGCACTGAAACAATCAGTTCAGTGGACGACGCGCGGGCGCGCCCACATAGAGGTGCATTTTGCGCCGGTGCCGCCCGTTCTGAGAGGCGGCAGCGTGTCCGTCTCTCAGCCATATTGGACGCCTGATGTTGAGTGCTGTTCGGTCGGCGACATTCGCTGCTCGACCGATGGCCCTCCAACGCCCAACCGCTTGTCGACGATGGTCGTGGGGGCCGCAACCCTACCACGAGCCCACGGTCCGCCCACTGGGTGTTCGCTTGCCCGAGGGCTGCCGCTACGGCGCGAGGCATTGAGTGCGGGGCATGTCGTCCGATGGCCCATTGCGTTCGCAGTGGATACACCCGCGCCCGGACCGCAGACGCCGCGACTTTGAAGCGTTCGAAGCGAAGGAGCGAGGTGATCGCGGTCGGGATGGTCCTTGGACGAGTGCGGGCAGGTGCAGACTAGCCGCTGTAGCGGGCGCCTGAGGGCTTCCAGCATCGGGCCGTGGGTCTGAACGAGCAGGCGGTGGGCGATGTGCAGGCGGTAGTCGGGGGAGATGCCGATCAAGTGGGCGACCACGGCGGCGTGGTGGATTTTCCACATGGGGATGCCGTTGGGCACGACGGGCTTGCCCAGCTCGTCATGCCCGTCCTGGATGATGTGCGCGGCGTCGAGCAGCAGGGGCTCCGGCAGGCCGTACCAGCGGTAGCGGCCCTTGTAGGCGGTCACGACGGCTTCCCGGAACGTGGCCTGGTGCAGATTTTGCTGAACCTCGCGCACGGCGTAGCGCCGTTGCAGAGGGCTTTCCGCGATGCCGAACATATACGGTGCCGGCCTGGGCGAAGCCGACGCGGGCTTTCAGGCCGGTGGCGTCCCAGCCGTCGATGAAGGCGGGGTGGATGGCCTTGTAGCGGCCGGGCGCGATGCCGAGGAGATAGATGATGGCGATGCGGTGCTCGAACGCCTCGCGCAGCCAGCGGTTGTCGGCGGCGTCGGGGTCCTGGCCATGAAAGCGTAGTCGATGGTTTCCTCGCCGGCGGGGAACGCGCCGCCGCCGAGCAGCCAGCCCAGGCTGGACGCCGGTTCATCCCCGCGCCTGCGGGGAACACGGCGTGCCGCGGGTGAGGAGATCAGGGCCGGTTCATCCCCGCGCCTGCGGGGAACGCTGCGTGCCGTCGCGTGCAGTGCGTCGGCGGTCGGTTCATCCCCGCGCCTGCGGGGAACACTGCGAGCTGACGGCGGCATCGCGCGGCGATCCGGTTCATCCCCGCGCCTGCGGGGAACGCGCGCTGCAGGCGCCGGTCGACATCCCGATCGCCGGTTCATCCCCGCGCCTGCGGGGAACACGTCGCGGTCGCCTGAGTCGTACCAAGCGTCGGTTCATCCCCGCGCCTGCGGGGAACGCGTCGCGATCGCCGAGCGATCGCAGCGTCGCCGGTTCATCCCCGCGCCTGCGGGGAACACGCACTGCAGCGACCGGCGTCACGGCTCGCGACCGGTTCATCCCCGCGCCTGCGGGGAACACGCGTCGATGCGCTCAGCCGCAGCACGGTCGCGATCGGTTCATCCCCGCGCCTGCGGGGAACACCGCGGCGCCGGGCTGCGCATAGGCGCGGATCGGTTCATCCCCGCGCCTGCGGGGAACACGTCGCATGGCGCCGATGCGACGCCGGCACGCGACCGGTTCATCCCCGCGCCTGCGGGGAACACGTGCGTCAGCGCGTCGGCGACGAGCGCTGCGACGGTTCATCCCCGCGCCTGCGGGGAACGCGGCTGACTGGCAGGCCTGCGTCGGCGCGCGAGCGGTTCATCCCCGCGCCTGCGGGGAACACTGGCCTCGATCGCAGACGGCGGATCGCGCGACCGGTTCATCCCCGCGCCTGCGGGGAACACGGGGCTAGCGATCTCGCTGCCGCGGCCGTCGCGCCGGTTCATCCCCGCGCCTGCGGGGAACACGGTGCCGAGCGCGCGACCGTGCTACCGATGCGCCGGTTCATCCCCGCGCCTGCGGGGAACACTGCCGACGAGCTCCGCGCATCGTCGCCAGGATCCGGTTCATCCCCGCGCCTGCGGGGAACACGCGTGATGGCCCGAGTCGGCAGCGTCGGCGCACGGTTCATCCCCGCGCCTGCGGGGAACACGCGCGATCCGCGATCGGCAGCGTCGGCCAGTGCCGGTTCATCCCCGCGCCTGCGGGGAACGGCTCGCACGTGGCGCATGACGCTCGGCGCGGCATGACCGGTTCATCCCCGCGCCTGCGGGGAACACCGTCAGCGCGTCATGCGATCGGCGCTCGGCGCGGTTCATCCCCGCGCCTGCGGGGAACGCGATCGAATGGCGCTAGCACGGCGCGCGAGCCGACCGGTTCATCCCCGCGCCTGCGGGGAACAGGCGACCAGGCGTCCGCTGGCGCGCGAGCCGCGCGGTTCATCCCCGCGCCTGCGGGGAACAGGCCGGCTCAGCTGATCGCGCGCTGCGATCACGCGGTTCATCCCCGCGCCTGCGGGGAACGCGAGCGACGCGCGATCGAGCGCCGGCCGCACGGCCGGTTCATCCCCGCGCCTGCGGGGAACGCGCTCGACCGCGCAGCGCTCGCATCGATGGCAGTGCCGGTTCATCCCCGCGCCTGCGGGGAACACCGTGATGCGTACGGCTCGAGGCGCACCGACGGTTCATCCCCGCGCCTGCGGGGAACAGAGGCCGCGCGTCGTCCGCGCCATGCGAGTCGCCGGTTCATCCCCGCGCCTGCGGGGAACACGCGGCGACGCTGGCGACGACGCTCGACGCGACGGTTCATCCCCGCGCCTGCGGGGAACACGCGTCGGCGCGCGGCATCGAGCCAGCCGCCAGTCGGTTCATCCCCGCGCCTGCGGGGAACGCGTGCGCACGCGAGCTCGCATGAGCGCTGCGTACGGTTCATCCCCGCGCCTGCGGGGAACACAGCGCCGCGTGCGCCGCGATGATGGCCGCGGTACGGTTCATCCCCGCGCCTGCGGGGAACGCGCCGCGGCAGCGTGCCCGATCGGCGCATCGGCCGGTTCATCCCCGCGCCTGCGGGGAACAGGAGCCGTCGCTGCAACGTGGCGCGCTGACGCCGGTTCATCCCCGCGCCTGCGGGGAACACCGTCGGATCAGGCGGCGTCGCGTGCAGCAGGTCGGTTCATCCCCGCGCCTGCGGGGAACGCATCGGCCGTGCCAGACGTCGTGCCAGTGTCGTCGGTTCATCCCCGCGCCTGCGGGGAACACGGCTGCAGACGCCGAGCTCGTCGCGATCGCGCCGGTTCATCCCCGCGCCTGCGGGGAACACTCGCGTCGGCGACTCGCGACGCCAGTGCAGCGACCGGTTCATCCCCGCGCCTGCGGGGAACAGCGACGCTGCTGCGAGCGGTCCGCCTGCGGCACGCCGGTTCATCCCCGCGCCTGCGGGGAACACGCCGTCGACTCGCAGCAGTTGACGAGCCGCATCGCCGGTTCATCCCCGCGCCTGCGGGGAACGGGCATGAGGCCGGCGACTGCACCGGCTCGACGCCGGTTCATCCCCGCGCCTGCGGGGAACGGCACGTCGACTGCCGGACTCATCGCCGACTGCCGGTTCATCCCCGCGCCTGCGGGGAACGCCGTAGCCATCGGCGCGTCGACTCGTGCCGAGTCGGTTCATCCCCGCGCCTGCGGGGAACGGCGCACTCGGTCGCCAGTCGACTGGATATCGCTCGGTTCATCCCCGCGCCTGCGGGGAACGGAGGAGCGATCCGACGGCGTGCGGTAGACCGGTTCATCCCCGCGCCTGCGGGGAACACTGCCAGCTACGCGCCAGCCGCGGCACGTCATCGACGGTTCATCCCCGCGCCTGCGGGGAACGGCGTCCAGGCGTGGCTCAACTCGGGCTGATGCGGTTCATCCCCGCGCCTGCGGGGAACGGTCTTCATATAACGCCTTGTTCTCAAAGACCAAATCCACAGTCAGAAAATCCTACCGACTGTATTGGTTATTCTCAGCGGTGAGCGCCAATCTATGGTTGTTAAGATCTTTAAGGATCGGTCGCTTGCGGCAAGGCTGGTTAGGGTAAAACGCACCAGGCGCAGTCCGTCGTGGTCGATCGGCATACGCCGGTTCTCGCCGCAGGTGTCGAATTCGAAGCCGGATTCGTGGCGGCGGCCCAGGCCATCACGACGTTGCCATCCTCATGCTAGGCGCAGATCTGTCCCCAGATCATCTCCCGTACGCGCTTGGCCGAAGTCGCCAACGTACACGCCGGCCCGGACTTCCAGCAGCCACACCGCCAGACGGCCACGCAAGCGGGGCGGGGCGTTTTCAACTACGATGACCAGCATCGCCAAGTGTCGGGTGGAACCGGGATCGCGACCGGCATGGCTTCCGGCGAGGCTTCGGGCTCGGCAGGCGGCCCGACGGCAATATCTCCTCGATCATCGGGATGAGCCGAGCAAGCAGGTTGCTCCGCGAAAAGCGTCGCGGCAGGCGATCGCACTTCGCGATCGGGTCGGTCGCGACCCGCCGTCCAACGGCTTGGCTCGTCACTTCGCGGCCACCCTGAACGCCGCCGGCACCACGGTATCGAATTTGACGATATCGGCGATGTCGTAGACGAAGCTCTGTGGCTTGCCGGTATGCAGAAAACCGATGGCCGGCGCATAACCAGCGGCCAGAATGGCGGCCTCGGTAATGCCGTACAGACAGGCTGTCGCAGCCGAGAGGCTCGATTGATCGGGTCGGACGCGTCCCATTGTTCGGATCGTAACTTCGCCCGTCGCCACTGCAAGCCGTGCTGCTTGGCCAGTTGCTGATAGAGTCTTGCGCACACGGGCGCCCTCGATGCCGCGAAGCTGGTCCACGACGCGACGCGAGGGCGGCGCCTCGCCGAACCGCAGTTCGAACATTTTTCGAACGACCTTTCAACCGCAGGTCGTCTTCCAGCGCGAGCCGGGCCTGAAAGAGAAGTTGGTCGGAGCGCGCGCCACCGGGCTGGCCGGCGCTGTAGAGCCGCACGCCAGCCTCACCGACCCAGATCAACAACGTACCGGCTCGCGCCGCCAGTTTGACCGCGCATGGGCTGACCCGGGTGCCCGGTTCGAGCATCAGGCACGCCAGGCCGCCTATCGGGATGTGGGTCCGAATGCCCGGCTTCGTCGACCAGCACAAAGGCGCCGTCCAGCACGTCAAGCCGCCCTTTCTCGACGAACAGGATCGACGCGCGGTCGCGCACAGGGATCGGCCGAGGCGGCGGCAGCCCGGGCATTGGCCGCGATGTGGTCATGCCCGCCTGATCAGCATAAGCCCGCACCCAAACGCGCGAGACCGCCCGAACCCGGCCCCCAGGGACGTGACGAACAGCGCCGGGTCCTGAAACGGTCAGCCGGCCTGAGATGTCGACCCGACCGAACACGACGTTCTTCGCGCCCTCGCGTGGAATGCTTGCGCGCTGATAGCCGTCCACCGCCGCAACACCCTCCACCACGAAGCCATGCGCGGCCGCTTGGCGGTCCAGCCAGGAACGGGTGGCGACGGAAAGCACATCCAGTCGCTGCCCGGCACGCTCGGCCTGCGGGATGCGGCGGAGCGCGTCGAACACCACGTCGTGCCGCTTTCCGCGCTGCCCCTTGCTTTCGGAGCGCGCGATGACCGGGTTGGCGCGAAGGCTGAAACCGAGCCCATCTCCCGCGCTCAACGCCGGTGCGAACTCCTTGGTCCCCAACTCGAACAGGTCATCCAACGCGACGGGCGGCCGGGACTGATAGCGCCACGGCAACTGCCCCGGCGCCTCCTCCCGCCAGAGGAAGTCGCGCTTGCGATCGGGCTCCGTTGCCAAACAGCGCCCAAATCAGGCGATGCGCGGCCAACGTCCGGGCACCGGGCTCAGTCGGCACAAGTTGGCGGGCCAATGCTGCCACCGGAGCGTCACGGCGGAGGCGGGCGCGGGTAAGGAACAGTCCGCTTGTCCGTCGTCGAGTTGCTTCGAGACGGCGGGTGCCCGTTAAGCCAACGGAGGTTCTGGCCCATCGGGTTGGAAGGTTAGGCGGCGTGTTGGTAGTGGATCAAGCGCCGTTGCTGGATGGTCTGGCGCTTGATGCGTTCGCGCTCGAGCAGGATGGCCTGGCCGACCGAGAGCATCGGCCGGGGGTCAGGTTGCGCAGGCTCTCGTGGCAGCGCTGGTGGTTGTAGTGCTCGACGAAGGTCTCGATCTGGGCCTCGAGGTCTCCGGGCAGATAGTAGTTTTCCAGCAGGATGCGGTTCTTCAAGGTCTGGCGCCAGTGCTCGATCTTGCCCTGGGTCTGCGGGGTGGCAGGGCGCCCCCCGGACATGGCTCATGGCCTGTTCATCCAGCCATTTGGCCAAGTCGTCGGCGATGTAGCAGGGCCCGTTGTCGGACAGCAGGCGTGGTCGGTGCCGCACGCGGGCCTGTGTGCAGCCCGAGGCGGTGAGCGCCATCTCCAGCGTGTCGGTCACATCGCTGGCAGCCATGCTGGTGCACAGCTTCCAGGCGGTCATGGTACCGAGAGAAGTCGTCGAGCACGGTGGAGAGATAGAACCAGCCCCAGCCGATGACCTTGAGGTAGGTGAAGTCAGTCTGCCACAGCTGGTTGGGTGCGGTGGTCTTGGTGTGGAATTCGTCGGCCGCCTTGACCACGATGAAGGCGGTGCTGGCGATCAGGTCGTGCGCCTTGAGCAGGCGGTAGACCGAGGCTTCCGAGACGAAATAGCGCTGCCGGTCGGTGAAGCGCACGGCGAGTTCGCGCGGCGACAATTCGGGTTCGGCCAGGGCGAGATCGACGATCTTGCCGCGCGTCGCCTCCGGGATGCGGTTCCAGACGCGCGCGGGCCGGCAGGGCCGGTCGGCCAGGGCTTCGGGCCCGCCACGCTGGTAGCGGTCGTACCAGCGATAGAAGGTGGCCGGCGGCACGCCCAGTTGGCGCAGCGTGCGGCGCGCGGGCAAATGAGACTGCTCGACGAGGCGGATGATTTCGAGCTTTTCGGCGGCGGGGTAATTCCATGCGCGGTCGTCCCCAGCCGCGATCATGCTTTTTTTCAGCAGGCGCAGTTCGAGTGCCTGTTCGGCCACGACCTCCTTCAGGGCGCGGGCTTCGTGGCGGAGTTCCTTGACCTCGTCGGTCGTGGCGGCGCGGGCGGTGTCGCCGGCCAGGAACGCTTCCCGGCTTCGAGGAACTCCTTGGACGCGGCGTAGGGACAGGATCGGCGATGGCCTCGCGGCGGCACAGCGCTGCGATGCTTTCCTCACCACGCAGGCCTTCGAGGACGATGCGGATCTTGTCCTCGGCTGAGTGGTGCTTGCGGGTGGCGCGGCGGATGTCGCGCACCACCTTCTCGGCAGGCAGCTTGGCAGAGGAACGGAGGATTTCTGGCTCATCTTCACTCTCCTGGGGTTACGATGAGCCAGAAATCCTCCGTTCCTCAACCACGACGTGCTGTCTCATGGATGCTGACGCCGGACAAGTTCTTCACCTGGCTTAGGTCTTCCCTCGGTTTTTCCAAAAAGAGACGCCATGACCTTGGCGATCGCATGTGCATCTGAGGCTTGAAGGGCGTGATCGCGCTTGAGAAGCAATTCAAAATTGCGGCCGAGGCGTTTGGTCCGGTCACCAAGCTGGCCCTCGAACGTATTTTTGAAGATTTTTGATTGCCGCCAAGCCCGCTTCAGGGCCTGCGACTCAAAGACGCAACCGCGTCGTCCCGCCGACCACTGCGGTCTTCGGGCGGCCGGTGTCGTCGCGGTTGAGATTGGCCGGTGGGAAGAAGGTCAGCAGGTGAAGTTGCAGGAAGCGGCTCATGCAGCGGGTCCCGGCGGTTCGGCCAAGGGGGCTGCCCGGCGTTCCAATAGTCGTAGACCCATTGTTGCTTGCGTCGGTCGGTCCAGGCCAACAGGGCTTCGGCCAGATCGCGGACGTTCAATTTGCCACCTGCCAGCGCGACCATGCGGCGAATCACCAGCCGCGCCGATCGGGCGTGGCGGCCTCGATCACGCGGCGAAATCGAAGTGGCTTGAGGATCGCCGTCTCGGGCTTCTCCGGCTGATCCGGGCCAAGCTGGCGCGCGACCGTCTGGGCAGGTACGTCTTCCCGCACATGCGCGAGCACCGCTGCAGCCAAGGCGATCGTCGGCAGGTCGTCCGGCCCGGTGGCGACGCACCTGCGAAAGAGGACGACGGCGGCCTGGTCCATCATTGCCTCGGCAACCGAACTGCACTGCCGCAACCGGGCGAGCGCAGCACGGTCGCCAGGGCGCCGCTGGGCAGCGTCGGGTTGCAGGTCCTTCCACCAGTCGACGGCGGCGCGAGGCGTGTTGATCATGCAGCCCGTCCTTTCGTCTTGGCGCGCGCCTCGGCGGGCGGCAGTCCGAGCAGGACGAACAACTGTGCGCCGTCCTTTCCGAACCCGCTCAGCGAGAAGTGGAGCCCCCGGCGGGCGCGGCTGATCCGCGGAGCCGTGCGGAAGCCGTCCGACGTGATCGGCGCGAACTCATCGAAGAGCGGAAGCGCAAGACGGTGCAGCAGCGCCTGCCACTTCGCGCACAATTCGGCCCGGTCCGCCCCGCCGGCGAGCTGTTCCAGAGTCTTGGAGTACCAATGCTCGCTGTCATGCCATAGCCGCTCGCGCGCTGACGAGAGCAGTTCCGCGTCCAGCTTTACCGTAGCGCCGTCACTGAACAAGGCGTGCCGAACGGCCAGCCGAAGGACGCGGGCGGCAATATCGGCGGCGCCCACCAAACGGGCCGCCATGTCGTCGAGCATTTCACGCGCTGTCGTGTCGATCGACGCCGGAAGCGGCATCTCACTTTCGACGAAGCCACGAGCCTTCATGTTGTCCATGTCGTAGCCGGCAGCCAGCACCCGGGCCGATTTGCGCCCAGTGTCCTGCTGGCGAATGGACCGCCAATTTGTCACCGTTGCCGCAGGAAGGCGCAGGCCGTCGGGACCGTTGGCAACCAGTCCGAGCCAATCACGGTAGCCGATGCCGCCGGGCTGAGGGTGGACGGGCAGCCACTCGGCGCCGGCCTTGACGGTGTAGTGGGGCGAGAGCGGATGCACCCTGCCCCAGGTGGCATAGTTGGCGCCCCGTGGCCGCTGCCGCCACGTCGCGACCGTCAATTCGTCCGACTGGCCCGTCAGGTCGCAGGTTGCAGCTTCCATCGCCGCAAAGTCGAGGCGGATGCGCCGCGGCATACCCCACCAGCATTGTAAAGGGTGGGCGGAAAGCGGCGTGACCGCGCGCGCGCCTTCCGACGTGATCGTCGGGGCGAGCCAGGGAAACACCAGCGCCAGGTCGCTGGACTAGTGGAACTCCGGGCTGAACATTTGCCCAAAGCACATGCCACAGGCTCAACGCGCCGGCTGGGAGAACCAAGGTCGTCAACGGTCCGCCGCCGCGCAGTCACTTGCGGTTCCCCCGCGCCTCCTGCCGGAGCCCAAGCCTGAAACGTGAAAAAGCCGCCATCGCCGAGGCTGCTCGTCCCAGCCGACCGATCCGCTCGCGATGTACCAGGAGATGAGTGTTCTTCTTCACGGTCGAGGCGCCCGGGGCCTCGATCAGCAGGCGCTCTATCGGCTCTGCGTCGGACACCAGGTCTTCGCCGTCCTGGAGGAACCGTGGTCCATCCCCGTCCAGGTTGAAAGCATGCTCAATGGTCGCAAATGCTCCGTCCAACGCCTCCGGCGGTGGCGGGTGCCCCCAGTGTTCAATCCACGCGTCCTCCGTCTCGGGGGGGAACGCTGTGGTGAGAAGGCCAACCAGGAACTCCATCGTCGCAATCCGGAAATCCGGACGTATCCGGTCGATGCTGACGACGGGTCGATTTCGAGGTTTTCCGTCAGTTGCGCCGGTCGGATCGTGCACCGTCCCGACTTCAAACGCCGCACCGGCAACCAAGCGTCGGTCAACAGGTTCAGCATCCGCTCCCCATCAGGTGTCGCGCTTCGTATGTCGCGAACGCCGCCAGCTACTCCAGGTCGTTGTGAATATGCCCTCCATCTCGAAGGTGCAATCCAAGATGCAAATTTTACCCCAAGGCGACCTCACGTCCGTTCCTGTCGCGGGCATTGATCCGGTAGATGCCCTGCGCTTCCTGCATCACTGCGCATTGGACCGTCTTCGGCGTCGCGTTCCCAGCGGCCCCATTGCGCGCGCGCGGCCATGACCGCTGCCTCTAGACCGGTGGGTGCGGGACACAGCGTGACCCGGTGCCGCGCTATCCTGACCTCCGACAGCGCCCATGCACGTCTCGGATCGGGGTCGTCGGCATAGGGGACAACCTTGCCGTCCCGCACAATCGATAGGCGCAAGGTCGCCTGCGGTTGGTCCTCCAGCCGAGTGGGCGTGCGCAGTTCCGTGTCCCAAAGGCCCTCGAACGAGCGATAGCCCTTCCAGATGTTGAGGGTGTTCTGTTCGGCGATGCCCTGTTGGGCCATCCTCTGCGCCTTCGGCCTGAGCAGCGGCTCGTGCAAGGCCAGGCGGTTCCTCTCCGGCCGCCGCATCCTCAATGAGCGGCGCGCATGTCCGGTCAGGAGTGATGATGGCGCCGCGGCCGAACACCTTGCGCGCGCCCCGCCACATTAGCGCGGGGTCGCGGTAGACGGCAGCAGTTCCGGGCAACGTGCTGCGCAGCCAGTCTGGACCCGGCTCCGCCACGGCCTCTGGCGAAATCACCAGCAACTCAGGGCCAGCGACTGGCCGGCTCGATCGCTGATGACGCCACAACCGGCCGGCTCGCTGGATCAGCAGGTCGGCAGGGGCGAGGTCGGTGCAGAGGAGATCGAAATCCAGATCAAGGCTCTGCTCGATCACCTGCGTCGCCACCAGCACGCCGGCCCGGCAGGGCTTCGGCTCGCGCCCGAACCGGCGCAAAACTTCTTCCTCGATGCGAAGCCGATCGACCATCGCGAAGCGCGCATGGAAGAGCATCGCGTCGATGCCGCGCCCGCGAAGGAGAGCCGCCGCGTCGATCGCATCGTCAACCGTATTGCGCACCCAGGCGACAGCCGCACCCTCGCCCGATGCAGCGACAACCCGCATCGCGGCGGCCTCTGCGTCGTCGAGCCTGATCACTGCGACACGGCGGGCAAGCCCGTCGCGCGCACCGCAGGGCGTCTCGGTTGCGGCATCGGCGCCGACCAACGTGGCGAGGGGTTAACCTGGTTCCCGCCAGGGTTGCCGGTGCCGCCCCAAGGCCATCGCGGAACGCGCCGATCAGCGTCGCCTTCAACGCCGCGGGCAGGGTCGCGGACAGCAGGATTGCCGATCCACCAATGCGCCGCTGGAAAGCGGAGCAACGCCACCAGTTCGCGCTGCATGTAGGCGTCGAAGGCGTGGGCCTCGTCGATGATCAGGACCTTGCCGGCGAGGCCCCACTGACGCAATGGGGCGTGTCGGACTGGTAGCGCCGCCAGGAGCGCCTGATCCAAGGTGCCGACGCCCACATGTGCCAACAGCGCGCGGCGTCGATCATCGGCTAGCCAGGCGGCGCAATGTGCTTCGGCCGCCTCATCGGCGGGGTCGTCGGGAAGCGGCCAAGCGGTCCCGGATCGCCGCCGTCAATCGCTGCGGCAAACCGTGGATCGAGATGCGCGTGCCCATGCGCCAGGGCAAGGGACGGCGTTGCGTGCTCATCGAACAAGCCGCGGTACGCGCTGGACAGCCGGGCGAACATCGCATTCGCTGTCGCCATCGTCGGCAGGGCCACGAACACCCCGTGCGCGCGACCATCGGTGATCAAGCGGTGCGCCAGCGTCACCGCGGCTTCCGTCTTTCCGCTACCCGTCAGGTCTTCGATGACCGCGAGCACCGGCCCTCGTGGAAGTCGAACCTGTTCAGCCCAACTCTGGATCGGCGACGGCGCCTCTATGGATGGGAAGAGCCCGCGCAAACCCTTCCACTTGGACGGTGCCGCTGCGGCCAAGCCGGCCAACCGCACCGCCTGCACCGCTCGGGGCAACGCCAGTTCGTGCCAATACGCCGCAGTGTCGGCAACAGCAGCGGCAGTCGAGTAAGGAAACCACTCCTGCCGCGACCCTACCCAATCGGCCACCGTCGTCAGTCCCGCCAGCCGCCACGCCAGCCGGATGACGTCTCGCTCGACCTGGGGACGGACCAATGGGTCTGGCCGGAGCAACTCGACAAGGTCGCCAACGAAGCTCCTGGCCACGTCCTTGCACGTGTCGCAAACCACGTCACCGCTCAACGCCAAGTCGGGTTCCGGCGGCGGTCTGCCGTGATGACCGGCCAGGGCGGTATAAAGGTGCGTCCGCTGGTCTTGGACGCCAACCACCCGCCCCGCTGGGCAGGAAGGGGTCAAGCTGCTCGTCCAGCACGTCGCGCAGCAGCATGAACCCAACCGCATCGTGGCGAGGGCCGGCCGGAGGTGGACGAGTGGCGGGATACGCTCCGAGGGCCGAAGGCCATAAGTAGGGCACCTTTGCCTGAAACGGGGGACGCGAGAGTTTCCCAACGTCGTGCAGGGCAATCAGGAAGGCGAGCGTGCTCGGCGCCATTCGAAAACCCTGCGGCCCCGTCAGCACCGTGGCGACTGCCGCTACGTCAAGAGCATGGCCGATGAGCGGGTGATACGTCACCTGCCCGCCGTCAGTTTCGTCAGCCTTTGCCCAAAACTCGCGGTGCATCAGTATGCGGCCCGTCTGTACAATCCCGGGGCTAGTCACGACCACCGTCCAGCCCTCCTCGCCCGCTGTTTGAACATCATGGCTGATGGAGCATGGGGTGTCTTCCTCTTTGTCCTCACTCAACCCAAACAGCCACCATTGGCGCTCCACGGCTGAGTTCGCCCCTTCCTGCACAAGAATTTTTCCGGGGGGATAGTTTTGGACCCCCACCCCCGGGTCGAGAAGGTGCGGGGGGGGGGGGGCCGCCCGCCCCAATCGGAGGGACCGGACAGTCGGACCCCGCGGCACGGCGCTTCTCCCGGGCGGCACGCACGATGGCGTCTCGGGGAGACGGGTCAACAAGCTGCCCTCGTCCTGGCGCCGACGGCCCGAAGGTCGGTCCGAGCCGGCGGTCGAGGCGCGTCAGCACATGCGCGGTCATGGCGATCGGTGGCGCGCCCCGAGCAGGCCACGACGCCAGCCGCCGCCTCCACATTCCAGGCCACCGCCGCCGCCACAGCCGGCAGCCCCGCACCTGCCGCCGGACCCGCGTCATGGACGTGCTGGGCCAGGCCGCCCAGCCCATACAAATTCAGCTGGTGGATGCCGCCGCCGCCGCCGACCAACACCATGGCCGCCGTGCCGACGACCCTCTCAGCAGCTTCAGGAAGGGTGGAACTCTCTGCGCACCGGCCCTCGCCCATTGCTCTGGGTCAGCGGGGCCATCGCCGGGTTTAGGCCGGAGGGCGCTTGTGCGGTCATGCAGGACATTGGCCCAGCAGCAGGACCAGCGTCATCGGCAGCGGTGGCGCTCGACACCGGGCTTAGACCCACGCTCCGTGGCGCAGGTCGCGCTCGCTCGGGAAGCCAGCACGCTGGCGACCCGCTGGTGAGCGACGCCGAGCGGCGCGGCGTCGGTGTCGTATGCCAACCCGCGGAGAGGCGCCTTCGGTCATTTGTCCGGTCAGCGTCCGGTCAATAACGGGCAACGGCCCGGCGTGACCGGTGATGGGCGGCAAGTTGCCCAACGATTTCAACGGGTTCGGATGGTAGCGGCGGGCGGATTTGAACCACCGACCAAGGGATTATGATTCCCCTGCTCTACCGCTGAGCTACGCCGCCATACCATTCCGCGCGGAGGTGGGCGACATAGCCTCGCTGGCCTGCACGCGTCAACAGGTCAACGGCGGCAATGTAGCAGACCGGACATGCCGCCGCGGCGGGCCGCCGGTTGAGCCGTTCGTGCGGGCCGACCGCCTCAGCGACAGCGATCGGGCATTGCTGATGGGCGGCGCCTGCGCGAAGGCGTATGGTTGGTCGCCATAACGGCAATGACAGCAACGAAGGTGGCGACATGGGACGGCTCGACGGCAAGGTCGCGGCGGTGACGGGTGGTGCATCCGGAATCGGCGAGGCGACGGTAAGGCGTTTCGTCGCCGAGGGCGCGAGCGTGGCATTCTGCGACCGCGACGGCGAGCGCGGCCCGCGCGTTGCGGCCGAACTCAAGGCCGCTGGCGCCAAAATTGCCTTCACGCAGGCTGATGTCGGTTCCGAGGCCGCATGCCTCGCCTTTGTCGACGGTGCCGCGCAGACGTTCGGGCGCCTCGACATCCTCGTCAACAATGCCGGCATCCGCAAATACGAGAAGGTTGACGAGGCGAGCGCGGCGAGTTGGAACGAGATCCTCAACGTCAACCTGATGAGCTACGTGTTCTGTGCCAAGGCGGCGGTTCCGCTGATGCGCCGCGACAAGGGCGGCGCCATCGTCAACGTCGCCTCGGTGCGTTCCGTTGTCGCTGGCGGGGGCAACCTGCAGTACGACACCACCAAGGCCGCGATCGCGGGCCTGACGCGGGCGCTCGCGGCCGACCACTCGGCGGAGGGCATTCGCGTGAACGCCGTCGGTCCAGGGCCGATATTCACACCGTTCCATCAGCGCCGTATCGAAGCGGCCGGCGAGACCGTCGATCAGTACAACGCCAGGGCCGCGCACGGCACGATGCTGAAGCGTCCGGGCAGGGCGGAGGAGGTCGCCGCCGCTATCCTGTTCCTGGCCTCCGACGATGCCTCGTATGTTACCGGTGCGCTGCTGTTCGTGGACGGTGGCATGACGGCGCTGTGAGGAATATCCATCCGGCGCTCAGGGCCGCCCCGGCTTGGGGGCGCCGACGCCGACTGCCGCTCAGCGCCAACAGACTGATTGCAGTTGCCTATGCACCCAGTCGGTTCAGGTGCGGCCCTGCCGCGGCTTCCATGGCAGGACGGAAAGGGCCGAAAACCACAAGACCGGCCGACCAGCGACCGGCCTGGCCGTCTCATGTCCTGCCGGTGGTCGACCCCCTGGCGAGTTCCCGCGCGAGAAGGTCGAAGACCAGCCTGACGCGGCGACTGGTGGTGAGTTCTCGGTGTGCCACAAGCCAGATCGGGAACGTCATCAGCGGCAGGTCGGGCAGGACCCGCCGCACCGCCGGTTCGGCATCGCCTATCGTGCCGTCCAGGATACCGATGCCGATGCCATGCTTTACCAGTTCCCACATCACGATCAGGTTTTCGGACAGTACGGGGAAGTTCTTCTCGGTGAGGTCCAGCCCCAGCCCATTGAGCGCCCTGAGAAAGCTGCCCGAGGCGTCAATGCCGATGAAGGAGGCTCCTGACAGATCCTCGGGCCGGTCGATCGCTCCCAACCGCTCAAGATAGGCCGGGGCCGCGTAGAGCCGCGCGGGAACGTCACGGATCTTTTGAGCGATCAGGTCGGGGTCGGTCGGGCGGAAGTTGCGGATGGCGATGTCGGCCTCGCGTCGCCGCAAGTCGCTGGGTGCGTCCGAGGCGATGATCTCGATCGCGATGCCCGGCGCCTCGGCGCGCAGCCGGGCGATGATGGGCGGCAAGACCAGGGCCGCGTAGACCTCGCTCGCGCCGATCCGGATCGTCCCCTCGATGGTTTCGGACTGGCCGGTGGCCGACAATGATACGCGAGTCGCGGCGTCGCCCATCGTCCGGACATGATCCAGCAGTTCCAGCCCCGCCGGGGCCAACACCAAGCCGCGTCCGGAACGTTCGAACAGGACCAGTCCAAGCTCATCTTCCAGCGCGCTGACTTGCCGCCCCAGCGTCGGCTGCGCCATCCCCAATGCCCGCGCGGCCGCTGACAGCGAGCCCTCTTCCGCCGTCACGAGGAAAGCCCGCGCGTGGTTCCAGTCGAAGCGGACAGATCGCCAATCCATGCGAAAGTGAATATCAGAAATAGAATATCAGTCAATTTCGTTGTGTTCGCGATGTCGGTATCCCGCCTGTCATCGCCACGAGGCATCGCACACAATGAGGAGACCAACCGATGAAAGCCGCCTGGAACGACAGATATGGGCCCGCCGAAGGGATCGAGATCCGCGACATCCCCCGCCCCGAGATCGGGCCGGACGAGGTGCTGGTTCGGGTCGAGGCGGCCGGGGTCAACACCGCCGACTGGCGTATCCGCGCCGCAGCTTTCCCGGGCGTGACCTGGCTGCCGGGGCGGCTGATGTTCGGCCTGCGCCGCCCCAGGACCAAGGTCATGGGCGGCGATTTTTCCGGCAGGATCGTGGCGAAGGGCGAGAGCGTGGCCTGCTTTCGGATCGGCGATGCAATCTTCGGAGCCGCACGGCCCGGTGCGCATGCGGAATACCTCAAGGTAACCCGAGAGACGGCGCTGGCCCGGAAGCCCGCCGGGATCAGCCATGTCGAGGCCGCCGCGGTGCCCTTCGGCGCACTTGCCGCGCTGGTCTTCTTGCGCGACCATCTTTGCGTCCGGCCGGGCCAGAGAGTGCTGATCTTTGGTGCCTCGGGCGGCGTGGGCATCTTCGCCGTGCAACTGGCGCGGCATTTCGGCGCCGAGGTGACGGCGGTCTGCAGCGCGGCCAACCACGCGCTGGTCACGGACCTGGGCGCCTCTGACGCGATTGACTACCGGACGCAGGATGTCACCAAGACCGGGCAGCGCTGGGACCTGATTCTCGATTGCGTCGGCGCCACGACGTTTCGCCGGTGCCGCCGCGTGCTGGCTCCGGGCGGGACCTTCGTGCCGATCGAGTTTGGCCTGCGCGAGATCGGACTGGCTCTGGCCACCAAGCTGATCGGCGGAAAGCGTGTCAAGATCGGCATCTCGACCGAACGGCGGGCCGACATGGAGACGATCGCCGATCTGCTGGAGCGCGGCGTGCTGCGGCCAGTCGTCGACGGCACGTTCCCGTTGGACCGGATAGCCGCAGCCCATGCGCGGGTGGAAAGCCGGCACAAGACTGGCAGCGTCGTTCTGACGATGCCCCAAACCCATCAGGCCGCCGCCTGAACCTCATCGAAAGGACCAGACAATGACCACCCCCGCCAGATGGCACAGCCCGCGTAAGCGTCTGCTTGCCGACTTCCTGGCCCGCGTCTGGGGTGCCGCCGACGATGCCGCCGTCGCGGCCTATGTCGCCAACTGCTACACGATCCACAACGACCCCGGCGACCCTTGGGAGGGGCAGACACTCAGCCGCGCGGGCTTCATCGAGCGTCTGCACCATTCGCGCGCGGTGGCGCCCGACCAGCAGTTCACGCCGCTGGAGATGATCGAGGAGGGTGACCGCGTGGCAGTGGCCTGGTCCTGGGTCGGCACGCATGTGGGCGACCTGCCCGGCTTGCCCGCGACAGGGCGGACCCTGCGGATGACCGGGCTGACCATCTACGGCTTTGCCGACGACCGGCTGAACGGCCACTGGCAGATCGCCGACCGTCTGGGGGTTTACCGCCAGATGACAGCCCAGCCTGAAAGATCACCATCGAAAGGAAATTGATCGTGGAACAGACATTGCCCGGCCTGTCCGGGGGCTTCGGACCCGGATGACGGGCAGGGCGGTGGCGAACCCCCCCGGGCGCCGAGAATACCGCCATCGGTCGGCGCCGTTGACTCGCCCAACCGTGTCATCCACCTTCGCGCCAGTGGATCATCCGCCGGACACCACACCCATGCTCCCTGCCGACGCCACGCGGCATGACCTGATTTCAGCCCTGCATGCTTCCGGCCGCAAGGCCGCGCTTGCCATCACTGGCGGTGGCAGTGGCGCCATCGCCGAACTCCTGCGCGTCCCCGGCGGCTCCCGTCTG
Source organism: uncultured Alphaproteobacteria bacterium (assembly GCA_963779875.1). Lineage (GTDB taxonomy): Bacteria > Pseudomonadota > Alphaproteobacteria > Acetobacterales > Acetobacteraceae > CAMDGX01. The sequence continues at coordinate 554,282 of CAWAAI010000005.1, read as the reverse complement.
CTCGTCGAGGCCCATGTCCCTTATGACGAACAGGCCCTCGCCACCTTTCTCGATTACCGGCCCGAGCAGTCCTGTAGCGCCGAAACCGCTATCGCGCTGGCCCGCAAGGCCCACGCCCGCGCCGCAGCCTTGCTCCCCGCGGGCAGCGATATCGTCGGCCTCGGCGCTACCGCCGCCCTGGTCAGCGACCGGCCCCGCCGCGGCGAACACCGCCTCCACATCGCTACCGACTCTGCCGACGGCATTTCCGTCTGCACCGCGTCGCTGGCCAAGGGCCGCCGCGACCGTGCCGCCGAGGAGGATTTGACTGCACATATGATCCTCCTCTGGCTCGCTCGGGCCTGCCGGGTCCCCGCCCCCTCACCCGCAGACCTGATCGACCCCGACGAGCACTTCGCCATCACTGCCGCCGACACCGGAGATGCCATTGACCGTCTGCTGGCTGGCGACCACGTCCGCGTCACGGCCCAGCCTGACGGGCAGATCGCCCTTACTGCCCCGCCGCCGCCGGTCGTTTTCCCCGGCTCCTTCAACCCGCTCCACCAAGGCCACGTATCGCTCGCCCGCGTTGTCGAGGACATCCGCCAGCAACCCATCACCTATGAGATTTCCGTCACCAACGTAGACAAACCGTCGCTCGCCGCGCCCGTGGTGCGCCATCGTCTTGCCCAGTTCGCCTGGAGATCCCCGGTCGAGTTGACCCGCGCTCCCACTTTCCTGGAGAAGTCGCGCCTTTTCCCTCGCACCACCTTTGTTGTCGGCGTTGACACGGCAGAGCGCTTGGTTGCTCCCCGCTACTACGGCCATGACGAGGACCTTATGCACAGCGCCCTCGAGACGATGGGCAGCGCGGGCAACGCTTTCCTGGTCGCCGTCCGCATCGACGCCGCCGCCCGGCTTCGCACGCTGCGCGATATTGCCGTGCCGCACCGCTACGCCGACCTGTTCCGCGAAATTCCCGAGCACCGCTTCCGCTTCGACACCTCGTCAACCGAAATCCGCGCCCGTGCCGCCCAGGCCAAGACCCGCTGAGGCGTCCACGCCATCCAGTGGGACGCTTCGGCATTCCGGTTCAGCTCTGAGCTTCCATTGCAGAAAGCCGGCGATCGACCGCAACGACGATCTGTGACGGGTGACGAGGTTGAGGCGTAGGCGCAGCCCACGGACCTTCTTCCCGACGTGGTGGGTTTGATGGTGGGCCTGACCAAACTGCGGGGCTTCGAGCGGGCGTTACGTTCGACGTTGCTGACGACTCGCAGGACATTGGGTATGGCCGGGTTGGGGTCCTGACGGGGCCTGGCCGCTGATCGCTTCGCCCCCCCAAGGCTGTGCAGGGCGCACCATGGCGCGACCAAGCGGTGCTGACCGACTTTCTCGAGAGCGGCGGCTATACCAAGCATTAGCGCCGACTGCGCAAGGCCTACATGCAGCGGCGCGATGCCATGGTGCAATCGCTCAGCCAGCAATTCGGCGACTGCAACCTGCTCGGCCTGACCTCCGGCACGCACCTGATCTGGCGGCTGCCAGACCGCATGCCCGACGCGCGGGAGTGCCAGAGGCGGGCGCGGTCCGTGGGCGTTGTCGCCAATACCATGCAGTTGGAGACGGTCACCGGCGCTGATTTCCTGCCGGATTGGCAGCGCTACGGTATGCGCCGCGGGTCAGGCTGCGCCGCGCATCTGGTCGCCAGGCTTCCGGCCCGCTGGTGCGTTGGGAGCGACATCGGATACCTTGGTCTCCCATTGCTGGAGCGTGGCCATCAGCAGGCCGAGTTGGCGTTGCGCGTCGGCCGCGTGCGCCTGGGCGTCGGCGATGCCCTCGGGCGTGATTCCGGCGGCGTCGGACACGTGCAGCACGGCCCGCAGTGCGGCCATCGCCTGCTCCGCCCCGTTCATCGCATGGTCGAGCGCGGATGCTTCGGTGTTGGTCTCAGTGTCGGCCGGGGAAGGGCGGAGGGCGCAGAAAAGCGGGGTCTGGTGGAAGAGCCAGTCGCCCAGGCGTGGGTCTGGCACGGCGCGGATCACGCGGTTGATCTCGTCGGGGCTGAACTGGATGCGGCCGGTGACGCGGCCGTAGAAGTTGCGGGAGTTGAGCTCCACCGCCTCGGCGACGTCCTTGAGCTTGAGATGCTTCTCCTGGACGAGGATCTGGCGCAACAGGGCCGCGAAGCTGGGCCGTTCCGGTGGCATCATAAAAACGTCACTCCTCCGTATTAGCAACGTATTATATTCGGGAATTGCGAAACGGCAATTGATTGATTGCGATGCGCTTGTGCCCGCCTCGATCGGTCTGGCATGGCGCACGGGGCTGGCGGCGGGGTCAGGCCGCCTGCTCGGCCATGCTGCGCGCCTGGGCGTGGGTGCTGGGGTGGGTGGCGAAGCCGGCGAGGTCGGGCTGGGGGGTTGCGAGCTTCGCGAGGTCGGGCCTGGGCCGGGCCAGGCCGGGGATGCGGCGCCAGGCGGATTCGAGCGAGGCGGCGGCGTCGAGCAGCGGCAGGTCGCCGCGGAAGCGGCCGGTGACCTGCATGCCGAAGGGCATTCCCATGGGATCGGTGCCGCAGGGCAGGGAGATCGCGGGGTTGGTGACGATGGTGACGAAATAGGTCAGCGCCAGCCAGTGATAATAGTTCTTCAGCTTCTCGCCTTCCAGTTCGGCCAGGTAGAGCTGGGTCCAGGGGAAGGGGGTGACGGCGACGGTGGGCGAGAGGATGAGGTCGTAGTCGCGGAAGGCGGCCTGGAAGCGGCGGAAGATGCGGGTCTGTTCGCCGGCGGCCCAGGCGGCGTCGGCCAGGGTCATGTTGGCGCCGATCTCGTAGTTGGCGCGGATATTGGGGCCGAGCAGGGAGGGGTCGCGCTGGTATTGCTCCTGGTATCGGGCGACGAAGCCCTGGGCACGGACGACGTCGAAGCAGCGGTCGGCCTCGCCCATGTCGAGGTCGAGACGGTCGCAGCGGGCGAAAAGGTGGGACATCGCGGCGATCTTGTCGCGCATGGCGGTGCGGATTTCCGTGCCCACCGGACATTGGCCGAAATCCTCGGTCCAGGCGACGCGCAGGGTGCCGAGGTCGGCGGGGCGCGGGGAGAGAATGGCCTGGCGGTCGAGCGGGAAGGCGAGGGGCTCGCGGTCATCCATGGCGACCTGGGCGGCGAAGAGCAGGCGGGTGTCGGCGACGTCGCGGCCCATCGGGCCGAGCACGGAGATGGGGGTCCAGCCGTGCGGGCGGCGGTCCATGGGAACCAGGCCGGGGGAGGGGCGGAAGCCGACGACGCCGCAGATGGCCGCCGGGATGCGGAGCGAGCCGCCGGTGTCCGACCCGGTGCAGACGGGCAGCATGTCGCAGGCCAGAGCCACGGCCGAGCCGCCGGAGGAGCCGCCGGGGTTCAGCGCGGGGTTGAACGGGTTGCCGGTGGCGCCCCAGACCGGGTTGCGGCTGTTGGCGCCGGCGCCGAATTCCGGGACGTTGGTCTTGCACAGGATCACCGCGCCCTCGGCGCGCATGTTGGCGACCATGGCGCAGTCGGCGTCGGGGATGTTGTCGGCGTGGAGCGGCGAGCCGTAGGTGGTGAGCAGGCCCTGGGTTTCGTGCAAATCCTTGATGCCGGTGGGCAGGCCGTGCAGGAGGCCGAGTTCCTCGCCGTCGAGCACCGCGCGTTCGGCCATTTTCGCCACGCGGCGGGCCTCGGCGACGTCGGTGCCGGTGATGGCGTTGGTGGCTGGGTTCAGCGCGATGATGCGGTCGATGCAGGCTTCGAGCAGTTCGACGGGGGAGATTTCCTTGGTGCCGATGCGCTGGCGCAGTTCGACGGTGGGGAGGGCGAGAAGGTCCATCGGTGCCTCGTCAGTATGAGAGGAAGCCGCCATCGACCGGCATGGTGATGCCGGTTACGTAGCGGGCGAGGTCGCTGGCCAGGAAGACGGCGGGGCCGGCGATGTCGGCGGGGGTGCCGAGGCGGCCCATGGGGATTCGGGTGCCGAAATGGGCCATGTAGTCGGGGTTCTGGCGGGCGCGCTCGTTGAGCGGGGTGGCGATGAGGCCGGGGCCGATGGCGTTCACGCGCACGCCGTGGGGGGAGAGTTCGGTGGCGAGGTGCTGGGTGAGGCCGCGCACGGCCGCCTTGCTGGCGGTGTAGGCGGCGGAGTTGGGAAGGGCGACGAAGGACTGGATGGAGCCGATGTTGATGATGGCGCCCTTCGTTGCCTTCAGTTGGGCGAGGAAGCCGGTGACCATGTTGTAGATGCCGTCGAGGTTGACGGCGAGGGTCGCGTCCCAGTCGGCGCGGGTGTTCGGCTCGTCGATGCGGCCGCGGCGGATGATGCCGGCGTTGTTGACCAGGATGTCGATGGGGCCGAGGTCGGCGGCGATGCGCGCGGCCAGGGCGTCCACTGCGGCGCGATCGGTGACGTCGAGCGGGTAGGCGGCGGCGTCGGCGCCGATGGTAGTGGCGGTGCCGATGGCGGCCTCGCCGTTGATGTCGGCGGCGATGACGAAGGCGCCGGCCTGGGCCATGGCGAGCGCGATGCCCTCGCCGATGCCGGAGCCGGCGCCGGTGACCAGGGCGCGGCGGCCTTTGAGGAGCCCTTCCATGGCGCTCACTCCACGATCGAGCTGGCGACGCCGGCGGGGGCGGCGCTGCGGCCGCCATCGACCACGTATTGCGCGCCGGTGACGTTGCCGGCGAGGTCGGAGCAGAGGAACAGCACGACGTTGGCGACTTCCTCGGCGGTGCCGTAGCGGCGCAGCGGGATGGAGCCGGCGTAGCTGGCGGCGACGCTCTCGGGGTTGTTGGGCGAGACCTGTTTCGCGATGTCGCGCACCATGCGGGTGTCGATCGGGCCGGGGCAGACGGCGTTGACGCGGATGCCCTGGGGGCCGACCTCGCCGGCGGCGACCTTGGTGAGGCCCATCACCGCGTGCTTGGAGGCGACGTAGGCGGGCATGCCGGGGGTGCCGAACAGGCCGGCGACCGAGGCGGTGTTGACCACGGCGCCATGGCGCTGCTTCAGCATGACGGGCAGGACGTGGCGCAGGCCGAGGAAGACGCCGCGGACGTTGACCGCCATGACGGAATCGAACACGGCCTCGTCGTATTCGGCGGTGGTGGCGATGCGGCCCTCGATGCCCGCATTGTTGTGAAAGCAGTCGATGCTGCCGTAGGTGTCGAGCGTGAGCTTGACGTAGGCCTGGACCTCGGCGCTGCGGGTGACGTCGGCGGTGGTGAAGATGGCCTGGCCGCCGGCGGCGCGGATGGCGGCCACCGTGGCCTCGCCGGCGGCGACGTCGCGGTCCACCACCACCACGCCGCGGGCGCCGCGGGCGGCGAAGCCGCGGGCGACGGCCTGGCCGATGCCGTTGGCGCCGCCGGTCACAATGGCCACCTTGCCCTTGAAGTCCATCGTTGCCTCCCATTGCTCGCTTCGGCGAACGATGCCAGCGGCCCGGGGCGGGGGCAAGCGAGCGGCTCAGGCGGCGGGCACGCCCCGTGCCAGGGTGGTGGCAAGGGCGGCGGCGATGGCGGCGGCCACGGCGGGCCAGTCGCCAGGCCGGGGTTGGCGGAACAGGCGGACGGTGGGGTACCAGGGGCTGTCGTCGCGGTCGCGCAGCCAGCGGAAATCGGCGGCGTGGGGGAGCATGATCCAGCACGGGCGGCCGAGCGCGCCGGCGAGATGTGCGACGGCGGTGTCGGCGGTGACCACGAGGTCGAGCCCGGCCACGCAGGCGGCAGTGTCGGCGAAGTCGGCGAAGCCTGGGCCGGGCATTTGCAAGCCGGGGTGGGAGGCGAGGATGTCGGCGTCGCCGGGGCGCAGTTCCTTTTGCAGGATGTGCCAGGACAGGGCGGGGATGGCCAGCAGCGGGGCCAGGGTGGCCAGCGGCAGAGAGCGTTGGCGGTCGCGGGCGAAGTCGGGGTTGCCGGCCCAGGCGAGGCCGATGCGGGGATGGGGGCCGAGCCGCGCCCGCCAATCGGCCGCGCGCGTCGCGTCGGGGTGCAGGTAGGGCACGCGGGTGGGGATGGTGGCGAGCGTGGTGGCGAAGGCGCGCGGCAGGCTGGGCAGCGGGCAATGCAGGTCGAAGGTCAGGGAATCGCCCTCGGCCACCACGCGGTCGGCGAGGGGGGCGAGCAGGGCGTGCAGCGGCGCCTGGGCCAGCAGCACCACCTGGGCGCCGCGGGCGCGCAGCAGCGGCAGGTAGCGGGCGAACATGATGCTGTCGCCCAGCCCCTGTTCGGCCCAGGCCAGCACCGTGCGGCCGCGCACCTCCTGGCTGCCGTCCCAGCGTGGCGCGGTGCCCTGGACCTGGAACGGCGTGACGGTCGGCCGCGCCTCGTAGCCCGTCCATCCCGCCCGCAGGTCGCCGAGGGTGAGGAGGGCGAGGCCCTCGCCCAGCCGCACGATGCCGGAGCCGTCGCTGGCCTGGCGGGCGGCGCGGAACCAGCGCAGCGCGCCCGCGGGATCGCCGGTCTGCAGATGGGTGGCGCCGAGGGCGGCGAGGGCGGGCACGTGGCCTGCCTCGGCGGCCTGGGAGAACCAGACCAGCGCCTCCTCCACCCGGCCGAGATCGGCAAGCGCGGTGCCGAGATTATGGCGTGCGGCGGGGTCGTGCGGGCGCAGGTAGAGGGCGCGGCGGAATTCCTCCAGCGCCGCCTCGGGCTGGCCGGCGGCGCGCAGCAGGTTGCCCAGGGCGGCGCGGGCGGCGGCGTTGTCGGGGGCGAGGGCGACGGCATCGCGCAGGGCGGCGATGGCGCCTGGACGGTCGCCCAGCCGGGTGAGCGCGGTGGCCAGTCCGACATGGCTCTCGGGCGCGCCGGGGGCCAGCGCCAGCGCCTCGCGGTAGCGTGCGGCGGCCTGTTCCCACTCGCCCAGGCGTGCCAGGGCATGGCCGTGGTCGGCGCGCGCGGCGGCGGCCCGGTGGTCGGCGGCCCGGTGATCGGTGGGGTGGTCGGCGGCAGGATTGGGCGGGGTGGGCATGGCGGACTCGCGCGGGATGGCCGGGCAGTATGCGCGCTGGTTGACCGGCGGTCAGCCTGTCCTATCCTTGGCTCGCGACCGCACCGGAACCCCGCCCATGAGCCGCGACACCCGCGTGAACGCCCTGATCGGCACCGGGCATTTCCTTTCGCATTTCTACGTGCTGTGCCTGCCGCCGATGTTCCTGCACTGGCAGGCGGCGTTCGATGTGAGCTTTGCGCAGCTTGGCCTGGCGGTGGCGCTGATGTCGGGCACCACGGCGCTGTTGCAGACGCCGGTGGGCTTCCTGGTGGACCGGCACGGGGCACGGCGGTTCCTGGTGGGCGGCACCCTGCTGATGACCCTTGCGATGGCGGGGATGGGGCTGGCGACGGCGTACTGGCAGATCCTGGCGCTGGCGGTGCTGTCGGGCGTGGGCAATTCGGTGATCCACCCGGCGGACTACGCGATCCTGTCGGGCTCGGTGAGCCGGGAGCGGATGGGCCGCGCTTTCGCCATCCACACCTTCAACGGCAATCTGGGCTTCGCCTGCGCGCCGCCGGTGATGGTCTGGCTGTCGCTGGCGATGGGGTGGCGCGGGGCGTTGCTGCTGGTTGGGCTGCTGGGCATTCCGCTTGTGCTGGCGATCCTGTTGCAGAGCCGCATCCTGGACGACCAGGCGCGCGAGGCGCGGCCGGAGGGGCGGCAGGCCAGCGGGCGCGAATTGCTGATGACCCGGCCGATGTTGCTGTTCTTCACCTTCTTCCTGCTGTCGTCGATGGCCGGCGGCGGGGTGCAGGCGTGGCTGATCACGGTGCTGCACACGGTGCACGGGCTGGATCTGGCGGCGGCCTCCTCGTCGCTGACCGCGTATATGGTGGGGGCGACCGCCGGGGTGCTGGTGGGCGGCTGGTTCGCCGACCGGATCAGCAACCATCTCGCATTCGCCTCGGTAAGCGTGGTGATCGCGGCGGGGCTGGTGCTGGTGGTGGGGCTGGTGGCGCTGCCGGGGCCGGTGGTGATGGGGCTGATGCTGGGCGGCGGCGTCGCGCTGGGCGCCAGCCGCACGCCCCGCGACATGATGGTGAAGGACGCGGCACCGCCGGGGCAGATCGGCAAGGTGTTCGGCTTCGTCTCGGCCGGACTGCCGCTGGGCGGCGCGCTGACGCCGGTGCCGTTCGGCTGGCTGATCGACCACGGGCGGCCGGAACTGGTGCTGGTGCTGGTGGCCGCGATCCTGCTGGCCAGCCTGCTGTGCGCGGGCAGCGCACGCTCGGCCCATCGGCGGGCGTTGCCGGTCGCCGCGGAGTAATGAGCGGTGCCGCGGCGGGACGCGGGCAATTGGACGTGGGCGATCCACTTGAATCCAGGGCGGCCGGTGTGTACACGTCAGGGAGGCATGCCCCGCCGCGGCAGGGCATGACGCGGGCAGCCATGGCGGCTGTGACCCGTGCAAGAATGAGCGCAAGAATGAGCGCAAGAAGGGAGAGCAGAACATGAGCAGGGTTGCACTCGTCACCGGCGGCACGCGCGGCATCGGCGCGGAGATCAGCCGGCAGCTCAAGGCCGCGGGGCGGATCGTCATTGCCTCCTATGCCGGCAACGATGCCGCCGCCGAGGCGTTCGTGCCGAAACCGGCATCACCGTGAAGAAATTCGATGCCGGCGACTTCGCCCAGTGCCAGGAGGCGGTGGAGGCCATTCGCAGCGAGTTCGGCAAGATCGAGATCCTGGTCAACAACGCCGGCATCACCCGCGATTCGACCATGTCGCGGCTGACGCGCGAGATGTGGGACGCGGTGATCGACACCAATCTCGGCTCCTGCTTCAACCTGTGCAAGCTGACCTTCGACGATATGCGCGCGGCCAAGTTCGGGCGGGTGGTGAACATCGGCAGCATCAACGGCCAGGCCGGGCAGTACGGCCAGGTGAACTATGCCGCCGCCAAGTCGGGCATCCACGGCTTCACCAAGGCGCTGGCGCAGGAGGGCGCTCGGTTCGGCATCACCGTGAACGCAATCGCCCCGGGCTATGTGGATACCGACATGGTGCGCGCGGTGCCGAAGGATGTGCTGGAGAAGATCGTCGCGCGCGATTCCGATGGGCCGGCTGGGCCAGGCGCACGACATTGCCCGCGGCGTGCTTTTCCTGACCGCCGACGATGCCGATTTCGTCACCGGCTCGACGATGTCGATCAACGGCGGCCAGCATATGTACTGACGGCGGGTTCTGGCGACCGGGGCGGCGGCTCCGCCATGCGTCCCGCCACGGTGGCGGGGTGTGGCGCCATCGCGCTGTGGTCCACGCTGGGGCTGCTGTCGCGCGCGGCGGCGGCAATACCGCCGCTGCAACTGACGGCGATGGCCTTCACGGTGTCGGCCACGCTGGGCCTGGCGTTGCTGGCGCTGCGCGGCGATTTGCGGGTGCTGCGCCAGCCGGCGGCGGTGTGGGCGCACGGCATCTTCGGGCTGTTCGGGTTCCATGCGCTGTATTTCGCGGCGCTGGCCTGGGCGCCGCCGGCCGAGGCGAACCTGATCAACTACCTGTGGCCGCTGCTGATCGTGCTGTTCTCGGCGGCGCTGCCGGGCATGGGGTTGTCGCGCTGGCACCTGGCGGGGGTGGGATGCGGGCTGGCGGGCTGCGCGCTGCTGCTGGGCGGCGGGGCGCGGCTGTCGGGTGCTGCGGTGCCGGGATACCTGATGGCGCTGGGCAGTGCGGTGACCTGGGCGGTGTATTCGGTGTTGGCGCGGCGGCTGGCGCGGGTGCCGACGGGCGCGGTGGCCGGGTTCTGCGCGGCCACCGCGGCGTTGGCGGCGGCCAGCCATTTCGCCTTCGAGCCAACGGTGGCGCCGGATGGCGGGGTGCTGCTGGGGGTGCTGGTGCTGGGCGTCGGGCCGGTGGGGGCGGCGTTCTTCCTGTGGGACATCGGCATGAAGCGCGGCGATCCGCGGCTTTTGGGCACGCTGGCCTATGCGACGCCGGTGGCCTCCACCCTGTTGTTGTGGGCCGGCGGATATGCGGCGCTGACGCCGGCGCTGGCGGGTGCCGCGGCGCTGGTGGCCGTGGGCGGGTTGCTGGCGGCACGGGGATAGCGGGGCTGCGACGGCGAAGGGGCGCCCCTTGCGGAGCGCCCCCTCGTTTGCGGGATGGCGGGGACGGTCAGCCGAGGCGTTCGCCGTGCAACACGACGTCCAGCCCCTCGCGCTCCTCCTCCTCGGTGACGCGCAGGCCGATCGTGGCGTCCACGATCTTGAGCAGGATGAAGGTGGCGATGCCGGAGAAGACAATGGTGGCGGCGACCGCGATGACCTGGTTGATGAACTGGGCCATGCCGGCGACGACGACGCCATCGGGGTTGGCGGCATCCGCGGTGAGCGGGCCGTAGGCGAGGACGCCGGTGAGCAGCGCGCCGACGATGCCGCCCACGCCGTGCACGCCGAAGGCGTCCAGGCTGTCGTCGTAGCCCAGCATGTGCTTCAGCGAGGTCGCGGCCCAGAAGCAGACCACGCCGGCGACGAGGCCGAGCACCAGCGCCGAGCCCGGCAGCACGAAGCCGGCGGCCGGGGTGATGGCCACAAGCCCGGCCACCGCGCCGGAGATGGCGCCAAGCACCGACGGCTTGCCCTTGAGGATCCACTCCGCGAACGTCCAGGACAGCACCGCGCCTGCGGTGGCGATCTGGGTGACCAGCAGGGCCATGCCCGCCCGCCCACCGGCGGCGAGCGCCGAGCCGGCGTTGAAGCCGAACCAGCCCACCCACAGCATCGACGCGCCAATCACGGCCAGGCTGAGGTTGAACGGCGCCATGTTGTCGTGGCCGTAACCCAGACGCTTGCCCAGAACCAGGGCGCAGACCAGACCGGCGATGCCGGCGTTGATGTGCACCACCGTGCCGCCGGCGAAGTCGGCCGCGCCGAGGGCGAAGATCCAGCCGTTCGGCGCCCACACCCAGTGCGCGACCGGGCTGTAGACCAGCAGCGACCACAGCACGACGAAGACGCACAGGGCCGAGAACTTCATGCGGTCGGCGAACGCGCCGGCGATCAGTGCCGGGGTGATGATGGCGAAGGTCATCTGGAACATCAGGAACGCCGTCTCGGGGATGGTGGTGGCCACCGCCGCCTCGGTGCCCGCGCCGAGCACGAAGGGCTTGTCCCAGGCCAGGCCGACACCCGAAAGGAACAGGCGCGAGAAGTCGCCGAACCAGGCGTTGCCGTTGCCGAAGGCGATGGAATAGCCGGCGACCATCCACACCACCGAGACCAGGGCGCAGATGAAGAAGCTCTGCATCATGGTGGCCAGCACGTTCTTCTTGCGCACCATGCCGGCGTAGAACAGCGCCAGGCCGGGAACGGTCATCAGCAGCACCAGCGCGGTGCTGGTGAGCATCCACGCGGTGTCGCCGGCATCGATGCGTGCCTCATCGGCGGCCCAGGCCGGTGCGGTGGCGAGAAGGGCGGGAAGGGCCAGAAGGGCGCCCAGTCCGGCGCGGCGTGCGAAACTTGTCATGATGGATGTCGGGTCCTGTCCGCTGGCGCTAGTGCACCGACGCTGACAAATGCGTCAGCGCACTAGATCGATTTTGTGGGCCAATTCAGCCAACGGACTGAAGTGTCCGATGGCATCGGACCACTAGAGCGCGTCGGTGTCGGTTTCGCCGGTGCGGATGCGCACGGCGCGCTCGATGTCGAGGATGAAGATCTTGCCGTCGCCGATCTTGCCGGTGTGGGCGGCCTTGACGATCGCCTCCACCACCTGCTCGGCGATGTCGGAGGCCACGGCCACCTCGATCTTGACCTTGGGCAGGAAGCTCACGTGGTATTCGGCGCCGCGGTAGATCTCGGTCTGGCCTTTTTGACGGCCGAAGCCCTTCACCTCGGAAACGGTGAGCCCCTGCACGCCCAGCGGGGTGAGCGCGTCGCGCACCTCGTCGAGCTTGAACGGCTTGATGATCGCGATGATCAATTTCATCTCGTGCCCCGACCCTCCATGGTTGGCGCCTCATACAATCAAGAACCGTGCCAGCCCGCGGAGGCGCCGCGCGGCCCCGGTTTGCCGCACAGGCGTGCGATCGGTTGCCTAATCCGCGGGCACAGGGTTGCAAATCGGCCCGTTCCCCCCTCCTGTTGCGGCATGACCGAAGAGCTTCGCGTGGATGTCTGCATTGTCGGCGCCGGCCCCGTGGGCGGCACGCTGGCTGCCCGCCTGGCCGGGGCGGGCATCGCCACCGCGCTGATCGACCGGGCCGCCCTGCCGCCGATGGAGCATCCGGATTTCGATGGCCGCGCCTATGCCGTCGCCGCCGGGTCGCGCCGGGTGCTGGAGCAGGCTGGGCTGTGGGCGCGGCTGCCCTATCCCGCCAACCCGATCCGCGGCATTCGGGTGAGCGATGGCAAGCCGGGGCGCCCGGCCTCGCGCCTGCACCTGCATTTCGATGTGGCCGAGGTGGGCGATGCCGCGCCGCCCTTCGCGGACGAGCCGGCGTTCGGCTGGATGGTGGAGGCGCGCAGCCTGCGCATGGCGCTGAACGAGGTTCTGCACGCGCTGCCGGCGCTGTCGCTTTTCGCCCCGGGCGAGGCGGAGGTGACGCGCGACGAGGCGGGCGTGGTGGTGCGGGTGAAGGACGGGCCGGTGATCCACGCGCGGCTGGTGGTGGCCGCAGAGGGGCGGCGCTCGCCGTTGCGCGAGCAGGCCGGCATTCCCGTGACGCACCTGCCCTATGGCCAGACCGGCATCGTCTTCGCCATCGGCCACGAGCGGCCGCACCACGATATCGCGCTGGAGCATTTTCTGCCCGGTGGGCCGTTCGCGCAGTTGCCGATGGCGGCCACCGAGGGCGCGCCGCATGTCTCGGCGATCGTGTGGACCGAGCGCGACGCGCTGGCGCGGCACATACTGGGGCTGGACGAGGCCGCGTTCACGCGCGAGGTGGCGCGGCGGCTGGGCGGGCACCTGGGGGCGATCCGCACCCTGGGCCGGCGCTGGAGCTATCCGCTGTCGGCGATGCTGGTGCACGGCCTGGTGGCGACGCGGCTGGCGCTGGTAGGCGATGCGGCGCATGGCATCCACCCGATCGCCGGGCAGGGGCTCAATCTCGGCTTCCAGGACGTGGGCCCGCTGGCGGACCTGCTGATCGCGGCGGCGGGGCGGGGCGACGATCTGGGCGATCCGGCGCTGCTGCGGCGCTACCAGGCGGTACGGCGGCCCGCGATCATGGCGATGACGGCGATGACAGACGGGTTGGACCGGCTGTTCAGCAACGACATCGCGCCGCTGCGGCTGGCGCGCGACTTGGGGATCGCCGCGGTGCATCGGGTGGCGCCGTTGAAGCGGCTGTTCATGCGCCGGGCGATGGGGGTGGGCTGACTGGCGTCAGGCCGCCTGGACGAGGGCGGCGGCGGTGCGCAAGTCGGCCACCAGCCAGTCGAACCCGGCCGTGCGGGCGGCCTCGCCGGGCATGCGCAGGATCGCCGAAGGATGGATGGTCACCAGGCCGGCACGGTTGCCGGCGATGGTGACGGGCTGGCCGCGTTCGCGCGACAGGGTGACGGGGCGGCCGAGCAGCGTGCGCGCCGCGGTGACGCCGAGCGCCACGACAAGGCTGGGGGCAACCAGGGCCAGTTCCTGGTCGAGCCACCAGCGGCAAGCGGCGGCCTCGTCCCGCGTGGGGGTCTTGTGCAGCCTGATGCGGCCGCGCGGTTCGTGCTTGAAGTGCTTCACCGCATTGGTGACATAGACGGAGGCCCGCTCTATGCCGGCCGCGGCCAGCGCCTCGTCCAACAGCCGCCCGGCGGGGCCGACGAACGGGCGGCCGGTTATGTCCTCGCGGTCGCCGGGCTGTTCGCCCACCAGCATGATCGCGGCGTCGGCGGGGCCCTCGCCGAAGACCGCCTGGGTAGCGTGGCGGTAGAGGTCGCAGCGGGTGCAGGCCTGGGCCTGGGCGGCCAGGTCGCGCAGGGCGGAGTCGCTCATGCGATCGCAACGCGGCGGCGCGGGGGGCGTTCCCGCGGGCCCGGAACGGACCTAAGCGCCCAGTCCAACTACTGGATTGATCGAATCCAAAGGCTCCGCCTTTGGTGGGGGTCCGGGGGCAAAGCCCCCTGGCCTTTGTCTTGAAGTCGCGTCAGCCCGCCTGCTGGATCGCCGACAATACCCAGTCCTCGCCGGGGCTGCGCGTGAAGGTCCAGACCTCGGTGGTCATGCTGCGTGTGGCAGCGTCGCCATCGACCACGCGGCCGCTGGCGTCGCGGGTGACGTCCAGGCTGGAGAAGCGCATGGCCACGGTGGCGTAGTCCTGGCCCTGCTCGGTCCAGGCTTCGGCGAGATCGCCCTGTTCCAGCTTCACGTCGGTGATCCGGTTGCGCAGGCCCTGGCGCTGCATGTCCGACAGTTCCTCGCCGAAATACGCGGCCATTTCCGGGCTGGTATGCCGGCGCAGCGCGCCTTCGTTGCCGGCCGACCAGGCGGCCTGGACGGCGTGAAGCGTGGCCTCGAAGGCCTGGTAGTCGGCCGGGCCGATCTCCAGGGGGCGACTGGCCGGGGACGGTGCGGCGCCGCCGCCCATGGCACGGCCGAGGCCGCCCATCGCGGCGCCGTCCATGGTGCGGGGCATGGGCGCGCCGCCAGCCGCCGCCGCCTGGTTGCGGCTGCGGAACCAGCGCACGGCGAACGAGACCAGCATGGCGATCAGGGCAAACTGCAGCAGCATGCCGAGGAAGCCCATGAAGCCGCCGGCGAACAGGCTGCCGCCGAACAGCATGCCGATCAGCCCGGCGCCGATCAGCCCGCCCATGAAGCCGCCCATCATGCCGCCGCCGAACAGGCCGGGGCGCGCCGCCTGGCCGGCCACGCCGGGGGCCGGGGTGCCGGGTTGGGTGGTGCTGCGCTGCATCGGTGCGGCGGTGCGCGGGGCCGTGGTGGTGGCGGGCGGAGCCACGAAGGTTCGGCTGCCGCGGCTGCCGAAGGAGCCGCCGCGGCCTGCCTTGGCGTCTGCCAGTGCCGGCGCCAGCACCAGGGCCAGGGCGGCGAGAGCGGCGAACAGGTTGAAGCGGCGCATTGGCGTGAGTTCTCCCAGGGAATTGTTCTTCAGGTGCTCTATATAGCGCGCCTGTGCCTCAATTCGATGGACGATCAGCTTCCGGCAAGTGTCATCTCCGTAACCCGCAGCGTCGGCGCGTCCATGCCGCGGCGCAGCTTCAGGTCGTCGGCCGCCGCCAGCCCGGCGAACATCGCCTGCAGCGTGCCGGCGATGGTGATCTCGGCCACCGGCTCGGCGAGCGCGCCGTTGCGGATCATGAATCCGGCCGCACCGCGGCTGTAGTCCCCGGTGACGCCGTTGACGCCCATGCCGATCATCTCGGTGACGTAAAGCCCCTCGCGGATGTCGGCCATCAGGTCGGCCGGCGACACCGTGCCGGCGGCGAGGTAGAGGTTGGTCGGCCCGGGCGAGGGCGGGCCGCCGGTGCCGCGCGCCGGCATGGCCGGTGCTTTTCAGGCCGAGCTGGCGGGCGCTGCGGCTGTCGAGCAGCCAGGTGGTCAGCACGCCGTCGGCGATCAGTTCGCGGCGCTGGCCGGGCACGCCCTCGCCGTCGAACAGGCGTGAGCGCAGGCCGCGGTGGCGGTGCGGGTCGTCGATGATGGTGATGCCGGCGGGAAATACCCGCTGGCCCATGCTGTCCTTGAGGAAGCTGGTGCCGCGGGCGACCCCCGCGCCGTTGATGGCGCCGACGAGGTGGCCCAGCAGGCTGGAGGCCACGCGCGGGTCGAACACCACCGGCAGCCTGCCGGTCTTGGGGCGGGTTGGGTTCATGCGCGCCACGGCCCGCTCGCCGGCGGTGCGGCCGATCGTGGCGGGGTCCTCGAGGTCGGCGAGGTGCACCGCCGAGGAATAGTCGTAGTCGCGCTGCATCGCCGTGCCGCTGCCTGCCAGCGCGGTGGCGGAGATGGAGTGGCCGGTGCGCATGGTGCGCCCGGCGAAGCCCGCCGAGGTCACCAGCACCACCTCGGTGCGGCTGTAGCCGGCCGAGCCGCCCTCGGAATTGGTGACGCCCGACACGGCCATCGCCGCCTCCTCGGCCGCGCTGGCGGCGGCGATTAGGTGGGGGGCGTCGGGTTCGGCGGGGTCGACGAGGTCGAGGTCGAGGGCGGGCACCGGGGCGGCTTCGTCGGCCAGGCCGCCGTAAGGGTCTTCCGGCACCACGCGCGCCATGTCCACCGCCCGCTCGGCAAGGGCAGCGAAACCCGCGGGATCGACGGCGGTGGACGAGACGATGGCGGAGCGCCGGCCGACGAACACGCGCAGGCCCAGGTCGCGGCCCTCGCTGCGCTCCAGATGCTCGGTCTGGCCCAGGCGGCGCTGCACCGACAGCGAGGTGCCGGCGATCAGCACCGCGTCTGCCGCGTCGGCGCCGGCGGCGCGCGCGCGGGCGATGAGGTCACCCATCAGCGCCATCGGGTCGCGCATCGGACCCGTGCTCATGCGGCGAGCCGCTGGCGGATGTTGGCGAGGTCGGGCACGCGCCCGGCCGGGCCCATCGCGGCCAGGGTGGGGGCGGCGCGGAACACCCGGGCGGCGGCGCGCTGCACGTCGGCGATGCCCACCGCCTCGATGCGCGCCACCGTCTCCGCGGTCGGCATCACGCGGCCGAACACCTGCATCTGCCGGGCGAGCTGTTCGGAGCGGCTGCCGGTGCTCTCCAGCGACATCAGCAGCGACGCCTTCACCTGCGCCCGGGCGCGCGGCCAGTTCGTCCTCGCTTACCCCAGTGCGCACCTTGCGCAGTTCCTCCAGCGTGACCGGGATCAGCTCCTCCGCCTCGCTCTCGCCGGTGCCGGCATAGATGCCGAACAGGCCGCCGTCCATGAACGGCGCGGTGAAGGAATAGATCGAATAGACCAGCCCGCGCTTCTCCCGCACCTCCTGGAACAGGCGCGACGACATGCCGCCGCCCAGCAGGGTGGAGAGCAGCAGCGTCGGGTAGTAGTCCGGCGTCGCCATAGGCGATCGAGGGGAAGCCCAGCACGATATGCACCTGGTCCAGGTCGCGCTCCTCGCGGAACTCGCCGCCGTGATAGGCGCCGGGCACTGCATCGCCGGCGGCTGCTCGCCGGGCAGGTCGGCGAAGTGCTGCTGCACCAGGTCCAGGATGGCGCTCGTGCTCCAGCTTGCCGGCGGCGGCCACCACCACGTTGCCGGCCTGGTAGTGCCGGCGCATGTAGCCGGTCAGCGCGGTGCGCGGCATGCTGCGGATGCCTTGCCTCCGAGCCCAGCACGGAGCGGCCGAGCGGCTGGGTGGGGATAGGCGGCTTCCTGGAAACGGTCGAAGATGATGTCGTCCGGCGTGTCGTTGGCCTGGCCGATCTCCTGCAGGATGACACCGCGCTCGCGCTCCAGCTCGTCGGGCTCGAAGGTGGAATGGGTGAGGATGTCGCCGATGATGATCGGCGGCCAGCGCGGTGTCCTCCTTCAGCACCTTGACGTAGTAGGCGGTCTGCTCGCGGGCGGTGTAGGCGTTGATGTGGCCGCCGACCGCCTCGATCTCCTCGGCGATCTGCGACGCGCTGCGGCGTTCGGTGCCCTTGAAGGCCATGTGTTCCAGGAAATGGGAGACGCCGTTCTCCTCCGCCTCCTCATGGCGCGAGCCGGTGGCGACGTAGGCGCCGAAGGAGACGGTCTCCACCCGGTCCATGCGTTCGGTGACGACGGTCAGGCCGGAGGGCAGGCGGGTGAGCTGGATCGCATCGTCAGCGCCAATGGCGGCGCCGTTGGGGATACCGGTCGGCACGTCGTTGGTCTGGCTCATGCGGCATTCCTCAGCACGGTGGCACGCACGCGCGCCTCGATGGCGGCGAGGTCGGCGGGCAGGCGGGTGTAGCGCTCGGGTCGATCGTAGAGATCGGCAAGCGCCGGCGGCAGGGCTGGGCGCTGGCCGGTCGCTTGTTCCATGGCATCCGGGAACTTGGCGGGATGGGCGGTGGCCATCGCCACCATCGGAATTCCATGCCCTGTCATGTGGGCGCGCGCGGCGGCGATGCCAACCGCGGTGTGCGGGTCGGCGAGATAGCCGCACCGGGCGTGCAGCCGCCGGATCTCGGCCAGCGTGCCGGCATCGTCCAGCGCGAAGCCGTGGAACAGGGCGGTGGCCCGGCGCCAGGCGCCGTCCGGCACCGCCATGCGGCCGTCGGCGCGGAACCCGGCCATGGCCGCGGCGGTTGCCGCCGGGTCGCGGCCCAGCAGCTCGAACAGCAGCCGTTCGAAATTGGAGCTGACCTGGATGTCCATGCTGGGGGACAGGCTGGGCGCCACCGGCTGCATGGTCATGTCGTTGCCGGCCAGAAAGCGCGAGAGGATGTCGTTGCGGTTCGACCCGATCACCAGGCGGGCGACCGGCAGGCCGATGCGCCGGGCCACCCAGGCGGCCAGCACGTTGCCGAAATTGCCGGTGGGAACGGCGAAGGCCACCTCGCGGTCGGGCGCGCCCATCGCCAGGGCGGCGGCGACGTAATACGGCACCTGGGCTGCGATGCGCGCCCAGTTGATCGAGTTGACCGCCGAGAGCCGCACCTCCTGGCGGAACGGCGCGTCGGCGAACATCGCCTTCACCAAGTCCTGGCAGTCGTCGAAGCTGCCGGCGACCGCGATGTTGCCCACGTTGGGCGCCAGCACGGTGGTCATCTGCCGGCGCTGCACCTCGCTGGTGCGGCCCTCGGGGTGCAGGATGACGATGTCCACCCGCTCGCGCCCGGCGCAGGCCTCGATGGCCGCCGAGCCGGTGTCGCCGGAGGTGGCGCCGACGATGGTCACCCGCTCGTTCCGCTCGGCCAGCACATGGTCGAACAGCCGGCCGAGCAACTGCATCGCCATGTCCTTGAAGGCGAGGGTGGGGCCGTGGAACAGCTCCTGGGTCCACAGATGGGAATCCAGCTGCACCATCGGCACCACGGCGGGGTGGCCGAAACCGGCATAGGCTTCCCGGCTCAAGCGCAGCAGGGTCGCGGCCGGCAGGCTGTCGCCGACGAAGGGCTGCATCACGCGGGCCGCGAGGTCGGGGTAGGGCAGCGCGCGCATCGCCCGCCAGTCGGCCGGGCCGAAATGCGGCCATTCCTGCGGCACATACAGGCCGCCATCCTCGGCCAGCCCCGCCAGCAGCACGCCGGCGAAGTCGCGGATGGGGGCCTGACCTCGGGTGGAGACGTATTTCATCGGAATATCAGCCTGCGCCGGTCGTGAACGGCCGTAAATGGGCCAGGAACGCCGAGCGATCAATGGCGTCGCGTTCGCCGCGATGCTTCCCCTGCTCTCCGCGCCTGGCAGCCGGCCGGGTTGTGGGCCCTACCAGCGGGTCACGGGGCGTGCGGGCGGCGGAAAGGTCGCGCGCCAGTGCCGGGCGATGTCGGCGCGGGTGGCAACCCATACCCGGTCATGCGCGGCGACATGGTCGAGAAACCGCGCCAATGCCGCGGTGCGCCCCGGCCGGCCGGCGATGCGGCCGTGCAGACCCAGGCTCATCATGCGCGGCCGGCCTTCCAGCCCGTCGCGGTACAGCACGTCGAAGGTGTCGCGCAGATAGGTGAAGAAGGCATCGCCGTCCGGGAAGCCGCCGGCCACGGCGAAGCGCATGTCGTTGGCTTCCAGCGTGTAGGGCACGAACAACTCTGGCGTGCCGGCGATATCGGCCCAGAACGGCAATTCGTCGGCATAGTTGTCGGCGAAGTAGATCATGCCGCCGATCTGGCTCAGCAGCCGGTAGGTGCGCGCGCTGGACCGGTTGTACCAGCCCACTGCCGGGGCGCCGCAGATCTCGGCGTGGAGCGCCAGCGTATGCTCGATCTCGGCGCGCTCGCCTTCCTCGCTGGCCGGCGGGTCGATGTTCCAGCGCATGCCGTGGCTGGCGATCTCCCAGCCCGCCTCGTTCATCGCCGCCACTGCTGCGGGGTTGCGGGCCATCGCCATCGTCACGCCGAAGCAGGTGACTGGCAGCTTGCGGCCGTGCAGCAGGCGCCAAAGCCGCCAGAAGCCGACGCGGCTGCCGAACTCCCACAGGCTTTCGGCCGTCAGCGCGCGCACGCCCACCTGTGGCGCGGTGATGTGCTCGGTGAGGAAGGCGACGCTTTGCGGGTCGCCATGCAACACGCTGCTCTCGCCGCCCTCCTCGTAGTTGACGACGATGTTCAGCGCCAGCAGGGCCCCGCCCGGCCATTGCGGATCGGGCGGGTTGCGCCCGTAGCCAACCATGTCGCGCGGGTAGCCCGCCGTGGCGGGATCGAAGGGGTTCACCATGCCTGCATCAGACCATGCCCGTCCCTGGCCTGTCAGCCCTCTCCCTGGCGTTCAGTCGGCCACTTCCCGTGTGCCTCCGTTCCGTTGCCCCGCCGGCCGCCGCCCGCCGAGGCGGCCGCAGGGTCAGCCCATGGCGGACTTCTTGGCCGGCGCCTCGCCGGAGGCCTTGCGCGCGGTGGTCTGCGCCTCGGCCATGATGCTGCGCAGGTCGCGCAGGAAGGCGGTGCCCTTGAGTGTGCGCTGCACCAGCACGCTGCGGCGGTCCATCGGGTCCACCTTGCGCCGGGCCAGGTCCAGCTCGCCCAGCCGGTCGAGCGCGCGGGTGATGGCCGGCTTGGAAACGTTCAGCTCGGCTGCCAGGCCGCGCACGGTGTGCGCGCCTTCCTGGAGGTAGCAGGTGAGAAATACGCCAAGCTGGCGCGCGGACAGGTCGGGACCATCGCGGCGAACGAGGGCGACGACGGTATCGCGCAACACGCCGACCAGGTTTTCGGAAGTCGGGTTGGTAGCCATCTGCGGAATCCTTTGTCGGACCAGTACCGCCTCGCGTGGGCGGCCGAGGTCCGGGTCGATATGCCGGCGGGGCGGATCGGGCCTCGCGCGGCCGTCGGTCGGCTCAGGCCGCGAGCAGCTTCGCTTCGATCGCGGCGCACACGGCTCGCATCGCTTGCGCCTCTCCCCCCTCGGGTCGTCCGGGCCGAGTGGAGTTGTTCCATGCATAAAGATCGAAATGGACCCAACTGGTTCCGGGTGCCACGAAACGACGCATGAACAATGCAGCAATAATGGCGCCGGCCATCGGTTTGTTGCCGACGTTGTTGAGATCGGCGACCGGGCTGTCGAGCCAGGAATCGTAGCCGTCCCACAACGGCAGGCGCCATGCCGGATCATGTGTTGCCGCGCCGGCGCGCTGCAAGGCCTCGGCCCAGCCGTCGTCGTTGGTGAAGAAGGCGGGCAGGTCGGGGCCGACGGCCACTCGCGCCGCCCCGGTCAGGGTTGCGCAGTCGATCAGCACCGCCGGGCGCTCGTCCGACGCCTCGGCCAGCAGGTCGCACAATACCAGCCGCCCTTCGGCATCGGTGTTGCCGACTTCCACCGACAACCCCCTGCGGGTGGACAGCACGTCCAGCGGGCGCATGGCGGTGCCGGAAACCGAGTTCTCGACACAGCCGATGCGCACCACCAGGCGGATAGGCAGGTCGGCCTCCATCAGCATGGACGCCAGGCCGAGCACGGTGGCCGCGCCGCCCATGTCCTTTTTCATGCGCAACATCCCACCGGCGGGCTTGAGGTCGTAGCCGCCGGTGTCGAAGCACACGCCCTTGCCGCACAGCGACACCAATGGCGCGTCGGCCGCGGCCGTGCTGCCTTGCCAGCGGAAGATGGCGACCACCGGCGTCCGCTCCGAACCACGGCCCACGGCGGCAACGGTGGGATATTCGCGGGCAAGATCAGTGCCCTCGGTCAATGTCCAGGCCGCCTTGTGCTCGCCGGCCAGGGCCACAGCGGCGGCGGCCAGCTCCGCTGGGCCCAACAGGTTGGCCGGCGTGTTGATCAGGTCGCGCACCAACCAGGCGGCCCGCACCTGCGACAGCGCCCGCGCCGCTTGGCCGCCGGTGACCAGGCGGGCGGGCGGGCGGCGGGGCGTGCGGAACTGGTCGTAGCGATAGGCGCCGAGGCCGAAGCCAAGCACGGCAGCCGGGAAGTCGTAGTCGCCCTCGGCAATCCTCCAGTCCCCTTCCGGCAGGGCGAAGGCGAGGCTGCCGAACGCCCAGGGAGAGCGGTCGTCGCCCAGGCCGAGCACGGCGCCGGCCACGCCATTCGGCCCCGGCAGCAGGCGCAGCTCCTGAGGCTTGGCGGTGAAGCCTGAGCCGCGCAGGAACGCGGCCTGGGGTTCCGGCAGGCCGGCGAGGAACGCGTCGAGCCCCGTCGGGCGGAGCGCATGCAGCATGCTGGATTGTTGCGAAAATTCTACAAACGGCGAAACCTTGCCGGACATGGACATACCTCTTGCGCAGGATTCAGGACGCACGGCCCGAATCCATGAGGCTACGACATGACATTTGCGAGGAGATAATACAACCTCGTTACGGAAACGAAGTCCGGAATGTTCCTAAAAAAATTGTAACACTTCGGTGGATCACGCCCTTGTGTCGTTAGGCCCCGGGTCCGCGCGGCGTCCGGTATGTGCCGTGCGCCGCGCGGACCGGCTTCTCATGCGGCCGGCGCGACAGATCCCTGCAGGCTGCGCTCCACCTGGCGGGCGAAGCCGGCCGGGTCGCGCGGGGCGTCGCCGTCCTGGATTCGGGCGAGGTCCAGCAGCATCCCGGCCGGCTCCTCCACTGCCTCGCCCGCCGCCACGCGCGCCGCCAGCGCGGCGATCAGGGGGTGGCGCGGATTCAGTTCCAGCACCGGCGCCGCGACCATGGCGCCGCGCCCGGCCCGCTGCAGCAGCCGCTGCATCTGCAGGTCGGCGCCGCTGGTGCCGGCGGCCAGCACCACCGCGCTGTCCACCAGCCGTTCGGTGGTGCGCACGTCCGACACCGCCTCACCTAAGGCCGCCTTCAGCGCGGCGATCAGCGCATCGGTTTCCGTCGCCTCGCCCTGCGGCGCCTCCAGCGGCGCGATCGCCGACAGGTCCGCCGCGCCCTGGGTCACGCTGCGCAGCGGCTTGGCCTCGAAGCTGTCCATCCGTTCGGGCCAGAAGGCGTCGATCGGGTCGGTCATCAGCAACACCTCGACCCCGCGCGCGCGAAAGCCCTCCAGCTGCGACGAGCGGCGCAGTGCGTCGACGCTGTCACCGGCGAGGTAATAGATCGCCTCCTGCCCTTCCTTCATCCGCGCCACGTAGTCGGGCAGCGAGACCAACCCCTCCGCCGACGAGGAATGGAAGCGCAGCAGCGGCGCGATATCGGCGCGGTGCTCGCTGTCCTCCCACACCCCCTCCTTCACCACGGCGCCGAAATTCTCCCAGAAGGCGCGGTAGGAATTGGCATCCTTGGCCTGGTTCTTCAGCTCGCTCAGCACCCGGTTGGTCACCGCGCGGCGAATGCGCGCCAGCACCGGCGTGGACTGCAGCATCTCGCGCGAGACGTTCAGCGGCAGGTCCTCGGTGTCCACCACCCCCTGCACGAAACGCAGCCAGGGCGGCAGCAGCTCGGCCCGGTCGGTGATGAACATCCGCCGCACATGCAGCCGCAGGCGCGACACCCGCTCCTGCTCGCCCGCCGGCTCGAACGGCTTCATGCCGGGGATGAACAGCAGGGCGTGGAACTCCACGGTGCCCTCGGCGCGCCAGTGGATGGTGGCCCAGGGCGTGTCGAAGAACAGGCCGAGATGGCGGTAGAAGCCGTGATAGTCCTGCTCGGACACCTCCGAACGGGGCTTGCGCCACAGCGCCGTGCCCTCGTTGGCGGCGACATCCTTGCCGTCGCGGGCGATGGTGACCGGGATGGTCACGTGGTCCGCCCATTTGCGCACCACCGCCTCAAGCCGCACCGGGTCGAGATACTCGTCGGCATCGGGCTTCAAGTGCAGCACGATGTCGGTGCCCGGCTGTTCGCGCTCGCCCGCGGCCATTGTGAAGGCGCCGCGCCCGTCGCTGCTCCAGGTCCAGGCGCTGTCGGTTCCGGCCTTGCGCGAGGTCACGTCCACCCGGTCGGCGACCATGAAGGCCGAGTAGAACCCCACGCCGAACTGGCCGATCAGGTTCACCCGCTGCTCCGGCGCCGCCTCGGCCAGCTTCTCGCCGAAGGCGCGGGTGCCGGAGCGGGCGATTGTGCCGAGATGGGAGATCATCTCCTCGCGGTCCATGCCGATGCCGTCGTCGCTGATGGTCAGCGTGCGGCCCGGCTTGTGCGGCACGATGCGCACGGCAGCGGCCTCGGGCGGCGTCAGCGCCGGATTGGTCAGGCCCTCGAAGCGGCGCCGGTCGGTGGCGTCCGCGGCGTTGGCCACCAATTCGCGCAGGAATATCTCGCGCTCCGAGTAGAGCGAGTGGACCACCAGGTCCAGCAGCCGCCCTACCTCCGCGCCGAAGTCGTGCCGCTCGATCGTGCCGTCATCCGTCGTCATTGCCGAGTCCCCGGTCCAGCCCCCGCCCGTTGCATGGGGGCACATTCATCGTGCGGCGGAAATATGTAGCGCATGCAGCCGCTTTCAACGAGTTCACCCGGCCGTCATCATGCATCGCTTGCATTTCGCAGCGCAGCATTGGACGATCCGCGCATGTCGGGATTCGCTCCCCGGGTGAAGGCGGTGCTTGGCCCCACCAACACGGGAAAGACGCACCTCGCGATCGAACGCATGCTGGCGCACGCGTCGGGCATCATCGGTTTTCCGCTCCGCCTGCTGGCCCGCGAGAACTACGACCGCATGGTCGCCCGCAAGGGTGCGCGCCACGTGGCGCTGATCACCGGCGAGGAGAAGATCGTGCCGCCCGAGGCGCGGTGGTTCTCCTGCACCGTGGAAGCCATGCCGCTGGACCGGCGCGCCGAGTTCCTGGCGGTGGACGAGATCCAGCTCTGCGCCGATCCCGACCGCGGTCATGTCTTCACCGACCGGCTGCTGCACGCACGCGGCTTGGTCGAGACGATGTTCCTCGGCGCCGAGACCATCCGCCCGCTGCTGCAGCGCCTGGTGCCCGGCGCCCACGTGGAAACCCGCCCGCGCCTGTCGCAACTCACCCATGCCGGCCCGGCCAAGCTGGTGCGCCTGCCGCCGCGCAGCGCCGTGGTCGCCTTCAGCGCCGCCGAGGTCTATGCCATTGCCGAGCAGATCCGCAGGCGTCGCGGCGGCTGCGCGGTGGTGATGGGCCGGCTCAGCCCGCGCACCCGCAACGCCCAGGTGGCGCTGTACCAGGACAAGGAGGTCGATTTCCTGGTGGCGACCGACGCCATCGGCATGGGGTTGAACATGGACGTGGACCATGTCGCCTTCGCCCGCCTGTCCAAGTTCGACGGCCACCGCCCGCGCCGGCTGTGGGCCACCGAGGTGGCGCAGATCGCCGGGCGGGCCGGGCGCGGCATGCGCGACGGCACCTTCGGCACCACCGCCGATTGCCCGCCGCTGGACGACGAGATGGTGCGCGCCGTGGAGGGGCACAGCTTCGAGCCGTTGGAGCAACTGTTCTGGCGCAACAGCGCGCTCGACTTCTCCCATGTCGACGCCCTGCTTGCCGGCCTGCTCGCTCCGCCACCCGGCCCCGGCCTGGTGCGCGGCAACGACGCGACCGACATGGAGACGCTGGCCACCCTGGCGCGCGACCCCGAGATCCGCGCCCTGGCCCGCGGCCGCACCCGCGTGCGGCTGCTGTGGGAAGCCTGCCAGGTGCCCGATTTCCGCAAGATCGCCGATGACAGCCACGCAAGGCTGTGCGCGCGCATCTTCGGCCATGTGGTGCGCGACGGCCATCTGCCGACCGACTGGATCGCCGGCCAGATCGCCGCCCTCACCCGCGCCGATGGCGACATCGACACGCTGATGCAGCGCCTGTCCGGCGTGCGCGTGTGGTCGTACATCGCCGCCCGCGCCGACTGGGTGCGCGACGCCACGCACTGGCAGGCCCGTGCCCGCGAGGCCGAGGACCTGCTGTCGGATTCGCTGCACGAGAAGCTCACCGCGCGTTTCGTCGATCGCCGCGCCGCCATGCTGATGCGCCGGCTGGAGCCGGGGGCCACCGAGGCGCTGCTGTCGGCCGTCACCCGCCGCGGCGAAGTGGTGGTGGAGGGCCATCCCGTGGGCCAGCTCGAAGGCTTCGCGTTCATGCCCGACCCGATGACCGAGGGCGAGGGCCGCAAGCTGGTGCTGCGCGCCGCGCGGCGTGCCCTCGGCGACGAGATACCGCGCCGGGTGACACGGCTGGAGACGGGCGGCGACGAGAACCTGGCCCTGCTGCTGCCGCCGGCCGCGACGAGCCCGGCGATCGCCTGGGAGGGGCATCCGGTTGCCATGCTGCGCGGGGGTGCCAGCCTGATGCGGCCGCTGGTTGAGGTGCGCGACTTCCCGCTGATCGACGGTGCCCAGCGCGAACGCATCCGTGCCCGGTTGCAGCGCTTCCTCGATGGCTATCTGCGCGCCGCCCTGCCGGCCCTGTTCGCCGCCGCCGATGCCACCCGCACCGCGCCCGCCTTGCGCGGGGCGCTGCACCGGGTGGCCGAGGGGCTGGGCGTGACCCCGGTGCTGGAGGTGGATTGCGACATGCCTGCGGCCGAGCGGCGCAAGCTCAAGGCGCTGGGCGTGCGGGTCGGCCGGCACGCGCTGTTCATGCCGGCGATGCTCAAGCCGCAGGCCGCCCGGCTGCGCGCCGCCCTGTGGGCGCTGGCGCGCAGCGTGCCATGCCCCGCCTTGCCGCCGCCCTCGGTGGTGTCGATGGCCGCACCCGCCGACTGGCCGGACGACTTCGCCGCAGCGCTGGGCTGGGTGGAGGCGGGGCCGGTGCTGGTGCGGCTGGACGTCGCCGAGCGGGTGGCCGCCGAATTGGCCTGGGCCGGCCGCGCCCGCCCGCTGCCCGCCGACCTCGCCTCGCGACTGTCCGTGAAGGCCGAATTGCTGCCCGCGGTGCTGCGCCGGCTGGGCTTCCGGCTGTTCCCCGCCGCCACCCTGCCGCCAGGCCAGTACGGCCCGCCCGCCCCGGCCATGATGGCTCCGGTGCGCCGGCGGCGGCCGGACGCAGAGGCCGCCCCGCGCGCCGATCCCGCCAGTGCCGATGCCGCACGTGCCGATGCCGCACGGGCCATTGCCGAAGGCCCGTTCGCCGCGCTGGCGATGCTTCGCGGCCGGCGGCACCGGCGCTGAGGGGCGATGAGCGGCGAGCAGGAGGATGCTGGCTGGCAGCGGCTGGACAAGTGGCTGTGGTGCGCCCGCTTCATGCGCCATCGTGCCGACTGCGCCGCCCTGGTGGGCCGTGGCGGGCTGCGCATCAACCGCCAGCCCACCGAAAAGCCGCATGCAAAGCTGCGCGTGGGCGACGTGGTGACGCTGCCGCTGCATGGCGGCGTGCGGGTGATCGAGGTG
This sequence comes from uncultured Alphaproteobacteria bacterium, assembly GCA_963779875.1. Classification (GTDB taxonomy): domain Bacteria; phylum Pseudomonadota; class Alphaproteobacteria; order Acetobacterales; family Acetobacteraceae; genus CAMDGX01. The sequence goes on along the minus strand of CAWAAI010000005.1, from coordinate 527,048 downwards.
CTGGCGCTGGCGACGCGGCGCGGCCCTGCCACCGAGGCGGCCACACTATACCGCGAAATTCCCGCGGCCGGCGCGGCCCCGTTGCCGCCCGGCTCTTGCGATGCCGGTGAAACGGCGTCATATCGGCACCCCTCTGCAGACCGACCACCGACCGGGAGCCAGCGATGACCTATGTGGTCACCGAGAGTTGCATTCGTTGCAAATACATGGACTGCGTGGAGGTTTGTCCGGTGGACTGCTTCTACGTCGGCGAGAACATGCTTGTGATCCACCCCGACGAATGCATCGATTGCGGGGTGTGCGAGCCTGAATGCCCGGTCGATGCGATCGTGCCGGACAGCGATGACAAGGCTGCCGCCTGGGCCGAGCCGAACCGGACCTATGCCGCGCAATGGCCGAACATCACCCGCAAGGGCGAGCCGCCGGCCGATGCCGACGAATGGAAGGACAAGCCGAACAAGGCCGCGCTGTTTTCCCCGGAACCCGGCGAATCCTGACCGCCTGGGCACCGCCAAGCGCCGCCGCGCCCGGACGATTTGCCGCAATCCGGAGATTCTGCGGAATCCGCGCGTAACGCCCCTGACGTGGCGTGGAATTTGTGTTACACTTCGGTCGTGGGTTGAAGGTTGCCGCGTTTACGTAGCACCTGCCTGCTCCGCAAGGATGCGAACACACGGCGGCATGCCGGGAGGGCCGGGAATGCCGCGTTCCATCATTTCACGATTGTTCGCCGACCGTGCCTTTTATGCGGGTCGACGGGCCGTCAGGGAAGACGAGGTTCGTCATGAAGGCATCGGCAACGCCTGAAGCAACCGCGAACATACGCTCGGACCGCAAGGCCAACGCCCGTGCGGCGATAACGCCGCGCACGAAAGCCGCCGCCGCGGGCGGCGGCAAGCCGGCTGCTGCGGCGAAGCCCGCCACGATGCCGGTGCCTGGAAACCCCGCGGCATTAAAGCCTGTCGCGGCACCAAAGTCGGTCCTGGCACCAAATCCTGCTGCCCGGCCGCGTCCGGCCCAGCCGGCCGCGGCACTGATGCAGGCCGCCGCCGCCGGGCGCCGGTCCCCCGAGACGGCTCCCGCCGCGCGCGCGCCCCATTCCGCGCCCGTCCGCTCCACGTCGCAGCCCACTTCGTCCAAGGCCGTTCCCCCAGCCCCCAACATCGAGACAAGCGAGATCGTGACAGTTTCTGCCAATGACATCGACGCTCCCCCGCCGGCTGACGCGCCGGCCGCGACACCGGATTCCGCTGCCGGGGCCAAGCCGGCCGAGGCGATGCGGCCGGCCACCGCGGCACCGCTGAACGGCCGGCCACCGCCCATCTCGCGCGCTTCAAACAAGGACGAGACCTTCGTGGAGGGCGACTACGTGGTCTATCCCACCCATGGCGTCGGCCGGGTCGAGAAGATCGCGGTCGAGGACATCGCCGGCCACCGCCTCGAACTGATCCACATCACCTTCGACGAGAACCGCATGACCCTGCGGGTGCCGGTCGCCAAGGCCCGTTCCGCCGGGCTGCGCAAGCTGGCTACCCGCAAGGTGTTCGACGAGGCGCTGGCGGTGCTGAAGGGCCGCGCGCGGGTGAAGCGCACCATGTGGTCGCGCCGGGCGCAGGAATACGAAGCCAAGATCAATTCCGGCGACCCCACTTCCATCGCCGAGGTGGTGCGCGACCTGCACCGCAACGCCGGCCAGCCCGACCAGAGCTTCTCGGAGCGCCAGATCTACGAGGCGGCGATGGACCGCCTGGCCGCCGAACTGGCAGCCCTGGACCAGAGCGACAAGAACGCCGCGCTGGTGAAGCTCGGGAATTTCCTCAAGACCCTCTGACGCGCCGCACCGCAGCGCCCACGAAAAAGGCCCCGGGAGCGATCCCGGGGCCTTCGTCGTGCGGGGTGTCAGGGTGCGGCTCAGTTGCTGTTCTGGCGCACGCCGATCAGCTGCAGCAGCAGCATGAACAGGTTGATGAAGTTCAGCAGCAGCGACAGGCTGTCGAACACGCTGCGCTTGGCGGCCTCGTCCGGGCCATAGGCGTAGGCGAACTGCACGTAGTCGGACTTGATCCGCTGCGTGTCGTAGGCGGTGAGCCCCACGAAGATGAACACGCCGATCACGGTGATGGCAAAGGCCAGTGCCGAGCTGCCGATGAAGATGTTCACCAGGCCCGCGATGATGATGCCGATCAGGCCCATGATCAGGAACGAGCCGAACTTCGACAGGTCGGCCCGCGTGGTGTAGCCGTACAGGCTCATCGCCGCGAAGGTGCCGGCGGTGACGAAGAACACCTGAGTGATGCTCTGGCCGGTGTAGATCTTGAAGATGTTGGTGATGCTGGCGCCCATCGCCACGCAGAACGCCCAGAATATCGCCTGCACGGCGGTTCTGGACAGCCGGTTTACGCCGAAGCTCAGCACCAGCACGAAGGCCAGAGGCGAGAACATCGCCACGAAGCCGAGCAGCGTCGGCTGCGTGAACACGCCCCGCCCGGGCACGCGGACGACCGTGTAGAACAACTCGAACAGCGCCGGTGTGCTGGCGATGGCATAGGCAACGACGCCGGTGAGCAGCAGGCCGGACGCCATCCAGTTGTAGACGCGCAGCATATAGGCGCGCAGGCCGGCATCCAGCACCGCCGCGTCGGCGGCGCGGCTGACGCCCGGATGGGTGCGATAGTCGGGACTGAGAGCCATGTGTGTTGCTTCCCTGTTCAGGCGGGCATGCCTGGTTGGCCGTCATTTTGGTGAGAAGACGGCCTCGTTCAAGCGAATTCGCTGTAATGTTTGATGTTCTTGCAGATTATTCGTTGCGCAGCAGTGGCGCCGCCTTGGCCCTCAGGGCCGCCTCGGTGCCGGCGAAACCGACCAGCAGCATCATCGCCACGCAGGCCAGCACGGTCGCCGCCAAGGTGCCCGGCAGGAAGGCCCACTGGCCGCGCATCAGGAAATGCACCACCCCCCAGCTTGCCGCGGTGCCCACCGCCGCCGCCAACCCGCCGGCCACGGCGCCCAGTATGCCGAACTCCACCAGCCAGGCGGCGCGGATCTGCGCCCGCGTGGCCCCCAGCGTCTTGAGGATCACCGCCTCGCGGATGCGCTGCCGCTGACCCGCCGCCACCGCGCCGGCCAGCACCAGCGCCCCGCTCGCAAGCGTCAGCGACCCTGTGGCCGCCAGCGCCGCGGCCAGGCGCGACAGCAGTTCGGCGATGGTGCGCAGCACGTCCTCCACCCGGATGCCGGATACGTTGGGCAGGGCATCGGTCACGCTGCGCAGCACCTCGCCGTGCACGGCGGGGTCGGCGCGAACGGTGGCGATATGCGCATGCGGCGCGCGCGCCAGCAGCCCGGGGCTTGCCACCATGGTGAAGTTGATGCCCAGGTTCTGCCAGGCGATGTCGCGCAGGCTGGCGACCTTCAGGTCGATGTTGCGCCCCAGCACGTTCACGCGGATCACGTCGCCCACCGCGACACCCCAGCCCGCGGCCAGCCGCGCGTCGAACGACACCAGCGGCGGGCCGTCGTACTCGGCCGGCCACCAGCGCCCGGCCACCAGCCGCGTGCCCTCCGGCATTTCGGCGGCATAGGTCAGGCCGCGGTCGCCGCGCAGCGCCCAGGCGGTGTCGGGCGTCGCCTGCACCTGGTCGGCCGGCACCCCGTTCACCGCCACGATGCGCGCCCGCAGGCTGGGCACCTGCTTCACCTCGCCCACGCCGGGAATCGCGGCCAGCAGGCTGCGGAACTCGGCAAGCTGGTCGTTCTGGATGTCGATGAAGAAGAAGCTGGGCGCGCGGTCGGGCATCTGCTCCATCACCTGCGCGCGCACGTTGCCCTGGATCAGCACCACGGCGGCCAATGTTGACAGGCCGAGTCCCACCGACACCAGCATCAGCGGGGTGGCCGCCCCCGGCCGGTGCAGGTTGCCCAGGCCAAGCTGCGCCCATACCAGGTTGGCGCGCGCCATCCGCGCGCGCGGCACGGCCCGGCTGGCGGCCATCAGCAGCCACCCGCCCAGGCGGAACAGCACCAGCGTGCCGCCGGCAGCCCCACAGAACCACAGCGCGAACGCACGGTCCTGGCTGGTCGCCACCGTCAGCGCCACCAGGGCGGCGGCCAGCGCCGCATTGGCAGCAATGAGCCAGGCTTGCGGCCGCGCCCGGCTGGGCACCAGCGGGTCGCGGAACAGCGCCGCCCCGGGAATGCGCATCGCGCGCGCCAGCGGCCACAGCGCGAAGGTCGCCGCCGTCAGCAGGCCGTACAGCGCCGCCAGCCCCAACGGCACCGGAAACACCCCCAGCACCGGCGGCACCGGCAGCACGTCGCCCAGCAGCACGGTGGCCAGCACCGGCAGCAGCGCCCCGGCCACCAGCCCGATCAGCACCCCCAGCCCGGCCAGGGCCATCACCTGCACCAGCGCCACGGTGAAGACGAACCGGCCGGAGGCGCCCAGGCAGCGCAACGTAGCGATGCCGCGCGCGCGGGCGGCCAGCCACGCGCGCACCCCGTTGGCCACCCCGATGCCACCCACCAGCAGCGAGGTGAGCCCAACCAGCGTCATGAACAGGCTGGTCCGCTCGATGAAGCGGGTCACCTGCGGTGCGGCGTCGCTGGCCTGGCGGATGCGCCATCCCGTATTGGGGAAGGCGGCGCGCAACTGCTCCACCAGCGTTCCCACCGCCGTGCCCGGCGGCAGGCTGGCGCGCAGGTGATGCTCCACGATCGAACCCGGCTGCACCAGCCCGGCCGCGGCCAGCGCCGGCAGCGAGATCAGCGCCCGCGGGCCGAACAGCGACGGGCTGGCGATCCGGTCGGGCTCGCCGGTCATGGTGGCGCGCAGTTCCAGCGTGGCATCGCCCAGCCGCACGGTGTCGCCGATGGCGGCGCGCAGGCGCGACAGCACCGCCTCCTCCACCGCCATGCCGAAGCGCCCGCCGCGCCCGGCCAGCGCCGCGGCGACCGGCTGGGCCGGCGCCAGCGTGGCCGCGCCGACCAGTGGCCAGGCCGAGTCCACCGCCTTGAGCTCGACCAGCATGCGCTCGCCGCTGTCGGCGACCAGCATCGAGCGCAGGGTGACGATGTCCGACGTCGCCGCGCCCCGCGCGCGCAGCCACGCGCGCAGCGTGTCGGGCAGCGGCTGCGCGCCGCCCAGCACGTCGATGTCGCCGCCGAGGATGCGCCTGCCGTCCTGCTGCAGCCCGCGCTCGATACCTTCGCGCAGCGTGCCGATGGCCGCGATGGCGGCGACGCCGAGGGCCAGGCACGCCAGCACGATGCGCAGCCCGGCGATGCCGCCGCGCAACTCGCGGCGGGCAATCCGCAATGCCGTCCTCATGAAGCGGCCGGCTGCACGATCTGCCCGTCGGCCATGCGCACGATGCGGCCGCAGCGCGCGGCCAAGCCGGGATCGTGGGTGATCAGCAGCAACGTGGTGCCATGCCGGGCCTGCAGGCCGAACAGCAGGTCCATCACGGCCTCGCCGGTCGCGCCGTCCAGGTTGCCCGTCGGCTCGTCGGCCAGCAGGAGCCGCGGCTGCGGTGCGAAGGCGCGTGCCAGGGCGACGCGCTGCTGCTCGCCGCCGGAAAGCTGGCCCGGCAGGTGGGTCAGGCGATGGCCGAGGCCGACCGCCTCCAGGCTCTCGGCGGCGCGGGCCATTGCGTCGGCCCGGCCCGCCAGCTCCAGCGGGATCGCGACATTTTCAAGCGCCGTCATGGTGGCGATCAGGTGGAAAGCCTGGAACACGATGCCTACCTGACGTCGGCGCAGGCGGGCCAGTTCGTCCTCGTCCAGCCCGGCGAGTTCCTGCCCGGCAAGCCGGATGCTGCCCGACGTGGCGGCCTCCAGCCCGGCCAGCACCATCAGCAGGCTGGTCTTGCCCGAGCCGGAGGGGCCGACGATGCCGACGGCAGCGCCGGTTTCGATGTCCAGGTCGATGCCGCGCAGGATGTTGACCGGCCCGGCCGCCGACGGCACGGTCAGCCGCAGGTCGCGCAGCTGCACGAGCGGGTCCGCCCCGGCTTCCCGCCGGGGCGCCGTGGCTGCGGCAAGGGCTGGGGCATCGGCGACGGTGGTGCCGGGCGAGGAACTGGCGGGAGGCGTGACCATGACCGCACGATATGGGCCGGGCTGGCCGAAGCGCAAAGTCGCGATCGGCTTGGCTTGCCTTCTTTTCACCTTGCTGACGCTGGCGGCCCGCCCGGCCGCGGCGGCGCCGCTGCGCCTGCTGGTGCTCGGCGATTCGCTGGCGGCGGGTTACGGGCTGGCACAGTCCGACGCATTCCAGGCACGACTGCTGGCCGGCCTCAAGGCGCGCGGGCTGGATGTCGAACTGGTGGACGGCGCGGTTTCCGGCGACACCACCGCCGGCGGGCTGGCGCGGATGGATTGGGTATTGGTCGAACCGGTGGACGCGGCGCTGGTGGAACTCGGCGGCAATGACGGGCTGCGCGGCATCGATCCGCGCAACACCAAGGCCAATCTGGCCGCCATTCTCGACAAGCTGGCCGCGCGCGACATACCCGTGCTGCTCAGCGGCATGCTGGCGCCGCCCAACCTGGGCGCCGAATACGGCGAGGCCTTCCGCGCCGCCTTCGCCGAGCTTGGCGCGCGGCCTGGCGTGATGTTCGATCCGTTCTTCCTCGCAGGCGTGGCCGGCGACCCGGCGCTGAACCAGCCGGACCGCATCCACCCCAACGCCAAGGGAGCCGCGATCATCGCCGAGCGCCTGGTGCCGCTGGTCGCCGACCTGCTTGCCCAGGTGAAGCAATAGGAGGCCGCCGTGCGGCTGTTCGTGGGCCTGGATTTGCCCTGGGAGACCCGCCAGAGCCTGGCGCTGCTGGCCGGGCGCGGCATTCCCGGCGCGCGCTGGGTGCCGATGGAGAACTACCACCTGACCCTGCGTTTCATCGGCGAGGTGCCGGCCTATGTCGCCGAGGAGATCGACATTGCACTGGCCGCCCTGCGCGCGCGCCATTTCACCTTGGAACTGGCCGGCGTTGGCACCTTCGCCAAGGGCGGGCGCGACACCTCGCTGTGGGTCGGCGTCACCCGCAATCCGCAGCTCGACCACCTCGCCGGCAAGATCGAGACGGCGCTGCAGCGCAGCGGGCTGGAGCCGGAGCGGCGGCGCTTCGCCCCGCACGTGACCCTGGCGCGGCTGGACAATGTCCCTGCGGACAAGCTGGGCGGCTTCGTGCAGGCCCACAACCTGTTCCGTGCGCCGCCGGTGGAGGTGGACCATTTCACCCTGTTCAGCTCGCTGCTGGGCAAGGAGGCCGCGGTCTATACGCCCGAGGTCGCGTATCCTCTCGTATAGGAGACCCCCATGGCCCTGGTGCGGTTCATCACCCACGCCGACGTTGAGATCGATCCCACCGTGCCGGTGCCGCGTTGGCCCCTGTCCGAGCGGGGGCGGGAGCGGATGCACCTGGCTCTGGCGCAGCCATGGGTGGAGGATATCGGCGCGGTGCATTGCAGTTGCGAGCAGAAGGCAATCGACGGGGCAACGATCCTGGCGGCGTATCTCGACCTGCCGGTCACGCGCCACGCTGAACTGGGCGAGATCGACCGCAGCGCCACCGGCTACCTGCCGCAGCCCGAGTTCGAGGCAGTAGCGGACGCGTTCTTCGCCTCTCCGCTGGAGAGCGTGCGCGGCTGGGAACGCGCGATCGACGCCCAGGCCCGCATCCTGGTAGGCGTCGAATACGTGCTGGCGGCGCCGCGCCCGGCGGGCGACATCGCCATCGTGTCGCACGGCGCGGTGGGGGCCCTGCTGCTTTGCGCCCTTGCCGGCGTGCCGATCAGCCGCGCACAGGACCAGCCGCGCGACCCGCCGGGCGGCTGGTACTTCACCTTCGATTCCGAAACGCGGGCGCTGCTGCATGGCTGGCAACGCATCGATGACTGAGGAGATGGCGGCCGAGACGCTCGACGAGGCCGCCGCCGCCGCGCGCGCCTGCACCCTGTGCGCCGCCCGGCTGCCGCTGGGCGCGCGCCCGACCTTCCGGGTGTCGGAAACGGCGCGGGTGCTGATCGTCAGCCAGGCGCCGGGTACCAAGGTGCATGCCACCGGCATCCCGTTCAACGACGCCTCGGGTGACCGGCTGCGCGGCTGGATGGGGGTGGGGCGCGACATTTTCTACGATACCCGCCGGGTGGCCATCGTGCCGATGGGGCTGTGCTATCCGGGCCGGTTGCCGAAGGGCGGCGACGTGGCGCCGATGGGTATCTGCGCCCCCACCTGGCACCCGCGCCTGCTGCCGTTGATGCCGGAAATACGCCTGACGCTGCTGGTCGGCAGCTATGCCATCGCGCGCACGCTGGGGCCCGGCGGGATGGGCCACCATGTGCGCCGCTTCCGCGACTACCTGCCCGACAGGCTGCCGTTGCCGCATCCCTCCTGGCGCACGGTGGGCTGGGAGGCGGCCAATCCCTGGTTCGGCGCCGAGGTGCTGCCCGAACTGCGGGCGCGGGTGCGGGCGTTGCTCGACACCGGGCCGGAACGGGATGATGATCTCCGGTGACCAGGAGGGGCGGCCATGACGATCCGGGCACTGGGTTACATCGGTCTGCACGCCACCAACCTCGACGATTGGGGTGGGTTCGGCACCGGGGTGCTGGGGCTGCAACTGGCGGCGCGCGGCAATTCCGAACTGGTGTTCCGCATGGACGACCGCCGCCAGCGCCTCGTCGTCGCGCGCGATGCCACGGACGGGCCGGCCTTTTTCGGCTGGGAAGTGGCCGATGCCGCCGCACTCGATGCCATGGCCGCGCGACTGGAGGCGGCGGGGGTGGCGGTGCGGCGTGGCGATGCGGCGTTGTGCGACCGGCGGCATGTGCGCGGGCTGGTCCACCTTGCCGACCCGTTCGGCAACCGGGTTGAGCTGTTCCATGGTGCGGCGATCACCGACGAGCCCTTCGTGCCCGGGCGCTGCATCTCCGGCTTCCGCTCCGGGCCGCTGGGCATGGGCCATGCGGTGATGCTGGTGCCCGATGTGGCGGCGGGGCTGGCCTTCTATCGCGATGTCCTGGGCTTCGGCGTGTCCGACTGGATCGAGCGGCCGTTCCGCGGCTATTTCATGCACGTGAACGGGCGCCACCACAGCTTCGCCATGCTGGAAAGCGGCGGGCCGACGGTGTTCCACCATTTCATGATCGAGCTGTTCAACCTGGACGACGTCGGCCAGGGCTACGACATCGCCGCCCACGAGGACGGCCGCGTCGCCACCACGCTTGGCCGCCATGCCAATGACCTGATGACCAGCTTCTATGCCAAGACGCCGGGCGGTTTCCTGGTGGAATACGGCTGGGGCGGGCGGGTGGTCGATCCGGCTACGCACGAGGCGGAGGAATGCACCGCCGGGCCGTCGCTGTGGGGCCATGACCGGCTGCGCCAGACTCCTGAGCAGCGCGAGGCGGCCTATGCGCTGAAGCGGCAGGTGGCCGAACAGGGGGCGCGCGCGCCGGTGCAGGTGGTGGCGGGCAATTTCGCCATGGCGCCGGGCGAATGCGCGTGGTGGGAGCAGATGCGCGGCGCGACGGAATAGGATTGCGTCGCCGGCCGGTTTTTCTGGCCTGTGGTGCGATCTTGTTTCATGCTGCATTTCCTGAGACATCGTGATGGGAGATGCATGATGCAGCGACGCAGTTTCCTTACCGTGGCCGGCGCCGGCGCGGCATTGACGTTGGCTCGGCCGCTGGTTTCGCGTGCCCAGGGCAGCAAGGTGCTGCGCTTCGTGCCGCAGGCCGACCTGGCCAGCCCCGACCCGGTGTGGTCGACCACGCTGGTCACCGCGATGCATGCGACGATGGTTTGGGACCGGCTGTACGGGCTGGATGAGGCCACCCTGCCGCAGTTGCAGATGCTGAGCGGGCATGAGATCACCGACAACGGCAAGACCTGGACGCTGACGCTGCGGCCGGGCTTGCTGTATCACGATGGCGAGCGGGTGCGGGCGGCCGACGCGGTCGCCTCGATCACGCGCACCGCCAAGCGGCAGCCGCTGGTGGGCACAATGATGAAGGCGACCGACGAGCTGTCGGCGCTGGACGACAACCGGCTGCGCTTCAGGCTGAAGAAGCCGTTCCCGCTGCTGCCGCGGGCGCTGGCCGATGTTTCGATCATGCCGGAGCGCATCGCCGCCGGCACCGATGCCTTCACGCAGATCAGCGAGATCGTGGGCAGCGGGCCGTTCCGCTTCCTGAAGGACCAGTGGCGGGCCGGTGCCAGCGCTGCCTATGAGCGGTTCGACAAGTACCAGTCGCGCAGCGAGCCGACCAGCATGTGGGCCGGCGCGAAGAACGTGTATTTCGACCGCGTGGAATGGACCATCATGCCCGACCCGGCGACCGCGGCGGCGGCGCTGCAGCAGGGCGAGGTGGATTGGGTGGACCAGCCGCTGATGGACCTGGTGCCGCAGCTTCGCCGGGCGGCTGGGGTGAAGGTGGACGTCTTCGACGCGCTGGGCAACCTGATGTCGCTGTTCTTCAACTCTGTACCAGCCGCCATTCGACAACCCGAAGGTGCGCCAGGCGGTGCTGCATGCCGCCAACCAGCAGGATTTCGTGGATGCGGTGATGGGCGAGCTGGCCAAGGAACTGGGCGAGACGGGAGTAGGCGTGTTTCCGCCGCGCTCGCCGTACGCCAGCAAGGCCGGCATGGACAAGCTGCCGCCGCACGGGGACATGGCGGCGGCGAAGCGGATGCTGGCGGAGAGCGGCTACAAGGGCGAGAAGGTGCTGCTGATGTCGCCGCAGGACTTCCCGTCGATCCGCCAGGAGTTGCTGGTGGCCGAGGCGATGATGAAGGCGGTGGGGCTGAACGTGGAGCTGGCCAGCATGGACTGGGGCACCATGATCGCCCGGCGCAACAACGGCGACATACCGGAGAAGGGCGGGTGGTCGAGCTACTGCACGTGGTGGACGGGATTGTCGATCGCCAGTCCGGCGACCTCGCTGCCGCTGTGGACGAACGGCCAGGAGGCGAAAGCGTGGTGGCGGCCGACCGATGCCCAGATGCTGAAGATGCGCGAGGACTGGTTCGATGCGCCGGATTTGGAGGCGCAGAAGCGGATCGCGGCCGACATGCAGCGGCGGGCGCTGGAGGAGGTGATTCCGTTCGTGCCGCTGGGGGTGATGTACCTGCCGACCGCCTTCCGCGACAACCTGACCGGCTTCGCGCGGTCGGGCTATCCGGTGTTCTGGGGGGTGCGGCGGACGGGCTGATCGCCCGTCAGCCGGGGCCGAGGCAGGCTCAGCCGAGGAAGCTGTTGACCGCGTTGGAGAAAGCTTCCTCGGCCTCCAGCATCGGCAGGTGGCCGGCATCCTCGATGGGATGGAAGGCGGCGTTGGGGATGAGGCTGGCGAGGCGGGTGGCGTAGGCGGGGGGGATGAGCCCGTCGGACGTGCCGTGCAGGACCAGGGTCGGCGCCTCGATGAACGGCAGGCGGCGGGTGAGGCCGCGGTCGGGGATGGGCCACATGAACTTGGTGGCCGCCCCGAGGTTGCGGTGGCGCAGGGTGGCGGGTTCGCTGGCGGAGGCCACTGGTTCGGCTTGGGCAGCCTCGGGGTTGTGCCACTTGGCGGCCTGGAGTTGGGCCGGGGTCAGCGAGAAGGGGTCGGGCATCGGGGCGGCGTCGTCCCACAGGCCGTAGCTGTTCACCAGGACCAGGCGGCGGACGAGATGCGGGCTGATGGCGGCAAGCTCGGCGGCGAACATGGCCCCGAGGCAGTGGCCGACCACGTCCACCCGGCGCATGGCGAGCGAGCGCAGGATGCGGCGGAAATGCAGCGACTGGTCGGTGATGTCGTGCATCGCGGCCAAGCCGTCGCTGTCGCCGAAGCCGGGATGTTCGGGGGCGATGACGAGGCGGTCGCGGGCGAGGCGGCGCAGGAACGGGGCGTCGCCGGGGTGGCCTTCGAAGCCGTGGAGGTACAGGAGGGGCTTGCCCTCCCCCATGCGCCAGATGCGGACGGTGGCGGGGCCGAACGTTTGGAACTGCACTTGGACTACTCCGCGGCCTTGGCCACATGGGCTGGAAGATGGGTGGCAGCCGGCGTCCAGCGGTCGGGCTGGTCGGCCCAGAGGTCGCGCAGGCCGGGGATGACATCCTGGCCGACGAGGCGGGTGTTCTCGACGGCGACTTCCTCGGGCAGGTCGCCCTGGTGGAGGCAGGCGATGAGCTGGCCGATGCGCAAATCGGTGCACAGTTCGCGCAGGCGCTGGCGGACGCGCTCGGGGGTGCCGGCGATGATGTAGCCGTGCTTGTCGTATTCCCAGAAGCTCATTTCGCCGGAGGCGGCGCGGGCGCGGTCCTCGGCGGAGAGTTTGGATTCGGCGATCTTGCGGTGGCCCATAATGGCCTGGACCGACTTGGTGGAGCGGTAGCCGGGCGGGTTCTCGTAGGCCGGATTGGTATAGCGGTTGCGGTAGAAATACTTCACGCCGTCGGTGTAGAGCTTTTCGGCTTCCGCGTCGGTGTTGGCGCAGCAGATGAGCTGGGTGAAGGCCATGCGGTGCGGGTTCATGTCGGCACCGCGCATGTCGCAGTATTCCCACCAGGCATCGACCAGCGGCTTGGCGGCATGCAGGCCGGAGAAGCTGAGATGGCCGTAGCAGTAGTCGTTGTCGATGGCGAGATCCCAGGTCTCGACGCTGCCGGAGCCGGGGACCCAGATGGGGAACTTCTTCTGGATCGGCTTGGGCCAGAGGTTCACGTAGCGCAGCTTGTTGTATTTGCCGTTGAAGGCGAACGGCTCCTGCTCGGCCCAGGCCTTGAGGATGAGTTGGCGGGCTTCCTCGAAGCGGTCGCGCAGTTCGGCGGGGGGGATGCCGTAGGCGTAGACGCTGTCCATCGGCGTGCCGAAGACGAAGCCGGCGATGACGCGGCCGTTGGAGAGGCAGTCGAGCCAGGCCATCTCCTCGGCGACGCGGGTGGGCGGGTTGTACAGGGCGAGGCTGTCGCCGATGATGAGGATGGCGGCCCTTTGGGTGGTGTGGGCCAGCGCGGCGGCGAGGAGGTTGGGGGAGGGGGTGACGGCGAAGGGGGTCTGGTGGTGCTCGTTGACGGCGAGGCCGTCGAAGCCGTCGCGGTCGGCCTGCTGCATCAGGCGGATGAACATGCGGCACATCTCGCCGACCACGTGGGGGTCGTGGAGGTGCTTGGGGGTGTCGACCCAGGAGGAAATCTTCTGGGCGCGGAAGTCGGCCGGGAGCTTGGGGTAGCTGGCCTCGGCGAACCAATGGAACTTCATGGACGGGCCCCTTGCAGTGGGTGGTTGGGGCAAGTGTGGCGCAGGTGGGGGTGGGTGGCCAGCCTTAGGGCGGTGGGAAAATGCCGCCCAACATGGAATTATCCGAATACGGAACGATTAGGATGCGCATGCAGGTGTTGGCGCAGGCGCCAAATTGACGCATGGGGCGGCGGATGGTGTTGCGGCGGGAGGGGGAAGGGTGCGCGCCGGGTTGGCAGTGCGGGGTGGCGTGTTGGCGCGGCGATGTGCCTGGGATGGGCGAGGACGCGGGCGGGGATTGTCGCGGGCGTGGGTGTGCGCAGGGTTGGCGCCACGGTGCGGGCGGCCGCTCGGCGCGGGAATGTGCGATGGGGGCGAATGTGGAGACGCGGCGCCGGACCCGTCGCGGCGGGTATGGCGCGCGGGCGAGGGGATGGAGCGGCGAGGGCGGGCAGTTGGCCGGATTGCCAGAGGCGGACGAGGTCTTCGAGGCGGTCGAACAGGCGGGCGAGGGCGGCGAGGATGAGGGCGTGCAGCGCCGCGATGACGCCGGCTTCGGCATCGTAGCGATCGACCTCCGCACGGATGCCAGCGGCGAGGCTGGCGACGTGGTGGGCCAAGGGCGGGTGTTCGTTTTCTAACACGACGCCAATATATCTAACTGCAATGCCCGGCGCAACGGAAAATTCGGGATCTTGGGTTGTGGCGCGGCGGGCGCGCTCGAAACCTGGGGCCGAGGCGGGACGGTGCCGGTAGATTGCCGGGCGGCAAATGGATGAAGTATTTTTGCTTCTTTTTCTTCAGAAAAAGGAGGTTTTTGCCTTGGCTACTGCACGGCGATGTCAAGCCAGCCAAAGGGGGTGATGGTGGCGGTGTCGCGGGGGCGGAGCAGCACCGTTGTGGTGGGGGATTCGATGATGGCGGGGCCTTCGATGCGTTGTTCCGGGGCGAGGGTGTCGAGGTCGAAGACGGGGACTTCGTGCCAGGTGGCGAGGTGGATGCGGCGGGTGGTTCGGGGGTTGGCGGGTGGGCGCGGGGGCAGGTTGGGTTCGCGGGGCAGGGCGGGGAGTTCGCCCACGACGGCGATGCGGGCGTTGACGAGGACGGCTTCCTGGTCGGGCATGGCGTAGGTGTATAGCTCTTCGTGTCGGTGGTGGAATGCTTCGGCGAGGGCGTTGGTGAGGTCGGGGCGGGTGAAGTCGATGGTGTCCAGCGGGACGGAGATTTCGAAGATCTGTTCGCCGTAGCGCATGTCGGCGGAGCGGTGGGTTCGGGTGGGGCCGGCGTGCTGGGCGGCGGCGAGGCGGGCGTGGCCGTCGGCTTCCATGTCGGCCCAGGTGGCGCGGAGGTGGGCGGCGTCGAGCGCGCTGGCGTCGCCGATATGGGTGCGGGCGATTTCGTAGCGCAGGTCCGACGCGAGCATGCCCCAGGCGGACAGGACCGCGGCGAGGCGGGGGACGATGACGCGCTTGAGGTCGAGTTGGCGGGCGATGTCGGTGACGTGCAGGGCCGCGGCGCCGCCGAAGGAGAGGATGGCGAAGCGGCGGGGGTCGACGCCGCGGCGGACCGAGACGAGGCGGATGCCTTCGGCCATGCGGGTGTTGATGATCCGGTGGATGCCTTCGGCGGCGGCCATGCGGTCCACGCCGAGTTGTTCGGCGACGCGGTCGATGGCGGCAACGGCTGCGGGTTTGTCGAGTTTGGCGCGGCCGCCGAGGAAGTTGTCGGGGTCGAGGAAGCCGAGGACGAGGTTGGAGTCGGTGACGGTGGCTTGGGTGCCGCCGTTTCCGTAGCAGGCGGGGCCGGGTTGGGCGCCGGCGGATTCTGGGCCGACATGGAGCACGCCGCCGGCATCGACGCGGGCGATGGAGCCGCCGCCGGCGCCGATTGATGCGATATCGAGACTTTGCAGGGCGACGCGCTGGCCGGCGAGGCGGCGGTCGGAGGCGATGGCGGCGTGGCCGTTCACGACGAGGGAGATGTCCGTCGAGGTGCCGCCCATGTCGAACGGAATGAGGTCGCCCCCGCTTGAAGAATGGGGGCCGAGCAGGGTGGCGGCGTGGCAGGAGCCGGCGACGCCGCCGGCGGGGCCGGAGAGGACGGCGCCAGCGGAGAGGGCGACGGCGTCGGCGATGGTGGCGACGCCGCCGTGGGACTGGATGATCAGGACGGGACCGGAATACTCGGCCTCGCGCAGACGGGATTCGAGGCGGGTGAGGTAGCGCTGCAGGGCGGGGCCGACATAGGCGTTCACCACTGTTGTGCAGACGCGGTCGTATTCCTTGATCTGCGGCAGGACGTCTGACGAGAGGCAGACATAGGCTGATGGCATGGCGGCGCGGACGGCATCGGCCATGGCGCGTTCGTGGGTGGGGTCGCGCCAGGCGTGGAGGGTGCAGATGGCGACGGCTTCGACCTGCTGGCGTTGCAGGGTGGCGATGGCTTCGGCGAGGGAGGTCTGGTCGAGGGGGATTTCGATGCGGCCGTCGGGGCGGATGCGTTCGCGCACGCCGAGGCGGAGGTGGCGGGGGACGAGTTGGACGGGTGGGGGCTGGCGGAGGTTGTAGCGGTCGTCCTTGAGGCCTTCGCGCATTTCGATGATGTCGCGGTGGCCTTCGGTGGTGAGCAGGCCGACTTTCGCGCCCTTGTGTTCGAGGAGGGCGTTGGTGGCGACGGTGGTGCCGTGGACGATGCGGCGGGTGCGGGCGAGCATCTGGGCGCGGGTGGTGGCGAGGGCTTCGGCGAGGCGGTCGAGGCCGTTCATGACACCGATGGACTGGTCGGCGGGGGTGGAGGGTGATTTCGCCAGCGTGATGGTGCCGGATTCGTCCACCGCGACAAGGTCGGTGAAGGTGCCGCCGACGTCGATGCCGATTGCGTACATTACTTCGATTCCGTGACGAAGCCGAGTTGGATGTCGCGCGCGCGCTGCTCGGCGGTGCGGGAGGCGGGGTTGCCCCAACCGCCGCCGCCGCCGGAATGGGCGTGGAGAATGTCGTGCGGGCGGATGGCGATGCCGACTTCCTTGGTTTTGAGCGGGCGGTCGGGGAGGTTTTGCGATTCGAGCCAGTAGGTGTGGGGCTGGCCGTCGTGGCCGCCGATCATGCCGGCGGCGCCGTATTTGATGCCGTCGCCGGCGGTGTTGCCGACGGCCGGGGTGGCGGTTTCGATGGCCATTTCGAGGATGCCCCCGGTGCCGCCGCGGTACTGGCCGTCGCCGCCGGAGTCGGGGCAGAATTCGTGTCGTTTGAAGAACAGGGGGAAGCGGACCTCGTGGACCTCGATGCTGCCGAACTTGATGCCGCCGGCGGCCTGCCATTCGCCGGCGCCGGCCCAGCCGTCGCCGGCGCTGCTGGCGCCGCCGCCGGGGCGGGACTGGAAGAGGTGCCAGATGAACGGCCGTTCGGTGCGCGGGTCGGTGCCCTGGATGGCGATGCGGAAGCGGCGGCCCCAGCCGGCCATGGCGCGTTCGGGGCAGGCGGGGGCGAGGGCGCGGATCATCGCCTCCATTATTTCCTGGCCGCAATGGTTGGTGCAGAGGGTGACGGGGGCGCCCTCGCGGGGCCAGACGATGGTGCCTTCCTTCAGCTTGACGGTGAGCGGGCGGAAGGCGCCGTCGTTCTTGGGGATGTCGGGGTCGATGAGGTAGGCGAGTGCGACGACGACGGCGGAGTGGGTGTTGGCGAAGGAGGAGTTGATGAAGCCGATGACCTGTTCGTGGCTTTGGGTGAGGTCGACTTCCAGGTCGCTGCCGGACTTGGTGACGCGGGCGTGGATGCGGATGTCGTGGAACTTGTGGCCGTCGTCGTCGAGGAAGGCTTCGCCTTCGTAGATGCCGTCGGGCCATTCGGCGATGATGGCGCGGACCTGGCGCTCGGCGCCGTCGAGCACGGCCTCGACGCCGGCGTGGGTTGTTTCGGAACCGAACTCGGCGAGGAGTTGGGTGAGGCGGCGTTCGCCGATTCGGGCGGAGCCGATCATGGCGGCGAGGTCGCCGCGGAAGTCGCGGGGGTGGCGGACGTTGAGCACGATCATTTCGTAGACGTCTTCGCGGCGGACTCCCTGGTCGTAGAGGCGCAGCGGCGGGATGCGGATGCCTTCCTGGAAGATCTCGGTGGCGCCGGCGTTGTAGGCGCCGTGGGTGGCGCCGCCGATGTCGGACTGGTGGGAGCGATTGATGGACCAGAAGACGAAGTGGCCGTGGTCGAAGACGGGGACGAAGGCGGTGAGGTCGGGGAGGTGGTTGCCGCCGCGGTAGGGGTCGTTGAGCAGGTAGACGTCGCCGGGCTTGATGGTATCGCCGAAGTATTCGCTGACCGCGCGGGCGGCGTAGGGCAGGGCGCCGACGTGGATGGGGACGTGCTCGGCCTGGGCGATGAGGCGGCCCTGGGGGTCGCACAGCGCGGTGGAGAAGTCGCGGCTGGAGTTCAGGATTTGCGAGTAGGCGGTGCGCAGCATGGCCTCGCCCATTTCCTCGACGATGGCGCGCAGGCGGTGCTGGATGACCGAGACGGTGATGGGGTCGATGGGGATGGGGTCGATGGGCGTGGCCATGGGGCGGGGTCCTCGCGGCGGGGGTGCGAGGTTCGGGGCTGGCCGGGAGGCTGTCAACGCGGGGGCGGCGGGGCGTGGGCGAGGGCTGCGTGGTTCAGGCATTGGAGCAGGCGGCGGATGGCGTCGGCCAGGGCGGCCTGGAGGTCGGTTTGCGGGGCGGCGGCGGGCTGGCCGCTTTCGATGAGCGTGGCGAGGGTTTCGGCGAAGTCGGGGGGCAGGGTTTGGCCGTGTGCGGTTTCGCGCACGAGGTAGGTGCAGCGCATGGCCGCTCGTACGGCGTCGCGGTAGGGCGGGCCGATCAGGGGGGCCCAGCCGCGCTTGGCGGCGCCGACGGCGGTGCGCAGGGACTGGGTCTTGGCTTGCAGGTCGGCCATCCGGTTGCTGGCGGGTTCCGCGCTGTCGGTCGAGGGGCCGCGGATGGTTTGGGCCAGGGCCTGGCGGTAGGCGCGGGCGGCGGCGGCGAAGGTGGTGTCCTGGCGGATGGGGAGCACGAAGTAGACCGAGGCGAGGCCGATGGCGGCGCCGGCGGCGGTTTCCTCGAGGCGCAGCAGCAGGAGGACGGGGGTGAACTTGCCGATGATGCCGTAGAGCAGGGCGAGCATGATGGTGATGAAGAAGATCATCGTGCCGTAGGCGGCCTGGAAGGCATAGAAGGCGAAGAAGACGCAGGCCAGCACGAGGCCCATGGCGAGGTAGCTGTTGCCGCCGGTGGCGAAGGCGAGCGCGATGCCGGCGGCGAGGCCGATGAGGGTGCCGGCGACGCGCTGCAGCGCCTTTACCGCTGCCTCGCCGCGCGAGCCGACGCCGATGGCGACGATGAAGGCGGCGATGACGGCCCAGTACCAGCGTTGGCCGGAGATCAGCGTTCCCGCCGCGACGGCCGCGCCGACGCCGAATGCGGTCTGGATGGCCTGGCGGATGATGGGGTTTTCGAGGCTGGCCGCGGTCATTGCCGGGCCTTGTGGGGTGTGGTGGTTGGGGCGCGGGCGAGTTGGGACAGGGTGTCTTCCAGCGCGTCGAGGGCAGCGGTCAGGGGGGTGTGGCGCGGGGATTGGGGGGCGGTTGCGGGGGGAGCGGCGCCTGGCGAAGTGGGGCGGGGCGAAGTGGGGCGGGGCGGAGTGGGGCGGGGCGGAGTAGGGCGGGGCGGTGGGAGGTCGCCGTGCAGCAGCAGGGCGGCGAGCTTGTCGATGCGGGGGAGGACCTGGTTGCGCTCGGCCTCGGGGCTGGGCTCGGCGGCGAGGCGGATCAGCCGTTCGGCGGCCAGTTCGACGGCGAAGAAGCGCTGTTCGAGGGCCTGGGCGGCGGCGGTTGCGCCGAGGGATTGCAACTGTTCCTCGGCGGCCTGGAAGGCGTCGTTGAGGCGGACGAGTTCGCGGTGCATGCGGTGTTCGTGCTTCTCGCGGCCGGCGCCGCCACGCAGCATGCGCGCGGCCTGGCGGAGGATGCGCGCGGTGCGCCGGCGCAGGTGGCGTTCGATGTGGCGCAACGTGTTGGCCGGGCGGTCGGGCAGGACGATGAAGCGCATCAGCGCCGATGCGGCGATGCCGGTGCAGGTGCCGAGGGCGGCGAGCGGCAGTGCCGTGAACGGTACCGACATGATTTCGCCGATGAAATAGCCGATGAACGCGACCATGCCGAAGGCGGTGCCGCGCGGGCCGAGCAGGCGCGCGAGCACGGCGGCGGTTGCCACGGCGACGAAGCAGAGCTTGCCGAGCCAGGGGGATTGCGACAGCAGGAAGGCCAGCGCGACGGCGGCGAGGACGGGCAGGGGCAGCAGCGCCAGCGTGAGCATCTGGGCGCGCTGCTGCGGGTCGCGCACGGCCATGTTGGACATCACCGCCATCATGAAGCCCAGCGCGATGGCGGTGACCTGGGGCCGGGTCTGGCCACCGGTGAGCAGCAGGAGGATGGTCAGGCTGATGGCTGCGGCGCCGGCGGCGCGGGCGGCGGTGTTGAGGCGCAGCAGGCCGGGATCGGGACCGAAGACGGTCTCCAGCGTGTCGAACAGCATGAACCGGCGGGCCTGCCAGGCGGCCGCGGAGCGGTGCTGGCCGAAGGCAGGCCGGTGGAGGCCGACAGGAGCGCCCATGGCGGGCAGAACGCCGGGGCCGCCGGGACGGTTCCTGGCGGCGGTTGATTGGGATGTGCAACCATGGGCGAAAGCGGTTTGACTTGCGCCATACTGGATGGGAGGCTCTTGCGAACGGCGGGGGCGCCGACACAACACATGGAGGCGAGCGTGACCAACGGTATCAATCGTCGTGCGTTGCTGGCGGGAGTGGCGGGTGCGGGGCTGGCTGTCGGAGGGTTGGCGGCGGGCGGGCTGGTGGCCGGGGTGCGGCCGGCGGCGGCGCAGGCGCTGAAGGGCGGGCGGCTGCGGGTGGCGCTGCTGACCGACATCGTGAACTACGATCCGCACCAGTTCTCGTCGCAGAACGCCTCGGTGATGCGCAACCTGTACGACACGCTGATCGACTATGACGATGCCGGCAAGCCGGTGCCGGCGCTGGCGACGTCGTTCAAGATCGCGCCGGACAACATGAGCTGCACCGTGGTGCTGCGCCAGGGCGTGCTGTTCCACAGCGGCGCGGAGATGACCAGCGCCGACCTGGATGCGACCTTGAAGAAGGCGGCCGACCCGAAGACGGGCAAGAACGTCTATCCCACCATGCGGGTGGTGAAGGATTGGACGGTGGTGGACCCGCATACGGTGCGGCTGAACTTCAACCAGAAGGTGCCGGACCGGCAGGTAACCGACCTGTTGCAGTTCATGTTCGTGATCGCCAAGGACACGGTGGATTCGGCGGAAACGAAGGTGAACGGGACCGGGCCGTTCACGGTGGCCGAGCGGGTGCTGGGGCAGCGCATCCGGCTGGCGAAGAACCCGAAATACTGGCGCCAGGGTCAGCCGATTCTGTCGGAGGTGGTGTTCACCATCTTCAGCGACAACGAGGCGGCGGCGGCGGCGCTGGAATCGGGGGCGGCCGACATGATCTTCGGCGGCGGCGCGCGCCATGCGGTGCGGCTGCGCAATTCCGGGTTCCAGCTGTGGCAGGGCTATGGGCAGCTGGTGCAGGTGTTCCGCATCAACACGACCAAGCCGCCGTTCGACAACGAGAAGTTCCGCCAGGCATTCAACTACCTGATCGACCGGGCGGCGATCCTGCGGGTAGGCTATGCCGGGCTGGGCGAGGTGACGGCGCTGCCGTGGGCGCCGGCCAACCCGGCGGCGGACCGGTCGTACGACAAGACCTATGCCTTCAACATCGACAAGGGCAAGGAACTGCTGAAGCAGTCCGGCCTGTCGCAGGCGCAGATGAACGACTGGAAGCTGCTGGTGAGCAGTGCCAGCGAGGATGCGGTGGCGATCAGCCAGGTGGTGCAGGCGTCGCTGAAGCGGGCCGGGATCGACGTGCAGCTGGAGCTGAAGCAGGGTTCGGAATTCGTCGATGCGCTGTTGGGCGGCAAGTTCAACGCGGTGTTCGGCGGCGTGGGCAACGTGCAGAAATTCCCGACCCGCATCACCACCAACTCGATCTACCGCACGGTGAACAACCCGGTGCTGGGCGACCCGAACCCGCACAAGAACTACGTGGCGGCGATCGAGCGGGTGAACACCGCGTTCGGCACGGCCGATGTGAAGGCGGCGTACGACGCGCTGAACAAGGCGCTGGTGGAGTCCGCCTTCGGCATCGCCACCAACACCTATGACGTGTTCCTGACGGTGGCGGCCAAGAACGTGGCCGGTTTCACCAAGGACATGGACAGCCTGCTGGTGCTGCGGACCATTGGGTTCAAGGGCTGAGACGGCGGCGCCGGCGGACGGGCCCGGCGTGAAGGCGGGCGGCGGCGGGGCATCGCCGCCGCCGGTTCTGTCGGTACGCGGGCTGCGGGTGACGTTCACCGGCAGCGGGCGCGATGTGCCGGCGGTGCGGGGCATCGACTTCGAAGTGCGGGCCGGCGAGGTGCTGGGCATCGTCGGCGAGTCCGGCTCGGGCAAGAGCGTGACGGCGCTGGCGGTGACCGGGCTGTTGCCGCCGACGGCGCGGCTTGAGGGCGCGATCCGCGTTGGCGAGGTGGAGGTGACCGAGGCCGACGCGGAGACGCTGCGGCGGATGCGCGGGCGCGATGTGGGGATGATCTTCCAGGACCCCACGACCACGCTGAACCCGGTGCTGACGGTGGGCCGGCAGGTGATCGAGGGCCAGGTGGCGCACGGGCTGGTGCCGGCGGGCGAGGCCGATGCGCGGGCGGCGGCGCTGTTGCGGGAGGTCGATATTCCCGATCCCGAGGCGCGGGTGGGGCAGTATCCGCACCAGTTCTCGGGCGGCATGCGCCAGCGCGCGGTGATCGCCATGGCGATGGCGGGGCGCAAGCGGCTGATCATCGCCGACGAGCCGACCACGGCGCTGGACGTGACGGTGCAGGCGCAGGTGCTGGCGGTGCTGGCCAAGCGGCAGGCCGAGACTGGGGCTGCGGTGATTCTGATCACGCACGACCTGGGCGTGGTGGCGGAGACCGCCGACCGGGTGGCGGTGATGTATGGCGGGCGGATCGTGGAGAGCGGCGCGGTGGGCGAGATCTTCCGCCGGCCACGCCATCCCTACACCGTGGGACTGCTGCGCAGCCTGCCGCGGGTGGACACGGTGGCGGACCGGCTGGTGCCGATCCCCGGCCAGCCGCCGGCGCCGGCGCGGCTGCCGGGCGGGTGCGCGTTCCATCCGCGCTGCCCGATCGGGCAAGGGCGGGCATTGTGCGCGGCCGAGGACCCGGCGCTGCGCGAGGTGGCGGCCGGGCATGGCGCTGCCTGCCATTATCGCGGGCGAGGTGCAGGCGCTGCTGGACGAGACGCGGCCGGCCGAGGTTGCGGCGGCGGCGGCCATCGCCACGGTGGCGGGACGAGCCGCTGCTGGCGGTGGAGGGGCTGCGGGTGCATTTCCCGATCCGCACCGGCTTGCTGCGCCGGCAGACCGGATCGGTGCGGGCGGTGGATGGGGTGAGCCTGGTGGTGCGGGCGGGCGAGACGCTGGGGCTGGTGGGCGAGAGCGGCTGCGGCAAGACGACGACCGGGCGGGCGATCATGGGGCTGATCCGCGCCACTGGCGGGTCGGTGCGGTTCGGCGGCCGAGGAGGTGACGACGATGGGCCCGGCGGCGCTGCGGCGGGCGCGGCGGAACATGCAGTACATCTTCCAGGACCCCTATGCCTCGCTGAACCCGATCCAGGCGGTGGGCGAGATCGTGGCCGAGCCGCTGCGCATCCATGGGCTGTTCGACGAGATGGGCGGGATGCGGCGGGTGGGTGAGCTGTTCGAGCTGGTGGGGCTGTCGCGCAGCATGCTGGGCCGGTATCCGGCGGAGTTCTCGGGCGGGCAGAAGCAGCGCATCGGCATTGCGCGGGCGCTGGCGCTGTAGCCGAAGCTGCTGATCCTGGACGAGCCGGTGGCGGCGCTGGACGTTTCGATCCAGGCGCAGATCGTGAACCTGCTGCAGGACCTGCAGCGCGAGCTTGGCCTGGCCTATCTGTTCATCGCCCATGATCTGTCGGTGGTGCGGCACATCTGCGACCGGGTGGCGGTGATGTATCTGGGGCGGATCGTGGAGGAGAGCAGCCGCGACGACCTGTATGCGACGCCGATGCATCCGTACACGCAGTCTCTGCTGTCGGCGGTGCCGGTGCCCGATCCGGCGCGGCGGGGGAAGGGCGGGCGCATCGTCCTCGAGGGCGATATTCCCAACCCGGCGCGGCCGCCGACGGGCTGCACGTTCCATCCGCGCTGTTTCCGGGCCGAGGCGCGGTGCGCGGTGGAGGTGCCGGCGTTCCGCGACTATCCGGGGCTGCCGACGCGGGTGGCCTGCCATTACGCCGGGCCGCTCGCGCAGGGCCGGGACGGGGAGGCGGCGGCATGAGCGGTGGCTGGCGGCGGGCGCGGGGCACGGCGGGGCGGGTGCTGTCGCATCCCGCGGCGCTGCTGAGCGTGGCGTTCCTGACGGTGGCGGTGGTGGTGTCGCTGACGGCGCAGTGGCTGCTGCCGCTGGATCCGCTGTACCAGGATCTTCCGCCACGCTGGAGCCTCCTTCGGCGACCTATTGGTTCGGCACCGACGAGCTGGGGCGGGACCTCCTGGCGCGGGTGATCTATGGCGCGCGCACCTCGCTGTTGACGGCGGGGGGCGCGGTGCTGATCGCGGGCCTGATGGGCGTGCCGATCGGGCTGGTCGCCGGGTATCTTCGGCGGCTGGCGCGATGCGGTGCTGATGCGCATCGTGGATGTGCTGCTGGCGCTGCCGGGCATCCTGTTCGCCATGGCGCTGATCGCGGTGCTCGGGCGCAGCCAGTCGGCGGCGCTGGTGGCGGTGGGGATCACCGGCGTTCC
This sequence comes from uncultured Alphaproteobacteria bacterium, assembly GCA_963779875.1. Lineage (GTDB taxonomy): Bacteria > Pseudomonadota > Alphaproteobacteria > Acetobacterales > Acetobacteraceae > CAMDGX01. Next base: position 502,898 of record CAWAAI010000005.1, on the reverse strand, counting down.
CGGCTTCGCCCGGATCACGCGGGCGCAGGTGCTGTCGCTGCGCCAGCGGGACTTCGTCATCGCGGTGGAGGCGCTGGGCGGGTCGGCCAGCTACAACATGTTCCGCACGGTGCTGCCGAACGCGTGGACGCCGATCCTGGTGCAGGTGGTGATCCTGTCCAGTGTCGCGATCCTGCTCGAGGCGGCGCTGGCGTTCCTGGGCGTGGGGATTCCGCCGCCGACGCCGAGTTGGGGCGAGATGCTGCGGACCGGCAAGTCCTACCTGTACGAGGCGCCGTATTATGCGGTGCTGCCGGGGATCGTGCTGACCCTGACCATCCTGTCGCTGGATACGCTCGGCCGGGTGCTGGCGAGCGTGCTGGAGGACCGGCGCGAGGTGGCCGAGGAGGAGGCGGCCGATCAGGCGGACGAAGCGGGGGGCGGGCGGCGTGACCAGCTACATCCTGCGGCGGCTTGCGCAACTGGTGCCGGTGCTGTTGCTGGCCTCGGTGGCGATCTGGGCGATGGTGTATGCGGTGCCGGGCTCGCCGGTGGGGGCGATCGTGGGCGAGAACGCGACGCCGGAGCAGATCGCCGACACGATCAAGCGGCTGGGGTTGGACCGGCCGTTGGCGGCGCAGTACCTGGTCGTGGCTGACCGGCGCGGTGGTGGGGGATTTCGGGCTTTCGATCCAGAGCCGGGAGCCGGTGCTGGAGCTGATCCTGGACCGGGTGCCGGCGACGTTGCAGCTGGGGCTGGCGGCGATACTGGTGGGGCTGGTGCTGGGGGTGCCGGTGGCGGTGGCCAGCGCGCTGGCGCCCGGGGGCTGGCTGGACCGGGTGCTGAGCGGCTGGAGCGCGCTGGCGCTGGGGGTGCCGACGTTCTGGCTGGGGATCCTGCTGATCCTGCTGTTCGCGGTGGAGTTGCGCTGGCTGCCGTCGGCTTCGGCCTACGTGCCGTTCTGGGAGAACCCGTGGCTGGCGGTGAAGAACCTGGCGCTGCCGGCGGTGACCTTGGGGACGTATGTGTCCGGCATTTTCGCGCGGTTCCTGCGGGCTTCGCTGCTGGGGGAGCTGAAGGCGGATTATGTGCGCACGGCGCGCAGCCAAGGGCCTGCGCGAGCGCGACGTGGTGGGGCGGCATGTGATGCGCAACGCGCTGCTGCCGTTCGTGACCATCGTGGGGCTGATGCTGGCGGCGTTCGTCGGCGGCACGGTGGTGACCGAGGCGGTGTTCACCTATCCCGGCATCGGGCGGCTGCTGATCCAGGCGATCGGCATGCGCGACTATCCGCTGATCCAGGGCTGCATCCTGTTCATCCTGGTGATCTATGTGGTGATCAACCTGCTGGTGGACGTGCTGTACGCCTATATCGATCCGCGCATCGAGTATCGCTGAGTCTCAGCCTGGGGCGGCGATGCGACCGGCGACGGTGAGGGCGCCGGCGGGGCCGCGGCGCAGGATGACGATCTCGCCGGATGCGGGGAAGATTTCGGCCAGGGCGGTGATGTTGACCTGGTGGCTGACCAGCAGGACCGGCGGGGCGAGCGGGACGGCGGCGATCCAGGCGCGCAGGGCGCGGGTCTGTGCCGGGCCGTCGCCGCGCGCGGCGAAGAAGGAGTTGAGCAGGGCGAGGTCTTCGGGCGGGCCATAGCCCAGCAGGCGGGCGGTGTCGCGGGCGCGGCACCACTGGCTGGTGAAGACGCGCGCCTTCGCGATGCCGGCTTCGCGCAGGCGCTCGCCGATGCGCGTGGCCTGGGCGCGGCCCTCGTTGGAGAGGTTGCGCTGGGTGGTGCAGTCGTCGAGCCGCAGGGCGGGTGGGTCGCCGGTGCCCGGGGCGAGGGCGTGGCGCATGATGGCGAGATGCTCGCCGGAATTGAGCAGGGCGAGTGCATCGTTCGCCGCGCTGGCCCAGGCGGTGGGGGCCGTGGCGGCGGCGGCGGCGGCGAGGGTCCCGAGGATCAGGGTGCGGCGCGACAGGGCCTGGGTGGCGGAGGGCATGGGAAGCAGATGGGGGTGGGCGCGCGGTTGGCGAGCCTTGCCGGGAAAATTCGGTTGGGGTCGGATCAGACCACCCGGGCGGATGGTGGGCAGACCGCCCGGACCGTTGCGCAACGAGGCATCGACATTGGCGGTTCGCGCGACTACCTCAGCGCCATGATCCGCCAGTTCCTGAAGTTCTACCGTCCCCACCGGCGTCTGCTGGCACTGGATTTCAGCTGTGCGGCAGTGTCCGGCATGCTGGAACTGCTGTTCCCCATGGCGGTGCGCTATGTGATCGACCGGTTGCTGCCGCAGCAGGACCTGCAGGTGATCGTGCTGGCGGTGCTGGGGCTGTTCGCGGTGTATCTGGTGAACAGCGGGCTGATGGCGATCGTCGCGTATTGGGGCCATGTGCTGGGCATCGCCATCGAGACGGAGTTGCGGCGGCGGGCCTTCGACCATCTGCAGAAGCTGTCGTTGCGCTTCTATGACAACCAGAAGACCGGGCATCTGGTGGGGCGCATGACCAAGGACCTGGAGGAGATCGGCGAGGTGGCCCATCACGGGCCCGAGGACCTGTTGATCGCCGTGCTGACCTTTGCCGGGGCGTTCCTGCTGATGGCGGCGGTGAATGTGGAACTGGCGCTGATCGCCGCGCTGATCGTGCCGGCGGCGGCGATGGTGGTGGCGCGCTATGGCGGGCGGATGACGGCGAACTGGCAGAACCAGTTCGCCCGCGTGGGCGCGTTCAATGCGCGCATCGAGGAGGCGGTGGGCGGCATTCGCGTGGTGCAGGCCTTCGCCAACGAGGACCATGAGCGGCGGATGTTCGCCGACGACAACGACAAGTATCGGCGCGCCAAGCTGGATGCCTATCGGCTGATGGCGGCCGGGATCACGTTGAACTACGTGGCGATGCGGCTGGTGCAGGTGGTGGTGATGCTGGCCGGCGCCTGGCTGATCGTGCGGGAGCGGCTGTCGGTGGGCGATTTCGTCGCCTTCCTGTTGCTGGTGGGCGTGTTCTACCGGCCGCTGGAGAAGATCAGCGCGGTGATCGAGACCTATCCGAAGGGAATCGCGGGGTTCCGGCGCTATCTGGAGCTGTTGGCGACCGAGCCGGACATTGCCGACCGGCCGGGCGCGCGCGCGGTGGCGGGGCTGCGCGGCGAGGTGCGCTACGAGGCGGTGAGCTTCGGCTACGATCCGGCGCGGCCGGTGCTGCGGGAGCTGGATCTTGCGGTGAAGGCGGGCGAGACGGTGGCGCTGGTGGGGCCGTCCGGCGCGGGCAAGACGACGCTGTGCTCGCTGTTGCCGCGATTCTACGAGGTGCAGCGGGGGCGCATCACCATCGACGGCATCGATGTGCGCGACATGACGCTGGCCTCGCTTCGGCGGCAGATCGGCATCGTGCAGCAGGATGTTTTTCTTTTTGCCGGGTCGATCCGCGACAACATCGCCTATGGGCGGCTGGGGGCAAGCGATGCGGAGGTGCGCGATGCCGCGCGGCGGGCGCGGCTGGACGAGGTGATCGCGGCGTTGCCGGAGGGGCTGGACACGCCGATCGGCGAGCGCGGGGTGAAGCTGTCGGGCGGGCAGAAGCAGCGGCTGGCGATCGCGCGGATATTCCTGAAGAACCCGCCGATCCTGATTCTGGACGAGGCGACGAGCGCGCTGGACTCCGAGACCGAGCAGGCGATCCAGCAGTCGCTGGCGGAATTGTCGCAGGGGCGGACGACCCTGGTGATCGCGCATCGGCTGGCGACGATCCGCAATGCCGACCGGATCGTGGTGGTGACCGTGCAGGGGATTGCCGAGCAGGGGACGCACCGGGAACTCATGGCGGCGGGTGGCGTCTATCGTTCGCTGCACGCGGCGCAGTTCGCCGTGGCGGCGGAATGAGCTTGGTGAGGAATGACCGACGCCCGTGTGGCGATGCAGGATGCTGCTTGAACTCGCGCGGCGACGGGCGTAGATCGCGACCGCGGACCACGGGATGGTCCGCGCCAGAAGGAACCCGCAACCCCATGTCCAGCGACAGTCGATCGACCATGCCGCCAAGGGCGGGCGCAGCGGGCTGAGTTCCTCGGCTCTCCTGCGGCCCGCCAGTGGCGGCGTGGTCGCAAGGAGAACCCCATGCAGAAATTCATCGCGAACCGCTTCGAGGTCCTCTCCGAGTGGATCTCGGCCAATCTTGGCAGCCCCCATGCCTTCCTGATTGCTTGTGCCCTGGTGGTTGGGTGGGGCGTGTCGGGGCCGTTCTTCGGCTTTTCCGATACGTGGCAACTGGTGATCAATACCGGCACCACGATCTGCACCTTCCTGATGGTTTTCCTGCTGCAGAACACCGGCAACCGCACGATCGAGGAGTTGCACGAGCGGCTGCGCGGGCTGGAGGAGATCAACCTGGAGTTGCTGCAGGAAATGCGGGCGCTGCGGGCGGAGCGCACGGAGGCGGCACTGCTCCAGGCGGCGTAGGCGCTATGCCCTGCCGTGCGGGCCGCGGCGCGGAAGGGTGAGGGCGAGGGCCATGCCGGCGAGGTTGCCGCCGCCGGCGATGAGCATGGCAGCGGTGTATCCTTGCGTGAGGTCGTAGAGGTAGCCAGCCAGGACGGGCAGGGTGACGGCGGCGGCGCACCAGGCGATGTAGGTGCGGCCGGCGACGCGGCCGAAATCGGCGGGTGGCCAATAGACGCCGATGCCGCCGGCGGTGGCGCCGGAGATGAAGCCATAGCCGCCGCCGATCATGCCGAGCGCGAGGACCGCCGTGGCCGGCGTGGGCCAGAGGGCGAGCAGCACGCCGCCGGCCAGTGCCAGGGTGTGCGCCGCGCACATGACGTGGGGCACGGCGAAGCGGTCGACCAGCCAGCCGCCGCTGATGCGTGCGAGGGCGATGGCCCCGGTGATGCCGGTGGTGGCGGCGACGGCCAGGGTGGCGGCCCCGCCATAGGCGGCGACGATTTCGCGCGCCTGGCTGAGCACGGTGAGGCCCGCCGCGGCGGCGAGGAAGAATGTGGCGGACAGGCTGAGGAAGGTAGCGCCGAGCCGTGCCGGCGCCGCGCGGACCGCGCCGGGCGCGGCGACGAGGCGGGCGCCGCCGTGATGGGCCAAAACGGCGGCGATGGTGCCGCACAGCACCAGCATGGAGGCGAGGCCGGCCATGGTGGTGCGCCAGCCGAAGGTCTCGTTGGACCAGTGGAAGGCCGGTGTGGCGAGCATCGCGCCCATCGGGTAGAGGCTGACGAGGTAGCCGTTGATGAGGCCGCGGCGGCGGCGGACCAGCAGGTTCACGCCCTGTTGCAGCAGGATGTAGGCGACTCCGCCGCCGGTGCCGAAGGCGACGCCGTAGCCGATGAGAAGCTGCGCCATGCCCTGGGCCGTGGCCGCGAGCGCGATGCCGCCGGCGGCGGCCAGGGCGCTGGCCAGGATCAGCACCGGGGCGGGGGCGAGGCGGTAGAGCCAGGCGGCGCCGACCGAGCCCGCGGTGAAGCCGACGGTGGCCAGCCCGAAGACGAAGGACAGCGCCGAGCGCGCGATGCCCAGTTCGAGTTCGATCGGGCGGAGGAAGACGCTGAAGGCGTAGACCGAGCCGAGCGGCAGGTTCAGCAGGGTGGCGGCGAGCAGGGCCGCCCACAGGCGTTCGGGGCGCGGGGCCGCGGCGGGGATGGTGGGGGCGAGGCCGGACATTGCTTGCCGCAGCGTCCGCCCGGCGGGCGGCGGGGTCAAGGGATGTTGGGGCACACGGAGGGGGCACACCGGGGCCTGCATTTCATGCGCCACCCCGTTGCCACCTGGGCGGAAGCACCGCAATCTTCCGCCACGCTCGCAACCCCGGGATACAGCCATGAACGACATGTCGCCTGCCATCGACCCCGCTTCGCTCGGCGCGCTCAAGTGGCGCTGCATCGGCCCCTCGCGCGGGGGGCGCGTGGTGGCGGTGGCGGGCGACTTCAACAATCCGATGACGTTCTATTTCGGCGCCTGCGCCGGCGGCATCTGGAAGACGACGGATGGCGGCATCTATTGGCGCAATGTCTCGGACGGATTCCTGACTTCGGCGGCGGTGGGGGCGATCGCGGTGGCGCGGTCGGATTCCAACGTGATCTATGCCGGCATGGGCGAGACCACGATCCGGCTGGACGTGTCGTATGGCGATGGGGTGTACAAGTCGGTCGATGCCGGGCGGACGTGGCAGCATGTCGGGCTGCGCGACACCAAGCATATCGGCCGGGTGTTGATCCATCCGACCAACCCGGACATCGCCTACGTGGCGGCGCTGGGCGACATCTTCGGGCCGAGCGAGTCGCGCGGGGTGTATCGCACCACCGATGGCGGCAAGTCGTGGCAGAAGATCCTGTTTCGCAACGCCGATAGCGGCGCTGTGGACATGTCGATGGACCCGAGCAATCCGCGCCTGCTGTACGCGACGATTTGGCAGACGCGGCGCAACTTCTGGAACATCTCCTCCGGCGGGCCGGGCTGCGGGCTGTTCCGCTCGACCGACGGCGGCGACACCTGGCAGGAGATTTCGGCCAATCGCGGCCTGCCGACGGGGGCGCTGGGCAAGATCGGGGTGGCCGTGTCGCCGGCGCGGCGCGGGCGGGTGTGGGCGCTGGTGGAGGCGGAGGACGCCAAGACCGGGCTGTACCGGTCGGATGATTTCGGCGATTCGTGGGTGCAGACGTCGTCGCATCGCGACCTGATGCACCGGCCCTGGTACTACACCCATGTGTTCGCCGACCCGAGCCATGCGGACACGGTGTATGTGACAAACCTGAATTTCTGGAAGTCCACCGACGGCGGCAGCAGCTTCACCGAGATCAATACCTCGCACGGCGACAACCACGATCTGTGGATCGACCCGCGCGACAGCAACCGGATGATCGAGGGCAACGACGGTGGCGCGCAGGTGAGCTTCAACGGCGGGCATACGTGGTCGTCGATCTACAACCAGCCGACCGGGCAGTTCTACCGCATCGACACGGACAGCCGGCATCCGTACCGGGTGTATGGCACGCAGCAGGACAACACCTCGATCGCGGTGCCGTCGGCGACCGTGTGGGGGGCGATCACGCTGGGCGACTGCACCTATCCGGGCACCGGGGAGAGCGGCTTCATCGCGGTGAAGCCGGATGACAACGACATCGTGTTCTGCGGCGCCGTGGGGTCGAGCCCGGGCGGGGCGGGGGCGCTGCAGCGCTACGACTACAAGACCGACCAGATCCAGCTGGTGAACGTGTGGCCGGAGGAGTCGACGGGGGTTGCGCCGCGCGACCTGAAATACCGCTTCGCCTGGACATTCCCGATCGTGTTCTCGCCGCATGATCCGAACGTGCTGTATGCCGGCGGCAACCAGCTTTTCCGCTCGGCCAACCAGGGCATGAGCTGGGAGGCGATCTCGCCGGACCTGTCGCTGAACGACAAGGCGCGACAAGGGCATTCCGGCGGCGACATCACCCGCGAGAGCGCCGGGGCCGAGGTGCACGCCACCCTGGCGAGCGTGGTGGAGAGCCCGCACCGCAAGGGCGAGATCTGGGGTGCGACCGATGACGGGCTGGTGCATGTGATGCGGGCCGGCGGCAATACCTGGAGCAACGTGACGCCGCCCGACCTGCCGGAGTTGGCCTATGTCGGGTGCGTGGAGGTTTCGCCGCATGATGCCGACACGGTCTATGTGGCGGCCACGCGCTACAAGCTGTCGGACTACAAGCCGTATCTGTATCGCAGCACGGATGGCGGGCGGAACTGGCAGTCGATCAACGGCAACTTTCCGCAGGACGAGATCACCCGCGTGGTGCGTGCCGACCCGGTGCGCAAGGGGCTGCTGTTCGCGGGGACCGAGACCGGCGTGTTCTTCACGCTGGACGACGGTGCCAACTGGGCGCGGCTGCCCGGGGGGCTGCCGGTGGTGCCGGTGTACGATTTGAAGATCAAGGACGGGGATTTGGTGGCGGGCACGCATGGCCGGGCCTTCTGGATCCTGGACGACCTGACGGCGCTGCGCGCGCTGCCGGTGGCGCCGGCGGGGACGAAGCTGATCGCGCCGCGGCCGACCATCCGCTCGCGCCAGCATTTCGGCGCGCTGGCCGGTGCGCGCGGGCCGGTGTCGTTCGGGGTGGTGTTCGGCATCGGCGGCGGCATCGCGCATTACGAGCGCTATGACGGGGTGAAGGTGCGCGAGCACCTGGATATCGGCGAGAACCCGCCACACGGCACCATCGTCTATTACTGGCTGGATGCCGAGGGGCCGGTGACGCTGACGTTCCGCGATGCCGATGGGAAGGAGATCATCAACTATCGCAGCGACGACACGGGCGTGCCGGCGCCGAAGCGGCCGAGCGGCAAGGCGGGGCTGAACCGGTATGTTTGGGACATGCGATATCCTGGCCCGGTGAAGCTGGATGCGTCGCTGGCGCCGCCGCGCAACAAGCCGCTGGTCACCGAGCCGGATGCACAGCCCGGGCCTATGGCGCCGCCGGGCGGCTACAAGGTGGAGTTGGCGGCGGGCGGGGCGAGCCAGTCGGCGGATTTCGAGATCGTGAAGGACCCGCGGCTGGGTGCGACGCCGGAGCAGCACCGGCGGCAGTTCGACCTGCTGATGGAGCTGACCGCCTCGACCGCGGCGCTGAACCAGGGGGTGAACCGCATCCGCCGTGCCAAGCGCCAGCTTGCGATGCTGGTGGAGGGGGCGGGCGAGGCGCAGGCTGACCTCGTGGCCAAGGCGAAGGCGGCGAGTGCGGCCTTGGGGGCAGTGGAGGGCGTGCTGGTGGACGTGCACCGGCAGTCGCCGCGCGATGGGTTGCGCAATCCGGCGGGGCTGAACGACACGCTGGTGGACCTGATCAACACGGTGACCATTTCCGACACCGAGCCGACGGCGCAGGCGGCGGCGGTGTCGCGCGAGTTGATGGAGAACGTGGCGGGACAACTGGCGAAGATGGAGGCGATCTTCGCGGGCGAGGTGGCGGAGGTGAACCGGCTGGCGGCCGGGGCGGGCGTGGGGCACGTGGCGGGGTGAAAAGCAAGGCCAGGGCGCTGCCCTGACCCGTCGGGGGCGGTGCCCCCGGTCCCCCGAAAATATTCGGATTCCAAAGGCTTCGCCTTTGGTGGGGGGCCGGGGGCGAAGCCCCTTGGCCTTACTTCCCCATCATCGAAACGGCATAGGCCAGCATGTCCAACGGCACCGTGTAGTCGTCGTTGAGTTTCGGCGTCGGTCCGACCGGTTCGCCCACCACGTAGCCGTAGCGGTGCCCGGCGCATGAGGCGAGCGACCAGTGGCGGGTGCGGGGGTTTGCGGGGCCGACCAGTTCGAGCACGGCGGTGCCGGGCGGGCAGAAGGCAGTTTCGGCGAGGAATGGACCTTGGGCGGCCACCACGGCAGTGGCGTGGCGCAGCAGCGTGATGCGTTCGGCGAGGGTGAGATGGTGGGGGTGGACGGCGGTGAAGCCACGTGCCGTCAGGGCGGCAGCGACCGCGTCGGCGTTTGCCGGGGTGCCGCAGGGGCTGGGTGCCTGGAGGTGGAGCAGGCGCGGGCCGGGCGGCGCGAGCGGCACCAGGGCGGCGAGGGCGCGGGCGGCTTCGATGGCGCAGGGCGCGATGTCGTCGGGGTCGAGGCGGCTGGTCAGGAACAGGTCGGCGCAGAGCACGGCCTCGTCGGCCTGCCATTCGAGCTGGGGCGGGGCAATGGCGAGCAGGGCCAGGGCTTCACGCAGCCAGGGTAATTCGGCATCGGCCGGCAGCAGCAGGCGTAGGGACGGGTCGCGGCGGCGCAGGCGGGCGTAGGCGACGAGGCGCGGCAGGATGGTGGCGATGCCGTGCGGGTCGTCGCGCCAGTGCGGGCCGAACCCCATGAAGAGGCGGCCGTCGCGGCGGCGGCGGGCCGGCAGCAGGTCGGTTCTCAGGCCGTCGGCGCCGGCGGGCAGGGTGTCGGCGACGATGGCTTGGTGGTGCAGCACGGCGCCATCCTGGCCGATGACGGTGGCGCCGGCGAGCGTGGCGCACAGGAACGGGGCGGCCTGGTAGCGGGCGCTGAACTCGCTGAGCAGCATGGCGCCGTGGCGGGCGATGGCGGGGTTGATGGCGGTGGCGAAGAACGGGGCGACCCGGGCTACTTCGCCGCCCGGGTGCAGCACGGTGGCGCGGGGCTCCAGGCCGATGGCGTGGTCGGCCTGGTGGTCGGCGGCCAGGGCTGGTCCGACCGGGAGGTGTTCGGGGCGCGGCGGCGTTGGCGGCATGGCATTCGGCGCGGGCAGGCGGAGATACCAGTCGATCCAGTCGGTGAAGCGGCGGCGCTGGCCGAGCCAGGCGTATTCGAGGCCGGGATGCCACCATTTGAGGCCGAAATGCGCGGCCACCGCGGGGTGGATGGGGGCCTGGGTGTCGGCGAAGCTGTCGGCCAGGGCGGCGCCGGTGGTGGCCAGGGCGGCGTCGTAGGGCAGGGCGAGCAGGTCGCGCAGGGCGGGATGGGCGAGCATCTGCGCCATGACGTAGTGCAGCAGCGCGCCTGTGGGGTGGGCGGCGGTGTGGAACAGGCGGCGGGTGCGGAACTGCGAGAGCACGAAGGCGGCGATGCGGATGTCGCAGCCCTGTTCGCGCAGGAATATCTGCCGCACCTCGCGCTCGTGGATTTGCGGCAGGTCGAGGATGCGGTCGAGCCTTGTGTCGTCGTAGGCGGCGCGGCGCTGGTCTGGGTCGGGCTCGGTCTGGGCGATGTGGCTGGCCAGGCGGTCGCCGAACAGGCTGGGGATCGGGCCCATCGGCAGGTCTGGGGTGGGGGTGTTGCGCGGGTCCTCGGTGGCCAGCGGCCACAGGCTGTTGAATTCGAGGTGGGGCAGGGTGAGGGTGGCGCAGGCGGCGGGGAGCAGGGCGCGCTCTGGCGGGGTGAGGGTGGTGGCGGACTGCCAGGGGGCGGCTTCCTCCAGCAGCACGGCGGCGCGGGCGAGCGTGTCTGCCGGTACCGGGCGCGCGACCGCCGGGCAGGCTGCGCGACAAATGGAGGTCAATGCGCCCGTCGAGGCCAGGCAGGGCGGCGAGCGCCATGACCAGGGCGTTCATGACGTGGCCGCCGGCGCCGATCAGTGCTGGTCGGGTCATGTTGGGACGGGAGGCGGGCGGCAGCGCGGCATGGCGGTGCCGCCCGGCTTTTCAGCGGGTGGGGCGTGGCGGGGTTTGGGTGTAGTCGTAGAAGCCGCGGCCGGATTTGCGGCCGAGCCAGCCAGCCTCGACATACTTCACCAGCAGCGGGCAGGGGCGGTACTTGCTGTCGGCCAGCCCCTCGTAGAGCACCTGCATGATCGACAGGCAGGTATCGAGCCCGATGAAATCGGCCAGTTCCAGCGGCCCCATCGGGTGGTTGGCGCCGAGTTTCATCGCGGTGTCGATGGCGACCACGGTGCCGACGCCCTCGTAGAGCGCGTAGACCGCCTCGTTGATCATCGGCACCAGGATGCGGTTGACGATGAAGGCGGGGAAGTCCTCGGCGACGGCGGTGGTCTTGCCGAGCTTCGGCGGGCGAGCGCCTGGATGGCCTGGAAGGTGGGCTCGTCGGTGGCGATGCCGCGGATCACTTCGACCAGCTTCATGACCGGGACCGGGTTCATGAAGTGCATGCCGATGAATTTCTCCGGCCGGTCGGTGCTGGCGCCGCAGCCGGGTGATGGAGATGGACGAGGTGTTGCTGGCAACCATCGCCGAGGGCTTCAGGTCGGGGCACCAGCGTCTTGAAGATCGGCGCGCTTGACGTCCTCCTTCTCGGTCGCCGCCTCGATGACGAGGTCGCAGTCCGCGAAGGCGGCATAGTCGGTGCTGGTGGTGATGCGTGCCAGCGCGTCCGGCTTGTCGATCTCGCTGATCAGCGTGCGGCTGACCTGGCGGTCCATGTTGCGCGTCATCACCGCGATGGCCTTGCCGAGCGGCCTCGGACTTGACGTCGAGGATCACCACCTCGATGCCGGCGAGGGCGCAGACATGGGCGATGCCGTTGCCCATCTGGCCGGCGCCGATGACGCCGACCTTGCCGATCGCCGGCACGTCGGCGCTGGCCGCCATGCTGTCTGCCGTGGCGGCCGGCGCCTGGACGTTCATCAGCCGCGCTCCAGTTCCGCGGCGAACTCGGGCAGGGCCTGGAACAGGTCGGCGACGAGGCCGTAGTCGGCGACCTGGAAGATCGGCGCCTCCTCGTCCTTGTTGATGGCGACGATGACCTTGCTGTCCTTCATGCCGGCGAGGTGCTGGATGGCGCCGGAGATGCCGACGGCGATATAGAGTTCGGGCGCGACGATCTTGCCGGTCTGGCCGACCTGGTAGTCGTTGGGCACGAAGCCGGCATCGACGGCCGCGCGGCTGGCGCCGACGGCGGCGCCGAGCTTGTCGGCGATCGGCTCGAGCAGCTTGAAGTTGTCGCCGTTCTGCATGCCGCGGCCGCCGGAGACGACGACGCGGGCGGCGGTGAGTTCCGGGCGCTCGCTTTTGGTGAGTTCGGCGGAGACCCAGCGCGAAAGTCGACGGGGCGTCGACGCGTCGGGCGCGGCCTCGATGGTGGCGGTGCCGCCCTCGGCGGCGGCGGGGTCGAAGCTGGCGGCGCGCACGGTGATCACCTTGATGGCATCGCTGCTTTGCACGGTCGCCATGGCGTTGCCGGCATAGATCGGGCGCACGAAGGTGTCGGCGTCGACCACGGCGGCGATGTCGCTGATCGGCTGGCTGTCGAGCAGGGCGGCGACGCGCGGCATGACGTTCTTGCCGATTGGCGGTGGCGGCGGCCAGCAGACGTGCGAGTAGTCCGGCGCCAGCGCCAGCGACCAGCGGCGGCGAGCGTCTCGGCGAGCGCGTTGGCGTAGGTCGCGGCGTCGGCCAGCAGCACCTTGGCCACGCCGGCCAGCTTGGCGGCGGCCTCGGCGGCGGCCTGCGACAGCCGTCGCCGGCGACCAGCACGTGCGACCTCGCCGCATCTTGGTGGCGGCGGCGACGGCGTTGAGCGCGAGGCTGCTTGAGAGCGCCGTTGTCGTGCTCGAGCAGGACCAGGACGCTCATGCAGATCACCTTCGCTTCGTTGTGCAGCTTGTCGACCAGTTCGGCCACGGAGGCGACCTTCTTGCCGGCCTGGCGCTTGGGCGGCTCCTCGACCTTCAGCGACTGTCAGGCGCGGGGCGGTGTCGACGCCGAGATCGGCCGGCGTCTTCTTGTCGATCGGCTTCTTGCTCGCCTTCATGATGTTGGGCAGCGAGGCGTAGCGCGGCTCGTTCAGGCGCAGGTCGACGGTGACGATCGCGGGCAGGTTGAGGACCACGGTCTCCAGGCCGCCGTCGACCTCGCGGATCACCGTCATGGTGTCGCCGTCGAGCTTGATCTTGGTGGCGAAGGTGCCCTGGGCCCAGCCCAGCAGGGCGGCGAGCATCTGGCCGGTCGGTTGGCCAGTCGTCGTCGATCGCCTGCTTGCCGAGGATGATGAGCTCCGGCTGCTCCTTCTCGGCGATGGCCTTCAGCATCTTGGCGACGGCCAGCGGCTGCAGCTCGCCGTCGGTTTCGACGAGGATGCCGCGGTCGGCGCCCATGGCGAGCGCAGTCCGGAGGGTCTCCTGGCTCTGCGGCGAGCCGAGGGAGACGGCGACGATCTCGGTCGCGGCGCCCTTCTCCTTCAGGCGCACGGCCTCTTCGACCGCGATCTCGTCGAACGGGTTCATCGACATCTTGACGTTGGCGGTCTCGACGCCCGTGCCGTCCGCCTTCACGCGCACCTTGACGTTGTAGTCGATGACCCGCTTGACCGGGACGAGGACTTTCATGGGCTGACGTGCCGTTTCCTGGATGTGTGCGGGGCACCCGAAGCGGTTGGGAGTGGAGGACGCCGGCCGCCCGTTCGCACCTGCAAAATGGATGCGGCGGACCATAAGAGCGCGTTTGCCGCGCTGTCAAACGCCGCAAGCGCAGGGCAAATCTGCCGGGCGGCGGCGTGGCGGGTGGCGCTGTGGCTTGGAACCGGTGCTTCAGCTCCTGAAAAGGGCGAAGAGAATGCCGAAGAGCACCAGGGCGACGGCCTGCAGCAGGATGCGGTAGCGCATGAGGCGGTTGGAGCGCTCGCCGTTGGCGCCGTTGCGCGCCAGGCCCAGCAGACCAGCGAAGAGGACGCCGAGGGTCCCGAGCATGGCGAGGGCGACCAGGATGACCAGCAGGGTTTTCATTCCATACAACTTAGCGCATCGGACGAATTGTGCAGCCCCTCATGCCGGGGCCTGCTGTACATGATCCATGGCATGAGGTTCCTGGTGGGCGCTGTGGCAGTAGACGCGGGGGCAGTAGACGCGGGGGCAGTTGACTCGGGCGGTCATGCCGTGATGGGGCATGCGGCATGAGAATTTGGGCGTTCGTGCTGCTTGTGCTGGTCGGGCTGCCCTTCGGCGCGGCGGGCCAGGTCGTCCCCGGCCAGTCTGTGCCAGGATCCCGGCCACCCTCCGCCGCTGTGCCGGCCGGTCCGGTCGCGCTGACGCCGCAGCAGGTGCAGCAGGCGCTGGAGGTGCTGCGCGACCCGGCCCGGCGGGCGCAGTTCATCGCGGTGCTGGAGGCGCTGGGGCGGGCGCCGCAAGGGGGCGGTGGCGTGGCGGCGGGTGCCACGGCGGGCCAGGCCGGGAGCGGTGCCGTGGAGGCGGGCGGCGGTATTCCGGCGTCCGCGGCCGGTGTGCCCACCGCCGGCGCGCCCGCCACGCCGGCTGCCCCAGGCTCTGCTCCTGCTCCTGCACCTGCACCTGCTCCGGCGGGGGCCGGGGCGGTCCCTGCTCCGGCTGGCGCCGCCGTGGCGCCGGGGTTGGCGCGGCTATCGCCCGACGGGGTCGCCGCGCAGGTCGTCGCGGACCTGTCTGCGCGGTTGTCGCAGTTCGGCAGCGATTTGGTGGAGGCGACCCGCACGGTGGCGGGCCTGCCGCTGATCGGCCTGTGGATCATGCAGGTGGCGGGCGATCCGCAACGCCAGGGCCTGTTGTTCGACACGTTGTGGCGCGTGGCGCTGGTGCTTGCCCTTGCGGTGGGTGCGGCGTGGCTGGTCGCCCGGCTGCTGCGGCCGCTGCGCCGGCGGTTGGCGGGCAGCGCCCCGGGTGAGCCGGTGCCGCTGCTGCCGGAGGAGGTGGTGCCCGCGGCGAGCGCGCTGGAACGCCAGGCCCGGCTGGCGCGGCATGCCTCGCGCCGGGCGGCGCGGCTGCGCGGGTGGCTGTGGCGTGTTCCGTTCGGGGTGGCGGCGCTCGCAATCGACCTGGTTGCCGTGTTGGCGGGCCTGGCCGTGGGGCACGCGTTGATCGGCGGCGGCCTGGGCGGGGAGGCGACGCCGCGGGGGGCGGTTCTGGCGGCGATCCATGCGTTTGCGCTCTATCGGGTAGTGCTGGCCGTGGTGGCGATGCTGGTGGAGCCGGCGGAGGCGCGGCTGCGGTTGGTGCCGCTGTCGGACGCCACGGCTGCCTATGTGCTGCGCTGGGCCCGGCGCGGCGCGGCGGTGGGGATCTTCGGCTACGTGGTGGCGGAGGCAGGGCTGGCGTTCGGGCTGTACCGGCTGGCGCACGGTGTATTGATCAACCTGGTGATCCTGGTGCTGGCCGGGTTCGTGGTGGTGATCATCCTG
The DNA here is from genome assembly GCA_963779875.1 of uncultured Alphaproteobacteria bacterium. Lineage (GTDB taxonomy): Bacteria > Pseudomonadota > Alphaproteobacteria > Acetobacterales > Acetobacteraceae > CAMDGX01. Next base: position 487,335 of record CAWAAI010000005.1, on the reverse strand, counting down.
CAGAACCGTGCGGCGGTGGCCGCGCGCATCCGCCCATCGCCGCATGCGACGGGGGTTGGGGCGCGGGCGCGCCGCGCGGTGGCGCCGGTGTGGCACGTGGCGGCGGTGCTGTACGTGTTGGCGCTGTGGGTGGTGTTGGCGCTGGACGTGCCGGATGGCTTCCTGCGGCTGCTGCTGCATTCCGCCTATACCGTCGCGGTGCTGCTGGTGGCCCGGGCGGTGCTGACGCTGGTTGTGGGCGCGCTGCATGGAACCCTGGCGATGACGAACGGGGGTGGGCCGAACGGCGGGGGGCGCGCGCCGGTGCCGGAGCGGCCCGGGCGGCGGGCGGGCTATGTGCCGGTGCTGGCGGCGCTGGTACGCATGGCGGTTGGCGTGGCGACGGCGGTGGCGGTGCTGGAAGTGTGGGGCGTGCCGGCGCATGGCTGGTTCAGCAGTGCGCAGATCGGCAACCGGCTGCTGATGGCCCTGGTTTCCATCGGCGTGACGGTCCTGCTGGCCGTGATGGTGTGGGAGATTGTCGATGCCGCCATCGAGCGGCATCTGAGCAACCTTGCGGCCACCGCCCAGCCGGCCCGGTCGGCGCGGCTGCGGACCCTGCTGCCGATGTTCCGCACCACGCTGCTGGTGACCATCAGCATGGTGGCGGCGCTGACCGTTCTGTCGGAAATCGGGCTGAACATCGCGCCGCTGCTGGCCGGTGCCGGCGTGCTGGGTGTGGCGGTGGGCTTCGGCAGCCAGCGGCTGGTGCAGGACGTGATCACCGGCATGTTCCTGCTGCTGGAGAACACGATGCAGGTGGGCGACGTGGTGACCCTGGGCGGGCTGAGCGGGACGGTGGAGACCCTGTCGATCCGCACCATCAGGTTGCGGGCGCTGGACGGGTCGATGCACATCGTGCCGTTCAGCGCGGTGACGACCGTGACCAACCAGACGCGCGACTTCGGCTATGCGGTGGTGGATGTGAGCGTGGGGCTGAACGAGAACACCGACCATGTGGCCGACGTGCTGCGCGAGGTGGCGGGCGAGATGCGCCGCCAGTCGCCGTGGAGCGAGGGCATCAGTTCCGACCTGGAGGTGATGGGGGTGGACCGGTTCATCGACAATGCCGCGGTGCTGCGCACGCGCATCCGCACCACGCCGGGGCAGCGCTGGGCGGTGGCGCGGGAGCTGAACCGGCGCATCAAGCAGCGTTTCGACGAATTGGCGATCGAAAGCCCGATGACGAGCCAACGGGCGCTGGCGCCGCATGTGCTGGAGGAGGCGAGCGGCTGATCACCTTGCCGTGCGGATGGCGGCGGCGAGGCGCCGGGCGGCGTCGGCGGCCAGCGGGGCGGGGCAGGTGGCGAAGCCCAGCACCAGCCCGGCCATGCGGGGCGGTCCGGTAAAATAGGCGCCGAGCGGCGCCACCGCGAGGCCGCGGTCGCGGGCGGCCTGGGCGATGCGCCCCTCATGGCTGCCGTCGGCCAGGCGGACGACCAGATGCAGGCCGCCGGGGGCCGCCACGGGGGCGGCGTCTGGGCAGTGGCGTTCGAGGGCTGCGAGCAGGGCGGTGCGGCGGGCGGCGTATTCGGTGCGCATCCGGCGGATGTGCGGGCCGAGTTGGCCGGCGCGCATGAAGCTGGCCAGCACCGCCTGTTGCAGGGTGGCCGGGCCGCGGTCGGTAAGCGCGCGCACGCGCACGAAGGCGGCGGTGAGCGGCGGCGGCACCACGGCGAAGCCGAGGCGCAGCGCCGGGGCCAGCGTCTTGCTGAAGGTGCCGCAGTAGATGACCCGGCCGGTGCGGTCGAGCGTGGCAAGCGGCGGCAGGGGCTTGCCGGCCCAGCGGAATTCGGAGTTCGCAGTCGTCCTCCAGCACCCAGGCCTGGGCGTGGGCGGCCCAGTCGAGCAGCGCCAGGCGGCGGCCGATCGGCAGCGCGCCGCCGAGCGGGGTGGCGTGCGAGGGGGCGACGAGGACGAGGCGGGCCTCGGGGGCGAGGGCGATGCCGGCGGCCACGTCCAGCCCGTCGGCGTCGCTGGGCACCGGCACGGGCACGACGCCGGAGGCGATGAGGGCGCCGCGGCCGGCGATGTAGCCGGGGTCTTCCACCCAGGCGGGCTCGCCGGGGTCGAGCACGAGGTCGGCGGCGACGCGCAACGCCTGTTGGGTGCCGGTGGTGACCACGATCTGGGCGGGATCGGCGATGAGGCCGCGCGTGGCGGCGAGATGGGCGGCGATCTCGGTGCGTAGTTCCGGCATGCCCTGGGGGTCGGGATAGGCGAGGTGCTGGGCGGGCAGGCCGCGCAGGACGCGGGCGGTGACGCTGGCCCAGGCGGCGGTGGGAAAGAGGTCGGCGGCCGGGATTCCCGGCGCCAGCAGCGTGATTTCCGCCGTGGATCGCGCGGGGCCGGGAGCGAGCGCGTTCATCGGTGTTGCGGCGATGACGGTGCCGCGGCGGGACAGCACGCTGTTGCTGCCGGCGGCGGCGCGCGCGGGGGGCGGGCGGGCATCCGGCAGGTCGGTGGCGACGAAGGTGCCGCTGCCCATGCGGGCGCGCACGTAGCCCTCGGCGGCCAGCCTCTCATAGGCCAGCACCACGGTTTGCCGCGCGACGCCGAGTTCCTCGGCCAGATGCCGTGTGGGGGGCAGGCGTGCGCCGGGTTGCAGGGTGCCGGAGAGGATGCCGTCGCGCAGCCGGTCGAACACCGCCTGTTGCCGGGAATGGTCTGCCGGAAGCATGGTCGATTGGATGGTCATGGCAGACCAATGCTAGCCTAAGCAGGGAATGTTGCAATGACGATGGAGTGTGCCGTGTACCTGCGCCCAGCCTTTGCCGAGACCGACCTGGCGCGCATCGCGGCGCTGGTGGCTGCGCACCCGTTCGGGGTGCTGGTGACGCAGGGGGAGGCGGGGATGAGCGCGTCGCACATCCCATTTATTGTGGCCCAGGAGGGAGGGGCGTTGGTGCTGGACGGGCATCTGGGGCGGGCGAACCCGCAATGCGCGCAACTGGCGGGGGGCGCGGCGCTGGCGGTGTTCACCGGGCCGCACGCCTATGTGGCGCCGGGGTGGTATGCGACGCAGCCGGCCGTGCCAACCTGGGACTATGCGGCGGTGCATGTCCATGGCGTGCTGGAGCCGGTGGACGACGCGGAGCAGGTTGCTGGCATGCTCAAGGCGCTGGCGAAAGACGACCCGATGGCGTTCGACCTCGACGCGCTGGACCCGAAGTTCCGCGCCGGCATGGTGGCGGGCATCCGCGCCTTCAGGCTGAGGGCGCAGCGGGTGGAGGCGCAGTGGAAGATGAGCCAGAATTGCAGCGCAGCCGATCGGCAAGGCGTGATCGCGGGGCTGCGGGCGCAGGGAGACATCGCGGTCGCCGACCTTGTGGCGGCCACGTTGCCGGATTCAGCCGGGTAGGGCGCGGCGCGGGAGCGATGCTCCCGCCGGAAAACTCAGAAGCCTTCGCGTTCCAGTCGCTTGCGCAGGTTATCGCGGGAGCGATGCTCCCGCCGGAAAACTCAGAAGCCTTCGCGTTCCAGTCGCTTGCGCGGGGTTTTGCGGGAGCGATGCTCCCACCGGAAAACTCAGAAGCCTTCGCGTTCCAGTCGCTTGCGCTCCATCTTGCGGGCACGGCGGACGGCCTCGGCGGCCTCGCGGGCGCGGCGCTCGGACGGCTTCTCGAAATGGCGGCGCAGCTTCATCTCACGGAAGATTCCTTCCCGCTGCATCTTCTTCTTGAGCGCCTTGAGCGCCTGGTCGACATTGTTGTCGCGAACGAGAACTTGCACTTGGCCGCCTTCTCCTCTCGGAAACGCCGGCCCGCAGACCGGAAGGGGTTTCCGGGTCGGGACGGCAAAACAGGTCCCGGACAGTGGCATGCCCCGGAAGTGGCGCGCTATATCACGGGGGGGCGGGCTGGCAAACGGTTTTCCGCACCCATCTGATCAACTCGGCGAAGGACTGTTGCATGGCCATTCTCAAGATCGCCCGCATGGGCCACCCGGTGCTGCTGGCGCGCGCCGAGAAGGTGGCGGACCCGACATCGCCTGAGATCCGCCGGCTGGTGGCCGATATGGTGGAGACCATGGAGGACGCGAGCGGTGCGGGACTGGCCGCGCCGCAGGTGCATGTGCCGCTGCGGCTGTTCGTGTTCCGGGTGAATCCCGAGCGGGCGAGCGGCGATGCCGGCGACACGGCGGTGATGCCGAATGCCGTGGTGATCAACCCGGAGGTGGAGTTGCTGGGCGAGGATGTGCGGCTGCGCTGGGAGGGGTGCCTGTCGATTCCCGGGCTGCGGGCGGCGGTGCCGCGGTCGTGGCGCATCCGTTATCGCGGCGTGGATACCGAGAACCGGCCGGTGGGTGGCGAGGTGACGGGGTTCCATGCCGGGGTGGTGCAGCACGAGTTCGACCACCTGGACGGCATTCTGTATCCGATGCGGATGAAGGATTTCTCGCTGTTCGGCTTCAACGAGGAGCTGGCGCGCGTGGCGGCCCAGCAGGCAGCGCAGCAGGCGGCCCGGCCGTGATGGGCGCGGCCCCGGAACGCTCGCCGGAGCGCGATGCCGCGGTGGCGGCCATGCTGCCCTTCGTGCCCAGCCATGGCTGGAGCTGGGCGGCGTTGCGCGCGGCGCTGCGGGCCGAGGGGCAGCATCCGATGGACGCGGAACTGCTGTTCCCCGGCGGCGCGGCCGACATGATCGACCTGTTCATCGACCTGGCCGACCGCGACATGGCGCGCATCGCCGCGGGACCTGAATTCGCGGAATTGCGGGCGACGAAGCGGGTGCGGGCGCTGATCCTGGGGCGGCTGGCGGGAATGCGGCCGCATCGCGAGGCGGTGCGGCGGGCGGCGGCGCTGCTGGCGCTGCCGCGTCATGCCCGGCTGGCGGCGCGGACGCTGGCGCGAACGGTGGACGAGATCTGGCATCTGGCCGGCGATGAGTCCGCCGATTTCAGCTGGTACACCAAGCGGGCGATCCTGGCCGGAGTCTATACGGCGACCCTGCTGTTCTGGCTGCGCGACGACAGCGAGGACGGAGCCGCGACGGCGGATTTCCTCGACCGGCGGCTGGCCGGGGTGGGGCGGATCGGCAAGCTGCGTGGCCGGGTGGAGCAGGTGTTGCAGCGGGTGCGGCCGGCAGCCTGAGCCGCGTGGCTGCCTTGCTTCAGGCGGGCTCGGTGACGACGCTTCAGGCAGGCTCGGTGACGAGCGGCGCGGTCCATTCGGCGACGTGGTCAGCCAGGTTGGGGCGCAGCAGGCTGCGCGGCGCGTCTTCCTTTGGGGTGCCGACATAAAGGAAGCCGGCCAGACGGTGCGGCGGCGGGAAGCCGAGGGCGGTGGCCACCGCGGGGTCGAAGGCGTTGGCGCCGGTGACCCACACGCCGCCGAAGCCGGCGGCGTGGACCGCGTTGAGCAGGTTCATCGCCGCGGCGCCGGCCGATAGCATCTGCTCGATCTCGGGGATGCGGTGGTCGGGGCGAAGCTGCACGCCCAGCGCGATGATCAGCGGCACGCCGGTGATGCGGTTGTAGAGCTTGTCGATCTTCGGCTGGTCGGCCGCCGGGTCGCGGGCGCGCAGGGCCGATACCGCGAATTCGGCATAGCGCTGCCGGGCCTCGCCGCGGATGAGCACGAAACGCCAGGGGCGCAGTCGGCCATGGTCGGGCGCGCGCAGGCCGGCGGCGAGGATGGCTTCGAGCACCTCGCCTTCGGGGGCGGGGTCGCGAAGCTGGCCGACCGAGGCGCGGGAGAGGAGCATTTCCAGAGGGGTCATGGCGGGCCTTCGGATGGAGGTGGGCAAGGTGAGGTGATGGCAAGTTGGGCGGGTCGGGCCTCTATTGCAAGTCGTTCGCAGTTGAGGGCGGGTCGTTTGCTATTCCGGCAGCAGGGCGATGGCGTCGCCCATGGCGAAGCGGCCGGAATCCACCACCTCGGCGTGGATGCCGAGATCCGAATGGCCGTAGAGGCGGCGCAGTTCGGCCAGCGGGTCGGCGTCGCGTTCGGCGGTGAGCGGGTTCACCTCGGTGGCGGCGCAGCGCACGGTGCGTTTGGTGACGCGCAGGCGGGCGCCGCCGACCTGGATTTCGCGGCCGATCCATTCGAACTCCTGCCACGGCGACGCGCCGGTGAACCAGATGTTGGCGCGGAAGCGGCGCTTGTGGCGGCGGGCGCCCACGGCTGCCTCGTAGTCGGCGAGGCTCGCGACGTTGATGAGGCTCACCACCGGGCTGCGCTGGTCGGAGAAGACATGGCCGGGGACGTGGTGGAAGCGGGGGGCGCCGCGCGCCTCGTCGCCGAGGAAGCCGGCGAGGAAGGCGGCGATCTGGGCGCGCCCGGCTTCGGTGAGGGCGTCGGCTTCCACGCCGCGGCCATCAGGGGCGAGGATGGTCAGCCGCCCCGAGCGTTCGTCGAAGCTGGAGCGCAGGCGCGCGATGGTGGCGTTGGCTTTCAGGCACATGAAATGGGTCTTGGCCAGGAACACCGGGGCGGCCGGGTCGAACGGCGCGTCGCCCTGGGCGAGGGCGAAGGCGCGGTCCCAGGGGATGGCGCCGCCCGGCTCGACGCTGGCCTGGTCGAGAGCTTCGGCGGTGAGGCCCTTCACGGGGTAGCGGTAGAGTCGCTGGATATGCATGGCGCGGCTTCCCTTTGTGCACGGCGGCTGCAGCCTACACCCTTGAGTTGACCTGAATCATTTCCCATCTCGAACCGCAGGGATAGCGTTGGCGTTGCCTCCGGGAGGGGCGCCGGCTTGGGTGGCTCGGCAGCGAGCGCCCTTCTGAAGTTGTCGCCTGATGAGGGACAAGGAAAGTCATGGACATCGAGAAATTCACCGATCGCGCTCGCGGGTTTTTGCAGGCGGCGAGCACCATCGCCATCCGCGAGTTCCACCAGCAACTGACGCCGGAGCATCTGCTGAAGGCGCTGCTGGATGATGAGGAAGGGGCGGCCGCGGGGCTGATCCGTGCCGCGGGTGGCGACGACCGTGCGGCCAAGGCCGCGGTTGAGGGCGAGATCGGCAAGCTGCCGAAGGTGCAGGGCGGCGGGGCCGGGCAGCCGCAGATCACGCCGGCGCTGGTGCGGGTGCTGGACGCGGCGCAGCAGGCGGCGACCAAGGCGGGCGACGAGTACGTGGCGCAGGACCGGCTGCTGGTGGCGCTGGCCAATGGCGATTCGCCGGCGGCGCGGGCGCTGCGCGGTGCGGGGGCGACGCCGCAGGCGCTGGACCGGGCGGTGGCGGACATTCGCAAGGGCCGTAAGGTCGACAGTCAGAATGCCGAGTCGAATTTCGACGCGCTGAAGAAATACGCGCGCGACGTGACGGCGCTGGCACGCGAGGGCAAGCTGGACCCGGTGATCGGGCGCGACGAGGAGATCCGGCGCGCGATCCAGGTGCTGGCGCGGCGGACGAAGAACAACCCGGTGCTGATCGGCGAGCCGGGCGTGGGCAAGACCGCGATCGTGGAAGGCTTGGCGCTGCGCATTGTCAACGGCGATGTGCCGGAGGCGCTCAAGAACAAGAAGCTGCTGGCGCTGGACCTGGGCGCGATGGTGGCCGGGGCGAAGTATCGCGGCGAGTTCGAGGAGCGGCTGAAGGCGGTGCTGCAGGAGATCGAGGCCGCCGAGGGCGAGATTGTCCTGTTCATCGACGAGATGCACACGCTGGTTGGCGCGGGCAAGGCGGACGGGGCGATGGATGCCTCGAACCTGATCAAGCCGGAACTGGCGCGGGGCGCGCTGCACTGCGTGGGTGCGACGACCCTGGACGAGTACCGCAAGCACGTGGAGAAGGACGCGGCGCTGGCGCGGCGCTTCCAGCCGGTGTTCGTGGGCGAGCCGAGCGTGGAGGACACGATCTCGATCCTGCGCGGGATCAAGGAGAAGTACGAGCTGCACCATGGGGTGCGGATCACCGACGGGGCGCTGGTGGCGGCGGCGACCTTGTCGAACCGCTATATCACCGACCGGTTCCTGCCGGACAAGGCGATCGACCTGATGGACGAGGCGTCCAGCCGGTTGCGCATGCAGGTGGACAGCAAGCCGGAGGAGCTGGACGAGCTGGACCGGCGGGTGATGCAGCTGAAGATCGAGCGCGAGGCGTTGAAGCGCGAGACGGATACGGCCAGCAAGGACCGCCTGGGCAAGCTGGAGCAGGAACTGGCGGGCTTGCAGGAGAAGTCTGACGCGATGTCGGCGGCGTGGAAGGCCGAGAAGGAGAAGCTCGTCGGTAGCCAGAAGCTGACGGAAAGGCTGGATGCGGCGAAGAACGAGATGGCGCTGGCCGAGCGCCGCGGTGACCTCGCGCGCGCGTCGGAGTTGAAGTACGGCGAGATTCCCGACCTGGAAAAGCAGATCGCCGCCAACCAGGACGGGGGGCGCCTGGTGAACGAGAGCGTGACCGAGGAGGGTATTGCCGCCATCGTATCGCGCTGGACCGGCGTGCCGGTGGACAAGATGCTGGAGGGCGAGCGGGCCAAGTTGCTGCGCATGGAGGACGAACTGCGCAAGCGGGTGGTTGGCCAGGAGGATGCACTGCGGGCGGTGGCCGATGCGGTGCGCCGGGCGCGGGCGGGGCTGCAGGACCCGAACCGGCCGATCGGCAGCTTCCTGTTCCTCGGGCCGACCGGCGTGGGCAAGACGGAGTTGACGAAGGCGCTGGCCTCGTTCCTGTTCGACGACGACCGGGCGATGGTGCGCATCGACATGAGCGAGTTCATGGAGAAGCACGCGGTCTCGCGGCTCATCGGCGCGCCGCCGGGCTATGTCGGCTACGACGAAGGCGGCGTGTTGACCGAGGCGGTGCGGCGGCGGCCGTACCAGGTGATTCTGTTCGACGAGGTGGAGAAGGCGCATGAGGACGTGTTCAACGTGCTGCTCCAGGTGCTCGACGACGGCCGGCTGACCGACGGGCAGGGCCGCACGGTGGACTTCAAGAACACCATCATCGTGCTGACCAGCAACCTGGGCAGCGAGATCCTGGCTGCGCAGCCCGATGGGGCGGACCTTTCCATGGCCTACAAGGGGGTGATGGACATCGTGCGCGGGCATTTCCGGCCGGAATTCCTGAACCGGCTCGACGAGACGGTGCTGTTCCGGCGGCTGCAGCGCAGCGACATGGCCGCCATCGTGGAAATCCAGCTGGCGCATCTGCGCAAGCTGCTGGCCGACCGCAAGATCAGCATCGACCTCGACCGGGCGGCGACGGACTGGCTGGCCAACGAGGGCTACGACCCCGTGTACGGCGCGCGGCCTCTGAAGCGGGTGATCCAGAGGAGCCTGCAGAACCCGTTGGCCGGCGCAATCCTGGAGGGGCGGGTAAAGGACGGCGAGACCGTGCAGGTGACGGTAGGGCCGGACGGGCTGGAGATCGACAGCCGGGTGGCCGAGGCGGCGTGAACTACTGCCCGCTCGGCGGTGGCGTGGTTGCGCCGTCGCCGAGCGGGCGGGTCATGAGCACCGAGTCGACCCAGCGCCCCTGCTTCCAGCCGACATTTGGCAGCATTCCCGCTGGCTGGAAGCCGCAGGCGGCGTGCAGACCGATGCTGGCGGCGTTGGCGGAGTCGCCGATGACCGCCACCATCAGACGGAAGCCCTGGGCCGTGCAGCGCTCGACCAGGGCGTTGAGCAGCGTGCGGCCGACGCCGCGGCCGTGCGCTTCCGGCGCGACGTAGATCGAGTTCTCGACAGTGAAGCGGTAGGCCGCGCGAGGCCGGTAGGCGCTGACGTAGGCGTAGCCGAGGATGGGGCCAGCCGGCCCTTCGGTCAGGACCAGATGGGGGTAGCCAGCGTTGAGCACCGCCAGCCGGCGCCGGGCCATCTCGGCTTCGTCTGGCGGGTCGTACTCGAAGCTGG
>CAWAAI010000005.1:0-472500 GCA_963779875.1 uncultured Alphaproteobacteria bacterium | reverse complement strand
CAGCGAAATTGAATTCCCCGTGAAGATGCGGGGTACCCGCGGTCAGACGGAAAGACCCTATGAACCTTTACTGCAGCTTTGCAGTGGCATTAGGAGGGGGCTGTGTAGGATAGGTGGGAGGCTTTGAAGCATGGGCGCTAGCTTGTGTGGAGCCAACCTTGAAATACCACCCTGACCTCTTCTGATGTCTAACCGCGGTCGGTCATCCCGATCCGGGACCCTGCATGGTGGGCAGTTTGACTGGGGCGGTCGCCTCCCAAATAGTAACGGAGGCGCGCGATGGTGGGCTCAAGCCGGTCGGACATCGGCTGTTGAGTGCAATGGCATAAGCCCGCCTGACTGCGAGAGTGACAGCTCGAGCAGAGACGAAAGTCGGCCATAGTGATCCGGTGGTCCCGCGTGGAAGGGCCATCGCTCAACGGATAAAAGGTACTCTAGGGATAACAGGCTGATCTCCCCCAAGAGTCCACATCGACGGGGAGGTTTGGCACCTCGATGTCGGCTCATCACATCCTGGGGCTGGAGCAGGTCCCAAGGGTTCGGCTGTTCGCCGATTAAAGTGGTACGTGAGCTGGGTTTAGAACGTCGTGAGACAGTTCGGTCCCTATCTGCCGTGGGTGAAGGAGACTTGAGAGGATCTGTCCCTAGTACGAGAGGACCGGGATGGACGCACCTCTGGTGAACCGGTTGTCGCGCCAGCGGCACGGCCGGGTAGCTACGTGCGGAAAAGATAACCGCTGAAAGCATCTAAGCGGGAAACTTACCTCAAAACCAGGTCTCCCTGAGGGCCGTGAAAGACCATCACGTTGATAGGCCGGATGTGTAAGTGCGGTAACGCACTCAGCTAACCGGTCCTAATCGCCCGAGCGGCTCGATAACACAAAGTCAAAGCCAAACCGGTCGAACCACCGGCAAGGATGAGGCTTCCCATCATGTGCAGCAATCATCCACACAATCAGGATGAAACGCACAACTCGAACAACACAAAATACCAACAGCTTGCACAATGAAATCCAGAACCTGAGCACCCGCCGTCCCAACCTGGGCCGCGGAACGTGTGTCACCCTGAACAACACGCAGGGCCACACCGGGTGCATTGGACGACCTGGTGGCTATGGCGGGGAGACTGCACCCGATCCCATCCCGAACTCGGCCGTGAAAACCCCCAGCGCCCATGGTACTGCGGCTTAAGCCGTGGGAGAGTAGGTCGCCGCCAGGTCTTCCAATGCACCCAATATCCTATCACCCACGCGGGGTGGAGCAGCCCGGTAGCTCGTCAGGCTCATAACCTGAAGGTCACAGGTTCAAATCCTGTCCCCGCAACCATCTCGATCTGCGTACACAAGCCGCCAGCGGAAACGCCGGCGGCTTTGTCACGCGCGAACTCGGGCAGATACCAAATCAACGCTATCTCGCCGCGAAATGGGCGTAAGCCGGTGGCTACGGTCACGGCGTGAGCTCGCAGATGGAGCGAGCTTTGGCGCCAGCCCTGCAGTTCCAAGGTGAAAATTCGTCGAGCCGCGCTGCCGGATCGGCGGCGATGCGGGCAAAAACGTCTGCGAGCCAGGCACGCGGGCTAATGTCATTGAGCTTGGCTGGGGTGATCCGGACGTCGATCGCAGCGGCGCGCTCGCAACCTCGTGAGCAACCGGCGAACAGCCAATTCTCGTAAATCACCGCGATCCCGCGCAGGGTGCATGCGGCGGCGTTGTTGGACAGGGCGAACCGGCAATTCTCGGCGGGGCGCGCTGACGGATTGGAGCTTTTTCGGAGGTAGTCTGCAGGCTTCAGTGTTGATCGATTTGATCGATGTGTTCGATCGCAAAAATTTGTTTCAATCGATCATGTGTCGCGAGTAGTGTCCGCCCAAACATCCAGGGAGATGGTTGGGACTATGGACACGAATGCCAACGGACCACTGGGCTGTCCGATGAAGAAGCCAGCCGCGATGCGATCCTTGCTGGGGCGGACCAATCGCGACTGGTGGCCGAATCAGGTCTCGATCGACATGCTCCATCAGAAGGGACTTACCGGAAACCCGATGGGCGACGACTTCGACTATGCCAAGGAGTTCCAGTCGCTCGACTACGCCGCGGTGAAGAAGCGATCTGCACGCGCTGATGACCGACAGCCAGCCCTGGTGGCCGGCCGATTACGGCCACTATGGCCCCTTCTTCATCCGCATGGCCTGGCACAGCGCCGGCACCTATCGCACCGGCGACGGCCGTGGCGGCGCCTCGTCGGGCTCGCAGCGCTTCGCGCCGCTCAACAGCTGGCCCGACAATGCCAATCTCGACAAGGCGCGCCGCTTGCTCTGGCCGATCAAGCAGAAATACGGTCGAAAGCTCTCGTGGGCCGACCTGATGATCCTGGCCGGCAACGTCGCCATCGAATCGATGGGCGGGCCCGTCTTCGGCTTCGGCGGTGGCCGCGAGGACGTCTTCGAGCCGGAGAAGGACATCTACTGGGGCACCGAGGAGGAGTGGCTCGGCGACACTCGCATCACCGACGAGGAATGGTGCTCGAGAGCCCGCTTGCGGCGGTCCAGATGGGCCTGATCTACGTCAATCCAGAAGGCCCGGGCGGCGAGCCCGACCCGATCGGCTCTGGTCGTGACATTCGCGAGACTTTCGCCCGCATGGGTATGAACGACGAAGAGACCGTCGCGCTCACCGCAGGCGGCCACACGTTCGGCAAGTGCCATGGCGCGGGCGACGTTTCGAAGGTTGGCGCCGAGCCGGAGGGCGCCGATATCGCCCAGCAGGGCCTGGGCTGGCTGAGTGGCCATGAGAGCGGCATCGGCGACCACACGATCACCAGCGGCCTCGAAGGCTCGTGGACGCCCAACCCCGATCAAGTGGGATGGCGGCTATTTCCACATGCTGCTCGACTACGAGTATGAGCTTGTGACCAGCCCCGCCGGCGCCAAGCAGTGGCAGCCGATGAACCAGAAGCCGGAGGACATGGCGCCGGGCGCGCATAGCCCTGATCGCCGCGTGCCGACGATGATGACCACGGCCGACATGGCGATGAAGATGGACCCGGCCTATCGGAAGATCTCCGAGCGGTTTCGCGACAACCCTGACCAGTTCGCTGACGCCTTCGCCCGCGCCTGGTTCAAGTTGTGCCACCGCGACATGGGTCCCAAGGCGCGCTACCTGGGCCCGGAGGTTCCGGCCGAGGATCTGATCTGGCAGGATCCGATCCCGGCGGCGGAATATGCGCTGATCGACGCCGCCGATGTCGGGACCCTCAAGAAGAAGATCCTGGCTTCCGGGCTGTCTGTCGCCGAGCTGGTGGCGACCGCCTGGGCCTCGGCTTCGACCTATCGCGGGTCCGATCACCGCGGCGGCGCCAATGGCGGGCGCATCCGGCTGGCGCCGCAGAAGGATTGGGAAGTGAACGAGCCCGCGCGGCTGGCCCGGGTGCTGGGGGTGCTGGAAGGCATCAAGGCCGAGTTCGACGGCGCGGCATCGGGCGGCAAGAAGGTATCGATTGCCGACCTGATCGTGCTCGGCGGCTCGGCCGCGATCGAGAAGGCGGCGAAGGACGCGGGCCACGATGTCCCGGTGCCCTTCACGCCGGGCCGCACCGATGCCACAGCCGAGCAGACCGACGCCGAGGGATTCCAGCCGCTGGAGCCCAGGGCAGACGGCTTCCGCAACTACCTTCAGGTGGCGTTCAACGTGCCCACCGAGGAGCTGCTGGTCGACCGTGCCCAGCTTCTCACGCTGAGTGCGCCGGAGATGACCGTGCTGGTCGGCGGCCTGCGCGTGCTGGGCGCCAACCATGGAGGCAAGAAGGAGGGCGTGCTCACGGAGCGCCCGGGTCAGCTGACCAACGACTTCTTCGTCAACCTGCTGGACATGGGCACGGCGTGGAAGCAGGTGGACGGGCACGCGGACGAGGTCTTCGTCGGCACCTGCCGCAAGACCGGAGCGGAGAAGTGGACGGCGACGCGCACCGACCTCGTCTTCGGCTCCAATTCCCAGCTTCGGGCGCTGTCGGAGATCTATGCGGCGGCGGATGCGGACCGGAAGTTCGTGGATGACTTCGTCGCGGCCTGGGGGAAGGTGATGAACGCTGGACCGCTTCGACCTCGCCTGATCCAGGCGGAACGTCCCTCGGGTCTGGCGGCTGCATTGCCGCCGGGCCCGAGGGCGGCTCCGGGCTGGCCCGCGGCCACACGTGCGGGCGGCTCGCCCGTGATGGCAGGGAGAAGGGAACGGCATGCCGCAGCCCGTGGATGGGGCACTTCGGGAAGAACTGCGCCGCGCCGGATTACCGGCTCAGGGACTGCTGCCACGCCTGCTCGCGTTGCTGCGCGCCGAACCCGACATGCATTTCAGTCGTGCAGACGCCGTTCGCCTGGCAGGTGAGAACGGGCTGGCCGCCACGCCCGATGAGGTTGCCCGCCATTTGCTGACGCTGGTCGATCTGGGGCTGCTGGGCCGGGTGCCGACGACTGCCGCCGAACCCGTCTTCGATACCGTGCCCCAGCCTCATTTCCACGTCGTCTACGACGAGACCGAGCAGACCGTCGACCTGCGCGTGTCCGCCGAGACGCTTCTGGCAATTTTGCGCCACGCCTTGTTGGAGCAGCCGGAGCGGGTCGAGGTTCTGGTCCGCTTTCGCCGGGACGTGCCGCCGACCCCTGAGCGGGCGAACGGGGCACAAGCCGGTCGGCGCCAGGTTGAACGCGGGCGGTAAGCATCGGCGCCGCGCGTTCGGCCCGGCCGCGCCAAGCGGCGGTATAGGTATCTGGTTAGCTTTGGCGTTGTCTTCCTGATACGGGCCGTCAGCGCCCCGGCTCGGATTATGTCGGCCGTTCATCGTCTCTGATCCCGATCGCCAATCGTGGTGGATTGGGCCATCGTGTCGGAACGGGCGGTTGGGGAGAGCGACATGAGCAGCGACACGGCGGGCGGGCGCCCCAGCGCGGTGCGCGTCACCCATGACGTGCCTGCCCGGATGCGCGATGGCACCGTGCTGTGCGCAGATGTCTACAGGCCGGAGGGTGGCGGGCGCTATCCGGTGCTGCTCTGCCGCACGCCCTACGACAAGGCGGGGCCGCTTTACGTCAGCGATGCACAGGCGATCGCGGCGCGCGGCTACATCGTGGCGGTGCAGGACGTCCGGGGGCGCTATGCCTCCGACGGCGAATATAAGTGGATGTTCGGCTTTCCGGGCAACCGCCAGAATGGCCCCGATGGCTACGACTTCGTCGAATGGGCTGCCGCCCTCGACGGCTCGACCGGCCAGGTCGGCGTCTGGGGCAACTCCTATCCCTCGTCGTTGGCGTGGCGGCTTGCGGGCGAGCAGCCGCCGTCGCTGGCGGCGATGTACACCAGCGGCATGGCGATGCGGCACACCGAAATGAATTTCGGCATCCTGGAGACGGGGCGCCGGCTGCAATGGATCCATTCCATGGCTGCCGATGCGCGGCGGCGCGCCGGCGATCCGTTCGGTCCGCACACCCGCGCCGAGGCGGACGACGCCTGGACTCGCGTTGACCGCGGCAAGTGGATCTGGCGGTTGCCGCTCGAGTTGATCCCTGAGGACGTGTTCTCCACGCTGACCGCGCAGACGCATGCGCATTTCCGCGAGGCGCATCGCGACTGCTGGGCCTTCCACGAGGTGCACCCGAAGGTCCAGGTGCCGGTAAGCTGCACCACGGGCTGGTGGGACCGGCTCGGAGGCACCAGCAGCAATTATGTTGGCATGGAGACAAACGGCCCTGGGGCGTTGCGCGGGCGCCATCGGCTGGTGATCGGGCCGTGGGGCCATTCGACGGAGCGATGGGTGGGAAGTCTAGGTCCGCGCGACTATGGCGCGGAGGCGAACCGTTCCTATCCGTTCGAACTGACGCGCTACTTCGACCACGAGTTGAAGGGGGTGGAGAACGGGCTGGAGCGACAGGCGCCGGTCAGCGTGTTCGTGCTGAACGACAACGCCTGGCGGCACGAGCCGTGTTGGCCGTTGCCGGGGACACGGTTCACCGATTTCTTCCTGCACAGCTTCGGCAGGGCGAACACGCCACGCGGCGACGGGACACTGGCGATGCAGCCCAAGCCGTCCGATCCGGACCGCTACGACTACGATCCCGCCGATCCGGTGATGAGCCTGATGGGGCTCGACGCACAGGCTGCGCCGTGCGACCAGGCGGTGCTTGCGCGCCGTCGCGACATTCTCGTCTACCAGACGCCGCCGCTGGAGCGCGACCTGCTGGTGGTCGGGCCGGTGGTGTGCCATCTCTGGGCCGCCTCGGACGCGCCGGACACCGACTTCGCCGCCAAGCTGATCGAGGTGGGCGCCGACGGCGTGGCCCAGAACCTCTGCTACGGCATCATGCGCGCGCGCTTCCGCCGGGGCTTCGACACGCCGGTGCTGCTCGATGCCGGGGTGCCGCAGGAGTACGTGATTCCGATGATGCAGGTGGGCATCCGCTTCCGGAAGGGATCGCGCATCCGCATCGACATCGCCAGTTCCGATTTCCCCAATTTCGATCGCAACCACAACACTGGCAAGGACTACTGGTCGGATGCGGAGTTGCGGGTGGCACGGCAAACCATCTTCCATGACCCGGCACATCCCTCGCGCATCGTGCTGCCGGTGGTCGAGGAAGGCGGGAATATGCGGGGCCGCCCCGGCTGAGCCGCGCGTCATTCTGGGGTATCAGGCTGTCGGGGGGCCTACGCCCGCCGATGCGGCCCGGTAGCCGGCCAGCCGGCCAGCGAAGGTTCGCCAATAGTAGCGCAGCTCGGCTTGCCGGGCGCGAATGCCTGCCCATGCCATTCCGAGCAGCGGGCGGACCAGGAAGCGGCCAACGATCCGCGCGGCGAACCGGTGCTTGCCCAGCACGTAACCGCACCCCAGCCCATAGGGATAGGCTCGTGCGGCGGCCACCTCGGTGAGGCGCTTGTCCGGGTGGACCACCCGCAGGGTGGGGTCGTAGCGGGCGCAGGCGCCGGCATCGATGGCGCGCACCACAAGGTCCGTCTCCTCGGCGGCGCCAAAGGGTGCGCCGACACCCAGAATTTCGTCGAACCCGCCGGTCCGCTCCAGCAACGCGCGGCGGACGAACAGAGTGAACGAGATCGACGTGGTCCAGACGTTGTCGCGCGTGATCGCGGCCGCCTGCTTGTGCCATCGGCCTGACCCCAGCCCGCCGCCCGGCGCTTCCGCGGCGCCGCTCAGCAGGTCCAGCGCCGGATCGCTTGCGAAGGCCGCAGCCACCCGGGCCAGCGTGCCGGCGGGATAGGTGCAGTCGTCGTCGGGAAAGCCCACCAGCGTGCCACGGCAAAGCTTCAGGGCGAGGTTGCGGGCATGCGACAGCGCACGCACCTGTGACCGCAGATGGCGGATGGGCATGGCGGCGGCGTGGCGCGAGAGCATCGCATCCAGTCGTCCGTCGCCGTTCTGGTCCACGATGATCACCTCGAAACCCGGCCCCCGCTGCGCAGCCAGCGAGGTCAGCAGCGCGTCCAGCTCCATCACGCGCCCCAGGGTCGCCACCACCAGCGAGAGGCAGGGCCGCGCGGCGTCGCCGTTGCTCATGGCCGCGCGCCGGCCATTGCCTGCTCCACCGCGCAGTGGAAGCGCTCGCGGAATTGCGCGGGTGCGAAGCCCTCGGCGGCGGCGCGGCAGGCTGCCGGGGTGAAGCGATGCCGCTCCCGTTCGAACCGCTCCACTGCCGCCACCACTGCCTCGACACTCTGCGCCTCGAAGAAAATGCCGGTCTCGGGGGTCACGATATCCCGCGCGCCGCCGCGGCCGAAGGCGATCACCGGTGTGCCGCAGGCCAGCGCCTCGGCCATCACGATGCCGAAATCCTCCTCGCCGGCGAACACGAAGGCCCGGGCGCCGCGCAGCAGGCCTATCAGCTCGTCCTGCCCCACTGCCGGGCGGAACGCGATGTTGGCGGCACCGCCCGCCGCGGCACGGACGCGCCCGCGGGCCGGTCCGTCGCCCACAACCAGCAATCGCCGCCCGGGCATGGCGGCGAAGGCGGCCGCCACCAGGTCCACGCGCTTGTAGGGTACCTGCCGCGCCGCCACCACGTAGGTGTCGCCGCGCGGCAGGTCGTCAGCGCCGGGCGTGAAGCGGTCCACGGCCACCGGCGGCGGGACGATCAGTGCGTCGCGCCGGTAGGTCTTGCGGATGCGCCGGGCGATGTAGCTGGAATTGGCGATGAAGAAGTCCACGCCGTTGGCGGTGCGCATGTCCCACTGCCGCAACCGGGCCAGCAGCAGGCGCGCATAGAGGCCGCGCAGGCCGCGGTCCAACCCGGATTCGCGCAGGTACTGGTGCTGCAGGTCCCAGGCGTAGCGCATCGGCGAGTGTACGTAGCTGACATGCACCGTGTCCGGCCCGGTCAGCACGCCCTTGGCGACCGCGTGATTGTTGGAGATCACCAGATCGTAGCCGGAGAGGTCGAACTGCTCCACCGCCAGCGGCATCAGGCCGACATACTGGCGGAACAGGCGCCGCGCGAATGGCAGGCGCTGGATGAAGCTGGTGGCGGGGCGCTTGCCCTGCAGGAAGGCGCGTTGGCCGTCGGGCAGGAAATCGACCACCGCGAACAGGTCGGCCGAGGGGTAGCACAGCAGCATTTGCTCCAATACCCGCTCGGAGCCGGCATAGTCCTGCAGCCACTCGTGTACCGATGGCAATTCTCATGCTGGCTTGTCACCGGCGGCCACCCGCGCCGCAAGCCCGGCCAGGGCCTGCGCCGCGGCCGGCCAGGTGAAGAGGCGGGCACGGGCCAAGCCCGCCGCGCGCATCCGGGCCGTGAAGGCCGAGTCGCCGGTCACACGCTTCACCGCTGCGGCGATGTCCGCCGGGTCAGTGGGATCGACGAGCATGGCCGCGTCGCCGCACACCTCCGGCAGAGCGCCGGCGCGGGCGGCCACCACCGGGCAGCCGCAGGTCATTGCCTCGATCGCCGGCAGCCCGAACCCTTCATGCAGCGAAGGGAACACGAAGCAGGATGCGCGCTCGTACAGCGCCCGCAATCCGGAATCGTCCACCCGGCCCACAGGGCGCGCGGGCTGCGGCAGGGCAGGGGCGCCATGGGCGAACACGCGCGGGGTGAGGTCGCCGGTCAGCACCAGGTCCATGCCGCGCCCGGCCAGCAGCGCCGCCGTGGCCGACAGCGCGGCGAGGTTCTTGTGTGGGGCGAGGCTGCCGACTGCCAGCACGTAGGGCCGCGCCAGTCCGAGCCTGGCATGCAGGGTGTGGTCGGCCGGTGTGCGCAGGATGTGCTCCGCGCCCTCGCCGAGTACGGCGATGTCGGCAGGATCGGCGCCGAGATGGTGGGCAATCTGGTCGCGGGCAAAGGCCGAGACGGTCGCGAACACGGCTCCGCGTTGCACAAGGCCGTGCTGCATGAGGCGGTACCACGTCCGGAAGCGCCAGGAATAGGCCTGCGGCACCGCGAAGGTGGCGGCGTCATGCACAACCACCACCTGCCGGCGCAATGCCAGCGGTGCGGTGTTGCACAGGTTCAGCAGGACAGCGCCCCGCACGTGGCGCGGCAGGTCGAACTGCTCCCAGGCATGTCCACCCAGCCGCCCGACCCGCTGCGTGGCGACGCCCCATTCGTCGCGTGCGCCTGGCGGGGCGATCACCCGGATGGCAGCGATCGGCGCCAGCGCGCGGGTGGTCTCCAGGGCGAAGCGCTGCACGCCGGTGAGCCCCTGCGTGAGGAACCGGCCGTTGACAAGCAGGGGCGGCGTCATCCCCCCACCGCCGTCTCCGGGACTGGCGGTTCGGCGGCGGATGCCGGCCGGGCCAGCCGGGCCTGTGTCCGCCGCACCGCCGCTTCGTATTCCACCCGCGAGGCACAGCCGATCAGGATGCCCAGCAGGAGGTAGAAATCGACGGCGTTGAGCGTGGGGGCGGATAGGATGGCCGCCGTGAGGTTGCCGATCACCGCGGCCGAGATGCCATCCAGCACCATCGTCTGATCGGCCGTGGCCGCCCGGCGCCGGGCGCGCGCCACTTGGCGGACCAGGCGCACTGCGAACCAGAGCAGCAGCGACGATCCGGCGAGGCCGAGATTGGCGAGCAGGCCCGGCAGAAGGCTGGAGGCGCGCACGCTGCCCCAGCCGGCGCCCAGGCCGTAGCTGGGGAACAGCACGCCGAGGCTGTCCAGGTCCAGCCCGGTGCGGGTGGCGAACGACTTGCCCTCGGCCTTGTTCAGGCTCTGGTGCATCACGATCGCCATCGACTCCTCGAGCTTCGCCGACAGCGTGGCGATCCCGATCGCGGCGACCACGCCCACCACTGCGACCGGCACGGCGAAGGCGAATATGCGCAACGCCACGGCGCGCGGCGCGCGGCTGACGCCATAGACCACCAGCCCCGCGCCGCCCACGGTGAGCACGGCGAAGCCGGTCGTGGAGGTGGAGGAGATGAGCGCCAGCAACGCCAGCGGCAGCAGCACCATGGCCGAGCGGTTGCGGTGCCCGCGAAGCACCAGCCAGGTGCAGCAGAACACGGTGCCGGACAGGTAGTAGGCCAGCGCCGCCGGCTCGCTGAACGGGCCGTTGATGCGCGGCACGATGCCGATGGTCTGGCCCGGGAAGATGACCCAGCCGGGGTTCGAGTAGAGGAACGCCTCGGGAAACCACAGTCCGGTCAGCTTGTTCGCCAACTGCCAGGCGCAGATGACCACCACGACATAGCCGCACGCCAGGTAGGCCTGCAGAAGTCGCGCGAAAACGATGCGCGACCGGGTCAGGAACAATCCGGCGCCGACCAGCAGCGCCCCCTCGATCGCCAGATATAGCGATTGCGTCACGTTGGACATGCTGGGGCCGAGCGGCACCGGGATGTCGTAGGGTGGCGTGAGCTTCTGTGGCCAGACGGTGAACTGCCCGGCAAACAGCCGCGGTATCAGCAGGGCGGTGACGAGGGCATAGGCGGCGGTCAGCACGAAGGGTTCAAGCGTGCGCCACGCGGGCAATGCGGCGACGAAACGCGCGCCCAGCAGGTATTGCAACGCCGCATAGGCCAGGAACAGCGAGGCGGGTGTCACCTGCGGCGGCAGGCCGTAGCCGGCGATGACCAGCGGCGTCGCCGCACCGAACACCCCGGCCAGCAAGACGAGATAGAGCAGCCAGACAGGCTGGATGATGGCGACGGCGCACAGCGGCAGGAAGATCAGGCCGAACTGCGTCAATTCCATCGGCGGCGGCCCGCATTGGCGCGTCCCGCCTGCCGGTCAGCGCAGATAGCTGCCGTACTTGCGGTGGACATAGGCATGGCTGCCCTCGGAAGCGGCAAGCGAGCGCAGGTTGGCCTGGGTGATGACCATGCCGGCAACCTTGGCGCCATAGACGCGCAACTGCTTCAGCGCCTGCAGCACCAGCACACGCGGGGTGCGGCGCCAGCGGACCACCATCACGGTCGCGTCGGCCATCAGCGACAGCACCCGCGCATCGACCACCGCCAACACCGGCGGCGCATCTAGCACGATGATGTCGTAGTGGTCGCGCGCCTCGTTCACCAGCTGGCGCAGCGCCTCGGACGAGACGATGTCCTGGACGTTGTCACGCGCGCCGGCGGCGGTGATCACGTCGAGCTTGGTTGCCTCGTCGCGCTGTACCAGGGCGGCAACCGGCTGGCCCGGCACCAGCGCGCCCACGCCCTCCTGCGGCGTCATGCCGATGGTGGAGGCAACGCCAGGCCGGCGCAGGTCGCAATCCACCAGCAGGCTGCGCCCGCCGGCACGGGCCACGCTGCGCGCCAGCGCCACCGAGAAGAAGGTCTTGCCCTCGTCGGGCAGCGACGAGGTGACAAGCACCACCTTTGGCCGCCCGGCGACATCGGACATCTGGAGGGCGCCGCGAACGGTGTTGATCGCCTCCACGAAAGGCGAGTCGCGGTCGTCCATCATGAGCGCGGTGCGCTTGTCGCGGGTGCGAGGGATGAAGCCGAGCGCGGACAGCCCGGTTTCGGCCTCCACCTGCTCGGCGGTACGGAAACCCGTCTCCAGCCGGTCGCGCACCAATGCCGCGATGACGGCGATGAGGCAGGAGGCGAAGAACGACAGTACCAGCAGCTGGCGCTTGGTGGGCGGCGAGGCGCCCAGCGGGACGGTGGCCTTGGAGATTCTGGACGCGTCGGGCTGCTGGCCGTCGCGCTGGTTGGCGTTCTGCTCGGCGCGGTTCAGCGTTTCGGTGTAGACGATCCGCGCCGCCTCGGCCTCGCTTTCCAGCTCGCGCAGGCGTATCTCGGCCTTGCTCTGGTCTGCGACCTGACCCTGAATGTTGGCCAAGCTATCGCGCAGCGACGCCTCGCGGGCACGAGCGGCGGCGACCTCGCTGGTGATGCTGCCGACAATCTTGGCCACCTCGTCGTCGATGCGCGCGCGCACGTCGCGTTCCTCGGCGCGCAGGGCGAGCACGACGGGATTGGCGGCGAGGCGGGTCTGGCCCATGTTCGCCTGGCGCGCGCTGATCTCGGCCTGCTGGGTGCGCAGGCGCTGGATGAGGGGCGAGGCGACGACCTCGGGGATGGCGTACAGGCTGCCGCGGCCGCGCTGCGCGGCGCGAATCTGCTCCAGGCTCACCTCGCGCTGCAGCCGGTCGCTCGTGGCCACGATCAGCTGGGTATTGATCTGGGCAAGCTGCTGGCCCAGCACGGTGGCCCGCTTCTCGTTGGGGGCGGAGGAGGTGCGGTCCTCGATGAGGCCGGTCTGCTCGCGGTAGTTGGCCACCTGGCGCTCGGCCTGCCGCAGCTTCGCCTGCAGCGGCGCCAGGCGCTGTTCAAGGAAATTGTTGGCGCGCAGGACCGCGCTGTTCTTCAGCTCCTTGTTGAAGTCGAGATAGACGTCGGAATAGGTGTTGGCGATGTTGGCGGCCAGTTGCGGGTCCTCGGCGCGCACCTGGATGACCACGACATAGGAGCGGCTGTCGTTGACCACGGTCAGCCTGTCGTTGGCGAGCATGGCCGCGGTGGCGCGAAGCCGTTCGTCCTCGGTCAATACGCGCGGCTCCGGCGCGGGATAGCCCGCCAGCGCCAGCAGCGGGGCGAACTGGCCGGCCAGGCCGCCCGGCCGCCGGTTGAGCGCGGCGGCGTATTCCGGCTCGCGCATCAGGTCCAGCCGGCGCGCCACATCGAACGCCAGCGCCTGGGAGCGCAGGATGTCTACCTGGGTCTGCACCTGCAGCAGGTCGGACTGGCTGCCGCTGACAATCGCCTGCAGGTCGGTGAGCGCGTTGCGCCGCGTGTCGATCAGCACCAGCGCACGGGCGTCATAGGCCGGCACGAGGCTGGCGATCTGCACCGCGGCGCCCGCCATCAGGCAGGTGACGATGATGAAGATCAGCAGCTTGCGCCGCCAAAGCACGTCGATCAGGCGGAACGGCGAGATTGTCTCGGGCGCGCGCGCGTCGGCGAGGATGTCGACCTGTAGGCCCTCGCCCGGGCGGGTCAGCGACACGGGGTGTCCTTCGTCGCCGAAGAAATCGGCACGCGCGCCGCGGCGGGCGCGGGCAGACGCAGGGCGGCGGTACCGTTCATGACCGGGTCTGATTCCCGACGCGCTGGAAAATCGTCTGACAAGGGCCCTGAATAGCAACAATTCATGCGAAGGTCCAATTCCCTGCGCGTCGTGCGGCCAAGCCTTGGAGCAGCGGCGCAGCCCGCCAGACGCGATCACTTAAATTCGGCGTATGCAACCGGAACGCGAAGCTTAAAAACGGCGGCGCTTCGTTACGCGAGGATAGGAACCGCCTGGACGGATTGCAAGCAGGCGGCGCGCGGCCGACCATGGAACTCAGCTTCAGGGCGGAATGCAGCATCAGGGCGGGGGCGAGGGAAAATTGGGCAGCGGGATGGCCGGTGGTCGGGCAAGGAAGTGGGGGCACAGGGGCGTCCTGATCCTGCTCGCCCTTCTGGCCAGTGCGCCGGTTCGGGCCCAGTTGCTCGACCGCTACTTCCCACCCGGCGTGATCGGCTATGGCGCAGCGCCCGGGATTACCGTGCTGTCGCGTGACCGCCAGGCCTATGAGCCACTGGGGGTACGCCTGGGCGGCCTGGTGCTTCGCCCCACTCTGTCCACCGCGCTCGGCTACACGAACAATGCGCTGGGCCAGGCGCGGGGGCGCGGCAGTGCGGTGGTGCAGACCTCGGCCAGCCTGCTGGCGGCGACAAACTGGGGACGCAACGCCGTAGGTGGCTACCTTGCCATCGATGACCAGCGCTACCTGTCGGCCCGCGGCCAGTCCGCCACGTTGTGGACGGCATCGCTGGGCGGCACGCTGGAGATCGGGCGCGACCGGGCGGTGCTGGCGGCTTCGCATCTCGATCTGTTCCAGACATCGCGCGCGCTCGACGGATTGCCGATCGACCGCCCCGGCCGATACGCCGTGAACGACGCCCGCGCCAGCTATGCCATGACCTTCGGCCGGCTGTCCGTGGCACCCGCTTTGTCGGTGAGCGAGACCACCTATGACGACGTGTTCGTGGGCGGCCGCCGGGTGGCGCAGCGCTATCGCGACCGCACGGCGATGGACGGCAACGTGACGCTGCGCTGGGAACTGTCGCCCCGGCGCGACCTGGTGCTGGACCTGCGTGCCACGCATTTCGATCACGCACGGCGCGAGCCGGGCCAGCCGAGCCGCGACGCCACCACGGTCGCCCTTCTCGGCGGCATCGACTATGCCGGGAATGCCGTGTGGCGGGTGCGCGCGCTGGCCGGGGTGCAGCACCGCCGCTTCGCCGACGCGACCCTGAAGCCTGTGACCGGGCCGATGGCCGAGGCTTCGGTGATCTGGAGCCCGTCGGGACTGACCACCGTGACGGCCACTCTGTCGCGTCGCATTGAGGATGCTGCGGAACTGACCGCGGTAAGCTACAGCTTCACCGGCGCGCGGGTGGCAGTGGACCACGAACTCTACCGCAACCTGCTGCTGACGGCGGCGGTCGACGTGCAGCAGGCGGAATACCAGCAGGGCGGCGGGCGCGACCGCTACCTCAACCTCGGCTTCGGCGCGACCTGGTTGATCGACCGGCGGCTGCGCGCGTCGGCCACCTGGGATTGGAGCACCCGCCGGCCCGGCAGCGGCACAGCGGTGGAGGAAGGTATCGCGCTGCTGCGCCTGCGGTTTGCGATGTGACATGATCGCCGGGAAGAGAAAATGAATTGGAGTCGGACGGGCATGCGTCTGAAAGTGATCCGTCTGATAGTGATCCGTCTGGGAGCGGTTCTGGGGCTGCTGCTGCTGGTTTCGGCTTGCAGCCGCGTGAAGGACCTGCCGCCTGTTCCTGCGGGTGGCGATGCCCTGTACCGGCTGGGCGTGAACGACCAGGTGCGGCTGTTGACCTTCGGCGAGGAGGCGCTGTCGGAGATCTTCCGCGTCAACGATGCCGGAAACATCGCACTGCCGCTGCTGGGGCCGGTCCGGGCGCAGGGGCTGACCACCGACGAGCTGAGCCGGCGCATCAGTGCGGAACTGTCGCGGCGCGGTCTGTTGCGGGACGCAAGCGTGTCGGTCGAGGTGGTGGAATACCGTCCGGTCTTTGTGTTGGGGGAGGTGAACCGGCCGGGGCAGTATCCGTACCAGCCCGGCATGACGGTGTTGAGCGTGGCGGCGGTGGCCGGCGGCTTCACCTATCGTGCGGTACAGGACCAGGCTTCGGTGGTCAGGCTGGTCGACGGCGAGCCGGTGGAGGGGCGCGCCAGTCCGTTGACGGTGCTGCGGCCGGGCGACGTGGTGACGATCTACGAACGCCGTTTCTGAAGGGCCAAGCCCGCGGCTACCAGCTGCCCGCGACTACCAGCTAAACGAATAGGTCAATGAGAGGGCGGTGAACACTTGGTTCACGTCGCCGCGGCCCTGGACCAGCGGCAAATCGGCCGCGCCATTCTGCAGCCGGTTATATTCGATCAGACCGGTCAGGCTGAGGTTGTTGGTGAGCGCATAGGTGGCAAAGATCGCCGCGCCCACCGAGGTGACGCCGCCATCCGGGCGAAAGGGCGCATAGCCGGTGCGGGCCGATTGCAGCGCATCCACGCCGAAATAGCGCTGGGTGAAGCTCTGGTCGCCCAGGTTCAGGCGCGGGCCGAAGGACAGCACCATGCCTTCCATCGGGCGCAGCACCGCATCGGCACGCAACTCGGCCACGATGCCCTCGTGCTCGCCCACGCCTTGCCGCACCTCGCCGCCCAGGCGGAAGAATCCGGCTTTGTATTCGACGAAGCCGCCGATCTCCGGTGCCCAGCCGACATTGCCCATGCCGCGCAGCGCCGCGTTCGAATTCTGGTAGCGGGGGAAGCGCAGGCGCACCACCGGGCCGGCACGCCATTCGCTCGAATCGAGCAGGTTGGCGCCCATCGAGGGCAGGCCGCCCGTTGTGGAGATGAAGAACCGGTCTCGCCACCTGACATCCACCTGTGGCAGCACCGTGCCGACGGTGCTGCGCGAGCCCGCATATTCCGGCCGCAGTGCGACGCCGATGCCCAGGGAAACGCGGAACGGTCCGCTATGAACGGCACCCGGTTCGGTGACCGGATCGGGTGCGGCGAGGAGGGGCGCCTGGGCCTGTGCGGGCGACGTCGCAACGGCCGCCGCCGCCGCGATCCCCGCCAAACCGAACCACTTCGCGCGCCGCATGCCGACCCCTCCGACACCGCCTACATCGGGCATTCGCGGCCGTTGTGCAATGCGGAAGACGCAGCAACAAAGCCGTTTACCATCACATTGCAGGGCGGCAACGCTACGGCGATCCAGCCGCAACGCCCGCCCGCCCGGGCGGCGTGCGCGGCGTCGCGGCGGAGGGCTCAGCCGGCGGCGCCGAGCGCCTGGCGGGCGCGGGTGGCCAGGACGTCCGCGCGCTCGTTCATTGCGTCGCCGGCGTGCCCGCGCACCCATTTCCAGGTGACCTGATGCGGCTTGGCGGCATCGAGAATGCGGCGCCAGAGGTCCATGTTGGCAACCGGGTCGCCCGCGGCGTTGCGCCAGCCCTTGCGCACCCAGCCCTGGTGCCAGCGGGTGATGCCGTTGCGCAGGTATTCGCTGTCGGTATGCAGCACCACGCTGCAGGGGCGCTTGAGGCTCTCCAGCGCGGCGGCGGCGGCGGTGAGTTCCATGCGGTTGTTGGTGGTGGCCGGCTCGGCGCCGGACAATTCGCGCTCGATGCCACGGAAGCGCAGGATCGCACCCCAGCCGCCGGGGCCGGGATTGGGGCGACAGCCGCCATCGGTCCAGATCTCGACGGTGTCGTCGGCCTGCGCGTCAGATCCCGAGGGCATGTTCGTCCCGGGCGGTGAGGAAGAAGCGCAGGCGGCGGATGTATTCCATGGGGTCCTTCCGGGTGACCATGGCGCCCGCCGGGGTGTTGATCCAGTCGAACAGGCGCGTCAGCGCGAAGCGCAGGGCGGCACCGCGGCACAGCACCGGCAGGGCGGCGCGCTCGGCCGCCGAGAGGGGCCGGATGGCGGCATAGGCGGCCAGCATGGCGCGGGCCTTGGTGACGTTGAAGGCGTAGTCCGGCTCGAAGCACCAGGCGTTGAGGCAGATGGCGATGTCGTAGGCCAGGATGTCGGTGGCGGCAAAGTAGAAGTCGATCAGCCCTGACAGCCGCCCCTCGAGGAAGAAGACGTTGTCGGGGAACAGGTCGGCGTGGATGTGGCCGACCGGCAGGCCGGCGGGCCAGGCGGCGAGCGTGCTGTCCAGCGCCGCGGCCAGTTCGTCGCACAGCGCCAGCGTGGTGGTGTCCTCGCCCATCATCTGAACGGAGCCGCGGGCGCGCGACAGCAGCGGCGCCCAGCCCGCCGGCCCCAGGGCGTTGGCGCGGGTGGGGGCATAGTCCTGGCCGGCGAGGTGAAGCTGGGCCAGCGCGGCACCGACTGGCGCGCAATGCTCGGGGCGGACCCGCCGTGGCCAGACGCCGGGCAGGAAGGTGGTGATGGCGGCATGGCGCCCGGCGAGATGCCGCAGCGCCGCGCCGTCGCGCCCGTGCACCGGTTGCGGGCAGGTGAGGCCGCGCCGGGCCAGGTGTTCCATCAGGCCGAGGAACCAGGGCAACTCGGCCGGATCGACGCGCTTCTGGTACAGCGTGAGGATGTAGTCGCCCGTGGTGGTGCGCAGCGAGAAGTTGCTGTTCTCCACGCCCTCGGCGATGCCGCGGAAGGCGACGGCGCTACCGATGTCGTATTCGGCAAGGAATGCGGCCAACGCCTCGTCGGATACCTCGGTATAGACGGCCATGCGGGGGGGTCGGTCGCGCGGGTGGATCAGCTGGCCAGTTCGGCTGGCAGCTTGAACACCACATCCTCCTGGGTGACGATCCGCTCCTCGATCGCCAGCGAAAAGCGCCCGCGCAGGCGATCGACGAGTTCGTCGACCAGGATTTCGGGCGCGGATGCGCCGGCGGTGATGCCCAGGGTGGACACCCCGTCCAGGCTTGCCCAGTCCAACTCCGCCGCGGTCGGCAGCAGGATGGCGCGCGGGGCGCCCGCCCGCTCGGCGACCTCGCGCAGGCGCTGCGAGTTGGAGGAGTTGGGGCTGCCAATAACCAGCACGAGATCGGCATCGCCGGCGACCGCCTTCACTGCGGCCTGGCGATTGGTGGTGGCATAGCAGATATCCTCGCGGCGCGGCCCCTGCATCAGCGGGAAACGGGCGCGCAGGGTGGCGACGATTTCCGCGGTATCGTCCACGGACAGGGTGGTCTGGGTGACGAAGGCGAGGCGCGAAGGGTCGGCGGGCTCGACGGCGCGGCCTCCTCCACGTTCTGCACCAGCGTCATCGCGCCGGGCGGGAGCTGGCCCATGGTGCCGATCACTTCCGGGTGACCGGCATGGCCGATCATCAGGATATGGCGACCGGCGGCGACGTGGTGGCGCTCCACCTCGCGATGGACCTTGGAGACCAGCGGGCAAGTGGCGTCGAGATAGGTGAGGTTGCGGCGCTCGGCCTCGGCGGGCACCGACTTGGGCACGCCATGGGCGGAGAACACCACCGGCGCTTCGGGCGGCACGTCGGCCAGATCCTCGACGAAGACCGCGCCCTTGGCCTCCAACGCCTCCACCACCGTGCGGTTGTGAACGATCTCGTGGCGCACGTAGACCGGCGCGCCGTGGCGGCGCAGCGCCTCCTCGACAATGCGGATGGCGCGGTCGACGCCTGCGCAGAAGCCGCGCGGCCCGGCCAGCAGGACGCGCAGGTGCGCCTTTTCGGTGGGCAGGGCATTGCTGTCGGTGGGGGAAGGGGGATGCATGTTGTCCATTGTGCGGCTCCGACGCAGTATGCCCGCCCTGCGGGCGCCAAACAATGCGCCTGTGCCGTTCCGGAGTTGCCGATGCCCCGCCTGGCCGCCCTTCTGCTCGCTCCCGCCCTGGTTGCAGCCGCCCTGACGGGTGCCTGCAGCAGCAACGAGGCGAAATTCGCCCCGGTTTGTCCGCCGCTTTCACTGCTGGCCGACGGCGCGGACCTGACGCGCTTCGCCGGCGCCGGGCGCGACGTGACCGACCGCGTGCTGGAGGCGCGCATCACCGGAGTGGAGGCGACGTGCCGCCGGGGGCGGCGTGACGGCGAGATCGTGGCGGCGCTACGGGTGCAGGCAACGCTGGCACGCGGCCCCGCGGCGCAAGGGCGCACCGCGCAGGTGCCGTATTTCTTGGCAGTGATGCAGGACGATACGGTCGTCGACCGCCAGGCGTTTGCGCTGCGGTCTGGATTTCCGCCCAACGTCGACGTGGTGCGGGTGGCGGGCGACGAGTTGGAGCTTCGCTTCCCGGCTGCAGCCGCGCAGGAGCCGGGGCGGTGGCACATCTATGTCAGCCTGCAACTGACGCCCGAGGAACTGGAATACAACAGGCGCATGGCGGCGCGCTGAGCGCACTGAGCGCGCCAGAACGAGGATGCTTCGGGCAGGCGCTCGCTTGCGCGAAGGTCATTTTGGCGCCGGCAGGAGCCAGGTTTGACCGAAATTTAAGCTCTCACTGCGACCTTGGCGCCGTCTTCGCGAGGAGGGCAGCGGAGTGATCACTTTCGACGAGACGGTCTTTGGCCCCGGATACTGGGGTGTTGTCTATTTGTTCCATTACCTGGGAACAGTTGACTACGTTGCGCCTGACACGATTTCGGTAACCGGCTCCATCAATGCAATCGGCGATACCGTCGATGTGACCTACCTAGGTGGCACCTATCCCTTCATCGTGACGTCGTACGACTTCGAACGATACCATCGTCCTTGAGTTCTCGGGCAACTACTACGTGCTGTCGAACATGCCGCTCGCCGAGGGGCAGGTGATCACCATGACCACCGACGGGCCGGGCGACTATGCCCCGCCGCCCTGTTTCGTGGCCGGCACCGCGATCCTGACCCGGCATGGCGAGGTGCCGGTCGAGGCGCTGCATGTCGGCGACGAGGTGGTCGCGGTGCTCAGCGGCAAGCTTGCGCCGGTCATCTGGTTGGGCCGGCGCACTGTGGACTGCACCCGGGTGCGCCACCCCGCCGAACTCTGGCCCTTTCGGGTGCGCGCCCACACCTTCGGGCCCGGCCGGCCGCATCGCGACCTGTTTCTTTCGCCCGACCACGCCATCTACGCCGAGGGCGTGCTGATCCCCATTCGCCATCTGGAGAACGGTACCAGCGTGGTGCGCGAGCCGCGCGACGTGGTGACCTATTTCCACGTGGAGCTGGAGCGTCACGACGTGCTGCTCGCCGAGGGGCTGGGGACTGAGAGCTACCTGGACACCGGCAACCGCGAGGATTTTGTGGGGGTGGAGCGCGACCCGTCGTCGCTGGCCGTGCAGGGCGCCGCCGCCGAGCAGATCTGGGCCGATCGCGGCTGTGCGCCGCTGCAGACCGCCGGCCCGCCGGTGCGTACCGCGCGGGCCAAGCTGGCTGCACGTGCCACAGCCCTGGGCTATCGTGCCACCGATGATCCGGGGCTGATCGTGCGCGTGGCCGGGACGAACTACCCTGCGGTGCGCAATGGCTGGTCATGGCACTTCGACCTGCCGGCGACCAGCGACCGGCCGCGCCTGATTTCCACCAGCTTCGTGCCTGCGATGCTGCAGCCCGGCAGCGGCGACCGCCGCTGTCTCGGCGTGCCGGTGACGCGGATGATGGCTGACGGGCGCATCCTGCCGCTGCATCATCCGGGGCTGGGGCGTGGCTGGCATCCGCCCGAGGACGGGTTGCGCTGGACCGCGGGAGCCGCCGAACTGCCGCCGCTGCGCCAGTTGTCGGTGGTGCTGGCGCCGATCGGGCGGACCCATGCCCATCCCCGGCTGTTGCCCGCGGCATGAGGGGCCGGCCTTGAACACGCCCGCCCGATCGGCCATACATGTTTCGTTCGGTTCAATCCGGGCGGGAGAGAGCGGTCGGGCTCGGCAGCGATGCCGGTGCGACCGCCGCCGAAGGCGCAACCGGCCCCCGGAAACGCTCAGGCAACCAGGACCGCTTCGGGCACACGGACCTCTGGAAAGCCGGCCAGCTGAGCAGGCCGCACCGACGGAGTAAGGCCGGGCTGCCGGCCGAATCTCTCAGGTTCCGCAGACAGAGGGGGGTCGCAATCCGCCGGCATGTCGCCGGTGGGCGACCTGTGCGCGGAGCGTCCTCTTGGCCGATGACAACACCCTGAACACCACGCCGCTCGATGCGTTGCATCGCGAACTGGGCGGAAAGATGGTGCCCTTCGCGGGCTATCTCCTGCCGGTGCAGTACCCTGCAGGCGTGCTGACCGAGCATTTGCATTGCCGCGCGCAGGCCGCGCTGTTTGACGTGTCGCATATGGGGCAGGCGAGCATTCATGGTCCCGGCGGCGCCGTTGCCCTGGAGCGTCTGGTGCCCGGCGACATGCAGGGGCTGGCGCCGGGGCGGCAGAAATACACGCTGCTGACCATGGAGTTGGGCGGCATCATGGACGACCTGATGGTCGCGAATCTCGGCGACGACCGGATGTTCCTGGTGGTGAACGCCAGCCGCAAGCACGTGGACCTGCCGCATATCGAGGCTCACCTGCCGGCTGGGCTGCGGCTGGAGCGGCATGACGACCGGGCGCTGCTGGCGCTGCAGGGACCGGCGGCGGCCGGGGTGATGGCCGGGCTGGCGCCGGCGGCGGAGGCGCTGCCGTTCATGGGTGTGGCGAAGATGACGCTGGCGGGAGCGGACTGCCTGGTCAGCCGCTCCGGCTATACCGGCGAGGATGGGTTCGAGATCTCCATTCCCGCGGCACGCGCCGAGGCGGTGGCGCGGCTGCTGCTGGCCCAACCCGGGGTCATGCCGGCGGGGCTGGGCGCGCGCGATTCGCTGCGGCTGGAGGCTGGGCTTTGCCTCTACGGCAACGACATCGACGAGACGACGAATCCGGTCGAGGCGGCGCTGATGTGGACCATTCCCAAGCGCCGCCGCACAGAGGCGAATTTCATCGGCGCCGGCCCGATCCTGGCCGCGCTCGCCGCCGGCCCCGCCCGCAAGCGGGTCGGCATCCTGCCCGAGGGCCGGGCGCCGGCACGTGGCCATACCCCGATTGTCGATGGCGACGCCGCCGCCGTTGGCGAGGTCACCTCCGGCGGCTTCGGCCCCAGTCTGAACGCTCCCTGTGCCATGGGCTATGTGCGCGCCGACCTGGCCGCCACCGGCACCGCGCTGTCGCTGATGGTGCGCGGCAAGCCGCTGCCGGCCCGCGTTGCCGCCATGCCGTTCGTCCCGCACCGCTATATCCGCTGAAGGAACCTGCCCCGATGACCACCGTGCGTTACACCAAGGAACATGAATGGGTGCGGCTGGAAGACGGCGTCGCCACCGTCGGCATCACCGAGCACGCGCAGGACGCGCTGGGCGACGTGGTGTTCGTGGAGTTGCCGGAGCCGGGCCGTGAAGTCGATGAAGGCGAGGCCTGCTCGGTGGTGGAGAGCGTGAAGGCGGCGTCGGACGTATATGCGCCGCTGGCCGGGCGCGTGGTCGAGACGAACCAGGCGATCGTTGACGATCCCGGGCTGGTCAACCGCGACAGTGCCGGCGAGGGCTGGTTCTTCAGGCTGGCGCTGTCGGATGTGGGCGCGTTCGACGCGCTGCTGGACGAGACGGACTACAAGGCCTTCCTGGAGACGCTGTGATGAGCACCGATCCGCTCGCCGAACTGGCGGCGCTGGAGGCGCAGGACAGCTTTGTCGCCCGCCACGTGGCGCCGACCGAAACCGAGATCGCCGCCATGCTGAAGGCGGTCGGGGTCGCGAGCCTGTCGGAAATGGCCGCACGCACCGTGCCGGCCACGATCCGCATGCAACAGGCGATGGACCTGCCGCCGGCGCTGGACGAGGCTGGCACCATCGGCGAATTGCGCGGGCTTGCGGCGCTGAATACCGGCGAAAAGTCGCTGATCGGCGCCGGATATCATGGCACCATCACGCCGCCGGTGATCCTGCGCAACGTGCTGGAGAACCCGGGCTGGTACACCGCCTATACCCCCTATCAGGCGGAGATCGCCCAGGGGCGGCTTGAGGCGCTGGTCAACTTCCAGACCGTGATCACCGAGTTGACCGGCATGGAGATCGCCAACGCCTCGCTGCTCGACGAGGCGACCGCGGCGGCCGAGGCGATGGCGATGGCGCACGCGCTGGCCAAGTCGAAGTCGGACGTGATCGCGGTGGCCGCCGACCTGCATCCGCAAACCCGCGCGGTGCTGAAGACCCGCGCCTGGCCACTGGGCATCACGCTGGTGGATGTGGCTGCCGGCGATCCGGCGGCGATCGCGGCGGCCAAGCCGTTCGCGGTGGTGCTGCAATATCCCGGCACCAGCGGCCAGGTGCGCGACCTCGGCGCGGAGATCGCCGCGGCGCATGAAGCGGGGGCGCTGGCCATCGTGGCCGCCGACCCGCTGTCGCTGGCGCTGCTGACGCCGCCGGGTGAGATGGGGGCCGATATCGTGGTCGGCTCGGCGCAGCGTTTCGGCGTGCCGATGGGCTTCGGTGGCCCGCATGCCGGCTACATGGCCACAAAGGATGCCTACAAGCGTGCCATGCCGGGCCGCCTGGTGGGCGTGTCGGTGGACGCAGCCGGAGCGCCGGCCATGCGGCTGGCGCTGCAGACCCGCGAGCAGCATATCCGGCGCGAGAAGGCCACCTCCAACATCTGCACCGCGCAGGTGTTGCTGGCGGTGATGGCCGGGATGTACGCGGTGTGGCACGGCCCGGAGGGGCTGCGGCGGATCGCCCGGCGGGTGAACCTGCAGGCGCGCCTGCTGGGGGCTGCCGCGCGCAAGGGCGGCATGAAGCTGCGCCACGACGCGTTCTTCGACACCATTGCCATCGAGGCGGGCGCCCGTGCTGACGAATTGATGGCCGCCGCGGTGAAGGCCCGCTTCAACCTGCGCCGCCTGGACGCGACCGGCGTTGCGGTGGCGCTGGACGAGACGGTGACGCGCGAGGAACTGGCGCGGCTGGCGCTGGTCCTCGGCGGCGACCTGCAAGCCGCCCCGGCTTCGATCCCCGAGGCGATGGGCCGCCGCTCGGCGTTCCTGAAGGAGGCGGTGTTCAACGTCCACCACGCCGAGCACGAGATGCTGCGTTACCTGCGGCGGCTGGAGGACAAGGATATCGCGTTGAACCGCAGCATGATCCCGCTCGGCTCCTGCACGATGAAGCTGAACGCCACCGCCGAGATGATCCCGGTGACCTGGCCGGGCTTCGCCGACATCCACCCCTTCGCGCCGGCCGATCAAACCCGCGGCTACAAGGAGATGATCGACCGGCTGTGCAACTGGCTGAAGGTCGCCACTGGCTTCGCCGGCGTATCGATCCAGCCGAACGCGGGCAGCCAGGGCGAGTATGCCGGGCTGCTGGCCATCCGCGCCTGGCACGAGAGCCGGGGCGACCATGGCCGGGACATTTGCCTCATCCCCTCGTCGGCGCACGGCACCAACCCGGCCTCGGCGGCGATGGCCGGCTACCGCGTGGTGGTGGTGGGCTGCGACAAGGACGGCAACGTGGACATGGCCGACCTTGCGGCCAAGGCGGCGAAGCACCGCGACAAGCTGGCGGCGCTGATGGTGACATATCCGAGCACGCATGGCGTGTTCGAAACCACGATCAGCGACATCTGCCAGTTGATCCACGAGCATGGCGGCCAAGTCTACATGGACGGGGCCAACATGAACGCACAGGTCGGGCTGACGTCGCCGGGGCGGATTGGCGCGGATGTGTGCCACCTGAACCTGCACAAGACCTTTTGCATTCCGCATGGCGGTGGTGGCCCGGGCGTCGGGCCGGTGTGCGTGGCCGAGCACCTGGTGCCGTTCCTGCCGAATCACCCGCTGCGCGCGGATGCCGGGCCGGACACCAGCTATGGGCCGGTTTCCGCCGCGCCTTTTGGCAGCGCGCTGATCCTGCCGATCAGCTACGCCTATGTGCGCATGATGGGCGCGGCGGGGCTGACGCGGGCCACCGAGGTGGCGATCCTGAACGCCAACTACATCGCCCAGCGGCTGCGGCCGCACTACCCGATCCTGTATGTCGGCGCCTCCGGCATGGTGGCGCATGAATGCATCATCGATTGCCGCGGCTTTGCCGCCACCAGCGGGGTGCAGGTGGAGGACATCGCCAAGCGGCTGCAGGACTACGGCTACCACGCGCCGACCATGTCCTGGCCGGTGGCGGGCACCTTGATGATCGAGCCGACCGAGAGCGAGGGCAAGGCGGAACTGGACCGGTTCTGCGACGCGATGATTGCGATCCGCCAGGAGATCGCCGATATCGCGAAGGGCGTGCTGGATCGGGTGGACAACCCGCTGAAGAACGCGCCGCACACTGCCCGCGAGGTGACAGTGGAACATTGGGCGCACGCCTATTCGCGCGAGCGTGCCGCATTCCCGCTGCCCTGGGTGGCCGCGGCGAAATACTGGCCGCCGGTGAAGCGCGTGGACAACGTGTACGGCGATCGCAACCTGGTCTGCACCTGCGCGCCGCTGGAGGCCTACGCCCAGGCGGCAGAATAGCGGTCTGCAGGACAAGCGGCCGGCGGGACGCGTTCGGGCGGCCCGCCGGCGCGAGCCGCCGCCTGTCGTCACACCTGCCCAAGCTCGCCTTCCTGGTCAGGAAGGGTGCCGCTGGACAGCAGGGCGTTGAGCGGATCCCTGCGGAGAATTGCCCGCCGGTTCGCCTTGGCTTGCTGCTCGACGAAGGTTTCCACGGCAAGCCGCTGCCGCACCGCCTCGGCCAGGGCCGTCTGCGGGCCTTCGCAGCCGGCCTCTGCTGCGGCGAGCATCTGGCGTGACGTCTCTGCTTGGCGCGCGGCCGCGGCGGTCCAGGGCGCCAGATTGAGGGCGGCGATGGACGACGCCAGAACGGCGCCGGCTTCGCGCTCGGCGGCGATGCGGGCCTCGAGCGCGACCGATTCCGCTTGGCGTTGCACGACCGCGCGCTGTGCTTCGGCCAATTGCGCTCGTGCGGCGTCCTCTCGTGCCTTGAGGACGCGCATCGCCAAGGCCTGGATCGAGGGCTTCATCGGGGGCGGGCGCCTGGTCTCATCGGGTGGTGCCTTGCGGCAGGTTCGCCGGGGCACGATGGCCGGGAAACCTGACCAGGACGTGAATGTAGCCCGTTCCGGGCGCTACAGCCGGTCGCGGAAGCGCTCGACGGCGCTGACCAGCGCGCGGCGCACGCCGGGCTCCAAGGCGGAGTGGCCGGCGTCGGGGATGACGGTCAGCCGGGCGGCGGGCCAGGCCGCGGCGAGTTCGAAGGCGCTGCGGGGCGGGCAGACCATGTCGTAGCGGCCCTGCACGATATCGGCCGGAATGCGGGCGATGCGGTGCATGTGTGCGAGCAGTCCGCCTTCGGGCAGGAACAGGTCGTTGACGAAGTAATGCGCCTCGATGCGAGCGAGACCCAGCGCCGTGCGGTCCTGGGCGAAGCTCGCCACCGTGTCGGGGCTGGGCAGCAGCGTGCTGCACGATCCTTCGTAGATCGACCAGGCCCGCGCGGCCGGCAGGTGGACAGACGGGTCCGGGTCGGTCAGCCGCCGCAGATAGCCGCCCAACAGGTCGCCACGTTCGACTTCGGGCAGGAAACCGGCGAAGGCGGCGTGGGCCTCGGGGAAGACGGTGGCCAGGCCGTCCATGAACCAGTCCACCTCCAGCTTGCGGCCGAGGAAGATGCCGCGCAGCACGCAGCCCGACACCCGGTCGGGATGCGCCTGGGCATAGGCCAGCGCCAGGGTGGAGCCCCAGGAACCGCCGAACAGCAGGAACTGGCGGATGCCGAGATGGCGGCGCAGCACCTCGATATCGTCCACCAGATGCGGCGTGGTGTTGGCGTCGAGGCGGCCCAATGGACGCGAACGCCCGGCGCCGCGCTGATCGAAGATCACCACCCGCCAGAAGGCCGGATCGAAGAAGCGGCGATGCACGATGCCTGCCCCGGCACCCGGGCCGCCATGCAGGAACAGCACAGGGACACCACGGGGATTGCCCACCTGTTCCCAGTACATGGTGTGCCCGTCGGACAGCGGCAGGTAGCCGGTTTCGAAGGGGCCGATATCTGGAAACAGGTCACCGCGGGGCATGAACGGATTCTATACATACCGCGCATGGCGGAACAGGGGAGCGGCCGGTATTCTATGCCGATGGACAGGGTTTGGTTCGCGCTCGGGGCGCTCGGCGGGCTTGGCGCGGTCGCATTGGCCGCGGCGTCGGCACACATGAAGCTGGACGCGGCAGCGGCCACCGCACTGCGCGACGCTGTGCAGATGCAGGGATGGCACGCGCTGGCGCTGCTGGTATGCGGCGTGCGCGGCGGGCGCTGGTGCAATTTCGCCGGCGCCTTCTTTACCCTGGGGCTGCTGTTCTTCTGCGGCGCGATCTATGCGCGCGTGTTCGCCGGCGGCCTGCCGGTGAGCAATGTCGCCCCGTTCGGCGGCGTGATGCTGATGGTCGGCTGGCTGATGTTGCTGGTTTCGGCCGTCCGCCGGCGCCGGTGATCCGCGCCGCCTACCTTGCCGCCGAGGAGCTTGAGGCGCCGCTGGCCGAGGAGTTGCGCCGGGCCGGCGTGGCGGTCGAAACCTGGCACGGGCGGCTGGCGCTGTCGCCGGACCCGCCGGTCGAAGCCGCGTGGGCGCTGGATGTGTGGACGTCGCCGCGCGAAATTCCGATTTCATCCGTTAAAACGGCGGCCGACGCGCTGCGGGCGATGCAGCGCAACTGGTCGTCCTATGGCGTGGCCCACCACCGCCGCATGGCCCTGATCACCGAGCGGTTGCCGCCGGTGAAGGCACGGCCGCTGGTGTTCCCCGAACTGGCACCCACGGCCCATCTGGGTGCCTGGACGCTGCTGGCACCCGACATGATGCTGGCGAGCCCGACCAAGACGAGCCCGTTCGTGAATGGCGAATGCCGGTTCGAGGAGGACCGCGTTGGCCCGCCGAGCCGCGCCTACCTGAAGCTGTGGGAGGCTTGCACGCGGATCGGCGACTGGCCACGCCCCGGCCAGGCCTGCATCGACCTCGGCGCTTCGCCCGGCGGCTGGACCTGGGCGGTTGCCAAGCTGGGCGCGGCTGTCGCCGCCATCGACCGGGCGCCGCTGGACCCGCGCGTTGCTGCCCTGCCGGGCGTTTCGTGGCGGCAGGGCAGCGCCTTCGCGGTGGCGCCGGAGAAGGTCGATTGGCTGTTCAGCGACGTGATCGCTTATCCCGCGCCGCTGTTGGAGATGGTGCAGCGGTGGATTGCGGCGGACGCGGCTTCGCGCATCGTCTGCACCGTGAAGTTCCAGGGCGAGACGGACCACGCCGCCGCCGGGGCCTTCGCCGCGATCCCGGGCGGGCGGCTGATGCACCTGTTCCACAACAAGCACGAGCTCACCTTCGCCTGGGCGCGGAGTGAGGGGGAGCGTGGATAGAACCTGACGGAAATACCGTCAGTTTCTATCCACTCGGTTGATTTGGCGGGGCGATTTACCAAACGCTTGGGTAGCAAGCGCTTGGATCGCAACATTAGGTTCCGGCCGCCAGCTTGTCCTGCGTCTTGGTTTCGAAGTCGCTGGCGTCGTGCCGTTCGTGCAACTGGCTGGAGGGTTCGCCGCTGACGCGGTTGACCATCCGTCCGCGCTGGGCGGCCGGCCGCAGGGCGATTGCGTCGGTCCAGCGCACCACGTTCTTGTATTCCTGGACCTGCAGGAACTCGCCCGCGCCATAGAGGCTGCCCTTCGCCAGCGCCCCGTACCAGGGCCACACGGCGATGTCGGCGATGGTGTATTCGTCGCCGCCGAGATACTCGCTCTCGGCCAGCCGCCGGTCGAGCACATCGAGCTGGCGCTTCACCTCCATGGCGAAGCGGTCGATCGCATATTCGATTTTCACCGGCGCGTAGGCGTAGAAATGGCCGAAGCCGCCGCCCAGATACGGCGCGCTGCCCATCTGCCAGAACAGCCACGACAGGCACTCGGCGCGCGCGGCTGCTGCCGTGGGGAGAAGGGCGCCGAACTTCTCGGCGAGATAAACCAGGATCGCCCCGGACTCGAACACGCGGACCGGGGTGGGGCCGCTGCGGTCCACCAGGGCGGGGATCTTGGAGTTGGGGTTCGCCTTCACGAAGCCGCTGCCGAACTGGTCGCCGTCACCGATTTTGATCAGCCAGGCGTCGTATTCCGCGCCGGCGTGGCCAAGAGCCAGAAGCTCCTCCAGCATGACCGTGACCTTCACGCCGTTCGGCGTGCCCAGTGAGTAGAGCTGGAGCGGATGGCGGCCGACCGGCAGTTCCTTCTCGTGCGTCGGCCCGGCGATCGGGCGGTTGATGTTGGCGAAACGGCCGCCATTCTCCTTGTTCCAGGTCCAGATCCTGGGCGGCGTATAGTCGGTCGGGTCGGGCATGTCGGAACTCCGGAGCGGCTGGCGGAACATGCGCTCGCTGCATGCGACCGAATGAACCAGGGTGATGACCAAGACGGACTCGAGGCAAATCGCGACGTCCGCCGGTGAGGCCGGACGTGCGGCATGCGAACGAATGTTGGGGCGCGGCGGCGTGATTGGAAGCCCCAGGGCGTGGGCAGGCGGAAGCAGGTGTCGTATTGCGACGCTGCGGGTGGAGGTTGGCCGGGTGGCGGCGCGGCCGGCCTTCTGGCCCAGGAACCGTTGGCAGCATGCGGCATTGGCGTCGGCATGGGCCGGTGGCGCCATGATGGCGCCGGGTGGAGGGTAGGGTGCGCCCGTTGCGCGCCTTGATCCGTTCGCCGCATGGCCACTTGCGGAGGGCCTTGTCATGCGGTGCAACAGCAGGCGGGAGTATCTGATCCTGGGCGTGACGGCTGCGCTGCTGGGGGGCTGCACAGGGCCGGAACTGCGCCCCGCCCCGCAGGCGCAGCGCTCGCCCGGCCCCGGCGGTCCGGGCGTGGAAAGAACGCGCAGCGGCATCCGCGTTGCCGCCTATCCCGACGCCTGGGGGGCGCGGCCCGAGTCGCTGGGAACCGTGCTGACGCCGCTTCTCGTGCGCCTGCGCAACGAAGGCGAGGTGCCGGTGGCCGTGCGCTACGAAGCGTTCCAGCTTGTGAATGCTGCGGGGCGCATCCTCTCCCCGATCCCGCCCTTCAGCATCGAGCAAACGGTGACGGAGCCGGTGACCACCCCCGGCTACCGCATCTCCGGTTTCGAGGTTGCACCCTATCTGGGGCCGTTCTATCCGGGCATGGCGCCGTTCGGTGGGCCGTTCGCTGCGGGGCGCGGGCTTTACGGCACGACCTTTCCGGCCTTCCGCGAGGTTCCGCTGCCAACGCCGGATATGATCAGGGCGGCGCTTCCCGAAGGCGTGCTGCGCCCCGGTGGCGATGCCAGCGGATTCCTGTATTTCCCGGAAATCGCGACCGAGGGACCCATGCGCCTGGAAGTGAGCCTCGCCAACGCGGAGAGCGGCGAACGCGTCGCCACCCTCACGCTGCCATTCGTCGCGGGATAGTGGCCGACGGCCCTTCATGTGGCGGAGAATGAACCGGAGCGCTCCGGCCGGGTGATTCCGCAGCATCGGGTGCGGGCCTAATAATGCAATCCAAACGCTTGACTCCCGAGCGTCTGGTGAAGCGCCCCACCAGATCAGGGCGGTGGGTGGAATCCGACGGCGCTCTCCGTCAGATTCCATCCACTAGAGCGGTAGCCGTGCTGATAGACGCACGGCTACCGCTCTAGCATTTTGTTCAAGAACGCAAATCTTCCGATCGAATGATTCCACTCGATCGGATATTGCTCTACGCCTTGGCCGGCGGGCTGCTACGCACCGACAGCATTTCGAGGATGAGCGCCGTCAGCGCGTCGAGCGCGAACGGTTTGGGCACCACCCTGGCCCAGGCCGGCAGGCTGCTGGCGGCGTAGCCCGTCATGAACAACACCGCCGTTTCCGGCCGCCGGCTGCGTATCTGCTCAGCCAATCGCAGCCCGTCGATGGCGCCGGGCAGGCCGACGTCGGTGACCAGGAGGTCGGGGCGCAGGCCCTCGTCGACAAGGCGCATCGCGGTCGCGCCGTCGCCGGCTTCCACAACCCGGTAGCCGAGGTCGCGCAACCGCGCCACAGCGGGCTCGCGGACATTCTGCTCGTCGTCCACCAGCAGCAGGGTGATGCCCGGGGGCGACCGGAGCATGGCCTCCGGGTCGCCGCGCAGTTCGATGCCGGGGCGGTCCGCAACGGCCTCGAAGACGCGCGGCAGACGGATACGGATGGTGGTGCCCCGGCTGGGCGCGCTCTCGATATCCAGTGTGCCCGCCGTCTGGCGCACGAAGCCGTACACCTGGCTCAGCCCGAGCCCCGTGCCCTCGCCGGCCGGCTTGGTGGTGTAGAACGGCTCCAGCACCCGCTCCCGCACCTCGGGGTTCATGCCCACGCCGGTGTCCCGGATGCGCAACTCGACATAGGGGCCGGGAGACGCGCCCTCATGGCCGGCAAGGTCGGCCTCGCCCATCTGCACATCGCGCGTGCCGATGATCAGGTGCCCACCTTCGGGCATGGCATCGCGGGCGTTGATGCACAGGTTGAGCAGCGCGCTCTCCAGTTCGTTGCGGTCGCAGAGCACCGACCCGCTGCCGTTATCGAGCGCCAGTTCCACGGCGATGGCCGGGCCCATGGTTCGGCGGATCAGGTCGGCGAGGCCGTGGACCAGCGCGTCCGGATTGAGGCGCTGCGGCGACAGCGGCTGCTTGCGGGCAAAGGCCAGCAGGCGCCGCGTCAGCCCCGCGGCCCGCTCCGCCGCCTCCCTGACCGCGTCGAGGTAGCGCAGCGCGTCCTGCTCCTGTCCCGCCTCGACGCGCCGCCGCGCCATTTCGACGCCGCCGGTGACGCCCTGCAGCATATTGTTGAAATCATGCGCGATGCCCCCGGTGAGCTGGCCGATCGCCTCCATCTTCTGCGACTGGCGCAGCGTCTCCTCGGCGGCCATCAGCTCTGCCGTGCGTTCGGAGACGCGCCTTTCCAGTTCTTCCGCGCTGCGCGCCAGCTGTTCGCGCGCCTGCATCTGGTCGTCGATGTCGGTGAAGGTGCCGATCCATTCCAGGATGCGGCCGGCGGCATCGCGTACCGGTGTGGCGCGGGTCTGGAACCAGTTGTAGCGGTTCGAACCCCGATGAAGGATGCGGCACTCCGTGTGCAGCAGGCCATCGGCCTCGGCCGATGCCCAGGCGGCGCGGGCGGTGTCGCGGTCGTGCGGATGCACCGATTCCAGCCATCCCAGCCCCAGGCACGCCTCGGCCGGCAGGCCGGTGTAGTCGCAC
The DNA here is from genome assembly GCA_963779875.1 of uncultured Alphaproteobacteria bacterium. Classification (GTDB taxonomy): domain Bacteria; phylum Pseudomonadota; class Alphaproteobacteria; order Acetobacterales; family Acetobacteraceae; genus CAMDGX01. The sequence goes on along the minus strand of CAWAAI010000005.1, from coordinate 439,800 downwards.
CATTGCGGCCCTGCCCAGGTCCACTGCCCGCCATCCGCCGCCCGCCAGACCAGCTGCGGCATGGCTTCGAGCAGCGCGCGCAGCCGGTCCTGGACCTCGCGCACCTGATCCTCCAGCCGCCTTCGTTCCGTGGTGTCGTGCGAGACGCCGACCACCAGTTCGACCGACGACCCGTCCTGTGCCCGAACCGGCCCCCAGTTGAAGGACAGATACGCGCTGCGGCCGCTCGGCCCGATGTAGAGAACCTCGTCCGCCACCGTCTCGCCGGTGCGGAAGATGTGATCGATATGGGCATCGAGACGCTCGGTGAGGTCCGGCGGATAGTTCAGCTCGGCGAAGCTCCGGCCCACGATCTGCGAACGGGCGAGTCCGAGCCGGTCCTCCATGGTGCGGTTGACATAGACGAACCGGCGATCACGGTCGAAGGCATAGACCATGTCGGGGATCGAGGAGAGGGTGGCGTCGAGGAAGCGCGACTGGCTGGCCAGCGCCTCCTCGGCCGTGCGGCGGGCATCGATGTCGATGTTCATGCCCACCCATTTCCGCACCTGGCCATCGGCGCCGACCAATGGCACGGCTCGCACGTTGGTCCAGCGCCAGCCCTTGCCGTGGTGGCGCAATCGGAACTCGGCGTTGACCGTCCGGCGTGTCGCGACGGAGTCGTGCCATTGCCGCTCGGCGAGTGCCCGGTCCTCGGGATGGACGGCGTTGAGCCAGCCGTCGCCGAGCCATTCCTCCACGGTCTGGCCGGTATAGGCGCGCCAGCTCGGGCTGTCCGTCACCATCGCGCCTGCGCCGTCGGTCTCCCAGAAAGCCTGGGCGACGCCTTCCAGAAGATGGCGGGAGCGCGCCTCGCTCTCGCGAAGCCGCAGTTCCACCGTATGCCGTGCGGTGACATCCACGAAATTCAGCACCACGCCGGCGATGAAGTTGTCGACGCTGCGGTAAGGCAGCATGCGCGACATGTAGCGGCGGCCGGTCTGCGGAGAGCTGATCTCGCGCTCGACCGGCGTCAGGGTGCGCAGCACGCGCCGCGCATCCTCCTCCAGTTCCTCATAGCCCATGCGCGGCTTGATATGCGCAATCGGGCGGCCGAAATCCGAATCCACCATGTGGAACACCTCCACGATGGCGGGCGTGAAGTTCGTCACGCGCAGATCGTTGTCGAGGAAGACGGTGGCGATCTGCGTGCTTTCCAGGAAGTTCTTGAGGTCGCTGTTGGCGCGACCCAGTTCCTGTACCCGGTGCGCCAACTCGCCGTTGACGGTGGTCAGCTCCTCATTGACCGACTGCAGTTCCTCCTTGGAGGTTTCCAGCTCCTCGTTGGCGCTCTGCAGCTCCTCGTTGAGCGACTGGTACTCCTCGTTGGAGGATTTCAGCTCCTCGTTGGTGCTTTCCTGCTCCTCGATCGTGGCCTGCAGCCGGTCGCGGGTGGCGTGCAGGTCGTCCTCCAGGCGCTGCACGGCCTCGGAGTTGGCCAGCTGCGAGGCATCAGCCCCGTTGCCGTCCTTGGCTGTCACCGCGCCCTCGCGGAACAGCACGAAGAAGCCGGCCGGTCCTCCCCGCCCCTCGTCTCCTGGTCGTTCGTGCCCTGGCGCATCGGCTATCGGTTCCACGACCAGCTCCACCACCTGCTCGTGGCCGCTCACGTTCATGCGCAGGCCGTGGACCTCTACCGTTTGGGCCTTCTCCGTCGCGCGCGCGACGGCGGCACGCAGGTCCAGCCTCAGATCGGGATGGATCAGCTGCAGAAGGTTCAGCGAGGCAATGCCGCCCGCAGGGTCTATGAAGCGCCCGGTGCGGCCGGAGAAGTGCAACACCGTGTTGTTCTCGTCCACGATCACATAGGCCGGTGCATAGCGCGCGGCGAAGCGTTCGGCCCGCCGCGCCAGATCGCTGCCATCGGCGCGCGGCCCGTCTGTGCGGAGCCAGTCGGGGCGGAGCCAGTCGGGGCGGAGCCAGTCGGGGCGGGGCCAGTCGGGGCGGGGCCAGTCGGGGCGGGGCCAGTCGGGGCGGGGCCAGTCGGGGCGGGGCCAGTCGGGGCGGGGCCAGTCGGGGCGGGGCCAGTCGGGGCGCGGCGGCGCGGCAATGCCCGTGAAGGAGCGGCGGTCCATGGCGGTGAACGGGAAGTCGGTCAGCGACCGGTTCGGCGTGTCCAGCCGGCGGAAGATTCGCGAGCGCTGCTCGATGGGCGCGAACAGGCTGGCATGGCGGGAGGCGTTCTCGGAATTGCCAAGGAACAGGTAGCCGCCCGGCCGCAGCGCGAAATGGAACAGCGGGATCACTTGGCTCTGCAGCGCCAGTTCCAGATAAATCAGCAGGTTGCGGCAGGACACCAAATCCAGCCGCGAGAACGGCGCGTCCTTGATGATGCTGTGCTGGGAGAAGATGCACATCTCCCGCAGCTCCTTCAGCACGCAATAGGTCTTGCCTTCCTTGACGAACCAGCGCCCCAGCCGCTCCGGTGGCATGTTGGCCGCGATGCTCTCCGGGTAGCGCCCCGCGCGCGCCACGGCCAGGGCGCGGCTGTCTAGGTCGGTGGCGAATATCTGCACCTGGCCCGGCCCCTCGTCGCGCCGCGCCATCTCCTCGCGCAGCAGAATGGCCAGCGAGTAGACCTCTTCGCCACTGGAGCAACCGATCACCCAGACGCGCAGCTGATTCTCGCGCGTCTTGCCGTCGAACAGGCGCGGGATGACCTCCCGCGCCATCAGTTCGAACTCGCGGAAGTCGCGGAAGAACTCGGTGACTCCGATCAGCAGGTCGCTGAACAGCGCCTGCGCCTCGTCGCCACGGCTGCGCAGTGCTGCGACATACTCGCCGATCGATTCGACCTGCAGCACCTGCATGCGGCGCTGCACGCGGCGCAGGAACGTGCCGGGCTTGTAGCCGTGGAAGTCGTGCCCCGTCCTGTTGCGCAGAATGGTCGCGATCGTGACGAGGCCTCCGGCCACCTCCGGCGAGTTCGGCGCCAGCGCCGGGCCTTCGTGACCGGCGCGTGCCTTCTGCTCGACCGCGGCCCGGATGCGGGTCACCAACTGCTCGACCCGCAGCACCGCATCGGCACTGGCCGCGGGTTCTTCGGTGCTGGCGAGTTCGCCGGCGCGCGAGATGGCTGTCTCCTCGGCCAGCGCCAACCCTCCCGCTTCCCGGATGGCGCGCAGACCCAGCGTGCCGTCGCCATCCGTGCCCGCCAACGCCACGGCGATCGTGCCTTCGCCGGCGTCGGCGGCCAGCGACAGAAGCAGGCTATCGATCGCACCGCGTTTGCCCGGCCGGTCCTCGGGCCTGCGGGCGCGCAGGCGTCCGCCTTCGAGCGTCACGATGTCGCCGATTTCAGGCAGGTATACGCAGTCCGGCCCGAGCGGCATGTCGTCGCTCACGGCCACCGTCTGGTGGCCCGCAACGGCCAGCGCCTTCGTCAGCCTGTCCTTGTCCAGCGCCTCGCGGTGCTGCAGCGCGACGACGACCGCCATGCCCGGCAGCGCTGGCAGGTTCGTCAGCACATGCTCCAGGGAATCAATGCTGCGGCCCGACGCGCTGACAGCCACCACCACCGGCAAGAACGGCGCGTCGTCCCGTTCACAGTCGCTCGACATCAGCGCCATCCCTGATTTTCGCCACGCGCCACGTGGCCATCCGCCAGCCGCATCGTCGTGCACCTGCGACGCCGCAGACCCGTACGCCGAAGACGGTTCGCTGAGGCGTGGCGGAGCTTGAGCAATATCGTCAGGGCCTTGGGCGTATCGCATCCGTCCAGTGGCGTGGCAAGGGACGCGCGAGCGCGCCGGTGGCGGGGCAAGAAAGGCGCTGGGGCGCCGGTGGCGTGCAGGGGAGGCGCAGGGGCGTAGTGCCGGAGGCCGATCACTCGCCCGGCTCGGCCTCCGGCACCGCGGCATAGGGCGGGGACTGCAACACCGCCCGGCGCAACGTTTCGGCCTGGCGGCGATACTCGGCGGCCCGTTCGTCATACATCTCGGCCACCATGCGCCGGCCCATCTCGCGCCCGTCCTGCGCCATGCGCCGCACCAGTTCCGCCCGCTCCTCGATGATGCGCAGCGCGACCCTCAATGCCTCGTCGATGGTGCTTCCCTGCTCGCGCGCCAGGGTCTCGGCCGTCACCGCATGGCCGACCTGGCAGCGGAAGCGCAACGGCCCGGCCTCGCGCATATGCGACAATACGCCACCGCAACTTGGGCAGGTCAGCGCGACCGGGTCGGCGAGTTTGCGCATGACCCCGGAATCCACCTGTTCGCCGGCCGCGATGTCCACCTCCAGGCGCAGTTCGGGCGGCACCGGCGCGCGCGGCCCGGCAGGGGTCCACACCAAGTCGCAGAGCGCCTCGCCGATCCGGTCGCCGGCGACCGAGAGGTCCACCGTGGTCGCCCGCAGCCCCGACAGCGGCATTTCGCTCGCGCTGGCGTCGGCAGGGTCCTGCACCAGCGCCAGGCCACCGCACTGCTTGATGCTCCGCAGCCCGGCCGCCCCGTCGTTCAGCAGCCCGCTGAGCAGCACGCCGATCACCCGCGGGCCGTACGACGCCGCGGCGGAGCGGAACAGCGGGTCGATCGCCGGCCGCGCCATGTTCTCGCGCGGCCCGCGCCCCAGCCGGATGTGGCCCTCTGCCAGGATCAGATGATGGTCGGCCACCCCAAGATAAACGTTGCCGGGTGTGATCGTCATTCCGTCGGCCGCGGCATGTACCGCCAGCCGTCCTGCGGCGGCGGCGGCGCCGGCCATGGCCGGCAGGCCCAGGCTTCGCGCAGGGAGATGCACCACGACGAACACGGCCGCCGGCAGGTCTTGCGGCAGGGCGGCCAGGAGCGCCTTGAGCGGAGCGGTCGCGCCCGACGACCCGCCGATGACGATGATGTCGCGGTGTTGCATGGCGGGCTCCCGGCGCTTCGACAATCGACGAACGAGCAGGGAAGGGGAAGTGTTCCGGGTGGGCGAGGAGTGTTCGTATCCCGCGCAACCTCGCCCCCGGCCGCCTTGCCGGTTCGAGGCATCGGCGGCAGGAAAGCCGCGAGGCGTGGCCCAGATACGAGACGGCCCCGCCTCGCCGTGGTGGAACGCCCCATAGCCGCCTGATGCAACGCCACATAGCCGAAGGCGTGCGACCTGACAGGCGGTCCTCAGCGCGGAAACGAGCCGGCGCGGTTCAGCTCAGGTGCTGCTGCCAGAATTCGAGCATGCGTGCCCACGCCAGTTCGCCATGCGCGCGGTCATGAACTGGCCGCTGCTCGTTCATGAAGCCGTGATCGGCGTCGTAATGGTAGAACGCTGCCGTCTTGCCCGCGCGGCGCAGCCCGTCCTCGAACTCCGCCACGGCGGCCGGCGTGCACCAGTCGTCGCGCGTGGCGAAGTGCCCCTGCAGCGGGATCCGCACATCCGCCGGCCCTGCCGCGGCAGCGGGCGGCAGTCCATAGAAACAGACGCCGGCGGAAAGCTCGGGAATCCGGCATGCGCCGAGGATCGTGACGGCGCCCCCGAGGCAGAAGCCGGTCAGCCCGACCCGCTTGCTCGACCGCTGCAGGAACCGCGCGGCGCCGCGCACAAGCTGATCGGTCGCCTGGAGGAAGTCGAGCGACGACATTTCGCGGTTCGCGGCATCGGTGTCGTGATACGGCACCACGGTGCCGCCATACAGGTCCGGGGCGAGCGCGTCGTAGCCCGCGAGCGCCAGACGGTCGCAGATGCCCTTGATCTGGTCCTGCAGCCCCCACCACTCCTGGATCACGACCACGCCCGGCGCGCCCGCGACCCCGGCGCGGGCGAGGTAGCCCTGTGCCTCCTGTCCGTCGGGACGCTGGAACGGAATTCGGGTTCCCATGCTGACCTCCCCTCCATGGTGTGTGCTGGCGGGCAGACTGTCGGAATCGCGGCCGGAAGTCGAGGTCGACGCTACCCCGGGCCAGGCCGGCTCCGGCCGGCCGGACGGGGCCACGATGACAGCAGATGGATCGCCTGGCTGGCCAGGGCGGAGCCGAGAAGCACGACGGCCGCGGTCGCCGCCGGGTCGTCGTGCCATGCGCCGATGATCAGGGTGCAGACCGCGCCGTACATCATCTGCAGGAAGCCGTACATGCCGGCCGCCGCCCCCACGGCGCCCGGCAGCACGCCCACTGCGCCCGACAGCGCCATTGGGCTGACGATCCCGCCGCCGATCGTGAACACCAGCATCGCCAGCAGCAGCGGCATCAGGCTCAGCCCGAACCAGAACACGACGGCGGCGAACAGCGCGGCGCCGCAGGTGACCAGTGCGAAGCCGAGATGCAGCACGCTCGCCAGCGGCACGCGCGTGCTGAGCCGGTTCGCGGCCAGGCTGCCCATCGAATACCCCAGCATCGGCGCGACGAAATAATACCCGATCTGCTCGGGCGGCGCGCCCATCTGGCGGATGAAGATGAACGGCGCCGCCGATACGAAGGCATAGAAGCTCGTCGTCGCCAGCGCGCCCGAGAACGCATAGCCGCGGAACGCGCGCAATCGCAGAAGCCGGAGATTGGCGCGCATCAGGCCGCTGCCAGTCTTTCCGGTGCTGCCAGTCTTTCCGGTGCTGCCAGTCTTTCCGGTGCTGCCAGTCTTGCCGACCTGACTGTTCGTCTCCGGCAGCCGCAATATCCCGGCCGCGAAGGTGGCGGCACCCACCAGCGCGAGCAGCACGAAGATCACCCGCCACCCCGCACGCGCCGCCAAGATCCCGCCCAGGATGGAGGCAAGGGCAGGCGCGATCGACATGAACATGTTGAGCCACGCCAGCCGCCCCGCGGCTTCCCTTGGCGGCGAGGTGTCGCGGATGACCGCCCGCCCCAGCACCAGCCCGCTGCAGCCGCCGACCGCTTGCAGCACGCGCGCGGCCAGCAACCATGCAAGTCCGGGGGCGAGGGCGGCGGCGATGCTGCCGCAAGTGTAGAGAAGCAGCCCGAACAGCAGCACCGGACGGCGCCCATAACGGTCGGACAGCGGACCATAGAACAGCTGCCCGGCGGCAAGGCTCAGCACATAGACCGTGAGCGTCAGCTGGATGGCGCCGGCCGACACGCCCAGATCCGCGGCCGCGGCGGGCAGCGCGGGCACGAACACGTGCAGCGACAGCGTGCCGCAAACGACGAAGGTGAAGATCAACCACAGCGGCGGCCGCATGTCCGCGGCACGCCCCGGCGGGCGGTGCAGCAACCAGCGCATCCGCCTAGCCCGGCCCCTCCATTTGCCTCACGAACCCGGGGACGGTGGGGCCGGCGTGGGGAACGGCAATATGCATGCAGGCTACCGGCATCATCTTCCTCTGGACGGACGGCCAGAGGCTGCCACCCCACGGTCAGGCTGTCCAACGCCGGCAGACCCACCGCCAACCGTAGGCTGGCCCGGCGGCCGATGACGTGCCCAAATGCCGTCGCGCCGTGCCGTCTGAAACGATCGGTAAGGCGCGAGGGTCCGGAAGGGAGAAGTCGGATGCCCAGCTGTGACGTTCTGCTGACCAATGCCCGGCTTGCAGATGGCCGCCAGGGCGTGGCGATCGCGGTCGCCGACGCGCGCATCGCCGCCATCCTGCCGCCGGGCGCCGACTTGCCCGATGCCGCCGCCGTGCACGACCTCGGCGGCGACCTCGTCCTTCCCGCGCTTACCGACGGGCATATGCACCTGGACAAGACGCTGGTCGGCCTGCCCTGGGTACCGCACCAGGCCGCGCCCAACCGCATGAGCCGGATCGAGACCGACCAGCGCCTGCTGCCGTCCCTGCCGCTCGACACCGAAGCGCGGGCCGGCGCGCTGATCCGCCGCTGCGTCGGCTGGGGCACCGGCCACATGCGCACCCATGTCGACATCACCCCCGCCTTCGGCCTCACCGCCCTGGAGGGCGTGCTGGCGGCGCGCGAGGCGCATGCGGAAATGGCCACCATCCAGGTGGTCGCCTTCCCCCAGGCGGGCGTGATGCGCGCGCAGGGGATGGCGGCGCTGCTGGAGGAGGCGGTACGTGCCGGCGCCGATCTGGTCGGTGGGATCGATCCGTCCGAGATCGACCGGGACCCGCGCGGCCAGTTGAACACGATCTTCGGCATCGCCGGGCGCCAGGGCGTGGGCATCGACATCCACCTGCACGAGCCGGGCGAGCTCGGGCTGTTCAGCGTGCAGGAGATCTGCGCCCGCACCGCCGCCCACGGCATGCAGGGCAGGGTGACCATCAGCCACGGCTTCTGCCTGGGCGGTGTCGCCGAGAGCAAACAAAAGGCTGCCGCCGCGCTGATGGCGGAATCCGGTGTCGCCCTGGTCAGCCACGGCGGCGGCGGGGCGACCCTGCCGCCGCTGTTCCTGCTGGCCGAGGCCGGCGTGCGCGTGTTCTGCGGCAACGACGACATCCGCGACACCTGGAGCCCCTATGGCACCGGCGACATGCTGGAGCGCGCCGCCATCGTCGGCTGGCGCACGGATGTGCGCCATGAGCCTTTGCTGGAACAGCTCTACGCGATGTGCTCCGGCGTTGGCGCAGCGGTACTCGGGATCGAGGGGCACGGCGTGGCGGAAGGCCGCACGGCGAGTTTCTATACCATTGCCGCCGAAACCGTTGCCGAAGCTATCGGCACGCATCCCCCGCGCCGCCTCGTGTTCTTCCGCGGCCGACTGGTGGCGCGCGAAGGCTGCGTGACGTAGCCGCCGGCACGCGGCAATTTCAGCCCTTCACCGCGCCCGCCGTCAGCCCGGCCACGATGTATTTCTGCAGCACCAGCACCAGCAGCACGGTGGGCAGCAGGCCGATCAGGCACAGCGCCATCAGCAGCGTGTAGAAGACGAAGAAGTCCGATACCAGGCCAGCCAGCAGCACCGGGATCGTCATGAATTCCGGCTTGTTGTTGATGATCAGCGGGATCAGCAACTCGTGCCACGAGATGACGAACAGGATCACGCCGCAGGAGGCAAGGGCCGGCGTCGTCAGCGGCAGCACCACGCGGACGAAGGCGCCGAATCGCGAACATCCGTCCAGCCGCGCCGCCTCCTCCAACTCCGCCGGCAGCGAAGCAAAATAGGGAGTCAGGATCAGGATCGAATACGGCAGCAGGAACCCAATCTCCGCCGCCACCACGCCGCCGAGCGAATTGAGCATGCCGAAGCGCCGGAGCAGCACGTACAGCGGCACCATCAGCACGACCAGCGGCACCATCCGGCTGAGCACGCTCAGTTGCAGCAGCCCGCGGGTCCAGGACAGGTTCATCCGCGCGATGGTGTAGGCGGACAGCGCGCTGATCGCCAGTGTTGCGAGCGTGACCGCGGTGGCGACGGTCACGCTGTTGAGGAACGCCGTGGGAAACTGCTCGATGCTGGCCGGCAGATAGGAGATCTGCTCGAAGATCGGGCCTTTATCCTGCCCGCGCGACAGGATCAGGCGGAAATTCGCCAGCGTGAACTCGGCCGGCAGCAACGCGTGCACGTCCTGCTGAATGGTCTTCTCCGATTGCAGGCTGCCCAGCACGACCGGCACCAGCGGCAGGGTGAGGAAGGAAAGCGCTGCCAGATCAGGCAGTTCAACAGGATCCGACGTCGCATCGACATCCGCCGCATTTCAGTACGCCACCCTGCGATACACGCCGCGCACATAGAAAAGCGCGATCACCCCGATGAGCATCGCCAGCACATAGGCCGAGGCGGCGCCAAGTCCGATATCGAACGGCGGCTGGAACGAGACCTTATAGGTGTACCAAGCCGCCACCCAGGTGTCGTTGCCGGGACCGCCATTGGTGATGGCCAGGATCTCGTCGAACACCATGAACGCGAAGGTGGTGCGCAGGATCAGAGTGATCGCGATCACCGGCCGCAGCAGCGGCAGCGTGACGTGCCGGAATGTCTGCCACGACCCGGCGCCGTCGATCTCCGCAGCCTCGTGGAGTTCGCGCGGAATGCCTTGCAGCGCCGCATCATAGAGCAGGATGTTGAACGGCGTCGTCCGCCACACGTAGGCGATCACCACGGCCATCAGCGCCAGGTGCGAGTTGCCGAGCCAGTTGACATACTCGTCGATCAGCCCGGCGCCATGCAGCACGCGGTTGAGGTAGCCGTATTGGGTGTTGAAGATGAACGCCCACAACAACCCGTTCACGATCGGCGGCACCGCCCAGGGCAGCAGCACCACCAGCCGGGTCAGCCGGGCCAGCCACACCCGCCGCTCGTTGATGATCAGCGCGATCGCCAGCCCGATCAGCACCTCCAGGGTCACGGTGGCGACTACGAAAGTCAGCGTGTGCCCGAGCGACAGCCAGAACACATCATCGGCGAAGAGCCGCCGGAAATTCTCCAGGCCGATGAAAGGATATTGTCCCGTCCGCAATTCGCGAACGCTGACCTTATGGAACGACAGGTAGCCCGCATAGAAGATCGGGTAGGCGACCACCAGCGCCAGGCACGCCAGCGTCGGCAGGTTCATCGTCAGCGCCAGGCGGCCAGCCGGCAATTCGCGTCTGAATGTGCTCCGGGCGGGGGCCGCCCTGCGCCTCATCGCGTGGCGGCCCGGGCCGTCCTGACATGCGCGATCATGTTGTCACAGGCGACATCGGCGCTGATCTTGCCTTGCAGGCAGGCGGTCAGCTCCACGTTCATGGCGTCGCTCCAGCGTGGATACCATTTCTGCGACACGGCCGGCACCACGTCCGAGAAGTTCGACGCCCGCTTCCATATGTCGAGCAAGGTCGGCACGTCGGCCCATTTCGACCAGCCCTGCCGCAGCAGGTCGCTGTCCATCACCGATTGGTAGCCGCTGCCGAGCATGGCGTCGGTCGCCAGACGGTTGGCCTGGGTGTACTGCCCGTCCTTGGTGCGGCCGCCCAGGTACTGCAGCAGCTTCCATGCCCATTCCTTGTCGCGGGTGGCGCTGGTGAGCATGTACAGCATCGTGTAGCCGATGGTCTTGCCGTCGCCGGGATGGCCGAGCACGCGCCCCTTGCCGGCGATCGGCGAATTGGCGGCATCGTTGACCAAGCTGATGTAGTAGTGGTGCAGCGTGCCGAGATAGATGTGCTGGCCGGCGTTGAACGCCTTCACCGCCGGGATGAAGCGGACATTGAGCGAGTTGGGGTCGGCCAGCTCCTCCTTGAACGTGCCCTGCCACCATTTCAGCGTCTCGCGCGCGATCGAGCCTGGGCCGAGCTGCGGCTGCATCTGCTTGTCGAAGATCGTGCCGCCCTGGTTGTGGGTCATGCTGAACCAGGTCGCCGGCAACTGCTCGAACCCCGCCCCGGCCACCCACAAGATGGGATAGCGCGCCACGCCGTCCTTCTTGGCCTTGCGGCTTTGCTCCAGAAGCTCGGGGTATCTGCGGAACGGCTTGTCCTTGAAGCCGGCCTTGGCCAGCAACTCGTCATTATACATGAACACCCACACCGTGGAAAAATACGGCAGGCCCCATGTCTTGCCGTCGCGCTGGGCGATAGCCCGGGTGAACGGCGTGAAGTCGGCGACGTATTGTTCTACGCTGGGCAGCCCATCGATCGGCTCGGCGATGCCCTGGTCGATATAGCTGGCCAAGTACTGGATCGGTGACTGCGACACGTCAACCGTATCGCCGGCCGCATACATCGAGGTCAGCTTGGCAACCTGCGGCTCGACGTTGGGCTCGATCATCTGGTCGATGCCCACGCCCCAGTCGCTCTCGAATTGTTGGGCGATCTGCTCGTAGATCTTGCCGTATTGCCACACGACGAAGTTGAGCTTGTCGGGATTGCCGGGCGGCCGCAGCGCCCAGGGCCCGCCCTGCGCGGCGGCGGATCGTGGCAGGCCAGCCAATACCAGGCCCGCGGCGCCGAGGCCCTGAAGCAACGGGCGTCGGCGGGTGAGCAGCTTCGACGAATACTTCGTGTCCACCGTCCATCTCCTTCGCTGCGCATTGGGGTATCGCACCACGTGTTGCGATCCCGCCCGGTATCGGCCCGGGCCACAGGCGTTTGAGTGACAACGTTAGGCGGATGTCACAGGCGTTTCAAGAAAACGATGCAAACAGCGCGAAGCCGGCGCACGAACCTCCCGGGCGTCAACCGCCCCGCCGTCAGCCGCCGAACCGTTCCTTCCAGGATGGCATCGCCCCGGGATAGGGCAGGGCGGTGGCCTCGTGCACCGCCCGCGCGATGGCGCGCGCGAACACCAAGGTCGCGGCGTGGCCGATCAGGGTCAGGTGGAATTCGTCGGCCAGCTTCACGCTGCCGGTGGCCGCGGCGAACACGGTATCGCCGTCCGCCGGGGCATGCGCCGGCAGGATCGCGCGCGCCAGCCCGTCATTGGCCATGATCGCCAGCCGCTTGCATTGCGCCTTGCTCAGGCCCGCGTCGGTGGCGACCACGCCGATTGTGGTCGCGGTCGCCGGTGCGGGCAGTCCCTTCAGCCGCGGCGCCAGCATGTCCGGCGTGAACCGCCCCGGCAGCCCGCGCCCGCCGAACTCGTCGCCGACCTCATAGGGGGCTGCCCAGAAATGGCCGGTGTCGCCGATGGTCGCCGTGCCCACCGCGTTCACCGCCACCAGCGCGGCCACCGTATAGCCCTCCGGCGTGCGCATGCTCGCCGAACCAATCCCACCTTTCACCGTCGCCGTCGTCGCCCCGGTGCCGGCGCCCACGCTTCCCAGTGCGAACGCGCCATGCCCGGACGCAGCGGCGGCTGCATAGCCGAGGTCGCGATAGGGCGAGAACCGCCCCCAATCCTTGTCGCCGCCATTCAGCAGATCGAAGAGGATCGCCTGCGGCACAATCGGGATCAGGGCCCCGCGCATGTTCATTCCCCGGCCCTGCTCGCGCAGCCAAGCCTGGGTACCGCCGGCCGCATCCAGCCCAAAGATCGAGCCGCCCGACAGCACGAAGCCGGTGACCCGCTGCTGTGTCATCTCAGGCTCCAGCAGCGCCGTGTCGCGGCTGCCGGGCGCGCCGCCAAAAATAGCGGCCGACGCGGTGGCCGGCTCGTCGAACAGGATCGCGGTGGCACCGGAGCCCAGCACAAGATCCGTTGCATGCCCCACGGCGATGCCGGGAATGTCGGTCAGCAGGTTTTGCATGCAACGATGGTAGGGGTGCTTCGCTGGTGCGGACAACCCCGCACATCGTCGGTCATCAGGCCCCATCCGGAACCGGAACGTGGTCACACTTCCAGGTCGCGGGACAGATTGAGACGCCTCGCCCTCCTGACCCCATCCTGCGGCGGCCTTGCGCCAACCGCGAAGAGAAGCGAGTGACCTACGGGAATGGCTTGAGGCGAGAGGAACAGCTTGACCCCAACAACCCCAATCAGAGAGGGCTCTCATTCATCGTCATGCTCCACGCGCCAGGCGTCATGACTGACGGCAACATGAAAGTTGGATTGATTGTCGACGACCGTGCGGACGCGGCACAGGTCGGCGCGATCACCGAAATTGCCACCGATGCGGCCGGTGGTCCAATGGCGGCTCTGGCGCCGCTGGTGGGTGCGTTCGCCGGCGTCGAGAAGCGCCCGATCACGTTCGAGGCGAACGGCATGACCCACTCGGTCAAGGCCGGCGAATTGGTCGACCAGGCCATCGAGGGAGTGCCGAGCGTATCGCGGCAGGGTGGACCGATCTATCTCGAGAACACCGCCCATCCGGTGTCGCCACGCCTGGCGCTGGCCAAGGCGACCCGCAGCAGCATGCATGCCTTCGGCATTGACTGGGACGACGCCACCGATACGCGCAACGGCCATTTCACGTGGTTCGCCTGGAGCGGCTGATATGGCCGCCGCCGCTGCCGCCACATCGGCACTGCGCCGCGACCGCTTGGTGATCGCATCCGGCCTCGCCGCCCTCGTCGCGCTGTCGTGGCTGTATCTCTGGATCGCGCTGCTGGCTGGGTTCGTGCTGGCCGAGAAGCTTTTCCCGGCAGGCCGGTTGATCGGCCAGGCGGCTGGCATCGCCCTGGTCGGCGTCGGCAGCTTGGCGTTCGCAGAATTCTTCTGATCCCGAGGCCCGGCTGGAACCGCCGCTAGGTCAACGCCAGCAGCACCACGCCACAGCAGATCAACGCCAGCGCTGCGGCATGCTGCAGGCCAAGCGCCTCGCCGAAAGCGAAATGGCCGATCAGTGCCGCGGCCACATACGAGATCGCCGTGCAGGGCAGCGCGACCGACATTGGGATGCGGCGCAGTGCGACGATGTACAGAATGGCGGCCCCGCCATACAGCCCGAGGCCGATCACCGTGCGCCAGTCGAAAAGCTGGGCCACGAAATCCGCCGCGCCGGCGCCGGCCTTCAACAGCGTTTGCCCAACCATGCTCGTGGTGATGGCGGCGGCGAGAACGGCCCAGTAGATCAGCATCGCCGGCTACGCCGCCACGCCGCGGGTCACCCGTTCGGCAGCCTGCGCGTCCAGCGCCTGCGCGCTCTGGGGACCGCCCGCCATCGTCCGCTCCGCGCGGCTGCGCAGCACCATCCGCACCGTGCCCTGCGGCTTGCCGTTCGCCGACAGGAAGGTGCGGCCGATATACTCGCCCATCACCCCCAGGATCAGCGACTGCACGCCGGCCACAAGCAGGATCACCGTCATCGTCGACGCCCAGCCCGAGGGCGTGTCCTGGCTGATCAGCGCCTCGATCACCGTCAGCACTGCACCGACCATGCCCAGCGTCGCCATCACCGCGCCCGCGAGCATCGCCATGCGCAATGGCGCCAGCGAGAAACTGGTCGCCAGGTTCAGCCACAGCCGCACCAGCCGCTTGAGCGTGTAGTTCGATCGGCCCTCGGCGCGCGGCAGATGCCGCACCTCTATGCTGTCGATGCGCTGGGTGATCTGCATCACCAGCCCGTCCACATAGGGGTACGGCCCGCGATACCGGGTGACGCTGCGCACCACCAGCGCCGACATGCAGCGGAACGAGGACAGGTACAGCCCGCGCGGCTTGTCCAGCAGCCAGTCCGCCACCTTGTTGGCAAAGCTGCTGCCCAGGTTGCGCCACGCCGCATGCTTCTTGCTGGCATAGCGCGTGTACACCACGTCCCAGCCTCCCAGCCGGGCGTGGTCGTACAGCTTCACCACCTCCTCGGGAGGGTTCTGCAGGTCGTCGTCCATGGTGATCACGAAGTTGCCGCGCGCCTGGCGCAGCCCGGTCATGACCGCGTTGTGCTCGCCGTAGTTGCGCGCGTGTTCGACATAGACGATCGCCAGCGGCGCGCCGGTGTCCGCGATCAGCGGCGGGTGGTCCACCAGGGCGCGGCAGACATCGCCCGAATTGTCGGGACTGCCGTCGTTGACCAGGATCACCTCCATGCCGCCCTCGGGACGCAACGCCGCCAGCGCATCCACCAGCAGCCCGACGGTGGCGGCGCCGCGATACACCGGCACCACGATCGACAATCCGAATTCCGCCGGGCGCGCGGCCTCGCGCCGGACTGGCCGGGCCAGCAGGTCGGCGGCGATCTTGGGGATATAGCGCGGCGACATGGCGTGGCGATCCTCGAATTCGGGGTGAAGGCTCACGGCCCGTCCTGCGCGGGGCGTTCGGCAAGCGCCAGCACCGAGCCGCCGCCGGGCCACGGCAGCGGCAGGCGGCGCTCCAGGGCGGTCAGCGCGTGGAATAATGCATCGATCGGCGGCGGAAAAGCGGCGACATCCGACACGGTTTCGCCACGGCTCAGCAACTTGCGCTGCACCACCATCAGCGGCAGCAGCAGCGCGTTCCAGTAACCCGCCCGCACATTCGCGAAGCGGGCCTCGACAAGCTCGCGGGACAGCCGTCGCGCGGTGGTGCGCCTGGTGTTGTGCACCTGGCGGTCATGTGCGCTCAGCAACCACTGATAGGCCGGCATGTTCAGCACCAGCAGCCCCCCGGGCCGCAGCACGCGGCGCAACTCGGCCATCGCGTGCTTCGGGTCCACCGCGGCATGGCACAGCACGTCTGCACTCACCACGGCGGCAAAGCTGCCATCGGCGAAGGGCAAGGCGTTGATGCTGCCGCGCACGACCGGCACGCCTGACTTGGCGGCGGCCCGCGCCGCCGCTGCGGCGGCGTATTCCAGCCCCACCGGTTCCAGCCCCGGCACGCCGCGCAGGGAGGCCAGCAGCCCGCCCGTGCCGCAGCCGGCATCCAGCACTCGTCCGCGCACACCGGTCAGCGCCGCGCGCAGCCGCGCATGCAGTGCCCGGTACCACCACATGCGGTCCTCGGCGGCATCCATCAGCGCGTATTCGGCAGGCTCCATGCGCCCGTGTGTGGCATGGTTCGGCCCCGGCGCGGAATAGCGTTTCAGGGGCGCCACCGCCCCGACGATCCGGCGCTTGCCGCTGCCGGCCGCCATGGAGAAACTGCCCACCTATGACCGCCACCCTCCGCGCGCTTCCGGCGCAATTCGCTCGCCTGGTCCGGGGCGCCCGCCGCGCGTGGCCCGCGCTGCTGCCGCCGCTGCTGTTCCTGCCGATGCTGCTGGCGCCGCCGGTCAACCACGACGTGGCCGCCGTGCTGACATTCAGCGAGCGCTGGCTCGCCGGCGAGCACCTCTATGTCGACCTTATCGACGTCAATCCGCCGCTGATCTTCGTGCTCAACCTGATCCCCGCCGCCCTGGCGCGGATCACCGGGATCGACGGCATCGCCGCGCTGCAGGCCTGCCTGATCGCCCTGCTGGCCGGAACGTGGCTGCTGGCGCTGCGGGTGCGCGACCGGACTGCCGAGGGACCGGTGGAGAGGGTGCTGCTGGACGTCCTGCCAGGCCTGGTGGCCTTCGGCGCCGGCTACGATTTCGGCCAGCGCGAAACCCTGATGGCTGCCCTGGCCGTTCCCTACCTCTATATGGCCGCCCGCCGCATCGCGGGCTCGCGGCCACGTGGCTGGCTGGCGGCCGCACTTCTGGCCGCGATCGGCTTCGCGCTGAAGCCACACTTCCTCGCCATTCCCGCCCTCGTGGAGGGGTTGGTGCTGCTCTCGCTGTTGCGGCGCTGCGGCCTGGCCGGGCTCCGTCAAGCGCTGGGCGACCCCGTGCCATGGACGATGGCCGCGGTCTGGCTCGCCTACCTCGCCAGCCTACCGCTCGTCTTCCCCGACTATCTCGGCGCGGTGGTGCCGCTGGTGCTCGACTATTACCTCGACAATGGCGGCCAGACCCCGCTGCACCTGCTGTTGCTACCGCGCCTGGGCACGATCGTGCTGCTGCTGCTGCCGCTCGCCCTGCTCGCCTGGCGCGCGCCGGCGGATCGCGGAGCGGCGCTGCCCCGCGTGCTGGCGCTGGCCGGCCTTGGCGCCCTAGCCTCGGCGCTGGCCCAGCACAAGGGCTGGTCGTACCACATCATGCCCATCGAGCTGTTCACGCTCGCGCTCGCCACAGTGCTCACCGCGCGCTGGCTGGACCGCCTCGGCGCCGGAGAGTCCCCGCGCCATGCCGTTCGCGTCGCCGCCGTGCTCGCCGCCCTCTTCGGCTTCTATCTCGTCGCCGAGGGCGAGGCGCCGTGGAACCAGCTCACCTGGCCCCAATCGGACGCCTATGCTCTGACTGCGATGCTGAACGCCGAGGCGGCCGGCGAACGCGTGCTGGTGCTGTCCCCCGCCATCGCCCCGATCTATCCCGCACTGAACTACGCCCACGCCCGCATGACCCTGCGCACCATGAACACGTGGCTGCTCGAAGGCGCCTACCACACCTGCCCCGAGAGCGGCCGGCGCTACCGCGAGGTGTGGGAGATGGGGCGGCCGGAGTTCTTCGTCTTCCGCACCGTCGCCGAGGATTTCGCACGCGCTCCGCCGGCCGCCGTGGTGGTGGACAGCCTCAGCGCCATCAACCCCTGCAACGGCGTCGAGTTCGACCTCATTGAATATTTCAGCCGCCACCCGCTCTTCGCCGAGATCTGGTCGCACTACGCCCTGTCCGCCCGCCATGGACGGTTCGCCGTCTATGCCCGCCGCGACTGAGGCACCGGCCGCTGTGCGTGGCACGCATGGCTCCGTGCCGCCGCATCATGCTTAATGGCCACACGAAGCCGAGGGGAACGACATGGCCTTCCTGACCGAACCCGCGCCGCCATATGGCGAGGTGCTGCCGGTGCTGCCCGGCATATCGCGCATCGTCGCCGCCAATCCCGGGCCGATGACCTACCGCGGCACCAACACCTATCTGATCGCCGGCGACGACGGAATATCGGTGCTCGACCCCGGGCCGGACCTGGCGGAGCACGTCGCCAATATCGTCAAGGCGGCTGGCGGGCGGGTGGCGCGCATCCTGCTGAGCCACACCCATCCCGACCATCTCGGCGCCGTGCCCGCGTTGAAGTCGGCCACCGGCGCCCCGGTGTTCAGCTTCCATCGCAGCCAGGACCCCAGCCATACGCCCGACCAACCGCTGCGCGACGGCGACACCGTGGCCGGTTGGACCGCGCTGCACACGCCCGGCCACGCGTCCGACCATCTGTGCTTCGCCCGCGCCGACGGAGTGGTGTTCACCGCAGACCACGTGATGTCCTGGTCCACCAGCATCGTCAGCCCCCCGCACGGCAATATGAGCGACTACTTCGCCTCGCTGCGCCTGCTGCTGGCCCGGCCCGACACCACCTACCTTCCCGGCCACGGCCCGCCCATTACCGACCCGCACCCCTTCGCCCGCGCCCTGCTGACCCATCGCGCCCAGCGCGAAGCGGCGATCGCCAGTGCCCTGCAGTCGGGCCCAAAATCGCCGGCTGCACTGGTCGATGCCCTCTATGCCCAGATCGCCCCGCAACTGCGCGCTGCCGCCCAGCGCAACGTGATCGCCCACCTGCACAAGCTGCGCGACGAGGGGCGAGCGGTGGAGGACGGCGAAATGTGGCAGGCGAGCTAGTGGAGCATTAAAAAGAATGTTCTTTTTTGAAAAAAAGAACCAAAAAACTTCTATCCATTTGGAAATTTAGAACGGCCTGGCCGCAAGCAAATGGATAGAAGTTTTTTTTGCTTTTTTTTCTTCAGAAAAAGAAGTGCTTCGTTCCTACTCCATGCCCTGACGAGTGCCGCCCCTGATGACAGATTCCAGCATGACCTACGCTGCCCCTTTCGAAGCCGGCGAATACGAGGTTCGGCCCGAGTGGATCGACGCCAACAACCACATGAACCTCGCCTACTACACGGTGCTGTTCGACCAGGCGACCGACGCCATTTTCGACGTGTTCGACGTCAGCTACGCCTACAAGGACCGCACGGGCTGCGGCACCTTCGCGGTGGAGACGCACAACCTGTACGAACAGGAGCTGCCGCTGGGCGAGCGCGCGCGCATCGTCACCTATGTGCTGGGCGTGGACGCCAAGCGCATCCATTTGGCGCATGAGATGTATCGCCTCAAGGACGGGCTGCGCGCCGCTACCCAGGAGCTGATGTACCTGCATGTCGACCTGGGCCTCCGCAAGGTCTCGCCCTGGCCGGATGAGGTGCGGGCGCGCATGCAGGCGGCGCTCGCATCGCACGCCGCGATTGCCCGGCCGGAGTGGGTTGGCCGCAGCATTGCCATGCCGGCCCGGTGATCCGCCGCCCCTGTCGCATTGCCTGGCGCGCCTATATGTTGAGCCATGCCCTTCGATGACAGCACCTTGAGCCGCGACGAGGCGCGGCAGGCCCGCAACAGGCTTCTCGTCGCCGGCTGGCTGCTGGCCCTGTGCGCCATGGTGCTGGTGATGGTGGCCCTGGGCGGCGCCACGCGACTGACCGGCTCTGGCCTGTCGATCATGGAATGGGCGCCGTTGTCCGGCGCACTTCCACCGCTCAGCGACGCCGAATGGCACCGCCTCTACGACCTCTACCGCCAGATCCCGCAATACGAGCTGGTCAACAAGGGCTTCGGCCTGGCCGGCTTCAAGGAGATCTTCTGGCTGGAATGGGCGCACCGGCTATGGGGCCGGCTGATCGGCCTGGCCTTCATCCTGCCGCTCGTTTGGCTATGGTGGCGCGGCGCGGTGCCGCGCGCCTTGATGCCGCGCCTGCTCGGCCTGTTCGTGCTGGGCGGGCTGCAGGGCGCGGTGGGCTGGTTCATGGTCGCCTCCGGCTTTTTCGCGGACGCGACTTCCGTCTCGCCCTACCGGTTGGTGATCCATCTCGGCCTCGCCCTGGTGCTCTATGCGGCGCTGTTGTGGACGGCGCTCGGCCTACTCAACCCGGAGCGGCCAGCCGGCGGCCAGGAGCGTCGCCTGCGCTGGCTGGTGCGCGCCACCGCGGTGTCCGTGGCGCTGACCATCCTGGCCGGCGGGTTCGTGGCCGGGCTGCGGGCCGGGCTCGACTACAACACGTTTCCCTTGATGGCCGGTCAGCTCGTGCCCGATGGGTATGGGCGGCTCGACCCCTTCCCGCTGAACTGGACGGAGAACATCGCCGCGGTGCAGTTCAATCATCGCCTGCTCGCCAGCCTGACCGTACTTCTGGCGCTGTCCAGCCTGGCCGTGGGCTGGCGATCACGTGCCTGGCCGGCGTTGCTGGCGCTTGGTGGGGCGGTGGGGATGCAATACGCCATCGGCGTCGCCACCTTGCTGTGGGTGGTGCCCGTGGGGCTGGGCACCGCGCACCAGACCGTGGCCGTGCTGGTGCTGACCGCCGCCCTGGTGGCGCTGCACCGGCTGCGCACTCCCGTCACTGGACAGCCAAGTATAGAGATGTACGGATCCATGACCTCTGCCCTTGCCGTCACCGACCGGCTGTTCTTCGAGCGCGAGGGTGCCACCCTGGGCCTCGAAGCCGCTGAACGCCTGACCCGCCAGGGGCTGGAGCACGCCGACGATGGCGAGCTTTTCCTGGAATACCGCGAGAGCGAGCAGATCAGCCTCGACGACGGGCGCATCCGTGCCGCCGGCTTCGACACCCAGCTTGGCTTCGGCCTGCGCGCGGTGGCCGGTGAGGCGGCAGGCTATGCCCATGCCGGCGAACTCACCGAAGACGCGCTGGCACGCGCGGCGGCCACCGTCTCCGCGGTCGCGTCCGGCCATTCCGGCACCGCCGCCGAGCCGCCGCCAGGCACCAACGCCCGCCTCTATTCCGACGCCAACCCACTCTCGGGCATGGATTTCGGCACCCGCACCGGTGTCCTGGCCGAAATCGACGCCTATGCGCGCGGCAAGGACAGCCGGGTCCGCCAGGTCATGGCCTCCCTGGGCGGCGAGTGGCAGGCGGTGCAGATCATCCGCGCCGACGGCACGCGCGTCGCCGACCTGCGCCCGCTGGTGCGCCTCAACGTGTCGGTGATGCTGGAGGCGAACGGCCGTCGCGAATCCGGCAGCTTCGGCACCGGCGGCCGCTTCTCCTACGAACGCATGGTGGCCCCCGAGACATGGCGCGCGGCGGTGGACGAAGCCCTGCGCCAGGCGGTGGTGAACCTGGATAGCCAGCCGGCGCCCGCGGGCGAGATGCCGGTGGTGCTGGGGCCGGGCTGGCCCGGCATCCTCCTGCACGAGGCGATCGGCCACGGGCTGGAGGGTGACTTCAACCGCAAGAAGACCTCCGCCTTCGCCGGCCTGCTCGGCCAGCGCATTGCCGCCCCTGGGGTGACCGTGGTGGATGACGGCACGCTTGCCGACCGCCGCGGCAGCCTGACGGTGGACGACGAGGGCACGCCCACCGGCCGCACCGTGCTGATCGACGATGGCATCCTCACCGGCTTCCTGCAGGATCGCCTGAATGCAAGGCTGATGGGCGTGCGGCCCACCGGCAACGGCCGTCGGCAGTCCTACGCCCATGCGCCGATGCCGCGCATGACCAATACCGTTATGCTCGGCGGCAGCCACGCCCCCGAGGAGGTGATCCGGTCGGTCAAGAAGGGGCTGTACGCGGTCAATTTTGGTGGCGGGCAGGTGGACATCACGTCCGGCAAGTTCGTGTTCTCCGCCAGCGAGGCATACCTCATCGAGGACGGCAGGATCGGCGCGCCGGTGAAGGGCGCCACCCTGATCGGCAATGGTCCCGATGCGCTCACCCGGGTCGAGATGGTTGCCAGCGACATGGCGCTTGATCCCGGCATCGGCACCTGCGGCAAGAGTGGCCAGGGCGTGCCGGTCGGCGTTGGGCAGCCAACAATGCGGTTGAGCGGGCTCACCGTCGGCGGTACTGCGGCCTAGTGGCGCGAGTCCGACGACCCTATCCGTCGGACTCGCACCACTAGTGGTCTGGTCCGATCGATTGACCCCTCTGCGGCCGGTGAAGCGCCCCGCTATAACACGCTAGTGGACGGCATCTGACGAGAAGTGGCTTCAGATGCCGTCCACTGGACGCGGCTCGCGTCCCCCCCCGGCACGGCGGCGTCCGGCCGCATCACGCCCGCGCCGATGACCTGATGGTCCCGGCAGGAAGGCCATCTCCCTAATGTCAGAAGGCCCTCAGCGACGGGGGCGTGACTCTTCATCGGACGGATCGCAAGGCCTCTGCGTGCCGTGAAACATCGTCGCGGCGGGGCGGCGTGCGCGCGCCCAGCGCGCGCATTTGATTGTGCAAAAATGACGCGCATCTCGCGCTCGAACCTCGCGCAGCGGATGTTTTCGCTGTCTGCGGTGGGACCGTTGACGGAATGACGTTCCAAAATACGAAAATTTACTAAATTTTAGTGTCTCTCCTACATAAATGGCGGGGCCGGACAGTCCCGTAGCGCGAGCCGGCAAGTCCAATTTGCGGCAGTTTTCCGTAAAGAAGAGCGTTATGGCTAGGCAGACCGGGGTCTGGAGTGGGTTACTGGGCGTCCACTTTGGAACTTACGTTAAATCGTCGTTGATGTATCGTATTAACGCCGTCTTCACGCCGTTAATACGCGGGGATGCGTGGTGCCCGGCATAACCGTTTCACCAGACGGGCAGTCCACCAAGGTTGCTCTCAGACACGAACTCAAAGGGGCCTCGATATGTCCATTCGTTACACTGCCACGATCGTTGAGACCTCGAAGGTGCAGCTCGGCGCGATGAGCCCGGCCCTGGCCGCCTCGAAGGTGCAGCTCGGCGCGATGAGCCCGGCCCTGACCGCCTCGAAGGTGCAGCTCGGCGCGATGAGCCCGGCCCTGGCGACCTCGAAGGTTCAGCTCGGCGCAATGAGCCCCGCCCTGGCGACCTCGAAGGTTCAGCTCGGCGCGATGAGCCCCGCCCTGACCGCCTCGAAGGTGCAGCTCGGCGCAATGAGCCCCGCCCTGGCAACCTCGAAGGTTCAGCTCGGCGCAATGAGCCCCGCCCTGGCAACCTCGAAGGTTCAGCTCGGCGCGATGAGCCCGGCCCTGACGACCTCGAAGGTTCAGCTCGGCGCAATGAGCCCCGCCCTGGCAACCTCGAAGGTTCAGCTCGGCGCGATGAGCCCGGCCCTGACGACCTCGAAGGTGCAGCTCGGCGCGATGAGCCCGGCCCTGACGACCTCGAAGGTGCAGCTCGGCGCGATGAGCCCGGCCCTGGCCGCCTCGAAGGTGCAGCTCGGCGCAATGAGCCCGGCCCTGACCGCCTCGAAGGTGCAGCTCGGCGCGATGAGCCCGGCCCTGGCCGCCTCGAAGGTGCAGCTCGGCGCGATGAGCCCGGCCCTGGCCGCCTCGAAGGTGCAGCTCGGCGCGATGAGCCCGGCCCTGACCGCCTCGAAGGTGCAGCTCGGCGCGATGAGCCCGGCCCTGACCGCCTCGAAGGTGCAGCTCGGCGCAATGAGCCCGGCCCTGGCCGCCTCGAAGGTGCAGCTCGGCGCGATGAGCCCGGCCCTGACCGCCTCGAAGGTGCAGCTCGGCGCGATGAGCCCGGCCCTGGCGACCTCGAAGGTTCAGCTCGGCGCAATGAGCCCGGCCCTGGCAACCTCGAAGGTGCAGCTCGGCGCAATGAGCCCCGCCCTGGCGACCTCGAAGGTTCAGCTCGGCGCAATGAGCCCGGCCCTGGCGACCTCGAAGGTTCAGCTCGGCGCAATGAGCCCGGCCCTGGCAACCTCGAAGGTGCAGCTCGGCGCAATGAGCCCGGCCCTGGCGACCTCGAAGGTTCAGCTCGGCGCAATGAGCCCGGCCCTGGCAACCTCGAAGGTGCAGCTCGGCGCAATGAGCCCCGCCCTGGCGACCTCGAAGGTTCAGCTCGGCGCAATGAGCCCCGCCCTGACCGCCTCGAAGGTGCAGCTCGGCGCAATGAGCCCCGCCCTGACCGCCTCGAAGGTGCAGCTCGGCGCAATGAGCCCGGCCCTGACCACCTCGAAGGTGCAGCTCGGCGCGATGAGCCCGGCCCTGAGCCGACCTCGAAGGTTCAGCTCGGCGCGATGAGCCCCGCCCTGGCCGCCTCGAAGGTGCAGCTCGGCGCAATGAGCCCCGCCCTGACCGCCTCGAAGGTGCAGCTCGGCGCAATGAGCCCCGCCCTGACCGCCTCGAAGGTGCAGCTCGGCGCAATGAGCCCGGCCCTGACCGCCTCGAAGGTGCAGCTCGGCGCAATGAGCCCCGCCCTGGCGACCTCGAAGGTGCAGCTCGGCGCAATGAGCCCCGCCCTGGCGACCTCGAAGGTGCAGCTCGGCGCAATGAGCCCCGCCCTGGCGACCTCGAAGGTGCAGCTCGGCGCAATGAGCCCCGCCCTGGCGACCTCGAAGGTGCAGCTCGGCGCGATGAGCCCGGCCCTGACCGCCTCGAAGGTTCAGCTCGGCGCGATGGCGCCCACGCTCTGAAACTCCCATACTGCGGGGTGACCGCCCCGTACGAAAATACAACGGAACCGGGTCCATGGCCCGGTTTCGCTGCGTTCGCCCCACAAGGATAGGCCAAGGACGTGAGCGAAGCCCCGCAGACCGAAGACAAGGCGCAGGAACGCCCTGCTCCGCGCATCCTCTTCCACCGTATCATTCCCTCGGCCCGCCCACCGGAGCGCGCCGACAAATCGGCGATGGGCACCCTGCCCACGCGCGCATTCCGCTTCTGCGAGCCTGTGGTGACCGCCTCGGGCTTCGGATACTACGTCTTCCCACCGATCGCCTTCGGTCTGTGGTGGGACGGCAGCGCCATCAAATGGCGTCCGGGTGGCTTCGAGGAATGGCTGCCGCTCACCACGGCGAACGTGCCAGACTTCCCCGCCTATTTCGACGCGAACGTGCCTGAGGAGGTCCGCGGGTGGTGGCCGCCCTTTCTTGGCGCGCTGACCGAGCCTGGTCAGGTGCAGATGTGGACAGGGCTGATGGTGCGCACCGCGCCCGGCTGGAGCACGCTGGTGCGGCCCTGCGCCAATGTGCCGCGCAAGGCGGGGATCGAGATGAACGAAGGCGTCATCGAGACCGACCGTTGGTTCGGTCCGCTGATCACCAATTTCCGCCTGACCCGTACCGACATGCCGGTCGAGTTCGCCGCCAATTTCCCGTTCCTGCAGGTCCAGGCCCTGCCGCGGATCGCGCTGGACGAGGGCGGCATGAACAACTTCACCGTCACCGAGGGATTGCCGAGCTTCCAGCCCGAGGATTGGGACGACTACTACGACACCGTGATCCGCCCGCACGTGCAGGAGCACCGTCCGCGCGGCCAATATGCGGCGGCCGCGCGCAAGCGCCGCAAGGGTGAAGATTCCGAATAGCCGCGCCGCGTCGGCCCGGGCGCGCTATTGCGCCTGGGCGCTGGCGTCGCTGCGCGTGGCGCCCACGCGCTGGGCGAGGGACGCGGCCATGAAGTCGTCCAGCGCGCCATCCAGCACCGCGTCGGGATTGCCCTTCTCCACGCCCGTCCTCAAATCCTTCACCAGCTGATAAGGCGCCAACACATAGCTGCGGATCTGGTGGCCCCAGCCGATATCGGTCTTGGCGTCCTCCTGGGCAGTGGAAATCGCCTCGCGCCGCTGCAATTCCGCTTCATAGAGCCGCGCCTTCAGCATCTCCATCGCGGTTGCCCGGTTGCGGTGCTGGCTGCGGTCGGTCTGGCAGGCAACCACGATGCCGCTAGGCATATGGGTGATGCGAATCGCCAATTCCGTCTTGTTCACATGCTGCCCGCCGGCCCCGGAGGCGCGATAGGTGTCCACGCGCAGGTCGGAGGGATCGATCTCGATCTCGATCGTGTCGTCCACCACCGGATACACCCAGACACTCGCGAAACTCGTCTGCCGGCGCGCTGCCGCATCGAACGGCGAGATGCGCACCAGGCGATGCACCCCTGCCTCGGTTTTCAGCCAGCCATAGGCATTCGGGCCGGTGACCTGAAGCGTGGCCGACTTGATGCCGGCCTGCTCGCCTTCGCTCTGTTCCAGAAGCTGGATCTTGTAGCCGCGCTGTTCGGCCCAGCGCGAATACATGCGCATCAGCATCTCGGCCCAGTCCTGCGCCTCCGTACCCCCGGCGCCGGCATTGATTTCCATGTAGCAGTCGCGCCCATCGGCCTCGCCGGACAGCAGGCTTTCGATCTCGCGGCGCTTGGCCTCCACGGCCAGCATGCGCAGCGCGGCCACGCCATCGGCGACCATGGAAGCGTCGCCATCGGACTCCGCCATCCCGATCAGCTCGACCGTATCGGCGACCTCCTGCTCCAGCTTCTCCACGCCCTCGATGGCGCTGGCCAGGCGATTGCGTTCGCGCATCAGCACCTGGGCAGCGGCGGCGTCGTTCCACAGCGCCGGATCCTCGGCGCGGTGGTTCAGTTCCTCCAGGCGCGCGCGCGAGACATCCCAGTCAAAGATGCCTCCTCAGCAGCGCTACGGACTGCTTGATCTGGTCGTTGAGGGCGTCGGACTCGGCGGACATCAGGATGGGTTCCCTGGTTCGCGGTAAGGACGGAGGGGCGAGCTCAATACAGCCCGCCCAGCGTGCTGTCGACCCCACCGGCCTGCGGCCGCGGCGCGCCGGTTCCGTCGGTATCGCCGGGCGAGGTGATGTCGATGATCGGCGCGGAATAGCCGGGCTCCTGGCCCGGCTTGAAGGCATCGGTCACCATGCCGGAGCCGCTGTCCCATGTCGCCATGGTCACCCCCGGCGGCGGGGTGAAGCGCAATGCCGGCCGGCCCTGCTGCGCCGCGGTCATGAAGTCGCGCCAGATCGGCGCGGCATTGCTGCCCCCCGTCTCGTTGTCGCCGAGCGAGGCCGGGGTGTCGAAGCCGACCCAGACGATCGCCACCATATCCGGCGTGAAGCCGCCGAACCAGTTGTCGGTGAAGTCCTGCGTGGTGCCGGTCTTGCCGCCCACCGCGGTCTTTATACCGATGCCCGCGGCGTGGCCGGTCCCGCGCTGCACCGCGCCCTGCAGCATGTTGACCACCTGAAAGGCGCTGTCGGGGTCCACCACCTGCGGCCGCTGGTCGCGCAGCCCCGGCCGGCGCGTCGGGTCGTCGCAGCCGTCACAGGACAAGCCACCGGCCTGCCACAGCACCTGGCCATAGCGGTCCTGCACCGCGTCGATCAGGGTCGGCACCACCTTGCGCCCGCCCGCCACCAGCGAAGCATAGCCGCCGGCCTGGCGCAGAACGGTGGTTTCCACCGCGCCCAGTGCGGCGGGCAGCACCCGCGGCATGTCGTCCACCACGCCCAGGCCGATGGCCAGCTGGGCCACCTGCTCCATGCCCACCTTGTCGGCCACGCGCACGGTCACCAGGTTCAGCGACTTCTCCAGCGCCACGCGCAGCGGCACCGGCCCGCTGAAGGTCCGGCCGTAATTGCCCGGCCGCCACTTGCCGGCCGCCCCCTGGTCGATGACGAACGGGGCATCGAGAAAGCGTTGCGACGGCGAGATGCCCGCCTGCATCGCGGCGAGATAGACATAAGGCTTGAAGCTGGAGCCCGGCTGTCGGAGTGCCTGGGTGGCCCGGTTGAACTGGCTGGTCTCGAAGCTCCAGCCGCCGGACAAGGCCAGCACCCGCCCGGTGGCGGGGTCCAGCGCCACCAGCGCGCCCTGCACCTGCGGGATCTGGCGCAACGCCAGCCGCTCCGGCCGCGCAGGCGTGCGCCCCTGGGCCGGTGCGGCCGGCTGCACCTCGGCCATCACGACGTCGCCGGGGTTGAGCACGTCGCGCACCCGGCGCGGTGCCGCACCCAGCCGGCCGTTCTGCACCGGGCGGGCCCAGCTGAGGCCCGAAAGGGGCAGGGCGAGGGTGCGCGGCCGTGCACCGCCGCCAGTTTGCTGCTCAATGAAGCCCAGCGTCGCCGCGCCGTCGCCGGCCTCCAGCACCACGGCCAGCTGCCAGTCCGCCAGCATGCCGGGCGGGCGGGCGGTGCCGGCGAGCGCGGCCTGCCACGTAGCGCCGGGCTGGGCGCCAAGGTCGAGATGCGCGACCGGCCCGCGCCAGCCGCCGCGGCGCTGGTCATAGCGCATCAGCCCTTCGTGCAGGGCGCGGTCGGCGGCGGCCTGCAGGGTGGGATCGACGCTGGTGCGCACGGTCAGCCCGCCCTGCGTGGTGGTCTCGGCGCCGAATCGCTCCACCAGCTGCCGCCGCACCTCCTCGGCGAAATAATCGGCCCCGGCAATCGTCTCCGGCCGCCGGAACGGCGCGACGACCAGCGGGGTGGCCTTGGCTTCGGCCGCCTGGGCGGCGGTGATCGCCCGGTCATCGGCCATGCGGTCGAGCACCCAGTCCCGGCGTGCCTTGGCGGCTTCGGGAAAGCGGAAGGGATTGTAGTTGTTGGGTGCCTTGGGCAGCGCGGCGATGAAAGCTGCTTCCGGCAGGGTCAATTCGTCCAGCGCCTTGTTGAAATACGACTGCGCCGCCGCCGCCACGCCATAGGCCTGCAGCCCCAGATAGATCTCGTTGAGGTAGATCTCGAGGATGCGCTCCTTGCCCAGCGACTGCTCCATGCGCATCGCCAGGATCGCCTCGCGCGCTTTGCGGCGGATCGAGACCTCGTTGGTCAGCAGCATGTTCTTGGCGACCTGCTGCGTGATCGTCGAGGCGCCGATCGGCCGCCGCCCGCTGCCATACTGCATGACATCGAACGCCAGCGCGCGGACGATGGCCACAGGGTCCACGCCGCGATGCTCGAAGTAGTTCTGGTCCTCGGCCGAGATGAAGGCGCTCTTCACCAGGTCGGGAATGGCGGCATAGGGCACGAAGATGCGGCGCTCGGTGGCCAGTTCGGCCAGCAGCCGGGAATCGCCGGCATAGACGCGGCTCATCATCGACGGCTGGTAGTGGGTCAGCGTGTCGTAGTCGGGCAGGTCGGCGCTGAATTGCTGGTACAGCAGCAGCCCGGCGCCGCCGGCAACGACAATGCTCATCAGGGCAAGCCCTACCAGCCCAGCGAACAGGCGGCCGACAAGGCTGCGCCGGCGCCGCGGCGGGCGGCGGCGCGGCGGCTCCCGGGGGGGCTGATGGTCGGCCGGGGGCTCGGGCGGCGGCGGGCCGCCGGCCTGGGGTGTTCCCGGGGGCGACGCTCCCAGGCGGTCAGCCGTGGCCGCATGCGGCGCAAGTCGGTCGCCGGCGGTGAGTTGATGGTTCATGACAGCAGTCTAGCCTCAAACGGGCAGCGTGGCACCTGCGGACGGCTTCTGCTTCCGAAGCCCCGCTCAGCCGATATAGCGTTCGCCGCCGGCTGCAAAATAGGCGTCCACCGCATGCGTCATAGCGTTCGCCAACACCTTGCGGTGGGCGCGGCGCCGCAGGGCCGCCTCGTCGGCGCGGTTGGACATGAAGCCGAGCTCCACCAGCACGCTGGGGATGTCGGCCGCCTTCAGCACCATGAACCCGGCGTGGCGCGCCGGCCGCGGCAGCAGCTTCACGTGGCTGCCGAGGGATTTCACCACCGAATGGGCCATGCGGGTGGATCCTGCACGCGTCTCCTGGCGCACCAGGCTCACAAGGATGCGCGCTACCTCCGGCGAGGTGCCGTGGAAACCGGGCGAGCCGAAGCGGTCGGCGGCATTCTCGCGCAGCGCCAGCCCGGCCGTCTGGCTGTCCGAAGCGGTATCGCTCAACGTATAGACGCTGGCGCCGCGCACGTCGTCGTCGGGCATGGCATCGGCGTGCATCGACACGAACAGCGCCGCCCCCTTGCGCCGCGCGATCGCCACCCGCTCCTCCAGCGGCACGAAAACGTCGCGCTGGCGTGTCAGCTCCACGCGATAGCGGCGGGTGGCTTGCAGCGCCCGGCGCAATTCCTGCGCGGTGGCCAGCGCGATGTGCTTCTCATAGGTGCCGGAGACGCCGATCGCGCCCGGGTCCTTGCCGCCATGGCCGGGATCCAGCATCACCAGCGGCAAGGGCGTGCGTGGCGCCCGAGCAGGGGTTTTCTTGCGTTTGGACGCAGCCTCGGCAGCGCTGTCGGGCAACACGAAGCTGAGCGCCATGCCGGCGAGGATGATTTGGCGTGTAATCAAGGCACCACCAGTTGCGACGATTCAACGGTTGCGAGCAGCGTCCTTCAACGCTCGCACATCAGGTTCGGAAAGTCACCTTGAGAATTGATTTGTCCTGATTCCACATACCATGGCCTACGGGTGGGCGGGCGGTTGCACCGGCGCGCTTGCAGTGCAGGCAGGTTTGCTTCATGTTCGCTCCGCTTCGGTGGCGCACCGGGGCCGGCTGGCTTTCCGCCGGCGTCGCGCCAGCCCTGCGGTCGAGACGTATCCCCAAGCAAGCTGGACGAAGCCGTCCGGCCAAGTCGACCGGGCCATGCGGGCCCGGAGGGTGGCGATAGCCGCCTGCGATGGGGTGCCGCCCGCAGGAATTGCGCCCCGAACCGCACGCGCGGCACTTCGCGCGACTGGCCGGTGCCTGAACGTATCCGAGGCTGCAAAGCGGGATGGCGAACGGCACGGCAGCGGGGACCGCTTCCGCGGTCCGCGACAGATCAACCGGGGCGGCGCCTCCCACGAGGCACCCGCCGCAAATTCAGGGTCCGATGACCGACGACGCGACAGTTTTTCCCCTCACCATCCCGACCGCCGACGCGGCCGTGATGACCCGTCCACGGACGGAAGCGGAATGCGCGCGCCGGCCACGCGACACCATCGTATCCCTGGGTTCTCTGCGGTCGGGTCAGCCGCCTCTCCATGCAAGCCTGTCGAGCCGCCCCCGCCGCGCCAATGATGCGCGCGGGCCGTCGGCGCATCGGAGTTCACCACTTAATGACCAAACGCATGCTGATCGATGCCACACACGCGGAAGAATCCCGCGTGGTGGTGCTGGACGGTAACCGCCTCGAAGATTTCGACGTCGAGACATCGACCAAGAAGCAGCTCAAGGGCAATATCTACCTCGCCAAGGTGGTCCGGGTGGAGCCCTCGCTCCAGGCCGCCTTCGTCGAATACGGTGGTGGCCGCCACGGCTTCCTGGCCTTCGGCGAGATCCATCCCGACTACTACCAGATCCCCGTCGCCGACCGGCAGCGCCTGCTGAAGATGCAGGCCGAGGAGGCCCGCGCCGAGGAGGAGGCCGAAGACGACGAGCCGCCCGCCGCCCGGCCCGCTCCGCAGGCCACGCCGCCTTCCGCCGCCGCTGCCGGGCCGAAGCCGTCCCGCGGCCGTACGCGCCGCCTGCCACGTGCCGCCGCTCTCGAGGTGGCCGCCGCACCGGCGGCCTATGGCGAACTTGCCTTCGGTGCCGTCGAGCACGGCGAATTCCAGCTTGACTCCACCACGCCCCGCCCGGCCGCCGACGAAACCGCCGAGGCGGTCAGCGAGGCCCTGGTGGCTGAATTCTCCGTGCCAGACACCACGTCGCCCGGCTTCGGCGATGCGGGGGAGGGCGGAGCCCAGCTCGACTCCGTGGTCATCGACGAAACCCCGCCCGAGGAATTCGGCGGCGACAGCGACGTGTTCGAGGGCAACGGCGCCGAGGAGGCCGCCGCCCGCCGCACCTCGCGCTTCCTGCGCAATTATCGCATCCAGGAAGTGATCCGCCGCCGCCAGATCATGCTGATCCAGGTGGTCAAGGAGGAACGCGGCACCAAGGGCGCGGCGCTGACCACCTATATCTCGCTGGCCGGCCGCTTCTGCGTTCTCATGCCCAACTCGCCGCGCGGCGGCGGCATCTCGCGCAAGATCACCTCGGCTGCCGACCGCCGCCGCCTGAAGGAGATCACCGCCGAGATGGAGATCCCGCAGGGCATGGGCCTGATCGTGCGCACCGCCGGCGCCAATCGCCCCAAGCCGGAGATCCGCCGCGACTGCGAATACTTGATGCGGCTGTGGGACGACATTCGCGAACTCACGCTGCGTTCCATGGCCCCGGCCCTGATCTACGAGGAAGCCAGTCTCATCAAGCGGGCCATCCGCGACGGCTACTCGCGCGACATCGACGAGGTGGTGGTCGATGGCGAGCCTGGCTGGCGGGCGGCCCGCGACTTCATGCGCATGCTGATGCCCAGCCACGCCAAGAAGGTGCAGCTCTGGCGCCCGGAAGGCGCCGGCCAGCCGCTTTTCGCCAAATTCGGCGTCGAAGACCAGCTCGAACTCGATGCTGGTGCCCACGGTGCAACTCAAGTCCGGCGGCTACCTGGTGATCAACCAGGCCGAGGCGCTGGTGGCGATCGACGTCAACTCCGGGCGCTCCACCCGCGAGCGTGGCATCGAGGAGACCGCGCTGCGCACCAACCTGGAGGCCGCCGACGAGGTGGCCCGCCAGCTTCGCCTGCGCGACCTCGCCGGCCTCATCGTCATCGACTTCATCGACATGGAGTCGAAGAAGAACAACCTCATGGTCGAGCGCCGGCTGAAGGAGGCGCTGAAGAACGACCGCGCGCGCATCCAGATCGGCCAGATCAGCCATTTCGGCCTGTTGGAGATGAGCCGCCAGCGCCTGCGCCCCAGCCTCACCGAAACCAGCTTCGTCACCTGCCCGCACTGCCAGGGTCTCGGCCTTGTGCGCAACGTGGAAAGCTCGGCGGTGCACGTTCTGCGTCAGATCGAGGACGAGGGCGCCAAGGCGCGCGCCGGCCAAATCATGGTGCACGTGGGCAACGCGGTGGCCATGTACATCCTGAACAACAAGCGCGACCGCCTGGCCGAGATCGAGGTCCGCTACGCCATGCACGTGCACTTCACCGGCGACGAGACGCTGGTGCCGCCGCATGTCCGCATCGAGAAGCTGCGCCCGCCGTTGTCGGATTTCGAACGCGCCGCCCTGGCGCCGCCCCCGGTGGCGCCCGCACCGCCGGTGTTCGAGCATGGCGACGAGGATGCCGAGGAAGCGCCCGATATCGACCATGAGGCCGAAGAGCCTGCGCGCGCTCCCGCCGCAGCGCCTATGGCGGCCGACGAGGACGAGCGCGAAACCGGCGAGGACGCTGACGAGACTGGCGGCGAGCCAGGCCGCGAGGCCAGCGGCACGGCCGAGGAGGCCGAGCGCCGCCGCCGCCGCCGCCGCCGCCGCCGTGGCGGACGCCGCGAGGACGGCGAGGAGAGCCCGACCACCGTCGCCCAGCCCGGCGAGAGCGTGGCGGACGCGCAAGCCACGCCAGCCGCGCCGACCGAGGCCCCGCAAGCCGACGAGGCGCTCGCCCAACCCGTGGAACACGGCAAATCCGCGGAGCACGCCTATGCCGCGGAGCATGCCCAGGCGGCAGAGGTGCCGCCGGCGACCGAGGCTCCGGCCGAGGCCACCGCCGATCCGTCGCGCGAGGACCAGCCGAGTCTCGACCCGGAGGACCTCGACGAGAACGGCCTGCCGAAGGCCCGCCGCCGAGGTCGCCGCGGTGGACGCCGTCGTCGCCGCGACGAGGACACGGAAGCTCCCGCCGAGGGGGCAAGTGCTCCTATCGTCGAGCAGGCTCCGCCGCCCCGGCCATCCGCGCCGGTGCCCAGCTATGCCGGCCCAACGCCAGCCGATCCGTTCGGTGGACAGCCCTTCGATATCTTCGACATCCTCGAACGCGCGGAGATGGCCGACCAAGCCCAGGCCGGGCGTGGCCGCAAGGCCGCCGCGGCCGAAGCCCCGCCCGCCGGGCTGGAGATCCCCCCGGTCCCGGCAGACGCCACCGAACCCCCCGATATCGTGCGCGCTGACGACGTTCCCACAGAGTCGGCGCCGGAACCGGACGCCGCAGGGCCGGCGCCCAGCCAGGCAAGCGCGGAGGAGGCGCCTGCCGAAACTGCGCCGCCCGTCGAGCCGGAAGAGCTTCCGGCACCCACGGTCCCGCCGGTCGCCGCCGCACCGGCAGCGCCCGCCGAACATGTGGCAGCTGAGCCGGTGCCGGAGGCACCTGAACAGGAACAACCTGAGCGGGAAACCGCTGCGGCCGAACCGGCGGTAGGCCAGGTCATCCGTCCCATCGTGATTGGTGCCGATCCGCTGCCCGCTACCGAGCGTAAACGCGGATGGTGGCGGCGCTGACCTGCGGCGTTGCAGAAATCGCACGGCTGGCCGGATTTCGCGCCAGCCGTGTCGATTTGGCTTGTGAAGCCGGCGATCGGTAGCGCAGGCTACCTCTCGTGTTCAACCAACTGAAAGGAGGTGATCCAGTGTCTCATTGCTCGTGGTGCCGGTCGACTGTACTGGCCTGGATCTCCGTCTCCCTGCCGGTGGCAGAGTAGGCGCCCGTCAGACAGTTCATCGCTGCCAGACAATGGAAGGCCCCGGGAAACCGGGGCCTTCGGTCGTTTTGGGTCAGAAGTTTGGCTGCCGCCTCCCCCCCCGCCGACCGCGCGCCCGTATCCATCCCAACGCAAAAAGGGGCAGCCGCTACCGGCTGCCCCTTCGCATTGTCGCGGCGGTGGCGACGTTCAGGCGGCGCGGCGCGGCGCCAGTGCCGTCGGTAGGCTGGCGATCGCCCTGTCCACCAGCGCAGCCCCGGCATCCGGGGTCAGGCTGTCGCGAATCACCCTCTCGGCCGCCACGGCGGCAACCTCGGCGGCGATGTTGCGAACCTCATCCACCGCGGATTTCTCCGCCGTGGCGATGCGGTCCACCGCCATACGCTCGCGGCGGGCGGCCGAAGCCTCCGCCTCATGCGCCGCTGCGGCGG
This sequence comes from uncultured Alphaproteobacteria bacterium, assembly GCA_963779875.1. Taxonomy (GTDB): domain Bacteria; phylum Pseudomonadota; class Alphaproteobacteria; order Acetobacterales; family Acetobacteraceae; genus CAMDGX01. The sequence goes on along the minus strand of CAWAAI010000005.1, from coordinate 405,051 downwards.
CCAGCTCGGCGGCCTGTTGCCGGGCCCCTTCCATCAGCGTCTTCGCATCGGCCAGGGCCTGCTCGCGCTGGGCCTTGGCGTCGCGCAACATCGCCTCAGCCTCGTCGCGAAGCTGCTGCGCCTGCGCCAACTCCTCCTGCACCTGCTCGGCCCGCCGGTCCAGCAGCTTGGTAAGGGCTGCCCACATCCTGGAGCCGAACAGGATGAAGAAGATGATGAAGGCAGCCGCAACCCATGTCTTGGGGTCGTCGAAGAAGCCGTGTTCCTGATGCATCGTGCCTCTCCTCAGCCCCGGCGACCGGCCAGGGCAGCGTCAACGGCGCTCTGCACCGCCGATGGTGCCGGCGTAGAGCCGACGAGGCGGGTCACCACCGCAGTCGCGGTATCGGCCGCCACGTCGCGCAATGCGCCCATCGCCGCCGACCGGGCGGCGGAGATGCGCTGCTCGGCATCGGCAAGCTGCTTGTCCAACCGCTCGTTCAGCGCCGCCGACTGGGCTGCCGCGGCATCCTTGGCGACGGCGACCGCACTTGCGATCTCCGCCTGAGCGGTCGCCTGGGCCTGGCGTGTCGCCGCGGTCAACTCGCCGAGCGCCGCATCGGCCGAGGCCTTGGCGGTCTGGGCCGCTTCCAGGTCGCCCTTGATGCGGCTGGCGCGCATCTCCAGCACCGCGCTCATCTGCGGCAGCGCCCAGCGGGACAACAGCAGATAGAGCACCACGAAGATGATCGCCAGCCAGACGACCTGGCTGATGGTCAGCGGATTCGCGAAGTCAAGCTGCGGCATGCCAACCGAGCCCTCGGCGGTCTCCGCCGCCGAGGCCAAAGTGGGCAGGCCGGCCATCACGAGGATGGCGGCTCCGGCGAATGACCCGCGTGTCTGGCGCCGCCGTAAGCAATACGGACGGGCGTCCACCACGTCTGTCGGGCGTGGCATGTCCGCGCCCCGCAGTATCAGGTGAAGAGGATGAGGAACGCGATCAGAAGGGCGAACAGCGCCACCGCTTCCGTCAGCGCGAAGCCCAGAATGCCCAGGCCGAACACCTGGTCGCGGGCCGACGGGTTGCGGGCCACGCTCGTCACCAGCGAGGAGAAGATATTGCCGATGCCGATGCCGACGCCCGCGAGCGCGATCACGGCGAGTCCAGCGCCAAGAGCCTTAGCGGCCAGCACTTGTTCCATGGAGTCAGTCCTTCCAGATTGTCGGGGGAGGTGGGGCGGTCTGCGGAGGGCGACGCTCAGTGCAGATGCACCGCGTCATGCAGATAGATGCAGGTCAGGATCGCGAAGACATAGGCCTGCAGGAATGCCACGAGGAGTTCGAAACCGATCAGCGCCACGTTCAGCGCCATTGGCGCCACGCTTGCCACCAGACCGATCGCGCCGGCGCCCGCCATCATCACCACGAACGAGGCGAACACCTTCAGCATCACATGGCCGGCGACCATGTTGGCGAAAAGACGGATCGACAGGCTGACCGGGCGGGAGAGATACGAGATGATCTCAACCGGCACGATCAGCGGCGCCAGCAACTTCGGCGCGCCCGCCGGGAAGAAATACGTGAAGAAGTGCAGCCCGTGGATGCGCAGCGCCACCAGCGTCACCAGCGTGATGACCGTGGCCGCCAGCGCGAAGGTCACCGCGATGTGGCTGGTATAGGTGAACGAAAAGGGCAGCAGGCCCAGCAGGTTGCCCATCAGCACGAAGAAGAACAGCGTGAATACGAAGGGAAAGTAGGCGCGTCCCTCGCGGCCGATCTGGTCCAGGCACATCCGGTCGATGAATTCATAGCACATCTCGGCCAGCGCCTGCAGCCGCCCGGGCACCACCGCACGTGGCCGTGCGCCGTAATGCAGCAGCGCCAGGATCAGCACGGCGCCGATCACCATCATCAGGTTGGCCTGGGTGAAATTCACCGACCTCCCGAATATGCCCAGCGCCGGGGTGAGCACGAACTGCCCAAGAGCGTCGATCGTCTGTCCTTCGGCCGCCACGGTCTCGTCCCTCGTCTGGGGGAGCCGCGCCAACCGCGACCCCGCACGCAATCCTGGCCTGTCGGCTGATCGTTGCCGCCAAAGCCCGTTCGGTCAATCCGGCGGTGGCGCTTTGCGCGGCCCAACCAGCCGCCACACGTTGGCCACGCCGGCCGCACCCCCCAGCACGACGAACAACATGAGTAGGAAGGGCGTGGTATGCAGCCACCGGTCAAGGAACCAGCCGATGGCCACCGCCACCGCCAGAGCCGACACCAGTTCCACGCCCACCCGCAAACCCATCCCCAGGGCGTTTCCCTGTGATGACGACAGGCCACCGCCGGAACTTTCGTCCCCGTTGCCTGGCTGTGAGGCAGCGAGCCCCCGCTTGCGTCGGGCCTGAGCCAACCGATCCTCGAACGACGTTCCGCCCATGGTCTTCCCTGGTGTCAGGGGCTTCCCTGGTGTACCGCCGTGGGGCCGATCGACGCCGTCCCGTTCTTCGCTCATACGTTCCTCGCCCGGCAGGTTGTCATGCCGGAAGGCGAGCGCTTGCTAGCGTCGGGGCAGGGGAGTGTCAAGAACGGTTGAACCTCCATGGCCCCCGGCGCAAGCTTGACGCGTCGTTTTTCCCCAGGAGTGAGCCGATGAGCCGTATCCTTCACCGCACCCAGCACGCCACGCCGCCCATCGCGGTGTCCGGTAAGGGGATGTACCTGGTGGGGGCCGACGGGCGCCGGATCATCGACGGCTCCGGCGGCGCGGCCGTCGCCTGCCTCGGCCACGGCGACGCCCGCGTCAACGCCGCCATCGCCGAGCAACTGTCCAAGGTCGCCTATGTCCACACCGCCATCTTCACCAACCAGGCCGCCGAGGACCTCGCCGACCTCATCCTCGACGGCTCGCCGGGGGGGCTGACCCACGCCTATCTGTGCTCCTCCGGCTCCGAGGGCGCGGAGGCCGCCATCAAGATGGCGCGGCAGTATTTCCTCGAAATCGGCCAGCCCCAGCGCACCCAGTACATCGCCCGCCGCGGCAGCTACCACGGCAACACGCTCGGCGCGCTCTCGGCCGGCGGCAACATGATGCGCCGCGCCCCCTACGCGCCCCTGCTGTCCGATGCCTTCCACCATGTCAGCCCTGCCTTCGCCTACCGGTTCCAGGGTGAAAACGAAACCGAGGCCCAATACGTTCAACGCCTCGCCGACGAGTTGGAGGCCGAGTTCCAGCGCCTCGGCCCCCAGAACGTCGTCGCCTTCATGGCCGAACCGGTCGTCGGCGCCACCACCGGCTGCGTCGCCGCGCCCCCGGGCTACTTCCGCAAAGTGCGCGAAATCTGCGACCGCCACGGCGCCCTTCTCATCCTTGACGAGGTGATGTGCGGCATGGGCCGCACCGGCACCATGCACGCCTGGGAGCAGGAGGGCATCACGCCCGACATCCAGATCGTGGCCAAGGGCCTCGGCGGCGGCTACCAGCCCATCGGCGGCATCCTCATCGGCGGGCGCATCGTCGATGCCCTGCGCGCCGGCTCCGGCGCCTTCATGCACGGCCACACCTACCAGGCACATCCCGTGGCCTGCGCCGCCGCCCTCGCCGTGCAGAAGGTGATCCGCGAGGACAACCTCGTCGCCAACGTGCGAATCCAGGGCGAGCGCCTGTCCACCGCGCTCACCGAGCGCCTGGGCAACCACCGCCATGTCGGCGACATCCGCGGCCGCGGCCTGTTCTGGGCCATCGAAATGGTGCAGGACCGCGCCACCAAGGCCGTGTTCGACCCCAAGCTGCGCATGAACGACCGCATCAAGCAGGAGGCCTACCAGCGCGGCCTTGCCATCTACCCCATGGGCGGCACCATCGACGGCCGCAACGGCGACCACGTCATCGTCGCCCCGCCCTATATCGCCCAGGAAACCGACATCGACGCCATCGTATCGCGCTTGGGCGACGCCGTGGACGCGGCGGTGGCGAGCGTGTGAGCCGACGAACGGCGCTTGGGCGGCACGGCGGCGTGATGTATGCGTTCTCCAACCAATATCGGGAACGTATCGCATGACACCGCCGGACCTCGCCGACTCGGTGCTCGAGATCGACGGACGCATCGCCACCCTCACGCTCAACCGCAACGAGGTCCGCAACGAGCTGACCGGTACGAAGCTGTCCGAGGAGATCGTCACCGTCGTCGACTGGGTCAACGCGCACGAGGGCGTATCGGCGCTGATCCTCACCGGCGCCGGCCAGGCTTTCTCGGCCGGCGGCAATGTCAAGCACATGGCGAACCGCGAAACCGGCAGCTTCGCCGGCGACGTCTACGAGGTGCAGAACAAGTACCGCGCCGGCATCCAGCGCATGGCGCTCGCCATGCACCGCCTCGAGGTGCCGGCCATCGCCGCGGTCAATGGCCCTGCCATCGGCGCCGGCTGCGACCTCGCCTGCATGTGCGATATCCGCCTGGCCTCCACCGAGGCGAAGTTCGGCGAGACCTTCGTCAACCTCGGCCTCATCCCCGGCGACGGCGGCGGCTGGTTCCTCCAGCGCCTGGTCGGCTACCAGCGCGCCGCCGAGATGACCTTCTCCGGCCGCCTGCTCGGGGCCGAGGAATTGCTGCGCATCGGCCTGGTGCTGGAAGTGGTCGAGCCCGACGAGCTGCTCGCCCGCGCCCGCGAACTCGCCGCCACCTACGCCGCCAAGCCGCCGCGCTCGGTGCGCATCACCAAGCGCCTGCTCAAGGCGGCGCAGAAGATGGAGCTGCCCGATTACCTTGAGCTCTGCGCCGTCATGCAGGGAATCTGCCACAACACGGACGACCACGCCGAGGCGGTCAGCGCCTTTCTCGAGAAGCGCACGCCCGAATTCCGCGGCCGCTGATCCGGCACCCGCCCGCGTTCTGCGCATAACGGCGTTGCGCCAATGCCACCGATCTGACACGCTGCCCCAGCAAAACCAAGAACAAGGGGGCTCAGATGAAGCGGAGAACTATCCTTCGCGCCGGCTTGGCCGGCGCCGCCGCCACCGCGCTGCCGCGCTTCGCCATCGCACAACCGGCCGGCGCCCGCGTGTTGCGCTTCGTGCCGCAGGCTAATCTCACCGTGCTCGACCCGATCATCACCACGGCGGCGGTGACGGCAAACCATGGCTGGCTGGTGTGGGACACGCTGTTCGGCGTGAACGCGAAGCTGGAGCCCAAGCCGCAGATGGCCGAGGGCTACACCGTTTCCGACGACGGGCGCACCTGGCAGATCAAGCTGCGCCCGGGGCTCAAATTCCACGATGGCGAGCCGGTGCGCGCGCAGGACTGCGCGGCGAGCCTGGCGCGCTGGGCGGTGCGCGACGTGTTCGGCCAGACGGTGGCGCCGCTGGTGGACGAATGGGGCGTGGCCGATGACCGCACCGTCAGGATCAAGCTCAAGAAGCCGTTCCCGCTGCTGGTGCAGGCGATCGCCCAGCAGAACTCGTTCATCATGCCGGAGCGCGTCGCCAAGACCGATCCGTACAAATCGCTCACCGAGGTGGTGGGGTCGGGCCCGTTCAGGTTCATCAAGGAGGAATTCGTGGCGGGCGCGAGCGCCGGCTACGAGAAGTTCGCCGGCTACGTGCCGCGCCAGGAGCCGCCGGAATGGACCTCCGGCGGCAAGGTGGCGCATTTCGACCGGATCGAGTGGAAGGTGATCCCAGACGCCGCCACCGCCGCCGCCGCGTTGCAGAACGGCGAGGTGGACTGGTGGGAACAGGTGCAGACCGACCTGGTGCCGCTGCTCAAGCGGAACAAGGAGATCGTCTTCGGCCCCTCGAACCCCCAGGGCTACATCGGCGGCCTGCGCTTCAACCACCTGCACCCGCCCTTCAACAACGTGAAGCTGCGCCGCGCGATCATGATGGGGGTGAACCAAGCCGACTACATGACCGCCATCATGGGCAACAACAAGGATGCATGGCAAACCTGCTACTCGCAGTTCCCGTGCGGCACCACCTATGGCGTCGAAGCCGACCTGCCGGTCCAGAAGGGCAACCTGGAAGCGGCACGTAAGATGGTCGCCGAATCCGGCTACAACAACGAGAAGGCGGTCATCATCAACCCGACCGATTTCCCCACCATCGGCCCCCTGGGCGAAATCACCTTCGACCTGCTGAAGAAACTGGGTCTCAACGTGGAACTGGTGGCCACCGACTGGGGCTCGGTGGTGCAGCGGCGCGCCACCAGGGAACCGGTGGAAAAGGGCGGCTGGTCCATCTTCCACACCTGGTTCACCGGCGGCTTCATCCTGAACCCCATCATCACCCCGCCCTTCCGCGGCCTGGGCGACAAGGGCTGGTTCGGCTGGTACGAGAACGCGAAGGTCGAAGAACTTACTCAGAAATGGCTCGATGCCGCGGACGATGCCGAACGCATGAAAGTCGCCATGACGATCCAGGCCGAGAACTACGACAAGGTGCCCACCGTCAACCTCGGGCAGTTCCAGGTGCCCACGGCGTGGCGCAACTCGCTGACCGGCAAGCTCGAAGCCACCGGCCCGCTGTTCTGGAACATCAGGCGGGCATAAGAATCTTCTTTTTCTGAAGAAAAAGAAGCAAAAAGACTTTTATCCATTTGCGTCCTGAGAGTCGGCGACTCTCAGGACCAACGGGAACTGGTCAATTTTTTCGTTCTTTTTTGCAAAAACGAACCTCTACTCTTTCCTCACCTTCGGCGGCAACGCCAGCGCCAGCGAAAGTTCCTTCAGCCGTGCCGGCGGCACCTCGGCCGGAGCCCCCATCATCAGGTCCTCGCCCTGCTGGTTCAGCGGGAACAGGATCACCTCGCGGATATTCGGCTCGTCGGCCAGCAACATCACGATCCGGTCGATCCCCGGTGCCGAGCCGCCATGCGGTGGCGCGCCATAGCGGAAGGCGTTCAGCATGCCGCCGAACCGCGCCTCCACATCCTCCCTGCTATAGCCGGCAATCTCGAACGCCTTGATCATGATGTCCGGCCGGTGGTTGCGGATCGCGCCCGACGAAAGCTCCACCCCGTTGCAGACGATGTCGTACTGATAGGCCTTGATCGTCAGCGGGTCCTGCGTCTCCAGCGCCGCCATCTCGCCCTGCGGCATGCTGAACGGGTTGTGGCTGAAATCGATCTGCCCCGTCTCCTCGTTCAGCTCGTACATCGGAAAATCGGTGATCCAGCAGAAGCGGAACTCGCCCGACCCGATCAGCCCCAGCTCCTGCCCCAGCTTCGTGCGCACCAGGCCGGAGAACTTCGGTGCCTCGTCGCGCTTGCCGGCGGCGAAGAACACCGCGTCGCCCGGCTTCAGCCCGCACGCCGCGCGAATCGCCTCCGCCCGCTCGGGCTCCAGGTTGCGCGCGATCGGCCCCTTGGCGCCGTCGGCGTCGAAGATGATGTAGCCCAGCCCGCCCGCGCCTTGCTCGCGCGCCCACTCGTTCAGCTTGTCGAAGAAGCTGCGCGGATTGGCCCCGGCCCCCGGCGCCGGAATGGCGCGCACGATGCCGCCGCCCCCCGCGATCTTGGCGAACAGCCCGAAGCCGGAGCCGGCGAACTGCGCGGTCACGTCGGAGATCTCGATCGGGTTGCGCAGGTCCGGCTTGTCGCTGCCGTACTTCAGCATCGACTCGTCGTAGGGAATGCGCGGAAAGGGCGGCTTCGTCACCGCCCGGCCCTCGGCGAACTCCTCGAACACGCCTGCGATCACCGGCTCGATGGTGTTGAACACGTCCTCCTGCGTCACGTAGCTCATCTCGAAATCGAGCTGGTAGAACTCGCCCGGCGAGCGGTCCGCCCGGCTCGCCTCGTCGCGGAAGCACGGCGCGATCTGGAAGTAGCGGTCGAAGCCGGCCACCATGATCAGCTGCTTGAACTGCTGCGGCGCCTGCGGCAGGGCATAGAACTTTCCAGGGTGGTTGCGCGCCGGCACCAGGAAGTCGCGCGCCCCCTCGGGCGAGCTCGCCGTCAGGATCGGCGTCTGGAACTCGATGAACCCCGCCTCGATCATTCGCCGGCGGATCGAGGCGACCACCCCTGCGCGCAGCATGATGTTGCGGTGCATCTTCTCGCGCCGGAGGTCGATGAAGCGGTATTTCAGCCGCAACTCGTCCGGATATTTCTCCTCGCCCGCCACCTGCAGCGGCAGCACCTCGGCCGTCGACTGCACCGCCAGGCTTTCCGCCCGCAGCTCCACCTCGCCGGTCGGCAGGCGCGGGTTCACCGTCCCCGCCTCGCGCAGCACCACCGCGCCGGTCACCGTCACCACACTCTCGGGCCGCAGCCGGTCCATCGTCTCGAACGGCGCGGTGCCGGCGGCGAACACGATCTGGGTCATGCCGTAATGGTCGCGCAGGTCCACGAACAGCAACCCGCCATGATCACGCTTGCTGTGAACCCAGCCCGACAGCCGGGCCACGTGGCCGGCGTCACTCGCGCGCAGCGCACCGCAGGTATGCGTCCGGTAAGCGTGCATCTTCAAACCCCATCCGAGAGAGCGGGCGCAAACAACCCCCCGACCTTTCCCAAGTCAAGGGACCAGCCGGCGCCGGCCGGCAGCGCGCTACATCCAGCCGCGCACCCGGAACCATACCAGCGGCAGCACCGCGCTCATCACGATCAGCAGCAGCGCGAACGGATAGCCCCACGTCCACTGCAGTTCCGGCATGACCCTGAAGTTCATTCCGTACAGGCTGGCGAAGAAGGTCGGCGGCACCCCCACGACCGACACCACCGTCAGCACGCGGATGATGTTGCTCTGCTCGATCCCGATGAAGCCCAGCGTCGCCTCCAGCAGGAACTGCACCTTGCCGGCCAGATGCCCATCGTAGTCGGTCAGCGAGTTGATGTCGGCGCGCAGGGTCTTGAACCGGGTCTTTTGGTCCGAGCTGATCCACGGCGCATTGGCCAGCACGAAGGGAATGATCCGCCCCAACCCCAGCAACGTGTCGCGGATCTTGGAAACCAGGTCGCCCACCCGCCCCACGTTGCGCAGCATCGCGCGCAGCTCCGCTTCGGTCCGCCGCGGCCGCACCCGGCCTTGCTGCGCCGGGCGGAACACCCGGCGCGACACGTTGTCCAACTCCTCCCCCTCGCGCTCCAACACGTCGGCCAGGCGCTCCACCAGCGTCTCGCACAGCCCCAGCAGCAGCGACACGCTGGTGCGGTCGCGTTGCACGCCGGACCGGCAGCGGGCCGCGTAGGTGTCGAAGGCGGGCAGAGGGGCAAAGCGCACCGTCAGCAGCCGGTCGGGCGCCAGCACGAAGCCCACAGGGCTGGTGCGCGCCTCGCCGCCCTCGGTGCGCAGCAGGCTGGGCAAGCTGAGATACAGCGCCTCGCCCACCCGTGACAGTCGGCTGGAGGTCTCGATCTCGCTCAGGTCCTCGCGCGTCGGCACGTGCAATCCCGTCGCAGCCTCCACCCGCCGGCGCGTCGGCTCGTCGGGATCGAACATGTCGATCCACAGCGCCTCCTCATACGGGTCCTCGCCGGGCAGCGCCTCGGCCGGTTCGGGGAACACAGTCAGCATGCGGTCGTTCCTCCTGTCCGGGGCGAACCGTCCTCTTCTGCCGCATGGCTTCCGGCCGCGCCAGCCTGCGTGTATGACGAAGCCATGCCTCGATCAAACCGGCCGGACTTTCCGGCCCCCGCCCTCATTGCCTCCACCGAAGCGCTCGACGCCCTGTGCCTCCGCCTGCGCCAGGAGCCGGTGGTCACGGTGGACACCGAATTCATGCGCGAGCGCACGTACTGGCCCGAGCTTTGCGTGGTTCAGCTCGCCGGCGCCGAGGAGGTGGCGGTGGTCGACGCGCTGGCCCCCGGCATCGACCTCGCCCCGCTCGGCGCGCTGCTCGCCGACCAGGCGGTCATGAAGGTGTTCCACGCCGCCCGCCAGGACATCGAGATCTTCGTCCTGCGCTTCGGCGACGTGCCGCGGCCGATGTTCGACACCCAGGTGGCCGCCATGGTCGCCGGTTTCGGCGACCAGGTCGGCTACGATTCGCTGGTCGCCGCCACCACCGGCGGGCACATCGACAAGGCGCACCGCTTCAGCGACTGGGCCGCCCGCCCGCTCTCGGCCGCCCAGATCACCTACGCCGCCGCCGACGTCACCCACCTGCGCGGCGTTTACGAAAAGCTGAGCGCCCGCCTCGAGAAGGAGGGCCGCCTGGAGTGGGTGGCCCAGGAAATGGCCGTCCTCGCAGACCCCGCAACCTACCAGCCCAACCCTGAGTCGATGTGGGAGCGCCTGCGCCCGCGCACCTCCAACCGCCGCATGCTGGCCGTGCTGCGCGCCATTGCCGCCTGGCGCGAGCGCGAGGCGCAGAAATCCAACATCCCGCGCGGCCGCATGCTCAAGGACGAGGCCCTGCTCGAGATCGCCGCCACCGCGCCGGACAGCGTGGATGCCCTGGCCCGCATGCGCGGGGTCACCCGCGGCTTCGCCGAGGGCCGCATGGGCGCCGGGCTGATCGCGGCCATCGCCGAGGCGCGCGCCCTGCCGGACGACCAGCTTCCCGCGGTGCCCAACCAGCGCGATGGGCCCAAGCCCTCGCCCGCGCTGATGTCGCTGCTCAAGGTGCTGCTGGCCGCCAAGTGCGAGCAGCACCACGTCGCCCCGAAACTGGTTGCAAGCAGCGAAGACATCGAGCGCCTGGCCACCGAGGCCGAACCCGCCATCCCCGCCCTGTCCGGCTGGCGCCGCGACGTGTTCGGCGCCGACGCACTGGCGCTGAAGGCCGGCGGCGTCGCGCTCGGCGTGGACGGCAAGCGGATCCGCCTGATCCGCACCTGAGCCGTCCCTGACCGGGCCGCCGCGCCGGAAATTGCTTTTGCAGTCTCGCGCGCGGCAAAAGGATCGTGCTATCGGAAACGGCAAGCGCGTCGGCCGAGGCTGGACGAGAACGCGCATTGAGGCGTCGGCGCCGTGCGTTCCGCGGGATGCATGACGCTGTATTGCAATGGGAGGATTGAACGATGGGTGTTGCGCGCAAAGCCACACTGGCAACAATGGTCGCGACGGGCTTGGGCGTAGCGGGCCTGGGCATCGCCGGCAGCGCCCCGGCACGGGCGCAGACGCTGACACTCGCGGTCGCCTCGGCACCGACCAGCGTCGATCCGCACTACCACAACCTCGGCCCCAACAATTCCCTGGCCGACCATATCTTCAGCCAGCTGATCGAGATGGACGCCAATACCCGCCCCACGCCCGGCCTCGCCCTGTCGTGGAAGGCGGTCAGCCCCACCGAATGGGAAATCAAGCTGCGCCCCGGCGTGAAGTTCCACAACGGCGACGCCTTCACCGGCGAGGACGTGGCCTACACCCTCGCGCGCGTGCCCACGGTGAAGAACTCCCCGGGCAGCTTCCAGATCTACACCCGCGGCGTCACCAAGGTGGACATCGTCGACCCGCTCACCCTGCGCCTCACCACGCGCAGCGTCATGCCGCTGCTGCCCATCGACCTGTCGCAGGTGGCGATCCTGCCGCACCGCCTCGGCCCCGATCCCGCCACCGAGGACTTCAACTCCCTCAAGAACGCCATCGGCACCGGGCCCTACCGCATCACCACGTACCGCCAGGGCGACCGCGCCGAGCTTGAGCGCTACGACGGCTACTGGGGCGACAAGCCGCACTGGAACCATGTCAACTATCGCATGATCCCCAACGACAGCGCCCGCACCTCCGCCCTGCTCGCCGGCGACGTCGACTTCATCGAGGCGGTGCCCACCGCCGACCTCCAGAACCTGCGCCGCGACAAGCGCGTGGCCCTGGCCGATGCCGTCTCCCTGCGCTTCGCCTACGTATATTTCGACCGCACCCGCCCCAACGGCGGCATGCCCTACGTCAGCGGCCCGGACGGCGAGAAGCTCGACCACAACCCGCTTGAGGACCTGCGCGTCCGCCGCGCCCTGTCCATCGCCATCAACCGCCAGGCGATCGTCGATCGCGTGATGGAAGGTGCCGCCGTGCCCACCGGCCAGTTCCTCGCCAAGGGCGCCAGCAGCTACGTCGACGACATCGGCGTGCCGAAATACGACCCCGAGGCCGCCAAGAAACTGCTCGCCGAAGCCGGCTATCCTCGCGGCTTCCGCCTCACCCTGCACGGCCCCAACGACCGCTACGTCAACGACGAGAAGGTCATCCAGGCCATCGGCCAGATGTGGAGCCGCATCGGCATCCAGACCAAGGTCGACGCCATCACCTGGCCCAACTACATCGGCCGCGCCAGCAAGCAGGAATTCTCGGCCTTCTTCGTCGCCTGGGGCATCTCCAGCGGCGAGGCCTCCAACCCGCTGCGCGCGCTCATCCACACCTTCGACGCATCCAAGGGCTTCGGCCCGGCCAACCGCGCGCGCTACTCCAACCCCGCCCTCGATGCCGTCATCGAGAAGGGCATGTCCATCACCGACGACGCCGCCCGCGAGGAAGTGCTGAAGCAGGCAACCCGCATGGCGATGGACGACCTGGCGATGATCACGCTGTACCAGCAGAAGAACATCTGGGGCATGAAGCCGAACCTGCGCTACGTCGCCCGCGCCGACGAGGCGACCCATGCGTTCTCCGTCTTCCCGGCGAAGTGAGGCAGCGGCATGAGGACGGCGGGGCAGCCGAGGTGATCGAAGCGCCATGACCACCTGGATGATCCGCCGGCTGATCCAGGCGGTGTTCGTCATGCTTGCCATGACGGTCATCGTCTTCATCGGCGTCAACGTCATCGGCGACCCGGTCGAGATCCTCATCTCGCCCGAGGCCGACCAGGCCGAGCGCGCCCGCGCGGTCGCCGCCCTCGGCCTCGACAAGCCGCTGTGGGAACAATACGGCCGCTTCCTGCTCGGCGCGCTCCACGGCGACCTCGGCCGCAGCTTCGTATTCAACGAACCCGCCCTGCAGCTCATCGGCACCCGCATGCCGGCAACCCTGGAGCTCGCGCTCACCGCCGTGCTGCTGTCCATCGTCATCGGCATCCCGCTCGGCCTCTATGCCGGCCTCAAGCCCGACTCCGTGGCCGGCCGCGCCATCATGGGCATCTCCATCCTCGGCTTCTCGCTGCCCACCTTCTGGGTCGGGCTCATGCTCATCATGGTCTTCGCCGTCCAGCTCGGCTGGCTCCCCAGCACCGGCCGCGGCGAGACCGCCGAGCTGTTCGGCGTGCAATGGTCCTTCCTCACCGCCGACGGCCTCGCCCACATGGCCATGCCGGCCTTCAACCTCGCCCTCGGCAACATCGCCCTCGTCCTGCGCCTCACCCGCGCCGGCGTGCGCGAGAACCTGCCGATGGACTACGTGAAGTTCGCCCGCGCCAAGGGCATCTCGCCCAACCGCGTGGTGTTCGTGCACGTGCTCAAGAACATCCTGATCCCGATCGTGACCGTCGTCGGCCTCGAGATCGGCGGCCTCATCGCCTTCGCGGTGGTCACCGAAAGCGTCTTCGCCTGGCCCGGCATGGGCAAGCTGATCATCGACAGCATCAACGTGCTCGACCGCCCCGTGATCGTCGCCTACCTCATGATGATCGTCTTCCTGTTCATCATCATCAACCTGTGCGTGGACCTGCTCTACACCGTGCTGGATCCGCGCGTTCGGCTGGAGTCCCGGGAATGAGCGCCACCGCCCTGCCGGCACCCCCCGAGGCGCCGGCCGCACGCAAGGAAGAAACCCCCTTCGCCCGCTTCATCTCGGAATTCGCCGAGAACAAGGTGGCGGTCGCGGCCTTCTTCCTCGTGCTGGCGATCGTCTTCGTCGCCGTCTTCGCTCCCCTCCTGTCGCCCCAGGACCCCTACGACCTCGCCCAGCTCGACATCATGGACGGCCGCCTCGCCCCCGGCGAAACCTCGATGGGCACCGGCATGACCTTCTGGCTCGGCACCGACGACCAGGGCCGCGACATGCTCTCGGGCATCATGTACGGCCTGCGCATCTCACTCTATGTCGGCGTCGGCTCGGCGCTGATCGCCGGCGTCGTCGGCACCGCGCTCGGCCTGCTGGCCGCCTTCGCCGGCGGCCGGGTCGAAACCGCCATCATGCGCCTTGTCGACCTCCAGCTCTCCTTCCCCGCCATCCTCGTCGCCCTGATGATCCTGGCCTTCCTCGGCAAGGGCGTCATGAACGTCATGCTGGCCCTGGTCATCGTCGAATGGGCCCGCTACGCCCGCACCGCCCGCAGCGCCGCCCTTGTCGAAACAAGGCGCGAATACATGGAGGCCGCCAAGTGCCTCGCCCTGCCGCGCTGGCGCCTGCTGTTCATCCACCTGCTGCCCAACTGCATGCCGCCGCTCATCGTCATCGGCACCATCCTGGTGGCCCGCGCCATCACGCTCGAGGCGACGCTGTCCTTCCTCGGACTCGGCGTGCCCATCACCGAACCCTCGCTCGGCCTGCTCATCGCCAACGGCTACCAGTACATGCTCTCCGGCAAATACTGGATCAGCTTCTACCCGGGCATCGCCCTGCTGGTGACCATCGTCGCCATCAACCTGGTCGGCGACCACCTGCGCGACGTGCTCAACCCGCGGCTGAAGAAATAGGGCAGGGCGGATGACCGACATCACGCTGGACGTGCAGGGCCTCTCCACGCATTTCTTCACCCGCAACGGCGTCGTCCGCGCGGTGGACGACATCTCCTTCCAGGTGGCGCGCGGCAAGGTGCTTGGCCTCGTCGGCGAATCCGGATCGGGAAAATCCGTCACCGGCTTCTCCGTCATCGGCCTCGTCGACCCGCCCGGCCGCATCACCACCGGCAAAATCCTGTTCCAGGGCACCGACCTCACGAAGCTCGACGAACGCGAACTGCGCGACCTGCGCGGCAACCGCATCGCCATGATCTTCCAGGACCCGATGATGACCCTGAACCCGGTCCTGCGCATCGACACGCAGATGATCGAAACCGTCCTCGCCCACGCCCGCGTCCCGCGCGAGGAAGCCCGCCAGCGCTCGCGCGACGCGCTGGGCATGGTCGGCATCCCCAGCCCGGACGAACGCCTCACCGCCTACCCGCACCAGTTCTCCGGCGGCATGCGCCAGCGCGTGGCTATCGCCATCGCCCTGCTGCACCGCCCCGACCTCATCATCGCCGACGAACCCACCACCGCGCTCGACGTCACCATCCAGGCGCAGATCCTGGCCGAGGTGCAGAAACTCGCCCGCGAGGTCGGCACCTCGCTGATCTGGATCACCCACGACCTCTCCGTCATCGCCGGCCTCGCCGACGACATCGCCGTCATGTACGCCGGCCGCATCGTCGAGACCGGCACCGTCGCCGAGGTGCTCGACCGCCCCCTGCACCCCTACACCCACGGCCTCATCGGCAGCGTGCCCAGCCGCAACGCCCGCGGCAGCAAGCTGCGCCAGATCCCCGGCATGACCCCCTCGCTGCTCAACCTGCCCGCCGGCTGCGCCTTCCGCAGCCGCTGCCCGCGCGCGGACGCCGTATGCGAACAGGACCCGCAGAACACCCACCCCGTCGAGGGCCGCACCCTGCGCTGCTTCCATCCGCAACTGGAGATGGTGGCATGAGCGCGACATCAGCCGCCCCCGCCGTGCCCCCCGCCGCGTCCCACGTCACCCCGGCGGCCGAGCCCCCGGTCATCGAGTTGCGCGGCATCTCCAAGCGCTTCGGCAAAACCCTGGACATGGCCGCGCGCCTCACCCTCGGCCTGCGCCGCGCCATCGGCAACCCGCCCCCGGAAACCATCGTGCGCGCGGTGGACCGCGTCGACCTCACCATCAACCGCGGCGAAGTCGTCGGGCTGGTCGGTGAATCCGGCTGCGGCAAATCCACACTCGGCCGCATGGTCGCCGGCATCATGCCGCCATCCGACGGCACCGTGCTGCTCGAAGGCCGCGACATCGGCACCCTCTCGGACGAGGAAAAGCGCCAGGCCACGCTCAAGGTCCAGATGATCTTCCAGGACCCCTACGCCAGCCTCAACCCGCGCATGCGCGTGGACGACATCGTCGGCGAAGCCCCCCGCGTCCACCGCCTCATCGGCGCGGAAGGCTTCGGCGCCTACGTCGACGCCCAACTCCGTCGCGCTGGCCTCGACCCCGCCTACAAGCGCCGCTACCCGCACCAGTTCTCCGGCGGCCAGCGCCAACGCATCGGCATCGCCCGCGCACTCGCCGTCCAGCCCGAATTCCTCGTCTGCGACGAAGCCGTGGCGGCACTCGACGTCTCCATCCAGGCACAGATCCTGAACCTGTTCATGGACCTGCGCAGCGAACTGAACCTGACCTACCTGTTCATCAGCCACGACCTCGGCGTCGTCGAACACCTCTCCGACCGAGTCGCCATCATGTATCTCGGCCGCATCGTCGAGGAAGCCGCCGCCGAGGAAATCTTCGACCGCCCCAACCACCCGTACACCCAGGCCCTGCTCGCCGAGGTGCCGCGCATCGACACCCGCAAACGCCAGTTCACCGCCATCAAGGGCGAAATCCCCTCCCCCATCAACCCGCCCCCCGGCTGCCACTTCCACCCCCGCTGCCCCCACGCAATGCCGGTCTGCCGCGAACAGGCGCCCGCCCTCGTGAATGTCGCGCCCGGGCACCGCAGCGCCTGCCACCTAAACGGCGTGGCCGCCTGAAGCGCAAACCGCGTCAGATAGCTTCGGGAAGATCAAGGCCAGGGGCTTTGCCCCTGGACCCCAGCAAAGGCAGAGCCTTTGCAATCCGATAATTAAGAATTCGTCGCGCGACCAAATTCAAATCCACAGCTCGAGATCCGGCAATGTGTGAAGTATCGCCTGCTGCGTGAACCATTTATTCCAGTTTATTGTTATTGGACATTAACAATATTGCAAAATATCCACCGGACGCTGCCAGATAAATTATTGGGGGTCTGGGGCCTCCAGGCCCCAGCGGGTCGAGGGCAGAGCCCTCGCCTTGCCTTCATCCTTGCCTATCCCAAGGACTTTTTTCCTTGCAGCGAATTCGCCCAACTGCTAAGAACGTACCATGAACGCATCGCCTCCTCTCGCGGAGCCTGTCCACCCCGCCAAGGTGCTGGCCGTGCGGGTCGATGCGATTCTGGACGCGCTCAATCTGCTGGTTGCCGCGAGGTTCCGTGATTTGGGCGGCCTGACCGTGCCGCTCTGGAAGCGGATCGCGCGGGCGAGGCAGCGGCTTGCCGCCTTGCTGGCGCTGCTGGCCGCCGGCGGGTTGCCGCGGCGCGGCGTGTCGCGGCCGGGCCGCAGGGGCGGGGCGCCGCCGCCGCGTTTTCCGCGGCGCTGGAACTGGCTGGTGGAGGTTCTCGGCTACCAGGCCGCGAACTATGCCCAGGGTCTCCGGGCGGCGTTGCACGAACCGGCGGTTCAGTCGACGCTCGCCGCCACGCCGGGAATCGGGCGCACCTTGCGCCCGCTGTGCCGGATGTTGGGCGTTGCACTTCCGCCGGCGCTGCGGCCGCCGCCATCCGCGCCGCCGCCGCCCGCGCCATCCCCACCCACGCCATCCCGCTCCGCACAACCCCGCGCCGGCGGTGCTCTGTCCGCGGGCAGCGACGCACCCTGTCCCCGCGATCCCGCGCCGTGCCCGCCCGGCGGCTTGTCCAACGCCGATGTGCCGTCTCCGCGTCCGTTTTCAGGCGGCGTTGCCGTGCAGCCCGATTGCGTCCTAAATGTTCCGAAATAACAATATTCCTCAATTGCGCCGTCGCCCCCTCCCTTGCGGGGGCCATGCGGCGGCGGCAGATTGCCGGTTCATGTCCTCCCACCCGCTCTCTCCCCTGCACCGGGCTTGGCGCTTGCTGCCCGCGGGGCCGCGGCGGGCAGCCTTGCAGGCCGCAACCGTCCTGGCCGCACCCCGGCCGGACCGCCCGCCGCCGCCGGCCGGTCCGGGGCTCGCCTTGCTTGGCGAATTCTCCCGCCCCTCCGGTCTTGGCATGGCGGTTCGCCTCGTCCAGGCCGCGCTCGACAAGATGGGCGTGCCGACGGTCGCCCTGGATTCCGACAACCGCGCCGCCGCCCTGCCGCCCCCGGGCATGCCGCTGCTCCTGCACGTCAACCCACCCTTGCTGCCGCTCGCGCTACTGCGCCAACCCCGCGCCCTGCTGCGCGGCCGCCGTGTCGTCGGCATGTGGAACTGGGAATTGCCCGTGGTGCCCCAGGCGTGGCGGGACGGGCTGCGGTTCGTCCACGAGGTCTGGGTGACCAGCCGATTCACCGCCGAGGCCATGGCAGCCTGGCTGCCGCCACGGCATGGCATCGCCCTGCGCACCGTCACCTATCCCCTGGCCCTTTGCCCACCCGCCCCGGCGCCGCTCGACCGCGCCGCCTTCGGGCTGCCTTCTTCCATCCTTATCGTGTTGGTCTCATTCAACCTGGCCTCCAGCTTCGTGCGCAAGAATCCCCTCGCCGCCATCGCCGCCTTCCGCCGCGCCTTCGCCGATCGCCCCGACCGCCTCCTGCTGCTCAAGGTCGGCCACCCCGGCCATTTCCCGGCTGACTTCGCCGCTCTGCGCGACGCGGTCGGCGATGCGCCCAACATCCGAATCGAGACCCGCGAGATGCCGGCGGCCGAGGTCCACGCGCTCACCGCCTGCGCCGATATCGTGCTGTCCTTGCACCGCAGCGAAGGCTTCGGCCTGGTCCCGGCCGAGGCGATGCTGTTGGGCCGTCCGGTCGTGGCCACCGGCTGGTCGGGCAACATGGATTTCATGGACCAGGACAGCGCGGAACTGGTGCCCTACCGCCTCGTTCCCGCTCACGACCCGCGCGGCGTGCTCGACGTCCCCGGCGCGACCTGGGCGGAGCCCGACATCGACGCCGCCGCCGCCGCCCTTCGCCGCCTGGCCGACGACCCCGCGTCACGCCACGCCCTCGGCCGGCGCGGCCAGGCCCACGCCAGCGCCGCCCTCGGCCCCGCCCCGCTCGCCGCCGCCGTCGCCGGGCTTGCCGCATGAGGCTTCTCGTCTGGCAATGGGGCCGCCGCGGCGCCGGCCCGCGCTATGCCGTGGAACTCGCCGCGGGCGCAGGGCGCGTGACAGGTGCGGAGGCCCTGCTGTCGCTGTCGCGCCAGTCCGAGATCCTCGCCGGCCCCGACGCCCCCGCCTGCGACCTGCCGGTGGACACCTATCGCGGCATGGCCGACCTCCTGGCCCGGCTGCCGCGCCTGCCGTTCCAGGTCGGCGGCCTCGCCGACCGGCTGCGCGCGCTCGAAGTGGACGCGGCGATCTGCGCCATGCCCGCCCCGCTCGATCTGCTGATGGCTGCCGCCCTGCGCCGCGCGGCCATCCCCTACGCCGTGGTCGTGCACGACGCCGACCTGCATCCCGGCGATTCCTACGCCCTGCAGATGGTCCTTCAGCGCCGCCTCGTCGCCCGGGCCGATGCGCTCGTCGCCCTTAGCCGCCACGTTGCCGACCGCCTGCGGGCCCAGGGCGTGGCCGAGGGGCGCCGCCTGATCCTGACCGAACTCCCGCCGCTGGCGTTCGGCCCGCCGCCGCCGCCGCCGCGCGCCCATGGCGGCCCGCTGCGCCTGCTCTGTTTCGGCCGCCTGCTGCCCTATAAGGGGCTCGACCTGCTGGCCGACGCAATGGGCCGCCTCGGACCCCGTCCGGACATTGAACTGCGCGTGGTCGGCAGCGGGCCCGAATCCACGGTGCTGGACCAGTTGCGCCGCCTGCCCGGCGTGCGCGTCGAGAACCGCTGGGTGCCCGAGGGCGAGGTCGGCGCCATCATCGCCTGGTCCGACGCCCTGGTGCTGCCGTACCGCGAGGCGAGCCAGAGCGGCGTCGCCGCGGCGGCAATCGCGGCCCGGCGCTGGGTGGTGGCAACCCGCGTCGGTGGCATTGCCGAGCAACTCGCCGGCGCGGCGCTGGCCCGCCTGTGCGACCCGACCGCTCCGGCCCTGGCCGACGCCCTGGCCGGCCTGCTCGCCGCCGACCCGGTGCCGCCGCGCGAGGCGGCGGACGATCGCTGGCCCCAGGTCACCGCGGCGCTGGTGCGCGACCTCGCCGCCGCCCTCGCCTGACCGCCCATGCCCTGACCGCCCCTATCCCCGCCGCAACAGCCGCCGCCCTTCGCCCAACTGCCACGTCACCAATGCCGGCAGGCCAAAGGCCAGTTCGCGCAGGCGCTTGACCATGGACAGCGCGATCGCCTGGTCGGGCGGCACCCCCACCAGCCCGCCGACAATGATGAAGCCGGCCTCCTGAACCCCAAGCCCGCCCGGCACCGCAAAGCCCGCCCCCCGAACCGCCATGCCCAGGCTCTCCACCACGACAGCCTCCGCCAACCCGACCGGCCGCCCCGTTGCGGCCAGCACCAGCCAGGTTTCCGCCACGCCCATCACCAGGACCGCCATGTGCAGCGCGGCGGCGCGCAGCAGCAGGCCCGGCTGCCGCTGACGTGCCCGCAGGGCGGCGAACAGGTTGTGCGCCGCGGCCAGCGGCAGCCGCGGGAACAGGCGAAGCAGGGGGCCGGCGAGCCAGTCGATCACCCGCGGGCCGACATGGCGTTGCAGCAGGATGAAACCCACGACGCCAACCGCCATTGCCGCCACGCCGCCTTGAACCCACGGCAGCCAGGCCCGGTCGCTGCTGATGCCGGCCAGCACGGCGATGCCGGCCAAGGTGAAGACAAGCTGGGTCACCGCTTCGATGGTGACGTCGATGGTGGTGCCGGCGGTCGCCCCGGTGCCGCCGACGCCGCGGTGCATCAGCATGCGCACGCCCACCACGTTGCCGCCAAGCTGGGCCACCGGCAGCAGCCCGTTCACCGCCTCGCGGATCACCCGCACCAGGAAATACTGCCCCAGCCCCGGTTCGGCCCCGCCCACGACCCACCGCCAGGCGACCGCCGAGAACCATTGCTGGACGCCATGCACGGCCATGATCAGCGGCAATGTCCAGGCCGCGCTCAGAACCTCCCGGCCGATCGCCGCGGCGCCGTACCAGGCCACCAGCCCGGTGAGCACGCCGCCGCCGGCCAGCAGCGCGATAGGCGCAAGGCGCATGGCGCTCAGGCCAGGCCCAGCACGGCAAGCGACAGGCAGCCAAGCGCGATGCGGTACCACGCGAACACCGCGAAGCCATGCCGTGCCACGAAGTCGACCAGCCATCGCACCACTACCAGCGCGGCCAGGAACGCCACCACGAATCCAACGCCGATCAAGGTGCCGTCATGGAAGTCGAGCGTCGCCCGGTTCTTGTAAAGGTCGTACACCGTGGCGCCGAACATGGTGGGAATGGCCAGGAAGAACGAGAACTCCGCCGCCGTCCGCCGGTCCACCCCCAGCAACAGGGCGCCCATGATCGTCGCCCCCGACCGCGACACGCCCGGGACCATCGCCAGGCACTGCACCACGCCGATCGCCAAGGCCCGCGACAGCGGCAGCCGCTCGACCGAATGGTACGACGCCACCGGACGCATCCGCTCGATCGCCAGGATGGCAAGGCCGCCGACGATCAGGCTCACCGCCACCACCCAGGGCGAGAACAGCACCGACTTGATGAAATCGTGCGCCAGCACGCCGACCACCGCCGCAGGCAGGAAGGCCAGCAGGATGGCAATGGTGAAATGCCGTGCCGCCGGGTCGCGCGGCAGGCCCAGCAACACATCCAGCAGTCGTCGAAAATAAATCACCACCACCGCGAGAATGGCGCCGAGCTGGATCGCGATCTCGAACACCCGGCCCGGCGGTCCATGGAACCCGAGCGCCGACTCCATCAGGATGAGATGCCCGGTGGACGAGACGGGAATGAACTCGGTAAGCCCTTCCAGGACCCCGAGCACCACCACCTGCAGCCAGATCACGTGTTCCATGGCGCAGCGCTTAGCGCAGCCGCAGCCGCCCGGCCAGCCCGAACACAAGCGCGTGTCGCTCAACATGTGCAAGCCCGTGGCGCCAGGCCAGCCACGCCGCCGGAAGGGGCAGCAGCAAGGCCGCGACAAGCCGTGGCCCGGGCGCCAACGCCGACAGGGCCAATGCTGCGGCAACCGCCAGCATCGCGGCGGTGAGCGCCGGCGCCAGGGCACGGACCTCCCGCCCCAATGCCGGATGAACCCTGGCGGCCAGCCACATCCGCAAGGTCGCCGTGGCCCATGCCCGCACTGCCCACAGCACCGCCGCCCCCTCGATGCCGGAGCCGTCGAGGACCACCAGCAGCGCCGGCAGGTAAAGGGCAAGCTCGGCGGCCGCCAGGATTGCGTTGCGCGCCGAACGCCCGGCGCCGTCGATCAGTGCCGCGGCCACACCATCCAACGCGAACGCCACCACGCCGGCTGCCAGCCATCGCATCGCTGGCGCGGCTGCATCGGCGAAGTCCGGGCCGAGCCACCACCCCAGCAACG
Organism: uncultured Alphaproteobacteria bacterium; assembly: GCA_963779875.1. Taxonomy (GTDB): domain Bacteria; phylum Pseudomonadota; class Alphaproteobacteria; order Acetobacterales; family Acetobacteraceae; genus CAMDGX01. Next base: position 382,810 of record CAWAAI010000005.1, on the reverse strand, counting down.
GGCCGGCGAACAGCACGCAGATCAGGCAGGGCGGCAGCACCAGCGCGCCAATGCCCAGCACGGCGTGCCGGAACAGCCGTCCGGTGCCTCCCGCCGGAGCCGCGAGCGCGGTGGCCATGGCGGGAAACGCGCTGGCCAGCACCGCGTGCCCCAGCACGGCGATGCGGATCACCAGGTCGAACGGCGTGGCATAGTGGGCCGCGGCCTCGGCGGAGAGTCGGGCGGCAATGATGAACCGGTCGAGATGCTGGCTGAGCGGCCACAGCACGTTCGCCACCGTGATCCACGCCCCTTGGCGCAGCAGAAGCGGCGCCACCGCCCAATCCGCCCGGCTGCCGCGCAACGCGGGCAGGGCGCGCAGGCAGAGCCGCCAATAGGCCCAAGTCATCGCCGCGCGGCAGGCCACGAGAACGGCGGTGGCTGCAACCAGACTGTCCCAGAGCTGCAACGCGGCGAGCGGGCCGACGTAATAGAGAGCAAGGATCGGCAGGTTCACCAGGTTTGCGCCGGCGAAGCGCTGGTGCGCGGCCAGTACGCCCCAGAGCGCGGCATTGACGAGTACCAGCGGCCCGGCGGCCGCGAGTACCACCAGCGCCCACCTCACCTCGCCCGCAAGCCCCGCCGGCAGGTCGAGCAGGCCTGCGTAAGCCCACGAGCCTGCGGCACCCGCCAGCCCTGCGGCGAATCCCAATCCGGCCAGCAGCAGCAAGCCTGCACGCACCGCGCCGGCCGCCGCGCGCGCGGCAGCTTCGTTGCCATCGCGCTCGGCCGTGCCGAGCCGGCCGGCCACCACGCGGGTGAGGGCTCGGCCGATGCCAAGGTCAAATATTCCGAACATGCCCACGAGGCTCAGCGCCAGGGCAAAGATGCCCCAGCGCGCCAGACCCAGGCTGGCCACCAGCAACGGGGTTGCGGCCAGGGCGACCACGAGCGGCAGTATCCGCCCGGCGATGTTCCATGCGGCACCGCGCGCGACCGTTGCGCTGGCTGTAAGGCTCGACATTACCGCGCCGCAATGCAGGCTTGCCCGGGTCGCGCTTCCCGCCTAGGGTCGCGCCGATGGCGGGGCAACCCGCGGACACAACGATTCGGCACCGGCGGTATCCTCCCCGGAAGCCTTGCAACTGGGGGGATGGGGTGGACAGGCCACATCTGTTGAATTCCGTTCGGTATTGCTGGAGCCTCCGGCCGTGAGCGCCGCTGTGCAAGCGGCAAGTGCGGCGCCGGCCCCCGCGGTTGGCCACGTGCCGCTGTTGCGCGTCAGTGGCGTGGAGATGCGCTTCGGCGGCATCGTCGCGCTGGACGGTGTGAGCTTCGATGTCGGACACAACGAGATCTGCGGGCTGATCGGACCCAACGGCTCGGGCAAGACGACGATGTTCAACTGCATCAGCGGCTTCTATCGCTACACGGTGGGCGATATCAGCTGCGAGGGGACTTCGCTGAAGGGACTGGCGCGCCACCGCATGGTGCAGCTGGGGATCGGGCGGACTTTCCAGAACGTGGCGTTGTTCCGCAGCATGACGGTACGCGACAACATCCTGGTGGGCTACCACTACCGCGGCCGCACCGGCTTCCTGGCCAATGCGCTGGGCCTGCCGGCCACCCGCACCGAGGAGCGCGAGGCGCGCCGGCGCGCGGACGACCTGATCGACCTGCTGGAGTTGCGATCACAGGCCGACCTGCCGGTGGCCGGCCTGCCATTCGGCTGGCAGAAGCGCGTGGAACTGGGGCGTGCGATGATCGCCGAGCCCAAGCTGCTGCTGCTCGACGAGCCGGCGGCCGGGCTCAATCATGGCGAGGTCGATGAACTCGGCGAACTGATCAAGCGGCTGCGCCAGCATTTCGGGCTGAGCATCCTTCTGGTGGAACATCACATGAGCTTGGTGATGCGCGTGTCCGACCGCGTGGTGGCCTTGGAGTTCGGCCGCAAGATTGCCGACGGCACGCCGGAGCAAGTACAGCGCGATCCCGAAGTGATCCGCGCCTATCTCGGCGATGGCGACGATGCGGGGACATCCCATGGCTGAGCCGATTGTCAAGAAGCCCGAATTCCGCGCCCGCGACCGACGCCGCGGCGGCGGAAACTCCGATCCTGGAGGCCCGCAACCTGCATTCCGGCTACGGCCTGGTGCGGGTGCTGCACGGCATGGATTTCGTGGTGAACACCGGCGGCGTCACCGCCCTGCTGGGGGCCAACGGCGCGGGCAAGACCACCACCCTGCGCGCCATCAGCGGCATGCTGCGTTCCACCGGCGAGATACTGTTCGACGGCGAGAACATCAACGGAATGTCCACCGAGGCGATCGCCGCGCGGCGTGTGGGCCACGTGCCCGACGGCCGTGGCACCTTCATGGAACTGACCGTCGAGGAGAACCTGAAGCTGGGCGCCTATACCAGGCGCGATGACGTGGCCAGCGACCTGGAGCGGGTCTGCAGCTACTTTCCCAAGCTGAAGGACCGCTATCGCCAGCAGGCCGGCACCCTGTCGGGCGGCGAGCAGCAGATGCTGGCGATCGGCAGGGCGCTGATGATCAAGCCACGGCTGCTGCTGCTGGACGAGCCCTCGTTCGGGCTGGCGCCGCTGATCGTGCGTGAAATCTTTGAAATCATGCGCCAGATCATCGCCAGCGAGCGCACCTCCATCCTGCTGGTCGAGCAGAACGCGTCGCTGGCGCTGTCGATCGCCGACATGGCGTATCTGCTGGAAACCGGGCGCATCGTCATGTCCGGGCCGGCGGCTGAGATCCGCAAGGACGAGTCGCTGCGTAAATCCTATCTCGGCTACTAGTGTTTCGATCGCGCAATCCGGCCGGCCTGGAAATGCCCGTGCACGGGACACTGGATTTCTGTTTTCAGCTGGCACGACACCTGGTTCGCGCCATGTTCGAAGGATTGCACATGCCGAAGACGACATGCGCGGCGTGGCGCCGCGGCCTGCGTTCCCTCGCCATCGTCACCGTCCGGCCGCCTGGGCGTGCCGCGCTATTGAGGTGGGGGAACTAGCATGGACGCACTTCTGCACCAGATCGTCTCCGGCATCGCCACCGGCGGCATCTATGCTTCGATCGCGTTGGCGCTGGTGATGATCTTCCTCGCCACCCACCAGATCAACTTCGCCCAGGGCGAAATGGCGATGTTCTCCACCTTCGTCGCGCTCACGTTGATCCAGGCGGGCATTCCCTACTGGGTGGCGATGTTGCTGACGATGATCTTCTCCTTCGTGCTGGGGGTGCTGCTGCAAAGACTCGTCTTGCAACCACTTGCCAATGCGCCGGTGCTGGCATCGGTGGGGGCGTTCCTGGGGCTGCTGCTGATCTTCAACAACAGCGCCGGCTGGTTGTTCGGCTATCAGCTGAAGCCGTTCCCCTCGCCCTTCGGTTCCGGCGGCCCGATGCTCGGCGGCCTGTTCTCCCCTCATGAACTGGGCTCGACGGCGGTGACGCTGATCGTGCTGGCTTCGGTGTGGGCGTTCTTCCGGTTCACCCGGCTGGGCCTGGCCATGCGCGGTGCGGCCTTCAACCCGGTGTCCAGCCGCCTCGTGGGCATTCCCGTGGGCCGCATGCTGGCGCTCGGCTGGGGGCTGGCGGCGGCGATCGGCACCATCGCGGGAATGATGGTGGCACCGATCGTCTTCCTGGACCCCAACATGATGGCCGGCGTGCTGATCTACGCCTTCGCCGGCGCGCTGCTTGGCGGCATCAACTCGCCGCTGGGGGCGGTGATCGGCGGGCTGCTGATGGGGGTCATCGAGAACCTCGCCGGAGCCTATGTCGTCGGCACCGAACTGAAGCTCACCACCGCGCTGATCATTATCGTGGTGGTGCTGCTGGTCAAACCCTCCGGCCTGTTCGGCCGAACCTTGGCGAGCCGGGTGTAGATCATGGCAATCACCAATTCCCGCATCATGCTGCTGCTGCTCGTCGTCGCGGCCGCGGTTCTGCCGCTGGTCTTCGCCTCGGGCTACCAGTTGTTCCAGCTGACCATGGTGGTGGCGTATGCCATGTCGGTGCTGGGCAAGAACCTCACCACCGGCTATGGCGGCCAGGTGTCGCTCGGCCAGGGGGCGTTCTACGCCGTCGGCGCCTATACCGCCGCGATCCTGATGGACAAGTGGGACGTACCGTACTGGGCTACCCTGCCGCCGGCGGCGATCGCCAGCGGCATCGTCGGCCTGATGCTGGGCCTGCCGGCGCTGCGCCTGGGGGGGCTGTACCTGGCCCTGGTCACCTTCGCGCTCGCCCTGTCGGTGCCGCAGCTTCTGAAATACCGGTTGTTCGAGGACTGGACCGGTGGCGTGCAGGGCATTGTCATCCTCAAGCCCGATGCGCCGTTCGGCCTGGCGTTGACATCGGACCAGTGGCTGTACCTGTTCTCGCTGGCCGTTGCCGTGGTGTTCTTCATCATCGCGACCAACCTGGTGACCAGCCGCATCGGCCGGGCGCTGAAGGCGATCCGCGACCAGCCGCTGGCCGCCGAGGCGATGGGCATCGAGCTGGCACGTTACAAGACACTCACCTTCGGCACCGGGGCGCTGTTCACCGGCATCGGCGGCGCGCTGGGGGCGATCGCGGTGGGCTTCGTGTCGCCCGACAGTTTCACCCTGGCACTGTCGCTGACGCTGTTCGTCGGCATGGTGATCGGCGGCGCATCGTCGATCTCGGGGGCGATCTACGGGGCTCTGTTCATCCAGTTCGTGCCGAACATCGCCGAAGAGATATCCAAGGCGGCACCCGGGGCGATCTACGGCATCATCCTGATCGCATTCATGTTCTTCGCACCCGGCGGCATCGCCAGCGTGCTGGCCGGATGGACGCGGCGGTTGCGCGGCGCACGGGCCCCTTCGACCTGAATCGGGCGCGGGTGCTGCTTTTGCGGCGACGCGTTACCATATGAGACGTGGTTGGAACCGGCAGGCTGCCGGTTCTGACGACCTGACGTGGCAAGGAGAATACACGAATGAAGCGTAGAACACTGATCGCCGGCCTCGGGGCCGGCGTTGTGGGCGGGCTTGTCCGCCCGGCGGGCGCGGCCACGGTTGTGGGCGTGACGAAGGACGAGATCAAGATCGGCCACACCATTCCCTACAGCGGAAATGCGTCGTCCTACGGCGTGATCGGCCGCGCCAATGCGGCCTATTTCAAGCGGGTGAATGACCAGGGCGGCATCGCCGGGCGCAAGATCAACTTCATCTCGTACGACGACGCCTACAACCCCGCCAAGACGGTGGAGCAGACACGGCGTCTGATCGAGCAGGACCACGTTGCGTTCCTGTTCAATCCGCTGGGCACGCCGACGAATTCGGCGATCCACAAATACGTCAATGCGAAGAAGGTGCCGCACCTGTTCCTGTCCACCGGCGCGGACAAGTGGGCGGACCCCAAGCACTTCCCATGGACCATCGGTTGGCAGCCCAGCTATCGCACTGAAGCGCAGATCTACGCACGCTACATCAAGAAGGAGCGGCCGGGCGTGAAGGCCGCGCTGATCTACCAGAACGACGATTTCGGCAAGGACTACTTCAACGGCCTGAAGGACAGCTACGGCAAGGACTTCGACAAGGTCTTCGTCAAGGTGCTGACCTACGAGTCGAGCGACGCGACGATCGACAGCCAGGTGGTGAGCCTGAAGGAGTCGGGCGCCGAAGTGCTGGTGAGCGCCTGCATTCCGAAGTTCTCGGCGCAGTTGATCCGCAAGGCCTACGACATCGGTTGGAAGCCGCTGCACTGCATGAGCAACGTGTCGTCGTCGGTGGGCGCCACGATTACGCCGGCGGGGCCCGAGAAGGCGGTTGGCATCATCACCTCCAACTACCTGAAGGATCCCACCGATCCGGGCTGGAAGGACGATGCCGGCATGAATGAGTGGCGCGACTTCATGGCGAAGTATATCCCCGACGGCGACACCACCGACGGCGGGTATGTCTTCTCCTATGGCGTGTGCACCACGATGAATCAGGTTCTGAAGCAGTGTGGCGATGATTTCTCGCGCGAGAACATCATGAAGCAGGCGCTGAACATCAAGAACCAGACGGTGCCGGTGCTGCTGCCGGGCATTACCGTCAGCACGGCTCCGGACAACTACCATCCGATCCGCCAGATGCAGTTGACCCGCTGGTCCGGCACGACCTGGCAGCGTTTCGGCGACGTGATCTCCGCCGCCTGACGCCTCGTCTGCCACGTTGACGGCCCGGAACAGCATGGCGGTTCCGGGCCGTTTTCATTGGAGCGCGCAGTGCGGCCAAAAGGGGCAGACAAGCAAGGGAAGAGGGGTGTAGCATTTCGCTCATGCCTGCGTGAACCAGCGCGCGGGTACAAAAACAACGATAAAGGGAGCGAACATGAAACGCCGTACTGTGCTTGCGGGTCTTGGCGGCCTTGCAACATTTAGTATCATTCGCCCATCCGAAGCGACCACGGTGGGTGTCACCAAGACCGAGATCAAGATCGGGCACACCATTCCCTATAGCGGCAACGCTTCATCCTATGGCGTTATTGGCCGCGGACATGCCGCGTTCTGGAAGCGGGTGAACGACCAGGGTGGCGTGGCGGGGCGGATGATCAACTTCATCTCCTACGACGACGCCTATAATCCGGCCAAGACGGTGGAGCAGGTGCGCCGCCTGGTCGAGCAGGACCAGGTCGCATGTCTGTTCAACACACTGGGCACTCCGACGAACTCGGCGATCCACAAATACGTCAATGCGAAGAAGGTGCCGCATCTTTATGTCGCCACCGGGGCGGATAAGTGGGGCGACCCGAAGCATTTCCCGTGGACCATCGGCTGGCAGCCCAGCTACCAGACCGAGGCACGCGTCTATGCGCGCTACATCAAGAAAGAACGGCCGAACGCGAAAATCGCGCTGATCTACCAGAACGACGATTTCGGCAAGGACTACCTGCTTGGCATGAAGGCAGGCTACGGGAAGGACTTCGACAAGACTTTCATCAAGATACTGACCTACCAGTCGAGCGACGCCACGATCGACAGCCAGGTGGTCAGCCTGAAGGAATCCGGCGCCGACGTGCTGGTCAGCGCCTGCCTGCCCAAGTTCTCCGCCCAGCTGATCCGCAAGGCGTATGACATCGAGTGGAAGCCGCTGCACTGCATGACCAACGTGTCCGGCTCGGTCGCCTCGGTGATCCGCCCGGCCGGCGTGGAGAAGGCGTTGGGCATCATCACCGCGCGCTACCTCAAGGATGCCACCGATCACTATTGGGACAACGACGCGGGCATGAACGAGTGGCGGGAGTTCATGGCGAAATACCTGCCCGGTGGCGACCTGACCGACAGCGGCTATGTCTCGTCCTATGGCGTGTGCAACACCATGCTGCAGACCTTGCGGCAGTGCGGCAACGATTTTTCGCGCGAGAACATCATGCGCCAGGCAGCCAGTATCAAACATGAGGAAGTGCCGGTGCTGCTGCCGGGTATTACCGTCAACACCAGCCTGACCAATTTCCACCCGATCCAGCAGATGCAGCTGACCAAGTGGAACGGCAGTACGTGGGAGCGGTTCGGCGACGTGATCAACGCCACCGCCTGATACGGCGCCGGCCAGCAGTGCGGCCCGGGATGGGTAGGCCATCCCGGGCCGTTGCGTTGCGATCAGCCGGCGTGACGTGGCCGCAAAATTACGTCGATATTGGCAGACAAGCGGCAAATGGCTGGTCTAGGCTGGACTCGAGCCTTCGTGGGCCAACAGCGGAGGCATAAGAAGACAAAAAAGGGAAACCCACCATGAAGCGTCGTGCTGTTCTTGCCGGCCTGGGCGGCGTTGCCGCCTTCAACATCATCCGCCCAGCCAGTGCCGCCGGCACCGTCGTTGGGGTCACCAAGACCGAGATCAAGATCGGGCACACCGTGCCCTACAGCGGCAACGCCTCCTCGTATGGCGTTGGCGGCAGGGCCCATACGGCCTACTGGAAGCGCGTCAACGACGAAGGCGGCATCAACGGCCGCATGATCAATTTCATCTCTCTGGATGACGCCTACAACCCGGCCAAGACGGTCGAGCAAACTCGACGCCTCGTCGAACAGGACCACGTGGCGTTGTTGTTCAACCAGCTTGGCACACCTACCAATTCGGCGATCCACAAATACGTCAACGCCAAGAAGGTGCCGCACCTGTTCGTTGCCACCGGCGCGGACAAGTGGAACGACCCGAAGCACTTCCCCTGGACGATGGCCTATGCTCCCAGCTATCGCAACGAAGCGCAGATCTACGCCAAGTATGTCCGCAAGGAAGCGCCGAAGGCGCGCGCGGTTCTGATCTACCAGAACGACGATTTCGGCAAGGACTACCTGTACGGTCTGCAGGACGTCTACGGCAAGGACTTTGACAAGACCTTCATCAAGACCCTCACCTACGAGTCCAGCGACGCTACCGTGGACAGCCAGGTCGTGACCTTGAAGGATACCGGAGCGGACGTGCTGGTGAGCGCGTGCATTCCGAAGTTCAGCGCGCAGATCATCCGCAAGGCCTTCGATGTGGGCTGGAAGCCGCTGCACGTGATGTCCAACGTGTCGGCCTCGATCGCCTCGACGATCACCCCGGCCGGACCCGAGAAGGCAATCGGCATCGTCACCTCCTCCTACCTCAAGGACCCCACAGATCCGGATTGGCAGGCTTCGGACGACATGAAGGAGTGGCGCGCCTTCATGGCGAAATACCTACCCGACGGCGACACCACCGATGGCAACTACGTCTATGCCTACAGCGTCGAGCACCTGATGCACCATGTTCTGAAGCAGTGCGGAAACGACCTCTCGCGCGAGAACATCATGAAGCAGGCAGCGAGCGTGAAGGACGTCAGCTTGCCGCTGCTGCTGCCTGGCATCAAGGCGAACACCAGTGCCACAAACTTCCGGCCGCTGCAGCAGATGCAGCTGATGCGGTGGAACGGCACCACTTGGTCGCGCTTTGGCGAGACCATCACCGCCGGCGCCTGACGCGCAAAGCGGCCACGCGGCGGCCCGGAACCCTGCGTTCCGGGCCGTTGGCATGGGTGCCGGGCACTCGCTACGCCCGAAACAGACGGATGCGGAGTGGGTGGGGGGGGGAATGCGGCATGGCGGGCAGTCATCGGACCGGAGCCGAGTTGCGGCTCGCGTTCGGGTATTCGTCGGCGCATTTCCTCGGCGCGAACTCCGCGACGTCGGTGCGCCATGCCAATGCCTGGATCGCCGTTCTGGGCTACCCCGACATCTCGCTCGATACGATCCTGCCGCTGCTTGAAGCCGTGGCCAGGTCGGGCCGCCCGATCGCCTTCTTCTGCTCCGAAGTTCCGGCCTTGCTGCGCGAAACGCTGATCGTGAACAATCAGCAGCAGACGCTGCGCTGTGTCGTGATCGATGCGCCCAGTGCTGCCGACTATGATCAGGCGCAGATCTTCCTGCTCGCGGCTGCAACCGGGGCGCGGATCGTCGCATCCAACCGCATGCTGGCGCAGACCACGCTCAACATGCTGGGCGAGGCCGACCTGGTCACCGTCGATGCGGTCAGCACGGTGCTGTCAGGCTTTCCGCTGCTTCGGCCGGCCTGATTTCCACGGGCATACCCGCCGGAGCGGAGCGCTAGAGCAATACCCGATCGGGCGGAATCGCTCGATCGGAATATTTGCGTGCTTTGACAGAAATATAGAGCTGTATCCGTGCTTCTATCAGCACGGATACAGCTTTAAGCGGCGTAGTAGCCGCCATCGATGATGTGGCTGGCGCCCGTCATGAACGAGGCGCGCTCGGACAGCATCCACACCACCGCCTCGGCGATCTCCTCCGGCACGCCCAGCCGGTTCATCGGCACCTTGGTCATCAGCGCGTCGTAGCGCTCGGCCATGGTCGGGTCGGTCATCGGCGTCTTGATGTAGCCGGGGTTGACGCAGTTCACCCGGATGTTGTCCTGGGCGTATTCCATCGCCGCCGTCTTGGTGATGCCCACCACGCCATGCTTGGCGGCGACGTAGTTGGTGGCCGAGGGCAGCCCAACCAGCCCGGCGATGGAGGCGGTGTTGACGATGGACCCGCCGCCTTGCTGCAACATCTGCGCGATCTCGTATTTCATGCACAGGAACACGCCGGTCAGGTTCACCGCGAGCATATCGTCGAAGGATTGCCGGCTCATCTCGTGCGTGCGCTGGCCGCCCGGGCCTACGTTGCGCGGCGAGATGCCGGCATTGTTGAAGGCGCAGTCGAGCCGCCCGAAGGCCGCCACGCTGCGGCTGACCATGGCCGACACGTCCGCTTCGGCGGCCACGTTGCCGCCGATGGCGATCGCCTGGCCGCCGGCCGCGTTGATCAATGCCACGGTTGCCGCGGCACTCTCCTCGGTGAGGTCCGAGACGGCCACCCGCGCGCCTTCGCGCGCCATGGCGAGCGCGGTCGCGCGCCCGATCCCCGAGGCGCCGCCTGTGACCAGTGCGCTCTTGCCAGCCAGAATTCCGGCCATCGTTTCCCCCATTTGCTTGTTGATTGGCGTTGCTGTCAGCGGTGAGTTACGAAGCCGCCCAGCCGCGCCGCAGGCTGGCGGCCATCATGTCGATGGCGGTGGCCGAAGCGCGAATGATCCTGCCCATTGTCAGAAAGCCGTGCATCTGGTCGTTGAAGTGCAGGTGGGTCACCGCCACGCCGTCGTGGTTCAGGCGCCGCGCGTAGTCCACGCCTTCGTCGCAGAGTGGATCGTGCGCGCAGGTCAGCACCAGCGCGGGTGCGGTCCCGGCCAGGCTGGCGGCGCGCAGTGGCGAGGCACGCCAATCGGCCACGTCGGCGGCGCCGGCCAGGTAGTGTTCGATGAACCAGCGCATGGTCGCGGCAACCAGCGGATAGCCCTCGGTGATCCGCTGGTAGCTTTCATGGCCCATGCCCATGTCGGTCACGGGGTAGATGAGAAGCTGGAATGCAAGCGGCGGCAGATAGCCGTCGCGCGACATCAGCGCCATGACCGCGGCGATGTTGCCGCCGGCGCTGTCGCCGCCCACGGCCGCGCGAGCGGGGTCGATCGCAAGCTCGGTGGCATTGGCGAGGATCCAGCGGGTGGCGGCGGCAGAGTTGGAGATGGCGCCAGGGAACTTCACTTCCGGGGCCAGCCGGTAGTCGACCGCGACCACGCAGCATCCGGCGGCGTTGGCCAGGGCGCGGCACGCCTGGTCGTGGCTGTCCAGGTCGCCGAGCACCCAGCCGCCGCCGTGGTAGTAGATCAGCACTGGCGCCATCTCGCCGGCAGCCAGCCCCATGCCGCGGTAAAGGCGCAGCGACACCGGGCCGTTCGGGCCGGGCGCCTGCAGGTTGCGCAACTCGGCGACGTCCGGCGGGTCGGGCTGCAGCACGGTGCGGCCAGCGGCGAAGAAGCCGCGCGCCTCCTCCGGTGACAGCGTGTTCAGCGGCGGCCGGCCGGCCGCCTTCATCAGGTCGAGCACGCGCTGCGCGTCGGGGTCGAGTATCATCGGCGTCTCTCCTGCGGCGGGCGGCTGAGCCGCGCGCCGGGGTCGGGGGAACTGGCGAAGTTGTGTCGTATCTTGGCGCCAGGTCGGCCGTGTCGGCAAATCTTCCGTTGGCAAATCCCCTCACGACGACGCAGCAGGCAGCCGCCAACCCCGGAGTCACGCGAATACCCCGCACTCGGGCGCGGAATGGCGCACCCGGGCGGGCTATGCAGGGTAGGAGGGTATGAAACCGGGTGCGGCACCCGGCAGGTCGGCTATGGCAGCATCAGCCACACGGCGACAACACAGGCGCTGCTGATCGCGGTCGCCGCAATCGCCCAGCCAAAAGCCTTGCGCTGTCTGGCCCGGTTGCGCACCGCGTCAGGCGGGCGATGCCGGCGCCCGGTGAGTTCCGCGATGTCGGCGATGGTCATTGAAGGATCAAACTTCCGCACGATTGCCTCGCGTGATGGCCACGGCCGCCGGTGTGCAGCCCTTGCGCACCGGTTCACTCCACGGCGCGTGGGCTCTGCTCACCGCGTGTGCAGAACGCGCAGGCTACTCCGGCGTTCCACCTGGCGCGCTGGCAGAGGCGTTGGAAATTGGTCATATCCCATTGGATTTGATAGCGAATTGAGAATGTATGGGCGGCCCCGGGCACGATCTGCCAGAATCGGTTCGCGGTGATGGAGGCGGCCTATGCGGGCGGGCTGGGGCAGAGGGCATGCGCCGTTGGCGCCGACTGGCGGGGAGATCGGCCAGATCGCCTCGGCGCTGCTGCCGCAGGTCACAATGACGGCGGCCGAACCGGTCGGCGGTGGACTGGCCAACACCAACCTGCGCCTGCTGCTTCGCCCGGCGGCGGGAAACCCCGGCGCGCCGACCGTGGCGCTGCTGCGGTTCTGGCAGCGCGACCCCGCGGCCGCCGCCCGCGAAGTCGCGCTGCTTCGCCGCCTCGCGGGGCGCCTGCCGGTGCCGGGCGTTCTTGCTTTTCTCCCGGCCGACCCGGTGTTCGGGGTGCCCTGTGCGCTGTTGCAGTGGATCGACGGCGAGCGGCTCGACCGCGTGCTGGCGGCCCGGCCCGAAGCCGCGGGCGTGCTTGGCCATGCCGCCGGGCGCGCGTTGGCAGCGGTGCACGGTGAAACCTTTGCCCGGCAGGGATTTTCGATGCGACCCTTTCGGTCGCGCCGATCGGCCCTGGCGGCGCGGCTGGGCTGGATGCCTGGCTGCGGGCCTGTCTGTGCCGCGACCCCGGGGCGGGACGGATCGATCCCGCGCTGGCGGCGGCGGTGCTCGCCATGGTGGCGCGTGACGCGAACCTGTTGGACGATCCATGGATGGCCCGTCCCTGCCTGACCCATGCCGACTGCAATCCCACCAACATCCTGGTGCGTGAGGTGGGCGGGCATTGGCAGGTTGCCGGGCTGCTGGATTGGGAGTTTGCCTTTGTCGGCGGGCCGGCCTTCGACCTGGGCAACCTGTTGCGCCGGCCCGCAGGTGGGCTGGCTGGCTTCGCGGCCGGCGTCGCGGATGGCTACCGCGCCGCCGGCGGCCGGCTGGCCGACGGCTGGGCACGCAAGTCGGCACTTGCAGACTTGTATTCTTGGGCCGATTTCCTCGCACGCCCGGGCAGCGGCCCGGCCCTGGTGCGCGACGCAAGTGCCATGATGGCGTGGATCGCGGCCGGCGCCGCGGCCGGCGAGTACCGACGGCATCCGCTATGCGATCTGCAGGTTCTGCACGGCGGTTTCCAACTCCTGGAAGCTGGGCATGTGCTGGTTGGGGACCATTTTGCGGCCGGTCTCCACGCTGACCTGCGGTGCATTGCCCTGCAGGTGGGCGACCAGCACGGCGCGGATCACCTCGAAGAATTTTGACTCCTCCTCGACCACGCCCTTCAGGCGGCTGGCGCAGGGGCCGACCATCCCATAGGCCATCAGCACACCCATGAAGGTGCCGACCAGTGCGCCGCCGATCATGCCGCCCAGCACGGCGGGCGGCTCGTTGATCGAGCCCATGGTCTTGATCACGCCCAGCACGGCGGCGACGATGCCGAGGGCGGGCAGGGCGTCGGCCATGCTCTGCAAGGCATGGGCGCCGTGGAGTTCCTCGTGCAGTGTTTTCTTCAGTTCGCGCGCCATGACATCCTCGATCTGGTTGGGATCGTCGGCGTTCATGCCCACCATGCGCAGGTAGTCGCAGAGCATCGCGATGGCGTGGTGGTTCTTGAGGATGTTCGGGAACTTCTGGAAGGCGGCGCTTTCCTCCGGTTTTTCGATATGCGCCTCCAGTGCCATGGCGCCCTTGGTGCTTGCGAGACGGACGAAGAAGTAGAGCAGGCTCAGCAGGTCGACATAGTCGGTCTTTTTGTAGACGGCGCCCTTCATGATCTTGCTGAAGCCGTGCAGCGTATGCTTCACGTCATGCATGCTGTTGGACATCAGGAAGGCGCCGATCGCGGCGCCGCCGATCGACCACACCTCGAACGGCAGCGCGTGCATGATGGTCTCGAAGCTGCCGCCGTGCACCACGTAGGCGCCGAAGACGCAGAACAGCAGGAAGACCAAGCCGCCGATCACCAGCATGAAGTGATTCCGTCCGTGCTAGCGCGGTTGCCGTGCTGATAGACGCACGGCCACCGCTCTAGCGCTTTGTTCAAGAACGCAAATCTTCCGATCGAGTGATTCCACTCGATCGGATATTGCTCTAGCGCGGTGCGCCCACGCCTGCCCGGTCATCGGGGCCCGCCCTGTCATCGGGCCGAAGGGCCGGCACGCAGCACGGTGATGGCGATGCGCCGGTTGGCCGCCGCGAACGGGTCGGCGGGCAGCAGCGGATCGCGGTCGGCATTGCCGGTGACACTGCGCAGCCGCGATTCGGCCACCCCCTGTTCGACCAGCAGCCGGCGCGTGGCGTTGGCCCGTTCGCTGGACAGTTCCCAGTTGCTCCGGTCGCTGCCGCGGAACGGCGTGGCGTCGGTGTGGCCAGATATCGACAGCTGCTCCGACATGGCGGCGATCACGGGTGCCACCTTGGTCAACAGCGCGCGGGCGCGCTCGTGCAGTACCGACGAGCCAGTGGCGAACATCGGCGTTTGGTCCTCGTCGAGGATCTGGATGCGCAGGCCCTCGGGCGTCTGGTCGATGGAAAGTTGGGCGGCGAGTTCGCGCAGCTGGGGGTCGTTGCGCACCGCCTCGCGGATCTGGTCGGCGGCCTGCTCGAACGCCTGTTGCTCGCGCCGTTGCATCTCCGCGCGCAGGGCGGTGTCGTCGATTGCGCGGGCGTCGCTGCCAGGGGGAGTGTTCACGCCGGATCCGGCATTGGCCAGATGCTGCGCCTGGCCCAGCGCCTGGGCGGGGTTGGGGGCCCGTACCGCGGCGGTACCGCCACCCGCCGCGCGCTGCCCGGCCTGGGCGCTGGCGACCCGGCCCTGGCCGCCGCCAGGATCGGGCTGATCGCCTTCGGGCCGACGTGCGTCCTCGGCCGCGCCGCTGGTGCTGGCGTTGGGCGCCTGGTCGTGCACCGGGTCGTCCTGGTCGCTCATTTGCTCGGCCTGTCCCGGAACCACGCTCATGGCGCCGCGGTCGCTCACCAGTTCACCGCGCTCGAAGGGGGTGCGGCCGCCGAAGATGCGCCCGCTGCCCGACGAGCCCTGGCTCAGCACGTTGGTAGGGGTGAAGTAGTCGGCGAGGCCGCGGCGCTGCTCCTCGGTGGTGGCGTTGAGCAACCACATGAGCAGGAAGAAGGCCATCATGGCCGTGACGAAATCGGCGTAGGCGACCTTCCAGGCACCGCCGTGATGGCCACCCTCCACCACCTCCTCGCGCTTGATGATCACGTTGCCGCCGCCGCGGCCCTTGCCGCCCTGTCTTGCCGCCATGTGCCTGCCTTCCCGGCCGCGTCAGTCGCGGCCTGCGCGCAAATTGCCCGCCCGGCATTAAGCAAAGGTTGAACGCCGGCACTGCTTGTCGTGGCGTCGTCGGGTGGGCAAAATCACGCTGACGTCGAAATAAAAAACAAGGGGTTCGCCATGCGACTTCCGCTCATCCCGGCCTTGCTTGCAGGACTCGCCATGACGGCCGTCTTCGCCCCCGGCCTTGGCTCGGCCCAATCCCGGGCCGGTGCCTCCGCGACGGTGGTCGAGCGCGGCCGCTATCTCGTCGAGAGCATCGCGGGGTGCGGCAATTGCCACACGCCGAACGGCCCGAACGGCAAGATCGAGGGCATGAGCCTCGCCGGCAACGCGGTGGTCGAGGACAACCCCGGCTTCCGCGCTGTGGCCTCCAACATAACGCCGGACCGCGAGACCGGCATCGGCGCCTGGAGCGACGCCGAGATCGCCCGGGCGGTGCGCGAGGGCATCGCCCGCGACGGCCGGGTGATGGGGCCGCCGATGCCATTCACGCTGTACCGCGGCATCTCCGACGAGGACATGGCCGCCATGATCGCCTATCTGCGCAGCGTGCCGGCGGTGCGCAACGTGGCCGAGAAATCGGTGTACCGCATTCCCCTGCCGCCCTCCTACGGTCCGCCGCTGGGGCGCGTGGCGGCGGCGCCGCGCGGTGACCTGGTGGCATATGGCGCCTATCTCGCCGGTCCGCTCGGTCATTGCATCGAATGCCACACGCCGCTGACGGCGACCGGGCGCGACATGACGAAGCTGGGCAAGGGCGGGCAGCCCTTCGAGGGCCCCTGGGGCGTGTCGGTGGCGCGCAACATCAGCTCCAGCAAGGAGCATGGCCTTGGTGCCTGGACCGATGGCGAAATCGAGCGGGCGATCCGCCAGGGCATCTCGCGCGACGGGCACAACCTGTTCCCGCCAATGGGCTTCGCCTACTACGCCCGCATCAGCGGCGATGACATGAAGGCGCTGATCGCCTACCTGCGCAGCATCCCGCCCCAGGATTGAGGGCCGCCGGAGCCGGATCGGCGGTCACGGCGGGGCGAGGTTCTTTTCGGGGTAGCGGCACCACTGCACGGCGACGCAGCGCCAGCATTCCGGCCGGCGCGCCTTGCACACGTAGCGGCCGTGCAGGATCAGCCAATGGTGGGAGTCGCGCAGAAGCTCGCGCGGGATGCGCCTGACCAGCGCATCCTCCACCTCGCGCTCGTTCCTGCCGGGCGCGATGCCGGTGCGGTTGCCCAGGCGGAAGATGTGGGTGTCCACCGCCATGGTGGCCTCGCCGAAGGCAACATTGAGCACCACGTTGGCGGTCTTGCGGCCGACTCCCGGCAGTGCCTCCAGCGCCGCGCGGTCGTGCGGCACCGCGCCGCCGTGGTGCTCGATCAGCTGGCGCGACAGTTCGACCACGTTCCTTGCCTTGCCCTGCCACAGCCCGATGGTGCGGATATGCGAGGCCACCCCCTCAACGCCGAGGGCCGCCATCGTCTCGGGCGTGGGAGCATCGCGGAACAAACCCGCCGTTGCGCGGTTGACCGAGGCATCGGTGGCCTGGGCGGAGAGCACCACGGCGACCAGCAGGGTGAAGGGGCTGCTGTACTCCAGTTCGCTGCGCGGGTTGGGGTGGACCGCGGCGAGGGCGCGGATGAAGGGCTCGACATCGGCGCGTGGCATCAGCCGGGTGCGCGGCCTTGCGGTGGCGGGCTTCGTGGTGGCCGGCTTCGTGAGGGCGGGCTTGGCGGATGTCACGGGAGCCTTGCGGGGGGCGGCGGGCTTTGTCATGAGAGAAACTTTCGCCGGACGGATCGGCTCGCACAAGTCGCCGGCCGGGGCGCGAGGAGGATAGCATTGTGGCATCCCCGCAGGACGCATCGCCCGTGTTGTTCGAGGCGGTGATCGTGCCGCACCGCAGCCTGACGCAGCGCGGCATGAAGTTGCTGTCGATCGCCCTCCTGGTCTCCTGTGGTGTCAGTGCCGCGGTGTTCGTGGCCATGGGGGCCTGGCCGGTGGGCATCTTCGCGGCCGTGGAGCTGCTGTTGGCGTTTTCCCTGTTCGGGCTGCACATGCGGGCGGCACGGGCGAGCGAGTTGCTGCTGCTGTCGGAGGAGGGGTTGCGCGTGGTGCGCACCTCGCCGCGCGGCACGGTGCGCAGTCGGCTGCTGCCGGCCGATTGGATGGCGGTGCGCCTGCAGGAGCGACCGGGGCGCGTGCCGGCGCTGCTGCTGGAGACCCGCCAGGTCACCGAGGAGGTCGGACGCGACCTCGGCGAAGTGGCGAAGCGTGAGCTGGCCGAGGCGTTGGCGGCCGCGCTGCATCGGCGTCGCCATCCGGTCTTCGACAACCCGCAGCTGCGCTGATTCCCGCCGCCGCGTCGAGTTGCCGCCACATTGAGCCTGACGCGCTCGGGACGTGCACGGCAACGTTTGGTTGAGACTTGCCGCCTAGCCTGCCTTCGCCCGCAGACGCGAAGGAGCGCACCCGTGCCGTCCAAGACTGGGCCGACCCAGGCTGCCCCGATTGTCGTGTTCCGTTCCGACGCCGACGATGCCGCCCGACTGCGGGCGCGGATCGCTTTATTGGTTGTTGCCGCGGTCGTGCCGCTGCTGGCATTTCTGATGATCTCGACCGAGCTCGTCCGGCAGACCCGGCTCGACTGGTTGCGTGCCGAAATCCAGGATGCCGCGCGGCAGGCGGCGGAACAGCAGGCGGCCGCGCTGGCACGCACGACGCAGCTGCTGCACGCGCTGGCGGCCATGCCGCCGCAGCCGGGCGGACCGGCCGCGCTGTGCGCCGTGGCAGGGGATATCCTGGGGCGGCAGCCGGGCGACGTGCTGGGGGTGGCGGTGCATTGGGCCGATGGCCGACCAGCCTGCGCCGAGGCGCTGGCCGGCCATGCTGCCGCCCCATTCCACGCCGGCCAGATCCGTGTGGCGTTGTCGACACAGGCGGTGCTGGCGCGGGACGGCGCGGGCGGGCTGGTGCTGGCCCGCGCGATTGGCGAGCGAGCCGGCGGGGGGCAGCAAGGCGGCGCGCCGGCGGCGGTTCTGGCACTTACCCTGGCCCCGGCGCACCTGCCGCAGCTCACCTTGCCGCTGCGCCGCGAACTGGCGACGCGGTTGCTGGTGGACCCTGACGACGGCACGTTGCTGGCCGTGGCACCAGACGACGGCGCAGGCGCGCGCGTCGGCGACCCGCTGGAGGTGCCGCGGCTGCTGGCGGCGATGCGCGCGACCCCCGCCGGCGGCGTGGTGCTGGCCCGCGACGCCGCCGGGCGCCAGCGGCTGTATGGCTTCGCCGAGCTTCCGGACCAAGTCCCGGCCACGACGCCCGCCGCTGATCTGCCAGCACTGAAAGCCATGCGACCGGCGCCTCCGGTGCACGAAACCCCGGTGCCGCATCTCGGTGGTCGCCTCGCGGGCAGGGCGGTCCTGGCGGTGGGCCTGCCATACGGCGCGTTGCTGGCCGAGGCCGACGCGGCGCGCCTGCGGCAATGGGCGATGGCGTTGGCGGTGGCCGGTCTTGGTGCGGTGGCGGCGTGGCTGCTCGGCGACCGCGTGCTGACACGCCCGGTGCTGGCACTGCGGGCGCGTCTCCCTGGCCGCGCCCTGTCGGGGGAGAAGGCATTGGAGGCGCTGCGTCCCGCCGCGCCCTGGCTGCGCCAGCAGGCCGACCTGGCGGTGGTAGCCGAGGCGGCGGGCGAGATGATCCTGCGGCTCGACGATGGCCTGCGCGTGCTCTACGCCTCGCCGGCTACCCGCTCGGTACTCGGCTACCGGCCGGCCGAGGTGATCGACGCCGATCTCGCCGCCGAGCCGGGATGGGAGGCGTGCCGGGCGCAGTTGGACGCGTTGCGCCAGGGCGTAGGGGTGCGTGTACCAGCCCGATTGCAGGCGCGGCGCCGTGACGAGGGTGCGGTGTGGCTCGAGGTGCGGGCCAGTCGGCTCGCTGATGGGGGCTTCGTGCTGGCCTGCCGCGACATCAGCGCCGAGCACGACCTGGCGCAGCTTCTGGCCGAGGCGCAGGACCGTCTGGCTACCTTGGCGCTTGAGGATCTGCAAACCGGGCTGGCCAACCGCCGCCGCTTCGATGCCGCGCTGGACCAGGAGGTGCGCCGGGCTCAGCGGGCGCAGGAGCCGCTGGCGCTGGTGCTCGTCGGACTGGCGGAAGGCGCGGGCGAGGAGGTGCTGCGGCGCGTCGCGCGCATCCTGGCAGGGGCGCTGCGCCGGCCCGGCGACCTGGCCGCTCGCATCGACGAGGCGGTGTTCGCCGTGATGCTGCCCTTCACGGACCGGATCGGCATGGAGCGCGTGGTGGCGCGGCTGGGCGAGGCGCTGGCAGCAGCGTGCGCCCAGCGGCCCGGTGGCACAGCCCTGCCTTGCACCGGTGGCACAGCCTTGCCTTGCATAGGTGCGTGCAGCGTACTGCCGTTGGGCGCCGACGAGGGCGCCGCGGGGCTGCTGGACCTTGCCTGGACCGCCCTGCGCGATGCTGCGGCCGCCGAGGGGCGGATCGCGCTGGCCCTTCCCCGGCCCGAACCAGAGATCCGATTGCCCGGCGCGCCGCATCCGGCGGAGACGTCCGAGCCCGCGCGGACCTGAGCCGGTCCCGCTTCCCGGTCGAGAATGGAAAACGCGCGTTCGGGCGCTGCCACCCGAACGCGAATCGGCCTAATCACTCTCGGGCGGAATCACGTTCTGTGGCGTGTTCGACAGCGCGGCGGCCATCGTCTCGGCCGACAGGCGGCGGATGTCGTCGTAGGATTCCGGCGTGTGGAAGGCCGAATGCGGCGTGATCACCAGCCGCCCCTGCAGCCACTTCTCGCGGGCGCGGTAGGCGCGCAGCAGTTCCGGCACCGGCTCCACCGGCGGTTCCACCGGCAGCACGTCCAACCCCGCGCCGGAGATCTTGCCGGATTTCAGCAACGTGGCCAGCGCATCGAGGTCGATCATCGGCCCGCGCGCGGTGTTCACCACCACGGCGTTATCGGGCAGCAGCGACAATTCGCGCAGGCCCAGCATGCCCGTGGTCTGCGGCGTGAGCGGGCAGTGCAGGCTGAGGACGTCCGACTGGCGCAGCAGGTCGTCCAGCTGGCGCACCCGTGCGAGGCCCAGGCCGCGCTCGTGGCCGTTGGGCTTGTAGGGATCGTAGAACACCACGCGAAAGCCGAATGCCTTCGCCCGCAGCGCGGCGGCGGTGCCGATGCGCCCCATGCCGATGATGCCGAAGCTCTGCACCTCGGACCGGCGCACGAGCGGCGAGGGCATGAATGCCCAGGGTGCCGGCGGGTCGGCGCGCTGGGTGTCGTGATAGAGGAACAGGCCGCGGCGCAGCGCGATGGCGGTGACCACGGCGTGCTCGGCCACCTCCATGGTGCCGTAGTCCGGCACGTTGCACACCATGATCCCGCGCGCGGCACAGGCGGCGCGGTCCACCCGGTCGTAGCCCACGCCCATGCGCACCACCACGCGCAGGCGCGGGAACTTCGGCAGGTCGCTTGCGTGGACCCAGTCGCCCAGGATCATCAGCCCGTCCACGTCCTCGCAGTCCTCGGGCTTGAGGTCGGCCAGCGTGGGCACGTGGCGCACGCGCACGGTCACGTCGGGGCCAAAGACGGCGCGCTCCACGCTATCGTCGCCGTTGTAGAGATTCTTGGGATAGAGAACGGTGGGCATGGCTGGCGTTCGCTCCTCGTGTTTCCGCCGCGAGCCTCCGGTGGTTCGGCACAGGAATCAATGGTCCCGGCAGATACGCTCCGCGCCAGCTTGCGCTCGCGCAGTGCCTCGCGCAGTGTCCGGCGCATCAATTTCGGCCGACAAGGGGACGGGTCCATGGATGCTTCGACACAGGCGATGAACGGCGCCGAGAGCCTGGTGCACACGCTGCTGGCCAGCGGGGTCGACACCTGCTTTTCCAACCCCGGCACCTCGGAGATGCATTTCGTCGCCGCACTGGACCGGATTCCCGGCATGCGCTGCGTGCTCGGCCTGTTCGAGGGCGTGGTGACCGGTGCTGCCGACGGCTATGCCCGCATCGCTGGCAAGCCGGCTGCCACCCTGCTGCATTGCGGCCCGGGCTTGGCGAACGGCCTGGCCAACCTGCACAACGGCCGCCGCGCCAACACCATGGTGGTGAACTGCGTGGGCGACCAGGCCACCTACCACCGCCCGCTCGATGCGCCGTTGACCGCCGATACCGAAGGCTTCGCCAAGGGGGTTTCGGGTTGGGTGCGCACCGCGACCAAGTCGTCGAGCGTGGGCTTCGACGCCGCGGTGGCGGCCCAGATGGCGCAGGTCTCGCCCGGCCAGATCGCCACCCTGATCCTGCCGTCCGACACCTGCTGGGATGCCGGTGGCGTGGTTGGCAAGCCTCTGCCGGTGCCGCCGGCGCCCACCACCGCGCCGCATGCGGTGAAGGTCGCGGCCCAGCTGCTGCGCGACGGGCGCAAGACGCTGCTGCTGCTGGGTGGCAATGCGCTGCGCCAGGCGCCGATGGCCGATGCCGCGCGCATCTGCGCGGCCACCGGCGCCACCATGATGTCCCAGGGCAGCAACGGGCGCATGGAGCGCGGCCGCGGCCGGTATCCGATCAACGGCATCCCCTATCCGGTGGACCAGGCCGTCGCCGCGCTGAAGGATTTCGACACCATCATCCTGGTCGGCACCACCAAGCCGGTGATCTTCTTCGCTTATCCGAACAAGCCCGGCTCGCCGGTGCGCCCCGACGCCACGGTGCATTCGCTGAGCCGGCCCGAGCACGACCAGGTCCAGGCGCTGGCAGCGTTGGCCGAGGAGCTGGGCAATCCCGCCACGGTGGCGCCGCCCGAATTCGGTGCCAAGCCCGAGCTGGCACGCGGGGCGATCAGCAGCGAGAGCTTCGCCCAGTCGCTCACCGCCATGATGCCCGACCAGGCGATCGTGGTGAATGAGGCGGTCACCTTCGGCCGCGCCTTCATCGGCGCCACCCACGCCGCCGCGCCGCATGACTGGCTGACGGTGACCGGGGGCGCGATCGGCGGCGGCATGCCGATCTCCACCGGCGCCGCGGTGGCCGCGCCCGACCGGCGCGTGATCAACCTGCAGGCCGACGGCTCGGCAATGTACACCATCCAGTCGCTGTGGACCCAGGCGCGCGAGAAGCTCGACGTGACGACGGTGATCTTCAACAACCGCAAATACCAGATCCTGCTGGGCGAGCTGGCCAATGTGGGCGCCAACCCGGGCCGCACGGCGCTGGACATGATGGACCTGGGCAACCCCGACATCGACTTCGTCAAGATCGCCGCCGGCATGGGCGTGGAAGGGGCGCGGGCAACCACCATGGAGCAGTTCAACGACCTGTTCGCCCAGTCGCTGACCCGCAAGGGCCCGTTCCTGATCGATCTCGCAACCGCCTGAATCGGGCGGGCGCCGTGTTCCCTACCGGCGACGGAGGGGGCGCGGTGCCACCCGGGCGGCGAGCAGCGGATAGATCAGCCCAAGGCCGAGGCCGAAGCTGCCGTTGATCAGCAGCGAGCGCGCCCAGGCATCCGCCCGCCAGCCGCCGCCCAAGGGCCCGCCGCGCAGGGCGGCGACAATGAAGAAGCCCACCAGCGCCGCCACCACGCCTGTCAGCACGCCGCATACCCACATCGGCAACCTGAAGCGAGGCGACAGCAGGCCGAAGGCGGCGCCATAGAGCCCGCCCCAGAAGCACAAATTGACCAGGGACGGCAGGCCGAAGGCGCGGGCATTCGGGGCGAGATTCCACAACGCCACCGAGCGGGGAATGCCTAGCAGCCCGGTCTCGCGCATCACCAGCAGGATGCCTTGGTGGAACAGCAGGACACTGAGCACCGCGGCCACGAAGCCGAGGATCGCACGCTGTGCAGCACTCATAGCTTTGGTCCAATCTGTTGCTGGCCGAAAGATTGCCGCATCGGCCCGTATTCCGCCATGGCGGTCGGCAGGGCGCGGCGAAGCGCAATTCCTCCCGTGGCGGGATTCATATATGGGAAGGCTGCGCGCAGCGCGGAGGCGGAGAGGCGCAGTTGGACGAGGTGAGTGGCGAGGATATCGAGCGGCTGGCCAACCGGATGGCCATGCTCGTCTCCGACGACGGCGAGGCGGACAATGCCGGCCGCGCGGTGGGCCAGCTTGCACGCCGGCTCGGCCTGTCGGGCGGCGATCTGAAGCAGATCGTGCTGGCCGGCGCCGGCGCAGGTTTTCGCCCCGGCAGCACGCCGGCGATGCGGCGGCTGGAGGAGCAGGTGACCAGCCTGCGCCGCGACCTGCTCCAGGCCGAGGAGACGGCGCGGGCGGCACGCCAGGACCGGGACGCGCTGATGGTGGAGAACGGCGCCATGCGCGTGGCGATCTACCGCCGACGCGCCAATGCGAAGCTGCGCCGCCTGCTGCTCGGCCTGGGGCTGCTTGGCGTTGTGCTGGTTGGTGCCGGCGTGGCTTGGCTGGGCCCTGATATCGGCGGCAGCCATCCGGCCATGATTGCCGTCCGCGAATTGCCGCGCCCGGACCCGACCACTCTCGGCGGCCGCGTTGCGCTGGTGCGGCCTAGCGGTGCGGTGCTGTACCGAGAGCCGGACCGAAACGGCGGGGCCATTGGCCGCCTGCCTTCTGGGGCGCGGCTTCTGGTGCAGCGCACGGAATGGCGCAGTATGATGCAGTGGGCGCAGGTGGAGGTGGAGGGCCAGCTCGGCTACGTCGCCACCACCGAGATCGAGATATTCTGAGCCATCGCGCTTTCCGACTCATTTTGCCGAGAGTGAAGGGGTCTCGGCCCCCTGCTGGGGGTCCAGGAGGTGACGCCTTTTGGCCCTTCCACCATCAGTTCTCCGACGATGCGGCAGCGTTCCCGCCAAGGGCCGCCGTCATGCTCCGATCCGCCGCCAGCGACATCGGCTGTTCGTCCTTCAGCCCGACCCCGGTCAGGCGCAGGCGCTGCATCGCGCCGACGAGCCAAAGCAGCTTGGCCGCGGCTGCGTCGACCGGCAGTCCTTCGGGGCGGATGTTGGAGATGCAGTTGCGCTCGGCATCGGTGCGGCCGGGCCGCGGCTGCCACGTGAGGTAGACGCCCAGGCTGTCAGGCGTGGACAGGCCCGGCCGCTCGCCGATCAGCACCGCCACCGACTCCGCCCCCATCGCCGAGCCGATCGCATCGCCCAGCGCCACGCGCCCCTGCCGGGCGATTACGACTGGCCCGGACTGGCCGAGCGCGGGCATCACGCGGGCGAGCAGGGCGGTGGCGTGGCGCTGTACCGCGGTGGCCGATAGCCCGTCGCAGACGACGAAGGCGATGCCCGCCGCCCGCGGTAGCCGCTCGGCCGCGCCGGGCGCCAGTTGCCGGCCGAGGTCGGGGCGCAGCAAGTAGGCGCGGCGGTCCGGGCAGGCGCTGGCCACGGAAAGGCTGGACAGCCCGGCGATGGCGAGGCCGGCGGCCAGGGCGGGAACGTCCAGTTCCGCGTGCACGGCGTCACGTGCCGCGGCATGGGCGGCCTGGAAGGCGAGGTGGGCCGCGGTGGGCAGCCCGTTGCCGGCCCGGCCAAGGGCGACGCGGGCGGGGGTGAAGCGGCGCAGGTCGCGCCACAGGGCTGGGGGCTGGCCCGTCACGACAGCCCAACCAGGGAAGGGGCCAGTGCACGGGGAATCCGCTCGGGGGTGGCGCCGGCCAAACCCATGCGGTCGAGCCACGCCTCGAACTCCGGCGCCGGGCGGCAGCCGAGCACGCCGCGCACGTACAGCGCGTCGTGGAAGGAGGTGCTCTGGTAGGACAGCATCACGTCATCCGCCCCCGGCACGCCCATCACGTAGGTGACGCCGGCGACGCCCAGCAGGGTCAGCAACGCGTCCATATCGTCCTGGTCGGCTTCGGCGTGGTTGGTGTAGCAGACGTCCACGCCCATCGGCAGGCCGAGCAGCTTGCCGCAGAAATGGTCCTCCAGCCCGGCGCGGATGATCTGCTTGCCGTCATACAGATATTCCGGACCGATGAAGCCGACCACGGTGTTGACCAGCAGCGGCGCGAAGCGGCGGGCCACGGCGTAGGCGCGGGCCTCGATGGTCTGCTGGTCCACGCCGTGATGCGCACCGGCGGAGAGCGCGCTGCCCTGGCCGGTTTCGAAATACATCACGTTGTGCCCGACGGTGCCGCGGTTCAGCGACAGCGCGGCGGCCTGGGCCTCGGCCAGCAGGGCGAGGTCGACGCCGAAGCTACGGTTGGTGGCCTGGGTGCCGCCGATCGACTGGAACACCAAATCCACCGGGGCGTCCTCGGCGATGCAGCGCAGGGTGGTGGTGACGTGGGCGAGCACGCAGGTCTGGGTAGGGATTGCGTAGCGCGCGCGCACCTCGTCGAGCAGGTGTAGCAGCGTGGTGGTGGCGGCGACGCTGTCGGTGGCCGGGTTGACGCCGATCACCGCGTCGCCGGCGCCGAGCAGCAGGCCGTCGAGGGTGGAGGCGGCGACGCCGCGCGGGTCGTCGATGGGGTGGTTGGGCTGCAGGCGCACGCTCATCCGGCCGGGCAGGCCGATGGTGTTGCGGAAGGCGGTGGTGACCTGGCATTTCGCGGCGACGGCGACCAGGTCCTGCAGCCGGCAGATTTTTGCGACGGCGGCGACCATCTCGGGCACCAGGCCCGGGCGCAGGGCCGCGAGGGAAGCAGGATCGGCGGTGGTCAACAGCCAGTCGCGCAGGCCGCCGACGGTGAGGTGGGCGATGGGGGCGAAGGCGGGCGCATCGTGGCTGTCGATGATCAGCCGGGTGACCTCGTCGGCTTCGTACGGCACCACGGCCTCGTCGAGAAAGGCACGCAGCGGCAGGTCGGCCAGCGCGATCTGGGCGGCGACGCGCTCGCTGGCCGTGGCCGCCGCGATGCCGGCCAACGTGTCGCCGGAGCGCGCCGGGGTGGCGCGGGCGAGCAGGGTGCGCAAATCGGCGAACCGGTAGCGGGTGCCGTTGACGGTGGCTGCGTGGGGCATGCGGGCTCCCGTGACTGGGTGCCAGCATAGCCCCGGCGACTGGTTGGTGCGCAAGAATGATGCGGTGCAGCGCGGTCGGGGCTAGAAGGCGCCATCCCGTTGGAGAACCGCCATTCCGCCGCCGCCGCCCGCCGAGCGAGGTATCATCGCCGACCTGATCGCCGTGCTCGTCGCGGTGACGCAGGGCGACCCGCGCGTGCTGACGGTGTGGGAACAGCGCGCGCTGCCGGCGGGGCCGTTCGAATCCGGCCACCGCTCGCTGCAGGCTGGGCTGCGCGCCTGGGTGGAGAGCCGGACCCACCATCCGCTCGGCTACGTGGAACAGCTCTACACCTTCGCCGACCACGACCGCACGGCGAGCGCCGGCCAGCACGTGATTTCCGTCAGCTATCTCGGCCTGACGCGGGAGGCGCCGGCGGCCGGCGTGGCCGGGGTGTGGCGCAGCTGGTACGATTATTTGCCGTGGGAGGACCATCGGCATGGCCCGCCGGCAGTGATCGCAACGGCGATCGTGCCCAGGCTGGTGGCGTGGGCGGCGGACGACCCAGTGCGCCGGCCGCGCGTGGCGCTGGGCTTCGGGCTGGAGGGGCAGGCCTGGAACGAGGAATTCGTGCTGCAGCGCTACGAGTTGCTGTACGAAGCCGGGCTGGTGCCGGAACGGCCGGGTGTCGCCGATGTGGTGCCAGGGACGACGATGCTGTTCGACCACCGCCGCATCCTGGCCACCGCGATTGCCCGGCTGCGCGCCAAGATCAAGTACCGGCCGGTGGTGTTCGAACTGATGCCGCCGGCCTTCACCCTGTTGCAATTGCAGCGCTGCGTTGAGGCGATCGCGGGGCGGTTGCTGCACAAGCAGAACTTCCGCCGGCTGATCGAGCAGCAGGAACTGGTTGAGGACACAGGGGAAGTGACCCACGAAACGGGTGGCCGGCCGGCGAAGCTATTCCGTTTCCGGCGCGAGGTGCTGGCCGAGCGGGCGATTGCCGGTACGAAGCTGCCGCTGGTTCGTTCTTGACTCGCCATATGCTCAGGTTCAGCATTTTCACAGAAATACTCGAAAGGAGTATATTATGGGAACGCTCGCCGAGGCCCTCGACCGCACCGCGCCGCTCTACGAGAAGGTGCGGGCGATCATTCCGCCCATCGAATGGCCGGGTTTTGCCGAGGATATCGACGCGATCCTGGAGCTGAAGCGGGCGCGCCGCGCGGTGATCCTGGCCCATAACTACCAGACACCCGAAATATTCCACTGCGTGGCCGATGTGGTGGGCGACAGCTTGGCCCTCGCGCGCCGCGCGATGACGGTGGACGCCGATGTCATCGTGCTCGCCGGCGTGCACTTCATGGCTGAGACGGCGAAGCTGCTGAATCCCGGCAAGACCGTGCTGATCCCGGACATGCGCGCCGGTTGTTCGCTGGCGGAGTTTATCACCGCGGCGGATGTGCGGTTGATGCGCGCGCGCTACCCCGGCGTGCCCGTGGTGACCTATGTGAACACCTCGGCGGCGGTGAAGGCAGAGTCCGATATCTGCTGCACATCCGGCAATGCGAAGGCGGTGGTGGAGTCGCTCGGCGTGCCCCGCGTGATCATGCTGCCGGACGAATACCTGGCGCAGAACGTGGCCAAGGAGACGCGGGTGGAAATCATCGCCTGGTCCGGCCATTGCGAGGTGCATGAGCGCTTCACGCCGGCCGATATCCGCCAGCTGCGTGCGGAGAATCCCGGCGTGGTGGTGCTGGCACATCCTGAATGCCCGCCCGAAGTGGTGGCGGTGGCGGATTTCGCCGGGTCCACCGCGGCGATGTCGGACTATGTGGCCGAGCGCCGACCGCCGCGCGTGGTGCTGCTGACCGAGTGCTCGATGAGCGACAACGTGGCGCTGCAGCACCCGCAGACCAGCTTCGTGCGGCCGTGCAATCTTTGCCCGCACATGAAGCGCATCACGCTGGCCAATATCCGTGAGGCGCTGGAGACGATGCGCCACGAGGTGACGATCGACCCGGCCGTGGCCGCCCCGGCGCGCCGCGCGGTCGAGCGCATGTTGGAGGTGCGGTGATGGAAGGCCACCACGCAATGCACGATGCTAAGGCCTTGCACGGGGCCGGCACGCTGCACCCCCTGCCCACGGTGATGCTGGAACCGCTGGTGCGCGCGGCACTGCTTGAGGATCTGGGGCGCGCGGGCGACATCACCACCGAGGCGGTGGTGCCGCCGGGTGCCCGGCTTGTCGCGGACCTCGTGGCGCGCCAGGCTGGCGTGGTGGCCGGGCTCGACCTCGTGGTGCTCGCCTTCCGCCTGCTGGACTCGGAAATCGTGGTGGACGTCGCACGCCCGGACGGCAGCCCGGTCGCGCCGGGCGACGTGATCGCCACGGTCGCCGGCCCGGCGCGCGGCATCCTCACCGGCGAGCGGACGGCGCTGAACTTCCTGTGCCACCTGAGCGGCGTGGCCAGTGCCACGGCCGGCATCGTCGCCGCGATCCGGCCGCACCGGGCCAAGGTGGTGTGC
Source organism: uncultured Alphaproteobacteria bacterium (assembly GCA_963779875.1). Taxonomy (GTDB): domain Bacteria; phylum Pseudomonadota; class Alphaproteobacteria; order Acetobacterales; family Acetobacteraceae; genus CAMDGX01. The sequence continues at coordinate 354,011 of CAWAAI010000005.1, read as the reverse complement.
ACTCGCAAGACCCTGCCCGGGCTGCGTGCGGTGCAGAAGTATGCGGTACGCGCGGGCGGTGGCAGCAACCACCGCTTCGGGCTGGATGACGCGGTGCTGATCAAGGACAACCATGTGGCGATTGCCGGGGGCGTGCGCGCGGCGATTTAGCGGGTTCGCGCCAGCGTCGGCCATATGGTGAAGGTGGAAGTGGAGGTGGACACGCTGGACCAGTTGGGCGACGTGCTGAAACTGGGCGTGGATGCGGTGCTGCTGGATAACATGGGCCCGGAGATGCTGACGGAGGCGGTGAGGCTCGTGGCCGGGCGAGCCATTACCGAGGCATCGGGCCGGATCAACCCGTCCACAGCGCCGGCGGTGGCGGCAAGCGGGGTGGACCTGATCTCGGTGGGATGGCTGACGCACAGCGCGTCGGTAATGGATATCGGGCTCGATTTCCGGGCCTGAACAGGGCGGCGGAGGAACCGGCAGGCCAGACATGTGCGCACCGGTTCCGGTCCTGTTGAGAATTCGCTGGACTCGGCTGCGCGCCAGGGGGTAACTCCCGCGCTCCACCGGAACGCGGGAGATGTCCCGGCGCTATTGCATGCGCCGGGCCGTCGCATGCACCGCGGTCCCCCAACCCGCCCCCACGGGGGTATAGGAGCCAAGGGATCATGGCGAAGAAGATCGTCGGCTACATCAAGTTGCAGATTCCGGCCGGCAAGGCCAATCCGTCGCCTCCGGTCGGGCCCGCGCTGGGCCAGCGCGGCTTGAATATCATGTCGTTCGTGAAGGAATTCAACGCGGTCACCGCGCAGATGGAGCCGGGGATGCCGGTGCCGGTGGTGATCACCGCCTTTGGCGACCGCACCTTCACATTCATCACCAAGACGCCGCCGAACACCTACTTTCTCAAGAAGGCGGCCGGCATCACCAAGGGCACGACCACGCCGGGCAAGGGCGCGGCCAGCGGCCGGGTGACCGTGGAGCAACTGCGCGAGATCGCGGCGGTGAAGATGAAGGACATGAACGCCAACGACGTGGACGGCGCGGTGCGCATGCTTGCCGGCTCCGCCCGCTCGATGGGTCTGACTGTGGTGGAGGGCTGATCCCGTGGCACACAACAAGCGCCTCGCCGCCGCCTACAAGGCCGTGGACACTGCCAAGGCCTATACGCTCGCCGATGCGATCGCGGCGGTGCAGGCCAACGCGAAGGCCAAGTTCGACGAGACCATCGAGATCAGCATGAACCTGGGCATCGACCCGCGGCACGCCGACCAGATGGTGCGTGGGCTGGTGGGCCTGCCGAACGGCACCGGCAAGACCTTGCGCGTGGGCGTGTTCGCGCGCGGCGCAAAGGCCGAGGAGGCGTTGGCTGCCGGGGCCGACGTGGTGGGCGCGGACGACCTGGCCGAGCGCGTGCAGGCCGGCGACATCCAGTTCGACCGCTGCATCGCCACCCCGGACATGATGGGCCTGGTGGGCCGCCTGGGTAAGATCCTAGGCCCCCGTGGCCTGATGCCGAACCCGCGCCTGGGCACCGTCACCATGGACGTGAAGGGCGCGATCACTGCCGCCAAGGCCGGCCAGGTGGAGTTCCGCGCCGAGAAGGCGGGCATCGTGCATGCCGGTATCGGCAAGGCTTCGTTCCCGGTGGACAAGCTGGTCGAGAACGCGAAGGCCTTCGCCGACGCCATCGTGAAGGCCAAACCGACCGGGGCCAAGGGCACCTATGTGCAGAAGGTCGCGGTCAGCTCCACCATGGGCCCGGGCGTGCACGTGGACGTCGGCACGCTGGCCTGATGCCGGACGAAGCCTGATGGATTGACGAAATTCACCGCCGGCCTTCGGGTTGGCGGTGGGCAGGGGGCGGGAGCCCCCGAACCTGTCCGAGACCGCACGTTGCCGAGGCCTTCCGCGGGAGGCGACGCATTAAGGGCCCTTCGGGGCCGCGCGCGGGAGACGGGGATGCCAAGGATTTGCGGGTCTTCGGGCCCGTCGGTCAGTGGCGGTTCCGACTCACTGGTGGCGGCCGTTACGGCCGGCGCCGGGGACAGGCGAACCGGGTCGGTCCGGGCGCCTGAAGCCTCGTTGGGAAACGAGGTGGCGTTCGTGCTGGCCCACAGGGCAACCCGGTCGGACGCGGTCCACACGCATCCGGCCACCGACGGAGACGGGATTTGGACCGTACGGAGAAGCACGCGTTCGTCGCCTCGCTTGCGACGGTGTTCGCCGAGACGTCCATGGTCGTGGTCACCCAGAACAAGGGATTGACCGTGGCCGATGTGACGAACCTGCGTCGCCGCATGCGCGAAGCCGGGGCGACGTACAAGGTTGCGAAGAACCGGCTGGCCATCCTCGCCCTGGATGGGACCCGCTTTGACGGCATCAAGCCGATGCTCATTGGACCGACCGCGCTGGCGTGGTCGCAGGATCCGGTGGCAGTGGCGAAGACGGCCGTCGAGTTCGCCAGAACCAACGACAAGTTCGTGGTGCTCGGTGGCGCGCTAGGCAACCAGATGCTCGATGCATCGGGAGTCAAGGCGCTGTCCGAGCTGCCGTCGCTGGATCAGCTGCGTGGCAAGTTGCTGGGGCTTCTCGCCGCCCCCGCGACGCGCATCGCGGGTGTTCTCCAGGCGCCGGGCGGACAGGTCGCGCGCGTTCTTGCGGCCTTCGCGAAGCGGGATGAAACACAGGACGAGGCTGCTTGACCAGCTGCATACGCATCCCTGGCCTGACACGCCAATGAGCCGCAAGCCCGCACAGGTGGGCTTGCATGGAACCGACCAGAGTCTAAGTTAAGGAATACATCCATGGCTGATCTTGCGAACCTGGTGGAGCAGCTCTCCAGCCTGACCGTGCTGGAAGCCGCCGAGCTGTCGAAGTTGCTGGAAGACAAGTGGGGCGTGTCCGCCGCCGCGCCGGCGGCTGCTGCTGCCGCGCCGGCCGCCGCTGCCGCTGCCGCTGCCCCGGTTGAGGAGCAGACCGAGTTCACGGTCGTGCTTGCCACCTCGGGCGACAAGAAGATCAACGTCATCAAGGAAATCCGTACCATCACCGGCCTGGGGCTGAAGGAAGCCAAGGATCTGGTCGAAGGTGCGCCGAAAACCGTGAAGGAAGGCGTGAATAAGGAAGAAGCTGGCAAGATCAAGAAGGTGCTGGAAGACGCTGGCGCGACTGTCGAGATCAAGTGAGCTGACGCGCGGCAGCGATGCCGCGCAATTGAGCGGAAGGGGCGGAAGCCTCCCCCGGAAGGGGGCGGCCTCCGCCCATATCCGCGTTGGAGACGACTGGCTGCCGGCCGCGGCTTTCAGGCGCCACGGTGTTCGCCACTTCGGTGGCCGTCACCTGGGCGCTGCGGCGACCTCAAGGACTAACCCACTGTTCAGGACACGGGCATGAACGCGATCACTGGTTCGTTTACCGGCAAGAAGCGCATCCGCAAGAGCTTCGGGCGAATCCCCGAACTGGCGCAGATGCCCAACCTGATCGATGTGCAGCGCGCCAGCTACGAGGCGTTCCTGCAAATGGCGACACCACACGACAGCCGCACCAATACGGGCCTGCAGGAGGTGTTCAAATCGGTCTTTCCGATCGACGACTTCGCCGGCCGGGGCCGTCTGGAATTCGTCTACTACGAGCTGGAAGAGCCCAAATACGACGTGGATGAGTGCATCCAGCGGGGCATGACCTATGCCGCGCCGCTGAAGGTGATTCTCCGTCTGATCGTGTGGGACCTCGATGAGGACACCGGCGCCCGCTCGATCCGCGACATCAAGGAGCAGCCGGTCTACATGGGCGACATGCCGCTCATGACCGACAACGGCACCTTTATCATCAACGGCACCGAGCGCGTCATCGTCAGCCAGATGCACCGTTCGCCCGGCGTGTTCTTCGACCACGACAAGGGCAAGACCCACAGCAGCGGCAAGTACCTGTTCGCCGCCCGCGTCATTCCCTACCGCGGCTCCTGGCTGGATTTCGAGTTCGACAGCAAGGACCTTGTCTACGTGCGCATCGACCGCAAGCGTAAGCTGCCGGTCACCACGCTTCTCTATGCTCTCGAATTCCGCCAACACGGCGGCCCTGCGGGAGGCGCGCGTGGCGCGTGGCGAGGAGGTGGAGCCGGGCGAGGTACGCGGCATGGACGCCGAAGAAATCCTGAGCATCTTCTATGGTCAGGTGGTGTTCACCCGCACGCCCAAGGGCTGGGCGCGCCCGTTCGACCCTGACGCTTTCCGTGGCATCAAGCTGCTGGAGCCGCTGGTCGACGCCGAGACCGGCGAGGTGGTGGCCGAGGCCGAGGCGAAGCTCACCGCCCGCCAGGCGCGCAAGATCGCCGAGACCACCCGCGTGGTGCTGGTCGGCCGCGCCGATCTGCTGGGCCGCTACATGGCCGAGGACTTGGTCAACGAGGAAACCGGCGAGATCTATGTCGAGGCTGGCGAGGAACTGGCCGAGGCCAAGCTCGCGGCACTCGAGGACCGCGGCATCGATACCTTGCCGACGCTGGCGGTGGACCAGGCCAACGGCCCGTGGATCCGCAACACGCTGACGGTGGACAAGAACGGCAACCGCGACGATGCGCTGATCGACATCTACCGGGTGATGCGCCCGGGCGAGCCGCCCACGCCGGACACCGCCGAGGCGCTGTTCCGCGGCCTGTTCTTCGATGCCGACCGCTATGACCTGTCCGCGGTCGGGCGCGTGAAGATGAACATGCGCCTTGGACTTGATGTGGCGGACAGCGTCCGCGTGCTGCGCAAGGAGGACATCCTGCGCACGGTGAAGATCCTGTGCGAACTGAAGGACGGCCGCGGCACCATCGACGACATCGACAACCTGGGCAACCGCCGGGTGCGCTCGGTGGGCGAGTTGATGGAGAACCAGTACCGCGTCGGCCTGCTGCGCATGGAGCGGGCCATCCGCGAGCGCATGGGCTCGGTGGATATCGACACGGTGATGCCGCACGACCTGATCAACGCGAAGCCCGCGGCTGCCGCGGTACGCGAGTTCTTCGGCAGCAGCCAGCTGTCGCAGTTCATGGACCAGACCAATCCGCTGTCGGAAGTGACCCATAAGCGCCGCCTGTCCGCGCTTGGGCCGGGCGGACTGACCCGCGAGCGCGCCGGCTTCGAGGTGCGCGACGTGCACCCGACGCATTACGGCCGCATCTGCCCGATCGAGACGCCGGAAGGCCCGAACATCGGCCTGATCAACTCGCTTGCCACCTATGCCAAGGTGAACAAGTACGGCTTCATCGAGACGCCGTACATGCTGGTGCAGGACGGGGTGGTGCAGCGCGAGCCGCGCTACCTGTCGGCCATGGAAGAGGAGAAGCTGGTCGTCGCCCAGGCCGATGCGCCGATGGACGGCGACGGGCGGTTCACCGAGGATCTCGTCTCGGTGCGCAAGCAGGGCGATTTCCGGCTGGTGAAGCCCGAGGACGTGACCGCCGTGGACGTGTCGCCGAAGCAGCTTGTGTCGGTGGCCGCGGCGCTGATCCCGTTCCTGGAGAACGACGACGCCAACCGCGCGCTGATGGGCTCGAACATGCAGCGCCAGGCGGTGCCGCTGATCCGCGCCGACGCGCCGCTGGTGGGCACCGGCATGGAAGCCGCCGTGGCCCGTGACTCCGGGGCGACGATTGTGGCCAAGCGGCCGGGGGTGATCGACCAGATCGACGGCGCGCGCATTGTGGTGCGGGCCACGGCCGACGATGGCACGACCAAGGGCGTGGACATCTATCGACTGCGCAAGTTCATGCGCAGCAACCAGAGCACCTGCATCAACCAACGCCCGCTGGTGCGTGTGGGCGATCGGGTGGCTGAGGGCGACATCATCGCCGACGGCCCCTCGACCGAGCTTGGAGAACTGGCGCTTGGGCGCAACGTGCTCGTCGCGTTCATGCCCTGGAACGGCTACAACTTCGAGGAACTCCATCCTCATCAGCGAGCGCATCGCCCGCGACGACGTGTTCACCTCGATCCATATCGAGGAGTTCGAGGTGATGGCGCGCGACACCAAGCTGGGCCAGGAGGAAATTACCCGCGACATCCCGAATGTCGGCGAAGAGGCTCTGAAGAACCTCGACGAGGCGGGCATCGTCTATATCGGCGCCGAGGTGAATCCGGGCGATATCCTCGTCGGCAAGGTGACGCCCAAGGGCGAGAGCCCGATGACGCCGGAGGAGAAGCTGCTGCGGGCCATCTTCGGCGAGAAGGCGTCCGACGTGCGCGATACCTCGCTGAAGCTGCCGCCGGGCGTCACCGGCACCATCGTGGATGTGCGCGTGTTCAGCCGCCGCGGCGTGGACAAGGACGAGCGCGCCATGGCGATCGAGCGTTCGGAGATCGAGCGCCTGGCCAAGGACCGCGACGACGAGAAGGCAATCCAGGAACGGTCGTTCCTGAACCGCCTGCGCGAAAAGCTGCTAGGCGGCAAGGCGAGCGGCGGCTTCAAGGGCATCAAGGCCGGCACGGTGCTGACCGAGGAAGTGCTGGCCGAGCATGTGCGTGGCACCTGGCGCCATATCGGCGTGCAGGACGACGCCGTGATGGCCGAGATCGAGATCCTGAAGCGCGAATACGATGCCGCCGTCGCGCGCCTTCAGGCCCGCTTCGACAGCAAGGTGGAGAAGCTCCAGCGGGGCGACGAACTGCCGCCTGGCGTGATGAAGATGGTCAAGGTGTTTGTCGCGGTGAAGCGCAAGCTGCAGCCGGGCGACAAAATGGCCGGCCGGCACGGCAACAAGGGCGTGTGCTCGCGCGTGGTGCCGGTGGAGGACATGCCGTTCCTTGAGGACGGCACCTCGGTGGATATCGTGCTGAACCCGTTGGGCGTGCCGTCGCGCATGAACGTGGGGCAGATCCTGGAGACGCATCTGGGCTGGGCCTGTGCCACGCTCGGCAAGCAGGTGGGCGAACTGGTGGAGGAATACCGCCGGACCGGCCACGCCAGGCAGGAACTGCTGGAGCGCCTGCGCGACATCTATGGCGATGCCGTCTATGCCGATCAGATTGCGGCCATGAGCGACGCGCAGTTGATCGAACTGTCGGAGAACCTGCGCAAGGGCATTCCCATAGCCACCCCGGTGTTTGACGGCGCGCGGATGGACGACATCGAGGGCATGCTGACCAAGGCCGGCCTGGGCACGTCGGGCCAGGTGATCCTGACCGACGGGCGCACCGGCGAGCCGTTCGAGCGCAAGGTGACAGTGGGCATCATCTACATGCTCAAGCTGCATCATCTGGTGGACGATAAGATCCACGCGCGTTCGATCGGGCCGTACTCGCTGGTGACCCAGCAGCCGCTGGGCGGCAAGGCCCAGTTCGGCGGCCAGCGTTTCGGCGAGATGGAGGTCTGGGCGCTGGAGGCGTACGGCGCCGCCTACACGCTGCAGGAAATGTTGACGGTGAAGTCCGACGACGTGTCGGGCCGCACCAAGGTCTATGAGGCAATCGTGCGCGAGCAGGATACGTTCGAGGCGGGCATTCCCGAGAGCTTCAACGTGCTGGTCAAGGAACTGAAATCCCTTGGCCTGAATGTCGATCTCGACATGCGGCCGGTCTGACCGGCGGCGCTTCGATGGGCGGCGCGGCCGACTGGCCGGGCCGCCCGACGTGCCTGCTCCCGCGTTTAGTAAAGGTGCCAGCATGAACGAGCTGATGAAGATCCTGGGCCAGACGGGTCAGACGCAGACCTTCGACCAGATCAAGATCCAGATGGCCTCGCCCGAGCAGATCCGTTCGTGGTCGTACGGCGAGATCAAGAAGCCGGAGACGATCAACTACCGCACCTTCAAGCCAGAGCGGGACGGGCTGTTCTGCGCGCGCATCTTCGGGCCGATCAAGGACTACGAGTGCCTGTGCGGCAAGTACAAGCGCATGAAGTTCCGCGGCATCATCTGCGAGAAGTGCGGCGTGGAGGTGACGCTGGCCAAGGTGCGCCGCGAGCGCATGGGCCATATCGAACTGGCCTCGCCGGTCGCGCATATCTGGTTCCTGAAGTCGCTTCCCAGCCGCATCGGCCTGATGGTCGACCTGACGCTCAAGGAGCTGGAGAAGATCCTTTATTTCGAGAGCTATGTGGTTCTCGAGCCGGGCCTGACCGACCTCAAGCTGCATCAGCTCCTCAACGAGGACCAGATGGCGGCCAAGCAGGACGAGTTCGGCGAAGACGCCTTCCGCGCGGGTATTGGCGCGGAGGCGATCAAGGGAATCCTGCAAGGTATCGACGCGGATGCCGAGAAGGTGCAGCTGCGCGCCGATCTGAAGGAGACCACGTCGGAAGCCAAGCGCAAGAAGCTGGTCAAGCGGCTGAAGCTGATCGAGGCGTTCTCGGAGTCCGGTGCCAAGCCGGAATGGATGATCCTGGACGTGGTGCCGGTGATCCCGCCCGAGCTGCGCCCGCTGGTGCCGCTGGATGGTGGCCGTTTCGCCACCTCCGATCTCAACGACCTGTACCGTCGCGTCATTAACCGCAACAACCGCCTCAAGCGGCTGATCGAGCTGCGCGCGCCTGACATCATCGTGCGCAACGAGAAGCGCATGCTGCAGGAATCGGTGGACGCGCTGTTCGACAACGGCCGCCGCGGCCGCGCCATCACGGGGGCCAACAAGCGCCCGCTGAAGTCGCTGTCCGACATGTTGAAGGGCAAGCAGGGCCGCTTCCGCCAGAACCTGCTGGGCAAGCGCGTGGACTATTCCGGCCGCTCGGTGATCGTGGTCGGCCCGGAGTTGAAGCTGCACCAGTGCGGGCTGCCGAAGAAGATGGCCTTGGAGCTGTTCAAGCCGTTCATCTACTCGAAGCTGGAGAAATACGGCCACGCTACCACGATCAAGGCCGCCAAGCGGATGGTGGAGAAGGAGCGGCCGGAGGTGTGGGACATCCTCGAGGAGGTGATCCGCGAGCATCCCGTCATGCTCAACCGCGCGCCCACGCTGCATCGCCTGGGTATCCAGGCCTTCGAGCCGGTGCTGATCGAGGGCAAGGCGATCCAGCTCCATCCGCTGGTCTGCACCGCCTTCAACGCCGATTTCGACGGCGACCAAATGGCCGTGCACGTGCCGCTGAGCCTGGAGGCGCAGCTTGAGGCGCGCGTGCTGATGATGTCGACCAACAACATCCTCAGTCCGGCCAACGGCAAGCCGATCATCGTTCCGAGCCAGGACATCGTGCTCGGCATCTACTACCTGAGCCTGGAGACGCCGGAGTTCCGCGCAACCGAGGACAAGGACGCGCGCGCCTTTGCCACCATTGGCGAAATCGAGCACGCCCTGCACGCCGGCGTGATCAAGCTGCACGACAAGATCCGCGCCCGCTTCGAGACGGTCGATGCCGAGGGCAAGCCGCAGCGTCAGACCGTGTACACCACGGCCGGCCGCATGATGATCGCGCAGGTGCTGCCCAAGAGCCCGCTGATCCCGTTCAGCCTGATCAACCGGCAGTTGACCAAGAAAAACGTGTCCGACGTGATCGACGCGGTCTACCGCCATTGCGGCCAGAAGGAGTGCGTGATCTTCGCCGACCGGTTGATGGGGCTCGGCTTCGGCCAGGCCGCCAAGGCCGGCATCAGCTTCGGCAAGGATGACCTGATCATCCCCGACAGCAAGAAGGCGATGATCGAGAAGACGCAGGCCGAGGTGAAGGAGTTCGAGCAGCAGTACCAGGACGGCCTGATCACCGCCGGCGAGCGCTACAACAAGGTGGTGGACGCTTGGTCGCGCTGCACCGACGAGGTCGCCAGCGCGATGATGAAGGAGATCAAGAAGCAGGAGATCGGCCACACCGCCAATGCGGTCTGGATGATGTCCGACTCCGGCGCACGCGGCTCGCCGGCGCAGATGCGCCAGCTGGCCGGCATGCGCGGCCTGATGGCCAAGCCCTCGGGCGAGATCATCGAGCAGCCGATCATCGCCAACTTCAAGGAAGGCCTGTCGGTTCTGGAGTATTTCAACTCCACCCACGGTGCCCGCAAGGGCTTGGCCGACACCGCGCTCAAGACCGCCAACTCCGGCTACCTGACCCGCCGCCTGGTCGACGTGGCGCAGGACTGCATCATCGTGGAGGTGGATTGCGGCACCGAACGTGGGCTGACGGTGAAGCCGGTGATGGATGGCGGCGAGGTGGTCGCCAGCCTGTCTGAGCGCACCCTGGGCCGCACCACGGCCGAGGACGTTGTCGACCCGGTGACCAACGAGATCCTGCTGCCCTCCAATATGCTGATCGAGGAGGAGGACGCCGAGCGCATCGAGAAGGCAGGCGTCGAGCAGGTGAAGATCCGCTCGGTGCTGACTTGCGAGGCCAAGGTGGGCGTCTGCGCCCATTGCTACGGCCGCGACCTCGCGCGCGGCACGCCGGTGAACATCGGTGAGGCAGTGGGCGTGATTGCCGCCCAGTCGATCGGCGAGCCGGGCACGCAGCTGACCATGCGCACCTTCCATATCGGCGGCGCCGCCCAGCGTGGCGCCGAGCAGAGCAGCGTGGAGGCGAGCCACGACGGCGTGGTGGTTATCCGCAACCGCAATGTCGTCATCAACAGCTCCAATGTGCCGGTGGTGATGAGCCGCAACTGCGAGATGGTGCTGAGCGACGACAAGGGCCGCGAGCGCGCCCGTTTCCGTGTACCCTACGGCTCGCGGCTGCTGGTCGACGAGGGGGCTACGGTCACCCGCACCCAGAAGCTGGCGGAGTGGGATCCGGTACACCCTGCCGATCATCACCGAGCGCAACGGCCAGGTTGAATACCTCGACCTGCTCGAGGGCGTGACGCTGGTGGAGCGGATGGACGAGGTGACCGGCCTGACCTCCAAGGTGGTGGTGGACTACAAGCAGAACGCGCGCGGCGTGGATCTGCGGCCGCGCCTGCAGCTGAAGGACGACAAGGGCGAGGTCATCAAGCTGCCGAACGGGGCCGACGCCCGCTACTTCCTCAGCCCCGAACTCGATCCTCTCGGTCGAGAACGGCGCGCAGGTGGCCGCCGGCGACGTGCTGGCGCGCATTCCGCGCGAGGGCAGCAAGACGCGCGACATCACTGGTGGTCTGCCGCGCGTGGCCGAGCTGTTCGAGGCACGCCGGCCGAAGGACCACGCGATCATCGCCGAGATCGACGGGCGCGTGGAGTTCGGCAAGGACTACAAGGCCAAGCGCCGGGTGATCGTGAAGAACGACGAGACCATGGAGGAGAGCGAGTACCTCATCCCCAAGGGCAAACACGTCTCGGTGCAGGAAGGCGACTTCGTCCGCCGGGGCGATCCGCTGGTCGACGGCCCGCGGGTGCCGCACGACATTCTCAAGGTGTTGGGGGTGGAGGCGCTGTCGGACTACCTGGTCAACGAGATCCAGGACGTCTACCGGCTCCAGGGCGTGAAGATCAACGACAAGCACATCGAGGTAATCGTCCGCCAGATGCTGCAAAAGGTTGAGATCATCGATCCCGGCGACACTACCTACCTCACGGGCGAACAGACCGACCGGATGGAGTTCGAGCACGAGAACAACAAGCGGCTTGGCGAGGGCGAGCGTCCGGCCGTGGCCATGCCGGTGCTGCAGGGCATCACCAAGGCCTCGCTGCAGACGCACAGCTTCATCAGTGCCGCCTCCTTCCAGGAGACCACCCGCGTGCTTACCGAGGCGGCCACGGCCGGCAAGGTGGATACGCTGATGGGCCTGAAGGAGAACGTGATCGTCGGGCGCCTTATCCCCGCGGGCACGGGTGCGGTGATGAACCGCATGCGCTCGATCGCGGCCGGTCGCGACCAGCAGAAGGGCCTGCGCGCCGACACGCCGGCCATCACGGGCCGCGCTGCGGAGTAGCAGCGCGGCGCTACAACAAGCCGGCACGGGCGGGGGCGGGGAACGGGCGACGTTCTCCGCCCCTTCTCTTGCCCGGCTGGCGGCGCGGTGGCCACATGCGCGGAGTTGGCAGGGGCGCCGCACCCCGGCCCCGCATAGGGCGCATGGCGAGAAGCCGCTTTTCGCCGCCCCGGGACCGTCGCGTGCTTGACTCCGAAGGCCTCTGCCCGTAGGTATCGCGCCCTCAGCCGGCCCTTCCCAGGTTCGGTCGGCTGGCGTTTGCAGGAACCGGTTGTGTGAGGCGCCGCCCCTCCTTTTCGTCGGGGGCCAAGGCCATACACAGGGTCGAACCCCGCAGGGTGGAAGTTCCACCTGATGCGGGGCTTGCGTGTGGCGAGACGTGCCTGGGATGAAGCGTTATTGGAGTGCCGGGCGCCGTGTCCGGAGCGTTGCTGACAGGATCGGAAAGAGGGTCTATGCCGACCATCAACCAGTTGATCGCCTCGGGTCGCGAGCCCCGTCGCGCTCGCAACAAGGTTCCCGCGTTGCAGGGCTGCCCGCAGAAGCGTGGCGTCTGCACGCGTGTGTACACGACCACCCCGAAGAAGCCGAACTCGGCGCTGCGCAAGGTGGCGAAGGTACGCCTGACCAACGGGTTCGAGGTGGTGAGCTACATCCCCGGCGAGGGCCACAACCTGCAGGAGCACAGCGTGGTGCTCATCCGCGGCGGGCGTGTGAAGGACCTTCCTGGCGTGCGCTATCACATCCTGCGCGGCGTGCTGGACACCCAGGGCATTGCCAAGCGTCGTCAGCGCCGGTCGCTGTATGGCGCGAAGCGGCCGAAGTAAGGAGAGGCGAGATGAGCCGTCGCCGCCGCGCCGTAAAGCGCGAAATCCTGCCGGACGCGAAGTTCGGCGACATCGTGATCACGCGTTTCATGAATGCGCTGATGTACGATGGCAAGAAATCCGCCGCCGAGACAATCGTTTATGGGGCGCTCGACGTGATGCGCAAGCGCGGCGGCAGCCAGGCCGACCCCGTGCGCATGTTCCACGAAGCGCTGGACAATGTGAAACCTGCCGTCGAGGTGCGTTCGCGCCGCGTCGGTGGCGCCACCTACCAGGTGCCCGTCGAAGTCCGCACCGAGCGCCGCCAGGCGTTGGCGATCCGCTGGATCATCGAACTCGGCGCGCAAACGCGGTGAGCACACGATGGAAGAGCGCCTGTCCAACGAGCTGCTGGATGCCGTCAACAACCGCGGCTCGGCGGTCAAGAAACGCGAAGACACGCATCGCATGGCCGAAGCAAACAAGGCCTTCAGCCACTACCGCTGGTAGGGGCCGGGTGCCGCCCGGCGCCGCCCCCTGCCAACCACGCCTAGGCATATCCCCCACCCCCGGAACACAGCTCGGGCACGGAGAATACCACGATGGGTAAAGCTAAATTCGAGCGCAACAAGCCGCACTGCAACATCGGCACCATCGGTCACGTCGACCATGGCAAGACGTCGCTGACGGCAGCGATCACCAAGGTGCTGGCCAAGGCGGGCGGTGCCACGTTCACGGCGTATGACCAGATCGACAAGGCTCCCGAGGAGCGCGCTCGCGGCATCACCATCTCCACGGCGCATGTGGAATACGAGACGGCGAACCGCCACTATGCCCACGTGGACTGCCCCGGCCACGCCGACTACGTGAAGAACATGATCACGGGTGCGGCGCAGATGGACGGCGCCATCCTGGTGGTGTCCGCCGCCGACGGTCCTATGCCGCAGACCCGCGAGCACATCCTGCTGGCCCGCCAGGTCGGTGTGCCCGCGCTGGTGGTGTTCCTGAACAAGTGCGACATCGCCGATCCCGACCTGCTGGAGCTGGTTGAGCTGGAAGTGCGCGAACTGCTCAGCAGCTACAACTTTCCCGGCGACGACATCCCCATCATCCATGGCTCCGCCGTTTGCGCGCTCGAGGACAAGCAGCCCGAACTCGGCGAGCAGGCAATCCTGAAGCTTATGGAGGCGGTGGACAGCTACATTCCGCAGCCCGAGCGCGCCGTCGACATGCCGTTCCTGATGCCGGTGGAAGACGTGTTCTCCATCTCCGGCCGCGGCACCGTGGTCACTGGGCGCGTCGAGCGTGGCATCGTCCGCGTGGGTGAGGAAGTCGAGATTGTCGGCTTGAAGCCGACGGTCAAGACCATCGTCACCGGCGTCGAGATGTTCCGCAAGCTCCTGGACCAGGGCCAGGCTGGCGACAACATCGGCGCCCTGCTGCGCGGCACCAAGCGCGAGGACGTGGAGCGCGGCCAGGTGCTCGCCAAGCCGGGTTCGATCACCCCGCACACCAAGTTCAAGGCCGAAAGCTACATCCTGACCAAGGAAGAGGGCGGCCGTCATACGCCGTTCTTCACCAACTATCGCCCGCAGTTCTACTTCCGCACCACCGACGTGACCGGCATCGTGCAGTTGCCGGAGGGCACCGAGATGGTGATGCCGGGCGACAACGTGTCGATGGACGTGGAGCTGATCGCACCGATCGCCATGGACGAAGGCCTGCGGTTCGCCATTCGCGAGGGCGGTCGCACAGTGGGCGCCGGCGTGGTGGCGAAGATCGTCGCCTGATACTGCCAATCGCACGCCGCCGGGGCCCGGCCCCGGTGGAGTGCTTTTGGGCCTGCGCTATGAGACTGGCGACTGAAATACTAGCGACTTAAGACTGCGGCTGCCGCTGATCGGAATCGAGTGATGGACAACCAGAATATCCGCATCCGCCTGAAGGCGTACGACCACCGCGTGCTGGACAACAGCACGAAGGAGATCGTGAACACTGCCAAGCGCACGGGTGCGCAGATCCGCGGTCCCATCCCGCTTCCCACCCATATCGAGCGCTTCACCGTGAACCGGTCGCCGCACGTGGACAAGAAGAGCCGGGAGCAGTTCGAGATCCGCACGCACCGCCGTCTTCTCGACATCGTCGACCCGACCCCGCAGACGGTGGACGCGCTCATGAAGCTCGACCTTGCCTCCGGCGTGGACGTGGAGATCAAGCTCTAGTCTGAACTCGACCTGGACCGGTCGCAAGAGTGCGCCGGGCCGTTTTTTAGGCCTAAGAGCCCATGCCAGGGCTCCTCTGGGGAACGGATGAAAATGCGTACTGGATTGCTGGCGAAGAAGCTGGGGATGACCCGCATCTTCAAGGATGACGGAACTCACGTTCCAGTGACCGTGCTTCACCTGGACAATGTGCAGGTCGTAGCCGCGCGAACCGAGGAGACAGACGGCTATACGGCCGTCCAGCTCGGTTGGGGCAAGGCGAAGGTGAAGAACGTGTCGCAGCCGAACAAGGGCCACTTCGCGAAGGCGAAGGTCGAGCCCAAGGCGAAGCTGGTCGAGTTTCGCGTTGCTGCCGATGCGGTGCTGGAGCCTGGCGCCACGCTTTCGGCGGCCCATTTCGTGGCGGGCCAGAAGGTGGACGTCAGTGGCACCACCAAGGGCAAGGGTTTCGCCGGCGCCATGAAGCGTTGGAACTTTTCAGGCCTGGAAGCCAGCCACGGCGTGTCGATCAGCCACCGTTCGCACGGGTCAACCGGCAACCGCCAGGACCCAGGCAAGACCTTCAAGAACAAGAAGATGGCTGGCCATCTCGGCGTTGAGCGTGTGACCACCCAGAATCTGGAAGTGGCTGCCGTCGATGCCGCGCGCGGTCTGCTGATGATCAAGGGCGCCATCCCCGGCGCCAAGGGCGGCTACGTGCTGGTGCGCGATGCCGTGAAGAAGACGCGACCTGCCGAGGCGCCGTACCCCGCCGGCCTCGCCGAAGCGGCGGCCCCCGGAACTGGGGACTAAGGGCCAGGACCATGCAGATCGACATCAAAACCCTCGACAACACCACCGCCGGTTCCGCCGAACTGCCCGACGAGCTGTTCGCCGCAACCCCGCGACCCGACATTATGGCCCGCGTAGTGCATTGGCAGCAGTCCAAGCGCCGTGCCGGCACTCACCGCACCAAGGGCATGGGCGAGGTCTCCGGCACCACCAAGAAGCCCTACAAGCAGAAGGGCACCGGCAACGCGCGCCAGGGCAGCTTGCGCGCGCCGCAGTTCCGCACCGGCGGCGTGGTCCACGGACCAGTGGTGCGCGACCATGGCTATGACCTGCCGAAGAAGGTGCGCCGCCTCGGGCTGATCTCCGCACTTTCGCAGAAGCAGCGCGACGGCAAGCTGATCGTGCTTGATGCTGCAGCCGGTGGAACCGGTAAAACCCGTGACCTGAAGGCGAAGCTGAACGTGCTCGGCTGGAAGTCCGTGCTGGTTGTGGACCGTGCGGTCGACGAGAGTTTCCTCAAGGCCAGCCGCAACATCATTGGCATCGACGTGCTGCCGACCATCGGCGCCAACGTCTACGACATCCTCGCGCACGACGTGCTGGCCATCACCACCGCGGGCCTCGAGGGCCTGAAGGAGCGGCTGGTCGCGGGTGCCGCCGCCGAGGGAGTGCAGTCATGAGCGAGACGAAGGTCGCCAAGCGTAAGCCGCAGCTTTCGCGTGAGGGCATGTACAACATCATCCGCAACCCGGTGGTGACCGAAAAGGCGACGATACTCAGCGAACGGGGACAGTTCGTATTCAACGTGGCGATCGACGCCACCAAGCCGGAGATAAAGGCCGCCGTGGAAGGCCTGTTCGGCGTGAAGGTCACCGGGGTGAACACGTTGGTGGTCAAGGGCAAGACCAAGCGGTTCCGCGGACGCCCCGGTGTTCGTTCGGACGTGAAGAAGGCGTATGTCGCCCTGGCGGAGGGGCAGTCGATCGACCTCTCCACCGGCCTGGCGTGAGGCGGGAGCGACACAAATGGCACTGAAGAACTTCAATCCTGTCACTCCCAGCCTGCGCGGCACGGTGCTGATCAGCCGCGCCGAGTTGTGGAAAGGCAAGCCGCTCAAGGGGCTGACCGAGGGCATCTCCTCCTCGGGCGGGCGCAACAACCATGGCCGAATCACCAGCCGGTTCCGCGGCGGTGGGCACAAGCAGTCGTATCGCATCGTCGACTTCAAGCGCCGCAAGCGCGACATGTCCGCGATGGTGCAGCGCCTGGAATACGATCCCAATCGCACCGCCTTCATCGCGCTCATCAAGTACCAGGACGGCGAGCTTGCCTATATCCTGGCACCGCAGCGTCTGAAGGTTGGCGACCAGGTGGTGGCCGGCCAGCGCGTTGACATCAAGCCCGGCAACGCGATGCCGCTGGCCGCGATTCCCGTCGGCACCATTGTGCACAACATCGAACTCAAGCCGGGCGCCGGCGGCAAGATCGCCCGCGCCGCAGGGCAGTATGCCCAGTTGGTTGGCAAGGATGCCGGCTACGCCCAGATCAAGCTGATGTCCGGCGAGCTGCGCATTGTGCGCGGCGAATGCATGGCCAGCATCGGCGCGGTGTCCAACCCGGACAACTCGAACCAGAGCCTAGGCAAGGCCGGCCGCTCGCGTTGGCTCGGCCGCAAGCCGCACAACCGCGGCGTGGTGATGAACCCGGTCGACCATCCGCATGGCGGCGGCGAAGGCCGCACCTCGGGCGGCCGCCATCCGGTCACGCCGTGGGGCAAGCCGACCAAGGGCTACAAGACCCGGGTCAACAAGCGCACGGATCGGCTGATCATCCGCAGCCGCAACAAGGGCAAGGGCTGAGGCCATGACACGTTCAACCTGGAAGGGCCCGTTCGTGGACGGGTACCTGTTCAAAAAGGCCGAAGCGTCGCGCGCGTCGGGCCGCAACGAGATCATCAAGATCTGGTCGCGCCGCTCCACGATCCTGCCGCAGTTCGTGGGCCTCACCTTCGGCGTCTATAACGGTCACAAGTTCCTGCCGGTGCAGGTGACGGAGAATATGGTGGGGCACAAGTTCGGCGAGTTCTCGCCGACGCGCACCTTCACCGGGCATTCTTCCGACAAGAAGGCGAGGCGGGGCTGAGATGAGCAAGCCGAAAACTCCGCGCGCCCTCTCGGAAACCGAGGCGCAGGCAATCCTCAGCAATGTACGGGTCAGCCCGCGCAAGCTGAACCTCGTGGCGGGCCTGATCCGCAACAAGGGTGCGGCCGACGCGGTTGCAACGCTGACGTTCAGCAAGCGCCGTATTGCCGTGCAGGTGAAGAAGGCGTTGGAGAGTGCCATCGCCAATGCCGAGAACAACCATCAGCTGGACGTCGATCGCCTGGTCGTCACCCGCGCCGAGGTTGGGAAGTCGGTGGTGATGCGGCGCTTCCACGCCCGCGGTCGTGGCCGTGCCTCGCGCATCGAGAAGTGGTTCAGCCACCTGAAGATCGTGGTCGCCGAGCGTCAGCAGGCCGAAACCCAGAACGAGGCGGCATAACCCATGGGTCACAAAGTCAATCCGATCGGGCTGCGGCTCGGCATCAATCGCACCTGGGACAGCCGCTGGTACGCCGGCGGCGACTATTCCAAACTGCTTCACGCCGACCTGAAACTGCGCCGGCACCTGCGCGGCAAGCTGTCCGGCGCTGGCGTCTCGCGCGTGGTGATCGAGCGGCCGGCAAAGAAGCCGCGCGTCACGATTTATGCGGCGCGCCCCGGCGTGGTGATCGGCAAGAAGGGCCAGGACATCGAGAACCTGCGCAAGGACCTGGCGAAGATGGCCAAGTCTGAGGTCTCGCTGAACATCGTAGAGATCCGCAAGCCGGAGATTGACGCGACCCTTGTGGCGGAAAACATCGCCCAGCAGCTCGAACGCCGGGTCGCCTTCCGCCGTGCAATGAAGCGCGCGGTGCAGTCGGCGATGCGCCTGGGTGCCCAGGGCATTCGCATCAATTGCGGCGGCCGCCTCGGCGGTGCCGAAATCGCGCGCGTGGAATGGTATCGTGAAGGTCGCGTGCCGCTGCACACGCTGCGCGCCGACATCGACTTCGGCACCGCGACCGCCAAGACCACCTATGGCACCTGCGGCGTCAAGGTTTGGATCTTCAAGGGCGAAATCCTGGTTCAGGACCCGCTGGCCCAGGATCGCCGCGCCGCCGAACAGGCGCCGCAGCGGTAAGGATTTCAGGCAATGCTCTCTCCCAAGCGGACCAAGTACCGCAAGGCCCACAAGGGCCGTATCAAGGGCGTCGCCAAGGGCGGCACCGCGCTGAACTTCGGTTCCTTCGGCCTCAAGGCGCTGGAGCCCGAGCGGGTCACCGCCCGGCAGATCGAGTCCGCCCGCCGTGCCATCACGCGCGCCATGCGCCGTGCCGGCCGCGTGTGGATCCGCATCTTCCCGGACGTGCCGGTCTCCACCAAGCCCGCCGAAGTCCGCATGGGCTCCGGCAAGGGGTCGCCCGAGTTCTGGGTGTGCCGCGTGAAGCCCGGCCGCATCATGTTCGAGATCGATGGCGTGGCGCCCGAACTGGCCCGTGAGGCGCTAACGCTCGGGGCGGCCAAGCTGCCGATCAAGACGAAGTTCATCACCCGCATCGGGGACGCCTGAGATGGCCAAGCAGACCAAGCCGGCTGATATCCGGACCAAGTCCGCCGACCAGCTCGTCGCCCAGCTGCTCGACCTGCGCAAGGAGCAGTTCAACCTGCGCTTTCAGCGGGCGACCGGCCAGACCGAAGGCGTGGGGCGGGTGAAGGCGGTTCGCCGCGACATCGCACGAGTTAAGACCATCATGGCGGAGCAGAAGCTCTCCGCCGTGAAGAGCTGAAGGAGAAGGGGCGATGCCCAGGCGCGTCCTGACAGGGCGGGTGACCAGCGACAAAATGGACAAGACCGTAACGGTGCTTGTTGATCGTCGCGTGATGCATCCGCTGTACAAGAAGTTCATCCGCCGGTCGAAGAACTACGCGGCGCACGACGAGGCCAACCTGTGCAAGGTCGGTGACATGGTGCGCATCGAGGAATGCCGGCCGATCAGCAAGCGCAAGACTTGGCTGGTGGTCGAGCGCAATGGCGAGCCGCTGGCGGGTGCCGTCGAAGCGACGGGCGAGCCGGTCGAAGCACCGGTCGCGGGCTGAGGGAGGGATAGATGATCTCGGTCGAATCCAACCTCGAGGTTGCCGACAACTCCGGTGCGCGGCGCGTTCAGTGCATCAAGGTGCTCGGCGGTTCCAAGCGCAAGACTGCATCGGTCGGGGACGTGATCGTCGTCTCGGTCAAGGATGCCATTCCGCGCGGCAAGGTGAAGAAGGGCGACGTCCACCAGGCGGTGATTGTGCGCACCAGCTTTCCCGTGCGCCGCTCCGATGGCAGTGCTATTCGCTTCGACCGCAATGCGGCGGTGCTGATCAACAAGCAGCAGGAGCCGATCGGGACCCGTATCTTCGGCCCGGTTGTGCGCGAATTGCGGGCCAAGCGGTTCATGAAGATCATTTCGCTTGCCCCGGAGGTGCTGTGATGGCCGCACGCATTCGCAAGGGTGACACGGTCCTCGTCATCAGTGGCGCCGATCGCGGCAAGCGTGGCGAGGTGTTGCGCGTGCTGCCCGCCGACAGCCGGGCGGTGGTGCAGGGCGTCAATGTCGCCAAGAAACACACAAAGCCGACCGGCATGGGCAACCCCGGCGGCATTGTGACCATCGAGGCGAGCATTCACCTGTCCAACCTCAAACTGGTGGACCCGAAGTCGGACAATCCGACGAAGGTGGGCTTCCGGGTGCTGGAGGACGGCCGCAAGGTGCGCGTCGCCAAGGCGACCGGCAACGTGATCGAGAGTTGAGGAGGCGGCGGTGAGCGGTACCAAGAAGTCCGGCGCCAAGGGCGGCGGCAAGTCCGGCGCCAAGGGCGCCAAGCCGGCGGCGGGCGGAGGCGGGCGCGGCGCGGCCCCACCGACGAAGAGCGAGGCGCGCGCGGCGCGCGGCGAGGTTACGTACGCCACGGTCGCCGAGGCATCGGCCGGTACCGGTGAGATGCCGCGGATGCAGCAGCGCTACGTTGCCGAGGTGCGCGCGGCAATGCAGGCGGAGTTCGGTTATTCGAACCCGATGCAGGTGCCGAAGCTTGAGAAGATCGTCATCAACATGGGTGTTGGCGAGGCGGCAGCCGATCAGAAGAAGCTGGACGCGGCAGTCTCCGAACTGGCGTTGATCAGCGGCCAGAAGCCGGTGAAGACGGTGGCCAAGAAGGCGATCGCCGGCTTCAAGATCCGCAAGGGTCTGCCGATCGGCTGCAAGGTCACGCTGCGCAAGACCCGGATGTACGAGTTTCTCGACCGCTTGGTCACCATCGCGCTGCCGCGCGTGCGCGACTTCCGCGGCATCGGCGCCAAGGGCTTCGACGGCCGCGGCAACTTCGCCATGGGCCTGAAGGAGCAGATCGTGTTCCCGGAAATCGTCTACGACAAGGTGGATGAGGTGCGCGGCATGGATATCGTGTTCGTAACCACTGCCAAGACCGATGCCGAGGCGAAGGCGCTGTTGAAGAAGTTCGACATTCCCTTCGCTGCCTGATCGGGTCGGCGCACGAGTGCGACGAGACGGCTGAGACGAGACGACTAAGAGCTTAACGCCTACGAGTTGGAATACCGCCGGTTACATGCCGGCAGGTTCCGGAGGGTTAGATAGGATGGCCAAGACGTCCCAGGTCAACCGTAACGCCAAGCGCGAACGGATGGCTGGCCGTGACAAGCAGAAACGAGCCACGCTGAAGGCGATCGTCATGGATCGCACGCTTCCGGTGGAAGACCGTTTCGACGCGACCATGAAGCTGGCGGCCCTGCCGCGCAACGGCGCCAAGGTGCGTTACCGGCTTCGTTGTGAGCTGACCGGCCGCGCGCGTGCGAATTATCGCAAGTTCAAGCTGAGCCGCATTGCGCTGCGCGACCTGGCCAGTTCGGGGCAGATCCCCGGCATGGTCAAGGCGAGCTGGTAGGAGAGCGGCGATGTCGATGTCCGATCCGTTGGGTGACATGCTCACCCGTATCCGCAACGCGCAGCGCGCCCGCCACGCTGCGTGCGTTGCGCCGGCTTCGAAGCTGCGCGCCAACGTGCTGGACGCACTGAAGCGCGAGGGCTTCATTCGCGGCTTCTCGGCCGAGGAACTGCGTCCGGGCATTGCCCAGCTGCGCATTGAGCTGAAGTACAACGAGGGCGAGCCGGTCATCAAGGAGATCACCCGCGTCTCCAAGCCGGGCCGTCGTGTGTATTCCAAGATCCAGGAATTGCCGCGCGTCTACGCCGGACTTGGCGTCTCCATCCTCTCGACCCCGCGCGGGGTGCTGAGTGATGCCGAGGCGCGTGCCGCCAATGTCGGCGGCGAAGTCCTGTGCCGCGTGTTCTGAGGGAGGCGGCATCATGTCACGGGTAGGCAAATACCCCGTCGAGATCCCCGCCGGCGTGCAGGTGGCCCTCGCGGGCCGCGTGCTCAGCGCCAAGGGCAAGCTCGGAGAACTTAAGCTCGAACTCACCGATCTGGTGGAAGCCGAGGTCGGGGATAACAAGATTACCGTCAGGCCGCGTGGCGAGTCGTCGCCGGCGCGCATGATGTGGGGCACCACGCGCGCCAATGTGGCCAACATGGTCAAGGGCGTGTCCGAGGGCTACGCGAAGCAGATGGAGATCACCGGCACCGGCTATCGCGCTTCGGTCCAAGGCTCGAACCTGGTGATCAATCTCGGTTTCTCTCACGACGTCGTCTATCCCATCCCGCCGGGTATCAAGGTCACCTGCGAGCGCCCGACCGCGATCAAGGTGGAAGGCGTGGACAAGCGCCTTGTCGGCCAAGTATGCGCCGAAATCCGCGCCTGGCGCCCGCCTGAGCCGTACAAGGGCAAGGGCGTGAAGTTCGAGGGCGAAGCCATCCTGCGCAAGGAAGGGAAGAAGAAGTGAGCGCGGACACCAAGGAACTGCAGCTGCGCCGGCGGGTCCGCCTGCGCTTCCAGCTGCGCCGCAAGACGGCGGGTCGGCCGCGGCTGTCGGTCTTTCGCTCGGGCAAGCACATTTACGCGCAGATCATCGACGACAGCGCCGGGCGCACTGTGGCGGCTGCCTCCAGCCTCGACCGGCAACTGCGCGAGCAGCTGAAGACCGGGGCTGACAAGGACGCCGCCACCGCCGTGGGCAAGCTGGTCGCCGAGCGGGCGTTGGCTGCCGGCGTGAGCCAGGTCGTGTTCGACCGCGGCTCGTATCTGTATCACGGTCGCGTCAAGGCGCTGGCCGAAGCCGCCCGCGAGGGCGGATTGGCCTTCTAGGAACAGTATCATGGCACGTGAACCGAGGGACGGCGGCCGCGGCGGCCGAGATCGCGATCGCGGTGGCGAGGGCGATGACCTGATCGACAAGCTGGTCACGATCAACCGCGTGGCCAAGGTGGTGAAGGGTGGACGTCGTTTCGCCTTCGCCGCCCTGGTGGTGGTGGGGGACCAGAAGGGCCGCGTCGGCTACGGCGCCGGCAAGGCGCGCGAGGTGCCGGAGGCGATCCGCAAGGCGACCGAGCGGGCCAAGCGCGGCATGATCCGAGTGCCCATGAAGGAAGGGCGCACGCTGCACCACGATGCCGAAGGCCGCTACGGCGCAGGCGAAGTGGTGCTGCGCAGCGCGTCGGCCGGCACCGGCATCATTGCCGGTGGTCCGATGCGCGCGGTGTTCGAGTCGCTTGGCATTAACGATGTCGTCGCCAAGAGCCTCGGCAGCCGCAATCCGCACAACATGGTCAAGGCGACCTTCGCGGCCCTGCAGCGCTGCGCAAGCCCGCGCTCAGTGGCGCAGCGCCGCGGCAAGAAGGTGTCCGACCTGCTCGGCAAACGCGACACCCCCGCGCAGGAGGCGGCCGCCGATGTCTGACGAATCCATGTCGGGTGGTCGCGCGCCGCAAGTGTCGCTGCCGCACAAGACCGTCAAGGTCACCCAGATCGCCTCCGTGGCCGGGCGCAAGCCGGGCCAGAAGGAGACCCTTATCGGGCTGGGCCTGAACAAGATCCGCCGCACGCGCGAACTGGAGGATACCCCCTCCGTACGCGGCATGATTCGCAAGGTCGCGCACCTCGTGAAGGTCGATGAGTCCTGAACCAGGTTCAGGGTCGAAGGAAACCGCTATGAAGCTCAATGAACTGCGCGACAACGCCGGCTCGCGCCTGAAGTCCAAGCGCCTGGGCCGCGGCATCGGGTCGGGCAAGGGCAAGACGTCCGGCAAAGGCGTCAAGGGCCAGAAGGCGCGCGAGGGCGTGGCGCTGAACGGATTTGAGGGTGGCCAGCTGCCAATCTATCGCCGCCTGCCCAAGCGCGGCTTCAAGAACATCTTCCGCAAGGAATATGCCCCCGTGAACCTGGGTGCCTTGGCCGGCGCCATCGAGGCGGGGCGCATTGACGGCGCACAGCCGATCACTGAGGCGGTGCTGGCCGGCGCCGGCCTCGTGCGCGGCAGCAAGGTGGCCGGCGTGCGGCTGCTCGCCAATGGCGAGATCGGCCGTGCCGTCAACATCACGGTTTCCGGCGCCTCTGCGGCTGCGATTACTGCGGTGGAAGCTGCCGGCGGCAGTGTGACCACCACCGTGGCGAAGCCCGAGCCGAAGGCGGCCTGACCAAGGCCGGCCCTCGGGCGGGGGAGTAGTCTTCCGCCTAGTGGGGCGGCGCGCTATGTAGTGCAGAACGGCGCCTCGGGTCGAACCGCTGGCGCCGTTTGCATGATGGGGATTACAGCTATGGCGTCGGCGGCCGAACAGCTCGCGGCAAACCTCAATTTCGCGACTTTCTCGAAGGCGACCGAACTCAAGAAGCGCATCTGGTTCACCCTGGGTGCGCTGATTGTCTATCGCGTCGGCACCTACATCCCGGTCCCTGGCGTTGATGCCGCCGTGATGGGCGAGATGCTGGCGCAGCACGGCAACGGCATCCTGGGCATGTTTGACATGTTCAGCGGCGGCGCGCTGGGGCGCATGACGGTCTTCGCGCTCAACATCATGCCCTACATCAGCGCGAGCATCATCATGCAGTTGATGACTGCCGCGGTTCCCACGCTCGAGACGCTCAAGAAAGAGGGCGAGCAGGGCCGCAAGAAGATCAACCAATACACCCGCTACCTTACGGTGCTCATCGCGCTGGTGCAGTCCTACGGTATCGCAGTCGGGCTGGAGGGCATGCGCGGCAGCTTCGGTGCGGCCGTCATCGATCCCGGCCCGTTCTTCCGCCTCTCCTGCGTGGTCTCGCTGGTGGGCGGCACCATGTTCCTCATGTGGTTGGGCGAGCAAATTACCGCGCGCGGCATCGGCAACGGCATCAGCCTCATCATCATGGCCGGGATCGTCGCCAACGTGCCGCATGCGCTGGCCTCGCTGTTCGAACTCGGCCGCACCGGGGCGCTAAGCCCCCTGTTCATCGTCGCGTTCCTGTTTGTCGCCGCCGGCGCGATTACCTTCATCGTCTTCATGGAGCGGGCGCAGCGGCGGATCGTCATCCAATATCCCAAGCGTCAGGTGGGCAACCGCATGTTCGGTGGCGATTCCACCCACATGCCGTTGAAGATCAACACCGCCGGTGTCATCCCGCCGATTTTTGCCAGTTCGATCCTGCTGATCCCCGCCACCGTCTCGGGCTTCTCCAGTGCGGCTGGCGAGCCCGGCATCCTCAACACCATCGGCACGGCGCTGGCGCATGGCACGCCGCTCTACATGATCACCTATGCAGCGATGATCATCTTTTTCTCCTATTTCTACACCGCCGTGGTGTTCAATCCTGAGGAGACGGCCGACAATCTCAAGAAGCACGGCGGCTTCATCCCGGGCATCCGCCCCGGCACGGCCACCGCCAGCTACTTCGACACCATCCTCACGCGGCTCACCACCATCGGCGCCATCTACCTCGTGGTGATCTGTCTTCTGCCTGAGGTGTTGATCAGCCAATACGGCGTGCCGTTCTATTTCGGTGGCACCAGTGTGCTCATCATCGTATCGGTCACCATGGACACGGTCACTCAGATCCAGTCCCATCTGCTGGCGCACCAATATGAGGGCCTGATCCGCAAGGCGCGGGTGAAAGGAAGAGGTCGGTGAATCTGATATTGCTGGGCCCCCCGGGGGCTGGAAAGGGCACCCAGGCCAAGCGGCTCCAGGATCGCTACGGCATCATTCAGATCTCCACCGGTGACATGCTCCGCGCCGAAGTTGCCGCCGGCACCGAGGTCGGACTTCAGGCCAAGGCGGTGATGGCCGCTGGCGGCCTGGTGTCGGACGAGATCCTGATCCGCATGCTCGCCAGCCGGATCGAGCGGTCGGACTGCGCTCGCGGCTTCATCCTCGACGGCTTTCCGCGCACCGTGCCCCAGGCGCTCGCGCTCGACGAGATGCTGGCCCAGAAGTCGACGCCGCTCGATGCGGTGATCGAACTTAAGGTCGACGACGCGGCGCTGGTCGAACGCATCGCGGGGCGGTTCACGTGCGAGGCCTGCGGCGCCGGCTACAACGACACCCTCCAGCCCCCGCGCATCGCCGGCACCTGCGACAGGTGCGGTGGCCATGAGTTCACCCGCCGCGCCGATGATAACCGTGAGACCGTGGGGGCACGGCTGGCGGCGTACCACCAGCAGACCGCCCCCATCCTGCCGCACTACGCCGATCGCGGGCGGCTGCATTCCGTTGATGGCATGGCTGATGTCGACGAGGTGACGGAACAACTGATCGCCTTGCTCGACTCCCACGCCAGCGCCAAGCCCAGCGTGACTTGATGGGCAGGTCCTACGATCGCTCGCGGGGATTTGATCCGCTTGCGTTGACTCCTGGGGACGCGCCGTTATAGTGCGCGCCCTTGGCGGCCCTGATCTGCGGGGCCGCTCTCCGTTATGCCTGCGACAGCGGAGCCCCGGCGGCCGGGCCTGATCCAGCCGAGGCGCAACCTGTCATTCGCCATGGCCGCAAAGGCCGATCAGGAGGGATCCTGATGTTGAAGGAGTTAACTGCGTGGCGCGTATTGCCGGCGTGAATATCCCGACCAACAAGCGGGTCACCATCAGCCTTCGCTACATCTACGGCATCGGGCCGGCCAAGGCCGGGGAGATCTGCACCAAGCTGGGCATTCCCGACGACCGGCGGGTGAATCAGCTGTCCGACGAGGAAGTGCTGCGCATCCGCGAAATGGTGGACCGCGACTACCGCGTGGAAGGCGACCTCCGGCGCGAGGTGGCGATGAATATCAAGCGCCTGATGGATCTTGGCTGCTACCGCGGTCTGCGCCATCGGCGGGGACTGCCGGTGCGTGGCCAGCGCACCCACACCAACGCCCGCACCCGCAAGGGCAAGGCCGTGGCGATCGCCGGCAAGAAGAAGGTGACGAAGTAGCGGCACCGCCCGCTAATTCGCGCATCACCCTACTGCTACTTCGGCTGCGCGTCCCCGGGATATCGGGGCGCGCGGGCCGTTCATCGTTTGGACAGGATCACCTCAGATGGCCAAGGCTGCTGCCGGCACGCGCACCCGCCGCAAGGAACGCAAGAACATCACGTCGGGCGTCGCCCACGTGGCGGCGACGTTCAACAACACCATGATCACCATCACCGATGCCCAGGGCAACGCCATCGCCTGGTCGTCGTCTGGCAGTCAGGGCTTCAAAGGCAGCCGGAAATCCACTCCCTACGCCGCCCAGGTCGCCGCTGAGGACGCAGGCAAGAAGGCCCGCGAACACGGCATGGAGACACTGGAGATCGAGGTGTCCGGTCCCGGTTCGGGCCGTGAGAGCGCGCTGCGCGCCTTGCAGGCTGTGGGCTTCTCGATCAGCGCCATCCGCGACATGACCCCGATTCCGCACAACGGCTGCCGCCCCCGCAAGCGCCGTCGCGTCTGATCTGGGTCCGCTTCGCCTGAGACAGGCGATGCCTCCCGGCCATCGGCCGCAGCGTCGCCCCCCTCTTTTGCGGGTTCCACCGCACAGGGCAGAATTCAATGAGACTGAGCGTCGTCCTACAGAAGAACTGGCAGTCGCTGATCAAGCCGGAGAAGCTTGGCGTCGAGTTCGGCTCCGATCCCACACGCGTCGCCACCGTCGTCGCCGAGCCGCTGGAGCGTGGCTTTGGCATGACGCTGGGCAATGCCATCCGCCGCATCCTGCTCTCCTCGCTGCAGGGTGCTGCCGTTACCGCGGTGCAGATCGACGGCGTGCTGCATGAATTCAGCAGCATCGCCGGCGTCCGCGAGGACGTGACCGACATCGTTTTGAATATCAAGCAGCTTGCCTTGCGCATGCATGGCGAGGGGCCGAAGCGCATGACGCTCACGGCCACCGGCCCCGGCGAGGTCAAGGCAGGCCAGATCCAGACCGGCCACGACATCGAGGTGATGAACCCCGAACTCGTCATCTGCACTCTCGATGACGGGGTCAAGCTGGGCATGGAGTTCACCGTGCAGCTTGGCAAGGGCTACGTCCCCGCCTCGGCCAACCGCCCCGAGGACGCGCCGATCGGCCTCATCCCGGTCGATGCCATCTACTCCCCGGTCCGCCGCGTCTCCTACCGCGTCGAGCCGACCCGCGTTGGCCAGGTCACCGACTACGACAAGCTTCTGCTGCAGGTCGAGACCAACGGCGCGGTCGCCCCCGAGGATGCCGTGGCACTCGCCGCCCGCATCCTGCAGGACCAGCTCCAGCTCTTCATCAACTTCGACGAGCCCCAGGCCGCCCGCACCGAGGAGCCGCAGGACGATCTGCCCTTCAACCGCAACCTCCTGCGCAAGGTTGATGAGCTCGAATTGTCGGTCCGCAGCGCCAACTGCCTGAAGAACGACAATATCGTCTATATCGGCGACCTTGTGCAGAAATCCGAGCAGGAAATGCTGCGCACGCCGAACTTCGGTCGCAAGTCGCTCAACGAGATCAAGGAGGTGCTGTCCTCCATGGGCCTCGCCCTCGGGATGACTGTCTCCGGCTGGCCGCCGGAGAATGTCGAGGATCTCGCCAAGCGCCTCGAAGAGCCGTTCTGACCACCCGCGGCTCCGAGAGCCGACTTGAAGCTGAAGCTGAGTTAGGAAGACCCAAATGCGTCATGGCGTTGCCGGCCGAAAGCTCGGCGTCACCTCTACCCACCGCTTCGCCATGTTCCGCAACATGGCCAATGCGCTGATCAAGCACGAGCAAATCACCACCACCCTGCCAAAGGCGAAGGAACTGCGGCCGGTTGCCGAGAAGCTGATCACCCTGGGTAAGCGCGGTGGTCTGCATGCCCGCCGCCAGGCCTACGCCCAGCTGCGCGACGACGTGATGGTGGCCAAGCTCTTCAGCACCCTGGCCGAACGCTACAAGGCCCGCCCCGGCGGCTACTGCCGCGTCATGAAGGCCGGCATCCGCTACGGCGATGCCGCTAGCATGGCCGTGATCGAATTCGTCGACCGCGACCCCTCCGCCAAGGGCCAGGACAGCGGCCCCGTGGCCGAACGGGCCGAGGATTCCGAGAGCGAGTGAGCCCAGGCTCTCTGTACTGACCTGAGGGAACCGGCCGCGAGGCCGGTTTTCTGTTCTTCGGGGACGAGACGCACAAGCGAATGGCCGACAACACCGCGCCCCCCTCGCGCCTAGCCGCCATCGCGCTGTTCGCCAGTATCGTACTTGCCTGGGGCATCACCTGGACGGTTGCCAAGCTCATCGTCATGGAGGTGCCGCCGTTCTGGATGTCGGCCATCCGCAGCGCGGTTGCCACAATCGGGCTCGGCGTGTTGCTGGTCGCCCGCGGCCAGATGATCATCCCGAGGCGCGGCGACATCATGGTGATCGTCATGATCGCCGTTCCGCACATGATCGTCTTCTCGGTGCTGATGGCCTTCGGCCTCATGTATGTCTCGGTGGGGCGCTCGGTGGTGCTCGCCTACACCACGCCGCTCTGGGTGGCGCTCGGTGCCTGGCCGTTCCTGCGCGAGCGAATCCCGCCCGCCCGCGCCGCCGGCATCGGCCTGGGGCTGGCTGGCCTTGTATTCTTGTTCAACCCCCTCGCCTTCGACTGGTCGAACGCCGACGCCCTGTTCGGCAACGCCATGCTGCTGCTCTCCGCCCTGTCATGGTCGATCTCCATCCTCTACACCCGCGCCCACAAATGGATTTCGTCCCCGTTCCAACTGGTCTTCTGGCAGGCCCTGCTGGCTACCGCCGTGCTCTTCGTCCTCGCCCCGTTCATCGAGGGGGCGCCGCGCTTCGCCCTCTCCCTCCATCTAGCCCTGCTATTCGGGTATACTGGCTTGATTGGCACCGCCTACGCTTTCTGGGCACTTGCCATGGTCAATTGCTCGCTTCCTGCCTCCACCACGGCGCTTGGCATTCTCGCCACCCCTGTGGTGGGCATCGCTGGCTCCGCCTTGTTCCTGGGTGAGGGGCTCGACCTGCCGCTGCTCGTCGCGGCCGTCATGATCCTCTCCGGCATCGCCATCGGCACGCTGCGGCGTGCCTGACCGGCGCGGCGCCTATGCCTCTACCGCGGCTCGTCGGGCGCCCAGCCACACATGCCCTGCCACCGCGGCAATCACGACCGCGCCTCCCACCAGCGAGGCTATTGCCGGCTGTTCGCCAAATGCAAGCCACACCAGCAGAACCGCCAGCGGTGTCTCCGCCGTGTTGATCAGCGCCGTCTGCCCCGCCGAAATCAACCGCCCGCCCGCCGTCAACAGCAGCAAGCCCAGGCCGAACTGCGTCACCCCGAACAGGGCTAACTGAAGCAACTCGTGCCTTGTGACCGCCATCGGCGCCGCCACCGGCCATACCAGCAGCGCGCACAAGAACGCCGACAATCCGGCGGCAGGCAACATCGGCGTATCCTGGTGGCGGCGGATCAGCAGCATCATCACCGACATCAGCACCGTCATGCCGAAGGCCAACAGGTTTCCTACCAGCCGCCCATCCGCGGCGGCGCCGCCCACCATGATCACGACGCCCGCCAACGCCAGCCCGCTGGCCAGCAACGTCGCGCGCGTTTCGCGTACCCCAAGCCATACCTGCCCCAGCACTGCGGTTATGAACGGCGCGGTGGCGAATATCACGACTACGTCCGCCACCGACGTACGGCGGAAGGCATTGATGAACAGGATCGTCGCCACCGCCGAACAGCCGGCCGCGGCAAGCCCGGGCAACCCGGCCCGCCGCAGCGCCGCCCAGGCGGCCCACCCGTTCTGGATCACCACCACCATGGCGATGAAGCCGCCGGCAAACACCCCGCGCCAAAACAGCATGGTCCACGGGTCGAGCACGATCAACCGGGTGAAGAACCCCGCAGAACTATAGGCAACAGCCGAGCCAAACACGAGCAGCGTGCCAAACTGGTGGCGGGTCATGGCCGGCGAATGTTCCGGATATGTTCGCAACATTCTCCCGCCATGTGTTATCCTGTCAAGCAGGAAGTGCTAGATTGACTGGGTGTCCCTCCCTCTCTCCCTGCCCGAACCGGCCGGCCCGCTCGCAGACCGTCTGCGCCCGAAGTTGCTGGACGAGGTGGTCGGCCAGGACCACCTGCTCGGCCCCGCCGGCACCATCACCCGCATGCTCGCCCGCGGCTCGCTTGCCTCGCTCATCCTCTGGGGGCCGCCGGGCGTCGGCAAGACCACCATCGCCCGCCTGCTGGCCGAGCGGGCTGGGCTGCATTTCGTCCAGCTTTCCGCCGTCTTCTCCGGTGTCGCCGACCTCAAGCGGTGCTTCGAGGAGGCGACGAAGCGCCGCACGACCGGCCAGGCAACCCTGCTCTTCGTCGACGAGATCCACCGCTTCAACCGCGCCCAGCAGGACGGCTTCCTGCCGGTTGTCGAGAACGGCACCGTCACCTTGATCGGCGCCACCACGGAGAACCCGTCCTTCGCGCTCAACGGCGCCCTGTTGTCGCGCTGCCAGGTGCTCGTGCTGCGTCGCCTGGACGACGAGGGGCTCGAAAAACTCCTGGCTCGTGCCGAGGCCGCCATCGGCCATTCGCTCCCAGTGGACGCCGAGGCCCGCGCCACCCTGCGCGCCATGGCCGACGGCGACGGCCGCTACCTGCTCAACCTCGCCGAACAACTCGCAGCCCTGCCGGCCGACACCGCCCCGCTCGACGTGCCCGAACTCTCCGAGCTACTCGCCAGGCGCGCCGCGCTCTACGACAAGGACCGCGAGGAGCACTACAACCTCATCTCCGCCCTGCACAAATCCCTGCGCGGCTCGGATTGCGACGCCGCCCTCTATTGGCTCGCGCGCATGCTCGTGGGCGGCGAGGACCCGCGCTACATCGCCCGCCGCCTCGTCCGCTTCGCCAGCGAGGACATCGGCATGGCCGACCCGCAAGCCCTCACCCAGACCCTTGCCGCCTGGGAGGTGTATGAGCGCCTCGGCTCGCCGGAGGGTGAACTCGCCATTGCCCAGGCCGTCGTCTATCTCGGCACCGCGCCCAAATCGAATGCCCTCTACGTCGCCCTTGGCGCCGCCCAGCGCGCCGCGAAAGGCACCGGCAGCCTTATGCCTCCCGCCCACATCCTCAACGCGCCGACGAAGCTGATGAAGCAACTCGGCTACGGCGCCGGCTATGCCTACGACCACGACACCGAGGACGGCTTCTCCGGCCAGAACTATTTTCCTGATGGCATGCCGCGGCAGGATTTCTATCGCCCCCGCGAACGCGGCTTCGAGCGCGAGATCGCCAAAAGGCTGGCGTATTGGGCCAAGCTGCGCCAGGAACGCGGCGCATGAGCGTCACCACACGACAAGTCACCGACGACGAGGCCGATATACGCCTCGACCGCTGGTTCCGCCGCCATTTCC
The DNA here is from genome assembly GCA_963779875.1 of uncultured Alphaproteobacteria bacterium. Lineage (GTDB taxonomy): Bacteria > Pseudomonadota > Alphaproteobacteria > Acetobacterales > Acetobacteraceae > CAMDGX01. Next base: position 321,574 of record CAWAAI010000005.1, on the reverse strand, counting down.
CCGGCCTCACCCAGGGTGCGATCCAGAAACTGTGCCGCACCGGCCAGGTGCGCGTGGACGGCAAGCGTGCCGATGCCGCAACCCGCCTCGCCCCCGGCCAGGCCGTCCGCGTCCCCCCGCTCCCGGCTGCCCCCGCGCCGAAATCGGCGCCCGCCGCCCTCGACCCGGCGCTGACGCGCGAGATCGAGGCCATGGTCCTGTACCGCGACGACCACCTCATCGTGCTCAACAAACCGCCCGGCCTGCCCACCCAGGGCGGCCCCGGCATCTCCCGGCATCTCGACATGATGCTGGAGGGACTGCGCGAGGGCGAACACAAGCCGCGCCTGGTGCATCGGCTGGACAAGGACACGTCCGGGGTGCTGGTGGTGGCCCGCACCCCGGGCGTCGCCGCCAAGCTCGCCAGTGCGTTCCGCGGCCGCACGGTGGAGAAAATCTACTGGGCCGTGGTCGTCGGCCGTCCGGTGCCGGTGGAGGGCCGCATCGAGCGCGAACTGGTGCGCGTGGACGGCTTCCGCGGCGAGCGCGCCGCCGTCGCCGGGCCGTTCGACACCGACACCGCCCATTCCATCACCGACTACCGCACCCTCGACCACGCCGGCCGGAAGCTCGCCTGGCTGGAACTGCGCCCGCTCACCGGCCGTACCCACCAGCTTCGCGTGCATTGCGCCTCCATCGGCGCGCCAATCCTGGGCGATGTCCCCTATGGCACCGAGCGGCAGGACGAAGGCAACCGCAATTCCGCCCTCGTCGATGGCCTGCCGGAGCGGCTGCATCTTCATGCCCGGTGCCTCACGCTGCCCCATCCCGCCGGCGGCATGCTTACCGTCGAGGCCGAGTTGCCGGCGCACATGGCCGAAACCTTCCGCACGCTGGGATTCGACGTCCCCGCCGCCGGGCGGCCGGAGCGGCAACGATGACGCGCGCCCCGCCGATGCGGTAGGCTGGCGGCTCACACCCAGATGCCCATGGAGGAACCCGCAAGGATGGCTGGCCACCGCCGCGCCCGCACGGATCGGGAGCGAAATGGCGACGTCCCGCTCGCCGCCCTGCGTGAACGCCCGCCGCCGCCGTTTCCGTGGCTGCGCATCTTCCTGCTTGCCGCGGTTGTGGTAGGTGCGATTGCCGGCGGCGGAGTGGCGTTGATCAGCTCGCTGATCGACGCAGACGCGATCCGCGCCGATGCCCAGGCGGCGCTGCGGGCGGCCACCGGCCGGGCGGTGCGGATCGACGGGCCCCTCACGATCGAGTCGTACTACGGCGCCACCCTGGTCGCCAACGACATCTACCTGCCCAACCGTCCGGGCGCCGCCCAGCCCGACATGCTGCGGATCGCCCGCGTGGAAGTCGAATTGTCGCTCGCGGCATTGTTCGCCGGGCGCGTCGACATCAAGCGGCTGGTGATCGTGCAGCCCGACATCCTGCTGCAGATCGACGCCCAGGGCCGTGGCAACTGGCAGAACGACCCGCCGCAGACCGCCCCGGCCGGCACCGGCGCGGAACGGGGCGCGCACGTGCCGTCGCTGCCCGCCAACCTGCACGTCAAGGATGGCCGCCTGACCCTGGCGGACGCCCGCACGGGCCAGACCCTGGTATTGGCGCTGCGTCGCGCCTCGGCCTCCGAGATCGACGGCAACGGGTTGCTTGCCGTGGCCGCCGACCTGATGCTGGATGACCAGCGCCTGGCGCTCAGCGGCCAGATCGGCTCGCTGGCGCGGCTGTTCGACCGCAGCGCCACCTCGCCCTGGCCGTTCCGGCTGGTGCTGGAGACGTTGGGCACGCGGCTGTCGGCGGTGGGGTCCGCCACGCGGCCGCTTGCCCTGGCGGGGTATGCCGTGAAGCTGGATGCCTCGGTGGCCGACAGTGCCAATCTGGCGGGGTTGGTGCCGATGCGGCTGCCCGCCCTGCGCACGATCGTCGCCACCGCCCGCATCGCCGACGCCGGTTCCGGACTGCCCGACATCGCCGGCGTGCGGCTGCAGGTCGGCGCCTCCGACCTGGGCCTGTGGGTGCCCGGGCTGAAGCTGGACGCCCTGGAAGTGAACATGCCCGGCCTGGAGCAGTCCCTGCACGGGGAGTTCCTCGGTACCTTGCATGGGGTCCCTGTGCGGCTGACGGCGAAGCTGGGCGGCGTCGCCGCCTTCCTGCCGAATGCCCCGGCGCGGCCTGACTACTTCCCGATCGACATCACCGCCGAGGCCGGCGAATCCCGCTTCAGCGCCAAGGGTGCCGTTTCGGGCCCGGCGACCCGCACCGGGCTGGACCTTGCGGTGTCGGGCCGGATCCGCGACCTGGAAATCCTGTCTCCGCTCACCGGCAGGCGGCTGCCGCCCCTGCGCAACCTGGCCTTCGAGGCGAAGATGGCCGATGGCCCGGACGGGTTCGGGCAAGGGCTGATCCTGCACAATCTCAGCCTGTCCGTGCCGCAGGGCGACCTGGCCGGCGAACTTGCGGTGCAGTACCGGCGACAGGCCGGCCCTGCGCGGCACGCTCGAGGGCGAGCGGCTGGATTTTGATGCGTTGTATGAGGTGCTTGGCCCGTCCATCGGGCCGGTTGGCCTGACGGCGCCCGGCCCGGCGTATCGGCCGCGGACGTGGGACGACACGCGCGTGATCCCCAACACGCCGCTGCGTTTCGACATGCTTCGCCGCGCTGATGCCGACCTGTCGCTGCGGCTGCGCGAACTGCGCGGGCTGGGAGTGCTCTATCGCGACGTCGCCGGACGGCTGGTGCTGGCGGACGGGCGGATGGAATTGGGACCGGTGACCGCCGACCTCGCCGCCGGGCGCGCCTCGCTGCATCTGGTGGCCGACGCGCGGACGGCACGCCCTGCTGTGTCCCTGCGCGCCAGCTTCCCGGGCGTGCCGGTGCAGCCGTTGCTGGCTTCGTTCAGCCGGCGCGACAATCTGTTCGGGACGGTGGAAGTGGATGCCGATCTGGCGGGCGAGGGCGCCACCCCGCGTGCCCTGGCGGCCAGCCTCACCGGTCATCTGGGGCTTGCCATCGTGGAGGGGGACATCGATTCGCGCCTGTTGCTCGACCCGCTGGCCGACGTGATGCGGGCGGCGCGGCTGCCGCTGAACCTGGCGACCGTGCGCGGCAGCCTGTCGCGGCTGCGTTGTTTCGCGGCGCGTGCCGAGGTGCAGGACGGCAAGACGCAGTTGACAGCCCTGGTTTTGGAAAGCGGGCGGATTCTGGTGCAGGGCGCGGGTGGTTTCGACTTGGGGGAGGAGAGCTATTCGCTGTTGCTGCGTCCGGCGATCCGCATGGTTGGGCTGCCGGCGGCGGTTCCGGTGCGGGTGGAGGGCAGCTTCCTGACCCCGCGGCTGAGCCTGGAGGCGCTGGAGCCGCCGCAGCCCCGGCCGGCGGCCGGGCGAGGGCGCGCGGTGCCGGTGCCGGTGGAGGAGGATGCCTGTGGGCCGGCGCTGGAGGCGGCGCGTGGCGGCAGGGCTGGTGCAATGCCGCGGCCCGCCGATGCGCGGCCGGCGATGGTGAACCCAGGACCCGCCCGGCCGGTTCACCGGTAAAATCGACGGAGAGACCATGAAGCAATTCTGGGACGAAGCCGCAGCCGAGGCGGCTGGCGACCTTTGGCAGGTCATGCTGGATGGCAAGCCGATGCGTCTGCCCGGCGGGGCGCCGCTGTTGCTGGGCAACCGGGTGTTGGCCGAGGCGGTGGCGCAGGAGTGGCAGGCGGCGGGCGGGGCCAAGGGGGGCGAGATGTCGTTCGCGGATACGCCGCTGACCCGCTTGGCCGGGACCGCGCAGGAGAGGGTGGCGCCGCAGACCGAGGCGGTGGCGGCCGAGTTGGCGCGGTATGCGGAAAGCGATCTGCTGTGCTACCGCGCCGAGGAGCCGGATGCGTTGGTGCAGCGGCAGGAGGCGCAGTGGCAGCCGTGGCTGGACTGGGCGGAGCGACGGTATGGCGTGCGGCTGGAGGTGACGGCGGGGGTGATGTACCGGGCGCAATCGACGGCCTCGCTGGCGGTTCTGGCCGCCGCGGTGGCGGCGCAGACGGTGCCGGCGCTGACGGCGCTGGGGATCATCGTGCCGGCGACCGGGAGCCTGGTGCTGGGGCTGGCGGTGGCTGAGGGGGCGCTGGATGCCGCCGGGGCCACGGCGGCGGCGCAGCTTGACGAGTTGTTCCAGGCCGAGCTTTGGGGCGTGGAGCAGGAGGCGGAGGAGCGGCGGGCGCGGGTGGCCGGCGAGATTGCGATAGCGGCGCGGTACCTGGTGCTGGCGCGGGGAGCGGCGGCGTGAGCGAGGTTGCCTGGCGCCTGGTGATTGCCGGGCGGGTGCAGATGGTGGGGTACCGGGACTGGATGGTGGCGGAGGCGACGGCGCACGGGGTGCGCGGCTGGGTGCGCAACCGGCGCGAGGGCACGGTGGAAGCCCTGGTGTGCGGTGCGCAGGAGGCTGTCGAGGCCATGGTGGAGGCTTGCCGCCGGGGGCCGCGTGCCGCCGAGGTGAGCGGGGTGGAGCAGTTCGCGGCCGAGGCGCCGGATACCGCCGGGTTCATGCGGCTGCCCACGGCCTAGCATCAGCCGAGCACCTCGTGCCAGGCGGCGTGCAGGGCCGCGTCGGCCTGGGCGAGGGTGGCGGGGATGCCGAGGGCGTGCAGGCTGGTGACGCCGTGGGCGCGGATGCCGCAGGGGACGATGCCGGCGAAATGCGACAGATCGGGCGCGACATTGAGCGCGATGCCGTGCCAGGAGACCCAGCGGGTGACGCGCACGCCAATGGCGCCGATCTTGGCCTCGGTGCCATCCGGCAGGACGACCCAGATGCCGACGCGGCCGGGGCGGCGTTCGCCGTGCGCGCCGAGGCGGGCGAGGGCGCGGATCATCCATTCCTCAAGCGCTGCGACGTAGCTGCGGATGTCGCGGGGGCGGGCCTGGCCGTGGGCGTGGTCGAGGTTGAGCATGACATAGGCGGTGCGTTGGCCGGGGCCGTGATAGGTCCATTGGCCGCCGCGGCCGGCTTCGTAGGTGGGGAAGCGGGTGGGGTCCTGGAGGTCGGCGGGGTTGGCGGAGGTGCCGGCGGTGTAGAGGGGCGGATGCTCGACCAGCCAGACAAGCTCCTGGGCCGTGCCGTCGCGAATGGCGGCGACGCGGGCCTGCATGGCGGCCAGGGCGGTGGGGTAGGGGAGCAGGCCAGGTTCGATGCGCCATGATACGGCGGTTGCAAGGTCGGTCATTGATGCCTCGGCGATCATCGGCTATACGCCCCTGCCTTCACGATGCGGTCGTGGCGGAATGGTAGACGCGCAAGCTTGAGGTGCTTGTGGGGGAAACCCCGTGGAAGTTCGAGTCTTCTCGACCGCACCAGTGAACGACTCCCCGAGCGGCGCCCCCTGTTGGTGGGCGCCGTTGTTGCGCGTGGGTCATTCTAGCTCCGCTGGACGTCGATGGCGACGCGTGGACGCCGGAAATCCGCCGGGAGAGCGGGAGAGAGGGCGCTGCCGCATGGGCGCGAAGGTCGGGAAGGCTGGGCTCCGCCCAGACCCGCCAGGGGGCCGAGCCCCCTGGACCCTCTATTGGCGCAATGGAACGAAATCAGAACAATTTGGCTGTGCTGTGGCGGGGAGGGTCAGGCGGGTTTTTCGTCGCGGCGCTTCCAGGCGCGGATGGCGGCGCGGACGTAGGGCTGCAGAGGACGGGCGGGTGGGGGTGCCTCGGCTTTTGGGGCGGCCGGGGGCGGCTTTGGAGGCCGGGGTGGAGGCGGGGGGAGGCGTAGCGCCGGCGGGATGGTGACGCCGAGCATGCGGCAGAGAGGGCGCAGGGTGCGCGCGCATGCCGGCGAAGCCGCGAGGGCTTCGGCGGCGCCAGGCTGGCGCAGCAGGTGGTTGAGCTGGGAGGCGAGGTTGGCGGCCTGGTAGCCGAGGGTGAAGACGACCCAGCCGCGGCGGCGGCTCAGCGCGGGCGCGCGGGGGCGAGGGCGGCCCGCCCGGCTGGCGCGCGGGCGCGGCGGGCGGGGGGTGCGGCCGGCGGCAAGATGGGCGAGGGCGCGGACGAGGCGCTGGTGGGTGCGGGAGATGCGGGTCCAGAGCGGGACGGTGATCGGGCCGAGAAGACGGAACTGGGCGGCGATGAGGGCGAGCAGCAAAGTCAGGGTGTTGTCGAGGCGGCGCGCGATCTCGGCCACCGGCAAGGGGGCTTGCGGAAGGCCGGCGGGCGCGGGTGCTGCGGGCGGCGGGGGCATGGATGTTGTTTTAGCCAAACGGGAGAACCGCGAGAAGAATTTTTTCCTGAAATACAACTCGGTCGTGGCGCGCTGCATTGAATGCAATGCATGCAATACATATATTGGGATACCCTCGGGAGGTCACCTCATGGTCATGCTCACCATTCGCAACATCGAGCCTGCGATCAAGGAACGGCTTCGCGTTCGCGCCGCGCAGAACGCGCGGTCAATGGAGGCGGAGGCGCGCGATATTTTGCGGCAGGCGCTCGCGCCACAGGGGGCGACGCCGGGCCGGTCGCTGTATGAGCGCATCCGCGCGCGCTTCGAGCCCTTGGGGGGTGCCGATCTGGACGTTGCGCCGCGGGAGGCGACGCGCCCGCCGCCGCGCTTTGAGTGATGTTCCTGCTGGATACCAACATCCTCTCGGCGATGATGCGGGAGGCGCCGGCGCCGGAACTCGGCGACTGGATCGGCGCGCAGCGGGGCGAGACGCTGTTCACGGCCGCGGTGTGCCAGGCGGAGATATTCGCGGGCTTGGCGGTGATGCCGCAGGGCCGCCGGCGCCTGGGGCTGGAGGGGGCGGCGCTGGCGATGTTCGAGGAGGATTTCGCGGGCCGCGTGCTGCCGTTCGATGCCGGGGCGGCGCGGGCGTATGCCGACATCTTCGCGGCCCGGCGCAGCGCCGGGCGGCCGACCGCGACGATGGACCTGATGATCGCCGCGATCGCCCGGGCGCGGGGAGCGGTGGTGGTGACGCGGGATAGTGGCGGGTTTGCAGGGTGTGGCGTGGGGGTGGTTGACCCGTGGCGGGCGGGTTAGGCGGCGTTGGTTGGGTTTGCGAGGAGGTAGAGGTTGAAGGCTTCCGGGTGGCCGTCTTCCGGGTTGGGTGACCGGGGATCGGCTGGGATGGCGCGGAGGTGGCGGAAGCCGAGTTTTTCGAGGATGCGGCGGGACGCATGGTTGCGGCGCAGGGTTTCGGCGTGGAGTTCGGCCAGGGCGAGGGTTGCGAAGGCGTAGCGGGCGACGAGGCGGGCGGAGGATGTGCCGAAGCCACGATTCCAGTGGGCGCGGGCGATGACGAAGCCAAGCTTGGCGGTGCGGGCGCCGGGGGCGGGGAGGATGAGGCCGATGGTGCCGATGCTTTCCTCGATGTTCACCGGGACGATGGCCCAGCGGAGGGCGGTTTGGGCGCGGAAGCGGGCGTAATGGCTGGCGAGCCATTCGGCGCCCTCGGCGATGGAGGCGGGGATGGGCGAAGCGACCAGTGGACACGGAGCACAGTGATATGTGGACCGATGTATCACAACCTTCTGAGGCCAACGCGGCGCCATCCCACGTCCCGACACTTTTTAGGATTCTTGCCCTCGTGAATGATGACCGATCAAACTGCGCCGCTTCCTTATGCCGGTCCATTTCGTCGCGATGGGCACCAGTCTGGTAAGCTGCTTCGAGCATAGATGCATCATCGGACCACGCGGAAAATGTCATTCCATCCCGTCCGACAGGATTCGGCAGAAACGCGGTGCTCGCCAAGTTTCCTGGCGATGTTCGATACCAGTTTGCGATCCGTTCGGCTCGGGCTGTGAACGCGATGCGGCGTGGAATGTCAGCCACCAGTTCGTGGCCAGACAGCGATTGGTAGCCTGCGGATGTGATCACAACCAAAGTACCGCCAGGATCGTCCGGAACCGGCACGAGCCGGGAAGCATGTCCCGCTGCACCGAACCAGTTTACCTCACCGTGATGGGCAATGGGACAGAGAAGTCCATGCCAGATTTCTATGGCTTCCGACGCGAATGGCAGCATCGCAGAAGGATTCATTATGACGTGCTCGGCAGCGTCGCGATCAGGATAAAATCCTGCGCCGCTCCATAGTCTGTTCGCTCGGGTCAATGCTCCGTGGGCATCGATGTGAGCCGTGGGGCCAAAGATCCAGTGAGCCGCAGTCGGGGGGGCATCGAATGACTGCTCGACGGCGTTCACTGGCGTAGAAAACTGGACATGATGGAATGTCATGTAAGTGAAAACTGGGTCGCTCATTGGCTTTTTCTGCCTTGTTGTCTCCACTTAAGGAAGTGGGGCTGAACGGTTATTCTAGACGGATTGTTGATGGAGATGGACAAGTGTATTTTTGTGTCCCGATCACTGGCAGTTCATCGATGTGCCTAAGAGTCCATCCGGGATCATTTTGAGTTTTGGCAGAGCTTTCTGACCATGAGCCTGATGGAAGCCCATCGGAGGAATGCGAGTGCGGAGCGGTTGAGGCACTCCCAGTCCTTGGCCAATCTGCGGCAGCGGTTGAGCCAGGCGATGGTGCGTTCGACGATCCAGCGCTTGGGTAGCACGACGAACTTGTGCAGGTCGCAGCGTTTGACGATCTCGATGTTTACCATGCGGCAGACCGCCTGCAGGCCATCCTGGAACTTGGGCCCCTGGTAGCCGGCGTCGCCATAGAGCTTGAGCAGGAAAGGATACAGGCCGAACAGCGTGCCCATCAGCAGCACGCCGCCATCGCGGTCCTGCACGTCGGCGGCATGGACGACCGCCTGCATCAGCAGGCCTTGCGTGTCGACCAGGATATGCCGCTTCCTGCCCTTGATTTTCTTGCCGGCATCGTAGCCGGGCGGATCGACCGAGCGCCCCCTTTTTCCGCGCCCTTGACGCTCTGGCTGTCGATGATCGCCGCGGTCGGGCTGGCCTCGCGCCCGGCCGCCTCGCGGCACTGGACGTAGAGCGCGTGATGGATGCGCGCCAGCGTGCCGTCCCATTCCCAGCGCCGGAAGTAGTCGTTCACCGTGCTGCGCGGCGGCAGATCCTTCGGCAAGGCCGCCCACTGGCAGCCGGTGCTCAGCACATACATCACGCCATTCACTACCGCGCGCACCTCCACCGTCCGCTTGTTGCCGCCACGCTTCGCCGGCGGGATCAGGGGACCGATCAGCGCCCACTCATCGTCGGTCAGGTCACTCGGATAGCGCAGGCCACGACGGTCGTAGCGCGCTCGATTTTCGCTCGTCCACATGCCCGAAGCATCGACGTCGCCTCCGCGTCGGACAAAATCACAACCGATTCAACTCGCTAACCTTGTTCCCGGATGGACACTAAGCGAGACCGGACAGGTTAGAAAGAAATGACCATTCCAGCGTCTGGAACGTAGCGTAAACGCAAGAATGAAGGAACCACTTCTCTGCGCATTCCCAGGCTGAGGATGATAGGCGTGGCGTGATAGGTGAGGTCCAGGGGCTCGGCCCCTGGTGGGTCTGGGGCGAAGGCCCGGGCTTTCTTTGGCCCACGCCGCAAGCGCAGCGGCGCTTGCGGCGTGGGAGCGGCGGCTTGCCCCCACCCCGGCCCTCCCCGCTAGGGGGAGGGGGAAGAATGGTGGGGAAGGGGCGAGGAGGGGGCAGGGTGGGGTTATGGGGGTGGTGGGGGGTGGAGGTTCAGTTGGATTGCGGTTGCGACGCCTTCGAGGTTGATCATTACGTCGGTGGCGAGGAAGCGGAGGGTGCGGAAGCCTTCGCGGGACAGGACGGTGTCGCGGATTTGGTCGTGGGCCTGTTGGGAGGGGGTGCCGTGGTGGGCGCCGTCGATTTCGATGACGAGGCGTTGGCTGTAGCAGACGAAATCGAGGAAGTAGCCGCGGAAGGGGGCTTGGCGGCGGAAGTGGTGGCCTTGGGGGCGGAGGGTTTTAAGGTAGCTCCAGAGGTGTCGTTCGGGAGGGGTGGCCGCGTAGCGTAGGGCGCGGGCGCGGGCGATTTCGGTGGGGGCGGGGGGCATGGGTGCTGCGGGGTGTGGCGTGGTTGGTGGGTTGGCCCCCACCCCGGCCCTCCCCACTAGGGGGAGGGGGGAAGAGGGGTGGTGGGGGCTATTCGGCGGCTTTGATTACGTCGAAATACCGGTTCGCGAGGCCTTTTTGGTTTTCGTAGATGCTGCCTTGCTTGTCGGCGGGGGGCAGGGGCATTCGGACGGGGACTGGGGTGAGGCGGGGTTCGATGGTGGGGGTTCCGCAGGCCATCAGGGCGTCGAATTCGGCGAGGTCCTTTACCGGGTTGGCCAGCGGCCAGGCGTCGGCGGTACGGAATTGGAAGAGGAGGAGGCGGCGGTCTTTGTTGGACGTGTTCACGGCGCTGCCGTGGATGGCGCGGACGTGGTGGATGGTGATGCTGCCGGCGGGGCCGGTGAGGGGGATGGCCTTGGAATAGTTCACGCCGCCTTTGGTGGGGTCCATGGCGCCGCAGAACTTGCCGTCGAAATGGTGGTCGTGGACGGGTCCCTTGTGGCTGCCGGGGACGATCATGAGGGGGCCGTTGGCCAGTTCCATGTCGTCCATCATGACGCCGATGGCGGCGAGGTCGTCGTTGGTGTGGGGGTAGAAGGCCCAGTCCTGGTGCCATTCGACGGCGGCGCCGAAGCCGGCTGACTTGAGGTTCAGCTTGGCGGTGTCGAAGCGGATGTTCGGGCCCCAGAGGTCACGGAGGGCTGCGAGGATGCGGGGGTGGCGGACGAGGGCGGCGTAGGCGGGGTGGTGCAGGTGGGGCTGCTTGATGCGGCGGACGCGGGGCTGGGCTTGGGTGTGGGTGTCTTCGAGGTCGAAGATATCGGTGTGGGTGGCGTGGGCGCGCGAGCGTTCGACGAACTGGTCGGTGACCTGGCGCAGGGTGGCGACTTCCTCGGGGGAGAGGATGTCGCGCACGACGATGGCGCCGGTTTCGTTGTATTCGTCGATTTGGGCCTGGGTGAGAATTTCGGCCATTTCGCGTTCCTCCCGCCTGTGCACGGAGCATAGCGCCGATTGCACAGGCGGGTCACGCGCGCGGAATTAATTGGCCGCGAATTGGGTGGCGGTTGGGCGGTGGCGGTTCAGACGAGGTGCCAGGGCTTGCGGTCGGCTTCGTAGGCGGCCTGGGCGCGGCTGATGCCGATATCCGAGAGCATGTGGTCGTCGAGGCGGGTGAGGTTGCGGCGCGAGGTTTCGGCGCGCAGGGCGGTGGCGTAGGCGGTGCGGAAGCGGCGCCAGGCGAGGCGGGCGAGCAGGGTGGCCTGGGTCCGGGCGAGTGACGGGAAGCGAGTGTGCGAGATGTGCGCCGACATGGCGGGGTCCTCCGATGATGTGCCGACGGGGGGAATTTGCTCGCGCCTGCACAATAAGGGAAACGAATTGCCTTGATGGTGGAAATCAGGGAAGTTGATGCCATGAACGCTCCCCATGGGCTGGATCCGGATCTGTTGCGGGCCTTCGTGTTCATCGCGGAGGAGGGGAGTTTTTCGCGCGCGGCGGAGCGGGTGGGGCGGACGCAGTCGGCGGTTTCGATGCAGATGCAGCGGCTGGAGGCGGCGCTGGGGCAGCGGCTGTTGCAGCGCGGGCGGGGCGGGCAGGTGTCGCTGACCTCGCACGGGGCGATGCTGCTGGAGCGGGCGCGGGAGTTGCTGGCGCTGAACGACGCGATCTGGACGGCGTTCCGCACGCCGCAGGTGCAGGGGCGGGTGCGGCTGGGGACGCCGGACGACTATGCATTGCGCTATCTGCCGCCGGTGCTGAAGAGCTTCGCCGATACGCATCCGGGGGTGGAGGTGGCGGTGGATTGCCTGCCGTCGGTGGAGCTGTTTCCGAAGCTGCGGGCGGGGGAGCTGGATTTGAGCCTGCTGTCGGAGGGGGAGGAGACGGCGGGGTGGCCGGCGGTGGAGTTGTGGCGGGGGCCGCTGCGGTGGATCACGTCGGACCGGTATGCGCCGCACCGGCTGGACCCATTGCCGCTGGCGCTGGCGCGGACGAGCTGTTCGTGGGGGCGGGCGGCGGTGGCGGCGCTGGAGGCGGCGGGGCGGGGGTATCGGGTGGCCTATACCTCGGCGTCGCAGATGGGGACGCATGCGCCTGTCATGGCGGGGCTGGCGGTGACGGTTTCGACGATCTCGTGGGTGCCGGAGGGGCTGCGGGTGGTGCGGCGGGACGAGGGGCTGCCGGATTTGCCGGATTTCGGGATTTTGCTGGCCAAGGGGCGGCATGCGAGCCAGCCGGTGACGGATGTGCTGGCGAGCCATATCGCGGAGACGTTTCGCGAGGAGATGCGGCGGATGGATCGGGCGGCTTAGGGCAGGGTGGTTTGCGCTGCGCCGGCGGCTTGCCACGTCGGCGGGGCGGGGACGATCGGGGGGCGGGCGTTGAGGTCGGCGACGTCGAAGCCGGCGAGGCGCTTGTAGTTGGCGGCGGCGGCTTCGAGTTCTTCGGTGGAGAGCACGTCCTCGACGCGGTCGAAGCCGTCGGGCGCGCGTTGCTCGACGAGTCTGCATTACCTGCTCGGGGCCGTTGGCGCGGTTGGCCAGGACGATGGCGGCGGTGGCGGGCGGCGCTCGGCCTCGTAGGCGGCGAGCGCGGCGCGGCCGGACCGTCGTGCGCAGCGATCGCGCGGGCCAGCGCAGCGGGCGTCGAGGATCGCCTGGGAGGCGCCGTTGGAGCCGATCGGATACATCGGGTGCGCGGCGTCGCCCAGCAGGGTGACGCGGCCGAAGCTCCAGCGCGGCAGCGGGTCGCGGTCGACCATCGGGTATTCGAAGACCTCGCTCGGCGCCGCGATGAGCGCCGGGATGTCGAGCCAGTCGAAGCGCCAGGCTTCGAAGTCGGGGCAGGAACTCCTCCGGGTCGGCCGGGCCGGTTCCAGTCCTCGCGGCGCCACGGCGTGGTCCGGCGGTGAAGCTCTGCTCGGCGATCCAGTTGATCAGCGAGCGGCCGCGGCGAGGTCGGCTTCCGGGAGATCGGGTAGCAGACGAACTTCTGGAACTCGTGGCCGGCCATGATCATGGAGCGGCCGGCGAGGAAAGGCTCGGCCTCGGTGACGCCGCGCCAGAGGATCGCGCCGTTCCAGATCGGCGGGCCCTCGTCGGGGTAGAAGCTGGCCGCGCACGGCGGAGTGGATGCCGTCGGCGCCGACGAGCACGAGGCCGGCGGCTTCGGTGATGCGCGGCCGTCCGGTGGCGCGGTCGATGAAATGGGCGGTCGGATGGCGCGTTTCGTCGCTCGTGACGCTGGCGAGGTGGTGGCCGGTGCACGATGGCGTCGGGGCCGAGCCGTTCGCGCGACGGCGGCGAGCAGCATCATCTGCAGTCCGCCGCGATGGATCGAGAATTGCGGCCAGCGGTAGCCGGCGGCCAGGCCGCGCGGTTCGCGCCAGATCTCGCTGGCCGTGCGTGGAGTTAGGCGAGGTCGGCGGTGGGGATGCCGGTGGCGGCGAGCGCGTCGTGCAGGCCGAGCTCGGTCAGTTCGCGCACCGCGTGGGGCAGCAGGTTGATGCCGACGCCGAGCTGGCCCAGCCGGGCTGACGGCTTTCATGGACGATCGCCGCGATGCCGCCTGGTGCAGGCTGAGCGCCAGCGGTCAGGCCGCCGATGCCGGCGCCGACGATTATGACGGGCATGTGCGTGCTCCGGAGTTTGGCCGGGGAGTGTCATGCGGGTGGGCAGGGGTCAAGCAGGCGGGGTTGAGGCGCCGGCACGGGGCGTGCAGACGCGTATTGTATTGGCAAGAGGCATATCGGAAAGACGCATATCGGACACGCAGCGGAACGAGAGCCGGCGCACTTAATTCTCCGTGCATGCTCTGTTACAAACGTGTCAAATATGGGCGACCCGACAGGGCTGGTCCCGCTCTGGGGTGCGCCGGGGAGGAAGGCAGGGATGGGACATGAGCGGCTTTGAGCCGGAAAAGCCGGTGGCCGTGGTGGGAACGACCGGCACCATCGAGCGCTATACCACACGCACAAGCGTGGACAATTTCGCCCGTTCGGGGCTGAACCTGGGCAACCTGGCGTTTCAGCATGCCGTGTGGACCCACTTGGCCGATGCGCGGGAGGTGATTCCGTTCAACTTCATCCCCGAGGAAGTGCGCGACCGCTATCGGCTGATCTGCATTCCCTCGGCGAACTACCTGCACCGGCATTTCGACTTTGCCGACCTGGCGGCACGGCTGGAGGCGACGAAGCTGCCGCTGCTGATCATCGGGCTGGGCATACAGGCGAGCCAAAGCCTGTCGGAGGTGGAGCTTCAGCCGGGGACGCGGCGGTTGCTGTCGCTGTTCGCCGAACGCTGCGAGACGATCTTCGTGCGCGGGGTGCACACGGGCGAGTACCTGGAGAGCCAGGGGGTGCATAATTTCGAGGCGCTGGGGTGTCCGTCCAACTTCCTGGCGCCGAACCCGAATCTCGGGCGGATCATCGCGCGGCATGCGGCGAACCTGGCGGAGACGCCGGCGGAGCGGATCACCTTCGCGCCGACCTTCTATCCGCACAACACCGCGCTGGAGACGGCGCTGCTGGGCGAGATCGGCGAGGCGCTGACGCGGATCGTCTGCCAGGAGCCGCAGGAGGCGGTGTCGCTGGCGCGGGGGACGCGCAACCGCACGCTGCAGCACTGGTGGGAAAACGAGTCGGGCTTCGCCTCGGCGCTGGCGCCGGCGGAACGGGCGCGGCTGCTGCGCATGATGGTGGGGTATTTTTCGGTCGAGTTGTGGATAGAGGCCTATCGCCGGTCGGACCTGGTGGTGGGCACGCGCATCCATGGGGTTTCGCTGGCCTGGCAGGCGGGGCGGCCGGCGGTGCTGGTGGGGCACGACATGCGCACGCGCGAGCTTGCCATGGCCATGGGCTTGCCGCTGATGACGCCGCAGGATGCGGTTGAGGCCGGGCTGGTGGAGCGGGCGCGTGGGTTGGCCGGCGAGGTGGCCGGACGCTACGACGCGCATCGCCGCGACCTGGCGGTGCGTTATGTGGAGCTGTTGCGGCGCCACGGGGTGACGCCGGCGGAGGATTTGCGGCTGCTGGCGATGCATGGCAGGCGGCCACCCGGGCCGGCGCGCACGCAGGAGGAGCAGGTGGCCGCGCTGCCGCCGCCGATGGTGCCGCCGAGCATGGGATTTCTCGAGCGCTACAGCCGCCATGCGGTGGCCGGCTGGGTGCGCGGGGCGAGTGCGGAGGAGGCTGCGGTGGAGGTGGCGTTCGGCGATGGGGCGACGGTGCGGGTGGTGCCGCACACGCGGCGGCCGGACGCGGCGGCGGATGCCTGGCAGTTCTCCCTTTGCCCGCCCGAGGATGTGCAGCAGCGCGCGCCGGTGCCGGTGGAGGTGCGCCATCTGGCGACCGGCACGCACCTGGCCAATTCGCCGGCCGTGGCGCGGTTCGCGCTGGAGCGGCCGGCGGCGGTGCTGGAGGGGCGCGACGGGGTGCTGTTCCTGTCGGATGCCGCGAGCGATTCGCTGGCGCAAGCCCGCGGCGAGACGGTGCTGGATGAGGCGGGGCTGGCGCAGTGGCGCGCGTTCCTGCTGGCGTTCGACGAGTTGGCGGAGATGCTGGGATTCCATGGCCATGTGCTGATCGCGCCGGGCAAGGAGGTGGTGCTGGCGGATTATCTGCCGGCGGGCCAGGCGGTGCGGGAGAGTCGGCCGGCGCGGCAGATCGAGGCGCTGGCGCGCGGGTTGGGATTGTCGCGGGTGGAAGTGGCCTATCCGCTGGAGATGCTGGCGGCGGCGGCGCTGGGCGAGGCGTTCTCGCGCGGCGATACGCATTGGAGCACCAGGGCGGCGGGGCTGGCGATGGAGAGCCTGTGGGCCGGCGCGTTCCCGCCGCCGGGCGAGGTGCTGTATCCGGTGGCTCGCGAGGCGTGGCAGAGCGTGTATCGGCCCGGCGACCTGCTGCTGCTGCGCGGCAACGTGACGGTTGAGCCGCGGATGGTCTGCCGCAGGCCGCGGCAGAGCCAGTTGCTGTCGAGCGTGCGCAACGCGGCGCTGGGCATGCAGCGGCGCTTCGCCTCCACTGATCCGCGGGCGGAAGGGCGGGCGGTGCTGTTCCACGATTGGCTGGGCGAACTGATGGTGGATCCCGTGTCGGAGCAGTTCCGGCTGAGCACCGCGATCTTCGCGCAGGACCTGGACAGCGAGCTGGTGGAGGCGGCCATGCCGGACGTGGTGGTGTTCGAAATGGCCGAGCGATTCCTGCTGCGTGCGCCGCGCGTAGCATGAGTTTCGAGGCGCGGCTGCACGCGGCGCGGGCAAATAAAAGCAGTGCTGTATCAAATTTAGGCATTGCCCCGGCGTTCCAGTGACGGCAGATTTGCGCCGATCACACGCCTGGGCCAGGTTGGCGCGGGCGCAACAGGAGGAAACAGATGGGACTGGGTAGGATAATGTCCGCTGCCGCGGGCGCCCTTGTCGCCGGCTTCATGCTGGTGGCGCCCGCCATGGCACAGCCGACGATCAAGATCGCCTATACCGATCCGCTGTCGGGCCCCTTCGCCCAGGTGGGCGACGCCAACCTGAAGCAGATGCAGTACATCATCGACTACATCAATTCGTCGGGCGGCGCGCTGGGCCGCAAGTTCGAGCTGGTGCCGTTCGACAACAAGTCGCAGCCTTCGGACGCGCTGATCGCGCTGAAGAACGCCACCGACCAGAACATGCCGTTCATCATGCAGTGCAGCGGTTCGAACATTGCCGCGGCGCTGATCGAGGCGGTGAACAAGCACAACAACCGCAACCCGGACAACCGGATCATCTATCTGAACTGCGGTGCGGTGGCGACCGAGCTGACCAACGACCAGTGCAGCTTCTGGCACTACCGCTTCGACCTTAACGTGGCGCAGAAGGCCGCGGTGATGGTTCAGGCGCTGCCGAAGACGACGACCAAGGTGTACCTGATCAACCAGGACTACCTGTTCGGCCAGTCGGTGCAGCGCGACGTGACGGCGTTCCTGAAGAAGCTTCGCCCGGATGTGCAGATCGTCGGTGACGAGCTGATTCCGCTGGGCAAGGTGAAGGATTTCGCGCCCTACGTCACCAAGATCAAGGCCTCTGGCGCGCAGGCGCTGCTGACCGGCAACTGGGGCCCGGACATGAACCTGCTGATCAAGGCGGGCCTCGATTCGGGCATCGACCTTGGCTACTACACCTTCTATGCGCATCTGGCCGGCGGGCCGACGGCGATCGGGCCGGCGGGCGATGGCAAGGTGTTCTCGGTGATGCAGTTCACGGAGAACGCGGCGCCGAAGATCGGCAACAAGGAGGCCGAGGCGTTCACCGAGGCGTTCCGCAAGAAGCACAATTTCGAGTTCACCGCCGGGCTGTTCCGCACGATCTTCGAGTATGTGCAGGCGGCGATCATCAAGGCCGGCTCGGTTGAGCCGATCAAGGTGGCGCAGGCGCTGGAAGGGATGAAGAGGAAGGACTTCCTTGGCCTGGACGCGTGGATGCGCGCGGATGATCACCAGATCATGAGCGCCTATTTCGTGGGCAAGTTCACCAGGGGCGTGAAGTACGACGCCGAGAAAACCGGCCTTGGCTGGGACCCGGTGACCATCATCAAGGCGGAAGACGTGGTGCAGCCGACCACCTGCAAGATGCGCCGGCCCCGCAGCTGACGCGCAGCATCGGCCCCTTGCCGTGTCGTGCCCGGATGATCCGGGCGCGGCCGGCTTGGGGCTGATGCCCGCCCGCTAGGTATCCCATGGAAGTATTCGTCGTCTCCCTGCTCAACGGGCTCGTCTACGGCATGTTGCTGTTCATGCTGGCGAGCGGGCTCACGCTCATCTTCAGCATGATGGGCGTGCTGAACTTCGCGCATGCCAGCGCCTACATGCTGGGCGCCTATTTTGCCTACACGATCAGCCTCTACATCGGCTTCTGGCCGGCGCTGGTGATTGCGCCGCTGCTGTGCGCGCTGATGGGGGCGGCGATCGAGATGTGGGGGCTGCGGCGGGTGCACCGCAACGGCCATATCGCGGAACTGCTGTTCACCTTCGGGTTGGCGCTGATCATCGAGAAGGTGGTGCAGATGACCTGGGGGCTGATACCCGTGCCCTACCGGGTGCCGGAGGGACTCGATTTTCCGCTGTTCGAGCTTTGGGGCACGCAGTTCCCGGCGTATCGCGCCTTCATGCTGCTGATATCCGCGCTGATGTTCGGCGCGATCTGGCTGGGGCTGACGCGCACGCGCATCGGTCTGATCATCCAGGCGGCGCTGACGCATCCGGACATGGTGGGCGCGCTGGGGCACAACGTGCCGCGGGTGTTCACCACCGTGTTCGCCGCCGGCACCGGGCTGGCGGGGCTGGCCGGGGTGATTGGCGGCAACTACCAGGTAACCGAGCCGGCAATGGCGTTCACCATGGGGCCGATCGTGTTCGTGGTGGTGGTTTTCGGCGGGCTGGGCTCGCTGACCGGGTGCTTCGTCGCCTCGATCCTGATGGGGCTGATCCAGACCTTCGCGGTGGTGCTCGATTATTCGCTGGCCGACCTGCTGGGCGCGTTCGGCATGAAGGTGACGTCGGCGACGCCTTTCGCCGAGCTGCTGACGGTGACGCTGCCGCGCGTGGGCGCGCTGCTGCCGTTCATGCTTCTGGTTTTGATCCTGGTGCTGCGACCGCGCGGCCTGATGGGAACGCGTGACACATGAGTGCGGCAACGAAAGCTTCCGCGGCTGCGGCGCCTGCCGCACCTTCCTTCCTGCGCCGGCATTGGATGTGGCTGGCGCTGATGGTGGTGATGCTGGCCACGCCGTTCCTGTTCTATGACTGGGAGCGTGGGCGCCATTCCGGCTTTGCGCTGACGCTGCTGTCCGAGATGGCGCTGATGTCGGTGTTCGCGCTGTCGTACAACATGCTGATGGGGCAGGCCGGATTGCTGTCGTTCGGGCATGCCATCCTGTTCGGCATCGGGGCGTATTTCACCGCGCATACCCTGAACTGGGTGATGGACAGCGGCGTGTGGATCCCGATCGAGCTGATTCCGCTGGCCGGCGCGGCGGGCGGGCTGGTGTGCGGCATCGTCGCCGGCTACGTCGCCACACAGCAGCGGGCGACGGCCTTTGCCATGATCACGCTGGGGCTGGGCGAATTGCTGACCGCGGCGGCGGTGATGTTCATGGGCTTCTTCGGCGGCGAGGGCGGCATCACCACCAACCGGGTGATCGACACGTCGATCATCGGCGTGCGCTACACGTCGCCGTGGCAGGTGTATTGCTTGTTGGTGGCGTGGAGCCTGATCGCCGCGATCCTGATGTATCTGCAGACGCAGACGCCGTTGGGGCGGATGGCGAATGCGACGCGGGACAACCACGAGCGGGCGCAGTTCGTGGGCTATGACCCGCGCATGGTGCGGTTCTACCAGTTCGTGCTGGCGGGGGTGTTCGCGGGGATCGCGGGGGCGATGTACACGCTGGTGTACGAGATCGTCACCTTCGACACGGTGGCCGCGGTGAAGTCGGCGAACGCGCTGCTGGCGGCCTATATCGGCGGAGCGGGCGGGTTTTTCGGGCCGGTGCTGGGGGCTGTCGTTGTGGTTGGGCTGCAGAGCGGCGTCAGCCTGTACACCAGCGCCTGGCTGCTGTATCTGGGGGTGCTGTTCATCGCGATGGTGATGTTTGCGCCTGGCGGCCTGCTGGGGCTGATTTCCATGCACGGGCCGATCGCCCAGATGGGGCGGCTGCGCGAGTTGCTGGTGCCGTATCTTCGCGTGCTGGCGCCGGCGGCGGTGATGCTGTTGGGCTTCGTGGTGTTCGTGGAGCTTGTGACCAACCACACGATCGGCGAGGCGCAGGGCAAGAAGCTGACGTTCTTCGGCCATGGTGTGGATATCCACAGCCCGGTGCCGTGGGCGATCGCGGTGGTGGCGATGGTGGTGGGTGCCGCGTGGCTGCGCCGGGAGGGGCGGTTCTTCCAGGCACAGTGGAACCGGCTGATGGAGGATGCCAAGGCCCGGGGGATCGTGACGTGAACCAGCCCGCCATCCAACTCACCGACGTGCGCAAGAGCTTCGGGCGGACCGAGATCATCCAGGGCGTGAACCTGACCATTCCGAAGGGCCAGCGCCACGCGATCATCGGGCCGAACGGGGCGGGCAAGACGACGCTGTTCAACCTGATCAGCGGCCGGTTCCCGATCACCTCGGGGCGGATCACGGTGAACGGGCGGGATACGGCCGGGCTGGCGCCGCAGCAGATCAACCATCTGGGGCTGTCGCGCAGTTTCCAGATCACCTCGATCTTCCCGCGGATGACGGTGTTCGAGAATATCCGCTGCGGGCTGTTGTGGTCGCGCGGCTACAAATACTCGTTCTGGCACCTGCTGGGCGGGCAGAAGGCGCTGAACGAGGAGACCGACCGGCTGCTGGAGCGGTTGAACCTGCATACGCGGCGCGATTTGCCGGCGGGGCTGCTGTCGTATGCCGAGCAGCGGGCGCTGGAGATCGGCATCACCATCGCGGGTGGGGCCGATGTGATTCTGCTGGACGAACCGACGGCGGGGATGAGCCACAGCGAGACCGACGCGGCGGTGCAGCTGATCCGCAGCATCAGCGAGGGCAAGACGCTGTTGATGGTGGAGCACGACATGAGCGTGGTGTTCGGGCTGGCCGACGCCATCACGGTGCTGGTGTACGGCGAGGTGATCGCGACGGATGCGCCGGCGAACATCCGGTCGAATCGGGCGGTGCAGCAAGCCTATCTCGGCGAGGAGGCGGCGTGATGGCCATTTCGGCAGGCGCGGCGGGGATGGCAGGCACGGCGCTGGCGGGCAATGGCGGGTTGCTTGAGGTCCGGGGGCTCAACGCGTTCTACGGCAAGAGCCATATCCTGCAGGGCGTGGACCTCGTGATCGGCGAGGGCGAGATCGTGAGTTTGCTGGGGCGGAACGGCGTTGGCCGCTCGACCACCTGCAAGGCGATCATGGGCCTCGTGCATCCGCATGGCCAGGTTCGGTTCAAGGGGCAGGCGATCGCCGGGATGCGGCCGGACCAGATCGCGCATCTGGGCATCGGCTATGTGCCGGAGGACCGGCAGGTGTTTCCGGGGCTGAGTGTGCAGCAGAACCTGGAGCTGGGGCTGAAGAAGGCCGGCGTCTTCGGGCGGTGGAATTTCGAGGACGTGTACAAGCTGTTCCCGAACCTGGGGAACCGGCGCGACAATCCCGCGGGCGTGCTGTCGGGCGGCGAGCAGCAGATGCTGACGATGTGCCGGACGCTGATGGGCGACCCTGACCTTGTGATCATCGACGAACCGACCGAGGGGCTGGCGCCGAAGCTGGTGGAGCAGGTGGGCGAGCTGCTGGACGAGATTTCGCGGCGCGGGGTGGCGATTTTGCTTGTGGAGCAGAAGCTGACGATCGCGCTGAAGATCTCCAAGCGGCTTTACGTGATGGGGCACGGGCAGATCGTGTTCGAGGGCGACCCGGCCTCGCTGGCTGCGAACGAGAATGTCCGCAAGGAGTGGCTGGAGGTCTAGGGAAGCGCCCGGGCGGCGGCCACGCAAAAGAAGCTGGCCGCCCACCCCTCGTAATGAGTGAAGTTTTTTTGCTTCTTTTTGTTCACAAAAAGAAGACTTTCCCTTCACATCAACTTCGCATCCAAGGTGATCTCGGCGTTCAGCAGCTTGGACACCGGGCAGCCTGACTTGGCTTTTTCCGCCAGCTTGGCGAAGGCTTCCTGGTCGGTGCCGGGGATGCGGGCTTCGAGGGTGAGGTGGACGGCGGTGATGTCGAAGCTGCCGTTGCTCTGCTCCAGGCTGACGCGGGCGGTGGTTGCCAGGTGTTCGGCGGTGAGGCCGGCCTGGCCGAGGATGTTGGACAGGGCCATGGTGAAGCAGCCGGCATGGGCGGCGCCGATGAGTTCCTCGGGGTTGGGGCCGCGCACGCCTTCGAAGCGCATGGCGAAGCCATAGGGCTGGTTGGCGAGGGCGCCGCTCTCGGTGGAGATGGTGCCGCGGCCGTCCTTCATGCCGCCCTTCCAAGTGGCGGAGCCGGTGCGGTTGATTGTCATCGTCGCTCTCCGGATTGGTTTGCAGGGGGCAACGGCCAGGGCGGGGCGGGGTTCCGCGAGGGGGCCTTCTGCCGTTGCCGCGGACATGGCAATGTCCCAGCCCAGGACAGGAAACGGGACATACCTATGGCACGCATGACAGGCGGCGACGCGATTGTGGACTCGCTGCTGCGCCACGGGGTGGACACGGTTTTCGGGCTGCCGGGCGTGCAGGTGTACGGGCTGTTCGACGCGTTCGCGCGCAATGCCAACCAGATCCGCCTGATCAATGCGCGCCATGAGCAGACCACGGCGTACATGGCGATGGGCTATGCGGCGTCGACCGGCAAGCCGGGGGTTTATTCGGTGGTTCCCGGGCCGGGGGTGCTGAACACCACGGCGGCGCTGGCGACGGGGTGGGGCATCAATGCGCCGATGCTGTGCATCACCGGGCAGGTGCCGAGTGCGCTGATCGGGCGCGGGCGCGGGCAGTTGCACGAGTTGCCGGACCAGTTGGCGACCTTGCGGACGCTGTTGAAGTTCGCCGAGCGGATCGAACATCCGACCGAGGCGCCGCAGGTGATGGCGCGGGCGTTCCAGGCGATGACCTCGGGCCGGCCTGGCCCGGTCGCCGTCGAGGTGCCGTGGGACATGTTCCCGGCGAGCGCCGAGGTGACGCCGGTGGAGCCGCTGGGGCGGCGGGCCAATCCGGTGCCGGACCCGGAGAAGATTTCGGCCCTCGCCAAGCTGGTGGACGGGGCGGCGATGCCGATGATCTGGGTGGGCGGCGGGGCGGCGCATGCGAGTGCCGAGGTGCTGGCGCTGGCCGAGCGGATCGGGGCGCCGGTGGTGTCGTTCCGCACGGGGCGCGGGATTGTCGATTCGCGCCATCCGCTGTCGTTGAACGTGAACGAGGCGACGCGGCTGTGGCCGCAGGTAGATTTGCTGATCGGCATCGGGACCAGGCTGGATGCGCCGACGGCGCGTTGGGGGCGGCCGGTGCCGGGGCTGAAGGTGGCGCGCATCGACATCGACCCGGCCGAGCATCGGCGCCTGGCCGTGGACGTGGCGATCGTGGCCGATGCCGCCGATGGCGCGCGCGACCTGGCGGCGGCGGTGGCAAAGAACGGCAGCGCCGGGCGGGCCGCGGCGATTGCCAAGGCCAAGGCGGAGTCGGCGGAGTTCCTGACGCGGGTTCAGCCGCAGATGGGGATGCTGGGGGCCATTCGCGCGGCGATGCCCGAGGACGGTATCCTGGTGGATGAGATGACGCAGGTGGGGTACGTGTCGTGGACCGGCTATCCCGTGTACCAGCCGCGCGGGCTGGTCACGTCGGGGTTCTCGGGCACGTTGGGCTATGGGTTCCCGACGGCACTTGGGGTGAAGGTGGCCAATCCGGACCGGGCGGTGGTGTCACTGACCGGCGATGGCGGGTTCCTGTTCGGCGGCACCGATCTGGCGACCGCGGTGCGGTATGGCATCAACCTGGTGACGGTGCTGTTCAACAATGAAGCCTATGGCAACGTGCTGCGCGACCAGAAGCGGCTGTTCGACGGGCGGGAATCGGGCTCGTCGCTGACCAATCCGGATTTCCAGACCTTCGCCAAATCGTTCGGCGTGGCGTCTTGGAAAGTGGCCGATGCCGCCGGGCTGGAGGGCGCGCTGCGCGAGGCGCTGGCGGCCGGGGCGCCGGCGCTGGTGGAAGTGACCAGCGATATCACCGCCGATTATCCGCCGTTCGAGTTGTTCACGCCGCAGCGGGGGTAGTCGCCGGAACGGGGGTTATCAGGGGCCGGTGCGCCGGGCCCATACGCCGCGAGCTGCCTTCACCGCCTCTGGGAGGACCAGGGCGAGGGTGGCGAAGTGGGTCAGGGCGTCGGTGATGCAGTAGGGGCACCAGCGGCGGTCGACCTTGGGCATCTGGTAGAAAAGATACTTCGCCGCGACAAGGGATTGCGGCAACTCCACCGCCGCGGCGAGCAGGGGCAGCCAGGGATGGCGGCGGGCGCGGTCGGCGCGGCCGGTGGTGGCGAGGACGAGGTTGAGGGCGTGCATCAGCACGTTGATCGGGCTGTCGGGGCCGCCATAGCTGTAGGCTTCGTTGGAGGTGTTGACCTTCCTGGTGTCGAAGCTGTCGAGCGGCGGGTCGGGCAGGCGGCGGACGATGCCGGTCTGCAGCAGGGTGGTGGCCGCCATCATGGCGATGCCGAGCAGCGAGACGGCCGCGGCGCCGCGGCGCAACTGCATGAGGGCGGTGCGGTCGTGGAGCATCTGCTCCTTCATCCGCTCGGGCGTGGTACCCATGAAATGCGTGATCGGTGCGGGCATGAGGCCCCTCCCCTTGGTCGCCGGCTAACGGCGGCGGCGCGGGCGGGGTTCCGGAGGAGGGAGAAAGGCAAGGGGCGGCCGAGCGTGTGTCGCGTGCGGTGCCGATCTCTGCCGCCGAAGGCGGAACGACCATTGAGGGTCCAGGGACCTCGGGTCCCTGGTGGGGGTCCAGGGGGCGAAGCACCCGGCCTTGCTTCCCTATGCCCATAGCTCGGTCAGCGGGCCGTTCGTGCCGAGGACGGGGTCGGTGGGGGGGACGGGGCGGGAATTGATGCTGGATTGCATGTCGGGGGTGGGGGCGGTTTTGCAGATGTCGCCTTCCTGGCCGGGGGGTAGGCGCCGACGACGAGGAAGTGGTCGCTGGATTCGAGGAGGCAGTGGCCGGTGCCGGCGGGCAGGATGGCGACGTCGCCAGCGCGGACGGTGACTTCCTGGCCGCCGGGGCCGCCGAGGAGGAGGCGGGCATGGCCGCGGGCGAAGCCGAGCACTTCGTGGCCTTTGGAATGGTAGTGGTGGAAGTCGTAGACGCCGTTGCGCCATTGGGGCGGCCAGCCGTTGGACTGGAACAGGGCCTCGAGGTCGGCGGCGGGGTCGGCGAAGCCGGCGGGCAGCACGCCGCGGTAGAGCAGGACGGGCAGGCGGGGGTTGTTGGGCACCCAGTCGTTGGGGCCGAAGTGCATCACCTCGGGCGCGGTGTTGGGCGGGGTTGTGGGTTGGTCAGCCATGGTTTGACCCTCCGGCGTGTGATGGGAGGGTAAGTCGTTTGGGCGGGCTTGCGTTCAACGCCCGCCTCCCCGTGGGAAGGCGGGCGCCGAGAGGACGGCGGGTGCCGATGGCTACTTCGCGACGCGCGAGACGTTCCAGAAGACCGGGTACTGGGTGCGCGGCAGGCCGACGAGGTCGGCGCGGCGGGCCATCGGGCGGCGGATGATGCCGGTGGCGATGTAGGGGAAGGTTTCGTAGAAGCGGGTCTGGATCGCCTCGATCACCTTCATCTGGGCCTCGGGCGTGGCGGCGTCGATGAAGTCGTTGGTCATGAGCTTGTGCAGCGTTTCGTCGCAGGGCCAGCCGTAGAGGTTGCGGCCGTCGCAGCGCGAGACCAGGGGCGCGTTGGAGAGCGGGCTGGAGAGCGAGACGCCGCCCCAGAAGGTGAATGCGATGTGCCAGCCGTTGGGGTTCTGCGACGGCGGCTCCTTGACGTTGCGGCGGGTGAGCACGGTGGACCAGTCCATGGTCTGCACCACGACGTTGGCGCCGATGCGGCGCAGCTGGTCGGCGGTGATCAGCGCGAGCGTGTGGATGTCGGCCTGGTCGGCGGGGTCGAGCAGGATGAGCGGCTCGCCGTGGTAGCCGGCCTCGGCGAGGAGCTGCTTGGCCTTCTCCAGGTTCGGCTCGCGCCACGGGCCGCTGGCGACATCGGTGGCGTAGGGCGTGCCGCAGACGAACAGGGCGTAGCATTCCTGCGCGAAATCCGGCTCGGCGGCGATGGCGGCGTCGTACATCTTCTGGTCCATCAGGAGCTGCAGCGCCTGGCGGCCCTTGGCGTTGTTGAAGGGCGGGGCGAGCGAGTTGGGGCGGATGGTGCCGATGAAGCCGGCCTTGTTCAGCACCTCGACCGCGACCTCCTTGCTGGCCTTGAGCAGGGGAATGAGGTCGCCGGGCGGCGGGTCGATCACGTCGATCTCGCCCTTGAGCAGGGCCTGGGTGAGGGTGGAGGGGTCGGGCAGGTATTTCCACTCGACCCTGTCGAAATGGACGACCTTGCCGCCGGCGTAGCCGTCCGCCGGTTCGGCGCGGGGCACGTAGGCGGGGTTGCGGCGATAGACGGCGCGGTCGCCGGGCTGGTAGCCGTCGGGGTCCCAGATGAACGGGCCGGAGCCCATGACGGTCTTGACCTGCTGGAAGGGGTCGGTCTTCGCCTCCTGCTCGCGCATGACGAAGGGGGCGAGGACGGGGGTGGCGAGCACCTCCATGACCGGGCCGAAGGGGCGGTTGAGGGCGATGCGCAGGGTGCGGTCGTCGAGTGCCATGATGCTGGCGACGCGGGGCATCATGGCCTGGCCGGTGGTGACGCGCTTGGCCCAGCGGGTGATCGACGCGGCGACGTCCTGGGCGCGGACGGGGGAGCCGTCGTGGAACTTGAGGCCGGGGCGCAGGGTGAAGGTCCAGAGCAGGCCGTCGGGGCTGGTCTGGACGCTTTCGGCCATCTGCAGCTGGGGCTTGAGGTTGGAATCCATGGTGACCAGCACGTCGTAGATCAGCTGGGCGTGGGTGACGGTGATGGCAGCACTGGTCCAGATCGGGTCGAGCACGCGCAGGTCGCCGTGGGGGGCGTAGCGGATGACCGACTGGCTGGCCGGTTGGGCGCTGGGGGAGGCGGCGAAGGGCAGGAGTGCGAGAAGCCCCAGTGCGAAGGCGGAAAGTCTGCGCATGACGACCTCGTTCAATGGTTCCGGAGACTATGCAGGTCGTGGGGCGGCTGCGTCCACCGGGAGGGCGGACGGGCTTGAGGCAAAGTGATCGGCGGCCCAGACTGGGAGTTGGTAGAGGTGGAACAGATGAAGCGGATCGAGCTGGCCGAATACGGCATTCCCGAACAGGTGGTGCGGTGCGTGGAGGTGCCCGATGTGGGCGCGCCGGGACCGGGCGAGGTGGTGTTCGACGTGCTGGCCTTTCCGATCAATCCGGCCGACATCGCGTTCTGCACCGGCGCGTATCGGTTGCGGCCGCAATTGCCGGCGACGCCGGGGGCGGAGTGCGTGGGCCGGGTGGTGGCGGTGGGTGCCGGGGTAAGCCATGTGGCGGTCGGCGGGCACGTGATCAACCTGCAGCGCGAGAACTGGACGCAGCGGCGGCGGGTGCGCGGCGAGGACGTGATCGGCATCCCCGCCGGCATACCGCTGCGCCAGGCGGCGATGCTGCGGATCAATCCGCCGACGGCGCAGTTGCTGCTGAGCGACGTGGCGGCGTTGAAGCCCGGCGATTTGGTGATCCAGAACGTGGCCAATTCGGCGGTGGGGCGGCTGGTGATCCGGCTGGCGCGGGCGCGCGGGTTGCGCACGGTGAACGTGGTGCGGCGCGAGGCGCTGTTTCCGGAGTTGACGGCGCTGGGGGCGGATGTGTGCGTGATGGACGGACCCGACCTGGCCGGGCGGGTGGCCGCGGCGACCGGGGGGGCGGCGATCCGGCTGGGCATCGATGCCGTTTGCGGCGAGGCGCTGGCGCGGATTTCCGCCTGCGTGGCCGATGAGGGCAACGTGGTGACCTATGGCGCGATGAGCGGGGAGCAGCCGGTGATCGACCGCAGCGACCTGATGTATCGCGGCATCACGCTATCGGGGTTCATGCTCGGGCGGTTCCTGGGGCGGCGGTCGCTTGCGGAGATCCGGGCGATCTTCGCCGATCTGGGGCGGCGAATGCTGGACGGGAAGCTGGATGCGCCGGTGGCGGAGGTGTACCCGATCGAGGGCATCGCGGATGCGGTGGCGCATGCGCAGCGTGAGGCGAAGGGCGGGAAGATCCTGGTCGCGCCCAATGGGATGGTCTGAGTTCGCAACAAGGGAATGGGGAGGCTGCCATGAAATTCGGCGTGTTCTACGAGCACCAGTTGCCGCGGCCGTGGACGGCGACGAGCGAGTACGAGCTGTTCCAGAATTCGCTGGACCAGTTCGAGTTGGCCGACCGGCTGGGCTATGATTACGCCTGGGTGGTGGAGCATCATTTCCTGGAGGAGTATTCGCACTCGCCGGCGCCGGAGGTGTTCCTGGGGGCGGCGAGCCAGCGGACGAAGCGCATCCGGCTCGGCCATGGGGTGATCCAGCTGACGACCAACCAGCCGCACCGGGTGGCCGAGAAGGTGGCCACCTTGGACCTGCTGTCGGGCGGGCGGGTGGAGCTGGGCATGGGCGAGGCGGCGGGGCCGGCGGAGCTGCATCCGTTCGGCGTGCGCGTGCGCGACAAGCGCGACCGCTGGGAGGAGGCGGTGCGGGCGATCATGCCGATGTTCAGCCGCGACGACTGGGAGTTCCACGGCCAGTACCACAATTTTCCGGCGCGCAACGTGGTGCCGAAATCGCTGCAGAAGCCGCATCCGCCGCTGTGGGTGGCGTGCTCGAACATTCAAACCATTGCCAAGGCGGGCGAGTGGGGGATGGGGGCGCTGGGGTTCTCGTTCGTGTCGCCCGAGGCGGCGAAGGCGTGGGTGCATCGGTATTACAATACGATGTTGCATCATCCGGGGAAGCTGGCGGAATACCAGTCCAACCCGAACATTGCGATCGTGAATGGATTCATGTGCGCGCCGACGGACGAGGAGGCGATCGAACTGGCCTCGGGCTGGACATTCTTCATCTTCGCGCTCGGGTATTATGGGCGGAAGGGGGTGGATGCGCCGGGCAAGGGCGACCTGTGGTCCGAGTACCAGGCGTGGCGCGGCACCGAGAAGGCGCAGCAGGCGTTGCGGACCGGGCTGATCGGCTCGCCGGAGACGATCCGGCAGAAGCTGCGCCAGTTCGAGGCGGCGCATGTGGACCAGGTGATCCTGCTGAACCAGGCAGGCAAAACGACGCACAAGGCGATCTGCGATAGCCTGGAGCTGTTCGCGCGCGAGGTGATGCCGGAGTTCCACGCGCGGCAGCCGGCGCAGGACGCGTGGAAGGCGGATGTGCTGGCCGGGCGGATCGTGCTGGAGAACATGGCGACGGACGGCTACGATTTGTACGCGCATCAGAACGAGGACATCGTGCGGCTGACGCCGGAGCAGCTCAAGGCGCGGATGGCGGAGAAGGAGCGGGCGGCGGCGGGGGGCTGATGCCGTGCGGGGGGCTGGGCCGCCCCCCGCCTTCGGGCTGTTACTTCTTCGCTGCGGTTGAGTGCCGTGGATCCTTCTCCGGATCCACGTAGGTGATCGCAAAGGGACCCATTCCGTGGACCTGGATCACCGCGCCCTCCGGGCCGGCCCAGGCGAAGTGGTTGTGCTTGGCGGGGATATCGACGAAGCCGCCCGGCTTCAGTTGCTCACCCTGGGCGCGGTCCAGCACATCGCCGTGGCCCACGCCCACCGTGCCCTTGATGACAGTGACCAGTTCGGCGGTGGGATGGTTGTGCGCCGGAATCTCGTACCCGGCTGGCATCTGCAGGCGCAGGGTGTAGACGCCATCGGCCATTGGGTTGCCTGACAGGACGGCAATCTTGGCGTTCGAGGGCAGGAACGGGGGTACGGGCCCCCATTGCATTTCCTCGGCTTGCATCATCTTGATCTCATCTGCGGCTGTTGCGGCCGGCACGAACAGAACCATTGCGAGCACTGTCGCGGCCGGCGCGATCCACATTGCCTTCATCTCGGTTCCTCCCTGCGTGAATGCCCGGGATGGCACTGAGCGGCCGTGTATGCCGTTGCGTATACCGTCGGGCCGCTACGCCAGGGCACGCGCGGAACAATGCGCCAGCACCGTGCAGTGCCGGGACCGATTTCGCGGATGTGGCAGTAGATTATTCGTGAGCCCTCACTCGCCGCGCCCGGAGAATGCCAGCATCCGCTCGGTATTCTGGTCATTTGCAAGGGTGCCGCGGCGGGTTCCGGCGTTGAGGCATTCGGCGGCGGATTGGCTCCAGGCGCGCAGCCAGCGGGCGAGGCGTTCGGGCAGGATGCCGCCATTGGCCGCGGCCATGCCGCGCAGGGTGGCGCGCCAGGAGGCGGGGACGAACCGGGTGAAGATTTCGTCGTCGAGCGCGGTGATGGCGACGTAGCTGCCGGGGTCGCCCTGGCGGCCGCCGCGGCCGAAAAGCTGGCGGTCGATGCGCGCGACTTTCGTGGAACTCGGTGAGGATGACGTGCAGCCCGCCGGCCTGCGTCACGCTCGGGCGCCAGCTTGATGTCGGTGCCGCGGCCGGCCATGTTGGTGGCCACCGTGATGCAGCCGGGGCGGCCGGCCCGGGCGACGATCTCGGCTTCCTCGGCGTGGCGGCGTTGAGCACGGCGGCGCTGGTGCCCGGCGGCGGCGAGCCGGGCGGCGATGGCCTCGGAGGCGGCGACCGAGCGCGTGCCGACCAGCACCGGGCGGCCGGCGCGCATGGCGGCGGTGGCGTCACGCACCACCTCGTCCACTTGGCATCCTCGTCAGCCAGCACGCGCGCGCCGAGGTCGCGGCGGCGCAGGGGCTGATGGGTGGGCACGCGGGTCACGCGCAGGCGATACACGGCCCACAGTTCGCCGGCGACCTCGTGGCGGTGCCGGTCATGCCGCACAGATGCAGATAGCGGCGGAAGAAGCGCTGGTAGGTGATGCGCGCCAGCGTCCGGCGCCGGCCGGTGACCTCCAGCCTTCCTTGGTCTCGATCATCTGGTGCAGCCCCCGCTCCCAGGAGCGGTCGGGCATCACGCGGCCGGTGTACTCGTCGATGATCTGCACCTTGCCGTCGCGACGAGGTAGTGCTGGTCGCGCTGGAAGATGTGGCGCGCCATCAGCGCCTGCGGCAAGTTCCTCGCGGGCGCGGCGGACCGCCCACAGCCCGTCGCGGCCGGCGGCCAGCGCGGCGAGGCGGTCGTGGCCGCGCGGGGTGAGGTGCAGGGTTCGCTCGGCGGGGATCAGGCGGTAGTCGACGCCGGCGACGAGGCGGTCGGCGAGGTCCAGCGCCGCGGCGTAGAACGCGGCGGTTTCGCCGGCGCCGTCCTGGCCGGACAGGATGAGCGGCGTGCGCGCCTCGTCGACCAGCACGCTGTCGGCCTCGTCGACGATGGCGAAGTGCAGCCCGCGCAGCAGCAGGCGACGGGCGGCGTTGGCGGGGCCGCCGTGCACCAGTTCGTCGACCAGCAGGCGGCCGCGCGAGCGCCGGGCGCCGAGGACCATGCGGTCGCGCAGGTAGTCGAACGCCAGTTCCTTGTTGGTGCAGTAGGTGACGTCGCGGGCGTAGGCCGCGCGGCGCTTGTCGGACGGGTCGTCGTGCACGACCAGGCCGACGGACAGGCCGAGGGCTTCGTAGACGGGGCGCAGCTGCTCGGCGTCGCGGGCGGCGAGGTAGTCGTTGACGGTGACGACGTGCACCGGGCGGCCGGCCAGCGCCAGGCGACGGCGGGGAGCAGGGTGGTGATGGTCTTGCCCTCGCCGGTCTCCATCTCGGCCAGCGCGCCGTGCAGCATCGCCGCCCCGCCCATGAGCTGCACGTCGTAGTGGCGCAGGCCGAGGATGCGGCGACTGGCCTCGCGGGTGAGGGCGAAGGCGGCGGCGGCGAGGTCGGGGCGCATGCCCTGGCGGGTGAGGGGCGCGCGCAGGGCCTCGGCGCGTTCGCGCAGGGCGGTGTCGGCGAGATCGGCCAGGGCGGGGCCGAGCGCCTCGACAGCGGTTGCGAAGCGGGCGAGGCGGTGGCGCTGGACGGGGGCCAACAGGGCGCGGCTGTGGGTGGCCCAGCCGGCGGTGAGGGCGGCGTCGATGCGGCCGAATTTCGGGTCCTGGCGCTCGGGGTAGGGGGTGCCCGGCGCGGACGGGGGGCGGCGAGGGCCGGGGTCCGGCGGCGGCGGGCGCGGATCATGTCTCCAGCCGGGCCAGCAGCATTTGGCGCAGGCGGCGCCAGAGCTGTTCGCCCAGCGGCTCCCAGCGGTGTTCGAAGCGGATATGGGCGCGGGCGCCGAATGCGGCGCTGGGCGCGCCGGGCGGCAGTTCGAGGTCGAGTTGGAACACGCGGGCGAGGGTTCGCGTGCCGGCGGTGTCGCGCGGGTCGGTGGCGAAGGGGCCGCCGCCGGCGCTGCCGAGGGCGTTGCTGGGCAGTTCGTCGCGCCCGCCGGGGACTTCACGCACGAGGCGGGCGGGCAGGGGGGTGTCGAGGTGGCCGGCGATCAGGACCGCGGCCGAGCGCAAGCGGTTGCGGACGAGGCCGATGTCGTCCTGGGGGATGGCGGCGCGGACGATGCGCGCGCCCTCGGGCGGCAGGACGTAGGCGATGACCTCGCCCTCGCGCAGGAAGCGACCGGGCAAGTCGGCGGGGCGGGCGATGGCGAGCACCCCCGCGACGCGGGCGCGGGCGACCAGGGCGGCCTGCTTCTGGCGTTCGCGCGCGAGTTCGGCGCGGGCCTGGGCCAGCTCGGTCTCGGTGCCGGCGGCCTCGACGCGGTTGGTGAAGCGCTCGGCGGGCAGGCGGGCTTCCAGCTCGGCGACGCGGCCGGCCAACTGGGCGAGGCGGGCGCGCAGGAACGGGTCCTCGCTCTCGCTCACCGCATCGCCTTGGCGCAGCGCGGCGCCTGGCTGGGCGAGCAGGCGGGTGACGACCCCGTCGGCGCCGGCGCGCACGATGGCCTGCTCAGGCAGCCACAGCACGCCCTGGGCGGAGGTGTGCGAGGGAGCGGGGATGAGCAGCAGCAGCGCGGCGAGGACGGCGATGGCGGCGCCGGTGAGGCCGACGGCGCGCACGCGGTGGCGGCGCAGGCGGGCGCTGGTGGCGACGTGGCGCAGGGCCTTGGCCAATGGCAGCACCACGCCGGTCGCCACCGCCCAGATGGCCAGCGCGATGCCGATGATGAAGTAGTGCTGGGCCAGGAACAGGGCGATGCCGAACATCACCAGCAGGCGGTAGAGGAAGGCCGCCGGGGCGTAGAACAGGAACCAGGCGCGTTCGCCCGGGGTGTCCTGGTGGGCCTGGGCCGGCGGGGTGGCGAAGAGGTGGCGCTCGGCAAGCTGGCCCCAGTACCGGGTGGCGCGGCGGGCGAGGTTGGGGATCTCGATGAGGTCGGCGAGGATGTAGTAGCCGTCGTAGCGCAGCAGCGGATTGGCGTTGAACAACAGGGTGGTCACGCCGGCCGCCAGCATGACGTTGAAGGCGAGCGCGCGGGCGAAGCCCGGGTTCCAGTGCGGTCCAGACGAACATGGCCAGTGCGGCGATGAACAGTTCCACCATCATGCCGGCTGCGCCGACCGCGCAGCGGCGCCAGCGCGAGCGGAAGCCGGAGGCGGCGGAGGCGTCGACATAGGGCACGGGGAGCAGCACGAGGAACATGATGCCCATCTCGTGCACCGCGCCGCCGTAACGGCGCACGGTCGAAGGCGTGGCCGAGTTCGTGCAGCGCTTGATCGCCGGAAAGATGAGGGCGAGCATCACCAGATTGTCCCCGGCCAGCACGCGGTCGCGCCAGATTGGCGGTCAGTTCCGGCCAGTGCTGCGCCACCAGCACCAGGGCGGGCAGCATCGCGGCGAGCCACAGCGCGAGGCCGCCAGCGGCCGAACAGCGGGCCGACCCAGGGCAGCGGCGCGGGTCGAGGAAGCGGTCGGGGTTCCACAGGCGGAATGCGCAGCGCCATCGGGTTGGTGCAGGTTCTGCCACAGCTTCTGGCGCGCCTGGCGGGCGTGGCGGTCGAACAGCTCCTCGGTGTCGGGCGCCACGTCGCCCTGGCAGCAGGTCGGCGGCGTGGAGCTGGCCGAGGAGGGAGATCACCTGGTCCTGGGTCAGCGCCGCCTCGCCCTGGGCGGCGGCGGTGGCGGTCCAGATGTCATCGACGGTGCGGGTGCCGTCCATGGCGGCGACGATGGCCCAGGCGGGCGGGGCGAGGCGGTGGACGCGGCCGGAAAGCGGTCGGTGACCACATACCATGAGGCGCCGCGGTAGTGGTGCAGCCGCACCTTGGCGTGCTCGCGCAGGCGCAGACGCAGGGGACGGACGCGATACCAGGAGGCGCTGAGGAAGGGTTCGGCCTCGGCCATCGCCGGTCAGGGAAGCCATTGCCAGGCGGCGAGGCGCAGCCAGTCGAGCACCGCATGGGTCCAGATCCACAGCAGGCGGCGGGGGCCGGTCTCGATCTTGGCGACGCCTTCCATGCCTGGGCGCAGCGCGCCGTCGGACGCGGCGTCCAGCGCGCGCCTCGATGCGGAAGAAGTTGCGCCCGTCCTCGGCGACGGCGACGGGGGTGATGCGGCTGACGGTGACCGGCAGGCGCTGGGTGGGCATGGCGGCGAGGGCGAGTTGGCCGTGCTGGCCGGTGGCGAGCCAGCGCGACTTCGCGCTCGTCGACCTTCAGCACCAGGCGCCAGGCCTGAAGCGGGGCCAGTTCGAACAGCACCTTGCCGCGCTCGATGGGCGAGCCGAGCATCTGGCGGAGGTCGCCGGAGACGACCAGCGCGTCGAACGGCGCGGTGACTGCGGCTGCGCGCCAGCTTCTCCTCGGCCAGGGACAGCTCGGCCTCGGCCTGGGCAAGCTGGGCGGAGAGCACGGCCATGGTGGCGCGCTCGCGCTTGGCCAGGGCCTCGCGGTGCTTCTGCGACAGCTTGTCGCGCTCGGCCTGCCATTTCAGGCGGTCGAGCGCGAGGTCGCGGTCATCGAGGGTGGCGAGGATGTCGCCGGCGCGCACGGTGTCGCCGGCCCGCACCGGGGCGGTGCGGATGTAGCCGTCGAAGGGGGCGACGGCAGCGCGCTGGATCTCGCCTTCCACCACCGAGCGGGCGGTGACGCGGTATTCGCCCTCGACCAGGGCCAGCGTGGCGAGAAGGGCGAGGGCGAGGCAGGCGGCCAGCTTCAGCGCCGGGCGGGCGGGGCCGAACAGGGCGGTGAGCGCGCCGGTGGCGAGGTCGCGCAGGCGGCCGCTGATCCAGCGGCGCTCGGCGCCGTGCAGGGCGATGAGCGGGCCGGTGAGGGCGGCGACGGTTTCGGCGAGGCGAAGCTCGTCGGGGGCGAAGGGCGCTTCGCGGTGGCGCTCCAGGGTGAGCACGGCGGCGGGCTTGCCGCCGGGGCCGGGCAGCACCACCGAGGCCAGGGCGCCGCGCCCGCCGGTGGCGCCGGCGAGGTCGCGGTGGGCGACGGCGATGCGGCGGGCGGTGCCGTTGGCGTCGTCCTGCGGCCAGGTGACGGTGGCGTCCTGGCCGAGCGCCTCGTCCATCGCGTCCTCGATGGCATCGGCGATGCGGCCGCCCTGCTGGAACTCGGCGGCGTGCGACACGGCCTGGAGGCGGACGCCGCTGCGCCGGGCGAGGCCGAGGGAGACGCGGTCGCAGGCGAGGCGGGCGGCGAGGGAGTTGACCAGCGCCATGGCGCTGGCGGTGAGGCCCTTCTGTTCGCCGGTGGCGGCCAGGATGTCGAGCCCGGCGGCGGCGATGGCGATGCGGTTCTGGGCGGCCTGGAGTGGCTGGCGCCAGCGCCACGCGTCGAGCCAGCCGCCGGCGGCGCGGAGTTGGCGGGCGATGCCCTCGGGGTCGGCGCGGTCGATGCCGCCGGGCACGGCGAGGGCCACGGCGACGGCGGCGTGGGGTGCGGCGTCGGGGCCGAGAGGCTGGGCGACGAACAGGGCGACCGCGCCCTGGGCCCCCGGTTCGCGGCGGCCCCAGGCGACGACACTGCGCTGTTCGGCGAGCGCGCGTTCGCCCAGGCGCAGCAGGTCGGCGGGGTCGCGGCCGGCGGGCCAGGCGGCCTGTTGGGCGGTGCCGCCCTCGGCGGTGCGCAGCAGCAGCAG
Source organism: uncultured Alphaproteobacteria bacterium (assembly GCA_963779875.1). Classification (GTDB taxonomy): domain Bacteria; phylum Pseudomonadota; class Alphaproteobacteria; order Acetobacterales; family Acetobacteraceae; genus CAMDGX01. Next base: position 285,873 of record CAWAAI010000005.1, on the reverse strand, counting down.
GCCGCCCGCCGCGCCGGGCAGGGACTCGCATTGCAGCGCCAGCCAGGCCTGGAAATATTCGCCCTGTGGCGCGGTGTCGTCGTGGATGATCGCCCATAGCCGCGCCCGGCGCTCCGCGGCGCGGTCGGCGGGCGCGCCGGCGGGCCGCGGGGTGCGCGCGGCAGCCGCGGCATCGCGGGGCGTTGCGGTGGTGTCCGCCATCGCATCCTTCAGACTGTCATGCTGCCGCTGCGGGTGCGGCGTCGCAAACCGGTTCGGGCCGCCGGGGCCACGGGCGGATATTGCCCCGGCGCGACGGAAGCATAAAGCGGAAACGCAGGTGGCGGGTGGCGCAATGTCTGCATGCGAGGCTTGCCGGGCGATGCGGGATCGGCGCAACTGTGGCCGGACGGACCAATGGCGCATGGATGGGCGGCAGGATGGCTGGTGCGGCTTGGCGGAAGGGTGCGTGCGCGACGCTGGTGCTGCTGGCGCTGGCGGCAAGAATGGGGGCGGGGATGGCGGCCGGGGGAGCGGCGCCTCCGGTTGCATCGCGCGACTTCGATTGCGTGATCGAGCCCGAGCAGGTGGTGAAGCTGGCCAGCCAGGCGACCGGCATCATCGCCCGGCTGGACGTGGACCGCGGCGACCGCGTGCGGCGCGGCCAGGTGCTGGGCACGCTGGCCGACGAGGTGGAGCGCGCCAACCTGGAACTGGCACGGGCGCGGGCAAGCAACGAGCACGAGATCGCCTCGGCGCAGGCGCGGCTGACGTACCTGCAGCGCAAATACGGCCGGGCGACGCAGCTTGTGACCGGCAACATCGTCTCGCGCTCCAGCACCGACGAGGCGGAGTCGGAGATGAAGGTGGCGGAGAACCAGCTTCGCCTCGCTGTGCTGAACCGGCGGATCGCGGAGCTTGAGGTGCGGCAGGCCGAGGCGGTGCTGGGTCAGCGCGCGCTGGTGAGCCCGGTGGACGGGGTGGTGCTGGAGCGGCTGTTGCGGCCCGGCGAGTTCCGCAACGACCAGTCGCCGGTGCTGACGCTGGCGCAGGTGGACCCGCTGCGGGTGGAGGTGTTCATTCCGGCGGCCTTCTACGGCCAGATCGGCGTGGGCACGGTGGCCGAGGTGCGGCCCGAGGCGCCGATCGAAGGTGTTCACAAGGCCGTGACCCAGGTGGTGGACCAGGTGATGGATGCCGCGTCGGGCACATTCGGGGTGCGGCTCAGGCTGGCGAATCCCGACCATGCGCTGCCGGCGGGCATCCGCTGTAGCGTGCGCTTTCCTGCGCCGGACGGCGGCTGACGATGCCCCGGGCGGGACGGGCGGGCATATGCCGACACGAGCATGTCGTGGAAAGGCTGCATTCATTCGCGTTGCGGCGTTGCGCAAGTGATGCCAGAGTTGGCGAGGGACTGTTGCGAGGAAGGCCGTGCAAATCGGTGACACCGCGCGATCGGCCCCGCCGACGAGGTTGCGGCCCCGGTCCGGGTTTGGCCGGTCGGGTTTGGATACGTGGCCGTCGCCGGCCGACATCGTTGTTTGCATTGCGTTAGCCGGCCCGCCCGACGGGGCATTTCCGGGCCTGCCATTGATTGTCAGCCAGAAGACGGAGCATCGCCATGCCCTGGCCGTTTGGACCCCCGGATGCCGATGGAAGCAGCGGTGACCTCAACAGGCACGGCCGCAGGCGGCTGAAGTGGCGCAGCCGGCGCCAGGCGGGGGCGACGGCGCCCGCGCCCGGTGCTGCTCCCGGTTCGGCACGGCCCGTGCTGTTCGAGTTGTTCGAGCCGCGCGTACTGCTGAGCGGCGCGCCGATCGGCACCGTGCTGGCCGGATCGACCGGGCCAGCGGTGTTCCAGGACGCGGATGGCACGACGGTGACCGCCACGTTGCAGGGGCCCGGGCAATGGCAGTTCGTGCAGGGCGCGCTGCTGCCGGAACTGACGATCAGCGGCACCGACGCGACCAGCGCCTTCAGCATCGCGACAACCGGTGGCGACGGCCGCCTGGCGCTGGAGGGGGTGACGCTGCAGGGGCCGATGCAGTCCTTCGCCGCGCAGACCGCCGATCCAACCGCCTTCGTGAACCTCGCCGGCGCGGTGCAGACGATCGTGCTGGGCAATGTGCGCGATGCCGTGCTGACGGCGACGGCGACCGTCGGGTCGATGACGGTGGAAAGCTGGCAGGGCACCGGCGGGGCGAACCGGATCACAGGCGTTTCGATCGATAGTCTCAACAGCGCGGGGCAGCTGAACGTCGACCTCGACCTGAGCGGCACGGGGCTGGCGCTGGGCGAGGTGATGGCGGGCGGCGCGCTGTCGGGCGGCACCTGGCAGGTGGCCGGCAGTGTGGGGACGCTGGGCGCGCGCGCCGTGGGGGCGGCCTGGACCGGCGATTTCGCGGGCGGCACCGGCGTGGTGCAGACCAGCGGCAATTTCAGCGGCACGCTGGCGACGCCGTCGCTGCAGGTGCTCGCGGTGGGCGGCGGGTTGCTGGGCGCGCAGCTTCGCGTTGGTGCCGATTTCGGCGCCGACGGGCGGCCGGGCGGCAGCGGTGCCAATGCCGATGCGTTCGGGGCCGGTTTCCTGGGCCAGCTGCGCGTGGGCGGCGCGATGGTCGGCGCCAAGGTCTATGTCGGGGTCGATCCGGTCAACGGCACCTATGACGACGGCAACGACAGCATCGTCGGCGGGGCGGCGAGCCGGATCCAGAGCGTGCTGGTCGGCGGGCGGGTGGACAGCACGAGCCGGATCGTGGCGGGCGCGCTGCCGGCGACGCTGCGCATCGGCGGCAAGGATGTTTCGTCGGCCAGTTCGCCGCGCCGGTTCTCCACCACCGCGGACGATGTGGTGCGGCCGGTTCTGAACGTGTCGCTGACCAACGACACCGGGCTGAGCGGCAGCGATGGCATCACCGCCGACCCTACGGCGGGCGGGAGCGCCAACGACACCGGCGGCTTGACCGTTGCGCTGGCGGTGCCGGGCGGCTCGACAGTGGGCATCGCGGCGCTGCTGGGGGGCTTGGACGACACGCCGGTGACCGGCTTCACGAACCTGACCGCGCTTATGGATCTGTCAGGCAACTTCACGCTGGCCGCCGACGACCTGGATGTGCTGGCCGGGGGCGCGTTGGGCGAGGGGCCGCACGTGCTGCGCCTGCTGGCGGTGGACGAGGCCGGCAACACGCGCGCCACCCAGCTTGCGTTCAACTTCAGCAACACGCAGCTGGCCGCGGCGCTGGTGAACGACACCGGCGTGTCGGCCAAGGACGGCTATACCAAGGATTACGCCTTCGGTGGGCAGGTGCTGGCGGGCGTCGGGCTGGAGTCGCTGAAGGCGGGGCTGGACGGTACGCCGACGAGCGTGGTGACGGTGGCCGGCGACGGCAGCTTCAGCCTGAGCAAGGCGCAGGTCGACTTGCTGGCCGGAGGGGCGCTGGGCGAGGGCGTGCACACGCTGCGGTTGAGCGCGCTGGACAAGAACGGCGTGGAGACGGCGCTGGACGTGGCGTTCACCTATGACGCGACGGCGCCGGTGGTGACGAAGTTCGGGCTGACGGCGAGTTCCGACACCGGCGCTGTGGGGGACAACATCACCGCGGCTTCGCGCGTGGGGCTGGTGGGGATCAGCGAGCCTGGCGCGAGCGCGACCCTGGGTGGGGCGACGGCGCTGGCCGCGGGCAATGGCGGGTTCCAGTTCGCCGACGTGGTGCTGGCCGACGGGGACAACACGCTGTCGGTGACCGTGACCGACCTGGCCGGCAATACCGGCACGGCGGCGATCACCGTCAACCGGTCCGGCACGCTGGAGGCCGACGCGGCGCTGACCTGGAACCAGGCGGCGCTGGAAGCGGTGCGCCTGACCGCGATGCACCCGCCGATCGCCGCGCGCGCGCTGGCGATGATGTCGCTGGCGCAGTTCGACACGCTGGCGGCGATCCAGGGCACGGCGGCCTATCTGGTGGCCAAGACGGTGGCCGAGCCGGTGGATACCGGGCTGGCGCTGGCCAAGGCGGCGCACACGGTGCTGTACGCGCTGTTCCCCGGCGTTCGCGCCGACCTGGACGCGACGCTGGCGACGGCCGCGGCGGCGGTGGCCGACGGGGCGGGCAAGACCAATGCGCTGGCGCTGGGCCTGGAGGTAGGGCAGGCGGTGCTGGCGATCCGCGCCGGCGACGGCTCGGACAACTACGTGGAGTTCACCGGCAGCACCGAGCTTGGTCAGTGGCGCCCGACGGGACCGATGTACGACGTGGCCCAGGACCCGCAATGGGCCTATCTGGTGCCGTTCGCGCTGGAGAGCGCCGACCAGTTCCAGGCGCCGCCGCCGCCGGACATGGACAGCGCCGAATACGCCGCGGCGCTGAACGACGTGAAGGCGCTGGGGTCGGCGAACAGTGCCACGCGCACCGCCGACCAGACCGAGCAGGCGCAGTTCTGGGCTGATGGCAGCGGCAGCTACACGCCGCCCGGGCACTGGAACGCCATCGCCCAGCAGGTGGCCGCCGACAGCGGCAATTCGCTGGCCGCCAATGTGCGGCTGTTCGCGCAACTGAACGTGGCGCTGGCCGATGCGGCGATCGCCTGCTGGGACACCAAGTACACCTACACGACATGGCGGCCGGTGGATGCGATCCGCAACGCCGACATCGACGGCAACCCGGCGACCGAGGCGGACCCTGCCTGGAACTCGCTGCTGATCAACCCGGCGCATCCCGACTACGTGTCGGGGCACTCCACGTTCAGCGGTGCGGCGGCCGCGGTGCTGACGTCGGTGTTCGGCGACGTGCCGTTCTCGACCACCTCGTTCACCCTGCCGGGGGTGACTCGGGACTTCACCAGCTTCGCGGCTGCGGCGGACGAATCCGGCCGCAGCCGGGTGTATGGCGGCATCCACACCGAGCCGGCCAACGCCGAGGGGCTGGCGATCGGCGCGAAGGTGGCCGGCGCGGTGCTGGCGCGCTTCGAACTGGCGCAGGACACGCAGGGTCCGTCGGTGGTGGCGGCCATCGTGCCGGTGGCCGTGGGCGGCAACGTGGCGCTGAGCGGGCAGGTGCTGGACAACCTCTCCGGGGTGAAGTCGGCGACGTTCAGCATCGACGGCGCCGCCGCCGCGCCGTTGGCGCTGGACGGCGAGGGGCGGTTCAAGATCGATACCGCGTTCCTGTTGGACGGCACGCAGGACGGGCTGCACAGCATCGCCATCAACGCCGTCGATGTGGCCGGCAACGATGCCCGGACCCTGGTGCGCACATTTCGCCTGGACACGCTGGCGCCGGCGCTGAGCCTGGCGAGCATTGCCGAGGGCGATGCGCTGAGCGTGGGCACGCGGCTGACCGGCGCTGCCGACCCGACCGGGGCCACGCTGCGCGGCCTGAGCTATTCATTCGACGGCGGCAAGGCGACGTCGCTGGCGTTCGACGGCAGCAGCGGCAGCTTCGACAGCGCGATCAACATCAAGACGTTGGATATCGGCAAGCATACGCTGACGCTGACCGCCACCGATGCGGCCGGCAACGCGGCGACCTTGACGCGCAGCGTGACGCTGAACGCGCTGACGCCCTTCATGGTGGCGAGCTTCGCGCCGAACGACGGCGCCACCGACGTGGGCAGCACGCAGCGGCCGGAGGTGCGGTTCACCCGCGCGGTGAAGCTGGACACGCTGACCGCCAACAGCTTCTACGCCACCGCGGCGGACGGCACGAAGCTGGCGGGAAGCATCGTGCCGGCGCAGGACGGCAGCTTCGCCTGGCTGTTCCTGGACGAGCCGATGCCGGGCGGGGCGACGATCACGGTGCATGTCGATGGCTCGCTGATCCGCGCCGCGGCCGACGGCGCCTTCCTTGATGCCGATTACGATGGCGTGGCGGGCGGCGAGCTGACGTTCAGCTTCACCACCGTGAGCCTGACGGCGGTGGAGGGCACGACGCTGCGCGGGCGGGTGGTGGACCCCGGCCCGGACCTGGAGCCGATGACGTTCGACGATATCGGGCGCGGGCCGGACGGTGTGAGCCACACCGCGGACGACGTGTTCAAGCTGCCGATCGCCCATGTCAAGGTGTACCTGCTGGGGCAGGAGGACCGGTTCGTCTATACGGATGCCGATGGGTTCTTCGAGCTGACCGACCTGCCGTCGGGCACGGTGAAGCTGGCGGTTGACGGGCGCACCGCGACCAATGCGCCGTGCGGGGTGTTCTTCCCCGAGATGGTGATGGATATCGAGCTGCGGCCCGGTGTCGAGAACACCGTCATGGACAGCATGGGCTCGGTCGCGGAGCGGGAGGCCAATGCCGGGCGGGTGGAGATGTACCTGCCGCGGGTGCCGGCGACGATCTTCTCGCTGGTGAGCGACAGCGCGCCGACCACGGTGGGTGTCGATGCGAGTTCGGCGCCGAACCTGACCGACGCGCAGCGCGGCGCGCTGACGCTGACGGTGGACCCCGGCAGCGTTATCGGCGCGGATGGCAAGCCGTTGACCGATGCCGAGATCGGCCTGTCGACGGTGCCGCCGGAACTGGTGCGCGACATGCTGCCGCCCGGCGTGCTGCAGCATACCTTCGACATCACCATCCAGGCGCCGGGGGCGGCGACCTTCGCAACGCCGGCGACAATCACCTTCCCGAACGTGTTCAACGCCGCCCCTGGCAGCAAGCTGAACATTCTCAGCTTCGACCACACCACGGGCATGCTGGTGATCAACGGCACCGCCACGGTGTCGGAGGACGGGCTGACGGTGGTCTCCGACGACGGAGCCGGGGTGCGCGCGCCGGGCTGGCACGGCGTGACCCCGCCGGGCGACTGCAATCCGGCCGGTGGGCCGCCGCCCGCGCCGCCGCCGCCGGACCCGACGGAGACGGTGACCGAGCATCCGCCGGTGGCGCTGAACCTGATGACCGGCAGTGCCGCCACCGACAATTTCCCGGGCTTCACCTGGACGGCACCGCCGCAGAACCCGAACGTGCCGCCACTGCCGCCGATTCCCGGCTGCGAGGTGCCGCCGCACCGCGACAACGACCCGCAGCAGCCGTTCACCAACGTCACCATCGAGATCGACGGCCCGCTGGCGACCTTCGCCAAGCCCGTGGCCGGCGGCCTGCCGCTGGCCAGCCAGGCCTTCACCCTGTCGCCCGGCACCGGGGTGACGAAGAAGTTCGACTTCGACGCCAAGACCTTCACGGAGATGTTCGGCTCGGTGCAGGGTTTCGCGGACCTGGTGCGCGACCAGCTTTATGGCGCCAAGATCAAGATCACGGTGGTCAAGCAGCTTTCGAGCGGCGACCGCACGCGCGACATCTACACCTATTACCAGGACCGCTATGTCGACGTGGTCGACGCCTTCCAGGCGAGCAAGCAGACCGGCGACACCATGGCGTTCCTGCGCACCAACACCGATGGGGTGGTGCGCACGAACAAGGTGGATCTGTTCCTGCCGAGTTCGGTGAACACCACCTTCGAGGGCGGCGGCGGGCCGTTCAGCCTTGCCGGCAGCTTCAGCGGCACCACGACGCTGGTGGGCAAGTTCGACCCCGACAAGGCCGGCTACGACCAGTCGAGCGCGTTCAAGATCACGGTCAGCGACAGCAAGGGCCCGCTGGCCGTCGGCACCATCAATACGCTGGGCACCGGCACGGCGCCGACCACGATCAGCGTGAACGAGGTGGGCTATCGCGCCGAACTGGACCGTACGCTGAAGGCGACGCACCTGATCACCGAAGCCGGCAAGGACGGCAAGTTCGGCACGGCCGACGATACCACGAAGTACAACTACGACTATGGCGGCGGGGTGAAGGCCCTGGTGCTGCCCGGCAAGGACGGCAAGGCCGGTACTGCGGACGACGTGACGCTGACCGTGGTGGACAATGCCAACCAGCTTGGCGATATCGGCGCCTCGTTCATCACCGAGTTCAAGGCGTTCCTGCCTGGCACCGCCTATACCGCCAAGCAATACAGCGACATGCTGGATGCCCAGACCACTGCGATGAAGGCGGCGGTGGAGGCCGACTACAAGCAGGCCGGCAAACAGTATCAAGTGGTGGCGAGCAACGCCAAGGCCGACGTGACGATGTCGTGGAGCGACACGTTCTTCAATGGCGGTCTGGTCTATGGGTTCGCCGACTTTGATCGCGCCACGAAATACATGGCTTTCTACTACGGTCTGCGCGATGCGACGGGCGCAGGTTCGATCAGCCAGTCGGCGCTGGAATATGCCATCGCCCAGGGTCTCAACGTAAACACGGTCAATTCCGGCCAGTTCGGGGTGGCGATCAATTTCGACTGGACCAGCGGCGCCACCTTCGCGCAGTACGTGGCCAATACCGTCAGCCACGAGATCGGCCATACGTTCGGGCTGAACGACGCCTATGTGAACATCAAGGGCAAGGGGTCGCCGCCGGTGAACCCGCCCAACGACATCATGCGGTCGGGCAACGTGGCGGATGGCGACCTGACTTTCGCGACGAGCAACGCGGACCTGCTGAAGGCCGCGATCGGTATCCAGGGCAACGGCGACACCCCGCTGACGGCCGCTGTGTTGCTTTATCGTAACAATTTCAACCTGCCCGGCAGCCTCAAGGGCGTGCGCGAGGCCAAGAGCGACCTGACGACGCCGTTGCTGGACGTGGCGTGGGCGGGCGGCAACCTGTACGACGGCGGGGCAGTGAGCTTCGGCGACGTGGGCGCGGATGGCGCCGGCGGCACGGTTCAGACCGTGGACGTAACGCTGACCAACTCGGGCTTCTCGGCGCTGGATCTCACCGACATCAAGCTGGCGGGCGGGGCGAGCGGCTTCTCGGTGGTGAATGCGGCGCTGAAGGGCACCACGATCGCCCAGGGCGCCAGCGCCACGCTGACCCTGGCGTTCGACCCGGCCGCCCTGGGCTCGGCCAGCGACACGCTTACCATCGACAGCAACGCCGAGTTCGGGCCGGTCAGCTTCGTGCTGTCGGGGCGGGGCATCTCGGCGGCGCCGGCGGCGGTGGCGAGCGCGGGGAACAACAATTTCGGCGGCATGGCGGTGGGTGCGTTGCCGTCGGTGCGCAACAACCTGTTCACCATCACCAATGCCGGCCAGGCGGCGCTGGAGATTTCCGACATCCGTCTGGTGGAAGGCCAGGCGGAATTCGCGGTGTTCGGCTTCCCCGACGACATCGCGGTCAACCCGGTGACGCTGGCGTTGGGCGAGAGCATGTCGTTCGGCATTCTGTTCAGCCCCTCGCAACTGGGCCTGCAGCGCGCGGTGATCGAGGTGGCGACCAACGATCCCGCCAACCCCGTGCTGCGGCTTGGCGCGGTGGGCACCGGGGTGGCCGCGCTGCCGACGGCAAGTTGGGGCAATGACTTCGTGTCGGTGCAGGTGATGGACCCGTTCAACCCGCCGCCGCTGCACGCGCAGAGCGACGATGACGGGAATTTCAGCTTCTTCCTGCCGAGCTCGAAGGACTACCACCTCACCATCTTCGATCCGACGACCGGGCTGGTGGCGCACGACTATGGCAAGACGGCGGCGTCGGGCAAGGGCGTGGACCTGACCGCCAGCCTGGTGTTCAGCGCCAGCATGGCGGCGGACAGCGACTATGACGGGCTGCCGGACGACATCGAGGCCGCGATCGGCACCAATCCGCACGGCGGCGACACCGACAATGACGGGCTGGGCGACTACACCGAGATCAAGCAGGGGCTGGACGCGCTGGGCGGGCTGGGCCTGCCGACCGGCGTGATATCCGCCGCGGGGCTGAAGGGCAGCGCCGAGGCGGTGACCGTGAGCGGGGCGATCGGCGATGCGACGAAGCTGACGGCGTATGTCGCCACCGGCAGCCACGGCCTGGCGGTGGTGGATGTGTCCTCGCTGGCCAGCCCGTCGGTGCTGGCGGAACTCGACCTGCCCGGCGAGAACACCCGCGTGGCCGTGGACGATGGGCGGGGCGTCGCACTGGTGGCGGGGGGCAGCGGCGGGCTGCACTTCGTGGATGTTTCGGTTGCGGGCGCGCCGACGCTGATCCGCACCGAGGCGTTCGCCGCCCCAGTGGCAGCGGTGGCGTTGCGCGACGGAACCGCCTTCGTGGCCGCGGGCTCGGACCTGTTCGTGATGGACGTGGGCACGGGAGAGTTGCGCGAGACCATTGCCCTGGCCGGCGCCACGCTGCGCGACGTGGTGGCGGTGGACGATGCCGTGTTCACGCTGGACAGCGCGCATAAGCTGCGCGTGCTGTCGGTGGACGGGGACCTGGTGTCGGTGCGCGGCAGCGTGACGCTTCCCGAGGGCGGCGCGCGTCTTACCGTGGCCGGTGGCATCGCCTATGTGGCGGGCAGCAGCGGCGGAACCGGCGGATTCCTGACGGTGGATGTGAGCGACCTCGACGCGCCGGCGTTGATCTCGGGGATCGACGACAATTCGCTGGCCGGCGCGGCGATCGCCCTGAACGGCAGCGGGCGCGCGGTGGTGGCCGGCGGCATCAACTTCGTGTTCGGCGGCTTCAAGGGGCTGGACCTGGTCGATGTGGCGGACCCCGCGAACACGGGCGGCTTCGTCACCCGCTACACGCTGCCCGAGGTCGGGCGCGACGTGAGCATCGCCAACGGCATCGCCTTCGTGGCTGACGGTTCGGCGGGGCTGCAGGTGGTGAACTACCTGGGCTTCGACACCCAGGGCACGGCGCCGACCGTGAAGATCGCCGTGGATGCGATCGATGTCGATGCGGCCACGCCGGGCGTGCAGGTGCTGGAGGGCCGCAGCCTGCATATCCGGCCCGACGTGGCCGACGATGTGCAGGTGCGCAATGTCGAGCTGCTGGTGAACGGCAAGGTCGTGGTCAACGACCCGTCCTATCCGTTCGATCTGTTCGCCCAGGTGCCCACCATCGCCGAGGGCGGCGGCACCGTGACGGTGCAGCTGCGCGCCACCGACACGGGCGGCAATACCGCGCTGTCGGACGCGGTGAAGATCAGCGTGGTGCCGGACACCTTCCCGCCGGAGGTCACGGCCATCAACGTGGCTGAGGGCGCCAAGCGGTTCTTCGTCCGCAGCATCGACGTCCGCTTCGACGAGCCGATCGACACGGCGCTGCTGAACTCTGCCGGGGTCACGCTGGTTCGGCTGGGGGCAGACGGCGTGGCGGGCACCGCCGACGATGTGGCGGTGCAGCTGAAGCTGGACACGCGCGCCTTCAACCAGGTGCTGTCTGCGGCGCCGCTGGTGCCGCTGGCCCCGGGCGACTACCAGCTGCGCATCGACCCCTCGGTGATCGCGGACGCCGCCGGCAACAAGCTGGCGGACCCGGTGCTGCGCAATTTCTCGATCCGGCCAGCGAGCGACGTGAAGGCGGCCACCGGCACGCCCGAAATCGCCCAGGCGCCGTCGGCCAATCCAGGCCAGCAGATCGGCATCGCGGTGCCGTTCGACCCGACCACGGCGCGTATTACCTTCACCACGATGGACAGCAGCGGCAACGCAAGCTCGGTGGAGGTGAAGGCCGGCAAGGTCGATGCCGACAAGGGGACGGCCTATTTCACGGTGCCCTTCAATGCGGCGACCGGCGACGTGACCGTCTATTCGCAGGTGGGCGACACCAAGACGGGCTTTGACGACGGGATGTTCCTGTTGCAGGTGGTGCCCGTGGTTACCGACGTGCAGGTGACCTCGGCGAACGGCGGTGTCGCGCAGGTGACGTTGTCGGGCCTGGGCTTCATCGAGGGCACCGGCACCGAGTACCGTTTCGGCTCCGAAGTCGTTGCCGATGCTGACGCGGCTACCGGCCCGAACGTGTACCGAGCAGGGGCCGTACTACCAGTACAACAACGCCGCCGCCCTGGCGGTGCCGCTGACCGACGCGGCGTTCGGCGCAATCACCGTCAAGACCGCGGGCGGCACGAGTGCTGCGTTCTCGCTCGCCATTTCGGGCGTGGAGGGCAAGGCGCTGAGCGGCACGCCGGCGAACGCCGCGATCGCGTCCGCCAATCCCGGCCAGGCGGTGACGCTGGTGGGCAGCGGCCTGTCGGTCACCACGGACGTGATCCTGCGCTATCGCGAAAGCTCGAGCGCGGAGGAGCGGACCACCCTGGTCAGCCCGGTCAGCGCGTCGGCTGACGGAAAGCGTGCGACAATCGTGGTGCCGGCTTTCGCCAATGGCGTTTTCGCAGTGCAGGTGATCGGCGCCGACGCGCAGCCGATGCTGCAGATCGTGCCGCTGCTGAACGGCTTCAGCACCAGTGGCGGCACGCTGTACCTGACCGGCTTCGGCTTCGTGGAGGCCGGCACGACGATCAAGTTCACCGGCGGCGAGGTGGTGGACAGCGCGGCGAACACCGGGCCGGACATCTACTACCAGGCCGCCGCCGACAACACGGGCGTGAGCATTGCCGAACCCGGGCACGGGCTGGGGCCGCTGAGCGTGACGACGGCGGGCGGCACCTCGGTCAGCATCGACCTGAACGAACTGCGGACCACGTTCGGCTATCTGCGCGATGTGGCGGTGGACACAACGACCGGCGATGTGTGGGTGGCCGACAACGGTTCGACCGGCACCGTCTATCGCATCGACCCGGCCACCGGCGCGGCGCTGGGAAGCTTCCAGCTCAACAGCAAGGATTTTGGCTCCAATAGCTTCTATGGCGGAATTGACATCGCCCAGGCGGACTTCATCCTGGGCGCCACCGACGTGCCGGCCGGCAGCCTGCTGCTGTTCAACGGCGCGCCGAACCCCGACCAGGTAACGGCGGTGGATCCCGCCACGGGAGCGGTGATCGCCTCCCTTGCGCTGTCGAAGAACTTCGACACGACCGGGGGCGTGTTCGATGCGGCGGGCGGCAGCTTCTGGGTGATCGACCGGTCGGTGAATCCGGACCGCATGATCGAACTCAGTGCTGTGGACGGCACGGAGATCAGCGCCTTCAACCTGCCGTTCAACGCTGGGGAAAGCGGCCTGGCGATCGACCCGGTGACGGGGAATATCTGGTACGGGTCGGACCAGTCGGGCACGCTGGTGGAGCTGTCGCGGACCGGCGAGGTGCTGCGTTCGGTGAGCCTGCCGCTGCAGGGCATGAACAGCAACGAGTTGACGGGCCTGGCATTCACGGCCGAGGGCAAGCTGCTGGCCAGCTCGACCCAGGGGCGGGTGTACCTCATCGACCCCGCATACGAAGCGGCGACGAGCCGGCCGGTGCTGACCGGCATCATCGGCACAGCCAACCAGGGCACCGCGGCAAACGCGGCGCAGGCCGCGGCCAATGCGGGGCAGATGATCGAGCTGACCGGTGCCAATTTCGGTGCCGGCACGCGGGTGCTGTTCCAGACCCGGGACAATTCGGGCCAGATCGGGATCGTCGCGGTGGCGCCGCTGGCGGTGAACGGCGCGGGCACACGGCTGCAGGTGCTGGTGCCGGACCTGGCGACCACCGGCGACGTCCGCCTTACCAATGCCGGGACCGTCAATCTCGGCGGCAGTTCCGCCTATGTCGACGCCGCCTATCGCCAGATCACGCTGACGTTCACCGCCGATGACGCGCAGACGGTGCTGAGCTTCGCGGATGGCGGCATAGAGGCGGTGTCGAACGAGTCGTGGGGCCTGGACAACGTCAAGGTGACGCAGGGCGGCGCGACGGTGTTCGCCGACGACTTCGAGAGCGGCGTTGCCGACGCGCGTTGGAGCGATGGGCGGGTGGAGACCGGCAGTGCCGGGGCGGTGAGCCTGTTCTCCGGCCGCTTCGCCAGCGAGGAGCAGCGCCTGACGCTGGGTGGTCTGACCGCGGGGCAGACTTATACACTGAGTTTCGACCTGTATGCGTTGGACAGCTGGGACGGCGAATCCACCAATTCCGGACCCGATCTGTTCCAGGTGCAGGCCGATGGCCAACTGCTGATGCGCGAGAGCATCGGCAACTGGGCTGGCGTGGCGCAGTCGATCAACAACAGTGCGGGCGTGCGACTGCAGGTGGTGCCGACGCTGACCGGCACGTCGGGCAGCCCGGGGGCGGATTCGTCGTTCACCCTGTATGGCTCCGGCTTCATGGAAGGGGCGAGCACGGTCACCATCGGTGGCGTGGCGCTGGTGGACGGTTTCACCAACCTCTCGAACCTGGACGTCAACGGCTACAACAGGAACAGCGACTACAACCTGTACGCGCCCATGGTGGTCGAGGGGCCGATCCGGGTGACGACGGAAGGCGGCTTTGCCGAGATCGCCGCGCCGACGCGCGGGCGCGCCGGGAATGTCGAGCTTACCGGCATCATCGCCGATGCCGGCTCGGGCACGCCGGCGCAGCTGGGAGCGCCGTCGGCCAATATCGGCCAGCTGATCACGCTGACCGGCAGCGGCTTCGCCTATGACACCGAGATCCAGTTCCGGGCGGTGGACGATACCGGCGTGCAGGGCGTGGTGTCGCGCCGGCCGGTGAGCGTGAATGCCGATGGCACCCAGGCAACCGTTTCGGTGCCGGCGCTGGCCGCCAGCGGGCTGGTGAGCGTGCGCGGCAGTAGCGCCTCATTCAGCCTGCAGGTCGTGCCGCTGCTGCGCAGCGTCGGCGGCACCGTGGCGCCGGGCAACACGCTGCTGATCGAGGGCAGCGGCCTGGTGCAGTCCGAGGTGGTGGTGCAGGTGGACGGGCGCGCGATCGGCAACTTCTCGTTGCGTACCGTGACCGACCCCAGCAGCTACGGCTATGACGTGCAGGTGCAGCGCAACCAACAGTTGCTCACCGTTGTGCTGCCCAGCGGGGTGGCGAACCCGGTGATCACCGTCTCCACCGCCGGCGGCACGGCGACCCTGCGCACCGCAGTGGAGGTGACCGGCAGCGAGCTTCCGGCGGGGGCCGACGCGGCGGATACGATCGCCGCGGCCGCGGCCGTCAATCTGGGCGTGGCGCAGAGCGTGGTGCTGAACGGAGAGATTGGCGACGGTGCCTTCGGCGGTGGCGATGTCGACCTGCATTCGGTGAATCTCGCGCAGGGCGACCTGCTGAACATTCTGGGCCATGGTGCCATCGACACCTATGTCCGCGTGTTCGACAGCGACGGCAAGCAGCAGTTCAGCCGGTACTTCGACAACGCGGGCGACGTGCCGGGGCAGTTCCTGGCGACCGCCGGCGGCACATATTACGTGGGCGTGAGCACGTCGTACAATGGAAACTATGACCCGCTGACCGAGAACAGCGGCTACACGTTCGGTGCCAAGGGCACCTATCAACTCGAACTTGATCGGATGGCCGGGTCGCAATCGCGGCTGACCACCATCACGGCCACGGCCAACCGCGGCACGGCGGCACAGTCCGGCGTTGCGGCGGCCAATGTTGGGCAGACCATCACGTTGCATGGCAGCGGGTTCGCGACGGGCGATTCGGTCGTGTTCACCACGGTCGATTCCTCCGGCCTGCTGGGGACGGCGACTGTGGAGCCGGCCAGCCTGTCGGACGACCGCACCAGCCTGACAGTGGTGGTTCCGGACGCCGCGACCACCGGCATGGTGCGGCTGGTGCGCGAGCAGGTGGGCCTGTTGCTGCAGGTGGTGCCGACGCTGTCGCAGGTGAACACCACCGAGGGGCAGCCCTTCAACAACGGGGCGATCACGCTGATCGGGACCGGCTTCGCCGAGGGGGCGACGTCGATCGGCTTCGGTGCCACGACGCTGAAGGACGGTTCGCGCTTCGACGGGGTGAACGTCAACAACGGCTACAGCCCAAGCTACGTTGCGAATGCGCGGGTCGACACGACGGTGCCGAACGGCGTGGCCACTGGCGCAATCCGGGTGACGACGGTGGGCGGCACCAGCGACACCCTGGCCCGCAGCTTCACCGCGCTGACCGCCGCCGCGTCGTCCGGCACGCCCGCCGATGCCGGCATTGCGTCGGCCAACCCGGGCCAGTCGGTGACGGTGACGGGCACCGGGCTGACGACGACCACGGGCATCGTCTTCGAGACGATCGACGGCAACGGCACGCGTGGCCAGACCACGGTGCTGCCGTGGCAGGTGAACGTGGCCGGCACGCTGGCGGAGGTGGAGGTGCCGCGGGCCGCAACCACTGGCTTCGTGCGCGTCGTCGGCGACGTGGACGCGAGCGCGCGCCGCCTGCAGGTGGTGCCGGTGTTGGAGGTTGTCGATGTCACCGGCACGCCCAGCGGCGGTGCCGCTTTGCAGCTAACGCTCTCCGGCGCCGGCTTCGTGGAGGGCAGTGGCTCCGAATACCGGTTCGGCGACGTGACGGTGTTCGACGGCAATGCCTCGACGGGGCCCGACGTGTACGACTGGTACTACCCGTACACCGGCAACGGCAGGGTTTCGCTCACCCTGCCATACGGGCCGGACGTGGTGGGGGCGCTGACGGTGCGGACCGAGGGCGGCACCAGCGCGCCACTCTCAAGCCTGTTCACCGCGATTACCGGCACGGCGCTGTCCGGCACGCCCGCGGATGGCGGCATGGCCTCGGCAAATCCCGGACAGTCGATCACGCTGACGGGCAGCAAGCTCTCGGTTGCCACGGACGTGCTGTTCAGCTTCACCGAAAGCGGATCGGGCACGGTGCAGCACGTGCTGCTCAACCCCGTATCCGCGGCGGCGGACGGCACCAGCGCCTCGCTGGTCATCCCGCGCCAGGCGAACGGCATCGCAACGCTGCGGATCCTGGGCAGCAACACCCAGCACACGCTGCAGGTGGTTCCGCTGCTCAGCGGCTATTCGGTGAGCGGCGGCAACCTCTACGTCACCGGCGCCGGCTTCGTGGAGGGGGCGACGACGTTCGGCTTCGCCGGGGCGAGTGTTGAGGACGTGGCGACCAATGCCGGCCCCGACATCTACTACTCGACCAACGCGGACAACACGGGCGCGTATTTCACCGACCCCGTCCATGGGTTCGGAACCATCAGCGTGACCACCGCAGGCGGAACCTCCGTGAGCCTGGCGGCCGGGTTGCTCACCCCGCAGCTCGGCTATCTGCGCGACATCGCCGTGGACAGCGCCACCGGCGCGGTATGGATCGGCGACAACGCCAACCCTGCCTCGATCCACCACATCGACACGGCAACGGGTGCAGTGCTGGAGAGCATCACCTTCAATTCCAAGGATTTTGGCACCACCAGTTTCTATGGCGGGCTGCAGGTGGCGCCGACCGGCTTCACGTTGAACGGCACTGCGGTCGCCGCGGGTGCGCTGCTGGCGTTCAACGGGGCGACCAACGCCGACACCGTGCTGGCGATCGACACCGCGAGCGGATCGGTGCTGGCGTCGCTGGCGCTGGCTGGCAACTACGACATGACGTCGGGCGTGTTCGACCCGACGACCGGGCGCCTGTTCGTCATCGACCGGCGCCAGTCGCAGGATGTCTTCGTGGAAA
The DNA here is from genome assembly GCA_963779875.1 of uncultured Alphaproteobacteria bacterium. Classification (GTDB taxonomy): domain Bacteria; phylum Pseudomonadota; class Alphaproteobacteria; order Acetobacterales; family Acetobacteraceae; genus CAMDGX01. The sequence goes on along the minus strand of CAWAAI010000005.1, from coordinate 268,578 downwards.
TCGACCCGGTGGACGGGACGGAGCTGGGCAGCTTCAACGCGCCCTTCAACGCCGGCGAGAGCGGGCTTGCGATCGATCCACTGACCGGCAACCTGTGGTACGGCTCAGACAACACCAACCAACTTGTCGAGATGTCGCGCACGGGCACGGTTCTGCGCACGCTGGCCTTGGGGCTGCAGGGCGTGGACGGCAACGTGGTGTCGGGCCTGGCGTTCGACGACGCGGGCATGCTGCTGGTGAGCTCCACCAACGGCCGGGTGTTCAGGATCGACACCGCCGCGGCGCCGGCCATGGTGAAGCCCACCCTTGGCGCAATCCAGGGCGACGCCCTCTTCGGCACCGCCGCCGACGGCACCAAGGCCTCCGCCAATGTCGGCCAGATCCTGGAACTGGTGGGCACCGGTTTCGGGGCGGGCACGCAGGTGGTCTTCACCGCCCGCGACGATGGCGGCGTGACCGGGCTGGTCACTGCGAGGCCGCTGCTGGCCAGCGCCGACGGAACGCATCTGCAGGTGATCGTTCCAGATCGTGCCGCCACTGGCGACGTGCTGGTGACCAACGTTCCGGTGACCAACCTGGGCTTCAGCGGCAATCCCGACGCGATCTACCGGCAGGTCACGCTGGATTTCACGGCGGACGATGCGACCACCGTCCTGCGTTTCGCCGATGGCGGCATCCAGGCGCTCAGCGATGAGAGCTGGGGTATCGACAACGTCAGGATCACGGCCGGCAAGGCAACGGTCTTCGAGGACAATTTCGAAGGCCCGGCCAGCAAGCAGTGGAGCGACGCGCGCGTCGATTCGTCGAACGAAGGCACCTTCACGCGCTTCTCCGGGCGCTTCGCCAGCGAGGAGCAGTTGCTGACGCTGGGCGGGCTTACGGGTGGACAGACCTACACGCTGACCTTCGACCTCTATGCCCTGGATAGCTGGGATGGCGAGGCCACGAGCAACGGCCCCGACCTGTTCCAGGTCTCCGCCGACGGGGTGGTGTTGATGCGCGACAGCATCAGCAACTACTCGGTCGACAACCGCCAGACCTTCAACGCCAGCGCGCCCGTGCGGCTGCAGGTGGTGCCGACCCTGACGAGCGTGGACGGCCGCCCCGGCACCGATAGCACCGTGAACCTGCGCGGCTCCGGCTTCATGGAAGGGGCCAGCACCATCACCATCGGCGGCATCGCCTTTGTCGATGCCGATACGGCGCTGTCGGCCTTCAACGTCTCGGGCGGGCGCAACGATACCTATTCCCTGATCACGCCGCTCACCCTGGACGGCAAGATCCGCGTGACCACCGATGGCGGCTTCGCCGAGATCGAGGGACCGACGCTGCCTGCGGCGTCGCGGGTCAGCTTCACCGGCATTCAGGTGCCAGGGCTGCTGGGCGGGACATCGGCGGGCGCAGGGGTGGCGGTGAATGCCGGGCAGACCATCACGCTGCTGGGCCAGGGCTTCAAGTCCGACACGCTGGTGCGGTTCGAGGCGGTGGACGACACCGGGCAGGTCGGCCTGATCACGCGCGGCGGTACTGCAAGCAGCGACGGCACGACCTTCACCGTGCATGTGCCGGTAATGGCGCGCAGCGGCGCCGTGCAGGTGCTGGGGGCGAGCGACAGCCACGACATCCTGGTCGTGCCGCGCCTGCGCGCCATCGGCGGCACGATTGCGGCCGGCAATACGCTCATCCTGGAGGGCACCGGGCTGGTGCCGGGCGAGGTCTCGGTGCAGATCGACGGCCAGGCGGTCGCCGCCGCGGTGACACGGACGGTGGTCGACTCCGGCGCCTACCAATATTACGGGTCGGGCAGCGAGACGGGCGTGCAGCAGTTGCTGACGCTGACGGTGCCCGCGGGTGTGGGCGATGGCGTGATCACCGTCACCACGGCCGGCGGGTCCGCGGTGGTGCGCCAACGCACCCCGACCACGCTTGCCGGACTAACTCCCGCCGACGACGTGGGCGACACCCTGGCCACCAGCACCGCGATCGCATTGTCGCAGGGCGAGAGCGTGACGGTTGCGGCATCGGTTGGCGACGGCACGCAGGCCGGCAAGGACGTGGACCTCTACCGCGTGGATCTCGCGGCCAACGAGCAGTTGGCGCTGACGCTGGCGGTGGACAACTACTCCTTTCTGCGGATCTTCGACGATGCGGGGCAGCAGCTGGCCAGCGACTTTCTCTCGTCGGGCGACACGCCGCCAATCCTGTTCAGGCCGGGCGCGGCGGGTACCTACTATGTGGGTGTCAGTGGATACACCAACGCAACCTATGACCCGGCGACGGCCGGCAGCGGCCCTGCCAGTTCCTACACCGGAGCCTACACGATGGGCGTCGCGATCGAGGGCGCCGGTGTCACCAGCCTGACCGGCATCGTGGCCAGCGCCGACCTGGGCACGCCGGCGCAGGGTGGGGTGGCGTCGGCCAATCCGGGGCAGACGATCACGCTGCAGGGCAGCAACCTACGGGCGAGCGAGGTTGTGGTCTTCACCACCATCAACGGCAACGGGTTCCTGACGACGCAGACGGTCTCGGCGGCCAGCGTGGCAGATGACGGCAGCAGCCTCACGGTCGTGGTGCCCGACACCGCCGCAACCGGGGCGGTGCGCCTGGCGCGCGATTCGGCGGGCCTGCTGCTGCAGGTGGTGCCGGTGCTGGTGGACGTGTCGGGCAATGTTGGCGGTGCGTTCGCCGGCGGCAGCGTTTCGTTGCTGGGGCGGGGCTTCACCGACGGCATGCAGACCATCCACTTCGGCACTGTCACGCTCAGCGACCTGTCCCGCGCGGATGCCAACTACGTTTCCAACGGCACCGTGGAAGGCGTGTACGTGCAGAACGGACGCCTCCAGAGCCAGGTGCCCAGTGGCGCCGAATCGGGGCCGATCTCGGTCACCACGGTCGGCGGCACGAGCAACGTCCTCGGCCTTGCCTTCACCGCCATCACCGCGCAGGCGGCGTCCGGCACGCCGGCCGATGCTGGGCAACCCTCGGCCAATCCGGGTCAGGTCATCACGCTGGAGGGCACGAATTTCGACGCCAGCACCGACGTGGTGTTCGAGACCGTCAATTCCTATTCGGGTGCGCGCGGCCAGGTTGTCGTGCGGCCGGATACGGTGAGCGACGACGGCACCTCGCTGACCGTGGCGGTGCCCGACAGCGCGGTGACGGGCTTCGTGCGGGTGTTCGGCGACAGCAATGCCACCGAGGCGTTCCTGCAGGTCGTGCCTGTGCTGGACTGGGCGGACGTGCTCTCGGCGAGTTCCGATGGGGTGTCGGTGGATGTGCGGTTGAAGGGCCGCGGTTTCATCGATGGCGCCGGCACGAACTACGTTTTCGGCACGACATTGGTGGAGGACGCCGGCATCGGCACCGGCCCCGATGCCTACTCGGGGTTCCCAGACTATGTCGAGAACGGCACGGTGGACCTGCGGCTGGTGCTCGGCGAGGGCAGCTTCGGGCCGATCACGGTGCAGACCGAGGGTGGCACCAGCGCCCCCTGGTCGGTGGCGCTGGCTGGCATCACGGCCACGGCGGCCTCGGGCACACCGGACGATCCCGGCGAGGCGTCGGCCAATGCGGGCGACACGATCACGCTGACGGGCAGCGGCCTGAGGGCCGAGACCGACGTGCTGCTGCGCTATCGCGAAAGCGGCAGCGGCGCGCTGCGGATGGTGCGGCTGAGCCTGGATACGGTGGCCGATGACGGCACAAGCGCCACCATGACGGTGCCGGTCTTCGCCAACGGCGCCTTCACCCTGCAAGTGCTGGGGTCGAGCAGCCAGAAACTGCTGCAGATCGTGCCGACGGTGACGGGCTTCGACGTGAGCGGCGGCAATTTATACCTCACCGGGACGGGTTTCCTGGAGGGCAACTCGAGTTTCGGGCTGGCCGGGGCGACTTTGGTTGACACGGTTGGCAATGCGGGGCCCGACATCTACTACGCCACGGGCGGCGACAATTCCGGCGTCGTCCTCGCCGAACCCACGCATGGCTTCGGGCCGATCACGGTGACCACGGCCGGCGGCACCTCCGCCGAGTTCGTGCTCAATGAGATGACGCTGCCGTACGGCTATCTTCGCGACGTCGCCTTCGACACGGCAAGCGGGGCACTTTGGGTCGCCGACAATGCCAATCCGGGCAAGTTGCACCGGGTGGATACCGCGACCGGTGGCGAACTGCAGGTGATCGACGTGACCGCCGCCGATTTCGGCTCCACGCAGTTCTACGGCGGCCTGCAGATCGTGACCGAGGCATTCAGCCTGAACGGGACGAATGTGCCGGTGGGCAGCCTTCTGGCCTTCGATGGGGCGCCCAATGCCGACAGGGTGATCGCGCTCGATCCGTCCGCCGGCACGCTGATTGCCTCGCTCACGCTCGCGGGGAACTATGACCTCACCTCTGGCATCTATGATCCCGGCACGAACCACCTGTTCGTGATCGATCGCCGGTCGGGGCCGCACCAGATCGTGGAGATCGATCCGGCGGATGGCACCGAATTGGCCAACTTCAACGCGCCGGTGAACGCCGGCGAGAGCGGCATGGCCGTCGACCCCGTGACCGGCAATCTCTGGTATGCCGCGGACGGAACCCGTACGATCTATGAGATCACCACGGCGGGCGTGGCGGTGCGCAACGTGGACCTGACCGCGCAGGACGTGGACCAGAACGAGATCACCGGCCTGGCCTTTGACGCCGACGGCAAGCTGCTGGTCTCTTCCAGCCAGGGCCGGGTCTATCGCGTGACGGTGTAGGTGGGGCCGGGTCGCGTCGGGACCCGGTCGATGCGTGGATCCGCAATGGTCGGCGAACGGATCAGGACAAGTCCAGGGGCAGAGCCCCTGGACTTCACCCCATTCTGGCAAGGTGCTTCCAAGAACCGTCGGTTTTGGGTGGGGCCAGGGCGAAACCCTGGCCGTGCCTCAGAGCAAAACCCAATCGAATGAAATCACTCGGCTGAACGATCTGCGCTCTTGAACAAGGACGTGGAGCGGTGGCCGTGCGTCTGTCGGCGCGGCTGTCGCTCCAATGTCATACCAAGCGCCCGAAATGCCAACTCTTCCGGCGTTTCGGGCGCTTGGTATCGCGCGCCGGGCTGGCCGGCGGCGGCGCGCAGAACCAGAAACTCATGCCGGCCGCCATCGACCGATCCTTCATCGGTCGATTCTCAAGGCGGGTGGTATCAGAGGCGGGTGATGTAGAGGTAGGGATCGCCGCCAACGACGCCGGTGGTCACGGCGAAGCTGTCCTTGTCTGCCGGGCCGAGGCCCGCGAAGGTGATGGACGCGCTGATGCTGGAGCCGTCCAGCTTGGCGTGGGCGGTCAGCCCCTCGAAGCCCGAGGTTCCCGCGCTGTCGAGCCAGTCGGCCTTGTCGCCGCCGATGGAGGTGCCGGGGAGGTAGCCCCACAGCGTGACCTCGTCGCCGACCTGGAAGTCGACGATCGTGTCCCAGGTGATGCCGCCACCGCGCGCGTCCACGAAGAAGGTGTCGTGGCCGGAGCCGCCGGTGATGAAGTTCGAACCCAGATAGGAATCCACCACGTTGCGGCCGGAGAACACGGTAATCGCATCGTCGCCGGCGCCGGTGCGGATGAACGAGTTGGGCAGGGAGGATGAGATGTTGATGTTCTGCGGCGTGGGGAACACGAACTCGTCGGTCAGTCCGGCAACCGGGCCGGAATAGGCATCGCCGATCATGAACTGGCTGGTGGCGGTTTGCGGGAAGGTGACGTTCACCAGGTGCTGCACACCGCCCGGGCCGAGCACCTGCGTGGTGCGGTCGCTGAACACCAGCGTCTGGACCGTGCGCGTGGTGTCGACGCCGTCGGGGCCGACGACGGTGATGTCGAAGGTGTTGGCGTCGAAGCGGATCTCCGCGGCACCGCGGATGGATTGGAATATGGCGGTGTTGCTGCCGATGCCGCCGTCGATGAAGTCGTTGCCGGGGCCGCCGTTGAAGGTGTCGTCGCCGTCCTGGCCGGACAGCGCATCGTCGCCGCCTTCGCCGATGAGGGTGTCGTTGCCGTCGGCACCGACCAGCATGTTGGCGTTCGCGTTGCCTGTGATGTTGTCGTCGAAGGGCGATCCGGTGGCGTTGTCGGCCGCGCCACCGGCCGCGAGCACAAGGGTGACCGGCCCAGGCGCGCTGGACAGGTCCGCGGTGGGCGAGGCGGTCTCGGCGCCGCCAATCAACGGAAAGGAACCGGGGGCACCAGGGTTGATGTCCTTGTAGAGGGCGGTGCCGCCCGGCGTGCCGTCGGTGACCCACATCTCCTGGCCATTGGCGCCATCGTCCAGCAGGAACAGCATACGGGTGGTGTCGGCCACGCCGTTGACGCTGGCATAGCCGATCGGGGTTGGCGCGGAGCCGTCCGCCCCCGGGCGGGCGTCGAGCAGCATTGTCGTGCCGGCGGCAGTACCGTCGCTGACCCACAATTCGGCACCGTGGCTGCCGTCGTCAGCCACAAACACTGCGCGCCCGTTCACGGTTGTCCAGGCCGATGCCTGCGAGCCGCCGGCGCCCGGATTGATGTCCTTGAACTGCACGGTGCCGGCAGCCGTGCCGTCGGTGACCCATAGCTCGGCGCCGTTGCTGCCGTCGTCGGCCAGGAACAGCAGCTTGCCGGCATCGGCCGCGCCGCCCACGATCAGCCGGCCCAGCAGGTCCGGATCGGAGCCCGTGGCGCCGGGGCGGATGTCGAGCAACAGCGCGGTGCCGGCGGCGGTGCCGTCGCTGACCCAGAGTTCGCGCCCTGCGGCGGCATCGCTGGCAGCGAACACCGCACGGGCGCCCACCGCCGCCCAGTCCCCGGCATCGGAGCCGCCGGCGCCGGCATTGATGTCCTTGAACAGCACGGTGCCGGCCTGGGTGCCGTCGGTGACCCACAACTCGTCGCCATGGGTCAGGTCGTCAAGGCGGAACAGCAGTTGCGTGGTGCTGGGCACGCCGGCGGACAGCAGCGGTCCGACCAGGGTGGGGTTGGAGCCGGCCACGCCGGGGGCGGAGTTGAGCAGCAGAACGGTGCCCGCGGCGGTGCCGTCACTGACCCAGAGTTCGCGGCCATGGCTGCCGTCGTTCGCGGTGAACACGGCGCGGCCGTTCACCGCCGTCCATGGCGTCGGGCTGGAGGTGCCGGCGCCGGGGTTGATGTCCTTGAACAGCGTGGTGCCGGCGGCGGTGCCGTCGGTGACCCAGATCTCGCGGCCATGGCTGCCGTCGTTCAGCACGAACAGTGCCCGGGTGGCATCGGCGACCCCGCCCGCCACCAGATAGCCGAGGAACGTCGGATCGGCGCCGGCGCCACCCGCGTTCACGTCCAGCAGCAGCGCAGTGCCGGCGGCGGTGCCGTCGCTTACCCATAATTCGCGGCCATTGGCGGCATCGGTCGCCGCGAACACCGCGTGGGCGCCAACCGCGGCCCATGCCGAGGCGAAGGAGCCGGCAGCGCCGGTGTTGATGTCCTTGAACAGCACGGTGCCGGCGGCGGTGCCGTCGGTCACCCAGAGTTCGGCGCCGTTCGTGCCATCATCGGCCAGGAAGAGCACCCGGCCATTGTCGGGCGCGCCGGCTACGATGAGGTTGCCCAGGATCTCAGGGTTCGAACCGGCCGCCCCGGCGCGAATGTCCTTCAGCAGAAAGGTGCTGGCCGCGGTGCCATAGCCGATCCACAGTTCCTGGCCGCGCGAGCTGTCGGTGGCCGTGAAAATCGTCCCCATGGGTTCGGTCGTCCTTGACGGGGTTGCGCGCGAAATGATCAGCCGGAACGCCAATGCCGGCAGCATCCGCGGACATCGCCGCGGGGCTGCCCCAAATAATCGCTTAGCGGTGGACCGCCGGGCAGGCGGGCCCGCGCGGAATTGCCGTGAAGCTCCTCGCTGGCGATACGAAGATTAGCGTTTGTTCCGCGAGCAAGTCCAGTGTGCCACTTCCGCACAGGGCGGAAATCACCGTCCGGTCACGGCGCCACGCGCACCACCAGCTTGCCGGTGTTGCCGCCGCGGAACAGCATGGCAAGTCCCGTCGGCGCCTGTTCCAGTCCGTCGAGCACGTGCACGCGGTGGTGCAGCGCGCCGCTGGCCACCTGGGCGGCGAGCCAGGCGCGGCCCTCGGCGAAGCGGTCCTGGAAGTCGGTGACGATGAAGCCTTCCACCCGCGCACGCTTGCCGATCAGCTGGCCCATATGGCGCACGCCGTAGAGCTCGCCTGCAGCGGTCTGGGAGATGCGGCCGCAGATCGCGACCCTGGCGCGCAGCTTCAAATTAGCCAGTGCGGCGTCCAGCGTGGCGCCGCCGACATTGTCGAAGAAGGCGTCGATCCCGCCCGGGCATTCGCGCGCGATCGCCGCGGCCAGTTCCGGCTCGGCCTTGTAGTCGATGGCGCCGTGCAGCCCGAGATCGCCAGTGAGCCAGGCGCACTTGTCCGGCCCGCCTGCGATGCCCACCACCCGGCAAGCCTCGATGCGCGCCACCTGGGCGGCGATCTGCCCCACGCCACCGGCCGCGCCGGAGACCAGCACCGTCTCGCCCGGCCGCACCGCGGCGATGGCGCGCATGCCGAAATAGGCGGTGAGCCCGGTGGTGCCGAGCACGCCCAGCCAGTCGGTGGGATCGCCGCCGCCGGCCGGCAGCTTCTGCACCTCGGCGGCGGGCAGGGTGGGGTGGCTCTGCCAGCCGGTGCGGGCCTGCACCAGGTCGCCAGGGGCCAGACCGGGCGCATTGCTCTCCATCACCCGGGCAATGCCGCCCGCGCGCATCGTCTCGCCGATTTCGATGCGCGGCACATAGCCGGGGTTCTCGCTGATCCACACGCGCATTGCCGGATCGACCGAGACGTACAGCGTCTCCAGCAGCACCTCGCCAGGGCCGGGCGCCTGGATGGCTGCGGTTTCCTCGGCGAAATGCTCCGGCCCGGCCACGCCATCGGGCCGGGCGCGCAGCACGAAGCGGCGGTTGGCGTTGCGCATGGCTGGTTGGCCTCCTGTCGATCGGCCCTCCGTTCAGTAGCCGGAGAGTGCCGCGTAGCGGTCGCGGTGGAAGGCGGCGTCGCCGAAGGTCGCCTCGGCCACCCGCGCGCGCTTGAGGAAGAAGCCGATCTCATGCTCGTCGGTCATGCCGATGCCGCCATGCATCTGGATGCCCTCGTCGCCCGTCAGCCGCGCCGTGCCGTTCGCCTTGCACTTGGCCAGGCTCACCAGCAGGCTGGCGTCGTTGGCGTTGGTGTCGAGCGCATCCAGCGCCGCGGTGACGGCGGAGCGCGTGGCCTCCACCTCGCAATACATCTGCGCGGCGCGGTGCTTCAGCGCCTGGAAGCTGCCGATCGGCACGCCGAACTGCTTGCGGTCCTTCAGGTATTGCACCGTGCGTTCGAATGCTTCCGACGAACTGCCCAGCATTTCCGCCGCCAGCCCCGCCCTTGCCGCGTCCAGCATACGGTCCAGCAGGTCAGCGCCGCCATCGACCGGGCCAAGCACCGCCTCCGGCCCCACGGCCACGTTCTGGAGCGTGATGCGCGCGGCGTTGCGGCTGTCGACCATGATCGAGCGCCTGCGGCCCACGCCCGGCGCGCTGCCCGGCACCAGGAACAGGGTGATGCCGTTGCGCTCGCGCTCGCCGCCCGAAGTGCGCGCGACGACGATGAGCGTGTCGGCCACGTGGCCATCCAGCACGAACTGTTTCGCCCCGTTCAGCACCCAGCCGCCGCCGTCCTTTTTCGCCGTGGTGGCGATGCGGTAGGGGCTGTGGTGCGGGTGCTCCTCCAGTGCCAGGGCGAAGATCGTCTCGCCGGCGACCAGGCCCGGGAAGTGCTCGTTCTTCTGGGATTCGCTACCGCCCTTGTCGAGCGCCACCGCCCCGATCAGCGCGGTGCCCAGCAACGGGGTGGCGGCCAGGGTTCGGCCGGCGGCCTCCATCACCTGGCCGAGGCCGACATGGCCGAAGGCGGAACCGCCGTGGTCCTCGGGCACCAGGAAGCCGGTCCAGCCCAGCTCGGCCATCTCCCGCCACAGCGGGCGGGAGAAGCCGTCGGGGTCGTTGCCGTCGCGCAGCTTGCGCAGGTCCAGCACCGGGGATTTCTCGCGGAAGAAGTCGTGCGCGCCCTCGCGCACCATCTTCGCGTCGGAGGAAATGATCATCGGCATCGCTTGCGTCTCAATCCGGCAGGCCAAGCACGCGCTTGGCGATGATGTTCAGCTGCACCTCGCTGGTGCCGCCCTCGATGGTGTTGGCCTTGCTGCGCAGCCATTCGCGGCCCAGGCGGACCTCGTCGTCGGAGAAATCGTCGCCCTCCCATCCAAGCTGCTGGGTGCCGCCGGCGGCCAGGATCATCTCGTAGCGGCGCTTGTTGAGTTCGGTGGCGTAGTATTTGAACATCGCCGACAGCGGCCCCGGCGGCGCGCCCGACTCCGCCTCCTCGGCGGCGCGGCGGCGGGTCAGGGCGAAGGCGTGCGCGTCCATGGCGTGGCTGGCGACGCGCTCGCGCAGGCTGGTATCGGCGATGCGCCCGTCGATCTCGCCCACGTGCTGCTTGGCCATGTCAGGGATGGGCTTCTCGCGGCTCTTGGCGCCGCGCTCGCCGATGCCGCCGATCGACTTGCGCTCGTGCTCCAGCAGGCGCTTGGCGATGGTCCAGCCCTTGTTCAGCTCGCCCAGCAGGTTCTCCTTCGGCACCCGCACGTTCTCGATGAAGGTCTCGCAGAACACCGAATCGCCGCTGATCAGCCGGATCGGCCGCGGCCGCACGCCGGGATCGGCCATGTCGATCAGCAGGAAGCTGATGCCGTCATGCTTCTTCACCGTGGGATCGGTGCGCACCAGGCAGAAGATCCAGTCGGCGTAGTGGGCGTTGCTGGTCCAGATCTTGTGGCCGTTGACCAGGAAATGGTCGCCCTGGAGCACCGCGCGGGTCGACAGCCCGGCGAGGTCGGAGCCGGCGCCCGGCTCGGAGTAGCCCTGGCACCAGCGGATCTCGCCGCGGATGATCTTGGTCAGGTGCTCCTGCTTCTGCTCCTCGGTGCCGTATTCCAGCAGCACCGGGCCGAGCATCGACAGCCCCATGCCGACCAGCGGCGCGCGGCAGCCCAGCGCCTTCATCTCCTCCTCGAGGATCATGCCCTCGTCCTTGGACAGCCCGCCGCCGCCGTACTGCTTCGGCCAGGTCGGCGCGGTCCAGCCGCGGTCGCGCATGCGCTCGAACCAGACCTTCGAGTCGGGGTTGGCGAAGGTGGCGTTCTTGCCGCCCGACACCGCCTCCTCGGCCGGCATCGGCGTGCGCATGGCGGGCGGGCAATTCGCCTCCAGCCAAGCCCGGGTTTCGGCCCGGAACTGATCGAGATCCTGCATTTGCAACGTCTCCCCGCCATCATGGCATCGCGTGATGCGTCTGCGTCAGCCAACCACCGCCGGGGCCGGCGCGCAAGACAGGCGCGGCGTCCGCGCACCAGCCCTGCGGTTTCGTCCGACGCGGATGTGAAGTAGTTTCAGACATGTTCAACGATGCGCGACAGGTGCCGGCGGGCACCACGCTGGAAGCCGATCTGTGCATTGTCGGGGCCGGGGCGGCGGGCATCACCCTGGCGCACCGGCTGCGCGACAGCGGCCATCGGATACTGCTGCTGGAGAGCGGCGGCATGGAGTTCGAGCAGCCGACCCAGGCGCTGTATGCGGGCGAGAGCCGCGGCGTGCAGGGAGAGGCGCTGGATGCCACGCGGCTGCGCTTTTTCGGGGGCAGCACCAACCACTGGGGCGGCTGGTGCCGTCCGCTGGAGGCTGGCGATTTCCGCCCTCCCGACCCTGGCGACCTGCGCCGCTGGCCGATCGGCCGGGACGAACTTGCGCCCTACTACATTGCCGCCCAGACGCTGTGCCAGCTTGGCCCCGCCGACTACGACGACCTGCCGCCGTGGCTGGACGGGTCGGGGCTGGCGGCCCTGCCGACCGATCCCGCGCGGCTGTGCACCGCCCTGTTCCAGGTGAGCCCGCCGACCCGCTTCGGGCCCGTCTATGGCCCGGCGCTGGAGGGGGCGCGGGGCCTGGCGATGTGGTTGCACGCCAACGTGCTGGAAGTGCAGACCAACGCCGAGGCCACGCGGGTCACAGGTCTGCGCGTTCGTGCGTTGGAGGGCGCCGAGTTCGCCGTGCGCGCCCGGTTCTATGTGCTGGCAACCGGCGGGTTGGAGAATGCCCGCCTGCTGCTGCTGTCCAACGCCGCCCAGCCGGCGGGGCTCGGCAACGGCCACGACGTGGTCGGGCGCTACTTCATGGATCATCCGTGGCTGGAAGATTGCGGCTTCATCGCCCTGACCCAGCCGGCCGCGGATCTCCGGCTTTATTTCGACGAGACCCCGGCCCGTGGCACGACGATCTTCGGCACCCTGGCCGCGGGCACGCCGGAGGCGGGTATTGGCGGTTTTCGCGTGGTGATGCGCCCGGTGCGGCGGGTGGTGGAGGGGGTGGACGCGCTCAAATCCATCGCCGGCGATGTCGGCGCGCTTCGCCTGCCGCGGCGGTTCTGGGGAAATCTCGGCCGCGTGCTTTCCGACTACGATGCCGTTATCGATGCCGGCTACAAGACCCTGTTCGGCACCCGCAAGAGCCTGTTCGGATCGCCCGAGCCCGGCGCCGGCCCGGTCCTGGGGGCCGTTCTGGACGTGAACGTGGAGCAGTTCCCCGACCCCGGCAACCGGGTGACGCTGTCGCACGCCCACGACGCGCTCGGCCAGCCACGCCTGGCGCTCGAATGGCGGCCGGGCGAGGCGGAGAAGCGCACCATGCGCCGGGCGGTGGAACTGGTGGGCCAGGAATTCGGCCGCCTGGGGCTGGGGCGGCTGCGCGCGCGGCCGCTGCCCGACGGCGCCGCGTGGCCCGAGGCGCTCATCGGCAGCCGCCACCACATGGGCGCCACGCGCATGTCGGCCTCGCCGCGCACCGGCGTGGTCGATGCCGAATGTCGCGTCCACGGCGTAACCAACCTATACATCGCCGGCAGTTCGGTCTTCGCCAGTTCCGGCTTTGCCAACCCCACGCTGACCATCGTGGCGCTGGCGCTGCGCCTGGGCGACCGTCTGGCGGGTGAACTGGGGTAGGGGAGGCGGAGATGGACGCGCTGATCGGTCACACCGGCTTCGTCGGCGGCAACCTGGCGCGACAGCACGGGTTCGGCGCGTGCTTCAACTCCGCCAACATCGGGAGCATCGCAGGGGCCAGCTTCGACACGCTGGTCTTTGCCGGCGCCCAGGGAAAGAAGTGGTGGGCCAACCAGAACCCCGAGGCCGACCGCGCCGGCATCGCCCAGGCGCTGGAGGCGATGCGCGGGGTGGCGGCGCGCCGGGTGGTGCTGATCTCGACCATCGACGTGGTGCCGCAGGTGGCCGGCGCCGACGAGGCGTTCGACTGCGCCGCCCATCCTACGCATCCCTATGGCGAGAACCGTCTGTGGCTGGAGGGCGAAATCCGTGCCCGCCATCCGCAGGCGATTGTCGTTCGCCTGCCCGGCCTGTTCGGTCCCGACCTGCGCAAGAACATCCTTTACGACCTGCTGCACGACAACATGGTGGACCGGATCGACCCGGCCGCGCGCTTCCAGTTCTACGACCTGACCGCGCTGTGGGCCGATATCGGCCGCGCCGAGGCCGCCGGGCTGTCGCTGGTGCACCTGGTTCCCGCGCCGGTGCGCACCGGCGATATCATCGCCCGCTTCTTTCCTGACGCGACGCCCGGCGTGCCGCCTGCCTCCGGCAGCCCGGCCTACGACTTCCGCACCCGTCACGCCGCGGTGTTCGGCGGCAGCGGCGGCTATATTCAGGATGAGGCGGAGGTATTCCGCCGCCTCGCCGCTTTCGTCGCCGCCGCGCGCGCGGAGGCAGCGTGAGGCTCGCCGTGTCCAACATCGCCTGGGCGGCCGACGAGCAGGAAGCGGTGCTGCCGGTGCTCGCGGCGGGTGGGGTGAGTGGCATCGAGATCGCGCCCACCATGGTCTGGCCGGGCTGGCAGGGCGCGACGCCGGATGCCGCGCGCGACCTGCGCGAACGTCTGGGCGGCAGGGGCTTCGCCGTCCCGGCGCTGCAATCCATTCTGTTCGGGCGGCCCGAGTTGCTCCTGTTCGGCGACGACGCAAGCCGCGACGGCCTTGTCGCGCATGTCGCCGGCGTGGCGCGGCTGGCCGGGGTGCTCGGTGCCGCGGTGATGGTGTTCGGCTCGCCGCGCAACCGGCTGCGCGGCGCGCTTTCGCCCGACGCGGCGATGGAGCAAGCGGTGCCGGTCTTCCGCGCACTGGGCGCGGTCTGCCACGAGGCCGGAACGGCGCTGGGCATCGAGGCCAATCCCGCCGATTACGGCGGTGACTTCCTCACAAGCTGGGCTGAAGCCGCCGAACTGGTGACCCGGGTGGGCCATCCCGGCGTCGTGCTGCACCTCGACACCGCCTGCACCGCGCTTGCCGGCGACGATCCCGTGGCCGCCGCGCGCAGCTGTGCCGGGCGCATCCGCCACTTCCACGTCAGCGCGCCGCAGCTTGGCCCGGTCGACGAGGACTCGCCGATCGACCATCCCGCCATTGCCGAGGCCCTGCGGGTTGGCGGTTATGGCGGTTGGGTGTCGGTGGAGATGCGCCGCGCCGAAGCCCCGGTGGCCGCCCTCCGGCGCGCGGTCGCCTTTGTCCGGACCTGCTACGCATGATGCTGTCGGTGGTGATGCCCGCCTACAACGAGGCGGCGGTGATAGCCGACACCGTGCGCGCGCTGGCCGAGGAGCTTGACCGCCAGGACTTCCCCTATGAGATCCTCGTGGTCAACGACGCCAGCCGCGACGCCACCGAGGCGGTGCTGCGCCAGTTGGAGGCGACGCTGCCGCATCTGCGCCATGTCAACAATCCCGGGCCGCACGGCTATGGCTGCGCGGTGCGTCATGGGCTGGCGCATTTCCGCGGCGATGCCGTGGTGGTGGCGATGGCCGACGGCTCCGATGCGCCGGGCGACCTGGTTGCCTATTTCCGCCACATCCAACAGGGCTACGACTGCGCCTTCGGCATGCGCTTCGGTGCCGGCACGCGCGTGGAGGGCTATCCCTGGTTCAAGCGCCAGCTCAATCGCGCCGGAAATCGCCTGATCGCCAGGCTGGTGGGCAGCGACTACACCGATTTCACCAATGGCTTCAAATGCTTTCGGCGCGAGGTGATCGAGCGGATGCAGCCTTTGGTCGGCGCTCAGTTCAATCTCACGGTGGAGATGTCGATCAAGGCCGTGCTGGGCGGCGCGCGCTATGCCGTGGTGCCCAACTCTTGGATCGAGCGTGCCGGCGGGGTGTCGAAATTCCGGCTGCTCCAGCTTGGCGGCCTATACCTTGCCACCATCGCCTATTGCCTGCTGCAGCACCGCCTCGCGCGCGGCGGGATTGTCCGCTGAGGCGCGGCCGTCGCTGGCCACTACGTTGCGCTTGCCGGCATAGTCCATCGTGGTGCTGTGGCGCTGTGCGGCGATGTGGTAGCGCGAGTGATGGGTGGTGGCCTCCAATATCTGCAGGATGTATTCCGACATCACCGCGAGAATGATGCACACCAGGAAGAACAGGCCCGAGATCTGCAGGCTCAGCGACGTCCATCCCTTTGCCACGTCATCCTTCACCACGAAGACCAGCACCGAATAGACTGCGTACAGCAATGACAACACACTGATGCTCAGCGACATCAGGGTGATGATGCGCAGCGGCCGCGCCGAGGTGGCGAACACCAGGTTGATGCCCTTGGCAATGCGCCGGCCCATGCCGGCATCCCGCGCCTGGCGCCCGGGCAGCCGGTCGTATTCGATGGTGGCGTAGGGATATCCCGACAGCGCCGGCAGGAACATCAACGTGCGGTGCCGATCCACCGTTTCCAGCATGTAGTTCAGCACCGCCCGGGTCACCAGCCGGTAGCTGGACATCGCCTGCGGCGCATCGACATTGATCAGCCGCGCCAGCCCGGCGACGAAGCCGCGCACCAAGAGGTTGGCCGGACCGCGGCTCCCCAGCCGTTCGCGCGGCAGGGCGTAGACGATGTCGGCCCCGTCCAGCGCCCGCTCCACCATCTGCGGAATCAGCTCCGGCGGGTCCAGGCGCGGGTCGAGCAGCACCACCATGTCGCCGATGGCGTGGTCGAGGCCGGCGGTGAGCGCGATGTTATCGCCGGTGCGCCGCGCCAGGCCGTACAGCTGGATGTTGCGCCGGCGCGCCTGCACCTGCTCCACGGCCCGCCGCGTATCGTCGCTGGAGGCATCGTCGACGATGGTGATCTCATAGTAGGCGAACGACGCCTCCATCACGTCGGCGAGGCGGTCGAGCGCTGCGGCGATCGTGTCGCCATCATCGTGCACGCGCATCACCACCGAGACGAAGATGTCGCGCGCCCTCATCCGCTGCCCGGTCATGCCGCCGCCCCCAGATTGCCGTCCAGCGTGTGCTCGACGAAGTCGTACACGTCGAAGATGTTGTCCACCTTGCCGCCGAGGATGGAGACGATGCGCGGCGCCATCGCGTCGCGATGATACAGTATCGGCCGCGCATCGTCGCTCTGCGTGCCCTGCGGAATCGATTTGATGTCGAACAGCGAGCGCACGTGGCGTGCCTGCGCCAGCACCGGCAGGAAGCGCCGGGCATCGCGGATCATCCAGGCGAAGCGCGACGGCGGCGGCGCGGCCAGCAGGCGGTCGGGATCGATGCCCGGGCCGTCGGCCTCGGGCCAGGTGAGGTGCGGCGTGTAGCGGACATGGGTCAGCGAATGCAGCGCCTCCGATGGGAACGGCATGGTGGAGAAGAACGGCCCGTCCATCACCGTGACCCCCACCCCGCGCAGCGGCGGCGGCGGTTCGATCAGCGCCACCTCGGTCAATTGGTGCACCAGGCGGGGCCGGCGCGCCGGCGGCTCCGGCAGAAGCCGCGTGAGCCCGGCATAGGTGCAGTTGAACACCCAGCCCGCCGCTTCCGTCGTGCCGTCCGCCAGCCGGACCACCGCTCCGTCGGTGGTGCCGGACAGCGCTGCCACGGTGCAGCCGGTGCGCACCTCCACCCCTGTGTCGCGCAACCGGCGCAGCAGGCCGCGGCGCAGCGCGTTCACATCGAAGGCGGGCTCCTCCACCTCGTACACCGCCTCCACCAGCCGGTCGGCGAACAGGGCGCGGTCGCGTGGGGCGGCCGGGCGCAGCGGGGCGCCGATCGCGGCGGCGAAACGCTCGAAATGGCGGAAGCCCACCTTCAAATCGTGGCGCGCGACGGCGTAGAGGTGGCGGAAATCCTCCACCACCCCTTCGGGAAAGCTCCGGCGAAATACATCGAGATTGCTGCGGCTGCGCGCCGCGGTCAGGAAACTGCGCGGATAGTGATAACCGTTGTGCAGCCGCGCCTGGTTCACCCGCGAGGCCCGCCACAGCAGCTTGTCCTCCCGCTCCAGCAGCACCACGCGCGCGAAGCGGCGGCGCAGGCGGATCGCCAGGCAGCAGCCGTAGAAGCCGCCGCCAATGACCAGGGCGCCGATCCCGCTCATCGCCGCACGATCCGGAACAGCACGAAATCCGGCCCGCGCGCCACCTCGTCCAGGGTTTGCGAGGGTGTGCCCTGCAACGCGTCGGGGTAGGACAGCAACAGGTAGTCCGGCTCGGTCGCGCCCATACGCAACTCCACAATGGCGGCCACCGCGGATTCCAGCGCCGCCGCCGTGGCGGTGCGGAACGGATTGTCACCCTGCAGTTGTTTGGCTGCATGCCACTCCGGCGGCACAGTGATCGGCTGCTTGAAGGGATCGGCCCAGGTGGAGGGCACGAACACGTCCCGACCCACCGATGCCAGCGATGCGACATGCTTCAGCGGCGGATGCCACAGCGCGAGTTCGTCGGCCGAGCGGTAGGCCAGCGAGGGAAACCGCCGGGCAGTTGCCGACCACAGCACGCTGCCGGGCGGCAGCAGGGAGAAAGCCGCCTGGTGGCGGGCGAACACCGGCGCCGACAGTTGCCAGTCGCGGGCGATCCCCGCGCTGTGCACGGCCAGCAGGACCACCAGCGCCACGCTGCCCGCCAATGCGGCGCGGGGCGACACTCCGTGCAGGTCGAACGCCGCGATCGCCAGGAACAGCACCGCCACCGGCAGCCTTGCATCGGCATAAAGCGAGCCAAACAGCGAATAGGGCATCACCACGAACGTCACGGCCAGCAGGCCCAGCGGCACGAGCATGCTGCTCGCCACCGCCAGCCGGCGCGTCAGAAACAGCCATCCGGACAACAGCGCCACTGGGCCGAGCGTGACCGCGTCGAGCCCCGGATTGCCGCTCAGCACCGTGCGCCACGCGGTCAGCGGCTTCCAGCCGATCCAGTCGTGCCAGGCGATGGGCTGGCGCACCTCGCCCGCCGTGGGCGATATCGCGATAAACACCGCCATCGCGACCGCCAACGGGACCGCCGGCAGCAGCAGGCGGTCAAGCGGCATCCGCCATCCGGCCCGCCGGCGCGCCCATGCGTCGGTCAGCGCCAGTCCGCCCAGCACCACCGCGAATACCCCGAAGGCAGCGAGGTGGCAGAACAGCAGCGCCACCGCCAGCAGGCTGCCCACGGTCAGGCGCACCGCCCATCCCGCGCGGGCCAGCGCCAGCCAGGCGGCCACGCTCCACAACATCGCGGCCACGCCGAACAGGTAGTTCGTGAAGCCGAACAGGAAGATCCAGTTGATGGCCAGGAACGCCGCCAGCAGCGGCCATGGCGAGGCGCGCCCGTGCAGCACCCTGTGCAGCGCCGCCACGCCGCCCACCGTCAGCAGCAGCACAAGGCCGAGGAACACGCGGGCGGCCAGGGATGGCGGCAGCACCGAGGTCAGCGCCATCGTCACCACGTCCATCGCCACGTTGGGCAGCGCGAAGTTGCCGAGGCGATAGACGGTGGCGTGGTCCACCTGCCCCAGCAGCGCGGCAATCGCGTCGGCGCGGGCAAGGTGGAACGGATAATCGTGCAGCGGCGGCACCGCCACCAGCAGCAGCGGCACCAGCAGCAGCAGGGCGACCGGCACCGCCAGCAGCGTCGGCAGGCGGCGCATCAGGGCGGACGGGGCCGGCGGATGGTTCATCGTGCGCGGGCTGCCCAGGGAGAAGGGGTGGTTTCGATCCTGCCCCTTATCTCATACCATCCGATACGGCGCCATTACCGCGACCGTCACACTTGAGTGTGACGCCTGGGCATGTGCGGCAGCCCTACGGACGTGTCGTCATCGCCGGCCGCCCGGGCGTGCGCAGCGGCTCGGCGAGGCGGGCGAATTCGCACAGCAGGCGGCGGGTGTCGCGCGGGTCGATGATCTCCTCCACGGCAGAAGGTCTCGGCGGTGCGGAATGGCGAGCGCAGCTTGTTCAGCCGTGTCTCGATCTCGCGCAGCTTCGCCTTCGGGTCCTCCGCGCGCCTCGATATCGGCGCGGTAGGCGGCCTCGATGCCGCCTTCCAGCGGCAGCGAGCCCCACCAGCCGGACAGCCAGGCATAGCGCAGCGCCAGCCGCCCGGCCGGCGGTGTGCGCCGCGCCGGCCACGCCGAAGGCAGTTGCGCACGATCATCGTGCACCACGGCACCGTCGTCTGGTTCATCGCCGCCATCGCGCGCACGCCGTGGCGGATCGTCGCGGTGCGTTCGGCCTCCAGCCCGATCAGGAAGCCCGGGCAGTCCATGAGGTAGACGACCGGCAGGTGGAAGGTTTCGGCGAGGTCGACGAAGCGCACCACCTTCTGGCAGGCATCGGCCGTCCAGGCGCCGCCGTAGTGGTAGGGGTCGCTGGCCATCAGTGCCACCGGATGCCCGCCGAGGCGCGCGAGCCCGGTGATGACCGAGCGGCCGAAATTGCGGCCCATCTCGAAGAAGCTGCCCTGGTCCACCACCGTGTCGATGATCGGCGCGCATCTTGTAGACCTTGCGGCGGTCGCGCGGGATGACGCTCATCAGCTTCTCGTCGCGCCGTTCCGGATCGTCGTCGCAGGGCTGCACCGGCGGCACGCCATGTACGCTCGACGGCAGGTAGGACAGGAACTGGCGCGCGCCGCGCGAAGGCCTCCTCCTCGCTGTCCACCGCGTCGTCGACGCCGCCGGCGCGGGTCTGGATTTCCCAGCCGCCGAGCTCCTGCTTGGTGAGCGTTGTGGCCCAGGCGCGTTGACCACCGGCGGGCCGGCGACGAACATCGCCGAGGTCTCCTTGGTCATGATCGAGTAATGGCTGGCCGCCAGCCGCGCGGCGCCCAGCCCGGCGACCGAGCCGAGGCCGAGGCCGACCACCGGCACCTGCGACATGTTGTCGGTGGCCAGGAAGAAGCCCTGGGTGCCGCCGACGCCGCCCGGCAGGTTGGCCCGCCCGGTGGTCTCGATCGTCTTCACCGAACCGCCGCCGCCCGAGCCCTCGATGATGCGGATGATCGGCAGGCGGAACTCGGCGGCCATCTGCTCGGCCATGATCGGCTTGGCCTTGATCGTGGCATCGGCCGAGCCGCCGCGCACGGTGAAGTCGTCGCCGACCACCACCACCGGCCGGCCGTCGACCTTGCCGCGCCCGAACACGCAGTTGGAGGGCACGAGCTGCACCAGGTTGCCCTCGGCATCGTATTCCGCCTTGCCGGCGATCGCGCCGACCTCGTGGAAGCTGCCCGGGTCGATCACGCCGGCGATGCGCTCGCGGATGGTCAGCCGCCCGCCGTCGTGCTGGCGCTTCACCTTGTCCGGCCCGCCCATCTGCTGGGCGAAAGCCTCGCGGCGACGCAGTTCATCCAGTTCGGGCTGCCAGGTCATCGTTCGTTCCTCCGTTCTTGGCCGCATGATGGCGCAGGTTCGGAGTTTGGCAAACCTTGGGGCGAGCCTGCCGCGGGCGCGGGGATTTGCGGGTGGAAAGAGAGGGAGGAAGAGCGGGCGCGGAGGGCCGCGCCTGTTTCCGGCATCCGGTGGAGGGTGGCATTATTATTACAAAAACATAACTAAAATGGGCGCGATTCAGCGCCCTTCGGATGGAAGGGAGGTGGGCCGGGAGAAGCCGGAAATGCGCGGTCAGGCGGGCGGGGCGCGGGCGGCGATGCGCGCGGCGGGGCGGGGGCGGGGTATCGGCGTGCAGCGCATGCCGCGGCCGGGAGAGAACGGCAAAATCCAGTCGGGGATGAGGCCGAGGGCGACGAAGGGGGCGTGGGGCGGGGCGTCCGGGGCGAAGGCCGCCAGGGTGGTGTGGGGGATGATCATGCCCTCGCGCGCGAAGAACCGCTTTTGCCCGGCGGGCAGGCGGAGGATGAAGGGCAGGATAAGGGCGCCGAGCAGGGCCAGCAGGCAGGCGCGCGCGGTCCGGGCGTCGGCGACGCTGGGGCGGACAGGCGGGTTGGGTGAGTCTATTAACACAAAGATATCATATCTAACTATCGGCGCCGGTGGAAGCGGAATCGTCGGGGCAGGCTCCGGATGCGGGCGGGTGGCGAGAAGGTAGGCGGCCGCGTGGATAGTCTCGCCGTGAACGGTGGGCTTGCCGCCATGTCGCTCCCGCCCGATCGCCGCCGCGCCCGAAGATTGCCCCCACCGCCAATGCCGCTAAGCTTCACCTGGGAACAGGAGACGTCGCGGCATGGCGAAATGGGTGCGTGTGGCACATGAGGGCGGCGAGGCCTTCGGCATCCTGGGCGCGGACGGCTCGGTGGCGATCCATCGCGGCGACATGTTCGGCGATCCCACCGCCACCGGCGAGACCGTGGCCGCCGATGCGGTGCGCCTGCGCGCGCCCGTGCTGCCGGGCAAGTTCATCGGCCTGTGGAACAACTTCCACGAGCGCGCCCAGAAGGAAGGCAACACCATTCCGCCGTACCCGCTGCACTTCCTCAAGTCGCCGGGCTGCGTGGTCGGGCCGGACGCGCCGATCCTGCCGCCGCCCGGCTATGACGGGCGCGTGGTCTATGAGGGCGAACTCGGCATCGTCATCGGCCGCCGCCTGACCCACGCCGACGAGGCCGCAGCGGAAGCGGCGATCTTCGGCTACACCTGCGTCAACGACGTCACCGCCGCCGACATCCTCCGCGCCGACCCGGCGTTTCCGCAATGGGCGCGCGCCAAGTCGCCCGATACGTTCGGCCCGGTCGGCCCGTGCATCGAAACCGAACTCGACTGGTCCGCGCTGCGCGTGCGGGTGCTGCTTGGTGGGCGCGAACGGCAGAACTACCCGGCCGACGACATGATCCTGCCGCCGGCGCGCATCGTCGCCCTGCTGTCGCAAGAGATGACATTGGAGCCCGGCGACCTGATCGCCTGCGGCACCTCGCTGGGCGCGATGCCGATGCGGCCGGGCATGGTGGTGGAGGTGGTGATCGACGGCATCGGCACCCTGCGCAACGTCTTCGCGCCCAAGGAGACCCCCATGGATACTGGCGCATGACCGGGACGCCGCTGTTCGCCGGGTTGAAGGTGATCGACTGCGCCAGCTTCATCGCCGGCCCGGCCGCCGCGACCATCCTGGCCGATCACGGCGCCGACGTGATCAAGATCGAGCCGCCCGGCGCCGGCGACCCCTACCGCACCCTGCATACCCGTCCCGGCGTGCCCAATCCGGGCGTCGATTATGCCTGGCTCATGGACAGCCGCACCAAGCGCGGCCTGGCGCTGGACCTGAAGGCCCCGGCGGGGCGCGAGGTGCTGGAACGGCTGGTTTCCCAGGCCGATGTGTTCGTCACCAACTATCCGCTGCCGGTGCGCGAGCGCCTGCGGGTTCGCTACGCCGATTTCGCCGAGAGATACCCGCGCCTGATCTACGCCTCGCTCACCGCCTATGGCGAGGAAGGGCCGGAGGCGCAGAAGACCGGTTTCGACACCACCGCCTACTGGGCGCGTTCCGGGCTGATGGACCAGGTGCGGGCGGACAGCAGCGCCATGCCTGCCCGCTCGGTGGCCGGCATGGGCGACCACCCGACGGCGAGCGCGCTGTTCGGCGGCATCGCGGCCGCGCTCTATCGCCGCGAGCGCACGGGGCAGGGGGCCGAAGTGCGCGCCTCGCTGCTCAATGCGGGGATGTGGGCCAATTCGTTCCTGGTCCAGGCAGTGCTGTGCGGCGGCACCATCCCGCCGCGCCTGCCGCGCGAGCAGGGGGCGAACGCGCTCGGCAACATGTACCGCACCAGCGACGACCGTTGGTTCATCATCGCCGTGGTCAGCGAAGACCGGCAGTGGCCCGCGCTGGCCGCCGCCATCGGCCGCGCCGACCTTGTCGAGGATCCGCGCTTCGCCACCACGCCGGCGCGGCGCGCCAATGCCCGCGCGCTGATGGACATTTTCGACGCCATCTTCGCCCAGCGCCCGGTGGCCGAATGGCGCGAGGTGCTCGACGCCGCCGGCATCACGTTTGGCCTGGTTGGCACCACCGAGGAAATCGCCGCCGACCCGCAGGCGCTTGCCGTCGGCGCGCTGCGGCCGCTGGGCGACGATGGCATGATGACGGTGGACAGCCCGTTCACCGTTGAAGGCAGCCCCAAGGTGCCGGCCCGCCGGGCGCCCGATGTGGGCGAGCACAGCAGCGAAATCCTCCGCCATGCCGGGTACTCCGACCGCGAGATAGCCGCGCTCATGCAGGCGGGGGCGGTGGCGGGCAGATGAGCGTCTCAAAAAAAGCAAGACGCGGGGCGCTGCCCCTCAACCCCGCTGGGGCCGGCGGCCCCAGACCCGCAATTGTTGGGATCCAAGGGCGACGCCCTTGGTGGGGTCCAGGGGTGAAACCCCTGGCCTTCCCTTCCCCTCTAGGAGTCCCCCAGCCATGCCCATGCTGAACAACAACGGCGTGAACATCTACTACGAGACCCACGGCCAGGGCCCGGTGCTCCTGATGAGCCACGGCTATTCCGCGACCTCGGCCATGTGGCGCGGCCAGATCGAGCCGCTGTCGAAGGAACACACCCTGGTCCTGTGGGACATGCGCGGCCACGGCCAGTCCGACTATCCCGCCGATCCGGCCGCCTACAGCGAGGACGCGACGGTCAGTGACATGGCCGCCATCCTCGACGCGGTGGGCGCCAAGACCGCCATCATCGGCGGCCTGTCGCTGGGCGGCTACATGTCACTGGCCTTTTACCTGCGCCATCCCGAGCGCACCCGCGCGTTGCTGATCATCGACACCGGCCCCGGCTTCAAGAAGGACGAGGCCCGCGTCGCCTGGAACGAGCGTGCCCACCAGACCGCCGCCCGGTTCGATGCCGAGGGGCTGGCGCCCTTGCAGAAAGGCACCGCCGAGCGTTCGCAGTCGCGCCATCGCGATGCTACCGGCCTGGCTCATGCCGGCCGCGGCATGCTCACCCAGCGCGACGCCAGCGTGATCAACTTGCTGCCGAACATCAAGGTGCCGTCGCTGGTCGTGGTCGGCGGCAACGACACGCCCTTCCTCGCCGCCAGCGACTACATGGCCGCCAAGATCCCCGGCGCCAGCAAGGTGGTGATCCCGGATGCCGGGCACGCCGCCAATATCGACCAGCCCGCCCTGTTCAACGAGGCCGTGCTGGCCTTCCTCTCCATCCTGCGCTGAAAGGCCCGCGCCATGGTGACCTACAAGGATATCGGCACCGCCGTCACCGACCGCGTCGGCATGGTGGAAATCCGCAAGCCGCCCAACAACTTCTTCGATGTGGCGCTGATCAACCAGATTGCCGACGCGTTCGAGGCATTCGACGCCGACCCAGAGGTGCGCTCGGTGCTGCTTTGCGCCGAGGGCAAGGCTTTCTGTGCCGGCGCCGATTTCTCCTCGCGCCCCGACACCGGGCTGGTGACCGAGGAGGGCGGCAAGATCACCAAGCACCTCTACAAGGAAGCCATCCGCCTGTTCCGCACCAGGAAGCCGATCGTGGCCGCCGTCCAGGGCGCGGCAGTCGGCGGCGGCCTTGGCCTCGCCCTGGTGGCCGACTTCCGCATCACCTGCCCGGAGGCGCGATTCTCCGCCAACTTCACCCGCCTGGGCTTTCATCCCGGCTTCGGCCTCACCGCCACCCTGCCGCGCCTCGTCGGCCAGCAGAAGGCGGCGATGATCTTCTACACCGGCCGTCGCCTCACCGGCGGCGAGGCGGTGGAGATCGGGCTGGCCGACCAACTCGTGCCGCAGGCCGAACTGCGGGCCGCTGCCCAGGCACTGGCGGCCGAGATCGCCGTCTCCGCGCCGCTCGCCCTGCAATCCACCCGCGAAACCCTGCGCCGCGGCCTGGCCGACGCGGTGGAGACTGCCACCGAGCGCGAACTCGTCGAACAGGAATGGCAGCGCCGCACCGCCGACTTCAAGGAGGGCGTGGCCGCCATGGCCGCCCGCCGCCCGCCGGACTTCAAGGGGCGCTGAGCACCCACACTTCAGGAGGCGGCGGGCGCCCAGCGGGGCGTCTGCGGCCGCTGCCGCCCCGGAACCTTCGGCAACATTTGGCCGCCTGCCTCGTTGGGACAAAAACGACCAGCGAGGCAGACCCATGTTGTGGCAATCGACCACCGTCATCGGCAGCGGCGTCCATGCGACCGACGGCTCGATCGGCAGCATCACGGATTTGCTGTTCGACGATACCAGCTGGACCATCCGTTGGATCGTGGTGGATACCGGCAACTGGCTTCCCGGCCGCAAGGTGCTGTTGCCACCCAGCGCGCTGAAGCAGTCGCATGCGGCGCCGCAGGAGTTGACGGTGGACCTGACCCGCCAGCAGGTCGAGGACAGCCCGGCGCTGGACAGCGACGCACCAGTGTCGCGCCAGTCGGAGTCGCGCATCTACGGTTATTACGGCTGGACCCCCTATTGGTATCCCGGCCTTGCCTCCTATCCCGGTGCGGTGCCGCTGGCGGGAATACCGCCCTTCGCGGCCGGTGGCCGCCCGCTCGGCGGAGTGCCGCCGGAGGGCCCGCCATATCCCGATGTCCCCGAGGGCGAACACGGCGACCCCGACCTGCGCAGCATCAACGAGGTCACCGGTTATTACGTGCATGCCAAGGACGGCGATATCGGCCATGTCGAGCTGTTCATGGTGGAGGACGAGTCCTGGGCGGTCCGCTACGTCGTGGTGGACACCAAGAACTGGTGGCCGGGCCGCAAGGTGCTGGTTGCCGTGCGCTGGTTCCGCGAAGTGAGCTGGCACGACCAGCAGATCCATGTGGACCTGACGCGCGACGAGGTGAAGAAAAGTCCGGAATACGACCCGAACGCCGCGGTCGATCGCGCCTATGAGGAACAGGTCCACAGCCACTACAGCCAGCCGCCCTACTGGCTGTAGCGCCGGCCGGGTTGCGCCCCGCCCGAGGAAAGGGTGGGGCGCGGCCGCTCAGTCGATGCTGATCAGTGCCAGTCCACTGCGCGGATCTTCCCGGCGGCGTAGATGGGAAGGGGATTCGGTGATGATCACCTCCAGCGTCGGCCGGACGATCGCCTCGCCAAGGTCGCCGCCCCTGGTCGTGCCGTCGCGCCGGCCCAGCACCGCGTGCAGGTGCAGCTTCGGCTTTCCTTCCGGGTCCAGCGCGATGTCGCCCAGCATCGACACCACCTCCACCTGCTCCTCGATCGGGATCGGCTGGTATTCCCGGCTCTCCCAGTCGAAGTAGCGAATGGTGGCGCGCTGGAACGCCCCGATGGCGCTTACCTGTGCCGCCGCGAGGTCGTGGACGCGTGCGAAGCGGCTGAGGCAGTCCCGGATCTCGTCGCCCTGGTCGAGCACAACGGCATAGGTCCGCTGCCCGTCGAACTCGTGGATCAACTTGCTCTTCATGCGAAACTCCTGTGCCGGAATGCGGGCTCGTTCCGGTTGAACGGCCCGCCGCCGACTGGGGTTCCGCTGCTGGGGTTCCGCTGCAGGGGTTCCGGGCTACACCGTTCCGACCGGCGTTGCCGGCGAGCCCACCGCACCGGGCAGGCGCAAGGGCGGGGCGGTCATCAGGAACCGGCTGCGCCCGTTCGCCCGCAGCCAGTCGGCCAGCTCGGTGAAGTACCACATTTCGCCGAGGTAGCAGCCGAGCTTGAACAGGCAGTGTTCGTGCAGCGGCAGAGTGGCGCAAGGGTCGCTGCCGGGCCGCGCCGGCATCGCCTCCACGGCATAGTTGTCGGCGAAGAGGGCCACCGCGCCGCTGTCGGTCACCCATTGCAGCAGCCGGGGGTCGCGGCCGTCGAGCGCGCTGGTGGTGTTGAACAGCACGTCGCGGTCCGGCTGCTTCTTCATCTCCAGCAGCAATTCGGCGAAGCCGGTGCGGAAGCAGACCATGTCGCCTTGCTCGACGACTATCTTGTCCTTCTCCAGGATCGCCATCAGCTCCTCATAGCCGACGACCTTGCCGCTGCGGCCGTGATGCGCCATCAGGTCGATCATCACCGCCCGGCCCTGCACGCAGGTGACCGCGATGTTCTCCACCCCCAGCTTGTGCGCCCCGGGCGGCACCGGGTTCGGCTTGCCCTCGGTGTCGCGGTCGTACACCAGCGGGCCGGCGATGTCGGTGCCGGCGCGGAAGCCGTTGTAGAACACGTCCTCCATCTTGCCGTCGCCATCCACGTCGAACATCTGCCCGACATGCGCCAGCGTGTCCCACTGGGTGGAGTATTGCAGCGTCAGCAGCACCCGGTCGTCGCAGATCACGTCCAGCGCATTGGGGTCGTAGCAGCGCAGCGGCACCGCCATGTTCGGCCGGCCGTCGCGCATGGTGGGCATGAGTTCCGGCGGATGCCGCCGCGGGCTCAGCACCGCGCCGCCGGGATAGTCCAGCGGCAGCGACAGGCAGAAGGTCTTGCCGAGCTTCACCTCGGCGATGCCCTGCAGCACCTTCTGCGGCGTCAGCAGGTTCAGGCGCCCCAACTGGTCATCGGGCCCCCAGTCGCCCCAGGTGGAGCCGGCGGGGCGGCGGGTCCAGCGCGGATTTTGGTCCATTATCGGATTTCCTCGAGGAGTCTGCTTTACGGCGGGTGCGACGCCGGGGGGCGTCTCGGTGGGCGAGATGCGCTCGGATCCGGCTTTCTACGCGCTTTCGTCACCGCTCAGGATAGCCTCGGATGCCGCACTTGTCTGTCGCCCATTGGGGCGACAGCTTGCAGGGCGGAAGCAGGCAGCCGCAAGGGGCCGTCTGAGGGTGCGGTTAGGGGATCGCTTCCGAGCGCACCGGAACGGCCATAGCCGCGGCATCGGTCGGCGCATCGGCAGCGCGCGCTGTCTGCGGCAAGCGATCGAATTGTCGGCGGAAGTGCGCGCACAGGCGATTATAGAGGCGACGCGGTTTCAGCCCGATGAAATGCGCCAAGGTTGGGGAGAGCCGGTCCCATCCGTGCAAGGGATTTAGCGGATTGCCGCGAGGCTTGTACATCACGCAGCGACCGGCCGCCGGGTCGATCGACCAGACGACCGCGCGCCACGTCGACACCATCCAGGAATTCTCGTCGGTGCGCCGCATGTTCGCGGCATCCAGATCCGACAGCCCCATGTAGAGCCCGAGGTAAAGCTCGTCCGTCTGGGCTGGCTGGCCGCGATGCAGGCCGATGCCAAGGACGTGCTTGCGTTCCAGGTAGTAGCGGTTGAGGCCGGCGAAGAATGCACGGCTTTTGTCGGAGCCGTCGAAGTAGAAGACGCCGGAATTCATCTGGACCAGGTAGGGCGCACCCTCCCGCGCGAGCGTGGCGGCAACATCAATCCCCTTCCACGCACCAGAAGTGATCGTGTCGCCGGTAATGGAGAAAAAGCGCTGACGCGCAAGATCCCAGTAGCGGTCGATATCGTGCTTTACCATGAGGCAATCCGCGTCGATCACCATGGTCTCCGCGTAGGGCGTGACATCGAAAACACGGATCTTGCACATGAACCCGGGATACTCGGCATCGACGGGCAAGAGCGAGAAGTCGTCGAAGATGATCCGGTGTTCGGCGGTCAGGATCGCGTTTTCATCATGCACCATGCAGATGCGGCGCCCCGGGTCCATCACGCGAATCGAGATCGCGAGTTCGGCCGCCATATCGAGGTATTTCGGAGCGCCCATCGCCAGAATGAGGTAACCCTGCGAGGCTCGCACGATGCCCGGCCGCAACATGCCAAGCTCCTGTTAAATTATAAGCTAATAAGTGGAATAATGGCATGCGAACGCATCGGTCGCAAGGGTTCGCATGACGAAATCGGGTGGGGTGCGAACTCGGCGACCGGGGAAACGCCTGCGGCCCTCCCGCTAGTGGTGCGATCCAAACGCTTGACCCCCAAGCGTTTGGTGAATCGCTCCATCCACTAGGCGACCGATCGGCCCGAACGGATCTTGCGCCGCGCTCAGACCTGCGGTGCTGTCCCAGTCGCCCGCTCCACCAGTGCTCCCAGCCGGTCATAATCCGCCGGTTCGTTGTAGGCCTGTGCCGACAGCCGCAGCCACAACCGGCCGCCCACCGCCTGCACCGGCACATCGGTTCCCATCTCCAGCAGGCGGGCGTGCAGCTTTGCCGCTTGTCCCTCATCGGTGGCGTCCCCGGGCACCCGCACGGTGGCGATGGCGCCGGCCGGGCGATTGCCGGCGCCGGATTCGGTGCCAAGGCGCGCGGCAAGCCGCCCCGCGGCGTCTGCGGCCAGCGCCGCGTTGCGCGCCATCAGCGCCGGCCCGCCAAGCGCGGCATGGAAGGCGATTGCCTCGGTCACCGCAAGCCAGGCCGAGGGGTCGCGCGTGCCGGTCCAGTCGAACTCGGCGGTGAATCCCTGGCCGTAGCCGTGGCTGATCACCGGCGGGTGGATGCCCGCCTGCCGATCCGCCCGCGCCCACAGCAGGCCGCAGCCCTTCGGTGCGAACAGCCATTTGTGGCAGTTGCCGGCATACCAGTCCGCCCCAAGCGCGGCGAGGTCGAGCGGCACATGGCCCGGCCCGTGCGCCCCATCCACCAGCACCGGCACGCCCGCGGCGTGGCAGGCGCGCACCATCCGCTCCAGCGGCAGCAGCACGCCCACCTTGGAGGTGATGTGATCCAGCACCGCCAGTTTCGTGCGCGGCCCCAGCGCCGCGGCCAGCGCGGCCGCGATGTCGTCGTCCACCGGCCGCGGATAGGTCACCGGCACCTCCACCATCCGCGCCCCGCTCGTGGAACAGACGTGCCGGATCGTGTTGCGCACCGCCCCGTATACATGGCTCAGCACCACGATCTCGTCGCCCGGCACGAAGGGGAGCGAGCGCAGCACGGCGTTGCAGGCCTCGGTGGCGTTGCTGCAGAACCCGATATCCTCCCCGCGCGCGCCCAGGAAGCGGCCCAACTCGGCGGCCGCCGCACGCAGCGCGGGCAGGATCGTGATTTCGAAGAAGCGCGTGGTCTGCCGCTCCATTTGTTCCCGCCACGCATCCTGCGCCGCGAGCACCCGGCGCGGGGTGGCGCCATAGGCGGCGAAGTTCACGTTGGTGAACCCCTCCTCCAGCAGGAACTCGCCGCGGATCGCGGCCCCCAGCGCCGGTGCCGGCATGGCGTCAGCCCCGCGCGATCTCCGGGCGTGTGTCCCGCCACGGCGTTGCCTTCTCGTAGGCCTGGCACACCCGCAGCAGCAGCGCGTCCTCGAACGGCCGTGCCGCCATCTGGAGGCCCACTGGCAGCCCGCCCTCGCCATAGCCCGAGCAGACCGTCATCGCCGGCTGGCCGGTGAGGTTGAAGGGGATGGTGAAGCCTGGCTTTTCCAGGCTGGTCCATTTCGGCATGCCCTCGATCTTCGGCGCCTCGGTGGGG
This sequence comes from uncultured Alphaproteobacteria bacterium, assembly GCA_963779875.1. Taxonomy (GTDB): domain Bacteria; phylum Pseudomonadota; class Alphaproteobacteria; order Acetobacterales; family Acetobacteraceae; genus CAMDGX01. The sequence goes on along the minus strand of CAWAAI010000005.1, from coordinate 237,937 downwards.
GCGCCGGCGGTCAGCAGGATGTCCACATCGGTCATCGCCGCGGCCACCGCCGCCTGCAGCTCGCGCCGCCGCCGCAACGCTTCCACGTAGTCGGCGGCGCTGATCAGGCCGCCGAACGCCACGCGGTCGCGGAACAACTCGCCGTATTCGTTCCACCGCGTCTTCAGCCATTTCTCGTGCAGCGCGTAGGCCTCCGAGATCAGGATCAGGAAGCCGCAGGCCTGGAAATCCTGCAGCGAGGGCAGGGTGACCTCGCGGATCGCGGCGCCCTGGTTGCGCAGCAGCTCGACCGCCTCGTCGATGCCTTTCTGCACCGACGCGTTCACCTTGTTGTCCACCTCGTGGAAATGCCGGACCACGCCGATGCGCACCCCGGCCACGCCGCGATCCAGGCCCGACATCAGGTCCGGCGTCGCCCGCGTGGCACTTGCCGGGTCGGCCGGATCGTGCCCGGCCATCGCCTGCAACAGGATCGCGCAATCCTCCACCGTCCAGGCCAGCGGGCCGGTGTGGTCCATGCTGTAGGTCAGCGGCAGCACGCCCGATCGCGAGCACAGGCCGTAGGTCGGCTTGATGCCGGCGATGCCGCAGAACGCCGCCGGCCCGCGGATCGACCCGCCGGTGTCGCTGCCGGTGCCGCCCAGGATCAGCCCGGCGGCCACCGCCGCCCCGGTGCCCGAGGACGAGCCGGAGGTGAAATGCTCGGTGTTCCAGGGGTTGCGCGCCGGCGGCCACGGCAGGTCGAAGCTCGGCCCGCCCATGGCGAACTCGTGCGTCGCCAGCTTGCCCAGCATCACCGTGCCGGCCTCGGCCCATTTGCGCACCACCATCGAATCCGCCGCCGGCACGTTGTGCTCCAGCAAGCGCGAGTGGCCGGTGGTACGGATGCCCGCGGTGTTGTAGATGTCCTTGTGCGCGATGGGGATGCCGTCCAGCCGGCCCCGGGGGCGGCCGTCCATGAAGCGCTTCTCGGCGGCCTTGGCATCGGCCAGCGCCCGCTCCTCGGTCACCATCAGGAAGCTGTGCAACTGCCCGTCCAGCTTGCCGATCCGCTCCAGGCAATGCTTGGTCAGTTCAACCGGCGAGATCTTCTTGGCAGCCAGGTCCGCGGCCGCCGAGGCGATGGTCGGAAAGCCCTCCATCTCAGTTCTCCCCGGTCAGCGGGCGGAAGATGTGCGCCGGCTCCGCCTCCCGCCCGCGCGCCGGATTGCGCAGCCGTGCCGTGAACCGCTCGATATGCGGCCAGGCGCTGTACAGGTCGGCGATGTTCTCGGGCGAAAGGTTCAGTCCGGCGCGCTTCACGAGCGCCTCGAACTCGGCCTGGCTGAGGGAGGATGACATGGGACCCCGTGCTTCATGCTGCGAAGCACAAATCTCGGCAGCATTCCGATGCTGAGTCAAACCTGCTTCGGCGGCGGTGCGACATAGGTCTCGGCGAAATCCGGGTCCACCGCGCGGCGGACATAGTCCTCCGCCGTCGGCTCATACAGCGCCCACAGCCGCGCCAGTTCGCCGAGCGGCGCCGCGTGCGCGTCCACCCGCAAATCCACGAAGGGAAAACTCTCCCGGTCCACCACCAGCAATGCGGCCGACACCACCGCAGCCGTCTCGCCGCCGGCATCCTCGCCGGCCTGGATCGCCCGCAGCAGCCGCGTGGCCAGCGGCAATTCGGCGTCCGCCTCGAACGCCGCCACCATCGCCGGCGCCACATCCTCGTTGCGCAGGATGTTGCCCAGCGCCACGCAATCCCGCCCCTCGGTCACCGACACCGCCGCCCTTACCTTCGCGCCCGTGTAGTGCGCCGTGCCGCCGGCCGCGTCGATCACCGCCAACTGCCGCCACCCCCGATGCGGCGTCGCCGCCACGATCCCGTCCAGCGCCTGCCGCGCCGTGAACCCCCGCGCCAACAAATCCAGCCCCAATGGTCCCAGCCGCGGATCGGTGCGATGCTGCGTCAACACCGCCCCAACGCCCGCCCGCGCGAACGAACACCGGGCGCCGACGCCGACCGCCGAAGTCGTCACCGCGGCACCGAACTGGCCGGTGCGGGCGCAGCGGGCGATCAGGGAGAAGGTCATTAGAGCCTCCGGAGGAAGGAAGGATCTTCTTTTTCTGGAGAAAAAGAAGCAAAAAGACTTTTTCCCATTCGCCTGGACGCGCACCCCAGGCATCCACGAAGTTGGGTGGAAGTTTTTTGGTTCTTTTTTTCAAAAAAGAACATTCTTTCTCCTTATTTAATACAATAGGTTCTTATCCAGCACGTTTTGCATATCTTCCAGGCGCCCTTCCACCCAGCACAGCAGGTTGTGCCGGAAGATTTCTGTGATGCGCCGGTTCTCCGAGGTCACCGTGCTGGCCGAGTGTGGGGATATCAGCACGTTTTCCATGTCCCACAGCGGCGATTCCTTCGCCAGGGGTTCCACCCGCGCCACGTCCAGTGCCGCGAAGCCCAGGCGGCGGCTGGCCAGCGCCTCGATCAGCGCGTCCTCGTCCACCACCGTTCCGCGCGCGATGTTGACGAAGGCGGTGCCGGGCTTCATCGCCGCAAAGGCGCGCGCGTCGATCAGGTTTTCGGTCGCGGCGGTGTGCGGCACCGTGACCACCACCGCATCGGCCTGGGCCAGCGCCCGGTGCATGTCGGCCGTGGGCACCACGGCGTCGAACAGGTCATTGTGCGCCCGTGCCTTGGCGGGGTCGCGCGCCACCGCCACCACCTGCATGTCGAAGGCGCGCGCGAGCCTGGCGCAGCCGCGTGCGAGGTCGCCGGCGCCGATCAGCACCAGCGTGCGACCGGCCACTTCCTCGCCGCACATCCGCACCCAGCTATGCGCCTTCTGCTCGGCGCGCAGGTGGCCCAGCCCGCGCCAATGCTGCAACAGCGCCATGAACACGAATTCGGCCAGCGGGCGGGCGTGCACGCCGCGCGCCGTGGTGACCAGCACCTCGCCTTGCGCCAGGCCGAGTTCGGCCACGGCCGGCCCTACCCCGGTGCTGGTGGTTTGGATCCACTTGAGCGCGGTGGCGAAGGGCAGGTCCTCGGGCGAGGGCAGGTCCCACAGGATTTCCGCAGCCCCCATCATCTCCTGCCAGCGCCGCTGCTGCAGGGCGGTGCGGGTGAACGGTTGGCCCTTGTGGTCGGCCACGTAGCGCACCGGCGGCAGCAGCGCGGGGTCGTAGAGCACTTCCACGTCGCGATGGGTTTCGCGGATCAGGTCGACATGCTCGGCTTCGAGCGGCGAGGCGATCATGATGGTATGGGTCATCACTCCTTCTAGCGCGACCCCCGTTGCGGTGTAGAGTCCCCGCACCCAACCGGGAGCACGCCTGATGACCCCGACCCGTCCCACACTCTACGGCGCCCGCCATGCCGTCTCCGCCGGCCACTACCTCGCCGCTGCCGCGGGGTTTGCGATGCTGGAAGCGGGCGGCAACGCCATCGACGCCGGCTGTGCCGCCGGCATCACGCTGGGCATCGTCCAGCCCGACCTGGTCGGCTTCGGGGGCGTTGCGCCGATCATGATCCGCCTGGCCGACGGCACGGTGGAGACAATCGCCGGGCTCGGCCACTGGCCGCGCGCCATGCCGGCCGATGTGTTCATGCGCGAGCATGGCGGGAAAATCCCCAACGGCGTGCGCCGCACCGTGGTGCCCGCCGCGCCGGATGCCTGGATCACCGCGCTGGAGCGCCACGGCACCATGGGCTTCGGCGACGTTGCCGCCCACGCCATCCGCCACGCCCGCGACGGCTTCGCCATGTACCCGTTGCTCGCGCAGACCATCGGCGCCAACATCGACAACTACCGGCGCTGGCCCGGCAACGCCGCGCTCTATCTGCCGAACGGCCGCGCCCCCGAACCCGGCGAGCGCTTCGTCATGGCCGACCTCGCCGCCACCATCCAGTTCATGGCCGACGAGGAGAAGGCCGCCGGCCCCGACCGCGCGAAGGGCCTTGCCGCCGCCCGCGCCGCCTTCTACCGCGGCGACATCGCGCGCCAGATCGTCGCCCACCAGCAGGCCGAGGGCGGGTGGCTGTCCGCCGAGGACCTCGCCGGATTCCGCAGCAAGATCGAGCCCGTGGTCCGCCGCTCCTGGCGCGGGCACGAGGTGCTGGCCTGCGGCCCGTGGTGCCAGGGCCCGTCGCTCATCGAGGCCCTCCTCCTGGCCGAGAAGCTGGGCATCGCCGGCCATGCCCACAACTCCGCCGACTACCTCCACGTCCTCGCCGAAGCCATCAAGCTCGCCTTGTCCGACCGCGAATACAGCTTCGGCGACCCCGACTTCGTCGACGTGCCTGTGGACCGCCTGCTCTCGCCCGACTGGATCGCCCGCCAGGCTGCCCGCGTGCGCACGGACCAGGCCTTCCCGGCCATGCCGCCGCCGCTCGACAATGCGCCGCCGGCCCTGCGCGCCACCGCCCGAGACCTGCCGCGTATCGAGGCCGACACCTCCTACGCCTGCGCCGTGGACCGCTGGGGCAACGCCTTCAGCGCGACCCCGTCGGACGGATCGTGGAACGCCCCGGTCGTTCCCGGCCTCGGCTTCGTCCCCTCCGCCCGCGGCTCGCAAAGCCGTCCCGACCCCGCGCATCCGGCCGGCGTCGCGCCTGGCAAGCGCCCGCGCCTCACCCCCAACCCGGCCATGGTGTTGCCCGAAGGCGGCGGCGTCATGCCGCTGGGCACCCCCGGCGGCGACGTGCAGATCCAGGCGATGCTCCAGGTGATCCTGAACGTGCTGCAATTCGGCATGGACCTGCAAAGCGCCATCGAGGCGCCGCGCGTGGCCAGCTACTCCTTCCCCTCCAGCTTCGCCCCGTTCGATTATTTTCCCGGCCGCCTCGCCGCCGAAGCCCGCATCGACCCCGCCACCCGCGCCGAACTCGCCGCCCGCGGCCACGCCATGCAGGATTGGCCGGCGTGGACCTGGCTCGCCGGCAGCGTCGAGGCGGTGCGCAGCAATCCCGCTACCGGCCTCGTCGAAGCCGGCGCAGACCCCCGCCGCCCGGCCTACGCCATCGCCGCCTGAACCGCCACGGGGTTCTGGGAGCGGGTCAGATCCGCTCCCAGAACCCCGTCTCCTCGTCCAGCCGCGAATGCTCGTGGCTGCGGAAATCGCCCACCGAGACGATGCCCACCACTTTCTTCTCCTCCACCACGGGCATGTGGCGGAACCCGCCGTCGTGCATCGTCCGCAGCGCGTCCATCGCGTGCTTGCCGGGGTGCAGGCACTCCGGATTCTGCGTCATCACCCGCTCCAGCCGCGTATGTGCCGGGCTGTGTCCGTCCGCGAGCAGCTTCACCGCGTCGCGCCCGGTGAAGATGCCGGCGAGGTGGCCGGACCCATCCACCACCAGGATCGCGCCGATGCGGTTGTCGCGCATTTCCTTGCACGCCTCCTGCACGGTGGCGCTCTGGGGCAGGGTGACGGGATTGCGGCGGATGATCTGGCCGATCGGTCGTTGCGACATGGCTGCCTCCGTTTGTGACGAGTATATGACAACAACGCCCGGGCGCGTTGATCTGGCTCAACCTGCCCTTCGTTCCCATTCCCTGGCCCGGAGTCTCGCCTTCGTGGCCGGCCTATGCCGCCGCCCTGAACGTCCTGGGAATTCCCGCCCGCGGCACCTGGCCGTGCAACGGCTCGTCCGGCAGCCCCTCGCGCAGGATCGCGCGCGCCGCGATCAGCTTCGCCAGGTCCACCCCGGTAGCGAAGCCCAGGCTCTCCAGCATGAACACCAAATCCTCGGTCACGATGTTGCCGGAGGCGCCGGGCGCGAAGGGACATCCCCCCAGCCCGGCCAGCGCGCTGTCGAACTTGCGGACGCCTTCCTCCAGCCCCGCCACGGCATTGGCGATGCCCAGGCCCATGGTGTCGTGCAGGTGCAGGCCCTGCATCACCGGGCCAATGGCGGCCCGCACCGCACGCACCTTGGCACGGATATCGGCGGGATTGCCGTAGCCCACCGTGTCCGCCAGCGAGATCGCATCGACGCCGGTCCGCGCCACCGCCTCGGCCAGGCGCACCACGTCGGCGAGCGGCGTCGCGCCGTCGAAGGAACAGCCGAAGGCGGTGGACAGCGCCACCTCCACCTCGACCTCCCTTGGCACCGCGCGCGGCTGGGCGCGCAGCCACGCCACCATGCGCCCGATCTCGGCCACCTGCTCGTCCGGCGTGCGGTTCAGGTTGGCGCGGCTGTGGCCCATGGTGACGGAGATGGGCACCGAGATCCGCTGCGCCCCGGCCGCCAGCGCCGCCTGGGCGCCGCGCAGGTTGGGCGCCAGCGCCACCACGACCAGCCGTCCCTCCCGCGCCTGCGGCAACTCCAGCGCCGCACGCACGATCTCGCCGGTGTCGGCCATCTGCGGGATCAGGCGTGGCGAGACGAAGCTGCCCACCTCGATCTGCGGCAGCCCGGCCGCCGCCATGGCGGCGATCCAGCGCGACTTGACCGCCGTGTGCATGCGGCCCTTGGCGATCTGCAGCCCATCGCGCGGACCCACCTCGCAAATCGTCACCTGTTCTGGCATGGCATATTCCTCCGCCGGGACCAGATGAGGGTGGCCCCAGCCGCCGGTATTCGCAAGATGCGGTCGGTTCGTGCCATGGTGCAGTGCAACGTGACATCCCGAGGCCGCAGCCTATGACAATTCGCCGTATTGCAGCCCTTGCCGTCGCCCTGGCGGCGACCGTGCTGGCGCCAGCCCATGCCCAGATGGGGCCGGGCGGCCCGCCCACCGTCGGCGTGGTGGAGGCGCACCGGCAGGATGTGGTGGAGCGCAGCGAGTTCACCGGCCGCATACAGGCGGTGCACCGGGTGGACGTGGTGGCCCGCGTCACCGCCTTCATCCAGCAGCGCCTGTTCACCGAAGGCGGCGAGGTGACCGAAGGCGACGTGCTGTTCCGGCTGGACAGCGGCACGTTCGAGGCCGAGGTGGCCGCCCGCGAGGCGGCTGTGGCCCAGGCCGAGGCGCTGCAGCGCAATGCGACGCTCACGCTGAACCGCGCCCGCGCCCTGATCGGCACCGGCGCCGGGCGCGCCTCGGCGGTGGACGACGCGGCCGCCCAGCAGGCCAGCCTCACCGCCCAGCTCCAGGCCGCCCAGGCGCAGTTGCGCGCGGCCAAGATCAATCTCGACTACACGGTCATCCGCGCGCCCATCACCGGCAAGGTCGGGCGGGCCGCGCTGTCGGTGGGCAACGTGGTCACGCCGTCGTCGGGGCCGCTGGTCTCGATCGTCAGCCAGGACCCGATGTACGTCACATTCCCGGTGCCGGTGCGCACCTTGCTGGAGTTGGTGAACCGCTACGCCGACCGCGGCGGCTTCTCGGCCGTGCGGGTGCGGCTGCGCCTGCCGGACGGGCGGATGTATGGCCCCGCCGGCACGCTGGACTACAGCGACCCGTCGGTTGCGCCCACCACCGACTCACTCACCCTGCGCGCCACCATCGCCAATCCGCTGCGCCAGGGGGCCAGGCCGGGCGAACCGGGAAACCGCGAACTGCTGGACGGCGCCTTCGTGACCGTGTTCGTCGAGGGGGTTCAGCCGGTGCAGGCGCTGGCGATCCCGCGCGCCGCCGTGCTGTCCGACCAGCAGGGCAGCTACGTCTATGTGATCGATGCCGAGAAGAAGGCGCAGCAGCGCCGGGTCACGCTGGGCCAGTCGCCGCCGGGACTGGCGGTGGTGGTCTCGGGCCTGGCCGAGGGCGATACCGTGGTGGCCGACGGGCTGCAGCGCGTGCGGCCGGGCGCGGTAGTCAACCCGGTGCCAGCCACCCCGCCAGCAGGATCGGGACCGCCCGCCGGGTCTCCCGCAAGCGCGCCCGGCGCGCGGCCCGCCGCCACCCCCGCGGCCGCGTCGCGGGGCTGATCCATGCTCTCGGCCATTTTCATCGACCGCCCGCGCCTGGCGGTGGTGATCGCCATCATCACCACGCTGGCCGGCATCATCGCCTGGACCCGCATCCCGGTCGCCCAGTTCCCCGACATCGTGCCGCCGCAGGTGCAGGTCAGCACCCGCTTCCCCGGCGCCTCGGCCGCGGTGGTCGAGAGCACGGTCGCCCAGCCGCTGGAGGCGGCGATCAACGGCGTGGACAAGATGCTGTACATGAAGTCGAACAGCGGCAACGACGGCAGCTATTCGCTCACCGTCAGCTTCGACCTCGGCACCAATCCCGACATCAACACCGTCAACGTGAACAACCGGGTCCAGGCCGCGCTGTCGCGCATGCCGGCCGAGGTGCAGCGCCAGGGCATCACGGTGATCAAGCGCAGCTCGGCGATCCTGAAATTCGTCCAGTTCTACACCGATGAGTCGTCGGACCTGACGCCGCTGTTCGTCTCCAACTACGTCACCATCAACGTGCTGGACGCCATCGCCCGGGTTCCCGGCGTGGGCCAGGCCTTCATGTTCGGCGCGCTCGACTACTCCATGCGCATCTGGTTCCAGACCGCGCGGCTGACCGACCTGGGGCTGGCGCCGACGGACATCATCCAGGCGCTGCAGTCGCAGAACGTGCAGGGCGCGGTGGGCCGCATCGGCGCCAAGCCGACCATCGAGGGCAACGCCTTCCAGCTCAACCTGCAGGCCAGCGGGCGACGGACCACGCCGGAGGAGTTCGGCGCCATCATCATCCGCGCCAATCCCGACGGCTCGGTGCTGCGCCTGCGCGACGTCGCCCGGGTGGAACTGGGCCCGGCCACGCAGGACACGGAAAGCCGGCTGAACGGCCAGCCCGCCGTCTCGATCGGCATCTATCTCGCCCCCGGCGCCAACGCGGTGGACACCTCGGCCGCCGTCACCAGCACGCTCGACCGCCTGGCGGCGCGCTTCCCGCCGGGCATGAAGCGCATCGAGTTCTACGACAGCTCGGTCTTCGTCGCCGATACCATCTCCGAGGTGCTCAAGACGCTGACCGAGGCCTTCGCGCTCGTGGTGCTGGTGGTGTTCATCTTCCTGGGCAATTTGCGCGCCACCATCATCCCGGCCGTCGCGGTGCCGGTGAGCATCATCGGCACCATCGCGGTGCTGCTGCTGCTCGGCTATTCCGCCAACACCGTCTCGCTTCTCGCCCTCGTGCTGGCCGTGGGCATCGTGGTGGACGACGCCATCGTGGTGGTGGAGAACGTCGAGCGGGTGCTGGAAGAGGAGCCGCACCTGACACCGAAGGAAGCCGCCAAGAAGGCGATGACCCAGATCACCGGGCCGATCATCGCCATCTCGCTGGTGCTGCTGTCGGTGTTCGTGCCCATCGCCTTCATCCCCGGCGTCTCCGGCCAGCTGTTCCGCCAGTTCGCGGTGACCATCAGCGTGGCCATGCTGATCTCGGCGACCAACGCGCTCACCCTTTCGCCCGCCCTGTGCGGGGTGTTCCTGCGGCACACCGACAAGAACCGCGGCATCATGGGCCGGGTGCTGCGCGGCATCGACCATGTGCGCGACGGCTACGCCGCCATCGTGCGCCGGCTGCTGCGCGTCTCGATCCTGGGCATCGTGCTCGTCGCCGCCGCCGGCTTCGGCATCTTCAGCCTGTCCAAGCTCACCCCCACCGGCTTCCTGCCGGAAGAGGACCAGGGCGCCTTCTTCGTCGCCGTGCAGTTGCCCGAGAGCGCCTCGGTGGAGCGCACGCGCGAGGTGGTGGGACGGGTGGAGCGGCTGTTGCGCGGCATGCCGCAGGTGGAAAACACGCTGGCCATCGTCGGCTTCTCGCTGCTGGACGGCAGCGCCCAGAGCAATGCCGCCTTCATGGTGGCGCGCCTCAAGCCGTTCGAGGACCGCACGGCGGCCTCCGACCGTGCCCAGGCGGTGATCGGGCGGGTGTTCGGCGCGGCCCAGCAGATCCGCTCGGCCCAGGTCTTCCCCTTCAACCTGCCGCCGATCATCGGCCTGTCCACCTCGGGCGGCTTCGAATACCAGTTGCAGAACCTGGAGGGGCGCGATCCCACGGAAATGGCCGGGGCGCTCGGCGCGCTGCTGGGCGCGGCCAATGCCGACCCGCGGCTGGCGCGCGTGTTCTCCACCTTCAGCGCCTCCACCCCCTCGGTGTTCCTCGACATCGACCGCGACAAGGCGTTGGCCCTCGGCGTGCCGATCACCGACATCTTCACCACGCTGCAGGCCACGCTGGGCGGCATCTACGTGAACGACTTCAACATGTTCGGCCGCACCTGGCAGGTCACCATCCAGGGCGAGGCGGCCGACCGGCTGGACCTGGACGCGGTGTGGCGCATCAATGTGCGCAGCCGAACCGGCGCGATGGTGCCGCTGCGGGCGCTCGCCAACGCGCGCATCGTGCTGGGGCCGCAGACGATCAGCCGCTTCAACAACTACCGCGCCATCACCGTCAGCGGCTCGCCGGCGCCGGGCGTGTCGTCGGGCGACGCGCTCACGGCAATGGCCCAGGTCTCGGCGCGCGCGCTGCCGCCGGGCTACGCCTATGAATGGAGCGGCACGTCGTACCAGGAGGTGCGGTCGGTGGGGCAGACCGGGCCGATCCTGGGGCTGGCGCTGCTGTTCGCCTATCTGTTCCTGGTGGCGCTGTATGAAAGCTGGGTGATTCCGGTGCCGGTGCTGCTGTCGGTGTCGGTGGGCGTGCTGGCGGCCTTCGCCGGGCTGCTGATCCGCTCCATGCCGCTCGACCTGTACGGCCAGATCGGCCTGGTGGTGCTTATCTCGCTGGCGGCCAAGAACGGCATTTTGATCGTGGAGTTCGCCAAGGAGCAGCGCGAGGCCGGCCTGTCGATCCGTGATGCCGCGGCGATGGGCGCGCGCATCCGGTTCCGCGCCGTGGTGATGACCTCGCTCGCTTTCGTGCTGGGCCTGGTGCCGCTGATCACCGCCAACGGTGCCGCGATGCTGTCGCGCCGGGCGGTGGGCATGCCGGTGTTCGCCGGCATGATCGGGGCGACGCTGATCGGCATCTTCATCATCCCCATGCTGTACGTGACCTTCCAGACCATGCGCGAGGCCACCCACCGCCGCTTTCGCGGCAACCGGCCGCCAGCCACGCATGGATGATGTCGGCGCCCCTTGGCCTTTCGCAATGCCGCCGCACATTGTCTAGGGAGCCGACCGCCATCCGGAGAGACCAGCCATGACCCAGTTCGGTGTTGCCCAACCCGTCCGCCGTGTGGAAGACCCGCGCTTGCTGAAGGGTGGCGGCAGTTATACCGATGACGTCACCCCGGCCGGCACGTTGTTCGGCGTGGTGCTGCGCAGCCCGCACGCGGCGGCGAAGATCCTGTCGATCGACACCGAGGCGGCCAAGGCGATCCCGGGCGTGAAGGGCGTTTTCACCAGCGCCGACATGAAGGCCGACGGGCTTGCCGGCCTGCCTTGCGCCGTGGTGCTGGACAACCGCGACGGCACCCAGCAGTTCACCCCCCCGCGCCCCACGTTGGCCGAGGGCGCGGTGCACCATGTGGGCGACCCGGTGGCCTTCATCGTCGCCGAAGATCCCCGCGCGGCGCGTGATGGCGCCGAGGCGGTGATGGTGGACTACGACATGCTTCCGTCCATCACCGACCTTGCCACGGCGATGGACGAGGGCGTGCCGCAGGTCTGGCCGGAGGCGAAGAACAACATCTGCTTCGATTGGGAGATCGGCGACAAGGCGGCCACCGACGCCGAGTTCGCCAAGGCTGCCCATGTGACGAAGCTGACCGTGGTCAACAACCGCATCATCGTCTCGTCGATGGAGGCGCGGGCGGCGCTGGCGGAGTACGATGCCAGCGAGGGCCGCTGGACGCTGCGCGCCAACACGCAGGGCGGCTGGCTGGTCAAGAGCCTGATCGCCGGCGTGTTCGGCGTGGAGGCGGAGAAGTTCCGTGTCATTACGCCCGATGTGGGCGGCGGCTTCGGCATGAAGCTGTTCCTGTACCCCGAGCATGTCATGGTCTGCTATGCCGCGCGCAAGCTGGGTGCGCCGGTGAAGTGGACGTCGGAACGGTCGGAGGCTTTCCTGTCCGACACCCAGGGCCGCGACAACATCACGCTGGGCGAGATTGCGGTGGACGGCGACGGGCGGGTGCTGGCGCTGCGGACCCGCAACGTCGCCAACATGGGCGGGTACCTGTCGAACTTCGCGCCCTATATCCCCACGATGGCTGGCACTGGCGTGCTTGCCAGCGTGTATGGGTTCAAGGCCGTCTATGCCAACGTGGTCGGCGTATTCACCAACACCGTGCCGGTCGATGCCTATCGGGGTGCCGGGCGGCCGGAGGCGAACTACCTGGTCGAGCGGCTGATGGACGCCGCGGCGCGCGAGTTGAAGATCGACCGGGTCGAGTTCCGGCGGCGCAACATGGTTGGTCCCGAGGCGATGCCGCACAGCACGCCGGTGGGCAAGACCTATGACAGCGGCGATTTCCGCGCCGTGCTCGATCATGCCGTCAAGACGATGGACTGGGCAGGCTTCGACGCCCGCCGTGCCGCCTCGGCCGCGAAGGGCAGGCGGCGGGGCATCGGCATGGCCTATTACCTGGAGGCCACCGGCGGCGACGATACCGAGCGCGCGGAGATCCGCTTCGCCGATGACGGGTTCGTGGATGTGTATGTCGGCACGCAGTCGACCGGGCAGGGGCATGAGACCGCCTATGTCCAGCTGACGGTGGACCAGCTTGGCGTGCCCGGCGAGCGGGTGCGCATCGTGCAGGGCGATACCGATACCATTCCGGTGGGCGGCGGCACCGGGGGCGCGCGGAGTTTGTATTCCGAGGGGCAGGCGATCCTGAAGACGGCGACCACGGTGATCGAGAAGGGGCGGCAGGCTGCTTCGGAGGCGTTGGAGGCGGCGTTGCCGGATATTCAGTTCGAGCAGGGACGGTTCTCGGTGGTGGGCACCGACCGGGGCATCGACATCATCACGCTGGCGACCCAGCAGCGTGCGAAGGCGGCGATGGGGGAGGATGCGACGACCCTGGATGCGGCCGAGATTGCCGCCATCCAGCACCATACCTTTCCCAATGGCTGCCACATGGCCGAGGTGGAAATCGATCCCGAGACCGGGGTGGTGGAGGTGTTGCGGTATTCCGTGACCGACGATGTGGGCCGCGCGGTGAATCCGATGATCGTGCGCGGGCAGGTGCATGGCGGGGTGGCGCAGGGGTTCGGGCAGGCGGTGCTGGAGCGGACTGCGTATGAGGATGGGTCGGGGCAGTTGCTGTCGGGCAGTTTCATGGATTACTGCCTGCCGCGGGCGACCGATTTGCCGGATATCGAGGTGGAACTGGTGGAAGTGCCCTGCGGCACCAATCCGCTGGGGGTGAAGGGGGCTGGCGAGGCCGGCGCTGTCGGGTCGCCGCCGGCGGTGATCAACGCCATCATCGATGCGCTGGCGCCGATCGGGATTACCCATATCGACATGCCCGCGACGCCCGAGCGGGTTTGGGAGGCGATCCGCAAGGCGGCCTGAGAGGGGCGCTAGGCGGTCAATCCGCCCGCTGTTTCGATGAAGCGGGCGATTTCGGCGACGCCTTGGCCGGCGCGGATGTTGGCGAAGACGTAGGGGCGGTCGGCGCGCATGCGCTTGCTGTCGCGGTCCATGACTTCGAGGCTGGCGCCGACATGGGGGGCGAGGTCGATCTTGTTGATGACCAGCAGGTCGGAGCGGGTGATGCCGGGGCCGCCCTTGCGGGGGATCTTGTCGCCGGCGGAGACGTCGATGACGTAGATGGTGAGGTCGGCGAGTTCGGGGCTGAAGGTGGCGGCGAGGTTGTCGCCGCCGGATTCGATCAGGATCACGTCCAGACCAGGGAAGCGCTTTCGCATCTCGGCGATGCCGGCGAGGTTGATGCTGGCGTCCTCGCGGATGGCGGTGTGGGGGCAGCCGCCGGTTTCGATGCCGAGGATGCGTTCCGGCGGCAGGGAGCCGGCGCGGGTGAGGAATTCGGCGTCCTCTTTCGTATAGATGTCGTTGGTGATGGCGGCGATGTCGTAGTGCGGCGCGAAGCGCTTGCACAGCGCGTCCATGAGCGCGGTCTTGCCGGTGCCGACGGGGCCGCCGACGCCGACGCGCAGGGGGCCGTGGGCGGATTTCATCATGAGCGGAACAGCCTTGTGTACTGCGTTTCGTGGTGCATGGCGGCGAGGTCGGCACGCCAGGTGGCGGCGCCGAGGTCGTCCAGCGTGGCGGTTTTCGTTTCCTCTGCGACGGCGAGGATGGCGGGTTCGAGGACGGCGAGGACGGACAGGCCGGTGGACTGGCCGAGGGGGATGATGCGGACGGCGGCCGAGATGAGGTTGGCGGCGAAGGCGTGCAGCAGGGCGGCGGCGGCGGTGTCTTCGGGGATGGCGTGCAGGCCGGTCATGGCGCCGACGGCGATGGGGTAGGGGGTGTCGCCGAGGTGCGGCGGCAGGGGCGGCCAGGGGGCGGCGGCGGCGAGGAAGGCGTTGCCCTGGTGGATGGTTTCGGCGCGGCGCTCGGCGGCGGGGGCGGTGGCGAGGGCGAGTTCGGTGAGGGTGGCGAGGGCTTCGGGGTCGTTGGCGGCGCGGTGGGCGTGGCGGCAGATGATGGCGTCGGTTCGGGCGGAGCCGTGGTGGAGGAGGGTTTGGAGCCAGGCTTGCAGGGTGGGCTGGTTGGTGACGTCGCCGGCTTCGACGGCCCATTCGAGGCCGTGGGAATAGGCGAAGGCGCCGGTGGGGAAGGCGGGGGAGAGCCAGGACAGGAGGCGCAGGGTGGCGGGGTCAGCCATGAGAGTGGTCGTGTTCGTCATCATCGTGGCTGTGGGAGTGGCCGTGTTGGCCGCCCTGGGCATAGGCGCCGGGTTCGGGGTCGAAGGGGGCTTCGATCTGGTCCACGTGGCCGCCGAGTTGTTCGACCATTTGTTCGATGACGTGGTCGCTGCGGATGCGGATGCGGATGCGGTCGCCCAGGAGCTGGACGGGCAAGTGGCGGTTGCCGAGGTGCCAGGCGATGCGGATGAGTTCGGCGTGGGAATGGGCGTGGATTTCGGCGAGGGGTTCGGGGCGGGCGCGGATGCGGATGGTGGCGCCGGATTCGAGTTGCAGGCCGTCGCCGTCGCGCAGGCGGGTGGCTTGGGGGAGGTCGAGGAGGAGGTCGGCGCCGGATTCGGTTTTCAGGACGATGCGGCGGCGGTGGCGGCGGTCGAAGTCGATGAGGACCTCGTCGGCGGCGGTGGCGGCATTCCAGGTGCCGGCGGGGAGGATGGTGTGGCTGCGCAGCGTCATGCGGGCAGGATAGGGGTTCGCTGCGGCGCCGCATAGAGTTTCGATAGTAGAACAATTGGGGCGTGGCCAGGCTTGCGGGCGTCAGGCGGGTTTCGGGCGGCGGTCGGGGATGGGGCCGGGGGAGTAGCGGCGGATGGCGCGCAGGTCGTGCTTGCCCCAGCGCGGCTGGGGGGGGGCCGGCACCGGTTTTGGCGGGCGTGGGCGGCGGGGGCGCGGGGGCAGGGCGAGGGCGGGGGGCAGGGTGGCGCCGAGGAGGCGGCAGAGGGGGCGCAGGATGCGGGCGGCCTGGGGGGCGGCGGCGAGGAACTCGGCGCAGTCGGGGCGGGCGAGCAGGTGCCGGAGGCCGCTGGCGAGGTTGCAGGCCTGGTAGCCGATGACGCGGCTGACGAAGCCGTGGCGGCGGGTGAGGCGGGGGCGGCGCGGGGCCGTGGCCGGGGCGCGGGGGCGGGCGGGCCTGCCTGGGCAGAGCTGGGCGGGGCAGAGTTGGGCGGGGCGGGGCTTGGGGAGGGTGCCGGCCTGCCAGCGGGCGTAGAGGCGCTGGAAGCGGAGCAGTGCGCGGGGGAGGTAGGACCAGACGAGGAGGAGCATGGGCCCGTTCACACGGTCCTTCGCCGCGTGGTGGGCAATGTGGGCTTGCAGGGTCGCGAGGAGACTCGCGAGGAAGGTGGCGGGTGTTGTCACGACAGTTAGTTTATATATCTGACGCGACCGTTGCAAGCCGTGATGGCGTGCGGGCGGGTCGCGCGGGAGGCGGGGCGGGGGCATGATGTCGGGGTTGGGCGGGGGATTTGGGATGGTGGACGAGGCGGGGCTGCGGGCGGCGCTGGGGCGGCTGGTGCCGGCGGAGAGCAGCCGGCAGCAGGAATTCGTGGTGCGCGACGGGGCGGGGCGGATGCGGATCGGCGTGCTGTGCACGGATGCGGGGGTGTATGCGGAGGTGTCGAACTTCGCCGTGCCGGCGGGGGGCGGGGCGGCGGACTATGTGGCGGCGTGGCCGGAGGTGGCGGGGGTGTGGCGGTTCCGGTGCGAAGTGGATCTGTTCTACAGCGATATCGGGCAGACGATGGCGATGAGCCGGGCGGCGGCGGAAGCGGCGCTGGCGGCGGCGCGGTAGGGCGCCAGCGGCAGCAGGGTTGGGAGGTGCGGCCGGGTGGCGCGGCGTGGGCACGAGGATGCCCATTGTCGCATGGCGCCATTGTACCCGGGCGGCGGACCGCGCCAAGGCGCGGCGGGGTTTTATCTGAGCTGGCTGTCCTTGCTGCCGCGGCGGTTATAGGGGCTGTGGGCGGGGGAGGCGTCGCGTTCGGACTGGCAGGGGACGCAGGTGCGGATGCCGGGCAGGGCGGCGCGGCGGCGTTCGGGGATGGGCTCGCCGCATTCGACGCAGTTCGTGGGGGATTCGCCTTTCGGCAAATGGGCGCGGGCGCGGGTGACGGCATCCTTGATGGTGTCGTCGATCTGGTCGCTGACGGCGCTGTCGGGGGCCCAGCCGGTGGCCATTTGTTCCTCCTGTCAGTGATCCCAGTCAATTCGGGGCGATGAGGGCGAGGCGGGGAAAGTAGGTGCGGTATCGGGCGGTGTCACGGGTGAGGAGCGAGTGGCCGGCGGTGGCGGCGTGGGCACCGATGAAGAAATCGGGGAGCGGGCGGGTTCGGGCGCCGCCGCGGCGGCGGTAGGCGAGGAAGGCTTTTCCCGCGAGGAAGGCGGCATTTTCGGAGATGGGTTCGCGGTGGAGGAAATTGCGGGGGAGGGCTGCTTCGAGGGCTTCGATGGTGGGGAAGTGGATGGATATTTCGGCGTAAACGAGGGCGTTGATGACGAGGCGGGAGCGGTTTGCAGCGGCTGCGAGGGCGGCGGCGGACCAACCGGCCCATTCGGAGGGTTCGGTCAGCACGTCGAGCAGCACGTTGCTGTCGACGAAGATGGCCATTTTTGCGCGCCGATTTATTCGCCGCGGGTGAGGGCCATGATTTCGTCGGTGGTCATGGTGTTCTGGCCTTTGCCGTGGTGGCGCAGGTGGACGACGAGGACCTCGCCTCGGGTGGGCTTGCGGGCGGCGTTGACGGGGACGATGCGGACGGCGGTGCCGTCGTATTCGAAAGCGACCTCAGTGTTGGGCATGAGGCCGGCGCGGGCGCGGATGTCGGCGGGGATGGTGACCTGGCCTTTAGAGGTGATGCGCATGGGGTGGCTCCGGGTTTCTTACCTTGGAAAGTAAGAAAGCGGGGGTGTGGTGGCAAGGCTGGTGATTTGGCTGCGCGTTGAGCGTAGTCAGGCAAGTCTCGTGTGCTACGCTTTGAGCGTATATGCTGAGGTACCGGGCCGAAAGGGTGGAATGCATGGCCATGAAGGAGAGAACGCTGGCGGAGATCAAGGCGCGTGGAGTGGGGCGGGGGGCGGCGACGGGCGAGGCAGCGATCCGGCGACAGACGATGGAGGATGGCCAGGACCCGGAGGCCGCGCCGCCGCCAGCGGCGGGGACGTTGGCAAGGACGGTTCGGCGGCGGCTGGGAATGACGCAGGCGCAGTTCGCGGAGGCGATCGGGGTGCCGGTGGCGACGCTGCGGAATTGGGAGCAGGGGCGGGTGGCGCCTGATCCGGCGGCGCGGGCGTTGTTGCGGATATTGGATCGGGAGCCAGAGGTGGCCCTGCGGGCGTTGGGGCAAAGGTAAGCGAGTTAGGAAGTCAGTAATACATACAAACAACTAGAGTCTTTGTGCAATGCGGCAGAAAATTTTGGACACAAATTTCTATAGCTCACTTTGTCTCTCTGCGCCTTATCGCATCAATTTTGTCAATGCCGTATCTCTGAATCATTGAGGCAATGAAATGAGGTTCTACATCTTGAGCAAAGGCCAGCAATCCGGCAAGATGCTCGTTCTCCTGGGCGTCAAGTCGGTTCTGGATGGCGCGGAATATCATTGCTCTTATTAGCCGTTTGCGTTCATGGCCAAGAGATATTTTTGCATCATTCGTGATTATGAGGCCAGTTACTCGACGTGATGCCGACTTGGAAACAAGAATTGTTTTCTCATCGTTTATAGAAAGTCGAGGTAAGCTCTCACTCTTTAGAATTTGGCGGATTTTTGTAATTATGGAATTCTTGCATATGAATCCTTCGCTTGAGATCGTGATATCGTCGGCGTATCTTGTATACACTAGACTATGTTCTGAACAAAATTGAGAAAACAAGGAGTCAAATTCTGTACATTAACGCGTTTGACACCAGGGGCGATGTTGGCGCGCCAATGGATAAGCATGTAGGTACTGGTCCTCCTTTTCCCCAAAACAATACATAGGAGGAAAGAAAGCGATCGCTTGCTGTCCATTGTGGGAAAGCCGTCCCAGTGTACCTCAGCCAATCTTCGTTCGTGATAGAAGGGAAAAAGTCAACGAAATCTAACTTGAGTAAGACGCGCGACTGAGAATGCATTTGTGCGTTGTCTCGGATCGAAAGGCCCTTTCTATATGCAGTCGCTGCCGAGTGTGTAGGCAAATTGCGAAGTATATCCTCAAGAAATACGTACTGAAGTGCCTTCAGTTCACGTGACGGATGACAAATCGTCCTCCTACCTCCCGATTTCTTGGGGATGGTATAGATTTTGTATCTTCTCGGCCCCTTTCTTGCGATAGTCATTACTTCGCTCGTCGTCATGCCCGTCGCGAGTGCGCATGCCTTGACGAGACTCTGCCGCTCCTCAGGTCCCATTCTGGTGCTCCTGGAAGATTGCCATGCGAGTGGGGTCGCTCTCGGCGATCAGCTTAGAAATATCACGAATCCAGCGCATCGTATCCCGGTCTCGATCTTCAGCTCCGCTCACGAAAGCAACCTTCAGGGGTATTGCATCGATCAATGGGACGAAATAACGTGCTTTCCTTCCGTGATCTACATGTCGGATTAGGCCGCATATCTCTAGTATGCTCAAATGCTTCAGAAGTTCTCTGTTTGAGACACTTGGAAGGACGGAGTTGTAGCACTCTCGAAGTTCGGTCATCTTGGCGCCGCGAAGTAAATGGCAGAGGCTGAGAGTAAAAAAAATTCTATCCCCGAGGTCACTGAGCCGCAGATGCCCATTTAGGGGCTGCTTCGATACGACAGCATTAATGTCGTCCGTCATATCCGTCAGAACATATTTCTTTATGTCACATACCTCGTCCTTGGTGTCCCAATGAAAAGAAATAAGCCTCTCTTCATTCCGAGATTGATCCACAAAATAATCTAGTGCGCCTAACTTAACAAAAGATGGCGTTCCATTGTGAGCGCTAGAGACGACAACAATGAGTTTCCGCGAGATGTCCGGTATCTTAACAAAAGACCCTAGCTCGCATATTGAACCGGCACTCTCAACAACCAAGATTATTCCATCAACGACGGCAGCCAAATGTTCTTCAATGTCGAGAAGGTTGGGGAAATTCTTCCCGGGAAGTGCTTTGGTGGCCTCCTCTGCAAGAATTATACGAGCATTTCCAATCTGCTGACGCGATGGCAGATGCCGAAGTAACGCTTCACGTACGGATGGTGGAACAAGTTTGGCTTCATCCAATTTTCCTCCGCAGAGGAAAACCAAACGCCCCTTCTTTCGAATTTCGCTTTTTGCCAAATCGATTAATCGAAGAAACTCAATTGTACGTCTTAGGAAAATGACTTCACCTGTGCAAGGCTCGGTTCGGCCTTGGGTTTTCTTGGAGCGAACGAAGAGAGCGTCCCGAAGGGCCAAGGAAAGCCAAGGCCGAACCGAGCCGCCAATGTCGTTCAATCCGAACACGTCCGGCGAAGCGCCAGACTGGGCAGTGAGCCCATACGCGTGAAGTTGGAACCAGATTAGCGTGGAACGTCGAATTTGTCAAGATGTCACTGCACACGGTGGTAATGATCTGCACCATAGGGTCGGGACACAAGGATGCAAAGTTTTTTGGTTATTTTTTTCAAAAAAGAACGCGCTTGCCTTGCCTTTCTGGCTGAAGGCGTTGCTGCGACCCCCCCCACCCTGGCCCTCCCCACGGTGCGGGAGGGGATTTGCTTGGGGTGTGGTTTGGTGTGGCTTGGCCCCTCTCCGGCTCCCCCCGCCCAAGCGCGAGGGGAGAGAGGCGAGGCTAGAAGAGGAAGTAGCGTTGGGTCATGGGGAGGGTGGTGGCGGGTTCGCAGGTCAGGAGGGTTCCGTCGGCGCGGACTTCGTAGGTTTCGGGGTTCACTTCGATGGTGGGGGTGGCGGCGTTGTGGATCATGTTGGCTTTGCCGATTCCGCCGCGGGTGTTGGTGACGGGGGAGAGGCGCCGGTTCAGGCCGAGAGTTTGGGCGAGGTTGGTTTCGAGGGCGGCGGCGGAGACGAAGGTGAGGCAGTGTTCGGGCATGGCTCGGCCGTATTGGGCGAACATGGGGCGGTAGTGGACGGGCTGGGGGGTTGGGATTGAGGCGTTGGGGTCGCCCATGGGGGCGACGGTGATGCTGCCGCCCTTGATGACGAGGTCGGGCTTGACGCCGAAGAAGGCGGGGGACCAGAGGACGAGGTCGGCGAGTTTTCCGGGGGTGATGTCGCCGATTTCGTGGGCCATGCCTTGGGCGATGGCGGGGTTGATGGTGTATTTGGCGATGTAGCGCTTGACGCGGTTGTTGTCGGCGGGGCCGTCGCCGCCGCCTCCTGCCAGTTGGAGGGGGCCGCGCTGTTGTTTCATCTTGTGGGCGGTTTGCCAGGTGCGGATGGCGACTTCTCCGACGCGGCCCATGGCTTGTGAGTCCGAGGACATCATGGAGAGGGCGCCGAGGTCGTGGAGGATGTCTTCGGCGGCGATGGTTTCGCGGCGGATGCGGGATTCGGCGAAGGCGACGTCTTCGGGGATGGACGGGTCGAGGTGGTGGCAGACCATGAGCATGTCGAGATGCTCGTCGATGGTGTTGGCGGTGTAGGGGCGGGTGGGGTTGGTGGAGGAGGGCAGGACGTTGGGGAGGGAGGCGACCTTGATGATGTCGGGGGCGTGACCGCCGCCGGCGCCTTCGGTGTGGAAGGCGTGGATGGTTCGGCCCTGGAAGGCGGCGATGGTGTCTTCGACGAAGCCGGATTCGTTGAGGGTGTCGGTGTGGATCATCACCTGGACGTCGAAGCGGTCGGCGACGGAGAGGGCGCAGTCGATGGCGGCGGGGGTGGTGCCCCAGTCTTCGTGGAGCTTGAGGGAGGAGGCGCCGGCGCGGATCATTTCCTCCAGGGCCTGGGGCTGGGAGGCGTTGCCCTTGGCGGAGAAGGCGAGGTTGACGGGCAATCCTTCGGCCGCCTGGAGCATGCGGGCGAGGTGCCAGGGGCCTGGGGTGCAGGTGGTGGCGGAGGTTCCGGTGGCGGGGCCGGTGCCGCCGCCGACGAGGGTGGTGAAGCCGGCGCAGAGGGCTTCCTCGACCTGTTGCGGGCAGATGAAGTGGATGTGGGCGTCGATGCCGCCGGGGGTGAGGATCTTGCCTTCGCCGGCGATGATCTCGGTGCCGGGGCCGATGGGGATGGTGACGTTGGGCTGGATGTCGGGGTTGCCGGCCTTGCCGATGGCGGCGATGCGGCCCTGGGTGATGGCGACGTCGGCCTTGATGATGCCCCAGTGGTCGATGATCAGCGCGTTGGTGATGACGGTGTCGGCCGCACCTTGGGCCTGGCTGAGCTGGGATTGGCCCATGCCGTCGCGGATGACCTTGCCGCCGCCGAATTTTACTTCGTCGCCGTAGGTGGTGAGGTCGCGTTCGACTTCGACCCAGAGGTCGGTGTCGGCGAGGCGGACGCGGTCGCCGGTGGTGGGGCCGTACATGTCGGCGTAGGCGCGGCGGGGGAGGCGGGCCATCAGTCGAGGTCTCCCTGGATCTGGGCGCGGAAGCCGAAGACGCGGCGGGCGCCCTGGTAGGGGATGAGGGTGATGTCGCGGGCCTGGCCGGGTTCGAAGCGGATGGCGGTGCCGGCGGGGATGTCTAGGCGCTGGCCGCGGGCCTTCGTGCGGTCGAAGGAGAGGGCGGGGTTGGTTTCGGCGAAGTGGTAGTGGGAGCCGACCTGGATGGGGCGGTCGCCGGTGTTGGCGACGGTGAGGGTGGTGCGGGGGAGGCCGGGGTTTAGTTCGATTTCGCCTTCGGCCGTGATGATTTCGCCGGGGATCATTTTGAGGCTCCCAAGGTAGAAGGCCAGGGGCTTTGCCCCTGGACCCCAGCAAAGGCGGGGCCTTTGCAATCCATTACTTTAAGTGTGGGGGTGCAGGGGCGACGCCCCTGACGGGTCGAGGGCAGCGCCCTCGCCTTGCTTTTCATCTTATCGGCTCGTGGACGGTGACGAGTTTGGTGCCGTCGGGGAAGGTGGCTTCGACCTGGACGTCGTGGATCATTTCGGCGATGCCGGGCATGACCTGGGCGCGGGTGATGACGTGGGCGCCGGCTTGCATGAGGTCGGCGACGGAGCGGCCGTCGCGGGCGCCTTCGATGACGTAGTCGGTGATGAGGGCGATGGCTTCGGGGTAGTTGAGTTTCACGCCGCGGTCGAGGCGGCGGCGGGCGACGATGGCGGCCATGGAGATGAGGAGCTTGTCCTTCTCGCGGGGGGTTAGGTTCATCGTAGGTCCTTTTGTTCGGCGGCCTGCTGGTCCCCTCCGCACGCCGCAAGGGCGGCGCGCTCCGGGGGCAGGACGCTAGCAGCTCCAGACGCGGGGGAGGGGGCGGGGGGCGCGCAGGACGGCCAGCGCCGCAATGAGGGTGGTGCGGAGGGTGGCGCTGTCGGGGGCGAGGATGCGCGCGACGAGGAGGTTGTTCCAGGTGCTGGCGGCGGCTTCGGCTGGGGTGTTGGCCAAGGCGTCGCGCAGGGCGGGGAGGTGGGATGCGGCGTTGGGGGCGGCGTGGATGAGGGTGGCGACGCAGGTGGCGCTGTTGGCGCTGGCGCGTTGTGCGAGGATGGGGGCGACTTCGCCGTCGAGGCGGATGGCGTCGTGGAGGATGAGGCGGCCGGCGCGGCGGAGGCGGATGGTGTCGCGCAGGCGGGCGGTGTGGACGGTCTCGCCCATCAGGGTGCGGCCGAAGACGAGGGTTTCGATGCCGAGGAACCAGGCGGATTTGGCGAGGTCGATGGAGAGGGTGCGGGTGAGCGCGCAGGCGTCGAAAAGGATGGTTTCCTGGGGGAGCCATTCGGCCGATGCGCCCTCGGCGACCGTGATGGTGGTTTGGAGGGTGGCGGGGGCGTCGGTGGGGCGGGCGCGGTAGAAGCGTTCGGCGGCCTGGGCGGTGAAGGTGGCTTGGGCGTTGGTGCCGACTGCGAGGTGCTGCGTGAGGTGGTCGCCGGCCGCGACGCCGCCGGAGGAGTTGAGGATGACGGCTTCTGCCCAGCCGGTGGGGCGGGGGAAGCGGGCCTTGAGGCAGCCTTCCTGGCGGAGGTCGGCGAGTGCCGTGGTGCCGGCTCGGTCGCGGAAGGTGACGATGAGGTCGCCTTTGGCGCGCTGGAGGCGGGGTTCATACAGAGAGGCGTCGGCGCACATCGTCCTCGTCGAGCTCCCCTGGCGTGCCGTTCAGCACCACGTCGCCGCGGTCCATGACCACGATGCGGCTTGCGAGGTCGCGGGCGAAGTCGAAATACTGTTCCACGAGCAGGATGGCCATGGTGCCGCGGCTACGCAAGAGCGCGATGACGCGGCCGATGTCCTTGATGATCGAAGGCTGGATGCCCTCCGTCGGCTCGTCCAGCACCAGCAGGCGGGGCTTCATCACCAGGGCGCGGGCGATTGCGAGTTGCTGCTGCTGGCCGCCGGAAAGGTCGCCGCCGCGGCGGCGGAGCATGGTGCGCAGGATGGGGAACAGGTCGAAGATCTCGTCGGGCACGCGGCGGTCGCGGCGGGGCAGGACGGCAAAGCCGGTTTCGAGATTTTCGCGCACCGTCAGCAACGGAAAGATGTCGCGGCCCTGGGGGACGCTGGCGATGCCGCGCCTGGCGCGCTCGTAGGTGGGGAGGCGGGTGATGTCCGCGCCCTCCCAGGTGATGCCGCCGGCCGAGATCGGATGGGCGCCGGTGATGGCGCGCAGCAGGCTGGTCTTGCCGACGCCGTTGCGGCCGAGCAGGCAGGTGACTTCGCCGAGCTGGGCCGAAAGGGAGACCTGGCGGAGGGCGATGGCGGCGCCGTAGTGGAGATCGACCTGGCGGACTTCTAGCATGGGAGGGGAGGTCCTTCAGGGGAGGAAGACTTCTTTTTGTGAACAAAAAGAAGCAAAAAAACTTCATTCATTCGCTTGGGGGAGAGATCGCGCCTCAAAGGCCGGCGGTCGGGCCGGAGTGTCACTGCGCTGCTACGGGCTAGTGGATAAAGTTTTTTTGCTTCTTTTTGTTCACAAAAAGAAGTGCTTCTCTTGTCTTTCATCTTCCGAGATAGACCTCGATGACCTTGGGGTCGTTGCTCACGTGGTCGATGGTTCCTTCGGAGAGGACGCTGCCTTCGTGGAGGACGGTGACTTTGACGCCGAGGGCTCGGACGAAGGCCATGTCGTGTTCGACCACCACGACGCTGCGGGTTTTGTTGATATCGCGCAGGAGGTCGGCGGTTTGTTCGGTTTCGGCGTCGGTCATGCCGGCGACGGGTTCGTCGACGAGGAGGAGTTGGGGTTCCTGGGCGAGGAGCATGCCGATTTCGAGCCATTGTTTCTGGCCGTGGCTGAGGTCGCCGGCGGTGCGGTGGCGTTGGTCGGCCAGGCGGGTGGTTTCCAGGACGGCGTTGATGCGGTCGCGCTCGTCGGCGGTTTCGCGGGCCCAGAGGGTGAAGCGGGGGCGGCGGTCACCGGCGAGGGCGAGGAGGAGGTTGTCCCAGACGGAGAGGGGTTCGAAGACGGTGGGCTTCTGGAACTTGCGGCCGATGCCCAGGGCGGCGATGGCGGGTTCGTCGAGTTTGGTGAGGTCGGTGTCGTCGCCGAAGACGACGCGGCCCTGGTCGGGGCGGGTCTTGCCGGTGATGACGTCCATCATGGTGGTCTTGCCGGCGCCGTTGGGGCCGATGACGGCGCGCATTTCGCCTTTCTCGACGAGGAGGGAGAGGGCGTTGAGGGCGCGGAAGCCGTCGAAGGTGACGGAGACGCCGTCGAGGTAGAGCAGGGTTTCCTGGGTGCGGGTCATTCCGCGGGCTCCATCGCCGGTGTGGGGACAGGTTGTTTTTCGCGGCGGCGGAACAGGCCGAGGACGCCCTTCGGCAGGAACAGGGTGACGAGGATGAAGAGGGCGCCGAGGGCGAAGAGCCAGATTTCGGGCAGGGCGCCGGTGAAGTAGGTCTTGCCGCCGTTGACCAGCACGGCGCCGAGGATGGCGCCGACCAGGGTGCCGCGGCCGCCGACGGCGACCCAGATCACGGCCTCGATGGAGTTGGCGGGGGAGAACTCGCTGGGGTTGATGATGCCGACCTGGGGCACGTAGAGGGCGCCGCCGATGCCGGCCATGATGGCGGAGACGGTGAAGACGAAGAGCTTGTAGTTTTCGGGGCGGTAGCCGAGGAAGCGGGTGCGGCTTTCGGTGTCGCGCACGGCGATGAGAACGCGGCCGAAGCGCGAGGTTACGATGAAGCGCGCAGCCAGCAGCATCAGGCAAAGGAAGCCGGCGCTGGCGACCAGAAGGCCGGCGCGCGTTTCGTCGGCCTGGAGGCGGAAGCCGAACATCTCCTTGAAATCGGTGAGGCCGTTGTTGCCGCCGAAGCCCATGTCGTTGCGGAAGAAGGCGAGCAGCAGGGCGTAGGTCAGCGCCTGCGTGATGATGGACAGGTAGACGCCGGAAACGCGGCTGCGGAAGGCGAGCCAGCCGAAGATCAGCGCGAGCAGGCCAGGCACGAGGATGACCATGAGGATGGCGAAGGCCGGGTTGTCGAAGCCGTGCCAATACCAGGGCAGTTCCTTCCAGTTCAGGAACACCATGAAGTCGGGCAGCACGGCGTTGCCGTAAACGCCGCGCGTGCCGATCTGGCGCATGAGATACATGCCCATCGCGTAGCCGCCGAGAGCGAAGAACGCCGCGTGGCCGAGGCTGAGAATGCCGGCGAAACCCCAGACCAGGTCGAGGGCGAGGGCGAGAATGGCGAAGCAAAGGTACTTGCCGACGAGCGAGACAACGTAGGTGGGGACGTAAAGCGACGCCTCGGGCGGGAGCAAGAGGTTGCCGGCCGCGAGGAGGAGGGCGCCGCCCAACACCGCGAGGAGGCAGATGAGGGTCGTTGTGCGGCTCATGCTCGTGGTCCGGTCGGAGAAAGGGAAGAGTCTTCTTTTTCTGTATAAAAAGAAGCAAAAAGACTTTTTCCGATTGCCGGTGGGTAGTTCGTTCTGCGCGGTCGGGCCGCTGCGAATGGATGTAGTTTTTTTGCTTCTTTTTGTTCACAAAAAGAAGTGCTTATCCTTTTCATGCTTCGACCGCCCGGCCCTTGAGTGGGAACATGCCGCGGGGTTTGCGTTGGATGAACAGGATGACGAGCACGAGGACGACGATTTTGCCGAGGACGGCGCCGGCGATGGGTTCGAGGAACTTGTTGACCACGCCGAGGGTGAGGGCGCTGACCAGGGTTCCCCAGAGGTTGCCGACGCCGCCGAAGACGACGACGAGGAAGCTGTCGATGATGTAGCCCTGGCCGAGGTTGGGGCTGACGTTGTCGATCTGGCTGAGGGCGACGCCCGCCATGCCGGCGACGCCGGAGCCGAGGCCGAAGGTCATGGCGTCGATCCAGGGGGTTCGGATGCCCATGCTGGCGGCCATGCGGCGGTTCTGGGTGACGGCGCGCATGCGCAGGCCGAGGGCGGTGAAGCGCAGCACGGCCATCAGGGCGGCCAGGACGAGCATGGCGAAGATGATGATGGTGAGGCGGTTCCAGGTGATGGTGAGGCCGCCCCACTGGGCCGCGCCGCTCATCCAGGAGGGGGTGCCGACCTCGCGGTTGGTGGGGCCGAAGATGGAGCGGACGGCCTGTTGCAGGACCAGGGAGAGGCCCCAGGTGGCGAGCAGGGTTTCCAGCGGGCGGCCGTAGAGGAAGCGGATCAGGCCGCGCTCGATGGCGATGCCGACCAGGCCGGAGACGAGGAAGGCGAGCGGCACGGCGAGGAAGAGCGAGTAGTCGAACAGGGCGGGGGCGTGGCTGCGGATGATGTCCTGGACGGTGAAGGTGGTGTAGGCGCCGAGCATGACCATTTCGCCGTGCGCCATGTTGATGACGCCCATGACGCCGAAGGTGATGGCCAGGCCGGCGGCGGCCAGCAGGAGGACGGAGCCGAGGGAGAGGCCGTAGAAGGCGCCTTGGGCGACGCTCCAGATCTGCTGCTGGCGGTCGATGGCGGCCACCGCTGCGGCGGCGGCCTGGGCGACGGCGGCGGGCTGGGCGGAGAGGGAGGCGAGCAGGCCGCGGGCGTCGAGGTCGCCGCGGGCGCGCAGGGTGGCGACGGCGGCGAGGCGGTCGGGTTCGGTGGTGTCGGGATTTGCGAGGATTGCGGCGGCGCGGGCCTGTTGCATGAGGGTGCGGATGGAGGCGTTCTGCTCGGCGGCGATGGCGCGGGCGAGGGGGGCGAGGGCGTCGGGGTCGCGGGCCTTGAACACGGCCTCGGCGGCTTTCGCGCGGTCGGTGTCGTCCGGGGAGAAGAGGGTGAGGCTGCCCATGGCGGCTTGGGCGGCGCGGCGGACGCTGTTGTTGACGCGGACGGGGCGCAGGCCGGTGGCGGCGGGGGCGGGCGCGCCGGTGCGGGCGTCGATGAGGGTGTCGCCCTGCTTGATTACCAGCACGCCATCGGGGCCGGCGAGAAGGGCGCCGGATTGCAGGGCGGCGATGGTGGCGGCGGCGCGGGGGTGGCCGGATGTGGCGAGGGCTTCGATGCCGTGGCGGATATCGTCGTAGCTGGTGCCGGCGAGGCCGGCGAAGGGGTCGGCCGGCTGGGCCGATCCGGCGTGCGGAGCCAGCGCCAGCAGGAACAACAGGCAACGCAGAAGTCTCATCTGGATATCCCGGCGTGCGGTGCGCTGGCACGGCAAAAATGGATAAAAGTTTTTGCTTCTTTTTTCAAAAAGAAGCGCTTTCTTGTTCTTTTGTGAAAAAAGAACCTTTGTCCGTTAGGAGGCGATTCCCCGGAGGCAGAGAGTGCCCCCGGGGAGGTATGCGTGGGCGGTTACTTGGAGGCGCCGCCGCATTTGCCGGTCTTGACGTTGAAGTTGCCGCAGGAGAGGGGCGAGCGCCAATCGGAGATGAGGTCGCGCGAGCCTTCCAGGTGCGGCGACCATTCGTCGGCGACCACGGTTCCGGCGGTCTGCCACACCACGTTGAATTGGCCGTCGGCCTTGATCTCGCCGATCAGCACGGGCTTGGTGATGTGGTGGTTGGGCATCATTGCCGAGTAGCCGCCGGTGAGGTTGGGCACGGCGATGCCGATCATGGCGGGGATGACCTTGGCGGGCTCGGCCGAGCCGGCCTTTTCCATCGCCTTGATCCACATGTTGAAGCCGATGACGTGGGCTTCCATGGGGTCGTTGGTGACGCGCTTGGGGTTCTTGGTGAAGGCCTGCCACTTCTCGATGAAGGCCTTGTTGTCGGGGTTGTCGACCGACATGAAGTAGTTCCAGGCGGCGAGGTGGCCGACAAGGGGCTTGGTGTCGATGCCGGCCAGTTCCTCCTCGCCGACCGAGAAGGCGACGACGGGGATGTCGGTGGCCTTGATGCCCTGGTTGCCGAGTTCCTTGTAGAACGGCACGTTGGCGTCGCCGTTGATGGTGGAGACGACGGCGGTCTTCTTGCCGGCGGAGCCGAACTTCTTGATCTCGGCGACGATGTTCTGCCAGTCGGCGTGGCCGAACGGGGTGTAGTTGATCAGGATGTCCTCGGCGGCGACGCCCTTGGATTTCAGGTAGGCTTCAAGGATCTTGTTGGTGGTGCGGGGATAGACGTAGTCGGTGCCGGCCAGCACCCAGCGCTTCACGCCTTCCTCGGCCATCAGGTAGTCGACGGCGGGGATGGCCTGCTGGTTGGGGGCGGCGCCGGTGTAGAAGACGTTCTTGCTGCTTTCCTCGCCCTCGGTACTGGACGGGGTAGAAGAGGATGTTGCCGGTTTCCTCGAAGACGGGGAGGACGGATTTGCGGCTGACCGAGGTCCAGCAGCCGAACACGGCGGAGACCTTGTCGACGGTGATGAGCTGGCGGGCCTTTTCGGCGAACAGGGGCCAGTTGGAGGCGGGGTCGACGACGACGGCTTCGAGCTTGCGGCCGAGCACGCCGCCCTTCTTGTTCTGCTCGTCGATGAGCATCAGCATCACGTCCTTCAGCGTGGTCTCGCTGATAGCCATGGTGCCGGAGAGGGAATGCAGGATGCCGACCTTGATGGGCTCCTGGGCCTGGGCCTGGGGGGTGGCAACGGCGGCGGCGGTGAGTGCGGTGGCGGCAAAGCCTATTCCGCGAAGCCATTTGCGAAGCAGCGACATGAGGGCCCTTTCCCTGTGGATTCTTTTCGCGCTCAAAGTCCGAGCATCGGGAAGGGATTGCAGGTTTCATGCCAGCCCGGGGTCGCGCTGGATGCGCCGTATTCGGCCAGTTTTACGAGGGCGTGATGCGGCGAGCCTCAATTTCGTTCGTGTGATTTGAAATTAGGCCGCTGGACTGCCCATCTATTGACCAGTTGCGGTGGTGGGAAAGGGAGTGTCAGCCGCGCGCGGCGATCACCACGCCGCCCAGCGTCATCGCCAGTGCCACGCCGTGCCGCCATCCCAGGGGTTCGCCGAGCAGCAGCCCGCTGGACAGCACGCCGATCACCGGCACCATCAGGTTGCCGGTGGCCGCCAGCCCGGCCGGCAGCGTGCGCAGGGCGCGGAACCAGGCGAGGTAGGCGACGCACTGTGCGACGATGCCGAGGTAGAACAGGCAGAACCAGCCGGTTGCCGTCACCCGTCCCAGGTCCAGCGTCTCGAAGCCGAGCGCGATCACCCATACGGGCAGCGTGCCGAACACAATCTGCCAGGCGACCAGCGGCACCGGGGCCATCTGCACCGGCCAGCGCTTGGTGACCACCGCACCGGCGGCGAACATCAGTGCGGTGCCGAGGATGGCGGCCACCCCCGGCAGCTTGCCGGCGAGCGCGGCCAAGCCGCCGTGGGACAATGTGCCGGCCATCAGCAGGGTGACGCCCGCCAGGCCGAGCGCCAGCCCGCCCACGCGCGCCAGGGTCGGCCGCTCGCCGAGCACCGGCCAGGCCAGGACGGTGGCCCAGACCGGCATGGTGTAGGCGATGATCGCCGCCTCCGCCGCGTCGAGCCAGAACAGGCTGAGCGGGGCCACCACGCTCCAGGCGCCGACGTTCAGCAATCCGGTGACCGCCAGGCGCCCCCATTGGCCGGGGCGTGGCAGCAGCCGGTCGCGCTGTGCCAGCGCCACCGCCAGCAGCACCGCCACGGCGGCCATGGCCGCGAAGATTCGCACGGTGTAGGGCGGCCAGTCGCGCATCAGCGCCTTCATCACCGGCCAGTTGAGGCCCCAGGCGAAGGCGGTGATGCCGAGGAAGGCGAAGCCCCGCAGTGGCGGCGGCTGCGGTGTCGTGTTGCTCACGCGGGGTTTGGCCTGCTGCGGAGGGCGGCGGCGCTCGTCTGCCGGTGGCCCGGCTTGCGCTGATCCGGCGCACGGCCGCTGCTGTTGCGATCAGGGTCCTGGAACAGGGTCGTCTCCGTCAGCCCCGCGCAGGGGCAGGTGAGGCGCCGGGCAGGACGCGCGGCGCGGTTGGTGATCGGCGGCACCATGCCAAGGATCGGCAGCACGATGAAGGCCGCTTGCCGCCGGTTGTCCAGCGGCTTCCGGCCGGGGGACGGCTTCGCGCGCGGGGGCGGTTGGGGTAGGGTGCGGGTTGGATTGGCACGAGGCGCGACATGGCGGAACTGGCGGGGCGGGTGGCCCTGGTGACGGGGGCAAGCCGCGGGATCGGGGCCGCGACCGCCGTGGAACTGGCGCGGCTGGGCGCGCATGTGGTGCTGGTGGCGCGCACCCAGGGCGGGCTGGAGGCGACCGATGACGCCATCCGCGCCGTGGGCGGCACCGCGACGCTGCTGCCGCTCGACCTGCGTGAGGGCGCGGCGCTGGACATGGTGGGGCCCAGCCTGTTCGAGCGCTTCCGCCGGCTGGACATCCTGGTTTCCAACGCCGGGGTGATGGGCACGCTGACGCCGGCGCCGCATATCGATATGAAGGACTGGGACGAGGCGATGGCGGTGAACGTGGCCGCCCCGCTGCGGCTGATCCGCTCCTGCGGGCCGCTGCTGCTGGCCGCCGAGGCGGGGCGCGCGCTGTTCCTCACCAGCCGCATCGTGCTGAAGCCGACGGCGTATTTCGGCACCTATGGCGCCACCAAGGCGGCGCACCACCACCTGGTGATGAGCTGGGCGGAGGAGACCCGGTCGTCGTCGTTGCGGGTGAACCTGGTCGATCCCGGCTCGGTCGCCACCGCCATTCGCGTGAAGGCGTTTCCGGGCGAGGACCGGTCGCGGCTGCCGGTGCCGGCCGATGTGGCCCCGGCGATCGCGGCGCTGTGCCTGCCGGGCGAGGTGCGGCATGGCGAGATGATCCGGGTGAGCCCGCTGCCGTTGTGACCGGCTGCGCCGCCGCAGGTTGGGCTATCGGCGGCGCTGCCCACGCGGCTAGGATGCGCCCCCATCCATCCCGAGGAGCGTGACGATGCATTTCGCCCCCAGGCTGCGCGCTGCCGCCGTGCTCGTGAGCCTTATGCTGTCGCATGGCGCCGTTGCGCAGACCGCGGGGACGGCGCCGGCTCCCTCCATGCCCCCGGTCGCGGAGGTCGCGCCGCCCAGCGAGGAGGGGGCGGCCGCGATCGCCGCCGCCGTGCGCGACTGGCTGTCGGCCAATCTCGGCAATTCGGTGGATGCCGCCGCGCTGCCGCTGCGCGTGATGCCGGACGGCGAGGCCTACCGCATGGAGCTGGGGCTGGGCGGCAGCTATTTCGACGATACGGTGATGCTGGGCGAGGGCGCGCTGGCCGCCCGGGTGAAGCCGCTGGACGGTGGGCGGTGGGCGATCCTCGGCGCCGATTTTCCCGGCACGATGCGCGCCG
This sequence comes from uncultured Alphaproteobacteria bacterium, assembly GCA_963779875.1. Classification (GTDB taxonomy): domain Bacteria; phylum Pseudomonadota; class Alphaproteobacteria; order Acetobacterales; family Acetobacteraceae; genus CAMDGX01. The sequence continues at coordinate 205,718 of CAWAAI010000005.1, read as the reverse complement.
AACTGCGCAACCCCGCCGACGGCGCTCCCTCGACCCTGGTGGTGGGCATCGAGCGGCAGGAGACGACCGGCACCTTCGATCCGACGCTGGCGACCACCTCGGTGTTCACCACCACGGTGGGCGGGTACAGCACCGAGCTGCGCTCGGCCGCGGGCGTTCAGTCCTCGCGCATCGAAAAGCTGACCGGGCGGTCGGAGTGGCAGCCGGCCGGTCCGGGCCTGGTGACGGTGCTGGGCGACAGCGAGGTCCAGGGCTACGCCACTTCCTCGCCGATGCCGGGCGGCGGGACGATGACGATGTCGATCGACCGGATGACCAGCGCCTCGCGGATCGAGAATTTCGACGTGGCCAAGCTGGGCGAGTTGCTGCGCACCGCCTACGCCCTGGGCGCGACCGCCATGCCGGCCGGAAAGCCGGGGACTGCCCTAGGCAAGGATTCTGCCCAAGGCAAAGGGAGCGGCAAGGCGGCGGACACGCAGCAGGAGAAGGCGCTGGCGCGCACGCTGCTGACGCAGCTGTTCGCCATGTTGGACGCGATCGAGACCAAGCAGAGCTACAGCGGCATCACCGTCGAAGGCGGGCCGCTGTTCGCCGGCAGCCTGCGCAAGCTGGATTTCGGCCTGGCGCTGGGCGCGCCGGCGGGGCAGACCGGATTCAAGCTGCATCTGGCGCTGGAAGGGCTGGAGACGGATTTGATTCCCGAGGGCGCGTGGCGCGAGGTGGTGCCGCACCGGGTGGCGCTGACGCCCAAGGTGAGCGGGATTCCCAAGGAGGCGCTGAAGGATTACCTGCGCCGGGCGATCGACAGCGAGGGGGCGAATATCGAGGCGGAGACGATGCAGCTGCTCGCCGCCAACCCTGTGGTTGTGGGCGTGGACGACCTGCTGGTGGATCTGGGGCCGATGCGGCTGACCGGGGGCGGGATCGTGGAACTGGTGAACGCCGTGGAGGCGACCGGGCGGGCAGAGCTTCGGGCCACCGGGCTGGACGCGCTGATCCGGCGGGTGAACGCGGCGAAGGAACTGAAGATGGCCGCGCCGGCGCTGATCTTCATGAAGGGTATCGGGCGGCAGGTGGGAGCCGAGACGGTGTGGACCATCACCTATGCCAACAACAAGGTGATGGTGAACGATACGGACATGTCGGACATGGTGCCGCTGCGGTAGCCGGCCAGCTTCTACCGCGCCGCGCCCGGGAGCCATAGCGCGCCGGGGCAGGGGTGGGCTGAGAGCCATGCATTGTCATTGCGGCGCCGCGGGGCGCATCCTCGGGCTTCAACATCTTGTCCGCCGACGCACGGCCCTCGCCGCGCGCGACGGCGGAAGGGTCGTGCGATGATGAAACCTGCCACCCCCGGCTTTGTGGACCTGTTCACCCCGAAGCTGGTGACGGTGCTGCGCGAGGGCTACGGGCTGGCGCAGCTTCGCGCCGATGCCGTCTCCGGGCTGACCGTGGCGATCGTGGCGTTGCCGCTGTCGATGGCGATCGCCATCGCCTCGGGCGTGTCGCCGGACCGGGGGCTTTATACCGCCATCGTGGGCGGCTTTTTTGTCTCGCTGCTGGGTGGCAGCCGGTTCCAGATCGGCGGGCCGGCCGGGGCGTTCATCGTGCTGGTGCTGGCCACCGTGACGCTGCATGGGGTGGACGGGCTGATCCTGGCGACGTTCATGAGCGGGCTGATGCTGATGGCGGTGGGGTTCCTGCGGCTGGGCACCTTCATCAAGTACATCCCGTTTCCGGTGACGGTGGGATTCACCTCGGGCATCGCGGTGATCATCTTCGCAAGCCAAATCCGCGAATTGCTGGGCATGGCGCTGGAGCACGAGCCGGGACCGCTGTTGCCGAAGCTGGCGGCGCTGTGGGCGGCGGCGGGGACGATCTCGCCCGCGGCGGTGGCGGTATCGGTGCTGACGATGGGGGTGATTTTGGCGGTGCGGCGGTTTCGGCCGCACTGGCCGGGGATGCTGATCGCGGTGGCACTGGCCGCGGTGGTGGCGAGCCTGGCCGGGCTGCCGGTGGCCAGCATCGGCTCGCGCTTCGGCGGCATTCCGAACGGGTTGCCGGCGCCGATGCTGCCGGACCTGTCGCCGGCGCGGGTGCTGGAGATGCTGCCGGCCGCGCTGTCCTTCGCGTTGCTGGGTGGCATCGAAAGCCTGTTGTCGGCGGTGGTGGCGGACAACATGAGCGGGCGGCGCCACCGGTCGAACTGTGAACTGGTGGCCCAGGGAGCGGCGAACATGGCCTCGGCCGTGTTTGGCGGCATGTGCGTGACCGGCACCATCGCGCGCACCGCGACCAACGTGCGCGCCGGTGCGCGCGGTCCGGTGTCGGGCATGCTGCATTCGGTGTTCCTGCTGCTGTTCATGCTGGTGGCGGCACCGCTGGCGGCGTACATCCCGCTCGCGGCGCTGGCGGGGGTGCTGGCGCTGGTGGCGTGGAACATGTTCGAGAAGCGCGAATTCGCCGCCCTGGTGCGGGCCTCGTGGGGCGATGCGGTGGTGTTGCTGGCGACCTTCCTGCTGGTGGTGTTCCGCGACCTGACCGAAGGGATCCTGGTGGGGTTCGGGCTGGGGGTGCTGCTGTTCCTGCACCGCATGGCGCAGGCGGTGGAGGTGCAGACCGGGCTGCCGCTAATCGCCGAGGACCAGGCGGATTCGGAGGAGGGCGGGCGGCCGCGGCCTTACGATCCCAGCCGGGCCACCGACCCGGACATCGTGGTGCACCGGATTTCCGGGGCCTTCTTCTTCGGCTCGGCGGCGACGGTGGCGATCGCGCTGGACCATCTGGCGGAGCGGCCGAAGGCGTTCGTGCTGGATTTCAGCGCCGTGCCGCTGCTGGATTCGACGGCGGCCAGCACGCTGGAGAGCTTCGTGCGCAAGGCCGAGCGGCGCCATGCCGTGGTGCATATCGCCGGGGCCATTCCCGGCGTGCGGCGCGTGCTGATCAGCCATGGGGTGCGGCCGCCGCATGTGCGGTTCGACGCGACGGTTGACGATGCGATCGCCGCGGCCCGGGGCGTGGAGGTGACCGCCGCTGCCGCCTAGCTGACGCCCCTGCGCGCCTGGAACGCCATCGCCGGGGTGGGGGTTATCCCTGTGGTAGCCGAAGACGGGGACGGCCGGCGCCGGCCAGCACAGGAGGTGGGACGATGGCGAAGAGGACCCTGGCGCGATTGTACGATGACCGGGCGCATGCGACCGAGGCGGTGCATGAACTCGAGCGGGCTGGATTCAACGAGGCCGAGGTGAGCGTGATCGCCGCGCGGCCCGAAGAGGAAGCAGCCACGCGGAGCGAGACGGGCGACCCGGCGGGAGGGGCGGCCGCGGGCGCCAGCCTCGGCACGTTGCTGGGGGGCGGGGCCGGGTTGCTGGCGGGGTTCGCGGCACTGGCCATCCCCGGGGTAGGGCCGCTGGTGGCGGCTGGCTGGTTCGTGACCGTGCTGACCGGCGCCGGGATCGGCGCGGCGGCCGGCGGGTTGGTGGGGGCCTTGACCGAATCCGGCGTGGACGAGCGCGAGGCGCATGTTCATGCCGAAGGCGTGCGCCGTGGCGGCATCCTGGTGACGGTGCGCGGCGAGGAGAGCCGGCTGGGCGAGGCCGAGGCGATCCTGCGGCGGCACCATCCGGTGGATTTGCCGGCACGCGAGGCGGAATACCGGGCGGGCGGATGGACGGGGCACAACCCGGCAGGCGCGGGCCGCGAGGTTGCGGATGATCGGGTGGACTACATGTCTGGGTTGCCCGACCACATGCCCGATGGCCCGCCGGGGATTGCCGGGGCACGGGCATTCGATGCGGCGTTCGGCATTTCGGAGGAGCACGACGAGGCGGCCGGCACGAAGAAGCGGCGGGAGTGAGGGTCAGGCCTTGCGGCCGCGCCCTCGCCGCTTCGTTGGATCGTAGCCGCCACCGCCGGGGCCGAGAGGCTTGGGCGCGGTGTCCTTGCGGGGGCGCAGGGTGGCGCTGGCGGGGGGCGGTGGTTCGAGGCCGAGGTCGAGGGCTTCGAGGCGCTTGATCTCGTCGCGCAGGCGGGCGGCTTCCTCGAATTCCAGGTCGGCGGCGGCGGCGCGCATGCGCTTCTCCATCTCGGCGATGGCGGCCTTGAGATCCTTGCCGACGAATTCGGTGGTGGCGCTGTTGGCGACCGGGGTGACGGTGACGTAGTCCTGCTCGAAGACGCTCTCGAGGACGCGGCCGATCTGGCGGCGGATGCCTTGCGGCGTGATGCCGTGCTGCTCGTTGTAGGCGCGCTGCTTGTTGCGGCGGCGCTCGGTTTCCTCGATGGCGTAGCGCAGGCTGTCGGTCATGCGGTCGGCGTAGAGGATGACGCGGCCGTCGATGTTGCGCGCGGCGCGGCCGATGGTCTGCACCAAGCTGGTGCGGCTGCGCAGGAAGCCCTCCTTGTCGGCGTCGAGGATGGCGACCAGGGAGCATTCGGGGATGTCGAGGCCCTCGCGCAGCAGGTTGATGCCGACGAGGACGTCGAACACGCCGACGCGCAGGTCGCGGATGATCTCGATGCGCTCCAGCGTGTCGACGTCGGAGTGGAGGTAGCGGACGCGCACGCCGTTCTCGCCGAGATATTCGGTGAGGTCCTCGGCCATGCGTTTCGTGAGCACGGTGACCAGCACGCGGCCGCCGGCCTGGGCGGTGGCGCGGACCTCGGCGAGCAGGTCGTCCACCTGCCGTTCGACGGGGCGGATTTCGGTGACGGGGTCGATGAGGCCGGTGGGGCGGATGACCTGTTCGGCGAAGGTGCCTGACGTGCGCTCCATCTCCCACGGGCCGGGGGTGGCGGAGACGAACAGGGTTTGCGGGCGGAAGCTTTCCCACTCGGCGAATTTCAGCGGACGGTTGTCGATGCAGGAGGGCAGGCGGAAGCCGTAATCGGCGAGGATGGATTTGCGCGCGTAGTCGCCGCGTTCCATGCCGCCGATCTGGGGCACGGTGACGTGGCTTTCGTCGACGATGAGCAGGGCGTTTTCGGGCAGGTATTCGAACAGGGTGGGCGGCGGCTCGCCCGGGTTGCGGCCGGAGAGGTAGCGCGAATAGTTCTCGATGGATTTGCAGGAGCCGGTGGTCTCGATCATCTCCATGTCGAAGGTGGTCTTCTGCTGGAGGCGCTCGGCTTCGAGCAGCTTGCCGTTGGCGGTGAAGTCGTCGAGCCGGTCCTTGAGTTCCTTCTTGATGTCCTGGACGGCCTGCTGGAGGGTCGGGCGCGGGGTGACGTAGTGGCTGTTGGCGTAGATGGTGATGTTGTCCATCGCGGCGGTCTTCTCGCCGGTCAGCGGGTCGAATTCGGCGATGCTCTCGATCTCGTCGCCGAACAGGGTGACGCGCCAGGCGCGGTCTTCGTAGTGGGCGGGGAAGATGTCCACGACCTCGCCGCGCAGGCGGAAGGTGCCGCGCTGGAAGGCGACGTCGTTGCGGCGGTACTGGAGTTCGACGAGGGCCTTGGCGAGTTGGTCGCGGTCGATGCGGCCCCCGGCCTCCAGCTTGACGACCATCTTGGCGTAGGTTTCGACCGAGCCGATGCCGTAGATGCAGGAGACGGAGGCGACGATGATGACGTCGTTGCGTTCGAGCAGGGACTGCGTGGCGGCGTGGCGCATTCGGTCGATCTGTTCGTTTATCTGGCTGTCTTTTTCGATATAGGTGTCGGTGCGCGGGACGTAGGCCTCGGGCTGGTAATAGTCGTAGTAGCTGACGAAATATTCCACGGCGTTGTCGGGGAAGAAGGACTTCATCTCGCCGTAGAGCTGGGCGGCCAGGGTCTTGTTGGGGGCGAGGATGAGGGTGGGCTTCTGCACCGCCTCGATGACCTTGGCCATGGTGAAGGTCTTGCCCGAGCCGGTGACGCCGAGGAGGACCTGGTCGCGCTCGGCGCCGTTGAGGCCGGCGACGAGTTCGCGGATGGCGGTGGGCTGGTCGCCGGCGGGTTCGTAGTCGGAGACGACGCGCAGCTTCTTCGTCACCGGCTTGGCGGGCTGGCGCTGTGGCTTGAACAGCATGGGAAGGTCGGGGCGGGCGAGGACCTGCGACATCTCGAACTCCGGGCAGCGGGCGCGTCAGCTTAGCATGGAAGAGATGGGCGGCGGGGCGGCGGGTGGTAGGGGGTTGGCGATTGGTAGGGGGTTGGCGATGCGTTCATCATATGTTCTTGTCTGAAGAAGGCGGCCGATGCAACAGGCGCGGCCTCACTGTCGCCTTGCGGCGCAGGCATGATGCGGCGCGGGATGGACCCGGCCCTGATGGTGGCGAATTGTCGCCGCGGAATGGAGGAGAGTGGATGGTGGCGCGACGGTTGCAGTCCCTGGGGGCGGTGCTGGTGGCGCTGGGCCTGGCGGCGCATCTTTTCGGCTGGGACTGGCTGCTGTGGGTGCCGCGGATCTTCGTGGAGGCGGTCCGCTCGTTCATCGCGGCCATCACCTGGGACCCGTTGACCTATGGGGTGATCGCGGCGGGGGTGGTGCTGATCGTGGTCGGCCGGTTCGTGGCGCGGCGCTGAGGGTGCCGGCGCACGGACGCTGGAGGGCGGCAGCGGGCGGGGCGTCTTTGCACATCCGCTGCGCGGGGTTGCGCGGCGTTTCCGCGCGGTTCAGGCCGACTGGCGCGACGCGACGGCGGCGAGGCAGGACTCGATGGCATCGATGATCGCGTGCTGGGTGAACGGCTTGGACAGGCGCGGCACCTGGTCGGCGGCGGGGCCTTGCAGATCCGCATAGCCGGTTGCGAGCAGGACCGGCAGGTCCGGGCGGAGGCGGCGCAGGCGATCGGCCAGTTGGAGGCCGGTCATGCCGGGCATGGCGTAGTCGGTGACGACGATATCGAAGCGCGTGGGCCCGGCCAGATAGTCCAGCGCCTCCTGGCCGGAGCGCGCTTCGACCGCGGTGTGGCCGACATCCCCGAGCATGGAGGCGGTGCTGGCCAGGACGAGCGGGTCGTCGTCGACGACGAGCACGGCACGGCGGCGCGGCGGCGGGTGTGCCCCGACACTAGAAACTGGAAATCCGGGACGAGGCGGGAACGAGCGGGATTTGGTGGGATAGACAAAGGGTTACGGGGCGGCGGGCGCGTGGCGTGACGGGCGGCGCGTGACGGGCGCGAGGGCGGCAGCGCGGCGTTTCGTCACTGGAAATCGGAAATCGCGGGCCGCCCATCATGCACCTCTCAGGGTCTTCATAACCGCCTCTTAGGGCCGCCTGGTGGGCAGCTGCGGAAGCGGCGGCAGGTCAGTATCCGGCGCGGTCAGCAGATCGTAGCTGTGGGCGATCCGCTGGGCGCGCTCGTGGGGCGACAGGCTGGCGCCGCCGAGGCTGTCGACGATCTCGATCGCCTTCGCCAACAACCGCGCGTCGATCCGCGGCGGAGCCAGTGGCGCCTGAACGGCGCTGGAAAGCCCCGTATTTCCGGCACTTCTACGTTCCCATCGCGGCAGCGGGCCGCCGCCGGTGGCCAGCCACTCCACGCTGACGCCGCACGCCTGGGCCAGCCGCACCAGGTTCGACAGCTTCATGTCGCCGCCGGCCAGATAGCCGTTGAGAGTGCCGAGAGCCACTTTAGAACGGCTTGAGACCTGGCCCGGCCCGCCCGATTTCGCCACCGCCTCGCGCAACCGCTCGGTGATCGCGGCGCGGTCTGCCGGTTGCGGGTTCGGGGTCGGAACATGCATCCGCACGTAATCAGCCATTGCCCGCGCTTCCGACAAGACAAAAGCGAGTCTGATCAACAGTTTGCGACGGATTTCCGAACGTGAGTCCGAATTTGAGAACATGCAACTGATTTTCCGCTTGCTGCTGATGCGAAATTCGGAATACGGTCGGAAATCCGAACGAGACCGAAGATCGCATGAACACACGCCGACGCATTCGAGACTGGCACCCTGAGCGGGTGAAGGCCGCCCTGCGGATGCGGGGCATCACCCTCTCCGCGCTCTCGCTGCGGCACGGCCTCAACCAGAACACCGTCGGCATCGTTCTTCGCCGCCCCGCCGCTCGCGTGCAGGCGATCATCGCCGCCGCGCTCCAACTCACCCCCCAAACCATCTGGCCCTCCCGTTACGAAGCCGACGGCACACCCCGCCGGCGCGGCAACTATTCGCGCGGCCGGGCCGCAGCGCAGCGTCAGAACCGAGAGGCCGCTTAGGCATGGAAATCCGAACAATCGAACTCGACCGCGTGGCCATCGGCGCGCGCCTGCGCGAGATCGACGCCGACTGGGTGGCGGTGCTGGCCGGCAGCATGGCCGAGCGCGGCCAGTCGCAGCCGATCGAGGTGCGCGCGGCCGATGACGCCGGCATGTTCCGCCTGATCGCCGGCGGCCACCGCGTGGCTGCGGCGCAGCTGCTCGGCTGGCCCACGATCACCGCCACCGTCTGCGACCTGAGCGACCTGCAGGCGACCCTGGCCGAGATCGAGGAGAACCTGATCCGCCACGAGCTGACGCCGCTCGACCGCGCCACCTTCCTGCGCCAGCACCAGGAGGTGTGGCAGGCGCTGCACCCTGACACCAAGCGCGGCGCCCGCGGCGGCCGGCGCGGTTCTGTTGGCCAAGTTGGCCAAGAGAACTTCTTCGCCCGCTTCGACCAGGCCATCGCCGCGAAAATCCAGGCATCGCCGCGCGACATTCGGCGTGCGGTTTTCCGGGGCGCGCACATCGCCGACGACGTGCGCCGCCTGATCGCCGGCCACCCCATCGCCCGCCGCGGCACCGAGCTGGATGCGCTGGCGCGGCTGGTGCCCACCGAGCAGCGGCTGGTGGCCGAGCAGCTGCTGGCCGGCCACGCCGCCACCGTGGTTGCCGCCCTGCGCCTGGTGCGCAACGCGCCGCTGATCGTGGCCGACCCGGAGGAGGCGCAGCTGCAGAAGCTGCAGGCGCTGTGGCGCAAGGCCTCCGCCCGCACCCGCCGCCGCTTCCTGGCCGCGCTCGCCGCCGAAGGCTACGCCGTGAAGGAAGCCGCGTGATGCTCACCCGCGAAGACGCTCAGCAGGTGCGCTGGATCGCACTTAGGCTGCGCACGCTCCCTCCCAGCCTGTATGCGCATGGCGTCAACGGCGCTCAGCCCCTCAACTATTCGCCCGATATCGCGATGGCTGGCGTGGAGCTTGAAGAGATCGCCGGCCGCATCGAAGAGGCGCTGCGCCCGCGCTCCGCCCGCGAGATCGAAGGCCAGCGCCGCCCCGGCCAGTTCGCCCGCCTGCTGCGCGCCGTGGGCCTCGGCCGCGCCTGATGCCGCCGCGCCGCCCTCCCGTGTCCGGCCAGCCGGACCTGCTCGACTGGCAGCCGCCGCAATCGGTGGTCGCGTTCGAGCCGGCGCGGGTGCGGGCGGCCACCATCACCGGCCAGATCGCCCGCGCGGTGGCCGAAACGCTGCGCGACGCGGCCGCCGCCGGCGCCAGCCGCGAACACATCGCCGCGCGCATGAGCGAGATCACCGGCGAGCGCGTCAGCCGCGCGATGCTGGACGCCTATGTCCGGCGTCAGCATCCATGAGACAGCACGTCGTGGTTGAGGAACGGAGGATTTCTGGCTCATCGTAACCCCAGGAGAGTGAAGATGAGCCAGAAATCCTCCGCCCCCTCTGCCAAGCTGCCTGCCGAGAAGGTGGTGCGCGACATCCGCCGCGCCACCCGCAAGCACCACTCAGCCGAGGACAAGATCCGCATCGTCCTCGAAGGCCTGCGTGGTGAGGAAAGCATCGCAGCGCTGTGCCGCCGCGAGGCCATCGCCGAGAGCCTGTACTACGCCTGGTCCAAGGAGTTCCTCGAAGCCGGGAAGCGTCGCCTGGCCGGCGACACCGCCCGCGCCGCCACGACCGACGAGGTCAAGGAACTCCGCCACGAAGCCCGCGCCCTGAAGGAGGTCGTGGCCGAACAGGCACTCGAACTGCGCCTGCTGAAAAAAAGCATGATCGCGGCTGGGGACGACCGCGCATGAGATACCCCGCCGCCGAAAAGCTCGAAATCATCCGCCTCGTCGAGCAGTCTCATTTGCCCGCGCGCCGCACGCTGCGCCAACTGGGCGTGCCGCCGGCCACCTTCTATCGCTGGTACGACCGCTACCAGCGTGGCGGGCCCGAAGCCCTGGCCGACCGGCCCTGCCGGCCCGCGCGCGTCTGGAACCGCATCCCGGAGGCGACGCGCGGCAAGATCGTCGATCTCGCCCTGGCCGAACCCGAATTGTCGCCGCGCGAACTCGCCGTGCGCTTCACCGACCGGCAGCGCTATTTCGTCTCGGAAGCCTCGGTCTACCGCCTGCTCAAGGCGCACGACCTGATCGCCAGCCCCGCCTTCATCGTGGTCAAGGCGGCCGACGAATTCCACACCAAGACCACCGCACCCAACCAGCTGTGGCAGACTGACTTCACCTACCTCAAGGTCATCGGCTGGGGCTGGTTCTATCTCTCCACCGTGCTCGACGACTTCTCTCGGTACATCATCGCCTGGAAGCTGTGCACCAGCATGGCTGCCAGCGATGTGACCGACACGCTGGAGATGGCGCTCACCGCCTCGGGCTGCACACAGGCCCGCGTGCGGCACCGACCACGCCTGCTGTCCGACAACGGGCCCTGCTACATCGCCGACGACTTGGCCAAATGGCTGGATGAACAGGCCATGAGCCATGTCCGGGGGGCGCCCTGCCACCCGCAGACCCAGGGCAAGATCGAGCGCTGGCACCAGACCTTGAAGAACCGCATCCTGCTGGAAAACTACTATCTGCCCGGAGACCTCGAGGCCCAGATCGAGACCTTCGTCGAGCACTACAACCACCAGCGCTGCCACGAGAGCCTGCGCAACCTGACCCCGGCCGATGTCTACTTCGGTCGGGGCCAGGCCATCCTGCTCGAGCGCGAACGCATCAAGCGCCAGACCATCCAGCAACGGCGCTTGATCCACTACCAACACGCCGCCTAACCTTCCAACCCGATGGGCCAGAACCTCCGTTAGCCAAACGCCTCCGCCGTCTCAAAGCATTCGACGACGGACATGCGCCCGTTGGTGGTCAAGTGCCTGCCGAAGGCGGCGTGATGGGCAGGGTCACTCTACGGGAACTGGGCGAACGCATCATGCTGGCCCGGCGCCGCCGCAATTGGCCGCACAAGGTGCTGGCAACGGCGGCCGGCATGTCGGAAGCCCGGCTCTACCGGATCGAATGCGGCGACGTGTGGCCCGAGCAGCCGGAGCTTGTGGCGATCTGCCGCGCGCTTGGGGTGGATGAGGAACCTATCCGGCGCGAGGGCGAACAGTGGTATCGCCGCCTTCGCGCGATGGGGCCGCTGTCCGGGCCGCACGTCTTCGACATCCCCGACCAGTTCGACCCGGCCCTGACGATCGACGGCACCGTCGTGCCGTCGCCCGGCGTGCGCGACCATGAGCGCGCTGCCGGGCGGCTGCCGCCGCCATCCGCCGCGCCGGCGTTGTGTGCGTGGTATGCGGCAAGCGGCCGAAGAACGCGCCATGGGATATCTGTATGGCCTGCGGCCGTGGAGGAGGCCGACGGGCCGTGGTAGCCGAGCAGATCGGTGCGCGCCTGCGGGCGGCCCGGCTGCGCGCCCGCTACAGCGCGTTGCAGGCGGCACAGGCATGCCGCGTCCGCTATGCCAAGCTGCTCACCTGGGAGGCCGGCGGCGACCACCCGAGCGCCGACGAGCTTGGGCGCCTCGCCCGTCTTCTGGGCATGGCGCCCGACCGGCTGGTGCCGCCGGCCGTGCTGGCGATGTGGCAGATCGACCCCGCTGCTGTGTGGCGCGCCCACGAAACTGCGGACCTTGGCGAGTGGCGCGAGCCGAGCCGCAAGCGCCGGCTGGAGGAACCGCCTTCGGGCCGGCTGCTTCCACTGCGCTGCGATGCCTGTGGGCGTTGGTTTTCGAAGCGGCCTTGCGCTCATGGCCGGCCGCAGTCAGCATGACGGCGCAGACATGGCCAGGGAACGGCTAATCCCGGCCGCCTAGGGGCCTCCGGCGCGCTTCGCGCCCATCGGCCCCGGCCAGACTGCACACGCCTGTACAGCCATCCTAGCGCCTCGCGCGATCCAAGGGTCCACCCCTCGCCTAAGGGCATGGCCGCGCCCCCCGCGCGTGGCGATGGTGCGGCATGCTTACCGCATCCATCCATGCCGCCCTGCCCAGCCGGCCGCCGACGGCGCGCCGCCTGACTGGGTGCACCTGGTGCCTGCCGGCACGTTCCGCGGCGCCGACGGGCGCGGCCCCTACACGCTTGCCAACGCCGGCGCGGTGATCGCCGCCAGCATGGCGGCCGGCCCGCTGGTGCTGGACGAGAACCATGCGACCGACCACGCGGCGAAGATCGGCGCCGGCGCACCCGCACAGGGCTGGATCGTTGAACTGCAGGCGCGCGACGACGGTATCTGGGGGCGCATCGAATGGACCCCGGCCGGCCTGGCGCTGATGGCGGGGCGCGCCTATCGCGGCATCAGCCCTGCGTTCTTCCACGACAAGTCAGGCCGCGTGCAGCAGCTGGTGCGCGCCGCGCTGACCAATGTGCCCAATCTGACCAAGCTGAAAACTCTCCACACCCAGGGAAACCCGATGGACCTCACCAAGCTGCGGGAGGCCCTCGGCCTGCCCGACGAAGCCGACGAAGCGGCGATCCTCGCCGCCGTCACCACCGCCCGCCAGTCGGCCACCGCGCTGCAAAGCCAGGTCACCGACATGGCTGGCAAGGTGGTGGCCCTGCAGACGCAGGTGGACACCGCCGCCCAGGCCGCCGCGAAGGACCGCGCGACGGCCGCGATCGACGCGGCGATCACCGCCGGCAAGCCGATCAAGGCGCTGCGCGACCACTACATCGCCCGCCACATGGCCGACGCCGACGCGGTGGCCAAGGAGCTGGACGCGATGGTCAGCCTGCACAGCGGCGGCGCCAAGCCGCCCAAGCCCGGCGGCAGCGCCGATGGCGCGCTGGATGCCGACGAACTGCGCGTCGTGGCGCTGATGGGCATCGACCCCGAGGCGTTCAAGAAAGCCAAGGCCGCACAGGCCCTGGCCGTGGAGGGCGTGTGACATGACCGCACTTGCCGCCGCCCGCAGCACGCCGCGCCGCGATGCGCGCCTGTTGGACTTCGCCCGCGCCGCCTCCGTCACCTGCTACGCGGGCGCGATCGGCTGCCTCAATTCCTCCGGCCTGGCCACGCCGGGCGCCGTGGCCACCACGCTGAAGGCGGTGGGCCGGGTGGTGGAGCAGGAGTCCACCGCCGACGACGGCACCGTGCGGGTGAAGATGGAGCGCGGAACCTTCAAGTTCGCCAACTCCACCTCCACCGACGCCATCACCAACGCCGAATACGGCGCCTCGGTCTACATCGTCGACGACCAGACGGTGGCCAAGACGTCCGGCACCAGCACCCGCAGCGTTGCCGGCATCTGCCGCGGCGTGGACGCCGACGGCGTCTGGGTCGAGTTCTGAGGGAGCACCGAGCATGATCATCAACGGCACCGCGCTGAACACCCTCTACACGGGGTTCAGCGCCGCGTTCGCGGGTGGCTTCGGCGCCACCCCCAGCTTCTACCGCCGCGTCGCCCAGGTGGTGTCCCAGCAGCACCCGCGCCAACGAATACGGCTGGATGAACCAGCTGCCGCGCGTGCGGGAGTGGCTGGGCGACCGCGTCGTGCAGAACGTCAGCACCAGCGGCTACACCATCCGCAACCGCAAGTTCGAGCAGACGGTGGGTGTGCCGCGCGACGATATCGAGGACGACAATCTCGGCCTCTACGCCCCGCTGTTCGCCGAACTGGGGCGCAGCGCCGCGGCTTTCCCCGACGAGCTGTTGTGGCCGCTGGTGGCCGCCGGCTTCGCTGCCGCCTGCTACGACGGCCAGTATTTCTTCGACAGCGACCACCCGGTGCTGGATGCCAACGGCGTGGCGCAGAGCCAGAGCAACACCGGCGGCGGCAGCGGCACCGCCTGGTATCTGCTGGACACCAGCCGGATGATGAAGCCGTTCATCTTCCAGGATCGCAAGTCCATGTCGCAGCTGATCCGCAAGGATCAGGAGACCGACGAGAACGTCTTCAACAAGGGCGAATTCGTCTACGGCGTGGATGGGCGATGAACGTCGGCTACGGCTTCTGGCAGCTGGCCTATGGCAGCAAACAGACCCTGGACGCCACCAACTATGCCGCCGCCCGCGCCGCGATGACCGGCCGGCGCGGCGACTATGACCGGCCCCTGGGCATCATGCCGAACGTGCTGGTGGTGCCGGCCAGCCTGGAAGGCGCGGGCCGGGCGCTGATCGAGGCGGACACCCTGAGCACCGGCGGAAAAAATATCTGGTACCGCTCGGCCGAGCTGCTCGTGGTGCCCTGGCTGTAACCCCGAGGAACTTGCACATGGCCAAGAAGCCCGACGGCGGCGCCGTCGTCATCACCTGCACCCAGCCCGGCTTTCGTCGGGCCGGGATGGCCCACCCCGACCGCGCGGAGTATCCCGCCGGCTTCTTCTCCGCCGAGCAGCTGGAGCAGCTGCGCGGGGAGCCGAAGCTGATCGTGGTCGCATCCGACGCGGCCGAGGGCTGACAGCCGATGGCCTATGCCACCGTCACCGACATGATCAACCGGTTCGGCGCCGCCGAGCTGACCCGCCTGACCACGCCCGAAGGGCAGGACATGGCGGCGATCGACACGGTGGCGGTGGAGCGGGCGATCGCGGAGGCCTCCGGCCTGGTCGACAGCTACCTGCGCACCCGATACGAGGTGCCGCTGGTCGGCGTGCCGATCGAGATCACGGGCGCCGCCTGCACCCTGGCCCGCTACAGCCTCGCCATGGGCGAGAACCGCGAGCCCACCGAGCAGATGCGGCTGGCGCGCAAGGAAACCATCGACTGGCTTTCCGCGATCGGTGCCGGCCGCGTGACGCTCAACGGCGCGGTGCCGGCCAGCACGACGCAAAGCGGGGCGCGCACCAGCGACCGCTGTCGCCCGTTCAACACCGATAGCCTGGCCGGCTGGTAGCCCATGCTCGACGCCGCCACCGCCACCCGCAACCCGGCCGCCCAGCTTGCCACCGGCGGGCCGCTGTTCGCGATCGCCGCGGCGATGCGCGCGCGGCTGGAGGCGGTGTTCCCGCCGACCCGCTTCCAGCATGGCTGGCTGCCGATCGCGCCGACGCGCGAGGAATGGAAGCGCCTGGTGCAGCGCACCCCCTATGTCGGCCTGACCTGGACCGGCGCGCCGACGGCGCCGAACAGTGGCCGGCTGCCACGCCTGCGCAGCACCTGGCGCGTGCTGGTGGTGAACAGCCATTCCGACGTGGCCGGCCGCTTTCTGGGCGACCGTTTCGGTCCGGGCCAGTTCGGCCTGGTGCAGGTGGCCGCCGCCGCGCTGCACGGCTGGACCGTCGCCGGCGACGACGTGCCCGGCGCCGGCACCGCCGAGGTGAGCGACATCGCCAACCTGTCCACCGATGGCTGGGCCGACGCGGCCGAGGCGATCGCCGGGCTGACGGTCGGCATCGACTTCACGCTGGTCGATGCGCACGCGCTGCCGGACCTGACCACGCTGGCCGCCAGCTGGCAGATCGACCAGGCGGAGAGCGACCTGCTCGACGCCGGCGAAAACGACGATTTCCGGCTCGACCTGAGCCGCCTCGATCTCAATCCACTGGGGTGACCATGGACCGCATCACGATCCGCCCGCGCGCGGGCCTGTCCGTGCCGATGCATGACGGCACCGGCTATCTGCCCGCCACCGGCGTGGAGGTGGAACGCTCGCTGTACTGGCAGCGCCGGCTGGACGACAGCGACGTGGAGATCACCTCGGCTGCCGTCGCCGAGCCGGCCAAGCGCAAGGGAGCTGAGGCATGAGCGATGTGATGCCGCCGCCCGTCGTCTTTTCGGAAATCCCGTCGAGCTGGCGGGTGCCCGGCACCTATGTCGAGGTGCGGCCGAACTACAGCACCGCCGGGCTGGGTGAGTTCCCGGCCAAGGCGCTGCTGTTCGTGCAGAAGCTCGCGGCCGGCACCGCGGTGGCCGGCCAGGTCTATCGCCTGACCCGCGCTGCCGACGCGATCGGCCTGTTCGGCCAGGGCAGCATCGGCCACCAGATGGTTGCCGCGTTCAAGGCGGCGAACCCCACCAGCGACCTGTATGCCGCCGCACTGGCCGATAACGGTTCCGGCGTGGCCGCGACCCAGACCGTCACCGTCGCCGGCACGCCCACCGTGGCTGGCACCGTGGCGCTGTATATCGCCGGCACGCGGGTGACCGCCGCGGTCAGCACCACCAGTACCGCCACCACCATCGCCGCTGCATTGGTGACCGCGATCGCCGCCAACGCCGACCTGCCGGTGACCGCGGCCAACACCGCCGGCGTCATCACCCTGACCGCACGCCACAAGGGCGAGTGTGGCAACGAGATCGACGCGCGGGTGAACCTGCGGCCCGACGACGTGCTGCCGGCCGGGGTGACCGTGGTGGTGGCCGCCGGCACCGCCGGCAGCGGCAACCCCGACATCGCCACCTTGATCGCCGCCGTGGCCAGCGAATGGTACACCGACCTGGTGGTGCCGTGGGTGGACGCCACCAGCCTCGCCGCGCTGTCCACCGAGCTGGCGCGCCGCTACACCGCGCTGAGCCGGTTGGATACCCACGCCTTCGTGGCCGTGCGGGGCAGCTTCGCGACGCTGACCACGAAGGGGGGCACGCTGAACTCGCCCTACCTGACGGCGATCGGCGCCAACGGCGCGCCGCAGCCCGGCTATTTCTGGGCCGCGGCACTCGCCGGCGTGGCGATGGCGCAGTCGGCGATCGACCCGGCTCGCCAGCTGCGCGGCCTGGTGCTGCCGGGCCTGATCGCGCCGGCATCCAGCGCGCGCTTCTACGACACCGAGCGCGACCTGCTGCTGCGCGCCGGCATCAGCACCTTCACCGCGACGGCCGATGGCGGCGTGGCGCTGGAGCGGGTGATCACCACCTATCGCGTCACCAGCCTGGGCGCGCCCGATACCGCCTATCTCGACCTGATGGTGCCGAAGACCCTGACCCGCATCCGCTGGGACTGGGGCAACCACATGACCCTGACCTGGCCGCGGGCGAAGCTGGCGCAGGACGGCGCGCTGGCGGCCGAATACGCCGCCAACGTGGCCACGCCGCGGCGCATCCACTCGGCCTGGGCGGCGCGCAGCAAGTTGTACGGCCGTCAAGGTTGGATCGAGGACATCGACAACACTGTCGCCGGCAGCACCTTTCAGATCAACGCATCCGATCGCAACAGAATGGATGCAGTGATGCAAATCCGCATCATCGGCAATCTGATGGTATTGGCCGGCGCTTTGGAATTTGACGCCTAACCCGCGCGCGCGCGAAAGGAACCGATATGCAGACCCTCGGCATTGTCGATATCGTCTGGAAGGGCGCCAAGCTCGCGGTGGAAAAGGGCGCGAAGGTCAAGCTGGGCGGGGTGCAGAACAACCCCGTCAGCTACGGCCGCCAGGTGGGCCGCGCGCAGGAATTCATGGCCAGCGAGATCACCGCCACCGTGCCGCTGGAGCGCGGCCGGCCGATGAGCGCCATCTACACCCAGGGCGAGGGCGAGCTGCAGGTGCTGTGCGACACCGGCCACACCTATGTCTGGCCCGATGCGTTCCTGACCGGCCGGCCGGAGATGACCGGCGGCGAGGGCGGCAAGATCGAGCTGAAATGGGCCGCCGGCGAGCCGGAGGAGCTGCTCAATGGCTGACCATGAGCAAGACATCATCGTCGATCTGGACGAGGCGCAGCAGCTGCAACCCGCCGCCGACGTGCCGGTGCTGGACGAGGACGGCGCGCTGTCCGACCTGCCGAAGGGCGCCGAGCCGCAGCCGGACGGCAGCGTGATCTACGCCTTGCGCCACCCGCGCGTGCTGAAGTTCCGCCGATCGAGCGAGGGCACGGTGCGCGAGGAGCCAATCGATACCCTGCATTTCCATCGCCTGACCGGCGCCGACATGCGCGCGGTGGCCGCGGTGAAAAGCGAGCAGATGAGCGTGGTGGCGATCGCGAAAAGCACCCGCATCAACGAGGCCAAGATGGGCCTGATCTTCGACCGGCTGGACGGCGAGGACGCCGCGGCGGCCGGGGAGATCGTGGGCAGTTTTTTGGGGCCTGGCCGCAAGACTGGCCGGTGATCCTGGCGGCGATCGGCGGCCATTACGGCTGGCCGCGCGCCGACCTGGACGGGCTGACCGCCGCCGAGGCGATCTTCTGGAACAACGCCGCGGCGGAATATCTCCGTCGTGCGCAGGAGCAATCCTGAGATGAGCGGCAGCAACGCCAGCATGACCGCCAGCCTGACCCTGCGCCTGCAGGACCGGCTGAGCGCGGGGCTGGGGGCGCTGAAGGGCCGGCTGGACGGCATCCGTGCCAGCGCCGAGCGCATCGGCGCATTGGGCGCCATCGGCGGCGGGCTCGCGCTGGGCGCGCCGATCGTGGCGGCGGCGAACCTGGACAAGCAGCTGCGCGACATGGCCGTTACGGCGGGGTTCACCGGCCTCGCCGCCGAAGAATTCGTCAACAAGCTGCGAAACCAGTTTCAGAAGCTGGCGCTGGAAACGGCGCAGACCAGCCGCGACGTGGCCGCCGCGGCGGGCCTGATGATGCAGCGCGGCCTTGCCTCCGACCTGATCGAGCGGATGCTGCCGATCACCGCCAAGGTGGCCACCGGCACCAGTTCGGCCATCCAGGACGTGGCCGGCGTAGTCTATGACCTCAACCAGACGCTCGACGTCACGCCCGACAAGATGGACCGGGCGCTGTCGATGCTCGTGCAGTCGGCGCGCGAGGGTAAGGTGGAGCTGCGCGATATGGCGCGCGAGTTCCCCGCGCTGGCATCAGCAGCCAACAACTTCGGCCTCAAGGGGTTGGAGGGGATAAAGATACTGGCATCGGCCATGCAGACGGCCGCGAAGGCCAGCGCCAACCCGGGCGAAGCGGCCAACAACCTGGCCAACCTGTTCCAGTCGCTGACCCGCCCTGACACCCGAAAGAACTTCGCCAAGATGGGTGTCGATCTGGAAAAGCTGAAACTGGATGCGATCAAGAAGGGCATCAACCCGCTAGAGGCGGTGATTGCCCAGATCATCAAGCTCACCAAGGGGCCGAGCCAGGGAGATAGGCTGGGTGAACTGATCGGCGACATGCAGGCGGGTAGAGCGCTGCTGCCGTTCCTGAAGGATGTAGGGGCGTATCTTGATCTTCGCGAGAAGACGGGACGCGCTGACCCCATCATCATCGACCAGAGCTTTGAGACGATGGTGAAGGGGGCGTCGGCACAGATCGGCATCTTCACCGAGCGGCTGCAGCAGCTTTCCGACCGGCTTGGTGGGGAGCTGTTTGGCCGGGTTGGGGGGCTGTCCCGCATGGTTGGGGCTGTGCAGGAAGCGATGGACGAGGTCGATGCCACCTATCCACGCTTGATCGGCAACACCATCCGCCTCGCGGCGATGTTCCTGGCGCTGGTCACCACGGTGAGCACGGCTGTGGTTGCGCTGCCCTTCCTGGCGGCCGGCTTCAACATGATCCTGCTGCCGCTGAAGATGTTGTTCGCCCCGGTGATGCTGCTGGTGCGTGCGCTGACCTTCATCGCCGGCGCGTTGGGCCTATTCGCGGCCCCGGTGATCGCCGTCGTGGCGGTGCTCGCGCTGATCGGCGCCATCGCCTACACGATCTGGGACAGGTGGGAGGATCTGCAGGGCTACTTCACCGCCATGTGGCGTTACCTGCGCATCGCCGCGGGGGGCTTCCTCACATTCCTGGACGGCTTGGCGAACCTGGACATGCCGAAGATTGTCACGGGCATCGAAGAGGTGTGGTCGGGGCTGGGGGATTTCTTCAACACGCTGTGGCTGTTGGTCCGCAACATCTTCAATGGCTGGGTGGACGGCATCGGGGAATGGGTGGGCGGCTCGGTCGGGAGCGTCGTCGATTGGTTCCGTGCGCTGTGGGACGACGCCGCCACCGCCGTCAATGCGGCGTTCCAGCGCATGACCGAGGTGCTGAGCATCTGGTGGGAGGGGCTGAAATCCTGGGTCACCACCGAAATCGCGCCCATCATCGACGCCTTCAAAGGCCTCTGGCAGGGGCTTCAGACCTGGTTTGAGGCGCTGTGGGCCAGCATGAGCGCGCCGATCGACCGCTGGTTCGCCAACCTCAGCCGGGTGTGGAGCCAGGTGCGCGGGTTCATGGGCCTGTCGGCCGCCGGGCCGCAGCCGACGGGCGCCACGCCGGCCGGGGAGATCGCCGCCCCGGTGGCCCCGCTGCGCGGCGGCGTGCACGTGACGGTCACCGCCGCCGAGGGCACCCGCGCCGAGGTGACCGGCACCACGGCGGGCGTTGAAGCGAGCGTGACCGGGCCTGTTCAGGAAATCTACCGCCAGGGCCGCGGCCCGATGTCGCCGAGCGGGCGGCCCTGATGGAACTCTCCGAACTCTTTCCCGGCCTGTTCTCGGCGTCGTTCCGCGGCGTGGAATTCTACATGCCGAACAGCCGGCACGAGATAGGCCGGCGGGTGCAGCGCTGGCTGTTCCCGGGCCGCGACGACACCATCGACGAAGACCTGGGCGCCTATGACGGTCCGATCCACATCAGCGGCCTGTTGCTGGGCGAGGACTACATCGCCCAGGCGACGCGGCTGGAACGGGCGCTGCGCGCTGCCGGGCCGGGGCTGTTGTCGCATCCCTGGCTGGGCGAGCTGGCGGTGGTGCTGGCCGTGCCCGCGCAGGTTTCGTTCGACGATCGCAAGCTGCGTTGCGCCACCTTCGAAGCCACCTTCAGCGTGTGGCGCGAGCGCGAGTTCCCGGAGCTGGACACGCTCGGCCTGGTGCTGGAGGAGATCGCGGCGCTGAAGGCCGAGGTGAAGGCGATGCTGCGCCAGGTGCTGGCCCCGCTGGCGATGCCGCTGGCGGCGATCGGCGCGCTGCGCAGCTTCGCCACCGGCAGCGTCGCCACCTGGCGCGGCGTGCTGACCAGCGGCACCGGCATGTCGGCGCTGGTGGAGGAGACGGGCAGCGCCCTGGCCGGGCTGGAGGCGTTGGGCAACATCCCCGTGCGCCGCACCCTGCCGGACGAGGTGGCCGCCGGCCTGTCCGCCGTGCCCGCCGCCGTGGCCCGCCCCGCCGCGCTGGTGCCGCTGAGCGCCATCGGCAGCGCCGAGCCGGCCACCGCACCACGCCCCGACCCCGCGATTGCCGCGCGGCTGCTGCTGGACACCGCGGTGCAGCTGGGCGCTGTCGGCGCGGCCGACGCCACCAGCGCCGCGCTGCGCCTGGCCAGCCGCCTGCTGACCCTGGCCGAGGCGGTGGACGTGGCCGGTAGCATCGAATTCGATAGCCAGCCCCAGGCGCGCGCCTGGCATGCCACGCTCGACGCGGCGATCGCCGCCACTGCTGCCGATGCGGCGCGGCTGGCCGTCACCCAGCCGCTGGCCGCCGCCCCGCTGTGGCGCCGCACCGGCACGCTGCGCCGCGCCGTGGCGGTGGACTTGGCGGTGCGCATCGGCCGCCTGCCTCAGGTGGTGCGGCTGCGCGTGCCGCAGGCGGCGCCGGCGTGGCTGATCGCCCAGCATGTCGCCGGCGACGCGCCCGCCACGGTGCTGGCCACGTTGCAGGAGATCGTGCGCCGCAACGCCATCCGCCGCCCCGGCCTGGTGCCCCCCGGCGAGCTGGAAATCCTGCGCCCCGCCGCCGCCGGCTGGGTGACCCTGGCAGCCCCCGCCGAGGCCGATGAAGAAGTGCCCACCGATGGCGGCGGGCTGCTGGTGCTGGATGCCGGCCGGCTGGACATCGGGCGGCTGGGATGACGCGCCGGATTGCCTTGAAGGTGAACGGCCGCGTCTATCAGCCCTGGACCGAGGTGGAGATCGTGCGCGACCTGGCGGAGATCTCCGGCGGGTTCCGGCTGTCCTACTACGACGCCAAGCGCACCGCTCGCGCGCTACGTCCCGCCAGCAACAACAGTGAACTGCTGGAGCTGCGCCCCGGCCAGGAATGCCGGCTGGAGATCGACGGCGAGCTGGTGCTGCTGGGCCACATCGACGACGTGGGCCTGGAATGGGGGCCGGACCATGTGAGCGCCGCCGTCACCGGCCGCGACCGCACCGGCGACCTGGTGGACTGTGCCGCGACGGTGGACGGCCCGGCCGAGCTGATGCGCGTGACCCTGCTGGAAATCGCCGAGCGCATCTGCCGGCCGTTCGGCATCGCCGTGCGCAGCGAGGTGGGCGCCGGCCCGCGCTTCGAACGGTTCAGCATCGACGTGGCCGAGACGGCGATGAGTGCGATCGACAAGGCGGCACGCCAGGCCGCGGTGCTGGTGACCAGTGACGGCGTGGGCGGGCTGGTGCTGACCAGGTCCGGCAGCCGCCGCGCGGCCGAGGCGCTGCGGCTGGGCGAGGGGGCCGCTGGTGCAATGGTGGCCAACGCCCGCTCCCACTTCAGCTGGCGCCAGCGGTTTTCCGACTACGTCTACAAGGCGCAGCATGCCGGCGCGCGCACCGGCGGCCCGCCGTTGAGCCATACCGCCGTGCCGCTGACCGCCCTGCCCACGCTCCCGCCGCAGCCGGCGGCGCAGGCACCGGAGGCGCGCAGCGTGATCCGCACCGGCCGTGCCCGCGACCCCGAGGTGACGCGCTGGCGCCCGCGCGTGCGCCTGGTGCGCACCGACGCCGGCACCGCCGGCGCCAGCCCCGCCGAACAGGCCGATTGGCTGATGCGCACCGCGCGCGGCCAGAGCGAGGGCCTGACCTATACGGTGCAGGACTGGCGCGCTGGCCCCGACACCGACGGGCGCGGCGGCCGGCTGTGGCGGCCCAACGAGGTGGTGGCGGTGGTGGACCCCTATGCCGGCATCGACCGCGACATGCTGATCAGCGGCGTGAGCTATCTGTACCGACCAGCGCGGCACCCGCACCGAGATCCGCGTGGTGGGGCCGGAGGCGTTCGACCGCATCCGCGAGGATGCCCGCCGCCGGGTGGTGCGCCGTAGCGTGGAGGACAACACCCGCCGTTCGGGCACCGCGACCCGGCTGCCGGGCGACCCGGGCACCGGAGGCCAGCCGCAATGATGGAGGAGATCGTGATGCAGCTGCGCGGCCTGCTGGCCCGCGCGCTGATCCGTTCCAGCAGCGACACCGGGCCGGTGCAGACCCTGACGGTGCAGACGCATGAGGGCGTGGTCCGCAGCGGGGTGGAGGTGCTGCAGCCCTACGGCTTCGCCAGCCATCCGCCGGCCGGCGGGCTGACGGTGGTGCTGGCGATCGGCGGCGACCAGGGCGACATGGTGGCCCTGCCGGTGGCCGCCCCGGGCAGCCGCTTCGGCGCCCTGGCGGCGGGCGAGGCGGCGATCTACGACGCCGCCGGCAACCGCGTGGTGGTGCGCGCCGGCGGCATCGTCGAGATCCACGCCGCCTCGCAGGTGCTGATCAAGGCCCCGACCGTGCGCATCGAGGGCGACCTGGAAGTGACCGGCGACGTGGCCGACGCCACTGGCACCATGCAGACCATGCGCGACCAGTTCAACGTGCACACCCATGGCGGCCCCGGCCCATCGCCGCAGATGGACTGACGGCGGCAGCGCAGCGCGAGGCGCAACGACACTTCGCCGGCAGCGCAGCGCGAGGCGCAGACACACTCGCCCCCTCGCCTGAGGGTATGCCCCCGCCGTAGCGCGCGCGCGATGGTGCGCCATGCCCCTGGACATCGCGCTCCGCTACGACCCCGAGCGTCGCCGCTGCGATATCGCCCTCGCCCGCGGCGACCTGGCGCTCGACCGCACGCTGGCCACGCCCATGCTGATCGCGCTGTTCAGCGATCGCCGGGCGCGGCCGGATGACGCGATGCCGCAGGGCCAGGGCGAATTCCTCACCCCGGCCGTGGCCAACCCGCGTCGCGGCTGGGTGGGCGACGCGCTGGATGGCGAGGGCCGGCGCCTGGGTAGCCTGCTGTGGCTGCTGGACCGCGAGAAACAGACCGAACAGACCCGCTTGCGCGCGATGGCCTACGCCGAACAGGCGCTGGCCGGCATTGCCGCGCGCACCGGCCAGGTGGCCTCGGTGGAGGCGCAGTGGCTGCGCCGTGGCACCTTGGGGCTGGTGGCGCGCATGGGCGGCCAATCGGTGACCCTGCGCATTGCGGGGGCCGGCTGATGCCCTGGCCGTTGCCCGATCCCACCGCGCTGGCCGGACGCGCCAGCGCCGATATCGAGGCCGCCTTCGCGCCCGAGCCGGTGGACCCGCGCGCGCCCGAGAGCGTGCTGGCCGCCATCTGCCGCATCACCGCGATGGGGCTGTTCGAGGAGCATCTTTTCCTCGCCGCGCTGGCCGCCGAGCTGATGCCCGACAGCGCCGTGGAAACGCTTGAGCGCCACGCCGACATCTGGGGCGTCACCCGATTGGCTGCCGTGGCCGCGCGCGGGCTGGTCGCCATGCAGGGCCAGGAAGGCACCATCATCCCGGCGCTGACCGAGCTGCGCACCGCCGGCGGCGTGTCGGTGCTGACCGATGCGCAGGTGACGATCGGCGCCACCTTGGCGGCCGACGTGGCGGTGACGGCGGCGGTGGTCGGTGTGGCCGGCACCCTGCCGGCGGCGACTTCAATGACCCTGGTGAACCCGATCGGCGGGCTGACGGTGCAGGGCGGCACGGTGGGCGCGGCCGGCCTGACCAGCCCCGAGGGCCGCGACCGCGAGGGCGACGACGCGCTGCGCGCCCGCCTGTTGCAGCGCATCCGCCAGCCGCCGCGCGGCGGGGCCGCGGCTGATTACGAGGCATGGGCCAAGACGGTGCAGGGCGTGGAGCGGGTGAGCGTGCTGCCTTCCTGGGCCGGGCTGGGCACGGTGGGCGTGGCTTTCACCATGACGGATGCCGCCGAGCCGGATAGCGGCGAACAGGCCGCCGTGGCCGCGGCGATCGCGCCGGTGCGGCCGGTGACCGCCGAGGTGATCGTGCTGCCGGCCCGCCGCTTCGACGTGGACCTGACCTTCCATCTGACGCCGGACACCCTGGCCGTGCGCGCGGCGGTGGAGGCGGCGGCGGATAGCTATTTCGCCACGCTGGCGATCGGCGAACAGATCGCCTGGTCGCGGCTGTCGGAGGCGATCAGCAGCGCGCCGGCCGAGTTCGCGCACGTGATCGCCGAGGCGCCCGACGACGCCGGCGACTTCACGCTGGATGCCGACCAGGTGGCGGTGCGCGGCACCTTTACCTGGGCCGGCGAGGTGGGCGCATGACGGGCCGCGCGGGCGATGCGGTGCTGCATGGCCTGCTGGCGCTGCTGCCGCCGGGCTGGGTGTGGCCGCGCGAGCCGGACAGCAATCTGGCGAAGGTGTTCCGTCCGCTGGCCGAGGGCGTGGCGCGGCTGGAAGGCTCGGCCGAGGCGCTGGTGGCCGAGGCTGACCCGCGCGCGGCGGTGGAGCTTCTGGCCGATTACGAGCGGGTGCTGGGGCCGGATGGCTGCGCCGGCGACGTGGCGCTGCTGTCGCGCGCCGACCGCGCGGCGGTGGCGCATCAGCGCTGGATCGCCCGCGGCGGCCAGTCGCCGGCCTATTTCATCGGCCTCGCCGCGGCACTCGGCACCGCCATCAGCATCACCGAGCAGCGCCAGATGGTGTGCGGCCTGGCGGTGTGCGGCGACGTGCTGACGCCCCACGGCGAGCAGTTCGTCTGGATCGTCGGCATGCCGGCCGACCGGCTGATCGACGCCGAATGCGGCGTGTCCGAGTGCGGCGACCTGCTGGGCGACATCGTCGGCAACGTCGCCGAATGCGTTATCCGCGCCGGCCGCCCGGCGCATACCGAGGTGGTGTTCAGCTATGCATAATCGCTCTCTCAAGGCCCGCTTGCTGCTGGCTTTGGCGCTGCTGTGGGCGCCGGTTCCCGTTCTGGCCGACGACTGGCCGGACGTGACGGATGACCCGGTGCCCGCGGTGATGCCCGAACCGGCCGAGCCGCCAGCCGCGGAGGAGGTGACGGCGGTGCCGGACCCGTTCGTGCCGCCTGCGGCGGGCCCGGCAGCCCCGCCCTTCGTCGCCGGCCAGGTGCTGACAGCCGCCCAGCTTGCAGCCGCGCTTGCCGCGCCGACCATACAGGGCGGCAGCATCAACGCCGCGCCGGTCGGCGCCAGCCTGCCGAATACCGGCCGTTTCACTTCGCTGCAGGCCGAGGGTAACCTGCTGCAGACCGCGGGCACCGCTACCTTCGGTGGGGCGAGCGTTTTCCAGGTCGGGGACAACACGGCGATCAAGCGCGTCATCCTCAACAGCTACATGGCGCCCTCAACCGGCAAGCTTGACCCAGTGCTGTTGAGCCAGGGCAATGCCTTTGGCACCATCACCAACAACGCCAGCGTGGCGACGATCCGCGCCTTCAATGTGAATGGCGATAGTATCAACGCCCAAGGCGCGCAGGGCGGCGGACTTACCGCCAACTATTTTGGCCACACAATCTCTGCCGGCGCGGTGGGTGGACGAACCACTCTGTTCACCTACCTCTACCACTCCGGGGCCACGACGCTGGGCACCGGCAACCAGTTCTATGTGTCGGTGGGGGGGTTCGCCACGTCAGTGGCGTCGGCGGGAGGCACCACAGGCCTGCGCAAGGGCAACCTGTTTGGCAGCAATTTCGGGGCATTCCTGAAGGCGGGCGCCGGGTTGTATTGGCACCAGGTCGTGGGCCAGGAGCTGAACGTCGCGGTATCCACCGGCGCCGGGGTGGTCGACAAGATCGGCCTGCAGATTGTGCAGGCTGGTTATGACGAGGTGGCGGCCACCGGCACTGACGCCGGAATGGTCTTCGCCGCGAATACCACTGGCGGCCAGGCGATCGGCTGGAAACAGGCGATAACATTTGGGGCCAACCATGGCGGGTGGCCGCTAAATCCGGCGGGCACGCTGATCGGCACGGGCGAGCAGAATAAGGCGCTCACTGCGCGCTACCCGATGGTGACGGCGAACGGCATCGACTTCGCCAGCATCCCAGTGAAGTTCACCGGCCGGGCATTGGCCACGCCGGGGTTCTCGGTGGATGGCTCGGGCCAGGTGACGGTTGGCAGCAACGTGATCGGCTGGTCGAGCACCGGCCTGACGATCGGCGCCGCGGGCAAGGTGGGCGCGTTGTCGAGCATCAACGCGGCCGGCATCAACTATCGGGTCGGCGACATCCTGCGCGACTTCAGCGAGGGGGTGTGGGAGGTCGCCAGCGTCAACGGCACCGGCGGCATCACCGGCCTGACGATGGTAAAGGCGCCGACCGACACGGACACTTCGACGCCCGGCAACCCGCGCGGCCTGGGTGGCGGCATGGGCACCGGCGCCAGCATCAACATGACCTGGAGCACGGCGGATCAGGTGCGGATCACCGGCCATCTGCGGCTTGCCGTCAGCACGGTGGCCGCCGCCGGCACCACCCAGGGCACCGCCACCGTTATTCCGCCCGGCGTCAGCGCCGTCACGGTCACCAGCAGCGGCGGCAGCGCCAGCGGCGTCAAGCTGCCGCCGGGCGTGGTGGGCATGCAGATGACGGTGCAATCGGCCACCAGCAACGGCAACGCCATTTCCATCTTCCCCGCCAGCGGCGAGGCCATCTCGGCCCCTGGCCCCGCGGGCGTGACCAACTCGCCCATCACGATATCCTTCGCCACCGGCTCCATGACGTTCACCTGCTTCGCCACGGGCGTGTGGTCGCTGACCGGCATCTTCGGATGAGGAACCCCATGATCCGCATCGCCGCCATCGCCGTGCTGCTCGCGCTGCCGTTCGCCGCGCGCGCCCAGCAGCCGCCCGCCCCACCGCCCGGCCCGGTCACGCTGAGCGCGCAGGAGTTCGACGCGATCATCCAGCAGCTCGCCGAGGCGCCGGCGAAGTGGAGCTACATCGCGCTGCAGATCCTGCTGTCCAAGCGCCAGCCGCCACCCGCCGCACAGCCGCCCGCACAGCCAAAGGCGCACTGAGATGGATCGCACGATAGCCCCCGGCTACATCGACATCGGCGGCGGGCGGCGCGGCTTTCGCGACCGCAACACGGTGGCCGGCATCGCCGGAACCGGCATCAGCGCCGCCGACATGAACGCCCAGCAGGAGGAGCTGCTCGCGCTCGTCGAGGGCGTGGGGCTCACCCCGAACGCGGCAGCGACCGCGCAGGTGTGGCAGGCGGTGCACCGCATGGCCGGCCGGCAGATCGCCAGCTTCACCGGCAACGCCACGCTGACCGCCGACCACGGCATCGTCTTCGTCAGCGCCGCCGGCGGCAGCCTGACCCTCACCCTGCCGCTGGCCAGCGCGCTGGGCGGCAACGTGCAGGGCGCGGGCACCGTGCAGGCGCAGCAGCTGACCTTCATCCGCACCGACACTTCGGCCAACACCGTCACCTTGCAGCGCCAGGGCGCCAACACGCTGGGCACCGGCGGGTCGGTCAACTACCTGCTCGGCGTCAGCGAGCGGCTGCGCATTATCTCTGACGGCAATGCCGCGTGGCACCTGGCCAGCTGCAACCTGACGGGCCGGCGCCGGCACGTGATGACCAGCAGCGGCAACTTCACCGTGCCGGCCTGGGTGGAGCGCATCCGGGCCAAGGTGGTGGCGGGCGGCGGTGGCGGCGCGGGCTGCCCGGCGGCCGGCTCCGCGGGCGGGGGCGGCGCGGGCGGGACGGCCGACGGTGACCTGGTGGTGACCCCCGGCGCAGTGATGGCCGGCGTCGTCGGCGCGGCGGGCGCAGGCGGGGCGGCGGGCAACAACAACGGCGCTGCCGGCGGCAGCAGCAGCTTCAGCACGCTCAGCGCCACCGGCGGCGGCGGCGGGCTCAGCTCGGGCGGCGGCAGTTCATCCGGCGGCGGCGGCGGCACGGCCAGCGGTGGGCTGGAGAACATCAGTGGCGGCATGGGCCACGACGGTGTGCCCAGTTCCGTGGCCGGCAGCGGCGGCGTGTCGACCGAGGGCGGTGGCGGGCGCGGCGCCAGCGGTGGTGGCATCGTCGCCAACGGCCGCGCCCCCGGTTCGGGCGGCGGCGGCGCCTACGGTGCCAGCGCGGCGGCCGGCGGCGACGGCGCGGCCGGCTACATCGCTATTTGGGACTGACCCGTGCCCGACTTCCGCATCAAGCGCGGCGGCACCCTGCGCATCGACGGCGCGGTGACCGACGATGCGGGGGCCGCCTATGACCTCACCGGTGCCGGCATCGCCATGGAGCTGCGCGACGCCGGCGACACGCTGATCGCCACCCCCACCATCACCCGCAACGACGCCGCCGGCACCTTCGCCGCGGTGGTGGCCGATAGCTCGGACTTCCCCGTGGGCACCCTGCGCGGCGACCTGAAGGTGACCATCGGTGCCGACGTGCTCTACAGCGACACCTTCGCCGTGCGCGTCGACCAGCGGGTAACCGCATGAAGGTCACGCTCAGCCAGGCGGTGCTGGGCACGGCCGTCGGCGCCACCGCCACCCTGCGCCTGGACCTGGGCGCGCCGGCCGTGGCGCCGCTGGCCTCGGCCGATGTGCTGGGCATCCAGGGCGGCCAGTGGACGGCGCTGACCCTCGGCTCCGGCCTTGCCCTGACGGGCAAGGTGCTGAGCGCCACCGGCGGCGGCATGGGCGGTGCGGCCGAGAGCTACACCTTGCCAGCCGCGACGGACAAGGCGCTGGGCGGCGTGATCGCGGGCGCGAACCTCACCATCGCCGGCGACGGCACCCTCAGCCTCACCAGCGGCAACGTGACCACGGCGCTGGGCCTCACGCCGGTGGACGCCGCCGGCGCCGCCACGGCCGCCCCGGTGCAGTCGGTGGCGGGGCGCACCGGCGCCGTCGCCCTGAAGGCGGCCGACGTGTCGGGCCTCGCCACGGTGGCCACCACCGGCGCCTATGGCGACCTGACGGGCGCGCCAGCCGCCTACAGCCTGCCCCCGGCCACCAGCAAGGCGCTGGGCGGCGTGATCGTGGGCACGAACATCACCGTGGCCAGCGGCACCATCAGCCTGAGCGGCGCCAACGTGACCGCGGCGCTGGGGCTGACGCCGGTGGATGCGGCGGGTGCGGCGGCAGCTTCCCCGGTGCAGAGCGTGGCGGGGCGCGCCGGCGTGGTGACCCTGGCGGCGGCCGACGTGTCGGGCCTGGCCACGGTGGCCACCACCGGCGCCTATGGCGACCTGACGGGCGCGCCGGCCGCCTACAGCCTGCCTGCGGCCACCAGCAAGGCGCTGGGCGGCGTGATCGTGGGCACGAACATCACCGTGGCCAGCGGCACGATCAGCCTGAGCGGCGCCAACGTGACCGCGGCGCTGGGGCTGACGCCAGTGGACGCCGCTGGCGCCTCGGCAGCCGCCCCGGTGCAGAGCGTGGCGGGCGCTACCGGCACGGTGGCGCTGCCCTATGGCATGACGGTGGATTTCAGCCAGGGCGCGGCGCCGATCGTCGGCACCCTCACGCTGGACGGCGGCGCGGCCGGCCCGGTCACGATCAGCCAGGTGGACCACTTCGTGGGCGCGGCCGGCGGCACGATCGAGGCGACGCTGCAGATCGTCAGCAGTGGCGTGGCGACCGATATCACCGGCCTGGACGCGCTGGTCACCAGCGGCGCCAGCGTGCTCACCGGCACCGCGTCGGCCGCCAACAAGATGGGCGCCGGCGATCGGCTGCAGATGGTGATCACCAAGGTCACCGGCACGCCCGACGGGGCATTTTTCCGGATCAGGGGGACACAGCCGTGACCACGAAATACGCCGCCCTGAAAGTGCTGCTCGCACAGCCGGCCTATGCCGCGCTGAACGATGAGGAGGCCGCCCAGGCGCTGAATGCGCCGAGCGTGGAGCGCCAGCGCGTGTTTGCCTGGCATGAGGCGCGGGGGGTTTTGCAGATTGCCGGCTGTTGGCCGGTCATTGTCGCGCGCTCGCGCTACACGCCCGCCCTGCCGCCCGACGCGCAGACCTATGTCGATGCCGCGATCCTGGCGGCGATCGGCGCGGTGGAGATGCAGGGGGACCAGCAGATCGACCCCGCCGATGCGGACGCCTGGGCGGCGTTCCAACAGGCCGTAGACGTGCTGGCCTATATCGGTGACGTGCCGGCGGCGATCGCCAGCCGCGTAGCCGGGCTGGCCACCGATGTGGTCAGCCCGGCGCAGACAGCCGGGTTCGACCTGGTCGGCGCGGGGGAAGTGGCGCGCGCACGCGCGCTGGGGGCATCGGCATGACCACGAAGGCGAAGCTCACCGCGATTGTCGCGGGCACCAGCAACAGCGCCTCCGCCACCACCACATCGGCCTGGATCGACGTGTCTGGCTACGACGAGGTGGCGGTGACCGGGTCGGTCACCAACGGGGCGGCTGGCCCCACGGTGGCCGCGACGATGTATGTGGAAATGGCGGCGGCCGACGAGGCCGACCCGCAGCGCGTGGCGCAGGGAACGGCGGGGCTGAACGCCAATGTGGAAACCCCATTCCTGTTCAACAACCTGCCGCGCGGCTATGAAAAGCTGCGGGTGGTCGTGACCGGGAACACGGTGCAGCCGGTCACCGCCGAGGCGTTCGTCGCCGCCTACACGAAGTAACCCCATGGCGCTGCAAGGCGATGCCACCAACGACAGGTATCTGGTCCACGATGTGGTGCGGGAGTGGCCTGGGGCCGCCAATGCGCTCTCGTTATTCTGCTGGGTGCGGCAGACGGCTCCCGGTCAAAGTGGTGTCTTGTGGGGGACGGGGAACCCCACCAACGACCATAGCGTGCGGCTTGAACTGACAGCTGGGGCCGCGCGGCTTCGCCCGTATGGAACTCCAACCACCATGGCGACGACGGGCGCGGCCCTTGCGGCCAACCAATGGGTGCCGTTGCTGGGCGTGCTCCACTATGTTGGCGCGACCCCGATTGCGGTGCTCTTTCAAGGTGACGCGGTCTATTCGTCGACCGGATCGGGCAATTCCGGGTGGACGTCGTTTCGAGCGGCCCCGCTGCGGTACGCGAACTTCTACCCGAATGTCGCCGCGCCAGGGACGGCGTTCCACATCGCTGAGTGCGCTATGTGGGCGGGCGCGCTTGGCGCCGCCGATTGGGCGATGCTCCGCTCCGGCGTCAGCCCGGCCGACGTACGGGGCGATCTGTGCCCCCTGCATTTCCCTTTGCGCTCCGACTGGTCCACTGGCGCGGGTCTGCCGACGGAGACGTTGCGCGAGCAGGTGGGATACGCGCAGGTCTGGACGGATCACCCGCCGGTGCAGGAACCGCGCCGCGCACCTCTTGTATTTGCCCCCTCCATTCCGCTGGTGCTGCCGCGTCGGCCGTTCATCTTCATGCACTGACCGCTCGCCCACGGGCAGCGGGGGCCGGGGCTGCGTCAACAGCCCAAGCCGCGCGGATACCGGCCGCGCATGGACGAACCACCCCGCCAGCCAGGCCAAGGCCCGGCGGCGGGAGAATGCCGGAGGCTTGGTTACCAATGCCTGACCAACATGAGGATGTGGCGCCCGTGGCCCCACCGGCCCACTGGATCGGCGGCAAGCGCCGCCTGGCCGCACGCATCATCGCCCGCCTGTCGCAGATCCCGCACCGCACCTATGTGGAGCCGTTCGTGGGCATGGGTGGCCTGTTCTTCCGTCGGCCGACGCGCGCGCCGGCCGAGGTGATCAACGACATCAGCACCGATGTGACCAACCTGTTCCGGGTGCTGCAGCGGCACTACGTGCCCCTGATGGACATGCTGCGCTGGCAGATCACCAGCCGCGCTGAATTCGAGCGCCTGCTGGCCGCCCGCGCCGACACGCTGACCGACCTGGAACGGGCGGCCCGCTTCCTCTACCTCCAGCGCGCCGGGTTTGGCGGCAAGGTGGAGGGCCGCAGCTTCGGCGTCAGCCCCCGCAGCGCGGCCAGGTTCGACGTGACGAAGCTCGCCAGTATCCTGGAGGCGGTGCACGAACGGCTGAGCGGCGTGGTGATCGAGCGCCTGCCTTATGGGCCTCTTATTGCCCGCTACGACCGCACTGAGACCCTGTTCTATCTCGACCCGCCCTACTGGGGCAGCGAGGGCGACTATGGCCGGGGCCTATTCGGCAAGGCGGATTTCCCCGCCCTAGCCGATCAGCTGCGGAGCCTGCGCGGGCGGTTCCTGCTGAGCCTGAACGACACACCGGCAGTGCGCGAGGCGTTCGCCGGCTTCGCGATGGAGGAGGTGGAGGTGAGCTATGGGATCAGCCGCGAAGCAACCGGCCGCCGCCCCATGCGGGAGCTGCTGATCACCGCGCCGACCGGAACGGGTGGACAAGGGTGAAGGGGTTCCGGAATCATGTGGCGAAGTTTCCGAAATCTAGTGGCGCGCTACAGCGGGGGAAGGCGCGGTAGAAGGGGGGTGTGTGCCGGCGACGGCGGGGCGTTGGCGGGTCTGGCCGCGGCCATCGCCGCCTGGGCGCGCGGCAGCCAGAGTTCGGCCACGGTGCCGAGGTTGCGGCGGCTTGCGAGCACGAGTTCGCCGCCGGATTGGGCGGCGAAGCCATGCACCATGGCAAGGCCCAGCCCGGTGCCCTTGCCGATGTCCTTGGTGGTGAAGAAGGGTTCGGCGGCGCGGGCGAGGGTGGTTTCGTCCATGCCAATGCCGGTGTCGGCGATGCTGAGCACCACGAAGGAGGGCGGCAGGGCTTTGCCCGGCGCCTGGGGCGGGGTTTCCTCGCGGGCGGTGATGGTGACGTCGCCGCCCTCGGGCATGGCGTCGCGGGCGTTCACCGCCAGGTTCAGCAGGGCCAGTTCCAGCTGGTTGGCGTCGATCTGGACCGGCGGCAGCGCCTCGGGCAGGCGGATGACGAGTTGCACGGTGGTGCCGAGGGAACTGTGCAGCAGCGCGGCCATGCCGGGGATGGCGGCCTGGAGGTGGACGAGTTCGGGGTGCAGCGCCTGGCGGCGGCCGAAGGCGAGCAGGCGCTGGGTAAGGGCCGCGCCGCGTTCGGCGCCATGGGTGGCGTTTTCAAGCAGGCGGGCCGTGGCGGGGTCGTCTGCGGGGAGGCGCTTGCGCAGCAGGGAAAGGTTGCCCAGGACGGCGGTGAGCAGGTTGTTGAAATCGTGGGCGATGCCGCCGGTAAGCTGGCCCACGGCCTCCATCTTCTGGGCGTGGCGGAGGCTTTCCTCGGTGGCGCGGCGTTCGGCCATTTCGGCCTGGAGGCGGGCGTTCGAGCTGTCGAGCTCACGGGTGCGGTGGGCGAGGGCGATGCGCAGGCGGACCATGTCGCCGAAGTAGCGGCTGGCGCGGTTGGCGGTGACCACGAGCGCTGCGAGGAAGACGGCGATCATGGCGGAGGCGGCGATGCGGTGCGGGGCGCCTTCGAAGGCGAAGCGGAGTGCCAGCGGGATGCCGGCGGGGAAGATGAAGGCGAGCGTGCTGGCAAGGTGGGCGTAGTGGATGGCGGCGGCGCCGGCGCACATGCCGGCGATGAGGAAGGCCCAGAAGAGCTGGTAGGTTTCGGACTCGGGGAAGAGCACAACGGAACCGCCGCCCCAGAGGGCGCCGGCGGCGAAGGCGCCGAGGGCGCTGACGGCTGCCCAGCGGCGGTACTGGGCGGCGGGCGGGCGGGCGCGGCGGAAGGCCCACCAGGAGGCGAGGCGGGCGGTGGACACGGCGACGGCGAGCAGGAGCCAGGCCGGTGCGCCCTGTTGCTGGCCGGCGGCGTTGAGGACGAACAGCATGACGCCGGCGTTGATGACGTTGACGCCGGATGCGACCGGAACCTGATCGAAGGCGGCGTTGACCCGCTCGATCTGGATTTCGGTCGCGGTGGAGTGGCCCTCGGTTGGCTGGTGCATGGTGTCGCCCGGGAACAGCGCCTCCAGGCTAGTTGAAGGCGGCGGCGAGTGCCACAACCATTGCGGTAGGCGAGCGCGGGGTTGCACGCGGTGGTTCCCCGGCGGGGAGACCGTTTACGTGGGGCGGAGGCGCGGCGTTATCCGGTTAGGATCGGGCGCAGCGACGCGGCCTCGTCGGCGATGAAGGCGAAGAAGGCGGCGACCGGGGCTGTCTTGCGGATTTCGGGGCGGGCGAGGATGCGCCAACTGCGCCGCAGTTCGGGGATTTCGTCGAACAGGCGGATGAGGTCCGGCTCCGCGTTGCCCAGGGCCACGGGCATCGGCACGACGGCGGCGCCGGACCTGGCGGCGGAAACCAGGCCAAGGACGCTGCTGACGCGGGCGGCGACCCTGGCGCCCGGCGCGATGCCGGCGAGCCAGGTGGCGGCGCGGTTGGTGGTCATCACGCCGTCGAAGCCGACGACCGCGTGGCGGGCGATGTCGTGGATGGTTTCAGGCCTGCCGTGGCGGGCGACGTAGTCCTGGCTGGCGTAGAGCGACCAGATGGAGTCGGCGATCTTGCGGCCGACCAGCCCTGCGTCGTCGGTGTCGCCGGACCGAAGCGCCACGTCGGCTTCGCCCGTGGCGAGATCGACGTATTTGTCGCTCATGACGAATTCGACGCGCAGGCCGGGATGGCGGGCGTAGAAGCGCTCGAGCAACGCGGACTTCACGATGCGGACCATGATCGGTTCGGGGCAGGTCACCTTGATGACGGCGACGCCGCCGCGGTCGTGGGCGGCCTTGCGTTGCTCGAAGGCGAGCGCGGCTCGTTCGATTTCCTCGGCGTATGGCAGCATTTCCTCGCCGAAGGCGGTCAGCCGGTAGCCGGCGGCACTCCGCACCATGAGGTCGCGGCCGGTGCTGCGTTCCAGCTCGGCCACCCGGCGGTGCACTGTCGATTGGCTGATGCCGAGCGCCCTGGCGGCGGCCAAGGTGCTGCCGTGGCGCGCGACGGCGAGGAAATACCTGATGTCGTCCCACACGAACATCACCGGACTATGCAGTTTTGACTAACGGTCGCGCAACCTTGCGGCTGCCGGCGCGGGCGGCGCGCTCGTAGGCTGGTTTCCGGGGCGATTCCCGGATGTCGGGCGCCGCGATCAAGGAGAAGCGCGATGGCTGGACATCGGTTTGCCGAGGCGCGTCGTGGGCGCGCAGCGATGGTGTTTTCGCTGGTTGCGGCGGCGTTCGCCCTCGGCGGTTCGCCCGCCGCACATGCCAGCGATCCCGTGCAGACGGACAGCGACAAGTACAAGGTCCGCTTCGAGAACGAGCGGGTCCGGGTGCTGGAATACCGGGACCTGCCGGGCGATAAGACAAACGAGCATCGCCATCCGGCGTTCGTGCTCTACGCCGTGGGTCCGTTCAAGCGGCGGATCGCGCTGCCGGATGGCAAGGTGCTGATGCGCGCGTTCAAGGCCGGCGACGTCATGTGGTCGGATGCGCAGACCCATATCGGCGAGAATGTGGGCGAGACGCCGACGCATGTAATCATGATCGAAATGAAGTGATCATGCGGGGAGCCGCTGCTGGCCGGGTTCGGGATGTGGCTCAACCGGGGCCGATAGGGTCCTTCCGGGTGCCGTCCACGGCCAGGAACCGGGTGGTCACGAAGCCGCGTCGGGGTCTTCGGGGGGCTCCTTGGCGGCGGATTTCCTGGCGGCGGCGAGGGTGCGGGCGAGGATTTCGGCGGCCTGGGCGTTGCGGATGCGGGCGGCTTCGGGGGTGAGGTCACAGATTTCGATCACCTTGCCGAGCGGCTCGACGCCGTCAGGCAGGGTGATCCAGCGGCTGCGGGTTGGGCAGTTGGAGGTGTCGTCGTCAGGCATGGCGTTGATCCTCGTGCCGGCGGACGGCAGTAGTTGCGGGTGAAAGATTTTTGGCTCTTTTTTTCAAAAAAGAACTTCTTCCCTACCTCCCCTGAAACACCGGCTTGCGCTTCTCCATGAACGACCGTGTGGCTTCCTTGAAGTCCTCGCTATTTTCGGCCTCGTCGATCATGGCGGCGATGCGGGCTTCGTCGCGCCTTTCTTCGGGCAGGCCGAGTTGGTTGATGAAGAACTTGGAGGCGCGGATGGAGAGGGGTGCATTGCGGGCGAGGGTTTCGGCGTATTCGATGGTGAGGGCTTCGAGTTCGTCGGGGTCGGCGACGCGGTTGATGAGGCCGACGCGCAGGGCTTCGTCGGATTTCAGGCGGCGGGCGGAGAACATGATGTCCTTGGCGATGGAGGGGCCGACGAGGTCCACCAGTTGCTGCAGGCCGGAGGGCGCGTAGGCGACGCCGCGGACGGCGGCGGGGACGGCGAACTGGGAGTCGGTGGAGGCGAAGCGGAGGTCGGCGTTCAGCGCCATGCCGAGGCCGCCGCCGAAGCAGTAGCCGTGGATCATGGCGATCAGCGGCTTTTCCAAGTCGAGCATTGTGCGGCGAAGGCGGGCGGGGATGGCGCGGCTGGCGCGGGCGATCTCGGCGTTGGCACGGGTCTTGTCGAAGCTGGAGATGTCGCCGCCGGAGATGAAGGCCTTCCGGCCGGCGCCGCGCATGACGACGACCTTGATGGCCGGGTCGGCGGCGTAGGCCTCGATCACCGACAGCGCGTCTTCGGACATGCCGGGGGAGAGGGCGTTTAGCTTGGTGGGGTTGTCCCAGATGAGCCAGCCGATGGGGCCCCGGGCTTCGGCGCCGACGAGGCCGGATTTGAGTTCGATCGCCATGGGTTCGGATCCTTCGCGTGTGGCGCGAGGGTCACGCGCGGTGCGGGCGGCGTCAACCGGCCAGAAGGTGGGGGCGGATTGCGGCGAGGAGGTGGGGGGTGGGGGCGAGGCGGGGGCCGGTGCCGTCGTCCTGCATGGCGACGAGGTGGACGCCCCAGGTGGGCAGCGTGCGCAGGGCGGCCTGGGCGACGGGGTGGTCGAGCAGGGGCTGGTTGAGGGAGGGGGCGACGATGACGGGGGTGCGGCGGCCGATGGCCTCGGCGGCGACGGCCAGGGGGAGGGTGTCGGTGATGCCGTGGGCGAGCTTGTTCAGCGAGTTGAAGCTGCATGGGGCGAAGAGGACGATGCCGCGGGGCGGGCGGGGGCGGATGGCGGCATCGAAGTAGGATTCGACGAGTTGCGCGCCGTCGATGCCGGCGAGCGCGTTGGGGGCGAGGATTCGGGCGGCGTTGGGAGTGGGCAGGACGAGGACCTGGCGCAGGCCGAGGGCGAGGAGGCCGCGCAGGATGTCCGGCGCGCGGGCGGCAGTGGCGGCGCCGCTGACGAGCAGATAGGCGAGGTCGAAGCGTTCGGCGGCGGCGTCGCGCGTGGCCTGGTTCATGGGTCGGCTCCGTGAGGGCGGGCTGGATGCCTGGATCGGGTGGTGCATGTAAGGCATCGGCGGGCGGATCGGTGGGAGGGTGCGGTATGGGAACCTTCGCCGGAGGGGCGCCGTTTCGCGCTCGGGGCGCCCCGAGGGCGGCGGCGCCCGAGCATACAGGGAAATTCCGCCATGCAGGACAAGGTAGAGCGCGCCGGGGGCGAGGATGCGCTGGTGCGGCCGGAGGGCGGGCCGTCCTTGCCCGCGCGGATTTCGTGGGGAGCGGTGTTTGCCGGGGCCGTGGTGGCGGTGACGGTGGCGCTGATGCTGAACGTGCTGGGCGCGGGGGTGGCGGCGACGCTGGTGGATCCGCTGGCGCGCGACACGCCGTCGGCTTCCTCGATGGGGATTGGGGCGGCGGTGTGGGTGCTGGTGGCGAACCTGATCGGGCTGGGGATGGG
This sequence comes from uncultured Alphaproteobacteria bacterium, assembly GCA_963779875.1. Taxonomy (GTDB): domain Bacteria; phylum Pseudomonadota; class Alphaproteobacteria; order Acetobacterales; family Acetobacteraceae; genus CAMDGX01. The sequence goes on along the minus strand of CAWAAI010000005.1, from coordinate 167,178 downwards.
CGGCTATGCGGCGGCGCGGCTGTCGGGCAATGCCGATGGCACCGATGCGACGCTGCATGGGCTGGCCGTGTGGGGGACGACGTTCCTGTTGTCGGCGGTGCTGCTGGGCAATCTGGTTTCGGGCGTGGCCTCGACGGCGGCGAGTGGGGTTTCGAGCCTGGCGAGCGGGGCGACGAGCCTGGCGAGCGGTGCGGTGCGCGCGGCCGGGGCGGTGGCGCCGGGGCTTGGCACGCAGATCGGCGGCATGATGGCCGGCGGGAACACCAGTGCCCGGAGCACGAATGGCGGCAGTGCCGCTGGCGGGAGCGCTGCTGGCGCGACGGGGGGCGAGAGTGGTGGCGCGGACGGAGCGGCCCAGGGGCTGGTGGACCGGGTGCAGAACGCGCTGAGTGGCGAGGGCAACCAGCGGCCGGCGTCGATGACGTCGGACCAGCGGGTGGCGGAGATTGGCACGCTGGTGACGCGCCGGGTGGCCGAGGGGAACCTGTCGCAGGCCGACCGTGACCGGTTGGTCGCACTGGTGGCGGCGGAATACGACCTGAGCGAGGCGGAGGCGCAGCAGCGGGTGCAGCAGGCCGAGCAGCAGGCCGTGGAGGCGGCGCAGGCGGTGCAGGAACGGGCGCGCGAGGCGGCCGACGCGGCGGCGACCGGAACGGCGACGGCGGCCTATTCGGTGTTCGGCATCATGCTGCTGGGGGCGTTGGCGGCGGCGCTGGGGGCACGAAAGGGCACGCGCGACGTGGTGGTGCTGCGGCGTGGCCGGGCGGTCGTCTGACGGCGGCCCCTGACGACCGCTGCCTGAACATCGGATCGCCCCACGCCACGGTGCGCAAGCCGTGGCGTGGGACGATTTTTCGCGTGCCGCAGTTATTTTTGCGTGCCCCCGCTGGGCCGGTGCGCCGGGCCGCCGTGTCAGGCGGCGCGGGTGATGTGGCGGTTGGCGGGCGCCATGGCGGCCAGGATGTCGGCGGCGCCGCGCAACGGCTCGGCGGACAGGCGGGTGCCCGGTTGGCTGCGGCGCAGCCAGGCGGTGACAGGCTCGATATCGGACGGCTGAAGGCAGAACACATGCGTGGCACGCGCCAACAGCGATGCGGGCGCCGGCGTAGTGGGCGGGGTGGCGACCAGCAGAGCGAGCGGCAGGCCGGCGGCTTCGTGCTCGGCGGCATCGTGTTCCGCGTCGCCGGCCAGGCCTTCGGGCGGCACCACGAGGAGCAGTGCGGTGGCGGCGGCGAGGTCGCAGGGCTCGTCGGCGGCGGGCGCGGCGGCGAGGCCGAGTACCGGCGGCGGCGCGGGCGCGGGCGTGCTGCCAGGTGGCGCCGCTGCGGGCCACGAGATCGACACGCAAGCCAGGGGGATGAGCGCCGAGCAGGTCGGCCAGGGCGCGGCCGAGCGGGTCGCGCGGGCGGAGCGCGGCGATGCCGCCGGCGTCGATCAGCAGGGTGGGTGGTGCCAGGCGGGGGTGGTTGCGGGCGATGGCGCGGGCGCAGTCGGCGAGCAGTCCCGGGTCCGGTTGGCAGAATTCGGACTGGCCGGGCTCAGGAAGTGCGCGCGCGAGGCTGCGGGCGGCCATGTGGCGGCTGATGGGCGGGCCGGCGGCGTAGGCGGCCTCGATGGCGTCGCGATAGGCGCGGGCGACCTCGCGCGGGGCGTGGTGGCGGGCGACGTGGCGCTGGGCGGCGTCGCCGAGGCGGGCGCGTGCGGCGGGGTCGCGCAGGCGTTGCAGGGCGGCGGCCAATGCGGCGGCGCCCGGTTCGGCGGGCAGGTGCAGCACCGCGTCGGACGGCAGTTCGGCGGCCGAGCCGTGGTCGTTCACCACCACCGCGAGGCCGGCGGCCATGCAGTCCACGATGGCGTAGGAGGTCTCGCCGCGCGAGTGGGCGCGCAGTTGCACCGCCACGTCGGCGGCGGCGAGCCAGTCGCGGTAGGCGGGGCTGTCGAGATGGCCGGTCCATAGCGCCGGCAGGGCAGCGCCGAGGGCGGTGGCGGCGCTGGCAAGCATTGCTTGGCCGCCGCTGTCGGTCTGGCCGACGAAGACCAGGCGCGCGGAATGGGGGGTGAATCCGGCGCGGCGCCAGGCCTCGACGAGCAGTTCAGGCAGCTTGGTGGGGGCGACGTAGCCGAAGCTGCAGACGAGGAAGGTGTCGTCGGCGATGCCGAGGCGTCGGCGCGCCTCGGCGCGGGTGGGGCCGGTGAAGCGGTGGCGGGGATGGGCGGCGAAGTGGACACGGTGCGCGGCCTGGGGGCCAAAGTGTTCGGACAGGATGTCGCGGCCGTGGCGGGAGTGCTGGATGATGGCCAGCGCGTCCTGGAGCACCGGCAGGCTGCAGGGGTGGTCGCGCAGGGCCGCCGCGGCGCCGTGGGTTTGGGCGTGCAGCACCGCGGGCCAGCCGTGCGAGCGGTAGAGGTCGGCGATGAAGCGCGCCGGGTCGCCGTGGCGGTGATGGGCGATCCAGTTGCGCGCGCCGGACAGGTAGGCGTCGTGCAGGACGGCCACGCCGGGGACGAGGGGCAGCAGGTCTTCGAGGGCGGTGGCGTGGAATTCGGAATTGCCGATCTGGTAGAGCACGCGGTCGAAGCTGTCGGCCTCGGCGAGGAAGCGGGCGGGCGGGATGACCGGCAGGTTGGGGGCGAGGTGCTCGGCGCTGGTCTCGGCGATGTCGGCGACCAGGGTGATGTCGTAGTGGCGGGCGAGGTCGGGCAGCAGTTCGGCGCTGTAGTCGGCGATGCCGCTGGGCTGCGGCGGCAGGGGCGAGACGAAGGCCAGGCGCGGACGCCAGCCGGCGGTGGGAACGGCATTGCGGGGGCGCAGGCGCTCGTGCGTGGCTTCCAGTGCGGCCCAGGCGCGGGCGGCGCAGTCGGGCCAGTTGAAGCGGGCGGCCTGGCGCAGGGCGTGGGCGGCGAGGTCGGCCCTGAGGGCGGGGTTCTCGAGCACGGCCTGCATGCGCGCGGCGATGGCGGCGGGCTCGGCGGGGTTGAACAGGGCGTCGGGGCGGCCGATCACCTCGGGCAGGCTGGTGGTGTTGCTGGCGATGGTGGGAGCGCCGCAGGCCATGGCCTCGGCGGCTGGCAGGCCGAAGCCTTCGTGCAGCGAGGGCAGGACGAAGAGGGCGCAGCTTTCGTAGAGGCCGGGCAGGTCGGCGTCGGGCACGAAATCGACCAGCGTGAGCGCGTCGGGCGCGAGGCCGGCGGCGCGGGCGGCTTCGTGCAGGGGGGCAGGGTCGCCCTTGCGCACGATGGCCAGCTTGTGGCGCGCGCGCAGGGCGGCGGGGAGCAGTGCGTAGGCGCGGATCAGCCCGGCTTCGTTCTTGCGGATGTCGCCGCCGCCGAGGAAGAGGATGGGGTCGGGCGGCAGGCCGAGGCGGCGCAGAAGGGCGGCGCGATCGGCGGCGGACAGGTGGGGCGGGCGGAACTCGGGGCCGATGCCGGCCGAGATGTTGAAGACGTGGTTGGGCTCCATGCCGAGATGGTCGATCAACTCGCGGCGGCTGGAGGCGGAGATGGCCAGGGCAGCGTCACACAGGCGAAGCTGGTGCAGGCAGCGCAGGTACCAGCGGTCGAGCCCGCCCTGCTTCCAGGCGCTGTCGAGATAGTCGGCGCGGCGGATCAGCGGGATGAGGTCGTAGCCGGTGGCGAGCGTGGGCGGGCGTTCGCGCCAGGCGGGCCAGAAGGTGACGGCGTCCTCGGACCAGCCCTCGAAGATGGAGCTGACATGCAGCAGGTCGGGGCGCAGGGCGGCGAGGAATTCGGCGCGGATCGCCTCGGCGGCGTGGCGCCTGGCGGGGGCGGCGGTCGCGGCGGCGGTGCCGTGGATTGCCGTAGCGGCGGCGGTGCCGCCGGGAGCGTGCCAGAGGCGGATGTTCTCGGGCGGGAGCACGGCGGCGAGGGTGGTGCGCAGCGTCTCGGTTGGCAGGCCGCCGTTGAGGGCGACGATGACGTCGTGCCTTCCCGGGCGGCGGGCCATGGCCAGGGCCAGTTCGCGCGCGTAGCGGCCGATGCCGCGGGTGCTATTGCCGCCCTGGGCGGCCTGCAGGTCGATCACGAGCCGCATGGGGTCACCCTGTTGGGAGCCGGCGCCGCGCCGTGGCGGCGAAGGCGATGCGCGCGAAGAGGGCCTGTTCGTCCGCGCTGAGTCCGGACGGTGGCGCGGGCGGGCGGCGGGCGGTGGGCGGCAGGGCGGGCGCCGTGGCCGGCGAGGTCGGCCGGGGCGCGCCGGCGTAGCGGTGGGCGAGCCAGTGATAAGCGTGCGGCAGGCGTCGCCGCAGCAGCGCGAGCGCGCCGGTGGCGCCGGGCAGTTGCCGCAGCGTGGCGGCGGCGCGGCGGTGGCGTGGGGCCGGGAGGTGGATCGGTTCGGCGGCGGCCGGTGGTGGTGCCGGCAGTGGAACGGGGGCGGAGACGGTGGCGGGGGGCAGCAGGCGGCGCACATGGCCGATCTTGATGGATGCGAGCCGGCCCGGTTCGAACGTGGCGACATGGGCGCGGGCGGCGGCGTCGAAATCGTCGGGCGCGAGCAGGCCGGAGTCGAGCGGCAGGGCGGCGGCGGCCGGGGTGCGGGCGGCGGCGAGCAGGCCGGCGGCGATCTCGGCCAGCGCGTCGGCCAGCGCCGCCACGTCGCCGCGCGCCACCAGGCGGCCGAGACCGCCCGCGGCGTTGGGGATGTTGCCCGATGCGTAGCCCACGGGGATGCAGCCGGCGCGCAGTCCCTCGATGACGGGCACGCAGAACCCCTCGTGGAACGAGGGGATGCATAGCACCTGGGCGGCGGCGTAGAGCCGGCAGAGCGCCTCGTCGTCGGGTGTCTCGACGAAGCGGAAGCAGTCGTGCAGGCCGAGATCGGCGATGCGGGCGCGGCAGGCGGCGAGGTAGGCGGCATCGGAGAAGGCGGTGTTGCCGGCGAGGCGGATGCGCAGCGGCGCGGCGATGCGCGGGCGGGCCAGTGCGACGGCCTCGATGAGGTCGCGGATGCCCTTGGAGGCGACGAGGCGGCCGACGAAGAGGAATTCCAGCGCGCCCGCCGGGCCGGTGGGCAGCTTGTCGCGCAGGCGGCCAGGGGCCGGGCGGTCGACGGCGAGCGGCACCACGCGCACCACGTCAGGGTCGACGCCGAACTTCGCAAGGTCCTGGGCGTTGAAGGCGCTGTCGGCCCAGATCTCGTCCACGTGGCGCAGGTTGTGCGCCTGGCGCAGCGAGCGGTCGATCAGGTCGCGCTGCTGCGGGCCGACATAGCCGGGCGGGGTGATGTTGTGGAACACCGCGACCTGGCGGGCGTGGCCGTTGCCCACCAGCATTGCGTCGTGGAACGGGTGGTATATGCCGAAATGGTAGAGCAGCAGGTCGGCGCGGCGGAACACGTCGTCGGCCAGTAGGGCATCGACACTGCCGACCACGCGCGCCGGCAGGGCAAGCTCGTTGTGCGCGGTGAGGAAGGCCGGCTGCAGGTCGGGCGCGGTTGACAGGGCGCGGAAGTTCTCGGCGGCGGCGGCCGAGATGGCGTCGTAGCGCGCGGCGATCGGCGCGATGATGGCGACGGTGCTGTTCATGCGGCGCTGAGTGCCATTGGGGAGCGGAACGCCGCAGGCGCGTGGGCCGCCTGTTCGAAGGCGGCGACGACGCCCTCGGCCATGCGCTCGGGCGTGAAGTATTGCTCGTAGCGTCGGCGGCCGGCTTCTCCCAGGCGGGCGCGCAGCGCGGGGTCGGCGAGCAGGCTGGCGAGGCAGTGTTGCAGCGAGGCGACATCGCCCGGTTCGGCGAGCAGGCCGGTTTCGCCCTCGGCGATCACCTCGGGCATGCCGCCGGCGCGGCAGCCGATGGTGGGGCGGGCGAACATCATCGCCTCGACGAAGATGAGGCCGAAGGATTCGAAGCGCGAGGGCGCGGCGAAGATGTCGCAGGCAGCGTAGAAGCCGCGCAGTGCGGTATCGTCCACCTCGCCGTGGAAGGCCACGCGGCCGCGGATGGCGGCGGCGCGGGGATCGGCCGCGAAGCGCGCCCGGAAGGTGCTGCCCCCGGCGTCGGGGATGGTGTCGTTGCCGACGATGTCGAGCTGTGCGTTCGGGAAGCGCTGCAGGACGGGAATGGCGGCGGCGAGCAGGATGTCGATGCCCTTGCGGCTTTCGAGCCGGCCGACGAAGAGCACGCGCAGGTTGCAGCCGGGCACGGGCGGCGGGGGCGGGGTGGCGGGCAGGAGGCGGTAGTCGGCGAGGCCGAGCGGAACGATGGCGGCGCGGCCGGCGATGGCGACGCCGTACATCGCCTCCGCCTCGTCCAGGATGGCGCTGCTGATGGCGTGCACACCGGGCGAGCGGCGCAGCATCTCGGTTTCCAGCGCCAGCATGGGGTTGAGGAAGCCGGCGACGAAGGCGTCGTCATCCAGGCGGGTCGCGTTGGAGCGCATCCAGTTGCGCAGCATCGTCTGCAGTCCGGTGACCACGGGCAATTGGCCGTCGCGCAGCACCGCCGCGCCCTCGCAGTCCCAGATGGGGGCGTAGACGCCGTGGACCGGGCGGCGGTCGGCGATGCGGCGGATCTCGTCGCGCATGGTCGCCGCGTGGGACCAGATGGCGGTGGGGAGGGGAGTGCCGCCGTCGGCGCGTTCGGGCGGGTGGTTGCGCGGCGCGAGGCGATGGACCCAGGTGCCGTCCTCGAACGCGACGCGATCCTGGCCCTCGCCGCGCGTGAGGACGTGCACGTCGTGGCCGAGGGCGGCGACGGAGGCGGCAAGCTGGTGGATGTAGCGGCCGACGCCGCCGACCTTGGCCGGCGGGTATTCCTGGCTGAGGAAGCAGAAGCGGCGCCGTCCGCCAACGGGCGGCGGTGTGGCGGCGTTGCGCAGGGCGGGCGGGGCGGCGGCGCGCATGGCGGGGGGCATCAGCCGGCGCTGGCCGGACATGCCGCGCTTGAGCCCGACCTCCCACGCCTCGACGACCTCCTCCCAGAAGCGGGCGCGGTCGGGTTCGGCGAGGGCGCCGTTGCGCACCGCCTGGTCCATCTGCCAGGCCAGGCCGTCGACCATGGCGTTGACCTCGCGCATCACCTCGGTGACCCGGTGGTGGCCGCGGCGGTTCATCAGCGCGTAGTAGATCTTGTTCTTGATGATCGGAAACCAGGAGGTGAGCGTCTTCGCCCCCTGGCGGATGGTGCTGGATTGCGGCGCGTGGTGGACGCGCGCGCCGGCAAGCTGGGCGATGGTCCAGCCCTCGTCGATGATGCGGCAGCAGAGGTCGGTCTCGTCGAGGTAGTATTCGTATTCCTCGTCGAAGCCGCCCACTTCGATCAGCGCACGGCGGCGGAACGAGCAGTTGGTGCCGAGCAGGTGGGGGAAACTGGCGGAGAGGGGGAAGTTGAACTCGCTGGCCGGGCGCTCCCAATTGAAGCTGGCGCCGCCGAGGCGGTCGGCGGTGACGTAGCGGGCCTGGAAGTCCACCCCGGTGGGGTCGTGCACGAAGCCGCCGGCGGCGCCCACACGCGGGTCGGCATAGGCGGCGGCGAGATCGGCGAGCCATTCCGGCTCCGGCACGGCGTCGTCGTCGATGAAGGCGACGATGTCGCCAGCGGCGAGCGCGATGCCGATGTTGCGGGACTGGGACAGGTTGCGCGCCGGGCAGGCGGCGATCTTGAGCAGGCCGGGCGGCTGTTGGGCGAGCACCGCCGCGTTGTCGCCGGTGGGGCCGCAGACGACGCAGATCTCGAATTCGGGGTAGGCGAGCCGGCGCAGGCCGTGCAGCGTGCGGCCGAGGCTCTGGGCGCGCCCATCGGTGCACACCACCACGGATATGCTGGGGAGCGCGCGGCTCGGGGGCGCGCTAGGGGCGGCGGGCATTGATCTCGAGCTCGTAGCACAGGCCGTTGCGGCGGCCGCGCACCGGCACGTCGGCGTCGGCGAAGCCGGCCTCCTCCAGCAGGGCCTGGAGCGAGCGCGGCTCGAACAGGTTGAAGTGGAAGTCGCCGTCGTATTCCTGGGTGCCGAACAGCACCTCGCGGAACTGCTCGAACGGGTAGTCGCCGGCTGCGAGGTGCGCGACCATCGCCTCGCCGTCGGGCACCACCGCGCGGAAGGTGCCGCCGGGGGCGAGCAGTGAATGCCAGTAGGGCAGCAGGCGGCGGCGCAGTTCCTCCTGGGGGAAATGTTCGAGCAGGTGGGCGGAGCGCAGCTCGCGCAGGGTGCCGGGCTCGAGCGGCAGGTGGCCGGCCTCGGCGACGATGTCCACGCCGGGCAGGGCGCGCCGGTCGATGTTGATGTAGTCGTCGAGCGGGATGTGGCCGCAGCCGAGATTGACGCGCAGCCCCTGTTCGCGGGCGGCTGCAAGCTTCGCCGTGGAGAGGATGCGCGGCTGCAGGGGCGATGGCGGGGTTTCGCCGTTGGGCGGCTCGCCCGAGGCGGCGGCGGCGGGGTTCGCGCCGTATTTCATCTCGTAGAGGATTTCGCGCCGCACGAACTCGATGCGCGAGGCGATTTTGCCGACCTCTTCCTGCAACCCGCCATGGCGGGAGGCGACCTCGTGCTCAAGAGCGGCGTGGCGGGCGGTGATCTCGTTCTCCTGGGCGGTCTGGCGGGCAGCGGCGTCGAGCGAGCGAGCCAGGCCGGCCCGGGTTTCCTCGGCCTTGGCCTCGACCCTGGCCAGCCGCTCGGCGGTGGCGGGGAGCTGGCGCTGGAGGTCGGTGTGCCGGGATTGCAGGGCGGCGATCTCGGTGCGTAGCGGCAGCAGGGTCTCAAGCTGGCGGCTCAGCTCGGCCAGGCTGGCATCGGCGATGGCAAGGCGGGCCTGGGTTTCCTTGCGGAGCTCGGCCAGTTCATGGCCGAAGGCGCCGACGGTGGAGACGGCGTTGAGGAAGGCCGGCATGTGCTGGCGCCAGGCATCGTCGCTGCCCTGCGGCGCCATGGGCATCGAGCGGATTCGCGCCTCGATCCGCCGCCAGACGATGAGCCACGCCGGGCGCAGCAGGGAACGGGCGCCGGATCGCACATGACTTCGCAGATTCATCGCTCGCGGGGGCTTTTCGTTCGGTGTGGATCGTCTAGCTGGGGAGGCATCGGCAAGGGCGAGGGAGGCATTTCATCCGGAAAAACGATGCGAGGCGGTCATGATCGTGTGCCCTCACTGTCGCAGGCGCCTACATGAGCGTGCATCGAGAAGTAGTGTTCGCGCTGGGGTCGGAGATTAGCAGTATCGGATGGGCCGTGCCGATCATCATCACGTGATCCGCCGGAGCATGGCTGCGCTGTCGCTGACCGGCACATGGCGTTGACCATTATTGCCGTCTGCGACTGGATAATTTGCTTCGTTGCCCGGGTGTGTGCCGGTGGGATACTGGATTCGGGCCGCCGCGCATGTATGCATGGGCAGCGAGTTGGAGCCGCGCACGCTTCGCCCCCGGGGCGGTCTTGCCCTTGCCGCTGGACTGACGCCCGGGTGCGGGGAGCGGTTCCGGAAGCCCGCCCGGCGAGGGACGGGCTTCCGGGGTGGCGCGCTTTGCAGTCGGTTAGTACGGAGTGCCGTAGTAGTCGTGGAGGTTGCGGCCGTAGCCCGGGGTGGACCAGGGCTCCTCGCCGGCGCCGTAGGTGGGTGCGCCTTCGAGTTGCTCGCGGGTGAGGTCGACCACATAGCCGCCGCGAGAAGTGTCGTAGGCGAGCACCTTCCACGGCAGCGGGTGGTAGCGTTCGCCGATTCCGAGGAAGCCGCCGAAGCTCATCACGGCGTACAACACCTGGCCGCTGATCTTGTCGATCATGACGGTATAGATCGAGCCGAGGCTGTCGCCGCCACGATTGTACACCGCGGTGCCTTCAACCTTGTCGGCCGAGATCAGGCGGTTGGTTTCGTCCACCGCCACGCCTTCGGCGCCGGTGCCGGCCGTGTGGCTGCCGCCGGCTGTTCCACGAGTGCCTGACATCGTCGTCTCCCTTATCTGGTTGGTGCCGGTCAAACCACGCTGGCGCACTCGTGGTTCCGCACTGAAACGGGGGCGGCATGCGACCGCGAATGTGCGGCGGCGCGACGACTTTTTCGCGCCTGGCGCGTTAGGGGAGGCAAGCCATTGCAAAGGAGGCCCTGATGATCCGTTGGAAGTTGCTGGCATGCTGCGCAGCGCTGGCGGTTGGCACCGCCGCGCCGGCCGTGGCCGATCCGTGGAACGACGATAGCGGCCGTTCGTGGCGCTCCAGACAGGCGTTCGAGCATTTTTGGGGGCGGGACCGCAGCGGCGACTGGGATCGTGGCGGGCACGACCGCGGCGACCACCGCAACTGGCGTGGGCAGCAATGGCGTGGTCAGCACTGGGCAGGCCCGCAACGGGAACGCCCGGATTGGGGGCGCCGCGGGTGGGACAGGCACGACTGGTCGCGGCATCATCGCGATGATCGCGACTGGCGCTGAGGCGCGCGCCCGCCTGAAGGTTGCGTGTCCGCGAGGGCGATGTGTGGAACCGGCAGGGGTGGGACGGATTTCCTAGGCATGAGCAAAGATCCCAAGACCCAGGACGACCGCGAACCTACCAACCGGGTGAAGGACCCCGCCGACTGGAGCACTGGCGACAAGTCCATGACCGGCGCGCAGGCCTCCTACCTGAAGACGTTGTGCGAGGAGGCGGGGGAGGCGTTCGACCCCTCGTTGAGCAAGGCCGAGGCATCGAAGCGGATCGACGAGCTTCAGGCGCGAACGGGGCGGGGCAGGGACCACTAGTCCCGGCGGATGGCCCGGCCTGGGGGCCGGTCGTGGCGGGTGGGTCTGGCGCGGCCCGACCCGCCCGCGCCCGACCCGCCCGAGTCAGACCCCTACGGGGTGGCCGCCCGGCGTGCCGTGGGTGCGCAGGCCGCGACGCGCGAGGCAGGACCAGATTTCCTCGGCGCTGTCGGCGAAGTCGAACAGGCCCAGATCCTTGCGGGCGATCATGCCTTCGTCTGCCAGGGCGTCGAAATTCACCAGCTTGCGCCAGTAGGCTTCGTCGAACAGCACGATCGGAACCGAGGGAGCCTTGCCGGTCTGGGTGAGGGTCAGGATTTCGAACAGCTCGTCCAGCGTGCCGAAGCCGCCAGGGAAAACCACCAGCGCGTTGGCGCGCATGGCCAGGTGCATCTTGCGCATGGCGAAGTAATGGAAACGGAACGTCAGCTCCGGGGTGGTGTACTGGTTGGGTAGCTGCTCCATCGGCAAGGTGATGTTGAAGCCGATGCTGGGCGCGCCGGCGTCGTGGGCGCCGCGGTTGGCCGCCTCCATGATGCCGCCGCCGCCGCCGGTGGCAACCACGTTGTCGTGCCAGCGGTCGCGCGGGGAGAGGGCGCCGCCGCGCAACGAGGCGATCTGCCCGAAGGCGCGCGCGGCCTCGTACCAGGGGAGCTGGCGCTGCCAGTGCTCCAGCCGGCGGCGATCTTCCTCGCCCGCGCAGGTTTCGGCGAGTTCGGCCACCTGCTCGGGCGAGGGCACGCGGGCGCTGCCGAAGACGATGATGGTGGAGCGCACACCCCAGTCGCGCAGCAGCAGTTCGGCCTTGGCGTATTCGAGCGAGAAGCGGATGGCGCGCATCTCGTCGCGCAGGAGGAAGGCGGTGTCCTCGGCGGCAAGGCGGTAGCTGAGCGCGCGCCTTTGGGCGGTGTTGTCGGGCGGCGTGTCGGCCATTCGGAATTCTCCCGGTTGCGGCGCCCGAGCATAAGGACTGGGCGCCGCAGCGGAAGTTCGGCGGGACGCGGACGATCGGGTGGGGGTGGACAAGCAGGGTAGGGCGCAGACGAAAATCCGCACACCGCCGCAACCTCGCCGCGGCCGGGCCGTTGAGGGGGCATCTGCGACAGGAGCCAGCGATGACCCACGGCCCCGCGATGCCCCAGGGCACCATTCACGCCGCTTCCGGCAATTCCGAGCAGATGGGCGGGCCACCGATCTCCGCCATCGCCCGCCACCTCAAGGGTGCGACCTTCCCCGCCGCGCGGGAGGGGTTGGTGCGCCAGGCGCAGGCGAACGGCGCGGGGGAGGATATAGTGGGGGTTCTGCAGGCCATTCCCGATCGGGAGTTCGCCACCCTCACGGAGGCGATGGACGCCGTTGGCGAGGTGGAGCACCGCGGCGACGGCGCCGAGCGCTGAACCTGCCCGATCCGGCTCGCGGGTAGGCGCCCGGGGCCGGTCAGCGGTCCATATCCATACAGGAGCGACAGCATGGCGAGCACCGCCAAGGACGTCTATATCAGCGGCCTGACCAGTGCGCATGCGCTGGAGCAGCAGGCGATCGAGATACTGGAGCGCCAGGTCGATCGCCTGGAGCATTATCCGGAGATGGCGACCCGCATTCGCGAGCACATCGACGAATCGCGCGAGCAGCAGGCGCGCATCGGCCGCATCCTGGAGAGCCTGGGCACCAGCCATTCGAGCCTGAAGGATGCGGGGCTGGGGCTTGTCGGCAACCTCGCGGCGCTGGCGCATGTGCCGGCGAAGGACGAGGTGCTGAAGAACACGTTCGCCGATTTCGCGTTTGAGCACTACGAGATCGCCTCGTATCGCAGCCTGATCGCCTTCGCCGAGGCGGCGGGGGACCTGCACAGCGTGCCGGTGCTGCGGCGGTCGCTGGATGAGGAGATGGCGATGGCGGACTGGATCGAGGAGAACCTCGACCAGGTCAGCCGCACCTATCTGCGGCGCGAGACCGGCGCGCAGACCGCGGGCGTGTAGCGCGCCGAGCGGCGGTGGCCGGATGACGGAACCGGCGGGCGCGGCGGCGCATTGCAGCCTCGCCCCGCCTGGGGCCGTCGCGCCGGGCGTTGCGGTATTTTTTCGGGGAGTCCGCCATCATGCATGAGAACGAGAACAAGGGTAGCGCCGCCGCCTCGCTTGCGGCGCACAGCCGTGACGCTTCGGAACCGACCGCGTCAGCCGCCGGGGCGAAGGGCCATGTCGCAGCTTCCGCGATGCATGGCGCGGCCGAGAGCGAGAGCGCGCTTTCGGAGCAGGCGCGCGAACGGGTGGAGCGGATGGCGGCAGCGGCACGCGAGGCGGCGATGGCGGCGCGCGAAACCGTGGCCAACCGGGGCGCCGAGGCGATGGACCGGGGCGCCCAGGCGATGGACAGGACGGGGCAGATGGTGCGCGAGCAACCGTTGATGGCACTGGCGCTGACTGGGCTGGTGGGTCTGGCTCTGGGTGTCCTGCTCGGCCGTCGCTGAGGCCAGCCCTATGCCACGCCACCCACGCCCGGCCGGGCGTGGGTGGCGTGCGCGTGAGGGGCTATTGCGCCGGTGCGTTGGGGGCCTTGACGGTGCGCACCAAATCGGGAGAGGCGATGCGGACCGGTGCCCCGGGGCTGTCCCAGTTGTCGTCGCGCCAGCGCTGGCGGGGCGCGGCGCGAGGCGTCGGCGCATCGAACAGCCACCACTCGGCGGCAAGCAGTTGGTGTTGTCCCCAGTCCCAGTGGCGTCTTTCCTGCCAGGACGGTGCCGGGGCAGCCTGGCTGGCGGCGGTATTGTCGGTGGCCGGGTCGGCGGCTCCCGCGCGGGGCGCTGCCGCGCCCAGCCCCAGCCCGATACAGATTGCCGTCACGACGATGCGCAACATTGCCGTGCCTCCCTTGGTCCAATCATGCGGGAAACGCGCCGGGCGGGATTTGGTTGACGGCCTCGCACGAAATCATTCATCGGCGTCAGCTTGTGGATTGCAGGCCTTCCGGGTTCTGGTGGGCGACCAGGATGCCGACGAAGGCACCGTCCTCGGCCTGGATGTAGAGGCCGGAAGGCGTGTGCTGGCGGCCGCGGCCGGTGCGCACGTCGATGATGTCGTCGCGGGCGCGCAGCCCTTCGACCAGCGCGGACATCTCCTGGCCGGAGGTGCCGAAATAGAAGCGGCGGTTCGGCCATTCCTCGTGCTGGCGCTCGCGGGCGATGGCTTCCTTGGCGATGCGGTCGGAGAGGTCGTGGAACATGCGCCGGGCGATGTCGTGGGTGTGGGGCGCGAAGCCCGCCTCGTCGGCCTTGGCCTCGATCTCGACGGGCGAGGAGGCGACCAGCATTCTCGGCATTTTACCCTCCTGGCGGTTCACTGCGGGAAGTGATGGGGCGCGATGTGGGTTCCAGGGTCGCCGGCGCCGGGCAAACGATATTAAATCGATCCATTGCTGTGTTCACGAAATCGTGAACCGCGCGAATGCGGGGCTTGCCGGGTTTTCCGATGCGCACATTTGCAACCCAGATATTCCGGGAGGTCGTAGGGACAATGGCTTACGCCGCTGACGAGACAGGCCGCAACGGCTGCCGCGTCATGATGCTTGCCGTGCTTGCGCTCGCTGGCGCGTTTCTTGTTGCGGCTTCGGCGCGGGCGGCGCCGCTGCGGGTGACGGTGGAGGGCATCCGCAGCAACGGCGGCTTTGTCGCGGTGTGCGTGTTCAGCGCCGCGCCGCATTTTCCCGATTGCGCCCGCGGCGCGCGCGCGGCCACCGCCGCCCGGCCGGCCGAGGCGCCGAACATGCGTTTCGACTTCGACCTGGAGCCGGGCGTGTTGGCGGTTGCCGTGATGCACGACGAGAACGGCAACGGCGCGATGGACACGAATTTCCTGGGCATTCCGCGCGAGGGCGGGGGGGTGTCGAACAATCCCCCGCCGCGGCGCGGGCCGCCGTTGCATTCCCAGGCGGCCTTTCGGCTGTTGCCCCAGGGCGGGGCGATCAATGTGAACATGGTGTATCCGTGAGCGGCCGTGCGGCCTCGGCCCGTCCGCGCGTCGTCATCGTCGGCGCCGGGCCCGGCGGGCTTGCCGCGGCGATGCTGCTGGCCCGCTTCGACGTGGATGTGACGGTGGTGGAACGGCAGGGCCATGTGGGCGGTCGCACCGCCTCGATCCGCGCCGACGGCTTCACCTTCGACACCGGCCCCACGTTCTTCCTGTATCCGGAGGCGCTGCGCGAGATTTTCCACGTGTGCGGCTTCGACCTCGACCGCGAGGTGGAACTGATGCGGCTGGACCCGATGTACCGGGTGCAGTTCGAGGATGGCGCGCATATCGACGCCACCGCCGATGCCGAGCACATGGAGGCGCAGATCGCCGCCATCGCGCCCGACGACGCGCGCAACTTCCGCGCGCTGATGGACGACAACCGGCGGAAGTTCGTCGCTTTCCGCCCGGCCTTCCGGCGCGCATTCGCGGGGCTGGGCGACCTGTTGTCGCCCGACCTGCGCCGTGCCTTGCCGCTGCTGGCGCCGTGGCGGTCGGTGGATGCCGATTTGCGGCGCTACTTCGCCGACCCGCGCATTCGCATGGCGTTCTCGTTCCAGTCGAAATACCTGGGCATGTCGCCGTATCGCTGCCCAAGCCTGTTCACCATCCTGTCGTTCCTGGAATACGAGTACGGCGTTTTCCATCCGCGCGGCGGCTGCGGTGCCGTGATGACGGCGATGGCCGATGTGGCGCAGCGCATGGGCGTGCGCATCCAGCTTGGCGAGCCGGTGGAGGAGGTGCTGGTGCGCGGCCGCCGGGCGGTGGGGGTGCGCACGGGCCGCGGCACCTACGAGGCCGATGCGGTGGTGATGGGGGCCGACTTCGCCCAGGCGATGACCACGCTGGTGCCCAATGCCATCAGGCGGCGCTGGAGCGACCGGCGCATTGCCCGCGCGCGCTATTCCTGTTCCACCTTCATGCTGTATCTCGGCCTGAAGGGCGAGCTGCGCGACCTGTCGCACCACACGATCTTCCTGGCGAGCGACTATGTGCGCAACATCGCCGAGATCGAGGCGGGTCGCGTGCTGAGCGAGAATCCGTCGTTCTATGTGCAGAACGCTTCGCCGACCGACGGCACGCTGGCGCCGGCTGGGCATTCCGCGCTGTATGTGCTGGTGCCCGTGCCGCACCGCAGCGAGCATATAGACTGGGACGACCCGGCGCCGTTCCGTGCCCGCGCGCTGCGCCAGCTTGAGCGCATCGGGCTGCACGGGCTGGAGGATCGTATCGTCGTCGAAAAGGTGACCACGCCGCACGACTGGGAGGCGGAGCAGAACATCTATCGCGGCGCCACCTTCAGCCTGCGCCATTCGCTGGACCAGATGATGCACCGCAGGCCGCACAACCGGTTCGATGACCTGGACGGCATGTACCTGGTCGGTGGGGGCACGCATCCCGGCAGCGGATTGCCGGTGATCTTCCAGTCGGCGCGGATTTCCGCCGACCTGGTGGAGCAGGACCTGGGGTTGCGGCCGCGGCCGTTCCGCCCGGGGCCGCCGCGGGCCCGGGTTCCCGGAGAACGCCCGGGGGTGGGCCAAGGGGTGGAAGTGGCATGAGCATGGACGGGACGGTGGCCGTGATCGGCGGCGGGCTGGGCGGGCTGGCCGCGGCGGCGGTGCTGGCGGCGCGCGGCCACCGGGTGCGGCTGTTCGAAGCCAATGACTGGCTGGGCGGCAAGGCAGCGGTGCTGGAGGAGGGCGGGTTCCGTTTCGACATGGGCCCGACCATCCTGACCGTGCCCGAGGTGCTGCGCCGCATCTTCTCCGAGGCCGGGCGCGACATGGACGCTGCGCTGGACCTGATCCGGCTGGACCCGCAATGGCGCTGCTTCTTCGACGACGGCAGCGTGCTGGACCTGGTGGAGGACGACGCCGACATGGCGCGGCGCGTGGGCGACCTGACCGGAGGGGGGCGGATTCGCAGGGCTATCTGCGCTTTCTCGCGCTGTCGCGGCGGTTGCACGATATCTCCCGGCGCTTCTTCTTCTGGCGGGCAGTGGAGGATCTGCGCGACACCATCGATGTGCGCAGCAACCTCAGCCCCAGCACGCTGTCCGACGTGCTGGCGTTGCGCATGGGCAGCACGGTGGCGGGCACCATCCGCCGGCACGTGGACGATGCGCGGGTGGCGCAGATGCTGGATCATTTCGTGCAGTATGTCGGCTCCTCGCCGTTCGGCGCGCCGGCGGTGCTGTGCTCGATCGCGCATATGCAGACCGATGGCGGGGTGTGGTACCCGCGCGGGGGCACGCGGGCGGTGGCCGACGCGCTGGTGGAACTGGGCGCGTCGCTGGGGGTGGACTACGCCACGGGCTGCGGCATCGCCCGCATCGAGACGCAGGCCGGGCGGGTCGCCGCGGTGGTGACCGACGGCGGCGAGCGGGTGGCGGTTTCGGCGGTGGTGTCGAACATGGATTCGGTGCGGACCTATCGCGACCTGGTGGGCGGGGCGCCGGCGCAGGCCTTCGCCAAGGCGCGGCGCTATGAGCCGGCGTGCTCGGGGGTGGTGCTGTATCTCGGGCTCGACCGGGGATACGAGCACCTGGCGCACCATGACTTCGTGTTCTCGCGCGACGCCGAGGAGGAGTTCGACCACATCTACCGCCGTGGCGAACCGGCGCCGGACCCGACCTGCTATCTCGCGGCGCCGGCGCGGACCGATCCTTCGGTGGCGCCGCCGGGGGGCGAGGCGCTGTACGTGCTGGTGCACACGCCGTATCTGCGGCCGGGACAGGACTGGCGGGCGATGCTGCCGGGATACCGGCGGGTGATCCTGGACAAGTTGAAGCGGACTGCGGGGCTGGAGGATCTGGAATCGCGCATCGTGGTGGAGCGGGCGCTGACGCCGCAGGATATCCACGAGCGCTACCGGGTGCTGGACGGCGCGATCTATGGGCTGGCGAGCCACGGGCGGTTCCTTGGCGCGTTCAAGCCGGGCAACCGCAGCCGGCAGGTGGCGGGGTTGTACCTGGCCGGCGGGGCGGCGCACCCGGGGCCGGGAATGCCGATGGTGATGATGTCGGGCTGGATCGCCGCGGATGCGCTGGACCAGGACGCACGCGCGGTCCGCCGCCAGGCCGGCTAGCCATGGGAACGTCGCGCGGTGTGCTGCCGGCAGCGCGGTCGGCGCTGGCCGTGCGGCTGATGACGCGGGTGATGCGCCGCCATGCCGCGCGGCGCTTCCATGCGGTGCGCCTGGCGGAGGGCGGCGTGCCGCAGGTGGCGGCCGATACGGCGGTGGTGGTCTATTCCAACCACCCTTCGTGGTGGGACCCCGCCATGTTCATGCTGTTGCACGAGCGCGGTTTTCCCGGCCGCGCCGGTTATGGGCCGATGGAGCAGGAGGCGCTGGGGCGCTATCGGGTGCTGGAGCGCATCGGCGTGTTCGGGCTGCCGCCGGGCGCGCGCGGGGCGCGGCGGTTTTTGCGCGTGGGGGCGGCGGTGCTGGATGCGCCGGGAACGGTGCTGTGGGTGACGGCCGAGGGCGAATTCGCCGATGCGCGGCGGCGGCCGGTGGTGCTGCGGCCGGGGGTGGCGCATCTGCTGCGCGGGCGGTCGGGCGTGGTGGCGGTGCCGCTGGCGCTGGAATATCCGTTTTGGGATGAGAGCGCGCCGGAGGCGCTGGCGCGGTTCGGCCCGCCGCTGGCGGCCGAGCCGGGGCGCGACGTAGCGGGCTGGCAGGCGGCGCTGGGCGACGCATTGGCGGCGACGATGGACCGGCTGGCCGACGACGCGATGGCGCGCGACCCCGCGCGGTTCGCGGTGCTGGCCGGCGGGCGCGTGGGGGTGGGCGGGGTGTACCGATTTGTGGCGGCGGGCGCGGGCGGCATGGCGTGGCGAGCGGGCGATGCTGGCGCACCGCGCGCCGCGCTGATGGCCTGGCATCTCGTGCTGGAGGCGCTGTGCTGGCTGGCCGCGGTGCTGGCGCTGGTTCCGGTGGGCATGATGGCGCAGAACCTGTTGCTGTTCCGCGCACCGCGCGCGCCGGGGCCGGTGCCGGACGTGTCGGTTGTCGTGCCGGCGCGCAACGAGGCGGCGCAGGTGGATGCCTGCCTGGCGGCGCTGCGGGCCAGCACCGGGGTGGCGCTGGAGATCATCGTCGTGGACGACAATTCCGCGGACGACACGGCGGCGCGGGTCTGCCGGGCAGCGGCGGCGGATGCGCGGGTACGGCTGCATCGCGCGCCGCCGCTGCCGCCGGGCTGGGGCGGCAAGATGCATGCCTGCCACGAGGGCGCCGGGCAGGCGCGCAATCCGGTGCTGCTGTTCCTCGATTGCGATGTGCGGGTGGCGCCTGGGGCGGTGGCCGCGATGGCGGGGTATCTGCGCGGCGCGGGCGTGGCGCTGGCCTCGGGCTTTCCGCGCCAGGTGACGGGCACGGTGGGGGAGGCGCTGCTGATTCCGCTGATCCATGTGGTGTTGCTGGGCTACCTGCCGCTGCCGGGCATGCGGCTGACCGGCCATGCCGGCTTCGGGGCGGGCTGCGGGCAGGTGATGGTGGCCGATGCGGCGGCCTATCGCACGGTGGGCGGGCATGCGGCGATTCGCGGCTCGTGGCATGACGGGCTGCACCTGCCGCGCGAATTCCGCCTGCGGGGATACCGCACCGATATCTTCGACGCCGCGCCGATGGCGACCTGCCGCATGTACCGCAGCTTCGCCGCGACGTGGGACGGGCTGGCGCGCAACGCCCACGCGGGCATGGCCACGCCCGCTGCGCTGCCGGTGTGGAGCGTGCTGCTGGGCGGCGGGATGATCGCACCGTTCCTGTTGCTGCCGCTCGCCTGGGCGGCGCTGCCGGGCGCCTGGGCGACCGCGGTGCTGGGCTGGGCGACCGGCGCGCTGTTGCTGGCGCGCGGCGTGGTGGCGTGGCGCTTCCGGCAGGGCTGGTTGCCGGTGCTGCTGTTTCCGGCGGGGGTGGCGGCATTGCTGGCGGTGCAGTGGCAGGCGCTGTTGCGCCCGGCGCGGGCCGGGGTGACCTGGCGGGGCCGCACCCGCTCGGCAGCATGAACGCGCAACCCGGCAGTCTCGTCGCGGAGGTGATGGAGGGAGCGAGGGCAGCGCAGCCGGGCTGGGCCGCGACCGCGCTGGGCGAGCGCCTGGCGGTGATCCGCCGCCTGCGCCGCCGGCTTGCGGGCGAAAGCCGGGCACTGGCGGCCAGCATCGCCCGGCCGGGCATGGACGAGGGGCAATTGCTGCTGGCCGAGGTGATGCCGCTGCTGGCGGCCTGCCGGTTCCTGGAGCGCGAGGCGGGCGGCCTGCTGAAGCCGCGCCGCCTGCCCGGCGGTCGCCCGGCCTGGCTGTGGGGCACGCGGCTGGTGGTGCGGCGGGTACCGTTCGGGCTGGTGCTGGTGGTGGGGCCGGGCAACTATCCGCTGATGCTGCCGGGCATCCAGGCGCTGCAGGCGTTGGCGGCGGGCAATGCGGTGGCGGTGAAGCCGGCGCCGGGTTGGGGCGCGCCGATGCGCCAACTGGGCGAGGCGCTGGGCCGGGCGGGGCTGCCGGCGGGGTTGTTCGCGGTGCTGCCCGACAGCCATGCGGCCGGCGAGGCGGCGCTGGATGGGGGGGCGGACAAGGTGGTGCTGACCGGCGGCGGGGCCACCGGACGGGCGGTGCTGTCGCGCCTGGCCGCAACCTTGACGCCGGCGACAATGGAGCTTTCGGGGCATGACGCGGTGATCGTGCTGCCGGGCGCGGACCCCGTGCTGGTGGCGCGCGTGGTGGCGCATGGACTGGCGCTGAACGGCGGGCAGACCTGCATTGCGCCGCGCCGCATCCTGGCCGTGCGGCCGCTGGACGAGGCGCTGGCGGTGGAATTGGCGCGGCTGCTGCCGGGTCTGCCGGCTTGCCGGTTGCCCGAGCGGGAGGCGGCGGCGATGCGGGCCGCTGTCGCGCAAGGGGAAGCGGCCGGTGGGGTGTCGCTGGGCGGCGTGGGGGCGGGCGGGGTGGTGGTGTTGCGGGTGCCAGCGCCCGAGGCGCTGCCGGCGCCGGTGTTCGCCCCGCTGGCGGGGCTGGCCGGTGTGGCCGATGCCGAGGCGGCGGTGGCGCTGGCGAATTCCGAGACGCATGCGCTGGGCGCCGCGGTGTTCGGCCCCGTGGCGGAGGCGCAGGCGGTGGCGCGGCGGCTGCGCGCCGGCTGCGTCACGGTGAACGACCTGATCCTGGCCACCGCCGATCCGCGCCTGCCGTTCGGCGGCGCGGGGGCCAGCGGATTCGGCGTGACGCGCGGGGCCGAGGGGCTGCTGGAGATGACCCGGCCGCAGGCGATCGTGGCGCGGCGGCGCCCTTTTGTGCTGCCGTGGCGGCCGTTGCCGCAGGGGGCGCCGCGCTGGATCGCCCGGATGCTGCGCCTGCTGTACGGCTAGCCGGCCGTCGCCCCGCCGATTCTCCGAGGCAGGAACGCAATGTTTCCAGCATCACGGAGATGTGTTTGCACAACCGGGATGAGTGCGTCTAGCGTTTCTTCCAGCACCGGAGGTTGAGCGATCGGCCCCGGAACGACCAGAATTAGGTGGGGGAATCTCCATGGCGCGCGTTCTGATTGTGCCCGGCGTGTCGGTTGAAACCCGCTTTGACGTGCCGCCGCCGTTGCCATCGCGTTCCGGCATTCTCGGCGCGGTCGGCGTGGTGGACCGCGCGCCCGGGGAGGGCGAGCTCACCGGGCTAACCACCTCGGTGGAGTTGTTCGAGCGGTTCGGGCCGGCCACGCGCTACAGTTTCCCCGAAGTGATCGATGCGATCGCCAACGGCGTGTCCGAAGTGTTCATCTCCGCCGTCGACCCGCGCTCCGGCGCGCCGGCCGAGTTGACGTTGCGCGACGACGAGAACCAGGCGGTGGCGGTGCTGCGGGCGCGGGCGGTGGGGCCCTGGGGCAACGACCTCGGCGCGCGGGTGGTGCGCACCATGGCCGAGGACGGGCGCACCGTGCGGCGCCTGTCGCTGGAGATCTCGCTGCGCGGGACTTCGGTGGAACGCTTCGACAATCTGGTGTTCGACGCCACCCAGCCGCGCGACTTCTTCGCCACCGTCAACCGCGACAGCACGCTGGTGGTGGCCATCGACCCCGACCTGATGACCGACCTGCCAGCGCACGACACCGATGTCGTCGCCTTCACCGACAGCCCGGCACAGCCCGCCACGGGCCGGCTGGTGGCCGGGGCCGACACGCTGGTGAACGTGACCGCGGCGAACCCGGGTGGGCGCGACAACCGCACCTCGCTGTCGGTGGAGGCGGGGCATGCCGCACGGGCCTTCACCGGGGCCGCCGATGCACCTTCGATCGGCGTGTTCGCGCGCGCGGCGGGCGATGCGGGCACGGGCATCTCGTTCGGCGTGACCGGCGATGCGTCGGCCGTGGTGGTGCAGGTGCAGGACACCGAGGGGAACGTGCGCAACTATGGCGGGCCGGGCCAGGTTCTGGACAGCGTCGCCGCGGTGGTTGCCGCGCTGGCGGCCGACCCGGCGGTGCGCGTGGTGCGGCAGGGCGACGTGCTGCCGGCGGCGACCGCGGGACGGCTGGCTCTGGTGCGCACCGTGAGCGTGACGGTGGCCACCGAGGGCGCGGACACCACCGAACTTGCCGATCTCGCCAGCGCCAACGCCATCGTCGCCGCGCTTGATGCGCTGCCGCAGCTGGTGGCGGTGCTGGCGCCGGGGGCGGATGGCACGCGGCTGCCGGATGTGGGGGCGCCGAACGCGAATTTCCTGGCCGGCGGGCGCGATGCCGGCCCGGCACGCGCCTATGCCGGGCAGGATAATCCCGCGGCGACGGTGATGGAACTGCGCCCCGCCCCGAACGCCGATGCCGCCGCGGCGCGCTTCCGCGTGCTTGCCGGCACGCGGGCCGGCACGGTGCGGATCAGCGCCGGGCGGATGGATGCCGGCGCCTATGCCGAGGTGGAGAGCCTGGACAACCTTTCCATGGACCCGGACGACCCCCGCTACCTGCCGGCGGTGCTGGAAGCCGAGAGCAATATGCTGCGGGCCGCCGACAGCTTCGTCCGCCGTGGCGCCAGCCACCTGCCCAGCGGCAGCCTGGCGCCGCAGCGCTTCACCGGCGGCGCCATGCCGTCGCTCGCCGCCTGGCAGGCCGCGGCCGATGCGCTGGCCGGCGTGGCCGATATCGATCTTGTGCTGGCCGGGCTGCAGGGCTGGCGCGATGCCAGCCTGGACCACGCGGCGGTGCAGACGACGCTGGGCGCGCATGCCGCGCAGCAGTCGGAACTGGCGCGGCCACGCATCGCCCTGGGCGGGGTGAACCCGGCGACCCAGCGCGACACATCGGCGATCCTGTCGCAGGCCGCGGTGGTGGCCAGCCGGCGCTTCATCCTGGTGGCGCCGGGCGGCGCGGAGGGGGCGGTGGCCGGGCTGCTCGGCCGGCTGGACGTGTTCCAGTCGCCGACCTTCAAGACGCTTGGCACGGTGGGCGCGCCGCTGGTGCCCTATTCCGACTCCGACCTGAACCGGCTGGTCGGCCCCGAGGGCAATGTCTGCGTGGTGACCTCCAAGCGCGGGCGCGGCACCATCGTGGTGAAGGGCATCCTGGCCGACGGGTTCCAGATCAACGTGCTGCGCACCGCCGACCGTTGCGTGCGCGAGGTGAGCAAGATCGCCGACCGCTTCATCGGCCAGCTGAACAACAGCGAACAGCGCGTGGCGCTGCGCCAGATGATCGTGGACACCTTCACCCAGATGGAGCGCGACGGCGCGCTGGTGCCGAGCATGGACGGCAAGGATCCTGCCTTCCGGGTGGAGGTGTACGGCAGCCAGACCGACTTCGCCGCCGGCATCCTGCGCGTGGACATCGCGGTGCGGCCGGTGCGCGCCATCGACTACGTATACGCAACGATCAGGGTGCAGAACTAGCGGACAGACGCCTTTTCGCACCCCGCAGCCGGAGTTTCCGCGATGGCCTCTGTCTTCACAGCCAACAGTTCGGCCGTGCTCGTCGGCGGCGAGCGGGTGGAGGGCGTGCGCAGCATCGACTTCCAGCACCGCCGGGCACAGGAGAACCTTTATGCCCTGGGCTCGGCCGAGCGCGTCGCGGTGATCTATGGCGGAACGTCGGTGGCCGGGCGGATCGTGGTGGCTTCGGCATCCGATGCGCTGGACGCGCTGCTCGCCTCGGGCGAGGCGTTCCAGGTGGTGGCCAATCTCTCGGCGCGCGCCGACCTGGAGCCGGAGCGCAGCGTGGCATTCGATGGCTGCTACATGACCGGCAAGAGTTTCGTTCTCGCAGCCGGGGGGCATGCCGAGGCGGTGTACGAGTTCACCGCGACGCGCCTGCGCGAGGAGGCGGCGGCCTGACCGCCGTGGCACGGTGATCGCGCATCCCAGCCCCGCCGCCGGCGTTCGCGTCAGCCTCGATCCCGCGAGTGGGACGTGGCGCGTGTCGGCCGATGCCGAGCGCACGCTGCGGCCGTGGCGCTGGGGCGAGCGGCGGCGGCTGGTGATGGCGTGCAGCCGGGGCGGGCGGTTCGACGGGGCGGCCTTCGCCGCGGCGGTGGCGGCGACACTGTACGATCCGCCGCCGCCGGAGGCGCTGGTGCCGCTGCATGCGCTGGTGGCGCTCGACCTGCTGGGGTTGGGGCATGGCGCGGCACCGGAGCCGCTGGGGGGCGCGGAGGCGCGGCTGGCCGCACGCTTTGGCTGGTTGCCGAGCGTGATCGCGGAGGAAACGGCGCCGGCGATGGACAGCCTTCTGGCCAGCATGGAATCCGGCGAGCGTGCCGGGCCGGCGGATGGCTGGAGCAGTATCCGCGTGGTGGACGTGCCCGATGGCTGACCTGTCCCCCACGCTGCTGGCCGAGCAGGAGCGGCTGCGACCGGTTCTGGAACGCCTGTTGGCCCTGGCTGCGCTGTGGGCCGATGCACCGGCCGGTGGCGACGGGGGCGGGACCGCCTTCGCCGGTGCCGGCAGCGGCGGCGTGGCGGCGGAAGGCATAGCCCCGGATGGCACGCAGGCAAACGCCGCCATGCCGGACCCTGCGGGAGCTTCCTCGGCGGATCGAGCGGCGTTGGCCGGAACAATGGCCGGCGCGGCAGGGACGGACGTGCTGGCGGAAGTATCCGGCGCGCGCGGGGCGTCACTGGTGGGGCAGGCGACGGCGGCGCGACTGGTGGCGCGGCGGCCTGGTGCGGCCGGGCGGAGCGTGGCGGGTGGCTTGTCGCGGGACGACGCGGGGGTTGCGGTGCCCGGAGGTGTGTTGCCGGTGGGCCGCCTGCCGATGCCGCGCAACTTGTCCAGCGGCGGCGCCTCGGATGGCGGTGTTGCGGCGGCATTGGCGCGGGGGCCATTTGCCGTGATGGCCGCCGGGGGCTCGGCGCAGGCGGGGCCGGCCCAGTCGGGGCCAGCACAGTCGGGGCCAGCACAGTCGGGGCCGGCAGCGGCGCCGGCACCTGCCGAGGCGCTGGTTTCGGCGGGATCGGAGCGGCTGTCCGGCCGTGCGGCCCTGGGGACGCTGACGGCGCCTCTCGGTGCCGCGCCTGCCGGCGGGCCGGTGCAGGGCGCAGGTGCCACCGCGATTGCATTGCCAAGTAGCGCGGGCAGCGCGCGGGTGGGCACCGCGGATGTGGGCCAGGTGTTCGGCGACGCCGCGCTGCTGCCCGGCGATGCGCTGGAGGAGCGGCTGGCCGACCTGCTGGAGCGCGCCGCGCTCGAGGCCGGGGTTTCGCTGCCATGAGCCCGGTGCCGATGCTCGGGGACGTGGCGCTGGAGCACGTGACGCGGGCCGAGACGCGGCTGGTGCAGCGCTTGGCCGCGGTGCCGGTGGTGGGGCTGGCGGGCGATGCGCAGCAGAACTTGGGGCGCGCCAGCCATGTGATCCAGCTTGCCGGGGTGATCGTGGGCGAGGATGCCGCGGACAAGCTGGGCACGCTGCAGGAGAAGGCGGCGGCGGGCGAGGAGATGGATTTCACCGCCGACATCGCCACTGCCCTGGAACTGGCCAAGGTGGTGGTGGTGGATGCCCGCTTCACCACCGAGGCGGGGCGGCCCAACCGCTATGGGTTCGAATTGACGCTGCGCGAATCGCCGCCGCTGCCGCCGCCGGCGGAGGCGTCGCCGTTCGGCGGGCTGGACGGGCTGGACCTCGGCTTCGACACCGACATCCTGGGTGACGTTCTGGACGCGGCGGGCGAATTGCAGGCGGCGGTGGAGGCGGCGGCGGAGGCGATCCAGCAGATCAGCGCGCTGGCCGGCCTGGCCGACCTGGCGCTTGGCAATCCGCTGACGCCGATGCAGGAGGCGGCGGGAGGCGTGGCGTCGGTCGGCGATCCGTCAGCCGGGGACGCGCTCGGCCGCGCGCTGGGGGGCTGAGCGATGCTGGTGCCCGCCTTTCAGCTTCGCCTGGGCGACAGGATCTATGGTCCGCAGGTGGCCGCGCTGGTGCTGCGTCGTGCCCGGCTGCCGGCGACGGACCGGCTGGAGGTGCGGCTGCCGGCTGCCGTCCCGGTCACTGCCGCGCCTGGTGCGGAGGTGAGCCTGGAACTGGATGGCGGCGAGGGGGCGGCGCTGGTGTTCACCGGGCGCGTGGCGGTGATCCGCCGCCGCTTCGACGCCATCGAGGTGGTCGCGCGCGGTGGCGCGGACCGGCTGGCCCGCGCGCGGCCGGTGCTGGCGCTGTCGCAGGTAGCGGCGGGCGAGGCGATGCGGCGGCTGGCCGAGGCCGCTGGCGTGGAGGTGGCGGAAGTGGCGGATGGGCCGACGCTCACCGTCTATGCGATCGACGGGGGGGCGACGGCGCTGGCCGAGGTGGCGCGGCTGGCCGCCTTCACCGGGGCGGCGGCGTATCTCGACGGCGAGGGCAGGCTTGTGGTGGCCGACCCCGCGGTGCCGTCGCCGCCGCTGGCGCTGCGCTACGGGCGCGAAATACTGGAGGCGGAGTCGAGCGAGGGCGAGGACAGCGATGCCGCCCCGGTGGTGACCGGCGAGGGTGGCGAGCCCGGCGGCGAACAGGCGCGCTGGATCATCGCCGACTTCAACCGCGGCAGCCCGCCTTCGGCCGATGCGCCGCGCCTGGCGATCCCGGAATTGCGCACCCGCGCCGATGCGCAGGCCGCCGCCGCGGCCATCGCCAATGCCAGCCGTGCCCGGGCGCGGGCGGTGCGGCTGACCACTTTCCTGATCCCGGCCATCGCGCCGGCGACGAAGCTTTCCATCGCGGAGATGCCCGGCACCGTGCCGCTCGCCCAGGCGACGGTGCAGCAGGTGCAGCACAGCATTTCCGCCGACGGCATGGCGCTGACACGCCTTTGGGGCACCGGGTTCGAGGGTGGCGGCGGCCTGCTCGATTCGCTGGTGGGCGCGGTTGCGGGGGCGCTGTCATGAGCCGGGTGGCCGAGGTGCTCTCCGCTTTCGCCCGGCACGAGGCCGAGCGCCGCACGTTCTGCGAACTCGCCGTGGTGACCAGCGTGTTCGACGACGAGGCCGGGGCGGACAGCCACACCGCCAGCGTCATGCTGAAGGATACCGGTCTGGCGCTGGACCACCTGCCGGTGGCGGCGTGGGCGAGCGGGCTGGGCTGCCTGCCGCGCGTGGGCGACGTGGTGCTGGTGATGTTCGCGCGCGGGTCGCTGGCCAGCGGCATCGTGGTGGCGACCGTCTATTCCGATGCGCGCCGCCCGCCGGTGTTCGCCCGCGACGAGATCGCGCTGGTCTGGCCCGGCGGCGAGGAGGGCGGGGTGGCGCTGCGGCTGGACGGTGGCGAGGAGCCATCCGCCCGGTTGCAGGTGGCGGCCGAGGACGACGTGGCGATCTCGCTGAAGAAGGGCGAGTTGCGCATCGTGGCCTCCGGCGTGGCGGTGACGCTGAGCTATGGCGGCGGCGGCGATGGCGTGGTGGCGCTGGAGGCTGGCGGCACCAAGGTGGAGCTGAAGCAGGACGGCGACCTCGCCATCACCGCGGCCGGGCGGCTGAACCTCAAAGGTGCCGAGATCCGTATCGAGGCCGATGGTCCGGTGCGGATCAACGGCGCCACGGTCGATATCAACTGATGGGGGGCATCAACTGATGGGCGCCCCGGCCGCCAAACAGGGCGATGCGGTGATCGGCACCGACATCCATATCGTGCTGGTGCCGGCTGCCGCGCCGGTGCCGACACCGCTGCCGCACGTGTTCGCCGGCACGCTCACCGGCGGGCTCGCGACCAGCGTGAAGATCGGCGGCATGGCCGCGGCGACGCAGGACAGCACCGCTGACAACAACCCGCCGCACATCCCCACGCCGCCGGGCGCGAGCTTCCAGAAGTCGCCGGCCAATCGCGGCACGGTGCAGATGGGCAGCGCCACGGTGAAGATAGGCGGCAAGCCGGCGGCGCGGGCCGGCGACCCGGTGATGACATGCAACGATCCGGCCGACCTGCCCGCGGGCAGCATCGTGGCTGCCGGCACCGTGTTCGTGGGGGGCTGAGCCATGGCGATAGCCCCGCGCGAGCCCCTTGGCCGCGATTTGATGGTGGCGCCGTTCCTGGCCGCCACCACCTGGGACGCGCTGGACCTCACCCCCAGCTCCAGCGTGGACCTCGCGGCCAAGGTGGACCTTCAGGTGGTGGCGGGTGTGGATGCGCTGCGCCAGGCGCTGCTGTTGCGGCTGCTGACGCCGCTGGGCAGCCTTGCCGACCTTGGCCATGCGGAATACGGCAGCCGGCTGCACGAGCTGATCGGCACCGAGTTCACCGAGGCCGCCCGCCTGCTGGCCCGCGCCTTCGTGTTGCAGGCGCTGCGCCAGGAGCGGCGGGTGGAGCGGGTGCTGGCGCTGAATGTGGCGGCGCGGGAGCCGTCGCGGCCGGACAGCCTGCGGCTGGAACTGCTGGTCAAGGCGGTGGGTGTCGGCGACCCCGTGGCGCTCGGGCTGGAGGTGGCGGGATGACGCCGCTCGACCGTACCTATCCGGATATCGTGCGCGACCTGCTGACGGTGCTGACCGGCGGGACGGCGCGCGAGGTGATCGAGATCGGCGCCAGCGTGCCCGACAGCCTGCCGCTGACCAACCAGCCGGTGCGCCGGGTAAGCCATCTGGAAGGCACGGTGCAGATCGGCGACCGCAGCCAGCCCTACCGCTTCACCGAGCGCGATTTCGAGCTGGTGGGCACCGAGCGCAATCCGGACGGTCTGATGGCCATCCGCTTCCGCCCCAAGGCGCGGCTGCCGGTGCCGGGCAGCCGGCTTGTGGTGAACTACTATCCCGTTCACCTGCCGCCGACTCCGCTATCGGACATCAACGTGGGCAGCGTGGTGCGCACGTTGCTGGAGACGGCGGCGCGCGAGATGGCGGTGCAGTACCAGCAGCTTCGGCTGGTGTACGACAGCGGCTTCGTGGAGACCGCGGAGGGCGGCAGCCTGGAGAAGGTGGTGGCGCTGGTGGACGTGCGCCGGCTGGCCGCCGGGCATGCCGTGGGAAAGGCCCGGTTCAGCAGGCGGCCGGGTTCGCCCGGCGAGATCACGGTGCCGATCGGCACGGCGGTGACCGACGGGAAGGGCTTGCGCTACCTGACCAGCGCCGAGGGAACGTTGCAGCCGAGCCAGGGCAGCGTGGTGGTGGCGATGCATGGCGAGTCCCCGGCCACCGAGCCGGCCGAAGCGCGCACGCTGACGGTGCTGGAACGCGCCATTGCCGGAATCGACGCGGTGACCAACGAGGACGCGACCGCGCGGGCCGCGGAGGCCGAGACCGACCCGCAGCTGCGCCAGCGCGCGCGCCGCGCCATCCACGCCACCGGCCGCGGCACGCTGGATGCGCTGCGCTTCGGACTGGAGAGCCTGGCCTTCGTGCGCGCGGTGACGGCGACCGAATATCCCGACCCGCTGGTGCCCTCGCCGGGGATCGTTCGGCTGGACGTGGCGCTGAGCGAGGACGGGGCGATCAACCGGCTGGCGGTGGACCGGCGGATCGAGGAGTTGCGCCCGGCCGGCATCTTCGTGGACCGGCGCTGGGCGCAGGCCGTGCAGGTGGGGCTGAACGTGACGCTGCGGCTGGCGGCGACGCTGGGCGATGCCGAGTTGGCGGAGCTGAAATCGGGCGTGGCCGACCGCATGGTTCGGGAGGTTCGCGGCCTGCCGCCCGGTGGCACCTTGCGGCGCAGCCGTCTGGTGGCCGCGGCGCTGTCGGATGCGCGGCTGGTGGATGCGACGGTGGCGATGGTGGCCGATGGCAGCGAGGTGGCGGGCGACACGCTGGCGATCCCGGCCGACCGGACCGCGACCCCGGCCGCGACACCGGTGACGTTCGGGGCGATTGCGCTTGAAGGGGCGGAGGCCGGGCCGTCTGAACTGCCGTTCGATGCCGAATTGGCGGTGCGGCCCTTTGCCGGCGATGCCGCGGCGCTGGAGGCGCCGTTGCGGGCCAAGCTGCTGGCCTATCTGCAAGCGGTCGGCGCGGGCGGGGCGATCGGGTTCGACGCGGTAGCGGCCGCGTTGCGCGACGATGCCGTCTTCGCGCTCGACCGGCCGGGCACGGTGCTGCTGCTGGATAGGGGCGCGGCCGGGTTCGAGGAACTGCGCGACGGCGACCCCGACCTGGGCCTGCCCGCGGGCGCACAGGCGGTGCTGCGCAACCTGGTGGTGAGGGAGGTGCCATGAGCCGCCTCGACGCCATGCTGGAGCGGCTGCC
The DNA here is from genome assembly GCA_963779875.1 of uncultured Alphaproteobacteria bacterium. Classification (GTDB taxonomy): domain Bacteria; phylum Pseudomonadota; class Alphaproteobacteria; order Acetobacterales; family Acetobacteraceae; genus CAMDGX01. The sequence goes on along the minus strand of CAWAAI010000005.1, from coordinate 136,883 downwards.
GCCGCCGCTGTCGATCGAGCGTTCGAGCGTGCTTGGCCAGTTGCTGGGCACCCAGGCCGCGCAATTCGCCTGCGTGGACGAGGAGATGGACCGTATCCGCCGGTCGCATTTCGTCGAGACGGCGTTCGACCTGGCGGACCTGGCGCGACTGGGCGCGCTGTTCGACCTGGCGCCGGCGCCGTGGGAGCCGGCCGACCTGTTCCGTGTGCGGTTGCGCGCGACCATCGCCGCCCGGCTGAAGGGGGCGGTGACGCGCGCGGCGATGGAGGGCGTGCTGGTGGCGCTGCTGGACGGGGCGCAGCAGGCGCTGGGCAGCCGCTATGCCTCGCTGGCGCCGGGGGCGCGCGGGCGGGTGTTCCGCGAACCCGCGGCTGCGGCGCGGGCGGGCGTGCCGGTGTTCCGCGAGTTTCCGCCGCGCACCCGCCGCGATGCCGCGCTGGTGGCGCAGGGCGGCCGGATGCGGCCGCTGGATCATGCAGTGCTGACCCATCGCGGCTTGGGCGAGACGCCGTTGCAGGTGGTGATGCGCGGGCGGCTGGGCGGGCGCACGGCGGTGCCGCTGTTGGCACATCTGGGCAGCGGGCGGGTGGTGGTGTTCCGCGGCCTGGTGCCGGCGGGGGTGGAATTGCGGCTGGAGGCGACTTCGGACGCGCTGACGGCGACGCTGGACGGGCGCGATGCCACCGACCGGCTGATCACCGCCGGGGGGTTCGCGCCCGGGGCGGCGCTGCCGTTGCCGGCCGATGCGGCGCCGCAGCCGATACTGCTGTCGCCGGGCGCCAACGACATCTGGTTCCTGCCGCTGGCGCTGTACGGCGAGCGCATCCTGGACCGGGGTGCGCTGGCCATGCCGGGGCTGGAACTGCGCCATGGCCGGTTCGGCGCCCCCGATGCGCCTGGCAGCGATTTCGACGACAGCCTGTTCGAGCAGGCGCCCTCGGCCAGCCTGGACCTGTTCTGGGAGGAGCGCATGCCGGCCAGCTTCCGCTTCGAGGTGCCCGGCGGCGCGGTGCGCCATACCGTGGCCATGCCGGGGGCCATGCCGGGCGACCGGCCGGCCCAGCGCATCGCGCTGCTGGCGGTGCTGGCGCAGACCATCGCCCTGTTGCGCGCCGCCGGGGTGGACGGGCGGGTGGTGCTGAAGCCGCTGGCCGAGACGCAGCGCCAGCGCGACCGGGGCCGGGCGGTCAACCCGTTCCTGCCACCGGACAGCCAGCCGAGCGAGGCACGGCTGGCCGCCGTGACCGCGCTGTTCGACGAGACCGCGACGGAAGGGGCGCGTTTCGCATGACCCAGCAAGCCATCGAGGGGCGGGTGACCGTAGTGCTGCGGCCCGCCGGGGGAGGCGCGCCGCTGCTGGTGCGGCGGGGCCGCAACGCGGTGTTGCGCGGCGGCGGCGAATTGCTTGCCGCCCTGTTTTCCGGCGCCGCCGCCACGCCGATCAACGGCGCCATGGTGGGCATCGGCGAGGAGCCGGCGAATCCGCCCTACGAGGCCGGCCCGACGATTGCGGATGGCGGCGGCGTCGCCCGGCTGCTGCGCCCGACGGCGAGCATCGCGCCGGCCGATTTCACCGTGGAGACGGTGGCCGACGAGTTCCGCGTGCGGGTGACCGTGCGCGCCCTGCTGCCGGCCGCCAACGCCGTGGACCCCGACGATCCGGCGGCGCGCGTCGAGATCACCGAGGCCTCGCTGGGCGTGCTGGACGGCGCCGGCACGGGGCTGGCGCAGGTCTATAACCGCGTGGTGTTCGAGCCGGTGCCCAAGACCGACGCCCACGAGCTGGCGCTCTATTTCGAAGTGGATTTCCCCTACGGCGCCTGACTTTGACCGCGCCAAGCCCGGCGCAGGAGGCCTGCATGGCGACCATGCTAAAGATGCAGCTGAGCACCGCCCCCGCGGTGACGCGCGACACCACGGTGGAGATGGTGAACGCGGCCACCGGCGAGCGGCGCACGGCCAAGCCGTTCCTGGACGGCACCGTGGCGATCGCCGGGCTGGCGGCCGGGGAGTGGGAGGTGCAGGTGCGCCACCCCAATTTCCTGGCCGAACTGTTCCGTCGGCGCATCCGCGTGTTTCCGGACAGGCCGACCTTCGTGCCGGTGCCGATCCCGTCCAGCATCTTCGAGAACGCGCCGATCGCCGACACGCCCGATGCCGACCTGGGCCCGGTGCAGCAGCGCATGGACAGCGCCGCCGAAGGCGCCGACCGGCAGGCCAACAAGCGGGCCGGGCAGGCGATCTATGCCGATGACTGGAACGATCTTTCGGGCATCGTGGGCGAGATCGCGCGCGGCACCAAGGACCTCGCCACCCTGGTGTCGCCGGTTGGGCACGACCATCCCGAGCTGGTGGCCAAGCTGGACGAGCAGGCCGGCAACATCCAGCGCCTGTTCGACGTGTTCGGCGAGGCGGTGGCGCAGTTGCAGCGCGAGGTGCAGATCCTGGGCCTGCAGAACCGGGTGGAGGAGGCGCTGAACGAGTTGCCCGACGCCAAGCGCACGACCTTCCGCCCGCGCTTCCTCGCCCTGTTGCGCGACCTGGACGCGGCGCGCGGGGAGAACCCGCAGAACTTCACGACCCGGCTGCAGCGCATCGCCGCCGACCTTGCCGAGCTGCTGCGCCAGGCGCTGCAGGATGAGCCGCCGGCGGTGGCGAACAGCGCGCCCGTGCTGGCGCTGAACACGGCGGCGCTGCAGATGCAGACGATCAAGCGGGCCACGACCTATGTGGACGAGCTGGCCGGGCAGAACCGGGTGAACCGCACGACGAAGATCGGCCTGCGCGCCGTGGTGCTGTGAGGGGAGGCCGCCATGCCGTCCGACACGCTGGACCTGCTGGAAGAGATCGTTAAGGGAGCCGAGGCGGCCACCGGCAAGGGGCCGGGCCAGCCGCTGCGCGCCGATGACTGGAACACGCTGGCCGAGGCGGTGGCGCGGCTGGCCCGGCTGGCCGCATCGCGCGAGCGGGGCGAGGCGGAGACGCTGGCCAAGGCCTATGCGCGCGCCGACCATGTGCATCTGGGCGAGGTGGACCTGACCTGGTTCGAGCCCGCCACACGCGCCCTGGTGGAGGCGCGCGGCGGGGCCGGCGACGTGGCCGCGCGGCTGGACGGGCTGGCGCGCGAGAACAAGGCGCTGCGCGGCGAGGTCGACACGCTGTCCGCCGAGGTGGAGCGGCTGCGCGACAGCGTGGCCGATGCCGCCACCGACGATAGGGTGCGCGCCCTGGAGGTGCGTGGGCTGGGCGCGCGGCTGGACGGCGTGGTCGGGCTGGACCGGCGGGTGACCGCGCTGGACGGGCGGCTGGGCGGGATCGACGAGGAGGTGCGCGCGGCGCTGGCGTTCCGCGATACGTTGCGAGATCCCAATGGACAACAGCTGGACGTTGCGGGGTTGGCGGGCCGCGTGGGCGTGCTGGAAGGGGTGCAGGAACGGTTGCGGCTGGCCGATGGCGAGGTGGTGCGCATCCGCGACTTCGAGAACCGCATCGCCGACCTGGAGCAGACGGCGGTGACCGACGCCACGCTGGGTGATCGGCTGACGGCGCGGCTGGACGCGTTGGCCGCCGCGCCGGACAGCGCGCTGGTGAGCCGCGCCGCCGCCGCCGCCGCGGCCACGCTGGACCCGCGCCTGGCCGGGCTGGAGAGCGGGCTCGCCGAGGCCAATACCGCGCTGGGCACGGTGCGGGATGCCGCCACCGCCGATCGGACGCGGCTGGCTGAGTTCGATGCGCGCCTGGCCACGGAGGCGGTGCGCGGCGACCAGGCGGCGGCCGGGCTGCAACGGCTGGACGCGCTGACGGGCCGGGTGGCGACGGTGGAGGCCGCCGCGGCCACAGCCACGCAGCGGTTGGGGACGCTGGATGCGGTGCAGGCCGAGCTGGCGCAGTTGCGCCCGCAGGTGAGCGCCGCCACCGCCTTTGGGCCGCGTATCGCGGCGGTGGAAGCCGGTGCTGCGGCGTCCGAGAATCGGCTTGCCGCCACCGAAACGGCGGTGGCGAGCCTGCCGGACCTGCGGCAGCGTGTCACGGCGGCCGAGGCGGCGGCGACGCGGGCCGATGCGCTGGGCGCGCGCGTCAGCACCGTGCAGCAGGGCATGAGCTTCATCGGCGGGCAGGTGACGGTGCTGCAGTCGCGGGTGACCGCCGTGGAAGGACTGGCGACGCGCGTGTCCGGGTTCGAACGCAGCCTGACCGAGCTTTCCAGCTGGCGCCTGGGCGTGGATGAGCGCCTGACCACCATGCCGACGCGCAGCGCCATCGAGACGCTGACGGCGCGGGTGGGCACGGTGGAGACGCGCACCGTCGAGCTGGGGGGGCGCATCACTGGGGGGGGCGGGATTTCGCCCGTGGTGCTCAACCCCATCGTACGGCCGTCAGGGTGAGGGGCGGCGCATGCTGGATGCCTTCGAGGCCCGGCTGGCCGATCTGTTCGCCGACCGGCTGGCCGGCGAGCCGGGGCTGCGCCTGCCGCTGCGCAGCTTGCCGGCGGCGGCTCCCGATTCGGGCATCCAGCCGGTGCTGCGGGTGCTGAGCGCGACCGCGCCGGTGCAGTTGGGCGACGACGCGCCGCGGGTGCGGCGGCTGGCCGGCGGTCTGGGGCTGCGCACCGTATTGCCGCTTGAGGGCATGGCGGCGATCGACCTGTTGCCGGCCGGCGACCTGGCGCGGCCGGCATGGCTGGCGGCGCTGGACCTGGTGCTGGTGGCGTTCCAGGCCGAGGACATGCGCAGCGGGGCGGCCTTCGCGGACGGCACCGACCAGGGCTTCCTGCTGCGCGGCTTCCGCCTCAGCGAGGCGGTGGTGGCGGGCGATGCGGCGCCGATGCGGGCGCTGTTCCGCTACGAAGGCGAGTTCTGGCCGGTGCGGCCGGACGAGGACGGGCCGGCGATCGCCAGCATTCCCACGCGGCTGGCAGTGCTGCCGGTGGCGGCGGGCGAGGCGCTGGTGGCGCGTGCCGGCGGGGCGGACCTGGTGATTCCGGTGGGGCTGGACCTGCGCGGCATGACCTTGCCGGGCCTGGGGGATGCGGGGCCGGTGCGGGTGGTGGCCCGGCTGCGCGGGGCGGCGCCGCCGGGCAGCCTGGTGGGCGAGACGGCATCGCTGCCCGGCTACACCGCCTATCCGCTGGAGGCCGACGGCGTGGTGCGGCTGGTGTTCCGCCCGCCCGCGGTGGTGGCGGCGACCGTGGTGGCGGGCATCGAGGTGGCGCTGGAGGGCGCGGGGCGCACACGGGTCGCCCTGGCCGAAATCGCCGTGCGGGTGGTGCCGTGAGCGCGGTGCCGGTGATCGGCGGCGGCGGCCTGGGCGCCTTCTCGGTGCAGGTGATGGCGCTGCCGGTGATGCAGTATTTCGTCGCCGAGGCGCCGGACCCGGGGGTGCTGCTGGAGTTCCCCTCCGGTGGCGAGGCGCGCGAGGTTCCGGTGCCGGTGCCGTTCCTGCCCGGGATGGACGAGGTGGAGGTGGGCGCGGCCCTGGCTGGGATCGGCACGCGGGCGGTGGAGCGCAGCACCGACCATGCCGGGCCCTCGGGCAACGGCACGGTGGCGACGCTGAGCTTCGCGGCGCCGGTGGCGGGTGCGCCGGTGTCGCTGTTGCGGATCGAGATCGAGGGATTCTCTGCCGGCACGGTGGGCGTGGCGCGCACCCTGGCCGCGCCGGGGCTGGTGCTGTCCTGGCCGGCGGGCAGCGGCACGGCCGAAGTGGGCGCGCTGCCAGGGGCGGAGGCGCTGCATCTGTTGGTGAGCCCGGCGAGCGGGCCGCCCTTCCTGGGCGCGCCATCCTTCCCGATGCCGGGCGCTGGCGGGTCGCTGTATGGCGATGCGCTGGGCGGGGCGGTGCTGACGGCGAGCCGGGCGGGCGGGGCGGTCCGGCTGATCCTGACGCCGCAGGGCGCGCCGCCGCTGGCAAGCGTGAAGCTGACCGTGGTGCGGCTGGCGCCGGGGACGAACCTGCCGAACGAGGGCACGCCGGTGGCCTGGACGGCGACCGCCATCCGCGCCGTGTGGCAGCTGCACCCGGCCAGCCTCAAGGTGGAGGCGGCCGTCAACAGCCCGGGAGGCGTCGGGCGCGCGGTGACAGTGGCGGAGATGCCGGGTGATCCGGCGCGGCGCTCGATCGGGTTCGACTTCGCCGCCGCGCTGCGCGGGCTGGCGCGGCCGGCCTATGACGCCGCCCAGGGCGCCGCCGATCTAGGGCTGGCGCTGCGGGTGACGGCGACCGGGCCGGGAGCGGCGCGGCTGCGGCTGGACAGCGCGGGACTGCGCTACCTGCGCCGGCCGTTGCTGCGCCCCGAGCGGCTGGCGCTGCGCGGGGCGGCGGCGGGCGTGACGCTGGAGGGGGCCGGACCGGGGTTGCGGCCGGATGCGCTGGATCTGGGGCTGGACGGGACATTCCTGCCGGAGCGGCTGACCGACGCGTCGGACGAGACGCCGGTGGCAGCACGTCGCGGGCTGGTGGCCGAAGGGATGGTGCGGCTGGCGCGGCGGTCGTCGCTGACCGAGGCAGAGCGCAACCTGCCGGTGGCGCGGCTGGCGGTGTTCGGGCGCGCGGCTGACGATGCGGAGGTGCTGCTGACCCTGCATGCCGGCGACACGCTGCGGGTGGGTGCGCCGCTGGGGCCGGCGGTGTCGCTGACGGTGGCGGCGGGCGAGGCGGCTGCGTGGCATCTCGCGCCGCTCCCGGCAGCGCTCGCCTTGCCGCTGCCGCCGGTGGTGTGGCTGGTGCTGGCGGTGCCGCGCGGGCGGTTCCTGTGGCATGGCGCGGCGGCCGACGACGACACGGCGCTGCTTTCCGGCGACGGCGGCGGCAGTTGGACCGATGCGGCCACCCGCCCGGCGCTGCAGATCGCGGTGCGCGAGCCGGAGGCGACGCCGCTGCCGCTGGCGCTGCGCTGGCAGGCGGGCGGCAGCGCGGGGACGATCAGCGCCGATGCCGCCGGCGGCGAGGGCCCTGCATTCCGCCGCCGCGTGCTTCTGGCTGGACCCGAGGGGGCGGCGGCGCTGGCGGCGGTGGCGGCGGCGGCGCTGAGGCTGGATTTCGCCTGCCGGCGCGACGTGGATCTGGCGGTCTCCGAGGCGAATTTCGCCTATAATCCTTGGGAGGCGCGGGCATGAGCGGGCTGCTTTCCCAGATCGGGTCGCTGCGCGGCGGGATCGACATCTCGGCCGATATCAGCGTGCAGGCGGATGCGTTGGGCGCGATCATTTCACTGGTGCAGGGGTTGGCCGAGGGCGGGCCGCCGGAACTGGGCGACCTGGCGGGGCTGGTGGGCAACCTGCCGGTGCCGCCGGCGCTGGGCGGGCTGGCGGCGCTGGGCACGCAGCTTCCCGCGGCGATCGCCCAGGCGCCGGACAATCCGGCCGGGCTGATCGGGCCGCTGCTGGCGCCGCTGACCGGCCTGGCCAATGGCAGCTTCTCGGTGTCGGCGACGATCGATATCGGCGCGGTGCTGGAGGTGGTGCAGGAGGTGTTCCGCCTGGTCACCGGGCGGGTCTTCGCCGGGCCGCTGGGCATGTCGGGCGGGCCGACCGGCGGGCCCACGGCCTTCCCGCTCGCCGACCTGCCGAGCATTGAGGCGCTGCGCGCGGCCATTGCCGAGGCGCGCGGCACGGTCGCGGGGCTTGGGCCGAACCTGGATGCGCCGAAGCTGCTGGAGATGCTGCAGCGTGCCGGCGCCGGGGCGGGGGCGCTGCATCCGCGCTTCCCGCCGGTGCCGATCCTGCGCGACATGCTGGAGGCGCTGGGCACGGTGGCGGCGTGGCAGGGCATGGCGCCGGCCACGCTGGGCCGCAGCCTGGCGGCGACGTTGCAGGATGCGGCGACCCTGATCGCCGCGCCGCGCCGGCTGGTGTTCGATCCGCTGCTGGCCGCCGCCGCCACGGCGCAAAGCGCGCCCGCGGTTTTCGGCCAGGTGGCCGACGATTTGGGCGTGCTGCTGCCGCGCATGGCCGCGCGGCTGGCCGGCGGGCTGTCGCTGCCGACGGCCACCGAGGCGACCGCGCTGGAACGGGCGGCGGCGGCGCTGGAGCCGGTGCTGGCGGCGCTGCATCCCGCCGCGTCGCCGCTGGCGCGGGTGTCGGACGTGCCGTACCACGCGACCGGCCATCTGCTGCGCGCGCAGCGGGCGCTGTCGGGCGGGGGCGATGGCGGGGCGTTGCTGGCGCGCATTGAATCCTGGATTGCCGCGCTGCCGCCGGTGGACCCGGCGCCGCTGGCGCCCGCGGTGCAACTGGTGACCGAGTTCGACATCGACGCGCTGGCCGGGCCGATGGCGGCGCTGCGCCAGGCGGTGGAGGACGCGCTGGCGGCGGTGGACGACGCCCAGGCGGCGGTGCGCGATGCGTTGACCGCGGCGATCCAGCCGCTGGCCGATGCGCTGGATGCGGCGCTGGGCGCGGCACAGCTCGACCAGGTGGTGCCGGCGCTGGCCGGCTTCGCCACCCAGCTTTCCACCGCCATCGACGACACCGTGCGCCCGGCGGTGGAAGCGGTGACCGGGGCGATCGACACGGCGGTGGGCGCGGTGGCCGGCGCGGTGGACGGGTTCGACCCGGCGCAGTTGGTGGCGCCGCTGCGCGATGCGCTGGACCAGCTGGCCGCCCTGCTGAACGACCCCGCGATTCAGGACGCCTTCGCATCCGTGGCCGAAGCGCTGCAATCGGCGGCGGATGCGCTGGAGGGGCTCGACCTCTCCGTGGCGGCCGACGCGGCGATTGCCAACATCGCCACCATCGAGGGCAAGATCAACGAGATCGACCCGACCACGATCCCCGAGGAGGCCAAGCCGCTGATCGCCCAGGCGGTGGAGGTGGTGGTCTCGATCGACTTCTCGGTCTCGGTGGGCGACCCGCTGGTGACCGGGCTGGAAACGGCGCTGGAGGCTGGGCCGCAGGCGCTGCTGGGCGTGGTGGAATCGGGCGTGGACGCGCTGCGGGCGGAGCTGGACGCGTTCAAGCCGTCGGAGGCGATCGGGGCGGCGATCGGCGGGCCGTTCGACGACATGCTGGCGACGATGCGCGGCTTCTCGCCCTCGGCGCTGCTGGGCCAGGTGCAGTCGGCGCTGGACGGCATCGCCGCCCAGGCCGGGGTGCTGGACGTGGGCGGCGTGCTGGCGCCGCTGCGCGAGGGGCATGCGGCGCTGGGCGAACTGCTTGGCCGCCTGGCGCCGGCGGTGCTGCTGGCGCCGGTGCGCGCGGAGGCCGACCGGGCGCTGCAGAAGCTGCAGCAGGAGACCGGGCTGGATCGCGCCTTCGCCGGGCTGGGCGAACTGGCCACGGCACTGGAAGGGCCGGTGGGGTTGCTGGAGGACACGCGCGACCTGCTGCGCGAAGGCGCGGCCCTGGTGAGCAATCCCGGCGACGCGGCGGCCAGCGTGGGCGCGATGCTGGACGAGGCCGTGGCGCGGCTGGACACGGTGGACATGGCGCTGCTGTCGGCCGGCTTCGCGGCCACGGCGGCGGCGCACGCCTCGATCCAACGCAATGCCGTGGTGGTGCCGCTGGCCCCCGCGCTGCGCGGTGCCGCCACTTCCGTGCCGGCGGCGCTGGCCGGCGCTGGCGCGCGGCTGTTACGGGCGCTGGCGCAATTGCCGGTGGCGCCGCTCGACCGTGCCCGCGACACTCCGGCGACACGGCGGGCGCGGGCGGCAGCGAAGCGGCTGGCGGCGGTGCGTGACGCGCTGCCGGGGCTGGCCGCCGCCTGGCCGGCGCTCGGCCAGCGGCTTTCGGTGCAGGCGGGCGAGCTTGAGGGCAAGTTGGGCGACTACCAGCGGCTGCTGGTGGTGGAGGGCGGCGGCGCCTTCGCCGGCATGACCGAGCCGGTGGCGCCGACGCGGGCGGCGATGCAGGCGGCGGTGCGCGCGGCGCTGGAGGAGGAGATCGCGGCGCCGCTGCGCGTGGTGCAGGGCGGGTTCGCCGCGCTGGCGCCGTGGATGGGCAGCCTGGCGACCGGCATCTCCGACCTGCTGGACGCCTTTGCCGCCAAGCTCGACAGCGTGTTGGGCGAGGGCGGGCTGGGCGGCGCGGCGGCGGGGCTGGCGGAGTTCGGCGACCGGCTGAGCCATATCGATCTTTCACCCATTGAGGCGCCGCTGGGGCTGCTGCATGGGCGGCTGGAGGCGGCGCTGGCCTCGCTTGACCCGGCGCCGCTGGAGGCTGCGCTGCAGGCGGCCGCGGATCAGTTGGCCGGGCTGCTGCGGGTGGAGTCGCTGGTGCCGCCGGCCACCATGCAGGCGGCCGATGCGGCGTGGGCCGGGCTGCTGGCGCGCATCGAGGCGCTGTCGCCCGAGCAGGTGGTGGCGGCAACGCTGGACCCGGCGTGGAATTCGGCGCTGGGGGCGATCGCGCCGGTGCTGGAGATACCCTTGCAGCTTCGTGCCATCCTCGACGGGTTGCTGGGCACCATCACGGCCGATGCGCGTATCCAGCTCGTGCGGGTGGAGGAGGCGTTCGACCGCATGCTGCTGGCGATCCCCGCGCGCACGGGGGTGGCGGTGGGTTCGCTGTCGGTCTCCGGCAGCGTGTCGGTGGCGGCCTGAGATGGCACTCGGGCACGCCCTGCTGCATCCCGAGCGCGTGCGCCGTGCGGCGGCGGCGGGGTCGAGCGATGACATCTATGGCGCGTCGGTGGATGTGGGACTGGGGCTGTTCGGCTTCGGCGATCCCGGCCCGGCCGCGGCGGCCTGGGCCGAGGGGCTGGGGCAGCGTGCGAAGCCGCTGGTGGACACCTTCGCGCGGATTGGCAACGAAGGGCCGTTCGCGGCGTTCTTCCAGGCGCCGGCGGCCGATATTTCCGGACTTCAGGCACAGCTTGGCGGGCTGATCGACGCCGCTGCCGCGCTGGATGCCGACGGGTTGCGCCGCAGGCTGGAGGCGGTGGCCGATGCGGTGCTGGGCGCGTTGCCGGAGCTGCGCCTGCCCGACCTCGCCGGCATGGTCAATCGCGAGGCCGATGCCGCGCTGGGCATCCTGGAGGCGCCGCTGCTGGGCGGGCGGCGCGACGCGGCGGCGCACCGGGCCTTCCGCACCGCCGCCGAGATCCGCCGGCGGCTGCGCGACCTCGCGCTGCCGCTGCCGCCGGTGGTGGCGGGGCTGGACCTGAAGGCGATGCTGCGGGCGCGGCTGTCGGCGATATTCGCGCGGCTGGAGGCGCCGGCGCTGGCCGCCTTCGCCACCCAGATCGGCGCCCTGAAGGGCGAGTTCGGCGCGCTGTTCGGTGCGCTGGGCCGGCTGTCGGTGAGCGTGAGCGTGGATGTGCAGGTGGGTGGGCCGCAGCCGATGAGTGCGGCGGTGCCCGGGGTGGAGGACGAAGGCAAGGCGGCGCCGTTCCCGCGCGGGCATGCGCTGTGGTGGCTGGACCTGGTGACCGGCGTGGTCGCGGTGTTCAACCTGATCTGGGAGATGGTGCGCACCAGCAACTTCTCCGGCCGCGGTTTCGACGGGTTCGTGAGCGTGCTGCTGGCGGTGTGGCAGACCACGCGGGTGGTGATGCGCGCCACCATCCCCGACCAGATGGGCGAGTGGTCCTCGGGCAGCCAATGGCTGTTCACCGACCAGGGCGATTTCGTGCTGTCGTATTTCGTCCGCTTCCTCGCCTGTTTCTACGAGGTGGGGTCGGACACCAACTGGGTCGGCGCCATGCTGATCCGTGGCCTGAAGCACGTGACCGCGGTGAGCCAGCCACGCGCGATCTATCAGTTCGCGCGCAGCATCTGGTACCTCGAGGAATGGAAGAAGAAGAACGACGAGGACAAGGCGGCCGGCCGGCCCGAGGCGGAGTGGACGCGGCCTTCGTTCCTGCGCGCCACCTGGGCCGCCTGGGGGCCGATGTGGTTCGCCGGGTTCATCGGCGGGCTGATCCCGTTCTGGGAGGATTTCCGGCTGGAGGGGCTGGAGGCTTCGGCGATCGTGCCGATGGTGATCTTCGGCGTGGCGGCGCTCGCCGTGTGCATCGTGATGCTGGCGCAGCAGTTCCGCGGCGTGCCCACCGCCGAGGACCATGCCTCGCGCGGCTTCATCATCGGCGCCTTCGTGTTGGTGATGGTCCTGGTGATCATCCTGCTGGCCGGGCTGGAATCGGACAGCCAGGTGGGCGCGGCGGTGGCGCTGGGGGTGATCGGGACGCTGGTGCTGGCCACCATCATCCTGGCCTGGGTGCCGCAGACCGCAAGCTGGGCCTCGTACCTGCTGATCGCGCTGGTGGGGCTGGTGGTGGCGTTCGCCATTCCGTTCGTGCTGTGGTGGGACTACATCGACGACGGCCGCGACAAGAACGACGATTTCGACGGGCTGGACGCCGACACGTCGCCCTATCGCCTGCCGTTCAGCGCGGGCGAGAACTGGATGTGCAGCCAGGGGACGCACGGCATCTTCAGCCACCACACGCGCAAGGGCACCACGAACCATTACGCTTTCGACTTCAACGAGGTGGAAGGCTCGGTGGTGCGCGCGGGGCGCGACGGGGTGATCAGCGAACTGCAGGAATTGTTCGAGAACCGCAAGCAGGACCCGAACTTCCTGCATATCCTGCACACCTCCTGGGTGCAGGGCCACGACCCCGGCACCGACGACGAGCGGGTGCTGACCTTCGGCAACTATTTCCACCTGATGCAGGACGGCGTGCTGCCGGTGCTGGGCCAGAACGTGCGGCGCGGCGAGGATATCGCGCGGCTGGACAGCACCGGGCGCAGCGCCCAGCAGCACATCCACATCGCCACCGAAGAGCAGCAGCGCGGCTCGGCCGAGGGGCTGCCGTTCGTGTTCGGCGATGACAACGCCAAGGGCTTCCGACACTATCCGCTGCTGGCCTGGGTTCCCGGCAAGGGGCCGATCCCCGGCAAGCCCGTTTCGTACGCGTTCTATAAATCGCAGAACGCCGCGCCGGCCGGCGGCCCGGCGGCGATGGACATGGAACTGGCGCTGCAGATCGGCGGCGTGGACGACCACCAGCATCGCCTGTTCCTGCCGGCTGCCGAGGTGGGCGGTGCGGCCGATCCGGTGGAACTGTTCGCCGAGGTGTCGCGCGGGCATACGCACCGCGTGCTGGTCAGCCGCGCGGCGATCAATGCGCTGCGCAGCCCCTCTCCGGGCGGTGGCGACATCACCGTGGAGCCGGGGCCGGACGGGCATGTGCACGTGGCCGGGCGCCGGGCGCTGCGCACCGTCCGGTTCAGCCTGGCGGAAGGCATCAGCACCACCGACGGGGCGCATTCGCACACGGTCGATGTGAACCAGCGCGACTATCTCGCCGGCGTGCCCGCCGCGGCCGTGACGGTGAACAGCAGCACCTTCGAGAGCCACAGCCATCCGGTGGATTTCCAGCCGGCGGCGATCCGCGCGGTGCTGCTGGACCAGGTGCCGGATGCGGCCGACGTGACGGTGCAGTCCGCAGATGGGCACACGCACGGGCCGCTCAGTGCCGCGCCGGCGCCGGACCAGTCGCTGGGCGGGGTGTCGGCGGCGCTGGTGGCCCCGCCCCGGGCGCGGCTGGCGGCCGAGGCGCCGGGGCCGTACCGGCTGTTCGGCGGCCAGGCGATCCTGCGTGTGAACGAACGGGTGAGCGAGGCGTGGAACTTCGGCGCGCACCGCCCGCAGGTGGCACCTGATGTGCCGGCCGAGCGTGGGCTGGCGACGGCCGAAGCGGTGACGGTATCGGGCGCCGGCATCGCGCCGGCCGGGGATACCCGTGGATCTCCGCGTATGGCGGCCGCGGCGCTGACGGTGGCGCTGCGCGCGGCCGGGGGGGCGCTGGGCCATGCCGCCGTGGTGGCGGTGCCGGCGATCGTGGTGGAGACGCGCACCCGTGGCGGCGCCGCCCGCCTGCGCCGCGCGGCCGGCAGTGCCGCGGTGTTCGGCGCCGCGGCGGGGCCGGAGAGCCGCGGGGCGGGCGACGTGGCGGACATCGCGGCGCTGACGCCCGCCGTGCTTGCCGCGCATATCCAGTCGGTGCTGCAGACCGGCTGGCCGGCGCCGCCGGTGCCGGTGGGCGGCGCCTTCCTGCCCGGCGGCCCCGCGCCCGACCTTGCGATCTCCGCGCCGCGCACCGCCGCGGTGCTGGGATTGGCCGCCTCGCCGCTCGACGGGGCCATCGCCACGGCGCGCGCGCTGCCGCTGCAGTCCGGCTGGGTCGGCGTGACCGGCGGCTGGGCGGTGCCGGTGCTGGCGGCTCCGGCGGTGGCGGCGCTGGACCTCGCGCATCCGGCGATGGCCGGTGCGCAGCGGGCCGGCTCGGTGCTGGAGGTCGAGGTTTGCGGGACCACCCAGGCGGTTGCGTTCAGTGCGGCCGATGGCGATGCGCAAGCGGTGGCGCGGCGGATCATGCTGGCCGCCGACGGGGTGCGCGCCTGGGCCGAGGGCGCGGGCACGGTGATGGTGGCGACGCTGGCGGGCGGCAGCACGGTGACGCTGGCGCTGCGCAAGGAGCCGGGCCTGGCGGTGGCGTCGGTTGCCGGGGCATCGGCGGCGCTGGCGGCCGGCGGGCCGGTGCGCGACAGCTTCGCCGTGACGCGCGATGTGCTGCGCGACGTGGTCGCCGACGCCGCGGGCCGGGCCACGCTGCCTTACGATCCGGCGGTGGTGCTGCCGCAGGCGAGCGTGCAGGGCGGGCGGCTGCGCCTGGAGGTGGCGGCCGGCAACACAATCCAGATCCTCGCCCAGCCCGTGCCGGTGGCGCCGGGCGGGGCGCCGGCGGCCCAGCAATGGGAGTCGGACCCGCTTCCGGCGCAAATACGTGTCGCCGGCTCGACCTGGATCGATGTGGAACTGGCGGGCAGCGTGGTGCGGGTGCCGCTGACCGGGGAGCCGGCGCGGCTGGAGATCGGGCCGTTGCCGGCGCTGCCGGTGGCGGGCGACAGGCTGGAACTCGAAGTGGACGGGGTGGCGGTGCCGGTGGTCTTCGACGGCACCGAAGGGTCGGTGGCCGGCGTGGCGGCGCGCATCGCCGAGGCGTCGGCTGCGCTGACGGTGCGCTTCGCCTGGCGGATGGTGCTGGCGGGCACGCTGCACGGGGCCGGGCGTGGACCCGATCCGTTGACGCTTGCCGATTCCGCGGGCCTGGCGGTGCTGGGATTCCTGCGCGATCCGGCGGGGCTGCGCGACGTGCCGCAGGGGCTGGTCGGCGATGCCATGGCGGCGGGGCCGGGCGGGCCGATCGACTCCGGCGCGCCGGCGATCGGCTGGCGGGTGCGCGGGCCGCGCAGTGCCCGGCTGGCGGCACCGGGCGGCGGGGCGGCGCGGTTGGAGTCCGACCCAGCCGATGTGTTGACGGTAGCCGCGCCGGCGGCTGGCGATCCGCTGGGGTTCGTGGCGGCAGGCAATGCGGTGGCGGTGGGCGCGGCGCTGCCGGTGGCGCTGGGGCCGGGGGTGGCGACGTGGACCTTCGCGGCCGCGCAGGGTGGCGTGGCGCAGGCGATGGCGGTCGGCCAGCTCGCGGCGATGCCGGCAGCGCTGCGCGGGCGCGCCGCACCCGAGGCGCAGGGCGATGTGGCGCTGCCGCTGGTGGTGACTGTCACCGGGCCGGGCGGGGCGCTGCCGCCGGCGACCGTTGATCTTGCCGGCTTCGCGTCGGCCGAGGCGGCGGCGGCGATGCTGGCCTCGGTGCCGGGGGTGATCGCCTTCCCGGTCACCGCCGGGGCGCAGACGGTGGTGCATGCGGAAACGCTGGGCCGCGGCACCGGCTGGCGGCTGCGGCTGGAGGGGGCGGCGGCGCTGGCGGCGCTGGGCCTCGTGCGGCCGGACCTGGTGCCGGGAGCGTCGGTGCTGGAGGCGCAGGGGGGCGGCACGGTGGCCGACGGCGCGGCGGTGACCGACGCCGAGGTGCGGGCCATGCTGGTGCGGGCCGCCGCGAGCGCGGTGCAGCCTGAGCCGGACCCGCCACCGCTTTACGCGGTCGCCTCCCCGGGCGCGCTGGAACTGGCGCCGGGCGTGGCCGGGGCGCCGCTTCCGACGCTGGCGAGCGACCCGCCGGGGTATGCCGCCACCCTGGGCGCGGTGGCCGGGCCGGCGGTGCTGTCGATCCCTGCGGGCACGACGCGTCCGCTCGGCGCGCTGCTGCGTGTGACCGCAGGGCCGCGGCGCACCACCGTGCCGCTGATCGGCTCGCCGGCGGAACTGCGCGGGCCCGATCCGCTGCCGGCCGAGGGATCGGCGGCGGCGACGGAGCAGCTTGCCTATCTCGCCGCCAACGGCGTGGGCGTGCGGGTGGATGGCACGCTGCGCGCGGTGCCGCCTTCGCCGACGCCCTTCGCCAGCCTCGATGCCGCGGTGGAGTGGATCGCCGCGGCCATCTTGCCGGGCTGGGCAGGGGTGGAGGGGGTTGCCGCCACGGCCGCAGCCGGGCCGGGGGGTGGGGGAGGGGGCGTGCCGGACCCTGTCGCCAACCGGCATCTGGTGCTGCGCAGCTTGCGTCGTGGCACCGCTGCGGCGATCGCCCTGGAATTTCCGCCCGCCGCCCCGCCCGCCTCCGGGCTGCTCGGCTTTGCCGCCAACGTGGCGGCCACCGGGCGTGGCACGGTGCCGGACAGCGATGCCCTGGCGGTGACAGGTGGAGCCGGGACCCTGCAGCGGGCTCTGGCCGACCGCGACGACTTGCCCGACTCCGACCAGGCGCTGTTCCGCGCCGTGGCTGATGACGTGGCGGGAACTGTGCGGCTGGTGCCCACCGCCACGGCTGGCGTGATCGCCCTTCCTGGCGGGCTGCCGGCGGAAATCGCGGCAGTGGAGACGGCCGGCACCGTACTGCTGACCACCGGCCCGGCCCTGTTCCTGGAAGCCCGCACCGTGACCATCGGCGTGCGTGTGCCCGGCGCGGACCCTGCAACCGTTCGCTCCGCGCTATGGTCCACGCCGGCGCGACTGCCGCCGCTGGTGCTGCCGAACAGCTTGGCGGTGCTCGACGGGCTGACCTTGGAGTTCCTGCTGGACGGCGCGGCGCTGACGGTCACGCTGGGCAACGCGGCCAACGGCAATGCGCTCGCGGCCCAGATCGCGCGCGGCTCGCGCTGGCGGCTGCGGGCGTTCCTGCGCGCCGGGCAGCTGGTGCTGGAGACGGTGCGCGAGGGCAGCGCGGTTGCCCTGTCGCTGACCGGCGGCACGGCGGTGACCGATGACGTGGCGACCGGCTTCACCGCCCCCGCCCGCCCGGTGGCGGCACAGGGCGCCGGCAGCCTGGCCGATGCCGGAGCGGCGACACCTACGATGATCGCCGCTGCGCTGGAGGCGGGCTGGCTGGAGGAAGGTGCGGCGCTGGATGGGGTGGACGTTGCCAACCAGGTGATCGACCGCCGCACCTATCGGCTGGATGCGCCGGTTGGCCGCGCCTGGGTGCTCAACAGTCTGCGGCCGGGCGTGGCCGGGCGGCTGGAATGGCTGGCGCAGGCGACGGTGGCGAGCGATCCGGTGTGGAACGACAGCCTGTCGCGCGGGGCGGCGGTGCGGGCCGCCGTGGCGCTGCCGGCAATCGCCGGCACGGTTTCGCCCAACGGCCGAGTGGCCATTCGCCTGGACGACAATGTCGGGCCGGGCCTGCCGGTGGCGCATGCGGTGGAGGTGGTGTTCGACGGGGCGGCACTGGATGCCGCAGCGGTGGCCGCGCGCATCGATGCCGTATTGCGAGCAGCCGGGGCCGGGGCGGCGGCGGTTTGGCCCGACGGCACCGTGGTGGTGGAGACGGCCTATCCGGGCCTGGCGGGCAGCATCGAGATTCCGGCACCAGGCGACCGGGGGGCCGCCGATGCGCTGGTGGGGGCGGGAGCGGTGCTGCGCGCCCGCGGTTGGCCGGGCGGCGGGCGGTCGGACCCGTTCAGGGCCATGCCCAACGGCTGGCGGGCGGTGCGGACAGCGGCGGGCGGGGCGGCGACCTATGAATTCCGTGCCGACGGGCGCAGCACGGGGCCGGTGGCGATTGCGCCAGGGATGGATGCCGCCGCCGCGGCGCTGGCGCTGAACGCCGCCTTCGACGGCACCGCAGCCGGCGGCGCGCTGCGCATCGGGCTCGCCGGGGTGGTGGACGGGGCGCTGTGCGTGGAGGCGGTGGTCTCGCCGATGAGCCTGCTGGTCGATGGCGATCTGTCGGTGGCGACCGAGCCCGGCAAGGCCGGGCAGACGCCGGAGCCGCCGGCCGATGCCGCCTTCGACCTGCGCCGCACCGACCTGATCCGCACCGTGCGGCTGGTGCGCGGCGCCACCGACGATGCCGGCTTCGCCGATGCCGAGGATTTCGGCTGGTTGCGCCATCCCATGCAGCGGGTGGACCCGGAGCCGCCGGACCCGCCGACTGGCGACCCGCTGCCCGATCCGTCCATCCGCAGCGCCAACTTCCCGGCCTTCCCGCGCGGGCGCTGGCTGGCTTCGGTCCGCTCCGACGCGGCGCGGGCGGCCAATGCCGCCGATGCGGCCGCCCTGCGCTCGGCAACCGCGATGGTCGCGCTGCTGCGCCCGCCCGCCGTGGCGGGTGCGCCGCCGGTGCCGCTGATGCTGCGCCACTGGGCGACGTTCAATGGCAGTGACGGACAGATTGGCGGCTCGGCGGCGGGGCCGGAGGATTTCATGGTCGACCTGCTGACGTGGCGGTAGCGGGCGCGACCGCATACGGGCTGCTCGCGATCGGGGGTGGAGGACGGGCTCCGCCGGCCGATGCGGCGCTGGCGGACGCTGCCGCGGATTGGTGGCATGCGGCGAGTTTCGGGCGGTGGCGGCCGTGCGCGGTGGCGCTGCCGCCTGTGATGCTTGCGGCCGATCCGTCCGGCTGGTGCGCGGGCGGCGGGATGGGGCCTGGGCCGCGCAATGCGGCGGGTCTGGCGCGGACAGCGCTGCTGGCCCTGGCGGAGGCCGCCCCTTGTCCCGTGGCCGTGATTCCCGAGTCCGTGGTGCTGATGGTGGCGGGGCCGGTCGCGCCGCATGTTTGGCGGGTGGCAGAGGGCGGGGTGGCGGTGGCGCCGGGGCGTTGGGTGCGCCGCTATGCCGCGCTGCCGGCGGGCGCGCGGCTTGGGGCCTGGGTGCATGAACTCGCACATTTGCTGCTGGGCTGGCCGGATCTGCCGGGGAGCCCGTGCCTGATGGGCCAGGGCGCGCTGCGCGGTGGCGGGCACGACCCGGCTCCGCCCGGACCGGCGCTGGCGCTGGCGGCCGGATGGTTGGATCTGGTGCAGCCGGCCGCCGCCATGCCGGCCTGTGCGCTTGCGGAAGGCGCGGCGATGGCGCTGGACTGGCGCGGCCGGCAGGTGCTGATCACGCGCCGCGAGAGGGAGTTCGCGGTGCACGACCGCCTCGTCCCCGGCCCGCCGCTGGCGGCAGGAAGGCTTGCCGACCCGGCGGGGCCGCTGCTGGCGGGCGTGGCGGCGGGGTTGGAGCGGGTGTGAAGGAAGGCGACGCCCCCGTTGGCCCGCCCTTTCACTCCAGCGCCGCCTCCACCATCCGCCGCGCCTGGTCCATTGCGGCGACGAAGCGGTTCTGGCCGCGCAGCAGTTCGGTCTTGGCCATGCGGTGTGTGTGGTCGTCGGTGAAGTCCGGCAGGTCGGCGGCGACGGCCAGCGTGGGCAGGGGCGGCACGGTATAGGCGGGGTCGTGGCGGAAGCGAGGTTCGCGAGTGTAGTTGACCGGCACCAGCACCCGGGAGAGTTCCTGGATCACGGCGTTGCGGTGTTCGAGTGGCGCTTCGGGGAGTTTGGCCAGCGCCGATTTCAGCGCCTCGGTTGCCGTGCGGGACGGGGTGAGGTCGGCGAGACCCTGGGAGGCTTTTTCGTAGCCGTCGATCGTGCCGAGGAATTCGTCACAAGTCGAAATCCAGTCGAAGGGCAGCACCTCGGCGTTGGCGATGCGCAGCGCGGAGAGCAGGTAGATCTTGATGTCGGTGAGCAGGATGTCGGGGTCGGCGATTTCGAGCTGGTCGTTCTCGGTGTGCCAGGCAATGTTGGCGCCGCAGCCTGAGACATCGTAGTAGCCTTTTTCCCGGCGCACCTCGTCGGGCATTGTGGAGCTGAGCATGAACATGCTCGGCAGGCCGATATTGTTGAAGCTGTAGTCGCCGGCCTGGGGCGGGCGGTGGGTGGCCACGACGGCGTCGGGCACGATGTCGCGGATGACGGCCTGGGCGATGGCGGCACTTTCGCTGAAGGCGCGGGTGTCGTGGTAGCTGGTGGCCCAGCGGCAGCCCGGCGAATCGCAGTTGATCTGGGCGATGCAGTTGCGGTCGAGGTCCATGGCGAAGGCATCGGTGAACCAGGTGGAGCCGGCGTAGCGGCCGGTGGAGTGGCCGGGCCACCAGGCGATCTTGACGGAGCGGCGCAGGCCGTCGCGCTGGGTCCACAGCACGCGGGCGAGTTCCATCAGGGTGGCGTCGCCGGTGGCGTTGTCGCCCACGCCGACATCCCACGAGTCGAGGTGGCCGTGGACGAGCACGAACTTCTCCGGCTCGGTGGTTCCGGGGATGGTGACCACCGGGATCTTCTGCATGAACCAGCCCTCGACGAGGTCGGTGCGGATGGTGGCCTCGCCGCTCTGCTCGGCGAGCGCCATCAGCTTCTGGCCGTCGGGGTTGTTGACGGCGACCACCGGAATCTTCGGGCTTGCGGCCCCAATCCTGCAGGTCGGGGCTGCCCCAGATGGTGGTGCAGGTGCCCCAGTGGATGTCGATGCCGGGGTTGACGGCGATCAGCCCGATGCCGCCCCACTCCTCGATCAGACTGGTCAGCGCGGGGTTGCCGAAGCCCTGCATGACCACGATGTTGCCGCCGACCAGTGCGCGCACCTCTTCGACCGAGGAGATGGAGCCGCCGAACAGCGTCTTGATGTCGCGGTTGTAGCTGCGCAGCGCCTTCGGGTTGGCCTGCAGCCGCACCAGTTTTCCGGTGCGCCCGCCGGGGACCGACAGCGAGGAGGAGGGCGGCTTGGCGCGGAAGGTGGTGCCGCCGGCTGTGACCGAGGCGGCGTAGGGGATGGAGAGATAGATCTCCGGCTCGTGCACCTCCACCGGGATGCCGGCGCCGCGCAGGCGCTGGACCAGCGTGTCCACGCCGCGGTTCACGTCTTCCGGCCGCCAGCGCGGCGTGGTGGCGAAGGTTTCCACCAGGGACCATGGCATGTCCAGGCTCGACTTCGTCGACGAAACGGCGTTCGGCCTCGCTGATCGGCATGTCGGTCCCCTTTGGCTGCGCGCGGATGGCACCATTGTTCCGAGGGGACGGCAAGACGGGACTTGAATGCGGACGCGCCGACGCGTTGAATGCGCCGCAACATAAACCAAACCAGGGGGTCTTCAGATGAAGCGACTTCTCGTCGCGGCTGCCGCGGCTGTTGCCGGCGTGGTCGTGGGCCAGCCCGCCGTGGCCCAACCGGCCGGCGACCCGATCCGTCCGCTGGTGCTGCTGACCACGCCGCAGGCGGCCACGCCGCAGGAATATGCGGCGGCGGAAATGACAGCCGAAGCCTGGAAGCAGCTTGGACTGCAGGTCGTGCTTCGGCCGCTGCCGAGCCAGCAGTTCAACCAGATCGTGTGGTATCAGCGCGAGAAATGGGACTTCAGCACCTGGCAGATGGTGGGCCGCCCGGAGCGCAGCGACCCGGACGAGCTGACCTACAATCTGTTCGTCTCGGCCAACGCCAAGAACGGCTACGATTTCGTCGGCTACGTGAATCCGGAATACGACCGGATGGCGCAGGCGCAGCGCGAGGAGCTGGACGTGACCAAGCGCCGCGCGCTGATCAAGCAGATGCAGGAGCTGATCAACCAGGACCAGCCCTACGGCTTCATGGTGCACCCGAAGAACGTGGTGGCCTTCAACAAGGCGGTGTTCGATGAGAATTCGATCGTCACCCAGGCCGGCATCGGCGCGCGCAACACCTGGACCTGGCTGAACATCAAGCCGCTGGGCGAGCAGAAGGACGTGATCCTGAACTCGGTGGCCACGCCCACCAACCTCAACCCCTTCAACATCTCCGGCGCGCAGGGCAGCTGGGCGGCTGAGATCGTGTGGGACAGGCTGATGCGCATCGGGCCTGACGGGCTGGCGCAGCCCTGGGCCGCCGAGAAGGTGACGCGACCCACGCCCACCCAGGTGGACGTGAAGCTGCGCGCGGGCATGAAGTGGAGCGACGGGCGGCCGGTGACGATCGACGACGCCGTGTTCAGCCTGATCGCGCCGGGCATCGGCGACAAGTCGCCGATGTACCAAGCCGTTCGTGCGCAACATCGCCTCGGTGAAGGCGACCGGGCCGGACACGCTGACCATCATGCTGAAGAAGCCGGATGCGGCGTTCCTGGTCAGCTCGCTGTCGAAGCTGAACCTGGCGCCGAAGCATGTGTGGGAGCCGATCTTCAAGAGCCTGGAAGGCAAGCCCGAGACCGCCGAAAGCATCATCGAGGAGCACCCCGTCAGCTCCGGCCCGTTCCGCCTGGTGAAGACCAAGCTGAACGAGGAGATCGTGCTGGAGGCGAACAAGGACCATTGGGCGGCGCCCAAGGTGGATCGCTGGATCATGCGCATCGAGCCGAACATCGAGGCCTCGCTGGGTGCGATGCGCTCGGGCGAGATCAACTTCCTGGCTGACTACACCGGCGACCCGCAGCTGCTGGCAGACCTCGCCAAGGCCTCGCCCGACATCAAGATGGCCGAGGCGCTGGACATGGGCTTCAAGTTCCTCGCCTACAACAACCGCCGCCCGCCGTTCGACAGCAAGGCGTTCCGCCAGGCGCTGTCGGCGCTGATCGACCGGCAGGCGATTGCCGAGGATGCGTTCGGCGGCGCGGCCGTGCCCGCGAATTCCTGGGTGTCGCCGGCGCTGGCGTTCTGGCACGACGACGGCATCGAGAAGCGGGTGCCGGCGCTGGGCATTTGGAGGCGGCGAAGAAGATCCTGGAGGATGCCGGCTTCGTGCTGGTCAATGGCCGGCTGCACTATCCGGCCGGGGTGAAGGAGACGACCCCGGCGTTCCAGTGAGCCGGGCGTGATGTCCGGCGCGCCGGCTGTGCGGGACTAGGAGATGCCTTCTCGTGATCTCGCGCGGCTGGCCGCCGGGCGGCTGGGTCACCTCGTGCTGGTGATGTGGGTGGTGACCACGCTGACCTTCCGATGTTCCGGCTGATGCCAGGCGACCCGACGCTGAACTTCCTGTCGCCGACCTTCTCGGAAGACACGCGCGCCGCGCTGCTCAAGAGCTTCGGCCTGGATAAGCCGCTGTGGGAGCAGTACCTCCTCTATATGGGCAAGCTGCTCCAGGGCGACCTGGGACACTCGTTTCTGCAGAACGTGCGGTGTCGGTTCTGCTGATGGATGCGCTGCCGCACACCATCATCCTGACGCTGATCTCGCTGTGCCGGCCTATGCGTTCGGCGTGCTGGTGGGCGCGTACCTCGCGTGGCGCCGCGGGTCGGGTGGAGGGGGTGGCGATTCCCGCTGGCGCTGGCCACGCGGGCCGCGCCGGAGTTCTGGCTGGGCATGCTGATGCTCGCCTCCTTCGCGTTCCAGTTCGGCTGGTTTCCCGCGGGCGGCGCCAATGAGTCCCGGCGTCGAACTTCGACGAATGATCGGGCGCGGGTCTTCTCGATCGATTACTGGTCGCACCTTGTGCTGCCGGCGCTGACCCTGGCGATCTACCTGCAGGGCCTGCCGCTGCTGCTGATGCGCGCGACGATGCTGGAGGTGATGCGCGACGAGTTCATCATGATGGCGCAGATGAAGGGCCTGTCGCGCTCGTCGATCCTGTTGCGCCACGCCGCGCGCAACGCGCTGCTGCCGGTGGCGACCGCGTTCGCGCTCGGGCTCGGTGCGGCGTCGGCGGCAACGTGGTGGTCGAGACGGTGTTCGCCTGGCCCGGCGTCGGGCCGGGTGCTGGTGCAGGCGGTGCAGGGCCGCCGACTACCCGCTGGCGCAGGGGGCGTTCCTGATCATCACCTTCGTGCTGGTATCTCATGAACTCCATCGCCGACCTGGCCTATGCCGTGCTCGACCCCAGGGTGTCCGTCGGTGCGCGGCGCTAGGGCCGGGACGCCGGTGGCGCGCGCTGCTTCGGCGGTGCTGGCGTTCCTGCGCGGCGAGCCGTTCGCGGCGGTGGGCGCGTCGATCTATGCGGTGATCGTGGCGGTGGCGATCTTCGCCGACCGGCTTGCGCCGCATGATCCGCGGGCGATGCTGCGCGTGGGCCGGCGGGTGGCGCGCTATCTGCCGATGTCGCCGGAGAACTGGCTGGGCACGACATCGAGCGGCCGCGACGTGCTGAGCCAGCTGATCTACGGCACCCGCTCGGCGTTGCAGGTGGGCCTGACCGCGGCCTTCATGGTGGTGGCGATCGGTACGTTGCTGGGGCTGCTGGCGGGGTATCTGGGCGGGCGCACCGACCGGATGATCACGCGGCTGGCCGATATCGTGCTGGCGCTGCCGTTCCTGCCGTTCCTGCTGGTGCTGGCGGCGCTGACCCGGCCAGGGACGGAGACGGTGATCATCACCGTGGCGCTGTTGCTGTGGCCGAACACGGCGCGGGTGATCCGCAGCCAGGTGCTGAGCCTGCGCGAGCGCGCCTGGGTGGAGGCGGCGCGGGTGACGGGGTGTTCCACGGCGCGGATCATGTTCGTGCACATCCTGCCGCAGGTGCTGCCGCTGGCCGCGCTTTATGGCTCGGTGGCGATCGGCTGGGCGATCCTGGCCGAGGCATCGGCGAGCTTCCTTGGCTTCGGCGACCCGCAGACGGTGAGCTGGGGTGTGATGTTGCAGGAGGCCTACGCCAATCAGGCGCTGGGACGCGGGGCGTGGAACTGGTTCGCCCCGCCAGGACTGGCGATCATGTCGATGGTGCTGGCGGGATTTATGATCTCACGCGGATCGGAGAAGCTGTTGTTCCCGAAGCTGGCCGACTCATGACGCTGTTGTCGGTGGAGAACCTGCAGGTCCATTACCGCACGGGCGGCGGCGTGGTGCGCGCGGTGGACGGGGCTGATCTGGCCGTGGCACCCGGCAGCATCATGGGGCTGGTGGGCGAGAGCGGCTGCGGCAAGTCCACGCTGGGCCGGGCGATCATGGGCGTGCTGCCCGATGCCGGGCGCATCGCCGGCGGGCGGGTGGTGTTCGAGGGCGCCGACCTGGTGACCCTGAGCGAGGCGCAGAAGCGCGAGCGGCGTTGGCGGCGGCTGTCGTTCATTCCGCAGACCGCGATGAACGCGCTGGACCCGGTGCAGCGCCTGCGCGCGCAGATGCTGGAAGTGCTGATCGAACGCGGCGGCATGGCCCGCGGTGTCGCGTTGGAGCGGGCGGCCGAGCTGTTCCGCATGGTCGGGCTGGACCCGGTGCGGCTGGCCGACTATCCGCACCAGTTTTCCGGCGGCATGCGCCAACGCGCCTCGATCGCACTGGCACTGGCGCTGGAGCCAGCGCTGGTGATCGCCGACGAACCCGTCACCGCGCTGGACGTGATCGTGCAGCGCCAGGTGCTGGACGTGATGCGCGGCCTGCAGGCAAGGCTCGGCCTGGCGATGATCCTGGTGACGCACGACATGGCGGTTGTGGCCTATGCCTGCGACCGGGTGGCGGTGATGTATGCCGGGCGGGTGGTGGAAACGGGCGCGGTGCGCGAGGTGCTGGAGCGTCCGCTGCATCCCTACACCATGGGGCTGACCCACGCCTTTCCCGACGTGCATGGCGAGACCGGCGAACTGGTGCCGATCGACGGCTCGCCGCCGTCGCTGCTGTCGCCGCCGGTGGGCTGCCGTTTCGCGCCGCGTTGCCCGTTCGCCGAGGCGCGTTGCCGGGCCGAGTCGCCGCCGTCGGTGGATGCCGGCGACCACGTGGTGGCGTGCTGGCGGGCGGACGAAGCCCCGGCGCTGCGCGAGGCGGCGGCACGATCGGCGACCTGGGCCGCGATGGCCGTCGCATGAGCGCGGTGATCGAGGCGGTCGGGCTGGGCAAGACGTTCCGCACCGGCAAGCGGGTGGTGCATGCGGTGCAGGGCGTGGATCTGGCCGTCGCGGCGGGCGAGGCGCTGGGCATCGTTGGCGAATCCGGCTGCGGCAAGACCACCACGGCGCGCATGCTGCTGCGGCTGGAGGAGCCGAGCGCCGGGCAGGTGATGTTCGACGGCGAGGACATCACCCATCGCCGCGGTGCCGCCCTGCTGCCGTTCCGCGCCCGCGCACAGCTTGTATTCCAGAACCCGTTCGACGCGCTGAACCCGCGCTTCACCATCCGCCGCACCCTGGCCGAGCCGCTGCGCAATTTCGGCGTGCCGGCCAGCGAGTTCGAGGCGCGGATCGAGGCGGTGATGGCGCGCGTGCGCCTGACCCCGGCCGCCGCCTGGCTGGACCGGTTTCCGCACGAGCTTTCCGGCGGGCAGTTGCAGCGGGTGGTGCTGGCGCGCGCGCTCATCCCCGGGCCGCGGCTGATCGTGGCGGACGAGCCGGTGTCGATGCTGGACGTGTCGGTGCGCGCCGGCATCCTGAACCTGCTGCGCGCCGCGCGCGACGAGTTGGGGCTGGCGGCGGTGTATATCAGCCACGACCTGGCGCTGATCCGCTACGTGTGCGAGCGCACGGTGGTGATGTACCTGGGCCGGATCGTGGAGGAGGGGCCGACGGCGGAACTGATCGCCGCACCCCGCCACCCGTATACCCGTGCCCTGGTCGCCGCCGTGCCGGTGCCGCGCGTGGACCAGGATCGCGAGGCGTTGCCGATCAAGGGCGCGCTGTCGGATACGCCGGTGGGCGGCACCGGCTGCGCTTTCCGCGACCGTTGCCTGCATGCCTTCGCCCGGTGCGAAACCGAGGCACCGGTTCTGCGCCAGTCCGGCGATGCGCGGCGCGTGGCGTGTCATCTGGATGCATAAGCGACAGCAAAGGCGAGGGGCGCTGCCCGTCGCGCGAAGGCGCGCCACGGACCTCGACCCCGCTGGGGCGTCGCCCCAGGCCCCGACAATCGAGGGTGCAGGGGCTCGGCCCCTGCTGGGGTCCGGGGTGAAACCCCGGCCTTCCTTCTTCCAAGGAACACCGCATGACCATCTGTGATCCGGTTACGCTGGAAATCATCCGCGGCGCGATCGCGGCGGGACAGGCGGAGATGGAGGCGCTGCTGGAACGCACGGCCATCGCCCGTTCATCCGCGAGAAGAAGGATTTCTACACCGCGCTGTTCGACGCCGATGGCGTCATGGCGGTGGGCTCCAACGTGCCGATCTTCGGCGACGTCACCGGCCGGTGTTCAGCCGTTCCCGCCCGACACCATGCAGCCGGGCGACCTGTATTGGTACAACGACTGCTATGCATCGCGCGGCGCGGTGTCGCATTCCAACGACCAGGTCTTCCTCGCGCCGGTATTCCACGCGGGGCGGCGCGCGGCCTTTGTGATGGGCTGGGCGCATTTCTCCGATATCGGCGGGCTGCGCCCCGGATCGATCTCGCCCGGATGCGACCGATATTTCCAGGAAGGCATCATCATCCCGGCCACCAAGCTGATCGACGGCGGGGCAACCAACCATGCGGCGCTGGAGATCTTCCATCGCAACTCGCGCTTCCCGAGAGTGCCGCGGCGACACGGCGCGCTGATGGCCGCCGTCGCGCTGGGTGTCCGCCGCATGGAGGAGCTGCCGCGCGTTTCGGACGCCGACACCGCCGCCGCCGCGCTGCAGCCAGTTGCTGGCCCGCACCGAAGCGTGGTGCGCACCCGCCTGGCCGAGACCTTTCCGCGCGGCACCCACCGCTTTACCGATGCGATCGATTGCGACGGCCACGGCAACGGTCCGTTCCGTATCCGCTTGGCGCTGACCCGCACGACGACGATCGCTTCATCCTGGACGCCAGGAGACCGACGACCAGGCGATCGGTCCGGTGAACTTCCTGATGAACCCCGATGTGCCGGGCATGGCGCTGGGCTTGTCTTCATCGGCGGCGACCCGCACAGGTGGCAATGCCGGCGGGCCGCGGGCCATCGATGCCGTGCGGTCTGCGGGAGGGTTCGCTGCTGTCCCCGCGCTTCCCCGCGCCGCTTGGGGCTGCGCGGGCTGACCATGATGCGGGTACTGGCGGCGCTGAACGGTTGATCAATGTCGCCGGCACGGCGGCCCCGGCGGCGCATTCCGCCTATGTCATCATCATGCTGCGCGGCAAGGCTGACGGGAACCGTTCCTGATGTCGGACGGGTTGGGCGTGGGCTACGGCGGGCGGGCGACGCGGACGGCATCGACGCGGTGTATTTCGTGGCGCAGGAGAACTATCCGGTGGAGTTCCTGGAACTGGGTTTCCCCGCGCGGCTGCACACCTATGCCATCCATCGCGACAGTGGCGGGCCGGGCCGGCATCGCGGCGGCTGCGGCATGTGCGCGAGTACGAGGTGCTGGCCGACGAAGCGGTGCTGGCGGTGCGCATCGACAGCGTGGCAGAGCCGCCATGGGGTTTCGGTGGCGGCATGTCCGGCGGCACCGGCCGCGCCGTGGTCAACCCCGGCCGGGACGGAACGCCTGCTGGAACCGCTGTCCGACGGCAACCTGCTGCGCACCGGCGACATCCTGCGGCTGGAGACCGGCGGCGGTGGCGGCTATGGCCATCCCTTCGACCGTCCGGCGGAGGCGGTGCTGCATGACGTGCAGGACGGCTTCGTCTCCGTCGACGCCGCCGCGCGGCATTACGGCGTGATCCTCCGCGAGGGCGCGTTGGACTTCGCCGCCACCGAAGCCCCCGCGCCGCCCGCCCCGCCACCCGCGCCTTTCACCGCATTGGTATGTCGATGCGCTCGTCTGACCCGAGCCTTTCCGTTGCCGTCGATATCGGCGGCACCTTCACCGACGTCACGCTTGCAGGACCCGGCGACCGGCCGGGCCTGGCGGGCCAAGACGCCGAGCATCCCGTCCGACCCCAGCCAGGCCTTCATCAACGGCGTCACCCTGCGCTGGAGTGGCGGGCCGCGCGCGGCCGGGTCGATCGCGCGGGTGCTGCACGGCACCACGGTGGCCACCAACATGATCCTGGAGGGCAAGGGCGCGCATGCCGCATTGGTGACCACCGCCGGGTTCCGCCACGTACTGGAAATCGGGCGGCAGGACATTCCGCGCCGCGCAAACCTGTGGGCCTGGATTAAGCCGCAGCGCCCGGTGCCGCCCTCGCGCATCCTGGAGGTGGTGGAGCGCGTGGGCCCCGGCGGCGAGGTGCTGACGCCGCTGGACGAGGCCTCGGTGGCCGAAGCGGCGGAGGCGTGCCGACGGCTGGGGGTGCAGGCGGTGGCGGTGTGCCTGTTGCACAGCTTCTCCCATCCCGCGCACGAGCAGCGCGTGGCCGATTTGCTGCGGCGGCACTGCCGGGGGTGGCGGTGACGGCGAGCGTGGACGTGCTGCCGGTGGTGCGCGAATACGAGCGGAGCCTGGCCACCATCCTGAACGCCAGCGTGATGCCGGCGATCTCCACCTATGTCGCGCGGCTCGAACAGCGGCTGGAGGCGGCCGGAGTGTCGGCGCCGTTGCTGCTGATGCAGTCCAATGGCGGCGTGGCCGGTGCGGGAACCATCCGCCGCGCACCGGCGGTAACCGCGCTGTCCGGTCCCGCGGCGGGGGTGGTGGGGGCGCGCGAGGTTGGGCGGGCGGCCGGCGTGGCCGACCTGATCACCGTGGACATCGGCGGCACCAGCGCGGATATCTGCCTGATCAAGGACGGGCGCATCGGGCTGACGCAGCAGGGCCGCGTGGGCGACTGGCCGCTGCCGCTGCCGATGGTGGACATGGTGACGGTGGGCGCTGGCGGCGGATCGATCGCGCGGGTGCGCGACGGGGCGCTGACGGTGGGGCCGGCCAGCGCCGGCGCCGATCCGGGCCCGGCCTGCTATGGCCTGGGCGGCACGGAGGCGACGGTGACCGACGCGCATATCGTGCTCGGCCACCTGCCGCCGGAACTGCTGGGCGGGCGCATGCGGCTGGACCCGGAGCGGGCGGAGCAGGCGGTGCGCGAACGGGTGGCGGAGCCGTTGGGGCTCGATCTGCACGCCGCGGCGCGCGGCATCCTGGCCATTGCCGACAGCAACATGGTGGGCGCCATCCGCGTGGTGAGCGTGGAGCGCGGGCACGACCCGCGCAATTTCGCCCTGGTGCCGTTCGGCGGCGCCGGGCCGCTGCATGGCTGCGCGCTTGCCGACCTTTTGGGCATCACCACGGTGCTGATCCCGCCCGCACCCGGCGTGCTGTGCGCCGAAGGGCTGCTGGCCGCCGATCTGCGGACGGAGTTCCATCGCACCCTGTCGGCCGCCGGCATGCCCAGCGACGGGCAGGCCCGTGCGGTGCTGGACGAGTTGCGGCGCGACGCCGATGCCTGGTTCGCGGCCGAGCAGGTGATGGAAGCGGACCGGCATGTCGATGAGGTGGCGCTGATGCGCTACGAGGGGCAGGGCGGCGAACTGGCCGTGCCCTGGGGCGGCAGCACGGCGGCGGCCCTGGCGGCGTTTCGCGCCGCCCACCAGGAGCTGTACGGCTTCGTGCTGGAATCGCCGGTGGAACTTGTCACGCTGCGGGTGGAGGCGGTGGGGCGGCTGCCCGCGCCGGTGCTGCCGCATCTGGCGGCGACAGAACTGCCGGCGCCTGTGGCGACGCGCGAGGTGCATTTCGCCGCCGGAACCACTCCCACGCCGGTATACGCCCGCGACATGCTGGGCGCCGGCGCCACGTTGCCGGGACCGGCGATCCTGACGCAGCTCGACGCCACCACGCTGGTGCCGCCGGGCTGGACGGTGGCGGTGCACGCCTCCGGCGCGGTGCTACTGCAGCGCGGCTGAGTGTCGCGCGCCCGCACCGACCGCCTGCACCTTCCGCTACAGCCGGAGCAGGCGCTTGTCGTCACGCGCCACGTTGACGCGGTCGAGCAGCTCGCCGCGCATCGGCAATCGAATGCAAGGTGGTGGGACCGGCCTTCTGGGGCAGATTGATGATTGGCAGCACATCTGCCGCCTGCCGGTCCTATTGGGGCTATAGTGAAGCCCCATTGAAGCCCCGACCCGCCGACGGTCACCCCAATCTTCCCGCAAATCTTTGGAAGGATTGGTGGGCGCACCAGGGCTCGAACCTGGGACCCGCTGATTAAGAGTCAGCTGCTCTACCAACTGAGCTATGCGCCCGCCCGCCGCGGCTGGGTCAGTGCCGCGGGAGGGGCCGTATAACAAGGGGCGCGGGGCTTGTGAAGGGGGCGGTTACAGCTTCCTGTTGGCGCGGGCCAATACGGCCTCGAACAGCACCTGGGCGCCGGCGGCGGCTTCGTCCGGTTCGATGCTTTCGGCCTCGTTGTGGCTCAGGCCGTCCTTGCATGGGGTGAAGATCATCGCGGTGGGCACGTGGCGGGCCACGTATACCGCGTCGTGGCCGGCGCCGCTGACGATCTCGCGGGCGGGCAGGCCCAGGCGCTGCGCTGCCTGGCGCACCAGGTCCACGCAGGCGGGGTCGAAGGGCTGGGGCGGGATGCGGAACAACTCCACCAGGTCCCATTTCACTCCCATTCCGGCGGCGATCGCGGCGGCGGCGGCGGGGAATTCGGTGGCGAGGCGCGCCACCTCATCGCCGTCGGGGTGGCGGAACTCCACGCTGAAGCGCACCTCCCCGGGCACCACGTTGCGGCTGTTCGGCAGCACCAGGAGTTGGCCCACCGTGCCGCGCCCGTCCTCGCCGCGGGCGCGCATCATGCGGTCAACCAGGTCTATGATCCTGGCGGCGCAGACAAGCGCGTCTCGCCGGGCCGAGGGGGGCGTGGTGCCGGCGTGCGAAATCCTGGCCGATCGCCACCGCGTCGTACCACACCTGCGCCTGGGCGCCGGTGACGATGCCGATTTGCTTGCCCTCGCGCTCCAGTATCGGGCCTTGCTCGATATGCAGCTCGAAATATGCGTCGGCCGGGAAGGGGCGTGCGGGCTCGGAGCCGCGATAGCCGATATCGTCCAGCGCCTTTTGCACCGTCACCCCGTCGGTATCGGCGAGATCGTACGCCTTGTCGCGGGAGTAGACGCCGGCCCACACGCCGCTGCCCATCAGCGAGTGGCCGAAGCGGCTGCCTTCCTCGTCGGTCCAGTTGACCAGCTCGATCGGCGCTTCGGTGGCGATGCCCTGCTCGTTGAGGCTGCGGATCACCTCCAGGCCCGCCATGACCCCCAGCGCGCCGTCGAACTTGCCGCCGCTGGGCTGGCTGTCGAGGTGGCTGCCCATCAGCACCGGCAGCCGGGCGGGGTCGCGGCCGGGGCGGCGGGCGAACATGTTGCCGATCTCGTCCACCCGCACCGACAGCCCGGCCGCCTCGCACAGCGCGCGGAAATGGTCGCGCCCCTGGCGGTCGATGTCGGTCAGCGTCAGGCGCCGCACGCCGCCCTTGGGGGTGGCGCCGAAGCGGGCCATGTCCATCAGGCTGTCCCACAGGCGGCGGCTGTCGATGCCGCGGTTGGGGCGCTGGGCGGTCGGGTCTGTCATGGTAGCGGTCCCCTCGGTTGGCTGCCCATCTTGCCCGGCGCGGGGCTTCCTGCAAGCTTCGCCGCTTCGGAGGGTTTTGCGATGCGCCTTGGTCTTGCCCTGCCTGTGCCGCTGCTGGCCGCCATGCTGCTCGCGGGCGGCTGCACGCTGGTGGACCAGCGCACCTTCCAGGCCGCGGCGCCGGCGCCCACTGGGGAGGAACTGGCGCGTGCCAGGGTGCCGCTGCCGCCGCTGATGTCGGTGCGGCTGGGTGCGACCGGGGTGGATTATCGCCCTGCGCTCGCCGAGGTGGTGCGCGACGCCATGGTGCGAAATCCGGATGCCAGCTTCGATGTGATGGCGCTGGTGCCGACGCAGGCCGCACCCGCCGAGCAGGACCGGCGTGTGGCCGAGGGGGCGCAGGATGCGCTGGCCGTGGCCACCGCCATGAATGCCGCCGGCGTGCCGCAGGAGAAGCTGCATCTGGGCCTGCGCGGCGATCCGGGCAGCCCGGCCCGCGAGGTGCGCATCTACCTGCGCTGACGCGCATCTACCTGCGCTGATTGCGCGTTCAGTCGCGCCGATTGCCGCGCTTTCAGCGCCGCGCGCCCGCGGACACCTGGGCAGCCAGGCGCAGGCCCGGCACCACCAGCGCCAGCGGCACCGGCTGCCTCCGATAGGCGTCCAGCCCCCGGCCGATGGTGCCGGGGGCGGCTGGCAGCCGGGCCGCCGTCGCCGCGCCGTTGTCCAGCATCTGCCCGCCGCCGCCTGCCGCCGCCAGGCGTGTCCCGGCCGGTGCCGCGCCGGGGAGGCGGCCGCCCAGGGCCGCCTGCACCCGGGCGCGATAGGCGTCGGCACGGTCGCGGGTCTGCGAATGGTAGAACCCGGCCGCCACCATCCAGTCGCCGCCGCCCGGCCCCTCCTTCAGCCGGCGCAGGAAGCGCGCGGCATAGTCGGCGTTGGCGGCGGGGTCGAAGCCCTGGTCCAGCGAGGCGAAGGCGTCGGGATGGAAGGCGAGGTTCACCTGCAGGCAACCGACGTCGATGGAACGGATGCCGGCCTGCTGCTGGCCGCGCACCCAGGCGATGGCCTGCGCGCGGGTGGCGAACATCTGGCCGCGGCCCTCGGCGTTGGCTGCCCAGGGCCAGGGCTTGCGGGTGCCGCTGGCGGCGTCGTGGCGGCCGGTTTCGACCAGGCCGATGGCCTGCAGCAGGCCGGCGGGAATGCCGTAGCGCATCTCGGCTGCGGAAATTGCCGCCAGGCACGAATTGCCCGGGCCGCCGGCGCCGGGTGCGACCGCAGCCGAAAGGGCTGGCGCGGCGGGGCGCGGCGGCGGCGGGGCGACGTGGAACAGGCTGTGGAAGCCCTGGAATGCGGCCGTCTGGGCGGCCAAGGGCGCGCCGCGAGGCGGCTCAGCGCCCGCGGCCGCCCCGGCGGTGGCGGTCCAGGCGGCGACCAAGGCCGTGGCGGCGAGGCGGAGGGGCAGGGGGCGGGACTGGCGGTGGGGGCGGGGCATGCCCGCCGTCTTGCATGCGCCGGGCCAGTCCAGGCGGCGTTGCTATCCCCCGCGCCGCATCGCGTTGTTATTTTCCGCGCCGCACTGCGGTATTATTTCCCGCGCCGCACGGCGGCAATGTTATTTTCCGCGCCGCACGGCGGCGACCGCCGCCATCAGGTCGTCCAGGCTCACCGCCCCGGGCAGCATCCGTGTGCCGATCACATAGGCCGGGGTGCCCTGGATATCGAGCTCGCGGCCCAGCGCCAGGTTGGCATCGATCCGCGCCTGCACCTCGGAGGACGCCATGTCGCGCTGCAGCCGCTCCCAGTCCAGCCCCGCACGCTGGGTGGCGAGGCGCAGCGCGTCCTGGTCCAGGTTGGGCGGGCCGGACATCAGGACCGCGTGCAGCCTGCCGTAGCCGCCCTGCTTCTGCGCGGCCAGCAAGGCCCGGGCGCCGAGCGTGCTGGCCGGGCCGAGAATCGGGAAATCCTTGTAGACCACGCGCAGCTTCGGGTCGCGGCGGATCAGTTCCGCCATCACCGGCACCATGCGCCGGCAATAGGGGCAGCGCACGTCGTAGAACTCCACCAGGGTCACATCGCCCTCGGGGTTGCCGGCCACCGGGTCGCCGGGGGTGCGGGTCAGCGCGTCGGCATATTCCGCGATGGCGCCGCGCGCGGCGTTCTGCTTCTGGCGCGCCTCGTCTTCCTGCAGCGCGGTGATGGCGTCGCGCAGCAGGCTGGCATCGCTGCGCAGCGCCTGGCGCACGATGTCGATGATCTCCTGGCGCTGCTGCGGCGTGAAGCTGGTGCCGGCGGGCTGGGAGGCGCGTTGGGCGAGCGCGGTCCCCGGCATGGCACCGAGCACCACAAGGACGGCGGGCAGCAGGACAACGGCAGGCAGCAGGAACGAGGCGAACAGCCACAACCGGGCCGGACGGAGGCGCATGCGTCAAAATCCTTCGCGGTTCTCTTTCTTCACGGCATTGCCGACATCGCCGGCGCGCAGCTTCGACGGGCCGGGCGGCAACTGCTTCTCGGCCCGGCGGGCCAGCATGCGTGCCTTGGGAATGTCCCCTATCACCAATGCCTCCTCGGCCAAAGCCAGATCGGCCTGGCCGAGGTTTCCCAGCCGGCCCCAGGCCACGCCGAGGCTGCGCCAGGCATCGGCGTCGCCCGGCTCGCGGGCGAGGGCGGATTGCAGGTGGGCGATCGCCGGGCGCAGCAGCGCCGTGTCGCCTGCCTCGATCATGGCCCGCGCCAGCCCGGCGCGGATCTGCGGCTGGTCCGGCGCCAGCCGCGCCGCCTCGCGATACGGCGGCACGGCGGCCGCCCCGCGCCCGCCCTCGAACAGCACCTGGCCCTTCAGTTCGTGCAGCCAGGGGCTGGAGGGCGCCTCGGCCAGCAGCCCGTCGATCAGGCGCAGCGCCTCGTCGATGCGGCCCAGGCGGAACAGCGCGATGGCGCGGGCATAGCGGGCGGGCGGGCTGGCATCGTCGCTGCGCACGCGCCGCAGGGTGACCGAGCTGGGCTCCAGGAAGGCGCGCAGCTTCTCGCGCACCATCAGGAAATCGGCGTCGAAGCCGGCGGGCAGCTTGGCGTCGGAATACGGGCTGTGGGCGATGTGCTGGTTGACGAACTCGATGCGGTCGCGGGTCAGCGGGTGGGTGCGCAGATAGGGGTCCTGCAACTCCTCCACCAGCGCGTCCTGGTCGCGCAGGCGGTGGAACAGGCTGACCATTCCGCGCGCCGACCAGCCCACCCGATCCAGCGCCAGCACCGCGCTCTGGTCGGCGGAGGTCTCCATGCCGCGGGTGAAGCTCATCATCGACTGCTGCGCCCAGGCCTGGCCGCCCATGATCGCGCCCATCCCGGCCTGCCCGCCGTCGCGCCCGCCGGCCACCCCGGCGGCCACCCCGATCAGCATGGCGGCGACCGATTTCAGCATCGCCTCGCGCATCATCTCCGGCAGCTTGGCGATGTGGCCGCCGCGGATATGGCCGGCCTCGTGGGCCAGCACGCCGACCAGTTCCAGGGCGGAGTTCCGCCTTGGCGATGATCCCGCTGTGGATGTACAGCCGGTTGCCGGTGCCGACGAAGGCGTTTAGAGCGTCATCTCGGATCAGGATGATGCGGACCAGCCTGGGCTCGATCCCGGCCGCACGGAACAAGGGGTTGGCGAAGGTGCGCAACAGCGTTTCGGTCTCGGCGTCGCGGATCACCACCAGGCGGATGCCGCCGTTGCCGCCGAACTGGGCCAGGGCCGGGGGCGCGATGGCGGCCGACAACACGCCGGCCAGCAGCGCCACGCCTGGCAGCGACATGCTTGGCAGCGACACGCTTGGCAGCGACAGGGCCTGCCCGGCCCACAACCGCCAACCGGTGATCAGGGAACGCAACATGCACCGCAGTCTAGCAGCCCGGGCGGGCGCCGTCCTGCTCGCCGTCGGCTTCGCAACGAGCGGGTGCTCCACGATCGACAGTTTCGGCGAGGCGCTCACCGGCCCATCGGTGGCAGCCGGCCAGGAGGGGTTCGTATCGGGCTTCCTGGGCGCCGTGGCGGCCGACGAGCCGCAGGCCGCGCTGGCGGCGCGCAGCGTGCTGTCGCGCGGCGGCACGGCGGCGGATGCGGCGGTGGCGGCGGGCCTCACCCTGGCCGTGACCCTGCCCTCGCGCGCCGGGCTGGGCGGCGGCGGGGCGTGCCTGGCCTTCGCGCCCAAATCGCCGACCCACGCGCCGGAGGCGTATATGTTCCTGCCGCAGCCCGGGGGCGGCACAACTGGCGGCGTGCCCGGTGGCATGATCGACCGCCCGGCCGCGGTGCCGATGCTGGCGCGCGGGCTGTTCGCGGTGCATGCGCGCTACGGACGCCTGCCGTTCGAGTCGCTGGTGGCGCCGGCCGAGCAGTTGGCCCGCTTCGGCGCGCCGGTCAGCCGGGCCTTCGCCAGCGACCTCGCGGTGGTCGCCGGCCCGCTGGCCGCCGATCCCGTCACCGCCGACATCTTCCTGCCCGGCGGGCGGGTTCCCGGCGAGGGCGCGGTGCTGATGCAGACCGACCTGGCGGCGACCATCGGCCAGCTGCGCTCGGCGGGCGTGGGCGACCTGCACCAGGGCGTGCTGGCGCGACGGCTGGCCGAGAGCAGCATCCGCGCCGGCGGGGGCATCACCGCCGCCGCCCTGCGTGCCGCCCTGCCGACGGTGGCCGCGCCGCTGAGCGTGCCCCTCGAGGGCGGCGACGCGGTGGCCTTCCTGCCGCCGCCGGCCGATGGCGGGCTGGCCGCCGCCGCCGCGTTCCGCCTGTTGCGCGCGAACCCCGCCGCACTCGACGCGGCCGGCGCGCGCGCGCTGGGGGTCGCCACGCGCTGGCGCCAGGGCGGCTATGGCGGCAATGCCGAGGCGGCGCTGGCCGCCGACGACACGCCGCCCGCTTCCCTGCCGCCGCTGCCGGCGTCCACCAGCTTCGTCACGCTGGACCGCGAAGGCAACGCCGTGGCCTGCACCCTGACCATGAACAACCTGTTCGGCACCGGGCGGGTGGCGCCGCAGACCGGCGTGTTGCTGGCCGCCTCGCCCGCCAGCGTGCCGGCGCCGTTGCTGGCCGCGGCGATCGTGTACAACACCAACATCTTCGTCTTCAAAGCCGCGATGGCCGCCACCGGCCAGCAGGGCGCGCCGCTGGCCTTGGCGGCGGCCCTGCAGCAGTCGCTGGCCAGCCGCCGCGTTGTGCCCAACCCGGTGCCGGAGCCGGGGCGGGTGAACGCCATCTTCTGCCCGCGCTACCTGCCGGGCTCGCCGGGCGAATGCGCCTGGTCGGCGGACCCGCGCGAGAACGGGCTGGCGGTGGGGAGCAATTGATCCGGGGCGGAGAAGAGAACGGAGAAGGCTGGGGGCCGCGCCCCTGATCGCGACAGGCCCGTCCGCGTGGAGATTCGACGCATGACATCGTTGCACACGGCATCCAAGGTCCCTCGCCTGAAGGTCGGGCGCGGTGC
Organism: uncultured Alphaproteobacteria bacterium; assembly: GCA_963779875.1. Taxonomy (GTDB): domain Bacteria; phylum Pseudomonadota; class Alphaproteobacteria; order Acetobacterales; family Acetobacteraceae; genus CAMDGX01. Next base: position 99,023 of record CAWAAI010000005.1, on the reverse strand, counting down.
CGCCGCGCCGCCGTTCATCGTGATGGACGTGATCACCGCGGCCAATGCGCGCCAGGCCGCGCTGCCGCAAGGTGCGCCGCACGTGATCCGCATGGAGGTCGGCCAGCCCGGCACCGGGGCGCCGGCGGGTGCGGTGGCCGCCGCCCAGGCCGCGCTCGCGGCCGGTGCGCCGATGGGCTACACTGAGGCGTTCGGCCTGCCGTCGCTGCGCGCGCGCATCGCCGGGCACGGGCGCGGCTGGTATGGCGTGGACGTGCCGGCGCGGCGCATCGCGGTCACGGTCGGTGCCTCCGGCGCCTTCCCGCTCGCCTTCCTCGCCGCCTTCGACCCCGGCGACCGGGTGGCGATGGCAACCCCGTTCTACCCGCCCTACGTCAACATCCTCACCGCGCTCGGCATGCAGCCGGTGATGCTGGATACCGGGCCCGAGACCCGGTTCCAGCCCACAGTGGCGATGCTGGAGGCGCTGGACCCGCTGCCGGACGGGCTGATCGTCGCCAGCCCCTGCAACCCCGCCGGCACCATGCTGTCGCCCGACGAACTCGCCGCCATCGCGCGCTGGTGCCACGCGAACGGCGTGCGGCTGGTCAGCGACGAGATCTATCACGGCCTGACCTACGACCGCCCGCAGGCCACGGCGGCGGCGTACAGCGACAGCGCCATCGTGGTGAACAGCTTCTCGAAATACTTCTCCATGACCGGCTGGCGCATCGGCTGGCTGGTGCTGCCCGACGACCTGGTGCGGCCGGTGGAGTGCCTGGCGCAGAACCTGTTCATCAGCGCCCCGCACATCGCCCAGGTGGCTGCCGAGGCGGCATTCGACTGCACGGCGGAGTTGCAGGCCAATGTCGCGCGCTACCGCCGGTCGCGCGACTTGCTGCTGGAAGCGCTGCCGCGGGCCGGTTTCCCCAACATCAGCCCGGCCGAGGGCGCGTTCTACTTGTATGCGGATATCGGCGCGCGAACGAACGATTCAGCAACAATTTTGCGCGCGCATGCTTTCTGAGGCTGGAATTGCGGCATCTCCTGGCGTTGACTTCGATCGGGTTCGTGGCCAGCATTTTGTACGGTTCAGTTATTGCGGTCCCGAGGCCGACATGGCGGAGGCCGCGTCGAGGCTGGCACGCTGGCGCTAGAGGGTGTGGCCGCCGATGGTTTGACGCTGCCCGCTTGACGTTGGCGTGAACGAGGAAGTCAGTAACTTGCGCTGTCGAGGTCATCCATGTTCTGACTTATCCTGCTGAGGGCATTGTTTTTTCTATCAAAACCCACGGCGATGTGCGATTAATGCGGGCCTGATACGGATTTTCTTTCTGTGGCCGAGGTGCCTGGCAGAATTGCCAGGCCAGGACTGGCAGTTTACACCGCCTGCCGGCGCGCCGGCAGGCGGCATCCAGCCGATGTCTGCGGTGGGGGACCGGGGTGCATGGTCGTTCGTTTCTTTGAGTGGCTTTTCAATCCCGCGGGGCTGACCCCGCATGGATTCTGCCTGTTGTGGCAGCCCGAACTGATCGTTCTCCACGCTGGCGCGGACATCGCTACCGGCCTGGCCTATTTCTCGATTCCCCTGGCGCTGGCGGTGTTCGCCGGGCGGCGGCCCGACCTTGTCTATCGCCCGGTGGCGTGGCTGTTCATCGCCTTCATCCTGTTGTGCGGCACCACTCATTTCGTCGAGGTCGCCACGCTGTGGATACCCGCCTATGCCTTCCATGGCGTGGTCAAGGCGGCCACCGCCATGGTGTCGGTCGGCACCGCGGTGGCGCTGTGGCTGCTGATGCCGCGCCTGCTGGCGCTACCGTCGCGCGCCCAGCTGGGCGAGGCGAACGCGGCACTGCAGGCGGCCAACGCCGCGCTGGTGGAAAGCCAGGCGCATTACCGCGCCAGCTTCGCGCAGTCGCCGGTGCCGATGCATATCCTGGACAGCGACGGCAACATCACCGATGTCTCGGAAAGCTGGATCGAGCTGTTCGGCTATTCCCGCGCCGACGTCATCGGCCGCCACGTGCGCGACTTCGCGGCGCCCGGTGCGCGGCACTGGGTGGACGAGGACCGCGCTGTGCTGATGAGAAAAGGCGAGATCCGCGATGTCGAGCGGCGCTTCCGCCGCGCCGACGGCAGCGTGGTCGAGGCGCTGGTCTCCTGCCGGGTGGAGCGGCGCGGCGCGGAGATGGGGCTGATCTGCGTGGTGCAGGACATCACCGCGCGCCGCCGCACCGAGGCGGCGCTGCACGCGGCGGAGGAGCGGCTGCGCCATTCCAACAAGATGGAGGCGATCGGCCAGCTCACCGGCGGCATGGCGCACGATTTCAACAACATGCTCCAGGGCGTGGGCGGGTGCCTGGACATGATGGAGCGCCGCATCGCCCAGGGCCGCGCGCAGGAGGTGAGCCGCTACCTGCCGCCGGCGCGCCAGGCGATCGACCGGGCGGCGAACCTGACCAGCCGCATGCTCGCCTTCGCCCGCCGCCAGGCGCTGCAGCCGCAGCTGGTGGACCCCGACGAGCTGGTGCGCGGCATGGAGGAGCTGATCCGCCGCACCATCGGCCCCGGCATCGAGCTGACGCTCGAACTGCACGACGGCGCCTGGCTGATCATGTGCGATCCGAACCAGCTGGAGAGCGCGGTGCTCAATGTCTCCATCAACGCCCGCGACGCCATGCCCGCCGGCGGCCACCTGCGCATCGCCACCGCCGACCACATCGTCGGCGCCGCCGAGGTTTCGGCACTGGGCGCGGTGGGAACAGCAGGCACCGCGCCCCGTGGCGGGGGTGGCGCCGAAATGGCCACGGACGATGCCGCCCCGGGACGCTATGTCGCCATCAGCGTGAGCGATACCGGCAGCGGCATGTCGGTGGCCACCATGGAGCGCATGTTCGATCCGTTCTTCACCACCAAGCCGATCGGCCAGGGCAGCGGGCTGGGCCTGTCGCAGCTGTACGGCTTCGTCCGCCAGTCCGGCGGCTTCGTGCGGGTGAGCAGCACGCTGGGGCAGGGCACCACCATTACGCTGTACATGCCGCGCCAGCAGGATGCCGACGACGCATCCGGCCGCGACGGCCCCGGCGCAGCCGCCAAGGCGATGCCCGACCCGAAGGCCAACGGCGCGCGGGTGCTGGTGGTGGATGACGATGCCCAGGTGCGGGCGCTGATCAGCGAGGCGCTGCACGACATGGGCTGCGCCGTGCTGGAGGCCGCCGACGGGCTGGCCGGCTGGCAGATCCTGCAATCCGACGCGGCGCTGGATCTGCTGATCACCGATGTCGGCCTGCCCGGCATGAACGGCCGCCAGCTGGCCGAAGCGGCCCGTGCGGCGCGGCGCGGGCTGCCGGTGCTGATCATCACCGGCTATGCGGGCCAGTCGCTGGCCGACCTGGAGCTGCCGGCACGCATGGAGGTGTTGCGCAAGCCGTTCTCGCTGGCCGAACTCACGCCGCGCATCGCGGGCATCCTGCAACGCGGCGTGGGCGCGCCCGCCTGATCCGGCCGCGCCCAGCCACGCGCAGGCCGCCCACGCGAAGGCCGGCCACTCGAAAGGCAGACAAGCAAAGGGCAGACAAGCAAAGGGCGGCCACCCTGCGGCGGCCGCCCCTGGATATCGTGCGCGGGTCGCGTTCGAGAGCGGGCCGCTTGCTACAGCGCCGCCATCACCGCCTCGGCGCGGCTCACGTCGAAGCCGCCGGGCGCTTCCACGGCCAGGTGCGTCACCTTTCCGTCCTCGGCCACCATCGCGTAGCGCTGGCTGCGCACGCCCATGCCGCGGCCCACCAGGTCCAGCTCCAGGCCCAGCGCCTTGGTGAATGCCGCCGAGCCGTCGGCCAGCATGGTCACCTTGCCGTCGGCGCCCTGGTCCTTGGCCCAGGCGCCCATGACGAAGGCGTCGTTGACGGCAATGCACGCCACCTCGTCCACGCCCTTGCCCTTCAGTGCCTCGGCGTTCTGCACGAAGCCGGGGAGGTGCTTGGCGCTGCAGGTGGGCGTGAAGGCCCCCGGCACCGCGAACAGCACGACCTTGCGGCCCTTGAAGATCTCGTCGGTGGACACCTCCTTGGGGCCCTCCGCGGTTGCCTTCATCAGCTTCATCGACGGGATCTGGTCGCCTACCTTGATCATCTGGCTCGTGCCTCGCTCGTTGCTGGATTCCCCCGGCGAGCCGTCCCGCCGCGGGCATGGCCGCATTCCTAGTGTCGGTGGCGCGCGAAGTCACCAGCAGAGCGTGGAGTCACCCGCAGAGCGTGGTGTCACCAACAGGGCTGGCTGGGCGGGTTGGCCAGCCGGCTTCCCCCCTCCGCGCGCACGGCCCCGCTTGCGCGGCGGCCCAACCTCTCCAAGATAGGAGACATGGCACGCAAATCCACCCCCGCATCGTTTCCCATGCCCGGCGCGCAGCCCGGGCCCGCCGGTGCCGACGCGGCGCCGTGGCTTACCGGCCAGATGCTGATCGCCATGCCCAGCATGGCCGACAGCAGCTTCGCCCACAGCGTGATCTACCTGTGCGCCCACACCCCCGACGGGGCGATGGGCATCACCCTCAACCACCCGCTGGCCGCGCCCAGCTTCACCGACCTGCTCAAGACGCTGGAGGTGGAGCCGGTGCCGCCGGCGCGCAGCATCCGGCTGTACAGCGGCGGGCCGGTGGACAACGGCCGCGGCTTCGTGCTGCACACCACCGACTGGACCGGCGACGGCAGCCTGCGCGTGGACGAGCGCCTGGCGCTGACCGCGAGCCTGGACGTGCTGAAGGCGATCGCCAAGGGCGGCGGCCCGGCCCAGGGCCTGCTGGCGCTGGGCTATGCCGGCTGGGGGCCGGGGCAACTGGACCGCGAGGTGCATGAGAACTCCTGGCTGTCGGTGCCGGTGGCCGGGCCGGAGGACCTGGCGCTGCTGTTCGACGAGGACCACGAGACAAAATGGCGCCGGGCGCTGGGCCGGCTGGGCGTGGACCCGGTATTGCTGTCCGGCACCGCAGGCCACGCCTGAGCCGCGGCCACCCGGCCTTCCCGCCGCCACCGGGTGCTGCCGCGCCCTCGCCCGGGCCTGCCGCACCGCACCAACTCGTGCACGCCGGTACCCGCGATTGACCTTGCCCGGGCCGCAGCCGCCGGGGCAGGGTTGGCGCATGCGCTGGTTCGCCACGTTGCTCCTGCTCGTCCTGCTGCTGCCGGGCCGGCCCGGCGCCGCCGAGATGCGGTCCGTGGACCTGGCCCTGGTGCTGCTCACCGACGTGTCGCGCAGCGTGGACCAGGGCGAATACACCCTGATCAAGCGCGGCTACGAGGCGGCACTCGCCGACCCGAAGGTGATCGCGGCCATCCGCGGCGGCCCGATAGGGGCGGTGGCGCTCACCTATGTGGAGTTCGCCGGCGCGCATGAAGTGCGCACCCTGGTGGACTGGACAGTGGTGAACGACGAAGCCTCGGCGCGCGCCTTCGCGGCCCGGGTGCAGGAATTGGTGCGCTCCTTCTGGGGCCGCACCTCCATCGCGTCGGGCATCGAGCATGCCATGGCCGAACTGCAGGGCCGGCTGGCGGAGGAGGGGATCGAGCCGTCGCGCCGGGCCATCGACGTGTGCGGCGACGGCACCAACAACAGCGGTGCGGACGTGCAGACGGCGCGCGACCTGGCGGTGGCGGCCGGCATGACGGTGAACGCGCTGGTGATCCACAGCGAGCCGATGAACGCCTGGACGGCGGCGCATGTGCAGCCGCCGGGGGGGCTGACCAACTATTTCCGCGAGAACGTGATCGGCGGCGTCGGCGCCTTCGTGATGGAGGTGCAGGATTTCGCCAGCTTCGGCACCGGCCTCACCCGCAAGCTGATCAGCGAGATCGCCGGGGAGCCGGGAGGGCCGCGCCGGTTCGCCGCGCGCGCACAGCCCGCCGTCCGGCCCTTGGCGCCCGCCTTTGACGAGGGACAGCGGGCGGGCGACACTGGCCTCTCTGAACGGGGAAAGTGACCATGGAAATCCGCAATCTGGGCAAGTCCGGCCTGCGCGTGTCGGCGATCGGGCTGGGCTGCAACAATTTCGGCGGCCGCATCGACCTGGAGGCGACGCGCCGCGTCATCCACAAGGCGTTCGACCTGGGCATCACCCTGTTCGACACCGCCGACGTGTACGGCGAGCAGGGCGGCTCGGAGACCTGCATGGGCCAGGTGCTGGGCGACATGCGCCGCGACATCGTGCTCGCCACCAAGTTCTGCATGCCGATGAGCAGCGACGGCACCAAGCAGGGCGCGTCGCGCCGCTACATCATGCAGGCGGTGGAGGCCAGCCTCACCCGGCTCAAAACCGACTACATCGACCTCTACCAGGTGCACCGCTTCGACCCGCTGACCCCGGTGGAGGAGACCTTGCGGGCGCTGGACGACCTCGTGCGCCAGGGCAAGGTGCGCTACATCGGCTGCTCCAACTGGGCGTCGTGGCAGATGACCGACGCCGCCTGGATCGCCCGCACCGAGGGGCTGAACCCGTTCGTGTCGTGCCAGGACGAGTATTCGCTGGTGGTGCGCGACGCCGAGCGTGAGCTGATGCCGGCCGCGCGGCACCTGGGCATGGGGCTGCTGCCCTATTTCCCGCTCGCCTCGGGGCTGCTGACCGGCAAGTATCGCCGCAATGCGCCGATGCCGGAGAATTCCCGCCTGACCACCACGCAGCGCCTGGCCGACCGCTACCTGTCGGACAAGAACTGGGCGATCAGCGAGAAGCTGATCGACTATGCCGAGGCCCAGGGCCACACGGCGCTGGAACTGGCGTTCAGCTGGCTGCTGTCGCAGTCGCCGGTGTCCAGCGTGATCGCCGGCGCGACCAAGCCCGAGCAGCTTGAGCAGAACGTGAAGGCCGGCGACTGGAAGATGAGCGCCGAGGACCTCGCGGAGATCGACCGCATCACCGCCGCGTAGCACGCGCCACCCGATGCCCCGGCCGCGTGGCCGGGGCGATCGGGCGGGAGCGATCAGGCAGGGGGCCATGAAGAAGGCCCGCTCCGCGGTGGTGCCGCGCAGCGGGCCTTCTTCATGGCCGCCTTGCCCGCTTCCTCAGGCCGCCGCTGCTTCGTCGCGGCCGGGCTTGGCCTTCAGCGCCGTGGCCAGGTAGCCGCGCAGATCGGCCAGGAAATCATTGCCGCGGCGCGTGCGGGTGACCAGCACCGAGCGGCGGTCGCGCGGGTCGGGCGCGCGCTTGGCCAGGCCGAGTTCGGCCAGCCGGTCGAGCGAGCGGGTGATGGCGGGCTTGGAAACCTCCAGCCGCGCCGCCAGCCCGCGCACCGTGTGCGGGCCGTCTTCGAGATAGGTGATGAGGAATACGGCGAACTGTCGGGCCGACAGGTCGGGTCCGTCCCGGCGCACTGTTCCCACGATCGTCTCGCGTAGAATTCCAAGCAGCCGTTCCGGTGTCATGATGGCAGGCACAGGGATTTCCTCCCAAGAGGGTTGATGGGCGAATCGGACGAAGCGCTTGCTGGCAAAAGGGCGGCACACCGGGGCGCTTCATTTCGATGAACGGAAAAGTGCTGTACTCGGCAACGAAAATCCAGCGTTATTTCGTCGTTACACGTTAATTTACGGAACCTAATCCGGTTCCAGGCGGCAACGGCTGGATTCGACGCATGTGATAACGCCCGGCGGGCGGCCGCGCAGCGGCGGCGGCCGGCGCTAGAATGATCGCGAAGCGGATTGGTTCCATGGCGCGCAGCGCTCCTGGGGGAGCGCCGCGGCAGGGCGCCGGGCTATGGCGGCGGCGGCCGGCACGGGGTAGCATCGTCCCCATATCCGGCCCGCGCCCGGGCGCCCCGGCCGGGTCCAACTGGAGGCGGCAATGTCCGAAGCGGCGACCAGGCCAACCACGTCCGACGGCAGCAACTTCCTGTTGCGCCGCACGCCCGACCAGATCCTCGGCCCGTTCTACCCGGTCCACCAGCAGCCCGACGAGAACCCCGACCTCACCCAGGGCGGCCGTGCGGGGGGCATGGTGCTGCACCTGTCCGGCCGGGTGATGATGCTGGACGGCACCCCGGTCACCGGGGCGGAGGTGCAGATCTGGCAGGCCAACAGCCACGGCCGCTACCGCCATGCCGGCGACGTCGAACCCCGCCCCGCTCGACCCGCACTTCAACGGCTTCGCGGTGACCGCCACCGATGCCGAGGGGCGCTATGCCTTTACCACGGTGAAGCCGACGGCCTATCCCACCAGCCCCACCACCTGGCGGCCGGCGCATATTCATTTCGCCGTGACCGCGCGCGCCGAGCGCCTGGTCACCCAGATGTATTTCGAGGGCGACCCCTACAACGCCACCGACCCGTTCCTGAACAGCGCCCGTCGGCCGGAGGCGCTGATCGTGGCGCTGCGCCCGCCAGCGCCGGGCCAGCACCCGGAGTCGCGGCGGGTGGAGTTCGATATCGTATTGGCGACCGGATGAACCGGGGCCTCTCCACCTATCTCGACCTCACGCGCTTCACCGCGGCCGTCGTCGTCTTTCTCGTGCACGCGAATTTCGAGCGGCTGACCGGCCACCTGCCGGTGCTGTGGCGCGTGCAGCACCTGGGCAACGACGCGGTGATGGTGTTCTTCGTGTTGTCCGGCTTCGTCATCGCCCATGTCGCCGCACGGCGCGAGGGCACGCCGCGCGACTATGGCGCAAGCCGGCTGGCGCGGCTGTGGTCGGTGGCGGTGCCGGCGCTGGCGCTGACCGTGGTGCTGGATGCGGCCGGAAGCTGGCTCGTCGCCGGTCTCCTACGATGGCCCATGGCACCAATCCGACCATCTTGGGCTGCGGCTGCTGGCCAACCTGTTCTTCGTCAACCAGCTCTGGTTCACCTCGATCCGGCCGGGCTCCAACGGGCCGTTCTGGTCGCTGGGCTACGAGTTCTGGTACTATGCGCTGTTCGGCGTGGCGCTGTACCTGCGCGGCCACATCAGGATCGTGGCCGCGCTCGCCTGCATGCTGTTCGTCGGCCCCAAAGTGCTGGTGCTGTTCCCGATATGGCTGATGGGCGTATGGGCCTACCGCACCAGCTTGGCGCAGCGCCTGTCGCTGCCCGCCGCCCTGGCGCTGTTCGTCGGCGCGCTGGCTGGCTACGCCGCGTTCCGGGCGGTGGGCGGGCCAGATGCGCTGGATGGGCTGGTGATGGACTGGTTCGGCCGGGATTTCACCTTGGACAAGATCTCCTGGTCGCAATACGTGCTCAGCAGCCACGTCATCGGCGCGCTCATCGCGCTCAACTTCGTGGCGGCGCGCGCCCTGGCGCGTCGCCTGCCGCAGGCCGACCTGCCGTTCGCCGGTCCCATTCGCCACCTCGCGGGGCTGACCTTCGCGCTATACCTGTTCCACTATCCGCTGCTGCAGTTCTTCAGCGCGATCGCGGACCGGCTGGGCATCGACGCTTGGCGCTTCCTCACCGTGCCGATCCCCACTCTGATAGTCGTCTATCTGTTCGGGGCGTGGTGCGAGCGGCAGAAGGCGCCGTTGAAGCGGCTGCTGCTCGCCGCGTATGACGGCGTGGCGGCACGCGGCCGGGCCGCCGGCTCCCGGGGAGCAGGGGACTGAACCGCGCCTACTGGCTGGCCCACACGATGCGGTGCATCCACACCACCTGGGCGAGGTCGAAGGAATAGTCGGGATAGGCGGGGTTGAGGCTTTTCAGCTCGATCCGCCGCGCCGAGCGCCGCGCCAGCTCCTTGGCCATCACCTCGCCTGAATGGGTGCGCGCCACCACCCGGTCGCCGCGGCGCAGCGGCGCGGCGGGGGAGACGATCACCAGGTCGCCGTCGCGGAACACCGGCTCCATCGAGTCGCCGCTGATCTCCAGCGCATAGGCATGCGGGTCGCCGACTTCCGGCAGCCCCACCTCGTCCCAGCTGCCGCCCACCGGAAACCCGCCATCGTCGAAGAACCCCTCGCCGCCGGCCTGCGCCAGGCCGATCAGCGGGATGCGCCGGTTGGCCACCGAGCGGCTGCTGCCGGGTAGCGCGCGGGCACCGCCGAGCAGGGCGGCGAACTCGTCGAAGCCGGTGCCCACCGCCTCCAACGCCTTGGAAAGGCTCTCGGTACTGGGCCAGCGCGCGCGGCCGTCGGGCATGATGCGCTTGGACGGGTTGAAGGTGGTGGAGTCCAGCCCGGCCTTCTTGGCCAGGCCCGAGGCCGACAGCCCGTGCTCGGCCGCCAGCGTGTCGAGCGCGCGCCAGATATCAGCATGCTTCATCGCCATGTCCCTGCCAAGTTCCTCGGGGGTATGCCCCGCGCCTGTTGCCGTGCCGCCGTGGCGCCCAATGCGCCGGCGAATCGTCTGGAATCAAAGCTATAGGAAACTTCCCCGATTCTCCTAGGAAAAAATACGTGATTTCCCTTGCAGCGGCCGAACGAGGCTGGTTGTATGTTCACTATATGTTCCGAATTTCCCAGGGAGATCGATCATGACACCAGCTTTCGTGCCCATTCCCGCGCGCGCCGCCGCCGCGCCCCGGCCAGCCAGGGCGTCGCCTTCCGCGACGCCGCCCAGGCATGGTTCTGGACCGTCGGCGCCCTGGCCGCCCGGCGCGACGGCACCGGGCGCGGCGACACCGGGCGCGGCGGCGCGCGCATCCCCCGGCCCTGCGACCCCGACGACGTCATCCGCTGCCTGGACACGCTCTACCGCCGCCGCCGCATCGACCTCGCCCATGCCCGCGTATTGCGCGTCTGGGGCGAGCGCGGCACCGCGCCCGATGCCGCGCGCCCGGCCGAGCAGGCAGCCGCGCGGCTGTGGCACGAGGCGCTGGGGCGGCTGGACTGGCTGCTGCGCATGAAGGGCATCGTCGCCTGATCGGCGGCGGAAATCACGTAGATTTAGGAAAACTGTCCTTGACCATCCTCCCGACCCCGCCCTAATCTCTGCCCATCGGCGGCGTAGCCGCGTCCGCCCCGCCCTAACGGCACAGCCGCCTCTGTCCCGCCAAAACGGCGCAGCCGCCTCTGGCCCGCCGGTCTCTCCACCCAAACTCGGGGCCGCGTTCCTGCCGGGATGCGGCCCCTTCTCTTCCTTCCATCCAGGAGCAAGCCATGGAATTCGCCATCCGCAATCTTTCGGTGCTCGCCTACGCCCAGGGCTTCACGCTCTGGCACTACAAGGCGGCGGGGGGGCGGCTGGCCCATACCGAGGCGCCGGACTTCTTCGGCCCCGCCGCCGACATGCTGGCCGGCGGCGACATGATGCTGGTCTCGGCGGCCGATGGAGGGCGGGTGCTGTTCGTCGCCACGGCGAGCGAGACGCGCGGCGTGACGGTGGCGCCGCTGGCGGGATAACGAACGCCGGGCGGGGCGGCTTCCCAAGCGGGGCCATTCCCGGCACATAGCGGGCCATGCATCCCGCCCTCGCCTCCGCCCTCATGCCGCTGCTGCGCCGGATGGACCCGGAGGACGCCCACAACCTGGCCATCGCCGCCCTCGCGCGGGGGCTGGCCGGGCGCGACCGCGCCGCCGCATCGCCACGGCTGGCGGTGCGGGCGCTGGGGCTGGAATTCGCCAACCCCATCGGGCTGGCCGCCGGGTTCGACAAGAACGCGCGCGCCATCCGCCCGCTCGCCCGCCTGGGCTTCGGCTTCGTCGAGGCGGGCACCGTCACCCCGCGCCCGCAGCCGGGCAACCCGCGCCCCCGGCTGTTCCGCCTGCCCGAGGACGGCGCGGTGATCAACCGCATGGGCTTCAACAACGAGGGGCTGGAGGCCTATCTGCCGCGACTGTCGGCGGCGCGCCCGGCGGGCGTGCCGGTTGGCGCCAATGTCGGCATCAACAAGGACGGCGCCGATCCCGAGCGCGACTACCCCGCGCTGATCGCCGCCGTGGCGCCGCATTGCGACTATGTCGTGATCAACGTCTCCTCCCCCAACACGCCCGGCCTGCGCGACCTGCAGGGCGAGGCGCGGCTGCGTTCCATCCTCGCGGCCGTGGCCGCCGCCGTGCCGGTGCGCCCGCGGCTGCTGGTCAAGCTCGCCCCCGACCTGTCCGAGGACGGGCTGCGCAGCGCGGTGGACACCGCACTGGCCGCCGGGGTGGACGGGCTGATCGTCAGCAACACCACCATCAGCCGGCCGCCCGGGCTGCGTTCGGCCAATGCCAGCCAGGCCGGCGGGCTGTCGGGCGCGCCGCTGCGCCCGCTGGCGCACCAGGCGCTGCTGACCGTGGCGCGCCACGCCGCCGGCCGGCTGACCCTGGTTGGCGTCGGCGGCATTTCCACCGGGGCGGACATCCTGGCGCGGATGCGCGCCGGCGCCAGCCTGGTGCAGCTCTACACCGCGTTCAGCTATGGCGGCCCGGCGCTGATCGGCCGGCTGCGGCGCGAATTGCTGGCCGCGATGGACCAGCAGGGCATAGCGAACATCGCCGACGCGGTCGGCGCCGACCTCAAGTGAGCATGATGCAGCAAATTTCCGGCTTCGAACCGCTCGCCGCCGCCTATCGCGGCTTCATCCTCGACCTGTGGGGGGTGATCCATGACGGGGTGAACCCCTATCCCGGCGCGGTGGACTGCCTGTCGCGGCTGAAGGCGCTGGGCAAGCCCACCGTGCTGCTGTCCAACGCGCCGCGCCGCGCCCATGTGGCGCAGGCGGCGATGAACGCCATGGGCATCGCCGACGACCTCTACACCGGCATCCTGACCAGCGGCGAGGCCACCCACACCGCCCTGCGCGACCGGCCCGACCGCTGGTTCGCGGGGCTGGGCCGGCGCATGTACCACCTGGGCCCGGCGCGCGACCGCAACGTGTTCGAGGGGCTGGACCTCGAAGCCGTCGAGCACCCCGCCGAGGCCGAGTTCGTGCTGAACACCGGGCCGGACGACCTGGCCGGCCCCACCGAGGTGGAGGATTGGGAGAGCCTGCTGCAGAACTTTCCGCGCCGCCCACCTGCCGATGATCTGCGCCAACCCCGACCTGGAGGTGATCCGAGGGGGCGTGCGGGTGATCTGCGCCGGCGCGCTGGCCAAGCGCTACGAGGTGCTGGGCGGCGACGTGCGCTGGATCGGCAAGCCCGACCCGGCGATCTACACCCCCGTGCTGGCCATGCTCGGCACCACGGAGGCCGGGACGCTGGCGGTGGGCGACTCGCTGCGCACCGACATCGCCGGGGCGAACAGCCGGGGCATCCCGAGCTGCTGGGTGCTGGGCGGCATCCACGAGGCGGAACTGGGCGGCGACCCCGCGCGCATCGCGGCGGCCGCGAAGGCCGCCGAGCTGGCGCCGGTGGCGGCAATGCCGCGCTTCGTCTGGTAGATGTCAGCCGCCGCGGCGCATGGCGTCGAGGTGGCGCATCGCCGGGGTCACGGTGATGCCGTGCAGGATGATCGACACCAGGACGGTGAAGCCCAGCGCCGCCCATAGCCGTTCGTTGTCCGCGAAGCCCTCGCGGTTCACCGCGTAGGCCATGTAGTAGAAGCTGCCGACGCCGCGGATGCCGAAGAAGGCCAGGGCCAGGCGCTCGGGCATCGGATGGCGCGAACCCCACAGCGCCGCCATCCCCGCCACCGGGCGCACCACCAGCAGGAAGGCGAGCCCTGCGGCGATCCCCGCCCAGTCCAGCGGCGCCAGCAGCCCGCCGGCCAGCGCGCCGCCGAACAGCACCAGCAGCACCATCAGCAGCAGCCGCTCGGTCTGGTCGGCGAAGTCGTGCAACCGGTCGTGATATTCGTGCTGGCGCTCCGCCGCGCGCAGCCCCAGCGCGGCGACGAACACGGCGAGGAAGCCGTAGCCGTGCGCCAGCTCGGTCAGGCCATATGACAGGAAGGTGACGCCGATCGCCACGAACCCGTCGCCGGTGCGCGACAGCTTGGCGCGGTTCGGCATGTGGAAGGTGAGCCAGCCCAGCGCCCGCCCGGCCAGCCAGCCCACCAGCACGCCCACGACCAGCTTCCACAAAACGTCGGTCGTCGCCCAGCCCAGCAGCCGCTCGCCCGACAGCCCGCCCAGCCCGGCGGCGAGAATGGCCAGGTTCACGAAGGGGAAGGCCAGCCCGTCGTTCAGCCCCGCCTCGGCGGTGAGGGTGAAGCGCACCTCGTCCTCCTCGCCGGAATGGGGCGGGCCCACCTGCACGTCGGCGGCCAGCACCGGGTCGGTGGGGGCCAGCGCCGCGCCCATCAGCAGCGCGCCGGCCAGGCCCAGGCCGAGCAGCCAGCCGGCCACCAGCGCGATGCCCAGGATCGACAGCGGCATCGCCACGGCCAGCAGCCGCCAGGTCAGGCTCCAGCTTCGCAAGGCGAAGGGCCGGTCGAGTTTCAGCCCGGCGCCGGTCAGCGCCACGATCACCACCAGTTCGGTGAGGAATTCAGTGACCTCGGGGAACTCGCCCGGCAGCGGGAAGGTGCCGCCGGCGAGGCTGAAGGCGGCGAAGCCGAAGGCCACGCAGAACATCGGCAGCGACAGCGGCAATTCGCGCAGCACCATCGGCAGCCAGGCGACAAGCAGGATCAGGGCGCCGAGGCCGACGAGCAGCAGGATGTAGGGATTCATGAAACCTTGCGTGCGGTGATATCGAACCGCAACGCTTGCCCCCCGGGGCCTGTTCCGGGGGGCAGGGCAGCGCCCTTGCCTTGCCTTATTTCGCGGCGACCCGCCGCACCCAGGCGCAGGCCTCGCGCATCGCCTCGGTGGCCGCGTCCACGCGCCCGGCCCAGAACAGGAAGCCGTGGTTCATGCCCTCCCAGCGCGTCATCTCCACATGCACGCCGGCCTCGGCCAGCCGCCGGGCGTAGAGTTCGCCCTCGTCGCGCAGCGGGTCGTATTCGGCGGTCTGCACCAGGGCGGGGGGCAGGCGGGAGAGGTCGGCGGCGGCGAGCGGGGCGGCGTGCGGGTTCTGCGCGTCTTCGGGGCTGGCGTAGTGGTTCCAGAACCATTCCATGGTGGCGCGGGTCAGGCCGTAGCCCTCGGCGTTCTCGGCGTAGGAGGGCATGTCCGAACTCGAATGGGCGGTGGCGGGATACATCAGGAGCTGGCCGCACAGCTTCGGCCCGCCTTCCTCGCGGATGCGCAGGGCGGTCACCGCGGCGAGGTTGCCGCCGGCGCTGTCGCCGGCCACCACGATGCGGGCGGGGTCGCCGCCCAGTTCGGCGGCGTGGGCGGCGGCCCAGCGCGTGGCGGCCAGGCAGTCGTCGGGGGCTGCGGGAAAGCGATGCTCGGGGGCCAGGCGGTAATCCACCGAGACCACAACCACGCCGGCGCCGGCGCACAGGTTGCGGCACATGCCGTCATGGGTGTCCAGGCTGCACAGCACGAAGCCGCTGCCGTGGAAGAACACCATCACCGGAAACGGGCCGCTTCCGTGCGGGGTATAGATGCGCAGCTTCAGGGGCCCGCCCGGCCCGCCGACGCTGCGCTCGGTCACGGCGGCGACCTCGGGCGGGGGCGGCAGGGCGTCCAGCCGCGCCTCGTAGCGGGCGCGCGCCTCGGCGATGCTCAGCGTGTGGGTGGGCGGCAGGCCGGCGGCCTTGTCCAGGATGGCCTGGATCTGCGGATCGACGGGCATGGCTCGGTGCTCCCTGTTGTCACCAGCCCCATGTCACCAGATCGTATAGCCGCCGTCGATCAGCACGGCCGAGCCGGTCATGTAGCGGGCGGCGTCGCTGGCCAGATACACCGCCAGCGGGCCGAGATCCTCGGGCTGGCCGAAATCGCCCATCGGCACCAGGGTTCGCATGGTCTCGATCATCGCCGGGTTGTCCTGCGACCAGCGCTGGTTCGGCTCGGTCATGAAGCCGCCGGGCAGGATGGCGTTGGCGGTGATGCGATGCTGCGCCCAGTCGGCGGCGACCGCGCGGGTGAAGTGGATCACGGCGGCCTTGGCGGTCTCGTAGTGGCGCCCGCCGATGCCGCGATTGGCGATCACCCCGCTCATGGACGCGATGTTGATGACGCGCCCGCCGTCAGGCTGCCCGCCCGCGCGCGCGCCACCATGGCGCCGCCGACCAGCTTGGTGCAGACGAAGGTGCTGGTCAGGTTCAGGTCCATCATCGCCTGCCAGTCCTCCAGCGACTGGTCCTCGATGGGCACGTTGATGCGCCGGCCGCCGATGTTGTTGATCAGGATGTCGATCGGCCCGGTGGCCAGCGCGTCGCGGCAGGCGGCCTCGGCGCCGGCCGGCGTGCCGGCATCGCCTTCGATGGTGATGCACTGGCGGCCGCGGGCGCGGATATCGGCGGCGGTGGCGGCCAGGCTCGCGGGGTCGCGGCCCACCATCACCACGTCGGCGCCGGCCTCGGCGATGGCCAGCGCCATTTCGCGCCCCAGGCCGCGGCTGCCGCCGGTGATGAACAGGCGGCGGCCGTCGAGGCGGAAGCGGTCGAGAACGGACATGCTGGTATTCCCCCCGGTTCGGTCGTGCCGGGCCAACTCAACACTGCCCCGGCGGCCGCGGCAATGGGCGCTCAGGGCGGCGCGTCGCCGGTGCGGTCGAGCAGCGCCTCGGCATGGGCGCGGATGTCGGGCGGCCAGGCGGCGGCTTGGGCGGCGAAGCGGCCGCGCTCGCCGGCGAACAGGGCGCGGACGGCCTCCTCGAAGCCGGGCAGGTCGCCGGCCATGGCGGAGAGGAAGCGGTAGGCGGCATCGCGGGCGGCGCGGGCCTCGCTGCGCCCGCCGTCGCGCCGGGCCGCCTCCTCCACTAGCCGGCGCAGGGCGGGGGAGGCGCCGCCGGGCTGGCGGGCCAGCCATTCCCAGTGGCGCGGCAGCAGCGTGACCTCGCGCGCCACCACGCCCATGCGCGGCCGCCCGCGGCCCCGCTGGCCGTTGGATCGGGGGTCCTGCGGTGGCGCGGGCGGGCCGTGCAGGCGGGCCAGTATGTCGTCGGCGCCGCCGCGCAGGTCCAGGTCGATCACCGCGCCGGTGGCGTCGTCGAAGGTGAGGCAGGGCAGGCCGGGGTTTGCCGCGATCGCCGCATGCACCGCCAGCGCCACCTCGGCGAGCGGGCCGTGGGCGAGGCGGCGGGGTCCCTGGAAGGCGGTGGCGCGGCGGTGGGGCATGGCTGGTCTCCGGCTGCGGCAGTTATTATCCGGGTAAAAAGGCTTGGCGTAAATATCATCCGGGTATAAATGCGTCGGCCAGCAGCAGGGAGGCGGGATCGTGAGGCACGAGGACAGGCGCGCGGCGGCGGCGGCCTACAAGGAACGCAAGGTGGCGGCGGGGGTGTTCACGCTGCGCTGCGCCGCCACCGGCGCGTGCTGGGCGGGCGCGGCACCGGATCTGGCGACGATCTGGAACCGGCTGTCCTTCACGTTGCGCCGTGGCGCGGAAGCGGCGGCCGGACAGGGCACCGGCACGGACGCGCAACGCCGGCTGCAGGCCGCTTGGCGCGCGCATGGCCCGGAGAGCTTCAGCTTCGCGGTGGTGGAGCGGGTGGACGAGGCGGTGCTGGCCTATGGCCGCGACCGCGCCCTGCGCCAGCGCCGCGACCATTGGTGCACGGCGCTGCCGGCCGACCCGATCTGATCCCCGCTGCGATCCGGTCAGCGCGGCTCCGCCGCGGGGGCCGTCGGCGCGCCGCCGCCCGCTTCGGCTTCCGCGCGGGCGAGGCTGCGGTGCAGGGCGGCGGCGAGATCGCCGTCGCGCAGCGGCTTGGTCAGCAGGATGCGCCCGGCGCCGTGCGCGGCACCCGGCGGCAGCGCGTCGTAGCCGGTGACGTGGATCACCGGCACGCCCTGGGCGGTCAGCATGTCGGCCACCGACAGCGAGCTCTCGCCGCCCAGGTTCAGGTCCAGCACGGCGGCGTCCAGCGCGCCGGAGGCGGACTGGGCCAAGCGCAGCGCCTCGGCGCGCGAGGCCGCCGGGCCGACCACCTCGCAGCCGAGCGCGGACAGCGCCGCGGCGGCCTCCATCGCCACCAACGGCTCGTCCTCCACCAGCAGCACGCGCCGGCCGGCAAGCGGATGGGCGGGCGGCGGATTGGGGAGCGCCATATTGGGGAGCGGGGGATCGGGGAGTGCGACGCCGGGCGGCGCCTGGCCCGGCTGCGCCGGCTCGGCCGCAGGGGGAACCGCGGCCACGCGGTCCACCGGCAGGTCGATGGTGCAGCGCAGCCCCTCGGGATCCCAGTGCAAGGTGGAACTGCCCCGCAGCTGGCTGCGCACCGACGCCTCCACCACCATCGAGCCGAAGCCGCGCACGGTGGGCACGCCGGGCACCGGCGGGCCGCCGCGCTCGGTCCAGTCGAGTACCAGGCGCCGGTTGTCGGCGGGCGCGCCCGGCTGGGCCACCGGCGGCCGCAGCTGCCAGCGCACCGCCACATGCCCCTCGGGGCGGGAGAGCGCGCCGTGTTTCGCCGCGTTGGTGGCCAGTTCGTGCAGCACCATCGCCAACGGCTGCACCGCCCCGGGCAGCAGGCGCAGCGGCGGGCCGTCGATGACGGTGCGCTGCGCATCGCCATAGGCGGCAAGCTCCTCGCGCACCACCTCGGCCAGGCCCGCGCCGGTCCAGTTGTCGCGCGCCAGCAGGGTGTGGGCGCGGGCCAGCGCCTCGACCCGGCCCTCGACAGCGGCGGCGAAGCGGCGCGGGTCGTCGGCGCGGGTGAGCTTGAGGATGGAGCGCACCACGGCGAGCACGTTGCGGGCGCGGTGGTCCACCTCGCGCGCCAGCAGGGTCTGGCGCTCCTGCTCGGCGCGGCGCTCTGTGATGTCCATGGAGATGCCGACGAAGCGGTGCCGGTCCGGCCCCTCGCCGACAGCCGAGCCGCGCGAGGCGATCCAGCGCACCTCGCCCGTGTCCTCGCGCAGGATGCGGAACTCCTCGTTGAAATCCTCCAGCCCCTCCTTGGCGATGCGCGCGCGTTCGCGGATACGCTCGGCGTCGTCGGGATGGGTGTGGGCGCGGCGCTCGGCGAAGGTGAGCTTGTCCTTGCCCGGCGGCAGGCCGTACAGGCGGCGATACACGGCGTTGACGGTGGCAAGGTTGGTGCTGGTGTCGGTGTCCCAGATGCCCACGCCGGCCGCCTCGGAGGCCAGCGCCATGCGTTCCTCGCTCTCGGCCAGCGCCACCTGGGCGGCCACGCGCTCGGTTACGTCCTTGATCACGGATATGAAGTGCAGCGGCGCGCCGCTGCGCTCGTCGCGCAGCAGCGAGGCGGTGAGCTCGCCCCACATCAGCGTGCCGTCGCCGCGGATGTAGCGCTTGCGCATGGTGTAGGTGGCGATCTTGCCGGCGCGCAGGTCCGCCGCCTGGGCAAGGTCGGCGTCGAGGTCGTCGGGGTGGGTGACCGACTGGAAGGTGCGGGCGAGCAGCTCGTCCTCGCGATAGCCGAGCATTTCGCACAGCCGGGCATTGGCCCGCAGCCAGGTGCCGTCCAGCGCCACATGGGCCATGCCCACCGCCGCCTGGTCGAAGGTGCCGCGGAAGCGCGCCTCGGAGGCGGCGGCGCGGCGCTGGGCGGCGAGAACGCCCCAGCCGAGCGCGCCCAGGAACAGCGCGGCGATGCCGGTCAGGGCGGCGTTGCGCAGCATCCGGCCCAGGAACGGCGCCATCACGACGTCGCGCGGCACCGCCATGGCGGCCAGGACCGACCCGTTCCCGGCCAGGCGCCGCCAGGCGATCAGCGTTTCCCGGCCATCGGCGCCGGGCAGAAGCAGCCGGCCGTCCCGTGCCCCGCCGGCGGCGGCGCGCACCAGGGCGGCGGCGTAGGGCGGCGCGGTGGCGGGCACGAGATCGTCGCCCTGGGGCGGCGGCTCGGGCCAGAGCATCAAGGGCGCGCCGTCGGTGGCGCGGAACAGTCCGGCGCTGGTCTCGGGAGGGAAGCCGAGAGCGGCGTAGGCCTCGTGGAAATCGCGGGAATGCAGCGACACCTGCACCACGCCGAGGAACCGACCGCCCTCGCCGCGCAGGGCATGGTTGACGCCCAGGAACCACAATTTCGAGACAGGGCCCCAGCTCAGGGGCAGCAGGTAGGTTTCGGCACCGTCACGCAGCGGCGCGAAATAGGGCCGGTCCGCCAGGTTCAGCCGCGGCGTCGAACGGGCGAGGCTGGTGGCGAGCAGGTTGCCGTTCGCGTCCAGCACCCAGATCGAGCCGATCTCCGCCGATTCGCGGGCGAGCTGTTCGATGTCGGGCCAGGCGTCGCTCAGGAACTGGTCCACCCCTTCGCGGCCCAGCACGCTCTGGAGGCGGTCGGAGATGAGCTGCGCAACGGTCAGGGAGCGTCGGCCCTGCTCGGCCGCGCCCACGGCGCCGCGCCCGGCGAGGCGCCAGCCATCCGCCAGCGTGTCGCGGTAGTCGCGCAGGCTGGCCAGGCCGAAGCCGGTGGCCAGGGTGACGAGAACGGCGGCGAGCAGCAGGTACACCCAACGGCCCACCTGGGCGCGTCCCGCCCGGCCCGCCCGCGGTTCGGCGGCATGATGGGGCGGCCGGGTGGGCCGCTCCGCGGTGTTTCCCACGCGTTGTCTCCGGTTCGGGTCAGGCGGGTCGGCTGCCGCGCGGGAAAGTGGGCAGCGGCACCAACGCGGGAAGGAATGGTCGCAGAATTTTCTTGGATGCGCGACCACGCAACTGGAATTCTCGGTGTACCATCGCGGCACAATACAGGCTGCGGCTCGCGCTTGATATGCGGCCGGGCCGGCGAGGGGGCCAATCGCCATCATGTGAACGCCGTCGCGATCGGAAGTGCCGGAGTTTTCAGCCGCGGGCACGGGATTCCGGCACAGTGGCTGCCGGGTATCGGCCGGGGGGCACGGCACCGCAGGACGCGGCGGGATACAACAGGAAGCAGACAGGGAGGTGGCCATGTCCGACAGCGACAAGCTGTTCGCCGGATCGATCCCCGAGGTGTACGACACCTACCTGGTGCCGCTGATCTTCGAGGCCTATGCGCGCGACCTCGCCGCGCGCGTGGTGGCCGGCCCGTGCCGGCGGGTGCTGGAGACGGCGGCGGGCAGCGGGGTGGTGACGCGGGCGCTGGCGCCGCTGCTGGCCGGCGACGCCGAATACGCGGTCACCGACCTGAACCAACCGATGCTGGACCGCGCCATGCGCCGGCAGGGTGCCGATGCGCGCCTGGCCTGGCGGCAGGCGGACGCGCTGGCCTTGCCGTTCGCCGATGCCAGCTTCGACGTGGTGTGCTGCCAGTTCGGCGCCATGTTCTTCCCCGACCGGGTGGCCGGCTATCGCGAGGCGCTGCGCACGCTGCGGCCGGGCGGGCGGCTGGTGTTCAACACCTGGGACCGGATCGAGGAGAACGAGTTCGCCGACGTGGCGACCCGCGCGGTGGGCGCGCTGTTCCCCGACGACCCGCCGCTGTTCCTCCGGCGCACGCCGCACGGCTACCACGACACCGCGCGGATCGTGGCCGACGTGCGGGCGGCCGGCTTCGGCACGGTGGAGATACAGACCCTGGCGGTGGAGAGCCGGGCCGCAACCCCGCGCGACGCCGCCATCGCCTATTGCCAGGGCACGCCGATGCGCAACGAGATCGAGGCGCGCGACCCCGCGCGGCTGGACGAGGCGACGGCGCGCGCCGCCGAGGCGATCGAACGGCGCTTCGGCCCCGGGCCGGTGGCGGGCCGGATCCAGGGCCACGTGATCGTGGCGGAGCGGTAGCGGCGGGCGGGGCCGAACGCGGTGGCGGTGCTGGAACCGGGGCGCGGTTGTCGCAGGCGGCATGAGCAAGCGCGGCGCATGAGCGAGCACAGCTACGGTATCAGCGAGATCGCCGGCTCGTCGACGGCGTCGTTCGACGACGCGATCCGCCTGAACGGATATTGCTCTGGGCGGCAGCCGGCGTTTCAGGCGCCGGCGTTTCAGGCGCCGGCGTTTCAGGCGATGGGGATGCCCTTCACCCGCGCCGGCCCCGCATAGCCGCCGCGGATCACCACGGCCATGTCGTCGGGCCGCGCGAAGATCGGGCCGGCGTAGCGCGCCAGGAGGTCGGCGGTGGCGACGCGGATGGTGGCGAGGCCTTCCTTCAGCAGGTCGGCCTCGCTGGTCACGCCGATGTTCTTCAGCAGGCCCCAGGTGGAGGGGGCGCCGGAGAAGAAATAGGTGTAGCTGCCCCGCCCCTGCAGGCGCAGCTCGAAATCCACCACCGAGTAGTCGCGGAACAGCCGCCGGCCGTGATTGCCGAAGCCGCTGGTGCCGACAAGGTTGACCTCGCAGTCCTCCCACTCGTCGTTGTCGCGCAGCGTGCGCCGCGTGACGATGCCCGGCTTGCCACCCGTGCCCAGCAGGTAGTCCTGGCGGGTGACGTGCGACAGAAAGGGGTGGCCGAGCCGGGCGAAGACGGCGCGCGGAATGGGCAGGGCGATGGGCATGGCGCGGTCTCCGCCGAGAGCGGAACGATCATGCCCGCCGGGCGGGCGCGCTACAACCCCGCCTGCCCGTGGGCGGGGCTTATAGCCCCGCCGCGTCCAGCCGCAGGATGGCGCGGGCCATCGCCTGGGCGCGCGGCACCAGGCTGTCGATGTGCAGGAACTCGTCCGGGCTGTGCGCCTTGCCGCCCACCGGGCCGACGGCGCAGATGGTGGGCGCGCCCACGGCGGCGGTGAAGCCGCTGTCGGCACAGCCGCCGGTGAACTCGCCATCGGTCCTGAAGCCGGTGTCGGCGGCGGACTGGACGTAAAGCTCGAACAGCTTCTTCGCCGTCGGCGTCTGGTTCAGCGGCAGGAACTCGCCCTTGATGGTCAGTTCCGCCCGGGTGCCGGGCACGAAGCTGCGCGCGATGATCGCCTCGATCTTGGCCATGACCTCGTCGCGGTCCTCGGGGCTGACGTAGCGCAGGTCGATCTGGCCTTCGGCCCAGGGAGCGACGGTGTTGACCGACTGGCCGCCGCTGACCAGGCCGACGTTCAGGGTGATGCCGCGGTCGAGGTCGGTGAGCGCGTGGATCGCCTGGATCTTGCGGGCCAGTTCCTCGATGGCGCTGATGCCCTCGGGGAAGTTGCCGCCGGAATGCGCTGCCTTGCCGGTGATGCGGAAGGCGCTGAACACGCCGCCCTTGCGCCCCGTCACCACGTTGCCGGAGACGCGGCCGGGCTCGGAGTTGAACACCACGCGGGCGCGCCGCGCCTCGGCCTCGATCACCGGGCGGCCCTCGGGCGAGCCGATCTCCTCGTCGCCGGTGAACAGGCCGACCATGGGGGCGGGGGCGCCGCCGAACTTGCGGAAGGCGGCGAGCACGAAGGCGTTCATCACCAGCCCGGCCTTCATGTCGGCCACGCCCGGGCCATAGGCGATGTTCTCGCGGATGGTGAAGGGCCGGCGGCCGACCTCGCCGTCGGGGAACACCGTGTCGCGGTGGCCCATCAGCACGATGTTGCTGGGCGAATTGGTGCTGGAGGCCGCCGGCTCGGCGCCGACCATGGCGCGGATGCAGTCGCCGTGCTTCGACTGCGCCACGCGCTCGGTCGGGATGTCCTGGCTGGCGAGGAATTTCTCGATCGCCGCGCCCACCGCATCGATGCCGGGCTTGTTGTAGCTGCCGCTGTCGATGTCCACGGTTTCGCGCAGCAGGTCGATCATGGCCTGTTGCTGGCCGGCGAGCCAGGCGGTGATCTGGGCTTCGGTGCTCATGGGGCGGGTCTCCTTCGCCCCGGAGTTTCGCACCGCCGCGCGGCGCCGGCTAGATCGCCAAGCCCGGCTACTCGTCCAGGATTTCGAACCGCCTCGTCGGCGGTGCGGGCGCCGCGCAGCCGGGACGTGAGCGTGGCGCGGTGCAGGGCGGGGTTCCAGACGGTGAGGATGCGGGTGGCGCCGGAATCGTGGATCACCTGGAGGTAGAGCACGGCCTTGCCGGCCTTGGCGCCGCCCATTTTGGCAAGGCCCGTTTTTGCAAGGAAGGTGTGGATGCGGCAGCGGTCGGCGGGTGCGAGCCTGGCGGGCAGCAACTCGGCCTGCATCTTCAGTTCGGCGATGCGCCGGTCGATGGCGGCGGTGAGGCGCGACATCTGCGCGTCGGAGAGGGCGCGGCCATCGCCGGCAAGGTCGGCCAGCATCTTCGCGCCCTGGTGGGTGAAGCCCAGCTTCAACAGGGCGATCTCGCCGGCCACCGTGTTCCGCCGCTGCCGGGCCAGCCGCCGCGCGGCCTGGCTCAGCTTCAGCCGCTTCTGCGCCAGGTCGAGGCGCGCGTCGATCATGGCGAGCCGGCCGGCGGCGCATTGCAGGCGGGCCATCGGGGCGTCCATGTATTCTTCCAGCGCGTCGGGCGCCTCGTCGATGTCGATCTCCGAGACGGCGAAGTCGTCGTGCACCCCGGCGAGCGAGCGGGCGAGGGCGCGGGTGAACCAGCCCTCGGCCGCCCGGGTCAGCCGGTCGCGGTCGGCCGCGGGCAGGTTCTGCCAGTCCAGGCGCCGGTTCAGCGACGCGATCAGCGTGGCGGACGCCAGATGGCGGCTCTCGACCACGTCGAGCACCGGCAGGTTGCTGCCGGCGCCGGCTGCGAGTGCCGCGCGGACCTCGCGGAGATAGTCGCGGACAAAGCTTTCCGGTGTCTTTGCCGCGGAACGGGCGGCGTCGCCGGAAGCGGCGGCGGGCGCCAGGGGCAACAGGAACGGCCATAGCGCGGCCAGCACGCGCAGGGCGGCGGCGAGGTGCGAGGCGAGCGATGGCGGCGCGGCGGCGGCGTGCATTTGTGCCTCCCTGTCCGGCGCTGCCCCCGCGCGGCGGGGGGCGGTGAGGAATTGTTCCATCCCCTTCGGCCGGCGGGGAAGCAACGTGATCGTGAGCGACCCGGGCGGCGGATCGCTGCTGGACTCCATACCGACCAGTTGGTATGGAGCTTCGCATGAACGCCACAACCCGCCCCGATGGCCGCACGCGCCTGCTGGATGCCGCGATCCAGGTGATCCGCGCCCGCGGCTATGCCGCCACCACCGTGGACGACATCTGCGCCGCCGCCGGGGTGAGCAAGGGCAGCTTCTTCCACCACTTCGCCTCCAAGGAGGCGCTGGGCGTGGCCGCGGCGGGGCGCTGGGCGGAGGTGACGGGCGGGCTGTTCGCCGCCGCGCCGTTCCACGGTGCCGCCGACCCGCTGGACCGGCTGCTCGGCTACATCGATTTCCGCGCCGCCCTGCTGAGCGACGACATGGCCGCCTGCACCTGCCTGCTGGGCACGATGGTGCAGGAGACGCACGCCACCCACCCCGCGCTGCGCGCCGCCTGCGAGGCCGGCATCACCGGCCATGCCGCCACCCTGGCGGCCGATATCGAGGCCGCCCGCGCCCGCCATTGTCCCGATGCTGATGTGGAGGGCGCCGATTGGGATGCCGAAAGTCTGGCGCTGTTCACCCAGACGGTCCTGCAGGGCGCCTTCGTGCTGGCCAAGGCGGCAGGCGCCGGCGCCGGGGCCGAACGCGCGCGCGGCCAGGTGGCGCATCTGCGCCGCTACGTCGAACTGCTGTTCCACCCCCCAGCCAAGGAGTAGGCCCATGGATGCCGCCCCCGGTTTTCCCGACACCGATTTCCCCGCCCATCAGGCCGGCGCGCATGACCTGTCGGTCACGCGCCTGATCGCGGTGCCGCGCGCCCGCCTGTGGCGCTGCTGGACCGAACCGGCGCTGCTGATGCAGTGGTTCTGCCCGAAGCCCTGGGGCGTGAGCGAGGCCGAGATGGATGTGCGCCCGGGCGGCATCAGCCGCATGGTCATGCGCGGGCCGGACGGCACCGAAATGCCGCACCAGGGCGTCTATCTGGAGGTGGTGCCGGAGCGCAAACTGGTGTTCACCGACGCCTTCACCAGCGCCTGGGTGCCGTCGGGCAAGGCCTTCATGGTCGGCACCGTGCTGCTCGCCGATGCGGCGATGCCGGACGGGGCGCCGGGCACCCACTACACCGCCATCGCCGCGCACTGGTCCGAGGCGGACCGCTTGCAGCACGAGGCGATGGGGTTCCACGAGGGCTGGGGCATCGCCACCGACCAGCTTGCCGCGCTGGCGGCGACGCTCTGAGGGCCATGCATCATGCAAAAACCAGCAGATCGGAACAAATCCGATACCGATGTTCCCGCTATGAACAAAATCGTGTCGCGCGAGGAATGGTTGGAGGCGCGTCTCGCCCTGCTGGAACGCGAGAAGGCGCTGACCCGGGCGCGCGACGCCGTGGCGGCCGAGCGCCGGGCGCTGCCCTGGGTGGCGGTGGACAAGCCCTATGCGTTCGACACCGTGGCCGGCCCGGCGAGCCTGGCCGGCCTGTTCGCCGGGCGCCGGCAACTGGTGATGCAGCACTTCATGTTCGCGCCGGGCTGGACCGAGGGCTGCGTCGGCTGCTCGTTCATGGCCGACCACATCGACGCCATGCTGCCCCACCTGGCCGCGCGCGATGTCGCCTTCGTGGCCTGCTCGCGCGCGCCGCTGGCCGACCTGCTGGCGTTCCGCCGGCGCATGGGCTGGCGGTTCGACTGGGTGTCGTCGCACGGCAGCGACTTCAACCACGATTTCGGCGTCTCGTTCCGCCCCGAGGAACTTGCCGCCGGCACCGCGCGGTACAACTACCGGCCGATGACCGATGGCGGCACGGAGCAGTCTGGCTTCAGCGCCTTCTGCCGCGACGAGGGCGGGCGCGTGCTGCACAGCTATTCCAGCTTCAGCCGCGGCGACGAGATGCTGATGGGCACCTACATGATGCTGGATATCGCGCCGCTGGGGCGCAACGAGGCGGGACTGGCCTATCCGCAGGCGTGGTGGCGCCACCACGACCGCTACGAGGGCGCCGGCGCCGGGTGCTGCGCGGGCGCGGGATAGGCGGGCGGGATAGGCGGGTGCGCGGCGTCAGCGTTGCTGGCGTGCCATCAGTTCGCGCACCCGGCCGGCGAGCACGCCCAGGGTGAAGGGCTTGTGCAGCAGTTCCGCGCCCGCCGGCAGGTTGTCGCCGGGGCCGATGGCGGTGCCGGCGTAGCCGGTGATCAGCAGGATCGGCAGGCAGGGCAGGATTTCGCGCGCCGCCTCGGCAAGCTGGCGGCCGTTCATGCCGCCGGGCAGGCCGATATCGGCGACCAGGATGTCGGGCGGCGGGTCGTCGCGCAGCACCGCCAGCGCCTGGTGGCCGGTGGCCGCCACCGTCACCTCCCACCCCAGGTCGTGCAACGCCTCGGCCAGGGCCTCGCGCACCTGCGGCTCGTCGTCCACCAGCAGGGCGCGCGAGGGGACGATCTCGGGCAGGTCGGCGGTGTCCGGCGCCTCGGCCAGGTCGGAAGCGGTGCCGGTGTCGCAGGGCAGGTGGATGTGGAAGGCCGAGCCCCTGCCGGGGACACTCTTGACCCGCAGCACGCCGCCCGACTGGCGACGAAGCCGTACACCTGGCTGAGGCCCAGCCCGGTGCCGCGGCCGGCCGGCTTGGTGGTGAAGAACGGCTCGAAGGCGTGTTCCAGCACCTCGCGGCTCATGCCCGAGCCGGTGTCGGCGATGCTGACGCGGACGAACTCGCCCGGGTTGGTGCCGCTGAAGCCCACCAGGTCGGCGGCGCCGAGGCCCACCAGGGCGGTGGACAGGGTGAGCGTGCCGCCTTCCGGCGCATGGCGTCGCGCGCGTTGATGGCGAGGTTGAGCAGGGCGGCGTCGAACTGGTTGCGGTCGCACATCATGCGCCGGCCGTGCTCGCCCAGTTCCAGGCGCACCGTGATTTCCGGGCCCAGGTTTGACGGATCAGCTGGGCCGCTCCCACCAGCGCCGGTCGGGGTCCACCGGCCGGGCCAACAGGGTCTGGCGGCGCGAGAAAGCGAGCAGCCGCTGGGTCAGCGCGGAGGCGCGCTCGATGCCCTTGCGCCCGCGTCGAGGTAGCGCAGCGCCTCGGCCGGCTTGTCTGCGCCAGGCGGCGGCGCATCAGCTCGGTGCCGCTGGCGACGCCCTGCAGCATGTTGTTGAAGTCGTGCGCGATGCCGCCGGTGAGCTGGCCGATCGCCTGCATCTTCTGCGCCTGGCGCAGCGCCTCCTCGGCCTGTTCGCGCCCGGCGATCTCGGCGCGCAGGCGGGCATTGGTGGCGCTGGCCTCCAGCAGCCGGGCGTGGTGCTCGGTGAGGTCGGTCAGCACGCCGCACAGCAGCACCCCCTCGCCGCCATGCAGGGCGCTGAGCGAGGCCACCACCGGCACCTCCACCCCGTCGGTGCGGCGCAGGGTCAGTTCGCTGCGCCCGCTGCCCAGGCGCGCCATGCCCAGCAGCACGCGCAGCGAGGTGGTGTCGGCGGGAGCGACGAAGAGGGCGAAATCCTGGCCCAGCACCTGTTCCTGCGGCAGGCCGACCAGCTCGCCCACCCGGCGGTTGCAGTACAGCACGGTGCCGTCCTCGCCGAGCGTCAGCGCGCCTTCCTGCATCTGCTCGATCAGGTGGCGGTATGGGCGGTCGGCGGTTTCCAGCGTATAGACGCGCGGGGCGCCGTCGCCGTTGCCCACGATGATGGCGTCGATGTCGCCGCGGCGGATGGCCGCCAGCGTCTCGCGGCTTTCGGCCAGCTCGGCCTCCAGCGCGCGCACCCGCTCCTCGGCCGTGTCTGCGATCCTGGGTCGGGCGAGATCCGGCGGCGCGTCAGGCTCTGGCGGCCGGGCAAGCTCTGGGGGGCGGGCAAGATCTGGGGGGCTGGCAAGATCTGGGGGGGCGGTGCGGCGGGGCATGGTCAGCGTGGCTCGATTTCGAGGCCGCGCAGCACGTCGGCCTCGCGCGAGAGATCGCCGACGATGCGGCGCACGGGCAGCGGCAGCAGCTTCACCAGGGTGGGGGCGGCGATCACCTGGTACTGGCTGGCGAGTTCGGGTTGCTGGTAGATGTCGATCACTTCGATATCGGTGCCAAGAAGGGCATTGGCCGAGCAGATCTGGCGCAGATTGGCGATGGCGCGGCGGGAGCGGTCGGTTGAACCGGCGACGAAGAGCCGCAGGCGGAACGGCAGCCGGGTTGGCGTGGCGGGGTCGGGGCTCATAACGGCGGCCTGGGGGGCGGCATGCCGGACGGGGCCGCGTCGCCGTTGCCGGGCACCGGCTTGATCTCCAGGCCCACCAGCACCTTTTCGGCATTGGACAGGTCGCCGATGATGCGCTTGAGCGGCGGCGGCAGGCGGCGCACCAGGGTGGGGATGGCCAGGATCTGGTCGCCGGCGGCCAGTTCGGGATTCTGCAGCAGGTCGATCACCTCGATCTCGTAGCGCCCGGCGAGATGGGTTTCGCAGACGCGCCGCAGGTTGGCGGTCGCGGCAACCGAGCGCGGCGTGTGCCCGGCGACATACAGGCGCAGGCGATAGCGGCCGTCGTCGCCATCGCCGCCGCCGCCGCCATGTGGGGCGCCGGCGCGGCTGTCGCCGTCGCTGTCGTCGTCGCGATTGTCCTGGCGGTCGCCGGGGCTGTCCATTTCCTGCTGGCTCACTGTGCGGCCCCCCGGCGGGCGATGATGGCGGTGCGGACCCTGGCCAGTTCGGCTTCCTGCGCCTCGGCCTCGGCGATCAGCACCTTTTGCTCCTCGTGCTCGCTCTCCAGCGCCGCGTTCAGGTCGGCGATCTGGCGTTGCACGGTGGCGCGGCGGCGTGCTGCATCGCGATGGCGGCGGGCGATGTCCTGGGTGCGGCGCTCGGCGTCGGCGAGGTCGCGCGCTTCCTGGGTGATGCGCGCCGCGCCGGTGAGCACGCCGGCGGGGCCGACATAGGGGTCGATCAGGTCGATGCCGGTGTCGGTCATGCGGTATTCGCGCACCTGGTTGGAATGGCTCATGCCGCGCGCCTTGACGATGTGCATCAGGCGGTTGTGCTCGCCCTCGGCCGGGGAATTGGCCAGGCGGATCCACACGTCCATCAACGAGGACAGGCCCTGGTCGGCCCCGGGCGCCGACGCCTCGCCCTCCGCCAGGCTGGTGAACATCGCGGTGATGCCGGCCGACTTCAGCATGTCGATCAGCCGCAGCAGCGTGGCATGAACCTCGTAGGTCGGGCCGCGGAACGCCGATATGGGGTCCACCACCACCACCGAGGGCTTGAATTCGGTGACGTCGCGATACATGCGCGCCAGGTGCATCTCCAGCCCGTACAGCGCCGGGCGCGAGCCGTGGATGCGCAGCCGTCCGGCCGCGACCTGCGCTTCGAGGTCGAGGCCGATCGAGACGGTGTTGCGGCACAGTTCGGCGCCGCTCTCCTCGAACAGGAACATCATGGCGCGCTCGCCGCGGCGGCAGGCGGCGGCGGCGAAATGGGCGCCGAAGGTGGACTTGCCGGTGCCGGGCAGGCCGGAGATCAGGGCGCTGCTGCCGCGGTAGATGCCGCCATGGCGCAGCATGGCGTCCAGCCCCGCCACCCCGGTGGAGACGTAGCCGGCGCAGACCGGCATGGCGTGCTCGCCGCCCACCGACCGGCCGCTGCCCACCGGCAGCACGGAGATGCCATGATCGTCGATCAGGAAAGGGTATTCGTTGGTGCCGTGCGCCGAGCCGCGATACTTCACCACCCGCAGCCGGCGCGTGGCGATCTGGTCGCGCACCCGGTTGTCGAGCAGGATCACGCAGTCGGAGACGTATTCCTCCAGCCCCTGGCGGGTGAGCGCGCCGTCGCCGCGCTCGCCGGTGATGATCGTGGTCAGCCCCTGCTCGCGCAGCCAGCCGAACAGGCGGCGCAGTTCGGCGCGCAGGATTGTGGGGTCGGTGAAGGTTGAGAACAGCGACTCGATGGTGTCCAGCACCACGCGCTTGGCGCCGCAGCTTCTGACCGCGTGGCCGATGCGCACGAACAGGCCCTCGAGGTCGTATTCGCCGGATTCCTCGATCTCGCTGCGTTCCACATGCACGTGGTCGACAACCAGCTGCTTGTCGGCGACCAGGCCCGCCAGGTCGTAGCCGAGCGAGGCGAAATTGGCGGCCAGGTCGGGGCCGCGCTCCTCGAAGCTCATGAATACCCCGGGCTCGCCGAACCGCAGCGCCCCGTTGACCAAAAACGTGATGCCGATCAGCGTCTTGCCCGACCCGGCGCCGCCGCAGATGAGGGTGGGGCGTCCGGCGGGCAGGCCGCCGCCGGTGATTTCGTCGAGGCCCTCGACCCCGGTGGGGGATTTGGGCAATTCGCTCAGTTTGGTCCCCAGCATTCATCAGCCCCTGGCGCCGCCCGGCACGGATAGCCGCGGCAGCGTTAAATCGCAGCCACCTACAGCACCTTTTCACGCTAAGGCGGATTCACTCCTGCGTGAAGCGGCAACGATGCCGAATTCGCTGCAGACGGTCGCATGGTCGCGCGGAGGGCTGTCGCGGCGACAGCATGCCGGCGAACTCCACACATGCCAAGACCGCAAGGACCGGGGCTTCCTGCGGCCGGTGGCGGCGAGAGCGGGACAGGCGCAGCGCCCCCCATGGGCGGGCACCAGCATGAGAGGGCGGTTCCGCCCGTCCCGCCCGTCGGCGAGCGGCCCGGCGCCCTCACCCGGAGGTGATGGGCACCGCGACCGGCGCGGCGTTCAGGCCGCCATCGCCGACTTGTTGACCGAGGCGGACATCTGGTTGAGCAGCCCGTCGGTCTTCTTCTCCTCCTCCAGGGTCTGGTGGAGCAGCTGCGCCACCTCCTGGTTGCCCATGGCCTTGGCCCAGGCGGTGAGCGCGCCGTAGCGGGCGATCTCGTAGTGCTCGATCGCCTGGGCGGTGGCGATCAGGCCGGCATCGCGCACCGCGCTGGCATCGGAGGCCATCTCCAGCAGCTCGTCGCCCTCCTCCAGCAGCCCCTGGATCGCCTCGCAGGTCTTGCCCTGGGCGCGCTTGCCCACCGCCTCGAAAACCTGGCGCAGGCGCTCGATCTGGCCCTCGGTCTCCTCGCGGTGGTGCAGGAAGGCCTCCTTCAGCTTCGGGTCGTGCGCCGCCTTGGCCATCTTGTTCAGGCCCTTCAGGATGTGCCGCTCCGCGAAAAACACGTCACGGAGGGTATCGATAAACAGGTCTTCCAGCCGCATGGCGCCAAACTCCTCAGGTTGCCACTGGCTGGCTTAACGATGGTGGTTTGCGCGGGTTCCTCGGGTGCGTGTGCATTCGCTGTCCGGCACAACCAACAGCGGCACTACCGATGGCGGCGCTACCCCAGGTCGGGCGTCGGGAAGGGCTGCACCGACTCGATGGCGCGGGCGGCGCGCAGGGCGATGTCGTCGCGGTACTGGGCGGCGGCGAACTGCACCGCGCGCGGCAGGCCGTTCTGCGCGAAGCCCATCGGCACGCTGATCGCCGGCTGGCGGGTGAGGTTGAGAAGTAGGTCCACGGCGCCCAGTTGCGTCCACAGCGCCTGCACCGGATCGCTGGTGGCGGCCTCGGCCAGCGGCGGCGGGTCGGGCACCACCGGGCACAGCACCAGGTCGAAGCGCTGGTGCAAGCGGGCCATGGCGTGGGCGGCTTCGATGCGCGCTGGCCTCGAAGCCATGAACTCGATCGGCCGTCATGCCGCCGTATCTGGCGGCGGCCACTTCCAGGATGCCGGGGTCGAGCATGTGCCGCGCGCTGTCTCGGGCAACGTGTCCGACCAGGCGGGCCAGCGCGGCGCCCCACACGCGGCTGAACATGGCCCGGTGTCCGGCAGGTCGGCTTCGGCCTCCTCCACCTGGCGCCCGTTCCGCCAGCATGCCGGCGGCGCGCTCCACCGCGGCGATGCCTTCGGCAGTCCACCGGCGCGTCGAAGCCGGGGCGGCGCAGCACGGCGACCTTCAGGCCGGCCACGCCGTCCTCGATGCCGTCGCGCCAGTCGCGCCCGTCGTCGGGCAGGCAGTAGGGTCGCGCAGGTCGTAGCGGGCCATGCACGCCAGCATCAGCGCGGCGTCGCGCACGCGTGCGGGTCATCGGCCCGGCGCAGGCCACCGGGGCGAAGGCGCCCGGCCGGCCATTGCGGCACCCGGCCGTAGGTGGGCTTCAGCCCGACCAGGCCGCACCAGGCGGCCGGGATGCGGATGGAGCCGCCGGCATCGGTGCCCATATGCAGCGGCCCGAAGCCCGCGGCCGCCGCGGCGCGCCGGCGCCGGCGCGACGACCCGCCGGTGGTGTGGTCCGGGTTCCACGGATTGCGGGTGATGCCGTGCAGCGGGCAGTCGCCGGGCGACTTCCAGCCGTACTCGGTGGTGGTGGTCTTGCCGATGATCACCGCCCCCGCCGATTTCAGCGCCAGCGCCATCGGCGCATCCTCGGCCGCCGGCGCCGGGTCGGACAGGCGCGAGCCGCGGCGGGTGGGCAGGCCCTGGCCATGTCGACCAGGTCCTTCACCGTCACCGGCACGCCGTCCAGCGGGCCGAGCGGCCGGCCGGCCCGCCAGCGCACCTCGCTGTCGCCGGCGGCGGCCAGCGCGTGCGGGTTCATCACCGCGAAGGCGTTCAGCTAGGGGTTGAGCCGGGCGACCCGCTCGGTGACCGCGCCCAGCACCTCCACCGGGACAGGGCCCGCCGGGCGTACAGGGCGAGCATGGTCCTCGGCGGTCATCAGGGCGGGGTCGGTGGCATGCTTTCTTCCGTGCTGGCGGCGGTACCGGGCACCATGGCCGCACCTCAGATACCAGGGAACGCGGCGATGGACGAGACGACAGGCCTGCCCGAAGGGCACCCGAACGGCGAGCCGTGGCAATGGCCGGAGCAGGTTTGGCGCCCGATCGTGGAGCGGGCGCGCGCGGGCCGCAGCCTGGCGCCGCAATCCTGGCCCGGCGGCGCGCGCTGCGCGGTGGCGCTGAGCTTCGATGCCGACCACGAGACGATTCCCCTGCGCGATTCCGACGAAAGCCCGATGCGCATCAGCCAGGGCCAGTACGGCAGCAGGCAGGGCGTGCCGCGCATCCGCGCGCTGCTGGAGCGCGAGCAGGTGCCCGCCACCTTCTTCTATCCCGCCGTCGCCGCCCTGCTGCACGAGGAGGAGGTGCGCGCGGTGGCCGGGGACGGGCACGAGATCGGCATCCATTCCTGGATCCACGAGCGCAACACCACCTTGCCCTACGAGGCCGAGCGCGACCTTTCGATGCGCGCCGCCGAGGTGCTGGAGCGGCTGTCCGGCCGCCCGCCGGTGGGCATGCGCACGGCAAGCTGGGACTTCTCGCCCAACACGCTGGTGATCATCAAGGAAATGGGCCTGCTGTACGACAGCTCGCTGATGGCCGACGACGAGCCCTACGAGTTGCTGAACGAAGGCGACCCCACCGGCGTGGTGGAGCTGCCGCCGGAATGGATCCGCGACGACGCGGTGTATTTCAACATGCACCGCTTCTCCGCGCTGCGGCCCTACACGCCGCCCTCGGCGGTGGAGGAGATCTTCCGCGCCGAGTTCGACGGCGCCTATGCCGAGCGCGGGCTGTTCCTGCTGACCATGCACCCGCACGTGATCGGCCACCGCTCGCGCATGCCGCTGCTGGCGCGGCTGATCCGGCACATGAAGGCCAAGCAGGGCGTGTGGTTCGGCACCCATGAGCAGGTGGCGCGCTGGTGCCTGGAAAACGCGCCCAGCCCATGACGGCACGCATACAGTGTAGGAACGGGCAATGAAGCAATGGGCCCGGCGCAACCCGGCAATGGCCCGTGTGGCGCTGCGCTTCACGCTGCGCCTGGCGATCGCGCTGGCCATCGTGGTGCCGCTGGGCACGCTGGGCGGACGTTGGGGCATCAGCCCCAACATCGCCGCGATCGTGGCCGTGGTGGCCGCGCTGTGGCTCGGCGCGCGGGCGGCGTCACGGGTGGCGGATATGTGGGAATTGCCGCCGGAAGAATAGACAGCAAGGAGAATCTTCTTTTTCTGAAGAAAAAGAAGCAAAAAGACTTTTATCCATTTGCTTGTGGCGAGATAGTGCCTCACGCTCTGCTTAATTTGTGAAAGTTTTTTGGTTCTTTCTTTCAAAAAAGAACACTCTTGCCTTGCCCTTCCCTTTTCCCGACATAAGTCGCCGCATAGGGAGGTTCTTCGATGTTCCGTCTTTTCGGCGTTGTGTTGTTGATTTCGGCTCTCGCCGCCCCGGCTCTGGCCGACGAGGTGCCCCCGGTGACATGAAGGGGATGCTCGCGGCGCATAATCGGGCGCAGGGAGGCGGTTGGGGTCGGGCCGTTGGCATGGTCGGATGAGTTGACGGGCATGGCGCGGCGGTATGCCGCCACGCTGCGCGGCCAGGGCTGCGCGATGCGCCGCGGCGGCACTTCGGGCGTGGGGGAGAACCTGGCCTGGGCTGGGGGGCAGCATTTGTCGCCCGGCGAGGTGGTGCGGATGTGGGTGGAGGAGAAGCGGCACTACGACGCCCACGCCGACCGCTGTGCGCCGGGAAAGCAGTGCGGGCACTATACCCAGGTGGTGTGGGCGAACGCCGGGCGCGTGGGGTGCGGCATGGCGCGCTGCGACAATTCCGAGATATGGGTGTGCAACTACGCCCCGCCCGGCAACGTGGTGGGGCGGCGGCCTATCGAGCGGGCGCGGCGCGGCCTAGCGGCGGGCATTCAGCGCGCCCACCAGCAGGTCGATGCCCTGGGCGTGCCAGCGCTGGATGGCCTTGTGGTCGGCGCCCAGCAGGGTGCCGAGGCGGCGCCGGGAAACAGGTGGCGCCCGGTGGTGGGGCTGACCAGCATGCGGCTGGCGACGATGCGGCGCAGCACGTAGCGGTCGTCGGGGATCAGCGGCAGCCAGTCCAGCGCCTGGTCCATGCGGCTGATGCGCGCGGCCGGCGGCGTGGCCGGGCGCAGCTGGCCGCTGGTCCAGCCGTAGGACTCCGCGGCGCTGCGCACGATGTCGAGCGCGCCGGTGCGCAGGCGCGGGCTGTCGCCCCGCCGGCGGGCAGGGCCAGCAGGGTCTCGCCGGCCTCCTCCAGCCGGGCGATCACCAGGGTGGCGTCGAAGTGCGGGCCGGGCGCGCCCCAGGCGCGCCATGCACGCGCCATTCGCCGCGCCATGCCGTGCGCCATGCACCGGTGCCCGCGCGCCCACCCGCACGGGCATCTGGCCGCCATGCCCCCCCGATTTCATCGGGGGGCATGGCGCGGATGGCGCAACCGGGGCCTGGCTCCGCCCCGCTGCGCCATGGGCCGCGCCATGCTGTGCGCCATGTGCCGGGCCATGCTGGTTCCCATGCGGGGCGGGCGAGCGCGTGCCAGACGGCGCGCCGTGGGGCGCGCCTGGCCCGGGCGCGGGGGATGCGGCGGCGGCGGCGGGGGTCGTGGCGGTCATGGCGTGGTCCTTTCGGGAGTGGCGTCTGCCGCGGCGGTGGGGCGGCGGGCATCGACGACGCGCAGGCCCAGGCGGGGCTTGCGCTGGGTGGGGTGGCGGTATTCGGTTTCCTCCAGCAGCCCGTTGCGCAGCCACAGGCCGAGCACGCGGGCGGCCTCGTCGGGCTCGAAGCCGAACAGCTGCTCCAGCACCAGCCCGGCCCAGCGGGCGCCGCCGCGCCCGCCGCGGTGGCGGGTGAAGGCGTGGCCTTCATGGCCGGCGGCGATCGCGTCCAGCACCCGGTTGCAGTCGGCCGCCGACAGGCCGCGGAACGGGCTGGGCGGGGCCCAGGCGGCGATGGCGGCCACGCTGTCGCCGTTGGGTACAGCGCGTTGCCGTTGCCCAGCGCCACCGTCTCCAGCCGGAACCAGCGCGCGGCGTCGGGGCGCGGGGCCAGGTTGGCCTTGGCGTCGTCCAGCCGCACGTAGCGCCAGCGCTCGCGCTCGGGCACCGAGAGGGATTGGGCGTCCTCCTGGCTCATCGGGCTGAGCATGGAGGCCGAGCGGGCGGCGTCGGTGAGCGACTTGGCGCCGCGGGTGGCGTCCACCCCTTCGGCGGCGCCTTTACGTACGTGGTGGACCAGCAGCACGGCGCAGCCGGTGCGCTCGGCCACTTCGGCCCAGGCGGTGGCCGCGGCGTCCATGTGGGCGTTGGAGTTCTCGTCCAGCCGGTGCGACTTCACGAAGGGATCGACCACGATCAGGCCGATGCCGGCCTGTTGTGCGGCCTCCACCACGGCCTCGCGGTCGGGGTGGGCGATGGCGCCCTGGCTGTCGAGGTCGGCCATCACCAGGCGGCGGGTGCGCCCGGTGTTGAGGAACAGCCGGCCGGCCAGCGAATCGGGCGGGATATCGTGCAGGCGCATCAGGGCGGCGACGCGGCGCTGGGTCTCCTCCAGCGGGTCCTCCAGGTTGAACACCCAGGCGGGCACGGAATGGTGCACGTGCTCGCCCAGGAAGCCGCGGCCGCTGGCCAGCGCCAGGGCCTGGGCGAGGGCGAGCGAGGACTTGCCCACCCCGCCGGGGGCGGCGAGCACCGAGACGAAGCGGCGGATCAGGCGGGTGCCGTAGAGCCACTCGCGCGGCGGAATGCCCTCGGGCGGCGGGAAGTCGGCGGTCTCCAGGCCGAGGGGAGCAGGGCCGGGCGGGCTGACATGGGCGGCCCAGGCGGCCCAGGGGTTCTCGGCCCCGCTCATCGGCGCGCGCTCCGCCCGCTTCCCCCGCTTCCCCCGCTTCGCCCGCTTCGCAGGCGGCGCAGGATGGCCTGTTCCACCAGGAAGGTGCGCTCGCGGGCGGTGAGGTCGCAGGCCGGGTCGGCCGCGTGGGCGGCGGCGAGCAGCGCCTCGCCGGGGGCGCGGCGGTCGAGCAGGGGGGCGAGGCGGCATTCGAGGCGGCGGATGGTGGCCTCGCGGGCGCGGCGGGCGTCCTCCAGCGCGTCGGCGTAGCGGTGGCGCAGGCGCATGGCCAGGCCGGCGGGGTCGGCGGCCGGGGCCATGCGGCGGGCGGCGTCGATCACGGTCTCCAGCACCGGGGCGGCGTCGAACAGGCCCATGGCGGCGAGGCGGCCGAGCCGGCCGGCGGCGCGGTGCGGGGCGGGCGGGTCGAGCGGATGGATGTGGCTCATGCCGCCTCCCGGCATGGCGCGGCGGGACACGCCGCGGGCGCGGAGGCGGGCGAGGCGGGCGGCGGCGGGGGGAAGGGGTAGGGCTGGCCGTGCAGCAGGCCGCCGCGGGTGATGGCGCCCCAGGAGACGGGGTGGCCGGCGGGCAGCGGCTCGCGGTCCGGATCGGTCCATGCGGTGGCGGCCGGTGCGGACGGGGGCTCGGGCTCGGGCTTGCGGGCGCCGACGGCGCGGCCGCACATGATGGCGGCCCAGCGGCTGATGCCCAGGGCGGCGGCGATCCGGTCCCAGCTATGGCCGTCGGCGCGCAGGCGCAGGAGCAGGGAATCTCGGGAACGGTTCCAGACGAGGGGGGCGGGCATGGCGTCACCGTGGCTGTTGTGGCGTCATGTTAGTGAAGATGACTAACATTCGTCAATAGGAGTTAGCTTGATCGGTTAGCTGAGGTGTCGTATGGTCGCCACATGAGCGAGAATCATGGAACGTCAGGGGTGGGCGCGCGAATTCGCGCGGCTCGCCAGGTCGCCGGGATGACCCAGGCCGAGCTAGCCGCCGCGGTGGGGGTAAGCCGCAGCGCGGTGGCGCAATGGGAAACCGACCGCGCCGGGCAGGTCGGGGTGAACCTGGCCAAGGTGGCGGACGTGCTGCGCGTGTCGAGCGAGCACCTGCTGCGCGGGCATTTCCCGACCGAGGGCGGGGCGGCGGCCGAGGATGCAGCCGAATTGGCACTTTTGCGCCTTTTCAGGGTGTGCCACGGCGAAGATCGCCAGATTTTGTTGCGCATGGCGGCGCGATTCGCCCGCCAGGCCGACCGCGTGCTGGCGGCGAGCGTGCGCGGCGTGGATTTGCCCGGGACGGGCTAGAGCGATATCCGATCGGTGGAACCGCCTGACCGGCAGATTTGCCTTTCTGAACAAAGACCTGAATGGGCGACACAGGCCTGTCGGCGCGGCTTCGGCGCTCGGCACTCCTGCGGGTGGCCACGGCGTCGTTTGGCGGCGGTTTCGCGCTGTCGGCGCTCCTGGCGGGGTCCGTCGCCCACGGCTTTCATCCATTCTTCACGCGTTTGTGAAGGAACTTGTGGCTGGCTGCTCTAGCCGGCCGCGGCGCCGCGCGCCAATGCCACAAAACGCATATTCCTGCATGATGCCAGAGGCTTGGAGGAACAGATGCACTCCCGGAGCGGGGGTGCCGGCAGGTGGGCGGCTGTTGCGATGCAGCAAACCGGTCTCCGGTTCCGCAGCGCATCGAAAAATCTGGATCGACTGTGACACGTCGTTACTTGCGCTGTATGCCGAGGTTCCGTTAGAAGGACGGCGACACGCTATTAACTCCCTCAAGGGGCCGATCCTGACATGGCAAATGTAACTGTTCTTGGCGCCGGTGGCGCCACGGTCACCATCGAACTGACGTCGGCAGATAATGCGCAGGTCGCACAGGCTGCGCTGATCCCGATTTCGAAGCAGGTCGCAGCGGGCAACCTTGACCAGTTCACCTTCTCCGGCACCGGCACGGTGCCGGCGCCCACGAACTTCCTCGGCGGCCTGATCATCGACAAGGCGGGCGACGCCGGCGCGATCAACGCCCAGTATATCTCGGCGGTGGTGACGGCGGTTGGCAAGTCGACGATCGTCGGCCCGATCAACAACAAGTCGGCCGTGGTTGCCGGTGACGGCGCCGACCTGACCTACCTCAACAGCGGCTCCAACGCCAACGTGACCTTCGGCAACGCCTCGAACTTCTTCATCGGCGCGGCCGGTTCCAGCGCCAACGTTCAGGTGGACAAGGGCGGCACGGTCGTTCAGTCCGACAAGGGCTCCAACACCACGATCTCCGCGGCCGACGGCTCGCTGTCGCTGATCTATGGTGACGGCAACACCCACGTGAACCTGCGTGACGGTGCCGCCGCGGTGGTTGCGGTGCAGGGTGCCAGCACGGTGCCGGTCACGGTGACCGGCGGTGCCTCGGGCGACCTGCAGTATCTGGCCATTGGCGGCCGCGGCCTGATCAACCCGGGCGGCGCGAACGTCACGGTGTTCGGCAACGTGGGCAGCGGCACGGCCAGCGTGTTCGGCAGCTCGGCGTCGATCGACGGCAACCTTGTGACGGCGCCTGCCTTCACCGGCAAGCTGACCGTGGTCGAGGGCCAGGGCTACTTCCAGGGTGGCACGGGCGGCGGCAACATGCTGTTCACCTCGACCATCACGGGTTCGGCCACCCTGCAGGGCGGCGGCGACGGCGACCAGCTGTTCTCCCGCGGTGCGGGCCAGGTGCTCATCGCCGGCGCCGGCGCCGAGACGCTCACCGGCTTCACGGTGGACGAGTTGGTCGGCGGTTCGACCTTCTTCGGCGGTGGCGGCAACGCGACCATCTTCGGCAACACGGGTGGCGGCAACATCTTCGGCCTGGGCGCCGGCATCAGCCTGATCGACGGCCGCGACGAGACCCGCGACGTCGGCCCGCTGTCGGCCAACACCTTCTTCGACGCGTCGGCGGGTGGCACCCACCTGGTCTCCGACTTCGTGAGCGGGACCGACACACTGAACCTCAGCCTGACCGGCGCGACCGCGACCAGCATCGACTTCTTCACCGCCGGCCAGTCCGGCAGCCCCTTCGGTGCCGATGCCGGCACCAAGGTGACGCTGAGCTCGGGCACGACCATCTTCTTCTTCGACACGGGCAAGGACGGCATCCAGGACTTCAAGGCGACCGACATCACCTGATACGCGACACCTTCGGGTGGAATGGGCGGGCTGCCTTCGGGCAGCCCGCCTTTTTCTTGTCTGCAATGCGTGCCCACGGGAAAACGGCGAAGGGCGGGCTGCAATCGGGCAGCCCGCCCTTCGCCGTTTCAATCAGCTCGCAAGATGCCGCACCAGCGGCGAACGGAAGCGGGTCCGGGGCCAGCGGCCCCGGCGGGGCGCGGGGCGGCGCCCCGCTGCTTGCCGACCTCCGTTCAGTCGGCCGACAGCATGGTGTGCCAGTCGGTGATCTCGACCACCAGTCGGCGCTCTGTGGCGGCGGGCTCCACCTCGATGACGGCGTCGCCGGTGGTCCAGCGCCATTGCTGGGTGCCGGCGGTCTCGAAGGCGTGGAAGCCCGCGCCGATGGCGGAGCCGTCGAGCGGGACGGGGATGTCGTCGATGCGGATGGCGCGGACGGCCACGCCGTAGCGGCGTGCCAGCGCCCGCTGTCCCGGGGGGGTGGTGGCCGGCACGCCGCGGGGGGAGAGCAGGCGCAGCAGGCCGGCGCCGGCGGGCAGGATGAAGTTCCAGACGGTTGCGGTGCTGTCCTCAAGCGCGGCGAGGGCGCGGTTGCGGGCGAGCACGCGCAGGGTGGTCGCGGGATCGGGGGCTGCGGACATGTCGGGCTCGGATGGCTCGGGAGCGGCCGGTTCGGGAGCAGGTGGCTCGGGAGCGGGCGGTTCGGCAGCAGGCGGTGGGGCCGCTGCGGGGGCGGCCTGCGGCTCTGGCGCGGCCTCGGGCTCCGGCTGGGGCGCCGGCTCGGGCGCCGGTTCGGGCGCCGATTCGGGCGCCGGTTCGGCCTGCGGCGGCGCGGCAGCGAGGCGGGCGAAATGGGTGCGCAGGCGGTGGATGACCGGTCCGGGCAGCAAGGTCTGGGCGATGGCGGGCGCGGTCGGGTCGTGGCGGGCGGCGACCGGCAGGCCGGCGGCCAGCACCACGCCCTGGCTCTCCAGTTCCAGCCGGTGCCAGGTGACCGGGCGGGTCTGCGGCTCGCGGCGGATGGAGACGGCGTTGACCAGGGCGCCGAGCGGGACCAGCGCGCCCTCGGGCAGGGCGGCGTCGCGGATGTAGATCATCTGCTGCGGCGGCATCAGCAGGTCGGCGTGCGGCACGCCGCGGCCGAAGGCGCCGGCGGCGACGCGCACCGGCACCAGCCGGGCGGGAAGGTCGCGGGCGGCGGGGTCGCGGACCGGGTCCAGGGTGGTGGCGCCGACATGGCGCAGCGCTGCCGGGCCCGCCAGGGTGAGCACCGCGTCGCCGCGCGCCAGCGTCTCCACCGCGGCTTCGCGGGTGGCGCCGCCGTCGCTTGAGTTCTCCGGGGCGGGCACGGCGATGGCGGTGCCGGCCGGGAAGCTGCCGTCACCTATGGCGGGGCGGGGCGGGGCTTGGGTCATGCGAGAGGTCTCCGGGGCGTCGCTTGAGAGCCGGGCCAAGATGGGCGGGCTATTCGGTGAAGGGGCGGCCGAGCAGGCGGGCGCGCAGGCGGCGTGCCGGGCGCAGGGAGCGGCTGAGCCAGGTGCTGACGCGGTGGACCTCGTCGAGCCGGCGCTGCTGGGCGTCGAGACGGGCGGCGAGGCCGGCCAGCGCCTGGAGCATCGGCTCGGCGGCGCGGGCGGCGCCGGCGGCGGCGTGGTCGGCGGCGTCCTGCTGGCGGGTGGCGATCTGGGCCAGGGAGCCCATGATGCTGGCCTGGGTGCCGTCGGCGGCGGTGATGGAGGCGAGCTGGGCGTGCTGGGCGTCGAGCCGGGCGCCGAGGTCGGAGATGGCCTGGGCCTGGGCGTTCTGCCGCGCGTCGAGCTGGGCGAGGCTGGCCATGATGCTGGCCTGGGTGCCGTCGGCGGCGGTGATGGTGGCGAGCTGGCGCTGCTGGGCGTCGAGCCGGGCGGTGAGGTCGGCCAGCGTGCCGAGGCTGGCCGGCTGGTCGGTGGGCGGGGCGAGGGCGGTGGCGATCGCCGCCATCCGCGCGTCCTGGGTGGCCAGGGCCGCGCGCAGGTCGGCGATGGAGCGGGCGATGGCCGGGTCGGCGGCCTGGGCGGGGATGGCGATGAGGCCGCCGAGCGCGGCATAGTCGATCTGTTCGCGCTGTTCGACCAGGGTGGCGAGCAGCAGCTCCATGCGTCGCGCCTCGCGCTGGGCGGGCTCGGGCCAGGCGGTGCGGCCGCGGCGCAGGGTGACGATGAACTCCGAGCCCTGGGCGGGGCTGCATTCGGCGACGCGCCAGTCGATCAGCCCGGCCTCGGCCAGTTCGAGGATGGCGAGCTGGAAGGCGGCGGGGGTGAACTGCCAGGCATGGGCATCGACGTAGGGGGAGTCCGGGGCCTCGCTGGCCGCTTCGTGGAAGGCGAGCGCGTCGGTAAGGGAGTTCATGAAATGCGCCGCATGTACGGGGTGTTGGCCCCAGGCGGAGGCGCCGTCCATGCCGACGGAATAGGCGACCTGGTTGAACAGGGTGCGGCGCGAGTGGCGGCCGGGGCCGTCGGGCGCGTGGGCGGCGAGGATGTCGCCGGTGGTGGTGATGGGCTTCAGCGCGTCGAAGCAGTAGCGCTTGTCGGGCACGGCCAGCGCCAGC
Organism: uncultured Alphaproteobacteria bacterium; assembly: GCA_963779875.1. Classification (GTDB taxonomy): domain Bacteria; phylum Pseudomonadota; class Alphaproteobacteria; order Acetobacterales; family Acetobacteraceae; genus CAMDGX01. The sequence goes on along the minus strand of CAWAAI010000005.1, from coordinate 56,030 downwards.
GTGCCGGCCCCGGCGAGCAGGTTCTGGGCGGAGTTGAGGAAGGTGACGATGTCGGGGATGTGCTCGATGACGTGGCTGGCGATGAGCCGGTCGAAGCTGCCGTGCAGGGCGGGCGGCACGGCGCTGTCGAGGCGGCCGCCGTGCCAGACGCCGTCCACCGGCTCGATGGCTTCGAGATCCACACCGAATTTGTCGTATTTGGCGCGCAGTTCGGCCTGGTCGGCGTGGTCGACGACGAAGCTGTTCCAGCCGCCGCGCTTGGGCGCGATGGGGGCGTGGCTGGGACCGATCTCGATGATGCGGGTGGCGGGGGTGGCGTCGCCGAGCAGCAGAGCGTTGCGGTCCATCCTGTCGAGCGCGCCTTGGGCTGTTGCCAGAAACCCAGCTAGGTATCAGCCCCGGGCCGCGCATGCCAGGGGGCGCTGGGCCAGCTGCCATACGATTCGATGCGTTCGGCGAGGATCGGGGACGGAACCGGGGTGGCGGAAGCTGTCGGCAGCGGGGCCGGGGCGGCGGGCAGGTGGCGGTCGCGCCAGGCCAGGGCCGGGGCCTCGACGAGGCGCCAGGCGAGGGCGGCGAGGGCGAAGCTGGCGGCGAGGCTGAGCAGGTAGGCGGGCCAGCCGGCCCAGGACGTGCCGGCCGTGGCGTTGCTGGCGACCGTGAACAGCGGCAGGTGGATGAGGTAGAGGCCGTAGGAGAGGCGGCTGGTGGTGCGCACGGCGGCGGCGGCCATGGGGGCGATCAGGAAGGCGCCCGCGGCCTCGGCGCGGTGCGGCCAGGCGCCGAGCATGGCCACGACGGCGATGGCGGCGGCGAGGTTCAGCGCCTGGAGCATGCCGAGATGGTACAGCGCGACCAGCGCGTTCAACACCGGGGCGTGGGCGGCGATGGACGAGATGCTGAACATCGCGATCACCGCGGCGCCGACCACGCCGACGGCCAGCGCGGCGCCGGCCAGCAGCGACAGGCGCCGGGCCGGGCCGGGCCGCCACGGCGCACGGCCGGGGCGGCGGTGCAGCCAGCAGGCGGCGAGCACGCCGAAGGCGCAGGCGTCGATGCGATAGACCGGGTTGGTGCGGAACCACTCCAGCGCCACGCCGGCGGGGCTGGCGCCGTAATAGCAGCCCAGGCGCAAGGTCCAGCCGATCAGCAGGGTGGCGCAGGCGGCGCGGGCGACCGAGAGGCGGCCGGCGCCGAGGCCGGCGACGAGCAGGGGCAGGGTGAGATAGAACGCCTCCTCCACCCCCAGCGACCAGGCGTGCGGCAGGTGCCAGCCGATGGCGGGCACGAAGCCCTGGAGCAGCAGCGCGTCGCTGACCGCGAGCGGCCAGCCGGCGGCGAACAGCACGGCGAGGAAGACATAGTAGAGCGGCAGGGTGCGCAGCCAGCGCCGGGCCATGAAGGTGAGCACGGCGCGGCGGCCGAACGCCTGGCCCTCCTGGGCCAGCAGGATGCGGCCGATGAGGAAGCCGCTGAGGGAGAAGAACACCTCGACGCCGAGGGTGCCGGAGAAGGAGGCGAGGTTGGCGACCAGCGGGCCGAAGCCGAAGAACGGATGGCTGTGGGCGACGAGGACCAGGAGAATGGCCAGGGCACGCACCGCGTCCAGCCCCAGGTCTCGCGGCGCCGGGCTGCGCGCAGGGGGGGGCGGGGTGCGCGCGAGCCGCGCCGGGGCGTGGTTTGCGGCGCGTTGCGAGATATGGATACCCACCCCGGTGGTGGGCCGCGCCTGATGCAAGTTGGTCGCCTTCCCGGCTGCCCGACGTGGCGGGGCAGCATTGCCGCGGATGAGGGAAGGAACGTAGGGGCTGGTCCCGGGCGAGCCAAATTACATGTTGGTTCGCGGCGATGCAGGATGCAGACCCCGGCGTGGAAATACTGTGTTTCGCGGCAAATGCACGAAATGTTTATTAAGCCTGCGGTATCTTCGCATGCAGGAAGCGGGTGGTTCGATCCGAACGGCTTGGCTCCCCAGCGCCTGGCTCCCCGGCGCCAGGCTCCCCGGCGCTTGGTGGATTGCGCCACCCAATCAGGGCAGTGAATTGAATCCGACGGCGCTCTCCGTCAGATTCCCTTCACTAGCGGCCGGCGGTAAGCATTCCTCCCGGCCGCGGGGGAGCGATGATCACCGGCGCGATGCCGCGGCGGATGATGCCCAGCTCGCGGGCGGCGGCGCGCGAGAGGTCGATGATGCGCCTGCGGGTGCCCGGGCGGTCGTTGATGGTGACGATGACGCTGCGGCCGGTATCGGCGACGGTGACGCGGACGCGGCTGCCCAGCGGCAGCGTGGCATGGGCGGCGGTGAGGCTGTTCTCGTCGAACAGCTCGCCGCTGGCGGTGGGGCGGCCATGCCAGCGCTTGCCGCCGTACCAGGAGGCGAGGCCGGTCTGCCGCCAGGTGCCGATGCGGCCGGCGGCGGCGAGAACGAGCGGGGCGGCGCCGTCGTCCGTGGCCACGTCGTCCGTGGTCGCGTCGTCCTTGGCCGCGCCGTCCGTTGGCGCGGCGAGGGCGTTCGTCGCCACCGCGACGGCATAAGGCGCGCCGGCATAGGGCGCGGGGAGGCGGGCTGCGCCGCCAGGGTGGCGGTATCGCTGCGCTCGGAGGCCGCGGCGGGCAGGGCGGCACCCAGCAGCAGCACGGCGGCCACGGCCATGCAGGCCCGAGAGGCAACAGCCCGTCTGGCGCTGGTGTTCATCGTGTTCTCCTTCCTCGTGACCGGTGGCAGGTAGGCAGAATCAGCCCCCGGTCCGTTGGGGCGTGCCGCTATTTCTGCGGCAGACAGCCTGCATTGAGACGGCCATTGCCGCAGAGATCAACCCTTGATTATCCAATTGTGTCAGGGTGTGTTGCCGAAGCACGAGAACATGACTTATGCGCAACGAGGTATTCAGTGCTGCACTGGCGGGCTAGGCGGTTGATTTGCGGGAATTTTCGGCCGCGATCCGGCTGCGTGGAAGCGGCCGTTCGGGGTGGCCGGCGGCCTAGGATTTTGCGCCGGTTCGATGCCAGGTTTTTGCCATATTTTTGCCTTAAACAGGAAAAATAGCGGCGCATGGATTTTTTTCTTCCCATCCGCCCCGGTTCGTCGTATAGAAGCCGGCATGATCGAGGAGGTATGCGGCGCACCGCTTCAGTGCCCGGCAGCCGCTTCATCCTTCGGTCGTTCCATTACATGGCAGGCTGGTCCGGATGCGGCAGACGACGCCAGACAGTGCGGCGGCGGATGCCGTGGCCGCGCCCGATGCCGTGGCGACGCTGGAGGGCTGGGCGCGGCATGTGCTGGCGCCGGCCGGCCAGGCGCCGGCGCGCCACCACCGGCTGTTGCTGGAGCGGCTGGACGCGGTGGCCTGCGGCACGGTGGACCGGCTGATGGTGCTGATGCCGCCGGGCAGCGCGAAATCGACCTATGCCTCGCTGATCTTTCCGGCCTGGTGGCTGCGCTGCCATCCGGCAAGCTCGGTGGTGGCGGCGAGCCATACGGCGGAGCTGGCGGAACATTTCGGGCGGCAACTGCGCAACCTGGTGGCGGGGCAGCGCGCGGCGCTGCCCTATGGCCTGTCGCGCGACAACCATGCCGCGCACCGCTTCCGCATCGACGCCGGGGGCGAATATTTCGCCACCGGCATCCATGGCCCGGTGACCGGGCGGCGCGCCGACCTGGTGGTGATCGACGACCCGGTGAAAAGCCATGCCGAGGCCGACAGCGCCCCGGCGCGCGACCATCTGTGGAACTGGTACCGTGCCGAGCTGGTGACCCGGCTGAAGCCGCGCGGGCGCATCGTGCTGGTGATGACGCGCTGGCACGAGGACGACCTGGGCGGGCGGCTGCTGGCCTCCGGCGATTCCTGGGAGGTGCTGCGCCTGCCGGCGCTGGCCGAAGCGGATGACCCGCTGGGCCGTGCGCCGGGGGCGGCGCTGTGGCCGGACTGGGAGGACGAGGCGGCGCTGGCGCGCAAGCGGATGACGGTGGGCAGCCGGGTGTGGCAGGCACTGTACCAGCAGGCGCCGCGGCCGGACGAGGGCACGCTGTTCCCGGTGGCGCGGATCGGCTTCGCGGACGCAGTGCCGGGCGAGGCGCGCATGGTGCGGGCCTGGGACCTGGCGGCGACCGAGGCCGTGGCCGGCGGCGACCCGGACTGGACGGTGGGGTTGAAGCTGGCCGCCGATGCGCAGGGCCGGCTGGTGGTGGTGGACGTGGTGCGCCTGCGCGCCGGGCCGCACGAGGTGGCGGCCAGCATCATGCGCACGGCGCAGCGCGACGGCCGCGACGTGGCCATCGGCCTGCCGCAGGACCCCGGGCAAGCCGGCAAGCAGCAGGTGGCGTGGCTGAGCCGGGAACTGGCGGGCTATCGCGTGGTGGCCTCGCCGGAGACGGGGGCGAAGCTGACGCGGGCGATGCCGGTCGCGGCCCAGGTGGAGGCGGGGCGGGTGAGCCTGTTGCGCGCGCCCTGGAACCAGCCGCTGCTGAACGAGCTGCGCGATTTTCCGCACGGCCGCAAGGACGACCAGGTGGACGCGCTGTCGCGCGCATTCGCCATGGTGGGTGCCGCCGGCCGCCCGGCGCGACGCCTCACCGTGCCGTTGCTGGCGCGGTGAGGCGTGCGGGTTCAGCGCCGGCGGCGCAGCATGCCCAGGCCGAGCAGGCCGGAGCCGAGCATCGCCATGGAAATCGGCTCGGGCGTGCTGGTCACCGTGCCGGCCACGGTGGAGGCCGAGAAGGTGGTGATGTTGCCGCCCTGGGTGGTGAGGGTGAAGATGCCCGGGGTGGGGTCGAAGCCGGCGTAGTTCAGGGTGCCGGAGCCGCCGATGATCAGGGTGGCGAGCTGGCCGGGCGCGTCGGGGATGCGGGTGATGTTGTCGAGCGACGCGAGGTCGAACGAGACGCCGGCGGTGGTGGTGTAGAAGTCGTTCATCGGCGCGAAGCTGCTGAAGTCGAGGATGTCGCTCATGGTGCCGCAGTCGCCGCTGCAGCTGATGCCGGCGAACGAGCCGCTGCCGCTGCCGATGACGGCGCCGAGGATACCGGCCACGCCCGGCGTGGGCGTGCCCGCGTCGTTCGGGTCGGTGAAGTCCAGTCCGGTGGCGAGATCGATGGTGGCAAAGCCGCCCTGGCCGATATTGGTGCCCGAGACGTTGAGCTGGCTGTTGGGTGCGATGGGTATGGCGCCGGCGGCGGCGGGGACGGCGAGGGCCGCCGCGGCGGCGAATAGCGTCCTGATGATGTTCACGGAAACCTCCAGTATGAAGCATGGTCGTCGGTCGGCACGGACCGGCGCCGCTGGATCGGGCGTGCGGAACGGCCTCGGGCGGCACGGCGTACGTTCGATCTCGTAACGGCGCCGGATTGCGGCGTCGGCTTCGTCGTTGCGCTGCGTCCGGCAGGCGTAAGCGGACAACTGGCCCGGGGATTTTAGCAATACCTGTGCCATGGAAGATGTGGCGCTGGTTCAATGCAGTATTTGTATGCAGCCGGTGGTGCATACAAACCGTGCAAAGTATCCCGACGGTTTCCGGGACCTGTTGCCTGTGTTTTGACCGGTGCCTCCTGGCGGGCATGGGGTGCTTTGGCGTGCCCGCCTCCTGGCGGGCAGGGGCGCGGCCGGCGGTTCGGCGCGCGCATGATGGCGTACGGCTGCATGGCGGATGGCGTGGCGCCGCCGCGCCGATTTGGCGAAAGGGTTGCGATGTTCGCGACATTATGTGGCTGCGTGCCGGCCGATCCGCATTATCCGGCGCGGACGCGGCGGCTGGATATCCTCAAGCGGGTGCTGGACGGCACGCTGTACGATGCGCTGCCGTTCGAGTTCCACGAGGAGCGGGGCGCGGGCGGCGAATACATCCCGCTGCGCAGCCGCCGGCCCAGCGTGCGCTATCCGCTGGCGCGCATCGTGGTGGATGATTCGCTGTCGCTGGTGTTCAGCGAGGGCCACTTCCCCACCATCGACTGTGCCGACCGCCATGTGCGCGCGGCGTTCGCCGACCTGGTGCGCGAGACCTCGCTCAACCAGGTGATGATGGAGGCGGCGCTGCGCGGCTCGATCGGATCGGTGGCGATCCTTTTCCGGGTGCTGAAGGGGCGCGTGTTCTTCGGCGTGCTGGAGACGCCGTACCTGATGCCGGAATGGGACCCGCAGGCGCCGGACGAGCTGCTGCGGGTGACCGAGCGCTACAAGGTGCGCGGCCGCGAACTGGCGGCGCGCGGCCACGAGATTGCCGACCCCGGCGCCGAATACTGGTTCACCCGGCGCTGGGACAAGCTGGAGGAGACCTGGTTCGTGCCGCAGCCGGTGGCCGGCGAGCGGCGCGCGCCGGTGCGCGACGCCGCGCGCAGCGTGCGCCATGGGATGGGCTTCGTGCCGATGGTGTGGGTGAAGAACCTGCCGGGCGGCCCGGACGGCACGGACTCCATAGACGGTGCCTGCACCTTCCGTTCCGCGGTGGAGACCACGATCGAGATCGACTACCAGCTGAGCCAGGCCGGGCGGGGGCTGAAATACTCCTCCGACCCGACCCTGCTGATCCGCGAGCCGGCCGGCGGCGACGGCGAGATCGTGCGCGGCGGCGGCAATGCCCTGGTGGTGAGCGAGAAGGGCGACGCGCGGCTGCTGGAGATCGACGGCACGGCATCGGCCGCGGTGATCGAATATGTGCGCACCCTGCGCGAACTGGCGCTGGAGGGGGTGCACGGCAATCGCGCAAGCCCCGACCGGCTGTCGGCGGCGCAGTCCGGCCGGGCGATGGAGATGATGAACCAGGGCCTGGTGTGGCTGGCCGACAACCTGCGCGTCTCCTACGGCGACGCGCTGCTGAAGCTGGCGCGCATGGTTGTTCTGGCATCGAACCTGTATCCGTTGCGGGTGTTCGGCCAGGAAGTGGCGCCGATGGCGCCCTCGGTGCGGCTGGGGCTGATCTGGCCGCGCTGGTATGCGCCAGGCGCCGAGGACCGGGCGCGCGACGCGCAGACGCTGCGCACCCTGGCCGAGTCCGGCCATATCTCTACCGAAACGGCGGTGAAGAGCATCGCCGACGTGTACGACATCGAGGACGTGCATGCCGAGCTGGCGCGGATCGCCGCGCAGGCGGATGGCGGCACGCGGGAGGACGCATGAGCGATCAGACGAAATGGCCGGTCGATGAGGATCGAACGGGGGCGGCGGCGGCCGGCGATGGCGCCGGCGATGCGGCGGGCGATGTGCGCGCGGCCCTGGAGCAGCGCCTGTCGGCCCTGGAGGCGAGCCTGCGCGAGCGGCTGGTGCGCGCCGAGCTGAAGGCGCATGCGGTGCGCGCGGGCATGGTGGACCTGGACGGGCTGAAGCTGCTGGATGCCAGCCGCCTGGCGCTGAACGAGCGCGACGAGGTGGAGGGGGCGGCCGAGCTGATGGCCGAGATGCGCCGCGCCAAGCCGTGGCTGTTCGGTGGCGCGAGTTCCTCGTCGGTGGCGAGCCCGCCGCCGGCGCAGGCGCCGCGGGCCAAGCTGGCCACCGAGATGACCGAGGCCGAGTGGGTCGCCGCGCGCGCGGAGATGCTGCGGCGGGGGTAGGGCGGGCGAGGGCGCTGCCCTCTCCCTCGAGGCCCTGACGCGCCGGACTCCCGGCCGCTGTCGCTGCGTTCCGACAACAACATGACTTCGTGGACCCTGCCCGGCGTGGCCGTGCGGGGCGTTCAACCGTGAGGAATGAGCATGCCGATTCAGAATTTCCCGGCCGCGCTGCAGCCGATCATCCAGCTCGGCTATCTCGAGCGCGAGTTCCAGCAGGCGTTGACGTCGCGGCTGGGCTATCGCGCGGTCGCCGACCGGGTGAGCTTCAACGTGGGCATCGGCGAGACGCTGACCAAGACGCGAGCCGGGCTGAAGGCGGCGGTGACCACGCCGCTGGCGCCGGCCAGCAACAGCAACCTGGACAACGGCCTGGTGCCCAGCGGCTTCAGCGTGGAGCAGTACACCATCACGCTTGCGCACTACGCCGCCACCACCGACCTGAACATGGTCACCAGCCGGGTGGGCATTGCCGGGCAGTTCCTGCAGAACGCCGCGATCAACGGCGAGCAGGCGGCGCGCAGCCTGGACGAGCTGGCGCGCAACGCGCTGTTCGCGCCGTATTTCGGCGGCAACACCCGCGTGCGCGTAACCCTGGGCGCCCCCGGGGTGAACGTGGCGGTGGATGACGTGCGCGGCTTCGAGCATGTGTTCGCCAACGGCGTGCAGACGCCGGTGGGCGCCGGGGCCACGCTGTCGGTGAAGATGGGGGCGAACTCCTACACGCTGGTGGGCGTGTCGGTGGACAGCTCGCCCAACACCACCGCGCCGGGCGGGCGTTCGGGCGTGCTGACCTTCGCCGAGACCGTGACGGTGGCCGACGGCACCGAGGGCGTGCCGGTGATCGCCAGCACCGCCAGCTCGATCGCGCGGCCGAACGGGCGGATGACCACCGCCCAGCTGCAGCCCGGCGACACGCTGACCATGGGCACGCTGCTGAACGCGGTGGCCACGCTGCGGCTGAACGCGGTGCCGGAGATCGACGGGGTGTACAACTGCTACCTCGACCCGATCTCGGCCCGCCAGCTGTTCGGCGACGCCGATTTCCGCCAGCTGTTCCAGGGCGCCACCTCGGCCAACCAGGTGTTCAAGCGCGGCATGATCAACGACTTCCTGGGCCTGCGCTTCATCCCCACCAACGAGGCCTATGTGCAGGGCCATCCCGACGGGTCGCCCACGGTGGTCCGCCGGCCGATCGTGTGCGGCAAGGGGGCGCTGATCGAGGGCGGCTATGCCGGGCTGGGGGCGGACGACACCGCGCCGCAGAACGCCATCGTCTCGGTGGTGGACGGCATCGCCATGGTGACGCGCGAACCGATCGACCGGCTGCAGCAGATCATCGCGCAGAGCTGGTACTGGATCGGCGGGTTCTGCGCGCCGTCGGACGTGACCACCAACCCGTCCACGGTGCCGACGGCGACGAACTCGGCGTACAAGCGCGCCGTGATGATCGAGCATTTCGGCTGAGCAATGGAACCCTTCCCCCATTCGCGTGGGGGAAGGGTGTTGTGCGGAGTGGGCAATGGCATTCACCGACGCGGAGCGGACGGATATCCGCAGGCATTGCGGCTATCCCGCCTATGGCAGCGGGGCCGAGGGGTTTCAGGGCTGGCGGTTCCACCAGGCCTACGGGCTGATGGAATTCCGGCTGGGCCGGATGTCGGGCACGGAGGAGGCGGTGGCGCGGCAGTTCCTGGCCACGCTGGCTGGGCTGGAGCGGGCGGTGCCCGAGGCCTCGGCGATGCTCGATACCGAACAGGCGGCGGTGTGGAAGCGCAACCCGCGCGAGTTGCGCGAGCGCACGCGGCTGTTCGACGATTGGCGGCGGCGGCTGTGCGGCTTCCTGGGCGTGCCGCCGGGCCCCGCGCTGGGCTCGGGCGTGCCGGTGCTGATGGTCTGAGGTTCCGATATGGCAATGGATGGGGAGCGCGTGCAGGACATCCTGCATCGCGGGCTGGGGCGCGCCGGGCGCGCGGTTGGGCAGTGGTGCGAGCTGCTGCGGCCGCGCGGCCTGTCCGACCCGCTGGACGGCGGCAACCTGGTGCTGCGGCTGCAGGCGGCGTTCAGCGCGCCGGGTGGGCGGTTCGCCCGGCCGGTGGCGCATGGCGGCGTGCTGTGGCACGGGATCTTCGATGCCGCCTACACGCGCGTGGGCGACTATCTGCGCCAGCGCGAGAGCCGGCCGGGGGCGCGCGATGGCGGGGTGTGGTTCATCGCCGCCCAGCAGCCGCTGTCGCCGGTGCTGTGCGTGCGCGCCAGCCGGGTGGTGGATGTGCTGCGGGCCGCGGGGCCGGGGCTGCCGGGCATCGGCGGCTATGGCGGGACGGCGGCGCCTGCGGTCGTGATGGCCGGCTGGCCGGCTGGGGTGCTGGCCGGCGGCGGCGGCGGCGGGCTGGCGGGGCTGCCGGACGAGGTGGCCGGCGCGGGCTGGACCGTGCTGCTGCCGGCGCCGGGCGGGGTGGTGCTGCGCCCGGGCGACCTGCTGCGCGACGATCTCGGGCGCCAGGGTGTGGTTGCAGGGGCGGAATTGTCGGCGCTGGGCTGGCGGCTGCGCGTGCGCCAGGAAGCGGGGTAGGGAACGCCATGGTCGACCTGTCGGATGTGGAGGACGCGCTGCTGCGCGTGGCCGCGGGGGCGCTGTATCCCGAGGGGCCGCAGGCGCCCAGCGTGGTCGGGCGCGTGTGCCGGATATATCGCGGCTGGCCGCAGGAGGCTTCGCTGGCGGCGGATATGGGCGCGGGGCACGTGCACGTGACGGTGTTTCCCGAGGCGCGCGGCCGGGCGGTGGCGGCACGGCTGGGCGAGGCCTGCGAGGTGTTGCCCGCGGCCCCGCTTGGCTTGAGCGTCACCGTCGCCGGCCGCAGCGCCACCGTGGCCGGCGAGGCGCGCGAGGGCCAGGTGGCGGGGCTGCTGGTGGACGGGATGGCGGTGGTGCACCGCATCGCGCGCGGCGACACGCCGGAGATGGTGGCGGCCGTGCTGGCCGCCTATCTGCGCACCCGCTTCATCGTGACGGTGGACGGCGCCACGCTGACCGTGGCCGGGCAGGGGCCGATGCTTGGGCGCGTGGTGGCCGACCGCACCATACGGCGACAGACGAGGCGGCAGCGCCACCTGTTCCGGCTGACCGCCTGGTGCCCGGACCCGGCGCTGCGCGACCGCGTGGCGGCGGTGCTGGACGGCGTGCTGTCGGGCATGGATTTTATCGACCTGCCTGACGGTGGCGCGGGGCGGCTGCTGTTCCGTGGCGCCGCCGTGCAGGACCAGGGGCGGCGGGTGCGGCTGTTCCGGCGCGACCTGCTGTATGCGGTGGACTACGCCACCACGGTGGCCGAGACGCTGCCGGTGATGATCTTCGGGGATATGCGGTTTGGTGCGCCGGCGCGGTCGTTCATCGGCTGAGGCGGAGTGCAGGAGTAAAGGAAGTATCTTCTTTTTCTGGAGAAAAAGAAGCAAAAAGACTTTTGCAAATTATCCGTTGGGGCGGGAGCTGTCCGCCTGAACGGCTAAGGTCGTGAAAGTTTTTTGGTTCTTTTTTTCAAAAAAGAACGTCCTTCCTTTGAACAATATTCTGGCGGGCCGTGCGGCTCGTCTCACGGTTATCAGGAGAACAGCATGACCATGCATCTGGTGGTGGTGCGCGCCTTCGGGCCGTACGCCAAGGGCGAGGTGATCGCCGATCCGGCCGCGATCGCCGAGGTGCTCGGGTCCGAGCAGGCGCGCAACGTGGTGCGGGTGCAGTCGCCCGCCGTGCAGGAGGGCTGAGCCATGCCGATCGTTCAGCAGGGCAGCATCAACACCACCGCGCTGGTCGTGCCCGACCTGTATGTGCAGGTGGTGCCGCCGCAGAACCTGGTGGTCAACGGCGTGCCCACCAACGTGGTGGGCATCGCGGGCACCGCAAGCTGGGGCCCGGTGGGCGAGCCGGTGGTGGTGGGCACCATGTCCGACTATGCCCGCGGCTTCGGCGCCATCATGGCGCGCAAGTACGACATGGGCACCCAGGTGGCCACCGCCGTGCAGCAGGGCGCGCAGGATTTCCGTTGCGTGCGCGTGACGGACGGCACGGACACGGCCGCGGCCTTCCAGATCCCGGCGACCGACTTCGTGCTGACGGCGTTGCATACCGGCAGCCGGGGCAATGGCATCGCGATCGCCATGTCGCCGGCGGCACGGGCGGGGGCGTGGCGCTTCACCATCACCTTGCCGGGTCTGGCGCCGGAGGTGTTCGACAACATCGCCGGCAGCGACGCCGGCTTCTGGACGGCGCTGGCCGCGGCGGTCAATGCCGGGCAGGGGCCGCAGCGCGGGCCGAGCCAGATCGTGGTGGCCAATGCCGGGGCAACCGCGGCGGCGCCCAGCAGTTTCGCCTGGGATTTCTCCACCGGCGTTGCCGGCAGCGATGGGGCGGGGGTGACGGCGATCCATCTGGTGGGCGTGGACACCGCACCGCGGCGCGGCATGTACGCGCTGCGCGGGCAGGGCTGCTCGATCGGGCTGCTGGCTGATTGCGATGCGAGCACGCACTGGACGGTGCAGGCCGGGTTCGGGCTGCAGGAGGGCATCTACATGGTGCTGACCGGGCCGGCCGGCGAGGGTATCGCCGGCGCGGTGGCGGCAAAGGCTTCGGCGGGGCTGGACAGCCATGCCTGCAAGCTGATGTTCGGCGACTGGCTGTGGTGGAACGACCAGGCCAACGCGGTGCTGCGCCTGGTCAGCCCGCAGGGCTTCGTCGCCGGGCGGCTGGCCAATCTTTCGCCCGAGCAGTCGAGCCTCAACAAGAAGCTGTATGGCGTGGTGGGCAGCCAGAAATCGGGCAGCCCGGGCAGTGGGCAGGCCAGCGCCTATTCCACCGCCGAACTCTCGGCGCTGTTGTCGGCGGGCATCGACGTGATCGCCAATCCGCAGCCGGGCGGCGCCTTCTGGGGCGTGCGCGGCGGCCACAACGCCAGCAGCAACGCGGCGACCAACGGCGACAACTATACCCGCATGACCAACTACATCGCCGCCACTCTGGCGGCGGGCATGGGGCAGTACGTGGGCCAGGTGATCAACCAGGCGCTGTTCCGCCGCATCCGCGCCACCCAGCTCTCGTTCCTGCAGAACATGCTCGGCCAGGGGCTGCTGGGCTCGCGCGACGGCTCGCTGCCGTTCAGCGTGATCTGCGACGCGAGCAACAACCCGCTGAGCCGCACGGGACTCGGCTACGTGCAGTCTGACGCGCAGGTGCAGTACCAGGCGATCAACGAGAAGTTCATCGTGAACATGGAAGGCGGGCAAACCGTGGCGGTGCAGCGGCAGACGCTGCCGAACGCGGCCTAGGAAGAAGGAAGGCCAGGGGGCGTTGCCCCCTGCACCCCCAGCAGGGGCCGAGCCCCTGCACCTCATGATTATTGGGGGTCTGGGGCCTCAGGCCGTCGCGCGAAGGCGCGCTCCGGTCCCAGCGGGTCGAGGTCCGTGGCGCGCCTTCGCGCGACGAGCGGCGCCCTCGCCTTCGCCACTCCCGACCAGCGCGTCATAAGGAGTTGATACAATGCCCAGCAACAGTTTTTCGGTTGGCCGCGATTGCCAGCTTGTGGTGATGGGGCCGTTCGGGCGGGTGGACCTCGCCCATGTGACCGGCTTCGACAGCCGCCAGCAAACCGCCTCGGTGCGGGTGGACCGGATCGACGGCACCCAGCTTGCCGCCGAGCTGCCCAAGGGGTGGGAGGGGATGTTCGAGCTGGAGCGCGGCAGTTCGGCCGCCGACGATTTCATCGCCCGCATCGAGGCCGCCTACAACGACGGCGGCACGGTGCCGGGCGGCACGCTGTATCAGTACATCAGCGAATTGGATGGCTCGACCAGCACCTATCAGTACCGACGGCGCGGTATTCCGTTTCGCGCAGGCCGGGCAGTGGCGCGGCGACCAGAGCGTGCGCCAGCGGCTGGAGTTCTTCGCCAGCAGCCGCCGGCGGATCTGACGCATGGACGAGGTGGTGGACGGGCTGGGCCGGCGCCTGGCGCTAAGGCGGCCCGGCGTGCTGGAGCGGCTGCGGCTGTTCGAGGCGGCGGGGGCTGAGCTTTCGCGCAACGACCGCTGGCTGGGCATGGCGGTGCTGGCGGCGAGCGTGACCGCGATCGACGGCGTGCCGGTGCCGTTCCCGGCCAGCAAGGCGGCGATCGAGGCGGCGGTGCAGCGGCTGGACGAGGCGGGCATCGCCGCGGTGGCCGCTTCCCTGGCGCCCGAGCCGGGCCTGGACCGGGCCACGGCGGGAAACTGAGCCGGCACCCCGATCTGCGGGATTGTCTCTATCTCGTGATGAACGGGGTGCCGCACGATGTGGCGTTCGGACTTTCGGCGACGCAGCGCTTCGCCTGGGTGGTGGCGATCGGCACGCTGAAGGGCGGGTCGTTCGACTGGGATGCGCTGGCGTGGAGGGATGGCTGATGGTGGACGCGCCCGAGGAGATGGACCTGCCGGGCGATCCGGCGGACGCGCTGGCGCCGCCCGACCTTGCCGCCGGCGACGCGTGGGAGGTGGGGCTGGGCGTGGCGCTGGAGCACGGCGTGGCGGCGGCGTCACCGCCGCTGGCGCGCGAGCGGGCGATGCTGGAGCGGGCGCTGGCGGCGGCCGAGTTGCTGTCAGCGCGCGCGGCGGCGGCGCCGGTGGCGTTGCCAGCGGTGGCGGTGCCGGCGGCGGCGGCAACCCCGGCCGAGCCGCCGGCGGCGGTGCCGATCCGCAGCCCGGCAGCCGCGCGCACCGAGGCTCCGGCGGAGCGCGGGGCAGTGGCGCGGGAGGAAGTTCCGGTTTCGGCGGGGAGGATGGCGGCAGCGGCGCCCGTGGGAGCGGGCCCCACCTCCTCGCCGGGACCGGGGCCGGGGCGGCCGGCCTGGGAGGATTGGGCGGCGCCGCCGCCTCGGCCTGCCGCGCCAGTGCCGTCCCTGCATGCCGCGCCGGCTGTCGTGCCGCCAGGGGTGCCGGTTGCGGCGCCGGCGGGCGGGGCGGTGGCCGGGCGGATGGCGTGGAGCACGCTCGACTGGGGTGGGCTCGCTGGCGCGACGATGGCCGAGGCAGGCGCGGCGCTGGTGGCGCCGCTGGGAGGCCCGGCGGCGGATTTGGGGCCGGCGTTCGCGGCACCAGCGGTTTCGCCCGTCGCTCCCTGGCCTGGTGCTGCGGTGGCGCGCCAGGAGTTGGGGGCCGCGCCCGTCGCGGTGGCGGTGGCGCCGTCGATGCGCGCCGAGCAACCGCGCGAGGCGGGCCCGGCACCCGAGGCGCCGGACGTGCCGCAGGAGGAACGGATTGTCGAGGGCCGGCTGGAGATCGACGGCGCGCTGCTGGGCCGCTGGATCGCCGAGCACCTGGCGCGCGAGGCCGGACGGCCGCCTTCGGGGATGACGGGGTTCGATGCGCAGATGTCGCCGGCCTGGGCCGGCGCGTTGCAGGGGTAGCGCGGGATGGAAGAGCGAGAAGCGGGCGGGGCGCTGACCCTGCCGTTCCTGTTCGTGCCCCCGGGCGCCGAAGCGCCGGCGGCGTGGCGCGCGGCGCATCCCGACGCGGTCAGCCTGCCGGCGCGATTGCTGCCGCTGCGTGAGGCCACGTCCACCAACATACGGACAGGAACGCGATGAGCGATTATCTGCTGATCGGGCCGGTGCTGCTGCAGGATTTCGAGCTGCCGGAGCGCGTGCTGTGGGGCGGGCGGCAGCGCCTGGCGGTGCACCGGCTGCCCGGCGGGCGACGGGTGATCGACGCCATGGGGCGCGACGATGCCGACATCGCCTGGAGCGGCGCGTTCAGCGGCGAGGATGCGGTGCTGCGCTCCCGTGCCATCGACCTGATGCGTGCCGATGGCGGGGTGTGGCCGCTCACCTGGGGCAGCTTCTTCTACTCGGTGGTGGTGTCGCGGTTCGACGCGGACTACTCGCGGCCGAACTGGATCCCCTATCGCATCGCCTGCACGGTGCTGCGCGACGAGGCCGCCGCGGTGGTGGAGGAGGGGCTGTCGCTGGCCGCCGGCATCCTGGGCGACGTGGCCGAGGCGGGCGGGTTGTTCGACCTGGGCGCAGCGGCTGGGCTGGTGGCGCTGCCGGCGGCGCTCCGCCAGGGCACGGCCGACCAAGCGCGGGCGCGCACGGCGCTGCGCGGGCGCGAGGCGGCGCTGGAAGGCGAGATGGCGGCACGCGGTGCGGCACTGCGCGCGGCGCCCACCGGCACGGCGGCGGGCATCCGCTCGGCCGAGGCCGAGGCGGCGGCGCTTGCGCAACTGGCGCAGGCACGCGGGCCGCTGGCGCGGGCGCGGGTGGGGCTGGAAAGCCTGGGCGAATAGGAGGGCGGGATGCGCACGATCATGCAGGCGGGCGGCACGCTATTCCATGTGGCCGCGGCGGAATTGGGCGATGCCACCCAGTGGCTGCGCATCGCGCGGCTGAACGGGCTGGACGATCCGGTGCTGGAGGGCATCGTCACCCTGAAGCTGCCGGCGCGCGACGAGACGGCGGGAGGCGGCATTGCCGAACAGTAGCGGGCTGCGCCAGCCGCGCCTGCGCGTCACCGCCAACGGCCAAGCGGTGGCCAATGTCGTTTCCGCCCGCGTGGCGAGCAACAACCATTACGCAGCCGATCGGTTCGCGCTGGTGGTGGCGCTGGGCGGAACGCCGGCCGACGCCTGGGCCGCGGCGGAGATGCTGGAGGTGGAGGTGGGCGTGGCGCTGGGCGCCGCGTCCGGATTCGCCACCCTGGTGCGCGGCGAGGTGGACCAGGTGGAGATCGACGCGGTGCGCCGCCTGGTGTTTCTCACCGGCCGCGACCTGACCGCCCGGCTGATCGAGGCGCGCACGCAGGAAAGCTTCTCCAGCCGCACCGCCAGCGAGATCGCCACCCTGCTCGCCGGCCGCCGCGGGCTGGCCGCCGACGTGGCGGCCACGGCCACGCCGGTGGGGCGTTACTGGCAATTGCAGCGCGACCGCATCACCTTGGACCAGTTCAGCCGCGCAACAACGGAGTGGGATCTGCTGGTGGCCCTGGCGGCGCTGGAAGGCTTCGACGTGTGGCTGGAAGGTGCCACGCTGCATTTCCGCCCGGCGCGGGAGGCGGCGGGGCCGGCCTTCGTGCTGCGGCCGCAAGCGGGGCTGCTGGGGCCGGCGAACGTGACCGGGTTGCGGCTGGAACGCGCCCTGACCTTGTCGCGCGATATCGAGGTGGTGGTGAAAAGCTGGAATGCGCGCCAGCAGAACGCCTTCATCCGCCGGGCGCGCCGTGCCGGCACGCGGGCGGGCCTGAAGGTCGGTGAGGTGCAGCGCCATGTGTTCGTGGTGCCGAACCTGACGCCCGACGACGCGCAGAAACTGGCCCAGCAACGCCTGGCGGAACTGACGCGCCACGAGCGGACCCTGGTGGCGGATATGCCGGGCGAAACCGCGATGGCGCCGCGCATGCGGCTGCGGCTGGAAGGCAGCCAGACCGGATTCGACCAGGAATACTGGATCGACGAAATCGACCGCACGCTGCACGCCTCGCGCGGGTTCACGCAGACGGTGCGGGCGCGTAATGCGAGTGCGGGAATAGGGTAGGCGAGGGGCTCTGCCCGTCGCGCGAAGGCGCGCCACGGACCTCGACCCCGCTGGGGCGTCGCCCCAGGCCCCAATCATCGAGGTGCAGGGGCTCGGCCCCTGCTGGGGGTCCAGGGGGCAAAGCCCCCTGGCCTTCCTCTAGCTGGGAGTCTTCCTTGGAACGTTTTCTCAACGTGCTCAAGTCGCACGCCTCCGCGCTCGACCGGGCGCAGGGCCAGGCGCGCTTTGGCGTGGTCACCAGCGTGGACCCGGTGCGCCATGCCGTGCGGGTTCGCTTGCAGCCCGAGGGCGTGCTGTCGGGCTGGCTGCCGGTGCTGGCACCCTGGATCGGCGCGGGGTGGGGCATGTTCTGCCTGCCTTCGCCCGGCCAGCAGGTGCTGGTGCTGGCCCAGGAGGGCGAGGCGGAGCACGGCGTGGTGGTCGGCGCCAGCTACTCCGACCGGCTGCCGGCGCCGGTGGGCGCGGTGGGCGAGATGGTGCTGCGCCATGCCTCCGGCACCACGTTGCGGCTGGCCAATGACGGAACGGTGCGCATCGACGGCACCGTGCATGTGCAGGGCGACCTGCTGGTGTCCGGCCAGGTGGCCGATGGGCACGGCACGCTCGATGTGTTGCGCCAGCATTACAACCAGCATTCCCACCCCGGCGGCGACGGCGCGCCGCCCTCACCGCAGGACTGAACGATGCCCGATCTCGCGCATGAATTCGGCGCCGATTTGCAGGCCGGCGCCACCGGCGACCTGGCCCTGGCCGAGGGGCCGGCGCTGGGCCGCCAGCGGGTGCTGCGGCGGCTGCTGACCAATCCCGGCGACTACATCTGGCAGCCCGGCTATGGCGCGGGGTTGGCCGCCTTCGTGGGCCAGCCGGCGGCGGCCGCGCGCATTCGCGCGGTGGTGCGCAGCCAGATCTTCCGCGAGCGGGCGGTGGCGCGCAGCCCTGAGCCGGTGGTGGAGGTGCGGGCGGGCGACGACGGGCGGGTGTTCGTGAGCATCCGCTACGCCGACGCCGACACCGGGGCCGTGCAGAGCCTGTCCTTTCCCGTGGGAGATGCGTGATGCAGTTGAAGCTTCTGGATTTCGCCAGCCTGGTGGGGCGTGGCGCCGCCGCGGTGCAGGGGGCGTCGCGGGTGCTGGTGGACCTGTCCGTCGGCTCCACCCTGCGCGCGATCCTGGAAGCCAATGCCTCGCTGGGGCTGTGGCTGCAATGGCTGATCCTGCAGGTGCAGCGCATGACGCGGGCGGCGACCAGCGACGGGGCGGACCTGGACAGTTGGGTGGCCGATTTCGGGCTGACGCGGCTGCCGGCGGTGCCGGCGGTGGGCGAGGTGCGGTTCGCCCGCTTCACGCCTACCGAGGCGGCGCTGGTGCCGGTGGGCACGCTGGTGCGCACGGCCGACGCGCAGCAAGGCTTCCGGGTGCGGGCCGATGCGTCGCACCCCGCGTGGAATGCCGCGCAGCAGGGCTACCTGCTCGGCGCCGGCGTGGCGGCGGTGGTGGTGAAGGTGCGGGCGGAACTGGCGGGCGCGGCGGGCAACGTGCAGCCCGGCGCGGTGAGCCTGCTCGCCGATGCGCTGGCCGGCGTGGACACCGTGGCCAATGACGGCGCCCTGCTGGGCGGGCTGGACGCCGAGGATGACGAGGCGCTGCGGCTGCGCTTCCGCGACTACCTGGCCAGCCGCAGCCGCGCGACCCCGGTGGCGGTGGGCTATGCGGTGGCCTCGCTGCGCCAGGGGCTGCGCTACAGCATTGCCGAGGCGCCGGGCACCGGCCAGTTCGTGGTGACTTTGGACGACGGCAGCGGCGCGCCTGCGGCGGCGCTGCTGGCCGATGCGGCGAGCGCGATCGAGGCGGTGCGGCCGGTGGGCACCAGCTTCGCGGTGCAGCCGCCGTCGGTGAGCACGGCCAATGTCAGCCTGACCATCGCCACCGCGCCCGGTGCCGTGCACGAGGAAGCGACCGCCCTCGTGGCGCTGGCCATCCAGGCGCACGCCGCCGGGCTGGGCATCGGCGAGGCGCTGGCCTGGTCGCGCCTGGCCCAACTCGCCTACGACGCCTCGGCCGCGGTGACCAACGTGACCTCGGTGCTGCTGAACGGCGGCACGAGCGACCTGTCGCCAGGGGCGGCGGGGGTGGTGCGGGCTGGGGCGGTCGTTGTCGGTTGAAGGAAGCATGTTCTTTTTTGAAAAAAAGAACCAAAAAACTTTCGACCCTTCGCATCGGTGCCTGACGTTATAGCCCGCGGCAAATGGGTAAAAGTCTTTTTGCTTCTTTTTCTACAGAAAAAGAAGACTTTATTCGGAGGCCCTGAATGCGTGGCGATCCACAGGACATGTTGTCTCGCCTGAAGGCTGTCTTGCCGTCGCGTTGGCATGGCGAGCAGGCTGGTGTGTTGGATGCGGTGCTGGCGGGGTTGGCCGAGGGCTGGTCCTGGCTGCATGGCATGGTGGAGGCGGTTCGGGCGCAGGCGCGCATCGCCACGGCGAGCGGGACGGCGCTGGACCTGATTGCCCAGGATTATTTCGGCCCGCGCATCCGCAGGCGGCGGGCGCAGGGCGATGCGGCGTTCCGTGCGGCGATCTTGCGCGAGTTGCTGCGTGAGCGGGCAACGCGCCCGGCGCTGGAGCGGGCGGTGCTGGACTTGACGGGCCGTGCGCCGGTGGTGTTCGAGCCGCGGCGGCCGGCGGACACGGGCGGCTGGGGCATCGCGGCGGGGTATGGCGCGGGCGGCGGCTGGGGCAGTCTTGCGCTGCCGTATCAATGTTTCGTCAGTGCCCGGCGCCCGCTAGGCAGCGGCATTGCCGTGGTGAACGGCTGGGGCGGCGGCTCGGGCGGCTGGGGCGCCGGTGCGGCGGCCTGGGCGAGCCTGGCGATGCTCGAGGGCCAGGTGACGGATGCGGACATCCACGCGGCGGTGGCCGCCGTGTTGCCGGCGGGCGCGGTGGCCTGGGTGCGTATCGACAACTGACATCGGGGCGGCTGCCGCCCTTTCTGACGGCCTGCCTCCGCTGTCGCGGGCGCGGGGCGGGTTTGCACAATCTCATGACGAGGGCTCAATGGATCGCAACATCGTCTATCCCGGCTCGATTCCGCTGGACAGCGACCTGCTGGCCACCAACCGCAATGCCATGGTGGCGCTGGGCGCGCTGATGCGCGCGGTGCTGGGCATCGGGATGGTGCTGGACGGGCTGGAGGTGACGCCCACGGTGCCGCCCTCGCTGGGCGTGCTGGTGGCGCCGGGCAGCATCACCCAGCTTTCGACGGTTGATGCCGCCGCCTATGGCTCGCTGGCGGCCGATGCGGGTTCGGCGCTGGTGAAGATGGGCATCAACCTGAGCCCGACCGCCTTCGCGGTGGCCGCGCCCACGACCGCCGGCCAGTCGGTGACCTCGCTGATCGAGGCGACGTTCCAGGAGGCGGATGTCGATCCGGTGGTGCTGCCGTACTACAACGCGGCCAATCCGGCGCAGCCCTATCTGGGGCCGGGCAATTTGGGCACCGCGCAGAACACGCGCCGGAGGCAGGTGGTGCAGTTGCAGCTGAAGCCGGGCGTGCCGGCGGCCAGCGGCACCCAGGTGGCGCCGGCGGTGGATGCGGGCTGGGTGGGGTTGGCGACGGTGACGGTGGCGTATGGCCAGGCGGCGGTGATGCCGGGCGACATCGCCGTGCTGGCGACCGCGCCGCTGGTGCCGTACCGCCTGCCGCAATTGCGGCCGGGCTTCTCCACGGTGCAGGCCTTTGCCGCCTCGGGCAGCTTCGTGGTGCCGGCCGCGGTGTCGCGGGTGCGGGTGCGGACGATCGGCGGCGGCGGCGGCGGCGGCGGCAACACCAGCCAGGGCGGCGGCGGCGGCGGTGGCGGCGGCGGGTATGCCGAGGGCGTGTTCGCCGTGGGGCCGGGCCAGGTGCTGGCGGTGACGGTGGGCGCGGGCGGCGCGGGCGGGGCGAACAATTCGGGCTCGGCGGCCGGCAACAATGGCGCGGGCGGCGGGGCGAGCGGCTTCGGCGGGCTGATCTCGGCCAGCGGCGGCGTCGGCGGCCAGGGCGCGCTGGCCGGCGGCCAGGGCGATTCCGGCCCGGGCGGCAGCGGCAGCGGCGGGTCGGTGAACATGACGGGTGGCGCCGGCAATGCCGGGTTCGGCGGCGGGCCCACCGGCTTCGGCGGGCGCGGCGGCGCGGCGGCCGGCGGCGGCGGCGGCGGGGGGGCCAGCTCGGGCCTGCCCAGCGCCGGGGCTTCGCCGGGTGGCGGCGGCGCCGGCGGCGGCGGCGACCATGCCGGGGCCGCCGGGGCGGCGGGCCTGGTGATCGTCGAATACTGAGGGAGAACGCGCCATGTCCGATACCGTTACGAAACTGTGGCGGCCCAGCTCGGCCCGTCGCGTGGTGCTGGACGGCTTCGCGCCGGTGCCGCGTGGCGCCGGCCAGGCCGTGCCCCCGCCGCTGTCCTGGCCGGCCAAGGACCCGGCCGACGTGCTGGACTACGAGTTCGATATTTCCGCTGCCCTGGCGGGCCACGAGCACGACGCGGTGGCCGCGGTGACGGTGCAGGCGAGCCCTGCCGGCGCCGGTCACCTGGTGGTGGGCGAGATCGCAGCCGATGGGCCGGTGGTGGTGGTGTGGCTGTCGGGCGGGCAGGCGGGCACGAGCTATCTGGTGCAGCTTGGCGTGACCACCGCCAGCGGGCGGGTGCTGGGGCGCGCGGTGGCGCTGCCGGTGCAGGGCCTGGCGTCGGCCGCCGCCCCGGTGGGCACGCTGCAGACGGCGGGCGGGCTCGTCGTCACCGACCAGAACGGCAATCCGATCCTGCTGGGGGGCTGAGCCATGCCGACGATCGATGAACTGGAGGCTGCACTGGCCTCGGCCGACACCGACCTGTTGCCGGCGAGCCAGGGCGGCGAGGTGCGAAGGGTGACGCGCGCCCAGCTTGTGGCCGGGCTGCAGCCGCAGGTGGCACTGCCGGCCGGACAGTTGCTGGGCCGGGTGAGCGCCGGGATTGGCGGGCCGGAGCCGGTTGCGGTGGGCGGCGGGCTGGCGCTGGCCGGCGGCACGCTGAGCGCGCTGCCGGTGACCTCGCTGGGCGCGGGCACCAGCGTGTCGCAGGCCGTCGCGCTGGCCGCGGGCAGCACCGCGGCGCGCAGCGTGGCCGACCTGTTGGCCGATGCGGTGGGGCCGGAGAGCTTTGGCGCGATGGGCGACGGCATCACCGACGACACCGCGGCGCTGAACGCGGCGATCGGCAGCGGCCGGCCGGTGCGGCTGGGGCCGCGCACCTATCGGGTGGACGGGCAGTGGACCATCGCCGCGCCGAATACCGTGCTGCTGGGCACGCCAGGGCTGAGCGTGCTGAAGCGCGGCAACCAGCAGGGCAATGGCGCCTGGATCGCGGTGCAGGCGCCGGGCTTCCGCGCCGACGGCATCACCTTCGACGCCAACCGCGCGGCGGTGGACCAGGAAAGCTGGGGCGTGCTGCTGACCGAGGCGTGCGCCGGCGCCGACCTGCATCGCTGCGACTTCATCAACGCATCCGGCGCGGTGCTGGGCAGCGGGCTGGTGGTGCAGTCTTCGGACCCGGCACTGTCGCAGCATGTGATCCGCGACTGCCGGTTCGCCGGCAACGCGGCGCACGGGCTGTGGGTGCAGGCCTGTGCCGGGGTGCTGGTGCAGGGCTGCCGGGCGCACGACAACGCGGCCTATGGCATCGTCGTGGACTTCAACGACGCGGCGCACAGCAAGGCGGCGCGGCTGGTGCAGGTGGTGGGCAACCGCTGCTGGGGCAATGTGCGCGGCATCGCGGTGGGAAACTTCAACGTGCCGAACATCTCGCCGCCGGTATGGGGCAATGCCTTTCCCGACGCGGTGGCGGTGCTGGTCAGCGGCAACATCTGCCACGACAACAGCGTGTATGGCATGGCGTTGGCGGGCCGTGCGTTGCTGGCCACCGGCAACCTGCTGGCCGACAACGGCACGGCGGCCGGCAGCGGGGCGGGCATGCTGGCCAATGTCGCGGCCAGCAGCGTCACCGGCAACACGGTGACCGGCACGGCGCTGTACGGCATCGACTGCGGCGGCGCGGTCGACAGCGACTTCAGCGGCAACCACATCCTGGGCCATGGCTTCGCCATCAATTGCGGCGGCAGCCTGAACCTGCGCGTGGCCGGCAACTACCTGGCCGGGTTCACGCTGTGGGGCATCACGGTTAACAACGTGGAAACCGACGGGGGCGCGCTGAACTTCGGCATCGCCTGTTCGGGCCTGGCGATCACCGGCAACTGGATCGCCATGTCCGGCAGCGCCGAGGGCGTGTGGCTGCGCGACGGGCCGCAGCGCGTGCTGGTGGCCGACAACTGCTTCACCGGGCGCGATGCCGGCGCCTGCCTGCGGGCGGACACCGACAGCGTGCTGGTGCGCGGCAACCGCCACGACTTCACCGCCCGCTTCATCGCCAACCCGAGCGATGCGGGAGGCGTGCAGCGGCTGGTGTTCCCCGACATCGCCGACAGCGTGATGGTGACCTATGCGCCGGGCGGGGTGCAGGCGATGGTCTCGGCGCGCCAGGCGGCGTGGGCGGGGCGGATCACCTTTGTGCGGGTGACGGCGGGCGGCAGCGGCTACAGCTTCCGCGATCGTGACGATTGGCGGGGCGGGCAGCGGCGCGGCGGCCGAGGCGGTGATCGCCAATGGCGCGGTGATCGGGGTGGTCGTCACCGCCTATGGCAGCGGCTATGGCCCGCTGGGTGCGGCGGTGCCGGTGAGCATCGACGGCGACGGCACTGGTGCGGCGGCGACCTCGTGGTCGGGCATGCCGCTGGCGGAGGAGCGCACCCTGCTGGTGCGCTGCAACGCCGCGGTGACGTTCAGCCGCGTGGGCAGCAACCCGCTGCAGGAGAACTGGACGCGCGGCGACCTGACCGTGCCTGTGGATGGCGACGTGGAGTGGATCGCCACCTGGGGCATGTGGCGCGCCGGGCGCTTTCCGCTGGCCGACTACCTGTCGCCCGACGCCACCGGCACGGCCACGCTGCGCAGCCAGGGCGACGGCGACCTGATGCTGCGCCCGCGCGGGGCGGGCCGGCTGCGGCTGGCCAGCGACGCCGAGGCCACGGGCGCCACCTCCACCATCGGCCGCGGCTCGCCGCAGGGGGTGGTGACGGCGCCGCCCGGCTCGGACTACCGCAACCTCGACGGCGGTGCCGGCGCCACCTTCTGGGTGAAGCAGGACGGCAGCGACAATTTCGGCTGGGCCGCGCTGGCCTGACGCGGCCCTCGCCCGACGGAATTTCATATACGCAACAGTATCCGGGACCGGCCCCATCGGGGCTGGAGAGAGGACACGCATGCCCACGCTGGACGAACTTCCGCAGACCCTGACCACGCTCGACACCGACACCATGCTGATCGAGCGCGAGGGCCAGTCGTACGTGACCACCACGGCGGCGATCCGCGAGCCGATGCAGAAGCGCCTGACCTTGGCCACCGGCAAGCTGCTGGGCCGGGTGGGCGTGTTTCCCGGCGGGCCGGAGCCGGTGTCGCTGGGCACCGGGCTGCGCATGGATGCGGGCGTGCTGTCGGTGGACGCGGCCACCCTGCCGGCCAGCAACGCCTCGGCGCTGACCGTGGCGGCGACCGGCACCACGCGGCAGCGCAGCCTGGCCGTGCGCGCGGCCGAGCGGGTCAACGTGCTGGACTACGGCGCGGTGGGCAACGGCGTGACCAATGACGGCCTGGCGCTGCAGGCGGCGTTCGACGCCGCCTCGGCCAAGCCGACCGGCGGCGAGGTGTTCCTGCCGCCCGGCACGTACCGGCTCGACACCTCGGTGTCGCTGCTGCGCCCGCGCAGCGGCGTGGTGGTGCGCGGGGCCGGGCGCGGGCGCAGCGTGATCCTGGTGGACAACTCGATCAACGCCATCAACGGCGACGGCATCAGCAATTCCCTGTGGCCCTCGGGCTTCCTGCCGCTGTCCGACTTCCACATGCGCGACCTGACCGTGCGCGGGCGCGCCGACATCGCGCGCACCGCCGGCGCGCAGGTGATGCGCCTGTTCGGCACCAACATCTCCATCGAGAACTGCGAGTTCATGTACTCGCGCAACATGGGCATGGTGATCAGCGACAGCGACCAGGTGGTGGTGCGCAACTGCCGGGTGTGGCGGACCGTGGCCGACGGCATCGCGGTGTGGGACAGCTCGAACGTCATCATCGAGGGCAACGAGATCGTCGAGGCCAACGACGACGCGATCTCCGCCCATTCCGGCAACGAACGGCCGGCGCCGGTGCGCTCGGGCATCGTGATCGCCAACAACACCATCACGTCGAGCCAGGGCATTGCCGTGCTGGGCGCGAAATCGGTGGTGATCAGCAACAACGTGCTGCGCCGGATCATGGGCACCGGCATTCGCGTGGTGGCGCCCATCGGCGTGGACCCGCAGGGCCAGACGGCGCAGTTCGCGCTGCGCATCACCGGCAATGTCGTGGCCGACGTGTTCCGCCGGCCGGAGCCGAACCCGCGCAACCAGGCGCAGTTCTACATCCTGGTCACCGGCGGGCTGCGCAATGCCGGCGGCGGCGCCTCGCCCCCCGGCGAGCCGGCCGCCGGCACCGGGGTGGTGACCTCGCTGTACGGCACCAGCACGGGCAATTTCTACGCCAACAACTCCAACGATCCGGCCTCGGCCTCGCCGGCCGGGCACTGGAACGAGATCTCCGACAACCACCTGGTGCGCACCCTGCCCTCGGTGAACGCGGTGTCGGACTGGGGCTATGGCGCGCAGGGGCTGTGGGTGGGCAGCAACGGCGACGGCAGCGGCTTCTACAACGGGCCGGTGAGCGAGAGCCAGCTTGTCCACGCTGGCCATCCGCATCCAGCCGGCCATGCGCAACTGCCGCATCGCGCGCAACACCATCCAGACCACCGGGCAATACGGCATCTGGTTCGCCACCTTCGTGCCGACCAACGACATGGACTATGACGGGCTGACGATCGAGGGCAACCGCATCGCCGACTTCACCATCTCGGGCATCGCCGGGCCCAACAACGGCACCCACCGCGTGCTGGTGCGCGACAACGAGATCGACGGCGACCCGCGCTTCGTGGCCGCCAGCCGCCGGCCCGGCGGCACCTGGAGTTCGGCGACCGGGCTGGTGGGCGTGCAGCTCACCGCGGCCTCGGGCTTCGTGCTGTCGGGCAACGCCTTCCGCAACGTGGGCGCGGCGGTGAACATGGGGGCCGCGACCAAGAACATCCTGGCCGCCAACACGCTGCACTGCGACCCGGTGGCCACCGGCTTCTCCACCGCCAACCGCGGCGTGGGCCGCGTGGAGCCGGGCGGGGCGGGCTGGCTGCACGTGGTGGAGACCTGCGACCCGGCCGATGCGCTGTTCGGCCGCATCAAGGCGGCCACGCTGTTCTCCTCGGCCAGCCAGCCCGCCGCCGGCACCTATGTGGCCGGGCATTTCGTGGCCGCCAGCGTGCCGGCGGTGGCCAACCGCCAGGCGCTGCTGGGCTGGCTGCGGCTGACCACCGGCAGCGACCACGTGGCCGGCACCGACTGGGCGGCGGTGCTATGGCGGCGACGGCGGGGCATTGCCGGCGGCACCGCGCGTGACCGCCTTCACCGCCGACGGCACCTGGACCCGCGACCCCCAGGCCACCTATGTCGAGGTGGAGGTGTGGGGCGCGCGGTGGCGGCGGCGGCAACGGCGCGGTGGCCGGGCCGGGCACGCGCGATCAGCGGCGGCGGCGGCGGCGGCGGCGGCGGCAAGCGGCGCGCGCGCTACCTGGCCAGCCAGTTGCCCGCCAGCCTGGCCGTGAGCGTCGGCGCGGCCGGCCAGCCGGGGGTCGGCGCCGGCGGCAACGGGAGCGCGGGCGGCATGACCAGCTTCGGCACGCTGCTGCGCGCCTATGGCGGCGGCGGCGGGGCAGGCGGCAGCACCGCCCATGCCGGCGGCGGCGGCGGCGCGGGCGACAACAACACCGGCGGCAGCGCCATCGGCGCGTTCGGCGGCGCCGGCGGCGGCGCGTTCGGCGGCGTTCGGCGGCAGCAATGGCGGCGCGGGCGGGGCGGACCGGGTGGGCGGCGGCGGCGGCGGCGGCGGCAGCATCGGCAATCCCGGCTCGAATGGCGGCTATGCCGGCGAGGGCGGCGGCGGCGGCGGCGGCGGCGGCGGCGTGAGCGCGGCCGAGGTGGCGCAAGGCGGCGGCAGTTCCGGCATCTTCAATGCGTCGGCCTGAACCCCGGCGGCACAGCCCCCGGCGGCAGCCCGCCGGCGCTGGAGCCCTTCGTCTACGGCCAGCCGGCCAGCATGGGCGCGGGCGGCGGCGCGGCCGGCACGACAGGCCCGGGCGCCGCCGGCGGCGCGGGCCAGACCCCCGGCGGGCGGCGGCGGCGGCGGCGGGGCGGCGCGCACCGGCCAGCCGCCCGGCCAGGGCGGCGCCGGCGGCGGCGGGCTGGTGCTGGTGTACGAATGGTGAACAAGCCGACGGCGCCTGCGGGCGGGCAACAGCAACAGGACAGGGCCGACATGGAACCACGCAACCCCCGCCGCACGGTATCGCGCGCGGACCTGGGCGAACTGGGCGAGCGCGTGACGCGGGTGGAGACCACCGCGGAACACGTGCAGGAATCGCTGATGCGCATCGACGCGAGCCTGGCGACGATGCAGCAGAAGATCGACTCGCTCGCCACGGCGGTGGCCCAGGGCGTGGGCGGCCTGCGCGTGGGCGTGGTGCTGAGCCAGGCCGGCGCGGGGGTGATCGGGTTCCTGGTGGCGCGGTTCTGGCCGGTGGGGAAGTAGCATGCGCAAGAGCCCTCGCCCCCCTCGTGCGGCCCCGCCGGGCAGCACGAGCAGCACACTGACCCCGCCCTCTCCTTCGCCCATCACCTCGCCCGAGACGACGCGCCTGCTGCGTTGGCTGTGGCGGCAGGGGCCGACGTCGATTACCGGGCGGTGAGAGACCAACCCGATGAGCAGTTGTCTTTGCCTCCGGCGTGGTGTTCGTTCAGACGGCAGGCGAAGCATTCCTCTATGCCGCCTTGTTACCATACTCCTGCCGCGCCTCGCATGTTAACAAGACGATTTGAAGCAGAGTCTAATATCCGATTGTTGGCACCGCATCCTAGTTTCCGCGCTAAATTCCGGTGCGCCGGTGCCGTCGTGTGACGTTTAGTCAACGCTTTACCGCAGCTCCGCCTTGATGAGTAAGCTGGCTGTGGTTCTGCTCCAGCTTGCTGATCCGCTCATCTTGTCTGCGGTGTGCATCAGAAGGTCTTGGACTGCGATGTTTGCAAAATCCGTATTCTATCCTCAGCTGCGAGCGGATAAGATCGCGGGAAACCACCGCCTTGCACAGCATTCGATATAAAAGATGTAGCTCTATCCCGTAAAGCGGAACGTAAACCTAAATGACGATCAGGGTTTGGTGGAGAATCAAAATCATATTTATACTCTCCAGATGTTAAATCTATTGGCGAACAATTATGAACAAGGTCTAATAGGCCGTCAAATCTATTTCTGTCAGTTGCCGTATTAACGAGAAGAACAGGCGTATTCATCGCGATGCTCAAGGTAGCGCGCAATGAAGCCTCGTCGTCACGACGCACTTGGCTGAAGCATATAACTTCAGCATATCCGAAGCGATGTCGAAACGTCTTGATGATGTTTGTTGCGTCGTATCCGGATTGGGTAACGGACTGAATTGGTCCTTTAACACGCTGCTTCACAAATTCAGCAGGACCTTCTTGAACATCGCACAGCACGACTAGATCATTACGGGGCACATCGGGGCGTTCCACGACCCGTCAATGTGAGGCAGCCCGAGAAATAGCTCGCAATTCCCGCCCGTTCGAGCATCTTTCAGTGTGGCCATGTCGCGAGCTCCGATCGGGCCGTAGGCCTTCAGATACTCCCGGGCTGGCCCCGTCAGCATTGCTTCGGCAGGGACAAGGTTAAGGGGTGGAATGGGATATGGAACGATATGGATCGATACGAACAACGGTGCGATCCAATCTGACGGTGGCCAGTTCTGTGGATGATGGCAAAACCATCCATTCATGATCCCCCAGACCGGTTTCTTGTCGTGAGGAACAAACGAATTAGTCCGTTCTCGCTCAATTATAGAGTTCGACCTGGGGTAGGAATTGCCGGGCGGCAAGACTTT
This sequence comes from uncultured Alphaproteobacteria bacterium, assembly GCA_963779875.1. GTDB lineage: Bacteria > Pseudomonadota > Alphaproteobacteria > Acetobacterales > Acetobacteraceae > CAMDGX01. Next base: position 26,794 of record CAWAAI010000005.1, on the reverse strand, counting down.
GAATTTCGTCCCCCACATTGTTAGTGGCGTTCTGGCCCCATTAGAAAGAATTTAGCAGTTTCTCGCAAGTCTGTCATTTGACCCTCTTTTAGTATGGAGTAGCTTTTCGGCGAGGTAAACGAACCGCCCTACGGGACTGCCCGTCGCGATACAGCATGAATCGAAGATGGCTTTCCCGGTCGCTTAAGCATCCGTTGTGTCGGTCAGTAGCGCCTCCACCGTCTGCTGCTTCCCAGATGAAACGGGAATTTACATCGAGGAACCGTGCTGCCAGTTCATAAGGTTCGCGCCCAAGACCCGGCTTCCGTCCCTAAGGTATTGAAGCACACCGAGCCGCATAGACATTGAGAGTTCGATCGTGCGCGCTCTTATTTTCTGGTGGCGTGATTGCCTTTGCGCGTGCCCTTTCCACCGCGTCGGCTACAGACGCAGGTGTCGGCTCACACATGAACCAAAATCGAGGATCGAAGAATGCATCACGGCCGCCCACTGAATAGGTGCTAACTATGGGAATCCCAGCTGAAGGGTCCTCGGCCGAAGCAAACATTGCTCCCTCAATGTAAGATAGGCAGAGACCGACAGCGGAGCGGCGTATCTCCTGCAGCACCTCATCTCGTGACAGCACTCGAAATTTCTCAGAAATAGGGTCGAGATTTAGTAATTTAACATTTCGTATTCTCTCGTGTATCTGCGAATAATATTTCTCATCGTATGAGCCATATATGAGTGCCGAATTCTGAAGATTCTTCATCAATTAACACGCTTATAGGGATGAAGGCGTGCAATATATAACGAATCGTGAATGGTATCATCAGATGGTTTCTTCAGTGTGTATGAAGCGGGAGAAAGGAACGCATTATGCTGGCAAAGCACAGCCCTCCATACCCAGTTGTCTTAACAGATGGGTCTCAGCAAGGTCGTTGGCAAGATAAACAATCCTGGCTTTTGGATAGTTTTTTCTAACAGAAAAGTATTTATTAGCGATGATGCCCAATCCACGACCGCTGTCGCCGAACTGTCCAAGCCCATGGACGAGCCAAGTGACACAACGAAAATCACTTCGTGCTGGGGGCCGAGCTTTCCGCAAATGGCCTCGATTGCAGGGAAAATATCATCGAGGTATCTAAATATGTGGATGATAAGCGGGTTTCGATTGAAAATGCCATATCCGTTCACGGTCGGTGCGGTAACAAATCAACATCCTTTCAGGTGAGCGTCAGAGCAATTTGGCTTGGCGGGAGACGCGCGGGGCACATGGTCCAGGTCTAGCCGCCTCGGGCGCGAGGTCGCTGTCTGGCCCAAAGGTAGCCCGCGCCACCCGGTCCAACAAAGCCCGAAGCTCCCTTGTGCCGCTGGGTGTTCAGGGAAGTTGGATAGCCTGGTCTTGAGGGATATAGCGAGGCTATCGTAAGCGTCTGAAAGCGGATCCACGTCCTGCCCTGTCTGTGCATGCGATAAGAGTGTCCATTTATCGCATAAGCCGGTCACGTTCATCGGAGGTTCGACCGCTACGCGTGTTTATGCCTCAAGGGTCGTCGATCCGCGCCATTCGCGACGCCGCCGCATTGTCCTTGAACCGCGATGTCAACCCATCCCCTGCGTTGTCGGATAGCGTGATCCGGTTCCCGTCAACCCACACCAAAGAGCGGTAATGCCCGCCCCGGGCACGGTTTCCGCATCTTCACATCGTCGCCCAGCGCCTTAAATCAGCGCGACACCTTGGGCGGTCGGAGTGCAGTTGGTCACCGTATTGCGGGTGATGGTAATGTCGCGCGGGCAATTCCAAGTGTCCGGCCGGCTGAACAGCGGATTGCCCCCCTGCACGTCCTTCACGACGTTGCCGTCGATTACGATGGCGCGAACATCGCCGGTGGCGCCGATGCCATGGCAAGGCATGGCCCCGCCGCGCACCGTGTTGCCCGTCAGCACCACGTCATGCACAGAGGAGTGTTCCGAGAGGCTGCACACCCAAATCCCCGCTGTGCCAGGGTTCTCGATCAGGTTTCCGCGCGCTTGCATGCCTCGGGCGTCGCGGTGGTCACCGCTTACCGTGCCCTGCCCGGTGAAAAGGATGCCGTAGCCGTGGGCGCAACGCGCGATGCAGTCGCGCACTACCCCATTGCTCGATCCTTCCCAATGATAGAAGGCACAGTTTAAAGTCTGCCGCGCCTCGCAACGCTCCACCACCGTCTGGCGGCAGGCCAGGAAGGCGGTACCGTTGCCACCGCCCTGGAAGCGACATTCTGAGATCAGCGCACCTTCCACCTGCCGCAGCGTGACCGCATGGGCATCGCCGCGCTGCGCCCCCCGGTATTCCAGTGTCAGGCGGCGGATCGTGATGTCGCGGTCGGCGATTCGTCCGCGGCATCATGTCGGTTGGCCAGCAGCGCGAAGCGGGAGATGCGCCCTGCGGTGGCCCGGCACCCCAGGCCGCGCCGTCGGGTCCGCCCGGTCCCTCGAACAGCACAGCACCCGGGCCATCGAGTGTGATCCCGGAGGGCAGCCGCACCGTGCGGCCCAGCTGGTATTCACCAGGGGCCAAGCGTAGCGTGCCACCTCCTGGCATCATTGCGTCAAGCGCTGCCTGCAGCGCCGTGGCGACGTCCCCTTCGCCGGGTCGCACCCCCAGCGTACACGCATCCCACTACCGGACCACCCGCGCGCCACATGGGGTGCGGCCAGCGCTGCGGCCCATCCAAACACTTGCCGGCGTCTCAGCATCCGCGGGTCTCCCTCGTCTGCAGAACGCAGGTTAGGTCAAGGAACTATTTTAGGCGAGGCCTGGGCCTATTCCAACTCCTTGCCTCGGGCTCCGGTTGATGCCAAGGAATTTTATTTGGTGGGGGAGCTTCGATGCCTATTACCAAGGATGAGATTGCTTGGTCTACCCGCCTGGTGCTCGGGCGCGAAGCTGCGGCCAATGAGGTTGAAAGGTGGATAGGCTTGGCGTCGGTGAACGAACTGCGCCGTTTCGCTCTGAAACTCGGCCGAATTCCGCGGCCTGATGCAGCGGCGTGGAGTCGCTGTGACCCAGTCTCAGCCGCAACAGCGCCTCTCGTTTGATTTGCCGCCATCTCAGGTGGAGATGGCGGCCGACCCGGCCGCCCAGGCCAGATTGCTTGACCATGTTACCCGCACCTGGACAGTGCTGGGGCGCGAGAAGCCTCATTGGTCGGTGCTGTCGTCCGAAGAATTCCTTCCAGAGCAGATTGAAGAAAACCGTCGGGCCTTTTATGGGTCGGGTATCAACGATACCAAGCGTATTATGCGTGCATTGGAGCGGCACGGGCGAGCGCCGGTGATGCATCCACGCGTGGTCGAATATGGCTGCGGCGTCGGCCGGGTGACGCTACATCTAGCTCGTCCTTTGCATCAGTCATCCATCGACATCTCCGAAAGCCACATGGCAATGGCCCAGGAAGCGGCGCAGGTAGCTGGGGTATTTAATACCCGTTTTCATCTGGCGCGCACCCCAGAGTTCGGCATGACGGAGCCGTTCGATCTTCTGGTTCAGCCATATCGTGTTGCAGCACAACCCTCCGCCGGTGATCGCGATGGTGCTGCGCAAAGCCCTTTCAATGCTGGCGCCGGGCGGCATTGCCATTTTCCAGGTTCCCACCTACGCGACCGGCTACAAGTTCAACTTGGCCTCCTGCCTGGCCGCGCCCACCAACACCGGCACCATCGAGGTCCACTGCCTGCCGCAGCCGGTGGTGTTCCAGATCGCAGCGGAGGCAGGGTGCGTGCCGCTGGAAGTGCGCGAGGATACGGCAATGGGTCCACCTTCCCACTGGCTGTCAAACACCTTCATGTTTGCCAAACCGCATTAAAGGGCCTTAGCCCTCAATGAAAGTCCCTCGACCGCGGCAGCCCCACCGGCCGCGCCTCCTCCGGCGGCGTGCGCGCCGCCTCGTCGGCGCGGGCCAGGGGCACCGGCACCGTGCCCTCGCCTTCCAGCATCGACAGCCAGCCCGAGCGGTCGGCCAGGGTGTCGGCCACCACGTGCACCACGCCTTCCTCCGAGCGCTGGATGCGGCCGGCCACTTCCAGCACCGAGGCGCCCAGCACGGCGCGGCGGAAGCGTTCCAGCACCGCGGGCCAGATGACGATGTTGGCGATGCCCGTCTCGTCCTCGATGGTGGCGAACACCACGCCGGCGGCGCTGCCGGGGCGCTGGCGCACCAGCACCACGCCGGCCAGGCGCACTTTCGCGCCGTCGCGCCGGGTGGTGGCCTCGGCGCAGCTTGCCACGCCGGCGGCGGCGAAGCTGGCGCGCAGGAAGCGCATGGGGTGGGCGCGCAGGCTCAGCCCGGTGGTCTGGTAGTCGGCGGCCACGTGCTCGCCGGCGGCCATCGGCGGCAGCACGGCGGCACTTGGCGCGGGGTCGAGGGCGGCGAGCAGCGGCGGCGCGGCCTCGGCCAGCCCGCGCACCCGCCACAGCGCCGCCCGCCGGTCCAGCCCCAGGCTGCGCAGCGCATCGGCCTCGGCCAGCATCACCAGCGCGGCACGCGGCAGGCCAGCGCGCGCCAGGGCGGCGAAATCCGCGAACGGCCGCTGGGCTTCCAGCCGACTCGCCCAGTCCTCGCGGAAGCCGTCGATCAGGCGCAGGCCCAGGCGTAAGGCGACAAAGGAAGGCGAGGGGCTCTGCCCCTCGACCCCGTTGGGGCCGGCGGCCCCAAACCCCATTTCGAGGGTCCAGGGGGCTCGGCCCCCTGGTGGGGTCGAGGGGCAAAGCCCCTCGCCTTCCTCCATCCCGCAATCCCACCCCGAGAACCCCACATCGATCCCCCGCACCGCCACCCCATGCTCGCGCGCGTCGCGCACGATCTGGGCCGGGGCGTAGAAGCCCATCGGCTGGCTGTTCAGCAGCGCGCAGGCGAATGCCGCGGGGTGGTGGCATTTCAGCCAGGCCGAGACGTAGACCAGCTGGGCGAAGCTGGCGGCGTGGCTTTCGGGGAAGCCGTAGGTGCCGAAGCCCTCGATCTGGCGGAAGCAGCGCTCGGCGAAGTCGCGGGCGTAGCCGCGGGCCACCATGCCGTCGACGATCTTGCCGCGAAGGTATCGAGCGTGCCCACGTGGCGGAAGGTGGCCATGGCGCGGCGCAGAGGTTGGCCTCCTCGGGCGTGAACTTCGCCGCCTCGATGGCGATGCGCATCGCCTGTTCCTGGAACAGCGGCACGCCCAGCGTCTTGCCCAGCACCCGTTCCAGCTCTCCGGCGGGCCGTGCGCGGGGTTGGGGGAGGGGAACTGCACTTCCTCGCGGCCCTGCCGCCGGCGCAGGTAGGGGTGCACCATGTCGCCCTGGATCGGCCCGGGCCGCACGATCGCCACCTCGATCACCAGGTCGTAGAACCCCGCGGGCCTGCAGGCGCGGCAGCATGTTCATCTGCGCCCGGCTTTCCACCTGGAACACGCCGACGGAGTCGCCGCGGCACAGCATGCGCGTAGGTGGCGGGCGTCCTCGCGCGGCACGTCGGCGAGTCGTCGATGGGGATGCCGCGGGCGCGCAGTCAGGTCGAACGCCTTGCGGATGCAGGTCAGCATGCCCAGCGCCAGCACATCCACCTTCATGATCCCCAGCGCGTCGATGTCGTCCTTGTCCCATTCGATGAAGTAGCGGTCCTCCATCGCCGCCGGGCCGATGGGCACGGTTTCGATCAGCGGGCCGCGGGTGAGGACGAAGCCGCCGACGTGCTGGGACGAGGTGGCGCGGGAAGCCGACCAGTTCGCGCGGCCAGTTCGACAGGCTGCGGGCGAGGTCGGGGCTGGCCGGCATCCAGCCCCACCTCGGCCAGCCGCTCGGCCGGCCAGAGTTCGTCGCCGCCGGAGCGGCTGCCCCAGACCGGCTGGACAGGGCGGCGGTGGCGTCCTCCGACAGGCCCATCGCCTTGCCCACCTCGCGGATGGCCATCTGCGGCGCGGTAGCGGATGACGGTGGCGGCGATGGCGGCGCGGTCGCGGCCGTAGCGGCGTAGATGTACTGGATCACCTCCTCGCGCCGCTCATGCTCGAAATCCACGTCGATATCGGGCGGCTCGCGGCGCTCGGCGCAGACGAAGCGCTCGAACAGCAGGTCGTGCTCGTCGGGCTCGACGGCGGTGATGCCGAGCGCGTAGCACACCGCCGAATTCGCCGCCGAGCCGCGCCCCTGGCACAGGATCCCCTTGCGCCGGGCGAAGCGGACGATGTCGTGCACGGTCAGGAAATAGCGCGCGTAGCCGAGCTGGCGCGATCATCGCCAGCTCGTGCGCGATGGTCTCGCGCACCTTGTCCGGCACGCCGGCGGGATAGCGCAGCGTCGCCCCAGCCCAGGCGAGGCGCGCCAGGTGTTCGTCCGGCGTGCGCCCGGGCGGCACCGGCTCGTCGGGATATTCGTAGGCGAGCTGGTCGAGCGAGAAGCCGACGCGCTCGACGATCTCCAGGCTGGCGGCCACCGCCTCGGGGAAGGCGCGGAACAGCCGCGCCATCTCGGCGGGCGGCTTCAGGTGGCGCTCGGCATGCGGGGCGAGCGCGAGGCCGGCCTTGTCGATGGTGGTGCCCAGGCGGATGCAGGTCATCACGTCGGCCAGCGGCTTGCGGCCGGGGTGGTGGTAGAGCACGTCATGCGTCGCCACGAGCGGCAGCCGTGCCGCCTGGGCCAGCGCCGAAAGCCGGTGCAGCCGGCGCAGATCGTCCGCCCCATGCTCGCGCCGGGCCGCCAGCCACGCCCGCCCGCCGAGCATCTCGCGCAATTCCCCCAGCACCGCGGCCTCGGGCTTGTCGGCCACGATGATCGCCACCAGCCCCTCGGCATGGGCGGCAAGGTCGGCGCGGGTCAGCACGCACTCGCCCTTGCGCGCGCGCCGCTTGCCCAGGGTCAGCAGCCGCGTCAGCCGCCCCCAGGCGGCGCGGTCGGCGGGGTAGACGACCACATCGGGCGTGCCGTCCACGAAGGCCAGCCGCGCGCCGACCAGCAGCCGCAGCCCCTCGCGCCTGGCCGCCTCGTGCGCCCGCACCACGCCCGCTACGGTATTGCGGTCGGCGATGCCCAGCGCGGCCAGGCCCAGGTCGCGCGCCTGGCCCACCAGTTCCTCGGCATGGCTGGTGCCCTGGAGGAAGGAGAAGGCGGAGGCGCAGACGAGTTCGGCGTGGGAGGGCATCGGTCAAGGCAAGGAAGAGTCTTCTTTTTCTGAAGAAAAAGAAGCAAAAAGACTTTTGGCCATTTCCGTGGGGGCGGAGAGGTGCCGCTTCAACGGATAAGTTGGTAAAAGTTTTTTGGTTCTTTTTTTCAAAAAAGAACTCTTCCTCCTCACCCGAACACCCCATGCACGAACCATCGCGGCATGCCCATCAGCCCGACGCGGAACACCCAGAACCGCCCGCCGCTGGTATCTTCCACCCGGTAGTAGTCGCGGATCAGGTCGTGCGCCGGGCGGCTGGGGTCGGGCGTGCGGCGCCACCATTCGGCCGCGATGCGTTCCGGCCCGGCGGCGTTGCGCACGCGGTGCAGGCTGCCGCGCCAGCGGAACAGGATGGGCGGGTCGTCGGGCACCGGGGCGGTGGCCTCGATCGGCTCGGGCGGGTTCAGCAGGCGCAGCGGGCGGTCGGCCTCGCCGGGCCAGGGCATGGCGGCGGACGGGGGCGCCATCGGCGCGGCGGGCACGGTGGCGCGTTCGGGCACGTGGCTGCCGCGCGGGGCGGCGCGCCAGATGTTGGCCTCGCCCAGCCGGCCGATCAGCGCATCGAGCGTGGCGGCGAGGCTGGCGGCGTGGTCCGGCCGGCCGTGGAGCGCCACCTGGGTGGGGGCGAGCGGCTCCAGCGCCTCGGCCTCCAGCGCCATCGCCTCCACGCCGAAGCCGGGATCCACCGCCTCCAGCTTGGCGGCCAGCAGCTTCAGCACATAGGCGGCGTCGCGCACCGGGCGGGCGGTGGCGATGGCGATGGCGGGTTCCACCCCGTCCACGCGGTGGAAGCGGGCGACGAAGCGCCGCGCCCCGCGCCCCTCGGCCTCCAGCCGCACCGCCAGCGCCGCGGCGAGCAGCGACAGGGCGCGGGCGAGGTCCTCGGGGGTGGCGATCGGCTCGGCGAAGCGGCGCGCCTCCAGCCAGGGCCGGGCGGGCAGGGGCCAGGCAATCGCCTCCTCGGCGCTGCCAAACGCCTGCTCCAGCCGCAGCACCGGCAGCGGGCCGAAGCGGGCGGAGATTTCGGCGCGCGGCAGGCGGGCGAGGGTGCCGATGGTTTTCAGCCCCACCCGGCGCAGTGCCGCCACGCTGCGCTCGTCCAGCCGCAGCAGCCCCACCGGCAGCGCCGCCAGCGCCGCCAGCGCCGCCTGTTCCCCGCCCGGCGGCAGCACCTGGATGCGCTGGCCGCCAGCCATGCGCGCGAGCGCCCAGGCCGCGCCCGAGGTGTCGGCCACCGCCAGGCGAGCGGGCCAGCCGGCCTCGTGCAGCCGGTCGGCGATGGCCGTGCACAGCCGCTCCTCGCCGCCATGCAGGTGGGCACACCCGAGAATGTCCAGCCACAGCCCCTCCGGCGGATCGGCGGCGGCCAGCGGGGTGAAGCGGGTGGCCCATTCCGCCAGCCGGGCCAGGGCGGCGGCGTCCTCGTCGGGCGTGGCTTCGTGGGTGTCCAGCGCCGGGCACAGGGCGCGCGCCTCGGCCAGCGCCTGGCCCACGCGCAGCCCGTGCCCGGCGGCCAGCGGGCACACGGCCGCCAGCCGGCGCTGGCCGCGCTCGCTCGCCACCGTGGCCGCCGGCTGGTCAGCCGAGGCGGCGCCGCTGCGATGCAGGCGCAGGATCGGCCAGTTCGGCAACCACACGGACAACACCCGACGCATCGCTTTCTCCCGCTTCGACAATCCATTCCCCCGGGGTGCCGCCCCGGGCATGCAGCAATTCCAGCCGCCAGCGCGGCGTGCCCCAGCTTCCTTCGCTGGCGATTGGCGCGATCCGCCAGCGCGTCACCGCGGCGGGCGCCTCGGCGGGCAGGTGCGCCGGCGTGGCATGGGGCCAGCGGCGCAGCACGAAGCCGGTGCCGGCATGGCGCAGGCAGGCCAGTTGCAGCCGCCGCGCGGCCAGCCGCCCCAGCCGCCCGGCCTCGCCCACCACGCCCCCGAAGGCGCCGCCGCGCAACGCCGCCTCCATCGCCGCCAGCACCGCTGCGTCGTCGCGCGCGCGGGCCAGCACCAGGCGGCCGGGGTCGAGCCCATGGGCCAGCAGGCCGGGGGGGTAGAGGTCGCAGCGCACCGCCACCCACAGACAGGGGCGCGGGCTGGGCAGGCGGGCGAGCAGGCGGGCGATGAAGGCGGCGGCGGCGGCGCCATGCTGCGCCTCGGCCCCTGCCGCGCCGGGGGCGGGCTCCACCTCGTGCAGCGCGCCCAGCGGCAGCCCGCCGCCGGGCAGGCAGGCCGCCACCGCCGCGGCCCCCATTCCCATCACCCCATGCCGTGCCGCGCCGGGACCGAGGGCGTGGCGCAGCAGGTTGGGCAGAGGCAGGTTGGGCAGAGGCAGGTTGGGCAGAGGCGGGGAGGAAGGGATCATGGGAATACGTTCACTATTTGTTCCGCATTGATCCCCAGAACCGGGGCAGGAGTCAACGGAATAGGACTCGCGTCCGCACAACAAGCCCATACAGCGATGAATGGGGGTGGGGCCGCCGGCCCCAACGGGGGGCAGGTCCGTGACGCGCCTTCGCGCGACGGGCGGCGCCCCTGCGGGCCGAGGAGGAGGCTCCTGTCTCCCCTTCAGCCCTCTGCCGTTGGCCGCCTAGTGCTGCGCCACCGCCGGCCGCGGCAGGGGGCCGCGCGCCGGGCTGGCCAGGCGGGCGGCCAGCACGATCACCGCCAGCGTGCCGGCCTGGGCCACCAGTTGCAGCCAGCTCGGCCGGTCGGAATAGCCGACCAGCGTGTGCAGCACCCGCCCGGCGAGGCTGGCATCGGACAGCAGGGCCGAACTGTCCCACGCCGTGCCGGCCAGCACCCCGACCGTGCCGGCGCTCTGCAGGAAGCCCACCGCCTGGGCGGCCATGCCGGCGGCCAGCAAGGCGATCAGCCAGAAGATGGCGCCGAACAGCAGGCGCGGCGGCAGGCGCACCAGCCCGGCATGGGTCAGCACGCTGAGCCCGGCGCCCATCGCCACGCCGGCCAGCCCGCCGCCCAGCATCGCCGCCGCCCCGCTCTCGCCGCCGGCGACGATGCCGGCGAAGAACAGCACCACCTCGGCGCCCTCGCGCAGCACCGCCAGCGCCACCACCACGCCGAGCGTGCCGATATCGCGGTCGCCCGCGCGCACCGCCGCCCCCACGCCGCGCAGCTCGGCGGCCATGGCGCGGCCGTGCCGTGCCATCCACACGCTGTGCCAGCCCAGCATCGCCACCGCCAGCAGCAGCACCGTGGCGTTCAGAAGTTCCTGCCCGGTGCCGGCCAGCGCGTCGGCCACCGTCCCGGCGAAGCCCGCCAGCACCGCGGCGCCGGCCAGCCCCGCCAGCACGCCCAGCGTCACCACCAGTCCGCGCCCCGGCACGCCCTGGGTGGCGGCCAGCACCACGCCGATGATCAGCCCGGCTTCCATCGTCTCGCGGAACGCCACGATCAGGCTGGCCAGCATCTCAGCGGGCCTCCACCACCAGCACGCCCTTGGCCGTGTCCTCGTGGTATTCGCCCACGAATTCATAGCGCCCGGCCTTCAGCGGGCGCAGCCGCACCGTGATCTGCCGGCCCGCGGCCACCACCTTCTCCACCTTCAGGGCCTTGCTCTCGAACTCCTCGGCCGAGGAATCCTCGTTGCGCACCACGATGGTCAGCGGCACCCCGGCGGGCGCGCGCACCTCCTCGGGCACGAAGCGGTGGTCGCGCAGCGTAAGCTCCAGCGTCACCGGATCGGCCGCCAGGGCCGGTGATGCCGCCAAGGAGGGGGCCACCAAGGGGGCGACCACGGCGAGGGCGAGCAGCATGCGGTCGCGAAGGGACATGGAGAGGGTTCCTTGCCTGGGTGGCGCCTTGGGCGGCGGCAGTCGATCAGGAGTGCTCAATCAAGTAGGAGCGCTCAATTAAGAATGCCACGCAATTGCAGAACCTCACTTCGCAAGAATCCGCCCGTCCGTCAAGCCCGCTCGCCGGCCGGGAGGCAGACCTGCGTTGCCGTGGGAACACCGCGCGGGGCTGGGCGCTTTATCCGGCGAACAGCAGGAGAACGCGCCATGCCCTCCGCCTTTCCCCCACCACGCCTGCCCCCACCGCGCCTGCCCCCACCGCGCCTGCCCCATGCCGTTGGTTTCATGCTGGCGTACGGCGCCCTGGGCTTCCTGACCGCCGCGATCTTCGTGGGCGCGCTGCTGGCCGCCGACACCGGTGGCATCGCCACGGTGATGCGCGGCGCGGAATCCTGGCCGCTGCCGGCGCTGCTGCTGTGGTTCCTGTGCGGCCTGACCTTCGGCGGCGTGCAGATCGGCGCGGCGGTGATGTTGCTGGCCTACGACGACGACCGCCCGCAGGGCGGCACGCGCATTCCCGTCGCCATCCCGGTGCGGGCGCGGCTGCGGCGTTAGAGCGGCAACCGTGCAGACAGACGCACGGCTGCCGCTCTACCACTTTGTTCAAGAACGCAAATCTTCCGATCGAGTAATACCGCTCGCTCGGATATTGTCCTAGCCGAGCAACCCCGCCCGCCGCAGGAAGATCGGCGCCTGCACGTTCATCGTGGCTGCCTCGCGGGCCATGAAGCCGGGCAGGGCGGCAAGGGGCACCATTTCCAGCCCGGCATATTCCTCGTCGCCGCCGGCGCGGTGGCGGGCGCGCAACGCGGCGGCCGGCAGCGCGGTGTCCAGCGCCACGCCCAGGTCCAGCACGTGGCTGCCGCGCCCCGTGGCCGGGTCGGCATGCTCCACCAGGCATAGCGGGCGCGGGTTGCGCACGTCGGCGGCGGCCAGGCCCAGTTCCTCCTCCAGTTCGGTGAACAGGGTGGCGAGCACGTCCACCTCGCCCAGCATCGCGCCGGCCGGCCGTGCCGCGCCCAGGTCCACCGTGCCAGCCGGCGGCAGTTGCCATTCGCCGGGCTGATAGATCGCATCGGCGGGGCGGCGGCCGAACACCACCCCGTCCGGCCCCGCCACCACGCCGCCCACGGCCAGCGAGCGCTGGGCGAGGTCGGCGAACAGGTCGTGGCGCGCGATCTGCGCCACCACCCGGCGGTATTCGCTCCAGTGGCCGCGGATAAGGGTGGGCGCGATCGCGTCGGCGCAGAACACCCGGCCATTGAACAGCTTGCCGCCGGTGCGCGCCTGCGCCAGGTGCCACAGCCGATCGATCTCCGCCTCCAGGGCGGCCGGCAGGGCAGGCATGGGGCGGGTGGCCAGCACCCGCAGCGGGGCGGCCAGTTCATGGACGATGGCCCCGGTCATGCGGTGCCCATCATCTTGTTCCGATCATGGGAGGATGGCCTGCCTCATCGCGAACGCCTCGCGCGGGATGCGCAGCCGCCGCGCCGGAGAATATCCGCGCCAGGCCTGTCATGAAATACGGGCCGCTCATGAAATATGGGCCGTTCATGAAATATCTGCGCCGGGCCATTCACGCAGGAACGTTCGGTGCGCCTGAGCGGTTACCTGCATATCCGGGTCACCCAACTGTCGCGCAACCGGCGTGGCGGATCGGCCCGGCTGGGACCGCCCACGCTCTTCGGCGGAATCCGCATCCAGGAGACGGATCGCATGAAAAGTATTCTTTCCTCGTCCGCCCTTGCCGCGGCGCTTGCTCTTGCCGGCGCGGGCATGGCTGCCGCCCAGACGAGCGGCGCCACCGGCGGCACGACACGCAACCAGACCACGATGGGCCAGTCCACCACGGGCCAGTCCACCACGGGCCAGTCCACCACGGGCCAGTCCACCACGGGCCAGTCCACGATGAGCCAGTCGACGATGGGCCAATCCAAGACGGGCCACACCACCACGAGCCAGACAGGCACGAGCCAGACAGGCACGGGGCAGACCAGCATGCAGGGCAGCACCCAGCCGTCGGGCAAGGCCGGTGGCTTGCCGCCCGCCCGGGCCTCCAGCCTCGCTGCCACGATGAACCCCAAGGACATGCGCGGCGCCGGCCCGATGCTGGGAACCTCCGGCGGAACCGCCGCCACCAGCGGCCCGGCGAGTGCCGACAGCAGTTCCGGTGCCAGCGTGGGCATGCCTCCCGGCTCGCCCACCATGTCGCCCGGTGACCGCCAGGATCTGCGCATGAGCCAGGACGAGGTGCGCAAGCTGCTCAGCGACCAGGGCTACAACGACGTCAGCGACATCAGCCGCGACGGCAACGTGTTCCACGCCAGGGCCATGCGCGACGGACGCCAGGTGAGCCTGAACGTGGACGCCTACACCGGCACGGTCCGCCGCCAACAGGCTGGTCGCTGAACCGCAGCCGCCTACCCACCCCCACCCCACAACAGGAGGCCAGAATGGTTGACAAGGATCGCGTGAAGGGCGCCGCCGACAAGGCGAAAGGCTCGATCAAGAAGGGCATCGGCGAGATGACCGGCGACGAGAAGATGCAGGCCGAAGGTGCGGCCGACAAGGCCAAGGGCAAGGCCGAAAGCGCCGTCGGCAGCGCCAAGGACGCCGCCCGCGACGCAATGGACAAGCACTAGCCGGTAATAGGGAATCCAGGGGCATCATCCCCTGGATTCCAGCGGGGGGCCGATCCCCCGCGCCGCGGTGTTCGAGGGCCAGGGGCAGCAGCCCCTGGCCCTTTCGCCTTTCAGTGCCGGAAGTTTTCAGTGCCGGAAGCTTTCAGTGGCGGAAGTCGGCGCCCTTCCGCTCCACCGTGCGCACCAGCCCGGCGAACTCGGCACGTCCCCAGTCTGGTGAGTTGATCCGCTTGCGCAGCCGTTCGGCGGCCTTCTGCACCACTTCGGGCGCGATCGGCACCGGCTCCACCCCCATGGTGCGCGCCAGCACCTCCAGCTCGCAGGCACGTTCCATGTTCCACAGGCGGAAGAAGGCGCCGTGCACCGTGGGCGCGTGCGTCAGCAGCCCGTGGTTCAGCAGCACCACGCAGCTTCCGGCCTGGCAGTTGCGCGCCAGTTCCTCGCATTCCTCCTTCGAGGCCGGCACGCCGTAGGGGTGGTAGATCACCTCGTCGAGGATCTGCAGCGCGTCCTGGCTGATCGGCCGCAATCCATTCTGGATCAGCGCCACCCCGGCGCCGGCGCGGGTATGGGTGTGCATCACGCACATCGCATCCTCGCGGCCCTTGTAGACGCCGCTGTGGATGGTGAAGCCGGCATTGTTGAACTTGCCGCCCTCGTCCAGCACGCGGCCGTCCAGGTCCATCTTCACGAGCGAACTGGCGGTGATCTCGTCGAACATCTCGCCGTAGTTGTTGATGAGGAAGGCGCCCGGCTCGCCGGGCACGCGGGCGGACATGTGGGTGTTGATCAGGTCGGTCCAGCCCAGGTGGTCCACCACCCGGTAGAGCGCCGCCAGCTCGCAGCGCGCCTGCCATTCGGCATCGGTCATCGACGGTTTGGGCTTCAGGGCCGCGGACATCGCCGTTCCTCCGTTGGGGTTTTGCCCATCCTGCGCCCCGCGCGGCGCGGGATGCAACGCCCGGCTTGACGGCGCCCGCGCCCGTCGCCATCCCAGTGCCATGAGCACCAATCCCCTCCTCGCCCCCTGGACCACCCCCTTCGGCGTGCCGCCCTTCGACGCGATCCGCCCCGAGCATTTCGCCCCGGCCTTCGACAGCGCGATGGGCGAACACCTCGCCGAGGTGGAGGCGATCGCCGCCGACCCCGCCGCCCCCAGCTTCGCCAACACCATCGAGGCGATGGAGCGCAGCGGCCGGGCGCTCGGCCGCGTCGGCGCGGTGTTCTCCAACCTCGCCGCCAGCAACGGCAACGAAGCCCTGCGCGCGGTGGAGCGCGAGATGGCGCCGAAACTGGCCGCCCATCACAGCCGCATCGCGCTGCATCCCGCCTTGTTCGCCCGCGTGGCCAACCTGCACGAGCGACGCGAGGCGCTGGGCCTGGAGCCCGACCAGATGCGCCTGCTGGAGCGCAGCCATCTGGGCTTCGTGCGGGCCGGCGCGGCGCTGGACGCGGCCGGGCGCACGCGCATGGCCGAAATCTCCGAGCGCCTGGCCACGCTGCACACGCTGTTCGGCCAGAACGTGCTGCACGACGAGCGCGAATGGGTTCTTCCCATTGCCGAGACCGATCTCGCCGGCCTGCCCGGCTTCGTGGTCGAAGGCGCCGCCTCGGCCGCCGCCGAGCGCGGGCTGTCGGGCCATGTGGTCACCCTGTCGCGCTCGCTGATCGAGCCGTTCCTCACCTTCTCCCCGCGCCGCGACCTGCGTGAGGCCGCCTGGCGCGCCTGGGTGTCGCGCGGCATGCACGAGGGCGCGCACGACAACCGCAAGCTGATCCCCGAGATCCTCGCCCTTCGCGCCGAGCGCGCCCGCCTGCTCGGCTTCGGCCATTTCGCCGCGTTCCGCCTCGCCGACTCCATGGCCGGCACCCCCGAGGCCGTCGCCCGCCTCACCGACGAGGTGTGGGCAGCCGGAAAGCGCCGCGCCGGCGAGGAGGCCGCCCGACTGCTCGCGGAAGCCCGCGCCGACGGCATCAACGAGAACCTCGAGCCGTGGGACTGGCGCCACTACGCCGAGCGCGTGCGCCGCGCCGAGTACGACCTCGATGAGGAGGTGACGAAGCCCTATTTCGAGCTGGAGCGCATTCAGCAGGCCGCCTTCGACACCGCCGGCCGCCTGTTCGGCCTCACCTTCACCCATCGCCCCGAGGTGCCGGTGTATCACCCCGACGTGCGGGCCTACGAGGTGCGCGACGCGACTGCCGAAGAAGGGGGGGGCCATGTCGGCCTGTTCCTGGCCGACCATTTCGCCCGCCCGGACAAGCGCAGCGGCGCCTGGATGAGCAGCTACCGCGACCAGGAGGCCATGGGTGGCCCAGGGGATGAGCCAGTCGCGCCGATCATCGTCAACAACAACAACTTCGCCCGCGGCGCGCCCACCCTGTTGAGCTTCGACGACGCCTCCACCCTGTTCCACGAGTTCGGCCACGCCCTGCACGGCCTGCTCAGCCGCGTGCGCTACCCCAGCCAGTCCGGCACCTCCGTGCGCCGCGACTTCGTGGAGTTCCCCTCGCAGATCTACGAGCACTGGCTGGAAGCGCCGCAGACCCTGCGCGCCTACGCCCGCCACCACGAGACCGGCGAGGCCATCCCCGAGGCGCTGGTGGAGCGCCTGCTCGCCGCCCGCACCTTCAACCAAGGCTTCGCCACCGTGGAGTTCCTGGCCAGCGCCATCCTGGACATGGAACTGCACCTGCACCCCGACCCCGCCAGCCTCGACATCGAGCAGTTCGAAACCGACGCCCTCGCCCGCCTTGGCATGCCGGCGGAAATCGCCATGCGCCACCGCCCCGCCCACTTCCAGCACCTGTTCTCCGGCGGCGGCTACGCGGCCGGATACTACTCCTACCTGTGGGCCGAGGTGCTGGACGCCGACGGCTTCGACGCCTTCACCGAAGCCGGCGACCCGTTCCACCCCGACACCGCCGCCCGCCTGCGCCGCGTGCTCGAAGCCGGCGACACGCGCGACCCGATGGAGCTGTATGTCGAGTTCCGCGGCCGCCCGCCGGGTACGGCGGCGCTGCTGCGGATGCGCGGGTTGGTGTAGGAGAAAGAATGTTCTTTTTTGAAAAAAAGAACCAAAAAACTTCCGCCCATTAAGTAAAGGTGCCTGCCGTCAGGCAAATGGATGAAAGTCTTTTTGCTTCTTTTTCTACAGAAAAAGAAGAACTTCCTTCCTTATGCCGCCCCGTTTCACCACGGCGTATCAGACCGCATAGACGTAGAGGTAGTCGCTGCCGCTCACCGGCTCGTATCCGAACGCCGTCACCAGCCGCCCCGCGGTGAGATCGGCCTGCGAGAAGCCGGTCAGCGTCAGCGCCGCCGAAACCGCGCCTTTGCTCGCCACCAGCGTCAGCCCCTTGTATCCATCGGCGCCAAGGTCATCCGTCCAGCCTTGGATGAAATCGGTTGCGTTGAGCCCCCAGAACGTCACCCCTTCGCCGGGCGCCAGGTCGGTCACCGTGCTCCAGATGTTCTCCGCCATTTCCCGGGCATCGACGAAGAACGTATCCAGCCCTTCGCCGCCCATCAGGAAGTTGGAGCCGGTGCCGCCATCCAGCACGTCGTTGCCGGCCAGCCCGTTGACCGCATCGTTGCCGCCCTTGAGGTTGATGAAATCGCCCAGCGCGGTGCCCGCGATCACGTCGCCCCCCGGTCCGGTGATGATTTCATAGGCCAGCCCCGCCACTGGCCCGGCATAGGCCGCGGCGGCGGGGTATGAGGTCACGCCATCCGATATGAGGGAGAAATAGTCGCCCTCCGGCAGCACCGGCGGCGGCTTGGTGTCGGCGATGGTGGCGGTTGCCGTGGCCTGCGCCAGCGTGCCGCCCACCGGGTTGGACAGCACCAGGCTGAAGGTCTCGCCCGGGTCGGCCGCCGCGTCGGCCAGGACGGCGATGCTCACGCTCTGCGCCGTCTGTCCGGAAGTGAAAGTCAGCGTGCCGGACACCGCGGTGTAGTCCGCCCCGGCCAGCGCCGAGCCGTCCTGGGTGGTGTAGTCCACCGTCACCGTTCCGGTATAGGCGTGGTCGAGCGCCACGCGGATGGACATGTCGAGGCTGCTGCCCAGCAAGCCGTATGGTTCGGAGCCGCTTGCATCCTGCGCCACGATGCCGGGCGGCGTGTTGAGCGGCACGGTGGAATCGATGATCGTGCCGACGCCGATTTCGTCCAGGATGACGGCGCCCACCGGGTTGCTCAGCGTCACCGCAAAGGTTTCTTCGAGCGCATCGGCGTTGGGCGTGATCGGACCGGACAACACCTCCACCGACACGGTCCGGCTGGTCTCGCCGGGCGCGAAGGTCACGGTGCCGGAGTCGTCGATGTAATCGGCGACGAAGGCATAGGTCCTGGGTCGCGGCACTGCCGGGGAGCGGGAGCTTCACGCCATCGACGATGAAGAACAGGTCGAACCCCGCGGCCGCGGGGCCGCTGCCGCCCGCCCCGGTCGCCCAGTCGACCGAGATCGGCACGTTCGACGGGGTGTCCAGCGTGATGGTGAACACCGCGGGCGTGCTTCCGGTCAGAGTTGGCTCGCGCACCTGCACGTCGCCGATCGAGATGCCGGAGACCTTCGCCACTGCCATTTCCGCTGTTCCCCGTGCCGAACCGTACCGGTATCGCACGGATGCGTTGTCGGCCGCCATTGCCATGTGGCGCATGCGGTTGCGCGCGGGCGGTTCGGGCGGCGGCCGCCTCCGCCCTCCGCCCTGCCTTTCGGCCCGGCTAAACCCGCCGCACCCCCCAGAACACGTGGTTCAGCCCGCGCACGATGCCGGTCAGGTCCTTGCGGTGGGCGGTCGGCTGCGACCACTGGCCGAGCGGGATGTAGGGCACGCCCTCGAAGGCGGCGAGCTGCATCTGCCGGGCGATTTCCTTCTGCTCGGCAAGCGTCGGCGCCTTGAACCAGGCCTCGCGCAGCCGCTCCAGTTCGGGGATCTCGGGCCAGCCGAACCACGCCTTCGGCCCGCTGCCGCGCAGCGCGATGCTGGTGGGGTTGGAGGCGCCGCCGCCGGCCAGGCGCGTGTTGAACGCGTTCCATCCGCCCTCGGCCGCCGGCTTCTTGAGCGACCGGCGCGACAGCAGCGTGCCCCAGTCCACCGCCACCAGGTTGGAGTTCATGCCGAGCTTCTTGAAAAGGCTGTCGGACACCGCCGCCATGGCGTGCATCTGCGGCTGGTCGGAGGGCGACATCAGCAGGATCGGCTCGCCGTTGTATCCGCTTTCGGCCACCAGCTTGCGCGCGCGGTCCAGGTCGCGCGGGCTGGTCAGCGCCTCCATCCCGGCATCGCTGGCCGAGGGCGAGCCCACGGTGAAGTAGCCCACCGGGATCTTGCCGTAGCGCGCCTGCTCGCCCAGCACGGCGGCGATGTATTCCTTCTGGTCCACCGCGTGCAGCAGCGCCTGGCGCAGCTTCTTGTTGTCGAACGGCGGCTGGGTGTGGTTCAGGATGATCGTGCCGATCAGGCCGAACGGATAGGCCTCGGCCAGGGTCACGTCCGGTGCCTGCTCCAGCACCGGCAACAGGTCGAACAGCGGCTGGTCCACCCAGTCCACCTCGCCGGCCACCAGCGCGTTCGCGGCCGTGCCGGGGTCGGGCTGGATCACCCATTCCACCTGCTCGAAATGCACCACCTTGCCGCCGGCGGTGTTCTCCGGCGCCTCCTGGCGCGGCACGTATTTGTCGTTGCGGGCATACACGGCGCGCACGCCGGAGACGAATTCGTCGGCAACGAAGCGGAACGGGCCGCTGCCGACGAATTCGGTGATCGGCTTGTTGGCCGGGGTCAGTGCCATGCGCTCGGGCATCACGAAGCAGTTCTGCGCCCCCAGCGCGTAGAGCATCTGCGGAAAGGGCTCCTTCAGCCGGATGCGGAAGGTCTTGTCGCTCGGCGCGTCCACCTCGTGGGCGATCGCCAGCAGCCGCTGGCCGAACACGTCGCGCTGGCCCCAGCGCTTGATGGAGGCGGCCACGTCGCGCCCCAGCACCCGCTCGCCGTCGTGGAACATCAGCCCGTCGCGCAGCTTGAAGGTCCAGGTCAGGCCGTCGTCGCTGACCTCGTGGCCCTCGCACATCTGCGGCTTGGGCGTCAGGCTCATGTCGGCGCCATAGGGCGTGTCCCACACCATCAGCGCATGGATCGCCACCACGATGGCGGTGGTCCACACCGGGTCGGGCGAGGAATAGGCGGCCGCCGGCACAAACTTGAGCACCTGGGACGGGCCCTTGGCCAGGGCGGGGCGGGCCAGCGCCGTGCCGAGGGCGGCGGCGGCGGGGGCGGCGAGAAGATGGCGGCGGGTGAGCATGCGGCTTGGCTCCTGCTGTGCGCGGGGGAGAGGACCGTCTGGCCTGGCGTCCGCTCTGCGGCGGGTGGCCGATGCTAGGCCGGCACGGCTGCCCGCGCCAGGGCCTTGCCGGCGCTCAGGCGTTCGGCCGCATCACCTGGCGCAGCACGCTGCCCTCGGCCAGCCGGTCAAAGCCGGCGTTGATGCCGTCCAGCGCGATGGTGCCGCTGATCAGCTTCTGCACCGGCAGCTTGCCGCGCTTGTACAGCGCGATATAGGCGGGGATGTCGCGCGCCGGCACGCAGCTGCCCATGTAGCTGCCCTTGATCGTGCGCTCGTCGGTGACCATCGCCGCATGCGGGTAGCTGACCAGCCGCGAGCCGGAGGGCAGCCCGGCGCTGACCGTGGTGCCGCCGCGCGCGGTGATGGCATAGGCCAGCTCCATCGCCTCGCCCACGCCGGCCGTCTCCACTGCCCAGTCCACGCCGCCGTCCGTGGCGTCGCGGATGGCGGCCACCGTGTCGGCGTTGCCGGCCAGGAAGGTGTCGGTGGCGCCGAGTTCGCGCGCCAGTTCCAGCTTGGCCGGGTTGGTGTCCACCGCGACGATCCGCTCGGCGCCCGCCACCACCGCGCCCATCAGCGCGTTCATGCCCACGCCGCCCAGGCCGACGACGGCCATCACCCCGCCCGGCTGCACGCCCGCCGTGTTCAGCACCGCACCCACGCCGGTCAGCACCGCGCAGCCGAACAGCGAAGCGTGCTCCAGCGGCACGTCGCGGTCGATGCGCACCGCCGAGGAGCGTGCGGCGACGATGTACTGCGCGAACAGGCTCAGCCCGCTGAAATGCGGAATCCGCTCCCCGTTCAGCTTCAGCCGCCGCCCGCCGGTGATCAGGCTGCCATCGGTGCGCGCGCGGCTGTTGGTGGCGCACAGGCTCACCCGCCCGCGCACACAATAACGGCAGTCGCCGCAGGAGGACACGAAGGCGGTAACGACATGGTCGCCCTCCGCCAGCCCCGTCACCCCCGGCCCGAGCGCGCGCACGATGCCGGCGCCCTCATGGCCGGGAATGATCGGCACGCTGCGCGGGCGGGTGCCGTCGATCACCGACAGGTCGGAATGGCACAGCCCGGCGCCGGCCACCTCGATCAGGATTTCCCCCGGGCCGGGCGGATCGAGTTCCACCTCCTCGATGGTCATCGGACGGGTTTCGGCATAGGGCCGCGGGCGGCCGCATTCCCACAGCACGGCGGCTTTCATCTTCATCGGGCGTTTCCCTACTGATAGCGGTCGGCTTCGTTGACTTGGTTATAGGTAGCGGTCGGCTTCGCCGACGAGATTATGGACCGGCGCGCCGTCCAGCGCGCGGCGGCAGTTCCGCGCGGCCAGAAGCAGCGCCCCCGGCCCCGACTGCGCCACCGAGGCGGAATTGTGCGGCGAGCCGATCACGTTCGGCAATGCCATGAACGGGTGGTCCATGGCGAAGCGCCCGTGGCGCACCGGCTCGATCCACCAGGCGTCGATGCAGGCGGTGAAGCCGGGATGCGCCCGCAGATGGGCGAACAGCGCGGCTTCGTCGATGATCTCGCCACGGGCCAGGTTCACCAGGATCGCGTCGGCCTTCATCGATCCGAGTTCGCGCGCGCCGATCAGCCCCTCGGTGGCG
Source organism: uncultured Alphaproteobacteria bacterium (assembly GCA_963779875.1). GTDB lineage: Bacteria > Pseudomonadota > Alphaproteobacteria > Acetobacterales > Acetobacteraceae > CAMDGX01. The sequence continues at coordinate 5,231 of CAWAAI010000005.1, read as the reverse complement.
CGGGTCAGCGGCACGGTCACCAGCAGGATGTCGCTGGCCGCCAGCAGCGTGTCCAGCCGGTCCGGCCCGCCGATCCAGTCGGCCTCGGCGGCACCCTGGCCGCTGCGATTGATGGCGTGCACCCGCACCCCCATCGCGCGCATCAGCCGCGCCGCCTCCCGCCCGATGCCGCCGAAGCCCAGGATGCCGCAGGTCATGCCGGCCAGCATGCGGTTGCGCGTGCCCTGGTTGAACGCGCCGCGGCCCAGCGCCGCATGCTCCGGCAGCAGCCGCTTGGCCGCGGCCAGGACCATGGCCAGCGCGTGCTCGGCCATCGGCGCGGCATAGGCGCCGGCGTTGCTGGCCACGGGCACGCCGGCGGGCAGGTCGCCCAGCGGCACGAAATCGACCCCGGCGGTCAGGAACTGCACCAGCCGCACCCCCGCCAGCAGCCCCGCCTCGCCGGGCCGCAGGTCGCGCGCGGTGTTGCGGGTGAGCAGCACCGCAGCCTCCCGCAGCGCCCCGGCCCGCGCCGCATCGTCCAGCTTCGGCAGCACCACCACAGGCGCGGAATCGCCGATCTCCTGTGCGATCGCGTCCAGCCCGGCCTTCCCCGGATCGAAGCCGAGCACGAGCGTGTGGCGGGTGGCGATGTTCATGGGCGGCATCCCCCTGACGACGATGGCATGCTAATGTCGGCCGTTCAGTGCGCCAATCCGGCGCCGGGAGGGGCATTCGATGGACGGCGCATTGTCACTGGTCTGGATACTCGTGCTGCTGGTGGTCGTGGTCACCGTCTTCGCCGGCACCAAGACGGTGCCGCAGGGGGAGATCTGGACCGTCGAGCGCTTCGGCGCCTTCACCCGCGAGCTCCACCCGGGGCTGAGCTTCCTGGTCCCGTATATCGACCGCATCGGCCGCAAGCTCAACGTGCAGGAACAGGTGCTGGACATCCCCGAGCAGAGCGTGATCACCCGCGACAATGCCACGGTGGCAGTGGACGGGGTGATCTATTTCCGCGTGATGGAGGCTGCCAAGGCCGCCTACCAGGTGGCCGACCTGCAACAGGCGCTGTCCACCCTGGCCATGACCAACATCCGCGCGGTGATCGGCGAGATGGAGCTGGACTCCGCGCTGTCCTCGCGCGAGCGCATCAACGCCCAGCTTCTGGCGATCATGGATGGCGCCACCGAGCCCTGGGGGGTGAAGGTGAGCCGGGTGGAGATCCGCCGCATCGAGCCGCCGGAGAACCTGATTCGGGCAATGAACATGCAGATGACCGCCGAGCGCCAGCGCCGCGCCACCGTGGCCCAGGCCGAAGGCGACCGGCAGGCGGCGGTGATGCGCGCCGAGGGCGAGAAGCAGAGCCTGATCCTGGCTGCCGAGGGCCGGCAGATGGCCGCCAACCGCGACGCCGAGGCGCGCGAGCGGCTGGCCCAGGCGGAGGCGGAGGCGACGCGCGTGGTGGCCGAGGCGGCGCGCGACGGCGGCGAGGCGGCGCTGCGCTACTTCATCGCCGACCGCTATGTGAACGCCTTCAGCAAGGTGGTGGACTCGCCGGGCAGCCGGCTGGTGCTGGTGCCGATGGAGGCCACCGCCATGGCCGGCGGCATCGCCCAGGCGATGGAACTGCTGCGCGCGCCACCGCCGGAGCCGCCCATGCGCCCCGCGCCGCTGGCGCCGGCCACTCCCCCGCCGCTGCCGCCGTTCGGCGGCGGCTCCGTGCCGGCCGCGGGGGGCTGAGCCTTGCCGGACCTGTCCGCCCCGGTGCTGTGGCTGATCGTCGGGCTGGTGCTGATGCTGCTGGAGATGGCCGACGCCCGGCGTGATGCTGGTGTGGCTGGGGCTGGCGGCGCTGGGCACCGGGTTGGTGCTGCAGGACCTCACGATCGGCTTCGCCACGCAGGTGCTGGTCTTCGCCGGCTTCGCGGCGGTGACGCTGAGCATCGGCCTGCGCCTGCGCCGCACCCGCGCGGCCAGCGGGCTGAACACGCCGGATTCGGGGCTGGTGGGGCGCCAGGCAGTGGCGCTGGAATTCCACGGCCGCACCGGGCGCGTGCGCGTCGGCGACAGCGACTGGAGCGCGCGTCTGGCCGCCGGCACCGCGCCGCCAGCGCCGCAAGACGAGTTGCGCGTGGTGGGGGTGGACGGCACTACCTTGGTGGTGGGCAACCCCTGACAGGCTGCAACCTGGTGGTCCGATGGCAACGGACACTTCAGTCTGTGGCTGAATTGGCCCACAAAATCAAGCCAGTGCACTGACGCATCTGCCTGCGTCAGTGCACTGGTGGCTCAGGCCAGGTGCCGCGCGATCGCAGTCGCCGTCTCCACCGGCATTTCGTTGGGGAAGGAATGGTCGCCGCCCTGGATGATCTCCAGGCGTGCATTGGGGAGCAGGGAGAGCAGCCGTTCGCCGACAGCGGGAGGGCTGATGTCGTCGCGGTCGCCCGATAGCAACAGGGTGCGCATGGTCAGGCGCGGCAGGTCGGGGTGTGGTCGGCACTGACCTCGGTGATCCAGGGGGCCGCGTTGGGAAAGGCGGCGCGATAGCCGGCGCGCCAGTCGGTGCCGCCCAGTGCGGCAATGTCCAGCCCGCCGGAGGTGCCGGTCAGCACGAGGCGGCGGATGCGGTAGGTGTGGCGCAGGGCGGCGCGGATGGCGACCAGCCCGCCCATGGACTGGCCGATCAGGTCCACCCGCGTCGGCGACATGGCGATGCAGGCGCTGACCATGTCCACGAGGTCGTCCAGCGCGTTCACCGTGGGGTCGTGCGGTTCGTTGCCGAGGCCGGGCCAGGCGAGCATCACCTTCGGCCATTCCTCCGGCAGCAGGTCGGCGACGGGTTGCCAGAAGGCGGCCGAGCCGCCGGCGCCGGGGAGGAACAGCAGGGTGCTGGCGGTCATGGCGCGGTCCTTCGTGGCAAGGCGGGCAGGGCGAGGCGGGGTGCAGGATCGTGCAGGGGCGGGCCGGATGGCAAGGCGGGGTTCGCTTTCCTCGCTTCGGGGGTGTGGCAGGCTTCGAAGATTCAGGGGAGGTGCTTCCATGGCCCGAATCGTCACCGTCGGCATTGCCCAATTGGGGCCGATACCGCGCAGCCAGTCGCGGCCCGAGGTCGTGCAGCGCCTGCTGGCGTTGATGGAGGATGCGGCGCGGGCGGGGTGCGACCTGTTGGTGTATCCGGAGGCGGCGCTGACGGCGTTCTTTCCGCACTGGCTGGTGGAGGGCGAGCAGGAGCTCGACTCCTATTTCGAAAGCGAAATGCCGAATGCCGCGGCTCGGGCGGGAGGCGCGTCCAGCTCGTGACGGCCAGGAGGCTCCATAGGGGCGTGAGGATCGACGGACGCCGATGAGCGCCCGCGAGGGGTGGAGCAAGGCGGCCGAACGAGCTATTCGCCGAGCGCAGGACCATCCGCGGGACACGAGCGATCCCCTCTCGCGGCAGCCCGATCACCGGGCGCCGGGAGAGCACGGCAATTGCCGGCCGCGGGAAGCCTGGACCGGAGATCGACAAGACGTCGTGCCCCAGGCGGGAGATCATCGGCTACGGCTCTCCATGGCGGTCTGGCGGCCAGTCCATCGCCGCTCGACAGACAACATGACGCCCTACCTTCCGCGTCGTCAGGAGAAGCTCATCCCGTTGTGGGCGAGCGCCAGGGTCTCGATCGCGATGGCTGTCTGCTCGGCGGTGAGCGACGTCGCGCTCCACTTCACCGGATAGGCGTTGCTGAACGTCCAGGTTCGGAGAGGCTTCTGGCCAGACAGGTCGAGCAGGGTCACCGTCACGTCGTGCGCGACCACCGTTCCCTGGTTCGACGCTTCGACGTTGCTCTTGATCCAGTCCCAGAGGCCGGAGCCATCGGTGGCGATACCTCGCTTGAGCGTGACGTTGCCGAACTTGTACCTTCCCGGCAGCCGGTGCACGCGCGAGTTCAGTCCCCCCTCCTTGTACTCCAGCACCTCCTGCTCGAGCTCCAGGCCCGAGCACTCGCTGAAGCGGGCGACGCTCTCCAGGCCCAGTATGTTGACGTGGAACCGGAAGGACGGCGACGGATCCGCCCTGGTGGCTGCCATTCTCACCTCCCGCGAGTCTGTCCGCTAGCCTCGGCGCTCGAGGGAAATACGAAGGTCCTGACGCATCAGCTGGTACACGCGCTCGGCGACAGCCTCCGAGTCAACCTCGGCCTCCTGTCCTTTCCCCTCCGCCTCCGCCGGCGCGTCCGCCGAGGGCCGCGCGCCGTCGGGGAGCCTCGCGAGCCTCATCTCCGCGCCTCCCTGTCCTTGCGCCAGTCTCATGACGCTGCGACTCAGATCAAGCATTGGGATCCCCACAGCTCGAGCGGGATGCCTACCGACGGCGTCGGCGCGGACTCTCGGCTCATCTCCCTGTTGATGGCCGAGATCCTTGATGAAGCGCTGGCGGTCGCCGTGCTCGAGGGCGAGGATCTCGCCGAGGGGCCAGTGGAAGTGATAGGCGACGAAGGCTACCTCCTCGTACAGGTCATCGAGGGGGTAGCCAACTGATCCCCCCATTTCGGCGGTCTCCACCTGGAACGTGTGGCTGCATTCCGGGCACGTGACCGTGACCTGGCTCGATCCGTTGGTGTTGAGGCGCCGGTAGAGGTCCTGGAGGTACGCCAGGTCGGCCGTGAACAGGCCCTCGACGACGTCGGTGTTGACGAACTTGACGCTTCCCAGCTTCGTGATGACGCGAGAGAGGATGGCGATGGTCAGGTATGCCTGGTTGCCCTTCACGCGGGGGTCGCGGAGCGGAGCGATCTCATCCATCGCCGTCGCGAGCCGCATCTGCCCCTCACGGTGGACGTTCCCGTCGCCGTCGACGTAGCCCAGTGGCAGCGTGAAGTCGAACTCGGTCCGGAGCGTTGGTGCTGTCTCAGCCGGCATTGCGCTCTACCTCCAGGGCGTTCTCTCCATCGCGGCCACGGGGATCGGGCCAATGACGGGGATCCGGATCCTCGAGGGGCCGGCTGGCCCGACCCCTGAGCCAGCGGCTAGGACCGATAGGCTCGCTCGAAGATGATCTCGATGTCCTCCATCGCGAGGTCGCTCGAGTTCGCGTTCGGGGCCGGCCCGCTGACCTTGAGCGGCCAGGCGTTCTCGAAGTTGTAGGTCGCGATCTTCTTCTGGCCGTCCTGGTCGAGCATCATGATCGAGCCGTTCGTGCGAGCCTGGTTGATCTTGCCTTCCTCGACCTCCTGCCGCCATTTCCAGGCGGACATGTCCCCCACTCACCC
>CAWAAI010000004.1:0-420559 GCA_963779875.1 uncultured Alphaproteobacteria bacterium | reverse complement strand
CGCCTCCACCGCGATCGGCGCGGCACCGCCGCGGGCCAGGTCGTAGAACCCGCGCCGCACATGGCTCCAGCAGAATGCCAGGGTCATGCCGTCGCCGGCGGCCAGCGCCTTGTAGGCGGCGTAGCCGTCGCATTGCAGGATGCCCCGATAGCCGGCCAGCAACGCCTTCGGCTGCTCGGCGCCGCGGCCGGGCGCGTAGTGGAACACCACCGCCGGCGGGTCGCGGCCCGCCCCAGGGCCGGTCGTCGCGCGCGATCGCCCAGGCGAAGCCCTTCTTCGTCTGGCCGCGGCCCGGGTCGAGCACCGGCATGGTGGTCTCGTCGGCGAACAGCCGCGGCGAGGCCAGCAGGATCTCGCGCATCCGCCGCACCACGGGCGCGATCTCCTGCGCCGCCGTGCCGATCCAGTCGGCCAGCACCTCGCGGCCGATCTCGATCCCCTGGCGCGCCAGCATCTGCGCCTGGCGATAGAGCGGCAGGTGGTCGGCGTAGCGCGCGACCAGGACCTGGGCGACCGTCGCCTCGGTCGGCATGCCGCCCGCACCAGCCGCGCCGGCGCGGGCGCCTGCAGCACCACGCCGGGGCAGGCCCGGCAGGCCAGCTTCGGCCGCCTCGTCACGAGCACGCGGAACTGGGCGGGGATCACGTCGAGCCGCTCGGCGGTATCGGCGCCGATCTCCACCAGCGCGCCACTGGCAGCAGGGGCAGGTGGTCGCGCTCCGGCGCGCAGCACCTGCTCGATGCGCGGCAGGTGCGCGGGCAGACGGCCGCGGCCGGCGCGGCGGCGCTGCGTCTGCTGCTCGCGCAGCGTCGGCGACTCGCTTGCCCGCCTCGGCCGCGTTCTCGGCCAGCGTCGCCTCGATCTCCTCGAAGGCGAACAGCAACTGGTCCTCGGGCAGCCGCTCCGACTTCCGGCCGAACTGCCGGCGCTGCAGCTTCAGCAGCAGGTGGCGCAGACGCTCGTTCTGCGCCACCAGCGCGTCGCGCTCGGCGGTCAGCGTGTCGACGCTCGCGCCCAGCGCCTCCAGCAGCAGCGCCCGCAGTGCCGCGGGATCCTCCGGCAGTGCTCGGCGTGTCGGCATCGGCGGCGCGCATCGTGCCGCCGATTCTACGCAGGCACGCTCGGCTTGGGAATCCCTCGCGTCGCCTGCACGCGTCGCCAATCGATCCCGTCGAACAGCGCGGCGAACTCCACCGCGCGTCAGCCGCACCACGCCGTCCACCACCGGCGGCCAGCGGAACGCGCCGCCCTCCAGCTGCTTCCAGACCAGCACCAGGCCGCTGCCATCCCAGACCAGGATCTTGACCCGGTCGGCACGCTTCGAGCGGAACACCAGCACCACGCCCGAGAACGGATCGGCGCCCAGCACCTCGGCCGCCAGCGCCGCCAGGCGCGTGCGCGCCCTTGCGGAAGTCCACCGGCTCGGTCGCCAGCAGGATCCGCGCGCCCGCCGGCAGCGTGATCATGCCGCCGAGGCCCGGATCGCGCGCAGCACCGTCGTCAGCAGGGCCGCGTCGGTGCCGGGCGGGATCGCGCAGCACCGCGCCGGCCAGCTTCACCTCGATCAGCGGCGCGGGCGCATCGGCTCCTGCGCGACGCACGGCAGGCTCGGCGACGATCGGCACGAAGCTCAGCGCCGAACCGGCGCCCCGCCGCATCTCCCGCCGCCAGCCGAACACCTGCTGCGGGCAGACCTGCCAACGCCGCGCCACCTCGGCCACCACGGCACCAGGCTCCAGCGTCTCCGCCACGATCCGCGCCTTGTCGTCGTCCGACCACTTCCGCCGCCGGCCAGGCCCCGTCAGAACCTCGACCCGGCGATACCCGCCACCCTTCGCGTCGTCATTAACGTCGACCATAACGCCGGCTCGATGCCCCACAGTTTCGAAGGGCTCACCATGAAACCGGTGCCGACGGGAAGAAGGGCCGCACGGCTGCGCTTACGGAAGAAGGGCCGCAGGGCTGCGCTTACCCAGATGCCAATGCCCACCCGATCGAGTTTCGAATTCATGGTGCGCAATCGCACCAATTAATTGTGTTATTTCAATGCGATAAAACTCGGGCCCGAAACCCCCATAGCCCCAGGTCGCGGAGAGAATTGGCCCTTCGGAGAGAGATTTGGGCGTTCGTTCCGCTCGCGGAGCCCCGAGTGCACCGCGCAAACCCTCGGAAAACTTGGGGTTTTCCAGGCCGTCTCACCAGCGGAGAGCGGTTCGCCCCTAGGGTGGTGGCGTCCCCGGCGGGATTCGAACCCACGGCCCCCAGATTAGGAATCTGGTGCTCTATCCTGCTGAGCTACGGAGACCCATCATCATGATAGTTCAGTTGTCGCCTCCCGTCACGGTCGTCCGGCACGCTCAATCGCCGAACCCGGACAGGAACCGGGTCAGCAGCCGGCCCAGCGCATCCAGGTTGTAGCCACCCTCCTGCACGATGGCACAGGGTAGGCCGGCGCCGGCGATGGCGGCCGCCGCGCGGGCGAAGCCGTCGTCGCCTATGTCCAGGAAATGCAGCGGTTCCTCGCGGCTTGCATCCATGCCCAGGCTCACCACCAATGCCTCGGCGCCGTGCGTCCGGATGGCCTGCAGCGCCGTCTCGACCGCACGCAGCCAGGGGCCGTCGCCGGTGCCGCGAGGCAGCGGCAGGTTCAGGTTGCAACGCTCGCCGGCGCCTTCGCCCCGCTCATCGGCATGGCCGACATACCAGGGGTAGTAGCCGTTCGGGTCGCCATGGATCGAGGCAAAGAACACGTCGCCGCGCTTCCAGAAGATGCCCTGGGTGCCGTTGCCGTGGTGGCTGTCGATGTCCAGCACCGCCACCCGCGCCGCCCCGTGGGCGCGCAACCGCTCAGCGGCGATGGCGGCGTTGTTGAGGTAGCAATGCCCGCCCGCCCGCGCGGCATAGGCGTGGTGGCCCGGCGGGCGTGCCAGCGCATAGGCGTGCCGCCCAGCCGCCGCCTCGTCGGCCGCCGCAATCGCGCATGCCGCCGCCGCCTCGGCCGAGATCCAGGTCTGGCGTGTCGTCGGGTTGCTGTCGGCGTGGTACCAGCCGACTTGGCCAACGATGGTCGCCGACCGCCGGCCACCGGTGGCCAGCATCTCTGGCGACGGGTGCACATTGGCGATCATCTCCGCGCCGTGGTCATCCATCGCCGCCCATGCGGCCCAGCCGTCGCGCAAGTATTCCACGTAGTCCGGCGGATGCACCGCTCCGATCGCCTCCGGATCGGCCGGAGGAGGCTCCACCACCTCCAGCCCCATGGACCGACACGCCGCCAACAGCGCCTCCGCCCGCGCAGGAACCTCGAAGTTGCGCTTCACCGTGCCGCGCTGCAGGAAGAACTGTGGGTCGTGGGCCAGTTGGGCGGGATTCCAGAATGCTTTCATGCGCCATGCCTGAACGGTGATGTGGACTCACCGCCAGTCTATCGCGCATTGGGCCAAATCCCCCAAAGATGTCAGCCGGCCGGCAGCGCCGAAGACCGTCTCGTTTCCGGCACCGCTAATCCGCAGCCTCAGCAGTGGTGGGGTCGATCACACGCTCCACCTTGCTGATCCGGTTTGCCGGGAAGCCGGTGCGCTGGGCGTGTTCACGGATCTTGTCCTCGTTCGGCGCAACATAGACACAGTAGATCTTGTCCCCGGTGACATAGCTTTCGAGCCACTGGATGTCCGGCCCCATCTGGTGCAGCACGTCGCAGGATTTCTGTGCCGCCGACTGCATGTCCTGGCCCGAAGCCCGCCCGACGTCGGGCATTTCGCGTTCGATGATGAATTTCGGCATCGCTCAACTCCCTTGTTTCGGGTTTTCCGATGGATGGTCCGCGATGCCGGCGGCCGCGCGCGCGAAGGTGGCCGGCGGCATCGCGAAAACGCTATCACAACCGCCTGCCGCGCATGTCCGCTCCCTGGCTTGATCCCGCAGATGTGAGCCGCCCGCACGCGCTCTTGCCATCCTTTCGCCCAGACCCGACCATCGGCGGCGAAACCTCAGCCAGGACCCCGCCCCATGACCCTGCGAATCGCCGTCGGCGGCTTCATGCACGAGAGCCACTCCTTCGCCCCGCGCCCGACCCGCTACGTCGATTTCGTCCAGCCCGGCGGCTTTCCAAAGCTGACCCAGGGTGAGCCCCTGTTCGCCGCCGTCAAGGGAACCTCGGTGCCCATCGCCGGCGCCGTCGAGCGCGCGCAGCAGATCGGCGGCATCGACCTCGTTCCGCTCGCCTGGGGCTTCGCCAACCCCGCCGGCCCAGTGCAGGACGAGGCGTTCGAGCGCATCTCCGCCCTCATCTGCGCCCACCTCTCCAACGCGCTCGACGCCGGCCCGCTCGACGGCATCTATCTCGACCTGCACGGCGCGGCGGTGGCCGTGAGCTTCCCGGATATGGAGGGCGAGCTGCTGCGCCGCGTGCGCGCCATCGTCGGCGACCTCCCGCTCACCATCTCCCTCGACCCGCACTGCAACCTCACCGCCGAGATGGTCGACCGCTGCGACGCGCTGGTGCCCTTCCGCACCTACCCGCATGTGGACATGCGCGCGGCCGGCGACCAGGCGATGCGCCTGCTCGTCGAGCGCATCAAGCGCGGCAAGCCCTGGGCGCGCGCGTTCCGCCAGGTCGATTTCTTCATCGCCCTGCCCATGCAATGCACCATGGTCGCCCCCATGGCCCCGGTGCTGGAGGAGCGCGCCCGTCTCAACGAAACCCCGGGCGTGGCCGAAATCGCCTTCTGCTTCGGCTTCCCCTACGCCGACTTCAAGGATTGCGGCGTGGCGCTGGCCGCCTATGCCGACACCCAGGCGCAGGCCGACGCCGCCACCGACGCGCTGAAAGCCTTCATCGACGCCCGCGAGGCCAGCTTCGCCGGTGCCGTGCTGCCCGCGGATGAAGCCGTGGCCGAGGCCATCCGCCTGTCCAACGGCGCGAAAAAACCCATCGTCATCGCCGATACCCAGGACAATCCCGGCGCCGGCGGCCATGGCGACACCACCGGCATGCTGTCCGAACTGATCCGCCAGAAGGCCCAGGGCGCCATCCTCGCCCTCATCAACGACGACGAGAGTGCCGCGGCCTGCCACCAGGCGGGGGAGGGTGCCACACTCCAGCTTACCCTCGGCGGCAAGTCCGATGGCGTGCCCATCTCGATCATGGCCAAGGTCCTGAAGCTCACGGATGGCAAGTTCGTCGGCACCGGCCCGATGGCGAAGGGCAACTACGCCGATCTCGGCCCCTCCGCGCTCATCGAGGCAGATGGGGTGAAGGTTATCGTCGTCTCCCGCAAGATGCAGGCGCTCGACCAGTCGCTGATCCGCCATGTCGGCATCGAACCCGCCGACTGCCGCATCATCGTGCTGAAATCCTCGGTGCATTTCCGCGCCGACTACCAGCCCATTGCTGAAGCCGTCCTCGTCGGCGCCGCTCCCGGCCCGGCGGTGGCGGACCCGGCGGAGCTGCCGTTCAAGAACCTGCGGCCGGGGCTGCGGCTGCGGCCGATGTCCAATCGAGTATCGTAGGGGAAGCATGTTCTTTTTTGAAAAAAAGAACCAAAAAACTTTCATCCATAATGAGCCGGGCCTCGATGACGCCAGCCCGGCCAAATGGACAAAGTGTTTTTGCTTCTTTTTCTTCAGAAAAAGAAGAATCTTTCCTCCAATAAAAGGAGTCTCCAATGAACCCCTTCGACCTCACCGGCAAGGTTGCCATCGTCACCGGCGGCAATGGCGGCATCGGCCTCGGCATGGCCACCGGCCTCTACAACGCGGGCGCCAGCGTGGTTCTCTCCGGCCGCAACAAGGCCAAGGGCGAGGCCGCCGCGAAGGGCCTGGGTGAGCGCGCCAGCTTCATCGCTGCCGACGTCACCAAGAAGGCGCAATGCCTCGACCTCGTCGCGCAAACGGTCGCGAAACACGGGCGCCTGGACATCCTCGTCAACAACGCCGGCATCGCGGTGCGTAAATTCCCGCAGGACCACACCGAGGAGGAGTGGCACCGCGTGATGGACACCAACATGACCAGCGCCTTCCTGCTCTCGCAGGCCGCCTATCCCGAATTCCTCAAGTCCGGTGGCGGCAAGATCATCAATATCGGCTCGGTGATGACGCTGATGGGTGCGCCCCATGCCGGACCCTACGCCGCGTCCAAGGGCGCCATCGTCCAGTTCACCCGCGTCTGCGCCACTGCCTGGGCGAAGGACAACATCCAGGCCAACGCGGTGCTGCCGGGGTGGATCGATACCGAACTGACAAGCGCGGCGCGCGACCAGGTGCCCGGCCTGAACGAGAACGTGCTGGCCCGTACGCCGGCCGGCCGCTGGGGCGTTCCCAACGACCTTTCCGGCATCGCGGTGTTCCTCGCGGCCCCGGCCAGCGACTTCGTCACCGGCGCCGCCATCCCCTGCGACGGTGGCTTCACCATCCGCGCCTGACCCACATTCGCGAAAAACAACGGAGCCAGCCATGCAACTTGGCGCATCCATCCCCGTCGGCGATATCGGCACCGGCCCCGCCGTGTTGCGCGACCATGCCCAGGCGGCGGAGGGGCTGGGCTACGACTACCTCGTCGCCCCCGACCACGTGCTCGGCCGCAACCCCGACGGCCCAGGCCGGCCGATCGGCACCACCGCCACCGCCTATCACGACCCGTTCGTGTTGTTCGGCTTCCTGGCCGGCTGCACCCGCAATGTCGGCTTCGCCGCCGGCGTGCTGATCCTTGCCCAGCGCCAGGCCGCCCTGGTCGCCAAGCAGGCCGCCTCGCTCGACGCGCTGTGCGAGGGCCGCTTTCGCCTGGGCATCGGCGTCGGTTGGAACGAGATCGAGTTCCAAGGCCTCGGCATGGATTTCCACACCCGCGGCCGCCGTTCGGAGGAGCAGGTGCGCTTCATGCAGGCGCTCTGGGCCCAGCCGCATGTCACTTTCGACGGCGATTTCCACAAGCTGGACGATGGCGGCATCAACCCGCGCCCCGCTTCCGGCCGCGTGCCCATCTGGTTCGGCGGCCACGCCGAGGCCACCTTCCGGCGTGCGGCGAAATACGGCGACGGCTTCATGCCCAACGCCTACCCGCCGGACGAAACCGCGCTGGCCGCCCTCGACAAGCTGCGCCGTCTCACCCGCGAGGCCGGGCGCGATCCGGCCGCCATGGGCATCGAGGTCTGGGTCTCCCCGGGCAAGGGCACCGAGGAGGATTGGCGCCGCGAAATCGCGTTCTGGAAGCAGGCCGGCGCCACCCATGCCTGCGTGCACACCACCTTCAACAGCGCCATCCACGCCCGCATCGCCGGCACCAGCCCGGCCGACCATCTTGCTGCCCTCGAACGCTATCGCGCGGCGGTTGGCGACTTGCTGTAGCGCGGCCTGCACCAAGCCGGCCCAGCCGTCCCCGGTTGCGAAACGATGCTTGCGCCCGCCGCGCGCTTGCGACTAGCGTTTCAGCATTGTTCCGAGCTGTCGAAGCGTGCCGTGCGTTTTCCACTGCTGCCGGGACTCGGTCGCAGATCCGCGAAGACGGTCACGGCCAACAGGGGGAGAGCCGCATGAGCCTCATCAAGACATCGCCAAGCGTGCCATCGCGGCGCGACCTTTTCCGGATGGCCGCGGCCGCTGGGGCAGGAGGGCTGGTGCCGATGCGCGGCGCCAGTGCCGCTGTCACGCTGACGCTGATGCACGAAAGCTCGTTCATCCAGGCATTCGACGCCTACATGCAAGCGCACCCTGGCGCCTGCCTATGAGAAGGAGACGGGCATCAAGATCGACTACGAACTGCTCAGCGTCGGCAGCCTGCAGACCCGCGTCACCACGGTGGCGGAAACCGGGCAGGCGCCGGACATGACGCTGAACTTCTTCAACTGGCCCTTCCTGTTACGACGAGAAATACCTCGATGTTTCCGACATCGCCGAGGAGATCGGCAAGAGGAACGGCGGCTGGACGACTCGGCGAAGGAGGCGGTGATCGTCCACGGCAAGTGGAAGGCGATCCCCTTCGGCAATGTCGGCCAGCTGATGGACTAGCGCATCGATTGGTTCAAGGATGTCGGCTACGAGCAAGTTCCCCGACACCTGGGACGAGCTGCAGAGGCCGGCATGCAAGCTGAAAAAGGCCAGGGCCAGCCCGATCGGCTTCGAACTCGGCCACGGCTTCGGTGACAACCATGGCTGGCTGTATCCGCTGCTGTGGTCGTTGGCGGCCGCGAAGTGGAGCCGGACGGCAAGACCATCGTGCTGGACAGCAACGAAACCGCCGAGGCCGTGGATTACTGCCGCAAGTTCTTCAAGGACACGATGTTCGGAGGACGTGCTGGGCTGGACCGACGCCGAACAACAACAAGGCGTTCCTGTCGGAGCAGATCTCCTGCACCAACAACGCCGCCTGCATCCTGTGGTTCGCCAAGAACGACTTCCCCGACATGGCCAAGGTTACCGGCCACGCGCAGAACCCGAACGGCCCCAAGGGCACGCTTCCATATCCTCGCCCCCTGGAGCCACTCGATCTTCACGCACTCCAAGACCAGGAGCAGGCGAAGCATTTCCTGCGCTGGATGATGGCGCCCAAGCAGCTTTCCGGCTGGCTCGCTTCGGCCGAGACGCTACTACGCGCCCTTCCTGCAATGCTTCGACAGTCACGCCGATGTGGGACGTAGACCCACGCAACATGCCCTACCGCGACTCGCTGGCCACGGCTCCACCTGCCGGGCTGGCCCGCGCCGGTCAGCCGGCGAGACCGTCGCAGAGTGTCGCGAAATACGTGGTCGTGGACATGTTCGCCAAGGCCTGCGCCGGCGCCTCCACCAAGGACGTCATCGCCAACCGCCGTCGCCCAGCTCAAGCAGATCTACGGCCAGGCCTGATCGTGGCCTCGGCGCATCGACATCGGCCCGCCCGGCGGTGCTCCCGCCGGGCGCAGCCGCCTTCGCGAATGGTTCGAGCGCGAGGGCGTGTTCTCCTGGCTGATGATCCTGCCGCCGTTGCTGTTCCTGGCGGCCCTGGTCGGCTATCCGTTCGCTACGGCATCTGGCTGAGCCTGCAGGCCCGCCCGGTGGCCCAGGCCGGCGCATTCGTCGGCCTGGGCAACTTCGTCACCGATTGCGCACGACCCGGTCTTCTGGCAGCGTCGCGCCGAACACCATCGATCTATACCTTCGTCGCCACCGTCCTGAAGACGGTCGGCGGGCTCGGCCTGGCGCTGGTGATGAACCAGGCCTTCCCGCTCAAGAACCTCGTGCGCGCGCTGATGCTGCTGCCCTTCATCGTGCCGACCGTGCTGTCCACCATCGCCTGGATGTGGATCCTCGATCCGTCGTTCAGCGTGGTGAACTGGATCCTGGTCAACTCTTCGGCATCGCCAATCCCGGTCCGTCCTGGCTCGGCAATCCGCTCTGGCGATGTTCTCGCTGATCATGGTCAACACCTGGCGCGGCCTGCCGTTCTACGCCATCACCCTGCTGGCGGGGCTGCAGACGATCCCGGCGGAACTGCACGAGGCCGCCACGATCGACGGCGCCAGCACCTGGGACCGCTTCCGCTACGTTACGCTGCCGCTGCTGAAGCCGGTCATCTTCATCGTCACGATGTTCTCGGTGATCTTCACCTTCTGCCGACTTCCAGCTGGTCTACGTGCTGACGCGCGGCGGCCCGGCCAATGCCACCCATCTGTTCGCCACCTACGCCTTCGACATCGCCATGAGCGGCGGCCAGTTCGGGCTGGGTGCCTCGGTCGCGCTGGCGATGCTGCCGCCGCTGGCCCTGATTATCCTGGCCCTGGCCATCTACATGCGGAGGGCCTGATGGTCCAGGGACGAGGATGGCTGCGCCCGCTGCTGCAGCTCTGGCTGCCGCTCGGCTTCTATGTCGTGTTCACGCTGTTCCCGTTCTACTGGATGGCGGTGACGTCGCTGAAGCCGAACAGCGAACTCTACAATCCGCGCACATCATGCCGCTGATCGTGCACCACCCCACGCTGAAGCATTTCGTCGACCTGCTGAGCAGACCAGCTTCCTGACCTGGACCTGGAACACCATGCTGGTCGCGATGGTCTCCACCGCGATCTCGCTGGTGTTCGGCGTGATGCTGGCCTATCCGCTGGCGCGCATGCGCTTCCCCGGTGCGGCGCTGATCGCCTTCGCGGTCGCCGCCACCTATCTGGTGCCGCAGCCGCTGCTGTTCATTCCCTGGCCGACATCATCGAACTGGCTGCACCTGGGCGACACGCTGACCTCGGTGATGCTCACCTATCCCACGCTGCTGATACCGTTCTGCGCCTGGCTGCTGATGGGCTACTTCAAGACGGTGCCGCGCGACCTCGAAGATGCCGCCCGCATCGACGGCGCCACCCGTATCCAGACCATGTTGCGTGTCGTTCCTGCCGCTGTGCAGCCCCGGGCTATCTCCGCCGGCATCTTCGCCTTCACCCTGGCGCAGAACGAGTTCCTCTACGCCCTGATCTTCCTCACCGAGACCTCGGTGCGCACCGTGCCGGTGGGCGCCATTGCCGAACTGATCCGTGGCGACGTGTTCTACTGGGGCCAATTGATGGCCGCGGCACTGCTCGGCTCCATGCCGGTGGCCGATCATCTACTCGTTCTTCGTCGAGAACTACGTCGCCGGCCTCACCGCCGGGGCGGTGAAGGGTTGAACCTGCCGCTCAGCCTCCGGGATGCGGCACCATGTTCTCCGGCAGCCAGGTGGCCAAGCCGGGAAAGGCGATCATCACTATCACCATCACCACCATGATCACGAACATCGGCACCGCCGTGCGCGCGATATAGCTGATCTCCAGCCCCGTCATGCCCTGCAGCACGAACAGGTTGAAGCCGATCGGCGGCGTGATCTGCGCCATTTCCACCACCAGCACGATGAAGATGCCGAACCAGATGATGTCGATCCCGGCCTGCCGGATCATCGGCTCCACCGCGGCCATGGTCAGCACAACCGCCGAGATCCCGTCGAGGAAGCAGCCCAGCACGATATAGAACACCAGCAGCGCCAGCAGCAGTTCCACCCGCGACAGCCCGAGCGAATTGATCCACCCCGCCAGCGCCCGCGGAATGCCGGTGAACCCCATGGCGAGCGACAGGAACGCCGCACCGGCCAGGATCAGTGCGATCATCGCCGAGGTCCGCGTGGCCCCCAGCAGGCTTTGCACCGCGCTGTTCCAGGTGAGCGATCCTTGAATGCCGGCCAGCACCAGCGAGCCGATCACCCCGAACGCCGCCGCCTCGGTGGCAGTGGCGAAGCCGAGATACATCGAGCCGATCACCAGGATGATCAGCAAGACGACTGGCACGAGGAAGCGCGAGGCCTTCAGCTTCTCGGCGAACGAAATCACCGGCTCCGGGTCGGGCCGGTAGCTCGCCGACACGCGCGAGGCCACCATCACGTAGCCCATGAACATCGCCGCCAGCACCAGACCCGGCACGATGCCGGCCATGAACAGCTTGCTGATCGACTCGTTCACCGTCACGCCATACACGATCATGGTCAGCGACGGCGGGATCATCAGCCCCAGGGTCGCCGCACCCGCCAGCGTGCCGATCACCATCTGGTCGGGATAGTTGCGCCGGCGAAGCTCAGGGATGGTCATCTTGCCCACCGTCGTCAGCGTTGCCGCCGACGAGCCCGACACGGCGGCGAAGATGGTGCAGCCCACGATGTTGGTGTGCAGCAACCCGCCCGGCAGCCGCCCGATCCAGGGGGCGAGGCCGCGGAACATGTCCTCCGACAGCCGTGTCCGGTACAGTATCTCGCCCATCCAGATGAAAAGCGGCAGCGCCGTCAGCGACCACGACGAGCCCGAGCGCCACATCTGCGTCATCATCGCATCGCCGGCCGGGCGCAGCGTGAACAACTCCATTCCCACGAACGCCACGCCCACCAGCGCCAGGCCCACCCACACCCCGGTACCCAGCAGCAGGAACAGCACGAACAGGAAGATCGCGATCGGCGCCAGTTGTTCCATGCGCCGCTACTCCACCGGGGTGCTGTCGGCCGCGGGCCGGATGTTGTCGTGCCCGGCGACAATCATCGTCACCAGGTTGTCGGCGAAGCACACCGCCAGCAACACCGCACCGGCCGCGAAGGGCACCTGCGGAATCCACAGCGCCGTCTCGTCCTGGCCCTGGCTGATGTCGTTCAGCTTGTATGACCAATAGACCAGCTTGACGGCATAGAACGCGATATAGGCCGAGGTGGCGGTGCCGATCGCCATGCACCAGAACTCGCCCAGCCGCCGCCGGGGCCCCAGCGCCGTCAACATCAGGCTCACTCGGATATGGGCGCCGCCATTCAGTGCGCTGGCGAAGGCGAGGAAGGCCGAGGCAGCCATCAGATAGCCCGCATATTCCGACGACCCGGGAAAGGCGACGCTGAACCAGCGCGCCGCCATCTGCGCCACGATCACCCCCAGCATCGTCACCAGGCAGGCCGCGGCGACCAGGGCCGCGGCGCCATATAGCGCATCGAGCCCGCGCCGCACCGCCGTGGTCACCGTCCGCCCCGGCCTGCCGGCGGCGTCACTTCGCCTTGTAGGCGTCGATGATGGCCTTTCCGTCGGCGCCGGCCGCCTTCAGCCACTCCGTGGTCATGGTGTCGCCGAGTCCGGCGAGGTCGGCCTTCAGCTTCGCGCTCGGCGCGCTCACCGTCATGCCGTTCTGCGCCAGCGTCTTGAGGTAGCCCGCCGTCAGGTCCTCGGCCTTCCTGGCGCCTTCGGCCGCGGCCTTGTCGGCGCAGCCGCGCACCGCCTTCTGGGTTGCCGTGTCCAGCTTGCCGAACGCCTCCTTGTTGGCGAACACCACGTTGCGCGGCAGCCAGGCCTGCACGTCGTAGAAGAACTTCAGGCTCTCCCACACCTTCGAATCCACGCCGGTGGAGCCCGACGAGATGAATGAATCGGCAACCCCGGTCGCCAACGCCTGGCTCAGATCGGCGGCTTCGATCTGCACCGGCACCATCCCGGCCAGTGCCGCGATGCGCGCGGTCGCCGCGTTGTAGGCGCGGAACTTGATGCCCTTCATGTCGGCCAGCGAGCCGACCGGCTTCTTGAAGTAGAAGCCCTGCGGCGGCCACGGCACTGCGTACAGATACACCAGGTTCTGCTTGGCCAGCGCCGCCTCGATCTTCGGCTCCGCCGCC
The DNA here is from genome assembly GCA_963779875.1 of uncultured Alphaproteobacteria bacterium. Classification (GTDB taxonomy): domain Bacteria; phylum Pseudomonadota; class Alphaproteobacteria; order Acetobacterales; family Acetobacteraceae; genus CAMDGX01. The sequence continues at coordinate 407,440 of CAWAAI010000004.1, read as the reverse complement.
TTCCACAGCTTCGCCGATTCCGCGAAGGAGGTCGCCAGGAACGGGATGGAGTCCACGCCGAACAGCGGGTTCTCGTTGGCATGGGCCGAGATCAGCCGCTCGCCGATCGGCGCCTGGCCGGTCTGCACCGCGCGCTTGATGTCGTTGCCGGCGAACAGCGAGCCGTTCGGGTGCGTCACGATCGTAAGCTTGCCGCCCGTCGCATCGGCCACGCACGCCGCGAACGCCACGCCGTTCTGGGTGTGGTAGTTCGTCGCCGGGTAGGCCATCGGCATGTCCCATTTCTGGGCATGAGCCGACGAGACGGCGGTCATGACGAGCGCGATGCCCGCCGCTAGGGATGCCAGTCGCACCATGAAGTCCCCCGTTGTTCGTTCGCCCGCGCATTTCGGTTCCGCGGCGGATCGCCATTCAGGCGTATCGCCGGGCGAGGTGCAAGCTTGACATGCACGGGCACGCCGGCTTGCCGGCTTCCCGGCGATCGGATCAACTTCCGCGGGCACAGGAGGGCATCGGGCAATGCGCGTCGTGGGCGGCAAGGCGGTATATGGCGCCTCTGTGGGTATCCTCATGCTGGAGGCGCGCTTCCCCCGCATCCCCGGCGACATGGGCAACGCGCTGACCTGGCCGTTCCCCGTCCACTACAAGGTCGTCCGCGCCGCCTCGCCCGACCGCGTGGTGCGCCGCGGCGCCAAGGGCCTGCTCGGCGCCTTCATCGCCGCCGCGCGGGAGCTGGAGGCCGACGGGGTGGACGGCATCACCACCAATTGCGGCTTCTTGTCGCTGATGCAGGACGAACTGGCGGCCGCCGTCGCCATCCCCGTCGCCACCTCCTCGCTGATGCAGGTGGCGCTGGTCAACGCGCTGCTGCCGAAGGGGCGGCGCGCCGGCATCCTGACCGTCTCGGCCTCGTCACTCACGCCGCAGCATCTCCACAAGGCCGGAGTGCCGCCGGACACACCCATCGGCACCACCGAAGGGCTGCGCGAATTCACCCGCGTGCTTCTGGACAACGAGGAAGTGCTCGATACGGAAGCCGCCCGCGCCGACAACATCGATGCCGCCCGCGCGCTGCACGCCGCCCATCCCAACCTCGGCGCCATCGTGCTGGAATGCACCAACATGATCCCCTACGCCGCCGATATCCGCCGCGCGACGGGGCTGCCCACCTGGTCGATCGAAAGCTTCGTCACCTGGTTCCACGCCGGCCTGCGCCCGCGCCGGTACCCGCCGCCGTTCGACATGGCGGCGCCTCAGAGTCGGTGAGTGTAATCCAAGGAAGCAAGGCCAGGGTTTTGCCCTGGACCCACCAAAGGCCGGCGGCCTTTGGAAACCAATAATTTCAATGATCGGAGGTCCAGGGGCTCGGCCCCTGGCGGGGCGCGGGGCCTGGAGCCCTCTTCACCGAACATGCGTCTGATGATCACCCCGACCTATCCAAGGTTGGGGCCGTATGTTCGAGGTCGCGCCCCGTGCCCCGTGCTCCGTGCCTCATAGACCACCACGCGGGACGTGACCCGCTCGGTGGACGATTTGGCTCGTGCGATGGGCATGGAGGAGATCAGCCGTAGTCGGATCAGCCGGCCGGGCGCCGAAATCGACGAGCGGGTGCGCGACTTCCTGACCGGACCCATCGAGGGCGACTCGCCCTATCTCCGGCCCGATGCCACTTTGGTGAAGGTCCGCGAGGCGGGGCGCATCGTGCCGGTGGGCGTGAGCATCGCCGTTGGGGTCAGCGCCGGTGGGCGCAGGGAAGTGCTGGGCCCGGCGATGGGCAGTCCGGAGGCAGAGCCCCTCTGGCTCGCCATCCTGCGCATGCTCCAGCGTCACGGCCAGGCCCGGCGTGAAGGCGGCTTGCCCTTCTCCCAGATCAGTCGCTCAAACCGCAGCCACTGCATCGCCTGGCAGTGCGGGCACGGCACGAAGAACCGCCGCTGATCGCTCGCCAGGTACTCCCGCTCGATCCGGCTGCGCCCCGCGATGGTCGGCGTCGAGACCAGATACGCCTTGGGCCGCCAGCCGAATGTCCGCGCCCGCGCCTCCGCCAGCGCGATCGGATCGCCCTCACCCTCGACATCGCCGGGATAGGCATCGACTTCATGGAGGAACAGGAACCGCGCTGTCATCGAACGCAATCCGACCGCCGAGTTGGCGCCGGTCAGCACCAGGATGCCACCCGGAAACTCCTTGGACAGCATGGTGTTGCCGCTGTCGCGCGCCCGCGCCGGTGCCACTCTTTCCCTCAGCGCCGGTGTCTCCTCCAGCAGGGGATCGATCCTCTGCCGGCTGAAGCGCTTGGCCAGTTCCACCGTCGGTTGCACCGCCAGCACGGGCGCCGGCACGTGGTGCATGATGTAGCCCAACCAACAATTGCCTCCCTCGGAAGCGCCGACCTGTGCGCCCTTCATGAACACCACGCGCCGGGCGGGATGCACCGCGGACAGCGCGTCCATGATGTCCCGCAGATACGGGGTCCGCGACGTGCGCCAGGGCCCGGGCTCCGACGAGGCTCGCGTGCTCAGCACACGATGCTGGTCAGCCCATTGGCTGACCGTGAGCTGCGGCGGCGGACGCAGCATCGCGCCAGCACGCCTGCGGACATGCTCAGCGGTCCGCGCCGCGGCTTCCGAGGCCTGGGGGATCGAAGCGATCGGAGGCCTCCGTCATTAGATCGGCGACGTGCTGTTGCAGCACGGTCTGCATCAGGTGCGGCTCCACCCCGAGGTCGGCGGCGATCAGTCCGGACACCCGGGCGGGCCAGTTCAGCAGTGCGTCGCGCATGGCGCCGGCGATCTCGTCGATGGCGGCATTGGCCGCCGCAGCGTCGAGCAGCCGGCCTTTGTCTTCATCCAGCGCCAGCCGTTGAGCTTCCACCTTCAGCGCCAGCTGCGCGACCCGAAGCGCCTGGCCGTCGGCGCGGTTGCTCGCCATGCGGATGGCATAGGGAATCATCACCTCCTGGCCCGGCCGCAACACGCCGTAGAGATGGATCATCGCCGCCATCGCGCGCACGGTGTACGCGTCCCGGCTGAAGCCGAACAGGAATACCCGGTCGCCCGGCTGGTAGAGCGCGACCTGCCGCGCGGGGTCTTGCACCATGCAGGAGAACAGCCGGATCACGTCTGTCGCGTCACTGGTGAATTCGTTCGCCGTGCCATCGCAGCAGATCACGATATTCCGTGCCATGGCCGGACCTCCCCCCTCAGCGCAGCGCCACGGACAGTCGGATGGCGCCACGGTTGTTCCAGTAGAAGCCCGGCACGTCGTTGGCGAAGCAGGTCAGCCGCCCCGCCCGGGGCGCCGTGTAGGGCGCGCCGGTGTCGTTCCAGCGGCAGGTGGCGCGGGTCTCGGCGGTGGCCGGGAATTCGGTCATGCCTGCCCCGGCCTGAGGGTGAAGGGAATGGCGATATCGAAATACTGGTTCGTTGCCGCCACGGTGATGTCGCAGGCTGCCAAGGCGTTGGCGGTGGCGCCGGTGTCGCTGCGCAGCAGCCGGTCGCCGGTCAGCTCACGCAGCCGCGTCAGCAGCGAGCCCCAGGGCAGCGTGCCCCATCCCACCTTTGCCGCCATCTCGGCATTGGTCGGCACCAGCGCCAGCCGCAGGTGGCGCATCAGTTCGAGCCCGCCGTCCATCAGCGTCGCGTTGTGGCTTGCGTGGTGCCCCACCTTATAGACGACGGTGCGCCGCAACAGGTCCTCGCCGGTCACCTGGCGCCCGCCGTAGTCGGGCCAGCGCACCGCGGCCCAGGACTTCCAGTTGCCCACCTGGGCATCGGCGGCGAACAGGATCACCGGGTTGTTGGGGTCCGCCTTTGGCCCGAGTTCGAGCGCCAGCACCAGCGAGGTGTTGTTGGTGATGCGGTCCAGCTTCAGCGCCAGCGGCTCCACGCCTTCAAGCCACGCGGTGCCGATCCGGCGCCAGTCCTGGTCCGGCTCCTCGCGCCCGTCGGGGTCGTCCGGCGCGGTGTGGTCGCCCTGCTGGTCCCAGAAATGCGCCTTGAAGAAGGGGTCCTGCTGGGAGTCCGCCAGGAACCCCTGGTAGCGCGCCGCGAAGGGCGGGTCGTCGTCCAGCCCGGCCGCGATCGCCAGTTCGGCGGCGGCCATCTCGGTGGCGGCGAGGCCCGCGGCCCCGAACGGATAGGCCTCGCCCGAACCGGCGCGCGGGTCGTCGTGGCGCAGCGCAGCGCGATCGCGCGGCGGCCCGAGCACGAAGATCCGCCAGGCGTCGCTCACCTCGTCGAAGGGCTCCTCGCCCGGGCTGTGGTAGGTGATGCCGGCCGGGTCGGCGGCCAGCTTGCGCAGCTCCGCCGCCGCGGAGGCCGCCAGCTTGCCGGACTCCTGCAGGTCGCCGAAGAAGCCCACCACGCCGCCCCAGTGGTCCGGCACCGCGTCGCCTTCCAAGCCCACCCGCGCCACGGCCCCCCACAGCGCATCCACCGCCGCCTTGCGGCCGGCGACCAGGCGCTTGGCGTCGTCATCCTCGGCATTCTCGGTCCAGGCGCACCAGATACGCTGCGCCGCGCCGGCGGGAAAGATGGTGCGGGCGTGGTGGAAGCCCGAAAGATGGTCCCAATGCTCGTGCGTGCCTACCACCAGGCTCAGCTTGCCGCCGGTCTCGGCGCAGATGTCCTGAGCCACCTGGCGGATGCGGTCGGCCCCGCCGGTCTCGGCGGTGTGGATGCCGCAGTCGATCAGCATGTGGAAGGCGCCGCCGTCGCGCGCCGGCAGGGTCAGCAGGAAGCTGTCGCCCACACCGAGCCGGTACATGCGAATCCGCATCAACGCGGGTGCCGTGGCTCCGCCCTTCTTCCCGGCTACCTTCCGGGAGGCACCCCGGGCCTTCCCGGCGGGCGTCGTCGCAGCCTTGCGTGCCATGGCGCCGGTCCTCAATGCGGGGTGTGCAGCATCGCGAAGGGCTCGCGCCCGTTGCCGCGGGCGCCATAGTCGTTGCCGCTAGCCGCCATCGCCATGCGGTAGTCGAACTGCTCAGCCGTGCGGCGCCGATGACCGACGCGCTTGTAGATGGCGTAGCGCACCTCCTGCATGGTGCGGTCCCAGATCAGCGTGCAGCCGCCGCGCACGCCCTCCGCCGCGCCTTGCGGCGTCCAGCTCTGGGTGAGCACGATCACCAGGTCCGAGACGACCTGCCCGTCCGGCCCCACCCGGCGCAGCGGGCGCACCGAATGCACCTCGATGCCACCCGATGTGCCGTGCATCTTGCCGACCACCAGCTCCCGCCGCGGCTCCAGCAGCCCTAGTGCGGCGCGCAACGCGGCCTGCCCAGGCTTGCACAGGAAGTCGTGCAGTCTGACGGCGTCGCGGCGGCAGGCCCGCCAAGCCACCAGCCGGTCGCCATCCACTTGCCAGTGGTCGGCCATTCCCGCGAGCGCGGCGTTAAGCCCGGAGTTCTTAACATCCGCTGGCGGTCCCTCCCATACCATCGCCTCGGGCGACCAGGTGAGCACGTCGGGCGGGCGGATACCGCGCCGGCGGAACCCTTCCACCAGCGCGGTGCGGTAGCCGCGCGGGTCGTCGCGCACCAGATCCTGGTCGGCGGTGATCATGGCGCGCAGGTACTCGCCGAAGGTCGGGTCCACCGGCGGGCAGTAGTCCAGCGCGCGGATGCAGATATTGAGGAAGTGGCCGGCGAGCTTGGCCGCTTCCTCGGCCAGCCGGCGGGCAAGGTCGTAGGGAATGTCGCCCAGCGGCAGCACCCCGGTGCCGTTGGTCGCCAGGCGCACCAGATCGGCGGTGCGGTCCTGGTAGACCGCGCGCCACGCATCGAACACCGCTGCCACCAGCACCTCGCCCAGCGCATGCGCCTCCTTGGCGGGGCTGTAGTCCGTCACCTCGCCCTCGCGGCCCAGGGCGTTGCGCAGGGCGCCATGGCCCCCCACCGCCTGGCCGAACTGCTTCGCCAACTGGCCCAGCGCGCGACCAAGCGCCACGCCCTTGCCGCGCGCCTGCCGGATGGCCGACAGCAGCGCATCGGGCATGGTGAAGTGCTGGAACAGCGCCACCAGGTCGGCGAACGCCTCGTGGAACGCCGGCACGTCCGGATTGGTGAAGTCGTGCCAGTAGGGATGCAGTCCGTCGAGCAGGGCGTGGGTCGTCTCGTGCGCCACCACGTCGTGCGACAGGCAGGTGAACACCATCCCGCCCTGCAGCACCTCCACCGCCCCCGGCTCCTGGGCCCGGAAATAGCCGAACAGCAGCGCCTTCAGCTCCGGGCTGTAATAGGCATTCGCCTGGCGCAGCGCATGCGGATAGATGCGCAGGCGCCGCACGAAGCGGTGCTCCGGCCTCGTCTTCCCAGGGGCGCCGGGCTTCGGCACATCGACGATGCGCGACGCCCACAGGGGCTGGCGGCCGAGCGCTGCGCGGAAATGCCCGATGGTGCGCATCGCCACCGCATAGACCATCTGCTGGTGGAACTGCGGCGAGCCCTCGCTGGGCGGCAGCCCGTCCTGGGCCAGCACCTCGGGTTGGTTGAGGTCGATGGGCGCATAGACCCGGTCGCTCGCCGGATCGACATCCACCACCTCCACGAACTCGCCCACCGGCCCCGGCTTCAGGCCGGGTTCCCACTCCACCGCCACCTTGGTGCTGGCCACGGCGCGGGTCGCCATCCGGCTGGCATAGCCGGGGTCGAAGGCGAATACGTTGAGCCGGCGCCTCGGTGGCTTTGGCACGGGCGGGTGCGGAATCGGTTGCGCCACGCGGGCGCCCACCACTTGCAGCCTGCCGAGTCCCTGGCGGATGTGCTGGCGCAGTTGCTTGGAGGTCAGCGGATCGTCAGACAGCGCCTCCAGCAGCCGGCGCCCGGCCAGCGACCGCGCTCCCTCGTCGGCGGCGTCGAACGCCTCCTGCGCCGCGGCAACTGCGGCAGAGCGCTGGGAAAGCTGCAGCCCTTCCAATTCCAGCATGCGCCGCGGCGCCTCGGGCGCGACCCCCAGGCCGAGGAGCAGGCGCAGCACGGCAAACTCCGTGCTATCCTCCTTCTCCTGCCGTAGCCCGGCCAAAGCCGGCGCAAGGCCGAGCGCGGCATCGGCGCGCAGCAGTCCGCGGCCCAGGCGCGGGTCCGGCGCGCCGACCGGCTGGCCCGCGGCGCGGAACAGCGCATCCCGCACCGCCTCCACCCGCTGCCAGCCGTTCACTCCAGCGAGCACGGCACGATGCTGATGCAGCCACAACGCCGCCGCCGCCGCGATCTGCGGCGTTGCCGAGGAGGTGCCGCCGCCGTCCTGGTCCACCCGGTTCGGGCAGCCGAACTGCGCCCAGGGCACGTTCGGCGTCCAGGCCGCCAGGGCCGAGCGCATCTTGGTGGGCGGTCCATAGCAGCCGGCCATCCGCCGGATGTCCAGATCAGCATATGGCGTCCCGTCGGCCATCACGCCGCACGCCGCGAGCACACGGTTGAACCGCGCCGGATATACGATGCTTCGCACCGGCAAATTACCGAAATTGTTGCCCGCGGCGGTCACCAGCACCACGCCCTTGTCATACAGCGCGTTCACCGCATCGGCCCAGGCGGCCGAAGCGAGGCCGCCCATGCTCATGCTCACCACGTCGCAGCGCGTGGCGGGGTCTCCGGCCAGGCCCAGGATATGGTCGAGCGCTGCCGCAATGGCGCTGTTGCGGAACAGCACCACCCAGTTGGCCACGCGCAGCGGCAGCACCTCGAACCCCTTCGCGCCGCCATAGGCCTCGCCGGCCAGCAGGGCCAGCGTGGCCGTGCCATGGCCGAACATCGGGTTGATCGCCGCCGTCTTCTTGTCGGCGGCCCCCTTCGTCGGTGCACCCGCCTCGTCCGGGTCGGCGAAGTTCAGCCCCGCGGCCTCCAGCAGCCGCGCAGGCCGTGTGGAGTGGCCGGGGTCGTAGCCAGTGTCCAGGTGCGCCAGCCGCACCGAAGGCGCGCCCTTGATGCGCGCCCGCGCCGAGGCGAGTCCCGAAAAGGCATCGGTCGCAAACCAGCCATCTGCGGGGCCAGGCGGGTAGTCGCCTGACTGAGGCTCACGGGCGGCGCAGTCGGCGGCGCGCGCACCCCCGAATGCAGAATTCTCCGCGGGCGGGGCCACCCAGCTCTGCTCCAGGTCCGGCTCGGCGAACTCTACGCCGCCCTCCCCCATGCCCAGCCCCTGGCGCACCAGGGCATGGCACAGGTCCCATGGATTGAAGCGTTCGTCGATCTCCTCGGAAACCTGCCAAGTCGGCGCGGCGCCCGCGGCCGCCAATGCCGGCGTAGCGGCCGCGGCCAGGTTCGGCATCAAGGGACGCAGTTGCACCTGGGGGCGCGGTCCACCGGCGCCCAACCGGAACGCCCGGGCGGCAGAGCTCGTTTTGAGCATCAGGCGCATGGACATTTCCCCCGGCAGCTCAGCCCAAAGCCAAAGTAATGTGCCGCTCTCGGGATGCTAGAAGGAACATATTGAAGACGCCAGATGAGGGGCGGATTGTCGCGATCGCCAACTGCCATCCCATCTCACGAACGCGGCTCCGCCAGCAAAATTATTCGATGAAGGAGGCTCCGGGCCCGCGGTCCGTCGTTCAGCGAACTCTGCATCAAACCGAGGACGGCCGTTGCGGCCGTGGCTTCCTCCGGGGTTTTGGTGACGAGGCCCGCGGCCTGGATGAGGCTTGCGACGTCTCCGAGCGGTTTGATGCAGGGCGGGTCGTCCGGGTCGGTGGGCGGAGTGATGATGACCTTGTCGATGCGGGGGCGGGCTGCCTCGCGGGCTTCGGTGTGGTCGGAGCCCGCCAGGGATGCGGTAAGGTGGGCCAGCGTGGCGCCGCAGACGGCAGCCATGTCGGCCGGGAGCGTCGGCAGCTGCTTTGCCAGGGCCGCTGCCAGTTGGGCGCGGCGCGCCTGCAGGTCTGTCGGGCGACGGCTGATATCGGGGGCGCGGAGGCCCTCGGCGGGGGCGTCGACCAGGTTGGCGAGGCGGCAACCGACGGTCTCGACCTCGCGCTGGAAGTGGTCGAAAATGCGGGGCGGGATCGTGTTCCCAGTAGTGTCGAGATGTCCTGACTGCATCTTCGCCCATCTCTCGTGAACGAGACGGGAACCCTGCTCCGCCGGCCGCCGATAGTCCGGTCTCGTGCCACACGACGGATGTCACTGAGATTTCGAATGTGTTTCTGCGAGGAGCACGGCCGTGGTGACGGAGATCGAGCCGGTCCAGGCGCCCCAATCGGAGCGCAAATACCTCACGATACTGTTCGTCGATATCCAGCAATCGACCGAACTGGTAGCGGAGCTCGACCCAGAGGAGGCGCTGTCGCTCCTTGAACCGGCGCTGCAGGTCATGCGTGACGCGGTGCGGCGCCATGGCGGAATTGTGAGCAAGGAGCTGGGCGACGGGATCAAGGCCCTGTTCGGCGCACCGATTTCCAATGCGTGGCATGCGGTCATGGCATGCCGTGCGGCGCTCGAGATCGTCGAGGGCATCGCTGATGCCGGCGACCCGCGGATCCGGGTGCGCTGCGGCATTCATTCTCATTACGTCGTCACCCGCATCACACAGGGCGACTACTCCTCGGTCTACGATGCAACCGGGCCCGCCGCCCACCTGGCGAACCGCCTGCAGGCGGCGGCCGGGCCAGGCGAGGTCTTCGTGTCGGATTCCTGCCGGGCACTCTGCGATGCGATGTTCGAGTTCGAGGCACTGCCGCCCGTCATGGCCAAGGGGTTTCCGCAGCCCCTGGCGATGCACCGGGTCGTCCGGGCCAGGGCGCGGTCGCTCTGGCAGGCGCGCGCGGCACGCAGCTTTGCGCCGTTCGGCGGACGTTCGGCGGAGATGGCGCGCCTGCACGAACTCGCTTACGGCGTCGGCAACAGCTGGCGCGCCGCGACGGTTCTCGGCGAGCCCGGCATCGGGAAGTCGCGCTTCGTCCAGGAGTTCCTGGACACCCTGCCCGCGGCGGAATGGAGCGTGGCGGCGATCTCCTGCCACCCTACCCGCGGCGCCGCGGCCTATGGCGCCCTGGCTGACCTTCTGGTGCAACTGCACCCGTCGCTCCGCGACGACCTGATGGACCTGCCGGATGGTGCCATGACCGTGGGCGGGCAGCTGGCCCTGCATTGGCGCGCCGCTCTGGCCGCGATCCTCGACAGGCCGGTCGGCGACCCGGACTGGAGCGGGCTCGAACAGTCGCAGCGAGCCGGACTGATCGCCGAGGCCCTGGCCCGGCTGCTCGCCCTCGCCGCCGCCGATCGTCCTGTGGCCGCGTTCATCGATGACGTTCAATGGATGGACCGGCAAAGCGCGGAGGCGCTGCGGCAAGGCACGCAGCCCGTTGGCTGGCATCGCTTTCTGCTGATCGCAGCGAGCCGCCCGGGCGACGAGGCCGGTTGGCTGCGCGAGGACCGCGCGACGGTCATCCGGCTGCAGCCGCTGAGCGACACGTCGGGGCGCGCCATCCTCGACGATGTGCTGGGAACCGCACCGGTGCTGAGCCGGCTAAAGCGAAGAATACTGCAGCATACCGGCGGCGTGCCGCTGTTCATCGAGGAGGTGCTGCGTCACGTGGCGCAGTCCGGCATCCTTGTGCAGCCACGCGGCGACAGGGAGCTGGTGGATGCCTTCGATGCGCTGGACGTGCCGCCCACCCTCCTGGGGGCCATCGCCGAGCGCATCGACCGGCTCGGTGCCCGCCCGAAGGCCCTGCTGCAGGCCGCATCGGTGATCGGCGCGCAGATCACGGCGGAGCTGCTGACGGCGGTCACCGGCGCTGCGGCCGCCGACCAGGCGATGGATCTTGCCACGCTGGAAGCTGCGGGAATTCTGGTCGCGACCACGCGTGCAGACCGGCAGAACTTCGACTTCGCCCACGATCTGATCCGCGAGGTGGCCTACGAATCGATCCTGGCGAAGGAGCGCGAGGCCGCGCACCGGCGGGTGCTCGCGGTGCTGGAGGCGGAGCCGGGGCTTGGAACCGTCGAGGTCCTTTGCCACCATGCGCAACGCGCCGGGGATTGGGAGAGGCTGGCACATTTCGGCCAGGTGGCGGCGCGAAGATCGGTCGAGCGATCCGCCATGCACGACGCGGCGCGCTATGTCGAGCTGGCGGCTCAGGCGCTGGACCGGCTCCCGGACTCCAGGGCACGGGACGAGCAGGCAATCGACCTCCGGCTGGAAGCGAGGAATTCCCTCGCGCCGATCGGGCGCTTCGGGGCCTGGATGGCGTTCGCGGGAGAGGCATTGGCGCGCGCGAGTGCCATCGGCGATACCACACGCGAACTCGCCGCCCAGGTGGAGCAGGCCGCGGCCGCCAACTTCCATTGTGATCCGCCTGAGGCAATCCGGTACGGACTGATGGCGGTCGCGAAGGCGCAGGCAGCAGGGTTGCTCCACTGGCAGTTCCGTGCCGAGTACGCCCTGGCACAGGCCTATATGGCGGCGGGCTGGTATCCGAGCGCCATCGTCTACCTGGATCGGGCCCTGGCCCATATTGACGCCGCCGAGACCGAGGGTGCGCCGCGCGCGACGCTGCTGCGCTATTCGGTGCTGCGCTGGATGATGCGGGCGGTGGCCCATTCCGCGATGGGCGAGCTGCCACAGGCCGAACGATCGCAGCGGCGGGCAAGCGAACTCGCGGCGTGGGCCGACCGGCCCTACGAGCAGATCGCCGCGAGCTACGGCCATGGGTTTGTCGCTGTTCATGCCGCCAGGTACGAGGAGGCGGAGGCGGTGCTGTCCCACGGCCTTGGGCTTTCCGAAACCTATGCGGTGCGGCAGTTCTCCCCCGTCATGGCGTGCCAGGTCGGCAAGCTGCAGCTGCTGACCGGCAGGGCGGAACAGGCACGGTCGACCTTGCAACAGGCCCGCTTTTCGGCGGAGGCGGTGGGACATGCCCTGTCGGAGGTGCGGGCGGCCGCCTACCTGGCCATGGCAACCGCCCTTGCTGGCGACCCGATATCGGCCCTGCCGATCGCGCAGGAGGCGGTGGCGGCCGGCCGCCGCCGCGGCTTCGACGGCGTAACGGCCGAGGCCCTGCTGGTCGAAGCCACGGTTCTGGCGATGCAGGCAGGACTGGCGATGCAGCCAGGAACCGACGGGTCGCATGTCGCCGACTGCATCACCGAGGCCGAAGCGATTGCCGCGCGCACCCAGGCACGGCCCCTCCTCGTGGCCGCACGGCAACTCCGGGCGTGGATCGCGGAGCGGGGCCCGCGCCGGGCGATGCCGCTTCCATTCGGCTCTGGAGTTGCACCCGTGGCATGATATGATACGGCATTGACCCGGGAAACGTACCCCATGCTGGAGCAGGCGGGATGAACAAGAACCGACCAGGGCCGAAGAATTCCAAGTCCACCGAAGAGGCAGGAGCAACACAGCGGGCGGGCATCGCCGGGGATCCGCCGTTCTCCATGTTCAGCGATGTCTATGCCGGTTCCTTCCAGGCTGCGATGAACCAGCTCTTCTCCGCCCGCAACATCGCGGCGACGGCCCAGAAGATCATCGAGCTGGAGAAGACACACGGGCCGTTCCAGGTTGGCCAGTTCAACCGCTATCTCATCGAGGAGACGGCGCTGCCGACTTCGTTCTTCACCAATGGCGGCTGGGACGCGTTCGAGCGCGACTTCAGCCAGGTGCCGGAAGAGCGCCGCAAGGAAGTATCGGCCATCCTGCGGGCCAATTTCAACTCACCCGACCCCGCGCCCGTCTTCTACCAGACGAGCCGCAACGTGACCCCGACGCATGAGGTCGTGCTGAAGCCCTTCAGTGCCGCCGGTGTGATGCATATTGGCGTGCTGTACCTCTGCGCCAATCCATACGCGCCGCGATAGGCGCCGCCCCGGCCCTGCGAACCATCGCCTCGCCTCAGTCGTCATCCCGGCGCGCGATGGTTCGCAGGGCCACTTCGTCCTGCAGGGTCACGATGCCGCGGGCGGCGTCGTAGGCAACGATGCTACGGGCGCGCCAATCGTTCAGGATCGTGATGATGCTGCGGGGTGTCGCGCCGAGCAGATCGGCAAGGTCCGACTGACGTAGCCTCCCGGCCAGCCGTATGCCGACCGGGCTGCGCCGGCCGGAGACGGCGGCCAGATACAGCAGCTGCTGCGCCAGGCGAACCTCAAGGCTCTCGAAGCTCGCCGCCTCGAACAGCCCGAATGTTCTGCGCAGTCGCCGGCACAGCAGACGCGCCATAGCCAGGCCCAGCGACGGCGTGCGGTCCATGGCGTCCAGCAGGGCCCCGCGGGGAATGCGCAGCAGCCGCACCTGTCCGTCAACCTGGGCCTGCGCGGTTCGGGTTTCGCCGTCGAGCACGCCGATCTCGCCGAATACGTCGCCCCTTCGGAACACCTCGACCATGAGGACCTTGCTGGCCGAGTTCGCCGCCGCGATCCGCACGAATCCATCGCCCGCCAGGATCGCGTAGAGGGCATCCGGCGGATCGCCCTGACCGAACACGAGAGAGCCGTTCCTGGGCTCGAGCACGGTGCTGGATGCCTCGATCTGCGCGATCGTCGGCGCAGGTACATCGGCGAAGATCTCGACGCTCTGCAGCATGGCTACCCCGCTGGGCAACCCGGCGCGCCCGTTCGCCACGCGCCGGCCCCTGGCGGTCAGGATGATGCATCGACGCCGAGGTATGAAGCGCTTCAGTGCGGCCGCTGCGCCGAAATGGTCATGTCGCCTCAACAGACGGCGCGAACGAAGAAATAGTTCTTCAGACCGACGCCGCTGCAGGAGGTTCAAATGACCCGTACACCTGTTATCCGGACCGGAATCGTCTTGGCCACCCTGGCGTCCGCCCTTGTGGTTGCCCCGAGTGGCAAGCCGAACACCAGGGCTGGCCTTGCCCCTGTCGCGCTCCCGTTCGCCTGGCAGGCCCCGGACACCGGCACGCTGCCCGTCCTGACCTTCTCGTCGCGCATTGCCGCGACCGGGGATGCTGGCGAGGGCGCGGACCTGCGCACCGCCGCGACCGGGGACGCCGGCGAGGGCACGGTCCTGCACTTCGCCGCGGCCGGGGATGCCGGCGAGGGCGCGGTGCTGCACACCGCCGCGGCCGGGGATGCCGGCGAGGGCACGATGCTGCACACCGCCGCGGCCGGGGATGCCGGCGAGGGCACGATGCTGCACACCGCCGCGGCCGAGGACGCCGGCGAGGGCTCCGTCCTCCGCATCGCGAGGGCCGAGGACGCCGGCGAGGGCGCGACCTGGCCGGCATGACACCAACGTCGGGCGGAGAGCGCACCATCGCGTTCTACAGCGTTCTCCGCCCGCGCTGGGCCTGGACACGAAGTCACCGATGGGAGACGGCGATGATCATGAGTCTGGTTGTAGTCGCAGCGGCAATTTCATTGGCGGTTGCCTGCGGAGGGCTTCTCTCGACGCCCAAAAAGGAGGGGGCGAACAGTAGACCGGCAATCCCTGACCACTACGCTCCACACGCATAGCGGGACGTCGAAATGGCGTTGCAATTCAACGGGGGCAGTTGGAGTTGGCCCGGTTCGTACACGCGCCGAGCCTTGAGGCGGAAGTGTTCGGATGCCGGTCGGGGCTTCGCCCAACCCCCCGCCTTGCGTCATCGGTGCGGCCGCACACGACCAACCCAGACCAGCGTGGCGCCGGCCAGGCTCAGGGCAGCGGCCACCCAGCCCATTGTCGCCCATGCCTCCGCGGCTACCAACACGCCGCCCAACAGCGCCGAGGACATCCACCCGACGGAGGCGCAGGAGATGTTGACGCCGAGCACCGTGGCCCGCACCTGAGGTGGAACCCCACCCAGCAGCGCAAACAGCGGCGGCCGGCTTGCCCCATTGACCAGCATGAAGGCACAGGCCACGGCCACCGTGCCGACGATTCCCCATGACGGCACGAAAAGCGCGACCGCCGCGGCCCCGGTGCTCAACGCGGCCAGGGCGTACAGCAACGCCCGGTTGGCCACCCGGTCCGTCACCCGCCCGCCCAGCAGGTTGCCCAGGAAGTTGAATCCGGCCACCAGCATCAACGGGACAGGCAGTTGCAGAAGTGTCAAGTGGTGCGCAAGCTGGAGATAGCTGGCGAAATAGGTCGCCAGCATACCGAAGCATATCCGCTCGGTAATGCTCGCCCCGAGCAACGCGAGCACATGCGGGCCCAGCGCTGAGCGAAAGCTGCCGCTGGCCAGCCCGGTTGACGTCGATCTCCCGCCACTCTGCACCAGCAGCGCGGTCGCTCCGGCCACGACGGCCGTGCAGCCGCCGATCACCACGCTCACCCCGCGCCAGCCGATGAAGGCACCGATCCAGCTCGCCATCGGCACGCCCACCAGCAATGCCAGCGACTGTCCGCCGATGAGCCACCCCATCGCCCGGCCACGCTGGCTGTCGGCCACCCGGTCGCCCACCTCCCCGTAGATGCTCCCCATGTAGATGCCGCTC
Organism: uncultured Alphaproteobacteria bacterium; assembly: GCA_963779875.1. Taxonomy (GTDB): domain Bacteria; phylum Pseudomonadota; class Alphaproteobacteria; order Acetobacterales; family Acetobacteraceae; genus CAMDGX01. Next base: position 392,067 of record CAWAAI010000004.1, on the reverse strand, counting down.
GCAAGTCCGCCCACCACCGCGGCGACCAGTAGCTGCCAAAATGCCCAGACCACTGCCGAACCCGACATCATGGCCGCCATGACGACCAGCGAGCCCACCAGCAGGCCGCGCCGGCTGATGCGTCCAGCCAGCGGCCCGGTGAAGAAGGACGAGACACCCACTGCGAGCGACGAACCGGCCAGCATGTGCGAGAGCACGACGATGTCCACGTCAAGGTCGCTCGCCATGTGCAGCAGGAAGGGGGCTCGGCCGGTGCCGATGGAACCGGACATGAACATCCCGGCGCCACCGACTGTAAGCAGGACGAGGGGCAGAGCGGCAGCGTTGGATCTGGTCACCTGGCGAATCTCCTGAGACCACCCTCGCATGCCGCCGTCAGGTCGGCCAAATCACAGCGATCTCGACGCCGGTGTTCGTGCCGCTGGCAATCCGGGAGCGGGGCGGGCAGCAAAGCGGTGCTGCCGCGCAACGAGCCCATGCTGCCCGCTGCACCGTCGCGCGGGACGACCAACGCCGGTCCGGCTCTGCTGAAAGCTCTGGGCCGGGCATTCCGGTGCAAGCGGATGCTGGATGACGGCACCCATGCGTCCGCGTCGGCCATCGCGCCGGCCCAACCACAACCAATTGAATTCCCTACCCTGGTTCTCGGATGCACGCTCATGGGCGTCAAGACGGTGGGCTTCGGTGGCCTACCACTGCGAGGTCTGCGACGCGGCGATCGGTGAGCACCACAAGACGGCGATGCTCGCCGGCGGGGAATGGCGGGCGACGGCCACCTCGCAGGACCCGCACACGGTCGGCTTCCACATCTCGGCGCTCTACTCGCCGGTGGGCTGGCTGTCCTGGGAGCAGATCGCGCGCGATTGGGAGGCGGCGCAGGGCAAGCCGGAGGACCTCAAGACCTTCCGCAACACGGTGCTGGGCGAGGTCTGGCAGGAGCATGGCGAGGCGCCCGATTGGGAGCGGCTGGTCGAGCGGCGCGAGGATTTCGCCCTCGGCGTCGTGCCGCCCGGCGCGCTGGTGCTGACGGCTGGCGTCGACGTGCAGGACGACCGCATCGAGGTCGATGTCTGGGGTTGGGCGGAGGGATGCACCTCCTGGCTCATCGACCATGTCGTGATCCCCGGCAGTCCGCGGGAGCGGGCGCCATGGGACGAATTGGCGAAGCTGCTGGCGCGGGATTGGCCGCGCGGCACCACGCGGCGCGATGCGCATCGCCAAGGTGTGTGTCGACACCGGCGGCCGGGACACGGCCTCGGTCTATGGCCACCTGCGGCATCTGCGGGATCCGCGCATCGCGCCGACCAAGGGCGTGGAGGGCTGGAACCGGGCACAGCCGGTGCAGGGGCCGACGCTGGTCGATGCCCTGGTCAACGGCCAGAAGCTGCGCCGCGGTCTGAAGCTGTGGACGGTCTCGGTCTCGACCTGGAAGGCGGACCTGTATCGCCGGCTCTGGCTGGGCCGCGGCGAGGCAGACGCCTTTCCCCAGGGCTGGGTGCATCTGCCCCGCGCCATCGAAGTCGAGTGGGTCAAGCAGCTGGTCGCCGAGCAGTTGCGCACGACGAAGGACCGGCGCGGCTTTGCCCGGCAGGAATGGGTCAAGCTCCGGGAGCGGAACGAGGCACTGGACTGCGCGGTGCTGGCGCGCGCCGCGCTGTGGCTGCTCGGTGCCGATCGCTACGGCGACCGGTACTGGCAGCGGCTGCGCGAGGAACTGGCGGATGCGCCGATTGCCACCGGAGCCACACCTGCCGGGAGCGAGGCGCCAGCTCCCCAGGCACCAGGGACACCCCGCGCCGGCCCCCGCTGGCATCCAGCAACTCACGGCGATGCGGCCTCGGTCCTGGCTCGGTGCTCGGTCTGGCTGGCTACGCTGAGGAGCTACCACCATGAACCCCGACGCTCTGGCGTGGGCCATCGCACAGCCCATCGGCAACCGCTGGCGCGGCCTCGCCGAAGCCTACACCGGCGGCACGACCCGCGTGACCTTCGAAGGCCGCACCGTTGAATACCGCTCGCTTGCCGAGATCGCCCAGGCACTCGCCGCCGGCTACGCCGCCGAGAACCCGGCGCAACGCCGCCCCTGCATCACCTTGGCCCGCTTCACCCGCGACGCCGGCTGACCGACTGGAGACCATCCAATGTCCGAGGACGATGTCGCGCAGAAGCTCGCCGTGCATGAGGCGGTATGCGCCGAACGCTGGAAGCAGACCGACGCCAGGTCTGAAGCGTATCGAACTCGTGCTGATCGCCATCGTGTTCCTGCTGCTGTTTGGCGAGGGCACCGTGGTCGAGGTCGTGAACCGGCTGGTGGTGAAGTAGACGCAGATGGTCGGGAAGCCACAGACCCATTCACCACGATGGTGGATCAGTCAGTCGGAGCGATCAGCTGCACAGTCGGAACGTAAGTTCGGTAGCGCCGCACGTCGCGGGTGAGCAGCGGCAATTGCGCCACTGCGGCATGCGCTCCAATGAAGAAATCCGGCAGCACCCCGCTCCGAGTGCCACCACCGGCGCGGTACCGCTGGAACACCTTGCCCGCCAGGAACAGAGCCTCGCGTGGCATCGTCGTCGTCTCCACCTGCGCGCCTGACAGCACCGCATCGACCTCCTCGACCCGCAGAAAGCCAACAGAGAGCTCAGCGTAGACGACATCGTTGATCACCAACGCCCCGCGTACGGCAGCGACCTCCAGCTGGCGCTGCGACCAATCGGCCCAGACCGTATCGTTGGTGACCAGATCAAGCAGGATATTGGTGTCGACCAGCGTCACCTCAGTCGTCACCTCGGGTGAGCGCCATGATCTCGTCGGTCGTCAAGCCCCCGGTGGCACTGCCGCGCAACTTGGCGAAGCGGCTGGGCGGGGTGGGATTGCGGCCTGTCATGTCTGCCTTCCGCAGCACAACACGTCCGTCGGCCTCCATCTCAAAGGTCACGCTGGTGCCAGGCGTGATGCCGAGCAGGTCGCGGACTTCCTTGGGAATGGTGACCTGACCCTTGGTCGTGACCGTGTTCGCCATGGCGTGCTCCGGTAATACCGCTTGTGCCGATAGGTCTTACCTATGCCATCCGGGACCCGAATTCCAGTTGCCGGCGGATGTGAGAAGGTCGGGAGCCGCATGTTCAACAAACTCGGGCTGGCCTGGCGCGCCCTGCGTGGTTATGCCGCGGCCCAGGATGCACGCGCCTCAACCTGGGCGACCTCAGGCGGCAGCGCCGATAGCGAGGTGGCGAGCGCTGGGGCAACCATCACGCGCCGCGCCCGCGATGCCGTCCGGAATGATCCCTATGCCGCCCGCATTGCCGACCTCTGGACCGGCAATGCTGTCGGAGCCGGCATCACGACGCGGTGGCCCGACAAGAAGCACGCCAACGCTTGGCGCCGCTGGGCGGAGAGCACCGCCTGTGACGCCGAGGGGCGGCTCGATCTTTATGTGTCAATCAGCACGCAAAAGTGCCCCCTCATTGGAGTGCGCCCCTTGGAGCGGACGGTCTGACGGCTAGGATTTGACCATGGAGCCGGCTTTCCAAAGGATGGAGGCTATGGCCCGACACCGCACACACAGCACCGAGTTCAAGCGCCAAGTGGTGCAGGAGTATCTCGCCGGGGAGACGCTGCACGGGTTGGCGAAGCGGCACGATATCTCGCGCAACCTGATCCGTATTTGGATTCAAAAGCATGACGCAGGGGCCCTCGACGACGAGGCCGTCGCCGCCGACGCCATCGAGGCCTCCGAGGCGCGCATTGCCGCGCTGGAGCGGCTTGTTGGCAAGCAGGCTCTTGAGATCGAGTTTCTAAAGGGGGCTTTGAAGCACGCACCGCGTGCCAGAAGCGCGACTACGTCCGTCGTCACCGGCCCCGTGGCATCTCCGTCGCTCAAGGATGCCGGCTGATGGGCATCGCGCGCTCCACCCTCTACGACCAGCCCCTCAACGGCGTCGACGACACCGCGCTCGTCGAGATCATGGGCGAGATCGCCGACAGCTTCGAGGCCTACGGTTACCGTCGCATGCAGGCGGCACTGCGCCAGCGCGGCTTCATTGTGAACCACAAGAAGATCCGCCGTCTGATGCGCGAGCATGATCTGCAACCGCGCCATCGGCGCCGATACATCGCCACGACCAACGGCGACCATGACTTGCCGATCTTCCCGAACCTGGCGAAGGATCTGACGTTGGACGGACCGAACCAGCTCTGGGTCGCGGACATCACCTACGTCGTCATCTCGGGCGGCTTCGTCTACGTCGCTGTGATCTTGGACGCTTGGTCACGTCGGGTCGTCGGTTACGCCATCAGCCGCTCGATCAACGTCCGCCTGACGCTCGCCGCCCTGCGCTCCGCCGTGGCGCAACGCAGTCCGCCGCGGGGTTGCGTCCACCATGGCGACCGTGGATCGCAGTACGCGGCCGCATCCTACCGGCAGGCACTAGCCGATTACGGCCTGGTCGGCTCGATGGGTCGGCGCGGCAATCCTTACGATAACGCCAAGGCGGAGAGCTTCATGAAGACCTTGAAGGTCGAGGCCGTCTATCCGATGGCCTACGAGACGTTCGAGGACGTCGCCGCCGACGTTCCGCGCTTCATCAAGGAGGTCTACAACGAAACCCGCCTGCACTCGGCGCTGGGCTATCTCAGCCCGAAGCAGTTCGAGGATCAACACGCCCGGTCCCAGGTCAAAACCGCAGCCTGATCCTGTCCGGCTACAGGGGCGCACTCCAATGAGGGGGCACTTTTGCGTGCTGATTGACAGGCCGGCGCGCAGCACCGCGCGGCTGTCGGCGAGGAAGCCGTGCTGGCGCCCGATCAGCAGGCGCATCACCTGGCGCTTGGAGATGGCCAGGCCCAGCGCCTGCAACTGCGTGGTGATGCGCTCCACGGTCACCTGGCCCTGGTGATGCTGCTGCAGCACGAAGCGGCGCAGGTTCGGACCGAAATGCCCGGCGAGGCCGTGCGGCAGAGCCGCGAGCACCGTCCGGCCATCGGGCGGCGGCCAGCGCTCCCGACGATAGCGGGTCGTCTCGGCACGCAGCACGAGGTCCTGCACCACGAAGTCCTGGTAGCCTTTGAAGCGCGAGCCGGCGGGCACGTCCGCCTTCACCTCCCGCTCCTCGAGGACCACCTTCGGCGCCGACTTCCCCCGCCCGCGCGGCTTGTCCGACGACACGACCGGCCTCGGCGCCGTCGCCTGCTCCATGCCGCTTGGCTTGATCGAAGGGCGCCCCTTCAGGCCCTTCAGAGTATCCGTCCGGCGAATCCCGCCTTGGCGAGGTGACTCTGGCTGCGGCACTTACGGGTGATCGTACGGACGTTCGTACGAGCGTGGATAAGGGCGGATGCCATGGAGATCATCACCGGGGTTGAGCGGCGGCGACGTTGGCGGCCGGAGGACAAGCTTCGGATTGTGGCGGAGGCCGAGCAGCCTGGCGCCTGCTTCGCCGATGTGGCGCGGCGGCATGATGTGAGCCGTGCGCTGCTGTGGACGTGGCGGCGCCAGATTCGAGAGGGCAGGCGACGGTCCAGCGGCGCAGATGCGTTTCTGCCTGTGCAGGTGGTGGCAGAGGTACCGTCGGCTGTCGGTGTGGTTGTTTCTGGCGAGCCCGGTGTTGGCCGATCTCGGCGAAGCCCCCGCCGCCCTGCCGGCGCCAAGGCTGGCCTGATCGAGATCGCGCTTGCAGACGGAACGGTGGTTCGGGTGGGACGCGATGTCGGGGCGGCGGCGTTGCGGCGCGTGCTGGGTGTGCTGCGCGGGTGATCCCGGTTCCGTCCAGCGTGCGGGTGTGGCTGGCCACTGGCACCACCGATATGCGCCGCGGCATGAACGGCCTGGCGCTGCAGGTGCAGCAGGTCCTGGGGCGCGACCCGCATGCTGGCGATCTCTATGTGTTCCGCGGCAAGCGCGGTGACCTGATCAAGGTCCTTTGGCACGACGGGCTCGGGATGTCGCTGTATGCCAAGCGGCTGGAGCGGGGGAGGTTCATCTGGCCCTCCCCGGCGGACGGGGTGGTGCCGGTCACCGCGGCGCAGTTGGGCTACATGCTGGAGGGCATCGATTGGCGGCATCCGCAGCGGACCTGGCGGCCTGAGATGGCGGGCTGATCGGCGGCTGGGGGGAGTACACAACCCCGCTCGGGTGTGGTTGAATCCTGCCATGCCCTCCGGCGTCGCCCAGTCCTCCCCGACACTCCAGTCCTCCCCTGAACTTGAAGCCCTGCGCGCCGCTCTGACGACCGAGCAGGCCGCGCGGCGCGAGGCCGAAGCCCGTGCCTCGGGGGCCGAGGCGATGGTGGCGCACCTGAAGCTGCTGATCGCCAAGCTGCGGCACGAGCGCTTCGGCGCCTCCTCGGAGCGCGGCCGCAAGCTGCTCGACCAGATGGAACTGCAGCTCGAGGAATTGGAGGCGGCGGCCACCGAGGATGAGGCGGCCGCCCCACCGGTTGCCACGGGCGAGCGGAGCCCGCGCCGCCGCCCGGTGCGCGGCCCCTTGCCGGCGCATCTGCCGCGCGAGCGGGTGGTGCTGCCCAGCCCCTCAGCCTGTCTGTGCTGCGGCGGGCGGCTGTCCAAGCTGGGCGAGGATGTCACCGAGACGCTGGAGGTGGTGCCGCGGCAGTGGAAGGTGGTGCAGACGGTACGCGAAAAGTTCGCCTGCCGCAGCTGCGAGACGATCACCCAGCCGCCGGCGCCGTTCCACCCGATTGCCCGCGGCCGGGCGGGACCCAACCTGCTGGCCACGATCCTGGAGGCCAAGTTCGGCCAGCACCTGCCGCTGAACCGCCAGAGCGAGAGCTTCGCCCGCGAGGGCATCGAGCTCGATGTCTCCACCCTGGCCGAATGGGTTGGCGCCTGCACCGCGACCTTGTCGCCGCTGGTGGCCCTGCTGCGCGCCCATGTATTGGCAGGCGAGCGGCTGCACGGCGACGGCACAACCGTGCCGGTGCTGGCCACGGGTCGCACCACGACCGGCCGATTGTGGGTCTATGTGCGCGACGACCGCCCCTTTGCCGGCCCAGACCCGCCGGCGGCGCTGTTCCACTACTCGCCGGACCGCAAGGCCGAGCACCCCAGGCGGCACCTCCAAGGCTGGTGCGGCATCCTCCAGGCCGACGCCTATGCAGGGTTCAACGAGCTCTATGCTCCGGCTCGACAACCGGGCCCGGTGACCGAGGCCGGATGCTGGGCGCATGCGCGCCGGAAGTTCTTCGACCTGGCCGAGCTCGGCCGTGCCCCGCTGGCCACCGACGCGGTGCGCCGGATCGACGCCCTGTTCACCGTCGAGCGCGACCTCGCCGGCCTGTCGGCCGCGGAGCGCCAGGTGCAACGCCAGCAGCACAGCGCCATCCCCCTGGCCGAGCTCGAAGCCTGGATGCGCGAGGCCCGCGCCAAGCTCTCGCGCCACGCCGACGTGGCCCGCGCCATGGACTACATGCTGACCCGCTGGGCGAGCTTCGCGCGGTTCCTCGACGATGGCAGGATCGACTTGTCGAACAACGCCGCCGAACGCGCCCTGCGCGGCATCGCCATTGGCCGAAAGGCATGGTTGTTCGCCGGATCCGACCGGGGCGGCGAGCGCGCTGCAGCGATCTACTCCCTGATCACCACCGCAAAGCTCAACGATGTCGACCCGCGTGCCTGGCTCGCCGATGTCTTGGCGCGCATCAACGACCATCCTGCAGCGCGGCTCCACGAACTCCTGCCCTGGAACTGGAAGACCGCGCGCCTGAAAGCCGCAGACTGATCGCGTCACCCGCGGCCCTCGCCGGACGGATACCCTTCAGCCGCGCAATCTCGTCGCGCTGTGCAGCCACAACCGCCGTCAGCGCAGACACCTCGCCCAACAACCGCTCCACCAGGGAGCGCAACTCGCCAGGCGATAGCTCTTCAATCTCAACAGGTGCTGCCACCCCAATGTTGAATCAGTTCCAGCCGCGTCGGGGGAACCAAAATCGGACAATGCCGCCCGGAGTTTTGCCCCGGCTACACATAACTGACGTAAGGTCTTGAAACTCCCCGTCCGGTGATCCAAAGACGAATCTCGGATCCAATGATTGAGTCGGTCGTGCCCTCCGCCAAAGCATTGGCAGGACATTCACGGGGGCTTACCCTGGTGTGCCCGGCGCAACGCGCTTCGGAACATGTATTTCAGAGTCCATCCGGGATCATTTTGAGTTTTGGCAGAGCTTTCTGACCATGAGCCTGATGGAAGCCCATCGGAGGAATGCGAGTGCGGAGCGGTTGAGGCACTCCCAGTCCTTGGCCAATCTGCGGCAGCGGTTGAGCCAGGCGATGGTGCGTTCGACGATCCAGCGCTTGGGTAGCACGACGAACTTGTGCAGGTCGCAGCGTTTGACGATCTCGATGTTTACCATGCGGCAGACCGCCTGCAGGCCATCCTGGAACTTGGGCCCCTGGTAGCCGGCGTCGCCATAGAGCTTGAGCAGGAAAGGATACAGGCCGAACAGCGTGCCCATCAGCAGCACGCCGCCATCGCGGTCCTGCACGTCGGCGGCATGGACGACCGCCTGCATCAGCAGGCCTTGCGTGTCGACCAGGATATGCCGCTTCCTGCCCTTGATTTTCTTGCCGGCATCGTAGCCGGGCGGATCGACCGAGCGCCCCCTTTTTCCGCGCCCTTGACGCTCTGGCTGTCGATGATCGCCGCGGTCGGGCTGGCCTCGCGCCCGGCCGCCTCGCGGCACTGGACGTAGAGCGCGTGATGGATGCGCGCCAGCGTGCCGTCCCATTCCCAGCGCCGGAAGTAGTCGTTCACCGTGCTGCGCGGCGGCAGATCCTTCGGCAAGGCCGCCCACTGGCAGCCGGTGCTCAGCACATACATCACGCCATTCACTACCGCGCGCACCTCCACCGTCCGCTTGTTGCCGCCACGCTTCGCCGGCGGGATCAGGGGACCGATCAGCGCCCACTCATCGTCGGTCAGGTCACTCGGATAGCGCAGGCCACGACGGTCGTAGCGCGCTCGATTTTCGCTCGTCTACATGCCCGAAGCATCGACGTCGCCTCCGCGTCGGACAAAATCACAACCGATTCAACTCGCTAACTTTGTTCCCGGATGGACACTCAGACGCGTTTCGAAATCTGTGCAACCGTCTGGCCATCCCAACGTTTCCCTTGCTGTGTGCAGCATTGTCAACGGCGACTTTACTAGGGCGGGTGATGCCGATCGGCGAGAAGGCCGTCTGCGGCGGCTGATTGCTTGCATTCCGCAAGCCTACGATTGCGGTCTGGATGTCAACACACTGCAAAGTTCTCACTCCTGTCATGGAGGCGGGCGCGCTTGGGCCTGCGGGACCTAAAGGATGATTTGCATACACGACCGGATCCCCACCTATCTCCAGACAGATCCGCTGATGGTGACGTCGGGGCACGAATCAATCCCAGAAAGACGGTCAGACAGGCCGCGCATATGCATGCTACCTGGCCGGCAGGAGCGCGCCGGATGGCCCCCCGGGGAGCCGGCTACCTGCCGGTCACTTATCAGGGCAGTGGCCGGAGTGGGCGGAGTGGGCGGAAAAGTCTGGTTGAAGCCTGCCGCTATCAAGTTGCTCCCCGTCATGACGCAGGAGGCCGCATGATACGGCGACGCCAGGTGGTTTCCACGGTCGCCGGATTTGCGCTTTTGGCTGTCGATGCACCGATGCTGGCCGCCGCCCCTGCTTCCCAGTTTGATGGTGCGATGGTCCGCCGGCTCGCGCGGGATCTGGCGACCAAGGCTTACCGGCCCCCCGACCGGAATCTGCCAGACGAACTGAAAGCGATTGATTATTCAGGATATCAAAAAATTCGCTTCAAAAAAGACCATGCACTGTGGCGTGGAGGCGATGGAAAATTTTCGGTCGAGTTCTTCCATCGTGGCTATCTCTTCAAGGACCGCGTTGATATATTCGAAGTGGTGAACGGCAATATTCTGCCTATCACCTACTCACCAGACCTGTTTGACTTGAAGACTATTAAACGCAAAGTCGATGGTGATCTAGGTTTCGCAGGATTCCGCGTGCATTTTCCTCTCAACCGGCCGGATTATTTCGACGAGGTCTGCACCTTTGTTGGCGCGAGCTATTTTCGTGCCGTCGCCAAGGGTCAGGGGTATGGGCTGTCGGCGCGGGGGCTGGCGATCAAGACAGCCGACCCTGGCGGCGAAGAGTTTCCGGTATTCAAGCAGTTCTGGCTGGAACGCCCCGCCGCGGACAGTAGCGTGATGGTGATCCACGCACTGCTTGACGGGCCGAGTGCCGCGGCTGCGTTTCGCTTCACGCTGCGGCCGGGCGACGAAACGCTCATGGATACGCAGATGGCGTTGTATCCGCGGGTGGACATTAACCAAGCAGGCCTTTCGCCGATGACGAGCATGTTCCTGTTCGACGTCAACAACCGGGCCAGTTACGACGACTACCGCGCCGCCGTCCACGACTCCAATGGGTTGGGGATTCATCGTGGCGCCGGAGAGCAGGTTTGGCGCACGCTTAGCAACCCGCGGACGCTGCAAATCAGCGCGTTCGGCGATATCAGCCCCCGCGGCTTCGGACTAGCGCAGCGCAAACGAACGTTCGCCGACTATCAGGACATCGAAGCGGCATATGAGCGCCGGCCGACGCTATGGATGGAGCCGCTCGGCGATTGGGGACGAGGGGCGGTGACCTTGGTGGAAATCCCCAGCGACCGAGAGATCAACGATAACATCGTTGCGTTCTGGAAGCCGGCGGACGCCCTGATGAAAGATGGCGAATATATCTTCGCATACCGTCTGCACTGGTGTTGGGACCCACCCCACGACGCACCGCTAGCCCGTGTGACGCAGACTCGGTCGGGCCTGACATTTGACGGAAAGGACCGGCAATTCATCGTGGACTTCGCCGGCCCTCGAATGAACGAGTTGGCGAATGACACGCCGCCCTCTGTCGATCTTGGAGTTGACCAGGGCCATGTGCAGAACGTTACGCTTCAGCGCATTCCGGATACTTCGGCCTGGCGCCTGGCATTCCAACTAGTCACAGGCAGCGAGGTGGCGATCGAGCTGCGAGGCCGGCTCATGAACGGCGGCAAGCCGCTAAGTGAGACTTGGCTGTACCGATGGACACTCTGAACGCTTCCGTCGGCTTTACCGGCCTTCCACCCGAAGCGCCGCTAGCCATGCCGGTGCAATCTCTCGACAGCCCAGCGGCATCGGCGCGCCCGGCCTCCTCACCGCGCGGCATCGCCATAAGGCGGCTGCTGGTGCTCGGCGGCGCGGCTATGCTGACGGCGGCCGGGGTGTGGCAGATGAAACTAGTTTTGTCGGCGAACGAGCTCATGCCTATTGCGCTATTTATGCTGGTGCTGTTCGCCACGCTATTCGCCTGGATCGCGCTGTCCTTCACCAGCGCCGTTGCTGGTTTTGTCGCGCTGCTCGCCGGCGGGCACAAGGATCTGGGTCTCGGCATTGATGCTGCGGAGGCACCACCGCCCACGGTCAGGACGGCGTTGTTGATGCCCTGCTATAATGAAAATCCCTTTCGCGTGATGGGCGGCCTACAGGCGATCTGGGAGGCGCTGCATGCTGCTGGCGCGACGGGGTTGTTCGATATTTTTGTGCTGAGCGACACGACCGATCCGGAGGTCTGGATTGCCGAAGAAGAGAGGTTTGTCGAACTGCGCCGGAAAACCGGCTCGGACCGAATATTCTACCGGCACCGTCCACGGAACATCGGCCGAAAGGCTGGCAACGTCGCCGATTGGATTACCCGGTGGGGCGGCGCGTATCCTCAATTCCTCATCCTGGACGCCGATAGTGTCATGGATGCTTCCACCCTGCTGCGCCTCGCCGGGGCAATGCAGGCGCATCCAGACGTCGGTCTGATCCAAACGCTGCCCATCATCACCGGCGGCAGCACCGTGTTCGCTCGACTGCACCAGTTTGCAGGACGGATCTATGGCCCGCTGATTGCCCACGGCATTAGCTGGTGGCACGGCGCCGAGGGCAACTACTGGGGTCACAACGCGATCATTCGTACCATGGCCTTCGCCGAGCAGGCCGGCCTGCCGGAGTTGCGCGGGCGCAAGCCGATCGGCGGCCATATCCTTAGCCACGACTTCGTGGAGGCTGCCCTGATGCGGCGCGGTGGCTGGGCGATCCACATGGCGCCGGCACTTGCTGGCAGCTACGAGGAGGGACCGCCCAGCCTGACCGATCTAGCCATCCGCGACCGGCGCTGGTGTCAGGGAAATCTACAGCATGTGGGCGTGCTGCCGGCGCGCGGGCTGCACTGGATCAGCCGCATCCACCTGCTGACCGGTATCGGCGCGTACGTCACGGCGCCGCTTTGGCTGCTGTTCCTGCTCACGGGAATTGTCAATGCGCTGCAGGCGCGCTTCACGGTGCCGGACTACTTCCCGGTAGTCGGGAAGGCGCTGTTTCCGACTTGGCCGGTAATTGATCCTGTCCGCGCGAAATGGGTCTTCGTCGGCACAGTCGCTCTGCTGCTACTGCCGAAGCTGCTCGCAACCATAGTGGCGATAATGAATCGCACCGTGCGACGCGGCAGCGGTGGAGCGCTGCGCCTACTCGCGAGTACGTTGTTGGAGAGCCTGCTCTCCGGGCTGCTCGCACCCGTCGTCATGCTGACGCAGACAGTTCACGTAGTGGCAATTTTGCGCGGCCGCGATAGCGGCTGGAACGCGCAACGGCGCGACGACGGCCAGCTCCCATTGGGGGATGCCGTGCGGCGCTACCTTGGCCACACCGTACTCGGTGTCGCGCTTGGGATCGCGGCTTGGCTTGTCTCCCCTTCGTTAGCGCTGTGGATGGCGCCTGTGGTGCTAGGTCTGCTGCTGGCCATCCCACTCGCTGCGCTTACCAGCGGTCGCGACCGGCTTCTGTTCGCAGCGGGGCTGCTGCAGATCCCGGAGGAAACCGTGGTTCCCCCGGTGTTGGCCCGTGCCACCAGCTTGGCGCGGACCGTGGAGTTGGACGCCCCGCGACCTATGCCGGAGCGGCTTCTTGACAATCCCGAGCTCCTCGCCGTCCATCGATCGCTACTGCCGCAACCGCGTCGGCCATGGCTCGACCCGTTGGATGTTCCGCTTCTGATCGCGCGGGCGAAGCTGCTAGAGGCTCCAGATCCTGTCGCGGCGTGGGAGGCGATGAGCAAGCCCGAACGGATTGCGTGCCTGTCCAATGCATCAACGCTGGAGTTGGCATCGGCGGCGGGTGCGCGCTTGTGACCTGCTCCTTGTTCCTGGCGGCAGTGCCATGCCCAGAGAGATGGCTCGGGAAATTCGGACAGCCCGATAGGTGGATTTCTTGCCTGACAGCGGCAATGGTGCCACGGATCAGGAGCGAACATGACGAATCGCACACGGCGGACGCACAGCCCCAGCTTCAAGGCAAAGGTGGCTGTTGCAGCAATCAAGGGCGAGAAGACGCTTGCCGAACCGGCCAAGCTGTTTGACGTGCACCCGCACCAGATCACCGCGTGGAAGGCGCAGTTGCAGGAGGGTGCGGCGGGGGTCTTCGGTTCTGGTCCTGCGGCGGCCGATGCTGTGCCTGTGGTCGACTTGAAGGTGCTGCATGCGAAGATCGGAGAGCTGACGCTCAAGAAGGATATTTTGTCCGGCGCGCTCAGCAAGGCCGGCCTGCTGAGCGCAAAGCGATGATCGACCGCGTCCATGCCCTGCCGCTCGTGCAGCAGGCGTCGCTGCTGCGGCCGAGCCGGAGCAGCGTCTACTACCTTCCTCGCCCGGTGCCACCGGCGCGGCTGGCGATCATGCACCGGATCGATGCGCTGCATCTCGAATACCCGTTTGCGGGCAGCCGGATGCTGCGCGACCTGCTGCGCGGAGGGCATCGCGATCGGCCGGCGGGCGGTGGCGACGCTGATGCGGCGAATGGGCATCGAGGCGCTGTATCGCCGGCCGAACACGTCCCAACCCGCGCCCGGCCACAAGATCCATCCGTATCTGCTGCGCGGGCTGGTGGTGGATCGGCCGAACCAGGTCTGGGCGATGGACATCACCTACATTCCGATGGCGCGCGGCTTCGTCTACCTGGCGGCGGTGGTGGATTGGTTCAGCCGGCGGGTTCTGGCGTGGCGGCTGTCGATCACGCTGGAGACGGAGTTCTGCCTGGAGGCGGTGGGTGAGGCGCTGACCCGGCACGGCAAGCCGGGGATCTTTAACACGGACCAGGGCAGTCAATTCACCAGCGTGGCGTTCACCAGGACGTTGCTGGACCAGAAGATCGCGATCAGCATGGATGGGCGTGGCGCCTGGCGGGACAACGTGTTCGTCGAGCGGCTGTGGCGTTCGGTGAAATACGAGGAGGTGTATCTGCGCGCCTACGACAGCGTGAGCGATGCGCGGGCCTCGCTCGGGCGGTATCTGGAGTTCTACAACGCCCGCCGGCCGCATTCGAGCCTGGGGGCGCGGACGCCAGAGCAGGCCTATCTCGACCATCTGCCACAAATGGCGGCAGCATGAGCGAACTGCCGCTGCCGTGGCGCCGCTCCGGTCGGGCTACGCCCGCCCTGCGCGCCACCACGGCAGCGGCGAGACGTGCGTATCAACCGGCAGGCGGTCCACCTAACGGGCCGGAAACGCTGTAGCGAAAAACCGAGCCACCTCACCGGATCGATTGACCAGTCGGTTCAAACTCCCGCGCAAGCTCGTCGGGGTCGCGCCCGGCTGGAACCAGATCGACCATTTGGCGACGGAATTCGTGCGAATACGGTGGTCGGGATTTTGGCATCGGATACACCACTGGTGAAAGTCTCAGGGTGTCCACCAAAACGGGTCAATCCCAGTGTCGGTTGACCACGGTCATCGCAATCTTCTCCTAATGGAGTGTTGCGACGCCCAGTTGAATCCGCCGGCATGAGCGACCAAACCAAAATTGCGAAGCCATCAGCGACGGGTCATACTGCGGCAGAACGGATGGGGGCTCTCATGAAGCTGCTTGGCACAATTGCGCTTTTCACAGCCATCACGGTCGCGCCGGCGCTGGCGCAAGGACCTAAACAATCCCTTGTGGTGGACATGCCGGGCGATGTTGCCACACTTGATCCCCACCTTCAGTGGGACACCGAGAGCTACACGGTATACCGCAATATCTTCGACAATCTGGTAACGCGCGACGCCACCGGGAAGATTGTGCCGCAGGTGGCGACTGGGTGGCGCTATACCGATCCCACCACCATCGTGTTCGACCTGCGCACCGACATCACCTTCCAGGACGGCAGCAAGCTGACTCCGGAAGATGTGGTGTTCAGCGTCAAGCGGATCACCAATCCGGCATTCCGCAGCCCGCAGTTGTCGCAGTTCGACCAGATCATCGCAGCCGATGTGACCGGCCCCGCGCAGGTGACCTTGCGCACCAAGTCCCCCTATCCGGTGCTGATGGCACAACTGGTGAAGTTGTCGATCGTGCCTAAGGCCTATGTCGAGAAGCTCGGCGATCAGGCTTTCAACATGGAGCCGATGGGCAGCGGCCCCTATCGCTTCAAGACCTGGCAGCGGGGCGTGGCGAGCCAATTGGACGCCAACGAAGCATATTGGCGCGGCAAGCCGCCGTTCCGTTCGGTGACATTCCGCGCCGTGCCCGACACGTCGACGCGCATCGCCGACTTGCGCTCTGGCCGCGCCGACATCACGCGCGGCCTATCGCCCGACGACGCGATCTCGTTGAAGAGCGAGCGCGCGCTGAAGGTGCTGGCTGTGCCGACTGAACGGGTGGCCTACCTGTTCGTCAATCCGGGTTCGGGCCCGACCAAGGACAAGCGGGTGCGCCAAGCAATCGCCATGGCGATCGACCGCGACACGCTGATCAACGCACTGGAACAGGGCTTCTCCAAGCCGACCAACATCCTTCTGACCCCAGCCAATTTCGGCTATGTAACCGACGTGCCCGGCTGGCCGCTCGACCCCGCCAAGGCGCGCGCGCTGATCAAGGAGGCCGGGGCCGAGGGCGCGGTAGTGCCGTTGCTCACATCGCCATCCTATGATCGTCGGCTGAACGAGGCGTTGCAGCAGATGCTGGGCGAGGTCGGGTTGAAGGTCGAGATCATCATGGTCGACCAGCCGACCTTCCTGAAGCGCCGCCAGGGTGCGCCGGAAGAGGCGATGAGCCTATCGCAGGGCCGCTGGTCCTGTGCCTGCCAGGATGCCGACGGAGTGATCTTCCCGCTGTTCCGCACCGGCAGCATCTGGTCGAAATGGAGCAATGCCGGCTTCGACAAGGCGGTGGACGCGGCACGCACCACGCTGGACGAGCAGGAGCGGCTGACGCATTACCGCGACGCCTTCCGCATCCTGCGCGAGGAGGTGCCGGGTATCGGGCTATTCCAGGCAGCGGCGATCTATCTGGCCCGCAAGGAGCTGCAATGGACGCCGACCGCCAACGAGGCGTTCTTCATCTACGACATGAAATGGGCGCCGTGACACAACGCGACGGGGGATCCGCAGGCGCGCGGCATCGCTGATGCTGCGCCACCTCGCTGGCCGGCTTGGACAGGCGCTGATCGCCAGCTTCGGCGTGCTGACCATCGTGTTCTTCATAATGCGCCTGTCGGGAGACCCGACGCTTCTGCTGGTTCCCGACGGCGCGACCGCCGAGCAGATCGCGCAATTGCGGCATCTGCTTGGGTTCGACCGGCCGTTGCTGGTACAGGTACGGAGCCTATCTTGCGGACCTGCTGCGGCTGGATCTCGGGGAATCGCTGGTGCAGCGGGCGCCGGTGGCCGGCATCGTCGGCGAGCGGGTGCCCTACACGTTGGCGCTGGCCGGCGGCGCGCTGGTAGTGGCACTCGGTATTGGCATCCCTGCCGGGGTCGCGATGGCGGTGTGGCGCGGCACCGCAATCGAGCGCGTCCTGGCCGCGCTCGTGCTGGCCGGACAGAGCCTGCCCACCTTCTGGTCGGGAATCCTGCTGATTCTGTTGTTTGGCGTGTATCTGGGCTGGCTGCCGACGTCGGGGGTGGACGGCTTTGAATTGCTGGTGATGCCGTCGATCGCGCTCGGCGCGCTGGCCATGTCGACCTTCGCCCGCATGACACGAGTTTCGGTGCTGGACGAATTGTCGCGCGATTATGTGGCCGCCGCCCGAGCGCGTGGGCTGTCGAACGGCTCCGCGGTGCTGCGCCATGTGCTGCGGAACGCCGCCATTCCGGTGGTCACCATCACGGCGCTCGAAATCGGCAACCTGTTGGCCGGTGCGGTGATCGTCGAGACTGTCTTCGCCTGGCCGGGCATCGGCCAGCTCGCCATCCAGTCGATCCAGGCCCGGGATTTCCTGGTGGTGCAGACGATCGTGCTGTTCGTCTCTAGCGTCTATATTGTCATGAACCTGCTCGCCGACCTCACCTATGCCATCATCGACCCGCGCATCCGGATGCGGGGCTGATGCGCGGCGTTTCCCCGGGTATGGCGATAATTCTGCTGCTGCTGGCCGGTTTTGTTGTGGCTTCCCTGGCATCACCTTGGCTGTCGCCTTACGATCCGCTGCGCCAATCACTGCTGTTGCGGCTGCGCCCGCCGGGTACCACGGTGGCGGCGGGCAGCTTCCTACTGGGCACCGATGACTTGGGGCGCGATCTGCTGTCACGGGTGCTGTATGGCGCCCGCGCGAGCCTTGCGGTGGCAGCGTTGTCGGTGTCGGTATCGCTGCTGGTGGGCACCACACTGGGCTTACTCGCCGGCTGGTTCCGTGGCTGGGCAGCGGTGGTTGTGATGCGCAGCGTGGATATCATGCTGTCAATCCCGGCCATCCTGCTAGCGGTGCTCACCGTGGCCGTGCTGGGGCCGGGGTTCATTAACCTGATTTGTCCTCGGGTTCACCCGCTGGCCGCGCTATACTCGGGTTGCCTACGCGCAAACCCTGCAGGTGGCGACGCTACCCTATATCCGCGCCGCCGAGATGGCAGGCGCCGGGTCGGGCCGCATCCTGTGGCGCCACGTGCTGCCCAACATCGCCGGACCGCTGATGGTGGTGGCGACGAGCGAGTTCGGGCTGATGATCCTGTTCGAGGCTGGGCTGTCGTTCCTCGGCCTCGGCATCCAGCCGCCGTACCCGTCTTGGGGCTCGATCATGAGCGTCGGCCGGGCCTACGTCGAGCGGGCCTGGTGGCTGACCGTCTTCCCCGGCGCCTGCCTTTTCGTGCTGGTGCTGTCGGTGAACGTGTTCGGCGACTGGCTGCGTGATCGGCTCGACCCGCGTTCGCGGGGGCTATAGCACCATGGTCGCAGCCCCCGACGACACGTCCGTCCAGACCGACGCACCTGCCCTTGTCGTTGAGGACCTGTCCCTGGCGCTGGGATCGGCGCCGCTGGTCGACGGTATCGGCTTTTCTGTCGCGCCGGGCGAGGTACTGGCATTGGTCGGCGAATCCGGTTGCGGCAAGTCCGTGACCGCCCAGGCGGTGATGCGCTTGCTGCCGGCCGCGATAAGGCAGACCGGCGGGCAGGTGCGGCTGGAAGGCAGCGATATCACTGGCGCGCCGGAGCGCCATATGCGTGCGCTACGCGGCCGCCGCATGTCGATGATCTTCCAGGAGCCGCAGGCGGCGCTCGACCCCCTGGCGACGGTTGGCGTGCAAGTTGCCGAGGCGCTGCGCCAGCCGCTGAGAGCCGTGCGCGCGCAGGTGATGCGCATGCTGGAGGAGGTGGGCATTTCCGACCCCGGCCGGCGCATCGATCAGCATCCGTTCGAATTGTCGGGTGGCATGTGCCAGCGGGTGATGATCGCCTGCGCCTTGATCTCGCGCCCGGCGGTGCTGCTTGCGGACGAGCCGACCACGGCGCTGGATGTCACCATCCAGGCCCAGATCCTGGACCTGTTGCGCCGGCTGGCTCGCGACCGGCAAACCGCAGTTGTGCTGATCACTCACGACATGGGGGTGGTGGCCGACATCGCGGATCGGGTGGCGGTGATGTATGCCGGGCGCATCGCGGAGACCGGACCGACCGAGGCGTTGTTCGCGGCACCGTGCCATCCCTATACCGCGCTGCTGCTGGCCTCGATTCCGCGCCTGTCCGACGTGCCGAAATCACCGCTGGCGGTGATCGAGGGGCGGGTGCCGACGCCCGCCGAGTTCGGTCCGGGCTGCCGCTTCGTGGGGCGCTGCCCGCTGGCCGAGGCGCGCTGCGCCGAAGCGACGCCGCCGCTGCTGCCGATCGGGCAGGGGCGGATGAGTCGCCTGCTTTCGCGCCGAGGAGGTGACGCGATGAGCACGCCGCCGGTGCTGGAGGTCTCCGACCTCGCTGTTCATTTCCCTGGCCGTCGCGGCGCGCCGGTTCGCGCCGTCGATGGGGTTTCGTTTGCGATCGCGCCCGGCGAGACGCTGGGGCTGGTTGGTGAATCCGGTTGCGGCAAGACCACAGTATCGAACGCGGTGGTCGGCTTGCTGGCGCCGACCCGCGGTTCGGTGCGGTTGCTTGGCGCCGAACTGGTCGGCGCTGACCGGCGCATGCTGCGCGCATTGCGGGCGCGGGTGCAGATCGTGTTCCAGGATCCCGCAACCTCGCTCAATCCTCGCATGAGCGTGGGTGCGGCGATCGGTGAGCCGTTGCAGGTGCGCGGACTTGCCCGTGGCGCCGCGCTGCGCGCGCGCGTCGGGGCATTGCTAGACGAGGTCGGGCTGCGGCCTGAGCATGCGGCCCGGTTTCCGCACCAGTTCAGCGGCGGCCAGCGGCAGCGCGTGGTGATCGCGCGCGCGCTGGCGTTGCGCCCGTCGTTATTGGTGTGCGACGAGCCGGTATCGGCGCTGGACGTTTCGGTGCGCGCCCAGATCCTCAACCTGCTGGTGGATCTTCAGGCCCGGCACGGTATGGCAAGCCTGTTCGTCAGCCACGACCTCGCCGTGGTGCGCCACGTGTGCGACCGGGTGGCGGTAATGTATCTTGGGCGGCTGGTGGAATTGGCTGATCGGGACGCATTGTTCGCCGCGCCCCGCCATCCCTATACTCGCGCACTGCTCGCTGCCGTTCCGGAACCGGACCCCGCGGTGCAACGGGCCAAAACCCGTGTTCCGCTGGAGGGCGAAATCCCCAGTCCGGCCAATCCACCCGCTGGCTGCGCGTTCCACACGCGATGCCCGCAAGCATTGGACGTTTGCCGGCAGGCGACGCCGCAATGGCGTCGAGTTGGCGATAGCGATGTCGCATGCCATCGCGCGGATGAGTTGGGTTAGCCGCTTGGCCGGCTCGCCCAGGTGGATGCCAGCGGCGCCCTCAGGTCGCGGAGGAACTGGTCCGCGTCTGCGAGCCCCTGGAAGGCGACGAACGTATTGCTGCCATAGGAACGGCCTAGAGCGGTAGCCGTGCTGACAGACGCAAGGCTACCGCTCCAGCACCTTGTTCAAGAACGCAAATCTTCCGATCCAGTGATTCCACTCGATCGGATATTGCTCTAGAATATCCGTCTCGTAGATTGCGTTCACCATCTCCGCCCTCCCGCACTGGATGATCTTGTCCTCCAGGGCAGCGATACGGAGCCGTCATTGTCGGTTGTCTGGTTCGATAACGTAATGGGCGCCGCGACGGTTTCGCCCGCTATGCGCCCCGCATCACGCAGTGATGCAGATCGCTGATGTTGGCATCGGGCGTCCCAGAATATCCTCCCACGTTACCCCATACACGCCGGGTGCAGCCTTCGGCTTGAGCAGTTGGATGACCCAGGCCAGCAGGTCCGGCGTCATGTGGTGCACCAACGACGCGAACCGTTCACGCCCGTTCCGTTCCGCAACATCACGTACGCAGGCCAACGCCTGTGACACGGTCTCCCGGCTCTGAGTTCGGCCCCTCCTTTGCTGCCCTGCGGTTCCCTTGGCCCCGCCCCTTCCCTCCAAAGCCTCCGCGCCCGGTCGCCCGGGTCTGTTCGGCCGCGTCCACTGGTACTATGGACGGGTCTGACTTCCCTTGTCTGTGCATCGGCGGGTTCCGGCTACTGCCTTGCCGCCGCGGCCTGGCGATCGAATGCCAGGCGGACCAGTGACCTCCCGGTTTCCGTGCAGATGGATTCCTGACACGCATGGAGTCTCGGACTGCGCAGGGCCTGCGCGCACTTCGCCATGGCGGTTCCCGCCGGGTTGCTTTCCGCTTTTCTCTGCAGCGTCAGCACCCTGGAGTTGTAACTTTTCGCGGCTCAATACCCAGCTTGCCAGTGCCTCTGTCAACGCTTCGCCGGCACCCTCGCGTGTAACGACACATGACTCCCGGTTGTCGTGGGCGGCTACTCATTCGACATCTGGTTCTTTCATCCACTACCACCTCCCGGCGCACAGAGACTTTTCGATCCCAGTTCCCTAGCCTACGCCACTCTCGAACAAAGCTGAGCACTATGTCCCTTGCGGGCGGGAGGGCGCCGTTGACAGCGGCTTTTGCCAGGGGGGCGAGTTGGACCGAGGAGCCTGATTTCGTCATCGGCCACGATGAGTTGGTCGACGAACAGGCGCAGATAGGCCTTTCTGAAGGCTGGATCGTTGCTCGCCAGGGCCGCCCGCAGGGTAGCCCCGAGACGTTCGATTTTGGCGGACGTCACGGCTGCTGAGGCGGAAAGCCGCGCCGACTTTAGAAGCTTTACCATCTCAGTTGCCTGTTGCCGGGCTTGCCTGGCGGCGACCAGCCCCGGTGGTTTGTAGTCGGCAGACAGCTGGGCGGGGCCTGCTCACAGAAGCGTTCCTGATGCAGGGCTTCTGCCGGATTGCAATGCCCGCATGTCCATCCACATACCATCCACCTGGATGGTATGATTTGGGATCAATGGTCGACAACGTGCACCCGCTGCGGCCAAAGGCCGGTGGCGACAGCGAGAAGATCACGATCAACCTTGGCTATGTCGATCTCGGGCATATCGACCTTCTGGTCCAGGACGGCTTCTATGCGAACCGCACCGATTTCATCCGCACCGCCATCCGCAACCAGGTTGAACGTCACGCCGACACAACCCGGCAGTCGGTCGCCAGACGGAGCCTTGACCTCGGCCTACGCCACTTCAGCCGCGATGACCTCGATATGGCCCGCGCGGCGGGCGAAACCCTCGACATTCGGGTCCTGGGGCTTGCCACAATTGCACAGGACGTTTCGCCGGAACTGGCGCGGGCCACCATCGCTTCCATCTCGGTCCTTGGCGTGCTGCAGGCAAGTCCAGAGGTGAAGGCCGCGCTGGCTGACCGAACACGCTGAGCGATGCCGTTATCCGTCCCCAAGAGCAACACGCTGCCTGATACGGTCCGGTATGACCCCGGCCGGCAGAACTGCGCATGTCATCTGAAAGCACATCATGATCTTTCGTCGACGTCCCCACATGTTCGAAGCCACCCACCTAGTCCGTGACGGGCGAGTCATCGAGGCTACGGAACTGCTGCAACGCCTGCTGCGCGGC
Organism: uncultured Alphaproteobacteria bacterium; assembly: GCA_963779875.1. Lineage (GTDB taxonomy): Bacteria > Pseudomonadota > Alphaproteobacteria > Acetobacterales > Acetobacteraceae > CAMDGX01. Next base: position 369,705 of record CAWAAI010000004.1, on the reverse strand, counting down.
ACCGTGCCGACCGCGCCTGCTGCCCCGGACCAGACGGGCGCTGCGCATCGCATCATCGATGTCGACCCGACAACGGGCGATATCCTGGGGGCCGCGGCGCCGCGCAGCCCCTCAGGAATGTTCGGCGGGCGTGGGGTAGCCGAGGATCTGGCGGAGCGCTTTCGGGGTCGGGCACAGGAGGCGCCGACGCACGACCGGGATCCCGTGTCGCAGGGTGGGCAATTCGTGGCGCGAACCCACACCGGTGCCGGTGGCAGCCGTCGCTACAAGCTGTTCATTCCATCCACCGCCGCGGACGTGGAATTGCCGCTGATCGTGATGTTGCACGGCTGCACACAGTCGCCGGACGACTTCGCCGCCGGCACGGGCATGAACGAGTTGGCCGAAATGCATGGTTGCCTTGTTGCCTATCCCGGCCAGACGAAATCGGCGAATGCGCAGAAGTGCTGGAACTGGTTCAACCCGGCAGACCAGCGGCGTGACCAGGGCGAGCCCGCGCTCATCGCCGGCATTACACGCGACATCATAAACAATCACGCGGTCGACCGCCGGCGCGTCTACATCGCTGGCCTGTCAGCAGGCGGAGCGGCCGCGGCTGTCTTGGGGGTGGTCTATCCCGATCTCTTCGCGGCCGTGGGCGTGCATTCCGGCCTGCCATGCGGTGCCGCCAGGGACATCCCGTCCGCCTTTGCCGCCATGCGCGATGGGCCCGCGGTGTCGCCCCCGCGCTCGCATGGCAGCAACCGCCCGGTGCCCACCATTGTGTTCCATGCGGACAAGGACGCCACAGTGCATCCCCGCAATGGTGACCATATTATTGCACAGTCAGGAGCCGGGACAGGGCTGCAGCCGACGGTGACACGCGGCCAGGTGCCCGGTGGTCGAGCCTATACCCGCAGCGTCTACACGGATGCCAATGGTCGGGCGATGCTGGAGCAGTGGCTCGTCCACGGCGCAGGCCATGCGTGGTCCGGCGGCAGCGCCGCCGGATCGTATACTGACCCGCTTGGTCCCCATGCCTCGCGAGAGATGCTACGCTTCTTCCTGGAGCACCGGCTCGACTGAAACGTATCGAGCATCATCGGCACGTCACCCTGGGGCGCTGCGCCCCACCAGCCGAGGCGGAGGTGGTGAAAGCCGCCTCCACCCTCGCTGCAGTTGGGCTTGCTGGCTGGTATGTCATCCTCGACGGCGACTATTGGGCGCGCAGGCAGAAGGTGATGCTCACCATGGTGCAACCCTTGGCTCACGCCGCCGAAGCCGACTGGTCCGCCGCCGTCGCCGCATTCGAAGCCATGCGCATGGCGGCGGCGACGTCGAAGGTTCAGTCCTCGCCGTCCAGAATGGCGGGCTGACCGCTAGTCTCCTCCTACCGCCGCACGATCACGTCGACATAGGCAGGATCGATCTCCAGCAGCACCGCCTGCCGCCCGCTTCGCTCGGCGGCGACCGGCGTCGTGCCCGACCCGCCAAACGGGTCGAGCACGGTGTCCTGCTGCTTGCTGCTGTTGCGGATCGCCCGTTCCACCGTAACCCTCCGCCGAAGGCCGCCTGGGCAGGGCGCCGATCGCCACTTTAAGTCGCTATTTTAGTAGGCGCTTGAGGTGTGTCGATGGATGGAGTTGTGGAGATCATCACTGGGCGGGAGCGTCGTCGGCGCTGGAGTGCGGCGGAGAATCTCCGTCTGGTTGCGGAGACGCACGAGGCTGGCACTGCGGTCCGGGCTGTCGCGGCCCGACACGACGTCTGCGAGAGCCTGTTGTTCGCTTGGCGGCGGCAGGTGCGCGAGGGCGTGCTGGCGGCGGCGGCGGAGATGCCGGTCTTCATGCCGGTGCGCATTGTCGACGGGGCACCGACGGCGTCACCGCCGCCATCGCCGCAAGCGGCACGCCCATCCGCTCCCGCGCGACCGGCCGCGCCATCGGGCCTGATCGAGATTGACCTGGGCCGCGGGCGGCAGGTGCGCGTTGGCAGCGACGTGAACCTGGCCGCCTTGCGGCGCGTGCTGGCCGCGCTGGGCGAATGATCCCGATCTCCTCCGGGATCCGGGTGTGGATCGCGACCGGCCACACCGATATGCGCCGCGGCATGCGGGGGCTGGCGCTTCAGGTGCAGGAGGGCCTCGGGCGCGATCCGTTCGCGGGCGACGTCTACGTCTTCCGCGGCCGCAATGGCTCGTTGATCAAGGCGATCTGGCACGATGGCGTCGGCTTGTCGCTGTATGCCAAGCGCCTGGACCGCGGGCGCTTCATCTGGCCACAGACCGTGGATGGCGCGGTGGCGCTGACGGCCGCGCAGATGGGCTATCTGCTGGAGGGGATTGATTGGAGAAACCCCCAGCAGACTTGGCGTCCGCAGGCAGCCGGATAGGTTCAAAACCGCGGGCCGGCGTGGAGAAAACAGTACCGCGCTGGGGCGATTCGTGATTCGATCCACCTCATGGACGCTGCCTCCGACGACCTGCCGGACGACATCGCGGCGCTGAGAACGGCGTTGCTCGCCGCGCGTGCCCGGGCCGACCTGGCCCAGGCCGAGGCGGCTATGGCGCGGGCACGGCAATCCGACGCCGAGGCGCTGGTCGCGCGCCAGCAACTGGAGATCGAGAAGCTGCGGCGGGAGATCTATGGCCCCCGCTCCGAGCGGACGCAGCGCCTGCTCGACCAAATGGAATTGCACCTGGAGGAGCTGGAGGCCGCGGCCACCGAGGACGAGATCCAGGCAGAGAAGGACGCGGCCAGGACCACGACCGTGGCGGCATTCGTCCGCCAGCGACCCGCGCGCAAGCCATTCCCCGAGCACCTGCCGCGCGAGCGTGTGGTCGTAGCAGGGCCGACCGCCTGCAAATGCTGCGGCGGCGCACGCCTGTCCCGGCTGGGCGAAGACGTCACCGAGACGCTGGAGGTCGTGCCCCGGCAATGGAAGGTGATCCAGCACGTCCGGGAGAAGTTCACCTGCCGCGATTGCGAGGCGATCAGCCAGGCACCAGCCCCCTTCCACGTCATTCCCCGCGGCTGGGCGGGCCCGAACCTGTTGGCGATGATCGCCTTCGAGAAGTTCGGCCAGCACCAGCCGCTGAACCGCCAGGCCGAGCGCTACGCCCGCGAAGGCGTGCCGATCAGCCTGTCCACCCTGGCCGACCAGATGGGCGCCTGCTGTGCGGTGCTGGATCCCTTGTTCAAGCTCATCGAGGCGCATGTGTTCGCCGCGCAGCGGTTGCATGGCGACGACACCACCGTGCCGGTGCTGGCGCGCGGCAAGACCGACATCGGCCGGTCCTGGGTCTACGTCCGCGACGATGGTCCGTTCGGCGGTCCGGCGCCGCCCGGCGCGGTGCAGCGACAATCTGGATAGGGTGCCGCATTGCCTCGTCTAAAATGCTCCCGCTGGCTGACCTGTTGCCTCACGTAATTTGCTCCCCACCGGTGTTCGCTGGCGGGGGCAGGCATGAGGCTTATCAGCATGACGACACGAGACGAGTTGGTGGTGGCGTTGGCGAGGCGTTACGCCCTGGGCAGCCGGGCAGATCGAGGTCGGATGCTGGACGAATTTGCGGCACTGACAGGTCATCATCGCAAGCACGCGATGCGCTTGCTCCGTGCCGGCAAAGCGGAAGCCGGCCGCAGTTCGCGCCCGGAGCGCCGGATATACGATCAGGCCACCCGCGAGGCGCTGATCGTAGTCTGGGAGGCATCGGATCGGATCTGCGGCAAGCGGCTGCGTCCGTTGGTTCCGATCCTAGTCTCGGCGATGGAACGGCACGGCCATCTTCAACTGGCGCCTGAGGTGCTGACGGGATTGCTGACGATGAGCGCGGCGACGATCGATCGTGCTTTGCGGGAAGCGCGAGGCCCTACGCAAGGACGGCCACGCCGCCGGTCGCCTCCCTCGGCGGCGATCCGGCGCAGTGTCGCAGTGCGCACCTTCAGCGACTGGGATGATCCGCCACCTGGATTTATGGAGGCGGATCTGGTTGCACACAGTGGGCCGACGTCGAAAGGCAGCTACGTGCAGACGCTGACATTGACCGATATTGCCACCGGATGGACGGAATGCGCGCCGGTACTGGTGCGCGAGCAGAGATTGCTGACGGAAGTGCTGAGCGAGATGCGCAAGGTTTTGCCGTTTGCCCTGATTGGGTTCGACACGGACAATGACAGCGTGTTCATGAACGAGACGGTGCGAGATTATTGCACAGGGGCCGACGTCGAGTTCACGCGCAGCCGCCCTTATCGCAAGAATGACCAAGCGTGGGTGGAACAGAAGAACGGTGCGGTGGTCCGCCACACGGTAGGTTATCGGCGCTATGAGGGGCTGGAGGCTGCGGCGGCGCTGGCGACGCTGTATCGCTCGCTGCGGCTGTTCGTGAACTTTTTCCAGCCCTCCTTCAAACTGGCTGAGAAGTCGCGTGACGGCGCTAAGAGTCCATTTCGAATCGCTTTACGATCGAGCCAGCCTTCGTAGCAGCAGCACGCTGGATGCAGCGTAGAGGAACGCCTCGACGCTTTCGAGAGTAGCTTCGAAGTCCTTTGCCAAGCGCCTATTGCGGTTGATCCAGGCGAAGAACCGCTCGACCACCCAGCGTCTGGCGATGACGGCAAAGCCGACTTGGTTGTCGGCCTTGCGGACCACCTCGATGCGGATCGGACTGGCATCGGCGACCCTGGGACCGGCATAGCCGCCGTCCGCATAGCCCAACGCCACGAACGGCCAACTTGCGCGAGACGCCCGCAGCAGCGGTCCGGCGCCATCCCGATCCTGGATGGCGGCCGAATGGGCCTGCAACTTCAGTGCCCGGCCGTCGGTATCGACCAGGGCGTGCCGCTTGCGACCCTTGATCTTCTTGCCTGCGTCGTAGCCGCGCACGCCGCCACTCTCGGTGGTCTTGACGCTCTGGCTGTCAATCACGGCCGCAGTTGGGCTTGCCTCGCGCCCCGTCCGCTCGCGGTCGAGCATCACCAGGTAATGGTTGATCCGCTCCCAGGTGCCGTCGTCGCGGAACCGGGCGAACCAGCGATAGACCGTCGGCACGGGCGGAAAGTCCTTGGGCAGAAGGCTCCAGGCGATCCCTCCGCGCAGCACGTAGAAGATCGCGTTGACGATCTCTCGCATCTCCCATTTCCGCGGGCAACCGCACCGGCAAGCGGCAGGCAGGAACGGCCCGAGGATCAGCCACTCGGCGTCGGTGACGTCACTTCCATAGCGGAGGCCCGCGCGGCTATGCTGCGCGCGGGTGGTCGGCGTCCACATGAGATCTCCGGCAAGGCTTCGAACACCTGCCCGGAATCACATCTGGCACGGCCATCCAACCCCCAAAATCTACCGTTCCGCATTAATTCCGAAATGGCCTCTAAGGTCACAAAGCGGTATCATGCGCCGGCCACGCCGCATCAGCGCTTGATATCTCACCCACGAACGACAGCCGCCACGCGCGAGCATGTGGCAGCCGTCTATGCCACTTTGGACCCTGTCCATCTGCTGAACGCGATCAGGACTGGCCAGCAGAAACTCGTGGAGATCGCCGACCGTCCAGTGCCTGGCGGGAAGGTTGAGCTGACCGCACCGACGCTGGAGGAGTTCCTGGTGGGCCTGCGGACGGCATGGCAGGACGGCGAGGTGCGCCCGACCAGCAGACCCAAGGAGACGGCCAAGCGTGGTCGGCGTCGTCCGGATCCGCTCTTGTTGGTGACGGCCCGATTGCGTGACTGGTTTGGGGCTGAGCCATGGCGGACTGCACGCGAATTGCTTGAACGGTTACAGAATGAACAGCCGGGAGCGTACCCGGCAGGGAAGCTGCGGACCTTGCAGCGTCGGCTCAAGGGCTGGCGTCGGGACAAAGCGCATGAGCTCGTATTCGGGGTCACGTCTGCCGAGGTTGATCCCGCGCTGACCCAAGGGCCCAGCGTTGCGTAACAGCCGGCTGGCGGTGGGTATCAAGTGTGTTGGCGTCGGGCGGGGCGATGGTGCTACGGGAGCATTCTGGTGAGGCAATCGGGCTGCTGCTCGGGAGCATTGCTGGATGAGGCAATACGGCAACCATCCTGATTGTCGCTGCACATTCTCCTGCGTTTTCGGTGGAGATCCACTGTCTGGAGGACGCCGACGATGCCGCAGTTTGACTCTGACGCCTTGCTGCCGCCCGGTTTGGTCGCTGACGGGGTCGCCATCGACGCAGGCACGGTATCCATTGTCGCTCGGCCTGAGCAGAAACTCCGGCAATGCCCGGCCTGCGGTTCAGGCTCAGCCCAGGTCCACAGCGTCCATCGACGCCGCCTGTTCGACCTGCCATCCCATGGCCGCACGGTCGAGCTTGTGCTCCGTGTCAGGCGCTTCCGCTGCGGGGAGGGCAACTGTCCCCGCCAGACCTTCACCGAGCCATTGGCGCCGGACATTGCGCGGGCGCGGGGCCGTCTGACCAGCCGCCTCAACACCCTGGTCCGCTATCTCGGTATTGCCCTCGGCGGCCGACCCGGTTCTGCCCTGGCGCAGCGGCTCATGCTGCCGGTCGGCAGGGACACGCTGCTGCGCGCCATTCGCGCCCATCCCATGCCGGACGCAGCAGCACCCAAAGCAATCGGCATCGACGAGTGGGCGTGGCGACGCCGACAGCGTTACGGCACGATCATCTGTGACCTGGAGCGTCGACGGGTGATCGACCTCCTGCCGGACCGCGAGCCCGCGACGGTGATGGCTTGGCTGTCTGCCCATCCCACCATTGCAGTCATCGCGCGTGATCGCGCCGGTGGATATGCCAGCGCCGTTGCCGCGGCAGTTCCGCAGGCCGTGCAGGTCGCCGACCGATGGCACCTGATGGAGAACGCCAGCGCCGCCTTCCTTCAGGCCGTTCGCAGCGTGCTGGGCCCGATCCGCCGCGCGCTCGGTGCCTGCACCGTCAGCCCCGATCTGCTGAGCGCCGCCGAGCGGCTGCAATACGAGGGCTATGTGCGGCGGCGCGAGGAGAACGACGTCATCCGCGCCATGGCCAGCGCCGGGGCGGGGATCAAGGAGATCGCCCGACGCACCGGGCGAAGCCGCAAGCTCGTGCGCGCCGTGCTGCGCAACGCCGAGGATGAGGTGTTCCGAAGCCGCGCCAGCAGCCTCGCACCGTGGTTCGCCCGGCTAGAGGAGGCCTGGGCCGGCGGCTGCCGCAACGGGGCCGAACTCTGGCGTCAACTGCGGCGCCAAGGCTTCGGCGGAAGCGTGCGCGTCGTTGGCGAGTGGGCGACCCGTCGGCGGCGAAGCGAGCGCGCCGACGGAGCCATCACGGGCAGGTTGCCGCCCGCACGCTCCATCGCCCGCGCCATGCTGGACCGCCGCGACCACCTATCGCAGGGCGAGGCGGTGATGGTGAGGGCAATCGAGGCAGCCTTGCCCGCGCTTTCGGTGGCGAGGGAACTGGTGGCGCAATTCCACCACATGCTTCGCATCAGGACGCTAGGAACGCTGCCCTCATGGATCGCGGAGGCAAAGACCAGCATGCTGGCCTCCTTTGGACGCGGCATTGCCGCCGACCAACAGGCGGTCGAAGTCGCGCTGACGGAACAATGGTCGAACGGCCCCACTGAGGGGCTTGTCACCAAGTTGAAGCTGATCCGTCGCCAAATGTTCGGCCGCGGCAAGCTCGATCTGCTGCGCGCAAGGCTCATCGTCGACGCATGACTATCGCCATGCACGCAACAAGCGACAGAGCCACTTTTGCGTGCTGATTGACAGCCCACCGGTTGAGCCAGGTAACCGCTACCAAGTCGAGCTGGAGGGCGCCATCGTTGGCATGCTCCGGGTCGCGGGTGTGGCGACACCGGCTATCCCCATTCCAAAGCAAGATCAGGAACAGCAGCCTGTCGATCTCGATTTGTTCGGCAGTTCGGTAAAGAAGGCTCTAGGGGCAGAGTCCCGCTCTTGCCTTCGATTCCCGTTATCAGCCCTCCGGCGCAAAACCCACCCACGCCCCGCCCTCGTTGCGCGAGCGGATTGCCGCGTCGACGAACATCAGCCCCTCCAGCCCGTCCTCCGCCGTCGGGAAGTCGAGCGCCAGCGGGTCGGCGGGTTGCGAGGTCAGCCGGGCCGCCATCAGTTCGGCGGCGTCGCGGTAGAGATTCGCGAAGGCTTCGGTCAGCCCCTCCGGATGCCCGCGCGCGATCCGCACCAGCCGGGCTGCCGGTGCCAGCAGGTCGGCATCGCCGCGCGCCAGGCGCTGCACCGGCTTTCCCTGCAGCGCGAGCGTCAGGTAGTTCGAGGTCGCGTGCTGCCACTCGATGTGGCCGCGTTCGCCGAAGACCCGCAGGATGATGGCGTTCTCGGTGCCTGCCAGCGCCTGGCTCACCAGCAGCGTCCCGGGCACGCCGCCGGCGAAGCGCAGGAACATTGCGCAGTAGTCGTCCACCGTCCGGTCCGGCACGATCGCGCCGAGGTCGGCCGCCAGCCCCACCACCTTGAGGCCGGAGACGAAGCGCGCGAGGTGGAAGGCATGGGTGCCGATATCGCCCAGCACCAGCGACGGGCCCGAGCGTTCGGCGGCCAGCTTCCAGGCCAGCTTGCGCGTCGGCGTGCCGTCCTCCACCCGCCCGGCCATGCCGGCCTGGATGTATTCCACCTGCACTGCCCGGATTGGCCCGATCGCGCCGGCCGCCACCATCGCGCGCGCCTGGCGGATCATCGGATAGCCGGCATAGCCGTGGGTCAGGCAGAACACCGTCATCGTCCGCCGCACCGCGGTGGCGATCTCGGCGGCATCGGCCACGGAATTCGTCAGCGGCTTGTCGCAGATCACGTGCAGCCCGGCCTCGATCGCGGCCATGCACTCGGCGTGGTGGCGGTCGTTCGGCGTCATGATCGCGACCGCATCGAGCGTCGGCTCGCCGGCTACAAGCGCGGCGAAATCCGGATAGTGGCGGATGCCCAGCGCCCGCGCGCCCGCCTCGCCGCGCGCCGGATCGGAGGAGAGCACCCCGGCGACGATCTCGAACCTGTCGTCCAGCCGCGCCGCGGCACGATGGATCGGCCCGATGAAGCTGCCCGGCCCGCCGCCGAGAACGGCCAGCCGCAGCCTGCGCCCCAGCGCCTCGAACGCGTCACTCATCGCGCCCCACCCCCAGGATGGCCGCGTTCGCCGCTGCGTCGTGCCCGGCGCCCATGTTCGCGTCGAATGCCTGCCCGGTCACGCGGATGATGTGGCGGCGGATGAACTCGATGCCCTCGCGCGCGCCGTCCTGCTTGTTCTTCAGCACGCATTCCCATTCCAGCACCGCCCAGCCGGGGTAGTCGTACTGCGCCAGCTTGGAGAAGATCGCGCCGAAATCGATCATTCCGTCGCCGGGGCTGCGGAACCGGCCGGCGCGGTCCAGCCAGGGCTGGTAGCCGCCATAGACGCCGCTGCGCGCCGAGGGCCGGAACTCCGCGTCCTTCACGTGGAAGGCGCCGATTCGCGAATGGTAGAGGTCGATGAACCCGGCATAGTCCATGTGCTGCAACAGCATGTGGCTGGGGTCGTAAAGTATCTTGCACCGGCCATGCCCGCCCACCGCGTCGAGGAAGCGTTCGAAGCTCGCCCCGTCATGCAAATCCTCGCCGGGATGCAACTCGAAGCACACATCCACCCCAGCGTCCTCGAAGGCATCCAGGATTGGCCGCCAGCGCCGCGCGAGTTCTGCGAAGCCGTCGGCTACCAGCCCCTCGGCATAGGGCGGAAAGGGGTAGAACATCGGCCACAGCAGCGCGCCGCTGAAGGTGGCGTGGGCGGATAGCCCGAGGCGGCGCGATGCCTCGGCGCACAGGCGCAGCATCCGCTCCGCCCAGGCCCGCCGCCCGGCCGGGTTGCCGCGCAGGGCAGGGGGCGCGAAGCGGTCGGCCACCAGGTCGGCGCCGGGGTGCACCGCCATCAAATGCCCGGCGCGGTGGCTCGACAGTTCGGAGATTTCCATGCCGTGATGGGCGAGCAGGCCGCGCACCTCGTCGCAATAGGCATCCGACGTGGCCGCGCGCTCGATGTCGAAGAAGCGGGTGTCGAACACCGGCACCTGCACGCCCTTCACCCCCAGCCCCGCCGCCCAGCCGGCCATGCCGTCCAGGCTGTCGAACGGCGGGGCGTCGCCGATGAACTGCGACAGGAACAGGCCGGGTCCGCGGATCGTCCTCATATGCCCACCACCCTTCCGCCATCGACGTAAAGGTTGGCGCCGCTGATGTAGCTGCCGGCGTCGGAACACAGCAGCAATGCCGCGCCCACCAGGTCGTCGGGCCGGCCGATTCGCCCCACCGGCACGCGCTGTCGCATCATCTCGCCGCGCGCCGCGATCTGGTCGGTGTTGCGGGCGGTGGCGATGATGCCGGGGGCGAGGTTGTTCACCGTGACCCCCTGGCCGGAGAACTGGCGGGCGAGGTTGATGGCCCAGTTGTGCTGCAGCGCCTTGTAGCCGGCATAGACGAGCATCTCGGCGGCCGGCGAGACCTGTTGCACGCTGCCCACCGTCACCACCCGGCCCCAGCCGCGCGCGGCCATCGGCGGCACCAGCGCCTGCAGCAGCGCCAGCGACGACCACACGTTGATCTCCATCTGCCGGTCATAGGCGGCGCGGGTGATGGCGCCGACGGGTTGGAGGATCTCGATGGAGGCGTTCAGCACCAGGATGTCCACCTGCCCGAAAGCCTCGGTCACTTCGGCGGCCAGGGCCTCCGCCGCCCCCTCGCAGGAGAAATCGGCTGCGAAGGCGCGCGACCGTCCTCCGATGCCCGTGACCACGTCGACCGCGTCCAGCGCCTCCTCGTCGGTGCCGGCGTGGTGCACCGCCACCCGGGCGCCCACCCCGGCCAGTGCCTCGGCGATCGTCCGCCCGATCTCGCGCCGGGCGCCGGTGACCAGCGCAGTGCGCCCGTCCAGGCGAAATCTGTCCAGCGGATTCGGCAACGTCATCGGCTGTCTCCTCTTGCCGCCGCAGCGTGGCCGATCGTGGTGATGCTGGCTAGCGCGGGCGGAGCGGCCTGCTAGGCGCTCCGCCCGCCTCGCTCAGCCGCCCGCCGCGTCGAGCGCCTGGCCGAGGTCGGCCAGAATGTCGTCGATGTGCTCGATGCCGATGGACAGGCGCACATAGCCCTGGCTCACGCCGGTTGCCGCCTGCTCCTCCTGGTTCAGCTGCGAGTGGGTGGTGCTGGCCGGGTGGATGGCCAGGCTGCGGGCGTCGCCGATATTGGCGACGTGGTAGAACATCTTCAGCGCGTTGATGAAGGCCTTGCCGGCTTCGGCGCCGCCCTTCAGTTCGAAGCCGACCAGCCCGCCCATGCCGCCCTTGAGGTATTTCGCCGCGCGCTCGGCGGCCACCCCGGTCTGGGTGGAGGGGTGGATCACCTGGGTGACGTCGGGACGGGACTGGAGGAATTTCACCACCGCCAGCGCGTTCTCGCAGTGCGCCCGCATGCGCAGCGCCACCGTCTCCACGCCTTGCAGGATCAGGAAGGCGTTGAACGGGCTGATCGCGGCACCGAGGTCGCGCAGCAGGGTGGTGCGGGCCTTGATGATGTAGGCGACCGGGCCGATGCCCTTTACCGCCTGGGTCCACACCGCGCCATGGTAGCTCGGGTCCGGCGTGTTCAGCGCCGGCTGGCGGGCGGGATGCGCCTCCCAGTCGAAATTGCCGCCATCGACGATGATGCCGCCGATCGAGGTGCCGTGGCCGCCGAGATACTTGGTCAGCGAATGCATCACGATCGCGGCGCCATGCTCGAACGGGCGCACCAGCAGCGGGGCGGCGGTGTTGTCCATGATCAGGGGTATGCCGAGCTTGCGGCCGATGGCGGCGACCTCGGCGATGGGGAAGACGCGCAGCTTCGGGTTGGGCAGCGTCTCGGCGTAGTAGCAGCGGGTGCGCTCGTCGGTGGCGCGGGCGAAGGCTTCGGGGTCGGCGGGGTCGACGAAGCGGCACCTCGATGCCCTGGTCCTTCAGCGTGTTGGCGAACAGGTTCCAGGTGCCGCCGTAGAGGTCGGTGGAGGCGACGAAGTTGTCGCCGGCCTGGCACAAGTTCTGCACCGCCATCGCGCTCGCCGCCTGGCCGGAAGCCAGCGCCAGCGCCGCCGCGCCGCCCTCGAGCGCGGCGATGCGCTTTTCCAGCGCATCCTGGGTGGGGTTCATGATGCGGGTGTAGATGTTGCCCAGTTCCTTGAGCGCGAACAGGTTCGCGGCGTGGTCGGTGTCGTTGAACTGGTAGGAGGTGGTCTGGTAGATCGGCACCGCAACGGCCGTGGTGGCCTCGTCGCGCCGCCAGCCCGCGTGCAGGGCGAGTGTCTCGGGATGGGTGGACAAGGCGGCCTCCTCTGGTTTGGCGGGGCTTGTCGCCCCGTTCCTATGGTGTGGCGAGTGGTTTGCCAATTTCACGCTCTTGGATCGTGAAAGATGACGGCAGCGCATCTTGCCTGCATCCGCACGCGCCTCCAAGCGTGCAGCAAGGCGTTGCGACGGGTGGGCTTCAGGGATCGATCTCGCGCAGGCGGCCGGACTCGATGTGCAGGACGCGGGTGGCGATGGCGCGGACGAAATAGCGGTCGTGGGAGACCAGGACGCAGGTGGCGGCCTGGGCGAGGATTTCGGCTTCCAGGCGTTCCTGGCCGGGGATGTCCATGTGGTTGGTGGGTTCGTCCATCAGGTAGAAATTCGGCTCGGCGAGGCGCAGGGCGAGCAGGCCGAGGCGGGCCTTTTGGCCGGGCGAGAGGCTGGCGATGGGGCGCTTCTGGGTGTCGATGTCGAAGCCGGCGCTGGCGAGCAGGCTGAGGCTGCGCTGGTCGCCGTGGCGGAAGGCGCCGGCGATGAAGCCGTGCGCGGTGTCGGCGGCGGGGAGTTGCGACATCTGCTGGTCGATGTAGCCCATGGCGACGCTGGCGGCGACGGTGATGCCGGCCACGGGGGTGCCGTCGCAGGCGGCGCGCAGCAGGCGGACGAGTTGGGACTTGCCGGTGCCGTTGGCGCCGGTGACGACGACGCGGTCGCCCTGGAACAGTTTCAGCGTGCCGGTGCGGAACAACGGATGGCCGTCGGGGGTGGTGACCGTGAGGTTGTCCAGGCCGATCAGCACCTTGGCGTGGGTGCCGCTGTTGGCGAGGCGGATTTCGCCGGTGCGTTGTTTCGCCAGCGGGCGGGCGGATTGTTCGATGGCCTCGGCGCGGGCGTTGAGTTGCTTGGACTTCTTGAGCAGCAGGTCGCTGCCGCTGTTGACGCCGACATTCTTGAGGCGGCCGGCGTTCTGGCGCAGGCGGTCGGCGGCCTTCATCTCGCGGGCGAACACCTTTTCCTGGCGGGCGTCGTCGGCGACGAGGAGGTCGCGGGCGGTGCTGAAGGGGTGGGCGTAGAGGGCCGAGCCTTGCGGGCGGAGAAAGAGGGTGTGGGTGGTGGCGGCGTCGAGGAAGGCGCGGTCGTGGCTGGCGATGACCATGCCGGTGCCCTCGGTCTGGTAGCGGAGCCAGTCTTCCAGGATGGCCAGGCGGTCGAGGTCGAGGTGGTTGGAGGGTTCGTCGAGCAGGAGCAGGTCGGGCTCGGCGATCCAGGCGCGGGCGATCAGCGCCATGCGCTGCCAGCCGCCGGACAGGGCGGCGAGTTTCTTGTCGTGCAGGTCGGGCGGGGCGGCGAAGGTCTCCAGCAGGAGGTCGATCTTCCAGCCGTTGGCCTCGCGCTCGGCGGGCGGGAGGGCGCGGCGGATGGCTTCGGTGAGGGTTAGGTCCATCAGGGTGGCGGGGATTTCCTGTTCGACGAAGCCGGTGCGCAGGCCGCGGCGGCGGGTGATGTCGCCGGCGGTCGGTTCGGCGGTGCCGGCGAGGCAGCGCAGCAGGGTGGATTTGCCGGCGCCGTTGGCGGCGACAAGGCCGATGCGGTCGGTGGGCTGGATGGTGAGGTCGAGGTTGGCGAAAAGCGGGCGCGGGGTGGCGACGGCGAGGCCGCGCAGGGTGAGGAGCGTCATGGATGGATTCCCGTCCGCCCGCCGGGGCGGGCTGTTTCATCGTGCAGGCGCGAGGGCGCGCGGGACGGGCGGGGCCGGGGGTGGTCGGTAAATCCGGTTGTCAGGCCCGCCCCGCCGCTTGGGGCGACGGGGCCTGGCAGGGGCCGCGGGAGCGGTGCTGCGTGTTCATGGCGGTGCAACCCTCCTGCGGCTGGGGTGACGGGGAGCGGAACGTTAGGGCGAAGCGGGGCGTGCGCGCAAGTGTTGATATGTTTCGTAAATGCAACAAAATAGTCGTGCAGAGGCCGCGCGGGTCAGGCGGGTATTCGGCGCCAGGCGCGGGCGGCGGCGCGGATATTGGCGGGGAGCGGGCGGTCGGGGGTGCCCTGGCGGGTGGGTGGTTCGTTCGGGGGGCGCGGGCGCCTGGGGCGCGGGGGTGGGCGCAGAGGGGCGGGTGGGTCGAGGCCGAGCAGGTGACAGAGCGGGCGCAGGAGGCGGCCGGCCTGGGGGGCGGCGGCGAGGAACGCGGCCATTTCGGGCCGGCGCAGCAGCAGTCGCAGGCCCGAGGCCTGGTTGGTGGCGGCGGGCGCCATGCCGATGATCCAGGCGCGGCGGGTGGGCATGCGCGGCCTGGTGCGCGCGGCGACGGGCCGCGCGGCCCTGGCCGGGCGGGTGGGGCGCGGCTTCGGCAGGGTGCCGGCCTGCCAGCGGGCGAACAGCGCCTCGAACCTGGCGGCGGCGCGGCCGAGATAGCCCCAGACCTGGACCAACACCGCCGTGTTCGCCCGGTCGGGCGCGGCGCGGGCGGCCAGCGCGGTGCGCAGGGCCTCCAGGATGCAGGTGAAGGTTTGGATCGCGGTTAACATCAATGTCAATATAAGCGACACGCGCCGGCCGCGCCAAGCGGTTCGGGGCGCGTGGAAGGGGGGGCGGAAGGAGGCGGGATCGGCTGTGCGGCGGGCCGCGTTGCCCCGGAATGACCGGAGGGGAGGCGGCGGTGGCGAAGCAGGACGAGAGTGGCGGCAAGGGCCGGCGGCTGTTGTGGGCGGTGGCGCTGAACGTGGGGATCACCGTGGCCCAGGTGGCCGGCGGGCTGCTCTCGGGCAGCCTGTCGCTGCTGGCCGACGCGGCGCATAATTTGAGCGACGCGGCCTCGCTGGGCATTTCCTACGGCGCGTGGCGGGTGTCGCGGCGCGAGCCGGACCGGCGGCGGACCTTCGGCTATGGCCGGGCGGAGACGGTCGGGGCGCTGATCAACCTGACGACGCTGTTCGTGGTGTCGCTGTATCTCGGCTACGAGGCGGTGACGCGGCTGCTGAACCCGCCGGAAGTCGGCGGGTGGATCATGGTGGCGGTGGGCGGCGTGGCGTTCGTGGAGGACGCGGCCTCGACCTGGCTGCTGTGGCGGGACCGCGGCAGCCTGAACATCCGCGCGGCCTTCCTGCACATGTTCGCCGATACGCTGGCGACCGTGGGGGTGATCGTGGGCGGGGCGCTGATCCTGCTGTTCGGGATCAACTGGGTGGACCCGCTGATCACGGCGGCGATCTCGGTGTACATCTTCATCCATGCCTGGCACGAAATCCGCAAGGCGATCCGCGTGCTGATGGAAAGCGCGCCGGCGGAATTCGACTACGACCGCGTGGAAAAAACCGTGTGCGACATGGAGGGGGTGGTGGATGTGCACCACCTGCATGTGTGGCAGCCCGAGGAAGGGCGGGTGGCGCTGGAAGCCCATGTGGCGGTGGATCTGGACGGGCTGGCGGCGGCGGACGCCCTGCGGCAGCGGATCGAAACCCGGCTGCGCGAGGAGTTCGACGTGGCGCACGCGACGTTGCAGATGGAGCCGGCTGATGGAATTGGCCATGAACGGCGGCTGGTGGACAGGAAAGGGTGAAGGGAAGAACTTCTTTTTCTGAAGAAAAAGAAGCAAAAAGACTTTTGCCAATTTGATTCGGGCTTGGCGGGCGGACGCCGATTTGCGAATGGATGAAAGTTTTTTGGTTCTTTTTTTCAAAAAAGAACATTCTTCTTTCGTTCTATGCTCCTTGCGTCGTGCCGCAGCAGCACAACGGCGGCGATGGCGGCGAGCGGCAGGGCGAGGTCCTGTGGCATGTCCAGCAGCACCGCGGCGCTGCCGCCGATGGCGGCCCAGGCGATGGGGATGGCCAGCAGCACCCAGGGCACGCGCCCGTGCGACAGCAGCAGCACGCCGAGGGTGAAGATCACCAGCGGGCAGGGCGTGGTGCCGAAGGCCGGGCGGGCCGGCCAGGTATGGCCGGCGGCCCAGCTTGTGAGCGGGTAGGCCATCGCCGCGTATGCGGCCAGCGCCAGGCCCGCCAGTCGGCGCGGCGAGCCGGGCGGGGCTGCGTAGGCCAGGCGGTCGCGGATGGTGCCGACCCAGAGCAGCAGCACGCCCTGGGCAATGAAGGCGATGGCGAAGGCGCGGGCGGCCGGGTTGATGGCGGCGAAGCAGGTCCAGTGATAGACGGCGCCGGTCCAGAGCCAGAGCAGGGCGAGCAGGGCGGCGACCGGGCGGCCCGAGCCGGCACGGCCGCTGAAGGCGGTGGCGAGGGCGACGGCGCCGACGACGTAGGCGACGATCTCGGCCGGCCGGGTGGCGGTGTTGCAGGCGGCGAAGACGCCGAGGAACTGGTCGCGGGTGAAGGGCAGCATCGGCGCTAGGCCGCGCCGGGGCCGATGCGCGCCGGCGTTCCGCGGGCGATGCCGAGGGCGGCGCGAAGGGCGGTGAGCAGGGCGGTGATGGAGGCGGCGGGGCGGGCGGGGCGGCCGGCGGCCTCGCGGTCGGGGGTGAGCAGGAACCAGCGGGTGGGGGGCGGGCCGCGGCTGACGCGGTAGCAGCCTTCGGGCCGGGCGATGGCGATGTGCCCTTCCGCCACCGTGACCCGTCCGGCCACGCCCCACAGGGCGAGGCAGTCGCGCAACAGGGCGCGCAGGTCGGGGTCGGTCACGGGGCTACATCCTGACGGGTGCGGCGATGATCGCGGGGTCGATGCGGCGCGGCACCCACTGGCCGTCGGACAGGTCGCCGGTGAGGCGCTGGTCTTCCATGACCACCTTGCCGCGCAGCAGGGTGAGGCAGGGCCAGGCGTGGGCGGTCCAGCCTTCCCAGGGGGTGTAGTCGGTTTCGTGCAGGTCGGCGGCGGTGATGGTGCGGCGGCTTGTGGGGTCGAGGACGCAGATATCGGCGTCGGCGCCCGCGGCGATGGCGCCCTTGCGGGGGTACATGCCGAGGATTTTGGCGGCGTTGCTGCTGACGAGGTCGGCGAAGCGTTCGAGGCTGTAGCCGCGGCGGCCGACCATTTCGGAATACATCAGGGCGACGCGGGGTTCGACGCCGGAATTGCCGCCGGTGACGTCGTCGATGCGCACGCCCTGGGTTTTCAGGGCGAGCGAGCAGCAGAGTTCGTCGGTGGCGATGCAGTTGATGGCGCCGTCGAGCGTGCCGCCCCAGAGGGCGGCCTGGTCGGCGGGCGACTTGAGCGAGGGGTAGGTGTGATAGATCTGGCCGTTGGGGCGTTGGTAGTCTTCGCTGTTGTAGAGCATGTACTGGTGCAGGCTTTCGCCGTAGATGGGAATGCCGCGGGCGCGGGCCTCGCGGATGGCGGCGACGCCTGAGGCGGCGGAGGTGTGCAGCATGTAGAGGGCGGTGCCGGGGACGCTTTCGGCGAGGCGGATGATGCGGCGGAAGGAGAGATCCTCGGACAGCGCGTTGTGGACCTCGGCCATGTGGTGGAAGCTGGTGCGGCCCTCGCGGATCAGCTTGCCGTACATGTGCATGACGATGTCGTTGTCCTCGGCGTGGATGACGCCGAGGCCGTGGTTGGCGGCGATGACCTGGAAGACTTCCCAGATGTCGCCGAAATCGACCATGCGGCCCTTGCGGTTGGGGGTGATGTCGGTGGTGAAGATCTTCACCGTGGGGTGGCCGGCGCGGATGGCGGCGGCGAGTTCGTCGAGATGGGGGGGCTGGATGTCGCCCTCGACCATGAGGTGGAAGGCGTAGTCCACGTGGCAGGCGCCGCGCCAGCCGGCGTCGCGGCGGGCGATGGCGTCGGGGATGGTGGCGCCGTCGATGGTGCGGACGAAGTCGATCATCATGGTGGTGCCGCCGTGGATGGCGGCGCGGGAGACGACGGAGGCGGGCTCGGTCTTCTGGGTCTGGCCGCCTTCGGGCGCGGGCATGGGCCAGTCGCAGTGGACGTGGGGGTCGATGCCGCCGGGCATGACGATGCGGCCGGTCATGTCGATGAGGCGGCCGCCGGACGGGGCGGGGAGGGCGCCGAGCTTTTCCAGGCCGGCGATGCGGCCGCCGTGGATGGCGATGTCGGCGGCGACGACGCCTTCGGGGGTGACGACCCTGTCGCTGCGCAGCACCAGTTCGACCATGGCTTGATCCTCCCGCGGTTGGGGGGATGGTCGCGCCGGGCGGGCGGCGGCACAAGGGGGGCGGGCGATTTGGGAGGCGGGCGATTTCGGCCCGATGTGCGTGTGCGCCTCGGCCCGGAACGGGATAGGGTGCGGCGCATGGACACGCACGCAACGGATTGCATCGTCATTGGCGGCGGGATCGCCGGAGCCTCGGCCGCGGCGCATCTGGCGGCGGACCGGCGCGTGGCGCTGGTGGAGGCGGAGGAGGCGGCGGGGTATCACACCACCGGGCGGTCGGCGGCGCTGTGGATTTTGAACTATGGGCCGGCGGATGTGCGGGCGCTGACCGGGGCGTCGCGGGGGTTTTTCGAGGCGCCGCCGGAGGGGTTTGCGGATGTGCCGCTGTGGTCGGCGCGCGACGTGCTGTACCTCGCGGCGGCGGGGGACGCGGCGGCGGCGGACGAGGTGCTGGCGGATGGTGTGGGGCTGCGGCGGATCGCGGTGGCCGAGGCGCGGGCGATGGTGCCGGCGATCCGCGAAGGGGCCGTTTCGGCGGCGCTGGTGGAGAGCGGGACGTTCGACCTGGACGTGGCGGCGCTGCACCAGGGGTTCCTGGCGCAGCTTCGGCGGCGCGGGGGCGCGATGGCGTTACGTAGCCGGACGATGCGGATCGAGCGGCGGGCGGGGGCGTGGGAGGTGGCGGTGACCGGTGGCGCGGTGTTCCGGGCGCCGGTGCTGGTGAATGCGGCAGGCGCCTGGGGCGACGAGGTGGCGGGGCAGGCGGGGGTGCGGCCGGTGGGGCTGGTGCCGAAGCGGCGCACCGGGGTGATCGTGGATGCGGCGCCGTGGCACCCCGCCGACTGGCCGGCGCTGATGGACATGCGGGAGAGCTGGTACGGCAAGCCGGAGGCGCGGACGCGGCTGATGATCTCGCCGGCCGATGCGACGCCGGTTCACGCGCATGACGTACAGCCCGATGAGCTGGACGTGGCGATCGCGGTGGACCGGATGCAGCAGGTGCTGGACATCGAGGTGACCAGGGTGGAGCGGGCCTGGGCGGGGCTGCGGACGTTTTCGCCGGATGGCAGCCTGTGCTTCGGGTTCGCGCCGGATGCCGAGGGGTTCTTCTGGTGCGTGGGGCAGGGGGGCTACGGCATTCAGACCTCGCCGGCGGCGGGGCGGCTGGTGGCGGATCTGGTGGCCGGGCGGGCGGCGGATTGGCTGGGCGACTCGGTGCGACTCGTGGCGGCGATTTCGGCCGGGGCGATTCGCGTGACCGAGTCGTTCGATTCGCTGGTGGTCGGCGGCGGCATCGCCGGGGCGACGGCGGCGTTCCACCTGTCGGCCGAGGGGCGGGTGGCGCTGATCGAGGCGGAGGAGGCGGCGGGGTATCACACCACCGGGCGGTCGGCGGCGCTGTGGGTGGCCAATGGCGGGCCGGACTACGAGCGGGCGCTGGCGCGGGAGTTGTTCGGGTTTCTCGCGGCACCGCCGCCGGGATTCGCCCAAAGCCCGATCCTGCGCGAGCGGCCGGTGGCCTTCGCGGTGCCGGAGGAGCAGGTGGCGGATCTGCGGGCGATGCTGGCGGTGCGCGACAACGTGCGCGAGATAGCGGTGGACGCGCTGCGGGCGATGGTGCCGGCGGTGCGGCCGGGCTATGCGGCGGCGGCGGCGCTGGAGACGGGGAATTACGACATCGACGTGGATGTGCTGTTGCAGGGCTATCTGCGGCAGGCGCGGGCGCGCGGGGCGGTGGTGGCGTTCCGGCGGCGGTCGCAGCGGATCGAGCGGGTGGGCGGGCTGTGGCGGGTGGAGACGGCGGGCGGGGCGGTGTTCCGTGCGCGGGTGCTGGTGAACGCGGCCGGGGCCTGGGGCGACGAGGTGGCGGGGCAGGCGGGGGTGCGGCCGCTGGGGCTGGTGGCGAAGCGGCGCACGGCGGTGCTGGTCGATCCGGCGCCATATGACGTGCGGGGGTGGCCGCGGCTGTACGATGCGCGGCGCAGTTGGTACCTGCAAGCCGGATTCGGGGGGGCGGCTGATGGTGTCGCCGGCCGATGCCACGCCTGACCATGCGCACGACGTGCAGCCCGATGAACTCGACGTGGCGATCGCGGTGGACCGGATGCAGCAGGTGCTGGACATCGCGGTGACCAGGGTGGAGCGGGCCTGGGCGGGGCTGCGGACGTTCACGCCGGACGGAGCGTTCGCCTTCGGGGCGGCGGCGGAGGGGGACGGGTTCTTCTGGTTCGTGGGGCAGGGGGGCGACGGCATCCTGACCTCGCCGGCGGCGGGGCGGCTGCTGGCGGATATGGTGGCGGGGCGGGCGCCGGACTGGCTGGCGGGCGCGGCACGCATCTTGCCTGCGATCGACCCGAAACGCTTCAACGCCTGACAGGAACGAAGATGGCACTGCATGTCGCGCTGACGCACCGCACCAGCTATCGTTACGACCGGGCGGTGACGCTGGGGCCGCAGACGATCCGGCTGCGCCCGGCGCCACATGCGCGCACGCCGGTGCTGGCCTATGCGCTGAAGATCGAGCCGCAGCCGCATTTCCTGAACTGGCAGCAGGACCCGCAGGGCAATTTCCTGGCGCGCGTGGTGTTTCCGGAGAAGGTGACGCGGTTCGAGGTGACGGTGGACCTGGTGGCCGACATGGCGACCGTCAATCCGTTCGACTTCTTCCTGGAGCCGGAGGCCGAGGCGTTTCCGTTCGCCTATGACCCGGTGCTGGAGCACGAGTTGGCGCCGTTCCGGCGGCTGGACGCGCCGGGGCCGCTGCTGGCCGGGCTGATCGCCGAGGCGCCGCGGGCGGCGGAGCGGACGGTGGATCTGCTGGTGGCGCTGAACCAGACGGTGCAACGGCGGATTGCCTACATCGTACGCATGGAGCCCGGCGTGTGGTCGCCGGAACAGACGTTGGGCGAGGGGCGCGGGTCGTGCCGGGATTCGGCGTGGCTGCTGGTGCAGATGCTCCGGCATCTCGGCTTCGCCGCGCGGTTCGTGTCGGGCTACCTGATCCAGCTGGTGGCCGACGTGAAGCCGCTGGAGGGGGCGGAGGGGCCGGCGGAGGATTTCACCGATTTGCATGCCTGGGCGGAGGTGTACCTGCCGGGGGCGGGGTGGATCGGGCTGGACGCGACATCGGGGCTGATGACCGGGGAGGGGCATATTCCGCTGGCGGCGAGCCCCGACCCGCAATCGGCGGCACCCATCTCGGGGGCGGTGGAGAAGGCGGAGGTGGCGTTCGACTTCGCCATGCAGGTGACGCGCGTGCTGGAGACGCCGCGCACCACCAAGCCGTATGGCGAGGCGCAGTGGCAGGCGATCCTGGCGGCCGGGGAGGCGGTGGACCGGGCGCTGGCGGCTGGGCAGGTGAAGCTGACCATGGGCGGCGAGCCGACCTTCGTGGCGGCCACCGATTTCGAGGCGCCGGAATGGAACACCGCGGCGCTGGGGCCGACCAAGCGCGGCTATGCCGGGCGGCTGCTGCGGCGGCTGGCGCCGCTGTGGGCGCCGGGGGCGGTGCTGCACTACGGCATGGGCAAGCTGTATCCGGGCGAGCCGTTGCCGCGCTGGGCGCTGTCGGCGCATTGGCGCGGCGATGGCGACCCGGTGTGGCTGGAGCCGGAATTGCTGGCCGATCCCGACCAGACGCGCGGCACCGCGACCGCCGGGGCGACCGCCGAGGACGCGGCGCGGTTCGTGGCGAGCCTGGCCCGGCGGCTGGGGGTGGATGGCGGTGCCGCGCTGCCGGCGCATGAGGACGTGCACTACTATCTGTGGCGCGAGCATCGGCTGCCGGCCAACGTGGTGACGCAGGACAGCAAGCTGCGCGATCCGCTGGAGCGTGCGCGCATGGCGCGGCTGTTCGCGCAGGATTTGGGCGCGCCAGGGCTGGGCTCCCCGGTGGGCACGGTGCTGCCGTTGCGCCGGGTGATGGACGGCGGCGTGCGGCGCTGGCAGGCGGGGCGTTGGCGCTTTCGTAGCGACACGCTGTTCCTGCTGCCCGGCGACAGCCCGATCGGGCTGCGGCTGCCGCTGGACAGCCTGCCATGGGCCGACCCGGACACGGTGGAGGCGGAGGAATTCGAGCGCGATCCGTTCGATGCGCCCGAGGCGCTGCCACCGCATTCGGTGTTGCGGATGCGTTATGAGCAGGTGGGTCCGCCTGCCCAACCCTTGCCGGAGGCGGGGGGCGGCGAGGCCAGCCCGGTGCGCACCGCGCTGGCGGTGGAGCCGCGCGACGGCGTGTTGCACGTGTTCTTCCCGCCGCTGTTCGCGGCCGGGGACTGGCTGGACCTGGTGGCGGCGGTGGAGGCGACGGCGCGCGAATTCGGCCAGCCCATCGTGCTGGAGGGCTACCTGCCGCCGTCCGATCCGGGGCTGAAACATTTTTCGGTGACCCCCGACCCCGGCGTGATCGAGGTGAACATCCATCCGTCCCTGTCGTGGGCGGAGCACGTGGAGCGGACCGTGCAGCTTTACGAGGAGGCGCGGCAGGTGGGGCTGGCGTCCGAGAAGTTCATGATGGACGGGCGCCATGTCGGCACCGGCGGCGGCAACCATGTGGTGATGGGCGGGGCGACGGCCGAGGAGAGCCCGTTCCTGCGCCGGCCCGACCTGCTGAAGTCGTTGCTGGGGTTCTGGCACAACCATCCCAGTCTGTCGTTCCTGTTCAGCGGGCTGTTCATCGGGCCGACCAGCCAGCACCCGCGCATCGACGAGGCGCGCGACGATGCGGTGGCGGAGCTGGAGACGGCGTTTCGGCAGGTGTCGCGGGATGCGCCGCCGGCGCCGTGGCTGACCGACCGGATTTTCCGCAACATCCTGGTGGACATGGCGGGCAATACGCACCGCACCGAGTTCTGCATCGACAAGATGTACGACCCGTCGAGCAGTTCGGGCAGGCGCGGGCTGGTGGAGTTCCGCGCCTTCGAGATGCCGCCGCATGCGCGCATGTCGGCCGCCCAGATGCTGCTGATGCGCGCGGCGGTGGCGGCGTTCTGGGAGCGGCCGTACGAGCGGCGCCTGGTGCGGTGGGGCACCCGGCTGCACGACCGCTTCCTGTTGCCGCAGCCCTGCCTGGAGGACCTGGCCGACGCGCTGGACGAGTTGGGGGGGCTGGGCTTCCGGCTGGATGCCGACTGGTTCACGCCGCATGCCGAGTTCCGTTTTCCGCGCATCGGCGAGGTGGCGGTGCGCGACATGGTGGTGGAACTGCGCCACGCGCTGGAGCCGTGGCACGTGCTGGGCGAGGACATGACGCCGGCGGGCATGGTGCGCTATGTCGATTCGTCCACGGAACGGGTGCAGGTTTGCGTGTCGAACTGGGTGGCGGAGCGCTACGTGCTGGCGGTCAACGGGGTGGGCGTGCCGCTGTCGCGCACCGGGCGGGCCGGGGAATATGTGGCCGGGGTGCGGTTCAAGGCGTGGAACCCGCCGAATGCGCTGCACCCGACCATCGCCGCGCAGGCGCCGCTGCTGTTCGACGTGTTCGACCGGTGGACCGGGCGCAGCCTGGGCGGCATGTCGCATCACGTGGCGCATCCGGGCGGGCGCAGCTACGAGATTTTTCCAGTGAACGCCAACGAGGCGGAGGCGCGGC
Organism: uncultured Alphaproteobacteria bacterium; assembly: GCA_963779875.1. Taxonomy (GTDB): domain Bacteria; phylum Pseudomonadota; class Alphaproteobacteria; order Acetobacterales; family Acetobacteraceae; genus CAMDGX01. The sequence continues at coordinate 345,791 of CAWAAI010000004.1, read as the reverse complement.
GGCGGGCGCGGTTCTTCGCGTTCGGGCATACGGCGGGTGCGATGGCCGAGCCGCGCGCGGTGGCGGGGCTGGACCATCCGCGCACGCTGGACCTGCGCCGCCTCGGCTGAACGGAGCGGCGCGCCAGCGGATCAGTTGGCGGATCCGCCAGCGCCGGTCAGCCCGCGCCGCTTAGCCCGAGCCGGTCAGCCCGGCTGGTCGACCGGTTCGGGCAGGGCGGGCTCGGTCCTGCCGCCGGTGCCGGGGCCGGGGGCGGAACCCGAACCGGACTCGGACGCGGCGTGGTGCGCCGCCGGCGTGGTCTGGACCGCGGCGGCCGCGGCGGCGGCGTTGACGGTGGCCGAGGGTGGCGCCGGGCGCACCCGCTGCACGCGCAGGCGCTGGCCGGTGAGGCGCGAGCGCTCGGCGGCGAAGGCCATCACGTGGCTTTCCAGGGATTGTTCCAGCGAGGTCAGCGCATCGGCGGCGGCACCGCGGCGCAGGCGTTCGAGGGTGCGGCCGAGGAAATCGGCCATCAGCTGGTCGTCGCCGCCGCCATGGCCCGAATTGGCGGCCACGCCCAGCGAGATGGTGCGCACGTCGTCGATGCGGTAGTCGGTCACGGTGATGGAGCCGGCGGTGAAGTTGCCGATGATCTCGCCGTGGCTGCCCATCAGGTGGATGGTGCGGGTGTTCTCGCGGGTGAAGGCGCTGGCGTTCAGCGTGGCGGTGACGCCGTTGGCGAAGCCGAGGGTGACGGACTGGTGGTCCATCACGTCGTTGTCGCAGCGATAGACGCAGCGGCCGTACTGGCCGGTGTGCAGCGCCTCGGCGAGGCCGGCGGGCGAGGTGTCGAGCGAGACCACGTCGTGCGGCCAGCCCGGTGCCGGCGGCAGGCGCTCGAGATAGATGCGCAGCGCGGAGTAGGGGCACTGGCGCTCGACCGCGCAGCCCTGGTCGCAGCGGTCGGTGGAGCCCTCGGGGGCGTTGGCGCGCACGAAATAGCCCAGCCTTCCCACCGAATCGACATGGGTGCAGGGGGCGCCGATGAGCCAGCGCAGGATGTCGAAGTCGTGGCAGGCCTTGCTGAGGATCATCGGGCTCGACTCGTCCTCGCGCCGCCAGTTGCCGCGGACATAGCTGTGGGCGAAGTGCCAGTAGCTGATGTGCTCGGTGTGGCGCACGGTCTGCAGGGTGCCGATGGCGCCCTGTTCGAGCAGTTCGCGGATGCGCATGAAGAACGGGGTGTAGCGCAGCACGTGGGCGACGGTGACGTCGGCGCCGCAGCGCTGCACGGCGGCGCGCAGGCGCTTGATCTCGGCCTCGTCGGTGCAGATCGGCTTTTCCAGCAGGACGCTGGGGATGCGGCCGATGGCCGCCATCGCCGCCTTGTAGTGCATGCGGTCGGGCAGGGCGATGATGATGGCGTCGAGGTTCTTCTCCTTCTTCAGGAGGTCCTTCCAGTCGCGGTGCAGGTGCTCGGGCGCGATGTTGTGCTCGGCGCCGACGGCATAGAGGCGGTCGATGCGCGGCTCGGCCAGCGCCACCACCTCGGCGAGGTCGGGGCGGCGCAGGATGTAGCGGCCATAGGCGGTGGCGCCGCGGCTGCCCGCGCCGAGGATGCCGACTCGGGCGCGGATCATCGGACGGCTTCCGTCAGCACGGCGGGCTTGGGCGCGGGCACGGCGGCGAGGGCGGCGAGGAAGCGGGCGCAGAACTCACGCGCCGTGTCGCGGCGGATCTGGGCGAGCAGGACGCCGTGGCGCTCCACGCGTTCGGACAGTTCCATGCGCAGCGACGCGTCCAGCGCATCAGCCACCGAGTTGGGGTCGAATGGGTTCACGATCATGGCTGATTTCATTGTCTCCGCGGCGCCGGCAAAGGCGGACAAAAGCAGCACCCCGGGATCGTCGGGGTTCTGGGCGGCGATGTATTCCTTGGCGACCAGGTTCATGCCGTCGCGCAATGGCGTGACAAGGCCGATCCTGGCCAGGCGGTGGAATCCTGCAAGTGTAGCACGACGTACCGGGCGTGTCATGTACCGCAGCGGCGTCCAGTCCGGTTCGCCGTAGCGGCCGTTGAGGTCGCCGACCAGGCGGTCGAGGTCGCGGCGCAGACGCTGGTAATCGGGTACGTCCTGGCGCGAGACGGCGGCGACCTGGAGGAAGTTGACGCGGCGGCGATAGGAGGGATGACGGTCGAGCAGGCGGCTGATGGCGGCGACGCGGTGCGGCAGGCCCTTGGTGTAGTCGAGACGGTCGACGCTCATCACCAGCGCGCGCTCGCCCAGGCTTTCGGCCAGGCGGCGGGTGGAGGTGTCGGTCTGGGCCGAGCGCGCCATGGTGGCGAAGCTCTCGGTGTCGATGCCGACCGGGTTGACGATGATGCGCACGACGTGGCCGTCGACGGTCATGCGGTCTTCGCCGCGCGCGACGGCGCCGAGCATCTGGACGGCGCAGTCGATGAAGTTGCGGCGGTCCATGTTGGTCTGGAAGCCGACCACGTCGGCGGCGCAGATGCCGCGCAGCAGGGCCGCCGAGCGCGGCAGCACGCTGAACAGGGCCGGCGGCACGAAGGGGGTGTGCAGGAAGAAGCCGATGGGCCCGGTGGCGCCGCGCGCGCGCAGTTCCTGCGGCAGGGTGAACAGGTGGTAGTCGTGCACCCAGATATGGTCGCCCTTGCGCAGCAGCGGGGCGAGCACGGCGGCGAAGCGGGCGTTGGCGAGGCGGTAGCCCTCGTAGTCCTCGCTGCGGAAGTTCAGCAGGCCCAGGCGGTACAGCAGCAGCGGATAGAGCGCGCCGTTGGAGAAGCCCTGGTAGTAGGTTTGGTATTCGGAGGGCGTGAGGTCGGTGGTGGCGTAGACGATGCCGCCTGCGGCATGCACCTGGGGCGGGGCCGGGTCGGCGCTGCGCTTGCCGCTCCAGCCGAACCACAACGTACCGGGCGGCACGCCGTCGGCAAGCACCACAGCCAGTCCGCCGGCCTGCGCACCGCGTTCCTGCGGCACCGGCACTCGATTGGAGACGATGACAAGGCGAGCGCCATCACGAACGGTGGCAGGCATGGCGTTCCCTTCCTTCAGACGGGCGGCCGGATCCTCGGCGCAGAATACCGCACGAAGATGCGGCCGAGCGACCGTAATCATAGCCCATACGGCCCATCCGTCACCGTGACGGATGCCGCTGCAGCCGGCCTTTCGCATAACATAGTCAGTAAGAAATTGGCACTGGGCATCGATGATTCAATGGCGCAGGGCTGCTGGCCTGCCATCGTATGCCGCGATCATATTGCTGCCGGGGCCGGACAGTCTGGCCGGCTGCGCCACTACATTCCCGGTTACTTTCGGATGCGAGGATATGTGATTTCCGAAACGAGAGTGGTTTTCAACGGCTTAACCGCCGCATCGGCGGGGGTGCGGAGAATGGGCGGGGCGAATGTGCGGGGTGGGAGCGGCGGATCGGGAGGCGTGCTGGCGCATTGCCTGGAGGGCGGTTCGCACGCCGGCACAGCTTGGAGCCGGCACAGCTCGGAGGCAGGCAGGCTTCATGCGCCATCTCACCGTTCGCGTTCCCCGCGGCCACGCGGCGGAGGTGCTGGAGGCCGCGCGTGCGCAGGGCGGGGTGAACCTGGCCGCCATGCAGGCGACGGGGGAGGACGGCGCGGCGCTGGACGTGGTGCTGGCGCAGGTGCCCAACCCCGCGGTGGCGCCGCTGCTGGCCATGCTGGAGCGGGTGCCGTCGCTGCATGCCACGCTGCTGCCGCAGGGGGTGATCCCGCTGCGCCCGCCGGCGGACAAGGCGGCGGAGCAGGCGATGGATGTGGGCGCGCGCAGCCCGCTGGAGGTGTATCTCGGCGGATTGCAGAGCGTCGGCTCGTGGCTCGGGTTCCTCGGCTATGCCGCCGCCGCGGGCGTGATCGTGTGGATCGGGCTGTACACCGGGGCGATCTTCCTGCTGGTCGCCGCCATGCTGGTGGCGCCGTTCGCGGGCCCGGCGATGAACGCGGCGCTGGCCACCGCGCGCGGCGATGCGGCGCTGTTCGGCCGCTCGCTGGGGCGCTACTTCGCCGCCCTGCTGGTGACGATCGTGGTGGCGGCGCTGGTAAGCTGGGCGATGGGGCTGCAGAGCGCCACGCGGTTGATGGAGCAGACCAGCCTGGTCTCCTCGCTCGCCGTGCTGCTGCCGCTGGTGGCCGGGGCGGCGGGCGCGCTGAACCTGTGCCAGTCCGAGCGCAGCAGCCTGGTCAGCGGTGCCGCGACCGGCATGCTGGTGGCGGCCTCGCTGGCGCCGCCGGCCGGACTGGTGGGCATCGGCCTGGTGATCGGCGAATGGGGCATGGTGCGGGCCAGCGCCTTCGTGCTGGTGCTGCAACTGGCCGGCATCAACCTGGCGGGGGCGGTGGTGTTCCGGCTGCAGGGCCTGTCGGCCAGCGGCGTGCGCTATCCGCGCGGCCGGCGCGGCGTGGCGGCGGCGGCATGGGGCGGCACGCTGGCGGTGCTGGCGGGGCTGCTGGCGATGCAGTTCGCCGACGCGCCGGCGCTGCAGCACTCCACGATCGCCCAGCGCGCGGCGGTGCAGGTGCGGGCGGCGGTGCGGGAGAGCGGGCTGGGACGCGCGGTGGACACCGATGTGCGGTTCAAGCGCAGCGGCGCCGGCCGGCAGGACCGGATGCTGGTCTTATTGTATGCGGAGCGCACGGATGGCGGCATGGCGCGCGAGGCGGTGGCGTCGCGGCTGGCCGGGGCGGTGCGTGCGCGGCTGGCGGCGCGGTTCGACGCGGAGCCGCTGGTGGACGTGACCGTGCTGGGCGACTGAAGGCGGTGGGCGATCGAAGGCGCTGGGCGATTCACGGCCGCCCGCCATGTCTTGCCGCGAAGGGCTGGCGACCCACGGCAGGGCGCGCGATCAGGCGGCCTCGCGCCCGGCGCTTGGGACCATGGCGTGCAGCGCCGCGGCGTGGCGCTCGTCCAGGGCGCGGCGCGCGGTTGGGTCGCGGCTGCCGGACTTGCCCAATTCGTGCGCCAGGTCGGCGTGGCGGCGCAGCACCTGGCGGCGCTTGGGGTCCTGCTCCACCGCGCCGACCGCGGCCAGCATCTCCAGCATGCGGATCATCACCGCCGGCACCCCGCTGCCGAACTCGCGCAGCATGTGCAGCATGGCGTCCACCAGCCCCTCGTAGTCGGTGGCCGGGCGTTCCACCCGCAGCACGCCGCCGCGCCAGGTGCGCCCGTCGGGCAGGCTGCGGTCGGTGACGTCGCACAGCGCGGCGCCGAGCTGGTCGAGCACGGCGACCACGGTGAACGGGTCGTTGACGCCGGTGGACAGGGCGCGCAGCCCAACCTCGACCATCTGGCGGACGGCGTATTCGATGTCCTGCTCCACGTTGCGGGTGGCGCCCAGCGTGACCAGCCGCGCCAGCTTCTCCTCGGCGGCCTCGCGCAGGCTGGCGGGCACCACCTCACCGATGGTGCTGCGGGGGAAGACGAAGCCGCCCGGGCGGACATGCAGGCGCAGCACGGCGTTGTGCTCGGTGGCCCAGTCGGCCAGCGCGTCGTCGTCGAGCACGCGCATGTAGCCGCAATCGTTCAGGCTCAGCGGCGCCGCCGGGCCGGCCGGCGGGCCGGTGGCGGTGCCGGCCATCTGCTCGTCGGGCTCGCGGCGGCGCGGCAGGGCCTGCAGCGCCCCGGTCAGCTCGTTGCGCACCAGCGCCACCACATGGTCGAGGTTGATGGAACTGGCGATGTGCTGGATGAACCAGATCAGCATTCCCACGCTGATGCCGGCCAGCAGCAGCGCGACCGTGACGGCGATGTGCGGCACGAAGGCGTTGCCGCTGGCGGAGTGCACGCCGCGCAGCGCCACCAGCGCGAAGGCGAAGGTGGCGACCAGGGTGCCGAGCGCATACTGGTTGCCGGCGTCGCGGGTGAAGTGGCGCAGCAGGCGCGGGCCCATCTGGCTGGTGGCCATGGTCAGGGCGGCGACGGTGACGGAGAAGCTGGTGCCGGCGACGCCGATGCTGGCCGCGGCGATCACGCCCAGCACGTCGCGCGCGGCGTTCATGTCGCCGGCATAGACGAACTGCCCCAGCCAATCCGGCAGCGTGACGAGGGACTCGATCTCCACCAGGACGGCGGACAGCACCACGGCGGCCACGGTCATCACCGCCGGGCGCAGCCAGAAGCTGGACAGCAGGTCGGCCTTGAGCTGGCGCAGGCGGACGCCGGTCATGCCTTGCCCCTCATCGTTCGGTCTGGCCGGCGGCGGCGTCTTGCCGGGCTGGAGGATTGGGCCGGGGTGGATCAGGCCGGGGTGACGGCTGGGCCACGCGCCAGCGCGGCGGCGGGGCGGCGGCGCCGGCGGGCGTTGGCCAGCCTTCGCGCTGGCGGGCGCGGTCGCCGTCGTCGGCCTCGGTCTGGTCGTGGAGCAGCAACTGCTGGGTGGGGAAGGGCATGTCGATGCCGGCCGCCACCAGCGCCGCCTTGACCGCCTCGTAGACCCGGTCGGTGACGTCCAGCGCCTCGACGCGGCGGGGCGGGTCGATCCAGATGAACAGGTCGAGCTGGACGGCGAAGTCGCCGAGCCCGGCCACGCGCACCACCGGCGGCGGGTTGGGCAGCACCCCGTCTGCCCCGCGCGCGGCGGCGAGGATGACGCGCTTGGCGTGGGCGATGTCGTCGGCCATGCCGATGCCGACGCGCAGGGTGAGGCGGCGGCGGTCGTAGGCGGTGGCGACCAGCACCTTGCCGCCGAACAGGTCGGCATTGGGGATCACGGCGCGGCGGTTGTCGTAGGTGCGGATGGTGGTGGCACGGATCTGGATGTCTTCCACGGTGCCCTCGAACTCGCCGGCCGTGACCTGGTCGCCCAGGCGGAAGGGCTGGGTGAGCAGGATGAGGATGCCGGCCAGCAGGTTCTGCAGGATGTCGCGGAAGGCGAAGCCGAAGGCCACGCCGCCGATGCCGAGCACGCCGAACAGGTCGGCGGCGTTGATGGAGGGGAAGGCGACGGCGGCGCCGATGAGGAAGCCGAACAGGACGGTCAGTCCCGCGCCGATGCGCCCCAGGACCAGGGCGAGGCCCGGCGAGCGGGCGCGCAGGCTGCCGGCCCGCGCGACCGCGCCGCGGACGCCGCGGCCCAGCAGCAGGAACAGCGCGAACACCACGATCCCCAGCGCCAGCCCGGGCATCAGAATAAGTGCTGCGTTGCCCAGTTCGCCGATCCGCGCCAGAGCGGCGTCGAAATCCATGCCTATCTCCGTTCCCCGGGGAGGGAACGGGGGGCGGCGGGGCGGTTCCCGGCGCGCCCGTGTGTGGCGGGGTGGGGGCGGCGGTCGCCTCGTCCGTTTCGGCTTCGTCGTCGCCGTCCTGGTCCTCGCCGGGGGCCGGGCGGGTTTCGGGCATGAGCAAGGCGACCGTCAGCACCGCGCCCATGCCACAGCCGGCCAGGGCGAACAGGGCCATGTCGTTGCCGTGGAAGTCGGCGATGGTGCCGGCCATGGCGGTGCTGACGGTGGCGCCGAACGCGCCGAGCAGGCCGAAGGTGCCCAGGCACAGGTTGAAGCGGTTGGTGCCGCGCGTGAGGTCGGCGGAGATCAGCGGCAGCATCACGCCGAAGCCGGCGGCGCTGATGCCGTCCAGCCCCTGGACCAGGATCAGCGGCAGCGGATCGCCCACCAGGGCCAGCAGCACGGCGCGGGCGGGCACGGCCATGAAGCACAGGATCAGCACCGGCCGGCGGCCGATCCGGTCGGCCCAGTTGCCCACCGCGGGTGCGAAGAGGGCCACGATCAACTGCGGCAGCACGATGCAGGCGGCGATGATCAGGCTGGCCATGCGGCCGGAGCGCGCCGTGACCTCGCCGGCCACCAGCGGTAGCTGGGCCGCGTTGGCGAGGTGGAACAGCACCACCGCCAGGCCGAAGATCAGCAGCCTGCGATCGGTGAGCAGGCGCCAGACCTCGGCCAGGGCGGCGTTCGGCGCCGGCGGGCCGGTTGGTGCGGCGCCGCTGGCGGTGGGCGGCGGCGGCATCGCCGCGGCGACGGCTGGCGCGGTGGCGGGCGCGGTGGCGGGCGGGGGGGGCGGGACGTGGCGGGGGGCGGATGGCAGCCTGATGGTGGTGAGCACCATCAGGCTGGGGAACATCAGCGCCGCCGTGAGGTAGAAGACCGACGCCTCGGACACATAGGTGCCGATCGCTCCCATGGCGCCCGCCGCGATGCCGCTGCCCAGTGCGGAGAAGCGGGCGTTGCGGCCCAGCCGCTCGCCGAGGGCGGCGCGGCCGACCAGCGCCAGGCTCATCGCGGCGATGGAAGGCGACATGATGGCGCTGGCGAAACCGTGCAGCACCTTGGCGACCAACACCGGCAGCAGGCTGGGCAGCAGCGCCAGGGTCAGCGCGCTTGTGGCGAGCGCGATGCAGGCGGCCATGGCGGCGAGGCGCTTGTTGCGGATCGCGTCCACCATGGCGCCGCCGGGCAACTGGCTGGCGATGGAGGTGATGGTGCCGACGCTGAGGGCGAGCCCGATCTGGCCCTGGGTCCAGGCCTGGGAGGCTAGATAGACGGCGACGAAGGGACCGAAGCCGGTCTGGACGTCGGCGATGAGGAAGTTGAACCAGTCGAGCCCCCGCAGGCTGGCGCGCGCCGGCCGGCGCCGGCCGGTTCGTGGCTGACCTGATCCTGGTTGACCTGATCCTGGTTGACCTGATCCTGGCTGGCCCGATCCCTGCTGGCCCGATCCTGGCTGGCCCGTTGCCGCGTCGGGCGCTGTGTGGGGGGGCGATGCGGGGCGGTCCATGGCGGGGCGGCCCGATGCGGGACGATCCGTCAATGGGCGGTCCATTGCTGACGGCCGATCACTGGATAGCCAATCACTGGGTAGCGGATGGCTGAGTAGCGGATGGCTGGGCGGCGGGTTGCTGGGCGGGCGCCGCGGGAGATACGACAGGGGTCGGGGCAGCAGACGCGGCGGAGGGCGCGGGCGGGGGTGCTCCGGGGGGCGGCGGATTGGAGTCCGGTGCAACGGGCGCCGGTGTCGCGGGAGCCGGTGTAAAGGGGGCCGGTGTCGTTGGGGCCGGTTTGGCGGAGGCCGAGGGAGTGGGGGCGGCGCGGGCCGCGCCGGGTGGAGGGGGTGCGGCAGTCTGCGGGATCGCCGGCTCGCCGGGCGTGACCGGGGGGCGCGGCGGCACCGCGACGGTGGCCGGCGGGTCGGCGGGCTTGGCCGGCAGCTTGAATTGCGGGATCGCCTTGATCTGGTCCTCCGTCATGTCCAGCACGATGCGCGTCGCGCCCTCGCCCACCTGGAAGTTCAGCGAGCGCCACGTCACCGCGATGCGGCGGTTGCCCACGCCCAGGAAGCCGCCGAAATCGATCACCGCGGCGCGCGGCACGCCGGCATCGCCGACGAGCACATCGGCGATGCGCCCGATCGTCTCGCCCTTGGGCCCGATCACCTGGCGGCCCAGGATGCTGGTTGCCTCGCCGCGGTAGAGGAACTCGCGCTCGGCGGCGCGAGGCGGGTCCGGCTTGGCCGGGTCGCCCAGGGACGGGTCGCGCGCGGCCGGGTCGCTCGGCGCCGCCGCGCCTGGCGATGCTGCTCCTGACGATGCGGCTCCTGGCGACCCCGCTCCCGGGGAGGCCGCGCCCTGGGCGGCCGCCGGCGCGGCCGTGGCGCGGCTGGCAGGTGCGGCACATGCGAGGGCGAGCAGGACCACGGCGAGGGGATGGGGGCGCATGTATCCACATCGCCGATGCACCGCCACCCCGGCAAGGCGGCGGTGCGGCCGATGCGGCGACGGCCGATCACGAAACCGGGAGCGGAGTGGCGTGCGTGTCGCCATCGGCGCCTTTGCCGCCCCGCCCCGCGACGCCCCGTCTGTTGTGCCATGCGCCCTGGTGCATGGTCAGCCGGGCTGGCGCTCCTTCAGCGGCAGGGCGACGAAGGTGCGCGCATCGCCGCGTTCCACCTGCATGGCGATGGCCTCGCGGCCCGCCTTGCGCGCCGCCTCCACGGCGCTGACCACGTCTTGCGCGCCGGAGACGTCGCGCCCGCCGGCCCGCAGGATGATGTCGCCGCTGCGCATGCCGCGTTCCTCGGCGACGCTGCCGGGGGCGACCTGCACCACCATCGCGCCCTTGCCGTCGGGGTTGGGCTGCAGCGCCAGGCCGAGCCCGCCGGTGTTGTGCTCCTCGCCGCCCTGGCCGCCGCCGGCGCTGGCCTGGCGGTTCGGCTGCGAGCCCAGCGTGACCTTCTGCTGCTGCGTCTTGCCGTCGCGGTTGACGGTGATGGTGACGTCGTGGCCCGGCTTCATGTCGGCGACCGCGGTGGCGAGGTCGCGCGGGCTGTCCACCTTGTGGTCGTCCACGCGGGTGACCACGTCGCCGGCGCGCAGGCCGGTGCGCGAGGCGGGCGAGCCGGGCTCGATGCCGGCGATCAGGGCGCCCTTGTCCTCGGACAGGCCCAGCGCCTGCGCCATCTCCTCGTCCACCGGCTGGATCGAGACGCCGAGCCAGCCGCGCTCGACGCGGCCGTTCTCGCGCAACTGCTGGACGACATGCTCGGCGATGCGCGAGGGCACCGCGAAGCCGATGCCGATATTGCCGCCCGAGGGCGAGAAGATGGCGGTGTTCACGCCGATCACCTGGCCGTGGACGTTGAACAGCGGCCCGCCGGAATTGCCCGGGTTGATCGGCGCGTCGGTCTGGATGAAGTCGTCGTACGGCCCGGCGCCGATGCGGCGGCCGCGCGCCGAGACGATGCCCGCGGTGGCCGAGCCGCCGAGGCCGTAGGGGTTGCCCATGGCCAGCACCGGCTCGCCGACGCGCAGCTGGTTGCTGTCGCCCCACGGCACGGTGGGCAGCGGCTCGTCGGACTCCACCTTGATCACGGCGATGTCGGTCTGCGGATCGGCGCCGACGACCTTGGCGGGGAATTCGCGCCCGCCGGGCAACTGCACCGTCACCCGGTCGGCCTCGCCGACGACATGGTTGTTGGTGACGATCACGCCCGAGGGGTCGATGATGAAGCCGGAACCCTGGCCCTGGACGCGCCGCGAGCGGCTTTCGTCCTGGCCGCCGGGCATGCCGAAGCGGCGGAAGAAATCCTCGAGCGGCGAGCCGCGCAGCTCGGGCGGGATCGCCTTGGCCTCGGTGTGGCCGACGATGGTGACGCGCACCACGGCCGGGGCCACGTGCTGCACCAGGTCGACGAAATTGGGTGCGCTGACCTGGATGTCGCCTTGGGTGCTGCCTTGCCGGGTGTTGTTCCCTTGGGTGTTGCTCCCTTGGGCGAACCCTGGCGAGGCGAGGAAGGTGCCCGCGAGCAGGGCGAGGGCGAACAGCCGGGCGCGCGGGGCGTTCTGGACAGAAGCCATGATGGTTCCTCCGATCTGGCCGGTTTCTGGATACATGTCCCTGCAAGGCGCCGGGGACCGGGGCGGTTCCCGCGCAACGAGATTGTGCCCGGCCGGCGGCGGCGGGCCTGCCCGGGTGGCCGTGGCCGGCAACCTCCGCCGCCGTTGCGGAATTGGACAGCGAACCGAACCGTGCGGGGGGAGGACGGGGTGGAGAGCTGGAGCGTGGGGGCCTGGAGCCTGGGGGCGTTGAAGGACACCTTCCTGACCGCCTACCTGCCGCAGGTGCGCGACCTCGGCATCGCCTATGCGCTGGCCTTCGTGATCGGCTGGAACCGCGAGCGCGAGGCGCGCAGCGCGGGGCTGCGCACCTTTCCGCTGGTGGCGGTGGCCAGTTGCGGCTTCGTGCAGGGCGCGGAGGTGCTGGTGGGGACCGACCCCCAGGCGACGGCGCGGCTGCTGTCGGGCGTGATCACCGGCATCGGCTTCATCGGCGGCGGCGCGATCCTGAAGGGCGGTGGCGAGGTGCATGGCACGGCCACGGCCGCCAGCATCTGGGCCACCGGCGCCATCGGTGCCGCTTCCGCGCTGGGGGCCTATCACGTGGCGGTGACGATATGCGTGTTCACCGCGGTGACGCTGTACCTGCTGACACCGCTGAAACCGCGGGAGGAGCGTGAGCGGGAACAGGCTGAGGACGACGCGGTGGCGCGGCGGCAGGACAGGGTGGGGGAGCCCTGAGCGCGCCGGCTCGCCAGCCCGTGCCGGCCGGGGCGGGTTGCGCCCGCCCCGCCGCGGGTGGAATTGTGGCCGGCCAACACGGGAGCGCGCGATGATCGACCTTCTCCCATGATCGACCTGCTCATCGTCGGCGCCTTCGTCGTCTATGCGCTCGGCTCGGGCATTCGTGCGCGGCGGGAGGCGTCGCGCGGCGCGGTGGATTATTTCCTCGCCGGGCGCACGCTGCCGGGCTGGCAGTCCGGCATGTCGATGGCCGCCACGCAGTTCTCCGCCGACACGCCGTTGCTGGTGATGGGGCTGGTGGCGACCGCCGGGGTGATGGGGCTGTGGCGGCTATGGATCTATGCGCTGGCTTTCCTGCTGATGGCCTTCGTGCTCGCCGGGCCGTGGCGGCGCAGCGGGGTGATCACCGATGCCGAGCTGTCGGAGTTCCGCTATGGCGGCGAGAGCGCGCTGGTGCTGCGGGTGCTGAAGGCGCTGTACTACGGCACCTTGGTGAATTGCGCGGCGCTGGCGATGGTGATGGTGGCCGCGGTGCGCATCGCCGAGGTGTTCCTGCCGTGGCACGAATGGCTGCCGGCGGGGCTGTACGGCGCGGTGGTGGCCGGCGTGGCCTGGCTGGGCCTGTCGCTCGGCGCCTCGGTGACCGGGCTGGCGCCGGACATGGCGACCGCCAACGGGCTGATCTCGGTGGCGCTGATCCTGGGCTTCACCGCCGGGTATTCGCTCACCGGCGGGCTGCGCAGCGTGGTGGCGACCGACGTGGTGCAGCTGGCGATCGCGCTCATCGGCACCGCCATCTATGCCTGGGCCGTGGTGTCGGCGGCGGGCGGGCTGGACGGGCTGACGGGGCGGGTGGCCGCGCTGTATGGCGAGGCGGAGGCGGGACGGCTGCTGTCGTTCAATCCATTCGGTGGCGCTGTAGGGGCGGGGGAGCTGCTGACGCCGTTCCTGGTGGTGATCGCGCTGCAATGGCTGTTCCAGATGAACTCCGACGGCACCGGCTACCTCGCCCAGCGCGCCATGGCCTGCCGGTCGGACCGTGACGCGTGCTGGGCGGCGCTGGTGTTCGCCTGGACGCAGATCCTGTTGCGCAGCCTGTTGTGGCTGCTGATCGCGGTGGGGCTGCTGGTGCTGTACCCGTTCAGCCCGGCCGACGCGCAGGACAGCGGCTTCGCCGCCGGGCGGGAGATGCTGTACGTGACCGGCATCGGCGAGCTGATGCCGGCCGGGGCGCGCGGGCTGCTGCTGACCGGGATGCTGGCCGCGCTGGCCTCCACCGTGGACACGCACCTGAACTGGGGTGCGTCGTACTGGAGCAACGACATCTATAACCGGTTGATATGCCGCGAGTGGCTGAAGCGCACGCCGGGCCAGCACGAGCTGGTGACGGTGGCGCGGCTGTCGGGCATTTCGATCGTGGCGCTGGCGCTGGTGGTGATGTCGCAGCTCGATTCCATCCAGTCGGCGTGGTCGGTGTCGCTGCTGTTCGGCGCCGGGATGGGCAGCGTGCTGGTGCTGCGCTGGCTGTGGGAACGGGTGAACGTGCATGCCGAACTGGCGGCCATGGCAGTGTCGCTGGTCGCGGCGCCGCTGCTGCTGCTGGCGTTCGGCACCGATCCGGAAAGCGAATGGCTGCGGCTGGGCGGCATGGCGCTGGCCACCACTTCGGCGAGCCTGGTGGCGGTGTGGCTGGGGCCGCGCAGCGACCCGCAGGTGCTGCTGGCCTTCTACCGCCGGGTGCGCCCGCCCGGCTTCTGGCGCCAGACCGCCGCACTTGCCGGCGAGGCGCCGCGCGCGCCGCTGCGCCGCCTGGGGCGGCGGCTGGGCGCGGTGGCGGTGACGGCGGCGTCGATGTTCCTGTTGCTGATCGGGCTGGGACGGGTGTTGCTGGGCGATGGCGCGATGGCCTGGGTGTTGGCGGCGGCGGGGGCGGCGCTGGTGCCGCTTTGGTGGCGGGAGGCGATGCGGGAGGATGTGAGGTGAAGGGAGGAAGTCTTCTTTTTCTGCAGAAAAAGAAGCAAAAAGACTTCCTTCCATTTGGGCCGGGCCTGGGGTTGGCAGCGGTGCTAATGTGTGAAAGTTTTTTGGTTCTTTTTTTCAAAAAAGAACATTCTTCCTACCCCCCTGTCTGCCCCCGCATGACCCAAAGCAGCCCCACCCCGCCGCCGTAGCAGACCAGGGCGGCGAGCGAATCCCAGCCCATTCTCAGCACCGTCTTGTCGCGTCGTTCGATCAGGCCGGCGAGGAAGATGGCGGTGATGATGGCGCCCATCAGCGCGCCCACGGCCGCGAAGCCGCCGACGCGGCCCAGCACCGGCGTTCCGGTGGCGATGGCGTCGATCATGAAGATCAGGGCGATGTTGAACAGGTTGGTGCCGAAGATGTCGCCCAGGGCCATGGCGTAGCGGCGCAGGCGCATGGCGCCGAGGATGGTGCTGACTTCCGGCAGCGAGGTGGCCGCGGCGAGCACGGTGGCGCCGAAGAAGCCGCCGCCCAGGCCGGTCTGCTCGGCGGCGGCGGCGCCGGTTTCGCTCAGCGCCCAGCCGGCGGCCAGGATGGCGGCGGCGGCGGCGGTGGTGAGCCAGACCAGGCGGGACAGCGGGCGCTGCTCCGCGGGCTCGTCGGGTTCGGGCGGGGCTTCGTCGGGCTGGTTGGCCGCGCGGTGGACGGTCCAGCCGGGCGGCGATTTCTCGCTTTTGGCGAGCAGGGCGACCATGGCGAGATAGGCGACGAGCAGGAAGCTGCTCCAGGCGCCGACCGGGCCGATGGCGGTGTCGCCCACCGTGACCGCCACGGCGACGACGGCCAGCAGGATGATGCCGAAGGTGCCCTGGAGCATCACCACCACCTGGCCGACCACCGAGGTGAGGGCGTCGCGGCCGATGGCGAGGTCGGCGATGGCCAGGATGGTCGCCTGCAGGGCGACGCTGCCCAGCAGGTTGTTCACCGCCAGCGCGTCGTGGCCGGCATAGGCCGCGGTGGCGGAGACGGCGACTTCCGGCAGCGAGGTGATGCCGCCCAGCAGCACCAGCCCGGCGAAGCCCTGGCCGATGCCGGTGCGCGTGGCCACGCCGTCCACGTAGCCGGCCAGGCGGCTGCCGGCGGCCCACACCACGGCGGCGCTGGCCAGGAACAGCAGGGCGTTGCCCCACAGGGGCCAGTTGGCGAAATCGGGCATGGCGTGCCTCCGCCGCTGGGAAATCAGTCGCAGAAGGGCAGGTAGAACAGGGGCACGGTTTCCCACACGATGGCCAGCGCCGAGACCAGGGCGGCGGCGAGGGTGAAGCGCGCCAGGAAGGCGGAGGGGTCCCGCCCGTCGCGCGGGGCGGCGCCGGCGGGCAGGCGGCCCCAGGCGCGCAGGCCGACCCAGCCCACCACGGCCAACGCCAGCACGGTGGCGCCCAGCACCATCGCCGGCACCAGAGCGGTGCCCAGGACCGGGGTTTCGGCAAGGCCGGCCACGCAGGCGGTTGCCTGGGCGCCGTAGATCACCAGCAGGTGCGCCGCCCAGGCAACCAGGGCCGAGACGGCGTGGAAGATCGGCGCGAAGCCGGTGGTGCGCATCACCCGCTCCCCAGCGCGCGCGGCAGCAGGTGGGTCAGCACCAGCCCGGCGCCGGCCTGGGCGATGCCGTAGAACCAGAACAGCCGCACGTTGTCGAAGGTGATGCGCCGGTCGGGGGCGACCAGGCCGGCCAGGGCGCGGGCGGCGACGTAGAGCGCCATTGCCAGGATGACGGCGCCGTGGAAGCCCTGCCAGAACTGGTTGGCGTAGGTCACCGCGCCGAAGGCATGCTCGGTGGGCCGCACGCCGGCCTGCCATAGCCCGAACAGGTCGAGCCACAGCCCGGCCAGGTGCAGCGGCAGCGCCAGCAGCACCGCGAGCGCCATCAGCCGGGGGCGGCCGCGGCGCAGCAGCCGGTCGCCCAGCCATATCGCGGCGCCCGCCGCGGCCAGCAGCGCCGCGGCGCCGGCGGGATACCAGCCCTGCGGCAGCGCCGTGCCGGGTGGCGGCCAGTCGGCCGGGCCGTTGGACAGCCACAGGAACAGGTGGCTGAAGGTGAGGCAGGCGAACACCACGCCGTCCACCAGCAGCAGCACCACCAGCGCCCACCACGACAGGCTGTCCGGGCCGTTGACATAGACCGGCAGGCGCACGCCGCCGCCCACGTCGGCATGCGGCACGACATGGCCGAGATCGGTGCCGGTCCACAGCCAGTACACCACGGCACCCACCGCGATGGCGGCGAAGACGGGGGCGATCCAGACCAGTTGCAGGGTCAGGGAAAGAAAGAAGCCGGCGGTCGCCACGGCGGCGACGAAATGGGCCCAGGCCGGGCCGGGGATGATGGCGAGGTATTGCAGCCGCGCCTCCACCGGGCTGGTCACCAGCGTCTCGCGCAGGCCGGTGACGGTGCCGGGCAGGAAGTGGCGGCCCTCGCGCACCTCGTCGGCGAGGCCTGGCTGGTCCCATAGCGGCTCGCGGCTGTGGATGCGCGGGATGCTGCGGGCGGCGTAGTTGCCCTGTGGCAGCCATTCCAGGGTGCCGGCGTGGAACGGGTTGTCCTCGGCGTCGTCGTCGCCGCTGCCACCGGACGACATGCGGAAATGCAGCACGAGGTCGATGATGAGCAACACGATGCCGGCGGCGGCGAGGAAGGCGCCGATGGTGGACAGCATGTTCCACAGGTCGAGCCCCAGACCCTCCTGATAGGTCCAGACCCGGCGCGGCATGCCGAGCAGGCCGCTGATATGCATGGGAAAGAAGGTGAGGTTCACGCCGGCGAACAGCAGGGCGAACACCCATCGGCCCAGCCGCTCGGACAGCTTGCCGCCGCCGGCCGAGGGGGTCCAGTAGTACACCCCGGCGATCAGCGGGAACACCATGCCGCCGATCAGCACGTAGTGCAGGTGGGCGACGATGAAGTAGGTGTCGTGCACCTGCCAGTCGAACGGCACCACGGCCACCATCACCCCGGTGAGGCCGCCGAGCACGAAGATGAACAGGAAGCCGAGCAGGAACAGCATCGGCACGCGCATCTGCGGCCGTCCGCTGGCGATGGTGGCGAGCCAGGCGAAGACCTGGATGCCCGAGGGCACGGAGACGGCGAAGGAGGCGGCGGTGAAGAAGCCGAGGCTGAGCGGCGGGATGCCGGTGGCGAACATGTGGTGCACCCACAGCCCGAAGCTGAGGAAGCCGGTGCCCACCAGGGCGAAGGCCACCAGCCCGTAGCCGACCAGCCGCGTGCGCACCATCGCCGGCAGGATCATGGAGACCGCGCCGGCCGCCGGGATGAAGATGATGTACACCTCGGGGTGGCCGAAGAACCAGAACAGGTGCTGCCACAGCAGCGGGTCGCCGCCGCGGTCGGCCAGGAAGAACGGCCAGTCGAAGGCGCGCTCAAGCTCCAGCAGCACGGTGCACCAGATCACCGCGGGGAAGGCGAAGATGATCATGCCGGCCAGCACCAGCATGGCCCAGGCGAAGATGGGCATGCGGGCGAGCGTCATGCCCGGGGCGCGGTTGCGCAGGATGCCGACCACGATCTCGACCGCTCCGGCGATGGCGGAGATCTCGATGAAGCCGATGCCGAGCAGCCAGAAATCGGCGTTGATGCCGGGCGAGTATTCCTTGCTGGTCAGCGGCGGGTACATGAACCAGCCGCCGGCCGGGGCCAGGCTGAAGAACAGCGAGGCGAAGAAGCCGCAGCCGCCGATGGCATAGGCCCAGTAGGCATAGGCGGACAGGCGCGGGAACGGCAGGTCGCGCGCGGCCAGCAGGGCGGGCAGCAGGTACACCCCCAGCGCCTCCACCGCCGGCACGGCGAACAGGAACATCATGATGGTGCCGTGGGTGGTGAAGATCTGGTTGTAGGTGTCGTGGCCGATCAGGTCGTTGCCGGGCACGGCGAGCTGGGTGCGCATCATCAGGCTGAGGATCACCGCCAGCACGCAGAAGAACCCGGCGGTGCCGAGATACAGCACGCCGACCCAGTTGTTGTTCACCTCGGTCCAGGGGAAGGCGATGCCGCGCGGCGAGCGCCACACGCGCTCCAGCTGTTCCAGCTCGCCCTGCGGCCTTGGCAGCTTGTTGGGCAGCGGGGCATCGGGGCTGAGCGGGTCGGTGCGGTCGCGGGGTGGGGTCACTTCAGGCTCTCCAGCCAGGCGGCCAGGGCGCGGAGTTCGGCGGGTTCCAGCGCGTCGGCGAAGGAGGGCATGTGGTTGCCGGGCTTGAGGTCCTGGCTGGCGGCGATCCAGCCGGCCAGCGCGCCGCGGCCGTTGGGCAGGATGCCGGCGCCGATGGTCAGCCGGCCGCCGACATGGGTGAGGTCGGGGCCACGCCTGCCGTGCCATTGGGTGCCGCGCACCGTGTGGCAGTCACCGCAGCCGGCCTGGCCGAACGCCTGGCGGCCGGCGGCGAGCACGGGGGTGGCCGGCGCGGGCGCGGGCTGGCGCTGGGCGGCGAGCCAGGCGGCGAAATCGTCCGGCGCCTGGGCCACCACGTCCAGCGCCATCAGCGCGTGCTGGGCGCCGCAGAACTCGGCGCATTCGCCGCGCAGCACGCCCGGGCGGGCCGCGCGCACCCGGCGCTCGTTCACCAGGCCCGGGATCATGTCGATCTTGCCGTGCAGGGCGGGGATCCACAGGCTGTGGATCACGTCGGTGGAGGTCACCCGCAGAATTACGTCACGGCCGGTGGGCAGGCGGATCTCGTTGGCGGTGACGGCTTCGGTTCCGGGATAGCGCACCTCCCACCAGAACTGATAGCCGACCACCTCGACAGGCAACGGCGGGCCACCGCCGGGCAGCGGCAGGCCGAGCGCGCGGCCGAGGCTGAAATTGTGCAGCAGCAGGGCGCTGAGGGCGATCACCGGGAAGGCGATGCCGGCCGCCAGGATGAAGGGGCGCGAGGCGAGGAGGCGGCGCTCGAACGCGCCGCCCCACAGCGCCACGACGGTGAGCGCCATCACCACGAGGAAGATCAGCCCGCCGGCGCCGAACAGCAGCCAGGACAGGTCCGCCAGGCGCTCGCCGTCGGGCCCGGCGGGGGCGAGGATCGATTGGCCGTTCACCGTTGCGTCACCTGGGCCGGGCCGCCGCCTCGATGTCGCCCCTCCCGACGCTGCCGGCGGCCCGCGCCAGGTCGAACTTGGCAAGACTGGCGCCAAGCGCGAGCAGGAAGATCAGCCCGCCCGGCACCCACATCAGCAGGCCGCCCAGTTGCTGGTCCTCCAGCGGCGTGAAGCCCCAGGGGGCGGTGATGCCGGGGGCGTGGACCGGGTAGAGCGGGCGGGGCGCGAAGGTGAGCAGCGCGCCGAGCAGGGCCATCTGGATGGCCGTGGCCAGGGCGGCGAGCACCGCGGCGACCGGACGGCGGGTGCCGTGGCGCAACAGCGCGGCCCAGAACCAGGCGGCGCTGCCGGCCAGGGTGGCGTGCATCTGCCAGTAGGCGATGCCGTCCGGGGCGAAGGTGGCGGCATAGGGCACCGGCAGGTGCCACAGCCACAGCAGGGCGGCGAAGGCGGCGGCCGGCAGCGCCACGCCGGCCGCGCCCACCACGCGCAGCCGCACCAGCGCCAGCGCGAGCAGGGGCGCGGCGCCCAGGGTGGTGACCAGGTGCTGGGTGACGCGCAGGCTGAACAGCGCCACGGACATGCTGCACAGCGGCGAGACCAGCGCCGCGGCCAGCAGCAGCCAGCCGCCCAGCGGCCCGCCGGCCGGCCGCCCGCGCGGCCCGAGCCACCAGGTTGCCGCCGCGCCCAGGACGAGGGCGGCGAGCAGGTAGGGATCGGTGTTCCAGCCCGCCGCGCCGGGCATCGGGGGTGGTCCGCAGATGGGGGTCGGCATGAGTTGGCTCCCTGGTCGTTGCGGCGGGGGGCAAGTGGGGGTGCGCGGACCTCAGCGGTGCGAGCGTTGCGGGTCGGCGGCCTCGGGGCGGATGCCGGCGGACAGGGCCATTCGCACGGCTTCCGGCAGGCTGCGCGCCTGCAGCTTGGCCATGAGATTGGCGCGGTGGATCTCGACGGTGCGCGGGCTGATGCGCAGTCCCTGGGCGATCAGCTTGTTCTGCCGCCCGGCCACCATGCCGACCAGCACCTCGGCCTCGCGCGGCGACAGGGCGGCGATGCGCTCCTCGGCTTCGCGTGCCTCGCCGGCCTCGGTGCGGCGCGCCTCGGCGGCGGCAAGGGCATCGGCGATGGCGCGCAGCATGGCGCCGGCGGCGCAGGGTTTCTCCAGCACATCGTGGGCGCCGGCCTTCATCGCCTG
This sequence comes from uncultured Alphaproteobacteria bacterium, assembly GCA_963779875.1. Lineage (GTDB taxonomy): Bacteria > Pseudomonadota > Alphaproteobacteria > Acetobacterales > Acetobacteraceae > CAMDGX01. The sequence goes on along the minus strand of CAWAAI010000004.1, from coordinate 325,453 downwards.
TACCGCCATGCCCACGGTGCTGTTGCCGCTGACCACCACCACCGGATGCCACAGGCCGCGCGCGGCCAGTTCGCGCTGCACCGCCAGCCCGTCGGTGCCGGGCATGCGCAGGTCGAGCAGCACGCAGCCGAAGGGCAGGTCGGGGGTGGCGTCGGCCAGGAAGGCGTCGCCCCCATCGTATTCGCGCACCGCATGGCCCGCCTGTTCCAGCAGCTGGGCGAACGAGCCGCGCACATCGGGCTCATCGTCCACCACATAGACGATGGACGCATGCTGTTGCATCGACTGCCTCCTTGCTGAGCCCCCTGACAGCAGTCGCGGGGGCGTAATGTGAGCCGTGGTGCTGAACGCCCGCCAGCCGCTTTGGTTCGCCGCGATGTGCTTGAAGTCGCGGGGCGGTTCGGCGCGCGCGTGCCGCGGCCTGCCGGGAGAAGGGGCTGGCCGCGCATCGGTTCCGTGGCATCCCCTAGGTAGCACTCCGGGGTGACGGGGGCGTGCCGGCGAGCCCACCTGACGAGTTATCCGGAAGGCAGCGGCGTGCGGCGGATCGCCGGCATGCGGCTTGCCGTCCGAAAATCAAAGGAGAACTCCATAATGCGACATCACATCACGATACGAATGCCCGGCAAGCCGACCGGCCGCGCCACGCTGCTCGCCACCGCCGCCATGCTGGCGCTTGGCATGTCGGGCGCCGCCATGGCCCAGGGTTCGCGCAGCGCGCAGCAGCACCCGCAGGGGCAGCAGGCCCAGGCGACGCAGAGCCAGGGGACGCAGAGCCAGGGCATGCAGAATGCCGGCGGTGAACTGCGCACGCTGGAGCAGTCGCTGCGCCAGGCGCATCAGCAGCTTACCCAGAACCAGGGTGGCGGCGCGCCGAATTGGGACCAGATCCGCAGCACCGTGAACAACGCCGAACAGATGTTCATGCGCATGCCCGCGAACGTGAAGGACGAGCAGGACTTCAAGTCCGCGCAGCGTGAGATGAACGACCTCAAGAAGGAGCTGCAGGACCGCAGTCCCGACCGCCAGGCCGTCGCCACGCAGATCAACAAGGTTGCCGATGCGATCGACGAGATGCAGCGCGGCATGGGCGGCAGTTCGGCGGCGATGCAGGGCGGCACCCAGCAGGGCACGGCCACGGCCCAGGCCGGGGCGACCGGCGCGCGCATCGCGGTGCAGCAGCCGGCGCCGAACGTGAGCGTGGCGCAGCCGGCGCCGAACGTGACGGTGACGCAGCCGGCGCCCGACGTGGTCGTCAAGCAGCCGCAGCCGAACGTGACGGTGCAGCAGGCGCAGCCGAACGTGACCGTGCAGCAGCCGGAGCCGAAGGTGACCGTGCAGCAGGCGCAGCCGAAGGTGACCGTGCAGCAGGCCCAGCCGAACGTGTCGGTGCAGCAGGCGAAGCCGGATGTCACCGTTCAGCAGCAGGGCAAGCCGAACGTGACGGTGCAACGCCAGGGCACGGCCGACGTGACCGTGCAGCGCCAGGGCCAGGCCCAGGTGCAGACCACCACGCCGCCGCCGGCCACGGGCGCCGCTACGACGCCGCCGGCCGCCGGCTCGGCGGCAGTCACCCCGGCGGTGCCGCCGGTGACCGCCAAGCCGGGTGGTGCCGTGGCCGATATCGGCCTGCCGCTGCAGCAGGTCTCCGACCTGATTGGCACCAACGTGGTGGGCGCCAACGGCAAGGATGCCGGTGAGATCGAGAACCTGCTGGTGGATTCCTCCGGGCGTGTGCGCGCCGCGGTGATCCAGTGGGGCGGCTTCCTGGGCATCGGCGAGAAGCGTGCGCTGGTGCCGATCGAGCGCGTGATCATCGGCACGGCCGGCACCAATGCCCGCCCGCGTCTGGAGATGACCCGCCAGGAGCTGGAGGCGCTGCCGCGCTATGATCGCGACCGCGTCGAGTCCTACGCCCGCGACTATGGCTGGGGCGGGGGCGCGCGCCTGGTGCGCTGACGAGACGGCCGGCGGGGCGGCTTCACCGCCGCTCCCGCGCCGCGCCGGCATCCCGCCGCTTTTTTCTTCCCCCGGGCGGCGGGATGTTCGGGCGTGGATTTGGACGGGAAAGGGGATGGCCTCGGCCATCCCCTTTTTCGTGTCCGGCGCGGACTGTCCGGCACGGTGGGGCGATAACGCGGATGTCATATCCGCGCCGCTCTGATATCAGGGTCGTTCGCCCCACCGCCGCGGAGATCGCACCGGCATGCGCGTCGCCCACCCCGTTCGCCTCGCCGCATGATCGCCCTCCCGCCGCTCGGCGACGTGGCCCTGGCAGCCCCGCCGGACGAGATGGTGGACGGCCGCGGCGGGCTGCGGGCGCATTGGCGCGGCGTGCTGGGGGCGCTGTCGGGCTTCGGCGCCGGCGGGCTGGCCGAGCGTGGCCGGCGGCTGGACCGCGCCTTCGCCGAGGAGGGCATCACCAGCCTGTTGCCCGGCGCCTCGGCCGACGAGCAGGCCTGGCACTGCGACCCGGTGCCGCTGCCGCTGGACGCCGCCGAGTTCGCCGCCCTGGCCGGCGGGCTGGCCCAGCGCGCGGCGTTGCTGCAGGCGGTGCTGGCCGATCTGTACGGCCCCCGCCGCCTGTTGGCCGAGGGGGTGCTGCCGCCGGCGCTGGTCTATGCCAACCCCGGGTTCCTGCGCCTGGGGCCCATGCCGGCGCCGCCGCTGCTGCAGTTCTATGCCGCCGACCTGGTGCGCGGGCCGGCGGGCGGATGGATGGTGCTGGCCGACCGCACCGGCACGGCCAGCGGCATCGCCTATGCGCGCGAGAACCGGCGGCTGCTCAACCGGGTGGTGCCCGAGCTGTTCCGCGCCGCCCAGGTGCGCCAGCTTCGGCCGTTCTTCGAGGTGTGGCAGGACGCGCTGCGGCGGCTGTCGCCGCCCAACGGCGATGGCGGGGGCGCGGTGGTGCTGCTGACGCCGGGCACGCGTAGCCGGCAGTGGTTCGAGCATGTCTATCTCTCGCGCGAATTGTCCTGCGCGCTGGTGGAGGGCGGCGACCTCACGGTGCGCGGCGGACAGGTGTTCCTGAAGACATTGAAGGGGTTGCAGCCCGTCGATGTGATCCTGCGGCGGGTTGACGGGCGGCTGGCCGACCCGCTGGAGCTGGACTCCGCCAGCCATGTGGGCGTGCCCGGCCTGGTCAGCGCCCAGCGTGCCGGAAATGTGAGTATCGCCAACGACCTGGGTGCGGCGGTGCTGCAGGCGCCGGGATTGATGGAGTTCATGCCGGCGCTGGCAAGCCGCCTGCTGGGCGAGAAACTGTCGTTGCCCGCGGTGCCGACGCTGTGGCTGGGCGGCGAGGCGGCGCGGGCGGCGGTGGCGCAGGCGCCGTCGCGCTGGCTGCTGCGTTCGGCGCTGGACGGCGCGGCCGGGGCGGTGGGGGCGGTGGCGCCCGGCGCCATGGAGCCGGCGGCGCGTGCCGAGTTGCAGCAGCGCATCGCCGCCCGGCCGTGGGCGTGGGCGGCGCAGGCGGCACTGGCCGGGTCGGTGGCGCCCACGCTGGAACGAGGGGGGCGGACGCGGCGGGCCGCGATGGCGCCGGGCTGCGGCCGCGCCCGGTGGTGCTGCGGCTGTTCCTGGTCTTCGACGGCGCGCGCTGGCACGCCATGCCGGGCGGGTTGGCCGAGGTGGTGGACGAGGGCGTGCTGCCCGGCGCGCGCGGGCTGGCCCAGGGGCCGCGGCTGACCAAGGATGTGTGGGTGCTGGCCGAGGACAGCCAGGATATCGTCGGCCCGCCGGTGCGCCTCGCCCCGCCGCTGCGCCTGCGCCGCAGTTCCGGCGACCTGCCCAGCCGGGTGGCCGACAACCTGTTCTGGCTGGGCCGTTACGTGGAGCGGCTGGACCGTGCGGCGCGGCTGGTGCGCGCGGCGCTGGCACGGCTGTCGCGCGGGGCGGCGATGCTGCCGCGCGAGGGGCTGGAGCTGCGGGTGCTGGCGCGCTGCCTGGCCGAGGCCGGGGTGATCGCGCCGGAGGCGGCCGGGGTGGCGCTGTCGATGCCGCTGGCCGGCGCGCTGCGTGCGACCCTGCGCGACAAGGGCGCGGTGCACGAGCTGTTCGCCAGCGTGGGGCGCCTGACCGGCAGCGTGCGCGACCGGCTGACCGGCGACATGCACGCCACCTTCACCCAGACCCTGCGCACGGCGCGCGACGAGGCGGCGCTGGCGGCACGCGAGGGCGACCAGGATCGGCTGGCGCATGCGATGGTGGGCATCTCCCGCTTCGCCACCGCGGTGGCCGGGCTGGCCGCCGAGAACATGGTGCGCGGCGGTGGTTGGCTGTTCCTCGACATGGGCCGGCGGCTGGAGCGGGCACAGGCGGTGGCCACCGAGGTGGGCTTCGCCATCGACCATCCGCCCGCCCGGGTGGAGGCGGGGCTGCGGCTGGCGCTGGAGCTATGCGATTTCGCCATCACCTATCGAAGCCGCTATTTCAACGTGTTGCAGGCCGCTCCGGTGCTCGACCTGGTGCTGGTGGACCAGGGCAACCCGCGCGGGCTGGCGTTCCAGCTCGTTGCCATGCACGAGGGGCTGGACATGCTGGCCCAGAACGAAGGCGGCGACGAAGAGGGGCGCGAGCGCCTGGCGGGCACGGCGGCGGGGCTGCTGGCGGAGGTGGAGAGCCTGGTGGGCGCGGTGCTGGCGGCACCCGACCAGGCGGAAGCGGCCTCGGCCATGGCCGGGCGGCTGGCGGCGATCGGCGACGAGATGGGTGCGCTGTCGGACCGCATCACGCGGCGCTACTTCGCGCTGCTGCCGGAGGTGCAGACGCTGGGGCTTTCGGCGACCGAGGCGGCGTGACCATGCGATACCGCGTGCACCACGCCACCACCTATGAATACGACAGCGCCGTGGACCTGGGCACGCACATGCTGCACCTGCTGCCGCGGCCGCTGGCGTGGCAGCTTGTGGTCTCGGCCGCGCTGGCCACCGAGCCGGTGCCGACCCGCCGCGACGAGGGGCTGGACCATTTCGGCAACCGCGTGGCCTGGGTGGCGCTGGACCTGCCGCACGACCGCTTCGCCGTGACCCTTGAAGCGGTGGTGGAGGTGGAGGCGCCGGCCCCGCCGCCGGACGCGGCGACCTGGGCGTGGGAGCTTGTGGCCGCCGCCGCCCAAGCCGGCGGTCCGGACGGGTGGGAGGCGGCGGAGTTCGCCTTCGGCAGCCCGATGGCGCCGGCCGATGCCGCCGCCGGCGCCTATGCGAGGGCGAGCTTTCCGCCCGGGCGGCCGGTGCTGGCGGGGTTGTTGGAGCTTACGGCGCGCATCCGCCGCGAATTCACCTTCCGCCCGGGGGTGACCACCATCAGCACCCCGGTGGCGCGTGTGCTGGCCCAGCGGGCGGGGGTGTGCCAGGATTTCACCCATCTGATGATCGCCGGGCTGCGCGCGCTGGGGCTGCCGGCGCGCTATGTGTCCGGCTATCTGCGCACCCGCCCGCCGCCGGGGCGGAAGCCGCGCCAGGGGGCCGACCAGTCCCACGCCTGGGTTGGCGCCTGGCTGGGGCCGGCGCATGGCTGGGTGGACCTGGACCCGACCAACGACCTGGTGGTGCATGACGAGCATGTGGTGCTGGCCTGGGGCCGCGACTATGGCGACATCAGCCCGGTGCGGGGCATCATCCTGGGCGGCGGCAGCCACGCGGTGACGGTGGGCGTCGATCTGGCGCCGGTTTGAAGGGAAGTGCGATGACCGATGCGATGGAACTGGATGCGCTGATCGTCGGCGCCGGGTTTTCCGGGATGTACCAGCTGATCTGCCTGCGCGACCGGCTGGGCCTGCGCGCGCGGGTGCTGGAGGCGGCGGACGGGGTGGGCGGCACCTGGTACTGGAACCGCTATCCCGGCGCGCGCTGCGATTCGGAAAGCCACTCGTATTGCTACGGCTTCAGCCCCGAATTGCTGGAGGAATGGGAGTGGAGCGAGCGTTACCCGGAGCAGCCGGAGATTCTGCGCTACCTCAACCATGTCGCCGACCGGTTCGACCTGCGGCGGGATATTTCGTTCAACACCAGGGTGGTGGGCGCGGAATACGACGCGGCGGCCAATCGCTGGGTGGTGCGGACGGAGGGCGGCGAGACCTTTCGGGCGCAATACCTGATCACCGCGGTTGGCTGTCTGTCCTCGGCCAACGTGCCGGCCATTCCCGGGCTGGAGAGCTTCCGGGGCCAGTGGGTGCATACCGGGCTGTGGCCGCACGAGGGGGTGGATTTCGCCGGCAAGCGGGTGGGCCAGATCGGCACCGGCTCCACCGGCATCCAGGCGGTGCCGGTGATCGCGGAGACGGCTGGGCACCTGACGGTATTCCAGCGCACCGCCAACTACTCCATCCCCGCGCGCAACGGCCCGTTGAGCGCGGAGTTCAAGCAATATGTGAAGACGCACCATGCCGAGATCCGCCGGGTGATGCATTCCACGCCGAATGGCCATCCCTTCGTGATCTCGCAGCGCAAGGTGGCGGATTCCACGCCGGAGGAGCGGCAGCGCATCTACGAGGCGGGCTGGGCCAAGGGCGGGCTGCAGTTCCGCGCCGCCTACCAGGATTTGCTGGCCGACGAGGCGGCGAACGCGACGGCGGCCGAGTTCATCAAGGCGAAGATCCGCGAGGTGGTGAAGGACCCGGCGACCGCGGCCATGCTGGCCGATATCGACCACCCCTTCGCCGCCAAGCGCCCGCCGATCGACAGCGCGTATTTCGAGGCGTTCAACCGCGACAATGTCACCTTGGTCGATGTGCGGCGCGACCCGGTCGCGGCGATCACGCCCGGTGGGCTGCGGCTGGAGAGCGGGCGCAGCTTCGAGTTGGACATCATTGTTTTCGCAACAGGTTTCGACGCCATGACCGGGCCGCTGCTGCGCATGGGCATCACCGGGCGCGACGGGGTAAAGCTGGCCGACAAGTGGTCGGCCGGGCCGCGCACCTATCTGGGGCTGCAGGTGGCCGGCTTCCCCAATTTGTTCACCATGACCGGGCCGGGCAGCCCGAGCGTGCTGTGCAACATGCCCGTGGCGATCGAGCAGCACGCCGAATGGATCGCTGACTGTATCGCCCATATGCGCGCGAACGGCGTGCAAGCCATTGATACGACGGAAGAATCCATGGAGGAGTGGGGCGCGCATGTCAACGAGGTGGCCAACGCCACCTTGCTGCCGAAGGCCACGCATTCGTGGTATCTCGGCGCCAACGTGCCGGGCAAGCCGCGCGTGTTCATGCCCTATGCCGGCGGCATGGTGCGCTACCGCGAGACCTGCGCCGAGGTCGCGGCCAACGGCTACGCCGGCTTCGTGATGAGCGCCTGAGATGGCGGTGATGCAGGGCTTTCCGCCGCCGCCCGAGGCCCAGGCGACGCTGGCCAACTGGCGCACCCCGCCGTTCAACCGCTGGGCCTTCCAGCATGTGCGCGAGATCGTGCCGTCGGCCGAGATCGCGCACGACGCCGGCGACATATGGCGGCTGGAGGCGGCGCCGGTGGATCTGTCCGGATTGCGGGTGGGCGAGGGCGATTTCGCCGCGGCGCTGGCGGCCACGGCGACCGACGCGCTGGTGGTGCTGCATCGCGGGCGGATAGCGTACGAGGCATACGCGAACGGGATGACCGCGGAGGCGCCGCATATCCTGATGTCGGTGAGCAAGTCCGTGCTCGGCGTGGTCGCCGCCATCCTGGCTGGGCAGGGGCGGTTCGATCGATCGCTGCCGGTGACGGCGCTGGTCCCCGAGGTGGCCGGCAGCGCCTATGCCGGCGCCACCCTCGGCCAGTTGCTGGACATGCGCGCGGGCATCCTGTTCGACGAGAACTACGAGGCCACCGGCGGCGCCATCATCGAATACCGCAAGGCGCAGGGGTGGAACCCGCTGGCGCCGGGGGAAAGGCCCTCGGATTTGCGCGGCTTCTTCCCGATGCTGCGCGAGGCCGACGGGCCGCATGGCGGGCGCTTCCACTACGTGTCGCCCAACACCGACCTGCTGGGCTGGGCGATCGAGCGGGCCACGGGCACGCGCTATGCCAACCTGGTGGGCGAGGTGCTGTGGCGGCCGATGGGGGCGCAGCGCGACGCCTATATCACCGTGGACCGGCTGGGCGCCCCGCGCTGCGCCGGCGGCGTGTGCGCCACCACCCGCGACCTGGCCCGGCTGGGCCAGCTTCTGGCGCAGGGCGGCGCGCGGGGCGGGCGGCAGGTGGTGCCGGCCGCCTGGATCGACGACATTCTTTCCAATGGCGACGCGGCGGCGTGGGATGGCGGGGATTTCGCCCAGCTGTTCCCGGGGATGGCGATGCACTACCGCGACAAGTGGTATGTCACCCGCGGCGCCAAGCCGCTGCTGTTCGGCCTGGGCGTGAACGGGCAGAACCTGTTCGTGGACCGGGCGAACGAGATTGTGGTGGCCAAGTTCTCGTCGCAGGAAGCCGCGCTGGACGTGCCGGCGGTGGGCGTGACGATGGCGCTGGTGGCGGCGATCCGGGAGCGGCTGGCGGGGGCTTGAAACCGACCGGCCGCGGCATGATCTGCGGTTGCTGTGGGTCCGGGCCCCTCTGGCAGCCTTGATGGCTGTGATGTCGGACTCTTCCACCTGACGGGCGCATGGCGCGTTCCGCTCTTGGGAGATGCCGATGGTGGCAGGCTTCTGCAATCCTGATTCGATTTCGCGCGCGTGCGCCGCTGCCGGGGGTGCTGCGCGATGACCGCGTGGTTGCTGGTGCTCGGCGGGCTGGTGCTGCTTGCCGGGGGCGGGGAGTTGCTGGTGCGCGGGGCGGTGCGGCTGGCCGAGCGGCTGGGGGTGTCGCCGCTGGTGATCGGGCTGACGGTGGTGGGGTTCGGCACCTCGCTGCCGGAACTGGTGGCCAGCGTGCAGGCCTCGCTGGCGGGCTCGCCCGGGATTGCGGTGGGCAACGTGGTGGGCTCCAACCTCGCCAACATCCTGCTGATCCTCGGCGCTTCCGCGCTGTTGTCGCCCATCGTGGTCGGCTCGCGGGCGCTGCGGCGCGACGGGGCGCTGATGCTGGCGAGCGCGGTGGTGTTCGCCGTGGTGGGGCTGGTCACCGACCTTGGCCGCGGGGTCGGGGCGCTCTTCGTGGCCGGGCTGGTTGCCTACATCGTCCATGCCTGGCGGCAGGAGCGGGTGGGGGCCGACGGGCATACCGCGGCCTATGAGCGGGCCGAAGCGTTCGAGGGCCTGCACGACGACCTGCGCGGCGGCCAGGCAAAGGGCATGCTGGGTGCCGCCGCGCTGACCGTGGCGGGGCTGGTGCTGGTGGTGCTGGGCGGGCGGCTGCTGGTGGATGGTGCGATCGACCTCGCGCGCACCCTGGGCATCTCCGAATTGGTGATCGGGCTGACGGTGGTGGCGTTGGGCACTTCCATGCCCGAACTGGTCACCTCGGTGGTCGCGGCGGTTCGGCGGCAGGCGGACGTGGCGCTGGGCAACATCCTGGGCTCGAACATCTACAACGTGCTGGGCATCGCGGGCGTCACCGGGCTGATCGCGCCGACCGCGATGCCGGCGGAAATGGTGCGTTTCGACAACTGGGTGATGGTGGGGGTGAGCGCGCTGTGCCTGTTCTTCGCCTGGACCGGGCTGCGCATCGGCAGGCGGGAGGGCGGCGTGCTGCTGGCCGGCTACGCCGCGTATGTTTGGGTGATCTGGCCGGCCTGAACGGTCGGATTGAGCGGGCGGGGCCTCGACCCCGCCCTCCCTGCGCTGTCAGGGGAAGCTGACATCCCCATAGGGATGGAACTTCGCCAATTCCACATTCCGGTAAGGCAGCCCGTCCAGCCTTGTGGTGCCGAGGAACGATTCCGGCGGCTCCACCAGCAGGATGGTCTTGGCGAAGCCGTTGTCGTCGAAGCCGCGGCGGAAATGCACGCGGCTCTTGATGGCGAATACCTGGAAATCAGCGGGGTCGAAGCCGAACTGGCGCAGATGGTCGAGTTCGATCACCTGCACGAGGTAGGGGCTGATGCACAGCACGTTGCCGCGGCCGAAGGCGACGTTCACCCAGGTCTGCCCGCCGGTGCGGCTGCGGCCTTCGCTGATCGAGTGGATGGTGCCCCGCACGCGCACCGGGGGGCCGGCGGATTTGTCGGCCAGCCCGCCGACCATCTCGTCGAAGGCGTCGCCGGGCTTGGCGCCCGACGCCAGCAGCCGGGTGACCAGCTTGTGGTCGGCCACGGTGGCGACGAGGGTGCGGGCCAGGTCCTGGGCGATGATGTCGGCGAGCAGCCAGGTGGCGTAGCCCGAGCGGTCGGAGTGGTCGGCCAGCACGATGGGCGTCGCGCCGGCGGCCTGGGCGGCCTTGGCCTGGGCCACGCCGTCGCGGATGAGGTGGACCTTGGTGCTGTTCAGCAGGTCGTGCCGCTTGCGCCACGCGAACCCGGCCATGTCGTCGGCGATCGCCTGGGCGAGCCTTGGGTTGCCGTTGGTCATGGCCTGGATGCACATGCCCACGTCCGGCACGTCGGACCAGGGGAAGCCGAAGAACACGTTCACGTAGGCGTCGGGCTCGCGCGCCTCCCAGGTGAGCGCGCGCTGCACGAGGTCGGACCAGGGGGCGGCCCCGGTCCATTGCAGGACGGTGGGCGAGATGATCGGCACCTTGATGGTGACGGTGGCGGGCTTGTAGGTGCCGCGGATGGCGCGGACCATCTGGCGGGCGGCGCGCTGGCCCTGCAGGTGGCCGTCGTAGTGCGGAAAATACTTCACGGTGAAGGCCATGTCGGCATGGGCGAGGAACTCCGCGTCCTCGTTGCCGTGCGGGTCGAAGGTGCCGGCGATGATCGCCTTGGCGCCGACCGCCGCGCGCACGCGCCTTGCCAGCTCGGCTTCGGGGCGGGCCACGCCGCGCGCGCCCATGGCGCCGTGCACGGCCAGGTACACGCCGTCCCACGGGCCGCCTTGCTTCAGTTCCTCGACCTGGCGGCCCACGAACGTCTCGAACGCCTCCTCGGTGATCCAGCCGCTGCCGGTGCCGGTGACCGGGAAGCCGGGGCTCACGATACCCACCAGCTCCACGTCCGGATACTCGCGCGCCACCTGCACGAAGCCGCCGATGTAGTCGCGCGGCTGCATCGCCAGCACCGCGTCGCCCTTGGCCGGCGAGCCGGGATAGGTGAAGTCGGCCAGCGTGGTGTCGTTGGCCAGGAAGGTGACGGTCTCGTGCGAGAAGTGGAGCACGGCGATGCGCATGCGGGGGGTCGCCTTATGGAAGGGTCGCGATGGAAGAGCGGGGACAGAGGCTGTTCACGATACCGTTGAGCGGCCGTGCGCGACTATAGGGCAGGCGCCGCCGCACCTGATAGTGTGCGCGCATGGCTGCTCCGATGGACCCCTCGCTGTTCAAGCCCGCGCTGATCGTGCTGGGCGCTGCCGCCGTGGTGATACCGGTGTTCCACCGGCTGAACCTCAGCTCGGTGCTCGGCTTCATCCTGGTGGGGCTGGCGGTGGGGCCGTTCGGTGCCGGGCGGCTGGTGGAATACGTGCCGTGGCTCGATTTTGTCACCATGAGCAACCCGGAGGCGATCGGCCCGATCGCCGAACTGGGCGTGGTGCTGCTGCTGTTCATGATCGGGCTGGAGATGTCGTTCCAGCGCCTGATGGTGATGCGCCGCTTCGTCTTCGGGCTGGGGCCGCTGCAGATGCTGCTGTGCGCCGGCGCGGTGGGCGGCGGGATGGCGCTGCTGGGCGAGCCGCCGGCCGCCGCGGTGGTGCTGGGGCTGGGGCTGGCCATGTCGTCCACCGCCGTGGTGCTGCAGGTGCTGTCGGACAGCAAGCGCATGGCCGGCCCGCTGGGGCGCGCCAGCCTGGGCGTGCTGCTGTTCCAGGATTTGCTGGCGGTGCCGATCCTGCTGGTGGTCGGCCTGATGGGCGGCAACGGGCCGGCCGGAAGCGGCGGGGCGATGGGGTTGGCGCTGGCGCTGGGCAAGGCGGTGCTGGCGGTGCTGGGCATCCTGGCCGTCGGCCGGCTGGTGCTGCGCCCGCTGTTCCGCTCGGCGGCGCGCACGCAAAGCCCGGAACTGTTCGTGGCGGCCTGCCTGCTGGTGGTGCTGGGCGCCAGCGTGGGGGCGGCGGGGGCCGGGCTGCCGCCGGCGCTGGGCGCCCTGGTGGCCGGGCTGATGCTGGCCGAGACCGAGTTCCGCCGCCAGGTGGAGGTGACGATCGAGCCGTTCAAGGGGCTGCTGGTCGGCGTGTTCCTCATCTCGGTCGGCATGTCGCTGGACGTGCGGCAGATCATCGCCGACCCGCTGCCGGTGCTGGCGGGCGCGCTACTGCTGGTGGCGGTGAAGGGGGCGCTGATCACGGGGCTGGCGCGGATGTTCGCGCTGGGCTGGCCCACCGCGGTGCAGGCCGGGCTGCTGCTGGGGCCGGCCGGGGAGTTCGGCTTCGTCATCATCGGCCTGGGGCTGGCCGGCGGGCTGGTGGCGCCGGGCACCGGCGGGCTGGCGCTGGTGGTGGTGGCGCTGGGGCTGGCCACGATTCCGGGCACCGGGGCGCTGGGCGCGATGTTCGCGCGGCGCATGCAGCCGCCGCCGCCGCCGCAGCCGCATGCGCTGCCGCCGGTGATGGAGGAGGACGGCAGCCCGAAGGTGATCCTGGCCGGGTTCGGCCGGGTGGGTCAAACCGTGGCCGACATGCTGGACGTGCACCGTATCGCGTTCATCGCCATCGATTCCGACCCGGACCAGGTGGCCACCCAGCGGCAATACCGGCGCGAGGTGTACTGGGGCGACATCACCCATCCCGACCTGCTGCACCGGCTGCACCTGGAGTCCGCGCGCGCCATCGTGGTGACGATGTCCGACCAGACCGCCGTGAACGCGCTGGTGGCCAATGCGCGTGCCGTGCGGCCGGACCTGCAGATCATCGCCCGCGCCCGCGATGCCCGCCACGCCGCCCATCTTTATGGCCTGGGCGCGACCGCGGCGGTGCCGGAAACCATCGAGGCCAGCCTGCAACTGAGCGAGGCCGTGCTGGTGGACATGGGCGTGCCGATGGGCCCGGTGATCGCCTCGATCCACGAGAAGCGCGGCGAAGCCCAGGCGCTGATCCGCGCCATGGCCCCGCAGGCCCCCGTGCGCCCGCTCGGCGGCCGCCGCCTGCGCGATGCCGGCGGCACGCGGGTGGAGGCGGCGGGGGAGTAGTTCCAACCCCCGCCGACCGGGATCGTTTCGGCGCGCGGGGAACCCAACAAAGGCCCCGTCGGTTCAGAACGGTAGCCGCCCGTTTGGCGCCCCCCGATTGCCGCCGAGGACCCCATGCACCCCCGATCTCTCCGCTCGATCGCCCGGATCGGATCCCACCCGATCCATCCCATGCTCGTGCCGATCCCGATCGCCTGCTTCGTCGGCACCCTGCTGACCGACATCGCCTATTGGCGGACGGCGCTGATGATGTGGAGCAATTTCTCGGCCTGGCTGGTCTCGGTGGGCGTGGTGGTGGGCGTATTCGCCGCGATCGCGGGCTTGGTCGACTTCATTGGCAATCCCGCCATCCGCGCGCGCGCGCCGGCATGGCCGCACATGATCGGCAACCTCGTGGTTCTCGCACTCGCCACCGTCAACATGCTCGTGCACACGCACGACGCCTGGACCTCGGTGGTGCCGTGGGGGCTGGTGCTGTCCGCCGCGGTTGTCGTGATCCTGATGTTCACGGGCTGGATGGGCTGGTCGATGGTGTATCGCCATGGTGTCGCGGTGGCCGAAGTCCCGGCGAGGATCGAGCCATGAGGCGCGCAAGCCTGCTATTCGTCTGCGCCGCCGCCCTTGCCCTGGCAGGATGCGACGACGAGCCGTTCGACACGGCGTCCCAGGTCGGGCCGAACCCCGTTCTGCCCGAACCGAAGCAATACCTGTTTCCGCCGATGCACCTGGCCAACGTAGTTGGCTGGAAGCCGGGCGAGACGCCTTCCGTGCCGGCCGGCATGAAGATCGAGGCGCTGGCCACCGGCCTGCAGCATCCGCGCTCGCTGTACGTGCTTCCGAACGGCGACGTGCTGGTGGTTGAGTCCAAGTCGCCGGGGATCGACCCGATCACGCGGCCGAAGGACATCGTGATGGGCTGGATCGAGTTGATGGTCACCTCGGGCGGCGGCGGCGGCGGGCCCAGCAACCGCATCACCCTGCTGCGCGACGCCGACGGGGACGGCAAGCCCGAGACCCGCAGCGTGTTCCTCGACCACCTGAACTCGCCGTTCGGCGTGGCGCTGGTGGGCAACGACCTGTATGTGGCCAATACCGATGCCATCGTCCGCTACCCCTACACCGAGGGCGACACGAAGATCACGGCCGCGGGCACCACGCTCACCCCGCTGCCCGGCGGCCCGATCGATCACCACTGGACGAAAAGCCTGGTGGCCAGCCCCGATGGCAGGTTGCTGTATGTCGGCGTGGGGTCCAACAGCAACATCGCCGAGAACGGCATGGAGGCGGAGAAGAACCGCGCCGCCATCTGGGAGGTCGAGCGGGCGACGGGGCGCTGGCGCCTGTTTGCCACCGGGCTGCGCAATCCGAACGGGCTGAGCTGGGAGCCGCAGACCGGCGCGCTGTGGGCCGTGATCAACGAGCGCGACGAACTCGGGCCGAACCTGGTGCCGGACTACCTGACATCGGTGCGCGATGGCGCATTCTACGGCTGGCCGTACAGCTACTACGGCCAGCACCTCGACCCGCGGGTGCATCCGCAACGGCCGGACCTGGTGGAGAAGGCGATCGCGCCCGACTATGCGCTGAGTTCGCATGTCGCGCCGCTGGGGCTCGCCTTCTACACCGCCGCGGCGCTCCCGGCGAGATACCAGGGCGGCGCCTTCATCGGCGAGCACGGCAGCTGGGATCGCAACCGGTTCAACGGCTACGAGGTGGTGTTCGTGCCGTTCAGCGGCGGCCGGCCGAGCGGCAAGGCCGAGGATTTCGTCACCGGATTCCTCAACGGCAAGGGCGATGCGCGCGGCAGGCCGGTGGGCTTGGCCGTCGACAAGGCCGGCGCGCTGCTGATCGCCGACGACGTGGGCAACACGGTCTGGCGGGTCACGCCGCAATAGGCGGCCGACGCGGTGCCGCGCGTCAGCCGGTGCGCAGCGGCCCGAGTGCCGCGGCGATGCCGAACTCCCCGGGCAGGGCGCCGCGCGGGAACAGGCGGGTGACATGGCCCATCTTGCGGCCGGGGCGGGCTTCGACCTTGCCGTAGAGGTGCGGGATGAGGCCGGGGGTGGCGAGTATTTGCGGCCAGAGCGCGGTTTCCTCGGGGCCGACCAGGTTCTTCATCACGGCGTCGGAGTGGCGGGAGGCGGCGGGCAGCTTCAGGCCGGCGACTGCGCGGATGTGCATCTCGAACTGGCTGGCCGGGCAGGCGTCGATGGTCCAGTGGCCGGAATTGTGCGGCCGCGGCGCGATCTCGTTGACCAGCACGGCGCCGCGGCTGTCCACGAACATCTCCACGGCCAGCAATCCCACGAGGTCAATGGCTTCGGCGATGCCGTGGGCCATGTCGCGGGCCTGGGCGGCGGTGGCGTCGGGGATGCGGGCGGGGGCGAGGGTGAGGTCGAGGATGTGGTCGCGGTGGCGGTTCTCCACCGCATCGAAGGCGGTGATGGCGCCGTTGGTGCCCCGCGCGGCGACCACGGAGATTTCGCAGGCGAAGTCCACCAGGCCTTCCAGGATCAACGGCTTGGGGGCGAGTTCGGCGAAGGCGGGGGCGAGATCGGCTGGCGTGGCCACGCGGCGCTGGCCCTTGCCGTCATAGCCCAGGCGGGTGGTCTTGAGGATGGCGGGCAGGCCGAGGGCGGCGGCGGCGGCGTGCAGGTCGTCCAGGGTTTCGACCAGGCGCCACGGGGCGGTGGCGATGCCGGCCCGGTTGACGAAGGATTTCTCCAGCGCCCGGTCCTGGCTGATGCGCAGCACGTCCGGCGAGGGCCGCACCGGCTTGAGCGAGGCGAGCAGGCCCAGGCCCTCGGCGCTGACGTTCTCGAATTCGAAGGTGATCACATCGACATGGGCGGCGAAGTCGCGCAGCGCGGCGGGGTCGTCGTAGCAGCCGAGGGTGGCGCCGGCGGCCACCTGGGCGGCGGGGCTGTCGGCCTCCTCGGAAAGGATGTGGCAGCGGTAGCCGAGCCGGGCCGCGGCGAGGGCGGACATGCGGCCAAGCTGGCCGCCACCGACGATGCCGATGGTGGCGTTGGGCGGCAGCGGTCCGGTCATGCCGGGCGCGGCGGGTCGTCGGGGGGCGGGTCGGTGGGGGGCGCCTCGGCCACGGCATCGGTTTGCGCCGCGCGGTGGGCGTCCAGCCGTGCGGCCAGGGCGGGATCGGCCAGGGCCAGGATGGCCGCGGCGAGCAGGGCGGCGTTGACCGCCCCGGCGCGGCCGATGGCCAGGGTGCCGACCGGAACGCCGGCCGGCATCTGCACGATGGACAGCAGCGAGTCCCTGGCCCCTGAGCGCATGCGATTCGACGGGTACGCCGAGCACCGGCAGCGTGGTCCAGGCCGCGCACATGCCGGGCAGGTGGGCGGCCCCGCCGGCGCCGGCGATGATCACCCGCAGGCCGCGGCCGCGCGCGCCCTTGGCATAGCCGGCCAGCCGGTCCGGCGTGCGGTGGGCGGAGACGATGCGCACCTCGTGCGCCACATCCAGGCGGGTGAGCATGTCGGCGGCGTGGCGCATGGTCGGCCAGTCCGACTGGCTGCCCATGATGATGCCCACGAGGGGGGCTGAATCCTGCGTCTTCAAGGATATGTCAGGCGATGTTGTTGGGGATCAGGCGCGATTCGAGCCAGGCGAGCTCGTCCTTCAGCAGCAGCTTGCGCTTCTTGAGCCGTTGCATGTGCAACTGGTCGATGGTCGCGGCCTCGGCCAGCCGTGCGATGACGGTGTCGAGGTCGCGGTGTTCGCTGCGCAGTTCGTGCAGGCGCCGCAGCAGGGAGTCACGGTCGGTCAGCATGAAGGCCCACTGTGCAGGTGCGCGAAAGGGAGAGGCACGGCAGTCTCGGCCCGAATGAAGTAGCGCGGAAAGCCCGGTCTGCGTTACGCTTTCTTTGCAGATGCGCGGGCATCATGTGCGTGCGCCGCTGCCCTGGCCGCGCTTTCCGCTGGCCGGGTGCTTCCCTGCACAAGGAGGTCCCATGAATCTGGAATCCCGTCTCGAGAGCCTCAAGAGCCGTCATGCGGTGTTGGAGCGCAACATTGCCGACGAGGATTTGCGGCCGATGCCCGACAGCACCGCGCTCTCGCGCCTGAAACGGGAAAAGCTTCGCCTTAAGGAGGAGATGGAGCGCGTGCGGGGTACCCTGGCGCATTCCTGACGGCCCCATCGCCTGTGTTGCGGCCTGGCCGTTCAGCCGACTTCCTCGGTCTCGGGCGAAGGCGGCACCGGAACGGCCAGGCCCTCGCGGGTGAGGCGCTCGTTGGCCATGTTGACCATGGCGTTCAGGTCGGTCTGGGTGCACAGGCCCAGGATCACCGGGTCGCGCGGCTTGATGTTGGCCGAGTTCCAGTGGGTGCGGCTGCGCACCTTTTCGATCGTGTCCTTGGTGGTGCCCATCAGCTTGCCGATCTGGGTGTCGGACAACTGCGGAAAATTGCGCAGCAGGAAGGCGATGCCGTCCGGGCGGTCGTTGCGCTTGGCCACGGGGGTGTAGCGCGCGCCCTTGTGCCGCTTGGGCAGGGGGTTGGTCGTGGGCAGCAGCTTGAGGCGCGCCTCGGGGTCGCGCTCGCAGCGGGCGATCTCCTCCGCGGTCAACTGGCTGTTTGCCACCGGGTCGTAGCCGACGATACCCTGCGCCACCTCGCCGTCGGCGATGGCCTGGACCTCCAGCGGGTGCATGCCGCAGAAATCCGCGATCTGGGTGAAGGTCAGGGCGGTCTTTTCGATCAGCCACACGGCGGTGGCCTTGGGCATCAGCGGAAGTGTCATGGCATCATACCTCGAAATCCGGTCCGGCCTCTCAAGCCCGGCCGCCTGGCCGCCCGGTTGCACGGGTCCGCAGCGCCGCTGCGGCCGGGGGTGGCAAGGGCCAGAACATGGCGGGAAAGTCGGGCATATGGACCCCCTGGCGCCGACCGGTCAAGCCGCGCAACGGTGAGGGCCGTCAATTGCATGGAGAATGCTGAAAATGGCGATCGATGACGACCTGCCGCGCCCCAAACCCGCCCGGCTGACGCCGCCGGTGCTCGACAAATGGTCGGTGACCGAACTGGAAACTTATATCGGCGAACTCAATGCCGAGATCGCGCGGGCACAGGGGGAGATTGCGCGCAAATCGTCGCACAAGGCGGCGGCGGATGCGTTCTTCAGGAAACCGGGATAGGTAAGGCCAGGGGCTTGTGCCCCTGGCCCATGCCTTCGCCGCGCGTCAGGCGGCCTTGATGGCCGCGACGTTGCCGTTCTCGGCCGGCTTGTCCTGCGTCACCTGCGGGGCGCCGGAGCCGACCGGAATGCGGCGCGGCTTCAGCGCCTCGGGCACCACGCGCTTCAGGCCCACGTGCAGCAGGCCGTTCTGGAGGTCGGCGTTCTCGACCACCATGTGGTCGGCGAGCACGAAGCGGCGCTCGAACGGACGACCGGCGATGCCGCGATACAGCACCTCGCCATTGCCCTGGCTGGCCACGCGGCCGGCCACGAGAAGGGCGTTGTCCTTCACGGTGATCTCGATGTCGTCGGGCCCGAAGCCGGCGACCGCCATGGTCAGGCGATAGCTGTCCTCGCCGGTGCGCTCGATGTTGTAGGGGGGATAGGAGACATCCGCCGTGGCGGCGGAGTCAAGCATACGCGCCAGCCGGTCGAAGCCGATGGCGGTGCGGAAGAGGGGAGACAGATTCAGGGTGTTCATGGGTTTGCAACCTCCTGCAGGAGCAAGGTTTCCGTATGGACCGCCCGACTGGGCCGGCCCTGTTTTCACGCACCGGAACCCGAGCGGGGCGTTCCGGACATGGCGGAAATAAGCAGCGCCGCCCCTCGGTTCAAGAGGGGCGGCGCGCAGGAAATCGCAACGTGGGAGCCTGTGGGCGTGGCAGCTTGCAGCCCCGCGTGGCTGGCCTCGCGGGGCCGGCCGGTGCCTAACGCTGGCCGATGCCGGCGAACTTCTTGTTGAACTTGGCGACCTGGCCGCCAGTGTCCATCATGCGCTGCACGCCGGTCCAGGCCGGGTGCGACTTCGGATCGATGTCGAGCCGCATGGTGTCGCCTGCCTTGCCGGCGCAGGAACGCGTCGTATAGGTGGTCCCGTCGGTCATGATGACGGTGATCTCGTGGTAGTCGGGGTGAATGCCCGTCTTCATGGCTGGCCTCGTGCTGGATGCGCCACCGATCCCGACCGGCGGACAAGCGCGGCCTATAGCCGCGCGCTTGGCGCGATGCAAGGCTTGGCCGGGCATGGATGCGCCATGCTCGCTCCTCGGTACCGCTGTACGTACGGGCGTACGGGCCGCGCCGGTGCACGGCGCCCCTTTTGGGGGCGCCACCCCGAAGGTGGGCCTCCAAGCTTGAAGGCCCCGACTCCAGTGCCTGCGTCCGAATACCATGAAATAGGAAAATTGTCAAGATAAGGGAACAATAGCCTATCGCTCCACCGATTCCGCTGAACCCATGGCGCGGTTTGCGCCATGATGCGCGCCTTGGGGGAGACCGGACGACATGCTTTACGGGGAACAGCACCACGCGCTCATGGCCAGCATCCGCCGCCTGGTGGACAGCGAGATCGAGCCCTTCGTAGAGGAATGGGAGGCGGCGGAGATTTTCCCCGCCCACGACCTGTTCCGCAAGCTCGGCCAGGCCGGGCTGCTGGGCATCACCCGGCCGGAGGCGTTCGGCGGCATGGGGCTCGACTATTCCTACGCCATCGCCGCGGCCGAGGCGTTCGGCCACATCAGCGCCGGCGGCGTCTCCATGGCGATCGCGGTGCAGACCGACATGGCCACCCCGGCGCTGGCCCGCTTCGGCAGCGACGAACTGCGCCGCGCCTGGCTGGCCCCTTCCATCGCCGGCGAGATGGTGGCGGCGATCGGCGTGTCCGAGCCCGGCAGCGGCTCGGACGTCGCCAGCATCAAGACCCGGGCCGTGCGCGACGGCGGCGACTACGTGGTGACCGGCACCAAGATGTGGATCACCAACGCGCTGCAGGCCGACTGGATCTGCCTGCTCGCCAACACCTCCGACGGCCCGGTGCACCGCAACAAGAGCCTGATCGTGCTGCCAATCCGCGAGAACGGGGGGCGCGAGGGCGGCCGGCTCCGCCCGGGAATCGAGATGCGGAAGATCCGCAAGCTGGGCAACTGGAGCAGCGACACGGCGCAGATCTTCCTCGATGGCGTGCGCGTGCCGGTGGCCAACCGCATCGGCGAGGAGGGGCGCGGCTTCATCTACCAGATGATGCAGTTCCAGGAGGAGCGCCTGGCCGCCGCCGCCAAGCGCCTGGCCGCCATCGACCTGATCACCACGACCGCCGACTACCTGCGCCACCGCCAGGCCTTCGGCAAGCCGCTGCTGGAAAACCAGTATATCCAGTTCAAGCTGGCCGAGCTCAAGACCGAGCTGGAATGCGTGCGCGGCCTGGTCTACCTCGCCACGGAAGCCTACGTGGCCGGGCGCGACGTGCTGGAGCTGGCCAGCATGGCCAAGCTGAAGGCCGCCCGCGTGGCGCGCGAGATCGCCGACTGGTGCGTGCAGTTCCAGGGCGGCATGGGCTACACGTGGGACAACCGCGCCAGCCGCGCCCTGCGCGACTACCGCCTGGGTTCGATCGGCGGCGGCGCCGACGAGGTGATGCTGGGCATCATCGCCAAGAGCATGGGGCTGGGGAGCGGGAGATGAGCGATGCCCTGAAGCGCGAGGCGGCCGCCTTCTATGCCGCCTACATCGATGCCTTCCGCCGCGGCGACGCCCCGGCGCTGGCCGGCATGGCCACCCAGCCGATGGCCCGCATCGGCCCCACCGGCCCGGAACTCGTGGCCCACGCGCCCGACCCCAAGGCACTGGCCGCCCGCACCGGCTGGGCCGATACGGTGGAGGTCGATATCGAGGTGCTCGACGCCACCGAGGAGCGCGCCCACCTGCACCTCAAGCGCGCCCTGCGGGTGCGCGCCGACGGCTCGCCGATCGAGACGATCAGCGGGGTGTACGTGCTGCTGCGCCAGAAAGGCGCGTGGCGGATCGCCGCCGTGTCGGTCATCGCGCGGCAGGCATAAGAGTCTTCTTTTTCTGAAGAAAAAGAAGCAAAAAGACTTTCAACCATTTGCGCCCGGCCTTGCGGGAGTCCGGGCGCAAATGGTCAAACGTTTTTTGGTTCTTTTTTTCAAAAAAGAACCCTTCCTTCAGATGGAACCTCCGGTCTTTCCACCCTTCGCCTGCGCTGCGAGAATTTCGGCCAATTTGGCATTGGTGCCGTTCAGTTCCGGCAGTTTCGCGCCCTTGGCGACTTCGGCCAGGCGCGGGCCTTCGGCGGCCTGCATGTCGATCGCGCGCGGCGCCGCGTCGGCGATCTGGTCGGGCTTGAGCACCAGCACGCCGTTCTCGTCGGCCAGGATGGCGTCGCCGGGCATCACCGCCACGCCGCCGATGCTGACGGGCACGCAGAACTCGCCGTTGTTGAACGGGCGTTTGGTGGTGACGACCGAAAGCCCGCGCGCCCACACCGGCACCTTGTAGTCGCGGATTTCGCCGATGTCGGTGGCCACCCCGTCGATGACGATGCCCACGGCGCCGGCCTCGCGCGCCGCGAAGGCCACGCCGCCGCCCACCGCCGCATGGCGGGTGTCGCCGAAGCGGTCGATCACCAGCACGTCGCCGGGGCGCAACTGGCCGAGGGCGTAGTGCACCATCGTGCTGTCGTTGCCGGCGCAGCGCACGGTTACCGCCGTGCCGGCGATGCGCGGCACCTGCCACAGGGCGCGGATGGCCGGGTCCACGAAGCCGAAATCGAGGAAGTGGCCGATGGTGGCGGGCTCGGCGCGGGCCAGAAGCTCAATCAGCTTCGGATCGACCTGGGCGGGCAGGGGGTTCACGACGAACATCCGGGGACTCCTTGAAACTGGGTTATTTTCCGACTGCCCGCCGCAGCCCGACGGCGCGGTCCAGCACCAGCACGATGGCGAGCGAGAACACCACCAGCAGGGTGGAGACGGCGGCCACCAGCGGGTCGGTGCGGGACTCCACGTAGCGGAACAGCGCCACCGGCAGCGTGGTCAGTTGCGGGCCGACGAGGAACAGGCTGATCACCACCTCGTCGAAGCTCACCAGGAACACGATGGCGCAGGTGGCCACCAGGCCCGGCACTATCAGCGGCAGGGTGACGCGGCGGAACACCGCGCCCGGCGCGGCACCCAGGCTGGCGGCGGCCTCCTCCACCGACGGAGGCAGGGTGGTCAGCGCGGTGGACAGCACCCGCACGGCATAGGGGAGCGTCACCAGCATGTGCGCCAGCATCAGCCCCGGCCATGTGCCCAGCAGCCCGGCGCCGACGAAGATGATCAGCAGGGCGAGCGCCAGCACGATGGTGGGCAGCAGCAGCGGCGCGGTCAGCAGCGCCATCACCGCCTCGCGCCCGGGGAAGCGCCAGCGGTCGAGCGCGAAGGCGGCGGGCAGGGCGATCGCCAGGGTCAGCACGGTGACCAGGCTGGCCAGCACCAGGGAGTTGCGGGCTGCCGCCGCCAGCCCCGGCTCGTCCAGCATCGCCGCGTACCAGCGCAGGCTGAAACCCGAGGGCGGGAAGGCGAGCACCCGGTCGGCCGAGAAGCTCATCGGCACCACCAGCAGCACCGGCGCCAGCAGGAACACCAGCATCACCGCGACCAGCATGTTGAACGCCAGCCGCCCCATCATGCCCCCCTCATCACGCCACCGCCCGCGCCAATCGGCCGTAAAGGGTCAGCGCGATGCCGAAGATCACCAGCACCACGATCGACAGCGCCGCGGCCACCGGCCAGTTGAGGGTCACTATCGCCTGGTCGTAGATCTCGGTGGCCAGCAGGAACACGCGCCCGCCGCCCAGCAGCTTCGGCGTGATGAAGCTCGACACCGCCAGCACGAACGCCAGCAGGCAGCCGAGCATGATGCCGGGCAGCGTCAGCGGCAGCACCACGCGGCGGAACACGGTGAACGGGCGCGCGCCCAGGCTGGCCGCCGCCTCCTCCAGCGAGGCGTTCAGCCGGCCGAACCCGGCCATCAGCGCCAGGATCATGTAGGGCATCAGGATTTCCACCAGCCCCACCACCACGCCGGTGGTGTTGAACACCATGCGCGGCGCGCGCGCCATGCCCAGCCAGCGCAGGAAGGCGGCGATGATGCCGCCGTCGCCCAGGATCACCATCCAGCCATAGGTGCGCACCACGGCGGACACCAGCAGCGGCGAGACGCAGGCCACCACCAGCAGGTTCTTCCAGCGGTCCGGCGCGCGATGGATGAACAGCGCGATCGGATAGGCGCAGACCAGGGTCAGCACGGTGATGGAAAGCGCGATCAGCACCGAATCGAGCACGAGTTGGGCATAGAACACGTCGCCCAGCAGCTTCTCCCACGTCACCCAGGCGAAGCCCGGCAGCAGCGCGCCGCCGGCGGAGGAATCGCGGAACGACAGCCCGGCGAGGTTGCCCACCGGCAGCACGAACACGGCGAGGTTGACCAGCAGCGCCGGCAGCAGCAGGGCGGCGGCGAGATTGCCGCGGATGGTCATCGGCAGGCCGTCACGCGTCGAAGGCGAGCGTGTCGCTCACCCGCCAGGCCAGGGTCGCCGCCTCGCCCTCGCGCGGGATCGGCACGCCGGGGTGGGTGTGGCGCTCCACCGTCAGCGCGACCCCGCCGCAATCCACCTCGCAGGACAGCACGTCGCCGACATAGGTGGCGCGGCGCACGGTGCCGGATGCGCTGTTCCAGTCCGGCCCCACCGGGCCGGTGGCGAATTCCAGCCGGTGCGGGCGCATCATCACGATCACCTTCCCGGCGCGGCCGGGATGGGCGGTGCGCAGGCGCAGATGCGCGGCCGCCACCAGCCCGTCGGCGTCGCGCACGCCGTCCAGCCGGTTGATGCGGCCCACGAAGTCGGCGACGAAGGGCGTGGCCGGGGCCTCGTAGATGTCGAACGGGGTGCCCAGTTGTTCCAGCGAGCCCGCGCGCATCACCGCGATGCGGTCGGCACATCGCCAGCGCCTCGACCTGGTCGTGGGTGACGAAGATGGTGGTGATGCCCAGCCGCGCGCTGGATGTCGCGGATCTCCGTTCGCATCTCCTCGCGCAGCTTGGCGTCCAGGTTCGACAGCGGCTCGTCCAGCAGCAGGATCGAGGGTTCGATCACCAGCGCCCGGGCCAGCGCCACGCGCTGCTGCTGGCCGCCGGAAAGCTCGCGCGGCCGGCGGGCTTGCCAGGCCGCCCAGCTGCACCATGGCCAGCGCACGCTCGCACCCGCGCGGCGATGTCGGCGCGCTTCTGGCCGCGCATCTCCAGCCCGAAGGCGACGTTGCCGGCCACGCTCATGTGCGGGAACAGGGCGTAGTTCTGGAACACGATGCCCATGTCGCGCCGATGCGGCGGCAGGGCGGTGACGTCGCGCCCGCCCACCACGCATGCGCCCGGCGGTCGGGGCGTCAGCCCGCCGATCATGCGCAGCGTCGTGGTCTTGCCGCAGCCGGACGGGCCGAGCAGGGCCAGCAACTCGCCCTGGCGCACCTCCAGCGACAGCGCGGCCACGGCCGGCGGGCCGGCGCCGAAGCGCTTCTCCAGCCGGTCGAGCACCAGGTGGGCCGGGGCGGTTTGCGCCTCGGGTACGCGCGCCGCGAGGGACACTAGCGCGCCGTCAGCACCCGGCGGCGCCATTGCTGGGTCACGCTCTCGCGGAACTTCGCCACCTCCAGCCAATCGACATTCAGCATCTTCTCCATGCGCGCGGGCGAGGCGGCGGTCTTGGCGAGGGCGGCGTCGCTCACCTTGGCCTTGGTGTTCACCGGCGCATAGAACATCCGCTCGGTGAAGGCGGCCTGCGCCTCGGCGCTCAGCGCGTGGGCCATGAAGGCGCGCGCCGCGTCGGGCTGCTTGGCGCCCTTCACCAGGCCCAGCACGTTGATCTGGAACAGCGAGCCCTCGTCCGGCAGGATCGCGGCCAGCTTGCCGCCCGAGCGCGCGGAATAGAGCTGGCCGCGCGCGTTCCAGCCCACGCCGAGGGAAGCGGTGCCGTTGGTGATGAAGGTGTAGGCGTCGGGCTTGGGGTCCCAGCTCAGCACGTTCGGCGCCATCTTCGCCACCGCCTCGAAGCCCTTCTCCAGGTTGTGGTAGTCGTCGCCGCCGAAGGTTTTGTTGGCCATCATCAGGAACCCGAGGCCGACGATGTCGGGCACGCCGTTGAGCGCGATCTGCTCCTTGTATTTGGGGTCCCAGAACACTTTCCACGAATGCGGCGCCGGCTTCACCCGCTCGGGCGAATACAGCAGCACCAAATTGTCGAAGGTCACCGCCGGGGCGTGCACGCCCTTGGTGAAGGCGCGCGGGCTCAGTTCCTTGAGCACCGGCATCTGCGCCTCGGTCACCGGCTCGAACAGCCCCTCGTCGCTGGCCGCCTTGGCCACCGACACGTCCATCATCACCACATCGACCTGCGGGTTGGCCTTCTGCGCGCGCAACTGGCCCAGCGCCTGGGCCGAGTTGCCCATGGAATAGTAGGTGACCTTGATGTCCGGGTGGGCGCGGCGGAACGGCTCCACCACCGCGGGCTCGTAGTTCTCCTGGAAGATGCCGGTATAGGCGGCGAGCGTGATGCTCGCCTGCTGGGCGCGCGCCACGAAAGGCATGGCGAGCGAGGCGGCGGATGCGGCCAGGGCGCGGCGGCGGGACAGGTTCACGGTAGCCTCCTCAGGGGATTGCGGGGATGCCGGCGCGGCGCAGCATCTCGGTGAACAGGGCGTCGCGCGCCGCCGCACGCGCCTCGCCATTGGCCGCACTCTGCCGGTCGAGGGCGGCGTCATCCAGCCCATTCGCATGCAGCCAATCGGGTAATTTGCGGCCCCATTCGCGCACGATGGCGGCGTCGGCCTCGGGGTGGAACTGCACGCCCACGGCCGATCCATGCTGGAAGACCTGCACGGTGCCCTGGTCGCGCGCCAGCACCTCGGTTCCGGGCGGCACCTCCAGGTGGTCCTGGTGCCAGCGCACCCAGGGGCCGCGCCATACCGGGTCCGCCGCGTCCTCGATGTCCAGCCAGCCGGCGAAGCGGCGGCCGAAGGGCGCGGCGCGGCCGCCGATGGCGGTGGCGATCAATTGCGCGCCGAAGCAAATCCCCACCACCGGGCGGTCCTCGGCGATGGCGCCGGCCACCAGGCGGCGCTGGCGGCGGATCCACGGCAGGTCCTCATAGGCGCCGTTGGGCGAGCCGAGCACCACGACGAGGTCGGCGTCGCCGGCGGCTTCGGGGGCGGTTTCGGCATTTGCCCGGCGCAAGGTGGCGCCGCGCGCCTGCTCCAGCCACTGGCCGAACAGCCCGGCGGGCGCCAGCGGGGCATTCTCGATCACCAGCACCTGCATGGCCGATCCGGTCCTTCAAGGGAGTGTTCCGATCATGGAGCGCCTGGGCCGGGGCGGTCAAACAGGCTGGCTGGCGCGGCGGAATGCAACCGCAGGCGGTGCGCGCCGGAGCGGATCGCGTTTTTGCCTTGCCTCTCAAAAATAGGATCAGTATAAAATAAAAGACATGACGCTGCCCCGCTCCCTGCCGCGCTTGCTTTCGCGTCGCCCCCTGGGCCATCCCGGCCCGGTTCTGCGTGCCGCCGTGCTCGCCGGTCTCCTGGGCGTGGCCGCGTGCGCGCCCGAGGGCGGCGCGGAGGATTGGTGGGCGTTGCCGGGCGGATGGGTGGAGGCGGCGGATTGCCGATTGCCTGCCCCATGGCTGGCACTGGGGGGGCCGGGAATGGAGGGTGGCGCCGGCCTGGTCCCGTTCGATCCCTGGGGGCTGAGCGATGTGCCGGAAGGCCCCGTCGGCGGCGGGGCCGGGCCGGTGACCCCGATCCGCCTGGGCGGCTGGTCGCCTTCCGAGCCGACACCGGCCGGTCCCGCACCCTTGGGCCCAACCACCGGCGCGGCATGGACGGGCGAGGGTTGGCCCGGCGGAAGCCCCATCGCGGCCGCCGACCCTCCGGCGGACGTTCTGCCGTTGGACGGCTGGCTGGCGGCACAGGACGGTGCGCCGGCCGGGGGCGATCCCGCGTCGGGGCCCGGCACCACGCGGCGTCCGAGCCCCGCGCCGCCTTTCGGCATTGCCGAGCCCGCCACGATGGCCCTGGTAGGCGGCGCCCTGGTCGCGCTGGCCCTGTTCCGCCGTCCCCGCACCGCCGAGGACCCATCCTCGAACTAATGAAGGTGCAGGGGCTGGGTGAATTCGACCTGCTGCCGAGCTGCACGGGCGATGAGCGCGCCGCCTGGCATCAGTCGCGGCTGACGAACTTGTTGAACCGGCTCACCTCGCCGTCCGGCGTGCGGTCCTGGTGCAGGAAGGCGAGCTTGTTCGCCTCGAAGGTGTCGAAGAACGTGTCCCAGTCGAGCGATTCCAGGCTCTCGTCCTCCTCGCCGCCGGGATCGTCGAAATCGATCCGCAGGATGCCGCCGCCCTGCTTGTGCCCGGGCGCGTTCACCCGGGCGGGCCGGCCGCCCCGCTCATCCACCCATTTGCGGATCTCGTCGTGATTGGTGGTCCTGACCGCGCTGGCCATCGGTTCGCGCCTCCTTGAAGCTGGTGGTCACCTGAACGGTAATCCGCCCGGCCCCTCGCTGTTCCCACGGCGGGCGCTAAGCCTCAGCCGCGCGCGCCGTTCGGCGGGCACCGGCTGGCCCCGCGTGCCCCGGCGTGGAACCCGCCACCCTGTCCGTTGCTGCCGTCGGCGCAGGTCAGGGGCCGCTTGCCGCCTCGGTGGCGATGCGGGCGATGATGGGGTCGAGCTCGGCGGCCATCGCGTCGAGGGCGGGCGAGGCATAGGGGGCGAAGACGGCGGAGGGGCGGCGCCAGGAGATGCGGGCGGTGCCGTCCTTTTCCTCGGTGACGTAGAGGCGCAGCGGCGCCTCGATGCCGGCGTCGATGCTGGCGGCGAGCATGCGGACGGCGTAGTCGGCGCGGAACACCATGACCACGGCGTTGCCCGGGATGGTCACGCCGCGCGCCTTGGCGCCGACGGTGGCGCTGGCGGTGAAGAGGTGGCCCATCCTGTTGTCGGTGACCGCCGCCTCGGTGCGGGCGAGCAGCGTGGCGTAGTCGTGCCTGGAGGCGAGGGATTCGGTGCCGGGCAGCGGGGCGGCGCGGGCCGGCAGGGCGGCGAGCAGCACGGCGAGCAATAGCGGCGCGAGCAGGCGCAGGGTGCGGGGCGGCATGGCGGGCTCCTTTGCGATGATCGAGGGAGTTCGCTTGCCGCCCCGTTGGGGTTACGTGGCGGGGTCAGGCGGTCAGGCCGGCTGGTTCCATTGCAGGTCCATGTTCAGCGGGAAGATCGGCCGGCGGACGTTGTGGAAGGTGAGCTGCGAATAGTCGGAGGTGCAGGCGCCGACGCCGGCGCATTCGACGATCTCGCGGGCGGCCTTGCCCATGTCGGCGCGGAAGTGGACGCGGCTTTTGATGGCGATGAACTTCTTGGCGAGCGGGTTGATGCCGAGGTTGGTGAGCATCTCCTGCGCCGTCGGCTCGATGTGGCGGGAGAGGAGGATCAGCTCGATCTTGCCGGTGTTGAGCACGACGGTGGGGCCCATGTAGACGCGCAGGCCGGGGGTGAGGCCGCCCTTGAGGGTGAAGGCGCCGTTGGAGATGGTCTGCACCGTGCCGGTGACGGTGAGCGGGCTGGACTGGACCGGCATCAGCGGCATGGGCAGCTTGGCGCCGATGGTGAGCGTGATCTCGCTGCCGATGCCCGCCGCGATGGCTTCCTGGACGGCGATGGGATCGTAGATGCCGAAGAAGACGACGTCGTCGAGGTCCTGGCGGATGATTTCGCGCAGGGTGTCGGTGGTGTCCATGGTGCCGCCGCTGGCGCAGTTGTCGTAGTGGTCGAGCAGCATGATCGGTCCCTTGCTGGGGTCGCCCATGTCTTTGGCGCGGGCGACGGATTTCTCCAGCGGCTCGATCTCGAACATGAACTCACGTCGAGCTTTCCAGGCGAAGCTGATGAGTTCGTCGACCATGCGCTGGGCGTCTTCGGGGTTGTTGTCGGTGAAGACGACCGCGGAGAGGCCGGCGTTGGTGACGTCGGCGTGGGGGAAGCCGACGAACAGGGAGGCGGCCAGCGCGCGGCCGCTTGCCTCCCAGTCGATGCACATCTGCTGCAGGTCCTTGTTGGGGAAGCGGTGGGTGCCCTGGGCCATGACGTGGGGGAGCATGGGTGCCGCGCCCCAGACGCCGGTGGGCTTGATCTCGCCCTTCATGGCGCGCAGCAACTGGCGGGCGGCGCGCTCGGCGGTGGGGCGCATGTCGATGTGCGGGTAGGTGTGGTAGCCGGTGACCATCTGGGCGTTGGCGACCATGTTGTCGAACATGTTGGCGTGCATGTCGTAGGCGACGCACATCGGGGTCTTGGGGTCGATGGCGCGGATGCGGCGCAGCAGTTCGCCCTCGCCGTCCTCGAAGCCCTCGGCGGCCATGGCGCCGTGCAGGTCGAGCCAGATGCCGTCGAAGCCGCCCTTCTTCACCTCGTCGGTGATGAGGGTGCAGAAGGTCTCGTAGGCCTCGGCGTCGACGCGGCCGGACGGGGGCGCGCTGGCGCAGACGGGGATGACCACCTCGGCGCCCTGCTCGGCGGCCACCGCGAGGTAGCCGCCCATGCAGGTGCCGGTGTTGCGGTAGAAATCCGCCGCCCCCTTGCCCTTCAAAAGCGTGGTGCCGTTGCGCATGAAGCGCTCGATCTTGGTCGGCACCGGCGAGAAGGTGTTGGTCTCGTGCGACATGGTGGCCAGCAGCAGGCGCATTCCCGGGACTCCCTCGTATGGATGGGGGAGCATGGCATGTTCTGGCGCGGCGCGGGAGGGCGCTGCTAACGTGACGCGTGGAGTGGGCGCGGGGAGTGCATGCCATGGACCGGACGGCGCCGCGGACGATGTTCGAGAAGATCTGGGACCGCCATACGGTGGTGGCGCGGCCGGATGGCGCGACCTTGCTGCACGTGGCGCGGCACCTGGTGCATGACGGCTCGCGGCCCGGCTTCCGGGCGCTGGCCGAGCGCGGGCTGGCGCTGCGCCACCCCGAGCGCACCTTCGGCACGCCGGACCACTATGTTTCCACCGCGGGGCACACGCTGGAGGCGATCCCGGAGCCGAACCGGCGCGAGATGGTCTCGGCGCTGGCCGAGAACGCGGCGACGCACGGCTTCCGGCTGTACGGGCTGGGCGACCGGCGCCAGGGGATCGTGCACGTGATCGGGCCGGAGCAGGGCATCACCCTGCCGGGGCTGCTGATGGTGTGCGGCGACAGCCATACGGCGACGCATGGCGCGCTGGGGGCGCTGGCGTTCGGCATCGGCGCGTCGGAGGTGACGCATGTGCTGGCGACACAGACTTTGTGGCAGATGCGGCCGAAGGCGATGCGGGTGGCGGTGGAGGGAACGCTGGGGGTGGGCGTCTCGGCCAAGGACGTGATCCTGGCGATCATCGCCGCGATCGGCGCGGGCGGCGGCACCGGCCATGTGATCGAGTATGGCGGGGCGGTGTTCCGGGCGATGTCGATGGAAGGGCGCCTGACCGTGTGCAACATGTCCATCGAGGCCGGTGCGCGGGCCGGGATGGTGGCGCCGGACGATGCGACGTTCGCCTATATCTCCGGCCGTCCGCTGGCCCCGCATGGGGCGATGTGGGAGCGGGCGCTGGCGTTCTGGCGCACGTTGCCAAGCGACCGGGGGGCGGTGTTCGACCGCGAGGTGGTGCTGGACGCCGCGGCGATCGCGCCGATGGTGACGTGGGGGACGAGCCCCGAGGACGCGGCGCCGGTGACCGGCGCGGTGCCGGACCCGGCGGGGGCGCCGACGGCGGAGCGGCGCGAGGCGATGGTGCGGGCGCTGGCATACATGGGGCTGGAGCCGGGGACGCCGATCGCGCGGATCGCGGTGGACCGGGTGTTCATCGGCTCGTGCACCAATGCGCGCATCGAGGATCTGCGCGAGGCCGCGAAGGTGGCGCGCGGGCGGCGGGCGGTGGTGCCGGCGATGGTGGTGCCGGGCTCGGGCCTGGTGAAGGCGCAGGCGGAGGCGGAGGGGCTGGACCGCATCTTCGCCGAGGCGGGGTTCGAGTGGCGCGAGCCGGGGTGCTCGATGTGCGTGGGAATGAACGGCGACATCGTAGCGCCCGGGGAGCGGTGTGCCTCGACCTCCAACCGCAACTTCGTGGGCCGGCAGGGGCGGGGCGCGCGGACGCATCTGCTGGGGCCGGCGATGGCGGCCGCGGCGGCGGTGACGGGGCGGCTTGCCGATGTGCGGAGGCTGGCATGAGGAAGTTCGAGACGCTCGACGGGGTGGCGGCGCCGTGGGACGCGGCCAATACCGACACCGACCAGATCATCCCGGCGCGCTACATCTGGCGGGCGCGGGCGGACGGGTATGGGCACCTGCTGTTCCATGACCTGCGCACCACGCCAGAAGGGACGCCACGGGAGGGGACGCCGCGGGCGGGGTTCGTGCTCGACCGGCCCGAATACAAGGGCGCGGCGATCCTGGTGGCGGACCGCAATTTCGGCTGCGGGTCGTCGCGCGAGGCGGCCGTGTGGACGCTGATGGATGCCGGGTTCGGCGTGGTGGTGGCGCCCAGCTTCGGCGACATCTTCCGCAACAACTGCCTCAAGCAGGGGCTGTTGCCGGTGGCGTTGCCGGAGGCGCGCTGCGCGGAGTTGCGGGCGGCGCTGGCGCGCAATCCGGGGGCGCGGCTGGTGGTGGACCTGGAGCGGCAGACGGTGACCGGCCCGGTGGGGGTGAACGACGGTTACGGCGTGGACCATTTCGAAATCGACGCGTTCCGGCGGATGCTGCTGCTGGCCGGCCAGGACGATATCGCGTTCACGCGCGGGCATGACGCGGCGATCGCCAGGTTCGAGGAAGGCTATGCGCGGGACATGCCGTGGTTGTAGGTGGACTCAGCGGCCGCGCGGCGGGGTGGCGCTGCCGAAATCCAGGCGCCAGAGCTGGGTGGGCAGGGCGCTCGGTGCCTCCGGCAGGAAGAACGATAAGTCCTGGAACCGCGAGGTGGTGACGTAGATCGCCCCGTCGGGCCCCTCGGCGAAGCTGTCGGGCCAGCGCAGGCGCGGGTCTTGGATGAGGGTGGTGGGCTCGCCATTCGCGCCGGCGGCGAGGTTGCGGACCTTGATCGCGCTGTCGAGCGGGGCTGCGATGTAGAGCAGGCCGCTTTCGCGCCCGATATGCAGGCCCTCGGCCACGCCGTTGCTGCCGTATTGCTCGACCGCGGCGGCGATGTCGGCCGAGGCGGCACCGTCGCCGGGCTGCATCACCGCGCGTTGCAGGACGTCGGTTGCGATGCGGTAGAGGGTGCGTCCGCGCATCGCCTGCCAATAGAGATGGCTGCCGTCGCGCGACAGGGCGAGGCCGGCGGCGGCGAGATTGATGCCGCGGCCGTCGGGGCGGCGCAGGTCGCGGCGGTCGATGGCGATGGCGACGCTGCGCTCGGCCTGGGTGGAGGGATGGCCGTCGAGCACGCGGCGGGCGGTGCCGGTGGGCAGGTGGACGACGACGAGCGCGCCGCTGGTGCCGGAGTCCGTGATGTAGGCGTAGCGCGCGTCGGGCGAGATGCGGACGTCGTTGAGGTAGGAGCCCTGTGGCGCGATATCCGGGCCGAACGGCACGGTGAAGTCGGCGGTGTCGGTGGCAAGGTCGATGCGCACCAGCTTCGGCGCGCCCAGCACCACCGCGCCCATGCCGGGGGCGCCGGTGTCGAGCACCCACAGCTTGCCCTGGGCGTCGGCGGTGACGCTTTGCACGCTGACGAAACGGTCGCCCGGGGCGAGCGTGTCGCGCAGCGCGTTGCGCCAGCTGTTCCATTGCGTGTTCGGGTACGGCACGAGCCGGCCGTCGCGCGTGACCTCGGCCACCGAGACCGGCGTGTCTTCGGTCCAGCGCGGGAAGTTCACGAAGATGCGGCGGTCGGTGGCGCCTTGGGCGGGGGCGACGGCGACGCCGGTGACCTGGTGGCGGAATTCGGCGATGCGTTCGAGCCGGGGAGGCGGCAGGCCGGCCGGTTGGGCCGCCGCGGCGCCCGCGAGGAACAGCAGTGCGGCGGTCAGCATATGCGCCAGACGACGATGGTTGATCCGATACACGGCAGCCTCCCTGCGGTGACGGGCAAGCGCCCGGCGCGGCGCGGGATGGACGTGGCCGGATGCTTCCCCCCGGGAACCGGCGCCTGGTCGATTGCACATGTTCCCAGGCGGCAAATGCCGTGTGCCAAGGTAGGTTCCTGGGGAGCGGGTTTTTGCGGTTTGGCGTCGTGCGCCGGTCGGATTAGGTTGCAGCGGGCGGCAACACAAAACAGGGAGAAGACAAATGCGTCGCAGAGATGTGCTCAAATCAGGGGCGATCGTCGCCGGCTCGGGGCTTGCCGCAGGCGGGCTGTCAGGGGGACTTTCGTCGCCCGCCGTGGCGCAGCAGGCGAAGGTGCTGAAGTTCATTCCGCACGCTAACCTGGCGAACCCCGATCCGGTATGGACCACGTCGGCCATCGCGTTCAACCACGGCAACATGGTGTGGGACCGGCTGTACGCGCTGACCGAGAAGCTGGACACCAAGCCGCAGATGCTGGAAGGCGACGAGGTTTCCAAGGACGGGCTGGTCTGGCGCATGAAGCTGCGCGACGGGCTGTTGTTCCATGACGGCGAGAAGGTGCGGGCGATCGACTGCATCACCTCGCTGAAGCGCTGGGCCAAGCGCGACGGCTTCGGCCAGCGGATGATGGAACAGCTCAACGAGATGAAGGTCGTCGACGACAAGACCTTCGAAATCCACCTGAAGAAGCCGTATCCGGTGATGCGCTTCGCCATCGCCCAGGGTTCGAGCTTCATCATGCCGGAGCGCATGGCCAAGACCGACGCGTTCCAGCAGATCACCGAGTATGTGGGCAGCGGGCCGTTCCGCTTCCTGCGCGACGAGTGGGTCTCGGGTTCCTCGGCGGCCTATGCCAAGTTCGACAAGTATGTGCCGCGCAACGAGGCGCCGGATTCCTGGGCCGGCGGCAAGGTGGTGCATTTCGACCGCGTGGAGTGGAAGGTCGTGCCCGACCCCGCCACCGCGGCGGCGGCGCTGCAGAGCGGCGAAGTGGACTGGGTGGACATCCCGCTGTTCGACCTGATCCCCAAGCTGAAGTCCACGCCGGGCGTGAAGGTGGAGGTTTTCGACCCGCTGGGCTGGATCGGCATCATCGCGGTGAACCACCTGTATCCGCCGTTCAACAACGTGAAGGCCCGCCAGGCGGTGCTGCATGCGTTGAACCAGCAGGACTATGTGGACGCGGTGCTGGGCGACCTCAAGCAGTACGGCAGCGCGGGCGCCGGCATCTTCACGCCGAACACGCCGAATGCCACCGACGCCGGCATGGAGATACTGACCGGCAAGCGCGACGTGGCGCTGGCGAAGAAGATGATCGCCGAGAGCGGCTACAAGGGCGAGAAGGTGGTGCTGATGGGGCCGTCGGACCTGCAGGTGCTGCAGACGATGGCGCAGGTCACCGAAAGCCTGTTCAAGGAAATCGGGCTGAACGTGGAGTTCGTCAGCACCGACTGGGGCACGCTGGTGACCCGGCGCTCGAACCGCGAGCCGCCGGAGAAGGGTGGCTGGAACGCGTTCTGCACCACCTGGACCGGCCAGACCTTCCTGAACCCGGGCAACCACTATCCGCTGCGCGGCGTGGGCACCAATGGCGGCTGGTTCGGCTGGGCCACCGACCCGGAAATGGAGCAGTACCGCGAGGATTGGTTCTCGGCCGACACGGCGGCGGAGCAGAAGTCGATCTGCGAGAAGATGCAGCTTCTGGCCTGGCAGCACGTGCCGTTCTACCCGGTGGGCGCGTGGTTCTATCCGACCGCGTTCCGCTCGAACCTGACCGATTTCCCGAAGGCGGCGCTGCCGATCTTCTGGGGCGTCAAGCGCGTCTGACCTCTCGGCAGGCGGGTGGCGGGGGGGAGGCTTCGGCCTCCCCCTTTGCGTTAGGCCGCGGGAATCCCTGTTGCCGGCAGCAGGTATGCGCTAGGTTCGGCGGGTGCCCGGTCGGGCACACGAATTTTTCGAAGTGCAAGAGGTGATGATGCGTCGCAGGGAAGTATTGAAGACGGGGTGCCGCCGCGGTCGGCGTATCGGCGGCCTTGGGCGGACTTGCCCGGCCCGCGGTGGCGCAGCCGGCGAAGGTGCTGAAGTTTGTTCCACATGCGAACCTGACCAGCCTCGACCCGGTGTGGACCACGGCGTCGGTCACCAACATCCACGCCCACATGGTGTGGGACAAGCTGTACGGCCTGAACGAGAAGCTGGAGCCGAAGCCGCAGATGGTCGCCGGCGACGCGGTGTCGCAGGACGGGCTGACCTGGCGGATCACGCTGCGCGACGGGCTGATGTTCCATGACGGCGAGCGCGTGCTGGCGAAGGACGCCGTGGCCTCGCTGCTGCGCTGG
The DNA here is from genome assembly GCA_963779875.1 of uncultured Alphaproteobacteria bacterium. Taxonomy (GTDB): domain Bacteria; phylum Pseudomonadota; class Alphaproteobacteria; order Acetobacterales; family Acetobacteraceae; genus CAMDGX01. The sequence goes on along the minus strand of CAWAAI010000004.1, from coordinate 289,871 downwards.
TCCAAGCGCGACGGCTTCGGCCAGCGAATGGCGGCACAGATGGACGAGATGACGGCGGTGGACGACAAGACCATCCAGATCCGCCTGAAGAAGCCGTTCCCGCACATGCGCTTCGCCATTGCGCTGGGCGCCAGCTATGTGATGCCGGAGCGCTCGGCCAAGACCGATGCGTTCAAGTCGATCAGCGAATATGTTGGTTCGGGTCCGTATCGCTTCCTGCCGGACGAGTGGGTGTCGGGCTCGTCTTCCGGCTATGTGCGATTCGACAAGTACCTGCCGCGCAACGAGCCGGTGGACAGCTACGCCGGCGGCAAGGTGGTGCATTTCGACAAGGTCGAGTGGAAGGTCATGCCCGACCCATCCACCAAGGCTTCCGCGCTGCAGACCGGCGAGGTGGACTGGGTGGACAACCCGCTGTTCGACCTGGTGCCGCAGCTGCGCAAGAGCGCGGGCGTCAAGGTTTCGGTGTTCGACAAGCTGGGTGTGATCGCCGTGGTGGGCATGAACCACCTGTACCCGCCGTTCAACAATCCGAAGCTGCGCCGTGCCGTGCTGGCGGCGGTGAACCAGCAGGACGTGATCGACGCGGTCCTGGGCGAGAACGCGGAGTTCGGCAGTGCCGGCGCCGGGTTCTTCACCCCCAACTCGCCCAATGCCAGCAAGGCCGGCATGGAGCGGCTGATGGGCAAGCCCGATATCGCCGCCGCGCGCAAGATGGTGGAGGAGAGCGGCTACAAGGGCGAGAAGGTGATCCTGATGTCGCCGTCGGACCTCGCCTCGCTACAGGGCATCGCGCAGGTGACCGACGCGATGTTCAAGTCGATCGGCATCAACGTGGAATACACGTCGATGGACTGGGGCACGCTGGTGACCCGCCGCGCCAACCGGGAGCCGCCGGAAAAGGGCGGCTGGAACGCCTTCGCCACCACCTGGACGGGCGTGAACTTCCTGAACCCCGGCAACCATCCGCCGCTGCGCGGCAACGGCAAGGGCGGCTGGTTCGGCTGGCCCACCGACGACACGATGGAAGCGATGCGCGAGCGCTGGTTCGAGGCGAAAAGCCCCGAGGAGGAGCGCAAGATCTGCGAGGAGATCCAGTTGCACGCGTTCGAGAGCGTGCCGTTCCTGCCGATGGGGCACTGGTTCTACCCGCAGGCCCATCGCGACAACCTGTCCGACTTCGCCATCACGGCGACGCCGGTGTTCTGGGGCGTCAAGCGGGGCTGAAGCTCGGTTGAGACGTGCGGGAGGGGGAGGCTTTGGCCTCCCCCATTCGCGTGGAGTGCTGTTCAACAGGAAGACAAGAATCTTCTATTTCTGAAGAAAAAGAAGCAAAAAGACTTTAATCGATTTCGCCTGGGGCATTGTGGCTTACGCCGAGACCAAACGAACGAAAGTTTTTTGGTTCTTTTTTTCAAAAAAGAACGCGCTTTTCCTGGAATATGAAATACCCCGGTCGAGGAGGCATGATCGAAATGGCGCAGTTCCATTGCGGCTGGCGACCGGGCCTGCTTGGCGAGGTGGTGCGGGCACATGGCGTCTACTATGCGCGTGAGTGGAAATTCGGGGCTTTCTTCGAGGCGCGGGTGGCGCGGGAGATGGGCGAGTTCGTGGGGCGCTATGGGAAGCGCGACGCGTTGTTCTCGGCGTGGTCGGGCGAAATCTGCTTGGGGGCGGTGACCATCGACGGCGGCGATCCGGAATTGGCGCCGGGAATGGCGCATCTGCGCTGGTTCATCGTGGCCGACGCGGCGCGCGGGCAGGGCGTGGGGCGCGGGTTGATGGACGAGGCGATGGCGTTCCTGCGCGGGCAGGGATTTTCGGCATGTTATCTGACCACTTTCGCCGGGTTGGAGGCGGCGCGGCGCTTGTACGAGGCGGCGGGGTTCGTGCTGACGGCGGAGGAGGCGGCGGAGAGCTGGGGCACGCGGGTGCGCGAGCAGGTATTCACCTGGCGGGCCGGCTGATCATCCCTTGGCGTCGGCGTAGACCAGGGCGGCGGCGGCGAGGTCCTCGATGGCGCTGCCGACGGATTTGAACAGGGTGATCTCGTTCGGCGTGGCGCGGCCGCCGACGGTGCCGCGGCAGAGGGCGGCGAGGTCGCCCGCGATGTCGGCGCGGGTGATGGTGCCGGCGGCGAGCGGCTGGGTGAGGTCGCCGGCTTCGGCGAGCGCGGCGTCGGTGTCGATGTAGAGGCGGGCGCGGCGGATGGCGGTGTCGTCTGCCTCGCGCATGTCCGGCCGGTAGCCGCCGATGAGGTCCAGGTGGGTGCCCGGGCGCAGCCAGCCGCCGCGGATGAGGGGGGTGGTGGACAGGGTGGCGCAGGAGACGATGTCGGCGGCGCGGGTGGCGGATTCGAGGTCCGTGGTGGCGACGGCGTCGAAGCCCTCGGCGCGCAGGGTGGCGGCCAGGGCCTCGGCGCGGATGGGGCGGGGGTTCCAGACCGTCACGGTGCTGATGGGGCGGACGGCGGACCAGGCCTGGGCCAGCATGCCGGCGATGTGGCCGGCGCCGGCGATGAACAGGGACGAGGCATCGCGGCGGGCGAGGTAGTCGCCGGCGAGCGCCGAGGCGGCGGCGGTGCGGCGGCCGGTGATCTCGTTGCCGTCGATGACGGCGAGGTGCTCGCCGGTGGTGCCGTCGCACAGCAGATAGGTGGAGAAGACCGCGTTCAGGCCGAGGGCGCCGTTGCCGGGGAAGACGGTGACGAGCTTGACGCCCATGGCCGCGCGGCCCTGCCAGGCGGGCATGAGCAGCAGCGTGCCGTCGCCCCCGGCGACCGCGTGGCGATGGCGCAGCGGCACCTCGGCGCCGGCCATGAAGGCCTTGCGCAGGGCATCGATCAGGCGCGGGAAGGCAAGGGCGGCGCGGGTGCGTGCCTGGTCGATCACGATGGGCCCGGTTGGGTGGGACATGCGTGGCTCCGTGCGATTGCCGGCGGGGAGTGATGCCGTCAGGATGCCGCCATGCCACCGTGGAGCCGGGGAGACAAATGGATTTCGCGCTGAGCCCGGAACAGGAGACGATCCGCGAGGCGGTGGCGCGGCTGTGCGCGCGCTTCGACGATGCGTATTGGCTGGCGCGCGACGAGGACGGGGCGTTTCCGCACGAGTTGCATCAGGCGCTGGCGGCGGAGGGATTCCTGGGGATGTGCATCCCGCAGGAATACGGCGGGTCCGGGCTGGGGATCACCGAGGCGGCGATCATGATGCAGGCGGTTGCCCAGTCGGGTGCGGCGATGTCGGGCGCGTCGGCGGTGCACATGAACATCTTCGGACTCAATCCGGTGGTGGTGTTCGGCACGCACGCGCAGAAGGCGCGCATGCTGCCGCCGTTGGTGGCGGGGCGGGAGAAGAGCTGCTTCGGGGTGACGGAGCCGGATACGGGGCTGGACACGACGCGGCTGAAGACGCGCGCGGTGCGGCAGGGCGACCGCTATGTGGTCAACGGCCAGAAGATCTGGACCAGCACGGCACAGGTGGCCGACCGCATTCTGCTGCTCGCCCGCACCACGCCGCTGGAGGATGTCCGCAAGAAGACGGAGGGGCTGAGCCTGTTCTACACGGCGCTCGACCGTTCGCGCGTGGAGGTGCGGCGGATCGCGAAGATGGGGCGCAAGGCGGTCGATTTCGAACCAGGTGTTCTTCGACGGGCTGGAGATTCCGGTGGAGGACCGCATCGGCGAGGAGGGCCGGGGGTTCGAATACATCCTGCACGGCATGAACCCCGAGCGCATCCTGATCGCGGCCGAGGCGGTGGGCGTGGGGCTGGCGGCGCTGGCGCGGGCGACGGACTACGCCAGGGAACGGGTGGTGTTCGGGCGGCCGATCGGGATGAACCAGGGCATCCAGCATCCGCTGGCGGAGAACTGGATGGAGCTGGAGGCGGCGCGGCTGATGACGATGAATGCCGCGTGGCTGTACGACCGCGGCGACAACGCGGGGGCGGCGGCAAACGCGGCGAAATACCTGGCCGCAGAGGCGGGGTTCAAGGCCTGCACGCAGGCGGTGATGACGCATGGCGGCATGGGCTATGCGCGCGAATACCACGTGGAGCGGTACCTGCGCGAAAGCATGATCCCGCGCCTGGCGCCGATCAGCCCGCAACTGGTGCTGTGCTACATCGCCGAGCGGGTGCTTGGCCTGCCCAAATCCTACTGAGGTTTCGATGGCCGACGATGACAGCCCCTCATACGACAGCACATCGGAAACGCTGCGGCATATCCATCGGGTGCGCGACCACCTGAACACGGTGATCGCCGGGCTGCTGGAACGGGGGCGGGTGCATGACGCCTCCAAGTTCTCCGAGGTGGAGAAGCCGATCCTGGACAGCATCTATCCGCGGCTGCGCGGGCTGTCGTACGGCTCGCCCGAATACATGGCGCTGGTGCGCGAGGCGTGGCCGGGGCTGCAGCATCACTACCGGCACAACCCGCACCATCCCGAGCATTACGCGGACGGAATTGCCGGGATGGACCTGTTCGACCTGGTGGAGATGTTCTGCGACTGGAAGGCGGCGAGCGAGCGCAACCCGAAGGACGGGGTGAAGATCGACCACAACGCGCGCATCTACTCGATCAGCCCGCAATTGGCGCAGATCCTGGCGAACACGCTGGCGCGGTGGCCGGACCGGGCGAGGTGAAGGTCGTCATCATCGGCGGCGGGGCGGTGGGCAGTTCGGCGGCCTACCACCTCGCGCGGGACCCGGCGTTCAGCGGCAGCATCACGGTGATCGAGCGCGACCCGACGTACCGCATCGCCTCGTCGTCGCTGTCGGCGAGTTCCATCCGGCAGCAATTCTCCACGCCCGTCTGCATCCGCATGTCGCAATACGGGCGGCAGTTCCTGGAGGAGGGGGCGGACCTGCTGGCGGTGGACGGGGAGCGGCCGGCGCTGGGATACCGGGAGCGGGGCTATCTGTTTCTGGCGAGCGCGGCCGGGGCCGGGGTGCTGCGCGAGAACCATGCGGTACAGACGGCGGAAGGGGCGGATGTGTCGCTGCTGGCGCCGCAGGAGATCGTGGCGCGCTGGCCGTGGATGTCGGTGGAGGGAGTGGCGCTTGGGGCGTGGGGCAATTCCGGCGAGGGGTGGTTCGATGGGCCGGCGCTGCTGGCGGCATTGCGGCGCAAGGCGAGGTCGCTGGGCGTCGCCTATGTGGCGCAGGACGCATGCGGGATGGCGCTGCGCGGCGGGAGGGTCGCGGCGGTGCTGCTGGCCGATGGCAGCGAGATCGCCTGCGACATGGCGGTGAACGCGGGCGGGCCGTGGAGTGCTGACGTGGCGGGATTTGCTGGGATCGACCTGCCGGTGCGGGCGCGCAAGCGGATGATCTACGTGTTCCAGTGCCGCGATTTGTTGCCGGGCTGCGGGCTGGTGATCGACCCCGCGGGCGTCTTCTTCCGGCCGGAAGGGGCGGGGTTCATCTGCGGGCGATCGCCGGGCGAAGGAGAGCCCGACCCGGACGAGCCGCCGCTGGAGGTGGAAGAGGAGATGTTCCTCGACCGCGTCTGGCCGGTGCTGGCGCATCGCGTGCCGGCCTTCGAGGAGATAAGGCGTACCGGGGCATGGGCCGGGTATTACGAATACAATATTTTCGACCAGAATGGCGTGATCGGGCCGCATCCGGGCTGTCCGAACCTGATCCATGCCGCGGGGTTCAGCGGCCATGGCATCCAGCACTCGCCGGCCACCGGGCGGGGGGTGGCGGAGTTGATCGTGCATGGGACATACGTGACGCTGGACCTGTCGCCGCTGGGATTCGGGCGGATCATCGAGCGGCGGCCGCTGGTTGAGAGGAATATAGTTTAGGTAGGGAAGGACTTCTTTTTTGAAAAAAAGAAGCAAAAAACTTTTCACCATTTGCAAGCTGGCGCGTTCGCCGCGAAAGGGAAATGGATGAAGTTTTTTTGCTTCTTTTTGTTCACAAAAAGGAGAATCCTTGCGGCCTTCCGCTCCGATCCGGCTCCCGGTTTCCTTGGCTGGGTCCATCCGCTAGGCTGACCGCCAAACGCATGCGGGGGAAACGATGAGCCAATATAACGTGGGTGACCTTGTCGCCGAGTTCCTGTCCCTGTGCGGGGTCTCCACCGCGTTCGGCATCGTCTCGGTGCATAACATTCCGATGCTGGACGGCATTGGCCGGCGCAACGCGGTGCGGTTCGTGATGACGCGGGGGGAGCTTGGGGCGTCCCACATGGCCGACGGGTATGCGCGGGCGACGGATTCGCTGGGGGTGATGGTGACGTCTACCGGGCCCGGTTCGGCCAATGCGGTGGCGGGACTGGTGGAGGCGCAGTTCGCCGGTTCGCCGGTGCTTCACATCACCGGGCAGACGCCGACGAAGTTCGTGGATCGGGCGACCGGGTCGGTGCACGACGTGGCGGACCAGCTTGGGACGATGGCAAGCGCGGGGAAGGCGGCGTTCCGCGTGCGCTCGGCGCAGCAGGCGCTGGGCACGCTGATGAAGGCCGCGGCGCTGGCGCTGACGCCGCCGAAGGGGGCGGTGACGGTGGAGGTGCCGATCGACATCCAGCGCACCCCGATCGAGCGGCCTTCGCTGTTCGACCGATTCCACCTGCCGGTGCCGGCGCCGATACAGCCCGCTTCGGCCGATCTGGACGAGTTGGCGGAGCGGGTGGCGAAGGCGAAGCGGCCGATGCTGTGGCTGGGCAATGGGGCGAAGGGGGCCCGCGAGGGGGCGCTGGCGTTGCTCGATCTCGGGTTCGGGGCGGTGTCGTCGTGGAACGGGCGCGGGACGGTGCCGGAGGACCATCCGATGACGGTTGGCGGGCTGAACGGCAACGGGGCGCCGGATGTGCAGGCGTTCTATGACAGTTGCGACCTGATGCTGGTGGCGGGGTCGCGGATGCGGGCGCATGAGACGAGCGAGTTCTCGGTGAAGCTGCCGTCGAACCTGATCCAGGTGGATATCGACCCGGAGGCCAATGGGCGGACCTATCCGAGCGCCTGGTTCATGGTGGGGGATGCGGCGGCGACGCTGTCGGGCCTGGCTGCGCGGCTGAAGGGGCGGCTGGCGGTGGCGGCGGGGTACCGCGAGGAATTCGCGGCGATGAAGGCGAAGGCGCGGGCGGCGTTCAAGGCGACGTTGGGGCCGTATGCGACGTTCTCGGAGCAGTTGCGGGCGGTGATGCCGGATGACGCGATCTGGGTGCGGGATATCACGCTGAACAACTCGACCTGGGGGAACCGGCTGTTTCCGGTGCTGGACCCGAAGACCAACATCTATCCGGTGGGGGCGGGGATCGGGGTCGGCCTGCATCTTGGAATTGGCGCAGCACTTGGCGCCAATGGCCGCAAGACGGTGCTGATGTCGGGCGATGGCGGGTTCTTCCTGAACATGACCGAGCTTTGGACGGCGGCGCAGGAGCGGCCGGATATCGTGATGGTGGTGATGAACGACCGTGGCTATGGGGTGATCAAGCACATCCAGGATTCGCTGTATGGCGGGCGGCGGTTCTATGGCGATCTGCTGACGCCGGATCTGCAGCAATTGGCGGCGCTGGCGGGGGTGCCTTCGTTCAAGGTAACGGAGGGGGACAAGTTCGGGGCGACGGTGGCGCAGGCGCTGGCGGTGAGCGGGCCGACCCTGGTGGAGGTGGACATGACGGCGATCGGGGTGTTCCCGCCCTATGCGCCGTATGATCGGAAGCAGGGGTAGGCCGCTCTGTAATTTCGATAACGTAACAAAATGGACGTATGGAAGTGCCCGCCGAGCGCGGGCGCTTTTCGTGCGGGAGCGGGCACGGAGGGGGTGCGCGCGCGGTCGAGCGCCGGGCGAGCGGCGGGGCGGGTCGCGTGCGGGTGCGGCGGGGCCGGCCGGCATGGGCGCGCGCGATGACGATGTCGGGCGAACCGCGGCGGAGGCGGCGGGGGATGGGGCCGGCGCGGAGAATGGCGAGGGCGCACGAATCCGGTGCCGCGGCAGTGGTGGGGAGGTCGTGCCAGGAGACGCGGGGGATGCGCGCGGGCGGGCCGAGGATGGCGGCGAGCAGCGCAAGGATGAGGTCCAGCATGTCCGCAGACCAAGGGTGCGCGATTGCGGCGTTCGCCGCGGAGGTGGGCCGGTCCTTCGGGGTTGCTGGGATACCCTTCATGACGTCATGTTAGTTTATTTCACATGCCGCGAGAAGAGGAAAGTTGTCCCAGGAATATCTTTTTTGGGAGCGACGCTTCCTGCCTTCCTGTTCACCGTTCCGGCGGCGGAACCGCGAGGACATGGTGCGGGGAGTGGCAGCCCTTGGAGCTGTATCCGTGCTGACAGCGGCCCGTATACAGCACTATCCTTCTGATAAAGCATGAAAAACTTCCGACCGGGCGATTCCGCCCGATCGGATATTGCTCTAGCTCTTTGTTTTCAGTGGCCTGCCGATCCGCTACGTCCGTCCGAAGTCGGACGAACTTCGCGGCCAGGACACTAGAGCGGTAGCCGTGCTGATAGACGCACGGCTACCGCTCTAGCGCTCTGTTCAAGAACGCAAATCTTCCGATCGAGTGATTCCGCTCGATCGGATATTGCTCTAGAGTTGCTGCGCCAGCCGTCGTGCGAGCAGCCAGCCGATGGCGCCGCTGAGGGGGGCGGCGGGGAGGAGGAGGAGCCAGCCGACGTTGGCGCCCTGCACGACGAGGTTCATGCCGATGCCGAGCATCAGTCCGCCGACGAGACTGCCGGTGACTCCGGCGGAGAGGCCGAGCATGATGATGTCGGAGCGCGTGATCATTCCCCGCAGTTAATTGCCGGTGGCGGAATTGGCAAGCACCGCGTTTCCGCCAGCGAATGGATGAGGTTTTTTTGGTTCTTTTTGTTCACAAAAAGAACGCCTTGCCTTGCCTCGTTTGACTCCGGGTGCCCTGCTGCGTATATGCCCCGCATTGCCGGGAACGTGGACGGTCCTTCGGGGGCCGCGCCCGTCTTTTGCCGTTTGTCGTGTTGACGAAGGTGGGAGGCCTACCGGTGCAACAAGCCGCGTTCATGTCCACCCTTCGGCAAGGAGGGGGGCAGGGCGGCGCCTGGAAGAAAGGGTAGCGCATGACCAAGCGCGCCGAGAGCAAGTACAAGATCAACCGCCGGTTGGGTGTGAACCTGTGGGGGCGGCCGAAGTCGCCGTTGAGCAAGCGCGACTACGGTCCCGGGCAGCATGGCCAGCGCCGCAAGGGCAAGCCGACCGATTTCGGCATTCAGCTGATGGCCAAGCAGAAGCTCAAGGGCTATTACGGCAACATCGGCGAGAAGCAGTTCCGCAAGTATTATTTCGAGGCCGTGCGCCGCAAGGGCGACACCTCGGAGAACCTGATCGAGCTGCTGGAGCGCCGGCTGGATGCGGTGATCTACCGCATGAAGTTCGCCATCACGCCGTTCGCCTCGCGCCAGTTCATCAACCACGGCCATGTGCTGGTGAACGGCAAGAAGCTCAACATCCCGAGCTATCAGGTGAAGGACAACGACGTCATCGAGGTGCGCGAGAAGTCGAAGCAGCTGGCCATGGTGCTGGACGCCTCGCAGAGCGCCGAGCGGGATGTGCCCGAGTATATCGAGGTGGACCATCGCGCCATGAAGGGCCGCTTCGCCCGCGCGCCGAAGCTGTCGGACGTGCCGTATCCCGTGCAGATGGAGCCGAACCTGGTGGTCGAGTTCTACTCGCGCTGATCCGGTCCGGAGCGAACAGGCCCGCCACCTTCCGGGGTGGCGGGCCTTTTTTCTGTGTGCCCGGCGGGGTCGTGTTCAGCCGTGCGCGGCGATGAACTTCTTGATGCGCGGCGCCACGTCGGCGTTGAAGCGGCGGCCGTTGAACAGGCCGTAATGGCCCACGCCCGGCTGCTCCCAGTGGGCGTGCTTCTCCGGCGCCAGGTGCGGGGCGAGCTTGTGCGCCGCCTTGGTCTGGCCGATTCCGGAGATATCGTCGCGCTCGCCCTCGACGGTGAGCATGGCGGTGCGCACGATGGCCGAGGGGTCCACGACCTCGCCGCGATGGCGGTAGAGGCCGCGCGGGAGGTGGTGTTCCTGGAACACCTTCTCGATGGTCTGGAGGTAGAACTCGGCCGACAGGTCCATCACCGAGCGGTATTCGTCGTAGAAGGACCGCTTGGAGGTCAGCGGCTCGTCGTCGCCTTCGACCAGGTGCTGGAACATCTGCCAATGCGCTTCCATGTGGCGGTCGAGGTTCATCGCCATGAAGCCGGCAAGCTGCAGGAAGCCGGGATAGACCTGGCGCATGAAGCCCATGTTGCCCACCGGCACGCGATGGATCACGTGGCGGCGGAACCAGTCGAGGTTGCGGCTTTTGGCGAAGGCGTTCACCGCCGTGGGGCCCTCGCGGGTGTCGATCGGCCCGCCGATCAGGGTCATGGTGCGCGGGGCGGCGTGGGGCGTCGATCCGTTCATCAGGGACACCGCGGCCAGTACCGGCACGGCGGGCTGGCAGACGGCGATGACATGCACGTCCGGGCCGAGATGCTCGATGAAGCGGATCACGTAGTCGACGTAGTCGTCGAGGTCGAAGCCGGGCCCGATCAGCGGCATGTCGCGGGCGTCGCGCCAGTCGGTGATGTAGACGTCGTGGTCGGGCAGGAAGGCCTGGACGGTGCCGCGCAGCAGGGTGGCGTAGTGGCCCGACATGGGGGCGACCAGCAGCACCGCAGGGTCCTGGGGGCGGAAGGTGTCGCGGCGGAAATGCAGCAGGTCGCACCAGGGTTCGCGCGCCACGATCTCCTCGTGCACCGCCACGGGCGTGCCGTCTATGGTGGTGTGGCTGTGCCCGAAGGCCGGCTTGCCGAAGCGGCGCGTGGTATGCTCGAAACTGTCGAGGGCCGCTGCGGAAATCCGGCCCATCGGCGTCTCGCGCAATGGGTTGAATGGCAGGTCGAGCAGCGACAGGGCGCCGGTGGCGAACATCCGCATCGGCGCCATGGCCACCCGCTGCATCTCATAGACGTGATAAAGCATGCAATTCCTTCAATTCCCGTGCGCCAATTCGTCAGACATATTGCGCTGGACACATATGGTCATGCGCCCGGCATTGTGCGAATTCTCCCCTGGCTGTTCGGGTCCCGCCGCGGGGCCGAACGGGCCGGAGCCGTGCCGGGGTGCAGGTATGCCGCGGCGAAACGGGACCAACAGCGCCCTCCCCTTGCTGGGGTATGCGATATTCCATAAGAACGGATGAACCGGCAAGCCGATCCGTCGCGCACGCAATTCACGGCAGCCACGCGTATGAAATCGCCCACGTGAAGGCGCCGCCCGAGCGTCCAGGACCCGCAGAAGGAGTTTCCCCATGACCGACGTCTTCATCGTCTCCGGCGTGCGTACGGCCGTTGGCACATTCGGCGGCGCGCTGAAGGATACCTCTCCCTCGGTGCTGGCCGCCGCGGTGGCCCGCGAGGCGCTGGCGCGCAGCGGGATCGACCCGGCGGAGGTGGGGCTGGCGGTGTTCGGGCAGATCCTGCACACCGAGCCGCGCGACATGTACATCTCGCGCATCGCGGTGATCGAGGGCGGGATGCCGCAGGACGTGCCGGCGACCACGGTGAACCGCCTGTGCGGCAGCGGGTTGCAGGCGATCCTGACCGCGGCGAACGCGATCAAGGCCGGCGACTGCGATATCGCCCTGGCCGGCGGGGTGGAGAACATGAGCCGCGCGCCGTACCAGGTGCAGGCGGCGCGGTGGGGCCAGAAGATGGGCGACGCCACGATGAAGGACACGCTGGACGGGGCGCTGAACGATCCGTTCCACCGCATCCTGATGGGCGTGACGGCCGAGAATTTGGCCGCCCAGCCACGGTATCAGCCGCGAGCAGCAGGACGCGCTGGCGCTGGAAAGCCACCGCCGCGCCAGCCAGGCGACGCGCGAGGGCCGGTTCAAGGAGCAGATCCTGCCGATCGAGGTGAAGACGCGCAAGGGCATGGTGGCGTTCGACAGCGACGAGCATATCCGCCACGACGCCAAGCCCGAGGATTTCGCCGGGCTGCGCACGGTGTTCAAGAAGGACGGCACGGTGACCGCGGGCAACGCCTCCGGCATCAACGACGGCGCGGCGGCGGTGATGCTGGCGAGCGGCGAGGCGGTGCGGCGGCTGGGGCTGACGCCGATGGCGCGCATCGTCTCGGCCGGGCACTCGGGCGTCGATCCCGCCCGTATGGGCATCGGGCCGGTGCCGGCGAGCCGCAAGGCGTTGGACAAGGCCGGGTTGAGCGTGGCCGACATGGACGTGGTGGAGGCCAACGAGGCGTTCGCCGCCCAGGCCTGCGCGGTGGCCAAGGACCTGGAGTTCGACATGGCGAAGGTGAACCCGAACGGCAGCGGCATCTCGCTGGGCCATCCGGTGGGCGCGACGGGTTGCATCGTGACGGTGAAGGCGATGTATGAGCTGAAGCGCACCGGCGGCAAGCATGCGCTGGTGACCATGTGCATCGGCGGCGGGCAGGGGATCGCGGCGGTGCTTGAGCGGGTGTGAAGCGGGGCGGGGTGGTCAGTGGCGGAGCAGGGCCATGACCACCTCGACGACGATCAGCGCCACGATCGCCACTTCCAGCAGTTCCGCGCGGGCGCCGGCCGCCTCGTCGTGCAGGGCGGTGTAGGTTTCGCGGACGATGGTCAGCTTGCGGTTCACCGCGGTGGTGACGCTGGCGACGCGGAACTGGTCGAGGGCTGCGGCATAGACGCGGGCGAGATAGACGTCCTCGGTGACCTGCAGGGCGTTGTCCACCCGCTCGGTGAGTTCGGTGACCTCGGCGACCAGGCGGTGCAGGCGGCGGGCGAGGCCGGCATAGCGGCGTGAGCGCAGCAGGTTGAGGCCGCGCCGGGCCGAGGCGACGTGGCCGTACATGCGCGGCAGCTCGGCATCCAGCAGTTCGTCGTAGTAGCGCATTTCCATGAGCTGGGCGTTGGCGACCTCGATGACGTCGGCGACGTCGGAATCGCCGCGCGGCTCGTAGATGAAGGCGCGGTCCCAGGTGAGCACCACCAGGTCGTCCTCGTAGTAGGAGAAGCGGTGGCGCAGCACGTCGCGGCGGGCGGCCTCCGACAGGGGGCGCTGCTCGCCGGAGAGCAGCGGGGCGAGGTCGACGCGGTGCAGCAGTTCGTCGGCGGTGGGGTGGCTGTCGAAGGCGGTGACGACGCCGATGAGGTAGTCCTCCTCGATCCGCTCCGGGCCCGGTCGCCGCAGCGCGGTGCCGATGACGGCGGACAGGGTGGAAAGGGCGTCGCGCCAGGGGCCGGGGGCTTCGGTGGTGGCGGTTTCGGGGCCGGTCGCGGCGTCGGCGGCGTTCATGCGGTGGGTGAAGGCGTTCCAATCCAGGCCGGCGGCGGGAATGCGCAGGGCGAGGGCGATGGCGCCGAAATCGTAGAGCCGCGCGGTCATGACGGCCTCCACGGCCGTGCCGTCGAGGTCGAGGCGAACCGGGCCGAGATGGATGCCCAGCGGGGGCACGCCGAAGGACATCGCCTTGGGCGGGGTGGCCGACAGGCGCTGGCGTTGCGCGGTGCCGGCGGCCTGGCGGGCGGCGTGGCGTTGCCATAGCGATTCGGCGAGGGCGAGGTCGATCGAATCGGCGATGTCCACCAGGCGCAGGGCCAGGATGTGGCCGGCGGCGACGGTGGGCGGGGGGGTGGTCATGCCGGTTGCGCCCGCAGCCACTGGACCACGCCGTGGCCGGCGGCGGCGCCGGTGGCGAGGCAGGCTTGCAGCAGGTAGCCGCCGGTTGGCGCCTCCCAGTCCAGCATCTCGCCGGCGGCGAACAGGCCGGGGCGGTGGCGCAGCATCAGGCGGTGGTCCAGCTCGTCGCGGGCGATGCCGCCGGCGGTGGAGATGGCGCGGGCGAGGCCGAACGGGGCGCCGAGGCGCAGGGGCATCGCCTTGATGATTGTGGCGAGCGGGCGGGAGTCGCCGGCGTGCAGCGCTTCCTGCACCAGTCCGACGGCGACCGGGGGCAGGTTGGCGTGGCGGCGGAGGAAGCTGGAGAGCGAGGCGCTGCCGCGTGGGGCGGCGAGGCGGCGGGCGAGGTCGTCGGCGGTGAGGTCGGGGCGCAGGTCGATTTCCAGCGACGCGCTGCCGTCGCGGGCCACGGCCTCGCGCAGGGCGGCGGAGAGGGCGTAGATCGCGCCGCCCTCGATGCCCGCTTCGGTGACCAGGGCCTCGCCGCGGACGGTGGTGCCGGCGAAATTCAGAGCGATGCGCTTCAGCGGGGTGCCGGCGTGGCGGGCGCGGAAAGGGGCGGACCAGTCGATGTGGAAGCCGCAATTGGCGGGGCGCAGCGGGGCGATGGCGATGCCGGGGAGCAGCGCGGTCCAGCTTCCGTCGGCGCCGAGGCGGGGCCAGGAGGCGCCGCCGAGGGCCAGGACGGTGGCCGCGGCGGGGAAGGTCTGGCCGTCGGCGAAGCGAAGCTCGCCCGCGTCGGTCCATCCGGACCAGTCGGCGCGGGTGACCAGTCGCACGCCAAGGGAGGCGAGGCGGGCGAGCCAGGTGCGGAGCAGGGGGCTCGATTTCATGGAGTTGGGAAAGACCCGGCCGCTGCTGCCGGTGAATGTCGGCTGGCCGAGGGCCTCGCACCATGCCACCAGCGCCGTGGGCGGGAAGGCGGCCAGGATCGGGGCGAGCCAGGAAGCGGCCTCGCCATAGCGCGGCAGGAAGCGTTCCATCGGTTCGGAATGGGTCAGGTTGAGGCCGCCGCGCCCGGCCATCAGCAGCTTGCGGCCGGGGCTGGGCATGCGTTCGAAGATGGTGACGGAAATCCCGGCGCTGGCGATCACCTCGGCGGCCATCAGCCCGGCGGGCCCGCCGCCGATGACGGCGACCGGCCCTGGAGCGGGAGTGGGGGCTTGCATGGCCCCCTTATGCCGGGCTGCCGGAAAGATCGCCAGCCGGGCTGGCGGAAAGATCGCCAGCCGGGGTGGCGGTCAGATCGCCAGCCGCATCGGCTTCGCGCGCAGGCCCGCGACGAGGGCTGCCAGTTCGCGGCGGTAGATTGCCAGGATCGCGGCGGCGGAGGCCCAGGTCCACAGCGCCTCGCGGAACAGCTGGGCGCCATCGTTATAGGGGTCGATGCCCAGCGGGCTGGCGACGTGGAAGAAGATCGCGCCGCTCATGATGCCCAGGGTGAGCAGGGCGCCGAACATGCGCGACGGCCAGTTCAGCAGCAGCACGGCGGCAATGATCTCCATGGTGGCGACGCCGAGGCGGAAGGGCTGCTCGTGGCCGGAGATATGAAGCCAGTCGGACAGGATGGTGAACAGCATCACCGAGCCCTCGGCGGCGGTGAGCTTGTATTGCTCGTACCACAGCAGGATGTAGGCGGCGTAGAGCGCCGGCAGCCAGCTGAGCCATTTCAGCATGCGGTCGCTTCCGGTCTGGGCCATGGTTGCCTCCATCTCGATTGCCTGTGCCGGAATGACCAACCGGCGGCCGCGTCGTTACAGGCCCCGTCGTTGCAGGCCCCGTCGTTACAGGCGGGAATGGGCGGGCTATAGACGCGGCATGGAGATGCCGATCTTTCGCTTCGTGCCGCCGGCGGATGCCGCCGCCCTGGCGCTGTTCTGCGCGCTGTGGCTGGGCTACGCGCCGATCGTGCGGCTGTTCGGGCCGGGGGCGATCAATGCCGGGCTGGGGCCGGTGCGCGGCTGGTGGATGCGCAGCATGGTGGCGCGCGACAACCGCATCGTCAATTCGGCGCTGATCGGGCATGTGATGGGCAGCGCCTCGTTCTTCGCCTCGACGTCGCTGCTGGCGGTCGGCGCGCTGCTGGGGCTGCTGACCGGGGTGGAGCGGCTGCAGCCGGCGCTGGAGGTGCTGTCGCCGGCGCCGGCGGTGTCGCGCGAGTTGCTGGAGATGAAGCTGCTGCTGCCGGCGGCGGTGCTGATCCACGGCATGTTCAAGCTGACCTGGGCGCTGCGGCAGATGAACTATACCGTGGCGCTGATCGGTGCGGTGCCGCCGCCACCGGTGGCGGGGCAGGAGGCGCTGGGCGACGCCATCGCCGGCGTGCTGAGCAGCGCGCTGACCACCTTCAACGACGGCATCCGCAGCTACTACTTCGCGCTGGCGGCGCTGACCTGGCTGGCTGGGCCGGTGGTGCTGGCGGTGACGGCGCTGGGGCTGATGGCGATCCTGCTGCACCGCCAGCATCTGTCGGGCGTGGCGCGGCAGTTCGCGCTGGCGCGGCGGCTGGTGGAAGCGGCGCACCGCAGGGATGGCGCGCCTTGATCGACGGGCCAGCCTACGACCTTGCCATCATCGGCGGCGGCATCAACGGGGCGGGCATCGCGCGCGACGCGGCCGGGCGCGGCTGGACGGTGCTGCTGTGCGAGCAGGGCGACCTGGGCGGCGCGACCTCGGCGGCCTCGACCAAGCTTGTTCCATGGCGGGCTGCGCTATCTGGAGCACCGCGAATTCCGGCTGGTGCGCGAGGCGCTGCTGGAGCGCGAGGTGCTGTGGGGGATCGCGCCGCACATCATCTGGCCGCTGCGCTTCGTGCTGCCGCATCACGCGGGGTTGCGGCCGGCCTGGCTGCTGCGGCTGGGGCTGTTCCTCTACGACAATATCGGCGGGCGCCGGCTCCTGCCGCCCACGCGCGACCTCGGCTGGCGGGCACGGCGCTGGGGGCGCCGCTGAAGCCGGAGTTCACCCGCGGCTTCGAGTATTCCGACTGCTGGGTGGAGGATTCGCGCCTGGTGGTGCTGAACGCGCGCGACGCCGCCGACCGGGGCGCGGTGGTGGCGCCGCGCACGCGCTGCGTCTCGGCGGCGCGCGAGGGCGATGCGTGGCGGCTGCAGGTGGAGCGGGGCGGGGCGGAAGGCACGGTGCGGGCGCGGGTGCTGGTCAATGCCGCCGGCCCCTGGGTGGCCGAGGTGCTGGGTGGCGTGGTGCGCGCCAACAGCGCGGCGCGGGTGCGGCTGGTCCAGGGCAGCCACATCGTGGTGCCGCGGCTGTTCGAGCATGACCAGTGCTACATCTTCCAGAACGCCGACGGGCGCATCCTCTTCGCCATTCCCTACGAGCGCGACTTCACCCTGATCGGCACCACCGACCGGGATTGGCAGGGCGATCCGGCCGCGGCACGCGATCACGCCGGACGAGATCGCCTATCTGTGCGCGGCGCGAGCGCCTATTTCCGCGTGCCGGTGACGCCGGAGCAGGTGGTGTGGACCTATACCGGCGTGCGGCCCCTGTACGACGACGGCGCCACGGCGGCGCAGGAGGCGACGCGGGACTACGTGCTGAACCTCGACGCGCCGGCGGGGGACAGGCAAGCGGGGCAGCCGCCGCTGTTGAGCGTCTTCGGCGGCAAGATCACCACCTACCGGCGGCTGGCCGAGGCGGCGCTGGCGCGGCTGGCCCCGCACCTGCCGCCGCCGCGGGGGCAGGCGCAGGGCTGGACCGGGGCGGCGCCGCTGCCGGGGGGCGACTTTCCGCGCGACGGGTTCGACGCGCTGGTGGCGCGGACGCGGCGGGCGGCGCCGTTCCTGGCGGAAGCGACGGCGCGGCGGCTGGTGCGTGCCTACGGCACGCGGGTGGAGGTGCTGCTCGGCGGCGCGCGCGCCATGGAGGATCTGGGGCGGGTTGTCGGCGCCGATCTCACCGAGGCGGAAATCCGCTATCTTCGCGACCATGAGTTCGCGATGCGGGCCGAGGACGTGGTGTGGCGGCGCAGCAAGCTGGGGCTGCGCCTGTCGGCGGCGGAGATCGAGGCGGTGGAAAGGGTGTTGGCATGAACGCAATCGCGGACGGAACAGGCCCGGTGCATGTGGTGCAGCCGGGCGAGGGGCCCAGCTTCTGGCAGCCGGTGCCGGCCAGCGGCTTCATCGACGTGCTGATGACGCCGGCGATGGTGGGGATGGAGACGAAGTTCGGCTTCGGCCGGCAGACCGTGGCGCCGGGCGGGCATGTGCGCGAGCACGCGCATGACCGCAACGAGGAGCTGATCCACGTGGTGTCGGGCCGTGGCCGCGCGGTGATCGAGGGCGAGGACCACGTGATGCAGCCGGGCAGCACCTTCTTCCTGGGCCGCAACCGGCGGCACATGTTCGTCAACGAAGGCGCGGACGAGCTGGTGTTCCTGTGGCTGATCCTGCCGAACGGGCTGGAGGATTTCTTCGCCGCGATCGGCCGGCCGAAGCAGGCGGGCGCGCCCGACCCGACGCCGTTCCCCCGCCCGGCCGACGTGCTCGCCATCGAGGCGCGCACCGTGTTCGCCCCCCCGCCGCCGATGGGGGCCGCCGCCGATGGAGGCCGCCAGCCGTGACCGACCTGCCCACAATGGTGGCCCCCCTGATGCCGGGCGACGTGGTGCCGGCCAACGACACCGAGGCGGCGATCCTGTCACGCCGGGCGGTGCGCGGCTTCCTGCCCACGCCGGTGGCGCGGGGCGACGTGGAGCACCTGCTGGACGTGGCGGCGCGCGCGCCTTCGGGCACCAACATGCAGCCCTGGCGCGTGGTGGCGCTGGCTGGCGCGGCGCTGGATGGGTTTCGCGAGGGGCTGGCCGAAGGGTTTTTGTCGGGCGGGGAGAAGGAGGCGCGCGACTACCAGTATTATCCCGACCCGTTCTTCGAGCCGTATCTGTCGCGGCGGCGCAAGGTGGGGTGGGAGCTGTATGGGCATCTGGGCATCGGGCGCGGGGAGACGGAGAAGATGCGCGCGCAGGTGGCGCATAACCTGCGGTTCTTCGGGGCGCCGGTGGGGCTGGTGTGCGTGATCGACCGGCGGCTGGAAATCGGCTCCTGGATCGACTACGGCATGTTCCTGCAGAACATCGCGGTCGCCGCGCGCGCCCGCGGGCTGGACACCTGCCACATGGCGGTGTTCGCGCAGTTCGCCGGCACGATCCGCCGGCTGCTCGGGCTGGAGCAGAACGACGTGGTGGTGTGCGGGGTGGCGATCGGACACGAGGACCCGGACTGGCCGGCCAACCGGCTGCGCACCGAGCGGGCGCCGGCCGCCGCCTTCACCGATTTCCGCGGCTTCTGAGCCGTCTCCCCTCCAGGAACACACCAATGAACCGCGCCTTTGCCAATGTCCGCATTCTCGACTTCACCCGGGTGCTTGCTGGCCCCTTCGCCTCGTTCCAACTGGCGCTGCAAGGGGCCGACGTGGTGAAGATCGAGCATCCCGAGGGCGAGGACACCCGCAAGATCGCCCGCTCGCGCGAATGGGCGGAGCGGCAGATGGCGCCGATCTGGATGGCGGTGAACGGCAACAAGCGCAGCCTCACGCTGGACCTGCAGAAGCCGGAGGCGGTGGCGGTGGTGCATCGGCTGGTGCGCGACGCCGACATGGTGGTGGAGAATTTCCGGCCCGGCGTGATGGAACGGCTGGGCATCGGCTGGCCGCAGCTTTCGGCCATCAACCCGCGGCTGATCTACACCGCCATCTCCGGCTTCGGGCAGAAGGGGCCGGAGAGCCGCACGCCCAGCTATGACGGCATGATCCAGGCGATGAGCGGGCTGATGGCGATGACCGGCACGGCCGAGAGCGGGCCGACGCGGGCCGGATTCGCGGCGGCGGACATGATCACCGGGCTGTCGGCGGCCTATGCCATGTCCACCGCCCTGTACCAGCGCACCCATACCGGGCGCGGCCAGTTCGTGGACGTGGCGATGCTGGACGCGGTGCTGAACCTGCTGGCGCAGCAGGTGGCGGAATACACGGTGACTGGCGACGTGGCCGGGCGGGTGGGCAACCTGTCGCCGTCGCGCAAGCCCACCGCCGACCTGTTCGCCGGGCGCGACGGCTTCATCCTGCTGGCGGTGCTGACCGACAAGCAGTACCGCCAGCTTTTCACGGTGCTGGAGCGGCCGGACGTGCTGGAGGACCCGCGCTTCGCCGACTGGTTCCTGCGCATGGAGAACGGGGTGGCGCTGAAGGCCGAGATCGAGTCGGCGCTGGCCACCGACAGCGCGGCGAACTGGGAGCAGCGGCTGCGCGCCGCTGACATTCCGTGCGCGCGGGTGTGGGGGATCGACGAGATCACCACCCATCCGCAGCTTGCCCATCGCGGCATCCTGCAGCAGGTGGAATCGGAATTCGGCAAGCTTACCCTGGCTGGCCCGGCCTTTCGCATGGCCGAGGGGGAGGGCGGGATCACGCGCCCGCCGCCGCGCCTGGGCGAGCACAGCGCGGAGATTCTGGGCGAGGCCGGGTACGGCGCGGCGGAGATCGCGGCGTTGCGGGCGGCGGGGGCGACGGGGTAGGCGCGGATTCGGCAACATCACGCTGGCCGCGGGGAGCGAAGCGTTAGTACTTTCGCGCCCATCAGTTCCCGATGCCAACCTGACTCATACCACACGGCCTCCGGCAAGTCCGGGGGCCTCCTCCTGTGCGCCGGGCCTCTGCGAGAGCAATTCCGGCGGCGTTGGACGGGGTGCGCGAGGCGATTTCCGGCCGGGACGACAGGAGCAGCGAGATGAAGTTCGGCACCGCGATTTTGTACGACGAAGCCTATGAGCTGACGCGCCACAACAAGCGCCGCGTGTTCACCAAGACGAACGGCAACGGCTCGTCGGGGTATGAGCGGTCGTCGACAATGGCGGCTTTCCCAATATCGGGGTTTCGCCGAAGTTCCAGATTGGCAAGACCGATCGCATCTTCACCATCGGCTCCTGCTTCGCGCGCAACATCGAGAAGGCGCTCGGCGGCATGGGTTACGACATCCTGACCGCGCGCTTCCTGTTTCCGGGCGAGTTCTTCGACAATTCGGGATTCAGTGCGCGCAATGGGGCGCTGAATGCCTATACGCCCAATTCCATGCTGGAGCTGGTGAACCTGCTGTCGCGCGACGACCGGGAGACCTGCGGCATCCTGCAGATGGGCGACGACGAATATTGCGACATGTTGCTGAGCGGCTTGCGTTTCCTGTCGCTGGCCGAGGTGCGGGAGGCGCGGGCGATCCTGCTGGCGGCGTACCAGGAGTTGCTGACGGCGGACGTGGTGATCATCACCTTGGGGTTCACCGAGGCGTGGTACGACATGCAGGACCGGATGTATGTGAACCGCTCGCCGGCGGGCTCGATGCGGACGCGCAAGTTCAAGGACCGCTATCAGTTCTACAACGCCGGCCCGCGTGACGTGGCCGGCACGATGAAGGAGATCATCGACAGTGTCCGCCGCGTGACCCAGGATCGCGCAAAGATCGTGGTCACCGTGTCGCCGGTGCCGCTGCACGGGACGTTCACAGACCGGGACGTGGTCTCGGCCAACCTCTATTCGAAATCGACCCTGCTGTCGGCGGCGGTGTCGCTGGCCGCCGAATATCCGTTCGTGGACTACTATCCCAGCTATGAGATGGTGACCTGCACCCGCCATGAGGAGGCGTGGGAGAACGACGGGGTGCACGTGAAGCCGCAATGCGTCGAAAAGGTGATCGGGGTATTCGCGGAGCAGTATTTCGCCGAATAGCGGCGCTTGGGCGGCCCCTTCGTGGGCCTAGTCGCGCGGTTTGAGTTCCAGCAGGTTCAACCGCCGAAGCCTTGGGGCCATGAGGGCGGTGACCGCGACCACGCACAGCGTCGCCACTCCGCCGGCCCAGACCGCGGCGGCGGGGCCGATCAGGTGGGCGGCGACGCCGCTCTCGAAGTCGCCCAGTTCGTTCGATGAGTTGATGAACACCATGCGCACGGAGGCGATGCGGCCGCGCATGCGTTCCGGCGCGACCATGCGCAGGATGGCGTGGCGCACCACCACGCTCACCCCGTCGCACAGCCCGGCGATGAACAGGGCCGCCACCGACAGCATGAAGCTGGTCGACAGGCCGAAGGCGATGATGGCGCCGCCGAAGCCGGCGATGGCCAGGTGCAGGGCCAGGCCCGCACGCTCGCGCGGCGGGTGGCGCACCGCGACCAGCATGGCCAGCAGCGCGCCGGATGCCATGGCCGCGCGCATGAGGCCCACGCCCTGGGCGCCCCAGCCGAGCAGGTCGGCGAAGACCGGCAGCAGGCCCATCACGCCGCCGAAGAACACCGCGAACAGATCCAGCGCCATCGATCCCACCAGCACCTGGTCGGAGAAGACGTAGCGGACGCCCTCGCCGATATCGGCAACCACGCCGCCGGTGTCGGCATGCCCGGCGGGGGGGCGGCGGGCAGGGATGAACAGCAGCAGCACCGCGGCCGAGGCGGCCAGCAGGGTGGCGATCAGCGCGTAGGTCGCGGTCGGGCCGGCGGCATCGTACAGGAACCCGCCAGCCACGGGAGCGGCGAGGCGGAAGGCGCGCGAGGTGGAGCCGAGCAGCGAACCGGCCTGCACCGCCATGTGGAACGGCACCACCTGCGCCTCCAGCCCGGACTGCGCGGGGTCGGCGAAGGCGCGCACCGTGCCGATGCCGAAGGCCAGGGTGTAAAGCAGCGGCAGGAAGCTCTCGGCGGGCAGCAGTGCCGCCGCGGCGACGCCCGCGGCCATGAGCGCCAGCGCCAGGCGGCAGGCGACGACGATGCGCCGGCGCGGCAGGCGGTCGGCCACGTGGCCGCCGAACAGCACCAGCCCGATCGCCGGCGCCGCCTCGATGAGCCCCAGCCAGCCCAGCGCCAGCGGGTCGCGGGTGATTTGATAGACGGTGACGCCGAGCAGCACCGACAGCGCGCTCTCGGCCAGGCCAGCCAGAACGCTGGCGCCCATGTAGGCGCGGAAATCGGAGCGGCGCAGCAGGTGCAGCGCGGAGTCGGTGGCACGCTTCGCCAAGCAGGGTTCTCCCGGGCGTCGCAGCGCCGCCGCCAGCTGTCCTGGATACCAACCCTTACTAGATCACGATCGCGCCAGGGGCCATGGTCCCGGCGGCGGGCCCCGTCATTGACCCACACCCCCGCGTCCCCACATCCTTGCCATCGCATTTTTTGGGAGCCGGCCATGGACACGGATATTCGCACCCGCACCGACGCCGAGTGGCAGCAGGTCCTGACCCCGGAGGAGTACAAGGTGCTGCGCAAGCACGGCACCGAGCGCGCCGGCACCAGTCCGCTGAACCAGGAGAAGCGGCACGGCACCTTCGTCTGCGCCGGCTGCGGCACCCCTGTGTTCTCGTCGGAGACCAAGTTCGAGAGCGGTACGGGGTGGCCGAGCTTCTGGGACCCGCTCGACGGCGCCGTCGCCACCACCACCGACCGGTCCTGGTTCATGACCCGCACCGAGGTGCATTGCGCGAACTGCCAGGGCCATCTTGGCCATGTGTTCGAGGACGGGCCGCCGCCGACCGGGCTGCGCTATTGCATGAACGGGATCGCGATGAAGTTCGAGCCGGAGAGCTGAGTCCTTGAAGTCTGGGGGGCCCTGAAGGCTGGGAGGCCCTGAAGGCTGGGGCAAGGCGAAGGCTCAGGGCCGCCGGATCATTCGGCGGCCTGTTCGCGCACCGCTCCGGTTGGAAGGATGCCGTGTGACAGCGCGCCGGGCCGGAAGCCCAGGTCGTCCGTCCACGGCCGCGTGGACACCCCGCCGATGACTGGCGCGCCGTCGCGGAATGCGGGGGCCTCGGGCGCCCGGATGGCAGCCGCCATGTCGTCGGCAAGCCGGGTGGGCGGCCAGGCGAGGCAATGCGCGGCGTTGGCGATGAGGGCGCCGCCAGCCGCCGCCACGCCGGCCGCCAGGAGCGGATCCCGGGAGCCTTCGGCGACCACCTGGCGGATCGGCAGGGCGCCCCGGCGGCGCGCGTCCCTGTCGTCGATGAAGGGCGGCATCGCGGCTGTGCGGGCGAAGATCAGTTCGATGCGCGGATAGGTCTGCCGTTCGGCCGCGGCGATGAACGCATCGATCGGTGCCCGCTCGTGCTCGGGCACCAGCACGAGGGAGCACAGGGGCAGCGCCTCGCCGGCATGCGCCAGGACCTGCCAGCCCATCGGCCGGTTGTCCAGGACCGCCTCGGTCGGCAGGCCGGCGCCCCTGTTGCCGTCGAGGATCCGCAGAAGCCGCTCGGCCACGTCCTGGGGCGGCAGTGCGCGCATGCACCAATGCGCCGGGCAGTTGTTCAGAGCGCATGGCGCGCACGGAACTTCGACGCGCAGTGCCACGGCCGGGGCGGCTCCGGTGGGGTAGGGCCCCCACAGCCGGGGGTTCTCCGGCCCGAGCACGGCGACCAGGGGGGTGCCGCAGGCGCGGCCGAGATGCAGGATGCCGGTGTCGTTGCACAGCAGCGCATCGGCGCGCCGCAGCAATGCGGCGAGGTCGGCAAGGCTCGTCTGGCCGGTGCCGTCGATCACGCGTGGCGACAGGTCGGCCGGCAGGGCCGCGCGGATCCGCCGTGCCAGCGTGGCCTCGGGCGGGGTACCGGTGATCACGGCCCTGAGCCGTGGACGCGCCGACAGCACCTGGGCCAGGCAGGCGGCGAAATGCGCCTCCGGCCAACGGCGGGTCGGCTTGCTGGAGCCGGGGTGGACCACGAGAATGCCGTGCCCCTCTGCGTCGGCGAGCACCTGCTGCATCACCGGGCCCGCAACCGGCTGGTCGCCCAGTTGCAATTGCGGAAAGGCGGACGGGTCCAGCGGCAGCCCCGTGACTGTTTCGGCAAGGCGCGATGCGTTGCGCCCCTCGTGCAGGTGGAACTCCTTCAGCAACGCCCGGCCCGCGACCGTGGCCAGGGGATGGCCGTCGTAGAGGCTGACCACGCGCGGAGCGCCGGCGAAGGCCCCCTCCGGCTCGAACAGCGCGATCCCGCTTTGCATCACCACGTCGAACCGCCGGGCCCAGAGACGCCTGAGCGCGCGCAGTTCATGGTTGCGGCCTTGTCCGGACCAGATGAAGCCGGGGATCACCTCGTCGACTTCCGGCACCATCTCAAGCAACTCGCGGCCGCGATCGTGCGGGCCGATGCCGACCGCGATGTGCGCCTGGGGGAAGGTGGTGCGCAGGGCGCGCAGCGCGGGCAGCATGACGAGCACGTCGCCAAGGTTGGCGCGCCTTGTCCACAGTATCCGCGGCCGCGCCGGCAGGCTGCGACCGGCCCGCAGCGCGCGGCGCATGATCGCGATCGACTGTGCCGCCAGCAGCAGCGGCAGGTGCCCGCCCAGTGCCAGCCTGGGCGCCGGCAGCCCGTATTCGTTCGTGCCGTCGGGCAGCGGGCTTGCACGGCGCGCGGTGGCAGCGGCGACGCTTCGCGCCGCGGCGCTGTCGTGAAATGCCCGCTCGCGCGCCTCCTGCAGATGTTGCTCCAGCGATTCGACGCGCGCCGGCCATGCGTTGGCGTGCGCCAGGGCCAGGCGTGCGGAGGCGCCTTGCCCGGGCTGGGCCAGCGCCGCCTCGATGGCGGCGGTCCAGGCGTCGGTGCCTTGGGCGAGCGTGACCGCCTCGCGGCAGCGCACCAGACCATCGAGGGGCGTTGCCACCACCGGCTTTCCGGTGGCGAGATACTCGTAGACCTTGAGCGGGTCGCAGGCGTGGGTCAGCTTCGTTTGCCGGTAGGGCAGCAGCCACACGTCGGTGTCGCGCGCGATCGCCGGCAGGTCGCGGTAGTCCTGGTAGCCAAGCAGGTGCACGTTCGGCGCGGCAGCCAGGGCCTCGATCGAGATCCCCTTCACCCGCCCGGCCAGCACGATGTTCCATTGCGGCCGCCGGCGGGCCAGCGCCAGCACCAGATCCTGGTCGAGCCGGCCGTCGACCTGCCCGAAGAACCCGAGCACCGGGCCGCGAAGTTCGGCCATGGCGGGATGCGGGCGCATGCGTACGAGGCGCTGCGGCGCGAAGTGTTCCACATCCGCACCGTTTTCCAGCAGGTGGATTTCGCCGCGTTGTGTGCCGAACTTCTCCACCAGCGTGGGCGACACGCCGAGGACCACATCGGCGCGCTCCAGCAATTCGGCTTCCTGCCGATGCAGCATGGTACGCGCCGCCTCGGTCAGCCCACCGTGATGGGCGTAGTCGTCGACGGCATAGTACAGCAGACCGAAACGGCGGAGCCGCCGCAGCCGCCCGATCACGGAGGGATGAAGCGCCATGGCCACCGGTGCTGTGAACCGCACCTGGCGCATGTGCCGCCGCAGCACGGCCCAGGCCCGTGCCTGGTTTGCGCGCCAGCCGATCAGCGGCCACGGCCGGTCGCGCGACAGCCACAGATTGCGCTGAATCCTCTCGAAGCCGGGCGGCGCCGGATCGGGATCGACATAAATCACGCGGTGGCCCCGGCCAGCCAGCCCCGTTGCCAGGTGCTGCTTCGCGGTCCAGCAGACATCCCAGTTCTGCTGCCCGAAGATCAGGATATCCAAATCTTGCCCCCATCGCCGCGCGTCGCGTCACTGCCGACGGGGAACCTTTTGCCAACGGCTTAGTTCCATCGCCGGGGAAGTGGTTGCGTTGGGGAGCCGTCGCCTGGGGCTTGCAGGCGGTGTTATCTCGGCGGGGGTGGGAAACGACGGGTATGAGCGAGAGGAAGCCCCAGACGCATGACAGGCCGGAAGTCAGTGTCATCATCCCGGCCTTCAACGCCGCCCGCACCCTGGGACGCGCGTTGGATTCTATCTCGAGACAATCGCATCGCAGCCTGGAGGTGATTGTTGTCGACGACTGCAGCGACGACGCCACGACCGCGGTCGCGGCCGGCCGCACCGACCTCCCTATCCGCCTGCTGCGCCTGCCCCGCAACCGTGGCGCGTCGGCCGCGCGGAATGCCGGCATTGCCTGCTGCCGGGGCAGGTACGTCGCTTTCCTCGATTCGGATGACGAATGGTTGGAGCAAAAGCTGACACGGCAACTGCATGTTCTGCGGAGCGACCCGACGATAGGGCTGGTGGGCTGCCGGTACCGCCAGATCTTCAACAATGGCGAGTTGCCCCGGCTGCAGCCGGATATCGGCCTGGTCGACACCGACCTCGCCTGGCAGAGCCTCATGGCGCAGGCCTGCCTGCAGACCTCGACCGTGGTCGTTCGCCGCGAAGCGTTGGAGGCGGAGAAAACCGGGTTCGATGAATTGTTGCGGGTCGGCGAAGACCAGGATCTGTGGATCCGCCTCGCGCTGCGCGCCAAGGTTGGGTATGTCGACGCCTGCCTGGTGCACAAGCACGAATATGCGACGAGCCTGAGCGCGCAGGAACCGTTGGCGAATGCGCGCTACATGCTCCCGGTGATCGAGCGGCACCTGCGCGCCAATGCCGACCGGTTGTCGCCTGCCGAGCGCCGGCGCATCAAAGGTGCCCGCCTGTCGAAGGCCGGGCGGGACGCGTGCTACGGCGGTTACTACCTGCAAGGCCTGCCGCTTGTTGCGCGGGCTGCGTTCCTGGGCCATCGCCCCCTGTATCATCTGCTCTTCCTCGCCAGGATGGCGCCGCCGGTCAGGGCTGTGGGGCACCTCGCGCTGCATCTGCTGGCGGGGCGCCCGGCGAAGGTCGTGGCCGGGCGGCTGCCCAAGGCGCTGGACGCCAGGCTGTCCCGGGCACCCGAATAGCCGGCGCTGCGGGCCCGGAGCGGAGCCGTGTTGGATGAGCGAGGCCGACCGCCGATGACCGAGCGCCTCCCCCGCCTGCGTCGCGTGCTGCTGGTTGGCGAGCCGCCCGTCCGCTCGGCGCCGCTGCTGAGCCTGGCGGGCGAACTCGACCGCATGGGCATCGCAGCCGAGTTCTCGATGCGGGCGGAGAGCACAAGCAACCGGGCATGGCTTCGCCTGGCCCGGCGCAGCGACGCGCTGGTGCTGGTGCAGTATTGGGATCCGGACATTCATCTGCGGCGCCAGTTCCAGTTGGCGCGGCTGTTCGGCTGCCTGACGGTGCGCTGGTGGGTGGGAACGGACGTGCTGAAGTGCCTGCGCTGCGTGGCGATGGCCGAGGCGGCGCGGGCGCTGGACGTGGCGGTCGATCTCAATATCGCCGTGGCACCCCATCTGGTGGAGGAACTCCGCGGCATCGGCATCGGTGCCGAGTACGTGCCATCGGTGTGCGACCTCGCAGCACTCGGGGCCGCGCCGCCGGCGGTGCTGCCCCGTTGTGTTCTCGTCTACCTTCCCACCGACCGGCAGGACTTCTACGGCCAGGACGCCGCGGCGGCCGCGATCGAGGCGAACCCGGATCTGCGCTTCCTCGTCGTGGGCGACGACACCCATGCGCTGGCGGCGTACCCGAACGTGCGGAGCCTGGGCTGGGTCGCGGATATGGATCGGATCTGGCCGCAGGTCGGCGCGCTGCTGCGCATCACCGAGCATGACGGGCTGCCGCGCATGGTGCTGGAAGCCCTGGCACGCGGCCGGCATGTCATCTACTCGTGGCCGCTGGCCGGCTGCTGGCTGGCCCGGTCGCGCGACGACGTGCAGCGGCACCTGACACGATTCCGGACCGCCGGCCCCAACCATGCCGGGCGTGCCGCCGCGATGGAGATTGGCGCCCAGGCTGGCCAACGCTTCATCGGTGCCGTCGGCCGGAGGCGGTCGCAAATGCGGTTTCGCGACCGGCTGGGCGGAATGCTGGACGTGGCCCGCTGCCAGGCGATCCTGCGGCGGCATCATGGCGATGCGGCCGGTCGCCCGGTGCTGGCACGTTCCGGCGATGCCCGGCCCCATGGCGCGCCCTGATACCGACGCCCGCTGATGGCGATTCTCGCGCGATCAGCGGGCGTTGGCATCAGGCCGCGTCGCTTCAGGAACCCAGCGTCGCGCTGACGAACAGGGCGTCGGCATATACGAGGATCTCCGGGTGTGCCGGGCCCGTGGGTTGGCCGAGGCGGCGCGACAACGGTGCGCGGCTCTGGCTGTACACGCCATACAAGTGATAGCCGAATGGCAGCAGGAATGATTGGAACGTCTCCAGGTTGGGCTGCCGCTTGCCGGGCGCGGAGAAGCCAACCTCGGCCATGACGATGCCGATCCGGGCCCTGCGCAGCGCCTCCTGCGCGCCTTTCAGGACTTCGAGGTCATGGCCCTCGGCGTCGATCTTGAGCAGGTCGATGCGGGTCACACCCTCCCGCGCCATTATGCGGTCCACCGTGGTCATCTCGATGATTTCGGTGCCGGTCGATGCGCCCCAGGTGGGATCGAGCGAATGCACGGTGGCCGATTTGTTCAGGAATATCTCCCGCTGCCCTGCCTCGGCGCCGAGGCCGAGTTGGAAGCACCGTACATTGGCCAGTCCCGCCGTTCGTTCCGTAAGTATCCGGAATGTGGATGCGACCGGTTCGAAGGCGAATATCCGTGGAGCTTCCAGGTTCTCCTGCACCCGTTGCACCGTGCGCCCGTCATTGGCGCCGACATCGAACACGATGTCGTCGGGCGACCAGGCCCGCAGGTCGTGCAGGGCCTGGTAGAGGCGGCGATCATAGGCCGGTGACGGGGACGGACGGCGCACGCGCGCCTTGAGTGCCCTCAGGGTGTCGTCGAGTGCGCTTGAAATGTTCATTATTATACCCCCTCCAGTAGAAGTTCAGCCGATCTGCGTACGAAACCGCGGGCGCGTTGCAGGGTTGAGCGTCGTCTGACGACGCGTACCGGCCGCGCCGGCTGCCGCGGCCTTCTGCTTGCGCGTTCATCTGCGGTCGGCGGGAAGCGGGGCCGACCGGTCGCCACTGCCGCCGGCATCGCCCGGCGCCGGCAGTAGCCGTCGGCGCACGGCGCGCAGCACGCGGCCGGCGCCGGAGGGTGCCCACAGCGTCGCCAGCATGCGCAGGACCGGCGGCGAGGTGGGCGCCTGCCATGCCGCCATCAGCGCCAGCCTGCGGGCGCCGCGAACATCGCGCAGCGGGCCGGCGAGGTGCCGGTGGACACTTTCCAGGAGAAAGAGATGGGTCACGCCTGCCCGGCGCATGCGGGCCCGATGCTTGCGGTATAGTTGCGCGCGCGCGGCAACGTTGGCGGCGGCGTTGCGCGACCGCCGGGCCGCGTCTTCGGGATTGTCATCCGAGGGCCGCCGGTCGTCATGGTAGCGGATCAGCGGCTGCGCGACACGATCGATCCTGAATTCTGCGCTGACGCGCAGCCAGTAGTCGAAATCCTCGATGGCCGGCAGGTGTTCGTCGAAGAACCCTGTAGCGGCCACGACCTGCCGGCGCAGGATGACGTTCGACCCGCCGCCATGCACGACATTGGCGACCAGAAGCTGGCGGTGCAGATCGCCGCGTGCCGTGGCGCGTTCGACGGCGCGGCTGCCATCGGCGTGGACCGTCTCGACACCGGTATAGAGCAGGCCGATATCGGACGGGGATGCGCGGAACAATGCGACTTGCCGGGCCAGCTTGTCCGGCAGCCATTCGTCGTCGTCGTCGAGGAAGGCGATGTAGCGCCCGCGTGCCTCGCGCAGGCCGCGATTTCGGGCCGCGGCGACGCCGCGGTTCCGCGGCTGGCGCAGGTAGCGGACGCGGGTGTCGCGGCAGCCGGCCGTGACCGCCGCCGTCTCCTCCGACGGCCCGTCGTCGATGACCAAAACCTCGAAGTCGCCGAAGCTTTGCGCCAGCACGCTGCGCAGGGCTCGCGCCAGGAGTTGGGGGCGATCGTATGTGGGGATGACCACGCTGACTTCGGGTGGCGCGAAGCGCAGGCGGGCGGCCGGCCCTGCCATGCGAGATGGGGCGGGTGGCAGGCGCAGCACCTGATCGGCGCGATCGAGCCCAAAGCGGATTTCGTCCGGGGGGGCTGATGAGGAGTGCTGCGGGTAGTCGGCGGCCGCTGGACCGCGCCGCATTCGCCAGCCTGCGCGCGGACGCAGGCGGGACCATATGCGCGGGCCGTGCCACCGCGCCAGCGCCCATGCCTGTCGGGCAATGTCAGGATGGTCGCCGGCTGCGTCGGCGGCGATGGCCGCAAGCGCCTCGCCGATGGCGGTGCGGTACGGGTCCAGCCGGTCGCGTTCCTCCAGCCGGCGCGCCACCCGTGCCGCCACCGACATGCGTCCGGCGAACCCCTCGCGCGTCGAACGCCGCCCGCTCAGCGAGTTCCGGCCCGCGGGCTGGCGCCGGTAGAACGCCAAGCCGGCGGCGGACTCAACCAGCGGCACGCCCTCGATCAGCGCGCGCATCATCAGGTCGCCATCCTGGTTGATCACCGTGCCCTCGTCCCAGCCGCCGGTGCGGGCGAAGGCCTCGCGCGACCACAGTATTGCGCAGGGCGGGTAGTACCAGCCGGTGAGCCACGCGCTCAGCGTGTCCTGCCCGGGCCGGCGGGGCGCGCAGGAGGCCGGGCGGGCAACCCAGCGCCCTTCGGCCAGTTCCAGCCGGCGCCATGGGCAGGCGGCCACGGCGCCGGGATGCGCGGCCAGGGTGTCGGCCAGCGCCGCCAGGGTGCCGGGGCCGAGCACGTCGTCGGCGTCG
Organism: uncultured Alphaproteobacteria bacterium; assembly: GCA_963779875.1. Classification (GTDB taxonomy): domain Bacteria; phylum Pseudomonadota; class Alphaproteobacteria; order Acetobacterales; family Acetobacteraceae; genus CAMDGX01. The sequence goes on along the minus strand of CAWAAI010000004.1, from coordinate 258,672 downwards.
AGGAACATCAGCGCGTCGCCGCTTGCCAGTGCCGCGCCGATGTTGCGGGTTCGCGGCGCCTGGCCGGAATGCTCCGACACCACGTGCAGGTGCCCGGCGCATCGAGCCTCGAAGCGGCGGGCGAGGGCGAGGCTGCCGTCGGTCGAGCCGTCGTCGACGACAATGATCTCGTGTGGGGCGTGGCTCTGGTCGAGCACGGCGCCGATGGTCTGCGCGAGGTAGGGCTGCGCGTTGTGGCAGGGAATGATGACGGACACCCGCATGCCGGAAACGGACCTCCCGCGTGCCGTGGTCAGCCGGCCCACGCCGGCAGGGTTTCGCGGACCAAGGCCGGGTCGATGGCCAAGTCCCGGTCCAGCGGGCGCGCCTCGCCCAGCGAAGACGCCGGCAGGATCCAGTAGCGGTGGCCCAGCGCCGCGGCGATCGCGTAGAAGTTGGGGTTCGGGAAGCCGGGGTCGGCGATCTCGACGATGTGGGCGCCGGGCGGGCAGAAGAGCATGTTGGTGAGGCCGGCCCCGTGCGGCCCGCACAGCACGGCTGTCTGCTGCATGAGTTCCACCTGCGCCGCGAAACCAAGCTCCTCCATCCGCACGCGCTCGAAACCGGCAGCGGCCAGCAGGGGCCAGATCTCGTCCTCGTTGGCCAGGCGTCGCCGTGCCGCGCCGGTCCGGCTGATGAACACCTTGCGCCGTGGCGCGGGCGCGTCAGGCACGCCGAAGGCGCGGGGGATCAGCCGCAGCAGTTCCGGCCGGAAGCGGTCGGTGCCCAGGATCGTCAGTTCGCCGACCCGCAGCGGGCGTGATGGATCGAAGGTCGCGAAACGCTCGGGCGCCAGGCCGAGCATGCGCAGCGAATTGTCGATGGCGGGCGTCCGCTCCGGCGGCAACAGCACGTCGGCAAGCCGGCCGCGTTCGCGCAGCAGCAGCAGCTTGGGCAGGTGGGCGGTCAGCCAGTGCGCGTGGTTGTCGTAGACCCGCTCGATGATCCAGGTCGCCTTGGCGCGGTGCGCAGGCGCGGCGGCCTGGCGCAGCACCGCGCCGTGGCCGGGCCGGAACCGCATCTCCCGCAGGTCGAGCGCACGGCCGTCATCGGTGACGATGGCCGGGTAGAAATCGCCGCCTCGGGTGGGGTCGCGGTACCAGGTGACCAGGGCGTCGGGAATGGTGGCGATGAACGTCTCGGCGCTGGTGCGGGCGGGCACGTCGCGGAACGAGTAGCCCCACCAGCCCGCGTCGGCGGGCAGCATGGCGCTTGAGGGCACATTGCAGGGCAGCGGATTGCGGGCCATTGCCATGGGATGAACCGTCTCGTAGCGCCCCGCCGCGTAGGCCGGCCCGCGGCGCCGGAAATGCGCCGCCACCGTCTCGTGGCGAATCCAGCGATAGCCGGCCCATCTGGCGGGCAGGCCGCGTTCGACCGATGCCGCCAGGGCAGGGGCAAGTGCGGGGGCCAGTGCCGCGCGGATGCGGTGGCGAAATGCGCCGCCGCCGGCAGTCCCGCGTATTTGGCCGAGGGCGTTCATGGCCGGACCCGCGCGAGCGCGACGTCGCCCGGATCGGCGGCGGTCGCCGGGTCCGCCTGCTCCCAGATCTGGTCGGCCAGCGCGGCGCTGAACTTGTTCGCCAGGACCAGGCCCGTCGGGTAGAAGCTGGACGCCTGCACCGAGAAGAACAGCGCGTTGGGGATGTGGTCCGAGATCGTGCCATTGGCCTTGACCACTGCCTCGACGCGGTAGTCGCCCAGTGGCAGAGGCAGCCGGGGCAGGGTGCAGCGCAGGGTTCCCGTGCGGCGTGCGCGGACCCGATGGCCCATGTATTGCGGTTGCAGGTGCAGGATGGGCAGGCCGTCGCCGTTGCGGATCACCACCGTGGGCTCGAAGCTCGCGTGGCCGTTCGGGTTTGCATAGTCGAATTCCAGGGTCGCGGCCACGCCCGCCGTCAGGTTCGCCGAGGATTCTGCGCGATCATTCAGGACGCGCCCGCCGGTGAGGGTGATGTCGCCCGGGGTTTGCCGGTGCGGGCTGTCGGGCGCGAAACCGGACTCCTCGCGCCGGTTCATCGAGGCCAAATAGTCGCGCACCACGTCCGCGGCGTCGCCGTCCTGGATCATCCGGCCCTCGCGCAGGGCGATGGCGCGGGTGCACAGCGATTGGATGGCGCCCATGTTGTGGCTGACGAACAGCACGGTGCGGCCGCGCCCGGCGACGTTCTGCATCTTGCCGAGGCATTTGCGCTGGAAATCGGCGTCGCCCACCGCCAGCACCTCGTCGATGACGAGCACCTCGGGTTCCAGGTGCGCGGCCACGGAAAACGCCAGCCGCACCTTCATGCCCGAGGAGTAGCGCTTGATCGGCGTGTCCAGGAAGCGTTCCACGCCGGAGAAGGCGACGATCTCGTCGAACTTGCGGTCGATCTCGCGCTTGCGCATGCCCAGGATGGTGCCGTTCATGTAGACGTTCTCGCGGCCGGTCAGCTCCGGATGGAAGCCGGTGCCAACCTCCAGCAGGCTGGAGATCCGGCCGCGCATGGTGATCCGTCCCTCCGTCGGGTCGGTGATGCGGGACAGGATCTTGAGCAGGGTGGACTTGCCGGCGCCGTTGCGGCCGACGAAGCCGACCACCTCGCCCTGGCGGATCTCGAAGGAGATGTCCCGCAGCGCCCAGAGGATGTCGTCGGCGTCGCGGTCGGAGGCGAAGGTGTCGAGCCGGCGCAGCCGCCGCAGGTTGCGCAACGGGGCGCGGAAGGCAGCACCCGTCGCCTCCAGCAGCGTGGTCGGCCGCTTTTCGCGGGCGCCCAGGCGGTAGGCCTTGCTGACGTTCTCGGCCCGTATGGCGATGTTGGACATGTATGCTGCCTCGGTCTTGTCGTCAGGCCACGTCGGCGAACACGTGTTCCTTGCGGCGGAAATAGAACATGCCGCTCACGGCCGCGACCGTGGCGACGGCCAGGCCGATGCCGATGAGGTCCCAGGGCATGGCGCGGGTGCCGAGGAGTGCGGAGCGGAACCCCTCGATCACGCCGACCATCGGGTTGAGCGCGTAGAGAAGCTGGAGGCTGTCGGGCACCAGGCTGGCCGGATAGACGACGGGGGCCGCATACATCAGGAGCTGTACGGCGAATCCCGCCGCATGGTTCACGTCGCGGTACTGGATCGACAGCGCGGTCAGCCAGAGGCCAAGCCCGGCGGCGGTGGCGATCATCATCAGGATCAGCAGCGGCAGCACGAGCACGCCGGCATTGGGCATCTTGCCGTAGATCGGCAGGAGAATGGCGAGGATGGCGAAGGCGATGGCGAAATCCACCAGCCGCGCCGCCACCGCCGACAGCGGCAGGATCAGGCGCGGAAAGTAGATTTTTGTCAGGATGTTGGTCTCGATGCTCAGGCTCAGGGTGGCCTGGGTCAAGGCGTTGGAGAAATAGGTCCACGGCACCAGGGCCACGAAGGCGAAAATGGCATACGGCTCGCCGTCGGACTGGATGCCGACCAGGCGGCCGAAGATCAGCGTGAACACCACCATGGACGCAAGCGGCTGCACGACGGCCCAGCCGATGCCGAGCGCGCTCTGGGCATAGCGGGCCTTTATGCTGCGCCAGATCAGGAAGAGAAACAGGTCCCGGTATTCGCGCAGCTCCCGGAAATCCACCAGCCGCCAGCCGGAATGGGGCTCTATCGTAATGACGGGCACCCGGTCAGGTGCGGGATTTGCGGCGTGGGCATCGGCTACGGGTCGTTCGATCGGCTCGGCCCTGGCGGACCCCTGATACGTCATCGACTGCTCCGGTCGTGGTCGGTGTGCGGCACTGCCGGCGGAGGCAGCGCAGGATATACTCGGTCGGCGCGAGTTCGTTCCGGCGTGCGGGCGCAACACTTCGTTCGGGCGGCTCGTGGCCTCCTGGTGGCGCCTCAGGCGGTCGCGAGTTCGTAGAAACGGAGGGCGGTGCCGCCGAGCACGGCGGGGCGGGCGGCCGGCGGCAGGAGGTCAAGCGTTGCCGCGCGCCAGCGCGCATAGCCGCCGGCGAGGTTCACCACGGGCCAGTCGCTGCCCCACATCAGCCGGTCTGGGCCGAAACTGGCCAGCAGGTGGTCGACATAGGGGCGCAGGTCGTCGGGCTGCCAGCCTGGCTTCGCCTCGGTGACCAGGCCCGAGAGCTTGCAGCACCAGCCGGTGGTGCGGGCCAGGCGGGCCATGTGGGCGGCCCAGGGTTCGAAGCCGCCGCCGGCGATGTCGGGCTTGGCGGCGTGGTCGATCACCACGCGCAGGGCGGGATGGCGGGCGGCGAGTTTGCCGATCACCTCCAGGTGACGCGGCGTGACCAGGGCATCCAGGCGAAGGCCATGCCCGGCCATGGCCGCGAGCGCCGGCTGCACTTCCGGGCGCAGGATCCATCCGGTGTCGCCGATGTCCTGAAGCATCGGGCGCAGGCCGCGGATCAGCTTGTCGCGGGCCCGTTCGGCGACGCGGGCAGGGGCGTCGGGTGCTGCGAGATCAACCCAGCCGACCACGCCGCGCACCAGGCCGGCGGAGGCGCGGGCGGCGGCGAGCATGAAGTCGGTCTCGGCCTCGGTGGCGGCGGCCTGGACAAGCACGGTCGCGGTGATGTCGCCCAGCAGCGGGCGCAGATCGGCCAGCCCGTAGTCGCGGGCGATCGGCAGGCCGGGCGACATCCAGTGGTAGTCGCCACGCGCGACCTGCCAGACATGATGGTGGGCATCGACCAGCATCACGGCGCGGGAGTGGCGGCGGCCTCCGGCAACAGGCCGGCGGCGCGCAGGTCGGACCACAGGGCGGCGGGGATCGGGGCCTGCATCAGCGCGACGTTCTGCTCGACCTCGGCGGCGGTGCGCGGGCCGGGGATGACGGCGGCGACGACGGGATGGGCGGCGCAGAACTGCAGCGCGGCGGCGCGGATGTCCACGCCGTGGCGGGCGCAGACCGCGCGCACCGCATCCGCCTTCGCCACCATCGCCGCCTCCGCCGGGGCGTAGTTGAAGGTGGTGCCGCCGGCCAGCAGGCCCGAATTGTAGGGGCCGCCCAGCACCACCTTCACGCCCTTCGCGGCACAGGCGGGGAAGAGCTGCGCGAGCGCGGTATGGTCGATGAGGGTGTAGCGGCCGGCAATGAGGAAGAAGTCCGGCCGCGCCGCCTCCAGGCAGGCCAGCGCCGGCTCCACCATGTTCAGCCCCATGCCCCAGCCGCGGATCTCGCCGCGCGCGCGCATGTCGGTGAGCACGCTTGCCGCGCCGGCCATGGCCTCGGCGAAGCGGTCGCGCCAGGCGGGGCCATGCCAGTCCTCGGAGCAGTCGTGGATATAGACGATATCGAACCGGGTGAGGCCCATGCGCTGCTGGCTGTCCTCAAGCGAGCGGATGGTGCCGGCGGCGGAGTAGTCGATGCGGCGGGTGAAGGGCAGGGCGTTGAGGAAGTTCTCGTTCAGCGCCGGCACGTGGGCGTCGGGGCGCAGCAGGCGGCCGATCTTGGTGGAGAGCGTGTAGGCGTCGCGCGGATGGCCGCGCAGCATGTCGCCCAGCCGGCGTTCGGCCAGGCCGGCGCCGTAATGGGGCGCGGTGTCGAAATGCCGCACGCCCGCGTGCCAGGCGGCGCGGAGGCAGGCGCGGGCATCCTCCTCGGCCACCTCGGTGATCAGGTTGCCCAGGGGCGCGGTGCCCATGCCCAACGGGCCGTGCGGGGTCCAGGTGCTCATGCATCGTGCTCCGGCGGGGCGATCACCCCCTTGGTCAGCAGGATATTGCCGTAGAAGCGCCGCTCGCCGGTCTGCACGATGGCATAGGCTGCGCCGGCCGCGGCGTAGAAGGCGTGGCGCTCCAGGCCGGCGGCGGGCGGCCAGCCATGGGCGGCGAGGAGGGCGTTCATCTCGGCGACGACCGGCGGCATTGCGCCCGCGTCGCCGACCACCTGCATGATCGCGGCCGGGTCGGCCACGAAGCTGTCCACCGGCAGCACCGACAGCACCGCGTCCAGCGCGCGCACCACGCAGATGCCGGGCAGGGCGATCAGCCGGCGGCCCGTGGTGGCGGGGTAGTTGGCGTCCACCAGCGCGATGCGGTCGCCATGGCCCATGGCTGCCAGGGCGTGCAGCAGGTCGGGCGACAGCAGCGGGTCCAGGCCGATCAGCATGGTTCCTCCGGGTTCTCGCGAGCGGGGAGAGTATGCGCATGAACGGTTGCCGAATACCCTTCCCGCGCACCGGCAACAGTGCGACGCTGCGGCCACCGATAGGAGAGGCGAGCATGTCCGAGATGATCACCGGCCTGTGGGCGGCCATGGCCACGCCGCTCGATGCCGAGGGCAAGGTGGACCACCCGGCCCTGGTTCGGCACGGCCAGTTCCTCACCGAGAACGGGTGCGACGGGCTGGTGCCATTCGGCACCACCGGCGAAGGCACCTCGTTCTCGGCGCGCGAGAAGCTGGCGGCGGTGGAGGCGCTGCTGAACTCCGGCGTGCCGTGCGACCGAATCGCGCTGGGCACCGGGTGCCCGGCCATACCGGACACCATCAGCCTCACCCGCGACGCCATGGGGCTGGGCCTGGTGCATGCCATGATCCTGCCGCCCTACTACTATCGCGACGTTGGCGAACAGGGCATCGAGGACGCCTTCGCCCAGGTGATCGACGGCGTCGGCTCCGACCGGCTGCGCGTCTGCGCCTATCACATCCCGCAGGTCTCGGGCGTGCCGACACCGGCCGCGGCGCTGGGGCGGCTGCGCCGGCGCTACGGCAGGATCATGGCCGGGGTGAAGGACAGCACCGGCGATTTCGACAGCTTCCTCGCCTTCCGGCGCGAGGCGCCCGAGATCGGCGCGCTGGTCGGGGCCGAGGTGCTGATCGCCCGCGCCCGCGACGAGGGCGGCGTGGGCACCATCTGCGGCATGGTCAACCTGGTGCCGCACCTGGTGCGGGCGATGATGCAGGGCCACGCCGGCACCGAGGCGATGCAGGCCGCCTGCGCGGCGCTGGAGGCGCCGTTCATCCCGACCATGAAGGCAGTGCTTGCCGCCCAGACCGGCGATGCCGCCTGGCGCAACGTGCGCGCGCCGTTCCGGCCGGCCGATCCGGCACGGGCGGCACGGATCGCCGCGGCGCTCGCGGCGATCGGTTCGCGACGGGCGGCGGAGTAGGACAAGCGAGGCGAGGCCCCGCAAGGCAAGACCCGGCAAGGCAAGACCCAGGAGGCTCTGCCCGCTGCACCCGCGCCAAGGGCCGGGCCCTTGGAACCCATCAACTTGGCGCGGATTCCTTCCAATCCTGGGGGCCCCGGTGTATGCCCCGCGGCATGAGCACCGATGCCACCGCCGAGATCGCCCGCCGCCGCACCTTCGCGATCATCTCCCACCCCGATGCCGGCAAGACCACGCTGACCGAGCGCCTGCTGCGCGCCGGCGGCGCGATCCAGCTTGCCGGCAACGTGCGCGCCAAGGGCGAGCGCCGGCGCACCCGCTCGGACTGGATGGGCATCGAGCGCGACCGCGGCATTTCCGTCGTGACCTCGGTGATGACCTTCGAATACCGCGATTGCGTGTTCAACCTGCTGGACACGCCGGGCCACGAGGACTTCTCCGAGGACACCTATCGCACGCTGACCGCGGTGGACGCCGCGGTGATGGTGATCGACGCCGCCAAGGGCATCGAGGCGCGCACCCGCAAGCTGTTCGAGATCTGCCGGCTGCGCGACATCCCGATCCTCACCTTCATCAACAAGATGGACCGCGAGAGCCGCGACCCCTTCGCGCTGCTGGACGAGATCGCCGCCAGCGCTGGCGCTCGACACCGCGCCGGTCACCTGGCCGGTCGGCCGCGCGGCGAACTTCGCCGGCACCTATGACCTGCGCAAGCGCGAATGCCACCTCACCGACGACGCTGCCGCAGTCGGACGCGCGGATGCATGGCGCTCGGCGAGGAGCTGGAGCTGGTGCAGCGCCGCGCTGCCCGAGTTCGACGCGCGAGAGTTCCCCGCCGGCCACCTGACGCCGGTGTATTTCGGCAGCGCGATCAAGGAGATCGGCGTGGCCGACCTGCTCGACGCGCTGGCCGAGTATGGCCCGCCGCCGCGCGCCCAGCCGGCCGACACGCGCACGGTGGAGGCAACCGAACCGAACCTGACCGCGCTGGTGTTCAAGATCCAGGCGAACATGGACCCCAACCACCGCGACCGCATCGCCTTCGCCCGCGTGTGCTCCGGCCGGCTGGTGCGCGGCATGCGGCTGAAGCAGGTGCGCACCGGCAAGCTGATCCCGCTGCACGCGCCGCAGTTCTTCTTCGCCCGCGACCGCGAGATCGCCGACGAGGCCTTCGCCGGCGACGTGGTCGGCATCCCCAACCACGGCACGCTGCGCATCGGCGACACGCTGACCGAGGGCGAGGACGTCAACTTCGTCGGCGTGCCCTATTTCGCGCCGGAGATCCTGCGCCGGGTGCGGCTGGACGACGCGATGAAGGCCAAGAAGCTGCGCCAGGCGCTGCAGGAGCTGGCCGAGGAAGGCGTGGTGCAGCTGTTCCGTCCGCAGGACGGCGTCGCCGCCGCTGGTGGGCGTGGTCGGCACGCTTGCAGCTCGACGTGCTGCAGTCCCGGCTGCATGGCGCGAATACGGCGTGCAGATCGGCTTCGAGGCCACGCCCTTCGCCGCTGGCGCGCTGGGTGTCCTCGGCCGACCGCGCCGCGCTGGCGCGGTTCGTGGCGGAAAACCGCAGCAGCATGGCGGATGACGTGGACGGCGACCCGGTGTTCCTGGCCTCCTCGGCCTTCATGATGCGGCGCACCGCCGAACTGGCGCCGGAGCTGACCTTCCGCGACATCAAGGACTTCAAGGCGACGCAATCGGCGGCGTAGCCGGCGTGGGGGCGACGCCGCGACGGCGGCGTGCAGGATCAGGACACCATCAGCGAACGGTCGGCGCCCGCCCAGGCCGCCGGGCCGCTCGGCTTCGGCTTCCGGCTGGCCACGACGACGTGTGCTGCGGCGGCACGTTCCACCGAGAGCATCATCGGCACCACGCCGAGCCCGCCGACCAGCACCACGAACCAGAACCGCGCCGCGCCGACCTGCATCAGCCATTCGTTGTGTGTGAGCAATATGGCGGCAGCGGCAAGCAGGCACAGCAGGTCGGTCACGACGCCGCAGATCGCCACCAGGTTCTTGCGCGATTCCATCATCCGCTCCTCCAATCTCCGGACCGGCGCCGCCGATCCTGAATGCCATTCACCGGCGGTGCCGGTCGTGAAAGTAGCCTGCCGGCGGTGCCGGCTGTCGAAATCGCGATCCGGCGGAGCCGGCATGCGCGCGGAATGCCCACGCAGCCCGTGCTGAAAGGGTCGTATCGGAGCCGGGGCCCCGCTGCCGATGCCAGCCAGTGTTCTCGGGCGCCATCGCCGCAGGAATTGCTTGATGCAGTGCCTGCCGGCGGGTGCCGCGTCGATCGCCGTGCCGTGTCTCGACAGCGGCAGATTAGAAGGCGCCGGACATGGCGGACAATAGCGAAACGACTGCGCGGGGACGCGCAAGGCACAAGTTGAACTTGCCTACTGCGTTGCAATATTGGACCGAATTGCGCCGGCCCAACCCGATGCCCCAACCCGACGCCCCGGGCCGCGACACCCCGAGCCGCGATGCCCCTGGGCTACGGTCTCCAGGGCGGCGAGCGTCGGCCCGGTGCCGCGACCGTGTCGTTACCAGCGTTCGCCACCGCGCGGCGGTTTGATCGGGATCAAGGCTTCCTCGCGGCGGCTCCGGTAGAAAGAAGAGGAAGAATTCGTAAGGAGAGAAGTCTCATGCCGCAACGCAGCCAACCGGTTGTCTGGATCCTCGTCGCCGACGGCCAACGTGCCCGGGTGGTGGTGCCGGCCGAGCGCGAAGGGCACTTCGCCACCCGTATCGCCTTCGATCCGCACAGCGCCCGGATGCGCCCGGACGCAGCGGGCGCGGAGGTGGAGCTGCGCTATGAAGCCGCCGAGGCCGGGCACCACGCCGAGAAGCCGGCGCGGGACCCGAAAGTGTTGGGCGAGCAGGGCTTCGCGGCTTCGGTTGCGCAGCACGTCAATGCCCATGCGCTGCGCCACGACTTCGATCAACTGGTGCTGGTGGCCCCCGGGCGGGCGCTGCATCATCTGCGTGAGGCGCTGGGCCCGCAGGCTCAGGCCAAGGTGGTGGGGTCGGTGTCCAAGGACTACGCTGGACTTGCCGACCATGAGTTGTCGCCACACTTGGCGCAGTGGTGGCTGGCGCCGCCCGAAGCGGCCTGACGCTCACTTCGCGAACATCATTAACCATTGTCATCCATGTAGGTGACTTGTTAATCATTTGATGCAAACCTGCCGGACGGCCGCGACGGCCCGGCCGGCAGGGCGCGTGACAGGGGTGGGTCACGACTCCGAACGCCTGCCATAGTTGCGGGACGTGACAGGTGACCCGATGAATCGAATGCACCGGATTTGCGCGAAAATGCGCGCGTGGCGTGGCCCCCTGGCAGTGCGGGTGGTGCCGCTGGTGGCGTTGCTCGGCGTCTCCGCCTGCGGCGCGACCGGTCTGGAATCCCAGGCCGCCGACCCGTCGGTGCGGCTGTCCGCCGTGTTCCTCAATGCCGGGGCGGCCGAGGCGGCGTTGCGTGCGGCCGACGAGGCGCTGGCGCGGCAGCCGCGCAGTGCGGCCGCGCACGAGGCCCGCGGCGATGCGCTGGCGGCGCTTGGCATGCTGGACGAGGCGCAACAGGCCTATGCCGCGGCGATCGGCCTCGCGCCGTCGGCCATCGCGCCGCGCATTGCGCTTGGGCGGCTGCTGGTGCGCCTGAACCCTCCAGAAGCCGAGCGGGTGTTCGGCGAGGTGCTGGCGCGCGAGCCGCGCAACGCCGTCGCCCTCAACAATCTCGGCATCGCGCGCGACCTGCAGGGGCAGCACGAGGCGGCGCAGGCTGCCTATCGTGCCGCGCTGGCTGCCGACCCGGCGATGAGCGGGGCAGGCGTCAACCTCGGCCTGTCGCTGGTGCTGTCCGGCAAGATGGCCGAGGCGATCCGCACCCTTGGGCCATTGGCCGCGGCACCGGGCGCCTCCGGCACGGTGATCGAGAACCTGGCGATCGCGCTGGTGGCCAATGGCCAACCGGCAGAGGCAGAGCGCCTGTTGGGCCGGCCGATTTCAACCGAGGAGGCCATGGCGACGCTGCGCGGCTTCCGCCAGGGGGTGGAACCCGCCACCGCAGCCATTGTGGCGCCCCAACCTCTGGGTGCGTCCCAGCCTTTGGGAGTCTCCCAGCCTTCCGGAGTTTTTCAGCCTCCAGCGCCGCCCCAGGCGTTCACACCGCCGCCGGCCGCCCCGCCGGAACGCATGCGAGGTCCGACGCCGCTGCAGCCTCCTTCGCTGCGCCCGGCACCCAATCCATCGCAACCGATTTCTGCATTGCCGCCGCCGCCCATGGCGGCCGTGCCGGAGAGCCGCCCGGTGTCGCTGCGTGTTGCCGCTGCGGCGCTGCCGCTCGTGACAGGGCCTGCCGCAGCGGTGCCTCCGGTCGGCCCGTATGCGGCCGCCGAGCCGTTGCCGGTGCGCACCCTGCCTGCTGTGGCTCTGAACGATGCCTTGGCATCGGCAGGTTCGGCGGCGCCGGTGGAGCAGCCCGGCGTCGTCGTGGTGCCTGTTGCCGCGATCGTTGCCGCGCCAACTGTCCGCGCCGAAGCACCGCCCGCGCCCGTGGCCCCGGTTCAGCCCCTCCTCCAAACCCCGGTCAAAACCTCGACTTCCGGGCCAATCGGCACGCGCCTGGCCTTCGCCCAGCTTGCCGCGATCGACGCCGGGGCGATGGCAGAATTGGAGTGGCTGCGGCTGCGGCGGCAGTTGGGTCCGTTGCTGAGCAACCGCCAGGAGATCACCATCGCCGCCGAGGTCGCCGGCCGCAGCGTCCTGCGTCTGCGCACCGGACCGTTTCACGAGCCCCGCGAGGCGGAGGCATTCTGCGCCGAAGTGCGCGCGGCAGGGCGCGGCTGCTGGGCGGCTGTCACCGGAAGCTGAGCCGAGGCCGCGCGATTTTGCCGGCCGCGATAGATCAGGCTGAATAGACGGAAAAGTGGTGAATCCCCGAGGCTTGGCCTTCGGCGGGCTACATGCCCGATGAGGCAACCATCCCGGATGTTGTCGTCAGGATCGGGGGTGTGTGCCCGCGCTCGCGGCCGTCCATTGCGCCAGCAACGCTTCGGCCGGCATCGGGCGGCCATAGCGGTAGCCTTGGCCGGCATCGCACCCTTCGTCACGCAGCCATGTCTCGGTCTCGATCGTCTCGATCCCCTCGGCGACCACGCGCAAGCTGAGTTCGTGTGCCAGGCGCAGGGTGGCGCGCACGATCTTCCACGCCTCCGGCATGATGGCCGCGCGAGCGATGAAACTGCGGTCGATCTTCAGTTCAGTGAAGGGCAGGCGCAGCAGGGCCTGCAGATTGGCATGCCCGGTGCCGAAATCGTCGAGCGCACAGGCCACGCCGCGCAGCCGCAGGGAGGTAAGGGTGGCGGCGGCCTGGCGGACATCGCCCACCGGTTGGCCCTCGGTGATCTCGACCACCAGGGCAGAGGGCTGCATCTCCGCTTCGTGCAACAGGGCGGCGATCTGGTCGGGCAGGGCGGGGTCGTCGAGCAGCAGGGGTGATACATTCACGGCGACCGTGGCGTCGGGATGACTGCGGCGCAGTTGCGCGCAGGCCGCGAGCGATTTCCGCAGCACGCTCAGCGTCAGGCGCCCTATCAACCCGTTCCGCTCGGCCACCCCGATGAACCGGTCGGGCGGCACGGCGCCCAGCTCCGTGTCGGTCCAGCGGGCCAGTGCCTCCACGCCGATCAGCTCCCCGGTCGCCAGCGACACCTTCGGCTGGTAGGCAGTACGTATGTCGCCACGCTCCAATGCGGCCAGCAACTGGGCGGGCGTGGGCGCTGGTTGGTGCGTCACTGGCCTGCGCGGCACGAGCGGCTGCGGCGCAAGCGGGTTCGACGGCAGCGACATGCAGGAATTCCCGAAGCGACGGCGTGAACAATGGACCACCACCTGTGACCAGATCGTGAATTCGTCGCTCCTGCCGCGGGAAAATTACCATATTCTGCCTTCTTCCGGGAGGGGCTGGTCCGCCAGCAGGGCAGGACTGCCATCCCGCGCCAAAGTCCCCGCTGATTTGGCGCGGTTGCACTGACGGGGCACGCATTCGCGATCAGGGCCAGATGCGGGTGCGCAGCGCGAGCCAACTCGCCAGCCCGGCCGGCACCAGGCCACAGGCGACGACCCAGGCGAAGCCGCGGATGATCGCCTCCGGCGCCGCTACAGCCAATCCGGCCCCGCTGGCCGCCAGCCCGGTCAGTGCCGCGCCGATGGCATAGCCGGCGGACTGCACCGTGGGCACCAGCCCGGCCGCCCTGTCGCGTTCGCCCTCGGGTGCGGCCCGCATCACCGACAGCGACAGGAAGGCCCAGCCGATGCCGAAGCTGGCCCCCGCCGTCGCCAGGAACGGCAGCATCGCCCAGGGCCGGCCGGCCACCACCGCGGCAAGCTGCCCGGCGATCGCCACGGCCAGCACCACCGGCCCGGCGCGGATTCCGAAGGCCGGCATGGCGGGATGGCCGATATTGGCCACCACCAGCATCGCCGCACTCCACGCCAGCGGCCCCAGCGCGAACAGCGCGCCGGCGAGCGTGGGCGAGAAGCCCCAGCCCTGCTGCAGCGCCAGAGTCAGGTGGACGATGGTGAAGGAGTGCGCCACCGGCATCAGCAGCACCAGCATCAGCCCGGCGCCGAGCGCGGTGCCCGGGCGGAACGCGTCGCGCGGGAACAGCGGCGCGGCGCTGCGGCGATCGGCGACGATCACTCCGGCCAGCACCGCGCCGCCCGCCGCCACCAGCACGGCCGCGCCCGCCAGCCCCTCGGCCAGTGACGAGGCGGCCACCAGCAGGATGCCCGACGCGATCGCCGACAGGCGCAGCAGCGGCGTGGCCGTCCGCGCCGGGTCTGCTGCCACGCGGGGCACGACCAACACGACCAGCGCCAGGAAGACCAGCGCCACCGGCGCATTCACCAGGAAGGCCGCGCGCCACGACACCGCCTGGGTCAACACGCCGCCCACCACCGGGCCGGCGAACCCGGCTGCCGCCCAGACCAGCGCCTCCACGGCGAACACCTTGGGCGCCAGCCGCGGCGGGAACAGGGCCGGGATCAGCGCATAGCTGATCGCGGCCACCACGCCCTCGCCCGCCCCCTGCAGTGCGCGGCCCAGCAGCAGCACCGGCATGGAAGCCGCGCCACCGGCCGCCAGCGTGCCGGCCAGGAACAGCGCGCCGCCCAGCAGCAACCCGCCGCGTGCACCCAGCCGCGCCTTCACCGCCGCCCCGCTCGCCCCGGCCACGATGGCGGCGACCAGGAACAGGGTGGAGGCCCAGGCGATCAGCCCCACGCCCCCGATCTCCACCACCGCGCTGGGCAGGGCGGTCGCGACCAGGAAGGTATTGAAGGCATAGAGCCCGATGCCGAGCGACAGCATCGCCACCGCACCGAGATGCGGCCGGCGCAGCAGGTCGGCCCAGCCCGAAGCCGGTTCCGGGGCGCTCACGTCGGCCCGATCGTCGCCTCGATCTTGGCGCGCAACTCGGGCGTGATCTCCGGCATCACGCCGAACCAGGCGGCGAAGGCCGGGCGCGCCTGATGCAGCAGCATGCCCAGCCCACCGACGACCGGGTTGCCGCGCGCCCGCGCCGCCGCCAGCAGCGGCGGCACCAGCGGGTTGTAGACGATGTCGCACACCAGGGCCGAGCGCGGCAGCGCGTCCAGCGCGAGGTCCAGCGCCGGCTGCCCGGTCATGCCCTGGGTGGTGGTGTTGACCAGCAACGCCGCGCCCACGAGGGCGGCGTGGCGGTCGGCCCATTCGACCACCTCGACCGCGCCGCCGAATTCGTCGCGCAACTGCTCGGCCCGGCGGCTTGTGCGGTTGGCCACGCGCACCACCGGCGCTCCCTCGTCCAGCAGGCTCACCACCACCGACCGCGCGCCGCCGCCGGCACCCAGCACCAACGCCGGCCCCATGTCGCCGCGCCAGGCCGGCAGCGCCTCGCGCAGGCTCTCGATGAAGCCGAACCCGTCCTTGTTGTAGCCGGTCAGCGAGCCGTCCGGCTCCACCACCACCAGGTTCACCGCCCCCATGCGCCGCGCCATCGGGTCCAGCCGATCGACCAGCCGCGCGGCTTCCTCCTTGTGCGGCACCGTCACGTTGGCCCCGGCGAAGCCCAGCGCCGCCAGCCCGCGCAGCGCCGCCGCCATTTGCCCGGGGGCCACCGGCATGGGCACATAGGCGCCGGGTATGCCATACTGCGCCAGCCAGTGCCCGTGCAGCAGCGGTGAGCGCGACTGCGCCACCGGCCAGCCAATGATCCCGGCGACGCGGAACGGCTTGGGATCGGACGGCTTGGAGCCTGGCATGGTGTCTCCTACATCAGCGGGCCTACATCATCGGCTCGAATGCAGAGGGAGACGGGAAGCGATGCGCGACGTCAAGACGATCGGGGCCGATGACGCCCGCCGGGGCATCGCCGCGGTGCGTGCGGCCGCCGAGCGGCGCGACGCGGCGGTGGTGGTGGCCGTCGCCGATGCCTACGGCGAACTGCTCGCCCTGCTGCGCATGGACGGCGCGGGACCCGCCGACATCGCGCCGGCGATCGCCAAGGCCTTCACCGCCGCCCGCCTCGGCCAGAGCACGCGCGCCATCGACACCGCGTCGCGCAACCCCAAGACCGGCTTCGACCTCGCCGGCTTCGCCGACCCGCGCGTCGTCGGCCTGGTGGGCGGCGTGCCGATGGCCCATGCGGGCGAGACGGTGGGCGGCGTGGGAGTCAGCGGTGCGGCCCCCGACACCGACGAGGCGCTGGCCGAAGCCGGCGTGGCGGCAATGCTCGGCCCCTACGGCCAGCCGCAGGCGGTTGACGAAGACGAGATGCCGGTTCCCTGACCGCCCTCAGTCGAGGTCGAGCGGAAATACCGGCCGCCGCAGCCTGGTGTAGGGAAAGGCGCGGCTGTCCGACGAGCACGGCCCGCTCGTCGTGACCGTGTGCGTCTCGGACATGATCCGGTCATAGGCCTGCCGGTGCGCCACGGCGGCCTTCACCCCGATCACCCGCAGTTCCTCCGGATTGATCCCCTGGCTGCGCCACTGGCCGAGGTCGAACGGCGCGGTCTTGCGCGAGGTGAGCAGGATGGTGATGCCGCGATGGCGCACCACGGCAGTCGGACCCATCGAGATATACAGGCCCTGGCTGCCCGCCATGTGCGAATGCCGGTCCTCCAGCGTGAACTCGCCGTCGGATTCCGACAGCTTTTCCACCTCCAGCGCCACCGGCCCCCGGTCGAGCCGGCTGCCCTTGCCGCCGAGGGGCAGGGTGATGCGCGCACCCACCGGCACCGCCGCGAGCGCCTGCACCGAGGCGGGATCGTTCAGGATCACCCCGCCGCCCTGCACGTCGTGCTTCAGCATCGCGCGCAGGATGTCGGTGCCGTCGCCGGGCGCGCCGCCGCCGATATTGTCGGCGGGCTCGACGAGCAGAACCGGACCCGGCCGGTTGGGCAGGCCACGCGCCAGGATGGCATCGGCATCGCCTTGCGGCGGGATGCCCTTGTGCCGCAATTCCCAGGCGAGGTCGGCGAGCTTCGCCAGGGCCGCCTCGGCGCGTGCCGGATCGCCTTCGGTGATGGCGGAAAAGCTGATGCCGGCATGCGTCGAATCGCCGAAGCTGTAGCCGCCGATGACGTTGACCACCAGCAGCTCAGGATCTTCCGCCTCCATCCGCCGGGCCAGCGCGCACAGGTCGCGCATCGGGCTGTCGGCGGTGCCGGTGCCGGTGGGCGGCACCACGATCGGCGTGCCGCGCCAGGCCATGCGCGGCGTGGTGCCGGTCCGCAACGCGCGGGCGAGCAGCATCGCCGCGCGCTCGGCGGCCTCGAAGGCGTCGGTGTGCGGCGTGTTGCGGTAACTGACCAGGCCGTTGGCATGGGCGCTCATCCGCGGCGTCAGCGTCGCGTGCTGGTCGTGCACGCCGAACAGCGGCAGCGCCTCGGCGCCGGGCAGGGCGCGGATGCGGGCCAGCAACTCGCCCTCGGGGTCCTCGAGTTCGGTCGTCACCATCGCGCCGTGCAGGCCGAGATAGATGCCGTCCAGCCCCTCGGCCAGCGCCGCCCGGGCCAGCGGCTCCAGCTCCGCCCAGAAGGCATCGAACACCGCCTGCTCCACCGTGCCCGAGGGCGTCGCCCCCCAGTCCAGCGTCGGCACCACCGTCCAGCCCTCGCGCTCGGCCACGCCCAGGAAACCGTCCACCTGGCTGAGGTCGCCACGCCGCGCCAGGATGCCGGCGGCGTCGCGGCGGCGGAACGCGTCCAGCCCCGTGGTCTCGTCGACGAAGCTGTGCGTCTCGTGGAACAGGCCGGCGAACAGGATGCGGGGCATGGGCGGGTCCTCCTTGCCGCGAGCCTAGCGGGGCTGCTGTTGACGCGCCAAGCCGCCGCGGCTTGAGTTGCCGCATCCGCACCGACGGCCAGGAGTTCCCGTGCGCATCTTCGCCGCCAGCCTCGCCACCGAAACCAACACCTTCGCCCCGATCCCCACCGACCGGCACAGCTTCGCGGCGCAATACTTCCCGCCCGGCACGCACCCGCCGACACCCACGCTGTGCAGCGCGCCCATCGTGGTGGCCCGGCACTTGGCGGCCGAGGGGCACGAGGTGATCGAGGGCACCAGCGCCTGGGCCGAGCCCGCCGGCATCGTCGGGCGCGCCACCTACGAGCACCTGCGCGACGAAATCCTCGGCCAGCTTCAGGCCGCGCTGCCGGTGGACGTCATCCTGTTCGGCCTGCACGGCTGCATGGTCGCGCATGGCTACGACGATTGCGAGGGCGACCTGCTGGCCCGCGCTCGCGCGCTCGCGCCGAACGCGGTGATCGGCGCCGAGCTCGACCTGCACGCCCACCTTACCGACGCGATGGTCGCCAACGCCGACTTCCTCGTCGCCTTCAAGGAATTTCCCCACACCGACTTCCTCGCCCGCGCCCAGGACCTCGCCGCCCTCTGCCTGGCCCGCGCGCGCGGCGAGATTTCGCCCCATGCTTGCCTGTTCGACCTGCGCCATATCGGCGGCTACATGACCGGCCGCGAACCGGGCCGCGGCTTCGTCGACCGGCTGTTCGCGCTTGAGGGCCAGGACGGCATCCGCTCCATCTCCGTCATCCACGGCTTCCAGGCCGCCGACGTGTACGACGTCGGCAGCAAGGTGCTGGTCTATGCCGACGACAAGGCGGCCGGCGACGCGCTGGCCGAACGCCTCGGCCGCGAACTTCTCTCGTGGGGCGGCAGCGGCGTGCCGGTTCACCTCAAGACCGCCGAGGCGGTGGCCGACGCCATCGCCACCAAGGGCCAGCCCGTCGTGCTCGCCGACCGCTGGGACAATCCGGGCGGCGGGGTCGCCGGCGACAGCACCTTCCTGATCGAGGAACTGCTGAAATTCCCCGCCGTGCCGGCCGCCGTGGGCGCGCTGTGGGACCCGCAGGCGGTGGCCTTCTGCATCGCCGCGGGCGCGGGCGCGGTGATGCCGCTGCGCTTCGGCGGCAAGGCGGCGGCCACCTCTGGCCGAGCCATCGATGCCGTGGTGACCGTGCGCGCCGTCACCGACGATTTGCGCATTCCCTTCGAGCAGAGCACCGTGTCCCTCGGCTCGGCCGCCGCCATCACCATCGGCAACCTCGACGTGGTGCTCGCCAGCGGCCGGGCGCAGACCTTCAGCCCCGCGGTGTTCACCCATCTCGGCATCGACCTGCAGGCGAAGAAGATCGTGGTGGTAAAATCGTCCAACCACTTCTTCGCCGCCTTCGCGCCCATCGCCGCCAAGATCACCTATGTCGATTGCGGCGGCCCATATCCGCCCGACCCGGCGAAGATCCCATACACCAAGATCCGCCGCCCGATCTCCCCGCTCGACGCGAACCCGTGGCTGCACCCCAGCAACTACTGACCGCACGGCTGCATCTCGCGCCGCCGCGGCTGGAAGACGCGCCGGACCTGTTCGCCTTCATGGGCGATGCCGAGGTGATGCGCCACACCTACCGGCAGGAATCCATGCGGTCCATGCGCCGCCACATCGCCGCCCATCGCTGCCAGGCCCGCCGCCTCGGCTTCGGCCCCTGGACCATACGGCACGCAGGCGAGGTGATCGGCTTCGGCGGCCTGAACGACGATCCGTTCGACCCCGGCTACGGCCCGGAAATCGCCTATTTCTTCGCCCGCGACGCCTGGGGCAAGGGCTTCGCGGGCGAACTCGTCGCCGCCAGCCTGGCGCTCGCCCGGGCCCGCGGGCTCGCCACCGTGCGTGCCTTCGCCCATCCCGACAACACCGCCTCCCGCCGCGTGCTGGCGCGCGCCGGCTTCACCGTCGAGTGCTTCGTTCCCGAAATGAGCCGCTGGCTCTACCGCATCGCGCCCTGAATCCGGATCGCCGCCGGCGCTACACCCCCACGGCCTCCAGCAGGTCGGCAAGCGCCAGCCGCGCCAGCGCCTCGGTGCCCCCGCCATCCACATGCAGGTCGAACAGCGCCTGCTTGCCGGCGATGATCGCCGCGATGCGCTCCTCCACCGTGTCGCGGCACAGGTACGTGAACACCTGCACCGGCCGGCTTTGCCCCATGCGGTGCGCGCGGTCCTCCGCCTGCGCCTCGACCGCGGCGGTCCACCAGCGGTCGAAATGGAACACCACCGAGGCCGCGGTGAGGTTGAGGCCGACGCCGCCGGCCCGCAGCGACAGCACCAGCACCTTGCGGCCCGCCTCCTCGGCGAACCGGCGCAGCACGGTGGCGCGCACCGACGCATCCTGGCCCCCCACCAGGGTGAGCGGGGCGAACTGCCGCAGGCGCCCGGCGATGGCCTCCACGCCGAACGGCGCCTGCACGAACTGGCTGAACACCAGCACCTTCTCGCCCCGTGCCACCACCGCGGCCACCCGCCGCTCGAGGTCGTCGAGCTTGCCGGAAGCGCCGCTGCCGGGGTCGGCGTTGCAGATCTGCTTCAGGCGCAGCAGCAGTTCCAGCACCTCGGTCACCCGCACGCGCGCGCCCAGCGAGCGCAGCCAGATGATGCCCTCGCGCTCGGCGATGTCGTAGGCGGCGCGCTGCGCGGGCAGCAGGCCGGGGTCGATGGTGAAGCCCGACTTCGGCGGCAGGTCGCCCAGCACCTCGGCACGGCGGCGGCGCAACTGCACCGCGCCGAGCACGCGCCGCAGCCCCACCATCATCTCGCCGCGCCGCAGCCGCCCGGGTGCCACGAACTCCAGGATCGAGACGAGGTCGTCGGCGCTGTTCTCCAGCGGCGTGCCGCTCAGCGCCCAGGCACGGCCGGCGCGCAGCCGCTTCATCGCAATGGCCGTCTCGGTGCCGGCATTCTTCATGCGCTGCGCCTCGTCGGCCACCACCACCGCCCATACGCGCCGCGCCGGCCCGTGGGCGCCGGCCAGCAGGATATCGGTGCGCAGGCTGTCATAGCTGGTCAGGTGAACATCGGCATCGCGCCGCCACGCCCGCACCCGCTCCTCGGCGCTGCCCAGCACGGTGGCCAGGCGCAGTTCCGGCGCCCAGTCGCGCAGTTGGGCCCGCCATTGCAGCACCAGGCCGGCCGGCGCCACCACCAGGGCCGGCTGCGCGGCAGCGCCGAGCACCCGCAGCGCGCCGATCGCCTGGATGGTCTTGCCCAGCCCCATGTCGTCGGCCAGCAGCAGCGGGCCCTGCACCAGCCGCCGGATGCCTTCCTGCTGCCACACCGGCAACGGGTGGCGCCAGGCCAGCCCGAACGGCGCCTCAGCCGTCGCGCCCGTCATCCCGCGGCGGTTCCTCGCCCTCAGGCTCGCCCAGCGTGTCGTCCTCGCTGTAGGTATAGTGCTGCCCGGTCTCGGTCAGCCCGGTGCTGCCGCCGTACAGCCGCTGCATGTCCCAGTCGATGATCCAGCCGCGGATGTGGTGGCGCATGGTGCGGCGCAATTCGCGCGCCAGGATGGTGGCCGGCGGCGCATCCCAGCCATAGGCGGCGGCATAGCAACGCTGCACGATCACGGCGTGCCGGTGCAGGTCCGCATCGCCGGGGCGCTGCAGCACCGGGGCGCGGCGGATCGCGTGCAGCGCCGCGGTGGCGAGGTCGGCATGGCGCGGCAACCCCTTCATGCGCAGCCGCTCCGGCAGCTTCTCCTCGTCCAGCCGCGCGTCGATCACCGCACGGGTGAAGTCGTCCGCGATGGCCGCCGCCACCACCATGCCCGCCACCGGCTCGGCCGGCGCCAGCCCCAGCCAGCGCGCCAGCTCGGCATAGGCGTTGGCGCGCTGCACCGCGCCGTAGCGGCCGATCAGCTCCACCTCGTCGAGCAGCAGCAGCCAGCCGGCGAACCCCGCCGCACGGAACAGCTGGGCCAGGAAACGCGGCCGTTCCTGCTGCAGCCGCGCCGCCTTGAGCCCGGTGAGGTTGAACACCCCGCGCGCGCCAAGCTGGCCCAGCCGGGCGCGCACGCCCTGGGTGGGCGGCTTGCCGCCGGCCAGGAATGCCTCGATCCCCTGCACCAGTTCGGCCGGCAGGTCGCGCCCCAGCAGGTAGGCGATGGCCGGGAACACCGGCAGCAGCCCGGCGGCCGTCGCCCACTCCTCCAGACCCTGCACCGCGCCGTCGCGCCCGATGATGTCGCCCAGCGCCACCGCCACCGCATCCTCCGGCCGCCCCGCCACCATTGCCCCGCGCAGCGCCGCGGCATGCACCGCGCCGGGCTGCGACAGCGGGGTTTCCTTGCTGACGGTCACCCAGCTGACCACGAAATTGCGCGCCAGCGCCTGTTCGCGCAGCACCCCCAGCATGTGC
Source organism: uncultured Alphaproteobacteria bacterium (assembly GCA_963779875.1). Taxonomy (GTDB): domain Bacteria; phylum Pseudomonadota; class Alphaproteobacteria; order Acetobacterales; family Acetobacteraceae; genus CAMDGX01. The sequence goes on along the minus strand of CAWAAI010000004.1, from coordinate 236,784 downwards.
GACTTGCCGGTGCCGTAGTCGCCGGCGATCAGCAGCCCAGGCTCGCGCCCGCCATCCCACGCCTGGTCGAGGCTGGCGGCGAAGCGCCTGATGATGCCGTCCTCGTGGCTGCCCAGCAGGCGGATGGCGCTGCGGTTCGGCACCCCGGCGCGCAACGCCTCGATCGCGCCGCGCGCCTCCTGCCGGGCAGGCTGAACCGGTGCGCTCATGCGGCAAGCACCACGAGCGGTGCCAGCGGGTTGTCGCGTGCCTGCGGCCGCACGTCGTTGGACAGGCGCAGCCGCAGCGCGTCATAGGCAGCCAGCCCGCGCCTGGGCACGCTGTCGTCGGTCAGCCGCAGATCGGCCATCACCACCAGGAACATGCCGGGATAATGCTCGGTGTCGTCGATCACCTGGCGGATCACCTCGTAGGCGGCCATCACCGCCGCCGGCGTGTAGGTGACGCCCTCGGCCACCTCGCGGCGGTCGCGCAGCAGCCGGCTGATGTCCAGCGCCACCGCCAGCCCCGGCCGGCCGCAGGCGCGCAGCCAGTGGCACAGCGAGATCAGCATCGCGCGCGCCGATTGCAGCGTGATGCGCGCGCCGATCTGCGCCTCCTTCACCGCGCGCAGCGTGCGCAGGTCGCCGCGCAGCCAGTCCAGCACGCCGTCGTGCAGGCCGCCCTCGTCCTCGGCCAGGTGGGCGGCGAGCAGCGCCACCATGGCGCGGCGGAAATCCTGCGCCAGCGTGCCGTCGCGCCAGACCCGGGCGGTGAGGTCGCGCATCAGCTCGCGGCGGAACAGCGGCGGCGCTATGTCGTTGGCCTGCGCCAGGGCAGCGACCGTCATGCGCCGGCCCGGCAGCGGCCAGGTGTAGCCGGCCTCGGTCACCAGCGCCTCCAGCCGCCGCTGGGTCAGCGCGTCCCAGTCGATCGCGCGGGCGATGGCGAAGAACACGAGGTGCAGCATGTTGAGCTTGGTGTCGCCGGCATCCAGCTCCAGCGCCACCAGCCCGGCGGCGGCCGCGCGTGCGCTCAGCCGGTCGCGGATATCGGCCAGCAGCCGCTCCTCGGCCACCACCACCCGTACCGCCGCGCCGCCGCCCGGCACGTATTCCGCCAGGTATTCGCGGGCCATGAGGTCCAGCCACTCATCGAGCGGAACCGGCACCGCTGCCTCCGTCGTCTGCGGCGTCGCGCGAGAAGCGGATGCCGTAATACACATGCTCCACGCCCGCCTCGTCGTACACGCCGATGCGCCCGCGGCCCTTGGTGCCGGTGGAGGCGGGCAGCGAGAAGCGGTGGCCCTGCCGGGTGCGGGTGTCCGGCGCGCGGTCCAGCCGCAGCAGGTCCACGGCGAAGGCCTCCGGCGGATGGTCGGCGCCGCCGAGGCTCAGCAGTTCCTGGATCTCGGCCAAGGTCACCACCGGCCCGTCGCCGAACGTCTCCGGCCGCCAGCCGGGGTCGCTGCGCGACGCCGCCCAGGCATAGGCACGGAACAGCATGGCCAGGAAGGCGCCGGCATTGAAGGTTGCGGTCGCCTGGCGCCGGCGCAGGTCGCGCACCAGGTGCGAGGGCCGCAGCCGCCGCTCCATCCGCCCACCCAGGCGAATCGCCGCCTGCTGCGGCAGCACGCGCAGCAGCACCGGAAAGGCGGTCAGGCGACCGTCGCGCTCGCTCAGCACCACGCCCTGTGCCGCGGCCTCGGCCTTGAGTTCGGCGAGGTAGCTGCCATCGGCCAGCGCCGTGGCGATGTCGTAGTCCAGCGCCTCGCGCGTCGCGGCCAGGGCGTCGCCGACCGGGGCGAGCTGGCCGCCCGCCTGTTCCAGCAGCGTGCCGATTTGGGCGATGTCGCCGGCGCCGACACGCTTGCGCAGGCCGCGCACCCGGCCGAGCAGGGCCGCGGCCGCCTTCTCGGCCTCGGCGATCCGTTCGTCCAGCCGCAGGATCTGGTCTTCCAGGCGTTCGGTCACGAGCACGGCTCCGGAATGCGGTTGCAGGTGCGGCGGGAAGGATAAAGTATCGCCCCGGCGCCACAAGGCGCGATGCGGCGGGCGGAAGAATGACACCGGCGGACTTGACGGGAATCCTTGCGGATGCGGCGCGGGCGCAAGGCCTGGTGCCGGCGGAGTTGGTGCCGGGGCCGGCAAGGCGCCGGCGCGGGGAGGCGGTCATCGGCATCAACTGGCTGCGGCCCGAGCCGGTGCGCCTGCGCGGCGATGCGGCGCGCGGCGTGCTGCTGCTCGACGAATATCTTCCCTTCGTGCAGCCCGGCGGGCGGCTGCATCGCCGGGTGAAGGCGCGCCTTGCCGAGACCCGGCCCGGTGTGCTGTGCCGCAGCCGCGGCGGCCATCTCACCATCGGCCTGCCCGCCGCCGGCGACTGGCCCGCCGCTCTCGCCGCACTGCTGGCCGCCGCGCGCGACATTCACGCCATGCTCCAGGCCGAGTGGCCCGACTACGCCCACGGTGTGTTCGCCCCGCCCTGATGCCGCCGGCGACGGGACGCAGGCTACGCGCCGTCGCCGCTCCATGGCAGCACCCTCCCGGTGATGGCGATGTGCTGGCCCTGGCGCACCACCGCTCCCCAGGCCTGGGCGATCAGCAGCCCGTCCACCCCGGCGCGCACCGGCCAGGGGTCGAGGTCGATGCGCTGGAAATCGTGCAGCCAGCCCACCAGCGCGCCTTGCGCCACCTGCTCGCCGCACTCCACCACCGGCTCGTAGTGCCCGTCGAAGGGCGCCACGGTGAAGCAGGCCCGGTCCACCATCGCCGCCAGGCGCTGGGTGCCGGCGGCGTGGTGGGCGATCTTGTCGACCCGCCCCCGCAACTGTCCGTGGTGGATGGCGGCGGCCAGCACGCCGTGCTTCGCGTAGCGCACGCCCTCGGCCGATACCGCGGCCCCCCAGCCGAACTCGCCGCCGATGGTGATCTTGCCCAGCCGCTCCGCCTCGCTCGGCAGCAGTCCCGGCGTCTCGTTCTGATAGGCGATGACGATGGGCGTGCCGAACCAGCGGGCGGTGCGCTCGATCAGCCTGCCCTGCTCCGGGTCGTCCACCAGGTGGTAGCTCGTTCCGCGTGCGAACCTTGCCACCGCGCCGCCGGCGTGCAGGTCGATCACCAGATCCACCACCGGCCAGATCGCCGCGCGCACGAAGGCGGCGATGCGGTGGGTGATGCCGGCCAGCGCGGCCGTGGTGCCGGCGCCGTCGACGAAGGCGCGGTTGAGGTTGCGCCCGTCGTCTAGCGTGGCGTCGCGGTTGCCGGCGCGGAAGGCCGCCGGGTTCAGCACCGGGACGAGGATGATGCGGCCGAGCACGTCCTCCGTCGCGATCTCGCGCATCAGGTGCTTCAGCGCCACCGGGCCCTCGTATTCGTTGCCGTGATTCGACCCGAACGCCACCAGCCCGCGCCCCGGCTTTGCCTGTGGCCCGACCATGACGGTGAGCGGGATCAGGTGGTCGCCCCAGATCGAAGTCATGCTCTAGCGCGACCCAGTAGTCGCGCCGCCCGGGCGATTCGAGGTCGATGCCGGCGGGCCGCGTGATGATGCGCTCCATGGTCAGTTCACCCGGTGCCTGGCGATGAAATCGAGGTCCACGTCCACGCCTATGCCGGGCGTGTCGGGTATCGGCACCGTGCCGTCGGGCCGAAGGCTGAAGCTGGCCCGGGCGATGCCGCGCGTCAGGGCCGACTGGCTGACGTTGAACTCCACGAAGCGGGCGCGGGGCAGGGTGGCGATCAGTTGCAGGGAATAGCCGGTCAGCAGGTGTGTCAGCCAGGAATGCGGCACCAGGTCGATGCCGGCCTGCTCGGCCATGTCGGCGACGCGGGTGGCCACGCTGATGCCGCCGCAGCGCGACAGGTCGGGCTGCACGACGTCCACGCAGCCCTCGCCGATGAGGCGCTCGAAATCCCACACCGTCGCCACCTGTTCGCCGGCGGCGATCGGCACCGGGCTGGTGCGGCGTATCGCGGCGTACTCGTCGAAGCGCTCGGGATGGATGAAGTCCTCCACCCAGCCGACATCGTACTCCGCCAGCCAGCGGCACAGCCGCTCCGCGTCGCGCCGGGTGCGCAGGGCCGAGGCGAAGGGTTGCCCGGGGTTCTTCCATCCCGCGGGATACCAGCCGGGATCGACGAGCAGGTGCCGATCAGGCCCCAGCGCCGCGCGCGCGGCGGCAACCAGTTCACGGTCGCGGCCCTCATCCTGCCCGAACACGCCCCAGCCGAACTTCACCGCGCGGAAGCCCCGTTCCACATAGCCGCGGGCCGCCGCCGCCATGCCTTCCGGCGTGTCGCGGAACAGGGTGGAGGCATAGGCGGTGATGCTGTCCCGCCGCCGCCCGCCCAACAAGCGGGCCAGCGACTGGCCGGCCGCCTGGGCGCGGATCGACCACAGGCAGTTGTCGATGGCCGACATGCACTGCATGGCAATGCCGCGCCGGCCGTAATAGGCGCTGCCCACATACATCCGGTCCCACAGCGCCTGGATGTCGCGCGCGTCCTGGCCCACGAGCAGGCCGGCGAGGGTCTGGAAGCCGGGGATCGACATGCCCTGGCCGGAAATGATGGCGACAGCCGCCGGTGCCAGTGTCTCGGCATCGGCCCAGCCGGTCAGTCCCTCGTCGGTGGCGACCCGCACCAGCAGCTGCCAGTCGCCGTTGTCGCTGGACTCCTCGCCGCCGGCGGTGGCGCCATAGGCGGCTTCGCCGCGCAGCAGGATGGGTTCGACCTCGGTGATGCGCATGAGCCCCCTCGCCGCCGTGCCGGTGCGAGCATAGGATGCCGATCATCTCGCGCAAATGGAGACGGACATGCTGCACAATGCGAAGGATTCGGAATTGCGGGCACGGGCCGCGCGGGTGGTGCCGGGCGGGATGTGGGGGCATCAGAATGCCGCCAACCTGCCCGAGGGGTATCCGCAGTTCTTCGCCTCCGCCCAGGGGTGCCGCGTGCGGGACGTGGACGGCAACGAGTATGTGGACTTCATGTGCTCCTGGGGGCCGGTGCTGCTGGGGCACCATCATCCCGAGGTGGAGGCGGCGGCGGCGCGGCAGGCGGCGCTGGGCGATTGCCAGAATGGGCCGGGCGAGGCGATGGTGGAACTGGCGGAGTTGCTGGTGGAGACCATCCCGCATGCCGATTGGGTGCAGTTCCAGAAGAACGGCACCGACGCCACCACCATGGCCGTTACCTTCGCCCGCGCCGGGACCGGCAAGCGCAAGGTGCTGGTCGCCAAGGGTGCCTATCACGGTGCTGTGCCATGGACCTCGCCGTCGCTGTCCGGGGTGACCGCGGAGGACCGGGCGCACATCGATCACTACATCTACAACGATGTCGCCAGCCTTGAGGCGGCGGTGGACCGCAACAGCGGCGATCTCGCCGCGATCGTGGCCTCCGCCTTCCGCCATGACGTGGGCATCGACCAGGAGATGCCGACGCCGGAATTCGCGCGGCGGGCGCGGGAGTTGTGCGATGCCACCGGGGCGGCGCTGATCATCGACGATGTGCGGGCGGGGTTCCGGTTGCATCTCGGCGGCTCGTGGGAGGGGCTGGGGGTGCGGCCGGACATGGCGGCGTGGAGCAAGTCGATCGCCAACGGGCATCCGCTGGCGGCGATCACGGGCAATGACCGGTTCCGCGATGCCGTGAAGGGAACATTCTCGACCGGCTCGTTCTGGACAGCGGCAGTGCCGCATGCCGCGGGGGTGGCGACGATCAAGGCGCTGAAGCGCGACGACGGGATCGGGCACATGGTGGCGATGGGCGAGCGGTTCCGGGCGGGGATGGCGGGGTTGTCGGCCCGGCACGGCATTGGCATCCGACAGTCCGGGCCGGTGCAGATGCCGCTGGTGCTGTTCGAGGACGATGGCGAGCAGAAGAAGGCGAATGCGTTCTGTTCGGCGGCGCTGCGGGCGGGGGCGTATTTCCACCCGAAGCACAACATGTTCCTGTGCACGGCGCATACGGCTGGCGATATCGATGCGGCGCTGGTAGCCGCCGATGCCGGGTTTGGGGCGGTGGCGAGAATTTAGGAAGAAGTTCTTTTTTGAAAAAAAGAACCAAAAAACTTTCATCCATTCATGGGTGTCCTGAGAGTTGGTGACTCTCGGGTTGCAAATGGTTGAAGTCTTTTTGCTTCTTTTTCTTCAGAAAAAGAAGATTCTTTTCTACCTCCCGTAGACGGCGGCGGCGTTGCCGCGGTAGAAGCGGCGGGACTGCTCTGCGTCCAGGCGGATCGGCAGGGCGGTCATGGGGTTGTCGAAATCCCAGTGAGGGTAGTCGGAGGCGAAGAGCAGGCGGTCGAGGCCGATCCAGCCGATGAGGTCGGCGAGGTGCTGGGGGTTGGCCGGCTCCTCCATGGGCTGGGTGGTGAACCAGACGTTGCGGCGGATGTACTCGCTGGGCGCCATGGTGAGGTGCGGGGTTTCGCTGCGCAGGGTGCGCCAGTGCTTGTCCAGGCGCCACGCGAGCGAGGGGACCCAACCGAAGCCGCCTTCGATCATGACGAAGCGCAGGGTGGGGAGGTCCTGGAAGACGCCTTCGACGATCATGGAGGTGAGCTGGGCCTGGACGGATTGGGCGTGGGCCAGCATGTCCTCGATATAGAAGCTGGCCCAGCCGCTTGAGGTGTTTGGGTTGCCGCCGAAGCCGAAGGCGTGCATCGCCACGGGCAGGCCGGCGGCGACCGCGGCTTCGAAGATCGGGCGGTAGCGGCGCCCGCCGAGAGGCTCGGCGGTGCGCGACAGCAGGTAGACATGGCCAATATGCGGGTTGCCGGCCCAGCGTTCGATTTCAGCGGCGGCGGCGGCGGGATCTTCGTAGTTGACCACGACGGAGGCCTTGAGGCGCGGCTCGGGCCTGGCGAGGAACTCGACCTGGTACTCGTTCATCGCGCGGCACATGGCGGTGCCCAGCGCGGGGAGCATGAAGTTGTTGGAGGGGGTGGGCGGGTTGATGGTGCCGAATTCGACGTTATAGGCGTCGAGGTGCTGGCTGCGGATGAAGGCGAGGTCGGTGCCGGGGGGCTTGCCGGAAGGCGGCCAGGCGTCGCGCCGGGCGGCGGCGGGCTGGGCCTTGGGATAGTTGGGGCCGCCGCCGAACAGGCCGGTGCGGTGGGACATGCCGAAGGTGGCGATGTGGTCGATCCAGCGCCGCTCCAGGAACGGGTACAGCGCCTCCCACGAGGGTGGGCCCAGGTGCAGGTCGATGTCTGCGATGCCGAGCCGGCTTGCGGCAGGCCGGCTGGTGGCGGGGCCGTTGTCGGGTTCGGTGCGGAGCTGGATGTTCATCGACGCCCTCTCTTCCGATGCCGGCAGGCTACCATATCGGGCCTGCCGGTGCCATTCGGGTGTCAGGTTGGCAGGTTGACCAGCAGGTCATCGCCCTCGACCTTCACGGCGAAGGTCTTGATATCTTCCTCGATCGGGGCGCCCAGTCCCTTGCCGGTGCAGATGTCGAACTGGCCGGCATGGAGCGGGCATTCGATGGTGGTGCCCTCCAGGAAACCGTCGGTCAGCAGGGCGAAGGCGTGGGTGCAGATGTTGTCGGTGCAGTAGTATTCGCCTTCGGCGTTATAGACGGCGAGCGACAGGCCGTTCACTTCGACAGGGATCATCTGCCCCTCGGACACGTCGCTTGCCGCCGCCACGCGCACCCAGTTTTCCGCTCCGCTCATCCGTTGTGCTCCTTGGTGGATTGGGGGCGGATCATGGCCGATCGCGGGCGCCGCGTCACCCGCGCGGGGTGGCCGTCAGCCGCGCGGGGGGTGTTTGGCGACGCCGCGCTCGTCGATGTCGATGCCCCAGCCCGGCGCGTCGGGGACGACGAATTCGCCGTTCTCCAGGGTGGGGACCGTGGTGACCAGTTCGTCGCGCCAGGGGGCGCTGTCGATGTCGATCTCCATGACGGCGAAGTTGGGGATGGCGGCGCTGAAATGGGCGCCGATCGCCGAGGAGAGGTGGCCGTAGTAGTTGTGGGGGGCGCAGTTGACCTCGTAGGCGTCGGCCATGGCGGCGATCTTGAGGGATTCGAAGAGGCCGTTCCAGATGACGTCGACGATCGCGACATCGACCGAGTAGGCGTCGAGGAACGGGCGGAAGCCGCGGCGGTGGATGACGGATTCGAGCGAGGCGATGGGGCAGGTGGCCTTGTTGCGGATAACGGCGAGGCCTTGCGGGTCCCAGGTGTCGAGTTCGAGCCAGGTGAGGTCGTAGGGTTCGACGGCCTGGGCGATCCTGAGGTAGCCGGCGGTCTTGAAGTTGTAGTTGGTGTCGAGATGCAGGCCCATCTCGGGGCCGGCGCCCTCGCGGAAGGCGGCGAGGGTGCGCTGGACGGCGGTGATCACCTCGCGGGGGGAGTTCAACTCGGGGTGGCCCTCGGTGCGGCCGAAGCCGGCGCCGTAGACGCTGGGGGTGTCGGTGTCGAGGCGAAGGATGTTGGTTTTCAGGGCCTTGAAGCCCTGGGACTTCACCCATTCGCCGAGCTTGGCGACCTGGTCGTAGGTGCGGAGCTGGGGGACGCCCATGATTTCGTGGCTGCGGACGCGGTAGGTGCCGCAATGGGAGAAGTAGACGGGCAGGCGGTCGCGCACCTTGCCGCCGAGCAGGTTGTAGACGGGGACGCCGAGGGATTTTCCCTTGATGTCGAGCAGGGCGTTCTCGATGGCGGCGATGGCGCGCTGGTTGACGCCGCCCGGGGCCTGGATGGTGCGCGAGGCCAGGTGGGAGGTGATGTACTGGATGCGGTGGGGGTCCTGGCCGATGACGAGGTCGGACAGGCCCTTGATGATGGCGGTGAGGCCGCGGGAGCCGTCGGCCTCGGTGTATTCGGACCAGCCGACGATGCCATCGTCGGTTTCCATGCGCAGGAAGGAGAAGTTGCGCCAGCCGGCGTCGGCGTGCAGGTCGTCGATGCGCTTGATTTTCATTTTTGTTCCTCCCGGGTGGGGTGTTGGCGGGAGTTTGGCACAGGTTTTCGGGGTTGCCGATGGCTGGTGGTGTGGGCGTAAGCGCAACGGAATTGAAGCGGAATGAATGGGGTGTGCGGCTGCGTGAGCATGGTCAGCCGTATTTTTGCCTCCAGGCGCGGGCGGCGGCGCGGATGGCGGGCGGGAGAGGGCGGTCGGCGGTGGCGGGGGGATGGGTTTGTGCCGCCTGGTGTGGCGGCGGCGAGGGGGATGGCCGGCGCGGCTTGCGGGGGCGCCTGGGGAGGCGGAGCCAGTCGGGCTGGGGGACGCCGAGGGCGCGGCAGAGCGGGCGCAGCAGGCGGCCGGCCTGGGGGGCGGCTTCGACGAGGGCGCGCGCCTCGGGGTCGCGCAGCAGGGCGTCGAGTTGGGCGGTGCTGGGGGATGATTCGGGGATGCGGTGGTTCACCCAGCCATTGGCGCATGGCAGGCGCGGGGCGGCGGGACGTGCGTCGGCGGCCGGGCGGGTGAGGCGAGGTGGGCGAAGGCGGTGCCGCGGCAGGGTGTTGGTACGCCAGCGGGCGAACAGGGTTTGGAAACGGGTGGAGAGACGGCCGAGGCGGTTCCAGAAGAGGAGCCAGGTTGCGTTGGGCAGCTTGGGGGGCTGGTTCGGGGGGATGCTGGGGGCATAGGCCTGGGCGCCGAGAATGACGGTTTGCGGGGCGCGGGACTGCCGGGCCGCGAAGACGCCGATGGCGTCGCGGAGATGGGTGGCGATCCAGGCGATGCGGGTGGCGAGCGTTAGCATTATAGTTAGTATATCTTTCCATGACCGCCGCTGCAAGGTGGGTGGGGTGGGGCGGCGAAGGGAAAGTCAGAAAGTGGCCATCGAGGCGCAGAGACATGGAGGAGCAAGGCAAGGGAGAAGGAAGCGGGGGGCGGCGCGCGGGCTTGGGATTTGCTTCGCGCCCGCCTTCCCTGCTGACAGATGCGACGGAGAGGGTGGTTCCTCTCTGTCGAAACTCCCGCGCCTTGCTTCTCCGTGTCTCCGTGTTGAATTTTTGGCTTTGTGCTGATGCTCCTGAAGTAGTGGGGTCTGGGGCCGTTGGCCCCAGCGGGTCGAGGGCAGAGCCCTCGCCTTTCTTTCCCTTGGGTGGAGGATCCGAGCGCCGCTTCGGCGACGCTGCGTTAGAGCGCCGCTTCCGCGACGCTGCGTTAGAGCGCCGCTTCCGCGACGACGCGTAGCGCCTCGCGGGTGGCGCCGGTCAGGATCATGGTGCCGACCTTGTGGTTGGCGGCGGCTTCTTTCCAGGCGGCGAGGCGGTCGCGGATGCGTTCGGGGGGGCCGATGAGGGCGAGTTCGTCCACCATCGCGTCGGGGACCAGGGCGGCGGCAGCGTCTTTCTTGCCGTCTAGGTAGAGATCCTGGATTTTGACGGCCTGTTCCTCGTAGCCGAGGCGCTTGGCGTAGTCGTTGTAGTAGTTTTTGCCGCGGGCACCCATGCCGCCGACGTAGAGGGCGAGTTCGGGCTTGCAGGAGTCGCGCAGGGCCTGGATGTCGTTGCCGACGCGGACTTTGACGTGGGGGGCGACGTCGTAGTTGGCCAGGGTGGCGGGGCGGCCGGCCTTGGTCATGCCGTCGAGCACCGTCTTGCACATCAGGTCGGCTTTTTCCGGCGACATGAAGATGGGGATGTTGCCGTCGGCGACCTCGCCGGAGACGCGCAGGCCGCCGGGGGTGATGGAGGCGGTGTAGAACTTCATGTCGGGGTTGCCGTGGGTCATGGAGCGCAGCGGCTTGGCCATGCCGCTGCTGCCGGGGCCGTTATAGGGGATTTGATAGTATTCGCCATCGAAGGTGAGGGGTTTCTCGCGGGCGAGAATTTGACGGATGATCTTGACGTATTCGCGGGTGCGGTCCACCGGCTTGCCGAAGGGTTGGCCGTGCCAGCCCTCGATGACCTGGGGGCCGGAGGGGCCGATGCCGCAGAGGAAGCGGTTGCCGGAGAGGGCCTGGAGGGTCATCGCGGTCATGGCCGCGCAGGTGGGGGTGCGGGCGGACATCTGCATGATGCCTGTTCCCGCCTTGATCCTGGTGGTGCGGGCGAGGACCCAGGCGGCGGGGGTGACGGCGTCGGTGCCGTAGGCTTCGCCGGTCCAGACGGAATCGTAGCCGAGGGATTCGGCTTCGAGCACGAGGTCGATGTCGATGCGGGGGTTGGGGCCGCCGACGGCGAGGGTGAGGCCGAGCTTCATGGGTGGGGTTCCTTTTCGGCGGCTTGGGGTCGGGGGAAGGAAGGGTCTTCTTTTTCTGAAGAAAAAGAAGCAAAAAGACTTTTATCCATTTGCCTTGAGTGGTTGAAATCGGTGCAAGTGGATAAAAGTTTTTTGGTTCTTTTTTTCAAAAAAGAACATTCTTTCTTTCATACTTTAGCCAGCACGCCGGTGCGGAAGCGTTGCATGTTGGCGAGCACTTCGTCGGGCGTGGTGCCGGGGAAGCCGAAGTCGATGCTGGAGACGCCGAGGTCGCGCAGGGCGCGGATGTCGGCGACGACGGAGGCGGGGTCGCCGGCGAAGAGGCGCGGCTGGCCGTCGCCCGCGGTGGCGGCGCCCGGGGTGCCGAAGCCGGAGACGCGGTAGATCAGGGCGATGGTCTTGGGGTCGCGGCCGACCTGGTTGGCGGCCTTGTGCAGGCGGTCGATGCCGGCGCGGAAGCGGGGCAGGCTGTCGAGCGGGAAGGCGGGGTTGGTGCCGATGGGGTACCAGCCGTCGGCGAGGCGGGCGGTGCGGCGCATGGCGGGGCCGGATTCGCCGCCGACCCAGATGGGGATGGCAGCGGGTTTCGGTTCGAAGATGATGTTGTCGAAGCGGGTGAACTTGCCGGCGAAGCGGGGGGATTCCTGGGTCCAGAGTTCGCGGAAGACCTGGAGGTATTCGTCGGTGACAGCGCCGCGCTGGGCGAAGGGGGGGGCGCCGACGGCCACGAACTCTTCCTCCATCCAGCCGGCGCCGATGCCGAGGGTGAGGCGGCCCTTGGATAGGACGTCGATGGTGGAGAGGATTTTCGCGGTGAGGACGGCTGGGCGGTGGGGGACGACCATGACGGAGGTGACCAGGCGGAGCTTGCTGGTCATGCCGGCGATGTAGGCGATTTCGGTGAGTTGTTCGTGGCGGCCGGCGCGGGCGCCCGCGGGGAACTCGCCGGTGGCGGAGTAGGGGTAGGTGCTGTCGATCTCGGTGGGGATGACGACGTGGTCGGAGAAGGTGGCGTAGTCGTAGCCCATGGCCTCGCCGCCGCGGCAGATTTCGGCCAGGGCATCGGGCGCCGAGAGCGGGCCGGCGGTGGGTGCGTTGAAGCCGTATTGCATGGCAGTTTCCCCGTTCCTGCGGGCCGATTGCATCGGGGCCGCTGAGATACCACGATGCGTCGTGTTGCGCGGCGCGGCAAGCGTGGCGGGTGAAGGGGATTGATCTGATGAACGCACTGGAGACGGACAACGCGCTTGCCGTGCGGGCAATGGAAGACGCGCTTGCCGCGCGGGTGCTTGAGGCGCCGCTGGAGGCGCTGATGGCCGAGGCGGCTTCGTTGCGCGACGGGGCGCATGGGCGGGTGGTGAGCTATTCGCGCAAGGTGTTCATCCCGCTGACCAAGCTGTGCCGGGACGTGTGCCATTACTGCACCTTCGCGGAGCGGCCGAAGAAGGGGCATGCGGCGTATCTGTCGCCCGAGGAGGTGCTGGCGATCGCGCGGGCGGGGGCGGCGGCGGGGTGCACGGAGGCGCTGTTCACCTTGGGGGACAAGCCGGAGCTTCGCTATGCGGCGGCGCGGGAGGGGCTGGCGGCGCTGGGGTATGCGACGACGATCGAGTACCTGGCGGCGATGTGCGCGCTGGCGCTGAAGGAGACCGGGCTGCTGCCGCATGCCAATCCGGGGGTGATGACGCGCGAGGAGGTGGCGGCGCTGCGGGAGGTGTCGGCGAGCCAGGGGATCATGCTGGAGAGTGCCAGCGCGCGGCTGTGCGGGCCGGGGCAGGTGCATTACGGGTCGCCGGACAAGGAGCCGGCGGTGCGGCTGGAGACGATCCGGCTGGCGGGGGAGCTGCGGGTGCCGTTCACGACGGGCATCCTGATCGGAATCGGCGAGACGCGGGCGGAGCGGGTGGAGGCGCTGGTGGCGATCCGCGACCTGCATGCGCGGTATGGGCATATCCAGGAAGTGATCGTGCAGAACTTCCGGGCCAAGCCGAAGACCAAGCGGGCGGAGGCGGCGGAGCCTGATCTGGAGGACCTGCTGTGGACGGTGGCGGTGGCGCGCATCGTGCTGGGGGCGGGGATGAATTTGCAGGCGCCGCCGAATTTGTCGCCTGGGACGTATCAGCGGCTGGTGGATGCGGGGCTGAACGACTGGGGCGGGGTTTCGCCGGTGACGCCGGATCATGTGAACCCCGAGGCGCCGTGGCCGGAGCTTGACGATTTGGCGCGGCGGACGGCCGAGGCCGGACGGGTGCTGGTGGGGCGGCTGCCGGTTTATCCGGAATATGCGCGCGATCCCGGGGTGTGGATGGGTGCCGCGGTGGCGGCGCAGGTGCGGCGGATGGCCGATGCGGAGGGGTTTGCGCGGGAGGATGACTGGGCGCCGGGGGTGACGGTGTTGCCGAAGGCGCCGGAGGTGCTGCTGGCGTCGGCGGATGCCGGGTTGGCGCGGCTGGTGGAGCGGGCGGCGGGGGGCGTTCGGCTTGATCCGCCGGAGATCATCAGGCTGTTCGCGGCGCGGGATGCGGATTACCGGCATGTGACGCAGGCGGCGGATGCGCTGCGGCGGGCGGTGTCGGGCGATGTGGTTCGCTACGTGGTGAACCGGAACATCAACTATACCAACATGTGCACGTATCGCTGCACTTTTTGTGCGTTTTCGAAAGGAAAGACGCATGAGGCGCTGCGGGGGCCGGCGTATGACCTGGAGATGGGGGAGATCGTGCGCCGGGCCGAGGAGGCCTGGGCGCGCGGGGCGACCGAGGTTTGCCTGCAGGGGGGCATCCATCCGGACTATACGGGCGAGACCTATGAGCGGATCTGCCGGGCGATCAAGGCGGCGGTGCCGGGGATGCATATCCATGCCTTCTCGCCCCTGGAGGTGACGCAGGGGGCGGCGACGCTGGGGTTGTCGCTGAGCGCGTTCCTGGCGCGGCTGAAGGCGGCGGGGCTGGGGACGTTGCCGGGGACGGCGGCGGAGATACTGGACGACGAGGTGCGGGCGATCATCTGCCCGGACAAGGTGAACACCGCGGAATGGGTGGCGGTGGCGCGGGCGGCGCATGGGCTGGGACTGCGCACGACATCGACGATCATGTACGGGCATGTGGAGGCGCCGGTGGCGTGGGCGCGGCATCTGCTGGTGCTGCGCGATGTGCAGAGCGAGACGGGTGGGTTCACCGAGTTCGTGCCGCTGCCGTTCGTGCATATGGAGGCGCCGATGTATCTGCGCGGGCTGGCGCGCAAGGGGCCGACGTTGCGCGAGGCGGTGCTGATGCATTCGGTGGCGCGGCTGGTGCTGCATCCTGGGATCGCGAACATCCAGACGTCGTGGGTGAAGATGGGGCCGCATGGGGCGGCACTGTGCCTGGAGGCGGGGGCCAACGATCTGGGCGGCACGCTGATGAACGAGAGCATCTCGCGCGCGGCCGGCACGGAGCATGGGCAGGAGTTTCCGCCGGAACGGATGGAGGCGCTGATCCGCTCGATCGGGCGGGAGCCGCGGCAGCGGATGACGGATTATTCGACGGTGGCCAATGAGCGGCAGGCGCTGTCGTTCGGGGCGGCGGAGTTGGCGCCGGTGGTGATGAACAGGCCGCGGCGGCGGGCGGCGGCGCCTGCCGAGTAGAGGACCGGTTGAACGAAGTTTTCCGGGCGGCGTTGGAAGGGCAGCCACGCAGCACGGAGGATGGCATGTCCAGCTACGGCAACCGGATGACCGGCAACGAACCGTCCGAAGGGGCCGATCCCGGGGGGACGCACAGCACCAAGCCGGGCAATCCGGACAAGAAGGGCCCGCCGCGCCCCAGCAAGGTGGGCGAGGGCGAGCACGTGATCAGCGGCGACCGCAATGACGGGACGGTGCCGCCGCGGCCGCCGCGCGACAACCCGGCGACGTGAAGCGGCCAGCCCCCGCGGCGGTGCGCCGCCGCGGGGGCCGGCGGGCGCTCAGTCGCCGCGAGGGCTGGCGGGCGCTCAGTCGCCGTCGGTCTTCATCGCCTGCGGCGAGAAGGCGGGGTTGTCCACGCGCTGGAAGGCCGCGTCGTCGTTCCAGGGACCGACCATGTCGGTGTTGCCGCGTTCGTCCTCGCCGGTGGAATCGTTGAAGTACTGATCGACCAGGCCCGGGGTCGGCGGCGATCTCGCCGATGGTGAGCGGGTGCTTGCCGAGGCTGTCCAGCGCCAGCATGAACGCCTTCATGTGGGTGATCTCGCGCGTCATCAGGAACTGCAGCGCGTCCTTGGTGCCGGCGTCGTCGCAGAAGTTGATCAGGCGCTCGTAGACGATCTTGGCGCGGGCCTCGGCGGCGATGTTGCTGCGCAGGTCGACGTCGAGTTCACCGGTGATCTTCAGATAATCGGCGGTCCAGGGGTTGCCCTGGGAGTTGAACAGGTTGACGCCGCCGCCGCCGGCGATCGCCACCAGCGGGTCGGCCTCGCCGGCTTCGCGGTCGAGCTTGGATGGCTTCAGGTGCATGCGCGCGAGGCTGCCGATGACCTCGAGATGGCTCAGCTCCTCGGTGCCGATATCCATCAGCAGGTCCTTCAGCGCCGGGATCGTCGCAGTTCAGGCCCTGGATGGAGTACTGCATGGCGGCCGCCAGCTCGCCGTTGGCGCCGCCGAACTGTTCCAGCAGCATGTTGCCGAAGCGGAGTCGGGCTCGCCGACGTTCACGGTGTACATCAGTTTCTTCACGTGGTGGTACACGGCGATCTCCTGTTGTGTCGGGCGGAGGCGCGGCGTGGCCGGGCCTTCTGGTCAACTCGTCCTGTTGGGCGGGGTTCCCCGGTGCGGGGCCGTCGCCGCCGGATCAGCTTTCGCGCTGGAGGCCGGCCGCGCCGAGGGAGACGGTGGGGGTGGCGATGGCACGGCGGGGGCGGATCGCGCGGGTCTTGAGGCGTTCGTGCACGGTGAGCGCCTGGGCCACCACCTGGTCCATGTTGTAGTAGCGGTAGGTGGCCAGCCGGCCGACGAAGGTGACGTCGTGCTCGGCATCGGCCAGCGCCTGGTAGCGGGCGTAGAGGGCGGCGTTCTCGGGCCGTGGCACGGGGTAGTACGGGTCGCCCTCGGCGGAGGGGTATTCGTAGCTGATGCTGGTGTGCGGGTGGCGCTGGCCGGTGAGGTGCTTGTATTCGGTGATGCGGGTGTAGGGCGTTTCGGGCGAGGGGTAGTTGACGACGCCGACCGGCTGGAACTGCGTGCGCTCCAGCGTTTCGTGATGGAAGCGCAGCGAGCGGTAGGGCAGGGGGCCGAGCTGGTGGTCGAAATACTCGTCCACCGGGCCGGTGAAGACGAGGTGGCGCCATTCGACTTCCTCGCGCACCTCGCGGAAGTCGCAGCCCAGCATGAGCGTGATGTTGGGATGGTCGAGCATGTTCTCGAACATGTGGGTGTAGCCGTGGCGCGGCATGTGCTGGAAAGTGTCGTTGAAGTAACGGTCGTCGTCGTTGGTGCGCACGGGGATGCGCCCGGCGACCGACTTGTCCAGCGCATCGGGGAAGACGCCCCATTGCTTGCGGGTGTAGCCGCGGAACATCGCCTCGTACAGCTCGCGCCCGACCTTGGACAGCACGATGTCCTCGGAGGTGCGGATGTCGGCGACCGGTTCGGCCTTGCGGGCGAGGAAGGCCTCGACCTCGGCCTCGTTGAGCGAGAGGCCGAAGAAGCGGTTCACGGTGGTGCGGTTGATGGGCACCGGCAGGAGCTGGTCGCCGATGGCGGCGAGCACGCGGTGCTCGTAGGGGCGCCATTCGGTGAAGCGGGAGAGGTATTCGACCACGCGCGGGGCGTTGGTGTGGAAGATGTGCGGGCCGTAGCGGTGCACCAGCAGGCCGGAGGCGTCGAGATGGTCGTAGGCGTTGCCGGCGATGTGCGGCCGGCGGTCCACCACCAGCACGCGCGCGCCGTCGGCGCGGGCCAGGCGTTCGGCCAGCACGGAGCCGGCGAAGCCCGCGCCGACGACCAGGTAGTCGTAGGACGGGCGCTGGGCCAGCCGGGGCGCGGCGGGCAAAGCGGATGACGGGCGGTGCGCCGCCGCCGGAGTACGACGCGCCAGACGCTTGCGGTCCATGAGGGCCGACATTTCCGCCCAGGTGCGGTCCCACGACATGGTGGCGAGCAGCGCATCGGCGGGGGCGAGCCAGTTCCCGTTGCCGGGCGCGAGCGCCAGTGCCTGGTCGATCGCGGCGTTGAAGGCGGCGGCGCCGGTGGCGATGTGCACGCCGGGCAGGTCGCGGTACTGGCGCACCACGTCGGTGATGGGGGTGGAGACCACGGGGCGGCCGGCGGCGAGATATTCGGGCGCTTGGTGGGGCTGATGAAGCGGGTGGATTCGTTCAGCGCGAAGGGCATCAGCGCCACCGCCCAGCCGGCGACGTAGGCGGGAAGCTCGGCATAGGTCTTGGGGCCGAGGAAATGGATGTTGTCGCGGCGTGGCAGGTCGGCGGCGTCGATCTTCGCCAGCGGCCCGATCATGACGAACTGCCAGTCCGGCCGGGCGTCGGCGGCCGATGCCAGGAGGTTGAGGTCGAGGCGTTCGTCGATGACGCCGTAGTAGCCGATGCGCGGATGGGCGATGGCGTGCTGGTCGGACGGATCGGCGACGGCGCCGCGGGCGGCGCGGAAGTGGCTGGCGTCGACGCTGCTGGGGAAGGGGTGGATGTCGTCGTGCTGGTGGCATTTCGCCTCGTAGAGGCTGTGCCCGCCGGTGAAGACCAGGTCGGCGCGTGCGAGCAGTTGCGCCTCCAGGGCGCGCAGGCCAGGCGGGGCGCCGCGGAAGGCGGACAGTTCGTCCATGCAGTCGTAGATCACCAAGCCGGCGGCCAGATGCGCCGAGAACGGCAGCATCATCGGGGTATAGTACCAGAGCAGCGGGTCGCGGATGCCGCGCGAGGCGACCAGGGAGTCGAGGTGGTGGCGCTGGGCGGCGCAGGCTGCCTCGGGGCTGGTGCCTTCGGGCAGGATCATGCGGGCGACCGTCAGCCGGCCGGAGCGTGGCAGGAGTTCGAGGCGCGGCGCGGCGCCGGGCTGGTAGAGCGGTTCCTCCCAGAAGATGACCGGCATGTCGTGCGCAAGGCGGGACATGAGGTGCTGCGGTCGCTGGTAGACGAAATCCCAGCGTAGATGGGAGAAACAGATTGCTTGTTGTGCTGCCATGTCGGTGTGAAGCGACGAATTGAAGACATCGTTCGGGGCCACACCAATCTCCGTGTTCCAGGGCATTTCGGAAATGTTGGGTGCGGTGGAAGGTTCCTGTACGTTACGAGCGCGGCGCCTGCGGGAATGTGGCAAGCACGGTAAGTAGCGGAATCAATATGAAACCGACTTGCAGGCGCGAGGAAGGCGCGGGTCGGAACCCGGCCGCGCGCCGTTCGTTCCTGCGGGGAACGGGCCGCGGCGCCCGCCGGGGCACGCGGACCGGCGAGGCTGCGATGCAATGCGGCGCCGGCAGGAGGTTGTCATGCGCTACGCTCTCGCCGCCATGGCCATGGTTGTGGCTTTCTCGCTTCCCGTTGCGGCGCAGCAGGGAGGCTATGTCGCGCCCGGCGCCTATCCCGCTCGGCCGGAGCCGTCGTTCGCGCGGGAATACCTGTCGCGATCGGTGGCGTTTGGATTGTTCCAGCGGGTGTCGAGCGAATTCGTGATGCGCGAGCCGTCTGTAGGGATCGGGGTGCAGCGGTTCGCGGAGATGCTGGTGTCGGACCATGGGGCGTTGAGTTCGGAGTTGCGCGAGGCGGCCAACCAGCTTGGCATCCGGCTCGGGGTGCCGGTGATGTCGGACCGGCAGCAGGAGATGGTCGACCTGCTGCGCATGGCCTCCGGGCGGATGCGGGCGCAGATGTTCCTTACCCAGCAGTTGTCGGCGCATCGCAACGCGCTGGCATTGCACCGCGACTATGCGCGCAACGGGGAGATCCCGGCGCTGCGGCTGCTGGCGCGCTCGGCGGCGCTGATCGAGGAGGACCATCTACAAGCGGCCGAGCGGCTGGCGCTGGAGCGGTGAGCGCAGGCAGGCGCGGGAGCGTCCGCGGGGCCGGTGCGATCGGTTATTGACCTCGCGGGCGTGGCGTGCCGTTCGGTGCGCGCGGATCAGGAAATTGGCGGCGTATGGGGGCGTTCCGCGAGGCGTTGCGGGACGCCGATCGCTTCGAGGTAGCGGCGGGTGCGGGTGCCGTGCGATTGCGGCAGGACGAGGAAGGCGGCGAGGTCGGCGGGGTGGTCGATGTCCATGGCCAGGCCGGGCTGCGGCACGATGCGCGGCTGGATGCCGGCGGCGCGGGCGGCGGCGAGGTGGGGGAAGTAGCTGTTGTCGCCGAACCGCAGCGGGACGGCGAGCGGTGGCGAGACGATGACGGTGTTGGAGCCCTGTTCGTCGTGGGCTGGAACGATGGTGAAGGAGGGGGCCGGGCCGTGCGCGGCGAGGGTGGCGTCGATCTCGGCGGCGGTGGCGCAGGGCACGTCGCCGGGCAGGGTGAGGATGCCGGGGCGGCCATCGGCTGCGAGGATGCGGCGGCCGGCATCGACGCTGCCGGTGTGGCCGTCGCGGGCGCCTTCGGTGATGACGCGCCAGCCGTTCGCGGCGGCGATGGCGGTGGCGTGGGGGTCGAGGGTGACGAGGGCGATGCCGGCGAGGCGGTGGGCGTTGGCCAGGGCGTGCAGCACCTCCTCCAGCATGGTGACAGCCAGGGTGTGCCGTTCCGCGGGCGAGAGGAAGGCGGCGAGGCGCTGTTTGGCGCCGGCCAGTTCCTTGACCGGAATGACCGCCCAGATGCCGGTCATCGGCCCGATGCCGACCTTCGCAGCGAGTTGGCGAGGTCGAGGGCGACCTGCGCCAGGGCGGTCTTGTGGGCCAGCGTGGTCATCAGCGTGGGGGCGATGGCGCAGGGCAGGGCGAGGGCGGGGGCCAATGCCGCGTCCTCGGTGTCGATGACGTAGCCGCGGAGCAGGTCGCCGTAGCGGTGGGCGACGGCGGCGGCGCTGGGGGGGGTGCCGAGTTCGGCCATCATCTTGGCGGTGGGGCCCTTCACCGCCTTGCCGCCGATGATGGGGGAGACGGCGACGACGGGGGCGGGGCAGGCGCGCAGGGCGGCGCGGATGCCGGGCAGGGCGAGGATGGGCTCGACGGAGATGAAGGGGTTGGAGGGGCAGATCACCACCGCGCGCAGGCGGGGGCTGGCGAGGGTGGCGAGGAAGTCGGGGTGGGGAGCGGCGGTTTCGGCGCCGGCGAAGTGGAGGGATTTCACCGCCGGGCGGCATTGGCGGCCGACGAAATAGTCCTGGAAGTCGAGCAGGCCCTCGTCGGTGTCGACGCGGGTGCGCACGGTTTGGTCGCTCATCGGCAGGATGCGCGGGGCGACGCCGAGCCTGGCCGTGATGTCGGCGGTGATGGCGGAGAGGGGTTCGCCGGCGCGCAGGCGGCGGGTGCGCTCGGCGTGCAGGGCAAGATCGCGGTCGCCGAGGCGGAACCAGGTGGGGCCGCCGATGGTGGCGAGCGTTTCCATGAAGTTCCAGGTCTCGTCGCGGCGGCCCCAGCCAAGGGTCTGGTTGTCGAGGCCGGCGAGCGCGTAGGTGAGGGTGTCGATGTCGGGCGAGATGGACAGGCCGAGATGCTCGAAATCGTCGCCGGTGTTGGCGACGATCAGGAGATTTTCGGGAGCCACTATTTGGGAGAGGCCGAGGGCGAGCTTGGCGCCGCCGACGCCGCCGGAGAGGGCGAGGACGAGGTCTGGCTCGGTCATCGGAAGAGGTCTTCCTGGGCGGGGCGGACGAGGTGGGCGGCGCCCATCGCCGGCTGGGACCAGATCAAGCCGCGGACGAGGATGACCGGCTGGGATTCCGCGCCCTGGCCCTGGAGGAGGGAGGCGGCGGCGGCGATCTCGTCGGCGAATCCGCTGAGGCTGACTTCGAGGATGCGGCCGAACAGGTCGGGGTTGCCGCGCAGGTCAACGAGCGCGGGCAGGCCGGCGGCGCCGATGGCGATGCCCGCGGTGCCGCGGCGCCAGGCGCGGCCGAAACTGTCGGAGATGACGACGCCGAGCGGGCCGCCGGCGGCGGGGGCGAGGCGGGCGCGCAGGGCTTCGGCTGACGCGTCGGGGTCTTCAGGCAGGAGCAGCACGCGTTCGATGCCGTCTTGTGGTGCGACGTTGGAGTGGTCGATGCCGGCGTTGGCCATGACCCAGCCGCGCTTGTGCTCGACGATCAGCAGGTTGGGGCGGGCGCGGACGACGCGGACGGATTGGTCGAGGATGACCTGGACCACGCGCGGGTCCTTCTGGACGGTGATGGCGAGTTCGCGGGCCTGGGCGGAGGGGGTGACCGAGGGGATCTCGACGATGCGGCCCTCGGCCTTGGAGACGATCTTCTGGGCGAGGACCAGCACGTCGTCGGGCTGGAGCGACAGGGCGGCGCGGGCGAGGGCGGCTTCGATGAGGGCGGCGAGGTCGTCGCCGGGTTGGACCATGGGGATGCCCGGCAGCGCGTGCAGGGCGAGCGACGAGGCCACGGTCAGCCGAATTTCTTGCGCAGGCGGGGCAGGACCTGTTCGCCGTAGAGCTTGAGGAAGCGCGCCTGGTCGGGGCCAGGGGCGTGGAAGACGAGGTGGCGGAAGCCGAGGCCGACATACCAGCCGATCTTTTCCACGTGCTCGTCGGCGTCGCTGGAGACGATCCAGCGCTTGGCGGCGCGTTCGAGGGGGAGGGCGTCGGCGAGTTTTTCCATCTCGACCGGGTCCTCGACCGACATTTTTTCTTCTGGCGAGAGGGCGAGGGCGGCCCAGTGGCGGGTGTCTTCGAGGGCGCGCTGGCGGTCGGTGTCGAAGCTGACCTTCACCTCGATCATGTTGTCGTAGTCGGGCTTGGGGGAGGTGGCGAGCTTGATGCCCTCGGCGACGTTGGGCAGGATCGTTTCGGTGTACAGCTCGGCCGCCTTGCCCGAGGTGCAGATCAGGCCGTCGCCGCCGCGGCCGGCATACTTGGCGATCATGGCGCCGGCGGCGGCGACGTAGATGGGGATCGGGGCGTCCGGCCGGTCGTAGATGGTGGCGTTCTCGGTCTTGTAGAACTGGCCGTCGAAGCTCACCCGGTCCTCGGTCCAGAGCTTGCGCATGAGTTGCACGCTCTCGCGCAGGCGGGCGAAGCGTTCCTTGAAGTCCGGCCAGTGCATGCCGGTGGCGGGCACCTCGTTCAGCCCCTCGCCGGTGCCGATGCCGAGGATGACGCGGCCGGGGAACATGGAGCCGAGCGTGCCGAAGGCCTGGGCGACGATGGAGGGATGGTAGCGGAAGGTGGGCGTGAGCACCGAGGTGCCCATGACGATGCGACTGGTGCGGGCGCCGAGGGCGCCGAGCCAGACCAGGGAGCTTGGGGCGTGGCCGTCGGTGTGCTTCCAGGGCTGGAAGTGGTCGCTGATGAAGACGGAGTCGAAGCCTTCCTGCTCGGCCTGGACCGAGAATTCCAACAGCTTCATCGGCGCGAACTGCTCCGCCGAGGCCTTGTATCCGAGCTTGAGCATGGTTTTCCGTCCCTGTCTGACCCGCCAGCACATGTGGCGCTGGGGCGGGCGGCGTCCAGTCTATAGAGTCGCCTTCACGGAACAACCATGGGGGATGCGGGCATGAAACTGGGCGTGGCACTGCCATTGGGCGATATCGGCGGCGAGCCGGCAATCGTTCGCGACTTCGCGCTGCTGGCCGAGGAGACCGGCTATGACGATTTGATGCTGGCCGACCACGTGCTGGGGGTGAACGTGGCGAGCCGGCCGGATTGGGGCACGCGCAACACCTCGGCCGATCTGTTCCATGATCCGTTCGTGGCGTTCGGCTTCCTGGCCGGCATCTGCAAGCGCATCCATTTCTCGACGCAGGTGCTGATCCTGGCGCAGCGGCAGACGGTGCTGGTGGCCAAGCAGGCGGCGAGCCTGGATGTGCTGTCGGGCGGGCGTTTCCGGCTGGGCGTGGGCGTGGGCTGGAACGAGGTGGAGTTCGTGGGGCTCGGCGAGAATTTCCACAACCGTGGCCGGCGCTCGGAGGAGCAGGTGCAGGTGATGCAGGCGCTGTGGGCCGAGCCGCATGTGACCTTCAAGGGGAAGTGGCACACGATCGACGATGCCGGGATCAATCCGCTGCCGGCGAAGCGGCGCATCCCGATCTGGTTCGGCGGGCATATGGACGTGACGTTGCAGCGCACCGCCAGGTGGGGCGATGGCTGGATGATGCTGGCGCATCCTCCCGGTGCGGAGGCGGTGGCCGAGTTCGACAAGCTGCGGCGGTTCACCGAGTCGGCGGGGCGCGATCCGGCGGCGATGGGGCTGGAGGTATGGGTCTCGACCGCCGAGGGCGGGCCGGCGGAGTGGCGGCGGGAGTTCCAGTTCTGGAAGGATGCCGGGGTGACGCATGTGACGCTGAACAGCACCTTCGGCCGCAACCACCACAAGCGCATTCCCGGGCATAGCTGGGAGGCGCATGTGGCGGCGATGAAGGACTGGCATGCGGCGGTGGCGGACCTGGCCTAGAGCCCAGATCTCCATTCACGAGGGTGCAGGGGGCTTGGCCCCCTGCTGGGGTCCAGGGGCGAAGCCCCTGGGACTTGCCTGCCTACTTTACTTCGCCACCCAGGCGTTCCAGCGCTCGGTGAGTTCCTCCAGCCGGTCCACCCAGAACTGGTTGGCTTCCGGCGAGCCGCCGAACAGGCCGGTGGCGAGGTTGGGGCCGGCGGGGATGCCTTCCAGCACGGCCTGGGGCAGCTTGGGCGTGGCGGCGACCATGGTGGGGCCGTAGGGCAGGCGCTTGGCGCTTTCCACCTGGCGGTCGGGGTTGCTGGCGAAGGCGATGTATTTGTGGCCGAGGTCCTTGTAGGGGGATTTGGAGAGGATCACCCAGCTGTCGATGGCGTAGACGGTGTTGTCCCAGATGGGCTTGAGGTTCACGCCGGTCTTCTGGGCGTTGGCGATGCGTCCGGAATAGGCGATGGCGAGTTCGACGTCGCCGGCGGCGAGCCATTCCGGGGCCTGGGCGCCGGCCTTCCACCACTGGACCAGCGGCTTGATCTTGTCGAGCTTGGCGAAGGCACGGTCGATGCCGGCCTGGGTGGAGAGCACCTTGTAGACGTCGGCCGGCTTCACGCCGTCGGCCATCAGCGCGATTTCGAGGTTGAGCTTGGGGCCCTGGCGCATGGCGCGCTTGCCGGGCCATTTCTGGGTGTCCCAGAAATCGGCCATGGACTTGGGCTCGTGGCCCTTCAGGCGGTCGGCGTTGTAGGACATCAGCACCGCCCAGACGATGGTGCCGGCGCCGCATTCGCTGGCGGCGTGGGGGATGTAGGAATCCTTGGGCGGCAGCTTGCTCCAGTCCAGCGGCATGAAGACGCCTTCCTCGCAGCCGCGGATCATCTCGGCGGTTTCGACCTGGACGACGTCCCACGGCACTTCGCCGGTTTCGCCCATGGCCTGGAACTGGCCCCAGCCGCCGAGATAGGTGTCCTCCTTGAAGGAGATGCCCTGTTCCTTGGCGAAGGGGGCGAAGTAGATCTCGCGCTGGCGGTCCTGTGCGGCGCCGCCCCAGCCGACGACGGTGAAGTCGCGGGCCTGGGCGGTGCCGCCGGCGAGGGCAGCCACCAGGCCGGCGGCGATCAGCATTTGCAGGCGTTTCATGGACGGGCCTCCTTCGCGATTTCAGCGTTATTGGACATCATTTCAGCCTTGCTGCCGGCTGCGCAAGCGTTCCGACCGCCAGCGCAGCGCTTCCATCGTAGCCAGCAGGACGACGGAGATGGCCACCAGGAAGACGGCGAGGGCGATGATGCTGGGGTCGAGCTTGTCGCGCAGGGCGTTGAACATGCGGCGCGGCACGGTGAACTGCTCGGGGCCGGCGAGGAAGAGGGCGACCACCACGTCGTCGAACGAGGTGACGAAGGCGAAGACGGCGCCCGAGAGGATGCCCGGCGCGGTGAGCGGCAGGGTGACGGTGAAGAAGCCCACCAGCGGGCCGGCGCCGAGGCTGGCGGCGGCGCGCACCATGTTGCGGTCGAAGCCGTGCAGGGTGGCGGTGACGGTGATGACCACGAAGGGCACGGCCAGCACGGTGTGGGCGAGCACGAGGCCGGGGAAGGAGTTCACCAGGCCGAACGGGGCGAAGGCGAGGTAGACGGCGAGTGCGGTGATGACGATGGGCACGACCATCGGGCTGATCAGCAGGGCGGCGATCCAGCGCTTGCCGGGGAAGTCGGTGTAGCTGAGGCCGTAGGCGGCCAGCGTGCCGATGGTGGTGGCGAGCAGGGTGGTGGCGAGCCCGATGCGGATGCTGTTCCATAGGGCGGGCATCCAGGGCCGCGGGGCGAACACGGCCTCGTACCATTGCCAGGACAGGCCCTGGAGCGGGTAGCTGAGATAGCTGCCGCCGTTGAAGGACAGCGGGACCACGGCGAGGATGGGGGCGAGCAGGAAGACGAAGCCCAGCCCGGCGAGCACGCGCACGGCGGTGGCTCCGAGTCGGTCGAGCGGGGCGCGGTAGGGTTTCGCGGATGCCATGGCCTAGCCCAGCCGCAGGTTCTTGGCGCCGGCGTAGCGGCCGAACAGCGGGTAGATCACGGCGACGCAGCACAGCAGCACCAGGGCGAGCGCGCTGGCCAGGCCCCAATTGGCGGTGCCGAGGGCGAATTCGGCGATCAGCGAGGAGATCATCTGGTCGCCGCTGCCGCCAACCAGCGATGGGGTGACGTAGAAGCCGATCGACAGGATGAACACCAGCAGGCAGCCGGCGCCGAGGCCGGGGATGGTCTGGGGGAAGTAGACGGTGAGGAAGGCGCTGGCCGGCGTGGCGCCGAGCGAGGCGGCGGCGCGGACATGGTCGCGCGGGATGCTCTTCATGACGCTGTACAGCGGCAGCACCAGGAAGGGCAGCAGGATGTGGACCATGGCGACATAGACGCCGGTGCGGTTGAAGATCAGCTGCCTGGGCGCGTCGATCAGCCCCATGGCGAGCAGGGCGCCGTTGATGATGCCCTCCTTCTGCAGCAGCACCACCCAGGCGGCGGTGCGCACCAGCAGCGAGATCCAGAACGGCAGCAACACCAGGATGAACAGCACCCGGCCCCACAGCCCGCCGGCCTGGGCCATGACATAGGCCATGGGGTAGCCGATGGCCGCGCAGAGCAGGGTGACGACGATGCTGATCCAGAAGGTGACTTCCAGCCGGTCGATATAGACGCGCTTTTCCGGGGTCACGGGGCGGATGCCGGTGGCGAAATCGCGTTCCAGGTCGAGCGCCTGGAGGACGAATCGGTCGGTGAGCAGGCCGCTGGCGTTCTTCATTGCCCGCCAGGTATCGAGGTCGCCCCAGGCGGGGTCGAGGCGGATCAATGCCTCCTTGTAGGGCGGCTTGAGGCGCGGGGCCTGGCGGCCGGTTTTCATGGCCAGGCTGCGCATGCCGCCGCGCTCGTAGTTCAGGCGGGTGCTGGCGCGGGGCAGGGAGCGGTCGGCGAAGGCGGTGGCGAATTCCTCGGCGACCAGCGCATAGGCGGGCTCGCCGGGCAGGGCTTCGCCGTCCCAGCCGGACAGCCATGCCGAAAGTTTCGGCACGGTGTCGCGGAATTCGGGGGCGTGCACGGCGTTGGTGAGCAGCGAGGTGATCGGCCAGACGAAGGCCGCCAGCATCAGCACCAGGGCCGGGGCGAGCAGGGCGAGGGCGACAAGCTGGCGGCTGCGGTTGGCGCGGCGCAGCTTGCGGGCGAGGTCGCCGGGCGGGTGCGCGGCGGCGGGGGCCGCGGGCGCGTGGGCGGGGTGGACGGTGCTGCTCATGGCGGCGGGTCGAGCGCGCGGCAGTGCTCGGCCTCGCAGGCCAGGGCGACCTTGAGGCCCGGGGCCAGTCCGGCGGCCTCGCCGAGCGGTAGCTTGAGCATCAGCGGCGTGGCGCCGGAGTCGAGGTGCAGGCGTACGTGGTCGCCGAAATAGATGGTCTCGCGGATGGTGGCCGAGAGGCGGTTGCCGGCGCTGCCGTCGCGCGCGAGGCGCAGCCGCTCTGGGCGGATGGAGACGAGGGTGCGGCCGTCGGCGGCGGGGTTGACCGGCAGCGCGCGCATCTGTTCGCCGGTGTCGAGCCGGACGGTGCAGAAGCCGCCTTCGCTGCCCGCGACGCGGCCGGGCAGGGCGTTGTTCTCGCCGATGAAGTTGGCGACGAAACTGCTGGCGGGGTGCTCGTACATCGCCTCGGGCGTGTCGAGCTGCTGGACGATGCCCTCGTGGAACACCGCCACGCGGTTGGACATGGTGAGCGCCTCGCTCTGGTCGTGGGTGACGTAGACGATGGTGGCGCCGAGCTGGTCGTGCAGGTGCTTGAGTTCCAGCTGCATCTGCTCGCGCAGGTTCTTGTCGAGCGCGCCCAGCGGCTCGTCCATCAGCACCACGTCCGGCTGGAAGATCAGCGCGCGGGCGACGGCGACGCGCTGTTGCTGGCCGCCGGAAAGCTGGGCGGGGTAGCGGCCCTCCAGCCCGGTGAGCTTGACCATCTCGACCGCACGGCGGAGGGCGGCGGCGATCTCGGGCTTTGGCACGCGGCGGCGGCGCAGCGGGTAGGCGAGGTTCTCGGCGACCGTCATGTGCGGGAACAGGGCGTAGTTCTGGAACACCATGCCCATGGAGCGCTTGTGCGCGGGCACGGCGGCGAGCGAGCGGCCGCCGAGCAGGATCTCGCCGGCGGTGGGGGCCTCGAAGCCGGCAAGCATCATCAGCGTGGTGGTCTTGCCGGAGCCGGAGGGGCCGAGAAGGGTGAGGAACTCGCCGCGGGCGATGTCGAGATTCAGGGACTGCACGACGTTGACCCGGCCGTCGTAGGTCTTCTCGACGCCGCGGAAGGAGACGAGCGGTTCTGTCATCGCGCCTGCTTCATCGCGCCGATCCTTGTTGCCGCCCTGGCTGGGCTTCGATGCGACCGTACCACAGGAACGGCGCGGCGCCAGGGGCGAATGGCGGCGGTCAGCCGGCGAGTGCGACCGGCGCGCGGCGGGGGGCGATGCGCCATTCGAAATGCGGGTCGCCGAGGTCGAGCCGGGCGGTAACCCGGAGCTCGGCGAAACGGTCGTGGGCGGCCAGCGCGCCCTCCAGCAACCCGTTCCAGCAGGTGAAGGCGGCCTGGTGCGGGTCGGGCACGCCCTTCATCACCTGCCAGGTGGACTGGCGCACGATTCCGGGGGCGATGATTTCGGCGCGGTCGCCCTGGGCCTGGGCCAGCGCCACCATGAAGCTGGCGAAGTCGGGTGCCGGGAGGGCCGCGGCGGTCTGTTGGAAATACTGCATGCCGACCAGGCGGCCGGTAAGGCCGAGGAGCTGGGCGGCCTCCTGGGCGCCCCAGAGCTGGATGGCGGCGGGGATGGCGGTGCGGACATAGGCGATGGCGTAGTTGCGCTTCGCCTTCTTGATGCGTGCTTCCGGCCAGGCGTCGCTGGCCAGTACCCGGGGCCTGGGCGGGGTCGAAGGGCGGGGCTTGTTCGTGGCGAGCGAAGCGCAGGCGCTCGTCGGGGGCGAGGTCGCGGTCGTGTTCGAGGTAGTAGCCCTCCAGCCCCGGGTCGCCCTCCATTGTTTGACCGGTGCAGACGAAGCCGAGGCGGGGGTTGCCCAGGCTTACGCCGTTATGGGCGTGCCAGCCGCGCAGCATGGCGCGGGAGACCTGGCCGGGCACGGCGCACAGGGCGGTGCCGTGCCACATCCAGCGCGGCGGCGGGTAGCGCACCCAGGATTTGCGGTCGCTCTCGCCCATCCATTCGACGTGCACGCCGCCGATCGCGTTGGAGAGGTAGTGGTATTGGGCGGCGGCGACGGCGTGCGGCTTGGCGTCCAGGCCGAGCTTGCGCAGGCCAGGCAGGAACAGGTCGAGATGCTGGCGGCGGAAGATGGCGAAGACGAGGCGGGCGGCGTCGTCGGCGCTGCGCCGCGTGACCGCGGACAGCACCATGCCGGTGAAGAAGGCGTGGTACCATTCGGCCACGGCCTCCCAGGCGCGCGCCTGGACCTCGTCCTTGGTCTCGTCGATGGTGTCGTGCGGCACTGTTGTGCTCCCCGCCTGTCGCCGTAGTGTGGCCGCAATAGCCGGAGGAGCCGTCATGAGCCATGAATTTCCCTATCGCGGCCTGCGCGTGCTGGATTTGGGGCAGGGCATCGCCTCGCCGTATTGCGCGATGCTGCTGGGGCTGTATGGGGCCGACGTGATCAAGGTGGAGCCGCCGGAGGGCGACTGGTCGCGCGGGCTGGGCGAGCGGGTGGCCGATGGCGGGCATACCGCGATGTCGCTGACCTACAACCGCGGCAAGAGGGCGGTGCGGCTGGACCTGCGGCGGCCGGAGGCCAAGGCGGTGCTGCGCGGCCTGGCGCTGAAGGCCGATGTGCTGGTGGAGGGGTTCCGGCCGGGGGTCGCGGCGCGGCTGGGGGTGGGGTACGACAGCCTGGTGGCGGAGAATCCGCGGCTGATCTACCTGTCGGTCAGCGGCTTCGGGCAGGCGGGGCCGTATTCGCAGCGGCCGGTGACGGACACGGCGGCGCAGGCGTTTTCCGGCTTCATGGACATCAACCGCGGGCCGGACGGCGTGCCGCACCGCTCCGGCGCGCTTGCGAGCGACGTGCCGACGGGGCTGTATTCCTATGCGGCGATCGCCACCGCGCTGTTCGCGCGCCAGCAGACCGGCGCCGGGCGGCATATCGACGTCAGCCTGATGAGCGGCAGCGCCGCGTTGCTGGGGCACAAGCTGGCGGAGTTCGAGATCGCCGGGGGGGCGCCGAAGCAGTTGAACGTGCCGGCGGGGTCGTTCGAGGCGGCCGACGGGTGGATTGCCATCGCCCTGGTGCGCGAGGACGACTGGCGGCGGATGTGCGCGGCACTTGGGCGGGAGGAGCTGACGCAGGATCCGCGCTTCGCCACCTTCGCGGCGCGGGCGGCCAACGAGGCGGCGCTGATGGGCGAGTTGCGGCCGCTGATCCGGTCCCGGCCGCGCGGGGAGTGGATCGGGCGGCTGCGCGAGGCCGACGTGATCTGCGATGCGGTGAATACCTTCGCCGACTGGCTGGCCGACGAGCATGTGCGGGCGGTGGGCGCGGCGCTGCCGGCCGGGGTGGCGGGGGCGGCCGGGGTGCACGTGCAGCGCACGCCGGGGGCGCTGGCGCAAAGCGATGCCGCGCTGGGGCCGGCGCCGGTGGCCGGGCAGCATACGCGCGAGGTGCTGGCTGAATGCGGGCTGGCGCCGGAGGAGGTGGAGCGGCTGATGGCGGAGGGGATCGCGTCGTAGCGGCGGCGCGGCCGGCGCCCGCGAGAGGCAGATATGGCTGCGATGTAACATACGCTGGCGGATGCAGGCTGTTGATGCTATGTGATGTCGCAACGTTGGCATGCGCCCAAGGGCCCCGGTCACCGTAACGGGAGAATATCATGGCGGCCTCCTTTCGGCCGGTAGCGGTTCGAGCGGCGATGGTTGGCCTGTTCGCTGGTATGGCGACGGTCCCGGGACATGCCAGTGCGATCCAGGCATTTGACAATTTTACAGGTGCTTGCGGTTCGACCCTCACCTGCATCGGCAGTGCTGGGGAGGCTGGCGGCGCGCTGCGGCTGACCGGTGCCGGGGTGGAACAGGGCGGCGCGGCCTATACCGCGACGCCGGTGGCGCTGGGTTCGGATGGCAGCTTCAGCACCGGCTTCGCCTTCCGCTTCAGCCAGCCCGGCGGGCTCGCGCCGGCGGACGGGATCACCTTCTTCATTGCCGCGGGCACGGCCGGGCTGGGGGATTACGGCGGCAGCATGGGGTATGAGGGCGCCGGGCCGAGCGTGGCGGTGGAGTTCGATACGTACGACAACGGCGAGGCGGCCGGTGGCAACCACGTTGCGGTGGACATCGACGGGGCGCTGAACAATATCGCCGCTTTCCACCCTTATGACGTCATGGATTGCGACGTACCCGGCCCGGGCTGCCTGGCCAATGGCGGCATCTGGGCAGTGAAGATCGACTATGACGGCGCGACGCGGCACCTGTCGGTTTCGGTGCAGGACGGCGCGCGGCCGGAGCAGCAGGGCATAACCGACCTGTCCATCGATATCCCCGCCATTCTCGGCACCACCACGGCCTATCTGGGCTTCGGCGGCGGCACTGGTGGCGGGTACCAGGTGCAGGAGGTGCTGGACTGGAACCTCGCGATCGGGCCGCAGCAGGCCGCCCCGGTGCCCGAACCGACGACGCTCGCCCTGCTGGCGACGGGGCTGCTGGCGCTGGGTGGCGTGCGCCGCCGCGCCCACGGCTGAAGCCGCACCACGGCGGACAGCGGACCGCACTTCGCTTCTGCGCCGCACGGTGCTTGGATGGGGCGAACAGGGCGGGAGGCGGCGATGCAGGACGGGCTGGTTGCGGTGGTGAAGCAGGATTGCCCCACCTGCGTGCTGACGGTGCCGGTGCTGGCCGAACTGGCGCGCGGCGCGGGGCTGACGGTGTATTCGCAGGATGATCCGGAATTTCCAGCCGAAGTGGCGGGGCGGGTCTATGACGGCGAGCTTGATGCCTCGCACCGGCTGCGCATCGAGATCGTGCCCACGCTGATCCGCTTCGAAGGCGGGCGCGAGGTGGACCGCACCTATGGCTGGGACCGTGCGGAGTGGGAACGCGTGACCGGCCGCGCCGGGTTGGGCGCGGATCTGCCGGCGATGCGGCCGGGCTGCGGGGCGAAGAACATCGAGCCCGGCATCATCGAGCGGCTGAAGATCCGCCATGGCGAGACCGGGCTGGTGGCGCGGCGCGTGGCGATCGGCGGCGGCGAGGACGAGATCGAGGCGATGTTCGACCGCGGCTGGTCCGATGGCCTGCCGCTGGTGCCGCCCAGCGAGGAGCGGGTGCTGCGCATGCTGGCCGGCACCGCGCGCGACCCGCAGGAGGTGGTGGGCATCGTGCCGCCGGACCTGGCGCCGGCAACGGTGGAGAAGGTCGCCATCAACGCGGTGATGGCCGGGTGCAAGCCGGAATACCTGCCGGTGGTGCTGGCGGCGGTGGAGGCGGTGCTGGAGGAGCCCTTCGCCATGCATGGGGTGCTGGCGACGACGATGTTCGTTGGCCCCGTGGTGGTGGTGAACGGGCCGGTGCGCCGGCAGATCGGCATGAACGCGCGCGGCAATGCGCTCGGCCAGGGCAACCGCGCCAACGCCACCATCGGCCGTGCGCTGCAACTGGTGATCCGCAACGTGGGCGGCGGGCGGCCGCAGGAAGTGGACCGCGCAACCCTCGGGAATCCCGGCAAATACACCTACTGCTTCGCCGAGGACGAGGAGGGGTCGTGCTGGGAGCCGCTGTCGGTGGAGCGCGGCATCGCCCCCGGTGTATCGGCGGTGACGGTATTCGCCGGGTTCGGGTTGCAGGGCGTGGTGGACCAGAAGTCGCGCGAGCCGGAGAGCCTGACCCGCAGTTTCGCGGAGTCGCTGAAGGCGCTGCAGAACGTGAAGCTGGCGCCGGCCTGCGACGCGATGGTGGTGATCTCGCCCGAGCATGAGCGCACATATCGTGCCGCCGGCTGGAGCAAGGCGCGGCTGTACGAGGCGCTTTACCGGCTGACGCAGATCCCGGGCGAGGACCTGGCGGCCGGCGCGCACGGCATCGCGGAGGGCGGGCCGGCCGCGCTGGCCGGGCGGATGGTGGCGAAATTCCGGCCGGGCGGGCTGATGATCGTGCGTGCAGGTGGCGGGGCGGGCATGTTTTCGGGCATCATCGGCGGATGGTCCGCCAGCGGCGAGCGCGGCAGCTCGCCCGTGACCAGGGAGGTGAAACCATGACGGCGCTGCTTGACCCAACCTCGGAGCGAAGTGCGGCGATACGCCCGCGCCTGGCCCGGCCCGACAAGATGGAGGGGCTGACCGTGGGCATCCTCGACATCTCCAAGTCCCGCGGCGACGTGTTCCTCGACCGCATCGACGCGCGGCTGAAGGAGCGCGGCATCGCCACGCGGCGCTACATGAAGCCCACCATGGCGCGCCCGGCGCCGCTGCCGCTGCGCCAGCAGATCGGCACCGAGGTGAACCTGGTCATCGAAGGGCTGGCGGACTGAGGCAGCTGCACGTCGTGCTGTACGCATGACATGGCAGACCTCGAGTCCCGCGGCATTCCTGCGGTGGGTGTTGCGACCACGGAGTTCATCGACGCCGCCGAGGTTCAGGCGAAGTCGCTGGGCATCGATCCGGCCTATGTGTTCATCCCGCACCCCGTGCAGGACCGCACCGACGACGAGTTGCGGGCGCTGGCGGATGCGCATTTCGACTCGATCGTGGCCCTGCTGCTGAAGGGCAACTGACGGACGGGCGGCTACCCGCCGCTTGCGAGTGGCGGGGTACCGTCGGCGATGATCTCCGCCACGTCGCGCACGACGTGGCGGAGTTCGCCGGTGCGCCGGGTGATGCCGATGCGGTCGAGGAATTCCAGCACCTCGATGGCGAGGTTGCGGCCGATGCCGGTGCGGCGGTTGAAGTCGGCGGCGGTGAAGCCGCTTTCGGCTTCCGCCAGCGCCGCGGCCTCATGCGCCAGGGCGGCCACGGTCTCGGGCAGGAAGAAGCGGTTCGGTGCCACGCGCAGCACACGGCCGAAGCGGTCGTAGCGGGCGAGCAGCGCCTCGGCGGCTTCCGGGGCCAGGGCCAGTTCCTCGGCCACCTCGCGCACGCGGGGCGGACGCAGGCCGTTGGCCGCCAGCAGTGCCGCGATGCGCGGCCAGGCGGCGGCGTCGGCCGGGGCGAGCGTGGGGGTGTGGCCGGGCAGGCGCAACACCGTGCCGTGGGGGGCGATGGCGCCTTCCGCGAGCAGTTCGCCCAGCATTGCCTCGGCGATGGCCGGCATGTCGCGCCCGGCGGTGGCCAGAAGGGCGGCGCGGCCGGGGCCGGGCAGGTCGGGCTGGGCGGCGTGGAAGCCGGCGAGGGCGGCGAGCAGGCGCTGGTGCAGGTCTTCGCGCAGGTTGGCCGACACCGCCACGCGGCGGCCCTCGCGGCCGATGGCGATGGCCGGCAGGCCGGCGAGCAGCGACTCCACCTGCGCCGGGCCGAGGTTGCGGGCGATCGCGAATCCGGCGAGGTCGGCCCAGCCATCGGCGGCGAGCACCGCTTGCAACGCCGCCTCGGGCGACGGTTCGGCCAGGGCCGCGAGCTGGACCAGGCGTTCGGCGCGGGGGCGGCGGCGCGGCGGCGGGAAGGGGTCGACCACGTGGCCGCCGGCGACGATGCGGCCGGTGCCGTCATCGCGCAGCACCAGGCGGTCGCCGTGCAGGGTGGGGGTGGGGCGCTGCAGTTGCAGGCGGACGAAAAACCGGTCGCTGCTCTCCTCGTCCCACACCCGCAGCCGGGCGGGAATGGCGGCGGCGCCGAGATGCACGTGCACCGGCCCGCCATGGCGCAGCGCGCGGCCCTCGGCCAGGCGCACCCGGGCGTCGATGGTCGTGGTGGGGGCGTGCAGGGCGGGGGCCACCAGCCAGTCGCCGCGGCGCACCCGCGCGCGTTCGATGCGCGGGCCGGCGATGGCCAGGGCGCAGCGGTCGCCGGCCTGGGCGTGTTCCGCCGGCCGGTCCTGCACGCGCAGGCTGCGCACCCGCGCGGCGAGGCGCGAGGGGGAGAGCAGCAGGCTGTCGCCAACCGCCACCTGCCCGGCGGCGACGGTGCCGGTGACCACGGTGCCGGCGCCTGGCAGCACGAAGCTGCGGTCGATCGACAGGCGGAAGCCGGAGCCGGCCTCGCGCGCGGGCGGCGGAGCGGCGGCGAGCCAGGACCACAGCGCCGCGATACCCTCGCCGGTGACGCTGGAGACCGGATGAACAGCCGCCGCCGGATAGCCGGCACGTTCGGCGAGTGCGGCCATCTCGGCGGCAACGGCGGCGGTGCGCTGCGGGGCCACGCGGTCGGTCTTGGTGACGGCGATGCCCAGGCTGGCCACGCCGACCAGGCGCAGCACCTCCAGGTGCTCCAGCGTCTGCGGCATCGGCCCGTCATCGGCGGCGACCACCAGCAGCACGCGGTCCATCGCCAGCACGCCGGCCAGCATGTTGGCCAGGAAGCGCTCGTGGCCGGGCACGTCGACGAAGCCGAGCACGCCGCCCGCAGGCAGCGCCGCATAGGCGAAGCCGAGGTCGATGGTCATGCCGCGGGCGCGTTCCTCCGGCAGGCGGTCGGCGTCCACGCCGGTCAGCGCGCGGATGAGCGATGTCTTGCCATGGTCCACATGGCCGGCGAGGCCTATTATCATTCCAGTCCGTCCCCCAGCGAGGAGCATACACATGGAATTGGGTCGCCTCGGAGTTCTGGTATCCCACCGACCGCCTCGACGGGACGCAACTCGCCGCCCTGATGGCCACCGTGGAGGGCCATGGCTACAGCGCCTTCTGGTATCCGGAATTGCGCGGCTACGAGTTGCTGTCGCTGGCCGGGTTCCTGCTGGGCGCATCGAAGAAGCTGATCGTCGGAAGCTCCATCGCCAACATCTATGCCCGCGACGCCTATGCCGCGCGCACCGGCATGACCACGCTGAACCGGCTGTATGGCGACCGCTTCATCCTCGGCCTTGGCGTGAGCCACCAGCCGGCGGTGGAACGGGTGCGTGGGCATGTGTACGAGAAGCCGCTGCCGGCGATGCGCGCCTATCTCGACGCGCTGCAGGGCGATGAGCCGGGCGCGGGCGACTGGCCGGTGATGATCGCCGCCCTCGGCCCATTGATGCTCAAGCTCACCGCCGCGCGCACCAAGGGGGCCCTGCCGTACAACGTCACCCCCGAGCATACGCGCCAGGCAGCCGCCCTGCGCCGCCCGAACCAGTGGCTGGCGGTGGAACAGAAGGTGTGCATCGAAACCGACCGCGCCCGTGCCCGTGCCCTCGGCCGTGCCGAGTTGTCGCGCTACATGGTGCTGCCGAACTACCGCAACAACTGGCTCCGGCTGGGCTTCAGCGAGGCTGAGCTGGACAATGGCGGCAGCGACCGCTTCATCGATGCGATGGTGATCTCGGGCGATGTCGCCACGGTGACGGCTGGCCTGCGGGCGCATTTCGATGCCGGCGCCACCCATGTATGCCTGCAGCCGGTGCATGCCGAGGGCGACTGGGCGCACCGCGATGCGATGATCGCGGCGCTGGCGGGCACGGCCTGACGGGGCTGGACGGCTCGGCCGCATTCCGGGCTGGCCCGGGGGGTTGAGCGGCCAGGCCGGACAGGCCACCTTTGCCTGATCGCAGCCGGGAACCCAGGCCATGGACAGCGACCTCAGCGAATTCCGCCGCATTCTCGATGCCGCCCGGCGCGTGGTGGTGTTCACCGGGGCCGGGATAAGCACGGAATCGGGCATTCCCGATTTCCGCTCCCCTGGCGGCGTGTGGACGCGGATGAAGCCGATCTACTTCCAGGAGTTCATCGCCTCGGAGGAGGCGCGGGTGGAGACGTGGCGCCGCAAGTTCGAGTCCGATCCGGTGATGCGCCAGGCCCGCCCGAACCGTGGCCACCGCGCGGTGGCGACGCTGGTGCGCCAGGGCAAGGTGTCGGACGTGGTGACGCAGAATATCGACGGGCTGCACCAGGCCTCGGGCATTCCCGACAGCCAGGTGATCGAGCTGCATGGCAACGCCACCTATGCCCATTGCCTGGACTGCCACCGGCGCTACGAGCTGGACGACATCCGCCCGGTCTTCGAGGCAACGGGCGTGCCGCCGCGCTGCGAGGCCTGCGGCGGGCATGTGAAGACCGCGACCGTCTCCTTCGGCCAGTCGATGCCGCCGGCGGCGATGATCCGCGCCGAGGAGGCGGTGCTGGCCTGCGACCTGTGCCTGGTGGCGGGGTCGTCGCTGGTGGTCTATCCGGCCGCCGGGTTTCCGGAACTGGCCAAGCGCAACGGGGCGGTGCTGGCGATCCTGAACCGCGAGCCGACCGACATGGACCCGATTGCCGACCTGGTGCTGCATCGCGAGATCGGCGAGACGCTGGGGGCGGCGGTGGGCAACAACTGAGCCGACCGGACTTGCGGCGGGTTCCGGCGCGGGCCTGTACGTGCTGTCATCCGGGGCCAAATAAGAAGGGATGCGGCCTTGCGATCCACCCGGCTGAGCGTGAACCTGAACAAGGTGGCCCTGTTGCGCAATTCGCGCCACACCGGGGTGCCGGACGTGCTGGCCTTCGCGCGCATCGTCCACGACGCCGGGGCCGACGGCATCACCGTGCATCCGCGCCCGGACGAACGCCATATCCGGCGCAGCGACGTGCCGGCGCTGGCCGGGGTGATGGCGCCGTGGCGGCCGGGCTTCGAGCTGAACGTCGAGGGCTACCCCGATGAAAGGCTGATGGAGATCATCGTCGAGTCGCGGCCGGAGCAGGTGACGCTGGTGCCGGACGCGCCGGGGGCCTTCACCTCCGACGAAGGCTGGCAACTCGTGGACGCAGGCCAGGTGGAGATGGTCACCGCCTATGTCGCGCGGCTGAAGGCGCTGGGCTGCCGCGTGGTGCTGTTCACCGACCCCGACGCCGCGGTGGTGCCACGGGTGAAGGCGGTCGGCGCCGACGGGATCGAGATATATACCGGGGAATATGCCGCCCAGGCGCGCGGCGGGCGGTCGGCGCCACTGTTGTCGGCGATCGCCGCGGCGGCCTCGGCGGCCGGGGCGCAGGGCATGATCGTGAACATGGGACACGACCTGAACCTGGAGAACATTCCGGCGATCGCGGCGGCCGTGCCGAATATCGCGGAGGCCTCGATTGGGCATGAACTGACGGCCGATGCGCTGGTGATGGGCTTCGCCGCGGCCACGCGCGCCTATCGCCGGGCGCTGCGGATGGAGTGATCGGCGCACGAAAAAGGGGCGTCCCGCTGCCGGGGCGCCCCTGATTCGCGCTATTTCGTCGCGGGTCAGCCGTTGGCGACTTCCACGCCTTTTTCCTCCAGCGCGGTCTTGAGCTCGCCGGACTGGAACATCTCGGTGACGATGTCGCAGCCGCCGACGAACTCGCCCTTGACGTAGAGCTGGGGAATGGTCGGCCAGTTGCTGAACTGCTTGATGCCGTCGCGCAATTCGGCGTCTTCCAGCACGTTGGCGGTTTTGAAGGGCACGCCCATGTGGGTGAGGATCTGCACCACGCGCGCGGAGAACCCGCATTGCGGGAACATCGCGGTGCCCTTCATGTAGAGCATCACCGGGTTTTCGGTGATGTCAGCCTGGATGCGCTCGTTAACCGGATTGGCCATGGTGGGGATTCCTTACTCGGGGGCGGAGGTTTGCAGGGCGAGGGCGTGCAGTTCGCCGCCCATGCGGCCGCGCAGGGCGGCGTAGACGATCTGGTGCTGCTGGACCCGCGACTTGCCGCGGAACATCTCGCTGACCACGGTGGCGGCGTAGTGGTCGCCGTCGCCGGCGAGGTCCTCGATGGTGACGCTTGCGTCCGGCAGCGCCGCCTTGATCAGGGCTTCGATCTCGTTGGCGGGCATCGCCATCAACGCCTACTCCTTGCTGGGTGCGGCTTCCATCCAGCCGGGAAGGAAAGCTTCGTGGAGTTGCCGCAATTCGGCAAGGCAGATGGTGTCGCCGTCCGGCAAAGTCAACGAAGTGCCGCCTGCCGTGCCGAGGATGCGGGCCGGCACGCCCGCGGCGGCGGCACGCGCCAGCATGGCTTCGGCCGAGGCGGTTGCCAGTACGTAGCGGGCCTGGTCCTCGCCGAACCAGAACGCGGCGTCGCCGCCCGGTTCCAGCGTGGCGCCGACATCGCCGCCCAGTGCCATCTCGGCCACCGCCACCAGCAAGCCGCCATCGGAGACGTCGTGGCAGGCGCCGACGTGGCCGGCCAGGATCTCGCCGCGGACGAAATCGCCGTGGCGGCGTTCGGCGCCGAGATCGACGGGCGGGGGCGGGCCTTCCTCGCGCCCGGCGATTTCGCGCAGCCATAGCGACTGGCCGAGCCAGCCGCCGGTGGCGCCGACCAGCACGAGGTCGAGCCCGGGGGCGAGCGCGCTGCCGACCGCCTGGGCTGCATCCTCCAGCACCCCAAGGCCGCCTATGGCGGGGGTGGGGAGGATGGGTTTTCCTTCAGTTTCATTGTACAAGGAGACGTTTCCCGACACGACCGGGAAGTCCAGCGCCGTGCAGGCGGCCGCCATGCCGCGGATGCTGGCGGCGAACTGGCCCATGATGCGGGGCTTCTCGGGGTTGGCGAAGTTCATGTTGTCGGTGATTGCCAGCGGCAGCGCACCGACCGCGGTGAGGTTGCGCCAGGCCTCGGCCACCGCCTGGGCGCCGCCCGCCTCGGGGTCGGCCAGCACGTAGCGGGGGGTGCAGTCGGTGGTGAGCGCCAGCGCCCGCTTGCGGCCGTCGAGCTTGACCACGGCGGCGTCGGCGGCGCCGGGGCGCTTGACGGTCTGGCCGCCGATGGTGAAGTCGTACTGCTCCCACACCCAGGCGCGCGAGCACAGATCGGGGCAGGCGATGAGGGTGCGCAGGGCGGCGGCGAGGCCCACCGGATCGGTGACCGGGCCGAGCGGCTCCGGCTTCGGGGTTTCCTCGACCGGGCGTTCGTAGAGCGGCGCCTGGTCGGCCAGCGGGGCCAGCGGGATGTCGGCCTGCACCGCGCCTTGATGGCGGATGACGATGCGGCCGGTGTCGGTGAGATGGCCGATGACGGCGAAATCCAGTTCCCATTTCTCGAAGATGGCGCGCGCGACGTCCTGCCGGTCGGGGCGCAGGACCATGAGCATGCGCTCCTGGGATTCGGAGAGCATCATCTCATAGGCGGTCATGCCGGTTTCGCGCTGCGGCACGTGGTCGAGGTCGAGTTCGATGCCGACATCGCCCTTGCCGGCCATCTCCACCGAGGAGGAGGTGAGGCCGGCCGCACCCATGTCCTGGATGGCGACGATGGCGTCGGTGGCCATCAGCTCCAGGCAAGCCTCGATCAGCAGCTTTTCCACGAACGGGTCGCCGACCTGCACGGTGGGGCGCTTCTCCTCGGCATCCTTGCCGAATTCGGCGCTGGCCATGGTGGCGCCGTGGATGCCGTCGCGGCCGGTCTTGGAGCCGACATAGACGACCGGGTTGCCGATGCCGGCGGCGGCGGACAGGAAGATTTCGGTCTTATCGGCAATGCCCACGGTCATGGCGTTGACCAGCGGGTTGCCGTTGTAGGCCGGATGGAAGTTGATCTCGCCGCCCACCGTGGGCACGCCCACGCAGTTGCCGTAGCCGCCGATGCCGCGCACCACGCCGTCCACGATGCGCCTGGTGCGTGCCAGCTTGGGGTCGCCGAAGCGCAGCGCGTTGAGGTTGGCGATGGGGCGCGCGCCCATGGTGAAGACATCCCGCAGGATGCCGCCGACGCCGGTGGCCGCACCCTGGTAGGGCTCGATGAAGCTGGGGTGGTTGTGGCTCTCCATCTTGAAGATGGCGGCAAGCCCGTCGCCGATATCCACCACGCCGGCGTTCTCGCCTGGGCCGTGGATGACCCAGGGCGCCTTGGTGGGCAGTTGCTTCAGCCAGATGCGGGAGGATTTGTAGCGAGCAGTGCTCCGACCACATAACGCTGAACACGCCCAGTTCGGTGAGAGTGGGGGTGCGGCCCATGATTTCGAGCACACGCTGATATTCGTCGGCGGAGAGGCCGAATTCGCGGGCGAGGGCTTGATTGACGTCTCGGGTCATGGCTTGGGCCTGGGCTTTCGGTTTGGGCAACCGACGGTTGGTAGGTTGTAGCGAAGCAAGCAGAAGATTCACCACGGAGACACAGAGGCAGGGAGAAGCAAGGCAAGGGAGAAGGAAGAAGGGACCAATGTCCTCTTATTCCTGGGCACAAATGGAGCTGCGGGAGAAGCTGTTCGCGATCCTGCTTCTCCTTTCTGTTCTTCTCCGTGCCTCTGTGTCTCTGCGGTAAATCTTCTGCTTGTTCGCCTTTCTTCTCAAGCCACAAGCGCGGCGCAGATGGAATCGAACAGGGGCTTGCCGTCCTCGCCGCCCATCAGCGGGTCCACAAGATCTTCGGGATGCGGCATCAGGCCGAGCACGCGCAGGTTCTCGCTGGCGATGCCGGCGATGTTGCGGGCGCTGCCGTTGCGGTTGGCCGCTGGCGTGGCCTCGCCGGACGGGGTGGCGTAGCGGAAGATAACGCGGCCCTCGCCTTCCAGCAGGTCGAGCGTCGTGTCGTCGGCGAAGTAGTTGCCGTCGCCATGGGCCATTGGCGCGCGGAACACCTCGCCCTTCTGGTAGTGCCTCGTGTAGTCGGTGTCGGCGCGTTCCACGCGCAGGTGGCAGTTCATCGACAGGAAGCGCAGCCCCTGGTTGCGCAGCAGCGCGCCGGGCAGCAATTGCGCCTCGGTCAGCACCTGGAAGCCGTTGCACACGCCCAGAACATAGCCCCCGCGCGCGGCGTGGTCGCGGATGGCGGCCATGATCGGCGACTGCGCGGCCATGGCGCCGCAGCGCAGGTAGTCGCCGTAGCTGAAGCCGCCGGGGATCACCACCAGGTCGAGGCCCGACAGGTCGGTCTCGCGGTGCCACACCATGCGCGGCGCCCGTCCGGCGCTGCGCTCCAGGGCGATTGCCATGTCGCGTTCGCGGTTGATGCCGGGGAAGACGACGATGCCCGCGCGCATGCTCAGGCGATCTCCACCCGGAAGCTCTCGATCACCGTGTTGGCCAGCAGCTTGCGGGCCATCTCCTCGGCCTGGGCCTTCGCGGCCTCGGGATCGATCTCGGCCAGTTCCAGCTCGATCACCTTGCCCGCACGCACTTCGCCCACGCCGGAAAAGCCAAGCCCGGCAAGCGCCTGCCCGATGGCCTTGCCCTGCGGGTCGAGCACGCCGTTCTTGAGCATGACAGTGACAACGGCCTTCATCGGGCGCCTCCGCGCACTTCCAGAATTCACTGCATCACCTCGGGGCCCTTGAGGTCCCGCACGCCCGCCTCCGGCAGGATGCCCAGGCGGCGGGCGACCTCCTGGTAGGCCTCCTCGACCTTGCCGAGATCACGCCGGAAGCGGTCCTTGTCCATCTTCTCCGACGTCTTGCTGTCCCACAGGCGGCAATTGTCGGGGCTGATCTCGTCGGCGAGGACGATGCGCATCTCCTCGTTCTCCCACAGCCGGCCGAACTCCACCTTGAAATCGACCAGCGTGATGCCGACGCCGAGGAACAGGCCGGTCAGGAAGTCGTTGATCCGCAAGGTCAATGCGACGATGTCGTCCATGTCCTGGGTGTTGGCCCAGCCGAAGCAGGTGATGTGCTCCTCGCTCACCAGGGGGTCGCCCAGCGTGTCGTTCTTGTAGTAGGTACTCGATGATCGAGCGCGGCAGGCGGGTGCCCTCGGCAATCCCCAGCCGGGTGGACAGGCTGCCGGCGGCCACGTTGCGCACCACCACCTCGACGGGGATGATCTCGACCTCGCGAATGAGTTGCTCGCGCATGTTCAGGCGGCGCACGAAGTGGGTGGGAATGCCGATATCGGTAAGCCGCAGCATCAGGTATTCGCTGATGCGGTTGTTCAGCACGCCCTTGCCGGTGATGACGCCCTTTTTCTGGGCATTGAAGGCGGTGGCGTCGTCCTTGAAATACTGCACCAGGGTGCCGGGCTCCGGGCCCTCGAACAGGATCTTCGCTTTGCCCTCGTAGAGTTGGCGGCGGCGAGCCATGGCAGGATTCCTTAGGGGGTAAAGGCCCCCGATGCTGCGCCGCAACCGGCGACGCGGGCAGGCATATAGCAGCCCGCCCGGGCCGACGCCACGCCTGCCCGGGAAACCGGCGCGGCCTCAGCCGGGGGCGGCGGGCCCGGGTTCGCCGAAGACGCGGGTGTAGAGGGTGTCGAGTTGCGCCAGGTGCAGGCGCGAATCCATCGCCGCGTCGATCTGCGCCGGCGTCACCCGCCCGGCCACCTCGGGGTCGGCCAGCAGGTTTTCGCGGAACCCGCGCCCCTCCGGCGAGCCCAGCTTCGTCCAGGTGGCCATGGCGTTGCGCTGCACGATGGCATAGGCGTCCTCGCGCAGGATGCCGGCGCGGGCCAGCGCCAGCAGCACCTCGCCGGAATGCACCACGCCGCCCAGGCTGTCGAGATTGGCCTGCATCCGTTCGGGATGGACGGTCAGCTTCTCCATCATTCCCGCCAGCCGGGCGAGCGCGAAATCCAGCGTCACCGTCGCGTCGGGCGCGATCGCGCGTTCCACCGAGCTGTGGCTGATGTCGCGCTCGTGCCACAGGGTGACGTTCTCCAGTGCCGGCACCACGGCGCCGCGCACGATGCGTGCCAGACCGGTGAGGTTCTCCGACAGCACCGGGTTGCGCTTGTGCGGCATGGCCGAGCTGCCCTTCTGCCCGGCGTGGAAGAATTCCTCCGCCTCGCGCACCTCGGAGCGTTGCAGGTGGCGCACCTCGGTGGCCAGGCGCTCGACCGCGCAGGCGATGACGGCCAGCACGGCGAAGAACATCGCGTGGCGGTCGCGCGGGATCACCTGGGTGGACACCGGCTCCACGGCCAGGCCCAGCTTTTCGGCCACGAAGGCCTCCACCCGGGGGTCGACATGGGCGAAGGTGCCGACGGCGCCGGACAGGGCGGCCACGGCGATTTCCTTGCGCGCCGCCACCAGCCGCTCGCGCCCGCGCGCGAACTCGGCGTAGTGGCCGGCGAGCTTCAGGCCGAAACTGGTGGGCTCGGCGTGGATGCCGTGGCTGCGGCCGATGGTCAGCGTGTGCTTGAACTCGAAAGCCCGCGACTTCAGCGCCGCCAGCACCGCGTCGAGGTCGGCCAGCAGCATGTCGGCGGCCTGGGTGAGCTGGACCGACAGGCAGGTGTCCAGCACGTCGCTGCTGGTCAGGCCCAGATGCACGAAGCGGCTGTCGTCGCCGATCGCCTCGGCGAGCCAGGTGAGGAACGCGATCACGTCGTGGCGGGTCACGCGCTCGATCTCATCGATGCGCTGCACGTCCTCGGGCCCGATGGCGGCGAGCTTGGCGCCGCCCTTCTCGCGGATGGCGCGGGCCGATGCCGCGGGCACGTCGCCGTGAATGGACATGCCCTCGGCGGCCAGCGCCTCGATCTCGAACCAGATCCGGTAGCGGTTCTCCGGGGCCCAGATCGCGGCCATGGCCGGGCGGGTGTAGCGGGGCACCATGCGGGTCGCTCCATTGCGGCGTTGGTCGGCCCCGTTTAAGGGCAGGGGCAAATCCCGGCAAGGACACCCGATGGACCCGACGATGATGGAGCAGCTGAGCGCGCTCCTGCAGGTGCTGCTCATCGACATCACGCTGGCCGGCGACAATGCCGTGGTGATCGGGCTGGCGGTGAACGGGCTGTCGCCCAGCCAGCGCCGGCCGGCGATCATCCTGGGCATTGCCGGCGCCACGGTGCTGCGCATCGCCTTCGGCGCGGTGACGGTGCAGTTGTTGGAGATCGTGGGGCTGATGCTGGCCGGCGGCATCCTGCTGCTGTGGGTGTGCTGGAAGATGTACCGCGATCTGGTGGCCGGCAGCCATGCCCACGAGGCGGCGGCGGCGCAGCCGAAATCGCTGCGCCAGGCGATGCTGCAGATCATCCTGGCGGACCTGTCGATGAGCCTGGACAACGTGCTGGCGGTGGCCGGCGCCTCCAGCGGGCATACCTGGGTGCTGGTGGTGGGGCTGGGGATATCCGTGGTGCTGATGGGGGTTGCCGCCAACATGATCGCCGGCCTGCTGGAGCGGCATCGCTGGG
Source organism: uncultured Alphaproteobacteria bacterium (assembly GCA_963779875.1). Lineage (GTDB taxonomy): Bacteria > Pseudomonadota > Alphaproteobacteria > Acetobacterales > Acetobacteraceae > CAMDGX01. Next base: position 191,976 of record CAWAAI010000004.1, on the reverse strand, counting down.
TGGCGTGGCTGGGCCTGCTGCTGGTGCTGTATGTGGCGGGCACGATGATCTGGGACGGCGGCCACGAGGTTTTCGCGCACGTGAACAGCCAGGGCACGTGAAGGACCTGGGCACGTGAAGGATCTGGGCACATGAACGACTGGGGCACATGAACGACTAGGATCGGAACGCGCGCTTGGAATATGTGATGACGGCCGAGTTCTGGCTGGCGCTGGCCGAGATCACCGGCATCAACATCCTGTTGTCCGGCGACAACGCCGTGGTGATCGCGCTGGCCTCGCGGTCGCTGCAGCCGGAGCAGCGCCGCGCCGCCGTGCTGGGCGGCAGCCTGGGCGCGGTGGGGCTGCGCGTGCTGTTCTCCCTGGTGGTCGTGTGGCTGCTGTCCATCCCGTTCCTGAAGCTGGGAGGCGGGTTGCTGCTGCTGTGGATCGGCACGCAGCTTATGGTGCCGGAGGAAGAGGGCGGCGGCGGCATCGTGGCCAAGCCCACGGTGTGGGGGGCGATGCAGACGATCGTCATCGCCGATGCGGTGATGTCGCTGGACAACGTGGTGGCGATTGCCGCCGCGGCGAATGGCAGCACGCTGTTGATCGTGCTTGGGCTGCTCATCAGCGTGCCGCTGATCATTTTCGGCAGTACGCTGGTGCTGAAGGTGCTGCTGCGTTTTCCGCTGCTGGTCACGGCGGGGGCGGGGCTGCTGGGGTGGATCGCCGGCGAGATCATTGCCACCGACCCGGCGGTGCAGCGCCTGGTGCCGGTTGGCTCGCATTGGCTGGACCTCGCCGCCCGGCCTGTCGGTGCCGTGCTGGTGGTGGCGGTCGGCACGATAATGGCGCGGCGCGCGGCGGCGCGTGCCCGGGCGGTGGTGGACCTGGCGCCGGAGGATCGGCAATGAATGGACCGTTGAAAGTGTTGGTGCCGGTGGATGGGTCGGTGCACTCCCTGCGGGCGGTGCAGCATGTGGTGGAACTGGCCCAGCGCGGACTGGCGGTGGAAATGCACCTGCTCAACGTGCAGCCGCCGGTGCGCGGCGCGGCGGCGCTGCTGATCGCCAAGAGCGAACTGGATGCCTACCACCGCGAGGAAGGCATGAAGGCGCTCGCCGACGCGATCCAGGCGCTGAAGGTGGCACGTATCGACCCGCATCTGCATGTCGCGGTGGGCATGCCGGGCGAGATGGTGTCTGCCTTCGTCGCCCGGCTCGGCTGTGGCCTGGTGGTGATGGGCACGCGCGGCTATGGCGGCGGCCTGACCGGGGCGGTTATGGGCTCGGTGGCCAGCCGCGTGGTGTCCGAGGCGACGGTGCCGGTGACGCTGTTGCATGCGGACTGAGGAGGCGGGGACTGACGAAGCGGGCGCCGATACACCTTGTTTGTAACGTGGATTCCGCCTATTTCCCATTTCAGGATAGTGGAAAAGGGAATTCACCATGCCGCATGACGGTCACGCGCATCCGCACGATCCGGACCACGCATCCGCCCCGATCGACTGGAAAGAACACGGCGTCAAGGTGATCCCGGCGAGCAGCCTGGACACCAACACGGCACAGACGCCCGGCATGAACCGCGCCGCGGCCATCAACCTGGCGCGCGTGGGCGCCCAGAAGATCTGGGCCGGCACGGTGAACATCCACGCCGGCGCCAAGACCGGGGTGCACCACCACGGCGCGCTTGAAAGCGTGATCTACGTGCTGAAAGGCCGCGCGCGCATGCGCTGGGGTGATAAGCTGGAATTCGTCGCCGAGGCCGGGCCGGGCGACTTCATCTTCGTGCCGCCCTACGTGCCGCACCAGGAAATCAACGCCTCGGACGACGAGACGCTGGAGTGCGTGCTGGTGCGCAGCGACAACGAGGCCGTGGTGGTGAACATCGACGGCGTGCAGCCGGTGGAGAAGCCCGAGGAAGTGCTGTGGATAGATCCGATCCACAAGCATGGAGGCGTGAAACGGGCATAGCTAGAGCGGTAGCCGTGCTGATAGACGCACGGCTACCGCTCTAGCACTTTGTTCAAGAACGCAAATCTTCCGATCGAGTGATTCCACTCGATCGGATATTGCTCTAGGAAGGGCAGGGGCTTTGCCCCCTGCACGCCCAGCAGGGGCCGAGCCCTTGCAACGTCAATTATCCAGGCCCGCCTCGCGTTTCGCCTGGGCCAGTTCGGCCTCGTCCCAGTAGCCGATCAGGTGGCCCGAGCGCAGTTGGGCCGCACGGCTGTAGCCGGCGACGCGGGCATCCGGCGTGGTGATGCGGTTGTGGTCGCGCAGCGCCCAGTCGAAAAGCGCATCCTTGAGCCGCGCGCGCTCACCCTCGAAGCGCGGGTCGTCGCCGAGGTCGTGGAACTCGTTCGGATCGGCGGCGAGGTCGTAGAGCATCGGCTGGAAGCCGGTGGCGTGGATGTATTTCCAGCGCCCGTCGAACACCATGAACAGCCGGCACTGGTCGATCGGCTGGTTCAGGAAGGCGCGCGCCTCCTGTGGTCCGTAGTCGTATTCGCTGAACACATGGCCGCGCCATGCGGGGTGCTCGCCGCGCAGCAGCGGCATCAGCGACCGGCCCTCCATGATGTGGTTGGCAACCTGGCCGCCGAACGCCTCCACGAAGGTGGGGGCCAGGTCGATGCCCTCGACCAGTGCGTCGCAGGTGCCGCCGCGTGTGGTGTCGGCGGCGGGCGAAGGGTCGGCAATGATCAGTGGCACCCGCACCGAGCATTCGTGGAACAGGTCCTTCTCGCCCAGCCAGTGATCGCCCAGGTAGTCGCCGTGGTCGGAGGTGAATACCACCGTTGTCGTGCTCAGATCGCCCCGCTCCTCCAGGAAGCGCATGAGCACGCCGATCTGGTCATCGATCTGCTTGATCAGGCCCATGTAGGCAGGCAGCACCCGGGCCCGCACCTCGTCGCGCGAGAAGTTGCGGCTGACACGGAAATCCTGGAAGGCGCGCAGCACCGGGTGCGGGTCGGCCCGCTCGGCCTCGTCGCGCACCACCGGCAGAAGGTCGTTGTGCCCGTACATGTCGTGGTACGGCGCCGGCACGATATAGGGCCAGTGCGGCTTGATGTAGGACAGGTGCAGGCACCATGGCCGTCCGTCGCCTGCCGCCTCGCGGATGAAATCCATCGCGCGGCGGGTCATGTAGGGGGTTTCTGAGTGCTCCTCCGGGATGCGCGCGGGCTTGTCGGCATGGGCGAGCAGCCAGCCGTTCTGCAGTTCCTCGGCCGTCCCGCCGGAATTGGCCGAGTGCTCCCACGGGTTCTCGGCTGCGTAGCCGAGGCGGCGGAGGTATTCGTCGTAGGCGGGGCGCGGCCGCGAGGGGCCGGGGTGCAGGCCATCGTCGCGCTCGTAAGGCTCGAATCCGCATTCGCTGGCCAGCACGCCGAGCCGCGAATTGGGGTCGATCCCCAGCCGCTTCATGCCTTCGGAGTTGGCGGCCATGTGGGTCTTGCCGACCAGCACGCTGCGCACGCCGAGCGGCGCCAGTGCATCGCCCAGGGTCGGCTCGCCGACGCGCAACGGATAGCGGTTCCAGTTGCTGCCGTGGCTGCGCATGTAGCGTCCGGTGTAGAAACTCATCCGGCTCGGCCCGCACACCGGCGACTGCACATAGGCGCGGGTGAAGCGCACCCCGCGCGCCGCCAGCGCGTCGATATGCGGGGTGTGCAAGCGCGGATGTCCGTAGCACGACAGGTAGTCCCACCGCAGTTGGTCGCACATGATGAACAGGACGTTGTTCGGCTTGGTCACGCGGCATCGTTCTCCCTATGCGGGAACACTCTCTATGCGGGAACACTGGCGCATTCCGGCCCGCCGCGCCATGCCGGCCGGTGCGGGGGCTCAGCGCTTGCGCCGCTCCTCCGTCCAGTCGCTGGGGCGCGCCGCGTCGAGCGGCACCTCGGCCCCAAGCCCTTCCACGAACGCCACCCCCTGGTCCGGATACTCGCACACCTCGTGCGCATGGCGGTCGCCAAAGGCCCAGATCTCCAGCGCCACGGTGCCGGTGTTCTCGAAACTGTGCGGCGCGGCATCGCCCGGCAGGTACAGGAAGGCATCGCCCGGCCCGCACGCCACCCGCTCGTCGCCATGCAGCAGCGTGCCGGCGCCGGACATCACCACCAGCAGCTCCTCCTGGAACAGGTGGCGGTGGCGGCGGGAGGAGCGGTGGCCCGGCGCCACGGTCTGGATGGTCAGCCCGATCCGCTGCGAGCCCAGGGTGCGGCCGATATCGGCCATGCGCCCCGCGACCGGCGGCTCGAAGGCATAGTCGAAGGGCTTCACGTCGCCGATTCGCACATGACGCGGTCCGTTCACAGCAATCCCTCCCTGCGGAAGCTCAGCCAGCGCCCGTTGCCGACGATGACATGGTCGTGCAGCACGATCCCCAGCGCGCCGGCGGCCCGCTTCACCTCCTGCGTCATCTCCAGGTCGTCGCGCGAGGGGGTGGGGTCGCCGCTCGGGTGGTTGTGCACCAGGATCAGCGCCGTGGCCTTCAGCTCCAGCGCGCGCTTCACCACCTCGCGCGGATAGACCGGGGTGTGGTTCACCGTGCCGCGGGCCTGCGCCTCGTCCGCCAGCAATCGATTGCGGGTGTCGAGAAACAGCACGCGGAACTGCTCGATGCGCTCGCGGGCGAGGATGGCGTTGAGGTAGTCCATCAGCCGGTCCCAGTTTGCCAGCACCGGGCGGTCCTGCACTTCGGCGCGGGCGAGGCGCTGGGCGGCGAGTTGCACCACCTTCAACGTCGCAAGGCCTGATTCGCCGATGCCCTTGATCTCCAGCAGTTCCTCGCGCGGTGCCGCGATCACGCCTGCGAAGCTGCCGAAGCGGGCGAGCAGCAGCTTGGCCAGCGGCTTGGTGTCCACGCGGGGCAGGGCGATGTACAGCACCATCTCAAGCAGCTCGTAATCGGCCAGCGCCTCGCCGCCGCCGGTCAGCAGGCGTGTGCGCAGGCGGGCGCGATGGCCCTCCGCGCCGATGGCGGCCGCGCGCGCCGGCACCGGCGGCGCCAGCAGGTCGGACTGGTCGGAGAGGCCTGCGGGTTTCCTGGTCATGTGCTAAGCAGGGTGCCACGACCGGCCCCGGGATGGAAAGGTATTGCAATGAACGAGATGACCCCGCTTGCGTATAGCGACGCCAAGATCCGGGGCATCCTGCAGCGGGTGAAGACCATCGCCATGGTTGGCGCCTCCTCCAACTGGAACCGGCCGAGCTACTTCGTGATGAAGTACCTGCAGTCGAAGGGCTACCGGGTCATCCCGGTGAACCCGGGCACCGCCGGCCAGACCCTGCTGGGCGAGAAGATCTATGCCAGGCTCGCCGACATTCCCGACAAGATCGACATGGTCGACGTGTTCCGCGCCTCGGATGCGGTGCCGGGGATCGCCGAGGAGGCGATCGCCATCGGCGCCAAGGTGCTGTGGACGCAGCTTGGCGTGCGGCACGACGAAGCCGGCGCCCGCGCGGAGGCCGCCGGCCTGGAAGTGATCATGGACCGCTGCCCCAAGATCGAGTTCAGCCGCTTCGGCGGCGAGCTTTCCTGGAGCGGCGTGAACTCCGGCATCATCCGCAACCGACCCGCCGAGCCGCCGACCGATCGCGCGGGGCGAAACCGCCCGCTGCCGCCGCAGAACCTCAGCTACGGCTTCGACACCATGGCCATCCACGCCGGCGCCGCGCCCGACCCCACCACCGGGGCGCGCGGCACGCCGATCTACCAGACCACGTCTTTCGTGTTCGACGACGTGGACCACGCGGCATCGCTGTTCAACCTGCACAATTTCGGCCACGTCTACACCCGCCTGTCCAACCCCACCGTGGCGGTGCTGGAGGAGCGGGTGGCCAGCCTGGAAGGCGGCCGCGCCGCCGTCGCCGCCGCCTCGGGCCACGCGGCACAGTTCATCACCTTCTTCACCCTGCTCGAACCCGGCGACGAGTTCGTGGCCAGCCGCAACCTCTACGGCGGCTCGCTCACCCAGTTCTCGCTCAGCTTCAAGAAGCTCGGCTGGACCTGCCACTTCGTGGACCCCACCGACCCGGAGAACTTCCGCCGCGCGCTCACACCCAGGTGCAAGGCCATCTTCGTCGAAAGCCTCGCCAATCCCGGCGGCATCGTCGTCGACCTGCAGGCAGTCGCCGACATCGCCCACAGCGTCGGTATCCCGCTGATCGTCGACAACACCCTTGCCACCCCCTACCTGTGCCGCCCGTTCGAGCACGGCGCCGATATCGTCACCCACTCATTGACCAAGTTCCTCGGCGGGCACGGCAACTCGCTGGGCGGCATGGTCGTGGAATCCGGAAAGTTCGACTACGCCAACGGCAAGTTCCCCTCCCTCGCCGACCCCGAACCCGCCTATCACGGCCTGAAATTCTACGAGAACTTCGGCGACTTCGCCTTCACCACCAAGGCGCGCGCCGTCGCGTTGCGCGATTTCGGCCCCACCCTCTCGCCGATGAACGCCTGGCTCACCATCACCGGCATCGAAACCCTGCACGTTCGCATGGACCGCCACATTGCCAACGCGCAGAAAGTCGCCGAATTCCTGGCCGCCCACCCCAAGGTCGCCTGGGTCAGCTATGCCGGCCTGTCCAGCAGCCCCTTCAATGCGTTGGCGAAGAAATACATGCCCAAGGGCCCCGGGTCGGTCTTCACCTTCGGCGTCAAGGGTGGTTACGAGGCGGGCACGAAGCTGGTGGAGAGCGTGCGCCTGTTCTCGCACCTCGCCAATGTCGGCGATACCCGCAGCCTGATCCTGCACCCCGCCTCCACCACCCACCGCCAACTCACCGACGAACAACGCCTGGCCTCCGGCGCGGGCCCCGATGTCGTGCGGCTGTCGATCGGGCTGGAAGACGCGGGCGACCTGATCCGGGATCTTGATACGGCGCTGGAAAGCTAGAGACTCTGAGAAGAAAGTTCTTTTTTAAAAAAAAGAACCAAAAAACTTTCAACCATTCACTCAACTGGAAATACTGGGCAAAATGGGTGAAAGTCTTTTTGCTTCTTTTTCTTCAGAAAAAGAAGATTCTAACTATCTTGATGGGTCGATCAGCACCTTCCCGTGTGGATTTGCCCGCCTGAGGTGTTCGAACATCTCCGGCAATTCATCGAGTTCCGATCACCGCGGTCACCAGCGCTGCCGCGTCGATCCGCCTGCTTGCCAGCAGGTTCAGCACCAGGGCGAAATCTTCGCGCTGGTAGCCGAGCACGAACTGCATCGAGAGTTCCTTGCGGATGGCCACACGCGGCAGGATCGTATCCTCGCCCCGGTTGACGCCGACCACGACGACGCGGCCATGCACCGGGGCGAGGTCGAGGCATTCGGCGATCAGCCCCGGCGCGCCGACGCATTCGAAGATTACCTCCGGCGGGCCTTCCAAGGCTGCGCTGAGCGGGCCGGCGGTGGGGTCCAGCGTTGCGGTGGCGCCGAAATGTGTGGCGCGCGCGCGTCGCACCGGGTCGATCTCGCTGGCGACCACGCTCAGCGCCCCGGCGAAGCGGGCGAAGGCGATCACCGCCAGCCCGATCGGCCCGGCCCCGGTCACCAGCACGCGGCGGCCGTAGAGCGAACCGGCGAGGCGAACCGCATGGGCGCCGACGGCAAGCGGTTCGGCCAGGGAAGCGGCCTTGAGGTCGATGCCGTCGGGCACCCGCAGCGCATGGCCGGCGCCTAGTAGGACGAATTCGGCATAGGCGCCCGGAATGGCGGCGGACAGCCCGATGATGCGGCCTTTCGGGCACAGGATGCCCAGACCTTCGCGACAATGCGCCAGCGGCCGGCAGGCGTCGCATTCGCGCAGCGGCACGCCGATCACCCGGTCGCCGGCGTTCCAATCGGGCGAGGCGGACTCCACCACCTCGCCGGCGAATTCATGGCCCAGCACCGTGCCGGGCTCCAGCGGCACGCGGCTGGCCTCGGTTGCGTGCAGATCCGAGCCGCAGATGCCGGCATAGGCGACGCGCAGCACCAGTTCCCCGGCCTCCGCCACCGGCCGCTGCCGCTCCTCGATGGCGAGTTTCTGGCCGACGCCATGGAACACGGCTGCGCGCATGGTGCGTCTCCTTGAACCCTGGCCGCCAGCGTTGCCCAACGCGCCGCCCCCGGCAAGGTCACGCCCGGCGTTGACCCTGCCGGCCCCCTATGGCCTGCTGTGCGGGAACAGAAGTGCGATTGGCACGGACGGAAGTTTCATGGGCGGAGGTTGCATGTCCGACGTGACGAGGCGCGATGCGGCGCCAGGTGAAGTGGACGTCGTGGTGGTCGGCGCCGGGTTTGCCGGCATGTACATGCTGCACCGGCTGCGCGGACAAGGACTTTCGGCCATCGTGTTCGAGGCCGGCGAGGACGTGGGCGGCACCTGGTTCTGGAACCGCTACCCCGGCGCGCGCTGCGACGTGGAGAGCGTGCAGTATTCCTATGGCTTCTCCGACGAGATCCAGCAGGAATGGAAGTGGCCGGAGTTGTATTCCGCCCAGCCGGACATCCTCCGCTATGCCCGCTTCGTCGCCGACAAGCTCGATCTGCGCCGCGACATCCGCTTCGCCACCCGCGTGACCGCCGCCCATTTCGACCCTGCCGCCCGCCGCTGGACCGTGCGCACCGACCGTGGCGACGCGGTCTCGGCGCGCCATTGCGTCATGGCCACCGGCTGCCTGTCCACCACCCAGCTGCCCGACTTCCCCGGCCTGGACAGCTTCCGCGGCGCCACCTACCACACCGGCCACTGGCCGCATGAAGGCGTCGATTTCGCCGGCAAGCGCGTGGCCGTCATCGGCACCGGCTCCTCGGCCATCCAGTCAATCCCCGAGATCGCCAGGCAGGCCGCCCACCTCACCGTCTTCCAGCGCACCCCGAACTTCTCCCTGCCGTCGCGCAATGCGCCGATGCCTGACGAATACGAGCAGGACTGGAAGCAGGACTACCCCGCCCGCCGCGCCGCCGCGCGTTGGACCATGAAGGGCGTGGTCGGCCAGGGCGGCGAGCGCTCGGCCTTCGACGTCTCGCCCGAGGAACGCGAGCATATTTTCCAGGAGCGCTGGAAGCTCGGCGGCGCTGCCCTGATGACCTCGTTCCGCGACCTGCTGACCGACAAGGCGGCCAACGACCTGGTCGCCGATTTCGTCCGCCGCCAGATCCGCCAGATGGTCGGCGACCCCGCCACCGCCGAGGCGCTGCTGCCCACCTCCTACCCCATCGGCACCAAGCGCATCTGCATCGATTCCGCCTATTTCGAGACCTACAACCGCCCCAACGTCACGCTGGTGGACATCCGCAACGCGCCCATCGAGCGCATTACCGTGAACGGCGTGGTCACCGGCGGCGTGGAATACGAGGTTGACGCCATCGTCTTTGCCACCGGCTTCGACGCCATGACCGGCACGTTGACCCGCATCGACATCCGCGGCCGCGGCGGGCGCACCCTGGCGGAGAAATGGGCCGACGGCCCGCGCACCTATCTCGGCCTGATGACCGAGGGCTTCCCCAACCTGTTCATGGTCACCGGCCCCGGCAGCCCTTCGGTGCTGTCCAACATGATCGTCTCGATCGAGCAGCACGTGGACTGGATCAGCGACTGCCTCACCGCCGTGGGCCGCCGCCAGGGCGACTGCATCGAGGCCACCGGCGAGGCCGAGAACAACTGGGTCCAGCACGTCAACGACGCCGCCGACCGCACGCTGTTTCCCCTGGCCAATAGTTGGTACATGGGCGCCAATATCCCGGGCAAGCCGCGCGTGATCCTGCCCTATGTCGCCGGCGTCGGCGCCTACCGCCGGATCTGCGACGAGGTTGTGGCCGAGAACTACCGCGGCTTCCGCATCACTGGGCCCGCCGACGCCCGCATCGCCGCGGAATAACCCATGGCCGCGCCCGCCACCCGGTTCGGCCGCATCTTTCCGCCGCGCGAGGACTGGCTGGCCCGCGCCCTGCCGGAGCCGATCATCGACCCTGGCCTGCCGATTATCGACACTCACCACCACCTCTGGCACCGCCCCGCGCCCGATGGGGTAGGGCCTGGGAACCGCTATTTGCTGGAGGATTACCTGGCCGACTGCGCCACCGGCCACAACATCGTCGGCAGCGTCTTTCTGCAATGCCACGCGATGTATCGCGCCGACGGCCCGGCGCCGATGCGCCCGGTGGGCGAGACCGAGTTCGTCGCCGGCATCGCCGCCATGAGCGACAGCGGCCGCTACGGCCCTATCCGCGTCGCCGCCGGCATCGTGGGCTATGCCGACCTCACCGCCGGCGACTGGGTGACCCCGGTGCTGGAGGCGCATATACGTGCCGGCGGCGGCCGCTTCCGCGGCGTGCGCCATTCCGCCGGCCACGACCCGGACCCGGTGATCGGCAACAGCGCGCCCGACCTCCAGCCCGGCCTCTACCTGCGCGACGATTTCCGCCAGGGCATGCGCCGCCTGTCCGAACTCGGCCTGTCGCTCGACGCCTGGGGCTTCCACCCGCAGCTGCCCGATATCACCGACCTCGCCCGCGCCTTCCCCGCCAGCAACATCATCGTCGGCCATTGCGGCGGCCCGCTCGGCTATGGCCGCCACGCCGGGCGCGGGGGGGAGATCTTTGCCGAGTGGCGCAAATCCATCGCCGAACTGGCGCGCTGCCCCAACGTGACCATGAAGCTGGGCGGCATGATGATGCGCCTGGCCGCGCTGGACTATATGGCGCTCGACCGGCCGCCGACCTCCGAGGAACTGGCCGCCGCCTGGCGCCCCTATGTGGAAACCTGCATCGAGTTGTTCGGCGCGGATCGGTGCATCGCCGAAAGCAACTTCCCGGTGGAGAAGATGGGCATCGGCTTCGGCCCGCTGTTCAACGCGCTCAAGCGCCTCGCCGCCGGTTGCTCGGCCGACGAACAGGCGGCGATCTTTGCTGGCACTGCCCGGCGGGTCTACCGGTTGAAGTGCTGATACAGGCTTGCCCGCTCACGCCCTCCTGATGACTGTCGCGTCGGCGGGGCGCCTCGGTACGGGCACACTACCCCCTTGATCGGCGACGGCGCGCGCAACCGCTGCACGGCGACTGCGCCAGGCCATGAAGGGAGGCGGAAATGCGCGTTCTGGTGATCGGCAGCGCCGGGCTAGTCGGCGCCGCCGTGGTTCGCCGGCTGGAGGCGGAAGGAATGGAGGTCGTGCCCTTCGACATGAGCGCCGCCCAGGACATCCTCGACCCCGCCGCGTTGCTGGCCGCGGCCCAGGGCTGCACTTGCATCGTGAACGCCGCGAGCGGCGGGCGCCAGGACGGCGACACCGGCCGGGGCTTCATCACCCACAATGTCACTGGCAACTGGAATGTGCTCGACGCGGCGCGCAAGGTCGGCGCCCGGCGGGTCGTGACCTTCAGTTCGGTGAATGCCATCGGCGTCTTTCGCGGCGAGGCGAGACCCGACTACCTGCCCATCGACGACGACCACCCGCTGCGCCCGCCCACCGCCTACGGCATGGCCAAGCGCCTGGTCGAGGAACTCTGCCGCTGCTTCAGCGCGACCACCGATGTGGCGACCGTTGTCTTCCGCCCGCCCGCCATTGTCGGTCCCGCCCGCCACGCCGAGATGCAGGCGGCGCGCGATGCCGATCCGTCGGCGGAATGGACCCCGTTCTGGGAATACGGCGCCTGGATCGACACCCGTGACGTGGCCTGGGCCATCCTGGCCGCGCTGCGCGCACCGGACATCACCCATCTCACTGCCCTCATCGTCGCCGACGACACCTCCTCCCCCGTGCCGGTGCGCGACCTCGCCCGCCGCCTGCTGCCCGACGTGCCATGGCGCGGGCCGGAACCGGACGATCCGACGGGTGTATTGGTACGCTGCGACCGGGCGCGCGAGGTGCTGGGCTGGGCGCCGCGCCATCGCTGGACGGAACGGGGGCTATGACCATGCGGCTCCTGGCCGGCGGCTACGGCCGCGCGATCGCCACGCTGCAGCTGGAGGAAGCCACGGCCAAGCTTGCCATCGTGGCCGAGGCGGACAGCCCGGAAAACTCTTCGTTCCTGGCGTTCCATCCGTCGCTGCCCGTCATGTATTGCGTGAATGAACTTGAAGCCTTCCAGGACGCGTTCGGCGGCGCGATCAGTGCCTATGCGCTGGACAGCAACGGCACGCCACGGTTCCTGGCCAGCCAGCCGACCCATGGGGCCGACCCGTGCCACCTCGCCGTCGATCCCACGGGGCACTGGCTGGTTGTGGCCAACTACACTTCGGGCCATGTCACCACCTTTCCGCTTTCCGCCGACGGACTGCCCGGCCGCGCCAGCCAGGTGATCGCCCATTCCGGCTCCGGCACCGATCCGCAGCGCCAGGAAGGGCCGCGCCCGCACCACGTCGCCATGGTGGAGGGCCGCGTGCTCGTCAGCGACCTCGGCATCGACCGCATCGTCGCCTACCGGCTGGACACGGCGGCGGGCGGGCTGGTGCCGGACGGGCCGGACATCCAAGCCCCGCCCGGCAGCGGCGTGCGGCGGGTGGTGACGCATCCCGACGCGCCATGGGCCTATGCCCTGGGCGAGATGCATGCCTCCGTCACCCGCTACGAACAGGCGGCGAACGGCTGGATCGCCCGCGCCACGGTGGACATTCTCGGTCCCGATCAAGTCGATGGGACCGGCCAGGCTGGCCGCCGCAGCGGCGCGGAACTTGCGATCGCCCCGGGTGGCCGGTTCCTCTACGCCTCCAATCGTGGCACCGACAGCATCTCCACCTTCGCCATCGATCCCGGCAGCGGCGCCCTCTCGCCGCTGGGCCACGCACCGAGCGGCGGGCGAACGCCAAGGCATTTCGAGATCAGCCCCTGCGGCCGCTTCCTCGCGGCGGCAAACCAGGGCAACAATTGCGTGGCGCTGTTCCGGCTCGATCCGGCGAGTGGCGCGATGCAGCCAACCGGCCAATCCGTGGCAATCCTGGCGCCAGCCTGCGTGCGCTTCATCCCCGACCACGCCGAAGGAACTCCAGCCATGATCCTCCCCGCCCGCACCCACCGCCCGCTGGTCATGGGCCGCCGCGGCGCCGTCGGCAGCAACCACCCGATGGCAACCCAGGCGGGGCTGGACGTGCTGCGCGAAGGCGGCAACGCGGTGGATGCGGCGGTGGCCATCTCGCTGGCCCTCGGCGTGTGCGAACCGTCCTCCTCCGGCCTCGGCGGCGATGGCTTCTACCATGTCCACATCGCCGCCTCGGGGCGCGCCGACGTGTTCAACGGCACCGGCACCGCGCCACGCGCCGCCACCCCCGAGGCCTACGCCGACGGCATCCCGGTCACCGGCCCGCGCAGCGTCTCGGTCCCCGGCCTGCTCGGCGGCGTGGCCGCGATGCACGCCGCCCACGGCACCCGCCCCTGGGCCAGCCTCGTCGCCCCTGCGGCGGCGCTCGCCCGCGACGGCTTCGCCGCCACCTTCCATTTCGTGCGCGGCAGCCGCGAGAACCACGACCGCCTGTCCGCCGACCCGCGCAGCGCCGCCGTGTTCCTGGGCAAGTCCATCGGCGACCTGGTGCTGCAGCCCGACCTCGCCCGCACCCTGGAGGAAATCGCCGCCGACGGCCCCGACAGCTTCTACCGCGGCCGCCTCGCCGCCCGCCTCGCCCGCGGCATGAAGCAAGCCGGCGCCCTGGTCTCGCTGGCTGACCTCGAAACCTGCGAAGTCGAGACCACCCCGCCCATCGCCGTCACCTATCGCGGGTGGCAGGTACGCCAGACCCCGCCCAACTCCACCGGCTTCACCCTGTTGCAGATGCTCAAGATCGTCGAGCATTTCGACCTGCACGCCGCCTCGCCGGCCGAGCGCGTGCACATCCTCGTCGAAGCCAAGAAGCGCGCGTTCCTCGACCGCGAGCGCTACGGCGCCGATCCGCGCTTTTCGGAGGTACCGCTCGACCTGCTGCTGTCAGATGACCACGCCGCCCGCCACGCCGCCGCCATCGACCGCGAGCGCGCCGCGGTGATCGAGCAGCCCGCGATGGCGGCCGGCGGCGACACCACCTATTTCGCCGTGGTGGATGCGGCCGGCAACGCCGTCTCCGCCATCCAGAGCATCAATTCCGGCTACGGCTCCGGCGTCACCGCCGGCGACACCGGCATCCTGCTCAACAACCGCATGGCCTATTGGCACCTCGACCCCGCGCACCCCAACCGCCTGGTGCCCGGCAAGCGCGTGCGCCACACCATGAACGCTCCCATGGTCTTCCGCGACGGCAAGCTGGCCCTCGTCCTTGGCACGCCGGGCGCCGACAACCAGGTGCAGGTGAACCTGCAGGTGCTCGCCGCCATGCTCGATTTCGGCGCCGACCCGCAAACCGCGCTCGAAGCCCCGCGCTGGACCAGCAGCCAGGCCGGGCAGGGCGCCAACTGGCCGCACAGCGGCGACGGCCGCCTGACCATCGAAAGCGACTTCCCCGCCGACATCCTGGCCGACCTCGAACGCCGGGGCCACGTGCTGCACCGTGTTGGCCACCTGGAGGGGCCGTGCGCGATGCAGGCGATCCAGGTGCTGGACAATGGCGTTCGCGCCGCCGGCTCCGACCCGCGCCGCGACGGCTGGGCCGGCGCCCACTGAACTTCGCCGCTTGGAGCAATATCCGGTCGAGCTGAATCATTCGATCGAAAGATTTGGGGTCTTTAATAGAATGTTAGAGCGGTAGCCGTGCGTCTATCAGCACGGCTGCCACTCTAAACGCCGCGCGCTGCCGCCCCGCCCGCCAGTTCGATGATCTCGCTGGTGATCTGCTCCTGGCGCAGCCGCCGCGACCGGCCCACCAGCCCGCTCAGCGTATCGGCGACATTGCTGCGCGCGGCGATCATGGCGCGCACGCGGGCCTCGTTCTCGGCGGCCAGCGACAGCATCACCGCCTCGCATAGTTCGGCGAAGATGTATTCCTCCACCAGCCGCTCCAGCAGCCGGGAGACTGGCATGGTGACCAGCGGCGGCACCGGCGTGGCGGCAACGGGAAAGCGGCCATAGTCGAACGGCACCAGCCGGCGCTCGGCTATGCGCAGCCCGCCGGAACTGCCGGGCATCGCCCCGGGGATCGCATGCACAATCGTCACCCGGTCGATCCTGCCGCCGTCCAGCCGCGCATAGAGGGCGGCGGCGATCCGGTCGGCTAGGTCAGGCACCTGCCCGGGATGCACCGCCATCGGCGCAGACCAGGCCACCTCAAGGCCCCGCTCGCGCGCGAGCATCAACCCGCGGTCGCCCACCAGCAGGCGTTCCGCCTCGCCCTGCGCGGCGACGGCGTCGAGCACCCGTTCGCTGAACACGCCGGCAAAGCCCTGTTCGGCGCACAGCGCGATAACCGCATGGCCGCCGCCGCGCCCTGGCGCCGAAGCGCCCAGGGCAGCATCGGGCGCAGCATCGGCCTTCATCGCCAGCGCCCGGCCGATCGCCGATGCCACGATCGCCGCATGCGCCCGCACCCCGTCCAGCCGCGACCTTGCCGCCCGCGCCCGCGCCGCGGCGATGCCGCGCATGGCCGTGATCACCGCCGAAAGCTGGCGCACCGTGCCGATGCGGCGGGTGACGTCGCTCAGCCGCTCGGTCACGCCGCCACCTCGCGCGCCAACGCCCGCACCGCCGCCACCAGCCGTTCGCGCAGATCGCCGTCCAGCTTGCCGCTGCGCGCCAGCTCCGCCACCGCCTCGGCCGCCGTGGCGTCGAGATGGTCGCCGATGCGCCGCCGCAACGCGCCGATGCGCTCCGGCGGCACGCTGTCCAGCACGCCTGCGTCCAATGCCGCCAGCAGCGCCACCTGGTCGGCCATGCGCAGCCCGGCGAAGCGCGGCTGGGTCAGCAGCGCACGGATGCGCCGCCCGCGCGCCACCTGCGCCCCGGTGCGCGAATCCGACATGCCGCCGAAGCGGGTGAACATCTCCAACTCCAGGAACTGCGCATAATCCAGCCGGATGCGCCCGGAAACTGCGCGTAGCGCCGGGATCTGCGCCTTGCCGCCCACCCGGCTCACGCTCAGCCCCACGTCCACCGCGGGGCGTTGGTTGGCGGCGAAAAGCTGCGTGTTGAGCACGATCTGCCCGTCGGCGATCGAGATCAGGTTGGTGGGGATATAGGCCGACAGGTTGCCGGCATCGGTCTCGGCCACCGGCAGCGCGGTCAGCGACCCGCCGCCGCGCTCGGCCGACAGCTTCGCCGCCCGCTCCAGCAGGCGCGCATGCACATAGAAGATGTCGCCGGGATAGGCCTCGCGCCCCGGCGGCTCGCGGCTCAGCAGCGCCAGCTCGCGATGGGTCGCCGCATGCTTGGTCAGGTCGTCCACCACGATCAGCGCGTCGCCGCCCTTGTCGCGGAAATACTCGGCCATGGTGAAGCCGGCGAACGGTGCCAGCCATTGCAGCCCCGGCGCGGCATCGGCGGCGGCCACCACGAAGATGCAGCGCTCCGGCGCGCCATGCGCCCGCACCGCCTCCACCACCCGCTCCACCGCGGTCGCGCGCTGGCCGATCGCCACATACACGCACACCACGTCGGAATTCTTCTGGTTGACGATGGCATCCACCGCGATCGCGGTCTTGCCGGTGGCGCGGTCGCCCACGATCAGCTCGCGCTGGCCGCGCCCCAGGGCGAACAGCGCGTCCACCGCCAGGATGCCGGTCTCCAGCGGCGCAGACACCAGGTCGCGCTCGATGATCGCCGGCGCCGGGCGCTCCACCGGCAGCATCGCCTCGGCCGCCACCGCCTCGTCGCGGTCGATCGGCCGGCCCAGCGGGTCCACCACCCGGCCCAGCAGCCCCGGCCCCACCGGCACGCGCACCACCTCGCCCGTGCCCGCCACCGGCGATCCCGCGCCGACATCTGCCATGTCGTCAAGCAACACCGCCCCCACCGCGTCGGCGTCCAGGGTCAGCACGAATCCGGCCCGCCCGCCCTCGAAGCGCAGCAGTTCGCCCAGCCCCACATCCGGCAGCCCGGTGATGCGGGCGATGCCATCCGCCAGGAACACCACCCGGCCCACCGCCTCGGCCTGCGGCGCCAGGTCCACCCCGGTCATCGCCGCCCGGTTGCGCGCCAGCCAAGCCCGCGGGTCAAGCATGGGCGTCGCTCTCCAGCCGTTCGGCGATGCGGCCCAGGTCGGCGCGGAAACTGTTGCGAACCACCGCATGCGCCGCCTCCAGTTCCAGCCCCGCCACCAACTCCGGGTCCACCGCGACCTCGATCTCCACAGCATGGCCCAGCGCGTCCGCCAGGGCGGCTCGGCAGGCCTGCGCCTGCGCCGGGGTCAGCGCCACCGCCGCCGTCAGCCGCACCGGCGCGCCATCGCGCCCAAGCTCCTCGCGCGTCGCCACCGGCAGGGCCGCGACCGCCTCCGCCAGCCCGCCGATGAAGCCCTCCACACGCGCCGCCGCAGGCAGCCGGCCCAGCAGCCGCCCGGCGATGTCGAGCGCCAGATGCCGTGCCGAGCGCTCGACCAACGCCGACGCTGCGGCACGGGCCCGGGCGATCTCGGCCTCGGCATGCTCGCGGACTTGCGCCGCCTCGTCGCGCGCGGCGGCCAGCATCGCCGCCTTCTGTGCCTCGACCTCCCCGGCCACCGCCTTCAGCCGGGTGTTCCGCTCGCTCTCGATGCGCGCGGCCTCCTGCCGTGCCGCCTCCTGCGCCGCCTCGGCCTGCGCCTTCGCGGACTGCGCCTCGTCAAGCAACCGCGTCGCCTCGGCCTGGCGGGTGGCGACGATGCCGGCGACCGGGCGGAACAGATAGCGGCCGAGCAGCCACACCAGGACCAGGACGTTGACGGCCTGGAAGGCGAGCGTCCACAATTCGTTGCGCATCGCGCGCGACGCTCACTTCACGAACGGGTTGGCGAACAGCACCAGCAGCGAGACCACCAGGCAGTAGATTGCGGTCGTCTCGATCATCGCCAGCCCCACGAACAGCGTGCGCGACAGCGTGCCCGCCGCCTCGGGCTGGCGCGCGATCGCGTCCATCGCCGCGGCCACCGCCCGCCCTTCCGCCAGCGCCGGGCCGATGGCGCCGAATGACACGCCCAGCACAGCCGAGACGATGCTGACTATTTCGATCATGTTCATGCCTTGCTCCGTTCCTGCCGCGCGGCGTCGGCCGCGGAAGTTGTGACGGCGGCCTCGGCCGCCGTTTGCGGCCTGGCATTCCCGGGCGCGGCGCCATGCCCGCCCCCGATCGCCGCCCCGATGAACACGGTCGCCAGGACCGCGAAGATGTAGGCCTGCACCGCCCCGGTCAGCAAATCCAATGCCATCAGCGGGATGGGCACCAGCAGCGCCGCCAGCGAGGCCACGATGCCGATCACGAACACCCCGCTCATCACGTTGCCGAACAGGCGCACCACCAGCGAGAAGGTGCGGGTGATCTGCTCCACCAGGTTCAGCGGGATGAGCATCCACGAGGGCTGGGCGAAGCTGCGAAGATAGCCCAGCACGCCCTGCGTGCGGATTCCATGCACGATGGTCGCCACGAACACGATCAGCGCCAGCGCCGCGTCGGTGGCGATCTGCGCCGTCGGCGGCGTCACGCCCGGCACCAGCGACGACCAGTTGGCCACCAGCACATAGAGGAAGATCGTGCCGATCAGCGCGCGATACGGCGCCGGGTCGGCCTGCAGCGTGTCGCCCACCTGGCTGTCGATGGCGCCGACCACGACCTCCAGCACCGTCTGCAGGCGCGACGGCCGCAGCGCCAGCCGCCGGGTCGCCAGCCACGCGCCGCAGCCCATCAGCAGCATGATCACCCAGGTCGCCACCACCGGTCCGGTGACGGGCACGGGCCCGATCATGAAGGCGGCGTGCAGCGCCAGCGGCGATTCCATCAGCGCTCCCCCGCGGGCGCCACGCGGCGCATCACGATGCGGCGGGCCAGCAGCACCCCGGCCGCCCCGCCAAGCAGGCAGGCCGCCCCCACCATCGCCATCCCTGTCAGCCCCGCCGCCAGCACCAGCAGGCGCAGCAACTGAACGGCCACCATGCGCAGGGCCGAGGCCTGCCCATCCAGCCGCGTGTTCCACCACAGCGAAGCGAAATGCACCAAGCCGAGCGCCAAGCCGGCCACGGCCCCCGCCAATGCCTTGGCCGCGAGCGGCGCTGCCTCGGCCCCGGTCACGATCGCTGTATCCAGCGCCAGGCGGTGCGCGCGCCCAGCACCGCGCCGATCATGATCAGCGCCGCCGCGAAGGTGATGCGTGTGCCCAGAGACCGGTCGATCCAGCGGCCGAGCAGCGCACCGCCGAGCATGGGCAGCACGATCATCCAGCCCATCACGCCGATCTGGCCCAGCCGCGCGCCCAGCGACGGCTCCGGCACCTCGCGCCCCGCCCGCTCGCGCTCCGCGGCCCGCCGCGCCGCCTCGGCCAACCGTTCCTCGGCCAGTCGTTCCTCGGGCAGCCGTTCCTCGGGCAGCCGATTCTCGCCCATGCTGTCTTCGCTGTCGCGGCGCGGCGTCATGGCGCCGGCTCCTCGGGTGCGGCCGGCGGCCCGTCTCCGGGCGCACCAGGCTGCAGGTAGTGCATCAATTGCCGTACCACCCGCGCCTGCAGCCGCGTCTGCTCTACCCGCGCCTGCCGATCGGCCTCCGCCCGTTCGCTGCCAAGGGCGCGCACCTCCGCCTCCAGCCGCGCCAATTCATCGCCCACGGTGCCCTGCCGGCAGGCGACGGACACCGCCCGGCCACCCGCCACGCTCAACACCCCGCCATGGACCGCGCAAAACCGCCACTTGCCGTCCCCGGCGCGCCACCGCACCACCGAGGCGGGCAGCACCGTCAACAGGTCGGCATGTCCAGGCAGCACGCCGAACCCGCCGCTGTCGTCCTCGGCGCGCACCGAGCGCACATCCGCCTCGTCCACCAGCACGGACGACGGCGTGGTGATCGTTAGGTGGATCGCCCCGCTCACCGCGCCGCCGCCTGGTCGCCGGTTTTCTGCTGCTTCGCGCGCGCCTCATCCAGGTTGCCGACCATGTAAAGCGACGATTCGCGCCAGTCGTCGCATTCCCCCGCCAGGATCGCCTCGCACCCGGCGATCGTCTCCGCCACCGGTACCGACTGGCCGGCAACCCCGGTGAAGGCCTCGGTCACGTTGAACGGCTGGGTCAGGAAGCGTTGCAGCCGGCGCGCGCGCGCCACGATGCGCCGGTCCTCCGCGCCCAGCTCTTCCACGCCCAGCAGCGAGATCACGTCCTGCAGCTCTCGATAATGCTCGATCGTTTTGCGCACGCTGATTGCCACCTGGGCATGCTGCTCGCCGACGATCAGCGGATCGAGCAGGATCGAGGAGGACGCGATAGGGTCCACCGCCGGATACATGCCCTCGGCGGCCATTGCGCGCGACAGCACCACCATGCTGTCCACATGCGCGGCAATCGCGGTCACCGCCGGGTCGGTGAAGTCGTCCGCCGGCACGTAGACCGCCTCGATCGCGGTCACCGCCGCCCCCTGCACCGAGGCGATGCGCTCCTGCAGGGCGGCGACTTCGGTGGCCAAGGTCGGCTGATAGCCCACGCGCGAGGGCAGGCGGCCCAGCAGCCCCGATACCTCCGCGCCCGCCTGGACGAAGCGGAACACGTTGTCCATCAGCAGCAGCACGTCCTGGTGCTTCTCGTCGCGGAAATACTCCGCCACCGCCAGCGCCGTCAGCGGCACCCGCCAGCGCGCGCCGGGCGGTTCGTTCATCTGGCCATAGACCAGCACGGTCTGGTCGAGCACCCCCGAGCGCGTCATGTCGAGCAGCAGCTCATGGCCTTCGCGCGAGCGTTCGCCCACGCCGGCGAACACGGAAATGCCGTGGTAGCGCGTGGCCATGGCGTGGATGAGTTCCATCACCAGCACCGTCTTGCCCACCCCGGCGCCGCCGAACATCGCCGCCTTGCCGCCCTCGGCCAGCGGCGTCAGCAGGTCCAGCACCTTGATGCCGGTGCCGAAGATGGTCGAGGCCCCGCTCTGCGCGGCGAAGGAGGGCGGCGGGCGGTGCATCGGCCGGCGCGGCACGTCCGCCGGCAGGGCCGGGCCGTTGTCGCCGATCTCCCCGGTCACGTTGATCAGCCGCCCCAGCACCGCCTCGCCCACCGGCACCAGCACCGGGCCGCCGACACGGCGCACCGCGGTACCGCGGCGCAGCCCTGTGGTCGGCTGCAGGGCGATGGCGCGCACGGTGTGTTGATCCAGGTGCGCCTGCACCTCGGCCATCACCTCGCCGGCCGTCGTGCCGGCGATCGCCAGCGCATCCTCCACCGGCGGCAGCCCGCCGGACGCGAAGGCGACGTCCACCACCGCGCCGCGAACGGCGGCCACACGCCCCATGTTGTCCTGCACGTCCGTCATTCGCATGCCGCTCCACGTGCCAGTGCGTCATTCAACGAATGGCGCCTATCCTGCGCCGTGGCATTGACGCGGATCAACCGGACGGCCGGCAAAGGCGTGGCTTCGGCCTAAAAGCTGCCTATGGCAGCGCCAGCCGGTCAGGCCTGCGGGTAGGGCGGCTTGAACAGGCCGGCCGGGCTGAGGGTGAACACCTCGCACCCCGTCTCCGTCACTCCGATCATGTGCTCGAACTGCGCCGACAGGCTGCGGTCGCGCGTCACCGCCGTCCAGCCATCGTCCAACACCTTCACCTCCGGCCGCCCGGCATTCACCATCGGCTCGATGGTGAAGAACATGCCCGGATGCAGGCGTGGCCCGTCGCCGGGCCGGCCAAAATGCAGCACGTTCGGCGGCTCATGGAAGCTGCGCCCGATGCCGTGGCCGCAGAAGTCGCGCACCACGCTGAACCGGTTGGCTTCCACGTAGACCTGGATGGCATGGCCGATATCGCCGAAATGCACCCCGGGCCTCACCGCCGCGATGCCGCGCATCAGCGCCTCGTGCGTCACTTCGATCAGGTTGCGCGCGCGCGTGCTGGGCGTGCCGGCGCAATACATCCGGCTCGAATCGCCGAACCATCCGTCGAGGATGACGGTGACGTCGATATTGAGCACGTCGCCGCTCTCCAGCTTCCGCTCGCCGGGGATGCCGTGGCACACCACGTGGTTAATCGAGGTGCAGATCGACTTCGGATAACCCCGATAGTTCAGCGGCGCCGGCGTCGCGCCATGGTCCAGGATGAACCCGTGGCAAACGCGGTCCAGCTCCTCGGTGGTAACGCCCGGGCGCACATGCGCGGTGATCATGTCCAGCGTTTCCGCCGCAAGCCGGCCGGCGGCACGCATGCCGGCGAAATCCTCGGGCGCATGGATGGTTATGCGTCGCGACTCTGGCCGTCCGTCCATAAGGCTCTCCCCGCGATCCCCTGGCGGACCGCTCGTGTCGGGCGCGGTCGCCTTGCCAGCGGCCGCGGCGCCGGCCGGGCCACGATGACCCGGTGACCATCCGCAGAGCCAAGATGCGCAACCCCGGCGCTCGCCGCAAGGGTCGGCGCAGCGTTAGCGCCGGGCGAGCGTTCCTGCCGACGGCCGCAACTCCAGACAGGCCTTCTTCGCCCGCTTCAGGGCCTTGCATGCGCCGGCCGCCTCGGCGCGCGACAGCCCGACGAGTTGGGCGCGATACGCGCGCTTGCGCTTTACCGTCACGGGCTCGACATGCACCGCGCCGCCATCGACGATGTGCCCGGCCGCCACGGCGGCCTTGTGGGCGGCCGCGCTGGTGGCGAAGGCGCCGACCTGCACTCCCCAGGATGACGCCTTTGCTTGCGCCGGCGCAGCCCTGGTGCGCCGCACGACGGGCACGATCGCATCGCTGTCCACGGAATCATCTGCACGTGCCGATGCGGCATGGGCGCTGGAGATGAGGCTGGGCAGGCGGCTGGCCACTGCCCGGGTTGCCAGCGGCACGTCGAGCTTGGAGAATCCGTCGTCCAACAGCGACATCATGTGCAGGTCGCGCTCGCCGCCGCGCGCCGCGCCGATCACCACGCCTATAAGCCGCACGTTGCCGCGCACCGCGGAGGTGACGACGTTGTAGCCGGACGCATCGATATACCCGGTCTTCAGCCCGTCCGCGCCCGGATAGGCCTCCAGCAGGTGGTTGTGGTTGCGAAAGACGCGGCCGCGGAAGCGGAAGCTGGTGGTGGAAAAATAGCGGTATTCCTGGGGAAAATCGTAGATCAGGCGGCGCCCCAGCAGCGCCATGTCGCGCGCCGTGGTCACCTGTTCCGGGTCGGGCAGGCCGGAGGCGTTGCGGAACACCGTTCGGCTCATGCCGAGTGCGCGGGCGCGCAGCGTCATCATCCGCGCGAAGCGGTCCTCGTCGCCGCCGAGAAACTCGCCCAGCGCGGCGGCGGCATCGTTGGCCGAGCGCGTGACCAGCGCCAGGATCGCCTCTTCGACGGTCAGCCGCCCACCCGGCGGGATGCCGATCTTGGTGGGCGACATCGATGCGGCATGGGCCGACATGCGCACGCTCTGGTGCAGGCTGATGCGCCGGTCGCGCAACGCCTCGAACACCATGTACAGCGTCATCATCTTGGTCAGGCTGGCCGGATGGCGCAATTCGTCGGGATTGACGGCAGAGATCAGCCGCCCGCTGCGCGCCTCGACCACCAGCGAACTGTATCGTTCCGAGCCGACCTGGGCGTGGCCATCGCCCGCGCCGGCCAACAAGCTGACAAGGAATGCTGCGGCAAGCGTCGCCATGCGGCGCGGTGGACACAGGCGAGCGGTCATTGCGCAGCGTTCTCCCCAACGGCTGCCTTGCTTCTAACGGCCGGATGACCTCCTTGTCCATACCGAACGTGAGACGAAGAGTATGGAATTGAAGGCCTTGGCGCGTGAAGTTGCGCTGCCTTGAACCGTCGGCCGGTGTCGTGGACGGGCTTTCGCGTGGTTTTGTGCGCTGCACAAAATACGCTTGACCCTCGCGGTCGTTGTATTTATAAACCCGATTGCTGCACCGCAGCATGACATTTCCGGCTGCGGCTTCCCCGGCCGCAGCGCGGCTACCGCGAGATCCCCGGCTGTACCACAGCCAAACTTCCGGACGAACCCGGTGCGCAGGCCGCGCCATCGGGAACAAGGAGACAAGGACCATGGCGAAGAAGCCGACCGATGCCGCCCGCAGCACCGCCTCCGTCGAGGCCCCTGCCGACGCCGACGCCAGCTTCGTGGCCGACAACGAAGCGACCGCCGCCATTGGCGCGGGCGAGACCGCGGCCGCTGCCATCGAGCAGACCGTCGCGGCGCTGAAGGACAGCGTGGCTGGCGTTGTTGCCGGCTACGAAAAGACCCAAACCGAGGTGAAGGCGAACATGGACAAGGCAGTGAAGTCGGCGGAGGAGATGGTCTCCTTCAGCCAGGGCAATTTCGAGGCGATGATGAAGTCGGGCCAGGTGTGGGCCGCCGGCTTCCAGGATCTGCAGAAGGCGATGGCCGCCTCCGCGCAGGCCCAGGTCGAGGCCGCCATGGGCACCTTCAAGGCGATCTCCGGCGTCAAGTCGCTCAAGGAGGCGATGGACCTGCAGTCCTCGCTCGCCCGCAACTCGTTCGAGACCGCGATGAACGAGACCGGCAAGCTGACCGACGCCTCGATGAAGCTCGCCGAGCAGGCGATGGCGCCGATCACCGCGCGCGTGACCCTGGCGGTCGAGAAGTTCGGCCGCGTCGGCTGACACCCCACAGCCCGCCCCCGCCCCGGCCCCCCGGCCGCGGCGGGGTGACGTGACGAGGCCCGGACGCCCCCCGTCCGGGCCTCGTCTGCTGTCTGCCCTCCGGCCTTTGCCTGCTCAGTGCCACGGTCAGTGAGGCGCATTGGCGCCATGGCTGGCACATCCGCGGGGCTTTAAGATATACTAGCAATTCTGGCGTTGAATGCCGCGCGGGCCGAAGGTCCGCGTAAGATTGGGTGGTGGCGTACAATGAGCGACGGCGACAGGCGCGACGACGGCCGCAAGGGCGGGAGCGAAACGCCAAATACCGGCGTAGTGGTCAAGGCACGGCCGAAGACCCGCAAGCCGGCGATGTACAAGGTTCTGATGCTAAACGACGACTACACCCCCATGGAGTTCGTCGTCCACGTGCTCGAGCGCTTCTTCCAGAAGACGCGCGAGGAGGCCACGCGCATCATGCTGCATGTCCACCGCCGCGGCGTGGGTGTATGCGGCGTGTTCACCTACGAGGTCGCCGAGACCAAGGTGACGCAGGTGATGGATCTGGCCCGCCAGAACCAGCACCCGCTGCAGTGCACCATCGAGAAGGACTAGTGGCCGGGCCGGACTAGGCGTGTCTTTTGGCCGGTGGGCCGCGTCCCGTGCATGGCGGCCGGGGATTGCGCCGTGCCCTGGGATCGCTATTTGAGAAAGGCGGGCGCATGATGGCGTCCGCCCTCCGGACCGGCAAACATGTCGCCGGCGGGTATCGTGACGGCCAGCTTGTTTCTTCTACCGCGAAGTGGCCGAAAGTTAAGATTTGCGGAAAGAAAACGCTGGTGCAGACCCTCTACAATCGCGAATGATTGTCGGGTCGTCGGCCCGACAGGACCACAGGTTGCCGAATGCCTGTATCGGCAGCGCCGCCGTTTCATCTGGTCAGGGGGGAGTTCCCAGGACCGCCTCTGTGTTGAGGAGCGTTGACACCCATGCTTTCCCGCAACCTTGAACAGACGCTCCACCGTGCCCTCAGCCTGGCTTCCGAGCGCAAGCACGAGTACGCCACGCTGGAGCACCTGCTGCTGGGCCTGACCGACGACAGCGATGCCGCCACGGTCCTGCGCGCCTGCGGCGTCGACCTCGACAAACTGCGCACGGAACTCACCGAGTTCCTCGACAAGGACCTCGCCGGCCTGGCGACCGACCGCCCCGGCGACCCCAAGCCCACCGCCGGCTTCCAGCGGGTGGTGCAGCGTGCGGCCATTCACGTCCAGTCCTCCGGCCGCGAGGAGGTGACGGGCGCCAACGTGCTGGTGGCTCTTTTCAGCGAACGTGAGAGCCACGCGGTCTACTTCCTGCAAACACAGGACATGACGCGCCTCGATGCGGTCAATTTCATCAGCCACGGTATCGCGAAGGCGCCGGGCCGCTCGGCCCCGCGTCCGGTACAGGGCGCCGGCAACCAGGAGGGCGGTGGCGACGTGGAGCGCGAGGACAAGCCGAAGGGCCGAGGCCAGGATGCCCTGGGTAACTATTGCGTCAACCTCAACAAGAAGGCGCAGGCGGGCAAGATCGACCCGCTGATCGGCCGCGAGCTGGAAATCGAGCGGACGATCCAGATCCTGTGCCGCCGCACCAAGAACAACCCGCTCTATGTCGGCGACCCCGGCGTGGGCAAGACCGCCATTGCCGAGGGGCTGGCCAAGCGCATCATCGAGGGCGACGTGCCCGAGGTGCTGCTCAAATCCACCATCTTCTCGCTCGACATGGGCGCGCTGCTGGCCGGCACCCGCTACCGCGGCGACTTTGAGGAGCGCCTGAAGGCTGTCATCACCGAGCTTGAGGCCCACCCCAACGCGGTGCTCTTCATCGACGAGATCCACACCGTCATCGGCGCCGGCGCCACGTCCGGCGGCGCGATGGATGCGTCGAACCTGCTCAAGCCCGCGCTCGCCTCCGGCACGCTGCGCTGCATCGGCAGCACCACCTACAAGGAGTTCCGCAACCACTTCGAGAAGGACCGCGCCCTTGTGCGGCGCTTCCAGAAGATCGACGTCAACGAGCCCTCGGTTGAGGACGCGGTCAAGATCCTGCGCGGCCTGAAGACCAACTACGAGAAGCACCACAAGGTCCGCTACACCGAGGAGGCGATCCGCGCCGCCGTCGAGCTTTCCTCGCGCTACATCCACGACCGGAAGCTGCCCGACAAGGCGATCGACGTCATCGACGAGGTCGGCGCCAGCCGCATGCTCCTGCCCGAGGGCAAGCGCCGCAAGACCGTCACCCTCAAGGACGTCGAGGAGATCGTCGCCAAGATCGCCCGCATCCCGCCCAAGTCGGTCTCCACCGACGACCGCGAGACGCTGCGCAACCTCGAGCGCGACCTCCGCTCCATGGTCTTCGGACAGGACAAGGCGATCGACGCCCTGGCCGCGGCCATCAAGCTTTCGCGCGCCGGCCTGCGCGAGATTGAGAAGCCCATCGGCAACTACCTCTTCTCCGGCCCCACCGGCGTCGGCAAGACCGAGGTCGCCCGCCAGCTCGCCGCCACGCTCGGCATCGAGCTGATCCGCTTCGACATGTCCGAATACATGGAGCGCCACAGCGTCTCCCGCCTCATCGGCGCGCCCCCGGGCTATGTCGGGTTCGACCAGGGCGGCATGCTGACGGACGCCATCGACCAGCACCCGCACTGCGTGCTGTTGCTCGACGAGATCGAGAAGGCGCATACCGACCTCTACAACATCCTGCTCCAGGTCATGGATCACGGGAAGCTGACCGACCACAACGGCAAGACGGTCGATTTCCGCAACGTCATCCTGATCATGACCACCAACGCCGGCGCGTCCGACATGGCCAAGGAGGCCATCGGCTTCGGCCGCGACGAGGGCCGCACCGGCGAGGACGAAGACGCGATCAAGCGGATGTTCACGCCGGAGTTCCGCAACCGTCTCGACGCGGTGATCGCCTTCGCCGCGCTGACGCCGGAGATCGTGGGCCGCGTGGTCGAGAAGTTCGTCATGCAGCTCGAAGCCCAGCTGGCCGACCGCAACGTCACCATCGAGTTGTCCAGCGCCGCCAAGGAATGGCTCGCCGAACGCGGCTACGACCGCCTCTACGGCGCCCGTCCCCTGGCCCGCGTCATCCAGGAGCACATCAAGAAGCCCCTCGCCGAGGAGCTGCTGTTCGGCAAGCTCACCAAGGGCGGCGCGGTCAAGGTCACGCTCAAGGACAAGAAGCTGGAGTTTGAGTTCGTCGAAGCCGCGGTGCCCGCCCTGCCGAAGCCGGAGGGCGACGGCGACGAGGGCGGCACCGAGAAGGAACCGGAAGTCGCCGGCTGACGCGATCGGCCGACGCCAACACCAGAAACGCCGCCGGGTCATCCCGGCGGCGTTTTTTGTAGGGGGGCGGAAGCGACGCCTTCTTGCCCGCGCCGGAAGAGAACCGCTTTCTTCCTACTCCGCCGCCGCCGTCCTGTGCACCTGCCGGTCGGTCGCCAACGCGATGGCGCAGGTAGCCAGCATGAACCCGACCGACACCGCGAATACCAGCCCTGGCCGCCCCAGGTCCATGATTGTGCCATACAGCAGCGGCCCGATGATTCCGCCGATGTTGAAGCCGGTGGAGACGATACCGAAGACCCTTCCCTCTGCTCCCTTCGGCGCGGAGGCGCGCACCAGCATGTCGCGCGAGGGCATGATCAGCCCGGTGCAGAACCCTCCCACCGCCATCACCGGCAGCAATAGCCAGACCGGCAGGTTCACCAGCCCCACCAACGTGATCGCCGCCGCCGTCACCGCGAACCCGCCCGCCGCCACCTCGTTATGCCGCCGGGTCTTGTCTGCGATGATGCCGCCCGCGAGGACGCCGAAGGCGCTGGCCGCCAGGTAGCACGACAGCGCCGTGCTCGCAATTCCCAGCGGCGTGCCGTGATGCGCATTCAGCGCCACCACCGAAAAGCCGGATATGCCGCCGCCGGACATGCCGATCACGGTGAAGAACGCCACCAGCGACAGCACCGAGGGCGTCAGCAGCGCCCGCGGCGAGGGCGAAGGCCCGCCCTTGGCCGCGGCGCGCACCGGCGCCCCGCGCGGCGTGCCGAGCAACAGCGGCAGTGCCGCCAGCGGCCCCAGCAGGCCGGCGGCAATCATCGCGCCGGAGACGCCCCAGTAGGCCGCCGCCACCAGCATGCCCGCCGGCGCCAGCGCGCTGCCGGCATAGCCGGCGAAGGTATGGATGGAAAAAGCCCGTCCCACCCGCAATTCACCGATCACGCCAGAGGACAGGATCGCGTAGTCCGAAGGGTGATAAACGCAGTTCGCCAACCCCGCGAGCACGGCGGCGGCCAGCAGCACGGGATAGACGGGGTTTAGCCCGGCCAGCATGAACGCGCATCCGCCCAGCAACAGCCCGCCCACAAGCATGCGCCGCGGCCCAAACCGGTCCACCGCAAACCCGGTCGGCGCCTGCATCAGCGCCGAGACGATATTGAACAGCGTCAGCGCGAAGCCGAGTTCCACATAGCCCACCCCCAGCCGCTCCTTCAGCAGCGGGAACAGCGGCGGCAGCACCAGGATATGGATGTGGCTGACCATGTGCGCGCCGGAGATCTGCCCGAGCGACGCCAGTTCCGCGCGTTTCCATCCCGCTATCATGCGGCAGTCTCCCGGCTGGCGGCCATCTGCAGGGCGTAGTCGATCGCCTCCACCAGGCTATCGGCATTGGCGATACCGCGCCCGGCAATGTCGAAGGCGGTGCCGTGGTCCACGGAGGTGCGGATCACCGGCAAGCCAAGAGTGATGTTAACCCCCGACAGCGAATTCGAGCCGCCCGGTTGCCGGGTCCATGTGGAATCCCAGCAGCTTCACCGGAATGTGGCCCTGGTCGTGGTACATCGCCACCACGGCGTCGTACTGGCCGCCGCGCAGCTTCACGAACACGGTATCGGCCGGCACCGGGCCGGTGATGCGCAGCCCCTCGGCATTGCACTGCGCCACCACCGGCGCGGTGACCTCGCTGTCCTGGGTGCCGAACAGGCCGCCCTCGCCGGCATGCGGGTTGAGTGCGGCGATGGCGATGTGCGGCGAAGCAATGCCCAGGCGCTTAAGGGCATCGTGGGTAAGGTCGATGGTGCGGCGCAACCGCTCGGGCGTGACCAGCGCCGGCACCTTTTCCAGCGCCACATGCGTGGTCACGTGGCTCACCCGCATCGATCCGTGCGCCAGCATCATCACCGAGGATTTGCGCCCCGTCAGGTCCGCCAGCATGTCCGTGTGCCCGGCATAGCGGTATCCGGCGAGGTTCAGCGCCTCCTTGTTCAGCGGCGCGGTGACGATGGCGTCGATCCGTCCGGCCAGCGCCAGCCGCACCGCCTGCTCGACCGCGAGGTACGAGAACCGCCCCGCCTCCGGGCAAACTCGACCCTGTGCTACAGCCTCGCGCTCCTGCCCGGCGGGCAGCAGCGAAAGCGCAGGGAACCCGGCGTCGGCGGCCACCCGCACCAGCCTGGGCGTAGCCAGCGCATCGCTCGCCGCATCCAGCGCCGTGGCATGGCCAATCACCAGCAGTCGCATTTCGCCTGCTTCCAGCCGTGGCGCGAGCGCGCGGGTGGCCTTGACGATGATCTCGGGGCCGATCCCGGCCGGGTCGCCCATGGTGACGGCCAGCACCGGCGGTGTCGCGGGCATGGTTCGGTTCCTGTCAGCCGCCCAGCAGCCGGGCGAGAAAGTCCGGGGCGCCGAAGGCACCTGATTTGGAGAGGATTGGCAAGCCGTGCCACAGCCCCCCTTCCATGCGCGAAACCGGGGCGCCGGGTTCCCGCTCGCCCAGCACCACGAGGCCGGCGGCCCCCAGCCCGTCGCACAGCCCCCGCAGCGTCTCGCCCCCGGCCACTATCAGGCTGCCCGGTCGCGCCACTCGGCGGGCCAGGGCGGTGAACCCGCGCGCAATTCGCGCCGCCGCCTCTGCCCGCCCGAGGCCCGCCGGCAGCGCGAGGCTTACCGCGGCGGGCAGGCCGGGCACATCCTCCCCCAGCACCACATGCCGCGCGGTCGCGGCAAGCTGCGCCTGGCTCACCGCATGGTCCGAGCCGATAAGCGCCAGCATCGGCGCCGGCAAGGCGGGGCAGGGCACCTCTCCTCCCGCCAGCGCCCCCGCCAGCCCGCCGGTGCCGCACCACAGCACCCGCCCTGGCAGATCCCGCCCCGCGGCAACGATCGCGGCGAGGTCGGCGTCGCTCGCCGCGTCCCACAGGCTCGCGCCATGGGGGGCAGCCATGCCAGCCCGGCAGAACGAAACCGCCACCCCAACTCCAGCCAGCGCCGCCGCCAGATCCGCGCCCACCGGCTTGCCATGCGCGAACTGCCGGCCGCCGCGCGTCACCCGCCCCTGGAATGGAAATGCCGGCGCGATCACCGCGTGGTCGAACCCCCCGGCGCGAAACGCCGCCGCGATCTCGGCCGCCGCATGCCCGCGCAGCAGCGAATCAAGCTTCTTGAACGCCAACCTCGCCCCGCGCAGCGCCGCCCCATACCCCGCGTGGGCCGCTACCGCCGCCGCCTCGCCGCCCTCGCGCGTGCCCAGGTCGCGTGCCCCGTGCGAGAACGGCCCCCGCCACGACACCCGCACCGGGCCCATGGCCGGCACGAAGCGCGCCGCGCTGTCCAGCGCCCCGGTCAGATCGTCGGCGAGCAGGCAAAGTGTGGCCAAAGGCAGCACCCCGCACGAAAAAATGCCGCCGGCATTGATCCTGACCCAGGCAATTCAGCGGCCGGCGTGCGAAACTTGCACATAATTCGGATTGAAGCAGGAGGCCCGACGTGACGGACAGCGAAACGGCAACTCATACCCGCGAGGTAACAATCGGCGAGAGCGGGCTGGGCCCCTACGGCCAGATCGTCGTCGCCGGACGCCACGTGCTCAGCGCCGACGAACGCGAGGCGATGGGCGGCCGCGACACCGGCGCCGATCCCTTCGAACTGGTCATGGGTGGGCTGGGCGCCTGCACCCTGATGACCCTGCGCATGTATGCCAACCGCAAGGGCTGGCCCCTCGGCCGCCTGGCGGTCACCATCAGCTACAGCCGCGACACCGCCACCCGCCGCGACCGCTTCCGCCGCGCCATCACCCTGGCCGGTGACCTCGACGACACGCAGCGCGCGCGCCTGCTGGAAATCGCCACGCACTGCCCGGTGCATCGGCTGCTCGCCCATGGCGCCGACATCGAGACGGTCGCGGGCTGACCTTGCGGAGTGATGGACCGAGGGTCGGAGGGTATGCTATCACCGCTGTGCAACAAGCCACCCGAACTGGTTGATATGACTGCACAAGACACGCCTGCATCGCCGGGTATGCCGCGCCGGCAAGCAACGCGCCTGCTGGCCGCCGCGGTCTTGGCCCCGCCTGGCCTCGCATTCGCGCAGACGCGGGCCAATCCCGCCCCTGCGCCGGCCGGGCACGGCGCCGTGCTGATCATGAATTCCGGCGCCGCCTCGCTCAGCGTCATCGACATGGCCACGCGCACCGAAACCCGCCGCATGCCCGCCCTGCGCGAACCGCACCACTGGGCGCTGACCCCCGACCGCAAGGAACTGCTGATCGGCGACTCCGCCGGCAACGAACTCCAGGTGCTCGACCCAGCGACCTTCGAATTGCGCCGGCGCATTCCGCTTTCCAACCCCTACCACCTGGCCTTCAGCCCCAACGGCCGGTTCTTCGTGGTCGCCGGTCTGGCGCGCAACCAGATCGACGTCTACGAACCCAACAGCCCCGAACCTGGCGCCTACCGCCTGCTGAAGCGCTTCCCCGTCCGCTCCATGCCCAGCCACATGGACTTCCTTCCCGACAGCAGTGCGGTATTCCTCAGCCTGCAGGGCACCGGGCGAATCATCTCGATCGACCTGCGCACGCTGGACATCCGCTGGAACGAGGAATGCGGCAAGGCGCCGGCCGGCGTGCTCGTGAACGAGGGCCGCGTGCTGGCCGGCAACATGGGCAGCGATGATGTGGCGGTGATGGACGCGCGCACCGGCCGCCTCCTGCGCCGCATCCGCACCGGCAAGGGCGCGCACACCCTGTTCCGCGGGCCCGATCGCAAGACCATCTGGGTGAACAACCGGCTGGACGCCAATTCGGTGGTGGTGCTGGACGCCGCCACCCTCAACCCGCTGCACCGCTACAAGCTGCCCGGCGGGCCCGACGACCTGGAATTCGCGCCCGACGGCAAGGTCTGGTTCACCATGCGCTTCGTCCATAAGGTCGCTGTGATGGACCAGGTGTCCGGCGAATTCGTCACCATCGATGTTGGCCGCTCGCCGCACGGCATCTTCCTCAACCCCCACGCCACCGCCACCGCATGATCCCCGCCTTCGACGCCGCCGCCGGCTGGCTGCAGGAAACGCTGCTGCTGCCCATGCTCTATTCCCTCGGCCTGATCCAGTGGGAGGACATCTCGTTCGGCTGGGCGCTGTTCGCCGTGTACGGCGCCGCCCAGGTGGTGGTGACCTTCGCCGTCTGCGTGCCGCTGGAGCAGTGGCGCCCGGTGGAGCGCTGGCCGGATGCCAAGGCGGTGGCTGTCGACGTGCTCTACACCTTCATCTCGCGCGTCGGCCTGCTGCCGCTCATCACCTTCGTGCTGTTCTACAAACTGCAGGTCGAACTGAACGGCTTCCTCACCGACCACGGCTGGGTGCCGCCCACCCTGGAGCGCATCTTCCCGTTCCTGTTCGGCATGCCGGTCGTCACCTTCCTCCTCTATGTGGTCATCCTCGATTTCGGCGAATACTGGCGCCACCGCCTCAGCCACGTCTTCCGCTGGTGGTATTCGCTGCACGCACTGCACCACGCCCAGCGCCAGATGACCTTCTGGTCCGACGACCGCAATCACCTGCTGGACGACGTGATCGGCTTCGCCTGGTTCACCGCCATCGCCCTGCTCATCGGCATTCCGCCCATGCAGTTCCCGCTGCTGGTGCTGCTGCTGCGCCTGATTGAAAGCCTCAGCCACGCCAATGCCCGCCTCTCCTTCGGCTGGCTAGGCGAGCGCCTGCTGGTCTCGCCGCGCTTCCACCGCGCGCACCATGGTGTCACCGCCGCCGGCGAGGTCAGCGTGAACTACGGCGCCGTACTGCCCTGGTGGGACATGCTGTTCCGTACCGCCGATTTCTCGCGCGAATTCGTCCGCACCGGCGACCCCACCGCCGAGGAGGAACTGGCCACGGGCAGCTATCTCACCCAGCAATGGGTCGGCGCCCGACGCATGCTGCGCGACGTGCTGGGCGCGGTGCCCGGCGCCCGCCGCCTGCGCTCCTGAGCCGCCGCGCGGCCCGGGTTCAGCCGCAGGCGACCGAATAAATGTCCTTCACCTCGCCCGGCAGCGGCATCGCCGCCCAGGTCTCGCCGCCATCCTGCGTGCCGAACACCTCGCCGCCGTAGCGCGCGCCGATATACACCTGCCGCGGGTCGCCGGCATGCAGCCCCACCGACATGATGGTGCCGTGCACCTGAACCTTGTCGAAGCGCCGCCACGTCGCACCGGCATCGTCGCTGCGGTACAGCCCGCCGTCATGGCTCGCCGCGGCCACGCTCAGCGCCGCATACATCGTGCCCGGCGCCTGCGGGGCCACCCTGATGTCGCGGCCATAGGTGGTGGGCGAGAACCGGCCGACGTCCATGTCTTGCCAGCTGCGCCCGCCGTCGCGGCTGCGGAACAACCCCATGCGAACGGCCAGCACCACGCTGTCCGGATCGGCCGGGCTGATGGCGATGGCGTGCCCGTCCAGCATCCCCTCCGCGGTGGTGTCGCTGACGATCCGGCTGCTCAGCTTCGGCTGCTCCGACAGCCGGATCAGGTCGGCCGACAGATCGGTCCAGCTCTCGCCGCCATCGCTGCTGCGCATCGCCCCGCCGATCTCGAGTGCGGCGAAGATCTCGCCCGCATGCCCCGGCCGCTGCGCCATGCGCATCACCCGCGTGGCGAATGGCCCGCGGCAATGCTCCGGCATCCCGGGATCCGGCATGCGCTCCCACGACGCGCCCCGGTCGCGGCTGCGGTAGATGCCGACTGGCGAGGCCCCGGCAAACACCAGGTCGGGGTCCTCGGCGGCCACCAGGAACGACCACACTTGCCGCCCGGCATCGGGAAAGCGGGTGCGCTGGAAGCTGGCGCCATGGTCGGTGCTGCGCCACACGCCATCGGCGGTGCCGGCAAAGACAGTACCGCCATCGGCCGGATGCACGCTGACCGTATAGCACTCCAAATCCGCCAGCACGTGCCGCCACGCCCCGCCCGCGGCCTCCCGGCAGAACACGCCCACCGCCCCGGTCGCCTCCGGCCGGCCGACATAGCCGGCCACCCCGGCATAGATGCTGGTGCTGGATACCGTCATGCTTCCCTCCCGCGCGGCCCGGTTGAGGCCGGCCGCCATTGGCAGGGGATGATGCGGCTGAGCGGCTCCGCCCGCAATGCCCGGTACCGGCGGGCGAGGATGCCACGTCCCGCTGAGCGCAAGTGGAGGAAGCAAGGCAAGGCCAGGGCTTTGCCCTGGACCCACCAAAGGCCGGCGGCCTTTGGAAACCAACGATTTTTCAGAAAGTTGAGGCTCAGGTTCTTGGAACTGCGTGCCAAGGCGGGCAACAGACTTGGCGGGGTGCGCGCCAGTGCCCCGCTCCTATCCTTCTTGAGCGGCCCATTTATATTATCCCGGAGCGCCTGCCGGCGCCTGCGGGAAGAACCGGCTCTCCGGCCGCGGCAGCCCCAGGTTTTCGCGCAGGGTGCGGCCCTCGTATTCACGCCGGAACAGCCCGCGCCCCTGCAACTCCGGTATCACGCGCTCGACGAAATCGTCCAGCCCGCCCGGCAGCCACGGGAACATGATGTTGAACCCGTCGCAGCCGCCGCCCTCCAGCCAGGCCTGCATCTCGTCGGCAATCGTCGCGGGGGTGCCGACGAAGGCCAGCCCCGCATAGCCGCCCACCCGCTGCGCCAGTTGGCGCACCGTCAGCCCCTCGCGCTCGGCCAGGCGGATCACCCGCTCGCGCCCGCTCTTGCTGGAATTCGTCTCCGGGATCGGCGGCAGCCTGCCATCTGGATCGAATTTCGAGGCATCGGTGCCCAGCGCGCTCGACAGCGAGCCGATGGCGCTCTCGTAGTGCACCAGGCTGTCCAGGTGCATCCGCCGTGCCTGTGCCTCGGCCACCGTGTCGCCCACCACCACGAAGGCGCCCGGCAGGATCTTCATATTGTCCGGGTCGCGGCCCACCGCGGCCATCCGGCCCTTCACGTCGGCATAGAAGGCCTGCCCATCGGCCAGGGTTGGCTGGCCGGTGAACACCATCTCGGCGGTCTCGGCGGCGATCTGCCGGCCGGCTTCCGACGACCCGGCCTGCACGATCACCGGCCACCCCTGCACCGGGCGGGCGATGTTCACCGGGCCGCGCACCTGGAACTCCTCGCCCTTGTGGTCCAGCCGGTGCAGCCGCTCGGGGTCGAAATAGATGCCGGAAGCCACGTCGCGGATGAAGGCATCATCGGCGAAGCAATCCCACAGCCCGGTCACCACGTCGTAGAACTCGCGCCCGCGCCGGTAGCGCTCGCCGTGCTCCAGATGCGCCTCGCGCGAAAAATTCAGCGCCGCATCGGGGTTGGCCGTGGTCACCAGGTTCCAGCCTGCCCGCCCGCCGCTGATATGGTCCAGCGAGGCGAACTTGCGGGCCACGTGATAGGGGTCGTCATAAGTGGTCGAGGCCGTGGCGATCAGCCCGAGATGCTCCGTGACAGCCGAAAGGGCCGCCAGCAGCGTCAACGGTTCGAACGAGGCCACGGTGGCGCTGCGCCGCAGGGCCTCGATCGGCATGTTCAACAGGGCCATGTGGTCGGCCAGGAACATGGCATCGAACCGCCCCGCCTCCAGCTTGCGGGCGAAGCGCTTGTAGTGGGCGATGTTGAAGTTGGCGTCGGCGAACGCCCCCGGATAGCGCCAGGCCCCGGTATGGATGCTGACCGGGCGCATGAACGCGCCCAGCCTTAGTTGCCGCGCTGCGGCCATGGCAGGTTCTCCCCGTGGACCGGTGCCGTCAGGCCGCGCGGCGCCGCGCCTGGTCCAGCAACGTGCCGAGATACACGGCCAGCGCCCCCATCCCCGAGCGCGAAGTGCCCGCGATGCCGGCACGCGCCTCGGCTTCGGGATTGTAGTTGGTGTTGGTGTTCACGTCATACACCAGCGGCGCACCGTCAGCCCCGGTGATGAACTCAATCCCCGCCACATCCACCCCCGCGCGCTCCAGGAACCCCTCCAGCCGCGCCCGCAGCGCCGGGTCGATGCCGTCCACCACCGTGAACTTGTGCGCGGGGCGTCCATCGGCCTCGCCCACCGGGCACGCCGCGTCGCCGATGGCGCACACATCCGCCGGGCACAGTTCGAAGCCCTCGCTGGTGTCCACCTCGACGGCATAGGTGAACCGGCGCCCGGCGAACTCGGCGCGGGTGATCACCGGCCGCGGCGCCCGCACATATTCCTGCAGCAACTGAATGCCATCGACAGGCTCCTCGTATTCCGCGCCGCCGACGTATTCCGCCAACCCTTCTTCCGTGTGGAACAGCCGCACGCCCAGCCCCTTGCCGCCGCGATTGGGCTTCAGGATCACCGGCGCCCCGGCGAAATGCCGCCGTGCCGCCGGCACGATCCGCTCCCGCCCGGCCACCATCACCGTGCGCGGGGTCCGAACGCCCGCGGCCTCCAGCGCGGCATACTGGCGCACCTTGCTGATCTCCAGGTCCAGCGCCGCCGGTCCGTTCACCACCACGCGCCCCCAGCGCGTCAGCCACGCCAGCACCCCGGCCGTCAGCTCCGCCGCATAGCGATGGTCGCGCGTGTGCGACGAGGCGCTCATGCGATTGTAGAACACCCCCTCCGGCGGCGGCGCGGCAAGGTCAAAGGCGCCGGCGTCGAGGAACCAGTCGGTCCAGGGCAGCCCGCGCTGGTCCAACGCCTCGGCCAGCGGCGGCAGCCAAGCGGGATTCTCGTGGATGACGTGGATCTGGCCCATGCCGGCTCTCCTGCGCGGGGGCGCGCGGCGCGCCCGTTCCGCCGGGAGACATAGGCGGGTCACCGTAATTCCACAATCATAAATGTAATTACGAAATTTTTCTGTGAAATGCCGACGCCGCCCGCTCCACCAGCCCCAGCCCGACGAACACCAGGCACACCCGCAACACCAGGTCCAACTCCCCCAACCCCGCCGCCTCCACTGCCGCTCCCGCTGCCCACCAGACCGGCCAGCACAGCAGCAGCACCGCCAGCGTCGCCGCTGCCCTCATCACTGCACGGGCGCCGGGTCGACGAGGAACACCAGCATCGCGCCCCGCCGCTCCACCGTGCCCTCCAGCGTCACC
The DNA here is from genome assembly GCA_963779875.1 of uncultured Alphaproteobacteria bacterium. GTDB lineage: Bacteria > Pseudomonadota > Alphaproteobacteria > Acetobacterales > Acetobacteraceae > CAMDGX01. The sequence goes on along the minus strand of CAWAAI010000004.1, from coordinate 154,039 downwards.
CGCCCGCCGATCCGATCGCGCAGCGCGGCCGCCATCCGCGCGCCATCCGCCGCCCCCAGCAACAGGAACGCACTGCCGGCCACTGGCGCGGTGGCCACGAACACCGCCGGCAACTCACCGTCCAGGCAAAGCGTGGCGCAGGCCCGGTGCCCCAGCCCGGTACCCGGCCGCATCGCCCCGCCCGCGCATTTCCCGTCGCAGATCTCGCCGCTGATCCGCCAGCGCCCCAGCCGTTCCAGCGCCACCCCCGGCGCGGCACCGCCCAGCGGCGTCGGCGGTTCGGCCATCACGACCATGTCGATCTCGCCGCGCGCGAGGGCATAGCCCCGCACCGCAACGCGCCGCCCCTCCAGCGCCGGGTCCACCATTGCGCCAAGCTTGCCTTCATCGGCCAGCAGCACCGATCGCCCGCGCGGCGCACCGACCCCAGCCGGCAGGTGGAGCACCGGATACGGCGCCAAGGTCACCACCCCCTCCAGCGCCGCCTCGCCGATCGGCAGCGGCGGCGGCGCAACCGCCCCGGGCACCAGCGCGAAATCGGCCCCGGCCCGATCCACCGCCGCCGCCCCCAGCCCCACCCCCAGCGCAGTCATCCCCACCGGCAGCACCACCGCCACCCCGAACAGGAACCGCCGCAGCCCTGGCGCCACCCGCCGCTGCCACCCCACGAAGAACGCCGCCCCGCTCACGCCGCGCCCCCGCCCACGACCAGCGGCTCCACAAACGTTCCCGGCGGGTTGGCCCGCGGGTCCAGCAGCACCTGCCCGCCCTCCAGCCGCAGCCGATAGGTCGCCAGCTTCTCGCTATAGGGCGGCGGCGCGCAGCCATCCGCCAGCCGGTACTGAAAGCCATGCCACGGGCAGGTGATGCATCCGTCCACCACCCGTCCCTCGCCCAGCGGCCCGTTCTGGTGCGCGCACAGATTGCTCACCGCCGACAGACGCCCCTCGTGCCGGAAGATCGCCACCGCCTCGCCCCCCGGCGGACGCACCACGATCGCGCCACCTTCGGGCACCGAACTCACCGCCCCCGCCATCACCCACGGCTCCGCGCCGGCGGCCAGCGTCACCTGCCCGTCCGCCACGCGCGCCCGCCACCCCGCCGCCACATGCAGCCCCGCCAGCCCGAGTACCCGAAACAGCGACAACAATGGCGAACCCCGCATTGGCCGCGGCCTGCAAATGCCCGAACGCCACATGCGCCACCACCAGCCCATAGGCGGCATAAACAGCCATATGCAGCGCCTTCCACACCGGCGGCCCCAGGAACGCCAGCCAGAAATCATGGCTCGTCGCCGCTAAGGCGAACAGGATCAGCAACGCCGCCAGCCCGAACGGAATGAACGGCAACGCCGCGGCCGCCCCGAACCCCGGCTCCGACGACAGCAACGCCACCAGCGGCGCCGTCGGGCTGAAGGCGAAATACCAGTCCAGCACGGCAATCGCATGGGTCAGCGCCGCGCAGAAGGTCAGCACCCCCAGGTGTCGGCGATTGTACAGCAGCGGCAGGAACCGCCGGTCGAGCCGCGCCAGCGGCCCGATCGCCAGCGCCAGGCTCAGCAACAGGAACGCACAGCTTCCCCAGGCCCGGATCGCCAAGGTTTGCCCGTCGATCTCCCGCCCCGCCGCCTGCAACAGCGGCCCCAGCCGCATGAACGCCAGCACATAGCCGCCAATCCCCAGCAGCAGCGCCGCGTCATAGACGATCTTGGCCGGTGTCCAGCCGACCGGTACGTAGCGGGCGCTCATGGCGGCGCTATCAGCACCGGCGCGCTCCCCGCGTTCGCCCCGCCTTGCCGCATCGCCAGCCCCGCCAGCAACACGGCGGGCAACAGCAGCGCCAGCGCCAGCCAGAACACCAGATGCAGCCGCCGGTGCCGCACCCTCACGATGCCGCTCCCCCGCGCGCCCAGCGCCACAGCACCAGCGGCCACAACAGCGTCAGCCCCGGCAGCAACAGCGGCCGGAACGCATAGGCGCCGCGCGCCGAGGCATCCATCCGCGACAGCCCGAACAACAGGAAGCCCACCCCCACCACCATCCCGGTCGCCGCATAGGCCCCGGCCACCGCGAGCACGATGCCGGCCGTCGCATGATCCATCCCGCGCCCCCTTGTTGCGATGGCGATGATGCCGCGCCAGCCTACAGGAGCCCGCTAGCCGCCGTCACGCCGGACCGGTGGCGCGGGTCCAGCACGTCGAAGGTGCGGGCGCCAAGCTCCGGCGGCATCGGCGCCAGCCACGGCGAGGCCGCCAGGGTCGCCTGCGCATCCGCCCGCCCCTTCGCCCAGCGCTCCTCCATGGTGGCGCGGCTGAACTCATACGCCTTGGCCTCGCCCTGGCCCTCCGCCGGACGATAGATCAGCTGCGCGATGTCCATCGTGGTGACGCAGCCGAAATTGTAGAGGAACTGGCCCTCCGGCGTGTCGCGCAACTCCTGCGGCAGCTTTTCCCACTGCGTATTGATGTTGTGGCGCAGGTCATGCGTCGTGCGCATCATGTCGGTGACGGCGCGGGTGCGGCTGCTGTAGCGGATGTCCTTCTCCCGCTCGGCCACCTCCGCCATCGTCTGTCGGCAACGGCCCGCGGGCGGCGAACACGTCCACCTGGAAGGTCAGCCGGCTCCGCCGCGGCAATTTCGCCAGCACGTATTGCAGCGGGGTATTCGAGACGAGGCCGCCATCCCAATACCACTCGCCGTCGATCTCCACCGCCGGAAACCCCGGCGGCAGCGCGCCGCTGGCCATCACATGCTCGGGGCGGATGGCGACCTCGGCGCTGTCGAAATAGGCGAAATTGCCGGTGCGCACGTTCACCGCGCCCACGCTCAACCGGATGTCGCCCCGGTTGATCCGGTCGAAATCCACCAGCGACTCCAGTGTCGTCCTCAACGCGGACGTATCGTACCAGCTGGTCGGCGGCGTTCCGTCCAACCAGTCCCACGGCGCGCGCGGCGCGAAGAACCCGGCCTGGCCGAACAACAGCGCGTTGAACGACCCGAGCCGCTGGCGCTGCGCCAGCGAACCGTCGAGCCACGACGGCCAGAATGTTGGCGGCGCGGTCACCGTTTCCCAGAACCGCCGCAGCCGCTCCACCCGCTGCCGCGGTGCGTTGCCGGCGATTATGGCGGCATTGATCGCGCCGATCGAAATGCCCGCCACCCAGTCCGGCTGGTATTCCGACGCACCCAGCGCCTCGTATACGCCCGCCTGGTAGCTGCCGAGCGCGCCGCCGCCCTGCAGCACAAGTCCCACCTTCTTGTCGTAGCTTGCCGGCCGGGGCGGGCATTCGGGCTGGATCATGGGGCGCGGTCTCCGGGCGTGGCGCCGAACGTCCCGTCCGGCTGTTCATGGCGGCACGGGCCCAGCCTACCCGGGCACATGCAAATGATGGACCTCGCCGGCGGTCAAATGTTTCATCAACCGCGCGGACGCGCCATCATCCCACCCGCCGTCGCAACCCAGGAGCCACCCGCATGAAGCTGTTCATCGCCGCCTTCCTCACCGAGACCAACACCTGGTCGCCGGTGCCCACCGGCATGAACGCCTTCAAGGTCGACAAGCCCTTCTACCGCCGCGACGGCAGCCTCCAGCCCGTCACCGGCGGCGGCAACGGCGTGCTCGCCGTCTGGCGCCAGCGCGGCGAGGCCGACGGCTTCACCATCGCCGAGAGCATCTGCGCCACCACCGAACCCTCCGGCCCCATCGTCCGCCACGTCTACGAGGAACTGCGCGACACCCTGCTGGACGACCTGCGCGCGGCCGGCCCGGTCGACGGCGTGCTCCTGTTCCTGCACGGCGCCATGGTCGCGGACGGCTACGACGACTGCGAAGGCGACGTGCTCAAACGGGCGCGGGCCATCGTCGGCGCGGGCGTGCCCATCGGCGTGGAACTCGACCTGCACTGCCACCTCACCGCCGACATCTGCGACAACGCGCTGCCGGTGATCTTCAAGGAATACCCCCATATCGACGGTCGCGAGCGCGCCGAGGAACTCTACGCCATCGTCCGCGACGCCATCGCCGGCAAGACGAAGCCGGTGGTCGCCCTGCACGACTGCCGCATGGTCGGCATGTGGCGAACCCCGGTCGAGCCGACCAAGAGCTTCGTCGCCCGCATGCAGGCGCTGGAGGGAAAGGACGGCATCCTCTCCGTCAGCTTCGGCCACGGCTTCCCCTGGGCCGACGTTGCCGAGGTGGGCGCGAAGTTCGTCGTCATCGCCGACGGCGACCGCGCCAAGGCGGCTGCCCTGGCCGCCCAGCTGCACCGCGAAATCTGGAACCTGCGCGACCGCACCGTCACCCCGCACGACACCATCGACGCCGCGATCGACTTCGCCCTCGCCCAACCCGCAGGCCCCGTGGTGCTGGCCGACGTGGCCGACAATGCCGGCGGCGGCGCCCCCAGCGACAGCACCTTCGTCCTGCGCCGCCTGGTCGAACGCGGCATCGCCAACGCCGCACTCGGCTGCATCTGGGATCCGGTCGCCGTCTCGTTCTGCGCCGAGGCGGGGGTCGGTGCCAGCTTCGACCTGCGGATCGGCGGCAAATGTGGCCCGGTCTCCGGCCAACCCATTGACCTGCGCGTCACCGTGCGCGGCATCGTCGAGAACCACACCCAAACCGGCCTCGGTGGCGGCCGCGCCCAGTACGGCACCACCGCCTGGGTGGAGGCGCCCATGGACAAGGGCGGCGGCATCCACCTCATCCTCACCAGCAAGCGCCAGCAGGTCTTCTCGCCCGACGCCTTCACCGGCACCGGCCTCACACTGGCCGACAAGCAGATCGTGGTGGTGAAGTCGATGCAGCATTTCTTCGGCAACTTCGCCCCCATCGCCGCCGCCATCCGCTATGTCGCCGCCCCCGGCACGGTGGGCGCCGACTTCGTCAACCTGCCCTATACCAAGGTGACACGGCCGTTCTGGCCGCGTGTGGCCGATCCGTTCCAGTGACAACGAGGGCGAGAAGCGTCGCGCCCGTCGTCCAACGATGCCGCTTGCATCCCGCGCGCGCCCCTCAAGTCCGCCCTCAAGTCCGCCCTCAAGTCCGATGGTGCCGGCACTCCCCATGGTCCGCCAGCACCTCGATCACCCGGCAATCGCCGACCGCCCCATGCCGGCACCCCTCCACCATCGTTTCCAACTCTGACTTCAGCGCCTGCAGGCTGCGGATTCGCGCCTCCACTTCCAGCAGGCGCGCGCGGGCGATGGCGTCGGCGGTGGCGCAGGGTTGGTGCGGGTTGTCCTGGAGGGCGAGCAGGGTGCGGATCGCCTCCACCTCGAAGCCCAGTTCGCGCGCATGGCGGATGAAGGCCAGGCGCCGCAGTTCCGCCTCGGCGAAATGCCGCCGGTTGCCTTCGCTGCGCACCGGCGGCGGCAGCAGGCCGATCTGCTCGTAGTAGCGGATGGTCGGCACCTTCACGCCGCTGATGCGCGAGGCCTCTCCGATCGCAACACTGTTCATGGGGCTTGCTCCTCTAGCCACTAGAGGAATTAGGCTGCACGGCAGCACAGGCAAGGGGTTTGGCATGGGCGAGGCCGCAACCAGAACGCGCTACCGGGTGGAAGGCATGGACTGCGCCGCTTGCGCGGCGAAGATCGACACCGCCGTGCGGCGCGTCGCCGGCGTCACCGATGTCGCCGTCTCGGTCTCGGCCGCGACGATGACCGTGCACCACACCGACGGCGACTCGCTGGCGGCGGTGGAACGGCAGGTCACCGGGCTGGGCTATGGCCTGTCGGCCCTGGCCAACCCGTCCGCAGCCGCCATGGAACCAGGTGAAGCGCCCGCGCCGGCGGCCACCGCGGTGCCATGGTGGCGCGGCCGCAAGGTGACCCTGGTCTTCGCCAGCGCCGCCGCGCTGGTAGTCGCCTTCGTCGTCGGGCAGGCGATGCCCGCCATCGCCCCCTGGGCCTTCACCGCGGCCATGCTGGTCGGATTGCTGCCCATCGCGCGGCGGGCGCTGCTCGCCGCCCGCGCCGGCACGCCGTTCTCCATCGAGACCCTGATGACCATCGCCGCCCTCGGCGCGGTGGTGATCGGCGCCGCCGAGGAGGCCGCGATCGTGGTCCTGCTCTTCCTCGTCGGCGAGATGCTGGAAGGCGTGGCGGCCGGCCGCGCCCGCGCCAGCATCCGGGCGCTGGCCGACCTCGTGCCGCAGCACGGCCCTGCTCGGACATGGCCGGCACCTGCGTGAAGTCCCGGCCGACCGCCTCGCCGTGGGCCGAGGTGATACTGGTGCGCCCCGGCGAGCGCATCGCCGCCGACGGCCTGGTCGCTCGCCGGCGACAGCAGCGTCGACCAGGCCCCGGTCACCGGCGAAAGCGTGCCGGTGGCCAAGGCGAGCGGCGACACCGTCTTCGCCGGCACCGTCAACGGCGACGGTGCGCTGGAAATCCGCGTCACCGCCGCCGCCGCCGACAACACCATTGCCCGCGTCGTCCGCCTGGTCGAGGAAGCGCAGGAGAGCCAAGCGCGCCGACCGAGCGGTTCATCGACCGCTTCTCCCGCTGCTACACGCCCGGCCGTGCTGGCCGTCGCCGTGCTGGTCGCGCGTGGTGCCGCCGCTGCTCTTCGGCGCCTGCCTGGAGCGATTGGATCTACAAGGGCCTCGCCGCTGCTGCTCATCGGCTGCCCCTGCGCCCTGGTCATCTCCACGCCCGCCGCCATCGCGGCCGGGCTGTCGGCCGGCGCCCGGCGCGGCCTGCTGATGAAGGGCGGCGCGGTGCTGGAAGCGCCTGCGCGACGTCACCATGCGTCGCCTTCGACAAGACGGGCACGCTCACCCAGGGCCGCCCACGTCACCGACATCCTCTCCTTCGACCTCCCCGCCGCGCACGAAGTGCTGCGCGCTTGCCGCCGCGCTGGAAGCCGCGAGTCGAGCCACCCGCTGGCCGCCGCCATCCTCGCCCCGCCGCCGAGGCGCGCGACTCCGCCCGCCCGCCGCCGCCGCCGGCGCGGCGCTCCCCGGCAAGGCGTCGTGGGTCGGTCGAAGGCCGCGACCTGTTCCTCGGCGCCCCCGCCGCGGCGCGGCTGCGCGCCACAGACGCGACGCCGGACGAACGCGACGCGCTCGAGGGTCTGCACCGCCGCCGGCAAGACCGTCGCCGTGCTGCTGTCGCCGACGGCGTGCTCGCCGGCGCATCGCCATGCGCGACGAGCCGCGCGCCGACGCCGGCCGGGCTGGCGGCGCTCAACGCGGCCGGCATCGCGCCAGTCATGCTCACCGGCGACAACCGGCGCACCGCCGCCGCCATCGGCGCCCGGCTCGGGCATCGAGGTGCGCGCCGGATCTGCTGCCGCGAGGACAAGCTGGCGCTCGTGCGCGAAATGCAGGCCCGAGGGCCACGTCGTCGCCAAGGTCGGCGACGGCATCAACGACGCCCCGGCGCTGGCCGCGGCCGACGTCGGCATCGCCATGGGCGGTGGCACCGATGTGGCGCTGGAAACCGCCGACGCCGCCGTGCTGCACGGCCGCGTGGCCGACGTGGCGGCCATGATCGATCTGTCGCAACGCACCATGGCGCAATATCCGCCAGAACATCGCCATCGCGCTGGGGCTGAAGGCAGTGTTCCTGGTCACCACGATCGTCGGCCTCACCGGCCTGTGGCCGGCGATCCTGGCCGATACCGGGGCCACGGTACTCGTGACGCTGAATGCCCTGCGGCTGCTTGCCCCGGCGCGGTCGGATTAGGGTAGGAAGAATCTTTTTTTCTGAAGAAAAAGAAGCAAAAAGACTTCATCCATTCGCCATAAGCCCGGCCATCGCGCCGGAAGAGGGTTAAAAGTTTTTTGGTTCTTTTTTTCAAAAAAGAACCTCTTGCTCGATTTGCCCTATCCTACCCCGGCCCACCCTCGCCCATGCCAGGTTCCGGCTCGGGCGCCGCGGGCGGCAGGCAGGCGCGCAGCACGTGCTGGCCCACCAGGTTCCAGGTGGTGATACCCCCCACCATGATCACCTGCACCAGCCCCTCGGCCAGTTCGGGAACGGTCAGGCCCAGCTTCATCGCCGCCTTGGCATGGTTCTCCGCGCCCTGGCGGTTGCCGCCCAGCGTGTCGAGCAGGGTGAAGACCAGTTCCTTGGTCTTGAGGTCCAGCGCGCCCTGCGGCCGGTCCTGCATCACTGCGTTGCGCATCAGGCCGTAGCCGGCGAAGGCGGCCGGCGCGTGCTGGTGCAGCAGGGCGAACTGGTCGGGAAAGCGGCCGAACGTGGCCATGAAGCTGTCGATGCCAGCCTGGGCGGCCTCGTCGGTGAGCTTGCTCATGTCACGACATCCAGGGCGGGGTGGGCAGCCCCTTCCCGCGCAGGAACTCGGGGTTGAACAGCTTGGACTGGTAGCGCGCGCCGCCGTCGCACAGCACCGTAACGATCGTGTGGCCCGGCCCCATCGCCCGGGCCACGCGGATGGCCGCGGCGACGTTGATGCCGGCCGACCCGCCCACCGACAAACCCTCGTGGATGAGCAGATCGTACACCTGCTCCAGCGCCTCGGGGTCCGGAATGCGCTCGGCGTCATCGATGGGCGCGCCCAGCAGGTTCTCCGGCACCCGCGACTGGCCAATGCCTTCGGTGATCGAACTGCCCGGAAACCGTGAGGTCGTTGCTCTTCACCCAGCCATACAGCCCGCTGCCCTCGGGATCGGCGAGCACGATGCGCACCTTGGGGTTGTTCTCCTTCAGCGCCAGCGCCACCCCGGCCAGCGTGCCGCCGGTGCCGCAGGCGCAGGTGAAGGCGTCCACGCGGCCCTCGGTCTGCTGCCAGATCTCGGGGCCGGTGGTGGCGCGGTGGCCTTCGCGGTTGGCCAGGTTGTCGAACTGGTTGGCCCACACCGCTCCCATCTCCTCGGCCATGCGGCGCGAGACGTGCACGTAGTTGCCGGGGTCGCGGAACGGCTTGGCCGGCACCAGGCGCAGATCGGCGCCGATCATGCGCAGGAAGTCGATCTTTTCGCGGCTTTGCGTCTCTGGCATGACGATCACCGAGCGATAGCCCTTGGCGTTGCCCACCAGGGTCAGGCCGATGCCGGTATTGCCGGCCGTGCCCTCCACCACCGTGCCGCCGGGCTTGAGCAGGCCGCGGCGCTCGGCGTCCTCGATGATCGCCAGGCCCGCGCGGTCTTTCACCGAGCCGCCGGGGTTCATGAACTCGGCCTTGCCGAGGATGGTGCAGCCGGTAGCCTCGGAGGCGCGGCGCAGGCGGATAAGCGGGGTGTTGCCGATCGCGCCCTCCAGCCCGTCGGCCGGGCGCGGGGCGGCGATGGTAGCGGGCGCGATGGTCATGCAGGATCCCTCGGTCGTTCCCGTTGAACGGCGGCCCGTTTCGGGCCATGTGGCGGTATCATCATGCGGAGACGAAGAATGGTCGAGAACATTCCCCCAAAGCAGGTCTGGGAAGCGTTGCAGAAGGACCCGCAGGCGCAACTGGTGGATGTGCGCACCGACGCGGAATGGACCTATGTCGGCCTCACCGACCTCGCCGGCGCGGGCAAGCAGCCGGTGCTGATCCCGTGGCAGATCTTCCCGAAGATGGAGGTCAACGCCGGCTTCGTCGAGCAGTTGCGCCAGGCCGGCTTCACGCCGGAGCATCACATCTACTTTCTGTGCCGCTCCGGCGTCCGTTCGCTGGCCGCCGCCCAGGCGGCCCAGGCGGCCGGATTCGCGCATTGCTACAACATTGCCGACGGGTTCGAGGGCAATCCGGACCCCGACGGCCATCGCGGCCGGGTGGCGGGTTGGAAGGCCGAGGAGCTGCCCTGGCGCCAGCGTTGAGTCAGGCGTCGCTGCGCTCCACTCTGTTTCAGCCGTCGCTGCGCTTCACTCTGTGTCAGGCGTCGCTGCGCTCCACTCTGTTTCAGCCGTCGCTGCGCTCCAGGTTGCGCGCCATCTGCGGCTGGCGACGGAAGGCATAGACGCATGCGAACAGCGCGATTGCGCAGCCGATGACCACCGGCACGCGCAGGCCGCCAAGCTCGGCCGCGGAACCGTAGATCAGCGCGCCCAGCGCCGGGCCGGCGCGGCCGATCATGCCCCAAAGGCTGAGCGTGCGGCCCAGCATCTGGCCCGACGTGCCGCTCTGGATCAGCGTCTGGGCGGAGATGCCGTGCATGGTGGTGGCAGCGCTCACCACTGCGCCGATCATACATGCCACGGCAAAGGAGCCGGTGGCGACGAACGCCGCCGTGCCCAGCACCACCACCGCGCCGGCGGCGACGGTCAGCATCGACAAGCCGGACAGCCGCCCGCGCAGCCCGATCGCCATGCCGCCCGCGAATGCCGCGATGCCCATCAGGCTGGACAGCGTGGCCAGCCCGGCCGCGCCCTGGCCGAACACGCGGTCGACATAGGGTGGCAGCATCTCCTGGATCGGCCGGGCGAGCACGGCCACCACGGCCGCAAAGATGAACAGGGGCCGCATGCCCGGATGGCGGCCGACATAGAGCAGCCCGTCGAGCGTCTCGCGCATCATGCTGCCGGTGGGGGCATGGCCGCGCCGGCTCTCCGGCGTCAGTTGCAGCATGAACATGGACGCGCAGGCAATGAGATAGGCCGCGCAGTTCACCGCCATCGCCGGCACCACGCCCCACAGGGCAACGATCAGTCCGCCGATGCCCGGCCCCACCGACCGCCCCAGGTTCCAGGTGAGCGAATTGATCGCCACCGCCGCAGGCAGTTCGGAGCGCGGCACCATCCCAGGGACCAGCGACTGGCGGGCGGGCTGGGCGAAGCTGCCGGAGATGCCGGTCAGCACGGCGAGGAAGGCCAGGATCTCGATGCGGATGGTGCCGGTGGTCACCAGCAGGATCAGCGTGGCGGAATGGACGGCGACGACCACCTGGGTGACCTGAGTCAGCCGCACCCGATCCATCCGGTCGGCGATGGCGCCGGCGAAGGGCGATACGATTACCGAGGGGGCGAGGTTGCAGAACGCGAGGATACCGACCCACAGCGGCGAATGGGTCAGCTGCCAGGCCAGCCAGTCCACCGCGATCTGCTGGATCCAGATCCCGGTCCAGCAGGTCAGGCTGGCCCCGTAGAAGACGGCCGTATTGCGGCGGGAGAGGACGCGGCCGATCGCGGCGAGGTTGGCCACGCCTGGCTAGGGGGCCGGCCGCCGCGGTGCGGGTGTGTCGCCGTCCGTGGCGGTGGCCTGGCCGACGCCGCGCAGGCAATCGGCCAGCATGCGGTCGCGGGCGAAGCGGGAGGACAACCCTACCCCTCCGGTGCCGGGCGAGCCGGTGCCGGAGAACATCGCGTCGCGGGTGCCGCCCGCATAGATGTCGGAGCGGTAGACGTCGGCACGGTTCTGCCGGTCGTGCACCTCGTCGGCACGCTGGCGGCAGGCGGCGGCCTGGGCGGCGCTCACGCGCGGGGTGCCGGCGGTGCCAAGCGGCGGGGCGGAGCGTTGGGGCGCGCAGCCCGCCAGCAGGGCTGCTGCCAGGAGGGCGAGCAGGGCGGCACGCGGGGCGGGGGTCATGCTCGGGCTCCGGCGGTGGACGTGGTGGCGATGGACGGGGTGGCGATGGACGAGGTCGGGGTAGGGGCGGGCAGGCCGCCATCCACCCGCACGGCGGCGCGCAGGGCGGCGGGGTCGAAGCGGGCATCGCGGGTGAGCGCCGTTTGGGCGGCGGCGCGCATCAGCCCGGGGTGGATGTCAGCCCCGTCGCGGTTGATGGCCACCAGCGGCAGCGCCCAGGTGGCGCGCGGCAGCAGTTCCACCAACGCCAGCAGGCGCAGGCACAGCGACAGCCCGTAGGTGCTGCGTAATCCGACCGTGCCGTCCACCGCCGCTGCCCAGCAGCAGGCATCCGCATCGGCCAGCGCCAGGTCGGTCGGGTCGCCCTCCATGCCGTTCGGGCCGGCACGGCGGAAGCGCAGCATCAGCGGCCGGCCCCATTGCTCGGCGAGTGCGGCGCCGCGGGCGCTGTCCCAGGCGGCGTGCAGGTCGCGCGCGCGCACCGGCGGCAGCGCCTCGGGCGGCACGTCCACCAGGTAGGTTCGCGCGCCGCTGGCTGCCTCGGCCATATGCACGCGCGGTGAGGATTCACTCTGCATCATCGCCTGTAGGATGGACCTGCGGGGGCGTTCGCGCCACCCTTCACCTGAGCGAGACAGGCCCGCGCGGCCAGGGATTGCGGCGTCTGGAGATTGCGGCGTCTGGGGATTGCGGCGTCTGGGGATTGCGACGGCAAGATGGAGAGTGGATGTGACCGATATCGCCGACCTGACCGCCACCGCCGCGCTGGCCCGCATCCGTGCCGGTCGGCTGACCGCCGAGGACTGGCGCGCGGCCTGCCTGGAGCGCATCGCCGCGCGCGAGGCTGCGGTGCGGGCATTTGCGAGCTTCGACGCCGCCCTGGTGCGCGCCGCCACGCCCGTCGATGGGGCCCTGGGCGGCATGCCGCTGGGCGTGAAGGATGTGCTGGACACGTCTGACCTGCCGAGCGAATACGGCTCGCCGATCTGGGCCGGGCATCGCCCGAGTGCCGACGCGGCGGCGGTCGCCTGGGCGCGGGCCGCCGGTGCCGTGGTGATGGGCAAGGCGGTGACCACCGAGTTCGCCACGCGCCGGCCGGGGCCGACCGGCAACCCGCACGACCTGTCGCGGACGCCCGGGGGGTCGTCCAGCGGGTCGGCGGCCGGTGTCGCGGCGGGGTTCTTCGCGGCCGCCTTCGGCACCCAGACCGCGGGCAGCATCATCCGCCCGGCGGCGTTCTGCGGCGTGGCCGGCTACAAGCCGACATTCGGCATGATCCCGCGCCTGGGCATGAAGGTGATGAGCGAGACGCTGGACACCATCGGCGTGCTGGCCCGCAGCGTGGCCGATTGCGCCCTGGTGGCCGGCGCGGTGACCGGGCGCGATCTGGGTAATCCTGAGGCCAGGCCGGGCCGGGCGCCGCGCATCGGCTTGTGCCGTTCGCCGGCCTGGCCCGAGGCGGCGCCGGAGACGGTGGCGCTGATGGAACGGGCGGCCGTGGCCCTGGCGCGGGCGGGCGCGCAGGTGGAGGCGCGGGAGTTGCCGGCCGAATTCGATGCCATGGCCGCGGCGCACCAGGTGGTGATGCATGCCGAAAGTGCGGCATCAATGGGTTGGGAGATGGCTTACCACCGCGACGGCATCAGCGATGTGCTGCGCGAGCGGCTGGAGTGGGGCCTCGCCCAGGGTCCCGCGGCGCTGGACGCGGCCCGCGCCACCTTCGCCGGCCTGCAGGCGGCGTTCCCCGCGGCGATGGAAGGGTTCGATATATTGGTCACTCCGTCGGCCCCCGGAGAGGCGCCTGAGGGGCTGGAATGGACCGGCGATCCGGCCTTCAACTACTTGTGGACGGCGCTGCACGTGCCCTGCGTGACCGTGCCCGCCGGGGTGGGGCCGAACGGCATGCCGCTGGGCATCCAGGTAGTCGCCCGGCGCGGCGAGGATGTGCAGGCGCTCGCCTGGGCGCAGTTCGTGATGAATGCGATGGAAGGCTGAAGACGCATGGCACGCAATCTCGGATTGCCCGACGACCTCGCCGCCTATGTGCAGACAGTGGGCACCCGTCTGGTGCCGGCGCAGGAGGGGTTGCGCGCGGCGACGAAGGGCCTCCGCGGCGCAGGCATGCAGATCGGCGCCGACCAGGGCCAGTTCATGGGCTTCCTGGTGCGGGCGCTGGGCGTGAAGCGGGCGCTGGAGATCGGCACCTTCACCGGCTATTCCGCGCTGTCGGTCGCACTCGCGCTGCCGGCGGATGGGCAATTGGTGGCCTGCGACGTCAGCACCAAGTTTACCGATGTGGGCCGGCCGTTCTGGCAACAGGCTGGTATTGCGGCAAAGATCGACCTGCGCATCGGCCCGGCGGTCGAGACCCTCGACGCGCTGATCGCAGCCGGCGGCGCGGACAGCGTCGACTTCGCCTTTATCGACGCCGACAAGAGCAACTACGACGCCTATTACGAGCGCTGCCTGGTTCTGGTGCGCAAGGGCGGGGTGATCGGCATCGACAACGTGCTGTGGAGCGGCGCGGTGATCGACCCGGCGCAGAATTCCGAGGACACGCAGGCGCTGCGCGCGCTGAACCGCAAGCTGCACGCCGACGAGCGGGTGGATATTTCGATGCTCGCGATCGGCGACGGGCTGACCCTGCTGCGCCGCCGCTGAGGTGCGGTTGACCGGCTGGCGCGGCGGTCGCATCGTCGCGCCAGCAGGAGGAGCCTCGCCATGAACGACGCCATGACCATCACCTCGCCCGAGGATGTCGGGCTGTGCAGCCAGCGTTTGGCACGCATCGACGCGTGGCGCGACGAGCTTGTGTCGGGCGGCCGGTTCGCCGGCGTGTCCACCCTGGTGGCACGGCGCGGCCAAGTGGCGCATTGGGGCATGAGCGGGCTCGCCGACAAGGAGCGCGGCGTGCAGATGGCGCCGGACACCATCTTCCGCATCTATTCCATGTCCAAGCCGATCACGTCGGTCGCGATCATGATGCTGTACGAGGAGGGCCGCTTCCAGCTCGACGACCCGATCAGCCGCTTCCTGCCGGCCTTCAAGGGCAGCCGGGTTGCGGTGGGCGGCAGCCGGGGCAAGGTTGAGACGGTACCCGCCGAGCGCGACATCACCTTCCGCGACCTGCTGACCCATACCTCCGGGCTGACCTACGGCTTCATGGAGGCGGGCCCGGTCGATGCGATGTACCGCGACAACAAGCTCGCGGATTTCGGGCACCCCGACAGCGAATTGATGGAAACCACTGAAAGGCTGGCAAAACTGCCGCTGATCGCCCAGCCGGGGAAGGCGTGGAACTACTCGGTCTCCACCGACGTGCTCGGCGCGCTGGTGCAGGCGATCTCGGGCCAGCGCTTCGGCCAGTTCCTCAAGGAGCGCATCTTCGACCCGCTGAAGATGGAAGATACCGGCTTCATCGTGCCGGAAGACAAGCGCGCCCGCTTCGCCGCCAACTACGTGCCGCACCCCAAGGGCGGCATCATGCTGTTCGACGACCCCGGCACCAGCCGCTACCTGGGCGACCGCAAGATGGAATTGGGCGGCGGCGGGCTGGCGTCGACCACCGGCGACTACCTGAAGTTCTGCACCATGCTGCGCAACAAGGGCGTGGCCGGCGACGTGCGGCTGCTCGGGCGCAAGACGGTGGAACTGATGACCATGAACCACCTGGGCGGCGACATGGGCGACATGGGCCAGGCGCGGTTCAGCGAAAGCTCCTACCTCGGCATCGGCTTCGGGCTCGGCTTCTCGGTGATGATCGACCCGGCGAAGGCGCAGATCCTGGGCACGCCGGGCGAGTATGCCTGGGGCGGGGCGGCCAGCACGGCGTTCTGGGTGGACCCGGTGGAGGACATGATCGTGATCATGATGACCCAGCTTATGCCCAGCAGCACCTGGCCGATCCGCAAGGAATTGCGGGTGCTGAGCTATCAGGCGGTGATCGACTGAGCCTGGGCGGCGAGCAGGCGCGTCATATAGCAGGAAGCGGGCCCATAGCTCGCGAGTTTCGGCCCCGGGAGCGGCACGGCGACGAAGCCCTGGCGCCCCCAGAACCGGGGTGAGTTGCCCACGGCGATGAGCGACATGCCGGGCAGGCCGAGCGACGTGGCGTGCGCGGCCAGGGTGGCGACGATCCGCCCGGCGGCGCCGGAGCCTCGCGCATCTGCCCGCAGCGCGAGGTCGTGGATGTAGTAGCTGTCGGGCCGCTCCGGCAGCGCGCCGAGCAGCGTGTCGAGCGCGGGCGGCGCGCCGGCGATCCAGGGATGGCTGATGACGTAGCCGCCGATCCCCGCCGGGCACTCAAGCACGTGGCAACCTGCCGCATACAGGCGCAGGCGCTCGGCGAAGACTGCTTCGTCCTCGGGGTAGTCGGTGTGGATGGCCTGGGCGATCGCCTCCACCGCGGCCAGGTCGGCGGTCTGCATCGGCCGCCAATCGCGGCTAGGCATCGACCGGGGTGGGATCGGGGGGCCGCAGGCGCGGGGGCAGGGTGGCGAGGCTTTCGCGAGTGTCGAAGTCGCGCAGCACGGCGTCGTCGGCGACATCGATTTCGGCGACCGCCTCGGCATGTTCGCGGATGATGCGCCTGCCGCCGCCGCCGTCGCCGGTCATCGCCAGCAGGTCGGGGAAGAACTTGCGGTCCCACAGGATGGGGTTGCCGAGTTGGCCCTGGTGCGTGGGCACGGCGATCAGGCGGCCCTCGTCGGCGTCGTGGGCAGCGAGCAGGCGGTCGATGATGCGCCCGGTGACCAGCGGCATGTCGCCCAGGCAGACGATGGCGGCGCGCGCCTCGGGCGGCACCGCCGCTATGCCGGCCTTGAGGCTCTCGGACAGGCCCGCCTCGTAATTTGTTGATTCCACGTAGGCCACAGGCCGGCCGGCCAACGCTGCCTTGATGTCGTCAGCGCGGTGGCCGGTGACCACAATCACCGGCCGGGCGCCGGAGGACAGCACGTTGTCCACCACCCGGGCGATCATCGGCTTGCCCGACTTGTCGGCGACCAGCAGCTTGTTCCACGGTGCCATGCGGGTGGACTTGCCGGCGGCGAGCACCACGGCGGCGATGGTCGATGGCCTCGGCGCGGCCGGCACCGCCGGCTTGCCGGCAGCTTTCGCGCGGGGCAGGGGGCGGGCCGGCGTGTCTTTCAGCAGGCCGCCCACGCCCATCGCCGACAGCGCATCGCTGTCCACGGGCAGGGCAGCGAACAGTCGGCGCAGCACCCAGTCGATGCCGTTCAGCTTCGGCGAGCGGGCGCAGCCGGGCAGCACCAGGGCCGGCTTGCCGTCGAGGTCGCACAGGCAGATCAGGTTGCCCGGGTCCACCGGCATGCCGAAATGGACGATCCGCCCACCGGCCGCGACCACGCCAGCGGGGCCGACGTCGCGGCGGTCCACGGTGGCCGAGGCGCCGGCCACCAGCAGCAGGTCAGCGCCCTCGCCAGACATCTCCCTCAGGCTGGCGGCGATCGCCTCGGTGGTATGGGCGCAGCGGCGGCTCGGCAGCATGCGGCCGCCCAGGGCATGCACCCGCGCCTCGGTGGCCTCGATGGTGCCGGCGAGCACCGATTCCTTCAGGCCGGGCAACTCGCTCAGCACCAGCCCCACCGTCAGCTTGCGGAACGGGTGCAGCGCGAAGGGCGCGCCGCCGTCCCGCGCCAACGCCTCGGCCTGTTCCAGCAACGCGCCTGGCACGGCGAAGGGGATGATCTTGATGGTGGCGAGCATGTCGCCGGGCGCCACCACGGCCGAATTCGGGCAGGGTGGCGATGGTCAGCGATTCGTCGACCCGGTTGAGCCGCCCGAGTCGCTGCGAATCGACGGTGAACAGCCCGGCCGCGTCGGCATGCACATTCACCCGCCCGGTGCCGGCCCGCCCGCGCGAGACCAGCGGGGTGGCAACGGCGGCGGCCAAGCGCTCGGCGGCCTCGTTCTCGGCCACGTCACCCGGCTCGAACCGCGCGGCGATCACCTCGCTGCGGCCGGCGGCGCGCAGGGCGGCGATGGCGGCCGCGTCCAGCACCGTGCCCTTCTTGACCATGCGCTCGGGCGTGCGGTGGGAATGGGCGACGACGGCGCCTTCGGCCTGGTCCAGCGGGAAGCTGGCGAAGATCACGCCGCGACCTTTTCCGCCACCTTCGGGGCCAGCGCGCCGTTGCGCCGTGCGGCGACGAATTCGGCCAGGATCGAGACCGCGATCTCCGGCGCGGTGACGGCGCCGAGGTCCAGCCCCACCGGGCCCTTGATGCGCGCGATCGCGGAGTTGCCGTGGCCGAGTTCCTTGAGGCGCGCGACCCGGCGGGCATGGGTGCGGCGGCTGCCTAGCGCGCCGATATAGAACGCCTGGGATTTCAGCGCCCGGTCCAGCGCGGGGTCGTCCAGCTTAGGGTCGTGGGTAAGGGTGACGATGGCGGTGCGAACGTCCGGCTTCAGCTCATCGAGCGCATCGTCCGGCCATTCGGTCGAGACGGTGACATTCGGAAAACGCTCCTCGCTGGCGAACGCCCGGCGGGGGTCCACCACCACCACAGCGAGGCCAAGCTGGGCTGCCATCGGCACCAGCGCCTGGGCGATATGCACCGCGCCCACAATCACCAGCCGCAGCGGCGGGTTGTAGGCGTGCAGGAACCAATCGCCGTCGGCCAGCTTCACCGTGCCGCTCTCGTCGCGGTCGAGCGCGCGGGCGGCGGCCTGGGCGAGGTCGGCGGGCGCCGCGGCATCGGGCAGCAGCATCTGCTCGCCGGAAGGCAGCCTGGTCGCCACCACCACGGGGCGCTTGGCCTCGCGGGCGGCGGTGAGGGCGGCGAGGAATTCCGGCGTCACGACAGTTTCTCCACGAACACCTTCAGCTTGCCGCCGCAGGCCAGGCCCACTTCCCAGGCGCGCTCGTCGGTGATGCCGAAATCGAGCAGTTGCGGCGTGCCGGTCTCGATGGTCTTCATCGCCACCTCGGCGACCGCGCCCTCGATGCAGCCGCCGCTGACCGAGCCGGCCATGCGGCCCGACTTGGTGACGGCAAGTTGGCTGCCTGCCGGGCGGGGCGAACTGCCCCAGGTCTCTGTCACGGTGGCGATGGCGACCTGCTCGCCGGCGGCCCGCCAAGCGGCGGCGGTGGCGAGAATGTCGTCGGGCATCGCGGCGGGAGGAGAGTGATCGCTCATGCAGCAAGCCTCCATTTTTCCATCGCGCGCAGGTCGGCGGGTGCGGAGAGCGAGGCGACCAAAGCGCGCAGGCTGGCGAGATTATGCACGGTTCGGAACTCGTCGACATGCGGCAACATCGCGCGGATGCCCTGCGACTTGGGCTCGAACCCGTCCCAGCGCAACAGCGGGTTCAGCCAGACCAAGCGCGAGCAGGATTTGTGCAGCCGCTCCATGTTCTCCGCCAGCCCCGCCGCGCCGTCGCGGTCCAGCCCGTCGGTGACCAGCAGCACCATGGCGCCCTGGCCCAGCACGCGGCGCGCCCAGTGGCGGTTGAACGCGGCCAGCGCCTCGCCGATGCGGGTGCCGCCGGACCAGTCCGGCACGATCTGCGAGACCAGCTGGAACGCCACCTCGGGGTCGCGATGGCGCAGTTGCCGGGTGATGTTCGACAGTCGGGTGCCGAACAGGAAAGTGTGGACACGGTCACGGTCATTGGCCACGGCATGCAGGAAATGCAGCAATATCTGGGCGTAGCGCGACATGCTGCCGCTGATGTCGCACAGTACCACCAATGGCGGCGGCTTGGTCACGGTGCGGGTGCGGGCCAGTTGCAGGATCTCGCCGCCGCTGCGCAGGCTGGCGCGGATGGTGGCGCGCAGGTCGACATGGGCGCCCAGCGGATCGGGCCGGCGGCGGCGGGTGCGCTTCGCATCCAGCGGCAGGTGCAGGCGGGCAATCTCGCGCTTGGCCGCGGCGATCTCGGCGGCACTCATCGCCTCGAAATCCAAGCTCTGCAGGCGCTCACGCTCCGAGACGGTCATCACCGCCTCGATCTCCTGCCGCTCCTCGGCCTGGGGCGGCGGCTCCGGCTTCTGCGTGGACATTGCTTCGGCGAGGCGTCGCGACCCGGGCGGGGCCTTCTCCGGCGGCGGCTTGGGGCCGGCCAGCTTGTCCATGATCTCGAGCGCTTCGTTGTTCTCCTTGGCGCGCCAGAACAGCTTGAACGCCTGGTCGAAAATGTCCTGGTGCTCGTGGCGATGCACCATGGTGGCGCGCAGGGCAGTGTGCACCTGGGCGCGGGCGCCGATGTCGATGCGGGTCATCGCGTCCTGCGCGGCGAGCATGTCGGCCGGCCCGATGGGCAAGCCCGCGCGACGCAGCAGGCGGGCGAAGTTCAGGATGTTTAGGGAGAGGAGGCCTCGGGCGGTAAGGTCAGACACAGGAAGCGCTTCTTTTTTTGGAAAAAAAGAAGCAAAAAAACTTTACCCGTTTGCGTGCGGCACGGCCGTCACCCATTGGTCGCACAACGCTCGCCATGGCCGAAGGGACAAAGTTTTTTTGCTTCTTTTTGTTCACAAAAAGAAGTCCTTCCCTATCCCGCCGCCTGCTTCGCCTCGCTGACCATCCGCGCTGCCTCCGCGCCGCGGATCTTGGCGATGTCGTCCTGGTATTTCAGCAGCACGCCCAGCGTCTCATCCACCGCCGCCGGTGCCAGCTCCTTCTGGTTCAGGTAGGTCAGCGCCTGCGCCCAGTCGATGGTCTCCGCCACGCCGGGCAGCTTGAACAGGTCCTCGCCGCGCAGCCGCTGCACGAAGGCGACCACCTGGGCGGCCAGCTCCGGCGTACGTCGGGCGCCTTGGCGGCCAGGATCGCGCGTTCGCGCGCGGCGTCCGGGTAGTCCACCCAGTGATACAGGCAGCGGCGGCGGATCGCGTCGTGCACCTCGCGCGTGCGGTTGGAGGTCAGCACCACCACCGGCTGGGTCTTGGCCCGCACCGTGCCGAACTCCGGCACGGAGATCTGGAAGTCGGCCAGCACCTCCAGCAGGAACGCCTCGAACGGTTCGTCGGCGCGGTCCAGCTCGTCGATCAGCAGCACCGCCGGCGGCAGGTCCGGGTCGATCGCCGCCAGCAGCGGGCGGGCCAGCAGGAATTCGCGGGTGTAGATGTCGCTGCCCAGCTCGTCGCGGTCGGCGTGGCCGGCGGCCTCCGCCAGGCGGATCGCCATCAGCTGGCGGGCGTGGTCCCACTCATAGGCGGCGGCGGACAGGTCCATGCCGTCGTAGCACTGCAGCCGCACCAGGCGGCGGCCCAGGCCGGCGGCCAGCACCTTGGCGATCTCGGTCTTGCCGGTGCCGGGCTCGCCTTCCAGGAACAGCGGGCGGCGCATCGACAGCGCCAGGTGCACCGTGGTCGCCAGCTCCGGGTCGGCGATGTAGCCCCGGCCGGCCAGCAGGCCGCGGTGTCGGCAACCGTGGATGGCAGCACTACGAAGAAGCCCACGAGCAGCAGCAGCACGATGGGGATGAACAGGACGACCCCACCCAGGCCACGCGCGGCAGGCCCAACGGTTCCCGCGGGATCATCGACAGGAAACTCACCTGCGGCGCGGGGGCGGGCTGCGGCGGGGCCGAGGCGATCTGCCCGACCCCCGGCGGGGCTTCCGTGGCCGGCACCTCAGCGGCGGCGACCTGGGCTGCAAGCGGTCGAAGAACTCGTCGGCCATGTGCTTGGCGGTGGCATCGATCAGGCGGGCGCCAAGCTGGGCGATCTTGCCGCCGACCTGGGCGTGGACCTCGTAGCGAGCAGCGTGTCGGCGCCGTCCTCGGCCAGCTGCACGTTGGCGCCGCCCTTGGCGAAGCCGGCCACGCCGCCCTGGCCCTCGCCGCTGATGCGGTAGCCGTTCGGCGGGTCGAGGTCGAGCAGCTGCACGTTGCCGGTGAAGCGGGCGGAGATCGGGCCGATCTTCACCGCCGCGGTGGCCTTCATCTCGGTATCCGACAGCTTCTCCAGGCTCTGGCAGCCGGGAATGCCGGCCTTCAGCACGTCAGGGTCGTTCAGCGCCGCCCACACCTTCTCGCGCGGCGCTGGAATCCGCCGCTCGCCGGTCATATCCATCTGTCGCGTACTCCGTTGCGCGCGCCGGAAGTTACTTATAGGGGAGAGGGCATGCAACCGACCCCCGGGGCGAGGCCATCGGCGCCGGCCCGCGGGCGCGTCACTGCCGAAGGGAATGCCGCCATGACCTACCTGGTTGCCGACGACCTGCCCGCCGAGCCGGCCGGGGTGCGCTTCCGCCGCCTGGTGGAGCGCGGTGGCATCGCCCGGCTGCCGGGCGCGCATAACGGCATGGCGGCGATCCAGGCGCGGAACGCCGGGTTCGAGGGGCTGTACCTGTCGGGTGCCGCGATGACCGCCTCGATGGGCATTCCCGATCTGGGCATGATCACGGTGGACGAGGTCGGCTTCTTCATCCGCCAGATGGTGCGGGCCTCCGGCCTGCCGTTGCTCGTGGACGGCGACACCGGCTATGGCGAGGCGCTGAACGTGATGCACATGGTGCGCAGCTTCGAGGATGCCGGCGCCGGGGCGGTGCATATCGAGGACCAGCTGTTGCCGAAGAAATGCGGCCATCTGAACGACAAGAGGCTGGCCGACGCGCACGATATGGCCGCCAAGGTAGCCGCCGCCCGCAAGGCACGCCGGCATCTGTATGTCATCGCCCGCACCGACGCGGCGGCCAGCGAGGGCATCGACGGGGCGGTGGCGCGGGCCAAGCTCTACCTAGAGGCCGGCGCTGACGCGATCTTCCCGGAGGCGATGACATCCGCCGAGATGTTCCGCGAGTTCGCTGCCCGGGTGAAGGCGCCGCTGCTGGCGAACATGACCGAGTTCGGCCGCACCCCGTTCTTCACCGCCGACGAGTTCGAGGCGATGGGCTATGCCATGGTGATCTGGCCGGTCAGTTCCCTGCGCGTCGCCAACCGCGCCCAGGCCGACCTCTACGCCGCGATTGCCCGCGACGGCGGCACCCAGTCCATGGTGGATCGCATGCAGACCCGCGCCGAACTGTACGACACGATCGGCCTGCACGCCTATGAGGCGCTGGACGCCTCGATCGTGAAGACCATCGTGCCAACGGCGATGCCGCAGGACGGCTGACCGGCCCGATGCCCGGGCCGCGGTATGTTGGCAGCGAGATCTACCGCCATTCCAGCTACGGCCCGAAGCATCCGCTGGCGGTCCCGCGGGTGTCGGTCTGCACCGATCTGTGCGGACGCTGGGCTGGCTGGATGACGTGCAGTATCTCGAGGCGCCGATGGCCGAAGTGGCGAAGCTGCACCGCTTTCACCATCCCGACTATATCGACGCGCTGCGCCAGGCCGAGGCCGACCAGGCGATGAGCGAAGCGGTATCGCGCAGCGCTTCCAGATCGATGCCGACGGGTAATCCGATCTTCAAGGAGATGTATCGCCGCCCGGTCGACCTCGGCCGGCGGCGTGATGCTGGCCTGCCGGCTCGGTGCTGGGCGGCGGCATCGTGCACTGCCCCGGCGGCGGCACCCATCACGGCCGGCCGGATCGGGCGAGCGGCTTCTGCTACCTCAACGACCCCGTGCTGGGGTCATGGATTGGCTGGAAGCGGGGCTGACCCGCATCGTCTATCTCGACATCGACGCCCATCACGGCGACGGCGTGCAGGACGCGTTCCACGATGACGCGCGCGTGTTCACCCTGTCGGTGCATGAGGCCGGGCGCTGGCCGCATTCCGGCGCGGCCGAAGACCGGGCCGGCGGCATGGCGCGCAACTTCCCGGTGCCGCCGGGGTTCAACGACAGCGAGATGCGCTGGCTGCTGCACGAGGCGATCCTGCCGCTGATCGAGGGCTTCGTCCCCCAGGCGATCATGCTGCAGGCCGGGGCGGACGGGCTGGAGGAGGACCCGCAGGCCAGGCTGTCGCTGTCCAACAACGCGCACTTCTTGGTCGCGCGCGCGGTGATGGGCCTGGCGCCGCGGCTGGTGGTGACCGGCGGCGGGGGCTACAACCCCTATACCACCGGGCGGTGCTGGGCCGGGATCTGGGCGGTGCTGAACGGCATCGCCATCCCCGACCGGCTGAATGCGGACGCGGCGGCGGCGCTGGGCGAATTGCGCTATGGTCGGACGGGCGGGCGCGTGCCGCCCGCCCATTGGCTCACCACCCTGCGCGACCCGCCGCGCGAGGGCCTGGTGCGCGACGCGGTGCGGAACGTAGCCGCCGAAGCCCTGCGCTAGCCGGGCATTGCAAGAGGAGATCGCGTGATGATCCGTCGCAGAATGTTGGCCCGCGCGGGCCTGGCCGGGCTTGGCTCAGCGCTGCTGGGTGCCGTGGCGCTGCCGCCGCTGGCGCGGGCCCAGACCGGGCCGCAGCCGCCGCTGCGCAAGGAGCGGATCACCATCGAGACGCGCACGGGCAAGCGCTACGACTTCATGGTTGAGATGGCGATCCAGCCGGCGGAGCAGTCCATCGGGCTGATGTTCCGCCCGCGCGTTGCGGCGGATGGCGGCATGCTGTTCGACTGGGTCAAGCCGCGCGTGTCGCAGATGTGGATGCGCAACACCATCGCCAGCCTGGACATGATCTTCATCGGCGAGGACGGGCGCATCCGCACCATCGTGGAACGCACCATTCCGCAGAGCCTGGCCATCATCGACAGCAAGGTGCCGGTGCGGGCCACGCTGGAGGTGGCGGCCGGCACCTGCCAGCGACTCAACATCAACGTGGGCGACCGGGTAGTGCACCGGATGTTCGTGATACGCCCGCTCTGATCCTGCTGCCGAAAAGCGGCGCTTGCGTTGCGTGTCCGTCGCCCATAGCTTCCGCCTCGTCGCTGCTGGCGACGGTTCCAAAGTGATGGGGTCGCCGCTGGCGAAGGCTCCAAAATGATGGGGTCGCCGCAGGCGACGGTTCCGCAGGTGATGGGTCCGCGATTGTCGGATCGGGGCGTGGCGCAGCCTGGTAGCGCGCGTGTTTTGGGTACACGAGGCCGCCGGTTCGAATCCGGCCGCCCCGACCATCACCCGGCGCCGGATTGCCGGAACACCCTGGGTTGCCAGGACACAAGGAGAGGCCATGCGCGCCCGCATCTTCCAGATCCCCAAGAACGCCATGCAGTCGGGCCTGGCCAAGACCGATGACTGGGTGCTGGAGTTCGAGCCGTCGCAGCAGCGCCGCGCCGACCCGCTGATGGGCTGGATCGGCAGCTCCGATACCCAGAGCCAGGTGCGCCTGACCTTCGCCACCCGCGACGAAGCGGTGGCCTATGCCGAGCGCGAGCGCATTGCCTATGTGGTGGAGGTGCCGCATCGCAGCGTGATGCGGCCCAAGGCCTATGCCGATAATTTCCGCGCCGGCCGGACGGAGAATTGGACCCACTGAGCCGATCCTTCCCCCGTTGCCAGGGGAAGGAAAGGCGCGGGATCAGCCAACCGGCATCGTCTTGGCGATCGGCGGCAGCGTTGCGACCTTGGCGTACCACGCTTCCAGCTTGGGATGGCCGGGGCGCCAGGGCTCGTGCGGGAAGCGGAAGTCGAGATAGCCGAGCGCACAGGCGATGGTGATCTCACCGATCGTCGACAGACCGTTCAGCGAATCGGCCTCGCCCTCCAGCGCGTCGAGCGCGCGGGTCACCTTGCCCTGCTGCAGCTTGATCCAGGCGACGCGGCCCTCGTCCTGCGGCAGCCCCACCTCGCGGCGGCGCGGCTGGGCGGCGTCCATGATGCCGTCGCCCAGGGCGGCACGGCGCAGCGCGGTCCAACGCGCGGGGCCCGGGGGCGGAAACAGCTTCGCGCCGCCGCCCTCCACGCTGTCGACATATTCGCAGATCACAGGGCTGTCGTAGAGGGCCATGCCGTCATCGGTAACCAGCGTCGGCACCTTGGACAGCGGGTTGGTCTCGGCCAGCGTGGGGTCGGCGGTGCCGATCTTCCACTGCTCGACCTTGCCCTCGATACCGCGGGCGATGGCGCAGGCCATGACCTTGCGGACATAGGGACTGGCGGCGGAGTAGGCGAGTTTCATGGCGTTGCTCCCGGATTTGTTCGGGCTGGGAGTCTGCGTCGGCCAAAGTTCCGCCGCAAGATGGGCAAGCCGCGCGCATGCGCCGGTGGCAGCCGCGCAATCCTTGACCCCCGGCCGCCTGCGGCGCCACCCTGCGCCGGCTCAAGACAACAAACGGGAGGACGATCATGGACCTGACGCCAGCGCAGATCGGCCAGTTCCGCGAGGAAGGCTATCTGTTCCTGCCCGAACTGTTCACGCCCGAGGAAGTCGCCGTGCTGGCCCGCGAGGCCGAGGGCATATATGCCGAGCAGCGCCCGGAAATCTGGCGCGAGCGCTCCGGCGCGCCGCGTACCGCCTTCGCCGCCCATCTCTACAACGACGCGTTCGCCCTGCTGGCCCGCCACCCGCGCATGATCCACCCGGTGGAGCAACTGATGGGCGACCGGCTGTACATGCACCAGTTCAAGATCAACGCGAAATCGGCCTTCACCGGCGATGTCTGGCAATGGCACCAGGACTACGGCACCTGGGCGCGCGACGACGGCATGCCGGAACCGCGGGCAATGAACATCGCCGTCTTCCTCGACGAGGTGATGCACATCAACGGCCCGCTGATGCTGGTGCCGCGCAGCCATGTCCACGGCACGTTCGAAGCCGGGCACGACACCACGACCACCTCCTACCCGCTGTGGACGCTGGACGAGGCGACGGTGACGAAGCTCGTCGCCGAGGGCGGCATCGTCACGCCCGTGGGCAAGCCGGGCGGGCTGCTGATGTTCCACGGCAACCTGGTGCACGGCTCGGCCGGCAACATCACGCCCTATCCGCGCAAGATCGTTTACCTCACGCTCAACGCCGTCTCGAACTACATCCGCACGCCTACACGCGCCGAATACATCGCCCACCGCGATTTCACGCCAATCGAGCCGTGCGACGACAGCGCACTGCTGGACTATGCGCGGGCGCATCGGGCGAAGGCAGCGTAGTTAAGGATAAGGCCAAGTGCCTGGCCCCTGGACCCCAGCATGGGGCCGAGCCCCCTGCACCCTCAATGAGTGGGGTCTGGGGCGACGCCCCAGCGGGGTCGAGGGGCAGCGCCCCTCGCCTTCGCCCGGGAGACACGCATGAACCTGTTCTCGCTGCTTGCCGCCCGCCGCGACGCCGGCAAGCCCGTGCGCGTCGGCCTGATCGGCGCCGGCAAATTCGGCGCCATGTTCCTCGCCCAGGTGCCGCACACGCCCGGCCTGGAGGTGGCGGCGATCGCCGATCTCGACCCCGACCGGGCGCGCGCGGCGGTGCAGGCGGTGGGGTGGGACGCCGCGCGCATCGCCGCCACCCGTTTCACCGACAGCGGCGCCGACCTCATCGCCATGGACGCCATCGAGGTGGTGGTGGAGGCAACCGGCAACCCGGCCGCCGGCATCGCGCATGCGCGCGCCGCCATCGCCGCCGGCCGGCACGTGGTGATGGTCAACGTGGAGGCCGACGTGCTCGCCGGCCCGCTGCTGGCCGCCGAGGCGCGGGCGGCCGGCGTCGTCTATTCGCTCGCCTATGGCGACCAGCCCGCGCTGGTGACGGAGTTGGTGGACTGGGCGCGGGCCTGCGGCTTCGCGGTGGTGGCGGCGGGCAAGGGCACGAAATACCTGCCGGAATACCACGCGGTGACACCAGACGATGTCTGGACGCACTACGGCCTGACTCCGGAGGCGGCGCGCGCCGCGGGCATGAACCCGCAGATGTTCAATTCGTTCCTCGATGGCACCAAGTCGGCGATCGAAATGGCCGCCATCGCCAATGCCTGTGGGCTGGACGTGCCCAGTGCCGGCCTGGCCTTCCCGCCCTGCGGCGTGGACGACCTGCCGCACGTGCTGCGGCCCCGCGAGGCCGGCGGAACCTTGGAGCGTTCAGGGATCGCCGAGGTGGTCTCCTCGCTGGAGCGCGACGGCCGTCCGGTGTTCCGCGACCTGCGCTGGGGCGTCTACGTGGTGATCGAGGCGCCGACGCCGTACGCGGCCGCCTGCTTCGCGCAGTACGGCCTGAAGACCGATGCCTCGGGCCGCTATGCCGCGATGTACAAGCCGTACCACCTGATCGGCCTGGAGCTGAACGTCTCCGTGCTGTCGGCCGCCTTGCGTGGCGAGCCGACCGGGCAGGCGCGCGGCTTTCGCGCCGACGTGGCCGCGGTGGCCAAGCGCGCGCTGCGCCAGGGCGAGATGCTCGACGGCGAAGGCGGCTACACCGTATGGGGCCGAGCCATGCCGGCGGCGGACAGCCTGGCCGCCGGCGCGCTGCCGATCGGCCTGGCGCATCGCGTGGCGGTGCGCCGCCCGGTGGCCCAGGGCGCCGTGCTCACCTGGGACGACGTTGCCGCGATCGACGGGCCGGCGGTGGCGGCGCGCCGCGAGATGGAGCGGGCATTCGCCTCCGAGACTACCCGGCGCGCATGATGAGAGCCGCCAGTTCGCCGGGCGTGCTCAGCATCGGATAGTGCCCCGTGTCGAGCTCGTGCCAGCGCGCATCCAGCCTCTCGGCGGTGCGGCGCTGGTGGGCCTGCGGCGGGTTGGCGCTGTGCCGGCACCAGATCACGTCGGCGGCCCACTTTTGCTGCCAGAAGCTGGGCAGCTCCATCGGCGCCTCCATCGCGGCACGGGGATGCAGCGTGGTGCGCGCCGCTGCCCAGTCGCGCAGCGCCGGGTCCAGGTCGCGGAACAGCCGCCCGGCGGCATCCTCGCGCGCCACCCCGGTGGCAAGCTCGGTGGAAACCGCGGTGGGCCGCGCCACGATGTCGGCCAGCCGCTCGCCGTCCAGCAGCGCCAGCGCATCGGCGAACACCAGCCGGGCAATCCGTTCGCGCGCCCGCTCGGCCGCCGCGGCCATCACCATGCCGCCGCAACTGGTGCCCACCAGCACGGCGTCGCTGATGTCCTCGTAGAACAGTAGTTGCGCGATCTCCTCGCCATGGCTCGCATTGGTGATGCCGGGCCGCAGCCCATGCGCCCGCTCCGCGCAGCCGTCCAGGCTGGGTGCCAGCACCCGGTTCCCTTCCGCGCGCAGCCGGGCCGCGACCCTCTCCCAAATCCAGCCGCCCTGGTAGGCGCCGTGGATCAGCACGATGCTGGCCATCGCGGTTTCCTCCTGTTCTGCCCTTGGGCCGAGACTGCCCGGGATCGATGTTCCAGCCAAATCACCGTTGACAGATGTGCATGCCAGGGTTGACGCTGCGGTGCGGAATAAAACATGCCGGGGCACGGGTTCGCCACCGGTCAACAACAACAGGGAAAGGCTGCGGTATGGACCGGATCTTCCGGAGCGCGCCTGCCATTGGGCGCAGGGCATTCCTCCAATCCACTTCGGCAGGTGTCGCCATGGCGGCTGCGGGCGGTGCGCCGGCCTGGGCCCAGGGCACGCCCTGGGCGACGGCACCCAAGTCCAAGGTTGATAAGGTGAACTTCGTCGTCTGGACCTACGGCGACATCTACACGAAGATCGCGGAGAAGTTCAAAGAGGACTGGGGCGTTCCGGTCGATTCCACGATCTCGTCCTTCAACGACCACCCGACCAAGCTGATGACGATGTTCGCCGGCGGCGAGACCATCGACGTCTCGCAGTCCTCGCCATTCTCGTTCCCGAATTTCGTCGCCCAGGGCCTGGTCGAGCCGCTCAACGACCTGCCGGGCGCGGACGACTACGTTGCGGACTTCACCGACATTGACGAAGAGGTCGCGGTGCACGGACGGCAAGCTGATGGCCCTGCCGTACTTCTCCACTGTCTGGGTGTGGAACTACTACACCGACCTGATGGAGAAGGCCGGGTTCGAGCCGTTCAAGACCTACGACGAGCTGCTGGAGCAGTGCGCGCAAGGCGAAGAAGGACAAGATCTCCGAATACCCGATCTTCTGGGTCGCCGGTGTCGGGCTGGAGCAGCTTCCCGGCACCTGGACCAGATGACCTGGAACCGCGGCGGCGTCTTCTTCGACAAGGACGGCAACCATCAGCTCGGCGCCGGGCTCGATCGCGCGCGAAACGCTGAAATGGTGGGCCCAGACCTTCAAGGAAGACCTCGCCGACCCCGAATCGCTGAAGCTGCAGTTCACGGCTCGGCCAAGGCGTTCAGCGCCGGCAAGAACCTGTATCGCGGCCCCAACCACCACTACGGCGCTGCAACTCGTCAACGACCCCGCGCAGTCTCCCGATCGCCGGCAAGATCAAGGTGCAGGCTCGCCGAACGACGGGCAAGCACGATCGGCGCCACGCACGTCTACTTCCTGTGCCACCGCGAACCGCAACAAGGAATGGGCCTGGAAGCTGCTGCAGTATCTGGGCGGCAAGACCAAGGACGGCGAGTACACCCAGGCCGATCAACCTGGCCAGGGACGCCATGCTGGGCTCCGGCTACAAGTCGGTGATGAACAGCGACGCCATCACCGAAGGCTGGAAGCCCTGGGGCGACCCGCAGAAGATCCTGGAGATCTGGGACAAGGCCACCTATGTCGGCGAGGTCTGCAACTCGATCTACAAGCCCTGGCACTTCCCCTGGAGCGACCGGCTGAACATCGAGGTGCAGAAGACGCTGACCGGCCAGACCACCGCCGATGCCATGCTGCGACACCCTGATCGCGCGCGATCGCCGAGGTGCAGAAGCGGCTGACGGGCGACGGCCATGAGCGATGAGCGCCACCTGACGTCGCGCGGCGGCCAGGCGGCGGCCGTCCCGCGCCGTCGCTTCGGCCGCGAGCTGCCGCCGCGGCTGCTGGGCGTGGCGATGAACATGCCCGACGCTGCGTCACCATGGCGCTGGTTCTGGCCTACCCGATCTTCTACGCCGCCTACCTGTCCTTGCCACCGGGTTTCGCCTGGCGCAGCTGCGCACCGGCGTGTTTCCCTTCGTCGGCTTCGGCAACTACGCAGCAGGTCGCTGAACGATCCGCTGTTCCTGCTGTCGCTGGGCAACACGCTGAGTCTTCACGGCGTTCACGGTGCGTGTCGAGGTGGTCGCCGGCCGTGGCGATCGCCGTGCTGATCAACCAGCAGGACATCTGGACGAGCCGCATCACCCGGTTCCTGATCCTGCTGCCCTACGCCGTGCCGCCCATCGCCAACGGGCTGATCTGGTCGTTCATCTACAACTGCAAGTTCGGCTTCCTGAACCGGCTCCTGTTCAGCTGGGCGCCATCGACGGGCCGATCGACTGGACGGCCAACCCCGATACCGCGCTGTATGCCGTTGCGGTGCCGTATATCTGGCGCACCCTGCCCTTCGCGATCCTGCTGGTGCACGCCGCGCTGCAGGGCATCAGCACGGAACTCTACGAGGCCGCATCGGTGGACGGCGCCGGCGCGTGGGCAGCGCTTCCGGCACATTACCCTGCCGCTGATGCTGCCCGTCATCGTGGTGCTGCTGGTGCTGCGCACCTCCTTCGCCTTCGCGGTGTTCGACGAGGTCCTGGCGATCACCCAGGGCGGGCCGGGCGACGCGACCTGGGTGGCCGCTGGTACAGCTACAAGAAAGGCTTCGCGCCGCCGTTCGACATCGGCGTCGGCGCGGCCTCGGCCTTCATCCTGGCGTTGATGGTCGGCGGTGTTCGCGCTGCTCTACGTCAAGCTGCTCTACCGCCGGGTCGATTGAGCCGATGCGCAAGACGCCGCTGCAGAAGGCACTGCTGCATTTCGCCAACCTGGTGGTTATCGGATTCTATCCTGCTGCCGATGTCCGCCGTGGTGATCGGCTCGCTGTTGGCCGAGAAGAACCTGCAGGCGACACGCGGTCGATCATCCCGGGCGACATCGACCTTCGACAATTTCCGCGTGATCATCTCGCAAGGCGAACAGCGCGGCCAGGTCTTCGAGCAGGCGACCTACCTGCCGGACAACGTGAAGAAGATCTATCACGCGCTCGGCAAATTCGGTGGCGATCTCGGTGTCGGTGACCTTCCTGACCCTCGTCTTCGGCTCGCTGTCGGCCTACACCGTCGTCAGGCTGCAGCTGCGCTGGGCGGCGTGGCTGCTCAGCGTCAATATTTTTGCGCGCTTCGTGCCGATCATCGTGCTGATGATCCCGCTCTACGTGGTGTTCCGAAAGCTGGGAATGCTGAACTCCATGTGGGGCGTGATCGTCGCCCTCACCGGGTTCCTGCTGCCCTATGGCATCCTGATCCTGGTGCCGTACTTCGCCTCGATCCCGAAGGAGCTGGACGAGAGCGCGCGCATCGACGGCTGCACGCGCTTCACCGCCTTCCTGCGCATCACCCTGCCGTTGTCCACCCCGGCGCTGGCCAGCTACGGCGCCATCGTCTTCATCATCGCCTGGAACGACCTGCTCATCCCGCTGATCCTGAACAACCGCGCCGAGTTCATGACCCTGCCGGTGGTCATCGCGAGCCTGGTTGGCGACGTGTTCGTGGTGTTCAACCTGATGATGGCGATCTGCCTGATCGCGCTCACGCCCTCGGTGCTGCTGGTGTTGCTGCTGCGCAAGTTCGTCGTGGAGGGGCTGACGGCGGGCGGCGTGAAGGGCTGAGCATGCGGCTCTTTGACGCCGAACCGCCGGCACCGTTAGGCTGGCCGCCTTCCCTTTCGCGCGGAGCTAGCCATGAACGCCATATCCGACCTCGGCGCCAATGCGGGGCTGAAGCAGCGGCTGCGAATCCGCTCGGGCGGCTTCACCGGACCCACCGCGGGCCTCGCGCCCGGCAACGTGCAGGCCAACCTCGCCATCCTGCCGAAATCGCTGGCGCATGACTTCCTGCGCTTCGCCCAGGCCAACCCGAAGCCCTGCCCGGTGCTGGCGGTGTCCGAGCCCGGAGACCCCCGCCTGCCGTCGCTGGCCCGCGACCTCGACATCCGCACCGACGTGCCGCGCTACCGCGTATGGCGCGACGGCGTGCTGGTGGATGAGCCCACCGACATCGCCGCCGTGTGGCGCGACGACCTCGTGACCTTCGCCATCGGCTGCTCGTTCAGCTTCGAGGAAGCGCTGGTGGAGGATGGCATCGACGTGCGCCACATCACCTGCGGCTCCAATGTCCCGATGTACCGGACCAATATCCCGACCATCCCGGCCGGCGTCTTCCACGGCCCGCTGGTGGTGTCGATGCGCCCGCTGAAACCGGCCGATGCCATCCGCGCCATCCAGATCACCTCGCGCTTTCCCTCCGTGCACGGCGCGCCCGTGCATATCGGCCTGCCCGAGGCGATCGGCATCGCCGACATCAACAAGCCCGACTACGGCGACGCGGTGCCGATCGCACCGGGAGAACTGCCGGTGTTCTGGGCCTGCGGCGTCACGCCACAGGCGGTGATCGCCCAGGTGAAGCCGGAATTCTGCATCACCCACGCGCCGGGCTGCATGCTGATCACCGATCTGCGCAACAGCAATCTCGCCAGCCTCTGATGGATTTCCTGCCGGCCCAGCGCGCGCTGGTGGACCAGGTCGAGGCGCTGGTGCAGGAGGAGGTGGGGCGCAACATTTCCCACCTGTGCGACGTCGCAAGGGGCGGGCTTTGGGCCATGGCGCAGTCGATCGCGGTCACCCCGTTGCCGGTGGTGGGCGTGATCACCGGCTTCTACGTGCCGCGCGCCACCCCGCCGGCCGCCGAGACCGACGGGCCGATCGGTGCGGCCCTGCTGCTGCGCGCACTCAGCGCCGCCGGCGTGCCGTGCCGCCTGGCCACCGACGCGCCGTGCCGCGACACTTGCGCCGCCGCGCTGACCGGTGCCGGCATCGGCGACTTGCCGCTGGACGTGGTGGCGCTGGAGGCGCCGCTCGCCCCGCTGATTGCCAACTGGCAGGCCGCGGGGATCACCCACGCGCTGTCGATCGAACGTTGCGGCAGGGCGGCGGACGGCCGGCCGCGCAACCTGCGCGGGGTGGATATCGGCGCCCACACCGCGCCGCTGGACGAGCTTTTCCTGGGTG
This sequence comes from uncultured Alphaproteobacteria bacterium, assembly GCA_963779875.1. GTDB lineage: Bacteria > Pseudomonadota > Alphaproteobacteria > Acetobacterales > Acetobacteraceae > CAMDGX01. The sequence continues at coordinate 120,689 of CAWAAI010000004.1, read as the reverse complement.
GCGCCTGGCGCCGGCTCGCCATCGGCGACGGCGGCAACGAGATCGGCATGGGCTTGCTGCCGCGCTCGCTGATCGCCAAGGACGTGGCACACGGCGAGTCCATTGCATGTGCCACCGCCGCCGAGCACCTCGTGGTGGCGGGGGTATCGAACTGGGGCGCCTGGGGGTTGATCGCTGCGTTGGCGGTGCTGCGGCCCGATTGGCGGGCGGCGATGCTGGAGACGCTGGACCCGGCGCGGGACGCGGCCATCCTGGAGCATGCCGTGCGCCACGGCCCGGCGGTGGATGGAGTGACGGCGCTGGCCGAACTCACCGTCGACTCGCTGGACATGGCCCGCCACCACGCCAAGCTGCGCGCCATCCTGGCCGTCGTTGCGGGATAGCGGGTTGCGGGCGCTGCTGCTGGCGCCCGCCTGGGCCTGGCTGTTGCTTGGGGTCGCGGCACCCGGCGCGATCCTGGTGGCGATGGCGCTGGCCGCGCCGGCCGATGCGGTGCCGCCCTATGTGCTGGGCTGGCACTCCGGCCCGCTGGCCACCGCGCTGACCGACCCGCTGTACCGCGATGCGCTGCTGGGCAGCGTGAAGGTTGCAGCGCTGTCGGCGGGGCTGGCGCTGCTGGTCGGCTATCCCATGGCACTGGGGATCGCCCGCGCGGCTTCGCATCGCCGGCCGCTGCTGCGTGCACTGGTGGTGCTGCCGTTCCTCACCGGCTTCCTGCTGCGCCTCACCGCCTGGGTCGCGATACTGCGCGACGAGGGGTATCTGAACGCGGCGCTGCAGGCGCTCGGCCTGACCTCCGCACCGGTTGCGATGCTGCACACCGATGCGGCGATGCTGGTGGGCATGGTCTATTGCTACCTGCCTTTCATGGTGCTGCCGATCGAGGCGCGGCTGTCGGCGGCGGACCCGGCGCTGGAACAGGCGGCGGCCGACCTCGGCGCCTCGCCATGGCGTGTGCTGTGGCGCATCACCATTCCGCTCTCACTGCCGGCCGTGGCCGCCGGCATGGTGCTGGTGGCGGTGCCGGTGAGCGGGGAGGTGGTGATCCCGGCCCTGCTGGGGGCGGCGGACTCGCTCACCCTGGGCCGCGTCATCTGGGACACCTTCTTCCAGGAGCGCGACTGGCCGCAGGCGGCGGCACTGTCGGTGGTGCTGCTGGCGATAGCGTTGCTGCCGTTGCTGTTGCAGCGCGGCCGGCGATGAGGCTGCTGCCGGCTGCGCTTCTGTTCGGCTACGCCTTTCTCTATGGGCCGATCGCGCTGCTGGTGCTGGGCAGCTTCAATGATTTGCGGCTGACCACGGTGTGGACCGGTTTCTCGCTGCGCTGGTATCGGGCGCTGGCAGAAGATGCCGGGCTGCGCGAGGCCGCCTGGCTGTCGTTGCGTCTGGCGGCCGTCTCGGCCACCGGGGCGGCGCTGCTGGGCGGCATGGCGGGGATCGCGCTGGCCCGGTTCGGGCGGTTCCGCGGCCGCGGCGCCTTCGCCACGCTGCTGGCCGCCCCGTTGGTGCTGCCCGACCTGCTGATCGGCCTGTCGCTGCTGCTGCTGTTCGTGACGCTGGAGCGCGCGGTGGGCTGGCCCGCCGGGCGCGGCGCCGGCACGATCGTGCTGGCTCACGTGACCCTGGGGATCGCCTATGTGGCGCTGACCGTGCGGGCGCGGCTGGAGGGGGCGGGGATTGTGCTGGAGGAGGCGGCGGCCGACCTCGGCGCGGCGCCGCTCGTCGTGCTGTGGCGCATTACGCTGCCGCTGCTGGTGCCGGCGCTGGCCGCGGGCTGGCTGCTCGCCTTCGTGCTGGCGCTGGACGACGTGGTGGTTGCCAGCTTCGTTGCCGGGCCGGGGGCCACGACCCTGCCGATGTGGATGTTTTCGAGCCTCAGGCTCGGTCCGACGCCGGTGCTGAACGCGTTGGCCACCGTTCTGCTGGCTTTCACCGGGGTCGGCTTCGTGGCTGCCCGGCGGTTCCTGCCGGTTGCCCGTCCTGCCCGCCGGCATTAGGGTGCCGCGTTTTTCGCGTCCCGCAACCCCGAAAGTTTGCCCGATGTCCCACCTGACCGCCGAACGGCTCGACCGGATCAGCCCGAGCCTGACCATCGCCATCTCCACCAAGGCGCGGGCACTGAAAGCTGCGGGGCGCGATGTCATCACCCTGTCGCAGGGCGAGCCGGATTTCGACACCCCCCAGTTTGTGAAGGACGCGGCGATCGCCGCCATCCAGGGCGGCGACACGAAATACACCGATGTCGCCGGCACGAGGGCGCTGCGCGAAGCGGTTGCCGCCAAGTTCAAGCGCGATTCCGGCATCGACTACAAGCCGGAGGAAATCATCATCTCCACCGGCGGCAAGCAGGTGATCTTCAATGCCATGGTCGCCACCTTGAACAAGGACGACGAGGTGGTGATCCCCTCGCCGTGCTGGGTCAGCTACCCCGACATCGTGGCCCTGGCCGACGGCAAGCCGGTGCTGGTGCCGTGTGGCCAGAACAACGGCTTCAAGTTGCGCGCCGAGGATTTGGAAGCCGCGATCACGCCGCGCACCAAATGGTTCATGTTGAACAACCCGTGCAACCCGACCGGGGCGGCCTATTCCGCCGAGGAACTGCGCGCCATCTGCGACGTGCTGCTGAAGCACCCGGACGTGTGGATCTTCACCGACGACATCTACGAGAAGCTTGCCTATGACGGTTTCAAGCCGGCCACCATCGTGCAGGTGGAGCCGAAGCTGAAGGACCGCACGCTGACCATGAACGGCTGTTCCAAGGCCTATGCCATGACCGGCTGGCGCATTGGCTTCGCCGGCGGGCCGCTTCAGTTGATCAAGGCGCTGGACAAGCTGCAGAGCCAGAGCACCTCGAACACCTCGTCGATCAGCCAGGCCGCCGCTGTGGCGGCGCTGACCGGGCCGCAGGAATTCATCGACGAGATGGTCGTGGCATTCCAGCGCCGCCGCAACCTGGTGGTGGACATGCTGAACAAGTGCCCGGGCATCACCTGCGCCAAGCCGGAGGGCGCGTTCTACGTGTTCCCCTCGATCCATGGCTGCATCGGCAAGACTTCCTCCAGTGGCGTGAAGATCGACGATGACGCCGCGTTCGTGACCGCGTTGCTGGATGAGGAGGGCGTCGCCGCGGTGCATGGCAGCGCGTTCCTGTATCCCGGCCATTTTCGCATCAGCTACGCGCTCGACGACGCGACGCTGGAGGATGCCTGCAACCGGATCCACCGCTTCTGCCAGGGACTCTGCGTGACATGCCCGCACTAGCGCAGCGGCTCGGCCGGGTAAAGGTTGCCGCCACCGTCCAGATGACCATCCGTGCGCGCGAGTTGCGCGCGCAGGGCCACAACGTGATCGCGCTGACCATCGGCGAGCCGAATTTCGACAGCCCGAAGCATGCCATCGAGGCGGGTTTCGCGGCGGCCATGAAGGGCGACACGAAGTATCCGCCGCAGGACGGCGCGCCCGCGCTGAAGCAGGCGATCCAGCGGAAATTCAAGCGCGACCATGGCCTGGACTATGCGCTGGACGAGATCATGGTCGGCAACGGCGGCAAGCAGGTTTTGTACAACGCCATCATGGCGACGGTGGACGAGGGCGACGAGGTGATCGTGCCGGCGCCGTACTGGTCGGCCTATGTGCTGATGTCCCGGCTGGTCGGTGGCGAGCCGGTGATCGTCAACTGCTCGCAGAACAACGGCTTCAAGCTGCGGCCGGAGGACCTGGAGGCCGCGATCACGCCGAAGACCAAGTTGGTGATGCTGAACTACCCCAACAACCCGACCGGGGCGGCGCCGACCGAGGCGGAGTTGCGGGCGATCGCCGATGTGCTGGTGAAGCACCCGCATGTCTGGGTGATCTGCGACGATATGTACGAGCACCTTGTCTATGGCGATTTCAAGCACACCACCTTGGCGCAGGTGGAGCCGAAGCTGCGCGATCGCGTCGTTACGATTTCGGGCGTGTCGAAGACCTACGCCATGACCGGCTGGCGCATCGGCTTCGCCGGCGGGCCGAAGGACCTGATCCGCGCCATGGTGAACATGCAGGGCCAGGCGACGGCGGGCGTGTCGACCGTCGGCCAGGCGGCCGCGGCCGCGGCGCTCGATGGGCCGCAGGACTGCGTGGAGGATATGCGCGCCCAGTACAACCGCCGCCGCGACATGGTGGTGGAGGCGCTGAACAGGATGCCGGGCATCTCCTGCCACAAGCCGGAGGGGGCATTCTATGTGTTCCCCAATGTCGCCGGCTGCCTGGGGCGGACCACGCCGAAGGGCACGAAGATCGAGACCGATGCCGACTTCGCCATGGCATGCCTGGAGGAGGCGCATGTGGCGCTGGTCTCGGGCGCTGCGTTCGGCATGTCGCCGTATCTGCGCATTTCCTACGCCACCGACGATGCCAGCCTGGAAGAGGCGATGCGCCGGCTGGGGGCGTTCGTCGGTAGCCTGACGTGACCGTGGCGCCTGTCCTGCGGGCGGGGCGCGATGCGGATGCGGACGACTTCATCGCGCTGATCGGCTCCTGCTGGGCCGAGTATCCGGGCTGCGTGATGGATGTGGATGGCGAGGTGCCCGAGTTGCGGGCGCTCGCCAGCCACTACGCCGGGCATGGCGGGGCGCTGTGGGCGGCGGAGCAGGATGGGCGCGTGGTCGGCATGGTCGGCACCAAGCCGCTCGGGGCCCGGTGCTGGGAAATCTGCAAGATGTACGCCTACCCCGGCCAGCGCGGCACCGGATTGGCGCGGGGGCTGATCGCGGCGGCCGAGGGTCATGCGCGGGCGCAGGGTGCGACCGCGATGAAGCTGTGGAGCGATACGCGGTTCGATCGGGCGCATCGGTTCTATGAGAACTGCTCGTATGTGCGGGCGGGGCCGATCCGGGTGCTGGACGATCTGTCGCATTCTCTCGAGTTCGCCTATGCCAAGCCGCTGGCTGGCGTGGCGGTGGAGCGGCTGGATGCGGCGGGGGCGGTGTCCGCGGTGCCGCGGTTGGCTGCCGTGTTGAAGGAGTGCGTGGACGAGGGGGCGTCGGTGTCGTTCCTGGCGCCGCTGGCGATCGAGAAGGCGCGGGCGTACTGGAAGCGGGTGGCGACGCAGGTGGCGCTGGGCGAGCGGGTGGTGTTCGCGGCGTGGTGCGAGGGGGTGCTGGCGGGCTGCGCGGTGCTGGGGCTGGACATGCCGGAGAACCAGCTTCACCGGGCGGACATCAAGAAGCTGATCGTGGCGCCGGGCGCGCGGCGGCGGGGGATTGCGCGGGCGTTGTTGCGGGCGGCGGAAGCGGCGGCGGGCGCGGCGGGGCGGGAGTTGCTGGTGCTGGATACGCTGACCGGCGGCGAGGCCGAGGGGTTGTATCGTGCCGAAGGGTGGCATGAGCTTGGGGGGATCCCGGATTTCACCCGTACCGCCGATGGCACGCCGGAAGCGACCACGTTTTTGTGGAAGCGGCTTTGAGGCCGGTCAGAACGACACGCAGCTTTCGCTGACCACCAGGCCGACGCTTTCCTGGTTGAAGCGCTGGCGGTAGTCGGCGCGGATTTCCTCGAATTTCCAGATTGTGTCGGGCTCGCGGGCGGCGGCGATTTCGATGACGGTGGAGGGTTCCTGGACGATGCGGCCGGTGCTGCGTTGCTGCCACTGGCCGTAGCCGTCGAACACCGAGAAGCCGGTGGGGAAGCGGGGGGTGACGTTCTCGGTGAGGAATTTCTGCCAGGCGGCGGTGTCGGTGCGGGCGCGGCCGAAATAGAGGCGGGCGGTGATGCCGGGGGTGCCGGGCAGGCCGGTGCAGATGCCGGTGGCTTGTGGTGCAGGCGGGGGTGCGGCGCAGGCGGCCAAGGTGGCGAGCAGAGTGGCGAGCAGCAGGGCGGGGAAGGTCGGGCGCATCGTGGCTCCGTTTGCTGGGGGAGACTTGCTGGGTAAGACGCTGGCGGTATGCGGGTATGGTGGCTAGCATTGGTGCAACGGCCCACCGGGGGCCGGCAAGCAGGAGTGCCAGCATGTCCGATCAGCCCGTTGTCGCCGCGAAGGCACCCATCAAGATCGCTGTCGAGGCCGGCAAGGATTACTGGTGGTGCGCCTGTGGCAAGTCCGCCAAGCAGCCGTTCTGCGACGGGTCGCACAAGGGCGGCAGCTTTTCGCCGATGAAATATACCGCCGAAAAGACCGGCGACGCCTGGTTCTGCGCCTGCAAGGGAACCGGCAAGTCGCCGCTTTGCGACGGCACGCATAAGAGCCTGTAGGCCGCGACGATGCCCCGCCTCGATGAGACCGCGCATGGCGTGTACATCATTTCGGTGACGCCGTTCACCGAGGTGGGGGAGATCGACTTCGCCAGCGCCGATGGGATGGTGGAGTTCTACCTGGAGCGCGGGGCGACGGGGCTGACCATCCTGGGCATGATGGGCGAGGCGCCGAAGCTGTCGGTGGCCGAGTCCGTGGCGTTCTCGCGCCACGTGGTGGCGCGGGTGGCGGGGCGGGTGCCGGTGGTGGTGGGGGTGTCCAGCCCCGGCTTCGCGGCGATGCGCGAACTGGCGGCCGCGGTGATGGACGGCGGGGCGTCGGGCGTAATGGTGGCGCCCGGTGGGGCGCTGCGCACCGATGATGCGGTGTTCCGCTATTTCGGCCAGGTGGCGGAGACGCTGGGCGGCATTCCCTGGGTGTTGCAGGATTTTCCGCAGACGACGGGGGTGCATATCGCGCCGGGGGTGATCCGCCGGGTGGTGGATGCCGATCCTTCCTGCGTGATGCTCAAGCACGAGGACTGGCCGGGGCTGAACAAGATTTCCGCGCTGCGCGAGGCGGCGGGGATGCGGCGGATCTCGATCCTGGTCGGCAATGGCGGGCTGTTCCTGCCGGAGGAATTGCGGCGCGGGGCGGATGGGGCGATGACCGGGTTTGCGTTCCCGGAAATGATGAGCGGGGTGTATGCGGCGCACAAGGCCGGGGACGAGGGGCGGGCGAGCGACCTGTTCGATGCCTACCTGCCTTTGGCGCGCTATGAGTTGCAGCCGGGGCCTGGATTGGCGGTGCGGAAATACGTGCTGCACAAGCGGGGCGCGATCGCCTCGGCGGCGCAGCGGAGGCCGGCGGTGGCGCTGAATGCGCGCGAGATCGCCGAGGTGGAGTTTTTGTTGGCGCGGCAGGAGCGGCGGCTGGCGGCGCTGGGGTAGGCGGTTGCCGCATAATATTTCGTAAACGTAACAAATAAATCAAGCCAATACCGCGTGCCGCCGGGATAGTTTTTTGACTCCCCAGCTGCGATCGGGAGGCGGGTGCCCGCCGCTGTTTGCAAGCTCGCAGACGGGAGGGGATGGGCGCATCGGTGCGGGGCAGTTTGTGTTCGCTGGCGCGGATGGGCCGGGAGCCCGTGACGCGGGTGTCGCAACGGGGGCCACGGCGGCGACACGCGCGACCGGGAAGCGGGCTTGGCTGCGAAGATGGCTGGGCCGGGTGCGAAGGATCGCTGCGGCGTCCTGCGGTGGACGCGGTGCGCGGGTGGTGTCGAGTGGGGGGAGTTGGCCGGACTGCCAGAGTTCGAGGAGGTCGCCGAGACGGGCGAGCAGGCGGGCGAGGGCGGCGAGGATGAGTGCGTGCAGCGCGGCCACGATCCCGGCCTGGGCGACGTAGTGGCCGGCCTCGGCTTCGATTTCCGCCAGGAGGTCGGCGATATGCCGGTCCGGGGAAGGGGTTGCGTTCACTAACACAAAAGCAATATATCTAACTCGCCAGACCGCTGCAAGCGGTGCGAGCGCCTCCTCGCACAGGAGGCGGGAAGTGCCAGGAGCATCGCCCCCAATCCGCCTTTGATTGGGTGGGGGCCCGGGGGCGATGCCCCCGGCGGGTCCAGGGCAGCGCCCTGGCCGTGCTTACCCTTGCGGCGTTTCAGCCCCGTCGTGCCACCATTTGCCGCCGAGGACGATGCCACGGCAGGCGAGGTGTTGGTTGGTTTGCATGGTTTCGCCGATGGCGTCCTTCAGGGTGAAGCTGCCGGATTGGATGTCGAGGATGGTGGCGTCGCCGAGGGTGCCGGGCTTGAGGGTGCCGCGGTCTTCCAGGCGCACGGCGCGGGCGGCGTTGATGGTGCTGGCGCGGATGATTTCGTTCAGGCTGACGCCCATGGCCAGGAACTTGGTCATGGTGACCAGCATGTTATAGGCGGGGCCGCCGATGGAGGTGAGGTGGACGTCGCTGCTGATGACATCGGGCAGGAAGCCGTTCTTCACCATTTCCATCGCGCTGGCGAAGCCGAAGCTGCCGGCGCCGTGGCCGATGTCGAAGATGACGCCGCGGGCGCGGGCCTCCAGCACGTCGGGCTCGACGCCGCCGCCGGGGGCGGCGGGGGAGTTGGGCCAGGGGCGGAAGCAGTGGGTGAGGATGTCGCCCTTGCCCAGCAGGGCCATGACTTCGGCGCGCGGCGGGGCCGGGGCGTCGAGATGGCCCATCAGGGGCAGGCCGAGTTCGCGGGCGACTTCGAGGGCCATCTTCATGGGGGTGATGCCGAGGGGGCCGGAGGTGACGGCGCCCACGCGGACCTTGATGCCGCAGATGAGGTCGGCGTGTTCCTTCGCGACCTTGAGGCAGAGGCGGCTGTTGAGCAGGCGCAGATCGGAGGTTTCGCCCACGTAGACGTCGAAATGCAGGGCGAAGATGCCGGCGAAGGAGAGGTTGAGGAACGGGGTGATGCGGACTTCGGCGGGTTCGATGACGTGCTTGCGGAAGCCGTGGATGTTGCCCGGGCCGGCGGAGCCTGCGTCGATCAGCGTGGTGCAGCCGCTCCATTTCGCGTAGCTGTCGGGGTCGACGCCGAGCGAGGTGCCGCCCCAGTAGACATGGGTGTGCATGTCGATGAGGCCGGGGGTGACGATGCGGCCGGTCATGTCGCGGGTTTGCGCGGCCTCGCCGAGGTTGCGGCCGATGGCGGCGACGCGGCCGCCGGCGAAGGCGACGTCGATCGTTTCGTCGAGGTTCTGGGCGGGGTCGATGACGCGGCCGCCGGTGAGCAACAGGTCGAACATGGCTGTCCTCCAAGGGGGCGCGGATCGTCGCGGGTGTGGAAATTTCGTGCAACCCCTCCCCAAGGCGGCAAACCCGTCGCAGTATGAGGTTCGACGTTTTCCCAAGACGCATGACGCGGCTTGCGCAACACGCAGGAGCACTTGGATGTCCAGCAGCACGGCGGCCGACGAGGCCCGGACGAATTCGCGCATCGTCACCGATTATCGGCAGCGCACGCCGGGATCGGCGGATCTGGCGCGCCAGGCTCAGGAGCTGTTCCCGAGCGGGATCACGCATGACGCGCGCAACCTGGACCCGTACGGGATCTACGTCGCGCGGGCGCAGGGGCCGCACAAGTGGGACGTGGATGGCAACAAGTACATCGATTATTTCGGCGGGCATGGCGCGCTGCTGCTGGGCCACAACCATCCGAGCGTGCTGGCCGCGATCACCGAGGCGATGCAGGAGGGCTCGCAGTTCGGCGCCAGCCATCCGCGCGAGATCGGCTGGGCGAATGCGGTGAAGCGGCTGGTGCCGTCGGCCGAGCGCATCCGCTTCACTTCCTCGGGCACCGAGGCGACGCTGATGGCGGTGCGGCTGGCCCGCGCGTTCACCGGGCGCGAGACGCTGTTGCGGTTCAAGGGGCATTTCCACGGCTGGCACGACCAGATGACCAGCGGGTATTCCAACCACTATGACGGCACGCCGACGCCGGGGGTGCTGCCGGGAGTGGCGCAGAAATCGGTGCTGGTGAACCCGGGCGACATCGCTGCGGTTGAGGCGGCGCTGAAGGGCAACCCGGATATCGCCGCGGCGATCCTGGAGCCGACCGGGTCGAGCTTCGGGCAGGTGCCGCTGAAGGCGGAGTTCGTGCGCGAGTTGCGGCGGCTGACGGAGAAATACGGCGCGCTGCTGATCATGGACGAGGTGGTGACCGGGTTCCGCGCCTCGCCGGGCGGGGCGCAGGTGGCGTGGGACATCAAGCCCGATCTGTCGTCGTGGGCGAAGATCCTGGCGGGCGGGATGCCGGGCGGGTGCGTGACCGGGCGGAAGGATATTCTCGACCTGCTGGATTTCGCGGCGACCGCCAAGGCCGGGCGGGAGAAGATCGGGCATCCCGGGACGTTCAACGCCAATCCGGTTTCGGCCGCGGCGGGGATTGCGTGCCTGACGATCATTGCCGAGACCGACGCGGTGCAGAAGGCGGCGGATACGGCGGCGAGCCTGCGCGCGGGGCTGAACGACGTGCTGGCGGAGTTCGGGCTGAAGTGGTCGGTGTACGGCACTTCGTCGGGCTTCCATCTGTTCGTGAACCCGAAGGGGCGCGACATCACGCCGCACAGCTTCGACCCGTTCGCGTGCGAGATGGAGGAGTTGAAGTCGCAGCCGCAGAAGCTGAACAACCGGATGCGCATCGCGCTGCTGGTGAACGGGGTGGACACCAACCCGCGCATCGGCGGGCTGCTGTCGTGCACGCACACGAAGCAGGACGTGGCGGAGACGGTGGCGGCGTGGCGCGAGGCGCTGAAGATGCTGAAGGCGGAAGGCGAGTTGCCGAACTAGGGCGCAGGCGAGGGGGCCGGGCGGCGACGCCTGGCCCCTTTCATTTCCGCGGACGGACGAGGGGGAGAGCGATCCGATGAACGAAGAAGATTTGGGCTTCATGCCCGCCACCGAGCTGGCGCCGATGATCCGGCAGAAGAAGATCTCGCCGGTGGAGGTGATGAGCACGATCATCAAGCGCATCGAGCGGCTGGAGCCGAAGATCAACGCCATGGCGGCGTTCGGGCCCGAGTTGGCGATGAAGCATGCGCGCGCCGCCGAGGAGGCGCTGATGAAGGGCGCGGCGATCGGGCCGCTGCACGGGTTGCCGGTGACGATCAAGGACCTGGCGTGGACGTATGATTTTCCCACCGAGTCCGGCAGCCATACGGCCAAGGGTTTCCAGGCCAAGATCGACAATCCGTTCGTGGGGCGGCTGCGTGATGCGGGCGGGATCGTGATCGGCAAGACGACGACGTCGGAATTCGGCTGGACCGGGGTGTCGCGCAGCCCGCTGACCGGGATCACGCATAATCCGTGGAAGAAGGGATACAACGCCGGGGCGTCGTCGGCGGGGGCGGGGGCGGCCTCGGCGGCGGGGTATTCGGCGTTGCACCAGGGCAGCGACGGTGCGGGGTCGATCCGCATGCCCAGCCATTTCTGCGGGCTGTTCGGGCTGAAGCCGACGCATGGGCGGGTGCCGAACCATCCGGTGGGGGCGGGCGACTATACCTCGCATATCGGGCCGATGACGCGCACGGTGGCCGATGGGGCGCTGATGATGTCGGTGATGGCGGGGCCGCATCCGCTGGACCATACGAGCCAGGAGGCGTGGCCGGCCGACTACATGGGGCGGCTGGATGACGGGGTGCGCGGCAAGCGGGTGGCGTTCAGCATGGATCTGGGCCATGCGCGGGTGGACCCGGAGGTAGCGGAGCTGGTGCGGTCGGCGGCGGAGAAGTTCGCGGCCGGGGCCGGGTTCGCGATGGAGGATGTGCAGCCGGCGTGGGGGCCGGCGGGGCCGGGGCTGATCCGTGATTTCTGGGCGGCGCACATGACGCGCAGTGCTGCGTTGCTGCCGAAGTTTGAAAGCCAGATGGACCCGGGGCTGGTGGCCTGCATCAAGGATGGCGGGCTGGTGACGATGGCGCAGTACCAGGACATGCGCATGAAGAAGATGCAGTATATCGCCGATATCCACATGTTCTTCGAGGACTGGGACTTCCTGATCACGCCGACGGTTTCGGTGGCGGCGTTTCCGGCCGAGAAGCTGATGCCGGACCATTGGCCGCAGCATGCGTGGGACTGGATACAGTGGGCGGAGTTCTCGTATCCGTTCAACATGTCCTGGAATCCGGCGGCGACTGTGCCGTGCGGCTTCACCAAGGAAGGGTTGCCGGTGGGGCTGCAGATCGTCGGGCGTCGGTTCGATGATCTGGGGGTGATGCAGGCGTCGCGGGCGTTCGAGCGGGTGTTGCCGTGGGCGGACAAGCGGCCGGCGATGGACTGGTAGCATGGCGGATTCGGGCCGGCTGATTGTGACGCCGATCGGCCGGCTGCGGACGCCTTGGAAGAGCACGTCGGAATGCCCGCGCAACGGAAGGCGGGGCGATACTCCGCTGTGCAGGGCGGAGGTGGATGCGGCGTATTTGGAGGGACTGCGGTCGATCGAGGGCTATACCCACCTGATCCTGCTGTGACTGGCTGGATCGGGCGGGGGAGCCGGCGATGGTGTTCACGCCGCCGAACGACAGCGAGCCACGCGGGCTGTTCGCCACGCGCACGCCGCGAAGACCGAACCCGATCGGGTTGTCGGTGGTGAAGTTCGAGGGGTTCGCGGCGCCGGGGGTGCTGAACGTGCGGTATCTCGACTGCATCGACGGGACGCCGCTGATCGACATCAAGCCGTATCTGCGGACGACGGATTGCGAGCCTGAGGCTTCGATGGGGTTTCAGGCGCACCGGCTGCCGCCGTCTGCTTGACCGGGGGCGGGTGCGTGGCCATGTTGGCGGAGATGTTCAGGCATTTTCTCGTTGTCGCCAGACCCGGCCGCACCCTCATCGGGGCTGCGTGGAGCCGCGTCTGCTGATATTCTGATGACGTAACTGAACGACGCGCTGCCCCGTTCTATCTTGGACGGGGTTTTTTGCGTCGCCGGCCCCGTCCGTCCCTGCGTGACGCATGCGAAAGGTCAGGCCAATGGCACAGAACATCTATGACGACGAGGGCTTCTTCTCCGGCTACAGCGGGCTTGCGCGCTCGCAGAAGGGGCTTGAGGGGGCGGGGGAGTGGCCGGCGTTGCGCGGCTTGCTGCCGCCGATGCAGGGGCTGCGGGTGGTTGATCTCGGCTGCGGGTTCGGGTGGTTCTGCCGGTGGGCGCGCGAGGCGGGGGCGGCCGGCGTGCTGGGGCTCGATCTGTCGGAGAAGATGCTGGCGAAGGCGCGGGACGACACGGCCGATGCGGCGATCGACTATCGGCGCGCCGATCTGGAGGCGTTGAGCCTGCCGGCGGGGTGTTTCGATTTGGCCTATTCGTCGCTTGCGCTGCACTACGTGGAGGCGTTGCCGGGGCTGCTGGCCCAGGTGCATGCCGCACTGGGCCCGGGCGGGCGGTTCGTCGCCTCGGTGGAGCATCCGATCTATACCGCGCCGTCGCAACCGGGCTTCGTGGCGGCGCAGGACGGGCGGCGGGTTTGGCCGCTGGACGGATACCTGGTGGAGGGGCCGCGCGAGACCAACTGGTTCGCGCCGGGGGTGGTGAAGCAGCACCGCACAATCGGTACCTATGTCGAGTTGCTGCTGCGGGCGGGCTTCACGCTGGCCGCGTTGCGGGAGTGGGGGCCGACGGACGAGCAGATCGCGGAACACCCGTCTTGGGCGGATGAGCGCGAGCGCCCGCCGTTCCTGTTGCTCGCGGCGGTGAAGGCAGAACGTCGCTGAGAGGTACAGCGGTCGGGGGAGCCTTGCGGCTCCCCCTTGCCGTGCCTGGCCGGTTGGGTGGCTCAGTTGGCGGCGCTGCGCTGCCTGACGGCGGCGCTGTAGGGGTCGATCTGCAGTTCCACCTTGGTGTCGCCAAGCTTGGCGGTGGCGCCGATGACGTCGCCCTTGGGGTTCTTGACGTTGACGTTGGAATAGCCGCGGTGCTGCAGCATCTGCTTCACCTGGCTTTCGCTGAGGCGCTGCTCGCCCGTCACTTCGCCGGTCTGGGCGTTGAAGGTGAGGCCCTTAACGTTTTCGCCATAGCGCTTCGCCTTGTTCACCTTGAACATGCCACCGTCGTGCGTCAGGCCGCTGATGTCGGTGTAGCCGCGTGCGCGCAGTGCGGTGCGGACCTGCTCCTCGCCCATGGTGATGTTCTGCTTGCCCTGGCCGGCCTTGGTGTTGCCCTGGCTGGCCGCGCCCTGGTGAACGACAGGCGGCTTGGTGGGGTTCGGTACGTTCTGGCCGCTGGGCTGGGCTGGCGTGGTCTGGGCATTGGCGACGCCGATGAGGCCGAGGGCCATCGCCCCGGCGAGCGCGGCGGTGTGGATGGTGTTCCTCATGATCGGTCCTGACTGTCATTTGGTTGGTGGGGACCCCGCACCGGTCGAGGCGCGGAGGGTGGGCGATCGCCGCGCCAAGCCCTGCGCCCCTGTCACATGCGGGGTACGGCGCCGTCCGGACGGGACAGCGCAGGGAATTAACCCGGCTGCGGCGGCGTGGTTCCGGACCGATCGCCGGCCAGCGCGGAAAAAGGGAAGTCAGGAAAACGTAACCGAAAATATTCCACGTGCATCTTGGTTGGTTAGATAAATATTAGACTGTTCGATCCGGATACGTTTACTTATTCGGCGCCCCAATTTCGTGGTGTGTCCCCAGAATTGACGACGAAATCAGAGATTATTCAAGGATTCCAAAGGCTCTGCCTTTGGCGGGGTCCAGGGGAAAGGCCCCTGGCCTTCTTGCTGTCCCGTCCGCAGGCAGGGTTGCCGGACGGGCTGAAGCCTATGCACTATTGGCGCGACCGGCGTGTTACCGCCCAAGGAGTTGCAAGCGATGTCCCGCCCCGACCGCCGCCTGCCCGACGCGCGTGCCATGATCGTTGCCCCGCAGCCCGAGGCGGTGGAGGCGGGCGCGGAGATCCTGCGCGCCGGGGGTTCCGCCGTGGATGCGATGCTGGGCTGCGCCTTCACCCAGGGCGTGGTCGATCCGCTGATGTGCGGCATCGGCGGACTGGGGACGATACAGGTGTTCGAGCCGGCGACGGGGCGGCACCAGATCATCGACGGCATGGGCACCTGCCCGGGGGCGGCGACGGCGGAGTTGTGGGCCGGCGATTTCCTGGGCGAGTGCAGCGACGGGTTCGGCTTCATCGTGAAGGGCCATGCCAACGAGTTGGGCCGCCGCGCGGTGACGACGCCGGGCATCCTGCGCGCCTTCGCCCTGGCGCACAGCCAGTTCGGCAAGCTGCCCTGGGCCGAGCTGTTCGCCCCGGCGATCCGGGTGGCGCGGGAGGGCTGGGCGGTGCGGCCGCATGTCGCCGGGGTGTTCGCCACCAACGAGGCGCCGTATGGGCGGCTGCCGTATATCGACAAGCTGCGGCTGACGCCGGACGGCGCGCGGCTGTATCTGCGCCCGGACGGCAGCGTGAAGAAGCTGGGCGACCTGGTGAAGGAATCCCGACCTTGCCGACACGCTGGCGACGCTGGCGCGGGAGGGGGCGGAGTCGTTCTACACCGGCGAGATCGCCCGGCGCATCGTGGCCGACCAGCAGGCGCATGGCGGGCTGCTCGCGGCGGACGACCTGGCGGGGTTCGCGCCGCGGGTGAACTCGCCGATCACGGTCGGGTATCGCGGCCGGCGCGTGGCAGTGCCGCCGCCGCCGGCGGGGGGCATCACGGTGGCGCAGATACTGCGCATCCTCGAACGGTTCGACCTGGCGGCACTGGGGCACAATACGCCGGAGTATATTCGCGTTGTTGCCGAGGCCATGAAGATCGCCGGGCGCGACAAGGACGAGAATATCGGCGACCCCGATTTCTTCACCCCGCCGCTGGCGCGCATGCTGTCGGACGCGTGGGCCGACGAGCAGGCGGCGCGCATCCAGCGCGGCGAGAAGGCCTCGTTGACCCGCGTGGTCGCCGATGCCGCCAACACCACCACGCTGTCGGCGGTGGACGGCGACGGCATGGTGGTGTCGGTGACCCATACGCTGGCAACGCCGTCGGGCGTGATTCCGGAGGGCACGGGTTTCATGCTCAACGGCGCGATGAACTGGTACGACCCGCGTCCGGGGCGGCCAAGCTCCATCGCGCCGGGCAAGCGCCGGTTCTCCACCCTTGCGCCAACCATCGTGTTCGAGGGCGAGCGGCCGGTGATGACGATCGGGGCGCCCGGCGGGGCGTGGATCGGCATCGCCATCCTGCAGGGCATCCTGAACGTGCTGGATTTCGGCATGACGATGCAGGAGGCGGTGATGGCGCCGCGGTTCTCGGCGACGACGGACCGGATCGACATTTCCAACCGCATTCCGCGCGCCACCCAGCGGGCGCTGGAGGCGATGAGGTATGAGGTGGTGCGCTCGCCGCTCAGCTACGCCTTTGCCGGCGTGCACGGCATCGGCATGTGGGACGGGGTGCTGGAAGGCGGCGCGGACCCGCAGCGCGACGGCTATGCGGCGGAGGGTACAGTGACGATGGCCAACGTGCTGGACCTGCCGGAGCGCGGCTTTCGCTTCATCGAAGGGGTGTTCCAGTATTCCGCCGGGGTGGCGGCGCTGCCGGGGTATCGGCTGGAGCGGGCGCGGTTCGCCGACCCGGTGAAGCTGCATGACGGGTTCCAGCGCATCGAGGCGCACCTGGCCGGGCTCGGCCTGCCGCGCACCGCGTGCGCGGCGTGCGAGTTGCGCTCGCCCTCGGCGTTCTCCGAGGAAGGGTTCACGCGCTTCAACCGCGGCTATTTCAGCGTGCTGGAACATTGGGGCATTCCCGTGGGCGGGCTGAACCCGATCGCGCGCAGCAATGTCTGCCCCGA
The DNA here is from genome assembly GCA_963779875.1 of uncultured Alphaproteobacteria bacterium. Taxonomy (GTDB): domain Bacteria; phylum Pseudomonadota; class Alphaproteobacteria; order Acetobacterales; family Acetobacteraceae; genus CAMDGX01. Next base: position 104,148 of record CAWAAI010000004.1, on the reverse strand, counting down.
GATCCACAAACCCACCGAGCCGAGCTTCCACGCCTTCACCTATGCGGTGCCGGCGCGCGGCGCGGCGCCGAGCTTCGTGATCGCCGGCAGCGGCGAGAGCCGGGAAGGGCAGGGCAGCTATCGCGAGCACACCGTGGCGTGGCGCGACCTTTCGAACGAGGGGATGCGCCGGAAGATGCACCACGTGATGGGCGAGATGGAGCGGCGCATGACGGCGCTGGGGTTCCGGTGGGCGGATACGACGGGGGTGCAGGTCTATACCGTGCATGACATCTTTCCGCATTTCGCGCGCGAGATCGTGGAGCGCGGGGCGGCGCGGCATGGCGCGTGCTGGCATTTCTGCCGGCCCCCGGTGGTGGATCTGGAGTTCGAGGTGGATTGCCGGGGGGTGATGAGCGAGATCGTGCTGGCGGGGTAGCTGGGACGGGTAATGCCAGCCGCCGCTGATCGAGAACATTTTGTTGTCAGAATATATTGGCATGCGCGCCGGGCTGGTCGATGCGGCTTCAGAAGGCTGGGGTGCCTGAAGCTGGCTGGCTTGTCGTGGTGCTGGGGGTAACCGTGCCCGGCTGCGTCGGAGGGGCACGGCGCAGCACGTCGGCATAGGTCAGCAGGAACATGAACGCCACGAAGAGAAGGGCCGCGAAGGACGCCAGGCGCAACAGCGGGTTCGGGCGCCTGAGCTGCATGAAGATGATCATGACAAGCGCCGCCTTCGTGGCGGCGATGCCGAGTCCCAGCGCCACGTTCCATGGCCCGAGCTGCAGATAGGCGCCGCCCAGCGTCGCCCCCAGGAGCAGCATCAGCCCGGCCCAGGCCGGCAGCGTCTGGCGCAGGATCGCGCCGGTGGTGCGCGGGATGTTCTCGCCCAGGCCCGTCATGATCCGGATCGCCCGACCAGGTAGAGCAGCGGGTAGAGGAAGATCCATACCAGATCCACGAGGTGCCAGTAGAGCGCCGTTGCCTCGAACCCCGGGCTGATCAGCGGCCGTGTCCGGCGCCAGCCCTGCCACAGCATGGTGCCGGTCGCGCCGAGGCCGATGCACATGTGCAGCGCATGGACCGCGGTCAGCAGCCAGTAGAAGGCGAAGAAGACCTGCGCCTGTGGAGCGGCCAGCCGGAACCCCGGCCCGGGCACGAGATGCTTGCGAATGTCCTCGGCATATTCGAAGCCCTTCACCGTCAGGAAGCCGAGCCCGAGCGCGGCCGTCGCCGCGAGGCAGATCAGCGTCAGGCGCCGCAGGCCTGCGTGCGCGCCATGGGCGGCGATCGCCATGGTCAGGCTGCTGGTCAGCAGCAACGCGGTGTTGACGGTGCCGTAGACGATGTTCGTCTCGCGCGCCGCCTCGGCGAAGGCCTCCGGCCACAGCGTGCGGTAGGCCGCATAGACAAGCAGCGCGCCGGAGAAGAACATGACCTCGCTGCCGATGAAGACCCAGATGCCGAAGGTGCGCGGCCTCGCGCTGGCGGCGCAGGCTGACGCCAGGGCTTGTTCAGCGCCTCCGCCTCGCGCTGCGCGGCATGCGCCGCTCATCCCTGGCGGCCCCGCATCCTTGGCGCCCCTGCGACCGGTGCGGGTCACGCTCCACCGCGGGCGGGCCCGCGTGTTCGGGATGGTAGACGTAGGGGCCTGTCTGCACGGTGGGCAGCACCTCGAAATTCTCCTCCGGCGGCGGCGAACTGGTCTGCCATTCCAGGCCCGTGGCGCCCCAGGGGTTCGCCGGCGCCCGCCGGCCCCAGACCAGCGACCAGGCCAGATAGCCCATCGGCAGGAGATAGGCCGCAGCGAGGATGACCGCGCCGCCGAAGCGAGCACGTGCCAGACCTGGAATTCCGGCGGATAGACGTGGTAGCGCCGCGGCATGCCCGGGAAGCCCATGATGAACATGGGGAAGAAGGTGAAGCCGAAGCCGAAGAACATCATCACGGCGGCGAACCGCGCCCAGCCCTCGGGGTAGAGACGCCCGGTGATCTTCGGCCACCAGAAGGTGCAGGCCGCCGTAGAGCGCCGAGACCGCGCCGCCGACCATGATGTAGTGGAAATGCGCCACGACGAAGTAGGTGTCGGTGACATGCACGTCGACCGGCACCGAGGCGAGGAACAGCCCGGTCAGCCCGCCGATGGTGAACAGGCCGATGAAGCCCAGCGCATAGATCATCGGCGCATCGAAGACGATCTGCCCGCGGTACAGCGTGGCGGTCCAGTTGAACACCTTGATGGCCGAGGGCACGGCGACGACGAAGGACAGGAAGGAGAAGGCAAGGTTGGCGAAGCGCGACTGGCCGGAGACGAACATGTGGTGGCCCCAGACCAGGAAGCCGACGATCGCGATCCAGACGATGCGCATAGACCATGAAGCTGTAGCCGAAGACCTGCCGCCGCGCGAAGCAGGTGACGAGTCTCCGAGATCACGCCGAAGGACGGCAGGATCATGATGTAGACGGCCGGATGGCTGTAGAACCAGAACAGGTGCTGGAACAGCAGCGGGTCGCCGCCGCGCAGCGGGTCGAAGATCGGGATGCCGAAGGCGCGCTCGGCGAAGATCAGCAGCAGCACCATGGCCAGCACCGGGGTCGCCAGCACCATGACGATGGCTGGTCGCGTAGATCGCCCAGACGAACAGCGGCAGGCGGAACCAGGTCATGCCCGGCGCGCGCAGCATGTGGATCGTGGCGATGAAGTTCACCGAGGTCGCGATGGTGGAGAAGCCGGAGATGAAGACGGCGCCGCGCCGCCAGCCAGCACGTTTCCGTTGGAGAAGGCCGTGGACAGCGGCGTGTAGAAGGTCCAGCCCGTGTCCACGCCGCCCGAGCAGCAGGGTCCAGCACCGCCAGCGCGCCCGGCGGCGATGAAGATGTACCAGCTGATCAGGTTCAGCCTCGGGAAGGCCAGATCCCTCGCGCCGATCATCAGCGGCAGCAGGAAGTTGCCGAGCGTGGTCGGGATGGACGGCACCAGGAAGAACCACACCATGACCACGCCATGCAGGGTGAAGGCGCGGTTGTAGGCGTCGGCGCGACAGAGATCGCCCTGCGGCGTGAACAGCTCGATCCGCATCGCCACGGCGCCGGCGCCGCCGATGAAGAAGAAGACGGTGATCGCCACCATGTAGAGCAGCGCGATGCGCTTGTGGTCGGTGGTGAGCAGCCAGGAGGCGATGCCGGTGCTGGCGGTGAGGTAGCTTGCCCGCTGCGGGCTGCGCGGCCGCGCGGGCTCGGCGCGTTCGACGGCGGTTCGCTCATCGCGGCCTCCTCCGCGCAGCGACTGCAGATAGGCCACGAGGCTCTGCAGTTCGCCCTCGTCCACCAGGCCCGCGAAGGAGGGCATGATGGGCTCGATAGCCCGCGACCACGTCGCGCTTCGGCTGCAGGATGGAATCGCGCAGATAGGCGGCGTCGGCGCGACACTACGCGCCCGTCGCTCAGCGGGACCATGCGGCCATAGACGCCCGCGAGAGCGTGGCGCGTGCACCGCGGACGCCGGCGGCGTGGCAGCCGGAGCAGCCGAGCGCGGTGAACAGCGCCGCGCCCTGTCCGCGCCAGATCGTCCTCCTGCGGCTGCGCGGCGGCCCAGCGCGCATAGTCGCTCCGGCTCCATCACCGTGACGGTGCCCCCCATCCGGGCATGCTGGGTGCCGCAGAACTCGGCGCAGAACAGGGGATAGTCGCCTGTCCGCGTCGGCGCGGAACCACATCTCGGTGAACCGGCCCGGCAGCACGTCCTGCTTGATGCGGAAGGCGGGAACGAAGAAGCTGTGGATCACGTCCTGCGATGTCATGACCAGCCGCACCGCCTCGCCGCGCGGGCACATGCAGCTCGTCGATCTCCCGGGCACCGTTCGGGTGCCGGATCTTCCACATCCATTGCTTGGCGACGACATGGATCTCCAGCGCGTCGGCCGGCGGCGTCACCGCGTGCAACTGCGGTCGCGCCGGCCCACCAGAAGATGAACAGCGCCAGGAACAGCGTGGCCGCCGTCCAGCCGATCTCCACCTCCCGGCGGAGCACTTCGGCAGCGATCCGCGCCGGGCGGTCGATCCGCGGCGGTAGCGGATGCAGAACACCAGCAGCAGGCCGGCGACCAGCATGACGATCAGGCCGGACAGCACCAGCAGGGCGATGAAGATCGCATCCACCCGGGCCGCCTCCTCCGAGGCGGCAACGGGCCAGAGCGTGAAGCCGGTCACGTCCGGCTCCCGCGGCGCCAGAGCGCGAACAGGCCGGCCCCCATCAGCGCCAGTGTCGCCGCGCCAGCCAGGCTCAGCACCTGCAGGACACGGCCGCCATGCGCCGCGGCACGGCACAGCAGCACGACCTGCGCGACGAAGCCTGGAGACCGCTGGTCGGCCGCGCGGCGCAATGCCACGCCGATCGCCTCGGGCGACGCGCCCAGGCCGGGCAGCACCGCGGCCAGACGGCCATCGGCTGCGACCGCCAGGAGGGCGAGGGGATGGTCGAATCCGACATCGCGCCGCTCGGCCGTGTAGCCCATTGCCGCCTCGGCCGCGGCAATGGCGGTGGCATCACCGACGAGGAAGCGCGCGCTGGCGGTCAGGGCCCCGGCCTCGCCCAGCCAGGCCCGGCGCATCGCGCCGGCTGTCCGTGGCCCGTCCGCGGGGTCGAGCCCGAGCACCACCAGCCGGTAGTCGGTGCCCGGCCGCAAGCCGGTCTCGGGCAGCAGCGCCGCCGCCATGCCGAGCGCGCTGCCGCACAGCACCTGGCAGCCATAGTCGGCGAATGCGAAGATCGCGGGCAAGCCGCCCATCGCCGTGCCCAAGGTTGTGCGGTGCCCGTTCTCGTCCGACAGCACGAGGTCGAGCGGAAGCCTGGCCCCGGGCGGCGGCGACAGCCCCGGCTCGGCCAGCGCCGTGCCTGCGGCGGAGAGCGATGCGGCCAGGGAACAGAGCAACAGTCCGCGCCGCGTCATCGCCGGGGATCCGGCACGTGGGGTGGGACGAGCGGGGCGTAGGCGGCATCGCCACGCGCGGCGATGATCTCCATCGCCCGTTTGATCGGGATGCGGGCCAATCCCCGTCCGCGATCGACCCAGGCGTAGGATTGGAGCGCGGTGCGCTGCTCCTGCCGGTAGCGGCGCAGGTCGCCGGCCGGGTCGCTCTGAAGGCGCGGCGAAGCGAACGGCGCGACGCCGCCGAAACCGGCGTCGCGGGTGCCGACGGCGCCCATGAACCACCAGACGAGCCCGAGCAGGGCCAACGTCATCGCCAACGTGCCGAGCCCGACCATCAGCACGGTGCCGGACGCGATGCCCTGCCATTCGCGCGGGGGCTCGGGGGCGGGGTCATGCACCATGTGCGGCCGCCGGTGGCGAACATGGGAAGCGCGCGGCGAAGGGGCCGACGGCCAGCCCGACCCAGAGGCCGCCCACAGCCGCCGTGCCGACCAAGGCGGCCAGGATGGCCAAGGCAGGTTGCTCGCGGCCGATGGCGGGCCCGACCAGCCAGACCAGGTGCAGCAGTACGCCCAGCAGCACCAGGGCGCCGATCCAGGCAAACGCCCTGGGCCAGTGGCGGGTCACGGGGGGCAGCAGCGCGGCCAGGGGCAGCAGGAAGGAGGTGAGGAGCGAAATGCCCTCCAGCACGACCCATGGCATCGCCTGCCGCTGGAGGAACCAAGCGGCCTTGTCGGGAAGATTGCCGTACCAGGCGACGACGTAGCGGGCGTAGCCCAGATAGGTCGCGCCGAGCGCCGCCGCGAACAGCACACGCATCAGGTCGTCCGCCCGGCCGCGCCCGTCGGACGGAGGGGGCCTGAGAAGGGCGCACCAGGCCAGGCCGGTCGCAAGCTGCGTCACGCCGAACGCCGCGGGGAAGGCGGTGGAGCGGTAATGGGGATCGAACGACAACACCCAGTCCTGGCTGAACCAGGTGAAGGCCAGTGCGTGGAACACGAGGGCGGAGGCGCCGGCGGCGGCATGCCAGGCACCGCCACGGGCCAGCCAAAGCCCGAGGAGGGCCCACCCCAGCAGCGCCACCGCACTGCGCAGGGCGAAAGCATTGGCGTTGAGGTACCATGCGGCCACCGCCGGATCGGCGGCCATGGCGGAGTTGCGCACCCAGGGCCAGACCAGGCCGGCGGCCAGCAGCAGCGGCACGGCCAGCAGGGAGAAGACCACCAGCGTGGCGGCAGCGGGTGCCAGGATCGGCATTGCTGCCCGGATCCAGGCGCCGCCGGTCAGGGCATGGATCGCCAGCAGAACCATCGCGCCGAGCGCCACGCCGAGCCAGAACAGCAGCCCGACCAGCCAGCCGGCCAGCGCCAGCGGGGCCGAGCCCAGGGCGCCCCAGACCAGCAGCAGCGCCGCCGCGCCCGCCCCCGCGGCAAGGAGCGTCCGGGTGCGCGCGGCGAGCCAGTCGCCGACAATCATGGCAGGTGCCCCGCGACGTCGGGCACGGCGGCCACGTCGACGCTCCGCGACAATTGCAGCGCGCGGATATAGGCGATGATGGCCCAGCGGTCGGCGGGCTCCACCCGGTCGGCATAGCCGTACATCACGCCGTAGCCCTTGGTGATCACGCCGTAGATGTAGTCTGCCGGGGCGGCCCGGAGCCGCGCGCTGTGGTAGCTCGGCGGATGGGGAAAGCCCCGGCGCGGGATCATGCCATCGCCGTCGCCCTGCGGGCCGTGACAGGGCGCGCATGCAATATCGAACCGCTCCCGCCCGCGGGCGAGCAGTGCGGCCGTCACCGGCGGCGGAACGGAGGCCGCCTGCGCGCGGGCCGCGGCGCCCCGGGGCACGGTGCCTTCCGGCGGCAGCTGGGCCTCGGCGCCGTGGGGCAGCGGGGCGGCCTGGCCAAAGGTGTTGAAACGGCGCTGCCGCTCCATGTCCAGCTTGCATGCGGCGAGGGCGAGCGGGAGGAGGAGGAGGAGCGACGCGCGCATCAGGGCACCTCGCGGATGGCCAGCGGGCGGAGCCCGTCCAGCGCGTCGGCGAAGCCGGCCGCATCCAGCCGCGGATCGGCGGTGCAGAGGAAGAAGCGATCCTGGCTGGCGCGCGCGAATCCGGGGGCGGCGAAGACGGCGTGATGCAGGCGCGGCAACCCGCACGCGAACAGGAAGCCGATGACGCCGGTCGCCGCCGCCGCGATGACGGCGCCCTCGAAGGTCGGCACCAGGAAGACCTGCCAGCTGTTCAGCGGGCGGCCGCCCGAATTGATCGGGTAGGCCAGGACCGCGGAATACCACTGCAGCGCGAAGGCGATGGCCCCGCCGGCAAGGCCGCCCGCCAGCATGGCTGGCCGTAGCCGCGACGGCCGCAGGCCAAGCGCCTCGCCCAACCCTTCGACAGCGAACGGCGCAAAGGCATCCAGCCCCTGCCAGCCGGCGTCGCGCGCCCGGCGCGCGGCTTGCAGCAGCGTGGTGGCATCGGGGAACTCCGCCAGCAGCACCCGCCCGCTCATGCGCGCGCGTCCCGCACGTCGTGAAGAACCCGGTTCAGGTCATGCATGGCAACGGGCGGCAGGAGCCGCACCATTGCGAGGAAGAGGCACGCGAAGACGCCGAACGACGTGCCGAGCAGCGCCCAGTCCCAGAAGGTCGGATGGAACAGGGTGCGCATGCTGGGCAGGTGATCGAGCGAAAGCGTATTCCAGATGATCAGGATGCGCTCCAGCCACATCCCGACATTGATCACGATCGAGATGGCCAGCATTGCCGCGATGCTGCGCCGCACCGCGCCGGACCAGAGCAACTGCGGCGCGACGACGTTGCAAAACAGCATTGTGTAGAACAGCGGCGCGTAATCCCCGGTGAACAGGTAGGCGAGGAACTCCCGCTCCCAGCGGTCGCCCGCGTACCAGGACATGTACCATTCGGTCAGGTAGGAGACGCCCATGACGACGGAGGCGGCGCAGATGATCCGGCCCATCGCGTCGAAGTGCCGCAGGGTGATCACCGCCTGAAGTCCGAGGCCCCAGCGCAGCAGCACCGCCAGCGTCACCACCATGGCGAAGCCGGAGAACAGCGCGCCGACGACGAAATAGGGCGGGAAGATCCCCTCCTGCCATCCCGGCATCAGGCTGGCGGCGAAATCCATGCCGACCACGCTGTGCACCGAGACGACCAGCGGCACGGCGAGCGCGGCCATGGCACGGTACACCGCGTCATGGTGCTGCCAGTGCCGCGCCGAGCCGCGCCAGCCCAGCGCGAGAACGCCGTAGACGATGCGGCTGCGCCGGCTGCGCGCACGGTCGCGCATCGTCGCAAGGTCCGGGATCAGCCCGAGAAACCAGAATGCGAGCGAGAACAGGATGTAGACCGAGATCGCTGCGAAATCCCACACCAGCGCGCTGCGCCACTGCGGCCAGATCCCCATGGTGTTCGGATACGGCGCCAGCCAATAGGCGAGATAGGGGCGGCCCAGATGCAGGATTGGGAAGAGCCCGGCGATCGAGGCGGCGAACAAGGTCATCGCCTCGGCGAAACGGTTGATCGAGGCGCGCCAGTTCTGCCGTGTGAGCAGCAGCAGCGCCGAGATCAAGGTGCCCGCATTGCCGATGCCGATCCACCACACGTAGTTGGCGATGGCGAAACCCCAGACGACCTCGGTGTTCACGCCCCAGATGCCGATGCCTTCGATGAACAGCCAGACGACGCAGCCGAGGAAGGCCAGCGCGACGGCCAGCGACACCAGGAAGGCGATGACCCAACGCCTGCCGGGCGGCCGCGCGAGCATCGGGTCGGCAACCAGGCCGACCATCTCGCCATAGCTCGCACCGGCTGGAATGGTGGCGTCGCTCATGCATCCCGCTCCAGAAGCGGGTTCGGGTTGAGCACGCGCTTCAGGTAGGTGGTGCGCGGCCGGGTGTTGAGCGATGCCAGCAGGGCGAAGTGGTGCGGCTGCCGGCGCAGGCGCGCTGGCGCGGACGCGGGGCGGTTCAGGTCGCCGAACATGATCGCCCGCGTGGGGCATGCGGCCTGGCAGGCGGTGACGACCTCGCCGTCGCCGATCGGGCGGTCCTCGCGCTCGGCCGCACGCCGCGCGGCGCTGATGCGCTGGACGCAGTAGGTGCATTTTTCCATCACGCCGCGGGCGCGCACCGTGACATCGGGATTGTGCTGCGCGGCGACGATCGGCTCGCCCAGGTTGGCGTATTCCTGGCCGTCGGCATAGCCGCGGAAGTTGAACCGCCGCACCTTGTAGGGACAGTTGCTCTGGCAGAAGCGCGTGCCGATGCAGCGGTTGTAGACCTGCACGTTCAGCCCTTCGTGGTCGTGCACGGAGGCCTCGACCGGGCAGACCGGCTCGCAGGGCGCCTTCTCGCAGTGCATGCAAGGCACCGGCTGGAAGCCCGGGCGGCTCTCCCCGTGCAGATCCTGCGTGTAGGTATCGATGCGCAGCCAGTGCATGTCGCGGCCCACCGCCACCTGTTCCGGTCCGACGACCGGCACGTTGTTCTCGGACTGGCAGGCGACGACGCAGGCATTGCAGCCGATGCACAGGGAGGTGTCGATCACCATTGCCCAGGCGGCATCCGGGTAGTGGAAATCAGGGTAGAAATCCGCGGGCGGCGGCTCCGGCGGGGATGGGCCGAAGGCGTGCGCCAAGTCGACGACCGGCAAGAGCTCGCGCGCCTCGCCCTGCAGGCGGTGCGTGCTGTGCGCCAGGAGCACCGTCTCCTGCCGGTCCAGCCGCGTCAGTTCCAGGCCCGGCACGACCCATGGCGCATCGGTCCGCCGCAAGGGATAGGCGTTGACGCCGATGTCGTTGCCGATGGCCCCGGCACGCGGTCGCCCCTGGCCGATCGTCAGCATCACCACGCCGGGCGCGATTCCGTCCATCACCATGGCCGGCGCCTCGACACTGCTTCCGCCGGCGGCCAGGCGAAGCACGTCGCCGGTGCGGATGCCGCGGCGGGCAGCCTCCTCCGTCCCGATCAGTGCGGCATTGCCCCAGACCTGGCGTGTCAGCGGGCGCGGGCATTCCTGCAGCCACGCATTGTTGGCGTAGGTACCGTCCCAGGTGCTCGGATCGGGCCGCAGCACCAGGGCCAGCCGGTTGTCCGCGGGCTGGACAGGCGGCAGCGACGGCAGGCGCGGCTCTGGCGGCTGCACGCGCGCCGCGGCGCTGTCCGGCACCACGCCCGCCTCCAGCACCGTGCGCCACCAGGCGTCGAACGCCGCGTCGTCGCGGCCAGCCTTCCATGTCTCGCGCACCGCCGGCAGCGCGGCCTGGTCCAGGGTGCCGGCCAGCAGGCCAAGCAGCGTTGCATCCGGCCGGCTGGCGTAGAGCGGCCTGATCAGCGGCTGGACGATGGCGGCGGTGCCGTCCGCCGCCAGCAGGTCGCCCCAGCTCTCCAGCGTGTGCGGCGCCGGGACGTGCCAATGGCACAGTGCCGCCGTTTCATCGACGTGCAGCCCGTGATGCATGGCGAAGGGAACGCGACGCAGCGCATCGGGGAAACCGAGATCGCCCGGCGCGTCATAGGCCGGATTGGCCCCCAGGATCAGCAGCGTGTCCACCGCGCCGCGATGCATCGCCTCGGCAAGTTCTGCCAGTGGCGCCGGCCCGTCCTGCTGCGGCCCGAATGGTTCGACCGCCTCGATCGGCGCGTCGAGGCGGTGGTTGATCCAATGGGCCAAGGCATGAAGCTCGGGCGCGAGGGCCTCGCCCGGCAGCACCAGCGCCGCGCCGCGATGCGCCCGCAGGTCGTCGGCGACAACGCGAAGGAAGGCGTGGTGATGATCCGGCAAGGATGGACGGGGCAGCTTCGCGCCCAGCTCGGCCGCGAGCCAGGTGAGCAGGGCGGGGAACTCCGCCGGGTGGACGCCGCGGTGATGATCGGCATTGGCGCCCGTGAGCGACAACCCTGGCTCCATGGCATAGAGGCGGAGGAACTGCGCGTCCCCCTCCCGCGCCTGCCGCCGGGCCGCGAACCCGCGCGCGTTGCGCAGCTGGTCGTCGCCTGGCCCGAGCGGGTCGGCATCGAGGCACAGCACCACCTGGCAGCGGTCGAGCCGCGGCAGCAGCGTCAGCGGGCGGCCGAAGGCAAGCCGGGCACCTTGGCGCGCATTGTCGTCGCCCACCGGGTTGTGCTCATGCCATGCCAGGCGGGGGAAGCGCTGCCGCGCCGCGGCGATCAGGCGCGCCCGGGTCGGCGAGGCAAGCGGACCGGTCAACAGCGCGAGCCCCTCGCCGCCCTGCTGCGCCAGGCGGTTGAGCCGCGGCAGGAGGGCGGCGAGACAGCCTTCCCAGGTGCCCACCTTGCCGCCGCCGCGCACCGCCCGTGAGCGGTCGGGATCATAGAGCTGCATCAGCTCGGCCTCGGCGAAGACATCGGTGGCGCCTAGGCTGAAGGGGTGCGACGGATTGCCTGCCACCTTGATCGGCCGGCCCTCCAGGCTCGACACCAGCACCCCGCGCGCCCGGCCGTTGAGCGAAACGGCGGTGGCGTAGCGCTGCGGCACTCCGGGCACCAGGCCCTCCGGCTGCTCGACATAGGGCAGGATCGGCTCCTCCGGGGCCAGGCAACCGGACAGGCTGCCGGAGAGGGCGGCGCTGACCAGTCCGAGCGCCGCCTGCCGGCGCGAGAGCGAGGGCTGCGCTCATCGGTGGCACACGGAGCAGTCGGTCAGGTGATCGGTGCCGGATATGGTACTGCCGCATCAGCGCCGCGCCGCGCTGCTTCTGGTCCGCGGGCGGCGTCCAATCGGTGGCGTAGATGTCCTGGCGGGGACGAAGATGGTCCTCGGGGTGGCGATGGCAGGCGAGGCACCAGCCCATGGTCAGCGGCGCCGCCTGCCGCGTCAGCGGCATGGTGTCGATCGGCCCGTGGCAGGTGGTGCAACCCACCCCGTTCGCCACGTGGACGCTGTGATCGAAATAAACGTAGTCGGGAAGGTTGTTCACCCGGCGCCACGGGATCGGGATGCCCTTCGCCTGGCTGGCGCGCACCGGCGCCAGCACATCCGCATTCGTCCAGACCTGCGAATGACAGGACATGCAGGTGTGGGTCGGTGGCAGGCCGGCGAAGCGCGACTTCTCCGCGGAGGTGTGGCAGAAGCGGCAATCCAGCCCCAGGCCGCCCACATGGTGCGCATGGCTGAACGGCACCGGCTGGAAAGGCGCGATGCCCTGGCCTGTGACGTAGGGTGTGAACTGCAACGCCATCAGGAAGCCGACCAACAGCACGGGTCCGGCGACCAGGGAGACCAGCGCGCTGCGCAGCGCGAAGGTGGACCATGGTGGGAAGAGCTGGCCTGGATCGTGATCCGGCGGGCCCGGCTGATGTGCGTCATCCGACACCGTTCCTATGCCTGTCCTATGGCGCCCTTGGAATTGCGAGGGCGTTGGCTGCCGCCGCCTGCTGACGGGTTGTCATGCCACGATGACCGCGCCTCACCACGTCGCGGCCGGATCGGCGCGGCGCGGCGCCGGAGGCGGGATTGTGCATACGCTGAAGGCGCGCCGGCGACGCGTTGAGGGTCACTTCCAGCGTCTGGCGCACGCGGGCTTGGTTCAGGTGCGTACCATGGGACGGATTCGCGGCGCCGGGCCGGTACCGCGAGCAGGCACCGCCCAGGCTGGCGCTGCGCATCCGGTGCCATGGTGCAGGCCCGGGAAAGCACCTCGGCGGGACGGTGCCGCCGCATGCGGCAGGCACGGACCCCCATTTGGGCATCATTGCGTGCGGGAGAGGCTGGCGACGCCATCCAACCCCCCTCCGCCGTGCAGAAGGGGGTTCTCCCATCGACCGAACAACTCACATTGCCCCCAGCCGGGCTTCCTGCCCGCCCAGCCGTCACGACCTCCCGCCTGGCAGGACACTGCTCGGCACCTCACGTGTTGCATTTGGCCAGAACGCTTCTATCGAACAGAACGCTGCCGCCTCCGGCTCGTTCCACAGGCTCATGGCGCAGGCCCAACATTCGGGCGTCGCGGCGAGATGGGATGACGCGCAACTGCTGTGGCGCCTCGAGCTTCGGGCCGCCTTGCTTCGCCCTTTGCCGCGGGGCGATGTCGTTCAGGTCGCGGTTGTTCAGCGACATCGCCAGCAGGTGCGGATTGGACCAGCGCCGCCAATAGCTGCGGCCGGTGTCTAGCTGCGGCCGGTGTTCGATTCGATGATGCCGTATGTTTGAATGGCGCTTGCGCGGCAGATGGGCCGCATCGGGCGGCCGTGACGCGGGATTAGTTGCGTTTCGGCATAAAAGAATGAGCGGGAGAGGCAGCTCAACAGGCCTGGCCAAATCACCGAATGGTTGCCTCGTTCCGGGCGCGTCATCCTCTACCGGCTGACGCGCCACGGCCGCATCGGGGAAGCGGAAACGACAGCTTCCGCTTCAAGGCCGGCGCATGGATTTCCGCCCTCGCTACGCCGGGGAGCGTCGCGGGTGCGCCTTGCGCGATCCCTTGCCATCCGGCGGCGATGCCTCCCGTGGCGGTAGAGCGGAGTCCATGCCCCTGCACGCCACCTGGGACCGGCGGTCCCAGGATTTGCGGCGGTTCTCTCAGCGGCCGCGCAGGCTCACGCCGTTCGGGTAGCGGCCCTTGTATTCCTCCACCGCGGTCTCCATCGTGACGAACTTGGCGCCCTCGGTCTTCAGCACTTCGATCATGTGCTCCAGCATGAACATGCGGTGGCCGCGGCCGATGACGTGGGGGTGGAAGGTGTAGGTCAGGATGCCCCAGTCGTAGTATTTCTTCATGTAGCGGAATTCGTTGACGAAATTCTCGATCACAAGGCGCGCGTTCATGTTGCCGGGCAGGATGCCCTGGGGCGAGCGCGAGTATTCGAAATGGGGGTGGTCGTCCAGCGCCCAGGAGATCGGCATCTCGACCAGGGCGGTGTCGGGCCCGAACTCGAACGGCTCCAGCAGCTCGATCCGGTCGCCCTTGCGCGCCTGGTACGGGATGTAGTCGTGGCCCATCATCGAGCTGTCGTAGCTGAAGCCGTGCTTCAGCAGCAGGTCGATCGAGACGTCGCTGAGGTCCCAGGCCGGCGAGCGGTAGCCGCGCGGGGCCTTTCCGGTGAGGCGCATGATCGATTCGTTGCCGCGGATCAGCTCCTGCTCCTCGCCTTCCGCGCCGAGGGTGGAGGGGACGCGATGGGTCCAGCCGTGGTTGCCGATCTCGTGGCCGGCGGCATGCACCGCGGCCACGCAGGACGGATAGCTGTCGATGGTGTGGCCGGGGATGAACCAGGTGGTGGGAATCGACCGCTCGTTCAGCAGCCGCAGGATGCGCTGCGCGGCGGGAATGCCGAAATCGCCGCGGCTGATCATCGTGGGCGAGGTCTGGCCGCGCGAGATGGCGGACGAGGTATTGTCGTGATCGAATGTCAGGCAGACGAACAGGTCGGCCATGCAGTGACTCCTTGCGTCGTGGGAGAGAGGAACGGAAACAGCGCGGTCGCCTGGGAATCCGCTGGCTATCCAGGCTGGGCGCGGTAACGGGTGGCGAGCCAGCCGCCATCGACCACCAGCACCTGGCCGGAGATGAAGGCGGCGTCGGCCGAGAGCAGGAAGGCGGCGGCGGCGGCGATGTCGTCGGGCGTACCGTTGCGGCCGAGCGGGGTGGCCTCGGTCATCTGGGCGCGGAACCAGGCGCTGTCGGCGATGCGCGCGCGGGTCATGCCGGTTTCGATCAGCCCCGGGGCGATGGCGTTGACGCGGATGCCGGCCGGGCCGTAGTCGGCGGCCATCTGGCGGGTGAGGCCGGCGACCCCGGCCTTGGCCGCGGCATAGGCGGCGTTGGCGGGAAAGCCGACCATGCCGAAGATCGAGGCGACATTGACGATGGCGCCGCCGGCGGCCATGGCGCCGATGGCCTCGCGCGAGAAGCGGAACACGCTGCGCAGGTTTATGGCCAGGTGGGCGTCGAAATCGTCGTCGCTGGTGGCGTCCGCGCGCTTGGCGCCGCCGATGCCGGCATTGTTCATCAGCAGGTGCAGTGCGCCGAAATGGGCAAGTGCGGCGCCGATCACCGCGCGCGGGGCGTCGGCGGCGCCGACATCGGCCACCATGGTCTCGACCGGGGTGCCCTGGGCACGGGCCAGCGCCGCGGTTTCGGCCAGCGCCTCGGCGGTGCGGTCGGCGGCGAGCACGCGCGCGCCTTCACGCGCCAGGCGCAGCGCGGTCGCCCGGCCGATGCCGCTGGCTGCCCCTGTCACCACCGCCGCCTTGCCTGCCAAGCCGTCCATCGCGCGCTCCCGCCGCTGCCCTGCGTCCAGGCGTTCGAGCATCCGGCCTGGGCGGCCCGGTGTCAAAGCCAGGGGCGAGACCGGGGGCCAGGGGCAAGACCGGGGGCCAGGGGCAAGACCGGGGACGGGGTTGTGTCGCGCCTTTCGATTGCGCAGACTGCGCCGGCGCGAGGGGACGCTCGGACGTGATGTCGATTGCCGCTTCAAAACACAGCCGGACCAGGACCGGCGCCGCGGTGATGTCGCCCGTTCATCCGGCGTCGTGCGTCCCACGAGCGGCGCCTGGCCCTGTGCCGCATCTTGACGGTGCAGGCTGCCCCGACAACAATCACGGCCTGCTGATGGTTGATGGCGCCCTGGGGCGCGTCCATCGGCGCCACAGCAACGGGGACAGGCCAGACCATCATCCAGGCATGGAACTGCCCCGGCCACGCTGGCCGCGGTCGTGGCCGGGGGAAGCTGTTATGGCGCCGCGGGTGCCATCGACAACGCAACACTAACATGGGTACGGAAACAGAATGAGCATCAAGGGAAAAGCCTATATCGTGGGGGCCTTCGAGCACCCGACGCGCAAGGCGCCCGACAAGTCGGTCACCCAGCTGCACGCCGAATGCGCCGACGGCGCGCTGGACGACGCGGGCCTGACCAAGGACGACGTGGACGGCTATTTCTGCGCCGGCGACGCGCCGGGCATGGGCCCGATCTCCATGGCCGACTACATGAACCTGAAGCGCTGCGCCACGTCGATTCACACCGACGTCGGCGGCTCCTCCTATCATGCTCGCCGTCGGCCACGCGGCGGCAGGCGATCGCCGCCGGCAAGTGCAACGTCGCGCTGATCACGCTGGCGGGCCGGCCGCGCAGCGAGGGCCGGCGACCGGCACCGCGCCGCGCGCCGGGCAATCCCGCCAGGCGGACGTGCAGTTCGAGATGCCTTACTCGGCCCGGCCACCGCCAACATGTACGCGCATGTGCGCCATGCGCCACATGCACGAATACGGCACCACCAGCGAGCAGCTCGCCTGGATCAAGGTCGCCGCCTCGCACCATGCGCAGTACAACCCGCACGCGATGCTGCGCAACGTGGTGACGGTGGAGGATGTGGTGAACTCGCCGATGGTCGCCGACCCCGCTGCACCGGCTGGATTGCTGCGTCATCAGCGACGGCGGCGGCGCGCTGGTGGTGGTGAAGCCGGAGATCGCCAAGAGCCTGAAGCGGCCGCTGGTCAAGGTGCATGGGCGTCGGCGAAGCTGCCGAAGCACCAGATGGGCGGCGAGGTCGACCTGACCTATTCCGGCGCGCGCTGGTCCGGCCCGCCGGCCTTCGACGAGGCCGGCGTCAAGCCTGCCGACATCAAGTACGCCTCGATCTACGACAGCTTCACCATCACCGTGCTGATGCAGCTCGAAGACCTCGGCTTCTGCGAGAAGGGGCAGGGCGGCAAGTTCGTGGCCGACGGCAACCTGATCTCCGGCGTCGGCAAGCTGCCGTTCAACACCGATGGCGGCGGGCTGTGCAACAACCACCCGGCCAACCGCGGCGGCATCACCAAGATCATCGAGGCGGTGCGCCAGCTGCGCGGCGAGGCGCATCCGAAGGTGCAGGTGCCCAACTGCGACCTGGCGCTGGCGCACGGCACCGGCGGGCTGCTCGGCACCCGCCATGGCACGTCGACGCTGATCATGGAGAGGGAGTAATCGACCATGGCCGTCATGGAAGACCGCAAGATGCCGCCGAACTGCCCCAACCCCGAGAGCGAGCCGTTCTACGCGGCCGCCGAGGAGGGCAAGTTCATGATCCGGCGCTGCACCTCGTGCAAGAAGGCGCATTGGTACCCGCGCGCCGTCTGCCCGTTCTGCTTCGGCTCGACCGAGTGGGAGCAGGCTTCGGGCAAGGGCACGATCTACAGCTTCTCGACGATGCTGCGCGCCAACTTCACCATGGCCTATGTGACCTTGAAGGAAGGCCCGACGATGATGACCAACATCGTCAAGGCCGACCCTGAAAAGCTCAAGATCGGGCTACCCGTGAAGTTGCAGTTCGTGCAGACCGAAGGCGGCGGCAAGGTGCCGTGCTTCACGCCGGCCTGACGAACTTCGCCTGATCAGCGAGCCAGGAGCCGGGGCATCCGCAAGGGTGCCCCGGCTTTTCGTTGTTCACCCGGCTTCGTGGTTCACTTCTGGGCGGCCAGCCGCACCAGGCGGTCGGTCAGGCGCCAGGCGAGCAGGAAGGCCGGCACCGGCAGGCATTCGAAGCGCGAATGGAAATTCAATCCGCCAGTGAAATAGTTGGGCGTCGGCACCCCGCGCGCCGACAGCGCCGAGCCGTCGGTGCCGCCGCGCAGCGGGAAGATGCGCGGGGTGATGTCGAGTTCCTTGAACCCGCGTTCCATCAGGTCGAGGCAGCGGCGGTCGTTGCCGAGGCTCTCGGCGATGTTGCGGTAGGAATCCTCGATGGTGACTGCGAGCTTTGCCCTGGGGAATATCGCCTGGGTGGCGGCCACGTGGGCGCGCACCTTCTCCGTGCGCGCCGCGAGCCCGTCCTGTTCGAAGTCGCGCAGGTTGATCTTTACCGTGGCCGTGGCGGAGTTGTTGGTCATGCCGGTGACGTAGCAATAGCCCTCGCGGCCCTCGGTATGCTCGGGCGTGTCGAGCGGGTCGAAGCGGGTGATCAGGTCGGCGGCGACCAGCACCGGGTTGACCATGACGCCCTTGGCGTTGATCGGATGGGCGGTCACGCCCTCGATCTCGACCGTGGCGGTGGCGGCGTTGAATGTTTCGAAAATGAATTCGCCGATCTCGCAACTGTCGATCGTGTAGGCGAAGTCCACCGGGAAGCGCTTGAGGTCCAGCACCTTGGCGCCGCGCAGGCCGATCTCCTCGTCGGGCACGAAGGCCGCGACGATGTCGCCATGATCAGGGCGCTCGCGCACCAGCTGCGCCAGCAGGTCCATCACGATCGTCACCGCCGCCTTGTTGTCGGCGCCCAGCACGCTGGTGCCGTCGGTGACGATCAGCTCCTGGCCGGCATAGGGCAGGTATTCCGGGTGTTCGGACACGCGCATCCAGATGTCCTGGGCGGGGTTCAGGCAAACATCCTGGCCGCCGAAGAACACGCGTTGCGGGTGGACATGGGGCGACAGCCCGACATCCACCGTGTCGACATGGGCGCAGAAGCCGATTCGCGGCGCGCCCGCCACCGTGCCGGGCAGGCGCACGGTGAGGCAGGCGTGCTCGTCGAGATGGATTTCGGTGAGGCCCAGCGCCTCGAGCTCGGCTTTCAGCAGCCGCACCATGTCCCATTGGCCCGGCGTGCTGGGCACCGTCGTCGCCTTGGCGTCGCTTTGGCTGGTCACGGCGAGATAGCGGAAGAAGCGGTCGATCAGGCGGTTCGCGATAGCGGCGTCTTCGGCGGAAAGCGTCATTCGTGGCTCCTTGGTGCCGGTGCGCTTACCCGATGCCCAGCCGGCGCATGATGCGGGCCCAGTCCTCGATGGCGTGCTCCTGGCCGGGCACCACCTGGATGGTGAACTCGGTGTAGCCGGCATCGCGCATGTTGGCGATGCGCCGGGTGAGGTGGGCCTCGGTGCCGGTGAAGGTCATTTCGCGGATCAGGTCGCCGGTGACGAACGGCTTCTCAATTTCCTTCACCTGCATCAGATGGCCGCGGTGGTTCTCCAGATACGGCGCATCGGCGGGCGAGAAGCCCTGGCCAGTTCGACATAGCCGGCAACGGCATCGGCCACCGATGCGGGCACCGGCGAGGTGTTGGGCAGCCCAGCCAGTGCCGCGTCGGCGGCGCGGTGCAGCAGCACGGCGGCACGCGGGCCGGCCTGGGCCATGGCGCGCGGCAAATCGTAGCCCTCGCCGTCGGCCAGCACGCAGCCGAGCGCGAAGGCGGTGGCGAGCAGGTCGGCCCGCGCGCGCCCGGCCTTCTGCCAGGCCTGGTGCATGCCCATCGAGCCGCCCGACGGTGCTTCCTCGTCGCCGACGAAGTTCGATCCAGCCGGCGCCGAGCTTGGCGGTCAGCGCCTGGCCGCGCGGGCCGTAGGCGGAGACGTGCAGGGCACCGGATCGCGTCGTGTTGATCAGGCCGATTTCGGGATTGAGGAAGCGGATCTTGCGGCGCTGGCCCTCGATGTCCGTCTCCACCGTCTCCTCGCCGCAGCAGCGCCATGACGACGCGAATATATTCCTCCATGTCCTCCATCGCCATCGCGCCCAGGCCCATGGCGCGGCGGGCGGTGAAGCCGGTGCCGACGCCGAAGTCGATCCGCCCCGGCGCCAGTTTGTTGAGCGAGGCGAAGGCGTTGGCGGCGACGGCAGCGATGCGGTTCGACGGCACCAGCACGCCGGTACCGAGGCGGATGCGGCTGGTCTTCACCGCTGCCGCGCCCATGGCGACGAAGCAGTCGGCGCTCAGCATCTGCGTGTCGTAGAACCAGGCCGAGGCGAAACCGAGTTCCTCGGCGCGCGCGGCGACCTTCCAGGAATCGGAGTCGGTGGGGATGGCGATGCCGAACTGCATGGCGGTGTTCCTTTCAGGCGGCGCCCTGGTCCCGGCCGCCGGTGATGCGGGCGATCAACTCGTCCTCGGCGCCGCGGTCGAGCGGCGGCAGGCTGCCCCGCGCCAGCAGGGTGCGCGTCTTGCGCAGCTGGTCGAGATAGGCCCGGCACATCGAGCACACAGCGAGGTGCAGCCGCATGCCGAGCCGGTCGCGCCACGGCAGGTCGCCTTCCAGCAGCTCGGAAGCTCGTTCCGGGATGTCGCGGCACTTGAGCAAGCGGTTCTCCGTGGTCGCGGGAGGGCGCGCACGGGGTGTGGCCGCGCCGTGTTCCAAGACCATAGGGCCGGCCTGGCGTTACAGGAACACGCGAAATCTGGTATGGTAGCGTTCGCTACAGAATGCGGATGCCATGGACGACCGCGACTTCGACCGCCCCGAGTTCCTCGAGCGCCTGCGCCAGGGCGAGGAGGCCGCTTATCGCCGCCTGGTGCGGCGGTACCACGGCGCGCTGGTGGCGGTGGCCAGCGGCGTGATCGGCAGCCGCGCCCAGGCCGAGGAGGTTGTGCAGGACACCTGGGTGGCCGTGTGCGCCAATATCGGCCGGTTCGAGGGGCGGTCCTCGCTCGCTTCCTGGCTTTATACGATCGCGCTCAACCGGGCGCGCACGCGCATCGGCCAGGAGGGCCGCTACGGTCGGCCTGCCGGCGGTGCTGGATGGCAGCCAGGGCGAGGAGCGGGCAATTCCGGCGAGCGCGTTCCGGCCGGACGGCCACTGGGCCGAGGCGCCGCGGCTGTGGGACGTGCTCGACCCCGAGCGGGTGGTCGGCGGGCGGCAGTTGTGGGACCATGTGCTGGACGCCATCGAGGGCCTGCCGGCGGGGCAGAAGGCGGTGATCGTGCTGCGCGACATGGAGGACAGGACCGGCGAGGAGATCTGCGCCCTGCTGCAGATCACCCCGGAGAACCAACGCGTGCTGCTGCACCGCGCCCGCGCCCGCATCCGTGCCGCGATCGACCGGGTGACGGGCCCGGCCGCGCCTGCGCCCGCGGCGAGAAGCACGGCCGCGCCGAAGCGCCCCGTCGGCGCGGTTGGCCGGCTGGTACGGCGCGCCACGCTGCTGTTGGTGCCGTTGCTGCGCAGGCGGCGCCGGGGGGCGGGCTTGCTCCCGGCCTAGGGCGGCGTAGTCTGTCGGCCGACAGCGCCCATGGGGAGAGATCGGATGAAACCACGCATCGTGTTCATGGGCGCCGGCGCGATCGGCGGCTATGTCGGCGGCCACCTCGCGCCGCGCCGGCCACGACGTGACCCTGATCGACCCCTGGCCCGAGCATGTCGAGGCGATGCGCGCCCGCGGCCTGCAGCTCGACGGCTGACCGACGAGGAGAACGTCACCGCGCAGCCGAAGATGCATGCACCTGACCGAAGTGCAGTCTCTCGCAAGCAGCGGCCGATCGACATCGCCTTCATCTCGATGAAGTCCTACGACACCGAGTGGGCGACGACGATGATCCGCCAGTACCTGGCGCCCGGCGGCTTCGTCGTGTCGCTGCAGAACTGCATCAACGAGGAGCGCATCGCCGGCATCGTCGGCTGGGGCCGGACGGTCGGCTGCATCGCCGCGATCATCTCGGTCGACACTGTACGCGCCCGGGCATGATCCGCCGCACCGTGCCCAAGGGCGGCGGCCAGCCACACGGTCTTCCGCGTCGGCGAGGTGCACGGCCGGATCACGCGCGCGCGCCGAGGAGCTCGCCGAGATGATCGCGCAGCGTCGACAGCGTGCAAGGTGACCGACCAACCTGTGGGGCGAGCGCTGGTCGAAGCTGTGCCTCAACGGCATGCGCAACGGCGTGTCCGCCGCAACCGGGCTGTCGGCGGCAACGAGATGCGACCGCGACGACGCGCTGCGCCGCTTCTCGATCCGCCTCGGCGGCGAGGCGGTGCGGATCGGCCAGGCGCTCGGCTACCAGCTGGAGAACATCGGCCAGCTGCGACGCCGAGAAGCTGGCGCTGGCCAGCGAAGGCGACGCGGCCGCGCTGGCGGAGGTCGAGGCGCTGATGCTGGGCGGCCGCAACGCGGCGGCGCGCAGCAACCTCCAGCGCCCGTCGATGGGCCAGGACATGCTGAAGGGCCGGCGCACCGAGATCGACTTCATCAACGGCTTCATCGCCGAGCAGGGGGCGCGAGATCGGCCGCCCGGCCGGCGCCCATTTCCGCCTGACCGAACTGGTGCAGGCGATCGAGCGCGGCGAGAAGCAGCCCGACCCCGCGCACCTGATGACGCCATGAGCGATGAGGCAAAGGCGGGCAAGCCTGTCCGCTGGTTCGAGGATTTCACCGCCGGCCAGGTGCTGGAGGGCGGCGACTTCCTGATGACCGAGGAGGAGATCACCGGCTTCGCCCGCCGCTACGACCCACAGCCCTTCCACCTCGACGCCGAAGCGGCCAAGGCCTCGATGTTCGGCGAACTGGTGGCCAGCGGCTGGAACACCGCGGCGGTGGCGATGCGGCTGATGGTGGAGCATTTCTTCGGCGCCAATGCCTCGATGGGCTCGCCGGGGATCGACGAGTTGCGCTGGCCGCGCCCGGTGCGCGTGGGCGACCGGCTGCGGCTGCGGGCGACGGTGGAGGAGACGCGGCTGTCGCGCAGCAAGCCGGACCGGGGCCTGGTGCATTTCCGTACAGGAGGTGCTGAACCAGGACGGCGACGTGGTGATGAGCCTGCGCGGCATGGCCTTCTTCCGCACCCGCCCCTGAACGGCGCTCTGCAAGCGCCCCTGAGGGGACCTCCACCAGCGCCCCTGAGTGGACCTCCACAAGTGCCCCTGAGTGGACCTCCACAAGTGCCCCTGAGGGGCAACCCGCCATTTCCACGCGGCAAGGAAAAGGTATAGCTTTACCGACGAAGTGCCGTCGTCCGAAGTGCCGTGGTCCACTGGGAAGCCCTGATCAACAGGGCCCGTTGATGAGGAAAGCCGCACCGCCATGTCCGCACAGCTCAAGCCCGGCCAAGCCGGCGAATCCGCCCGCCTCTATGACCGCATGGAGGAGCGCACCCTGGCCCGCGACCAGGTGGGCGCCAGCCTGGCCTTCTACGACCTGGTGCGCGCCGGCCGGCCATTGAACGAGATCGTGAGCGAGGCCGTGCGCATCCACGCGCCCTACACCCATGTGCCGTACCACGAGCGCATCGACGACGGCTACGTGAACTTCGTCAACAACGACCATTGCCTGTTGAGCGCGCGCGCCACCCTCAACCTCGCCCGCATGGTGCCGGACGCGCTGGCGATGCTGCCGATGGCGCAGACCATCTGGTACATCCCCACCGGGCTCGATGTGTGGAACCAGAAGCTGAACAAGGCGCCCGGCCACTACACGCGCGGCTATTCCGGCAAGATCGAGAACCCCCCGGCGCCGGCGGTCTATTGGCCCGATGCCGAGCCGGTGCGCTCGAACGCGCCGCTGCGCGAACGCCTGGGCGACTGGATGACGCTGGTGCATCGCGGCCAGGTGATCGATGCCTACCGCAGCTTCAAGGGCATGATGGAAGACCCTGCGAACCGCCGCGAGGTGCTGGCCGAGATGGTGTTCGCCGGGCTGATCGACGTGCAGGACCGGATGTTTCTCAACCGCTCCTACACCACCGGGCACAAGGGCTATCGCGCCCGCGCCACCGTGGAACTGGGCGACGCGCTGGGCTGGGACAACGCCAGCCACGTGATCTACGCCGGCGCGCTCGATATTGCGGTGGGCCCGCGCTGGTATTCCACCTACGAGATGGCCTGCAACACCATCAAGGAACGCATCGAGGGCGAGACCTTGCGCGCCGTGCCCTATGGCGGCGTGTCGGAGGCCGAGGCGGCGATGCTGCGCAACACCGCGCCGCTGACCGAGGCGGAGGAGGCGGCCCTGGTGCGCGCCGTGCTGCACGGGGCGGAGCCGCAGAACACCGAGGCGATCACCGAATTGCTGCGCGCCGGGCGCGACCCGCGCCGCATCGTCGACGCGCTGCAGATCGCCGCGGCGCAGCTGACCATCGACACGCATGGGCCGAACAACTTCTCCATGCCCATGCACTGCTACGAATACACCAACGCGCTCGGCTGGTTCTTCGACAGTTTCGACCATCCCCGCCGCCTGCGCCTGCTCTACGTCGCCGCCGCCTTCATCACCATGACCGCGCACCACCAGAAGCATACCGGCGAACTCGTCGCCCGCCCCGCCACCGTGCCGGCCGGTGCCGACCGGCTTGCCGCGCGCGACCTGCTGGCGCGCATCGACAGCGCCATCGGCTTGCAGCATGCCGAGGAGGCGCAGGGCTGGGTGCAGGCCTATCTCGACAATGTCGCCAACCGGGCGCCGCTGGTGCAGGCGCTGGCGCTGGCCGCGTGCAAGATCGGCAACGACCCGCACAACCAGGAAATCCCGCAGAACATGCTGGAAGACTACGCCAAGAGCCGCAGCCCCAACCGCGACCGCCTGTTGCTGGCGTGCACCCAGCACTGCGCCGGCCATCGAAAATACGGCGACATCCTGGAGGCGGCGCGACGGTTCAGCGAAGGGGTGGGGGTGGCGCTGCAATAGCGGACGCCGTTTCGCATCTGGACAGGCGGCGGTGACCTGCTACCACCGCCGCATGTCCGCCCGCCGCCCCGCCCGCGCCCGGCAATGACCGGAGCGCCGCAGCCATTGGTGCACGGCCCCTATCCGCGCCGCGCCCTCATCGACTGCCTCAACGAAGGCGCGCGCCCCGGTCGGCCTGGGCGGGCGCACAGCAACGTCACCGGCTCAGCCGAAACCATCGTGCTGCCGCCCCCGCCCACCGGCCGGCGGCGGCTCGCGCGCGGCGGCATCACCCAATTCCCGCCCGAGCCGGGCTGGCGCGCGCCCGGCTTCACCTCCGCCACCCCCTGGGTTTGCGTGTTCGAGGGTGTGACCGTACATGGCGATGGCGGCATCGTGCTGGCCGATGGCGCGGTGGTGCAGGACACGCTGGCGCATTGCGAGGAAGCCCGCCAATGGTTCGCCGACCGGCCGGAGGGCCTGTTCCTGTTCAGCGCCGCGCCGCCCGCGCCGCTCGCCGGCACCTGGCTTAGCCTGCTCGGCGGCGGGCACTGGAACTACTACCACTGGATGATCGACGGCATCGGCCGTCTCGCCGCCGCCGATGCCGCGACCCTGGCCCGGTGCGACGGGGTGCTGCTGCCCGCTGGCCCGATCGCCATTGCCGAGGAGACGCTTGCCCGCGCCGGCATCCTGCGCGGGCGCATGGTCCGCCGTGTTGCACCCGGCGAGGACCTGGTGGTCGAGCGCCTGGTGGTGCCGTGGTCGATGTCGATCATGTTCCAGCCGCACCCGCGCCTTGTCGCATGGCTCGCGCGCCTGGTGCCGGAACCGGTGGGGCAGGGCACGCCGCGGCGCATCTGGATCGACCGCCGCGCCGCGGGCAATCGCGCGCTGTCCAACGAGGCCGAGGTGATCGCGGCACTCGCGACGTACGGCGTCGTGCCGGTCATGTTGGAGGGGCGGTCGCTGGCCGAACAGTCCCGCCTGTTCGCCTCCGCCGAACTGATCGTCGCCCCGCATGGAGCCGGGCTCGCCAACCTCGTCTTTGCCCGCTCCGGCGGCAAGATCGTGGAACTCCTGCCCGCCTCCTACGTCCACTGGTGCTTCCGCCACCTCGCCGCCGCGGCACGCCTTGACTACGACTGCGTCATCGGCGAGTCCGGCCCCGGCGCCAATGTCCACGCCCGCCCTTGGACGGTGTCGCCGCTGGCGGTGTGCGCGGCGGTCGAGGCGGCGCTGTGGCGGTGATCCCACCTCGCCCGCAGGGAATCCCGCGCCGCATCCCCTCGCCAGAGGGGCAGGGCTGGCTCGAATGCCCGTATCCCGGCCGCCCGCTCGATGCGATCTTCGTCGCCCCGCCGGGGGCGTGCCGCTGGCCGCCAGCCGCCCAACTGGGACGGCGCAAACCATCGTCCTGTCTGGCTGCGCCGTGGTGGAACTTGTGATGGACCTCTATCAGAACTGGTGCTTCCGCCGCTTCGCCGCCCTGGGTGGCCTGGCCTATGACTGCGTCCCCGGCCGCGCCCTGCCGGCCGCGGCGAGCGAGTGGGTGCATGACCGGTGCTGGGCCGTCTCGGTCACCCATGTGCAGGCGGCGGTCGCGGCGGCGCTGTCGCGGTAGGCGCGGCGGCTTGCGCCGGGCGGCGTTCTGGTGTCGGGTTGGCCGCGCATCCCCCGATCCACCGACCGGAGACTCGCCGATGACCCCGCAGCAGATCCTCGCCCGCCGCGACCAGGCGATGGGGGCCGGTGCCCCGCTGTTCTACAACGAGCCCCTGCACCTCGTGCGCGGCGACGGCGTGTATCTCTACGACCCCGACGGCCGGCGCTATGTGGACATGTACAACAACGTCCCCTGCGTCGGCCACGCCAACCCCGCCGTGGTCGAGGCCATGACCAGGGCGCAGTCCACGCTGAACGTGCACAGCCGCTACTTGCACGAGGGTATCGTCGAGTTCTGCGAAAAACTTGCCGGGCTGCACCCCAGGCGCGAGGGCTTCCCGGCGATCGAGAGCGTCGTCGTCTCCTGCTCCGGCACCGAGGCGATCGAGGTGGCGCTGCGCATGGCCCGCTTCGCCACCGGCAAGCAGGGCATCATCTGCACCGACGGCACCTATCACGGCAATTCCGAACTGGTGAGCAAGCTCACGCGGCTGTCGCTCGGCAACAACGCGGTGCCCGACGTGCGCTCCATCCCATTTCCCGAAACCTACCGGCCGATCCAGGCCGGGCTGACGGAGGCGGAACTCACCGATGCCTATCTCGCCAGGCTCCAGCAGGCGATCGACGCGCTGGAGGCCAGCGGCGAGGGCTTCGCCTGCCTGATCCTGTGCTCGATCCTGGCAAACGAGGGGCTGCCCGATATTCCCGCAGGCTTCATGGAGAAGGCCAGTGCGATGGTGCACAAGGCCGGCGGCCTGGTGATCGCCGACGAGGTGCAGGCCGGCTATTGCCGCAGCGGCCAGTGGTGGGGCTATGGCGCCAGTGGCCTGCGGCCCGACATCGTTGTCACCGGCAAGCCCATGGGCAACGGCCTGCCGCTGGCGGCCACCGCGGCGAGCCGCGCGCTGGTGGAGAATTTCCGCGCCCGCACCCGCTACTTCAACACCTTCGCCTCCAGCCCGCTCCAGGCGGCCGTAGGCAGCGCGGTGATCGACTATATCGAGCGCGAGGGCCTGGCCGCCAACGTCGCCAGCGTTGGCGCCTACCTCAAGGGCGAGTTGCGGAAGCGCGCAGCTGCGGTGCCGGGCATCGGCGATGTCCGCGGTATCGGCCTGTTCCTGGGCGTGGAGATGGTCAGGCCCGGACCCGGCCGGGAACCCGATGTGGATGCGACGGTGGACATGGTCAACCGCCTGAAGGACAAGGGCTTCCTGACCAGCAACGCGGGCATCTTCAAGAACGTGGTGAAAATTCGCCCGCCGCTGGTGTTCCGGCGCGAGCATGCCGATGCCTTCCTGGGCGCGTTCGACGAGGTGCTGGCTGAAGTCGCGCCCTGATCCGTCCGTGCCCGGGCCTTTCTGCGCCCGGGATTGTCTACGTCAGGACCTCGCCACGCAAAAACCGTGGCGACAAGCTTGCCGCAGGTCACGGGCGGTGAGAACCATGCCGCAGCTTCGCCGGTCTTTCGGTCGGTAAGGTATTTGTTGCGGTGAAGGGGTGGGTCGAAGTGGCGGCCCGACCCCGCAGGGGCAGGCCGCCGCAGTCAGGCCGGGTTCAGCCGGCCCGGCGCTTCCGCATCGCGCCAAGGCCGACCAGCGCCGCCCCCAGGATGGCGAGCGAAGCCGGTTCCGGCACCGCGCGCAACTCGCCGTTGAAGCTGATGTTGCTGGTGGTGCCCCCGGCCGGTGCGGTCAGCGTCACCACCTGCGTGATCGAATACAGCGGCCCGGTCAAACCTGCCGCGGTGTTGCTGTAGGAGAAGGCGCCAGTTCCGAAACTGGCCGAGCCGACCAGCGATCCCATGCCGAACGTGGCGTTGGTGCTGTCGGTGTAGGCCGCATACGACAGCGACGTACCCGAATTGGTGGAGACAGTGCCGCCGATCGCCGCGGCGAACTGGTTGCTGGGGCCATCGCCCACCAGGCCGGTTTCGCTCAGCATCATCGTCAACGTGCCGCCGGCGGTATTGGCCACGTTGATCGAATTCAAGTCGATCACCGGGCTGCCCAACGTGCCGGTGATCGGGTAGCCGGTTCCCGTGGTGACGTTGAGGATCCAGTTGCCGAGGGGGCTGTTGTAGAAGAGCGCGCCCGTGGATCCGACATCGGTGAGCAGAACGGTCGGGTTGATGCCGTCTGAAATGCTGAGGTTCAGCATGGGAGCTGACTGGGCGCCGGGGCTTGGCGCAAGGAAGGCCGTCACCACCGCGGCGTATAGAAACTGCCGTAAACTGGGCATTGCCGATCTCCTGAAACATGGACGAATTGTCCGCGGCCAGGGCACTGCAATCACCGTGCCGAACGTCAATGTATCGTTAAATCAATGGCTTGAAGCCATCCAACTCGTGTCGATCCAGCCGACGTGTAAAGAAAAGAGACAAAGTCTCGCATTTTGGTATGCTATGGTATGCAGTGTGGGGGTGAACGCATCCATCCTCGAACCACGGGAACCGCACGCATTAGTCGGCATGGAATGAAGAGCGGTTAAAATGGAGTGGGAACAACGGGCTGCGGCCGATCAACGCTGCATCATTGTTGACTTGAACCTTAGCACGCTTGCGTGATGTGTGACTACGCATGGGCTTTACGCCAGCGTTGTAATTATTGTGTAAGAAATTCTGACAGCCACGCCTGTCGGCGAATATCATTGTCGGCGTTCAGTCCCCGGGCCGGTCGGCAGCGCCAGGGATCGGCGGATCTCGTCACTTTCAGACGTAGATCATCTTGCGCGTCATGCCGCCGTCGATGATGAGTTCCGCGCCGGTGATGTACCCGGCCTCCGCACCCAGCAGGAAGGCCACCGCCGCGGCGATGTCTGCGGGCTGGCCGACGCGCCCGGCCCAGTGCTGCGCGTGGTCGGCAGGAGTTGGAGCGGGTCCTTTGGTCAGGATCCAGCCGGGGCTGACGCAGTTCACCCGCACATCCGGCGCCAGGCTCGCGGCCAGCGCGTGGGTAAGGGCCACCAGCCCGCCCTTGGATGCCGCATAGGCCTCGGTGTTCGGTTCGGACTGGTGCGCGCGGGTGGAGGCGATGGTCACGATCGCCCCGCGCGCGCCGCGCAGCATCGCCTCGGCGGCGCGCGCGAGCAGGAAGCCGCTGGTCAGGTTCGTCGCCAGCACCGATTGCCACTCCGCCAGGCTCAGTTGCCCGAGCGGCTTGGTGATGCCGAAGCCGGCATTGCACACCAGGCCATTCAGCCGACCCTCCGTCGCCGCGATCCCCTCGACCAGCGCGCTGACCGCGGCCTCGTCGCCCACATCGGCGCGCACGCTGCGGGCATGTGCCGGGCCGTCGCCGTCGCGGTCGGCCACCACCACGCGCCAGCCATCCGCGAGCAGCCTTTCGGCCACCGCGCGGCCGATTCCACGCGCGCCTCCGGTGACCAGTGCGACCGGCGGCGCCGCGCTCACCGCTTCAGCGCCCCCAGCACCCGGGCGATGAAGCCGTCGAGTTGCGGTGCGTCGATCCAGCGCAGCACGGCCACGATGTCGTTGGTCGGGTCCACCCAGGTGAAGTTGCCGCCGGCACCGCTGGCGAAGTAGCTGTCCGCCGGCGCGCTCGGCTTGGGCGTGCGGCCGGTGTTGAGCCACCACAGGAACCCGTAATCGGGCTTGATCGGGCAGGGCACGAGCGACTCGGCCACCCACGCCGCCCGCAGCACCTGCCGCCCGGCCCAGTCGCCGCGCCGGCCCATCATCAGCCCGATGCGCGCCTGGTCCTCGGCATGGATGAACACGCCTCCGCCCCAGTGCCCGCCGCCCGACACCGAGCGCACGTTGCGCCCGCCGACGACCACGAAGGAGTTGTTGTAGCCGGTCCATCGCCATTCGCCCGAAGCGCCCAGCGGCCCCATCACCCGCTCGGCGAACACCTCCGGCAGCGCGCGGCCGAAGCGGCGCAGCAGCGCCAGGCTCAGCCGGTTGACCCGCACGTCGTTGTATTCCCAGTAGGCGCCGGGCTCGGCGAGCGGACGGGCATCGCCCTTGCGGGCGTTCGGGCGGCCGTTGAACTCGGTGGCCAACGCCCGGTTGCGGTCGATCTGGTCGGCCTTGCCGAACAGCGTGCCCTCCCATTCCGAGGTCTGCTGCAACAGATGCCGCCAGGTGATGGCGCCGTTGTGCGGCCCCTCGAACCCGCCATCGTCCACCGTGCGCCCCACCGGCTCGTCGAGGTCGGCGATCAGACCGTCGGCCACCGCGATGCCGGCCAGGATCGACAGGTAGCTCTTGGCCACGCTGAAGGTCATGTCCACCTGGCGCGTGTCGCCCCAGGAGGCGACGATCCGCCCGCCGCGCAGGATCAGCCCGTTCGGCCCGCCGCGCGCGGCCACCGGCCCGAACAGCGCATTGTCGGGCGGCGGCTCGAAGGTGCCGGTTTCAAGCTGGGTGCGGATGTCGCGCTGCCACTTGGTTTCGTGGGCCAGCGCGAAGGCCACCGCCTCGTCCAGGCGCCCCGGATCGAAGCCCGCCGCGGCCGGTGCCGCACGCTCCCAAGGAGCGCCATCGGCGGGGGGCACGTAGTTCTCCATCATCGCGGTTCTTTCGTCGTGCAAAGGGTGGACCGGACGGGTGCCCTGGTTCCGCCGCCAGCATGGCCAGCGCCACCGGCCACGGCAAGACGCCGGCCGCCTCAGCCTCTGTTCGCCAGCAGCCATTCGCGGAACGACGCGATGTCCGGCAGGTCGGCGTTGGCCTGCGGGCAGACGATATAGTGGCCCGCACCGGCGGCCTGCGGCAGGTCGAACGGGATCACCAGGCGCCCGGCGGCGAGGTCCGCCGCCACCAGCGGCGAGCGGCCGAGCGCCACCCCCAGCCCGTCCATCGCGGCCTGGTAGGCCATCAGCGCCAGGTCGAAGGTGAGGCTGCGGCGCATCAGGTCGCGCGGCAAGCCGGCGCCAGTCAGCCAGATCGGCCACTCGTCCGGATAGCTCGCCACCGCGAGCATGGTGTGATGGGCGAGGTCCCCGGGCCGGGCCAGCGGCTTCGCGCCGGCGAGCAGGGCGGGGCTGCACACCGGGAAGACATCCTCGGCCATCAGCCAGTCGGCGCGCAGCCCGGGCCAACTGCCACGGCCGTAGCGGATGGCCAGGTCCACTTCCTCGCGCCGGAAATCGACGAGCCGCATGGAAGTGCTGATGCGCACCTCGATGCCGTCATGCGCGTCCTGGAAGCCGCCCAGCCGAGGCAGCAGCCATTTCGCCGCCAAAGTGGGGGTGGCGCTGACGGTCAGCACGCGCTGCGCCCGCGGACGGTGCAGGCGCGCGGTGGCCTGCCGGAGATCGTCGAAGGCGGTGCTGACGGCGGGCAGGTAGGCCTCGCCCTCGCGCGTCAGGCGCACGGCGCGCACCTCGCGCACGAACAGGCGCACGCCGAGTTGCTCCTCCAGCCGCCGGATCTGATGGCTGACCGCGGTCTGGGTCACGTGCAGCTCCTCGGCTGCCTTCGTGAAGCTCATGTGCCGCGCCGCGGCCTCGAAGGCGCGCAGGCCGTTGAGGGAGGGAAGTGGCGTCATCGCGCCAGCTTATCATGACACAAACTCATGTGTCGCCTGAGAATCGATCGTTTGTCGGCGGCCCGGCGGCGGCGCATCTCCATGCCAGCACGTCACCCGAAGGAGGCTTCGATGGCCCACACAATCAGCCTGCCCACCCTCGATTTTCCCCGCGCGACCAGCTTCTCCCGCCTGGGTGCAACGCTGGCCGGCTGGCGCCGCCGCAGCGCCGAGAAGCGGGAACTCGCCCGGTTCGACGCCCGCGACCTGCGTGACGCCGGCCTGACGGCGGCCGACCAGTCGGCGATCCTGGCGACGCCGTTCTGGCGCGAAGCGGCGCGCCGGCGCTGAGTCGTTGGAGGGGCGGCGCGACCGTGCGAAGCTGCGGAAGCTTCACCGCATCTGGAGCCCATGCCATGCCGCCCACTCTGGCCGGCACCTTCCGTGCCATGGCCCGCAACAACGCCTGGTGCAACCACCGCCTCCTCGGCGAAGTGGCGCGGCTGGACCAGGCGGCATTCGAGGCGCCGCGCGTGGGCTTCTTCCCCAGCCTGCGCAAGACGCTTAACCACATCCTGATCGTCGACCATTTCTACGTGGACGCGCTGGAGGGCGGCACGCTCGGCCCGGCCGCCTGGGCCGACGAGGAGCCCTGCGCCACCGTGGCCCCGTTGCGGCAGGCCCAGGCGGCGGTTGACCGGCGGCTGATCGCCCATTGCGACGCGCTCGCCGATGCCGATCTTGCCGCGATCGTGCACGTGCACCGCGGCGCACGCGTGCAGGAGGAACGGCGGGACCGCCTGTTGCTGCACCTGTTCCTGCACCAGACCCACCATCGCGGCCAGGCGCACGCCATGCTGTCCGCCACCGGCGTGAAGCCGCCGCAACTCGACGAGTTCTACTCCGTCGCCGAAGCCCCGCTGCGCGCCGCCGAGTTCACCGAACTCGGCTGGACGGAGGAGAGTGTCTGGGGCCCGCCGGACTGACGTTCGCAACCGGCCGGCGGGCTTCCGCCCATTCCCATGCGCCTTTCCTGCCCCATATCCGCGTGGGTCGGGTCAGGAATGGAGTGCCGCCATGATTGCCAGGATTGCCGCCCTCGTCGCGGGCCTTCTCGCCGCCGGATGTTCGGTGATCGGCGACCGGCGCGGCACCGAGGAGCCGGACTACCAGGTCGTTGCCCGGCAGCACGCCGTGGAGATCCGCCGCTACGGTGCGCGGGTCGCGGCCGAGACCACGGTCGAGGGCGACGAGGAGGCGGCGCGCACCGCCGGCTTCCGCCGCCTCGCCGGCTACATCTTCGGCGCCAACCAGGGTGGCGAGAAGATCGCCATGACCGCCCCCGTCGCGCAGCAGGGCGACGGGGCGAAGATCGCCATGACCGCGCCGGTGGCGCAGGCGCGCGATGCGGAGGGGCGGTGGGTGATCCGTTTCTTCATGCCAGGCAAGTGGACGATGGCGACCTTGCCGGTGCCGAATGACCCCGCGGTGCGCCTGGTGCCGGTGCCGCCGGCGACAATGGCGGTGCTGCGCTTCAGTGGCAGCCGCGGCAGCGGGGCCGTTGCGGAGCGGCGGAGAGAACTGCTGGCGGCCCTGGAGGGCAGCGCATGGCAGCCGGTCGGCGCCCCCGTGAACTGGTTCTACGATCCGCCATGGACCCTGCCATGGCTGCGCCGCAACGAGGTGGCGGTGCCGGTCGCGGCGCGGTGACATGGCGCACGAAAAACCCCGCGGCATCGCTGCCGCGGGGTGTTCCGGCCGTTCCGATGAAGCGGATCAGACCGAGTAGTACATCTCGAACTCGACCGGATGCGGGGTGTGCTCGAAGCGGTACACCTCGCCCCACTTCAGCTCGATGTAGCTCTCGATCTGGTCGGCGCTGAACACGTCGCCGGCCAGCAGGAACTCATGGTCGGCGGCCAGTGCGCCCAGGGCTTCGCGCAGCGAGCCGCACACCGTGGGGATGCCCTTCAGCTCTTCGGGCGGCAGGTCGTACAGGTCCTTGTCCATCGGGTCGCCCGGGTGGATCTTGTTCTTGATCCCGTCCAGGCCCGCCATCAGCATCGCCGCGAAGGCGAGGTAGGGGTTGGCGGTGGGGTCGGGGAAGCGGACCTCGACGCGCTTGGCCTTCGGGTTGGTCGCATACGGGATGCGGCACGAGGCCGAGCGGTTGCGCGCCGAATAGGCCAGCAGCACCGGCGCCTCGAAGCCCGGGATCAGGCGCTTGTAGCTGTTGGTGCTGGGGTTGGTGAAGGCGTTCAGCGCCTTGGCGTGCTTGATGATGCCGCCGATGTAGTACAGCGCCGTGTCCGACAGGTCGGCATAGCCGTTGCCGGCGAACAGCGGCTTGCCGGCCTTCCAGATCGACTGGTGGACATGCATGCCCGAGCCGTTGTCGCCATAGACGGGCTTCGGCATGAAGGTCGCCGTCTTGCCGTAGCTGTGGGCGACGTTGTGGATGCAGTACTTGTAGATCTGCAGTTGGTCGGCCATGCGGGTCAGCGGGCCGAACTTCATGCCCAGCTCGTGCTGGCTCTGCGCCACCTCATGGTGGTGCTTCTCGATGGTCAGGCCCATCTCGCCCATGGTCGACAGCATCTCGGCGCGCAGGTCGCTCTCGCTGTCCACCGGCGGCACCGGGAAATAGCCGCCCTTTACCACCGGGCGATGGCCCATGTTGCCCTCGGGATAGTCCTTCAGGCTGGCCTGCGGCCCCTCGATGCTGTCGAGCTGGTAGATGCCGTAGTTGCCGCCGGTGCCGAACTTCACGTTGTCGAAGATGAAGAACTCGGCCTCGGGGCCCATGAAAACGGCATCGCCGACCCCGGACGCCTTGACGTAGGCCTCGGCCTTCTTGGCGGTGCTGCGCGGGTCGCGGTTGTAGGCCTGGCCGGTGGACGGCTCGACGATGTCGCAGACGATGATCAGGCTCGGCTTGGCCGCGAACGGGTCCATCACCGCGCTGTCGGGGTCCATCATCAGGATCATGTCGGACTCGTTGATCGCCTTCCAGCCGGCGATGGACGAGCCGTCGAACATGATGCCGTCGCGGAACGCATCCTCGTCGATGGTGGAGACGTGCTGCGCGGTGTGCTGCCACTTGCCGCGCGGGTCGGTGAACCGCAGGTCGACGTATTCGACGGAATGCTCCTTGAGCATCGCCATCACCTTCGCCACGCCATTATTCTCCGCACCGGATGCGGCGGCCTTCTTCGCCATAGTCGTTATCTTTCCCTGTCGTTGGCGCCGCCCTGGCGTGGTGCCGGGGCGGCGGATGATTAACCGCCGGCCAACCCGCCGCGGCGGGTGGTGTTCGCCCGCCGGCCATGGCGGGTTTCAATCGTACGTATCGGGCGCGTGGTAGCCGGGGCACCGCCGCGATGGAAGGGGGGTGGCCTAGATCGCCTCCTCGCCGCGTTCGCCGGTGCGGATGCGCACCACCTCCTCGATGGAGCTGACGAAGATCTTGCCGTCGCCGATGCGCCCGGTGCGGGCGGCCGTCACGATCGCCTCCACGGCGCGCTCCACCACGGAATCCTCGCATACCACCTCGATCTTCACCTTCGGCAGAAAATCGACGACGTACTCGGCGCCGCGGTAGAGTTCGGTATGGCCCTTCTGCCGGCCGAAGCCCTTGGCCTCCACCACCGTGATTCCCTGCAGGCCCACTTCGTGCAGTGCCTCCTTCACCTCATCCAGCTTGAACGGCTTGATGATTGCCTCGATCTTCTTCATGCGCGCGTGTGCCTGGCCTGCGCCGGGCACCTCCTCCGTGATCCTCAGGACCGCTCACTCCCAATTCCCGTTCTGGCCCAGTTCCAATCCTGGCCCCTGTTCCAGTCCTGGCGGCAGGGAGGCGGGGCGACAGGGTTGCACGAAGCGTGCCAAGCGGCAATCGCGCGGAATGCCATGACATGCACGGTTTATGGGCGGCGCCGATGCCTCATTTGCGGGCGGCGCCTGCCCGGCGGGGCGGCAGTCTGGATGATTGCCAGGGCGGGCGGTGAAGGTTGGGCGGCGGCGCATTGATGCCGCCCGATTGATGCCGCACCCCGGGGCCCGCATACTGCGCGCCACGCGTGCCGCCGGCGCCAAGCCGGCCACCAGGGAGGTTTGCCTGCGGTGAAGGATCTGAACCATCAGCTTGCCGGGCTCGGCACCACGATCTTCACCGTGATGTCGGCGCTGGCCGTCGAGCACGGCTCGATCAACCTCGGGCAGGGCTTTCCCGATACCGATGGGCCGGCCGACGTGCTCAAGGCGGCGGCCGATGCGTTGATGGACGGGCGCAACCAGTATCCGCCGATGACCGGGGTGCCGGAATTGCGCCACGCGGTGGCGGCGGCCAACCGGCGTTTCTACGGGCTGGAGATCGATCCCAATGCCGAGGTGGTGGTGACCTCGGGCGCGACCGAGGCGATCACCGCCAGCCTGATGGCGCTGGTCAATCCCGGCGACGAGGTGGTGCTGATCGAGCCGCTGTACGACACCTACGTGCCCGTGGTGCGGATGCTGGGCGCGGTGCCGAAGCTGGTGCGGCTGGCCCCGCCGAACTGGGACCTGCCGCGCGCCGAGCTTGCCGCGGCGTTCGGGCCGAAGACCAAGGCGATCATGCTGAACACGCCGATGAACCCGACCGGCAAGATATTCTCCGCCGAGGAACTGGGCTTCATCGCCGGGCTGCTTCAGAAGCACGACGCATATGCGGTGTGCGACGAGGTGTACGAGCACCTGGTGTTCGACGGCATGAGGCACATTCCGCTGATGACCTTGCCGGGCATGCGCGAGCGCTGCCTGCGCATCGGCAGCGCGGGCAAGACGTTTTCGCTGACCGGGTGGAAGATCGGCTACATCAGCGCCGACAAGCGGCTGGCCGCGGTGGCCACCAAGGCGCACCAGAACCTGACCTTCACCTCGGCACCCAACCTGCAGCGGGCGGTGGCGGTGGGCTTGGGCAAGGACGATGCCTATTTTGCCGGGCTTGCGGGCGAGCTTGAGCGCAAGCGCGACCTGATGGCCGACGGGCTGGCGCGGCTGGGATTTGGGGTGCTGCCGACCCATGGCAGCTATTTCATCTCGGCCGATTTCCGCCCGCTGGGCTTCAACGGCGACGACATGGCGTTCTGCCGGCACATCACCGAGGCGGCGAAAGTGACGGCGGTGCCGGTGACGGCGTTCTACGATGCCCCTGGCGCACCAACGCATTTCGCCCGCTTCGCCTTCTGCAAGCGCGACGAGGTGCTGCTGGAGGCGCTGGCCCGGCTGGAGAAGCTCTTCGGCGCGCGCGGGTCCGATGCGGCAAAGCCGGCATTGACGGCGCCGGCGCAGAGCGCGTAAACGCCCGGCTCTGGAATTCGGGGGCAGCCCCTCGATGGCGGACGTAGCTCAGCTGGTAGAGCGCCAGGTTGTGGTCTTGGATGTCGCGGGTTCGAGCCCCGTCGTTCGCCCCAGTTTCCCTCCCCTTGAAGGATCGCGCCCATGACCCTGACAGTCGCCATTGGCGGGTTGGGGGCCATCGGCATGCAACTGGCCCGGGCGCTGGATCGCGGCGTGGACGGGCTGCGGCTGGTGGCGGTCAGTGCGCGGGATAAGGAGCGGGCCCGCGCCAATGTGGCCGGGTTCGCGGCGCCGCCCGAGGTGGTGGAGCTTGCCGACCTCGCCCGGGCCGATGTGGTGGTGGAGGCGGCGCCGGCTTCGGTATTCGAGCAGATCGCTATCCCGGCGCTGGAGCAGGGGCGGATTTTCGTGCCGAGTTCCGTCGGCGCGCTGCTGCCGCGCATGCATCTGGTGGAGCTTGCGAAGTCGCGCGGTGCGCGCATCGTGGTGCCGACCGGGGCGCTGCTGGGGTTGGATGCGGTGCGGGGCTGTGCCGAGGGGGAGGTTTCCAGCATCACCATCGAAAGCCGCAAGCATCCGCGCGGCTGGGCTGGCGCGCCTTACCTGGTGAAGCACAATGTGGACGTGGCGGCGATGACCGTGCCGACGGTGATATTCGAGGGCAATGCCTTCGACGCCGCGGCGGGGTTCCCGGCCAACGTGAACGTGGCGGCCGCCCTGGCGTTGGCCGGGATCGGGCCGGAGCGGACCACCGTGCGGCTGTGGGCCGACCCTGGGGTGGACCGGAACATCCATACCATCAAGGTGGAGGCGGCGGCGGCGCGGCTGACCATGACGGTGGAGAACGTGCCCAGCGAGGGCAACCCGCGGACAGGCAAGCTGACACCGCTGTCGGTGCTGGCCTGCCTGCGCGGTTTGGTGAGCACGCTGAAGGTGGGTAGCTGAACCTTACGGCGCGGCCTTCACGCCGCCTCGACGGACAGCCAGACGACGGCGCCCGCACGGCGGCCGCTGGCGTCGTGGGTTAGGATGCCGTCGGCCAGGCGGCACGAGGACGGATCGACACTCCAGGCGCGGGCGACCTGTTGCACCGCAAACTCCCGCGCGACGGCGGGTGCCGCGGCACAGTCGATCGCAGGCACATCGGATTGCGCGACCGGGATGAACATGGCGTCGCCACGGGCGCGCGCGCCGAGCACGATGCGGGCGGTGCGCTCCGGCGTCCAGCGGACCCATGCCGCGATGGTGCCGTCGAAATCCGGCGGCAAGGCCGCGGCGCCGGTTTGCGCCTTGCCCGCCAGTGCCGTGCCGGCGGGCAGCGCGGCAGCCGCGGCGAGCGCGCCGGCTGCCGCGAGAAAGCGGCGCCGGTGGATGGACGAGTTCGATTGCGATCGGTCCATGTCAGCTGCCTCCCGCTTGTGTCAGGGCTTTTTCGCGCCGGTCAGGCGCTCGACCGTGTCGGGCACGTATTTGAACGCCGGATCGCGGTTCCACGGGCCGCGCGTGCTGTCGCCCGAGGCCTGGTGGCTGAGGTTGTAGTAGACATCGACGGTGTCGTCGGGCTTGAGGTTGCCGAACATCGGTTCGGTCAGCTTGTCCATCGATCGCAGCGCCTCCATGAACATGTGGGTGTGGGCGACCTCGCGCGTGGCGAGGTGGCGCAGCGCGGCCGTGGTGCCTTCCTCGGGCGAGAGGTCGAGCAGCGTCTCGTAGGTCTGCAGGGCGCCGGCCTCGGCGGCTATGTCGGCGCGCAGGTCGCGCACGACGTGGCCGCCCTCCGACACGTAGCGCGAATCCCAGTTGGAGCCCTGGCTGTCGAGCAGGTGCGGGCCCTTGCCGCGGATGCTGAACAGGGTGCTGGAATACGCCTTGTCGCGCACGTCCTGCGATGCCTTGGCGGTGTGCTGCTCGATCAGCATGCCGACCATTTCGAGATGGCCGAGTTCCTCGGTGGCGATGTCGAGCAGCATGTCGCGGATGCCCTTGTCGTCGGTGTGGAACGATTGCGTGAAGTAGGTGAGCGCCGCGGTGAGCTCGCCGGTGGCGCCGCCGAACTGCTCAAGCAGCTTCTCGGCGAAGGCGGGATCGGGTTGCTGGACGCGGACCTCGTGCAGAGGCTGGCGGATGTGCACGAACATGTGCTTGTCCTTTCAATATCTTTCACCTGCATGCGGAAGCCCTCCGCCACCGCTGCCCGACAACGCCCCCGTCTGGACGACGTTCCTCACTGTTCGGCTGGCGGGGCGGGTTGGGGGCGGATGCACTCGACGGTTGGGGAGAATGCCGACGCGCCACGCGCCAACTCGCGGGCCTGGACGCGGGCGCCGGTGCGATCCAAGCTGGCGCGGGGGTGAAACATGGCGCGCTGCGGGACATTGCAGACGCCATTGGCCGGGGAGGATGTGGCATGGCGATCCGCGAGGCCGATCCCTGGCGGATGCAGTATTTCGCCCATGACGCATGCCCCGACGGGGTGGAGATTCCTACCGAGGATGCCGATGCCTGGGCGTGGTTTCCCGATCATCGCTGGGTCTATGACAAGCTTCGGGTGGCGCAGTCGCAGGGCTTCGAGGCGGCGCCGCATGGGGTGATGCCGCCGGTGTTCCCGGTGTTTTCCAAGCCGATCGTCAACCTGCGCGGCATGGGGGTGGAAAGCCGGGCGATCGGCTCGGCCGCCGAGTATGCGCAAGGCTGGACCGCCGGGCATTTCTGGATGCGGCTGCTGGAGGGCGAGCATGTCAGCAGCGATGTCGCGGTGGTGGACGGGCGGGCGGCGTGGTGGCGGCATGCGACGGGGGTGCCGGGGCCGGGGGGCACGTTCGACCGCTGGATCGTGCATGCGGCGGCGCGGCCGGGGCTGGAGGCGGCGTGCGGGGCGTGGATCGCGCGGCACCTGGTTGGCTACACCGGCATGGTCAACCTGGAGACCATTGGGGGTGGGATCATCGAGGTGCATCTGCGCTTCGCGGACCAATGGCCTGATCTTTACGGGGCGGGGTGGGTGGCGGTGCTGATCCGGCTGTATGCCGAAGGGCGCTGGGATTTTGGCGATGCGGATCGGCGGGACGGGTATTCGGTGGTGCTGTTCGGGCCGCCGGGGGAGCTGCGGCGCCATCCGCCAGCGGAATTGCTGGACGAGGTGCGGGCGATGGCCGGGGTGTCGAGCGTGCAGGTGACGTTCCATGCCGACCGCGCACCGGACCTGCACGCGATGCCGCCCGGCGGGTTCCGGCTGGCGATCGTGAATTGCTGGAACCTGGAGGCCGGGCGG
The DNA here is from genome assembly GCA_963779875.1 of uncultured Alphaproteobacteria bacterium. Classification (GTDB taxonomy): domain Bacteria; phylum Pseudomonadota; class Alphaproteobacteria; order Acetobacterales; family Acetobacteraceae; genus CAMDGX01. Next base: position 64,154 of record CAWAAI010000004.1, on the reverse strand, counting down.
GCGGCGCGGCGGCTTCTGGCGGCGTGGTTCGGGGTGGCGGCGGACGGATAATCGCTGGGAGGAACGGCATTTTTTCTAATAGTTGCTATAACGAAACCAATAAGTCGCAATGATGCCGATGCGCGCAGAACGGATTTTGTTCGGGGGGACCGAATTGGGCGACGCGGGGCCGACAGGGATGCGGGCGCGAGGCCCAAACGGATACCCGCGCGGACGCTGAACATGGCGCGCGGCGGCGCGGCCGCGGGCGACGGCTGAACGGCGGGCCGGGCACGGGACAGCCGGCGCGGCATGGCTGCGGGATGCCGGCCGGAGGCGCGGACCGGGGGGCGCGGCGCCATGCGGGCGGTGCGCGGGCGGCTGCGGGGAAGGGGAAGCTGGCCGGATGCCCAAAGCTGCACGAGGCGTTCGAGGCTGCCGATCAGGCGGGCGAGGGCGGCGAGGATGAGGACGTGCAGCGCCGCAACCACCCCGTCGCGGGCGGCTTGCTGGTCGGCCTCGGCGCGGATGTCGGCCAGAAGGCCGGCGACGTGCTGGGCCAGGGGCGCTTGTTCTGACACGACGATATTATATCTAACGATACGGCCCGCTGCAACTCCCCGGCAGGGCGGCGGATGCCGCGTGACCGAACCAGCAACGGGTGGTGAGGGATTTATAGGAGGAAGAATTCTTCTTTTTCTGAAGAAAAAGAAGCAAAAAGACTTTTATCAATTAAGATTTTCTAAAGCGGTAGCCGTAGGGATAGACGCACGGATACCGCTTTTGCGCTTCGTTCATGAATATAAATATTTCGATCGAGCGGTATCGCTCGATCGCATATTGTTCAAATTCATAAAAGTTTTTTGGTTCTTTTTTTCAAAAAAGAACATTCTTTCCTCGACCGGCCTTCACTCTGTCAGGAACGTCCTCACCTCGGCCAGGAAACCTTCCAGCCGGTCATGATGGACCCAATGCCCGGCCCCATCGAAGGCGGTGACGCGGGCATTTGAAAAATGTTTCACCCGGCCGTCGTCCTCGGGGTTTGAGGCCCAGCTTTCCTTGCCATAGACGAGCAGGGTGGGGGAGGTGATGCGGGCCCAGAGTTGTTCCACTTCGCCGTAGGTCATGTCGTAGGGCGGCCAGCCGCGGACGTAGTTGTCGAATTTCCAGCTATAGGTTCCGTCCTCATTCTGGTTGACGCCTTGTTCGGTGAGGTGGCGGGCCTGGGCGGGGGAGAGGTGTTTGTTCTGTTCCTGCATGCGCGCCAGCGCGTCCTGGATGGTGGGGTAGCGGCGCGGGATGCGGGCGGAGAGCGCGCGGCGGTTGTCGATCCATTCGCGCATGCGGGCGTCGATGGACAGCGCCTCGCGCTTGGCCTGGCTGCGCGGGGAGGGGCCGAGGCCTTCAATGGCGACGAGGCGGGCAACGTTTTCGGGATAGATGCCGGCGTAGCGCAGGGCGATGTTGCCGCCGAGGGAATGGGCGATGAGGGTGACCGGGGCGAGGTTCTGCTGGTGGATCAACTGCGCGAGATCGGCGATGTAGCCGGCCATGGTGTAGTTGCCGTCGGCGGCCCAGGCGCTGTCGCCGTGGCCGCGCAGGTCGGGGGCGATGACGTGGTAGTCGCGGCGCAGGTCGGCGGCCACCCAGTCCCAGTTGCGGCAATGGTCCTGGCCGCCATGGACGAGCACCAGCGGCGGCGCGTCGGGGTTGCCCCAGTCCACGTAGTGCAGGCGCAGGCGCTGGGAGAAGTAGGTGCGGGACGTGGGACCGGAAGCGGCCAGAGTGGAAGCGGGAATGGTGGTGGCGGGTATGGGCATGGGGAACCTTGTCATGCGGTCGCGGAAGGTTAAGCTTGCGCCGCGCTTCCCCTAGACACCTAACCGGGCGGCGACAAGAACCGGAGGACATCCTTGGCCAAGATCACATTCCCCGTCGAGGCGTCGCACATCATGATGTTCGCACGCTCGATCGGCGACACGAATCCCGTTTATCACGATGCCGAGGCGGCCAAGAAGACCGAGGCCGGCAGCGTCATCGCACCCCCGTCGTTCGCGCAGTCGGTGGCGCAGTTCAACCCGGACTATTTCCTGCGCCCCAAGCCGGGCCAGCCCTGGTTCGGTTCGGGCAAGACGCCGAGCGGCGTGCAGGGCAAGGCGTCGTCGTCGGGCGGGCTGCATGCCGAGCAGCATTTCGAGTTCCATCGCCACATCAAGCCCGGCGACGTGCTGACGGTGGAGACCAAGCCGGGCAAGACCTGGGAGCGCGAGAGCAAGCGCGCGGGCAAGCTGTCGTTCCGCGAGACGATCAGCGAGTACCGCGACCAGAACGGCGAATTGGTGATCACCGCGACCGGCGTGGGCGTGACCACCGAGCGCCCGGTTTCGCAGGGCTAGGAGCAGGAACATGGCATTGAAGGCTTCCGCCCTGAAGGTGGGCGACACCCATAGCGAGCGCGTGGTGGACAACCTCTCGCGCACCCAGATCGTGCAGTATGCCGGTGCCTCGGGCGACTATAACCCGCTGCACACCGACGAGGTGTACACCACGCAGGTGGCTGGCTATCCCAGCGTATTCGCGCACGGGATGCTGACGATGGGGCTGACCGGCAAGATGCTGACCAATTATGTGGGCGACGGCACGCTGACCAAGTTCGGCGTGCGCTTCACCAACCAGGTGTGGCCGGGTGACACGCTGGACGCCACGGCGACGGTGGCGGCGATCCGCGACGAGGGCGGCAAGAAGCTGGTGGACCTGACGCTGTCGACGGTGAACCAGGACGGCAAGGAAGTGATGACCGGGACGGCGACGGCGCGTCTCGACCCGTAACGGCCGCGACCGAACCGAACGCGATGCGCCCGGCCGCGATGGCCGGGCGCATTTCGTTTGGGTATCTGCCCGCGACCGGCAGAGCCGTGGTGGAGGCCGGGAGGGCCTGACCCACGGATGATTGCGGGTTGTGTTCATCATTTCCCTGCCGCCAGGCATAATGTCCGGGCCGCGGCGGGGGCCGGTCGATGTGGCCGCGCGACCCGTCGCACGCTGGCCTTTCCGCGTTCGACCGAACCCAAGGAACGATCCATGCAGAATTCGGGTATCCACAGCATCCGTGTGGGCGAGATCACCGTCACCGCGTTGAACGACGGCCAGTTCGAGGCCTCGACCGCCATACTCAACGGAGTCGATCCCGAGGCGGCCGAGAAGGCCGAGGCCGGGGCGTTCCGGGCGCTGCCGCCGCGCATCACCATCTCGGCGTTCCTGCTGGAGATGGGCGGGAAGAAGATGCTGATCGACACGGGCTGCGGCACCGCCTTCGGCCCCAACATGGGCCGTGCGCGGGCCCGGCTCGATGCGTTGGGCGTGCGGCCGGCGGACATCGCCACGGTGCTGGTGACCCATGCGCATGTCGATCATGTCAGCGGCCTGGTCGATGGCGAGGGCAAGCCGTATTTCCCGGCCGCCGAGTTGGTGGTGAACGGCGCGGAGGTTGAGTTCTGGCTGGACGAGTTGCGCGCCGCCGCGGCACCCGAGGCGGCGAAAGGGGCCTTCGCCACCGCCCAGGGCGCGCTGCGCCCCTATGCCGCGCGCACCCGCGCCGTGCGCCACGGGCAGGAGGCGGTGGCGGGGGTGACATGCCACCACCTGCCGGGCCATACGCCGGGCCATTCCGGCTGGGTCATCGCCTCGGGCGGGGCGTCGCTGTTCGTGTGGGGCGATGTGGTGCACCTGCCGGGCATCCAGTTCGCGCTGCCCGAGGCGGGGCTGGCGTTCGACACCGACAGCGACGAGGCCCGCGCGACGCGCCGGCGGGCGCTGGACATGGCGGCCACGGACAAGTTGCTGGTGGCCGGGATGCACCTGGATTTCCCGACCTTCGGCCATGTGGTGAAGGCGGGTACGGGCTATGCCTTCGTGCCGGTGGTGTGGCGGCCGGAGGCGTAGCGGGCGGGTTTTATCTAGGCGCGGGCGGCTTCGGTGGCGAAGGTCCGCGCCAATCCCTTGGCCAGTGGCATCGGCGCCACGCCGAGGGTTTTGGTCATGGGCGCGACCGAAAAGGCCTTGTCCTCCAGCAGGCGGCGCACCTCGTCGGCGCGGATGCGCGGCAGGCCGGGCAGCAGGGTGAGCGGCGCGAGCGCCATCAGCAGGCTGGCCGGCACCGGCAGGATGCGCGGCGGGGGCAGGCCGGCGGCGGCGGCGATGGCGCGGGCGAAATCGGCGTAGGTCACAGGGGCCGGGCCGGCGACGACCAGGGTGTGCGGGCCGTGCCAGCCGTGGGCGAGGGCGGCGATGATGCAGGCGGTGACGTCGTCCTGGTGGATCGGCTGGACCAGGTTGTGGCCGCCGCCGGGCAGGGGCAGCACGGGCAGGCGGCGCATGAGGGCGGCGAGGCGCTGGACGTTGTCCTCGCCCTGGGCGCCGTAGATCATGGTGGGGTGCAGCATGACGCCGTGGCGGCCGGAGGCGAGCAGGGCGGCCTCGCCCGCGATGACGCCGCTTCCGTGGTCGTCGGGCCAGCGGGTGAAGCGGCGGGTGCTGCCCATCAGCACGAGGCGGGCGCCGGGCGGGGCGGCGGCGAGGATGGCGGGGGCGTGGCGGGCGTGGGCGGCGCTGGCGATGTGGGTGGCGTCGGCCAGGGCTTCGGCGAGGGCGGCCGGGTTGGCGAGGTCTGCTACGCGCGGCTGGGCAGGCAGGGCGAGGGCGGCAGCCTTGGCCGCGTCGCGCACCACGGCGATGACGGTGCTGCCGCCGGCAGCGAGCGCGCGGCACAGCGCCTGGCCGGAGCGGCCGGTGGCGGCGACGAGGTGGACGCGCGGCGGCTGAACGGGTGGCGGGCGGGGTGTCGGCACGAAACGACTATAAGTGCCTGGGAATGCTGGCCGCAATCATGTGGTATGCGGATACCACACGTACAACCCCTTGACGGGGACAGCAGCGGGCTTCATAAGCCGCCGCCTGTTCAAGGGGATCCCCATGCTCAAGACCACCCTCTCGCTCAAGCCCGCGGAGGTCAAGAAGGATTGGTTGCTGATCGATGCGGAGGGCCTGGTGCTCGGCCGCCTCGCCGTGATCATCGCCAACCGTCTGCGCGGCAAGCACAAGCCCACCTTCACCCCGCATGTCGATTGCGGCGACAACGTCGTGGTGATCAACGCCGCCAAGGTGAAGCTGACCGGCAACAAGGCCGAGCAGTCGATCTTCTACTACCACACCGGCTATGCTGGCGGCATCAAGGGCCGCAGCCAGGGCCAGCGCCTTGCCAGCGCGCATCCGGAGCGGGTGCTTGAGAAGGCGGTGGAGCGGATGATCACGCGCGGCCCGCTGCAGCGCAAGCAGATGAAGCACCTGCATGTGTACGGTGGCGACACGCATCCGCATGACGGCCAGCAGCCCAAGGCGCTGGACGTGGCTGGCATGAACCCGAAGAACAAGAGGGGCTGAGCGCATGTCCGAAACTCAGACACGCACGCTCGCCGACCTGAAGGACCTCGCGGTCGCCCAGACGGTTGCGATTTCCGATGCCCCGAAGCGCGAGCCGAAGCGCGATGCGCTTGGCCGCAGCTATGCGACCGGCCGGCGCAAGAACGCCATCGCCCGCGTGTGGCTGAAGCCCGGCAAGGGCGAGATCACCGTGAACGGCAAGCGCGTGGGCCAGTATTTTGCCCGCCCGGTGCTGCGCATGCTGATCACCCAGCCCTTCCTGGTGGCCGACCGCTACAACCAGTTCGACGTGTTCTGCACGGTGAACGGTGGCGGTCTCTCGGGCCAGGCCGGTGCGCTTCGCCACGGCATCACCCGGGCGCTGACACATTACGAGCCGGAGCTGCGCGGCATCCTGAAGATCGCCGGCTTCCTGACCCGCGACAGCCGTTCGGTGGAGCGCAAGAAGTACGGCCGCGCCAAGGCCCGCCGCAGCTTCCAGTTCAGCAAGCGCTGATCCGGAAGTTCCGGCCGCGAGAACAGGGGTCGTGCCGCGGCACGACCCCTTTTTCGTGTGCTCGCGTCAGCCCGGGGCCGCGCCTTGGGTGCCCGTGTGGAGCGCGTAGAGCGACTGGCTCGCGGCCATGAACAGCCGGTTGCGCTTGGGCCCGCCGAAGGCGATGTTGGCGCAGACTTCCGGCAGGCGGATGCGGCCGAGCAGCTTGCCCTCGGGCGACCAGACCGTGACCCCGCTGTAGCCCACGGAACGCCCGGCATTGCTGGAGGCCCAGACATTGCCCTGCACGTCGCAGCGCAGCCCGTCCGGGCCGCATTTCACGCCGTCGATCATGCAGTCGGTGAATACCCGTTGGTTCGACAGACTGTTGTCGCCCACGTCGAACACGTGGATATCGCCCTTGCCGCCCGGTCCCGTGTCGCCCGGGCCGCGCCCGGTGCTGGCGACGTAGAGGCGGCGATAGTCGGGCGAGAAGGTCAGCCCGTTCGGGTCCGGCAGGTCGTCGCCGGAGATCACCCTGTCCACGCGGCCGCTGGGGTCTATGCGATAGACGTTGGTCGGCAGTTCGCGCCGGCCGGTGCCGATGCCGGGCGGCTGGCCCAGCCGCGGATTGAACAGGCCGGCGGCGTTGCGCGGCCCGCCCGCCGCATCCGGCGCGCCTTCGTAGAGCTGCCCGCCATAGGGCGGGTCGGTGAACCAGATGCTGCCGTCGGGGTGCGGCACGGCGTCGTTCGGTGAGTTCAGCGGCTTGCCGTTGAAGCTGTCGGCCAGGACGGTGGCCGAGCCGTCAAGCTCGTAGCGCACCACGCGACGGGTGAGATGCTCGCAGGAGATCTGGCGGCCCTGGAAGTCGAAGCAGTTGCCGTTGCTGTTGTTGGACGGCATGCGGAAGACGCTGACATGCCCGTCATCTTCCAGCCAGCGCATCTGCCGGTTGTTGGGGATGTCGCTCCAGACCAGGTAGCGGCCCACGCCGCTCCATGCCGGGCCTTCCGCCCACAGCGCCCCGGTCCACAGCCGCTGGATGGGCGCGTTGCCCTGGCGCAGCCCGTTGAAGGCGGGATCGACGGTGAGCACGTCGGGGTCGGTGAAATAGGTGGTCGGTGCGCCGTTCGGCCCGAAATCGCGGGGCGGGTTGGTGATGGTGGTGGGCGGCGCGACCGGGCCTTGTGAGCCTTGCTGCGCGAGGGCGGTGCGGGCGGCGGCGGTCACCGCGGCGCCGGAGGCCAGCGCGCCCACGAGCCATCGTCGCGACGGTGCCTGGCCGTTGAGTTGGGGCGATTCGGCCCGTGCGGAGGTGGCGGGATTCGTGGACGGCGCGGCGCAGTCTTGCTGCTGCGGCATGATGCTTCCTTCCCCATTCTTGTTGCATTTGAGAAGCGTCGGCACGTCGATCAAGCAAGCCACGGATTGGCGGCAACAGCAAGAAAACCTTTGCCTGTCCGGTTTTTACTGCCAGGGCGCGTGCGAATACGATCGAATGGAAAAGTCGCTATTGCAACGCGGTGCGGGCGCTCAGGTCAGATAGACGCCGCCGTTCACATGGAGGGTCTGGCCGGTGACGTAGGCGCCCTCGGGGCCGGCCAGCAACCGCACCATGGCGGCGATCTCGTCCACCGTGCCGCGGCGGCCGAGCGGCGTGCCCTCCAGTGTCAGGGTGTTGGGCAGCACGCCGGCCGAGGCGCCGCGCACCGTGTCGATGGCACCTGGTGCTATGCAGTTGGCGCGGATGTTCCGCCCGCCGAACTCGACGGCCAGCGAGCGCATCAGCCCCTCCAGCCCGGCCTTGGAGGCGGAGACATGGGCGCGGTTCGGGGTGCCCACGTGGTTGGACATGCCGGACATGGCAACGATGGCGCCGCCGCCGCGGGCGAGCATGTGCGGGATGGCCGCCTGGGACAGGAAGAAGGCGCCGTCGAGCGCCACCGACATGATCTCGCGCCATTCCTCCAGCGAGATGTCGAGGTACGGCGTCTGCCGCCGCAGCCCGGCATTGCTGACCAGGATGTCGAGCCCGCCGAGTGCCTCCGCGGCGCGGTCGGCCAGGGTGCGGGCCTGCTCGCGGTCGGACACGTCGGCCATCAGGGCGACGGCGTTGCCGCCGGTGGCGCGGATCTCGGCGACCACCGCTTCCACCGCGGCCACGTCGCCGCGGCCGTTCACCGCCACCGCCGCGCCGTCGCGGGCCAACGTGAGCGCGATGGCGCGGCCGATGTTCTTGCCGGCGCCGGTGACCAATGCGGCCTTGCCTGCCAGGGGTGCGGTCATGTGCCGTCTCCTTCCCTCAACGTGCCACGCGGGGCGCAACGCGGGTTTGCGACCAGCCGATATACAGGCCGGAGACCATGATGATGCCGGCCCCGGCCCAGGTCGCTGCGTCCGGCAGCGCATCGAAGAACAGGTAGCCGACGATGACGGAGGCGAACAACTGGAAATACTGGAACGGCGAGACGAGGTTGGCCGGCGCGTAGGTGAGGGCGCGGGCGACGAAGTAGTGGCCGAGGGCGCCGAGCACGCCGAGGCTGGCGAACATCGCGAGGTCGGCCAGCGAGGTCGGTGAGCGCCAGACGAAGGGCATCACCGCCAGCATGCCGATGGCGCCGATCACCGGGGCGTAGAGTGCCGAGGTGGCTGGCGAATCGACGCCGGCCACCATGCGGGTGAGGATCTGATAGACGCCGTAGCTGGTGGCGCTGGCCACGACGAACAGCGACGCCCAGTGGAACAGGTCGGTGCCCGGGCGGATGACCAGCAGCACGCCGGTGAAGCCGATCGCGAGCGCCGTCAATCGGCGGGCGTTGGTGCGTTCGCCCAGCAGCGGCCATGCGAGAAGGGCGACGACCAGCGGCGCGGTCAGGCTGATCGCCGCCGCATCGGCGATGGGAATGAAGGTGACGGCGAAGAAGAAGCACAGGTTCGACAGGAACAGCAGCATCGAGCGGCCCATCTGGATCAGCGGGCGGCGCGTGCGCAGCACGGACATGCCGCCGCGTGGCAGGAAGGCGGCGAGCAGGAACACGAAATGACCGAAGGCGCGGGCCCAGGAGACCTGCAGGGTGGAATACTCGGCGCCGAGGATCTTGGCGAAGCCGTTCATCACCGGAAAGATCATGCCCGAGCAGCAGATGAACAGCACGCCCAGCAGCAACCGCCTGTCGAAGATGCGCCCGCCCGCCACCGGGCTGCCCGTTGCCGCCTTGTCCGATGCCACCCTGACACTCCGCGCGATTGTGCAGCGCACACCATGGGCGCAGATTGTGCGACTGCGAACCCCCCGCCGGCCTGCATGGGCAATTCTGCATGGAAGGCAGGCGGTGGGGCGGCCTTGTTTTCCTTGCGTTTTGCAGCCTGCGCGGGGAAGCATGCCGGCCGAAAGGAGAACCGCACATGGCACACACCGCCAGCGTTTTCATCGACGGCGAGTCCGGCACCACGGGGCTGGGCATTCGCACGCGCCTGGAGGCTTTTCCGGGGGTGGCGATCCGCAGCCTGAGCGGCGAGCGACGCCGCGATCCGGCGGCGCGCCAGGAGATGATGCGCGAGGTGGACCTGGTGGTGCTTTGCCTGCCGGACGATGCGGCGAAGGAGAGCACGCGGTTGGCCGATGCGCTGGGCGACCGGGCGCCGAAGCTGCTGGACGCCAGCACCGCGCATCGGGTGGACCCGGACTGGGCCTATGGCTTTCCGGAGATGGCGGCGGACCAGGCGGCGCGGATCGCGGCTTCGCGCAAGGTTGCCAATCCCGGCTGCTATCCGACCGGGGCGATCGCGCTGATCCGTCCGCTGGTGGATGCCGGGGTGATGGCGGCCGATCATCCGGTGACGATCAACGCGGTGAGTGGCTATTCCGGCGGCGGCAAGGCGATGATCGAGGCGCATGAGGCGAGCGGCGGGCCGGCGTTCGAGCTTTACGGGCTGGGCATGCAGCACAAGCACCTGCCGGAGACGCAGGTTTATGCCGGGCTGTCGCGGCGGCCGATCTTCGTTCCCTCGGTGGGGCATTACCGGCAGGGCATGCTGGTGAGCGTGCCGTTGCACCTGGACATGCTGGCGGGCAAGCCGACGGGGGCGGATCTGGCGGCGATCCTGGCCGAGCGCTATCGCGGCAGCGTGCTGGTGAAGGTGGTGCCGTGCCAGCCGGGCGACCGGGTGGAGCCGGAGGACCTGAACGACACCGATGTGCTGGAACTGCGGGTCTATGCCCATGAAGGGTATCGGCAGGCGGTGCTGGTGGCGAAGCTGGACAATCTGGGCAAGGGGGCTTCGGGGGCTGCGGTGCAGAATGCGGCGCTGATGCTGGGGCTGCCGCATCCCGGCAATGCCGCACGCGAACTTGCGCATGCCTGAACGCCGCATGGCTGGGCCGATCTTTCCGTTCGAGGGCGCCACGCCGAAAGTGGCGCCCGATGCGTTCATCGCGCCGACGGCGGCGGTGATCGGGAATGTGGAGATCGGGGCGAAGGCGGGGGTGTGGTTCCACTGCGTGCTGCGGGGGGATACCAACTTCATTCGCGTCGGCGCGCGCAGCAACATCCAGGACGGCACCATCGTGCACGTGAATGCCGGCACCATGCCGACGATCATCGGCGAGGATGTGACGGTGGGGCATGCTTGCATCATCCATGCCTGCACGTTGAAGGCCCGGGCCTTCGTGGGCATGGGGGCGACGGTGCTGGATGGGGCGGTGATCGAGGAAGGCGGGATGCTGGCCGCCGGGTCGCTGCTGACGCCGGGCAAGCGGATCGGGGCCGGGGAGATCTGGCAGGGTTCGCCGGCGAAGCTGTGGCGGGTGCTGTCGGCCGAGGACCTGGCGCGGTTCGGCGGCACGGCGGGGCATTATGTGGAGCTGGCCGAGCGCTACCTGCGCGAAGCCGGCTGACGATTCCTTCCCGTTCTGGTCGTATTGATGGCCGCATCACGCGGATTTGGTTGCAATGCGATGTTGGCGCCACAACCGTTGATGTAGTCAGGTCGCATGCGTGCGATTGCTGCGGAGCGGTGGCCGGGAATGAGCAGGTATCTGGGGCTTGCCGTTATGATGTTCGCGGCTTCGGGGTGCAGTGCCGTGCCGCCACCGGCACCGCCGGTGCCGAGGCAGGCGGCGAGCCAAGGAGGCGATCCGGCGCTGCTGGCGGCGTTCTTCGGTGCGGGCCTGAAGCTGGCGCCCTCCCCCGTCATTCGTTGCCCCGTACGGTGCCAGGGGCCGTTGCGCTGATCATTTGCGGGTGCCCAGGCCGCGCATGAAGCGGTCGCGGATCTGGGCGGGGTCGCGTTCGGTTTGGCCGGCGGGCTTGGCCTGGGTGAGGCGGGCGGCGATCAGGTGGGGGCCGGGGGTGGCCAGCGCCTGTTCGGCGAGGGTTTCGAAATGGGCTTCGTCGGCCGCCCAGGCGCTTTGGGCGATGCCGGCGCCGCGGGCGATGGCGACGAGATCGGCGCCCTGGGACGAGGCGGTGGGCTGGCCGCCGGTGATTTCGTAGGCGCCGTTGTCCATGACGACGATGACGAGGTTGGCGGGCTGGCGGGCGCCGACGGTGGCGAGGCAGCCGAGCATCATGAGCAGGGAGCCGTCGCCTTCGATGGCGATGACACGGCGGTTGGGCTGGGCGATGGCGACGCCGAGGGCGATGGGGATGGCGAGGCCCATGCTGCCGAGCATGTAGAAGTTCTGCGGGCGGCGGCCGGCGGCCCAGAGGTCGAAATTGGTGTGGCCGATGCCGCCGATGACGGCTTCGTCGTTGTGGAGCTTGGCGACGAGGCGCTGGGTGATGTCGAAGCGGGCGACCGGCCTGGCGGTGTCGCGGGTGGCCGGCTGGTTGGTGGCGCCGCTCATGCGAGAACCTTTCCGCCGGTAAGCAGGGGCGAGAGAATGAGGCAGGCGGGCTGTTGGGTGGCGACGGCCTGGCGGATGGTGCGGTCGGTGATGAACCCGGCCTCGTCGAGCCGGCTCAGGGTGTGGTGCTCGATGCCGATGGAGTCGAGCACCGGGCGCATGGTGCGGGCGACCATCGACTGGCCGATGTTGAACTCGCCGAGGGTGCCGCGCTCGCTGACCAGCATGAGCACGGGGATCTGGAAGGGCACGGGGAGCGAGGCGAGGACGTTGGCCAGGGTGGCGAAGCCGCTGGTCTGCATCAGCACGATGGCGCGCATGCCGCCCATCCAGGCGCCGGCGGCGATGCCGACGGCCTCCTCCTCTCGCGTGCAGGCGAAGGCGGTGAAGTACGGGTCGGCGTGGATGCGGTCGAGCAGCGGGCGCAGCACGTTGTCGGGGACGTAGGGCACGAGTTTCACCTCGTGCGCCTTCAGCGTCTGGTGGATCACGCCGTGCCAGGTGGTCTCGCTCACGCGACGAGTTCTTTCAGTTCGGGGATGACCCAGAAGGGGGCCTGGCCGCGGGCGACGCGCTGGACGTTGTCGAAGGCGTTGCGGAAACGCTTGGCGCGGTTCTCGTAGGTGGGGCCGGCGAGGTGGGGGGTGAGGATGACGTTGTCGAGCTTGAAGAGCGGGTTGTCGGCGGGCGGGGGCTCCTTGTCGAAGACGTCCAGCCCGGCGCCGGCGATGGTGTTGCTGGCGAGTGCCGTGGTCAGCGCGGCTTCGTCGATCACCGGGCCGCGGCAGGTGTTGATGAGGTAGGCGGTGGGCTTCATCAGGCCGAGTTCGCGGGTGGAGATCATGTGGCGGGTGGTGGCGAGCAGGGGGACGTGCAGGGTGACGACGTCTGAGGTTTTCAGCACCTCGTCGAACAGGCGGAAGCGGACGCCGAGGGCGTCCTCCTGGTCTTCGGTTAGGCGGTTGATGTCGAAATACTGGATGTTCATGCCGAGCGCCTTGGCGATGCGCGCGACCTTCTTGCCGATGGTGCCGAGGCCGATGATGCCGAGGGTCTTTTCCGACAATTCGAAGACGTGCTTGTTCTGCCAGTCGTTGCCGCGCCAGATGCCCGAGGCGACCGAGCTGTGCTGCCAGACCAGGCGGCGGGCGGTGGCGAGCATTAGCATGATGGCGTGCTCGGCGACCGCGACCGAGTTGGCGCCGCCGTTGTTGGCGATGGGCACGCGGGCCTTGCGGGCGGCAGCGATGTCGCAGCGGTCGTAGCCGGCGGAGAGAAGCTGGACCAGCTTGAGTTTGGGGCTGCGGGCGTAGAAGGCGTCGTTCATGCTGGGGTCGCCGAGGCCGATCAGGTAGTCGCATTCCGGCATGGCGGCGGTCAGTTCGGGCGAGCCGCCGGCGGCCTGGACCAGCTCGAAGCCCGGGGGGGCGAGTTCGCGGGCGATCCGGGCGTCGACGTCGCCCATGGGCACAAACACGATCCGTTGCATGCGATCCTCCCGCTTGAGGGCGGAAGTCTAGCCGCGTGGGCGGCGTTGGCTAGGGGGTGGCCGGCTGGGATGCCGGATATAGTTATTATAACGAAACGAATTGGACGGCATGGGTCCAGCCGCTCAGGCGGCGCGATTCTTCCAGGCGCGGGCGGTGGCGCGGACGTAAGCGGGTAGCGGGCGGTCGGGGGTGCATTGCGGCGTGGCCGGGGGAGGTGGCGCGGGCTTGTGGGGGCGCGGGGCGCGCGGGCGCCTGGGGCGGGTGAGGCCGGGCGGGAGCGGGGTGCCGAGCAGGTGGGCGAGGGGGCGGAGGATGCGGCCGGCCTGGGGGGCGGCGGCGAGGAAGGCGGCGCAGCTTTCGTCGGCGAGAAGGGTGTTGAGATGGGCGACGAAGGGGCTGGCCTCCGGGAGGCGGCGGGCGACCCAGGCGCGGGCGGCGGGGAGGCGGCGGCAGGGGTGCGGTGCGCGGGATCGGCCGGCGGGGGAGGGGCGGGCGCGGGAAGGGCGGGGGGTGGGCAGGGTGCCGGCGCGCCAGCGGTCGAACAGGGCCTGGAAGCGGGATGCCATGCGGCCGAGGCGGTCGTGGAGCAGGACCCAGGTGGCGGTGGGAATGGGCGGGGGGAGGTTGGGCTGGCCGATCGGGGCAAAAGCCAGTGTGCCGAGCCACACGACTCCCGGCCCCTGGTCGCGGCGTGCCGCGAAGGTGGCGACGGCGGCGCGCAGGTTGGCGACGAGAACGGCGAAGCGGGTGGCGAGGGTCAACATTGAAGTGAATATAACTAACGGACGGCACCGTTGCAAGGTGGCGGCCCAATCAGCCGTTGCGGAAAGCGTCGGTCGGGCGCCATGCTGCGTGCCAGCGCGGGTGCCGTAGGCCGCCCGGGAGGGTGGCACCGGGCTTTCGCATGTTTCGAGGTTCGAGGATCCGCCGACATGTATTTCGCCCACATGTTCTGCTACGGCAGGGCGCTCGACATTGCCGGGATCACCGGCATCCGGGGCTGCATGGGCTTCATCTATGTGGGACAGGCGGCGCTGTATGCGATCCATATTCCCGACACCGCGGCGGATGTGATGAAGGCGGGCGGCAAGGCGTTCGGAACCTGGGTGAAGCACCAGGAGCAGAATGTGGGGAAGGGGCGTCTGTTCGCATTCGCGAACGGGACCAATCGCACCCTTGCCGGATACTACACCGGCGAGGAGCAGGCGAAGGACATCAAGAAGTCGCTGGGGTCGCCGCCGACGGTGCTGTACCGGATCATGAAGCATCTGGGGACCGGGTCGGGCGGGTTGATGGCGGATTCGGTGGCGATCATGCTGGAGCGCGTTCATGCCTCCGCCGGCAATCCGAGCGGCTGTGCCATCTGGTACAAGCGCAACGATGCGATCACCTGGGTGAGCGGTGGGACGCACGAGTCCGGCCAGTACAAGGTGGACGCGCGGTACCAGGGGGACGCGGTGCCGAGCGACCTGCAGGCGCATTGGTGGCGGGCAAGCGAACTGAACTGCACGGTGACGACGATCTGAGGCGCCGCGGCGGCGGAGTGCGTTGGAAAGAATAATGTTCTTTTTTGAAAAAAAGAACCAAAAAACTTTCATTCATTTGCCTGCACCGTGACTGTTGAGAAAATGGATAAAAGTCTTTTTGCTTCTTTTTCTTCAGAAAAAGAAGATTCTTTTCTTTCTATGTCTTGCCATCGCGGGCCAGCACGTCGGCGATAGCGGCCGGGTCGGCGGCTATTTCGATGCCGGCGCGTTCTTCCTGTAGCAGCATGGCGATACGGGAATCCTTGGCGCCCCAGCCGCGGTTCAGGGCTTCGGTCATTTCGGCCAGGGTGAGGTTGGCGAACTTCATCGGCACGTCGCATTCGCGGCCGAGTTGGGTGGCGAGCGAGACGTCCTTGTGGGCGAGTTTGAGGGCGAAGGCGGGGGGATCGAAGGTGGCGGGGAGGAACTGGTCGGCCAGGCGGTCGAAGGTTCGTTGGCGGCCGAGGGCGCCCTGGCGGACGGCTTCGAAGAGGGTGAGCGGGTCGACGCCGGCCTTGACGCCGAGGGAGAAGACTTCGGCGAGGATCATGTTGATGCCGTAGCCGGCCATGTTGTGGACGAGCTTGGCGACCGAGGCGGCGCCGATGGGGCCGATGTAGCGGGCCTGGTCGCCGATGGCGTCGAGGACGGCGCGGTGCTGGTCGAAGATGGCGCGGTCGCCGCCGACCCAGATGGCGAGCTTTCCCGACTCCGCGCCCTTGGGGCCGCCGCTGACCGGGGCGTCGAGGAAATGCACGCCTTGGGCGGCGAAGTCGGCGTGCAGGCGGCGGACCAGGGCGGGGGCGTTGGTGGAGAGGTCGAACAGGGCGGCACCCGGGGCGAGGCCGGCGAGGATGCCGTCTTCGCCGGATGCCACCCCCTCGACCTCGGGAGGGCCGGGCAGGGAGGTGAAGACCAGGGCGCTGCCTTCGGCCGCCGCCCTGGGTGTGGCGGCCCAGGTGGCGCCGGCGGCGAGGTGGCGGGAGGCGGCCTGGGCGTTGATGTCGTGCACGGCGAGGTCGTGGCCGGAGCGCTGGAGGTGGGTGGCCATGTGCGCGCCCATGGTGCCGAGGCCGATGAAGCCGATGCGCATGGGGCTATTCCTTGCGGCCGTCGAGAAAGACGTCGGCGGCGATCTGGGCGGCGGACATGGCGGCTGGCCAGCCGGCATAGAGGGCGAGATGGGTGATGACCTCGCTGATTTCCTCCTGGGTGAGGCCGTTGGCCAGGCCACGGTTGATGTGGCCGGGAAGCTGGTCGGGGCGGTAGGTGGCGATGAGGGTGGCGATGACGATGAGGGAGCGGTCGCGCTTGGAGAGTCCCGGACGCTCCCAGACATCGCCGAAGACGACCTGCTCTGTCATCTCGACAAGCTTGGGGACGACGGGGCGAATGCGCTCGCGGCGGTTGGCGGCGGGTGGCTTGGACATTGTTGTTTCCTCCCGGAGAGTAAGAAAGAGTCTTCTTCTTCTGTAGAAAAAGAAGCAAAAGGGCTTTCAACCATTTGCCTGGGATGGTTGGGTTGGCGAATGGTTGAAAGTTTTTTGGTTCTTTTTTTTCAAAAAAGAACTACTTGCCTTTGAAAACTGGCTTGCGCTTTTCCATAAACGCGGTCCGGCCTTCGATATAGTCTTCGCTGGCGAAGCATTCGGCGACGAGGCGGTCGGCTTCGGCGAGGTTGGCGTCCGGCGAGAGGGTGAGGAGTTCCTCGACGGTTCGCTTGATGGCGCGCATGGTCATGGGGGCGTTTTCGGCGATGGTTTCGCAGTAGGTACGGACGTAGGTTTCGAGGTCGGCTTCGGTGGTGACGCGGTTGACGAGGCCCATGTCCTTGGCTTCGTGGGCGGTGAAGTGGCGGGCGGTGTAGAAGATTTCCTTCACGTGGGAGGGGCCGACGAGGTCCATGAGGCGCTTGACGCCGGAGGGGCCGTAGCCGAGGCCGAGGCGGGTGGCGGGGACGCCGAATTTGGCGCCTTCGCTGGCGATGCGCATGTCGCAGCAGACGGCCAGGCCGACGCCGCCGCCGATGCAGTAGCCCTGGATCATGGCGATGGTGGGTTTTTCCGACTTGGCGATGCGGCGGTTGGCTTCGTCGGAGGTGGCGTCGTATTTGGCGACGGTTTCGGGGGAGGAGCGGAGTTCGTTGAACTGGCTGATGTCGGCGCCGGCGACGAAGGCGCGATCGCCGGCCCCCTTGAGCACGATGACGCGGATGGCGGGGTCGGATTCGAAGGCGTCGAGGGCCAGGGGGACGGCTTCCCACATGTCCTGGCTCATGGCGTTGCGGCGGGCGGGATTGTTGAAGGTGAGCCAGCCGATGGGGCCTTCGGCGCGGGCGATGACGCGGTCGGTGGGGAGGTGGATGTCCCTTGTGGCGTCCATGGCGGGTTTCCTCTTTGCTGGGCGGGTGGTGCGTTGGAGAGTTATCCAACAGCGAGTTCACGGTGGAGGCAATCGACATGGCACGGGCACGGCTTCGCGATCTTGGCATCACGACGGGGCTTCTGGCGCCCGGGGCGTTGAATGCGATCACCGATGTGGCGGGGGTGCGCGTGGGGGTGGCGACGCTGATTGCCGATGCGCCGCATGTGGTGCGCACGGGGGTGACGGCGATCTGGCCGCGGGGGGAGGAGACCTGGCAGGAGTATTGCTTCGCCGGCATCCACAGCTTCAACGGCAATGGGGAGATGACGGGGATACCGTGGATCGCCGAGCAGGGGATGCTGGGGGCGCCGATCTGCATCACCAACACCTGGAGCGTGGGGATCGTGCGCGATGCGATCAGTGCGGCGGCGCTGAAGGCGGGGGCGACGCAGAATTTCCATCTGCCGGTGGCGGCCGAGACGTATGACGGGTGGCTGTCGGAGAGCGAGCGGTTTCCGGTGACGATGGATCTGGCGATCGAGGCGATCGAGAGCGCGCGGCCGGGGAAGGTGCCGGAGGGGAACGTGGGCGGCGGGACGGGGATGATCGCGCATGCGTTCAAGGGCGGCACGGGGACGGCGTCGCGGGTGGTGGACGGGTGGACGGTGGGCGCGCTGGTGCAGGCGAACTATGGGGCGCGGGAACTGTTCCGGGTGGACGGGGTGCCGGTGGGGCGGATGATCGGGACCGACGTGGTGCCGGACCGGCGCGGGGGGCCGCGGGAGGCGGGGAGCATCATCGTGGTGCTGGCGACGGATGCGCCGCTGCTGCCGATCCAGTGCCAGCGGCTGGCGCGGCGGGCGACGACGGGGCTGGCGTGGGTTGGGGGGATCGGGGGCAATGGGTCGGGCGATATCTTCATCGCGTTCTCGACCGGCAACCGGGTGCGGCAGGGCGATGGGGTGAGCGAGGTGCGGATGCTGGCGGCGGAGGGGATGACGAATTTGTTCCAGGCGGCGGCGGAGGCGACCGAGGAGGCGATCCTCAACGCCATGTGCGCGGCGGAGACGATGACGGGGCGCGAGGGGCGGGTGGTGCATGCGTTGCCGCATGACCTGCTGGTGAAGGCGATGCGGGAATACCGGAAGTAGGGGCGGCGGTCAGCCGGGGTTCGGCTTGGGCACCTGCTTGCCGGAAGCGGGCTCGGGCGAGTTGGCGGCGCGGTTTTGGGCGGCGGCGATGGCCTCGCGGGCGGCCGCAACGTCGCCGGGCCGGGCGGGACGTGCCTGTTGCTGCGCTGCGGTGGCGGGGGTGTGGCAGAGCTCGGCCATGATCGGGTAGTGGTCGGAGCCGAAGGCGGGCAGCACCGCCATGCCGGCCAGGGTGAAGGCGGGGCTGGCGAGCACGTGGTCGAGGGGCCAGGTTTCCACAACCGAGTTGGTCTTGAAGGTGGGCATCCAGCGGCGGCCGACGCGGGGGGCGAGCAGGCCGGCGATGCGCTCGGTGCGCTGCACCACGCCCTCCCAGGGCACCGAGTTGAAGTCGCCGGCCATCACGGTGGGCGCCGTGTCCTGGCCGGCGGCGAGGGCGGCGGCGAGCAGCTGGCCGTCGCGTTCGGCGGAACTTTGGCCGGGCAGGGGCGGGCGGGGATGGACGCCGTAGAAGCGGATCATCGCGCCCGAGGGCAGCTGGACGCCGGTGAAGATTGCGGGGTTGCGGGAGCTGGTGAGGAAATGCACCTGGGGGTCCGCGAGCGGATATTTCGAGAGGATGTGCATGCCGAAATAGTTCTGCGTCACGTATTGCGCGGCGTAGGGCCAGGACGGGGCGAGGGCGCGGAGGTGCTGGTCCCACCATTCGTCGGTTTCCTGCAGCAGGATCAGGTCGGGATCGGTTTGGCGCAGGATGGCGAAAAGCCGTTCGGCGTTCTCGTTGGTCATCTGGACGTTGACGGCGACCACGCGCAGGCGGCTGTCGGGCGGGCAGAGGGTGGGGGTGGCGAGCATCTGCGGCGGACGGAGGCCGGAGTAGGGGTACAGCACCGCGGCCTGCCATAGCAGGCATGCGAAGGCGGCGACGGCGGCGGTGATGCTGGTCCAGCGGAAGCGGCCGGGGAGGATGGCGAGCAGCACGAGCACGACCGCCAGGGCGATGAGGAACTGCATGCGCGGGAAGTCGAGCGTGCGGATCCACCAGGTGTTGGTGTCGATCGCAGGCAGCACGGTGACGACGAGGCCGGCGAGGACCAGCAGATAGAGCACAAACCGGGCCCAGAAGACCCAGGAGCGGAGCCGGTCGATGCCGCCCATCTTTATCTCCATCGCATGACGGGGTGCGGGTGCGCAGGCGCGCCTTGGTTTGGATGGAAAAGGCCGGTGGCGGGGCGTTGGTTGCAGCCGGGGCGGCGCGGCGCGGAACCTTCGCCCGTCGTGCGGCTTGCGAACGGACCAGAAATGTATTGGACGATGGGAATGGACGAACGCAGGTCCGAGGTGACGGGTGGCAACACCCGCGGCGCGAGGGGAGCGCGCGGTTCCGCCGAGGAACTGCGGCTGTTCGCCTACAAGGTGCTGATGGTGATTGGCGCCTTGGCGCTGGTGTACATCGTCGCGCAGGGGGCGACGGCGCTGCTGCTGGTGTTCGCGGGGCTATTGGGTCGATCCTGCTGACGCGGCTCGCCGGTTTGCTGCAGCGGTTCACGGGGTTGCCGCGCGGCGTGGCGCTGGGTGCGATCGTGCTGACGCTGCTGGCGCTTGTCGTGCTGGGGGTGTGGAGCCTTGGGGCCATGGCGATGGCGCGCTACAGCGAACTCGCCGCCGCGGTTACCTCGGCCTATGCGTCGTTGCCGCAGGACTTGCAGGACCGGATCGCCAATTCCGGCAACACGTTCGCGTGGCTGCAGCGGGTTGGTTCATATGCGCCGCAGTTGTTGTACGGGGCCGCGGACGTGCTGATCGTGGCGGCGATCGGCGTGTATTTCGCCATCTCGCCCGGGTTGTACCGCAAGGGCGTGCTGTTGCTGGTGCCGCCGGCCGGGAGGGAGCGGGCCGGCGAGGTCATGAAGGTGACCGGAGATGCGCTGTGGCTGTGGCTGCTGGGGCAGTTGGTGGCGATGGCGTTGGTGGGGGTGGCGACGTGGGTTGGCCTGTGGCTGATCGGCTTGCCCGCCGCGGTCCAGCTTGGGGTGCTGGCGGGGCTGCTGGACTTCATTCCGTATGCCGGTCCGTTGCTGGCGGCGATGCCGGCGGTGCTGATCGGCTTCGGCGAATCGCCGACGATGGCGCTGTGGGTGGTGGTGGTGTTCGTGGTGGTGCAGCAGGTGGAGAACTATCTGGTGCAGCCGCTGGTACAGCGCAGCGTGGTGGACCTGCCGCCGGTGCTGACGATCGCGGTGCTGGCGGTGGGCGGTCTGCTTTTCGGGCTGCTGGGGATGCTGCTGGCGACGCCGATCACGGTGGCGGTGCTGACGGCGATCAACATGCTGTACGTCGAGGACCAGCTTGGGGCGGAGCGTCATTTCCCATCGCCGGAAAAGGTTCCGGACGAGGAATAGCGTGGCTGGCGCCGGCGACCCGGCGCGCGCGGTCAGGGCGCGGGCACCACTCGTGTCTGGAATTCGGCCGGTGCGGTGATTTCGAGGATCTCGATGTCGTCGCTGTGGCGGACTTCGCGGTGGCGGATGCGCGGCGGCTGGTAGACGGAGCTGCCGGCTTCGAGGCGGACGTGGCCGGCATCCTCGTATTCGAACTCGACCCAGCCCTTGAGGATGTAGACGAACTGGAAGTCGAGCTCGTGGAGGTGCCATTCGGGCCTGGGGTGTTCGCCGGGGACGGCGCGGATGACGTGGGCGCCGATTTTTCCGTCGGTGGCGGCGGGGATGCCGAGGTGGCGGTATTCGAAGAAGCTGCGCAGGCCGCGTTCGTAGCTGGCCTCGGCGGCGTGGGTGACGATGGTCTTGCCGGTCATGGGATCATGCTCCGCCGCGTTCGAGCAGTTCGATGGAGACGCCCTCGGGGCCGCGCAGGAAGGCGATGCGCAGGCCGGGGCGGATGGTGTTGGGTTCCATGGTGATGTCGGCGCCCTTGGCCTTCAGCTCGGCGACCACGGTGTCGATGCCGCGGACGTGCAGGCCGAAATGGTCGAGGCCCTGGTAGGGGGTGCGGGGCGGCGGGGCGACGTCGGCGCCGGGGGCGACGGGGGCGATGAAGATGTCCATGCCGCCGAGCTTGAGGTCGATGCGCGGGGCGCCGGCGACGGTGGAGCGGATCACTTCGGCGCCGAACATCCGTTCATAGAATTGCGCGGTGGCCTCGGGGTCGGGGCTGCGCAGGTGGATGTGTTCGAAGGTGAACTCGGCCATGGCGGTGCTCCCGTGGGTTTGCTTTGCCGCGAGCCTACAGGAGCGGCGGGGCAGGGACCAGACAAGCGGGCCAGGGGCCAGAAAGGCGGGCCAGGGGCCAGAAGAGCCGCCAGGCCCCGGGCAGGGAGGGTGCCCGGGACCCGGCGCGGGCGGCGGCCGTCAGCCGTGGTGGCCGTGCCCGTTGCCGTGCCAGTTGTGGTGGTCGTCGTCATTGCCGCCACCGCTGCCGCCACCGCTGCCGCCGCCGAGGAAGCTGCC
This sequence comes from uncultured Alphaproteobacteria bacterium, assembly GCA_963779875.1. Lineage (GTDB taxonomy): Bacteria > Pseudomonadota > Alphaproteobacteria > Acetobacterales > Acetobacteraceae > CAMDGX01. The sequence continues at coordinate 42,412 of CAWAAI010000004.1, read as the reverse complement.
GGCGGTGAGCTTGGAGAGGCCCATGAAGGTGACGGTTGAGCTGTCGGCGAGGGTGATCTGCACGCCGCCGGCGACCTTGACCTGGCTTTGCAGCGCGTCGTGCACGGCGCCGCGGCCGAAGCCTTCCAGGGCGATGCGGTCGTCGGCGCCGAAGCCATAGACGAGGTCTTCGCCGCCGCTGAGGCCGTCGATGAACTTGTAGATGTCGTGGCCGGGGCCGCCGGTGATGGTGGAGCTGCCGAGGCCGTCGATGAAGGTGTCGTCGCCGAAGCCGCCGATGATCTTGGTGGCGCCGCCGCCGGCGAAGAAGCTGTTGTCGCCGTCGGCGAGCGCGCCGAACAGGGTGGTGGCGCCGTCGCTGGCGTGCAGTTCCTGCTTCTTTTCGCCCTCGGCATAGAGCCTGTCGCCGTCGCCGCCGCCGAAGATCGTTGCGCGGCCGGTGCCGGCGTAGATGAGGTTGTTGCCGGCGGTGCCGCCGTGGAATTCGTTGCGGCCGTCGCCGCCGTGGATGGTGGCGCTGCCTTCGGCGCCGAAGACGGTGGCGGGACCCTCGGCGCCGACGAAGAACAGGTGGCCGCTGCCGCCGAAAATCTCGGTGGGGCCGGTGCCCTCGGCGACGATGGTGGCGCTGCCGGCGCCGAGCACGATGCGGTCGCGCCCGCCGGCGACCACGATGTCGTTGCCGCCGCCGAGTTCGATGACGTTCTTGCCGCCGCCGGCGCGGATGGTGTCGTTGCCGTCGCCGAGGGCCTGGATGCGGTCGTCGCCGCCGCCGGTGTTGATGGACCATGCGCCGGCTCCCCCGGTGGGGACGTAGATGCGGTTGTCGCCGCCGCCGGCGACCACGGTGCCGGAGCCGCCGCCGCTGTAGAAGGTGAGGTTGCCGGAGGAGGCGAGGACGGTGGCGTTGTCCTGGCCGTTGCCGAAGATGGTGGCCTTGGCGGCGGTGCTGATGACCGCGCCGTAGTCGCTGGGCAGGAAGGTGGTGCCCTTGCCTTCCTGGACCCATTCGCCGATGTGGCCGGCCGGCACGGCGGGGGGCGGGCCGGCCTTGCTGCTGGCGGGCAGGATGGTGCCGGCCGTGACGCCGGCCGTGATTGCGCCGGCAAGGGATCTTGCCAGCGTTGCGTTTGCGGTTGAAGTCGAAGTCGAGGGTCACCGTGGTGCCGCCGGCACCGGCTACTGTCACATTCGGCATTTCTGGGGGGTCTTCCTTCGGCTGTGGACGGCCTGGAGCGAGGCGTCGGGCCGATGATTTCCGATGCGGAACCGTAATGCACGAGAATTAAACGTTAAAGAACGTCAATAAGATCGGTATCGAGTTGGATGGAGAAATACTCGGCAGCTGGGGCGGAAACATTTCCATGATATACTAAAAAGGCACGCCGGCGGGCGCATCGGGCATCATATTGAGACGGTCGGGACGCGCGCCAAGCGTCCCGGCGGCGCTACGGGAGGCGTTAATATGTAATTAAGTGTATCGATCGCAGCGCGGGTGCGGGGCCCTGGCGCCGGGTCAGGCGGTGAAGCGGGCCCAGGCCAGCGGCAGCAGGCGGGCCAGCCGGGCGGCCCAGTCGCGCTGACCGGCGGGGTCGGCGATCAGGTCCTGGCGGATTTCGAGCTCCAGGTAGGGCACGCCGTTGGCCTGGGCGTGCGTCGGCACCGAATGGTCCGATGCCGCCGAGAGCACGTAGGGCTCGTTCGATCCGACGACCAGGCCGGGCTCGGCGCGCAGCAGGGCGAGCATGATCGCGGCCAGCGCGGCACCGGTGGGGTCGGCTTCGTCGAACAGCACGCCGGCATGCCAGGGGCGCGCGACGCCTTTGTAGATGGGGGTGAAGCTGTGCATGGCGACGAACAGCAGGGGGCGGCCGGTGGCCAGGCGGGCGCGGACCAGCGATTCGAGGGCGGCATGGTAGGGGGCGTGGATCTCGGCAACCCGTGCCGCCCTGGCTGCGGGCGCGAGGGCCGCGTTGCCGGGGATTTCCGTGCTCTCGCTGATCTCGGGGCAGGCCGAGGGCCAGTGCGGCGCGCGGTTGCAGTCGATCACCAGGCGCGAATAGGCCTGGCCGACCGCGAGCGTTTCCAGCGCATCGGCGAGCAGGGTGGAGACCGCCCAGGCGCCGATGTCCCAGCCGATGTGGCGGCGCAGTTCCGCTTCGGGCAGGCCGAGCGAGCCGAGGGCGCGCGGGATGCGCCGGCCGGCGTGGTCGCAGGCGATAAGGAAGGCGGGCCCCTGTTCGGGCCAGCCTTGCGCGGCCCAGCCCGGGTGCGCGCCGCCTGGGGGGTGCAGCAGGTACCCGGCGGGGGTTCGTCGCGAGCGAGCAGCGCCCCCGCCGTGCCGCTCATTGCGGCTCAGCCGTTCTTGAGTACGTGGATGACGCGGCTGGCGATCATCTCGCGGGTCTTGGCGGCGTAGGCGGCCATGTGCGGGGCGGCGCCGTGGGCCTTGAGCGCGTCGGCGGTTTCCCATTTCTCGATGACGACGAAGGTGTCGGGGCCGAGTGCCGTCTGGATGGCGCCGAAATTCTCCACGTCGATCACGGGCTGGTATTCGATGCAGCCGTTCTCGGCGTGCACGGCGGGCATGTTGGCGTGGAACGCCTCGAGGATGCGGGCGCGCGTGCCGGGCTTGGCGGTGATGATGGCGAGGACGTGGATCATCGGATTTCTCTCCCATTTTGCGGCGCGGTTGGCCGTGGCGGGAAATCGTAGCCTCCGCGCCGCAGCCGGAGATACCCCTCTTTTCTGACAAGTTGCCGCGCGCCACAGTGACGGCAGCGGCCGCGCCCCTTGCGAGAACGGCCCAGTCGAGGAGACGGCCATGGACCCCACCTTCCTTTCCGCCAAGCGCCAGGCGGCGCTGATCCGGCGCGGCGCGATCGGCTGCCGCGAGTTGCTGGACCATTTTATCGCGCGGGTGGAGCGGCTGGACGAGCGGCTGAACGCGGTGGTGGTGCGCGACTTCGACCGCGCCCGCAAGCGTGCGAGCGCGCTGGACCGCGCGCGGGGCAAGGGGCCCACGGGCAAGCTGCACGGCGTGCCGATGACCATCAAGGAGAGCTTCGACATTGCCGGGCTGCCGACGACATGGGGCATGCCGGTGCTGAAGGAGCACAAGGCGCGGGCGAATTCGGTGACGGTGGAGCGGTACCTGGCGGCCGGAGCGGTGTTGTTCGGCAAGACCAATGTGCCGCTGAACCTGGCGGACTGGCAGAGCTTCAACGCGGTTTACGGCACCACCGGCAATCCGTGGGATTTGTCGCGGGTGCCCGGGGGCTCGTCGGGCGGGTCGGCGGCGGCGCTGGCGGCGGGGCTGACGGGGATGGAGACGGGCAGCGACATCGGTGCCTCGATCCGCAACCCCGCGCATTATTGCGGCGTGTTCGGGCACAAGCCGACATGGGACATCTGTCCGCAGACCGGCCACACCGTGTTCGACAATGTGGACCAGCTGGACATGGCCGTGGTGGGGCCGCTGGCGCGTTCGGCCGACGATCTGGCGATCGGGCTCGGCATCATGGCGGGGCCGGAGGAGGGCGAGGGCGCGTGGCAGTTGAAGCTGCCGGCGCCGCGGCAGAAGGGTTTCGCCGGATTGCGGGTGGCGGTGATGACGAGCCATGCGTGCTCGGACGTGGATGCGGAAATGCAGGCCGGGCTGGAGCAGTTGGCGAAATTCCTGCGCAAGGAAGGCGCGAAGGTGAGCATGACGGCGCGGCCTGGGTTCGACCTTGCCGAGGGGCACGCGCTGTATATCGAGATGCTGAGGGCGACGACGGCGGTGGGGCTGGACGATGCCGGGGCGGAGAGGTGGGAGCGGGTGCGCGCGGGGCAGGCGGCGGACGACGCCAGCTACTACGCGCAGATGGCGCGGGGCATCACCATGAGCCACCGGGAGTACCTGCAGAAGAACGAGCGGCGGCAGCGGATGCGCAAGGAATGGGAAAAATTCTTCCGCGACTGGGACGTGCTGCTGTGTCCGCAGGCGGCCTCGCCGGCGTTTCCGCACGACCAGGCGGGTGAGCGGCATGAGCGGACGATCGAGGTGAACGGCAAGCGCGTGCCGGTGACCGACCAGATGTTCTGGGCGGGGCCGGCCAGCTTCTACCTGCTGCCCGGCACGGTGGCGCCGCTGGGGATGAGCGCGGGCGGGCTGCCGTTCGGGGTGCAGATACTGGGCGGGATGTATGAGGACCGCACGACGATCGAGGTGGCGCGGATGCTGGAACGCGGCTGGCGGGCGTTCACCCCGCCGCCGGGGTGGGCGTGAGCACCGCGCCCGCCGGCGTGGAGGACTCGCCCTATGCCTGGATGCGGCTGGGGCTGGCGCTGGTGCTGGGGACGATCGGCGGCGTGGGGATGTGGTCGGCGGTGGTGGTGCTGCCGGCGATCGAGCGCGAGTTCGGGCTGGACCGGGCCGATGCGTCGCTGCCGTTCACGATGGTGACGATCGGCTTCGCCATCGGCGGCGTGGTGATGGGCAAGCTGGCGGACCGGTTCGGGGTGGCGGTGCCGGTGGCGATCGGGGGAGCGAGCCTGGGCGTCGGCTACGTGATCGCGGGGATGGCGCCGAATCTGTGGGTGTTCACCGCGGCGCATGCGGTGCCGATCGGACTGTTAGGCTCGTCGGCGGTGTTCGGGCCGCTGATGGCGGATTCGTCGCGCTGGTTCCTGCGCAACCGGGGCATCGCGGTGGCGGTGAGTGCGGCGGGGAACTACCTGGCGGCGGCGATCTGGCCGCCGGTGGTGCAGGCGATGATCGAACTCGATCGGGTGGCGGTCGGCGCATGTCGTGGTGGGCATCGTGTGCGCGGCGGTGCTGGTGCCGATGTCGCTGCTGGTGCGCCGGCGGCCGCCCGCGCATGCGCCGGTGGTGGCGGGGCGGCCCGAGGGCCGCTCGCTGCGTGGGATTTCGCATCCGCAGTTGATGGCGTTGCTGTGCGTGGCCGGGGTGATGTGCTGCGTGGCGATGTCGATGCCGCAGGTGCACATCGTCGCCTATTGCGGCGACCTGGGCTACGGGGTGGCGCGCGGGGCGGAGATGCTGTCGCTGATGTTCGGCTTCGGGGTGATCAGCCGGCTTGGCGATCGGGCTGGATCGCCGACCGTATCGGCGGGCTGTGGACGCTGCTGCTGGGCTCCACGCTGCAGGCCATGCGCGCTGGCGCATGTATTTCGTGGCCGATGGGCTGACGTCGCTGTACGTGGTTTCCGCGCTGTTCGGGCTGTTCCAGGGCGGGATCATCCCGAGCTACGCGATCATCGTGCGCGAGTATTTCCCGGCGCGGGAGGCGGGCACGCGGGTGGGCATCGTGCTGATGATGACGATACTCGGCATGGCGCTGGGCGGCTGGATGTCTGGCGCGATCTTCGACCTGACCGGCTCGTACCGCGCCGCCTTCGCCAACGGGTTCGCGTGGAACCTGTTGAACCTGGGCATCGCCGTGCTGCTGCTGCGCCGCAGCCGGCCGGCCCGACCTGACCTGAGCATGGGAGTTGCCACATGACCGACGAGAGCCTGCGTGCCCGCGGGGCGGCGATGCGCCGCGACCTGATGGGCCCCGCCTATGCCGACAGCCTGGAAGGCACCGTGTACGCCGACGAGTCGATGCAGGAATTCCGCGACCTTGCCACCGACATCGCCTTCGGGACGGTGTGGACGCGGCCGGGACTGGATCTGAAGACGCGGACGATGATCTGCGTGGTGTCGGATACCGCGACCGGACGCGCGCCGGAACTGGCGATCCACCTGCGCATGGCGCGGCGGCAGGGATGGACGGAGAAGGAGCTGTACGAGGCGCTGCTGCACCTGACGGTGTATATCGGGCTGCCGCTGGTGCGGGAGGCGACGCTGACGGCGCGGGAGACGTTCGCGGCGATGCGCGAGGAAGAAAAGTAAGAGAGGGGAAGGCAAGGCAAGGGGCTCTGCCCGTCGCGCGAAGGCGCGCCACGGACCTTGACCCCGCTGGGGCCGGCGGCCCCAGACCCGCAATACTTTAGATGATGGATTGCAAAGGCTCCGCCTTTGCTGGGGTCCAGGGGCAAAGCCCCTGGCCTTCCTTTGCTTCCATCTTCTCCGCCCCGCATTCGTAAAGAAACGTGGCCACTGCATCGAGCCGGTCCGGCTCGCGGGTGCGGTCGGTGGGGCTGCCCTGGGGCACCCAGATCAGGGTCTGGTAGCGCGCGCGGGTGAGCAGGACGCGGTAGGTGTTGAGGCGGTTGGCCTGGCGTTCGGCATGGCGTGACACTTGCCAGTCGGTGCCGCGGAAGTCGCGGACCTGCCAGGTGTTGCCCAGGCGCACGAGGTCGCCGCCCCAGCACAGGCCGGCGATGTCGAGTTCCAGGCCCTGGCAGGCGAATTCGGTGGCCATGGTCTCCAGCGCGTCGGAGGCGCGGACGTCTTCGGGCCAGCGGTCGAGGAACCAGCGGGCGACGGCGGTGGCGTCCATGTGGGGCAGTTCCACGCCCAGGCCGTCGGCGCGCAGGCGCTTGGCGCCGGAACTGCCGATGAGGCCGGCGCGGCGGTCGCCGCGGGCTTGCGCGCGCAGGGCGGCGCGCAGGGTGGCGAGGTCGCGGGTGACGGCGAAGGGGATGCCGCCGTGGCGGGCGGCGATGGCGCGGGCCTCAGGGGCATCGCCGCGCACCACGGCGCCCGCCCATTCGGCGGCGTTGGGGTTGCGGATGCTGCGGACGGCGATGTCGAGATGCAGGGCGGGGTCGGTGGCGAGGCCGGGCAGGGCGGGCAGGCGCTGGCGCGGTACCAGATCGGCGAGGGCGGCTTGAGCGGCGATGGCGTGCCAGGTGGGGCGGGTGGACAGGGCCGCGCCCCATTCGGCCAGGCCGCCCTCGCCGGTGTGGATCTCCTGCCCGTTGCCGATGAGGCAGACGATCACCGCCCAGTCGGGGTGGCGGGCCATGATGTCGAGCAGGTGGCCGGGTTCGCTGTCTGACAGGCGGACCGGGCGGTCGGCGCTGGCGCGGATGGCGTATTCGCGCGACCAGGAGCGTTGGGCTTCGTCGATCACGGCGATGCGGTCGGCGGGCGGGTCGGCGCGGGGCACGTTCTCGTCGCGGAAGGCGGGCAGGGCCTGGATGGCGGCCTTCATGCGGCGCTGGGCGGCGATCCGGGCCATGCCGGTGGCGACCGCGTCGCGCACCAGGGCCTCGCGCAGCACGTGCACCAGGGTGGGGTTGCCGGTGAGGAAGGTGGCGTGGTCGTGGCGTTCGGCGCCGAAGACGACGTTGAGGCCGCACAGGGTCTTGCCGGCGCCGGGGGTGCCGGTGACGAACAGGATGACGTGGCCGCCCTCGGTGCGGGCGCGGGTGCAGGCGGCGAGGATGGCGGCGGTGGTGTCGCGCAGGTTGCGGGCCTCGGCGCCGGCGTCGGCGATCTCGGCCACGCTGTTGCGGGCGTAGAGGGTGCGCGCGGCATCGACGATGCCCGGTACCGGGCGGTAGGCGGCGGCGGACCAGCCCGCGACGTCCAGGCGGCCGGGCGGCAGGCGTGCCCAGAGGTCGCGCAGCAAGGTGGGCAGGGTGGTGGCCGAGGCGTCGAGCACCGAGGTGGCGCCGCCGATGGCCAGCGGCCATGTGGCGGGGGCGGGACGGGCGGCGGTGGCGACCAGGATGGGCACGATGACGTGGCCGCGGCTGGCGGCGTGGAAATCCTGGAGGTCCAGCGCATAGCCTTCGGCCTGCCGCCGGTCGGCCGGGGTCAGCTCGGTGGCGTCGGCCTTGAATTCCAGCACCAGGACGGCGCGCGGCGTGGCCAGCACCGCGTCGATGCGCAGGCCGAGGCGGCGCATGGGGTATTCCAGTACCAGCAGCCAGTCTTCAGCCGCGGGCCAGGCGGTGAGGGCGGCGCGCAGGCAGGCCAGGGACACCGACCAGGCGCGCAACTGGGCGGCTTCGTTGGTGCGGTGGTGGCGCACCGCGTCGTGCGCGAGGCGGTCCAGCAGCGCATCGTCATCGCCGGCGAGGAAGGCGTGGACCGGCAGGGCGATCAACGGAGCGGGGCCGGGAAAAGGCGGTTCATGACAATGGTCGCATACATGTTGACCCCGCGCCCGATCCGGGCTGAGCATCGCCAAGTTTATGCGAGCGGTGCGGTATGGCAACTTTTTCCTGGAAGGGCTCCGCATCGGGGTCGTGGGCCGACGGAACCTTGTGGGTGGGCGGGGTGGTGCCGAACGACCCGGCCGCCGAGGTCGGCATCGCGCAGCCTGGCGCCTATACGGTCACCATCGGCGAGGGCGTGGGCATTGCCGTACAGAACCTGACCCAGGCAGCGAACGCTTCGCTGGTGGTGGCCGGGCAACTGGATATCGGCGCCAATTCGACGTTCGGCCCCACCACGGTCACGGCCGCCGGCACATTGTCCGGCACCGGCAGCATCGCGCTGGGCGGCGCGCTGCTCGACAACCAGCGGCTGGTCGAATCGAAGGTAAACGGCGGATTCCTGCGTGTCACCTCGGGCAGCGTCACCAACAGCGGAACGCTCGCGGCCAACGGCACTGGCACGCTGCTGTTCCTGGACCGGGTGACGCTGACCAACCTGGCCGCGGGCACGCTGACCGGCGGCACCTATGTGATGTCGGGACAGCTTGAGGGCGGCACGACCGCCACGATGCGGCTGAGCGATGCGGTGGGTAGCGCCGTCATCACCACGCTGGCGGCGACGGTGCGGCTGGAATTCGTCAACAGCAGCCTCGTCGCGCGCGACGCCCCGGGCGGAACGTTCGTGGCGTTGGAGTCGTCGCTCACCACGATCGCGGATGGCGGCAGGCTGGAACTGTTGGGCAGCCGCGGCTGGTCCACGGCGAACGCGCTGGGCGTGGAGGGCGCGATCCGGCTGGAGGGCGGCACGATCAACGCCGCGGGCGGCATCGCCATCGGCGCGGGCGGGACGGTGGAGGGGTTCGGCGGCATCGCCAATGCGGTGTCGGTTGGCGGCGTGCTGCGGGCCAGCGGCGGCGTGCTGGCGCCCGGGGTGCTGACCGGCACCGGCACGATCGACGTTGCCGCCGGGGCCGAGATACGGCTGGTGGCGGGCAGCTACGGGCACGCGATTACCGGCAGCGGCATCGTGCGGGCGATGTCGGGCACGGTTGGCCTGGAGGGGCCGGTGGGGGCCGGGGTGGTGGTTAAGGCGGAAGCGGGGACGGTGCTGGACATCGCCCAGGACTTCGCGGGCACGCTGGCCTTTGCCGGCGCCGGCGCCACCATCCGGCTGCAGGATCCCGCGGGCTTCAGCGGCGTGCTGCTGGGGTTCGAGACCGGCGTGACGCTGGACCTTGCCGGCGTGGTGGCGACGGGGGCGGTGGCCGGCGCCACGTCGGTGGATATCGCCACAGGCGGCGGGACGGTGAGCATCGCACTCGGCGGCGACTACCGCGGCAAGGCGTTCAACGTGGCCTCGGACGGCGCTGGCGGCAGCCTGGTGACGGTGGCGAATGTCAGCTACGCGCTCGATGGCCCGTTCTGGGGCGACGGGACGGTGACCTGGAGCTTCGCCGCCGCGAATTTTCCCGGGAGCGTGGCCAGCTTCAGCGGGTTTCTCGACCCGGCGGTGCAGGTGGCGGAGGCGCAAGCGTTCCGCGATGCGTTCGCGCGCTGGGCCGAGGTGTCGGGGCTGCGTTTCGTCGAGGTGGCGGATGCGGCGAGTGCCGATGCCGTGGCCGACATCCGCGTGGGATGGGGTAATTTCGGCAGCCCGGTGGGCCAGACCATCGGCAACGCGGCCTATTCCTTCAGCAACACCGGCAAGAACATCATCCCGGGCGCAATCGTGCGGCTGCAGGACCCGGCGCTCACGCCGCTGGTCGATGATGGCGGGACGCTGGTGTACCAGGGCACCGTCTCCAGCCTGGCGCAGGTGGCGCTGCACGAGGTGGGGCATGCGCTGGGGCTTGGCCACGCCTCGGCGGCGGTCGATCCGGCGGCGGTGATGCAGCCGACCGCCTCGACGGGCAACCGCAACCTGGCGGTGGGCGACATTGCCGGGGTTCGGGCGCTGTATGCCGGGGTGCAGGATGTGGCGGCGCCCTGTTTCGCGCGCGGCACGCATATCCGCACGGTGCGCGGCGAGGTGGCGGTGGAGATGCTGCGGCCGGGTGACCGGGTGGCGACGCAGGTGGGTGGGACGCGTGTGGTGCGCTGGATTGGCCACCGGCACGTGCGCATCGCCGCCCATCCGCGGCCGTGGGACGTGCGGCCGGTGCGGGTTCGTGCCCAGGCTTTCGGACCCGGGCAGCCCGAGCGCGACCTATGGCTGAGCCCCGACCATGCGGTGTTCGCCGAAGGGCTGCTGGTGCCGGTGCGATACCTGGTCAATGGCGCCACGATCGTGCAGGAGGCGGCCGAGGACATCACCTATTTCCACGTTGAGCTGGACGACGGAGGGGGCGGGGCGGTGCACGACGTGATCCTCGCCGAGGGGCTGGCGGTGGAGAGCTATCTGGACACGGGCAATCGCCACGCTTTCGCCAATGGCGGTGCGAGCATGATGCTGCACCCCGATTTCGGCCGCGCCGGGAATGGCCCGGACGGCTGCATGAAGTTCACCCTGGGGGGGGCGGCATTGGCGGATTTGCGTACCGTGCTGTTGGCCGAGGCGACCGCGCTGGGCCACGCGATCACCCGCGATCCCGCGCTGCACCTGTCGGTGGCCGGGCGGGCGCTGCGGGCGGAGCGGCGGGACGGCTGGTATGCCTTCGCGCTGCCGCCCGGGGCGGAGCGGGCGCGGCTGGTTTCGCGCAGCGTGGTGCCGGCGTGGATCGATTGCCTTTCCGACGATACGCGCCGGGTGGGCGTGGCGGTGACCGCGATCAGCCTGGACGGGCGGGCGGTGCCGCTGGACGATGCAGGGCTCGCGGAGGGGTGGCATGGCCCGGAGGCGGGCTGGCGCTGGACCGGTGGCGCGGCGGTCCTGCCCTGCGGCGGGGCGCGGCGGCTGGAGGTGGCGGTGGCGCCGTTCCAGAGCTACTGGATGGCCGTAGCCGGTACGAGCGGCCGCTATCCGGCCGCTGGGGCCATGCCGGTCACAGCAGCGTCGGCTTCAGCCTTCCGCCGCGCGACAGCAGCCAGGCGGTGAAGCCGAGGGCGATGATGGTGAACAGCATCAGCAGGGTGGCGACCGCAGTGATGGTGGGGTTCACCTCGAGGATCAGTTCGTTGAACATCTTCTTGGGGATGGTTTCGTAGGCGCCGGCGACGAAGGAGGTGACGATCACCTCGTCGAAGCTGCCGATGAAGGCGAAGATCCAGGCGGCGAACAGGCTGGGCGCGATGTTGGGCAGCAGCACGGTGCGCATGGTGTAGGCCCAGGAGCCGCCGAGGCTCCAGGCCACCTGTTCGATGCGCACGTCGAAGCTGCGGATGGCCACGCCCAGGACCATGATCACCAGCGGCACGCTGAGCACGGTGTGGGCGATCACCAGGCCGACGAAGGTGCCCAGCAGGTTGGTCTTGGCGAAGCCCAGGTAGAGCGCCACGGCGGTGATGATGGTGGGCACGATCAGCGGCGCCATGTAGTTGCTCTCGGCCACGTCGCGCCCGCGGAAGGTGCCGCGCCGCAGCCCGTAGGCGGCGAGCCCGCCGAGCACGACGGCGCATAGCGAGGAGATCGTCGCCAGCGACAGCGAGGTCCACAGCGCTTCCATCCAGCGCGGGTCGCCGAAGAAGCCGTCGTACCAGCGCCAGGAGAAGCCGGGCGGGGGGAAGGTGAGCGAGCGTGCCGAGGAGAACGACATCGGCACCACGATCAGCAGCGGCAGCACCAGGAAGGCAAGTGCCGCGATGCCCAGCACGGCGACGGTGCGGCTGGCGAAGGCGTGCTGGCCGTTCATGCGCCCACCTTCCGGTCGAGCGCACGGTAGCCGGCGAAGATCGCCAGGGCCACGATCAGCAGCAGGGTGGAGACGGACGACGCCTGTTCCCAGCGCGGATACTGGTTGATCATCATGTCCAGCAGGTTGGAGATCATCGGCACCTTGCCGCCGCCGAGGATGGCCGGGGTGACGTAGAAGCCCAGGCACAGGATGAACACCAGCAGCGCGCCGGCGGCCAGGGCGGGCAGGGTGAGCGGCAGGAACACCTTGACGAAGATTGTGCGCGGCGGCGCGCCCAGCGAGGCGGCGGCCTGCATCAGGCGGTCGTCGATGCGCAGCATGGCGGCGAACAGCGGCAGCACCAGGAACGGCAGCAGCACGTTGGCCATGCCGATCATGACGCCGAGTTCGTTGTAGAGGAAGGAGACCGGCGTATCGGTGGCGCCCGACCACAGCAGCAGGCGGTTGACCATGCCGTTGTTGCCCAGCACCACGATCCAGGCATAGGTGCGCACGAGGATGCTGATCCAGAACGGCGTGATCACCAGGGCGACGGCAATGAACTGCGCCCGCGGCGCCAGGCCGCGCATCCAGTAGGCCAGCGGATAGCCGATCGCCACGTTCACCAGGGTGGCCACCACGGAGATGCGCAGGGTGTTGCCGAGCACGCGCATGTAGATGGGCGTGTCGATCAGCTCGGCGTAGTAGGCGCCGGTGACGCCGCCGTCCTTCGCCCAGACGCTGAGCGCGAGCATGTAGAGCAGCGGCAGGTTGAAGGCGACGACCATCAGCCCCAGCAGGGGTGCGGTGAAGCCGAACCCGTGGCGTCGTTCGGCGATCGGTGCGGCCAAGGCGGCGGTGTTGGGCAAGTCGGGCTCCGGCAAGGGGCACCCCCGCCCGGTTTTGTCGGAACGGGGGTGCTGCGTGGTCAGATCAGAGGTTGAACTTGAACTCTTCCCACTTCTTGTTGACCGCCTCGCCGTTTTCGGCCCACCAGGTGGCGTTGTTCACCCACTGGACGTCCTTGTTCTGCTTGGCCGTGGGGTACATGTGCAGCTTGTCCTTGGGCAGCAGCGGGTCGAGGTTGGGGCTGGAGCCGGTATAGGCGATCACCGCGGCGGCTTTCGCCTGGTTCTCGGGCACCGACATCTCATGGTCCAGCTTCGACGCCGCCTCCTGGTTCTCCTTGGGCGAGCCCTTGATGGTACAGATGTAGGACAGGTCGGCGGCGGCGTCCTTGAAGGTGAAGGCGAGCTGCGGCTCCTCGACGATGCGGCCGGACCAGGCGATGGCGTACTGCACCTCGTTGTCCTTCAGCAGCTGCGGCGGCTGGGCGCCGGCCTTCCACAGGACGGAGATGTCCTTCTTGATCGACAGGATCTTCTTGAGGGCGCGGTCCACGTCGAGCGGGAACAGCTTGTCCGCCGGCACGCCCTCGGCCAGCAGGGCGAAGGGGATGGCGTATTGCGGGTAGTCGGGCAGGGTGCGCTTGCCCGGGAAGTCCTTGACATTGAAGAAATCTTCCCAGCTTCCCGGCGCCTTGCCGTCCTTCCGCCAAGCCATGCCGGTGGAGTAGGACCTGGTAGCCGAAGCCGTATTCGTGCTTCGCCTCGGGGAAGATCGCCATCGGGTTGATCGCCGCCCAGTCCAGCTTCTCGATCAGCCCCAGCTTCACCGCCTGGACCAGCGAGCCGGAGCCGAGCTCGAACATGGTGGCGGTGATGTTGCCGCTGGTGACCATCGCCTGCAGCTTGCCGAACGGGCCGGGGCTCTCGCGCACCAGCTTGATGCCGGTCTTGGCGGTGAACGGGTTGCCGTAGCCCACCTCGATCGACTCGCCGGACTTGCCGCCGGCCTCGATCATGCGGATCTCCTTCACCTGCGCCTGGGCGAGGCCGGGGCGCAGGATGGACACCAGCGGCAGGGCCGCGGTCGCCGGATCAATGTGCGACGCTTCATGCTGTCCTCCTGTGTGCGGGGCGGCGGTGCCGGCCCGTCGAGCGAAACGGAAAAGCGATGTCAGCCGACCGGCCAGACATCCTCGTCATCCCACGCCAGCGACACCGTCTCGCCGACGCCGAAGGGCCGGCCGACGAAGGGCGCGGCGACGACGAAGGTCTGGGCACCGTCTGCCGCGGCCAGATGATAGCGGATTGTCTGGCCGAGATAGACCGCCTCGGCCACCCGCGCATGGCGCCCGCCCGAAGCGGCCTCGGCGAGGTGGATGCGCTCGGGGCGGATGACGCCGGTGCGCCCGCCGGGCAGGTCGATGAAGTTGGCGATGCCGAGGAAGTCGGCCACGAACCGGTTGGCCGGGCGCAGGTAGGCCTCCTGCGGGGCGGCGTTCTGCTGCACCTGGCCGCGGTCGAGCACCACAACGCGGTCGGACAGCGACAGCGCCTCCTCCTGGTCGTGGGTGACCAGGATGCTGGTGACGCCGAGGCGCCGCTGCAGCTGTTTCAGCTCCACCTGCAACTCCTCGCGCAGCTTGCGGTCGAGTGCCCCGAGCGGCTCGTCGAGCAGCAGGATGTCGGGCTCGAAGACGAAGGCGCGGGCCAGCGCCACGCGCTGCTGCTGGCCGCCCGAGAGTTGCGCGGGCCGCCGCCGCTCGAAGCCGCCGAGCTGGACCAGTTCGAGGGCCGCCATCACCTTGGCGCGGATGTCCGCAGCGCTCATCTTGCGCACGCGCAACGGAAACGCGACGTTGTCGAACACGCTCATGTGCGGAAACAGGGCATAGGACTGGAACACCAGCCCGACATTGCGCTGCTGCGGCGAGCTTGCGGTCACGTCGCGCCCGCCGATCAGGATGCGGCCGACCGTGGGCTGGTTGAGCCCGGCGATCAGGCTGAGCAGCGTCGTCTTGCCCGAACCGCTGGGGCCGAGGATGGTGACGAACTCGCCCTGTGCCACCTGGAGGTCAACGTTGTCGGCGGCCTTGAAGGTGCCGTAGTGCTTGCTGATGCCTTCGAGCCGGATGTCGGTCATCGCACGACCGGCTGCGGGCAAACGAACGTGTGTGCGCGGCGCCGGCAAGCTGGCGCCGTTATGGTCTTCGCTGTCATGCCGCCATCATGTGCCGGTTATGCGCGGGGTGCAAGCCTCCAGGGCCGGTCAGTCGCTCTCGCGAAAGGGCGAGTATTCCGCCAGCGCGGCGATCTGCGCCTGCTTCTCCGCCCGCTCCTCCACCAGGAATTCCGCCACCGCGCGGCGCAGGCCGGGATGGGCGATCCAGTGCGCCGAGTAGGTTTCGCTGGGCAGGTAGCCGCGCTGGATCTTGTGCTCGCCCTGCGCCCCCGCCTCCACCCGCGCCAGCTTGTGCTCGATGGCGAAGTCGATGGCGCGGTAGTAGCACAGCTCGAAATGCAGGAACGGCCAGTCGCCGCGGCAACCCCAGTTGCGGCCGTACAGCGTGTCGCGCCCGGCCAGGTTGAGCGCGCCGGCCACCGGCTCGCCGTCGTGCAGCGCCATCATCAGCACCACCGCGTCGCCCAGGCGCTCGGACAGCAGGGTGAAGAAGCGCTGCGTGAGGTAGGCGCTGCCCCATTTGCGGTCCACCGTGGCGGTGTAGAACTGGTAGAACGCCTGCCAGTGGCGCTTGCGGATCTCGTGCCCGCGCAGGGCGACGAATTCCAGGCCGGCGGCGTTGGCGTCGCGGCGTTCGCGGCGGATGGTCTTGCGCTTGCGCGACGACATCGCCGCCAGGAAATCGTCGAAGCTGGCGTAGCCGTCGTTCTGCCAGTGGAACTGCATGCCCAGGCGCTGCAGCCAGCCGGCCTCGCCCAGCGCCGCCCATTCGTCGCGGCGTGCAGAACGTGGCATGCACGCCGGAGGTGCCGAGCTCCGTGCATGCCTGTTCCAGCGCGCCGGCCAGCACCTCCACGCCCACGCCGCTGCCCGGGCGCACGCAGCAGGCGCGGCCCCGGCACCGGGCTGAACGGCACGGCGACCTGCAGCTTGGGATAGTAGCTTCCGCCCGCGCGCTCCAGCGCATGGGCCCAGCCGTGGTCGAAGACGTATTCGCCGTAGCTGTGCGACTTGGCGTACATCGGCGCCGCCGCCACCACCCGGCCGGCGGGGTCGCGCAGCACGGCATGCTGCGGCAGCCAGCCGGTGCGCGCGGTGGCCGAGCCGCTGTCCTCCACGCAGGACAGGAAGGCGTGGCTGACGAACGGGTTGTCGCCGCCGGCGCAGGCATCCCAGTCCTCGGCGGCGACCTCGCCGATGGCCTTGTGCAGGGTCAGGGTGAGCTGGGTGGGTTCCGCCACTATCCGATCCGAAGCATCTGGGCGGTCCGAAGCATCTAGGCGATCCGGAACATCCCCTCCACCTCGACCGCGGCGTCGAGCGGAAGGGAGGGGACGCCGATGGTGCTGCGCGCGTGGCGCCCGGCATCGCCGAACACCGCCACGGCGAGGTCGGAGGCGCCGTTCATCACCGCGGCGTGCTGGGTGAAGCTGGCGGGGGCGGCGATGAAGCCGCCGAGGCGCACCACCTGCTGCACCCGGTCGAGGTCGCCGCCGCAGGCCGCGCTGGAGCTGGGCCAGCAGGTTGACGAAGCACAGCCGCGCCGCCTCCATGCCGGTCTCCACGCTGACGCCGTCGCCGACCTTGCCGGTGAAGGCGACGCGGCCGTCGCGCACCGGCACCTGGCCGGATATCACCACCATGTCGCCGCTGCGGACGAACGGCACGTAGTTGGCCACCGGTGCCGCCGGGGTGGGCAGGGTGATGCCGAGTTCGGCGAGTTTCGCGTCGATCCGTCCAGCCATGTGCGTCGTGCTCCGTTACTTCGCGACCAGCCGCAGGGCGCGGCGGCGCGGGCGGGGCGCATCCTCGCGCGGCCAGCCGAGCGGAAGCAAGGGCGCGCGGTCGCGGGCGCCGTCGCCCACCGTGTCGGCGGCCTCGTCCTGTGCCTCGGGAATGTCGGTGCGGTTGAGATAGTTCACGGCGAGGTTGCGGAACACGTAGTCGAGCAGCGAGGTGGCGTGGCGCACCGCGGCGTCGCCCTCCACCGTGCCGGCCGGGCCGAAACGGGTGAAGGTGAAGGCCTCGACGAAATCCTCCAGCTTCACCCCGTGCTGCAGGCCGAGGCTGACGGCGACGGCGAAATTGTCCATCAGGCCGCGGAACGCCGGGCCTTCCTTGTGCAGCCCGATGAAGATCTCGCCCAGCCGGCCGTCGGCATATTCGCCGGTGCGCAGGAACACCTTGTGCCCGCCGACGGCTGCCTTCTGGGTGTAGCCGCTGCGCCGTGCCGGCAGTTCGTGGCGCACCGGCGGCGCGACCGGGGGCGCTTCGGCGGGGCGGGGCGGGGCGTGGTCGAGCAGCCCGGCCACCGCGTCGTGCATCGCCGCGTGCACCTGCGGCCCGCCGGCGGGGAAGGGGGAGCGGCCGGCCAGCATCGCCGCCAGCGCGGCCTCGGCGGTCATGCCGCGTGCGGAGAGCCAGGCGCGGGCGGTGCGGCTCAATGCGCCGCTGTCGTCCAGCGGCGAGAAGGCCGGGCGCGATGCCGCCGGTCTCCACCCCCAGCAGGGCGGCGGCGAGGTCGGGCGCGGCCAGGGCGGAGACGGCCTGGTGGCGGCGCGCCGGGCGGGCGGCGGCGTCCTGCGTGGCGGCGCGCATGCGCCTCGGCCAGGCCGGGCAGGACCGTGGTGGCCACGGGGGGCGAGCTTGGGGGCAGGGCGCGGCCCGGCCAGCGCGCCGAACCGTTCGGCCATGTCGGCCGAGCCCTGGCTGGCGGCGGCGTGCAGCAGCGCGGCCAGCCCTGCGGCCACGTCGCGCGCCGCGGCGGAGCCGTAATCCAGCCCGAGCCGTGCGAGCAGCCCCGCCAGGTCGTGCATCGCCACGCCCAGCGCGGTCGCCGAGGGCACCGCGAGCGTCAGCGCGGTCACCGCCAGCCGGGCGGCGGCGGCGAAGCCCTGGCAGTCGAAGCCCGCCTCGGCATCGTGGAAGGCGGGGAGATTGAGCGCGAAACCCGGCCGCGGCACGGTCAGCCCCTGCCACACCGCCTCGCCCGGCGCGCCCCGGCGGGCCGCCAGCAGGGCGTGCAGCGCCTCGCCGATCTCCGCCTCCATGCCGGCACGGCGCGCCCGTTCGGCAATCGGGCGGATCCAGACCTCGGCGGCCGGTCGGCAGGCTCACCGCGCCGTCGCCCGGCGCCAGCGCGGCCAGGGCATCGGCTGCCGGCTGCTCCCACGCCGCCGGCAGCGCCACCTGGCGCGGCGGGGCGTCCGGGTCGGCGGCGGCGGCCACGCGGCGCATGCGCACGCCGCGCCATGCCGGGGTCCTGCGCATCGGGAACTTGGTCGGGTCGGTGTCCATGGCTGGGATGGTACTGCCGCCGGCGCGCGACTCGAAAGCCGGATTTTGTGGTCAGGTGGCCTGTCAACCACAAAATCCTGTGGATAGTTCCGCAATGCCGTTCCGTCCGGCTGCGCCATGGACCATTCGGCCGCGAACGCCTATATCATCGCCATGACCATAGGCACCCGTCTCCACACCTGGCTCAACGGCCGCCTCGTCGGGCGCGACGGCGCGGGCAACTCCTATTATGAGGACAAGCGCGCGCGCGCCGGCACGACCGCCCGGCGCTGGGTGTTGTTCGCCGGCGCGGCCGAGGCCAGCAAGGTGCCGCCGGAATGGCATACATGGCTGCACTACACCTCCGCGACCGCGCTGCCGGAGCCGATGCGGCGCCCGTGGCAGAAGCCGCACGCGGCGAATCCTACCGGCACCGCGGCCAGCTATCGCCCCGCCGGGCACGACTACCGCGGCGGCAACCGCGCCCCGGCCACCGGCGACTACGAGGCCTGGACCCCGGGATCCTGACCCGTTCCCCCGATCTGTCCCTCCCCGGCGCGACAGCGACCCGATACGGAGCCGCGCGATGGCCCAACGTAACCCCACGGAACTGATCGCCGGCGCCGCCGTGCTGCTGGTGGCTGCCGTCTTCATGGGCTACGCGGTGGCCAATACCGGCCGCACCGCGACGGGCGGCATGACCCTGCGCGCCCGCTTCGACCGCATCGATGGCCTGTCGGTGGGCTCGGATGTGCGGATCGCCGGCGTGCGCGTGGGCAGCGTCACCTCCGCCCGCGTCGATCCCCAGACCTACCAGGCCGTCGTCACCCTGAACGTGCAGCCCGACCTGCGCGTGCCGCGCGATTCCAGTGCCGAGATCAGCACCGAGGGGCTGCTCGGCGGCAAGTCGATCGCCATCGTGCCGGGCGGCGAGGACCGCATGCTCACCGACGGCAGCGAGTTCGCGATCACCCAGTCGGCGGTCAGCCTGGAACAGTTGCTCGGCAAGTTCATCTTCAGCGTCAGCGACCTGACCACCCAGGTGCAGCGCCAGTTGGACCAGGCGCCGAAGCCGCCGTCCTCTTTGGCTCCCGCTCCTGCGGCTCCTGCGGCTCCTGCGGCTCCCGCGGTGGCTCCGCGATGACCGCGGGGCCTGCTCGCGCCGCCCGACCGCTGGCCGCAGCCCGACGGCACGCCGGTATCGTGCCGCGACAAGCTCAAGACGCTGGTGGAGAACCACGAGGAGCTCGCCCAGGTCATGCAGGATGCCTTCGAGGATGCCGTGCTGATGGGGGTGGACGAGGCGGCCATGCGCGCCATTCTGGCCGACATGGTCGAGGCCCTGCGCAGTCCGCGAAAGGGCGGCTGAGCATGCGGGCTGGCCCGGTGATGGCCGGGCTGCTGGCCGCGGCACTGCTGTGGGCCGTGGCGGCCCTTGCACCGCCGGCGCTGGCCCAGACCGCGCTCCAGGCGCCTTCGGCCCAGGTGCCGCCGCGTGGCGCGATCCAGTCCACGCCCCTGCCGCCGCCGCCCGTGGGCGCGCAACTGCAGCCCGGCCAGGTGCTGCCGGCCGTGCCGCCGCCGCCCGGGTCATCGCCGCCTGGGGCATCGCCTGCGCCGGACGCCGCACCGGCTGCGCCGCAGGGCGCCCCGCTGCAGGCCGTGAACGCCGAATGGGTGCCGCGGGGCAGGGTGGAACTGCGCGGTCTCGACAAGGTGATGGCCCGCGCGACCACGCTCACCGGCAAGGTGGGCGAGACGCTGCAATTCGGCCCGCTGACCATCCTGGTGCGCCACTGCGTCGTCCGCCCGCCCGACCAGCCGCCCGACGCCGCCGCCTTCCTGGAGATCGCCGAGACCGGCAAGCCACCCTTCTTCCGCGGCTGGATGATCCATTCGGTGCCGCAGATCGGCCTGCTGGAATATCCCACCCACGACATCCGCCTTGGGGGCTGCCTGCCATGAGCACCAACCAGACCGCCGCGCCACCGCCCAGCCTGCAGCCCGGCATCGCGCTGCTGCTCGACCTCGACGGCACGCTGATCGACTTCGCGCCCACTCCCGATGCGGTGGTGGTGCCGCCCGGCCTGCCCGAAAGCCTGCGCCGCCTGCGCGCCGGGCTGGACGACGCGCTGGCCGTCATCACCGGCCGGCCGATCGCCGATATCGACCGGCTGCTGGGCGACATCCCGTATGCCGTGGCCGGCGAGCACGGCGCCGCGGTGCGCCGCACCCCCGGCGGCGAGATCGAGCGCGGCAGCTTCCCCGACGTGCCGGAGGACTGGCTCGCCCGCGCGCGCATGGTTGTCGGCGCCCATCCCGGCACCTTGCTGGAGCGCAAGCGCCACGGCGTCACCCTGCATTTCCGCAAGGCGCCCTGGGCCGGCCCGGCGCTGAAGACGCTTGCCGAGGCGTTGGCCGAGCGCATGCCGACCCATTTCCTGCAGGCCGGCAGCATGGTCTGGGAAATTCGCCCGCGCGGCGTGGACAAGGGCGGCGCCGTCGATGCGCTGATGGCCCAGCCCCCCTTTGCCGGCCGCACACCGCTGTTCATCGGCGACGACGTGACCGACGAGGATGCCATCCGCGCCGTGCGCGCCATGGGCGGCACGGGCCTCAAGGTGGACGAGAGCTTCGGCACCCCCGCCGACGTTCGCGCCTGGCTCGCCCGCGAGGCAGCCCGCATCTGACAGCTTCGCGCCTGACGTTCCGCGCAACGGGAGGACTATCGATGACCGAGCACGACGCCCGCTACCCCAGCTTGAACGATCGCGTGGTCTTCATCAGCGGCGGCGCCACCGGCATCGGCGCCGCCATGGTGGAGCATTTCGCCGCCCAGGGCGCCCAGGTCGCGTTCGTCGACATCCAGCCCGAGCCGGCGCTCGCGCTGGTGGAACGCCTGGGCGCTGCCGGACACAAGCGCCCGCATTTCCTCGCCTGCGACCTGCGCGACATCGCCGCCTACCAGGCCGCCATCGGCCATGTGGGCAACAGCTTCGGCGGCATCGACGTTCTGGTGAACAGTGCCGCCCACGACGAACGCCACGACTGGAAGACGGTCACGCCCGAATATTGGGAGGACCGGCTGCAGGTGAACCTGCGCCACCAGTTCTTCGCCATCCAGGCCGCGGCGCCGATGATGCAGGCCCGCAAGCGCGGCTCCATCATCAATTTCGGTTCCATCTCCTGGCACGTGAAGTCGGGCGGCATGCCCGCCTACACCTCGGCCAAGGCGGCCGTGGAGGGGCTCACCCGCAGCTTCGCCCGCGACCTGGGGGCGGACGGCATCCGGGTGAACTGCCTGATTCCCGACTGGATCATCACGGAGCGCCAGAAGGCGCTGTGGCTCACGCCCGAGGGGGAGGCGCGGACATTGGCGGCGCAATGCCTCAAGCAATTGCTGCTGCCGCCCGACATCGCCCGCATGGTCCTGTGGCTGGCCGCCGACGACAGCCGCATGTGCACGGGGCAGAACTGGGTGGTCGATGGCGGCTGGTGGTAGCGCCGCGGCCGCCCGCCTGCCCGGCGGCGGCGCGTCACTGTCCGCCCGCGCCTGACTGCTCCGCCGGAGCGAGCGGACGCCCGGCGGCCCGCGCCACCTCGGCCAACAGCATCGCCTCCGCGCCCGCATAGCGCGGCGAGAAATGGAACGGCTCGATGCGGCGTGCGTCCGCCGCCGCGGCGATCTCGCCCGCGGCCCGGGTGGTCAGGTGGCCGCGATCAGCCGCCACCGCCGCATCGGCGGCAGCGAAGGTCGCCTCGATGAACAGGATGTCCGCGTCTCGCGCCAGCGCCACCGCGGCCGTGCGGTTCGCCGGCGTGTCGCGGAAATCGGTGAGGTAGGCCAGGCGCTGCCCGGGCGTGACGGTTGCCACGTCGCGCAGCGCGCCCAAGGGCAGCGACGGCGCCTCGGCCGCCTCGGCCTTGCGGGCATAGACGCGGATGGGCCGGTCGTCCGCCGCGCCGGCCGCGATCGCCGCCTTCAACCCGTCCAGCCACGGCCCGCGCGGCAATCCGCGCTGCTCCAGCCGCGTGCGCCAGATGTTCACGTGCGCCGGTTCCTCCAGCGCGAAGCCGAGGCAGGGCGTGAAGTGATCGAGCACCGCCGCGCGCAGCCGCAGGCCGCCCAGTTGAAGCACCGTGCCATCGGCCGGCACGGCGATAGCCGGCAGGGGCTCCGGGCGGAAGCCGCCATGCAGCCGCAGCCGCACCCGCGGCCGGGTGCCGTCCGCCCGCACCTCGGTCACCTCGAAGGCCAGGTCGGCGGCGATGCGCCCGGCGAGGTTCCAGGTGTAGCCCTGCAGGCGATGGAATAGCCGCGCCGCCAGATCCTCCGGCCCGACCACCGCCAGGGTCTTCTCGCGCCCGACAAGCAGCCGCAGCAGCCGGTCGAAACCCGCCCAATGATCCATGTGCGCATGCGAGACGGCGAGCGCGCCGAGCCGCAGCAGATGCCGCGCGCCCAGGGCGGTGATGTCGCCGCAATCCAGCAGCACGGCGTCACGCAGGTGCAGCGCCTCCACATACACCGCCGGATCGCCGAAACGGCCGTTCAGCAGGCGCGGATGCAGGGTGGGCCGCACGGCAGCGCGCGCGTCGCCGGCCGCTATCCCTCGAAGGCCGGCAGGCGCACCCGCCGCGCCATCAGGAAGGCGTCGGCGGTCATCTGCAGCGGCGCGGTGTCGATCTCGCTGCGTCCACGGCGGATCAGGTCGGCGAAGCGGGCATAGAGCATCGGGTATTCCGCGCGCTTCCCGTCCACGCGTACCGCGCCGTCGATCACCAGCCGCGCGGCGCTGTCCAGCAGCGCAACCTCGTGGCCGCATTGCGTGGTCAGCCGCACCTCGCGCTGGTCCGGGCCCTTGATGCTCCAGTCCATGTGCGCCGCCATCGGCCCCTCGCCATCGAGCGAGCCGAAGGTCAGGCTGGCCGAGATCGGGGCGTCATGGTTCTCGGCGATGCGCAGCTCCGCGCCGCGCACGAAGGGCGGCACGGCGACGATGCGGCTGAGCACCGACAGCGCGTTGATCCCCATGTCGAACACGCCGAACCCGTCGGACTCCCAGATCCAGGTCTGGCCCGGGTGGTATTTGACGAAATCCTCGTTCCAGTCGATGC
The DNA here is from genome assembly GCA_963779875.1 of uncultured Alphaproteobacteria bacterium. Classification (GTDB taxonomy): domain Bacteria; phylum Pseudomonadota; class Alphaproteobacteria; order Acetobacterales; family Acetobacteraceae; genus CAMDGX01. The sequence goes on along the minus strand of CAWAAI010000004.1, from coordinate 19,163 downwards.
GCAGCGAGGCCAGCTTCTTGCCGGCCAGGAAGCGCCGCGCCTCTTCCACCGCTTCGTTGCATTGCGAGTGCCAGGAGGTGAACAGCACCCGCCCCGCACGTCCGGCCAGGCGGGCGAGCGCATCCACCTCGGCCACGCCAAGGCCCGGCGGCTTTTCCAGCAGCACGTGCAGCCCCGCTTCCAGGGCGTCGCGCGCCACCGCGAAACGTGCCCCGGGCGGGGTGCAGATCGCCACCGCTTCCAGCGCCACCTCGTCCAGCAGGGCGCGGTGCGATGGATGCACGGCGATGCCGTCCACCGGCGGCGCGGGATGGTGGCTCGCCAGCCCCGCCAGGCTGAACGCGTCGGACGCGGCGATCGAGGGCAGATGCCGGTTGCGGGCGATCTCGCCCACGCCGATCACGCCGATGCGAATGCCCATGCCGTTCCTTCCTACATCGAGGTGAACCCGTCATCGGCCACCATGACCGACCCGTTGATGAAGCGCGCCGCCTCGCCCGAACATAGAAGCAGCAACAGCGCATCGAGGTCCCGCGCCTCGCCCATGCGCCGGCGGGGCAGGGAGGAAACCCATTTCGCGCCGGCCTCGGTGGCCAGGAAGTCGGCGCTGATCTCGGTGGCGATGTAGCCTGGCGCGATGGCGTTGGTGTTGATGCCGTGCCGCCCCCATTCGCGCGCCATCGCATGCGTCATCTGGATCAGGGCGGCCTTCGACATGCCATAGGTGGAAAGCTGCCCGATGGCGCGCATGCCGGCGATGGAAGCGATGTTGACGATCCGCCCCTCCCGCTTTTGCGCCATCATCTGCTTGGCGGCCGCCTGGGCCATGAAGAAGGCGCCCTTGAGGTTGGTGTCCAGCACCGCGTCGTAGTCGTCCTCCTCGATCGCCTCCAGCTTGGCCTGGATCGAGATGCCCGCGTTGTTCACCAGGATGTCGATCGGCCCCCAGGCATCCAGCACCGCCTGCGCGCCGGCGCGCACCGAGGCCACGGAGGCGACATCGACCGCCACCGGCAGCGCCTCGTGCCCGGCGGCACGCAACTCGCCGGCCAGGGCCTCCAGCCGGTCGGTGCGGCGCGCAGCGATCGCCACCCGCGCCCCTTCCGCCGCCAGCACGCGGGCGAATTGGTCGCCCAACCCGGAGGAGGCACCGGTGACCAGAGCCACCTTGCCGGCGAGGCTGCTCACGCCGCCACCGCCGCCGGCGCCAGCCCGAGCCGTGCCCGCGCGGCGGCGTATTCCGCGGCCAGCCGGTCCACCAGTTCGCCGGCACCCACCACCGACTTCACCGCGCCGATGCCCTGGCCCGCGCCCCAGATGTCCTTCCACGCCCGCGGCTTGTTATCGGCGAAGCTCATCTGGCTCTTGTCGGCCACCGGCATGTTCGCCGGATCGAGCCCCGCGCGCACCAGCGACGGCACCAGGTAGTTGCCGTGCACGCCGGAAATCGCGTTGGTGTACAGGATGTCCTGCGCACCGCTGTCCACGATCATCTGCTTGTAGCCCTCCGCCGCGTTGGCCTCGTGCGTGGCGATGAAGGCCGAGCCGATATAGGCCAGGTCGGCGCCGGCCGCCTGTGCCGCCAGCACCGCGCCGCCATTGGCGATGGCGCCCGACAGCGCCACCGGCCCGTCGAACCATTCGCGGATCTCCTGCAGCAGCGCGAACGGCGAGGTCGCCCCGGCATGCCCGCCGGCGCCGGCGGCCACGGCGATCAGCCCGGTCGCCCCCTTCTCGATCGCCTTGTGCGCGAAGGTATTGTTGATGATGTCGTGCAGTGCGATGCCGCCATAGGCCTTGGTCGCCGCGTACACGTCCTCGCGCGCGCCCAGCGAGGTGATGATGATCGGCACCTTGAACCGCACCGTCTGCTCCAGGTCATGCTCCAGCCGCGCGTTGGAACGGTGCACGATATGGTTCACCGCGAAGGGTGCGGCCGGCCGGTCCGGATGCCTGGCGTTGTGTTCGCCAAGCTCGGTGGTGATCCGGTCGAGCCACTCCGCCAGCGCCTCGGCCGGGCGGGCGTTGAGCGCGGGGAAACTGCCCACCACGCCCGCCTTGCACTGGGCGATCACCAGGTCCGGATTGGAGACGATGAACATCGGCGAGGCGATGACGGGAATGCGCAGGCGCTGCAGGATCGGGGGCAGGGACATTTTGCGGCTCGACTTCGGTGAAGCGCCGATCCTGCCACGCCGGCGCACCAGGGCAAAGGCGGCGGGAAATGCCGGGCGCGCAGCCGCCCGCCGCCCCGTGAAGAGTTGATGATGCCGCGGGGCAGACCGGACATGCCGGAGTTGCTATGGGGGGCGCCGGCGCGCGGCTCCGGCACGCCCACCGCCCGATCCAGCAAACGACGATCCAGCAAACGACGATCCAACAAAAGCTGAACCGCAAAGGAGGAGCGACCATGAACCGCCTGTCGGGAAAGACCGCCATCATCACCGGCGGCGCAGTCGGCATCGGCCGGGCCTGCGCCGAACGCATGGCCGAGGAAGGCGCCAAGGTCGCGCTGTTCGATGTGCAGGAGCCCGCGGGGCGCGCCTTGGCCGACAGCCTTACCGCCAAGGGGCACGAGGCCGCGTTCTGGAAGGTCGACGTCTCCGACGAGGCGGCGTTCAAGGCCGCCATCGATGCCGCGGCGGCGCGGTTCGGCGGGCTCCAGGTGATGGTGAACAACGCGGGCATATCCGGCTCGCCAAAGCCCACCGACCAGGTGAGCGAGGCCGAATGGGACGCCGTGCAGGCGGTGAACGTGAAGGGCGTGTTTTTCGGCACCAAGCACGCCATCCCGCATCTGCGCGCGGCGGGCGGCGGGTCGATCGTCAACCTCTCGTCGATCGCGGGCCTCGTCGGCATCGGCGGCATTGCGCCCTACCATGCCTCCAAGGGCGCGGTGCGGCTGATGACCAGGAACGATGCGATCACCTACGCGGCCGAGAGGATCCGGGTGAACTCCATCCACCCCGGCTACATCTGGACGCCGATGGTGGAAAGCCACCTGCGCGCCACCTCTGACGATCTCGAGGCCGCGAAGGCGGCCGCCGGGGCGGTCCACCCCATCGGCCATATGGGCGAACCGGACGACATCGCCTGGGCGGCGGTCTATCTGGCCTCCGACGAGGCGAAGTTCGTCACCGGCGCCCAATTGGTGGTGGATGGTGGCTATACCGCGCGCTGAGATCCGGCGATGACGTTGGCCGATCCGCACGGCCAGCCCGCCGACACCTGCCTCGACGCCCTCGACTCGCGGCCCGAAGGCCTGACCGGCGCCGAGGCGGCCGAGCGGCTGGCCCGCTACGGGGCGAACCGGCTGCCCGAGGCGCGGGCGCGCGGGCCGCTGCGTCGCCTGCTGTCGCAGTTCAACAACATGCTGATCTACGTGCTCCTGGGGGCGGCCGTCGTGACCGGGGCCTTGCAGCACTGGGTCGATACCGGCGTGATCCTGGCCGTGGTGATCGCCAATGCCGTGATCGGCTTCGTGCAGGAGGGCAGGGCCGAGGCGGCGATGTCCGCGATACGCGGCATGCTCGCCCCCCGCGCCGCCGTGCTGCGCGACGGCGCGCGGGTGACCATCGACGGCGCAAGCCTCGTGCCGGGCGACATCGTGGTGCTGGAAGCCGGCGACAGGGTTCCAGCCGATCTGCGCATCGTCCAGGCGCGCGGGCTTGCGGCGCAGGAGGCGATCCTGACCGGCGAGTCGGTCCCGGTGGAGAAGGACACAAGACCGGTGGCCCCGGATGCGGCGCTCGGCGACCGGCGGTCGATGCTGTGGTCCGGCACGCTGGTCACCCAGGGCACGGCGCGGGCCTGGTGGTGGGGACCGGCCAGCAGACCGAGATCGGCCGCATCGGCGGGCTTCTGGCCGGGGTGGAGACGCTGACCACGCCGCTGGTTGCGCAGATGGACCATTTCGCGCGCTGGCTGTCGTTGCTGATCCTGCTCGCCGCCGGTCTTCTGCTCGCCTACGGCTATTTCGTCGGCCATCGCGACTTCTCCGAAGTGTTCATGGCCGTGGTCGGCGTGGCCGTGGCCGCGATCCCCGAGGGGCTGCCGGCGGTGATGACGATCACCCTGGCGATCGGGGTGCAGGCCATGGCGCGGCATCACGCGATCGTCCGCCGCCTGCCCGCGATCGAGGCGATCGGTTCGGTCTCGGTCATCTGCACCGACAAGACAGGCACGCTCACCCGCAACGAGATGATGGTGGCGGCGGTGGAGACGCCGGCGGGAAGCTTTGCCGTTGCGGGCGACGGATATGCGCCCGACGGGGAGGTGACGCCCGGCGGGAAGGGGGCGCAGGTTGGCGACCTCGCGCGCCTTGCCTGGGCGGCCGCGCTTTGCAACGACGCCGCGCTGGCTTGTCGGGACGGGCACTGGACGGTCGAGGGCGACCCGATGGAAGGCGCGCTGCTGGCGTTCGCCGGCAAGGTGGCGGGCCACAAGCCGGCCGGCGCCCGGCGGCTCGACGCCATTCCCTTCGATGCCCGGCACCGCTTCATGGCGGTCCTGACGGAAGGCGGGCACGGCCGCCTGATCCATGTGAAGGGCGCGCCGGAACGGGTCTTGCGGATGTGCGCTGGCAGCGACATGCACCACTGGCACGAACAATCCGAGGCGATGGCGCGCCGGGGCCTGCGCGTGCTCGCGCTGGCCGAGGCGGCGGCCAGCCCGGATTCGGGCACCCTGGATGCGGGCATGCCTGAGATGGCGCGCTGACCTTCCTCGGCCTGGTCGGCCTGATCGACCCGCCGCGCCCGGAGGCGATCGCCGCCGTCGCCGAATGCCGCGCGGCGGGCATCAAGGTGAAGATGATCACCGGCGACCATGCGGGCACCGCCGCCGCCATCGCCGCGGCGATCGGGCTGGAGCATCCGTCCCGCGTGCTGACCGGCACCGACCTCGACAGCTACGACGACGCGCGACTGGCGCTGGAGGTCGCCAGCGTGGATGTCTTCGCCCGCACCAGCCCCGAGCACAAGCTGCGCCTGGTCACCGCGCTGCAGTCCAACGGGCTTGCCGTGGCCATGACCGGCGACGGAGTGAACGACGCGCCTGCCCTGAAGCGCGCCGATGCCGGCATCGCCATGGGGCTGAAGGGTTCGGATGCCGCGAAGGAGGCCGCCGACCTGGTGCTGGCCGACGACAATTTCGCGACCATCGCCGCGGCGGTGCGCCAGGGACGGACCGTTTACGACAACCTGCGCAAGGTCATCAGCTGGACCCTGCCCACCAGTGCCGGCGAGGCGCTGGTGGTGGTTCTGGCGCTGCTCGCGGGCCTCGCGCTGCCGGTGACGGCGGTGCAGATCCTCTGGGTCAACCTGATCACCGCCATCACCCTGGGCTTGGCGCTGGCCTTCGAGCCGACCGAGGCGGGCACCATGACCCGCCCGCCGCGCCGGCGCGACGCGCCGATCCTGTCGGGCTGGCTTGTCTGGCATGTGGCGATGGTGGCGCTGCTGTTTCTCGCCGCGGTGTTCGGCATTTTCGCCTACGCCACGGAACGAGGCCATCCGCTTGAGCTTGCGCAGACAATGGCCATGAACACGCTGGTGGTGCTCGAGATCTTCCACCTGTTCTTTATCCGCAACATCTACGGCACGTCGCTCACCTGGGCGGCGATCCGCGGCACAAGGGTGGTGTGGACCGTCGTCATCGTCGTGGTATGTGCCCAGTTCGTGGTGACCTATGTTCCGGCGCTCCAGGAGATCCTCGGCACCAGGCCGGTGCCGTTGATGGATGGCGTGCTGATCATCGCCGTCGGTGCGGCCTTCTTTGCCGTCATCGAGATGGAGAAGCAGATCAGGCTGGGGCTCGCCGGGCGCCAAGGGCCGCGGGAAAAGCCGCGCGATTGATGCGACGAGACGGCGGCATGCCGGGCATTCCCTTCCCTTCGCTGCGGCCGGCAGGCAGAATTGCCGGCCAACGAAACCGGAGTACCGCCATGCGCATCCACAACCTCTATGTCGACGGCCAGGGCGAGACGCATTTCCGCGACATCGAGGTGGAATGGACCCGCGAGGGCCCGGGCGGGAAGATGTCCGACCTCCAGAATGCCACCGGCGTGATCTTCCGCGAGACGCCCGGCACCTACGACTACGACTGGCATCCCGCCCCGCGCCGCCAGTACATCGTCAACCTCGACGCCGGCGTGCGCATCACCGCCAGCGACGGCGAGGTGCGCGAGCTTGGCGCCGGCGAGGTGCTGCTGGTCGAGGACACCCATGGCAAGGGCCACATCTCCCAGGCCATCGGCGGCCAGATGCGCCATTCCATCTTCATCACGCTGGACTAGCGACGCCGCGCGGCGGCGATTGGCTGCCGCGCGCCGATTGCTGTGGTGCAGCAGGCCCGGTTGGGGTATCACCCGCGCTTCTTATTGCGCCTTCCAGGCCCTGTGCCGGGCGGCCGTTCCCCAACCGGATTTCCTGCCTCATGCTGTTCCCCCGCCTGAACGCGGCGCTCGAGCGCGCGCTCGAAGCCCGCGGCTATGTCGAACCGACCGCCGTGCAGTCCGCCGTGCTGGCAACCGACGCCGACGGCCGCGACCTGCTGGTCTCCGCCCAGACCGGCTCGGGCAAGACGGTCGCCTATGGCCTGGCGTTTGCGCCCAACCTGCTGGGCGAGGCCGAGCGCGCGCCGCCGCCCGGCGCCCCGCTGGCACTCGTCATCGCCCCCACCCGTGAACTGGCGCTGCAGGTGCAGGGCGAGCTGGAATGGCTCTACGGCCCCGCCGGCGCCCGCGTCGTCGCCTGCGTCGGCGGAATGGATGCGCGGCGCGAGGCCCGCACCCTCGCCCAGGGCTGCCACATCGTCGTCGGCACCCCCGGCCGCCTGAAGGACCACATCCAGCGCACCCAGCTCGACCTCTCCGCGGTGCGCGTGGCGGTGCTGGACGAAGCCGACGAGATGCTCGACCTCGGCTTCCGCGACGACCTCGGCTTCATCCTCGACGCCGCCCCCGCCGAGCGCCGCACCCTGCTGTTCTCCGCCACCATCGCCCGCGAGATCGCCAGCCTCGCCCGGCAGTACCAGACCAACGCCCTGCGCATCGACACCGTCGCCCACAACCGCCAGCACGAGGACATCGAGTACCGCGCCATCCGTGCCGGCATGGGCGAGGAGTTCGGCGCCCTGGTCAACGTGCTGCGCGCCTCGGACAGCCGCGCCGCCCTGGTGTTCTGCGCCACCCGCGACGGCGTGCGCCTGCTGCACCAGCGGCTCGTGGAGCGCGGCTTCGCCGCCGTCGCGCTGTCCGGCGAACTCAGCCAGGCCGACCGCAACCACGCGCTGTCCGCCCTGCGCGACGGGCGTGCGAGCGTGTGCATCGCCACCGACGTCGCCGCCCGCGGCCTCGACCTGCCGGAACTCGACCTCGTCGTGCACGCCGACCTGCCGAACGGCCGCGAGGCGCTGCTGCACCGCAGCGGCCGCACCGGCCGGGCAGGGCGCAAGGGCGTCTGCGCGCTGATCGTCACCCCCCGCCACCGCCGCCGCGCCGAACAGCTGCTGATGTCCGCCGGGCTCTCCGCCCAATGGGTTGCCCCGCCCGATGCCGCGGCCATCCTCGCCGCCGACCGCGCGAAGCTTGCGCAGGATCCGATCCTGGCCGAACCCCCGAGCGCCGACGAAGCCACCCAGGCCGCCGCGCTGCTTGCCACCCATGGGCCCGAGGCCGTGGCCGCCGCCCTGCTGCGCCTGCTTCGCGCCCGGCTGCCAGCCCCGGCCGAGCTTTCCGCGCCGCAGGAAGCCCCGCCCCGGCCCGATTCCGGGCCTACCCAGTGGTTCCGCATCAACCTTGGCCGCACCAAGAACGCCGACCCAAAATGGCTGCTGCCGCTGCTCTGCCGCCTCGGCCAAGTCACCCGCAAGGATATCGGCGCCATCCGCATCTTCGACCGTGAGACCAAGTTCGAACTGGTCACCGCCGCCGTGGACGGCTTCCTCACCGCCATCGGCGAGGCCGACATGGAGGACATGCGCATTGTCGCCGGCGCCCCCGACCGGCCCTCGCAGAAGCCCGGCACGCGCCCCGACAGCCCGGCCCTCCGACGCTTCAAGCCGCACGCCAAGCCTTTTGCCAAGACCGGCAGCAAGCCGTTCCGCCGCCACACCCACGCCGCCGCGGGCTGAAGCAGCGCGACGCTGATGGTGGACCCAAACGCTTGACTCACAAGCGTTTGGTGAATGGCCCCAAGGAAATCACGCGAGCGGATGGAAGCTGACGGCGCTGTCCGTCAGGTTTCGTCCATCAGTCTGTCGGCGGTGCCGCCGGTGTGCTGGGCGGAAGCGTCTCCTGCAGCACTGGCGATGCCTTCGGCTCGGCCAGCGGCGCTTGCGGCCCGGTTGGCGGCGCCAGGGCCACGGGCGGGGCGGCATCCACCGGCTGAACCGCCGGGGTCCGCTCCGCCGCCGGCGGTGCCACCGATGCCGGAGCCCCCTGCGGCGCCAACTGAACGGTATAATCAGGCACCACGCGCGCCTGGCTGCCGGCGATCACCAGGACCCGCTCACCGATCGCCAGAGGTATCTCGTCGCGCTGCGTGACCGACACCAGTTCGCCGCTCGCCTTGCGCACGATGTATTCGAACGCATCTTTCTCGCCCACCGAGCGCTCCACGCCCTTGCCGACGATGCCGCCGATCAGCGAGCCGCCAATGGCGCCGAGGGTGGAGGCAACATCCCCGCCCGCCGGCAACTGCGAGCCGAGAGCACCGCCGGCGGCCGCACCCGTCACCGTCCCGGTGGTCCCCTGCGCCGCCACGCCGACCTGGCGCAGCCCGACCACGATGCCCTGCTCGACCTTGGCCGCCTGCTGCACGGCGCTGCCGGAATAGACATTCGGCGAGTAGTCCGGCCCACACGCCGCAAGCGTCAGGGCCAGGACAAGTGGTGTCATTCGGGGCATGCAGCATATCCGGCTCTGAAGGCGCCCCTGCATACGACACGGGGCGGGCCAGCGGAACCTCCCGATTGCACGCGGACCCGTTCCATTGGCACCGCCCGGCGACCCCGAAAAGGAAAACCGGCCGGGTGTCGCCACCCGGCCGGCCTATCCGCCCTGGAAGGCGGCAGCGTCAGGCGCGGCGCACGCCGTACATCTGCGGGAAGCCGTCGCGGATGCCCTTCAGATAGTTGAAGTAGCCGGTCATGCCGACATAGCTGCCCAGGTTCACATAGGGCACCTGCTCCCACATCTCGGCCTGCATCTGCCGCACCAGCTGCTTCTGCACCTCGAAGCTCGGCGCCTCGAACCACTGCTCGCGCAGTTCCTCCACCTTCGGCATCGTCGGCCAACCGAACCACGCCGAGGTGCCGTTGCCGCGCTGGGCCGACATCCCGGCCGGCGACAGGTTCCCGGCCCCGCCCAGGTAGGTGTAGAAGATGTTCCAGCCGCCCTTGTCGATCGGCTCGCGGCTGGCGCGGCGCTGCACCACGGTGCCCCACTCCACCGCCACCACGTCGATGTTCAGGCCCATGCGCTTCAGCCGGTCATTGGCCACCTGCGCCTCGGCCCAGATGCTCGGGATCGACGTCGCCGACAGCACCACGATCCGCTCGCCCTTGTAGCCGGACGCCTCGATCGCCTTCTTGGCCTTGTCGACGTCGCCCCAGGTCTTCACCTTGTCGAAGCCTTCGTCGTTGGCGAAGGGCGAGCCCGGGATGAACATGCCGGCCGGCACGCGGATCATCGACGGCTCGGCGCCGGCGACCGCCTCCATCACCTCGCGCTGGTCGATGCCCATCTGCACCGCCTGGCGCAGCTTCACGTTGTCGAACGGCGGCATCAGGTGGTTGAACCGCAGGCAGCCGATCGAGCCGGCCGGGTCCTTGTTTTCCAGCACCAGGCGCTTGTCGCGCTTCAGCGCCGGGATCAGGTCGATCGTGGGGTTCTCCCACCAGTCGATCTCGTTGTTCAGCAGCGCGCCCATGGCGGTCGCCGGGTCTGGCATGATGGTCCAGATCACGCGGTCGAAATGCGGCACCTTCGGCCCCGAGGTGAAGCTGTCCACGCCGTCCTCCGGGCGCGGCACATAGCCATCGAACTTCTCGAACACCACCCGCGCGCCGGGAATCCGCTCGTCGGTCTTCAGGCGATACGGCCCGCTGCCCACAACCTCCGGGACCTGGCTGTTCGCGTCGGTCTTGGCCAGCCGCTCCGGCATCACCGCCGTGGTGTACTGCGCCAGGGCATCGGGCAGCAGGCTGAACGGCTTCTTCAGCCGGATCTTGATCACCTTGTCCGACGGCGCGCTCATCTCGTCCGTCCGCGCCGCCAGCGCCTGGCCCAGCGGGTTGCGCTTGTTCGACCGCGCCACCGAGGCGACCGCGTCGCGCGCCAGCACCGGCGTGCCGTCATGGAACTTCAGCCCGTCGCGCAGCGTCAGCGTCCATTCCTTCCCGTCCGCCGAGGTGGTCGCGCCTGCCACCATCTGCGGATGCGGCCGGCCCGCCTTGTCCACGCCATACAGCGTGTCGAACACGGCCAGCGACACGTTGCGGGTCACGTCCGCCGTCGTCCATACCGGGTCGAGCGAGGCAGGATCGGCATGCGGCACGAAGCGCAGCGTCTTCGCGTTCTGGGCACGGCCGACCGAAGGTGCTGCGAGTGCGGCAGTGCCTGCAATCGCGGTCTTGATAACGTCGCGGCGACGCATTGTGAAGTCTCCCCTATGGCTGAGGCGGCCGGAACCTATGTCGCGGCCGACCATCGGCGCGTATCCTGACGGGAGAGTCCGCAACGAACAACTCCCGCCGTGTGGCGCTTGGCGATGCGCCCGACCTCTTCTATCATTTTCGCCAACGGGAAGGGAAACACCATGAAGTTCGGCATTTTCTACGAATTGCAGAATCCGCGCCCCCAAGGCGGCATGAAGTGGGCGCACGACAGCGACATGAACCTGCTGCACAACGCGCTGCACCAGGTGGAACTGGCCGATAAGCTCGGCTACGACTATGCCTGGGAGGTGGAGCATCACTTCCTCGAGGAATACTCGCACTCTCCGCAGCCCGAGATGTTCTTGTCCGCTGCCGCGATGCGGACAAAGAATATTCGCCTCGGCCACGGCATTATCCAGCTCACCACCAACCACCCCGCCCGCGTCGCCGAGAAGGTCGCGACGTTGGACCTGCTCAGCCGCGGCCGCGTCGAATTCGGCATGGGCGAAGGTGCGAGCATCACCGAACTCGGCCCGTTCGAGCGCGACATGGAGACCAAGCGCGAAGTCTGGGAAGACGGCGTGCGCGCGGTTATGCCGATGTTCAAGGAAGGCGGCGTCGAATACGACGGCCCGTACTTCAAGATGCCGCTGCGCAACGTCCTGCCCAAGCCCATCCAGCAGCCGCACCCGCCGCTCTGGGTCGCGTGCTCGCAGCTTGAAACCATCGACATGGCCGGCCGCCGCGGCATCGGCGCGCTCGGCTTCCAGTTCGTCAGCGCGGATGCCGCCCATGCCTGGGTGCATGCCTACTACAACGCCATAACCAAGCGCCTGGACAAGCTCGCCGACTACCAGACCAATCCCAACATGGCGCTGGTCAGCTACTTCATGTGCGCCAAGACCGACGAGGAAGCCTATGCGCGCGCGGAAGGCGCGCCGTTCTTCCAGTTCGCTCTGCGCTTCTACGGCGCCTCCTCGGGCCGCCAGCGCCCGCCGCCGGGCACCGTGAACCTGTGGGACGAATACATGAAGTGGAAGGCCGAGAACCCGGAGGCCTTCCAGCGCGCCGTCCGCGGCGGCCTGATCGGCTCGCCGGAGACCATCCGCCGCAAGCTGCGCCGCTTCCAGGCGAGCAATGTCGACCAGATCATCCTGCTCAACCAGGCCGGCAAGAACACCCACGAGCATATCTGCGAAAGCCTTGAACTCTTCGCCAAGGAAGTGATGCCCGAGTTCCACGACATGGAACCGGCCCATCAGGCGTGGAAGCAGAAGGTTCTCGCCGGCGAGATCCAGCTCGAGGAAATCGACACTCAACCCTTCCGCGATCGCTTTGGCCCCAACGCCCTGCAGGTGACTCGCGGACCTGCCGAAGCCGCGGCAACGGCGGCTGGCAACTAGCCCCCAGGCAAGGCGAGGGGCTCGGCCCCTCGCCCTCACGGCGATTCGAGCGCGTTTTCTCGGCTTGAACGCGTGCGCCTCCGCGCGACGGCGGTTCCCCAGGCGCTCGTCACGACACCCACGAACGCAAGCCGCAAAAATTGCCGGCAACGAAGCCAGCGTCAGTGCAGAAAACGAAACGCAATCAGCGCTGGCGCCAGTCCCTCAGCGTTCGCGCGATTTGGTCGCCTTGCGGGAACACTGGGCGGAAAAAGGCCTGCGGCGCTGCCGCCGTGGCACTGCTGAAAGAAGCTTGGCGCCGGAGTGGCTGGGGGACCTGGATTCGAACCAAGGATGCCCGGGTCAGAGCCGGGAGTTTTACCGCTAAACTATCCCCCAAGCGACGGGATCGGCGGATTACCACGCACCGTATCCCTGTGCAACCACCGATGCCGCCGTCGCATCACGACTGCGCGCAGTCCGGGCCTGCCCGGGCAAGCGCGGCAGGGGCATGAGGCGGGGGCTTGCGGCGGGGGCTTGCAGCGCGAATGATGCGTTCCGACCTCCATGAATCGCCATGTTTCACCCTGACCACTCCTTGCCGGATGCGCGACGCCCCGGGCCGCCGGCCTTTGCGGCGCATCGATCTGGGCACCAACAACTGCCGGCTGCTGGTGGGCACGCCCTGCAGGCGAGGGGTTTCGCGTGCTGGACAGTTTCTCCCGCATCGTGCGCCTGGGCGAGGGGCTGCACAGTAACGGCCGGCTGTGCGAACGCGGCCATGGATCGCGCGATCGCCGCGCTGGTGCGCTGCGCGACAGCGGCTGGCGCGGCGGCCGGTCAGCAGGCTGCGGGCGGTCGCCACCGAGGCTTGCCGGCGGGCCGCCAATGGCGCCGAGTTCCTCGCCGCGCGTGAGGCCGAGACCGGTCTGCCCTCGAGACCATCTCGGCGCGCGAGGAAGCCGAGCTGGCGCTGGAAAGCTGCGCACCGCTGCTGCATGGCGGCGGCCGGCGGGCGCTGCTGTTCGATATCGGCGGCGGCTCCACCGAACTGGCCTGGGTGCGGCTGGGCAGGGCGGCAAGCCGCAGCTGATCGGCCACGAGCTCGCTGCCGCTGGGCGTGGTTACGCTGGCCGAGCGCTACCGCCGAAGCCGGCGTCACCCCGCCGGATTCGCGGCGATGGTGGACGAGGTGGAACGGCAACTGCGCCCCGTTCGAGGCGGTGCATCGCATCGCGCCAGGAGATGCGGCAGGGCGGGGTGAGGCTGCTGGGCACCTCGGGACCGCCACCACGCTGGCCGGATCGCGCTCGACCTGCCGCGCTATCGCGCGCCGCGGTGGACGGGGCGGTGTGGAACGTGCAGGCAGCCGATGCCGCGCTGGCGCTGCTGCGCGCCCTGGGCCGGCGGGGCTGGAGCAGCACCCCTGCGTCGGCCCGGACCGGGCCGAGTTCGTGCTCCCGGGCTGCGCGGTGTTCGCCGCAATCCACCGGCTGTGGCCGGCGCCACAGGTGGTGGTCGCCGATCGCGGCCTGCGGGAAGGCATGCTGTTGCGCCTGATGCGGGCACACGCGCGTCACGCCAGGGCCATGCGGCGCTGGCGGGTGCCGCGGAGTGACGCCGGCAGACCGGCCCGCCGCCGGCAGCGAGCGGGGCACGCCAGGCGCAGGGCCGCACTCGGTGTCGGTTGCAAGCGGCAGCGGGCGCACCCCGGCCTGCCAGCGCTGGCTGACGCGCCAGTTGAACGACCCATATGTGGCGGCCGCGAAGGCCCAGGGCTGGCGATCGCGCGCGGCGTTCAAGCTGATCGAGATGGACGACCGGTTCCATCTCATCCAGCCCGGCATGCGCGTGGTCGACCTGGGCGCGGCGCCGGGCGGCTGGACGCAGGTGGCGGGCAGGCGCGGTGCCGGCCGCAGATGCGTGGCGCTCGACCTGCTGCCGGTCGACCCGTTCGCATGGCGTCGACGCTGCTGCAAGGCGACTTCAACGACGCGGACATGCCCGCGCGCCTGACGCGCGCTGGGCGGCACGGCCGACCTGGTGCTGTCCGACATGGCGCCCAACACCACCGGCCATGACGCCACCGACCACCTGCGCATCATCGCGCTGGCCGAACTGGCTCTGGACTTCGCCATGAAGGTGCTGGCGCCCGGGCGGCGCCTTCGTGGCCAAGGTGTTCCAGGGCGGCTCGGAGAAGCAGATGCTGGCGCCGATGAAACTCGCCTTCACCACCGTGCGCCACGCCAAGCCGCCGGCCAGCCGCAAGGAGAGCAGCGAACTCTATGTGGTCGCCACCGGTTTCCGTGGTGCCCCCGCGGACGGGACCCCCGCTGACGCATGACAGCAAACCGTCACCTGTCTTCGCTTGCCTCGGCCAAGGCATGAGATTATGGAGAGCCGCCAAGGTTGCGGAAAGGTCCGGCCATGGCACCCCCTGATTCCTCTACTTCCACTGCCCCTACCGCCACGCGCGGCCCCACCACCACACGCGGCACGGAGGTGGGCGCACGGATCACCGAGGCATTCGCCTTCGACGACGTGCTGCTCGTCCCCGCCTATTCCGAGGTGCTGCCCACGCTCGTGCAGACCAGCACGCGGCTGACCCGGACCATCCCGCTCAACATTCCACTGGTCTCCTCGGCCATGGACACGGTGACCGAAAGCGGCATGGCCATCGCCATGGCGCAGCATGGCGGCATCGGCGTGATCCACAAGAACCTTGAGATCGACGAACAGGCCGCCCAGGTGCGCCGGGTGAAGAAGTTCGAGTCGGGCATGGTGGTGAACCCGCTCACCATTCACCCCGACAACACGCTCGCCGAGGCGCGCACCCTGATGGCCACCCACCATATCAGCGGCTTTCCGGTGGTGGAGCGCGATTCCAATCGCCTGGTCGGCATCCTCACCCACCGCGACGTGCGCTTCGCCACCGACCCCAACCTGCGGATCTACGAACTCATGACGCGCGAGAACCTGGTCACGGTCCGCGCCGAACACGCCGCCGAACAGGCCCGCACACTGTTGCACAAGCACCGCATCGAAAAGCTGCTGGTGGTGGACGACCAATATCGTTGCGTCGGCCTGATCACCGTCAAGGACATGGACAAGGCGGAAGCCCATCCGCTCGCCAACAAGGACGAACTCGGCCGCCTGCGCGTCGCCGCGGCCTCCGGCGTGGGCGAGGAGGGCCATGCCCGCACCGAGGCGCTGATCGCCGCCGGGGTGGACGTGGTGGTGATCGACACGGCCCACGGCCATTCCCGCGGCGTGATGGCGGCGGTGGAGCGGATCAAGAAGCTTTCCAATGTCGTGCAGGTCATCGCCGGCAACGTCGCCACCGCCGAGGGCGCCCGCGCCCTGATCAGCGCCGGGGCGGATGCGGTGAAGATCGGCATCGGCCCGGGCAGCATCTGCACCACCCGCGTCGTGGCCGGCGTGGGCGTGCCGCAGTTCTCCGCCGTGCTGGAAACCGCCGCCGCCTGTCGCGAGCACGACGTGCCCGCCATCGCCGATGGCGGCATCCGCACCTCCGGCGACCTGGTCAAGGCCATCGGCGCGGGCGCCGACGCGGTGATGATGGGCAGCGTGCTCGCGGGCACCGACGAAGCACCCGGCGAAGTTTTCCTTTATCAAGGACGTAGCTACAAATCCTACCGCGGCATGGGAAGCATGGGCGCCATGGCCCGTGGCTCGGCCGACCGCTACTTCCAGCAGGACATCAAGGACACGCTGAAACTCGTCCCCGAAGGGATCGAAGGCCGCGTGGCCTACAAGGGCCCCGTCGCCGCCGTGCTGCACCAGATGGTCGGTGGCCTGCGCGCCGGCATGGGCTACACCGGCAGCGCCACCGTCGCCGATCTGCAACAGAACGCCCGCTTTCGCCGCATCACCGGCGCCGGCCTGCGCGAAAGCCACGTCCACGACGTCGCCATCACCCGCGAAGCGCCGAACTATCGCCAGGAAGGGTAGCGCGGTGCAGGCCCAGGAAGGCGAGGGGCGCCGCCCGTCGCGCGAAGGCGCGCCACGGACCGCCACCCCGGCAGGGGCGTTGCCCCTGCACCCCACCAAGGACCCGAGGTCCCTGGACCCTCGAATCTGGATCGCCTTCGGCGAGAGGGGGCCATCTCGATCCGTGACCACAGCCCAGCAGGCCCCCTCTCGCCGAAGGCGATCGAAGGATGCGGGTCTGGGGCCGTCGGCCCCAGTGGGGGCGCAGGGGGCATCGCCCCCTGCCGGGTTCCAGGGCAGCGCCCTGGCCTTCCTTATGGCCCGCCCCGCGTGACGCCTGCCGCGCGGATAGCGGGTGCCATCGAGTTGCTGGCATCGGTCGAGGCGGCGCCGCGCAAGCCGGCCGACGCGGTGGCGAACGCGTTTTTCCGGGACCGCCGGTTCATCGGCTCCGGCGACCGCCGCGCGATTTCAGATCGGGTCTGGTCGGTGATGCGCGCCCGCCGGCGGCTGCAATGGTGGCTGGAGCAGGCCGGGGCCGCGGTGACGCCGCGGCTTCTGGTGGCGGCGTCGCTGCTGCTGGAAGGCTGGGCCTTGTCGGGCGTGGCGCAATCGTTTTCCGGCGGCCAGTTCGGACCCACCCATCTCTCCGCGGCCGAGACGGCCGAACTGAAGAAGCTGGAGGGCCATACGCTCGACCATCCCGCCATGCCCGAGGCGGTGCGGCTGGAGGTTCCGGACTGGGTCTTGCCGCGCCTGCAGGCCCGTTTCGGCGATGCCTTGGCGCCGGAGATGGCGGCGATGGGCACCGCCGCCCCGCTCGACCTGCGGGTGAACCTGCTGAAGGGCACGCGCGAGCAGGCCATCGCGGCACTCGCCGCCGAGAGCATCGCGGCGGTCCCGACCGAACTGTCCCCCTGGGGGCTGCGCGTGGAGGGCCGCCGGCTGGTCACCACCGGCCCCGCTTTCCAGTCCGGCCTGGTCGAGATCCAGGACGAGGGCAGCCAGCTTGTGGCGGCGATGGTCGGTGCCGTGCCGGGCATGCGGGTCGCGGATTGGTGCGCGGGGGCTGGCGGCAAGACCCTGGCCCTGGCCATGACCATGGAGAATCGCGGCCAGATCGTCGCCTGCGACGTCTCCGGCCCAAGGCTGGAGGGCGCCGTCCGCCGCCTGCGCCGCGCGGGCGTGCATAATGTGGAACGCCATCTGATCGCTCCTGGCGACAAATGGGCCAAGCGCCGGGCAGGGGCCTTCGACCGTGTGCTGGTGGACGCGCCCTGCACCGGCACCGGCACCTGGCGCCGCAACCCGGACGCGCGGTTGCGTCTGGCCGAGCGCGATTTGCTGGAACTGGTGCCCAAGCAGGCCGCCATCCTGGAGGCCGCGTCGCGGCTGGTTCGCAAGGGCGGGCGACTGGTATACGCTACCTGCTCGGTGCTCACCGAAGAGAACGAGGCGCAGGTGCAAGGCTTCATCGCCACCCATCCCGATTTCGCCGTGGTGCCTTTGGCGGAAGCCTGGGCCGGTCCGGCGCCGGTGCCCGGAGCGGGCGAGTTCCTGTCGCTCACCCCGCGGCGGCACGGCACCGACGGCTTCTTCACCGCGGTGCTGGAACGACGCGGCGAGGTGGCGTCGCAGGAGGCGGCATGATCACCATTCGCCGCGCCCGGCCCACCGATGCCGTGGCGATTGCCGCCGTGCATGTCGCGGTCTGGCGCAGCACGTATCCGGGCATCCTGCCCGATGCCTACCTCGCCCGCCTCTCCGTCCCGCGCCAGGCCGGCCATTACGAGCGCGCCATCCGCGCCGGCACCGGCGTGCATGTCGCCACCGCATCCGGGCTGGACCTCGGCCCGGGCGGCGGCCCGCCGCGCGTCGTGGGCTTTACCACCAGTGGTCCCGCCCGCTCTCCGGCCGCCGCCGAGACGCTTGGCCAGGGCGAGATCGAGACCCTCTACGTGCTGGACGACTGGCGCGAGCGCGGTATCGGCCGGCGCCTGATGCGCGCCGCGGCCGGGCACCTGAAGGCCATCGGCTGTGCGAGCGCCTATCTGTGGGTGCTGCGCGAGAACCCCAGCCGATGGTTCTACACCCGCCTGGGCGGCAAGCCCGCCGCCGAGTTGCTGGTGGAAGTCGGCGGCCAGGCCGTGCCGCAGACCGCCTATGTCTGGTCGCCGATCGACAAGCTGGCGCAGGCAACTTCGCCCACCGCCTGATGAAGCTTGCGGTGCGGCGGCGGGCATGCTGCAAGACCCCGCACCGCCAACCGCAGGTGCCCGCACAATGCCCGATACGGCCTCCCTCACCACCGACCGGGTGCTGATCCTCGATTTCGGCAGCCAGGTGACCCAGCTGATCGCCCGGCGTCTGCGCGAGGCCGGGGTCTATTGCGAAATCTGGCCCTTCAACGCCGATCCCGACCGCATCGCCGCCTACAACCCGCGCGCCGTCATTCTCTCCGGCGGCCCCGCCAGCGTGCCCGACGGCAACTCGCCGCGCGCACCGCAGATGGTGTTCGAGATGGGCGTGCCCGTGCTCGGCATCTGCTACGGCCAGATGGCGATGTGCGCACAGCTTGGCGGCGAGGTGGAAAGCTCCGACCACCGCGAGTTCGGCCGCGCCTTCGTGGACGTGCGCGACGACTGCGCCCTTTTCGAGGGGGTGTGGGAGAAGGGCGCGCGCGAGCAGGTGTGGATGAGCCATGGCGACCGCGTGAACCGCCTGCCGCCGGGCTTCCGCCCCGTCGGCACCAGCGAGGGCGCCCCCTTCGCCGCCTTCGCCGACGACGCCCGCCGCTTCTACGGCCTGATGTTCCACCCCGAGGTGGTGCACACACCGCACGGCGCCGCGCTGCTGGCGAATTTCGCCCGCCGCGTCGCGGGATGCGCCGGGGACTGGACGATGGCCGGCTTCCGCGACACCCAGATTGCCAGGATCCGCGCTCAGGTGGGGCAGGGCAGGGTGATCTGCGGCCTCTCCGGCGGAGTCGATTCCAGCGTCGCCGCGGTGCTGCTGCACGAGGCCATCGGCGACCAACTCACCTGCATCTATGTCGATCACGGCCTGATGCGCGCCGGCGAAACCGAAGAGGTGGTGCGCACCTTCCGCGACCGCTTCAATATCAAGCTGGTGCATCGCGACGCCAGCGACCTGTTCCTCGGCGCGCTCGAC